>NZ_JBIVYS010000001.1:0-2260996 GCF_044772365.1 Microbacterium sp. NPDC090225 | reverse complement strand
ACCCGGGAGTGAGCATCGGGAGGGGCCCACGAAGTGGGAGGGTACCCGTTCTGCGAACGAAGGGAGCACCCACCCCACACCCCCACGACACCAAAGCCCTTTACTGAGAACGGCAGACGGCAACAACACATGTTTCACGTGAAACACCCACCGAGCGACACCGATGCTCAATAGCTGGCACCCAGCTACAGCACCTGCAAGAAACCGTGTGGAGGTGGTGTGCTCCCGGGAGTGAGCATCGGGAGGGGCCCACGAAGTGGGAGGGTACCCGTTCTGCGAACGAAGGGAGCACCCACCCCACACCCCCACGACACCAAAGTCCTTCACTAATGACACAGTCCGGAACACCACATGTTTCACGTGAAACACACATCAGCCAACACCGACGGTCACGTCCCTGACACCCACCTCCACACCTGCGAGACACCAAAGGCCACTCACGTATGTTTCACGTGAAACAGCAGGACTAGGACTCCACCCGGCTGCGAACCATGAAGACGTCGACAGCATCCTCGCTCTCGAGCGTGAATCCATGACGCTCATAGAGTCGATGTGCCGCACTCCCCTGCAGCACGTTCAAGCGGAATGACGCGCCAGTGTCCCACTTCTCCAGCACATGCGTCAGCACCGCACCGCCGAGACCCTTCCCTTGCACACTCGGGTCCAGGTAGAAGTGCTCGATCCACACGGCATCGGGCTCCTCGCGCACCGCAACGGACCCGACATCCTGTCCGTCGACGACAATCACCCAGGTATTCTCCGACACGAACGCCCGCAAGAACCGCTCACGAACCCAGGTGGGGTCGTACCTGTGGAGTCGTTCGAGGTCAGGTCGCATGACCACGGCGCGCAACTCGGCAATCCACACCGCATCAGGTGTCGTACTCGGACGCAGCTTCCACCCCATGTAGCTACCTCCTCCGGCTGCGCACGGCGCGACCCATGACGAATCCATGCGGCGTTTCACGTGAAACATCGAAGATCACGAGCGCGACCACACGGCAGGAAGCGGATGTTTCACGTGAAACATCGACCGTCAGGCGCGAACAGAGGCCCGCACGACGCGGGTGATCTCCGGGAGGACACCCTCACCGAGAACCTCGACCCGGACATCGCTGACCTTGTACTTCTTGATCTGCTTCTGGGCGGCCTCGATCTCATTCGCCGCGTTCATCCCCTTGAGGAGAGCGAGCTCTCCC
This sequence comes from Microbacterium sp. NPDC090225, assembly GCF_044772365.1. Taxonomy (NCBI): domain Bacteria; kingdom Bacillati; phylum Actinomycetota; class Actinomycetes; order Micrococcales; family Microbacteriaceae; genus Microbacterium; species Microbacterium sp. NPDC090225. The sequence goes on along the minus strand of NZ_JBIVYS010000001.1, from coordinate 2,259,797 downwards.
CCATCGCGCACGAGCGGCGCCGTCAGAGGAAGCAGGGTGCGTAGAGCACTGACGGCACGAGCCGTGACCACATCGAAGGCACCGGCGCGGCCCACTTCTTCGGCGCGAGCGCGTAGGATCTCGACGTTGTCGAGGCTGAGCTCGGTGACCTGCTCGGTCAACCACGTGACTCGTCGTTCCATCGGCTCGACAAGGGTCCAGTGCACATCCGGTCGGGCGATCGCCAGCACCAGACCCGGAAGTCCGGCACCGGATCCGATGTCCGCGACTTTGCCGTGGAACAGCGGTGCAGCGATCACGCTGTTGAGAATGTGGCGGGTCCACAGTCGCGGAAGCTCCAGCGGACCGATAAGTCCGCGCTGCTCTCCCTCACGGGCGAGAGCTTCGGTGAACGCGCGTGCGGTGTCGATCCGATCTCCGAAGAGAGTGGCGGCGACCGCCGGTTCTGTCTCGAGACCACTCATGCCGCGTACTCCCGCAATAGATCGAACGGGGTCAACGACGGCGCAGGACCGTGTGACGGTCTGCACCCTCGCCGTACGACTCCGAGACGAGTCCGCGTTCCGCCGCGATGTCGTGCACGAGCTTGCGCTCGTAGCTCGACATCGAGGGCAGTGATGCCTGCGACGCGCCTTCATCGAGCTTCGCCGCCGCAGCATCCACCAGGGTCTCGAGCTGACGACGACGCGTGTCGCGGGAACCGCCGATGTCGAGGATCAGGCGGGAGAACGATCCGGTCTTGCTCTGCACGGCGAGACGCGTCAGCTCCTGCAGCGCCTGCACCGTGTCGGGAGCCGAAAGGAGGCTGAGTCCATCGCCTTCGGCCTCGACGGAGACATAGGCGCGTCCTTGACGAACATCGAGGTTCAGGTCGCCATCGATGTCGGCGATGTCGAGCAGCTCCTCCAGGTAGTCCGCCGCGATGTCGCCCTCGTTCTCGAGCTCGGCCACCGTGGGCTCGACGCTCTCGGTCACGCTCTCGGTCATCAGGAGCCCTTCTTCTTCGCGCGCTTCTTACCCACAGGCTGCTGACGCTTCGGAGCCTCGGCCTTGGCCTTCTCGGCCTCATCGAACAGACGCTTCTGCTCGGCCTCGTAGGCGGCCATCGGAACGACCTTGCCCGAGGAATCGATCGCCTTGCCCTTGCGAGCGAGGCGCTCTTCACGGGCCTTGGCGGCCTCGGAACCAGGGGTCGGCATCTCACGGATGACGAGGAACTGCTGCCCCATGGTCCACAGGTTCGAGATGAACCAGTACACGACGACACCGAGCGGGAAGAAGATGCCCGAGAAGATGAAGCCCAGCGGCAGAACGTAGAGCATGATCTTCTGCATCTGGTACGCCTGGCCCGTCTTGGCCTCGGGCGACAGATTCTTCGAGATGATCTGCAGCTGGGTGAAGAACTGCGAACCGATCATGAGCACGACGAGCGTGACCAGGATGATGATTGCCGTGGTGTTGCCGGCGTCGACCGCGTTGCCGAGCGTCTCGTGCAGCGAGGCGACACCGAAGAGCTTGGCGTCGTAGAACTGTTCGGTGAGCTCGGCGTTGAGCAGGCCCACACCGCCGATGCCGGCCGCGTGGTGCTTGGTGACATCGCTGAGCACGCTGAAGAGCGAGAAGAAGACCGGCATCTGCACGAGGAGCGGGAGACAGCTCGACATCGGCGTCGTGCCGTGCTTCTTGTACAGCGCCATGGTCTCGCGACTCATCGCCTCGCGGCTGAGCTGGTCGCGCTTGCCCTTGTACTTCTCCTGGACTTTCCGCAGTTCAGGAGCGATTTCCATCATCTTTCGCTGGCTCTTGATCTGCTTCACGAAGAGCGGAATCAGAGCAGCGCGAACCACGACTACGAGCCCGACGATCGACAGCACCCAGGTGATGCCCGACGCGGCCGGAAGACCGACGGCGGTCAGCAGCCAGTGCCAGGCGACGAGCACCAGCTCGACCAGCCACTTGAGCGGCCAGAGGATGGTTCCGATCAGATCGAAACCTCCGGAGGAGGGGGCCGGCGACGGTGAGACGCTGGCGAGCAGAAGGTCGAGACCCACCGGTCAGTCCTTTCGAGCGGGAACGACGAAACCATGGGCGGTCAGGTCGTGGCGGAAGTGTTCGTGCGGTTTCACGTCGTCAACGCCCCCGCGGGTCCAGGGATTGCAACGGAGGATGCGCCATGCCGAGAGCAGTGTTCCCCGCACGGCACCGTGCTGTTGCACCGCACCTACAGCGTAAGCCGAACAGGAGGGGTAGTACGCACAGACATCTCCATACATCGGCGAGATCACCTTGCGGTACCCGGTGAGGAACCCGAGCACGAGATTGCGCGGGATCAGCGGGATGCTCCGCATCAGGTCACCCGTGTGCAGGTGTCCGGTGCCGATGGAGGATGCCGGTAGCGCGGTCATCGTGCGCCCGCCGGTGCGAGTCGAGCGAGGCAACGGTCGACATCGGCCTGGAGCTCGGCGTAGGTCGCGGTCGCAGACGAAGGAAGGGCACGGATGACGACATCCGTGCCCTGGGGTACGCGAGACAGCGCTTCGGCGCACACAGCTTTGAGTCGACGTCGGACGGTGTTTCGAACCACCGCCCCACCGACCTGCTTGCTGATGATGAAGCCGAAACGTGCGGCCCTGCTCTCATCCGTCGTCATCATCGAGGTGATGACGCGCGCCCCGCCACAGCGTGAACCGCGACGAACGACCAACCGGTAGTCGCTCCCGCGGGTCAGCCGATAGGCGCGGGCGAGCACAGCGGATTACGCGGAGAGCTCGGTGCGGCCCTTCGCACGACGCGCGGCGAGGATGCCACGACCCGCACGGGTACGCATACGGGCGCGGAAGCCGTGCTTCTTGGCGCGACGACGGTTGTTGGGCTGGAAGGTGCGCTTGCTCATAAGATCACTCCGGGAATGCTGCCACCGGATTCACTGCGACCGGAGACAATTTAGGGAACTGCCGAAAAGGCATAAGTCAACCGACTAAGGGTACGTCGCGACGGCGCACAGAGCAAATCTGCGCGCTTCGCCGCGGTGGATCGGTGAGTACCGCACAGCCATTATCCACAACCTCGAACGCAGGGCGCGGCACAACACGCGCGTTGATTTTCCAGGGCAGGTTGCCGTTCCCGGCTGCGATGACTACCGTTGGCATCCGTAGTTATCCACAGGGGCGAACCGCGTTTCGCAGCCCCTCACCGATCCCCGCCCGGAGCGTCATGTCCTCACCTGCCCAGCCCGACGTCCCGATCTGGACCACGGTGCAGGAGCTGCTGGTCGACGACGATCGCGTGACGCCGCAGTTGCAGGGCTTCCTGAGTCTCGCCGTGCCGGCGGGCGTCATGTCGGCCACTCTCTATCTCGAGGTTCCCAACGACCTCACGGCCGCGCAGATCAACAAACGTCTCCGGTTGCCGATCATGGAGGCCCTCACCCACATCGGTGAAGAGGTCACCTCCTTCCGCGTCGTGGTGAACCACGAACTCGCCGAGCAGCCGACCGCTCCGATCGCCGTCGCCGACTTCGGGCGTCAGGAGAACGTCCGCGTCGATTCCCCGATGGAGCAGCCCACCCCGCTGCGCCACGAGTCCCGCCTCAACCCCAAGTACACGTTCGACAACTTCGTCATCGGCCAGTCCAATCGTTTCGCGCACGCGGCGGCGGTCGCCGTGGCCGAGGCGCCGGCCAAGGCGTACAACCCGCTCTTCATCTATGGCGACTCCGGACTGGGCAAGACCCACCTCCTCCACGCGATCGGCGACTACGCGCAGTCCCTCTACGCGGGGGTCAAGGTGCGCTACGTCTCGAGCGAGGAGTTCACGAACGACTTCATCAACTCGATCGCGAACAACCGCGGCGCCGCGTTCCAGGCGCGCTACCGCGAGGTCGACATCCTGCTCATCGACGACATCCAGTTCCTGCAGGGTCGCGCCGAGACGCAGGAGGCCTTCTTCCACACCTTCAACACCCTCCACGATCACAACAAGCAGGTGGTGATCACGAGCGATGTCGCGCCCAAGCACCTCACCGGCTTCGAGGACCGCATGCGCAGCCGCTTCGAGTGGGGTCTGATCACCGACGTGCAGGCACCCGACCTCGAGACCCGCATCGCGATCCTGCGCAAGAAGGCGCAGAGCGAGGCCCTCCACATCCCGGACGAGGTGCTGGAGTACATCGCGACCGTGGTGTCGTCGAACATCCGCGAGCTCGAGGGCGCACTCATCCGCGTCTCGGCCTTCGCGAGCCTGAACCGCTCGGCGCTCGACATCTCCCTCGCCCAGACCGTGCTGCGCGACATCGTCGACACGGCCGAGGACAACATCATCTCGCCGACCGACATCATCACGGCGACCGCGCAGTACTTCAAGCTCACCGTCGATGACCTGTACGGATCGAGCCGCTCTCAGCAGATCGCGACGGCGCGTCAGATCGCCATGTACCTCTGCCGGGAGCGCACGAGCCTCTCCCTTCCCAAGATCGGTCAGCTGTTCGGCAACCGCGACCACACCACGGTGATGTACGCGTACAAGAAGATCAGCGACCTGATGAAGGAGCGTCGCTCCATCTACAACCAGGTGACCGAGATCACCACGCAGCTCGGTCGACGCTGACGACACACACGCAGTCACGGCCTCGACAAGGGGGACACGGCATCCGTTCGCGGGCCGTGTCCCCCTTTTTTCCTACTTGACGACGATCCGCGGCATCCGATAAATGCCTCTATGCACATGTGGATAACTTGTGGATGGATGTGAATCACATCGGGATGAATGAGGTCGGAAGGACCAAACCTGTGGATAACTTCGGTGGACGGGCCGGAGGGTCGGATGCCCCGAACCCGCGGTTTCCTCAGGGATTCCACAACTGACAAGCGTGTAGTTCCCTACTCGCGACTACTATCCACCGAGTTATCCACAGTATCCACAGCTGTTAACACCGTTAAGGAGTTAACCCGGTTAAGGCGCGATCCGATCACCAGACGGTGGGGAGAACCACCCGGAACGACAGATTCCCGTCGGCGTAGGGATCCGAAGGACTGTGGGGCTAGCATGGGAAGCCCTGCGGTGGGCCCACCTCGCAGCAGTACCGACGACACCGTCCTAGATCGACGACAAGGGAGCACCCGTGAGGTTTCAGGTCAACCGCGATGTCTTCAGCGAGGCTGTGTCGTTCGTCGTCAAGCTGCTGCCGCAGCGCAACCCGCAGCCGATCCTCGCCGGAGTGCTGATCGAGGCGGACGGTTCAGGTCTGACCCTGTCGGCCTTCGACTACGAGGCATCCGCCCGCACCACGATCGAGGCCACCGTCGACACCCCCGGCACGATCCTCGTGCACGGCCGTTTGCTCTCGGACATCGCCAGCCGTCTGCCGAACGCTCCGATCGAGATCGCGGTCGAAGAGGACGGCGGCATCACTGTCACCTGCGGTTCCGCACGTTTCACCCTCGCCGCCATGCCCGTCGAGGAGTACCCGTCGATCCCCGAGGTCGCCGGCTCCTCCGGTGTCGTCCCGGCCGACGACTTCGGCACCGCGATCGCGCAGGTCGGCTTCGCCGCTTCGCGTGACGACGTCACTCCCGTGCTCACGGGCGTGCAGCTCGAGGTGTCGGGCCAGAGCCTGAGCCTCGTCGCGACCGACCGCTACCGCGTCTCGCTCCGCGATGTTCCGTGGGACGGCGAAGCCGCTGCCGATCAGACCGCGCTCGTTCCCGCACGCACGCTCGTCGAGGTCGGAAAGACCTTCGGCCACGCCGGAACCATCCAGATCGCGTTCTCGGGTGCCGGCGACCGCGAGATCATCGCGTTCACGGCGGGCAACAAGACCGTGACCTCGCTGCTGATCAAGGGCAACTTCCCGCCGGTGCGCCGTCTGTTCCCGGAGCAGACCGACCACTACGCGGTCGTCAACACCGCCGACCTCATCGAGGCCGTTCGTCGCGTCGCCCTCGTGCTCGATCGCGCTGCTCCGCTGCGGTTCACCTTCTCGAGCGACAGCGTGACGATGGATGCGTCGGGCAGCGAGCACGCCCGCGCCTCCGAGTCGGTCGACGCGATCCTCTCGGGTGGCGACGAGGTCGTGCTCGGCCTCAACCCGCAGTACCTGATCGAGGCCCTCGGCGCTGTGAAGAGCGAGTTCGTGCGCGTCACGTTCACCTCGAGCGACAACGCCAACAAGCTCAGCCCGGTTCTGATCACGAGCCAGACCTCGGTCGATCAGGCGGGTCTCGACTCGTTCAAGTACCTGCTCCAGCCGAACCTCCTGCTGCGCTGAGCCCCCTTCCCTGAGCCCTGCCTCCGGCCGTTACGCGCCGGAAACCGCACCGCTCAGAGCGCGAAACACCCGACTGCGAGAGTCAGCCGTACCCCCAGAGCACGGCTGCTCCGAACAGCCGTGCAGCCGAGCTCGTCTCTCCAGACGAAAGACGCTCCGCATGCAAGAAATCCCCCCTACCCGATTCCGCCGGTTGCGAGCGCTCGCATCCGGCGTCGCCTTCACAGCCGCGACGTTGCTCGCGTTCGGTACGGCATCCCCGGCCTCGGCCGTGGTGGTCCCGATCGCCTATGAGACCGCGACCCTGACAGCGACTCCGACCTCGGTCTCCGTCGGCGACACCATCACGGTCAGCGCGGTCCTCACCGGGCTCACCGACGCCTATGCGTACGAACTCGACATCGCTTACGACCCCGAACTGCTCGCGTTCGTCGCCGACAGCGAGATCTTCCCGACCGGCGGCTTCGGATCGGCGACCGACTCGGGCAGTGAGATCGCGGTCGCCGCGACCCGGCTCGGCACCTCCCCCGGTCTGACCGGCACGCAGACCCTGGTCACGCTCACCTTCACTGCACTCGAGGCGGGCGACGCCTCGATCGACATCGCGAACGGACGCATCGTCGACTCGAGCACCGCATCGTCGGCGGTCGATTCCGATGCGCCGGGCACGTCGACGACGGTGGAGATCACCGCCGATGAGGACACCGAGCCGGGGCCCGGTGACGGAGGCTCCGGTGGTGGCTCCGATGGCGGCGATCCCGACACCGGTTCGGGTTCGGGTTCGGGTTCGGGTTCCGGTTCCGGATCGGGGACGACGACGGACGGCTCGCTCGCCGTCACGGGCGCGGATGCCGCACCCTGGCTGATCCTCGGTGCGGGAGCCATCGCCGCCATCGCGGCGGGCACCGTCATCGCCGTTCGACGGAGGACCCGATGACCGCGCACGACACCCGAGCAGAGAAGCCGAGAACCAGGAGAGACACCACTGTGAAGAAGACCACCCTGCGGATCGTCGCCGCCGTCTCGGTCGCGGGTTCCACGATCGTCGCGGCCGGGATGGCGAGCGGAGCAGCGACGGCGGCGGCACCGGCCACCGTCAGCCTCCCGCCGTACTACAGCGAGCTCGACGTGACCGGTGACGAGATGGTGACGGCCGCGGACCTGTCCGTCGCCGCCGAATCCCTCGGTCTCACGGCGTCGTCGCCGGACTGGTCCCGAGTGGCCGTCCTCGATACCGATGCCGACGGCGAGCTCACGATCCTCGATCTCGCCGACCTCTCGCAGCGGATCATCTACGATGACGGCCCCTTCGAGCTCGTCGAAGCATCCGTGATCGACATGCAGGCGGCGATGAATGCGGGAGTCGAGACCTCGCAGAGCATCACCCAGGAGTACCTCGACCGCATCGCCGCCTACGACCGCACGGTCGTGCCCGGCGGCAGCCGTGCTCTCAACTCGATCATCACGGTGAACCAGAAGGCGCTGGCCGATGCCGCAGCGGCGGATGAGATCCGTGCATCCGAGGGCATGACGAGCATGCTCCTGGGCGTGCCGATCGCGTTGAAGGACAACTACGACACGGTCGACATGGTCACCACTGGCGGTTGCGCCTGCTGGAACGAGAACCAGACCGCGACCGACGCGTCGATGGTCAGCGGCCTGCGCAGCGACGGCGCCGTGATCCTCGCGAAGGCCAGCCTGGACGAGTTCGCCTACGGATTCGTCTCCGAGTTCTCCTCGTTCCAGGAGCCGGGTGCGACGACTCTCGTCGCGAGCCCGTACAACACGGACAGGACGGCCGGCGGCTCCAGCGGTGGCACGGGTGCGGCGATCTCGGCGAATCTTGCCGGCATCGGCTTCGGTACCGACACGGGTGGGTCGATCCGCGTGCCGTCGTCGTACAACCAGCTCGTGGGCATCCGCCCCACGGTGGGTCTGGCCAGCCGTGACGGCATCATTCCACTGGCACTCTCGCAGGACACCGGTGGGCCGATGGCTCGCTCCGTCATCGATGCCGCCGTCGCTCTCGACGCGGTGGTGGGAGTCGACGAGGCGGATCCGGTGACCGCTCGACAGCAGGGCCTCGTTCCCGAGTCGTACACCTCGTTCCTCGACGAGGATGCTCTGCAGGGCGCGCGCATCGGTTACGTCTCCTCGATGGTGGGGACCAACGCCGGCACCGTGCGGCTCTTCTCGGAGGCGACCGCGGCGCTGACCGCACAGGGCGCGACCGTGGTGCCGGTGACACCTCCGTCCGGGTTCGCCGCCGTTCTGAACGAGGGATCCGGGTCGACGAACGAGTTCCTCCACGATCTCGACGAGTACATCGCCACCCACCTCGGGCCGGACGTCGAGGCGCGGACCCTGACCGACATCCTCGCGACGAACAGCTTCGTGACGTCGCGGCGGTCGATCTACGTCTCGCGAAACGCGGTCACGGACGCGACCTACCAGGGGTGGGCCGGCGAGACCGGTACCCACACCGTTCAGCTCGCGGCCGGTAAGACGCTCGTGACCCAGATGATGGACGATCTCGATCTCGACGCGATCATCTATCCGAGCACGAATGCGTACAGCACCCAGGGAACCAACATGCGGCTGAGTCCCAACACCGGGATGCCATCGGTCACTGTGCCGATGGGGCAGACGGTCGCGGGTGAGACACTGCCCGGCAGCGGCGTGAACCTCGAGTTCCTCGGACGCGACTTCGACGAGGGAACGCTCCTCGGCCTGGCGTACGCGTTCGAGCAGACGGCGGAGGCCCGTACGGCTCCGTCGCTCTACGGCCCGCTTCCGTGAACCACGACCGGCGACTGCTCGATCCCCTTCGAGCAGTCGCCGGTCCGGTGCCGGCGGGGAGATGTCGTACCCCGAAGGTAGGCTGACTCCGTGATCGTGGAGCATCTGAGTCTGGTGGATTTTCGCAATTACGCGACCGCCGAACTCGCTCTGCACCGCGGACCGAACGTCCTCGTCGGTCGAAACGGCCAAGGCAAGACCAACCTCGCCGAGGCCGTGGTGTTCCTCGCCACCCTGGGATCCCACCGTGTCTCGTCCGATGCACCGATGGTGCGCGATGGGCAGGAGTTCGCGATCATCCGCGCGCGACTCTCGCACGGAGAGCGCAAGGTGCTCGCCGAGGTGCAGGTCAACCGGCAGGGGTCGAACAAGGCGCGCATCAACGGTTCCCCCTCGAAGACCAACGAGCTGCCGCGCTATGCGCATGTGGTGCTGTTCGCTCCGGAAGATCTTCAGATCGTGCGCGGCGACCCGTCGTCGCGCCGCCGCTTCGTCGACCAGCTGCTCATCCAGCGCACCCCGCGTCTCGCTGCGGTCCTGGCCGACTACGACCGTGTGCTCAAGCAGCGCAACGCACTGCTGAAGTCGGCCAGGGCGCGCGGCATCCGGGGTGAGGGCCTCAGTACTCTCGACGTCTGGGACGACAAGCTCGTCGCCCTCGGCTCGGAGATCATCGTCGCGCGCCAGCGTTTGGCCAATGACCTGCAGCAGCCGGTCGCCGATGCCTACGCCGCGATCGCCGGTGCCGATCATCGGCCTCAGCTCGAGTGGGCGCTATCGATCCGCGGCGGAGATCCCGAAGAAGACGAAGACACCGCCGCCGCGCCCGAGGACGCCGTGACCCCGGCGGCCGTCGCCGACCAGTTCCGCGCGTCGCTCGCGTCGAAGCGGTCGAGCGAACTCGATCGGGGTCTGACGCTGACGGGTCCGCACCGCGACGATCTGGTGCTGCGCGTCCGGTCGCTCCCGGTGAAGGGCTACGCCTCGCACGGCGAATCCTGGTCCGTCGCGCTCGCGCTGCGTCTCGCATCGGCCGAGCTGCTGCGCAGCGAGTCTCCCGCCGGCGACCCGGTGCTGATCCTCGACGACGTCTTCGCCGAGCTCGATGCCGACCGTCGCCAGCGGCTCGCGGCGCTCACCGCAGGCTACGAGCAGGTGGTGGTGACCGCCGCGGTGGAGGAGGATATCCCCGAGGTGCTGCATGCGCACGTCGTGCGGATCACCGCCGGAACCATCAGTGATGAGCGTGCAGGGGGCGACGAATGAACGACATCGTGAATCCGGCATCCGTTCCGGCATCCGAAGCCTCTGCTCCCGAAGCCCCCGAGACCGTCGCGACCTACCTGCGTCTGCGGGGACTCAAGCCCAGCGCCAAGAACTGGCGCAAGAAGAAGCGCGTCGCGATCGACGATGAGAACGCGCCCTTCGCCCCGGGTCGCGACCCCGGTGCCCTCGGTGCCGTGCTCGACAAGCTCAGCCGCGACTCCGGTTGGCAGATCACCCTCGCCCGTGAAGACCTCGTGCGTCAGTGGGCCGATCTCGCCGGCGCCGACACCGCGAAGCACTCGGAACCGGTATCGCTCGAGCGCGGGCTGCTGACGGTGAAGTGCGATTCCACGGCGTGGGCGAAGAACCTGCAGTACATGCGGGCGACCATCCTCACCGAGATCGGGCGACGGTATCCGGATGCCGGAGTCGAGAACCTCCGCTTCATCGGACCGGACGTCCCCTCCTGGAAATGGGGTCCCAGAGTCGTTCCAGGGCGGGGTCCGCGCGATACCTACGGGTAGGGCACCATGCAAGGGGGTAAAACCTCTCAGAGGGCCACACGCGGCCGTTGAGCGATATTTCGAGAGAAAACCCGGCTAGACTGGGAGTTCGCAATATCGATGTGGAGAATGTCTTCTGATGACGCCTGAATCCCCCGCCGACGAGTCCGAATCGACCACCGGGGGAACCCCCGACCCTTCGACGGGTGCGACCGGAGAAACATCGAACGCACCCGCGAACGAGCTCCCCGAATACGGGGCCGACTCGATCCAGATCCTCGAGGGACTCGAGGCCGTGCGCAAGCGCCCGGGTATGTACATCGGATCCACCGGTCCGCGCGGTCTGCACCACCTCGTCTACGAGATCGTCGACAACTCGGTCGATGAGGCACTGGCCGGCTACGCCGACACGATCCTCGTGACCCTCCTCGCCGACGGCGGCGTGCGCGTGGTCGACAACGGCCGCGGCATCCCCGTCGATCCGCACTCCTCCGACCCGACCAAGTCGACCGTCGAGGTCGTGCTCACGATCCTGCACGCGGGTGGCAAGTTCGGCGGCGGCGCCTACGCCGTCTCGGGCGGTCTGCACGGCGTCGGCTCCTCGGTCGTGAATGCTCTGTCGACGCGCTTCGAGGTCGAGGTCAAGCAGAAGGGCTTCGTCTGGCGGCACAGCTTCGCCGACGGTGGCGCCCCGCAGCAGCAGCTCGAAAAGGGCGAGGCGACCGACGAGACCGGAACGGCGATCACCTTCTGGGCCGACGGATCGATCTTCACCGAGACGACCGAGTACGACTACGACACCCTGCGCACCCGCTTCCAGCAGATGGCGTTCCTCAACAAGGGGCTCCGCATCGAGTTGAGCGACGAGCGTCCCTCCTCGACCTACGAGATCGAGGAGGCCGGGCAGACGATCGAGAAGCAGCCCGGTGACGTCTTCTTCTACGAGCGCGGACTCGTCGACTACGTCGAGTACCTCAACAAGGTTCGTCACGCCGAGGTCGTCACCGAGGAGATCATCGCGTTCGAGTCGGAAGACACCGATCGCAAGATCTCGCTCGAGGTCGCGATGCAGTGGACCACCTCGTACACCGAGAACGTCTTCACCTACGCGAACACCATCAACACCCACGAGGGTGGAACCCACGAAGAGGGCTTCCGCGCCGCGCTGACCACCCTGGTCAACAAGTACGCGCGCGCGAACAACCTGCTCAAGGAGAAGGACGACAACCTCTCGGGCGACGACGTGCGCGAGGGACTGACCGCCGTCATCTCGATCAAGCTCGGCGAGCCGCAGTTCGAGGGACAGACCAAGACGAAGCTCGGCAACACCGAGGCGAAGGCGTTCGTCCAGAAGGTCGTCGGCGATCAGCTCGGCGACTGGTTCGACCGCAACCCGAGCCAGGCGAAGAATGTCATCCGCAAGGCGATCGACGCCGCGACCGCTCGCATGGCCGCGCGCAAGGCACGCGAGACCGCACGTCGCAAGAGCGTGTTCGAGTCGGCCGCGATGCCCGACAAGCTCAAGGACTGCACGAGCAAGGACCCGTCGATCAGCGAGATCTTCCTCGTCGAGGGTGACTCAGCCGGCGGCTCCGCGGTGCAGGGTCGCGACCCGCACACGCAGGCGATCCTGGCGCTCCGCGGCAAGATCCTCAACGTCGAGCGCGCGCGCCTCGACAAGGCCCTCGGCAACAAAGAGGTCCAGGCGATGATCCAGGCCTTCGGCACGGGTATCGGCGAGGACTTCGACATCGAGAAGGCCCGCTATCACAAGATCGTCCTGATGGCGGATGCCGACGTCGACGGCCAGCACATCACGACGCTGTTGCTCACGCTGCTGTTCCGCTACATGCGCGGACTCATCGAGGCCGGTTTCGTGTACCTCGCGATGCCGCCGCTGTACCGCCTGAAGTGGTCGAACTCGCCGCACGAGTACGTGTTCAGCGACGACGAGCGCGACGCGCTGCTCAAGTACGGCCTCGACAACGGCAAGCGCATCCCGAAGGATGCGGGCATCCAGCGTTACAAGGGTCTCGGCGAGATGAACGCCAAGGAGCTGTGGGAGACCACGATGGATCACTCCACCCGCACCCTCCGTCAGGTGACGATCGAGGATGCCGCGGCCGCCGACGAGATCTTCAGCGTGCTGATGGGTGAGGACGTCGAGTCGCGTCGTACCTTCATCCAGCGCAACGCCAAGGACGTCCGCTTCCTCGACATCTAGCGCCACCCTGGGTCCCTGAGCTTGTCGAAGGGTCCCGGATGCTTCGACAAGCTCAGCAACCCAGGAAATGACACATGACTGACGAAGAACGCCCCGTCCCCGAGCACGACCACGGCCGGATCGACCAGGTCGATCTGCAGTCCGAGATGCAGCGCAGCTACCTCGACTACGCGATGGCCGTGATCGTCGGTCGCGCGCTGCCGGATGTACGAGACGGCCTCAAGCCGGTGCACCGCCGCGTGATCTACGGCATGTACGACGGTGGGTTCCGCCCCGACAAGTCGTTCTCGAAGTGCGCCCGCGTCGTCGGCGAGGTCATGGGTCAGTACCACCCGCACGGTGACTCGGCGATCTACGACGCCCTCGTGCGTCTCGTTCAGCCGTGGTCGCTGCGCTACCCGCTGGCGCTCGGTCAGGGCAACTTCGGCTCGCCCGGCAACATGGGTGCCGCCGCCCCTCGGTACACCGAGACCAAGATGGCTCCCCTCGCGCTCGAGATGGTGCGCGACATCGAAGAAGACACCGTCGACTTCACCGACAACTACGACGGTCAGACCCAGGAGCCGACGGTCCTCCCGGCCCGATTCCCGAACCTGCTGGTCAACGGTTCCGTCGGCATCGCGGTCGGTATGGCCACCAACATCCCGCCGCACAACCTGCGCGAGGTCTCGGAGGCCGCTCTCTGGGCGCTCGACAACCCCGGCATCACCCGTGAAGAGCTGCTCGACGGCCTGATCCAGCGCGTTCCCGGCCCGGACTTCCCGACCGGCGCACAGATCCTCGGCACCAAGGGCATCCACGAGGCGTACCGCACCGGCCGCGGATCGATCACGATGCGCGCCGTCGTCAGCGTCGAGGAGATCCAGGGCCGCACGTGCCTCGTCATCACCGAGCTGCCGTACCAGGTGAACCCCGACAACGTCGCGGTCAAGATCGGCGATCTCGCCCGTGACGGCAAGATCACCGGCATCGCCGACATCCGCGACGAGTCGTCCGACCGCACGGGTCAGCGCCTGGTCGTCGTGCTCAAGCGCGATGCCGTCGCGAAGGTCGTGCTGAACAACCTCTACAAGCACACGCAGCTGCAGGAGAACTTCGGCGCGAACATGCTCGCGATCGTCGACGGTGTGCCCCGCACCCTCGCGATCGACGGGTTCATCAGCCACTGGATCGCGCACCAGATCGAAGTGATCGTGCGCCGCACGCAGTTCCGCCTCAACGAGGCCGAGAAGCGGATGCACATCCTGCGCGGTTACCTCAAGGCGCTCGACGCCCTCGACGAGGTCATCGCACTCATCCGTCGATCGCAGACCACGCAGGAAGCGAACGAGGGACTCCAGAAGCTCCTCGACATCGACGAGATCCAGGCCGACGCGATCCTGCAGATGCAGCTGCGCCGCCTGGCCGCGCTCGAGCGTCAGAAGATCATCGACCAGGCGACCGAGCTCGAAGCGCTCATCACGGACTACAAGGCGATCCTCGCCGATGAGGGTCGTCAGCGCACGATCATCCGTGAGGAGCTCACCGGGATCGTCGACAAGTTCGGCGACGAGCGCCGCACGCACATCCTGCACGGCTACGACGGCGACGTCTCGATGGAAGATCTCATCGCCGAGGAGGAGATGGTCGTCACCGTCACGCGCGATGGTTACATCAAGCGCACGCGCAGCGACAACTACCGCTCCCAGCACCGCGGCGGCAAGGGCATCAAGGGCGCCCAGCTGCGCGCGGATGACATCGTCGAGCACTTCTTCGTCACGACGACGCACCACTGGCTGCTGTTCTTCACCGACAAGGGTCGCGTCTACCGCGCCAAGACCTACGAGGTGCCCGAGGCCGGCCGCGACGCGAAGGGCACGCACGTCGCCAACCTGCTGGCGATGCAGCCCGACGAGAGCATCGCGCAGATCCTCGACATCCGCGACTACGCGGTCGCCGAGTACCTGGTGCTCGCCACGCACAACGGTCTCGTCAAGAAGACCCGTCTCGAGGCGTACGACACCAACCGTCAGGGCGGCGTCATCGCGATCCGTCTGAACGACGACGATGCGCTGGTCGGCGCTCTGCTCGTCGATGCCGAGGACGATATCCTCCTCATCAGCCGCAAGGGCATGTCGGTGCGCTTCCAGGCCACCGATGAGGCGCTGCGCCCGATGGGTCGCGCGACCGCGGGTGTGAAGGGCATGAAGTTCCGCGAGGGTGACAGTCTGCTCTCGGCATCCGTCGCCGCCCCCGGCAAGTTCGTGTTCGTGGTCACCGACGGCGGGTACGCCAAGCGCACCGCCGTCGAGGAATACCGCGTCCAGGGACGCGGCGGATTCGGCATCAAGGTGGCCAAGCTGCATGACGATCGGGGCACTCTCGCGGGCGGTCTGATCGTCTCCGCAGACGACGAGGTCCTTGTGGTTCTGTCCAGCGGCAAGGTGGTACGCTCTGCCGTGGCCGAGGTGCCCGCCAAGGGCCGAGACACCATGGGAGTGGTGTTCGCCCGGACGACGGAAGCCGACCGGATCCTCGCGATCGCCCGCAACGGCGAACGTGGCCTCTCCGACGAAGACGAAACGGATGAGGCGGATGCCGCAGCAGACGTCACCGAGACGACAGAGACCCCCGAGGAGAGCACGGACGCATGAGCACGGTAGCCGACAAGCTCGCGAAGAAATCCACCCGTAAGACCGGTGGCAAGCAGGTTCGCCTGCGCCTGGTCTACGTCGACTTCTGGTCGGCCGTGAAGCTCTCGTTCCTCGGAGCGGTGGCCCTCGCGGTCGTCACGATGGTGTCGTTCTTCCTGGTCTTCCTGGTGCTGCAGGCGACGAACGTGATGTCGACCGCTGAGGACTTCATCGCGAGCCTCACCGACAACGCGTTCATCCTCACCGAGGTCGTCGGTCTTCCGCAGGTCATGGCGTTCGCGGCCGTCGTCGCGATCCTCAATCTCATCGTCTTCACGGTGCTCGGCGCCGTGATCGCGGGTATCTACAACCTCGCGGTCAAGGTCACCGGCGGCCTGCTCGTCGGCTTCATGTCGAACTGACCGATTTTCATGGAGGGGCGGATGCTGCGGCATCCGCCCCTCCGTCGTCCCTGGGGTAGGGAAAACCCGAACCCAGGTGTCCGGGTTCCTCGGTGTCCGCGCGATCTGCGCGCCCGTACCTTGGAATCATGACGACACAGACTGCGACCCCGCCGCAGGCGACGGCCGTGAAGCCGCCGCTGAGGATCCCGCTCACCATCCTGCATCTCGCGGGAGTGGGCGTCATCGGCGGCATCATCAACGCGACCCTCATCGGGATACTCGGAACCGGCCTCGGGCTGCTCTTCGCCTTCGGGATCGGAGTGGTCTTCCTCGTCGGCCTGGTCTACGCGCTGTTCGGCGTCGGTTGGTTCGAGGTCGCCCGTGTCGGTGCTCTCTACCGGGTGCCGATCTCCCCCCTCCGTCTGCGGCCTCGCGAACGGCCCGGTTTCGGCGGGTGGCTTCGTGCTCTCGGACGCCAGACGATCGACGGACGCATGTGGCGGGCACTGGCGAACTTCGCCATCGCGGTGATCCTCGGGTTCATCGTGCTGCGTCTCGCCGCCGCGTTCGCGTGGTCGGTCGTGATCTCGTTCGCGCCCCTCACCTCCGCGGAATCGGTGGTCGGCCCGTTCGGCGGTGGCGCTCTGCTCGTCGCCTGGGCCCCGCTCGTCGGCATCCTCGGGATCGCCGCGTCGCTCGCCGGCATGATCGGGCTCGCCCTTCTCCACCGCACGCTGTCGCTCGCCATCGTGGTGCGCAGCCGTGAGGCCGAGCTCACCGAGCAGGTACGCGCGACCACCGCACAGCGTGAGGGAGCCGTGCGCGCCGCCGATGTCGAACGCACGCGCATCGAACGCGACCTGCACGACGGCGTCCAGCCCCGACTCGTCTCGGTCGGCATGACGCTCGGGCTCGCCCAGCAGAAGATCGAGACGGATCCCGATGCGGCGAAGGACCTGATCGCCGAGGCGCACACGTCCACGAAGGCCGCCATCACCGAACTCCGACAGCTCGCCCGCGGCATCCATGCCTCGGTGCTCGATGACCGGGGACTCGACGCGGCCCTGTCGGCACTCGCCGGTCGCTCGCACATCCCGGTATCGCTCGACGTCCGCATGGACGGTCGATGCAGTCGTGAGGCGGAGGCAGCGGTGTACTTCTCGATCGCCGAGTCGCTGACCAACGCGGCGAAGCACTCGCGGGCCAGCGAAGCGCGAGTGACGGTGCGCATCCGCGAGGGCAACACCCTCTGGGCCCGCGTCGAGGACAACGGCATGGGTGGCGCTCAGGTGCAGCCCGGTGGCGGACTCGACGGCATCGCCAACCGCGTGCTCGCCGCGGGAGGGACCTTCCGCCTCGAGAGCCCGCAGGGCGGCCCGACCAGCCTGGAGGTGAACGTGCCATGCGCATCCTGATCTGCGAGGACTCGGTCCTGCTGCGCGAAGGTCTCGTGCGTCTGCTCGAGGACGCCGGCCACGAGGTGGTCGCGGCGCTCCCCGACACCTCGGGGCTGACCGAGGCGGTCGCCACGACGGATCCGGAACTCTGCATCCTCGACGTGCGCCTGCCCCCGACGTTCACCGACGAGGGCATCCGTGCGGCGCTGGGACTGCGGTCGACGCATCCGTCGCTCGCGCTCCTCGTGCTCTCGCAGTACGTCGAGGAGCGCTACGCCTCGGATCTGATCGCCGCACAGGGCGGCCCGCTGGGGTACCTGCTCAAGGACCGGGTCGCCGACGTCGCCGAGTTCCTGCAGTCGGTGCAGCGCATCGCCGAGGGGGCGACCGTGCTCGATCCCGAGGTGGTGGCGCAGTTGCTCACGCGGCGCAATCGCGACGACCGGATGCTGCGGCTCACCGAGCGCGAACGCACCGTGCTGGCGCTGATCGCGGAGGGCAAGTCGAACCAGGCGATCGCCGGACTCCTCTTCGTCTCGGAGGCGAGCGTCGAGAAGCACATCACCTCCATCTTCCAGAAGCTCGGGTTCGAGCAGGACGAGTCGGGAAACCGCCGCGTGCTCGCCGCCCTCGCCCACATCGAGAACACCGGCGGTCCCATCCCGCCGGCCACCCAGAACGGAGCGGCGCGATGAGCACCGACCAGAACGACTACCAGGGCGGACACACCCCGCTCACTCCCCCGCCGGCGTCGGTGCCGGCCCAGCCGACGGCATCCGTCACGCCCCCGAGTGCTCCGTCGGGACCCACCGGTTCGGGTGCACGCTCGGGCGGGGTCACCGCGATCGCGATCATCACCGCGGTGGTCGGCGGGATCGCTCTCGTCGGTACGGCGGGTACCGCGGCGATCGCGGCCACGAGCAACATCAGTGTGGCGAGCAACGCGGGCGGAGACACCGTCCAGGGCATCGACGTCGACGGGATCGAATCCCTCACCGTCGACGCCGATGCCAGCAGCCTGCGCGTGGAGTTCGGTGACGTCGACCAGGCCGAGCTCGCCATCTCGAACCGCCGTGGCCCGGACTGGACCATCGAGCGCGACGGCGACGAACTGGTGGTGCGCAGTCCCGACAATCGTTGGGACTGGTGGTTCGGTGACTGGGGCGGTCGGGGTGAGGTCGCCGTGCTGACCCTGCCCGAGAGCCTGCGGGCCGATGCGATCGACGCGGACCTGACGCTCGACGCCGGGGGCCTCGACGTCGTCGGCGACTTCGGTGCTCTCGACATCGACGTGAGCGCGGGGGCGCTCGACGTCGAAGGGTCGGCGACCGCGTTGGCGGTCGACATGAGCGCGGGCCGTGCCGACATCGTCCTCGCCGACGTCGACGACGCGTCGCTGAGCGTCTCGGCGGGAGATCTCACTGTCGAACTGACCGGAACCGCGCCGACGCGCACGACGGTCGAGGTGAGCGCGGGGTCGGTCGACCTCACCGTGCCGGACGTCGCGTACGACATCACCCAGAGCGTGGATGCCGGATCCCTCGATGCTCGGGTCGAGCAATCCGCGAGCGCCCGACGCAGCATCGAGGTCTCGCTCTCGGCCGGTGGCGTGACCATTCGCCCGGGCCGCTGATCGCCCACGAGCGCGGGGACTCGCCCGGGTCCCCGCGCTCGATTGGGAGTTTCGGCGAATCTCCGGTAAAGTTTCGGAGGTTGACGGGCCCATAGCTCAGGTGGTTAGAGCGCTTCACTGATAATGAAGAGGTCCCAGGTTCAAGTCCTGGTGGGCCCACACATCAACTCAAGAAATACCCCTCGGGGCCTTAGCTCAGTTGGTAGAGCGCCTGCTTTGCAAGCAGGATGTCAGGAGTTCGAATCTCCTAGGCTCCACACTGTGTTGAGACAGTTCGAGAAGGCCCCGCCATGTGCGGGGCCTTCTCGTTTCCACAGGTGTTAACAACTCTGTTAAGAACTTTTCGGGCGTCTGCTGCCGGATTCTGAGTACACCGATACATCGCCGCTCTTCCCGCCTCCGCCCGCACCCTGAGCGTCGGACCGAACCTCCGTACCTCCTCCGAGTGCGGGTGATCGACTCGATCCCGTGGGTCGGCCTCCGTAGCGTGGGACGTATGGACATCAGACGAGGACTCACCATCGGGGCGGTGCTGACGGTCGGCATCGCCCTCACCGGGTGCACGGGTGCGCCGACGGATGTCGAGACGCCTGCACCCTCGACATCCGCTTCGGCCGCCCCGACCCCGACGCCCGCCCCGACCGCGGATGCCGACACCGACGCGGCCCTGCTGCCGATTCCCGTCGACGACATCAAGGACTGGGCGGACACCGCCATCATCTGGGCCGACGACGCCCAGGGGACCGGCACGTTCTCGGGGTGGCTGGGCGAGCACGCCTCCGCGCACCACCTGACGAGCTTCACGTCGGTGCCCGCCGGCACGTACCAGGGGCAGATCGCCTGCCGCGGTGACGGCACGATCACCCTCCAGGCGGGCGAGCTCGAGAGCGACCCGAGCACCGACCCGATCGAGTGCACGAACGCCACCATCGCCTTCGACCTCACCACGACGGGAACCGGGATGAGCGTGGTGCTCGATCTCGACGGAGCCCCCACCGTCTACGCCGTCGCCCTCCAGCGGGTCGAGTGACAGGTCTGCCCTCTCAGTGGATGGCGCTGATCCGCACCGGTCCGCGTACGTGATCGATGCGCACGGGCTCGCCCTTCTGCGTGACGACGATGTCGCCCTGTGCGGCGAGGGAGCCGGCGATCCGGCGCACGTCGTCCATGGAGTCACGCCACGTGTCGCCTCCGACGGTGCGGGCGACATCGCTCGGGCAGATCGACGAGCCCTCCCGTCGACGCGTGAGAGTGCGGATGGCGGCGGCGATCCTCTCGTCGTATCCGCTGCCGGTTCGTTGCTCCCACCACGGGTGCCCGCGCTCGCCGAGCGCGACCTTCGCGTCCTGCACGCGCCCCCGAGCATCCGCCTCCCCGGCTTTGACCGCGCGGCGCGCGGCCATCAGCTCGTCGACCAGCTCCTGCCGGAACGAGTCGGGGATCGTCGGATCCGTCGCGCGCCAGCGTCGCCCGTCGATCACGAAGTGATGGCCGTCCGGGGTGCGCTCGGGCTCGGTGCGGTGGTCGGTGAAGGTGCCCATGGGGTCACTCTGCGCGGAGCTTCAGCCGAGGTGAAGGGTCTTGACGCGCGGGTGGAAAGGCGTCCATCCCCGCTGAGGGGTCAAGACACGCCGTCATCGTCCGCCGGGCACGGCGTGTTCTGACCCCTCGCGAGGATGACACGCAGGTACCGGGACTAGCCTGGCGCGCATGACCGAGAAAAGCGACCTGACCGACGCGAGCACCTTCGACCTGGCCGAGCTCTCGATCGGATTCCTCGCCCCGCCCGAGGTCTTCGACGAACTGCACCGCCGCGTGCAGGAGATGCTCGAGACGGATTTCGAGAACGTCGTGTGGGAGATGCGCATCCGCGAGAACCTCACCGACGACCCCGACCACCGCGATAACTACGCCGGCCTCTACGAGCAGGTCGAGATCGAATCGACGCACGGGCTGCTGGGCAAGCGGATCGAGCCGGGCGAGGGCTGAGTTCCTCGGGACGGGACCCTTCGACAAGCTCAGGGACCCAGTTGCTTGGCTCGCTGAGCCTGTCGAAGCGTCTCAACACGACCTCAGTCGCGGCGACGGAAGAACCTCGCGCGGGCCGCCGCATCCGCGGGGGTGTAGACGACGAGCTGGATGTCGGTCTGGTCGGACGGCCGCAGCTGGTGATGCTCGAACACGAGCCGGCCCAGTGACGGATGCCGGAACACGCGCTCGCGCGATTCGAACCCGCGCACGTCGTGGCTCTCCCAGCGCTCGCGGAACTCCGGGCTCGCCTCCATCAGGCGTCCGACGAGGTCGCGATAGCGCGGATCGCCGAGTCGCGGCCCCGCCTCGGCGCGGAACTCGGCGAGGAAGCGGCGGCTGGTGTCGTCCCAATCGTCGAGCAGGTCGCGCACGGCGGGGTCGGTGAAGATCAGCCAGAGCAGGTTGCGCTTCTCGGGCGGGGTGGTGGCGACGTTCGGATAGAGCGCCTCGTAGGCGGCATTCCACCCGGCGACGCCCCAGTCGGGCGCGAGCGCGTAGGCCGGGTGCTCCTCCAGCGCATCGAGGAAGCGCTGCACGTGGGCCGGTGCGGTTTCGACCGCCTCGCCCGTCCCCGGTCGTGCGGGCGCGAACCCCGCCAGGCGCAGCGCGTAGTCGTGTTCGGCCACGGTCAGGTGCAGCGCGGTGGCGACGGCATCCAGTACCTGCCGCGAGGGATTGATGTCGCGACCCTGCTCGAGCCAGGTGTACCAGGTGACGCTGACGCCCGAGAGGTACGAGATCTCCTCGCGGCGCAGACCGATCGTGCGGCCGCGACCGGCGGGCGGCAAGCCGTAGGCGCTGCGGTCGAGCTGCTCGCGCCGGGCGCGCAGGAACGCCCCCAGCTCCTTGCGCTGCTCCTCGTCCACGGCCACAGAACAAACCTAGTGCTCTCACTACTAGTGTCAGCGCCGTCTTCCGGCATCCGTCCCGTCCCACGAAGGTGGAACCATGCCCACCCCTCTTCGTTCCCGCACCGTCACGCATGGCCGCAACGCCGCCGGAGCCCGTGCCCTCTTCCGCGCCGCCGGCGTCAACGCCGCCGACTTCGGCAAGCCGATGATCGCCGTGGCGAACAGCTTCACCGAGTTCGTGCCCGGCCACACGCACCTGCAGCCGGTCGGACGCATCGTCTCCGACGCGATCTCGGCGGCGGGCGGCATCCCCCGCGAGTTCAACACCATCGCCGTCGACGACGGCATCGCCATGGGCCACGGCGGCATGCTCTACTCGCTGCCCTCGCGCGACCTGATCGCAGACTCGGTCGAGTACATGGTCAACGCGCACCAGGCCGACGCGCTCGTGTGCATTTCGAACTGCGACAAGATCACGCCCGGCATGCTCATGGCGGCGCTGCGTCTGAACATCCCGACGGTGTTCGTGTCGGGTGGTCCGATGGAGGCCGGTCGCGCGACGCTCGTCGATGGCAGCGTGCGCACCCTCGATCTGGTCGACGCGATCTCCGAGGCGGCGAACGACACGGTGTCGGATGCCGACATCCAGCGCATCGAGGAGAACGCCTGCCCGACCTGCGGGTCGTGCTCGGGCATGTTCACCGCCAACTCGATGAACTGCCTCGTCGAGGCGCTGGGACTCGCCCTGCCGGGCAACGGTTCGGTGCTCGCCACCCACACTGCTCGTCGCGCGCTGTACGAGAAGGCCGGCGAGGTCGCGGTGCAGATCACCCGTCGCTTCTACGACGAGGACGACCGTTCGGTGCTGCCGCGTGAGGTCGCGAGCTTCGCCGCGTTCGAGAACGCGATGGCGCTCGACATCGCGATGGGCGGATCGACGAACACGATCCTGCACCTGCTCGCCGCCGCCCACGAGGCCGGGATCGACTTCGGCCTCGACGAGATCGATGCGATCTCGCGTCGCGTGCCCTGCCTCGCCAAGATCGCCCCGAACCCGGCCTACGGCCGCATGTACTACATGGAGGATGTGCATCGCGCGGGCGGCATCCCCGCCGTGCTCGGTGAACTGCGTCGCGGCGGTCTGCTGAAGGAAGACGTCAGCACCATCCACTCGGAGTCGTTCGCGTCGTGGCTCGATGACTGGGACATCCGTGGCGGCAAGGCCACCGACGTCGCGAAGGACCTGTGGTTCGCGGCTCCCGGTGGCGTGCGCTCGTCGAGCGCGTTCTCGCAGTCGGAGCGCTGGGCGGCTCTCGATGAGGACGGCGAGAACGGATGCATCCGCGACGTCGACCACGCCTACTCGGTCGACGGTGGTCTGGCCGTGCTGCGTGGCAACCTGGCCGTCGACGGCGCCGTCGTGAAGACCGCGGGTGTCGACCCGTCGATCCTGGTGTTCTCGGGGCCGGCGGTCGTGTGCGAGTCGCAGGAGGAGGCGGTCGCGAAGATCCTCGGCAAGAAGATCCAGCCGGGCGACGTGGTCGTCATCCGCTACGAGGGCCCGAAGGGTGGCCCGGGCATGCAGGAGATGCTGCATCCGACCTCGTTCCTCAAGGGCCGTGGACTCGGCAAGGTGTGCGCGCTGATCACCGACGGCCGATTCTCGGGCGGCACCTCGGGTCTGTCGATCGGACACGTCTCGCCCGAGGCGGCATCCGGCGGTGTGATCGCGCTCGTCGAGGACGGCGACGTCATCTCGATCGACATCCCCACCCGCGGCATGACCCTCGAGGTCAGCGAGCCCGAGCTCGAGCAGCGCCGTGCGCGCCTGCTGGATGCCGGTGGCTACCGCCCCGTCGACCGGCAGCGCCCCGTCTCGCTGGCGCTGCGCGCCTACGCGGCGATGGCGACGTCGGCCGACCGCGGCGCCGTGCGCGACGTCGAGGCCGTCGAGAACGCCCTGCGCGAGCAGGAGATCCGGCGGGCGTCCACGCTCGTCTGAACCCGACGATGAGGGGTCAGAACACGCCGCGACCCGACCCGGGCGTGCAGCGTGTCTTGACCCCTCACGGGTGGGAGAAGAGGTCGCGCGCCACGGGCCGCTCGCCCTCCGGCCCGAACAGGTGCAGGATCTCGACCGACAGGCCGTCGGCCGGCCCGAACCAGTGCGGTGTCGCGGCGTCGAACTCGACGATCTCGCCCGGGTCCACCTCGTGCTCTTCCGCTCCGAGGATCAGTCGTAGCGTGCCGGCGAGCACGTAGATCCAGGCGTGCCCACGATGTGTCACGAGCGCGGGCTCGCGGGGGCCGAGCACGTGCTTGAACACCTGCACGCGTCCCGGATGCTGCGTCAGCGGTACGGCCACTCCTCCGGCGATCAGCCGCTGGGGTTCGAGGTGTACGCGCGGGTCACCGGTCTCGGGTGCGCCGATCAGCCGGTCGAGCGACACCTCGTAGGCGCGCGCGAGCGGGATCAGCAGATCGAGGGTCGGATGCCGGTGGCCGGTCTCGAGTCGCGACAGCACGCTGATCGAGAGGCCGGCGAGCTCGCCGAGTGACGTGAGGGTGAGTCCGCGTGCCCGCCGGAGGGCGCGCAGGCGCGGGCCGATCGCGGCGAGAATGTCAGCGGTATCGGCATCCATCCCCTCATCTTTGCAGGAACCGCAAACCGTCTGGCTCTCGCCACCGGATGCAACCGACCATGGAGATCCCGCCGAACGAAGGAGCACCATGTCCGCCCTCCCCTCCCACCCCCGCATCCGATGAGGGCCCTGCTCCTCGGCGCCCGCGGTGCCGTCGGCACCGTCGTCCGCCGAGACCTGGAACGCGACGGGCACCGCGTCACCGCCGCCAGCCGTGCCGAGTCCGACGGTGCCCGCATCGATCTGCGCGGCGACCTCTCCCCGCTGGCCGCGCTCGCCGCCGAGCACGACGTGGTGGTGAACGCCTCGGGCATCGAGCGCGCCGACCTCGCATCCGCGACCGGTGCCACGCCCCTCGTCGACATCTCCGCCACCGGCTCCTATCTCGAGGCGCTGCGGCTGACGGCATCCGGACCGGTCGTTCTCGGAGCCGGACTCGTGCCCGGTCTCAGCACGGTGCTCGCGGGATCCCTCGGCACTCGCACGGGCGACGACGTCGATGTGCTCGTGATGCTCGGCAGCGGCGAGCAGCACGGACCCGCCGCGGTCGCGTGGACGGCCGGACTCGTCGGCACCGATCTGCATCGCCCGCCCGAGGGCGGCATGGTGCGCAACTTCCACGAGAGCATCCGTGCGCTCGGGCCGGATGGTCGGGCCCGTCGCTACCTGCGCGCAGACTTCCCCGATCACGTTCTGCTCGGGGGGCCGCATGCCCCAAGCATCCGCTCCTACCTGACCCTCGGATCGGCCGTGATGACCGGTGCGCTCGAGCTGGTCGGGCGGATGCCGGCGTTCCGCGGCGCCCTCACGATGGCGCCCCACGTGGGAACGGATGCCTGGCACGTCGTCGCGCGGAACCGCCGCACGGGCGAGCGGAACGAGGCCTCGGGCCGCGGGCAGTCCGAGGCGACCGGGCGCCTGACGGCGCTCGCCGCCGTGCGCGTGGTCGAGGCGCAGCCACCGCGGCCGGTGACGATGGCCGATCTCGTTCCCCTGGCCGATGCGCTCGCCGCGACAACGCACGCCACCGCCCCTGTTCACCCGTGAGGGGTCACGACATGCCGCACGCGACTGCGCGCCCGAGGCGTGTCTTGACTCTCAGTGAATCACTGCGAGCGGGTCGACGTCCGCTCGATGAGGCGCATCGGCACGACCACGCTCTCAGGTTTGCGGGTGCGGTCGCCGAGGCGTGCGAGAGCCAGGCGCGCGGCCGACCGCCCGAGTTCCTCGACGTCGCCGGTCACGACGCTGATGCCGAGCACCGTCGCCCACTCCGGGTCGTCGAAGCCGATCACGGCGGGCGGGGCATCGGTCGCCGCGATCTCCTCCATGACACCGAGAAGGACGCGGTTGTTGCCGGCCACGATCGCGGTCGGAGGTTCGTCGAGGGCGAGCAGTTCGCGCACGCACTCCCGTGACGATGCGACGTCGTGCGCGTCGGTGCGCAGCAGCTCGCGCCAGGCGACCGGGGACCCGTCGAGCACGTCGCCCATGCCGGCGAGGCGGGCGCGGTACGTGGGCAGCCAGGCGTAGTCGCCGATGAACGCGATGCGTCGGTGTCCGCGATCGATCAGGTGCTGGGCGACGAGGCGCCCGCCTTCGCGGTTGTCGAACACGACGGAGTCGGCGGCGAGATTCTCGGCCGGGCGGTCGACGAAGACGACCGGGATGCCGCGGGCCTGCAGCGTCGCGTAGTCGGCGTGGTCGGTCATCGCCGAGACCGTGATGACCGCCTTGGTCTGCCGGTCGGCGAGGTCGTGCGCGACGCGCTTCTCCTGCTCGGCGGACTCGCGCGAGTTCGCCACCGACAGGTGCATGCCGCGGGGGCGGATCTCGTCTTCGACGGCCTGGGCGAGGGCCGAGTAGAACGGGTTGGTGAAGTCTCCGGTGATGAGTCCGAGCGAATCCGCGAGGCGTCCGCTGGCGAGGAGGCTCGCGGCGGCGTTGCGCTGGTAGTCGAGTTCGGCGGCCGCGGCGAGCACGCTCGTGAGCGTCTTCTCGCTGACGTACGACTCGCCTCCGAGTGCACGCGATGCCGTCTTCAGGCTCACGCCGGCGCGCGCGGCGACCTGCGCGAGCGTGGGGCGGGGTGCGGCCCCGTCTTCCTGTGGTGTCATCTGTTCCTCTGTCGCCTCGAGCGATCTGCTCATTATGACGGGTCATCCGATGGGGGATGCATCTTCCGCCCACGGCATCCGCTGTGTTAGTGTCTCGATCTATGACAGCGATGTCATAAACGTCGCGCAGCCCGCCCCCCGGTATCTGCGACAGGCGAACGACACACCGCAGTGGAGTTTGAGGAGCAACCATGACTGTTCCCCGTAAGAGGAACGAACGACCCGCAGGTCGCATCTGGGCGGCCGCCGGCGCCGCCCTGACGGTGACCCTGGCCATGCTGACGCCGCTCCCCGCGGCGGCTGCAGCAGGAGGGACGTTCTCGTCGTCCTTCGAATCGACGGATGCCGTGCCCGCGCTCGCGGGCACCGGTGAAGCCGTCAACATCACCGGCGACCGCTTCGCCCCGGGCAGCATGCTTCCCGCGATCGCGCCGAACGGCGTCACGGCCTCGGCGCAGAACGCGCCGAACGAAGCCGCCGTGTTCGCCGCCGACGCCAACGCCTCGACCAAGTGGCTCGCCTTCGTGAACAAGGGGTGGCTGCAGTACCAGCTCACCGCCGCTCAGCCGCTGCAGAAGTACACGCTCACCTCGGGTGGCGACGCGCAGGAGCGCGACCCCAAGAACTTCCGCGTGCTGGGCTCGAACAACGGCACCGATTGGACCCCGGTCGACGAGCGGACCGGCGAGATGTTCACCGCGCGCGGCCAGACCCGCACGTTCGAACTGGCTGCGCCGAGCGCGCCGTTCCTCTACTACCGTCTCGACATCACCGAGAACCGCACTCCCACCACGAACCTCATCCAGCTCGCCGACTTCGAGCCCATCGCGGTGAGCAATGGAGCACCCGCCGCGAGCGACCTGCGTCTCGTCGTCGGCAACGGCCCCACGGCATCCGACACCGCCAAGACCGGAGTCGGATTCACCGGCACCAAGGCCGTGCAGTACTCGGGCCGTCACCTCGACGCCGGCGCAGCATCGTCGACCACCACCCTCTACGAGAACGTCGATGTGACCGTCGACGGCGACAGCCAGCTGTCGTACCTCGTCTTCCCCGTGCTCGACGGCGAGCAGACGTATGCGGCCACCTTCGTGGCCGTCGATCTCGCCTTCGACGACGGCACCACCCTCGCCGCCACCCCCGGCGTGACCGACTCGTACGGCTACCCCGTCACCGCCACCGAGCAGGGCCGCTCGAACAGGCTCTGGCCCAACCAGTGGAACAAGGTCACCGTCGACCTCGGAGCCTTCGAGGGCCGCACCGTCGAAGACATCCGCTTCACGTACTCCCACCCGGGCGCGGACGTGAAGAACATCGAGGCGCCGACCGCGGCCACCGCGTTCACCGGCTGGCTCGACGACGTCGAGATCGACGCCGCGACCCCGCTCGACGACTCCGACGGACTCGTGTCGTACGTCGACACCCGCCGCGGCACGAACTCGACCGGCGGCTTCTCCCGCGGCAACAACCTGCCCGCGACGGCATGGCCCAACGGCTTCAACTTCATCACCCCGATGACGAACGCCGACAACACCGGCACGATCTACCAGTACCAGCGCGCCAACAACGCGCAGAACAAGCCCGGCCTCAACGGCATCGGCTTCTCGCACCAGCCGAGCATCTGGATGGGTGACCGCAACCAGCTCGCCGTGCTCCCCGCCGCGAACGCCAACCCGACCTCGAACCTGAACGACCGCAAGCTCACGTTCACGCACGAGAACGAGATCGCGCGGCCCGACATCTACGACGTCACCTTCGACAACGGCATCCGCACCGAGGTGACCGCCACCGACCACGGCGCGATCTACCGCTTCGAGTTCGCCGGTAACGCCAGCTCGATCCTCATCGATCAGCTCGTGAACTCGTCGAAGCTGTCGATCACGGGCGACACGGTCAGCGGCTGGGTCGACGGCGGCTCCGGCTGGCCCGGACGCACCCGCATGTTCGTCTACGGCACCTTCGACCGCGCACCCGCGACGGCCGGCCCGACGACCGTCGGCGACCGCAACGGCACCGCCCGCTACGCCTCGTTCGACACGACCGGTGACCGCTCGGTCGAGCTGCGCATCTCGTCGTCGTTCATCTCGCAGGACCAGGCGAAGAAGAACCACGCCTTCGAGCTCGAGGGCGTCTCGTTCGACGACGCCCACACTGCGGTGAAGGATGCCTGGAACGAGCGCCTCTCCGTCGTCGACGAAGTGCAGGGGGCGACCGACACGCAGCTCATCACGCTCTACTCGAGCCTGTACCGGCTCAACCTCTACCCGAACTCGCAGTTCGAGAACACGGGCACCGAGGCCGACCCGGTCTACCAGTACGCGAGCCCCGTGGCCGGCACGACCGGCTCGGCGAGCGACACCCAGACCAACGCCAAGATCGTCGACGGCAAGATCTACGTCAACAACGGCTTCTGGGACACGTACCGCACCGCCTGGCCGCTGTACTCGATGCTCTACCCCGACGTGACCGAAGAGCTCGTCGACGGCTTCGTGCAGCAGTACCGCGACAGCGGATGGATCGCGCGCTGGTCGTCTCCCGGCTACGCCGACCTGATGACCGGCACGAGCTCCGACGTCGCGTTCGCCGAGGCGTACCTCGCCGGTGCGCTGAGCACCGACACGGCACTCGAGGCCTATGACGCCGCGGTCAAGAACGCGACCGTGCTGCCGGCATCCAACGCCGTCGGCCGCAAAGGACTCGGGCAGTCGATCTTCCTCGGTTACACCGAGGCCACCACCCACGAGAGCGCGTCGTGGGGTCTCGAGGGATACATCAACGACTTCGGTATCGCCGAGATGGCGAAAGCCCTGTCGGAGGACCCGAACACCCCCGCCGACCGCGTCGCTCAGCTGAAGGAGGAGGCGACGTACTTCGAGGCGCGCGCCGAGCACTACGGCGAGATGTTCAACCCGGAGGCGGGCACGTTCACCTCGCGCAACGCAGACGGCTCGTGGACCTCGGGCGCCGACTTCGACAAGAAGGCGTGGGGCGGTGCCTTCACCGAGGCGAGCGCCTGGACCTTCGGCTTCCACGCGCCGCACGACGTCGACGGCCTGGCCGCGCTCTACGGCGGACGCCAGGGCCTGGTCGACGTCATGCACGACTTCCTCACCGTGCGCGAGAAGGCCGACTACTCCGGCATCCACGAGGCGCGCGAGGCGCGTGACGTGCGACTGGGCATGCTCGGCATGTCGAACCAGATCGCGCACCACATCCCCTACGTGCTCGCCGAGGCGGGCGACCCCTCGGGTGCGCAGGAGCTGATCCGCGACATCCAGGACCGCCTCTTCATCGGCGACGACATCGGCCAGGGCTACCCGGGCGATGAGGACAACGGCGAGTTCTCGGCCTGGTACGTGTTCTCGGCCCTCGGCTTCTACCCGCTCGAGGTCGGCTCCGGCGACTACACGATCGGCACCCCGCTGTTCGACAGCGCGACGCTGAACATCGGCGGCAAGAAGCTCGTCATCAACGCCCCCGGGGCGTCCGCGGGCAAGGACTACGTGGCGGGCGCCAGCATCAACGGCACCCCGATCACCGAGACCACCTTCGACGGCGACCTCGTCCGCGCGGGCGGAACGCTCGACTTCACGATGAGCGACACCCCCTCGGCGTGGGGTGCGAAGGACCTCGGTGAGGAGCTCGACGTACCCACGACCCTGGTCGACGCGACGAAGGCCGGACGCGGCGTGCTGAAGGCCACCGACGGAACCCCCGTCGGGTCGCTCGTCGACGACAACATGAGCTCGAACGTGGCGTTCACGGGCGACACCGCCGAACTCGTCTGGACCTCGCAGTCCGGTCCGGTCTCGATCGGCCAGTACACGCTCACGAGTGCGAACAGGGCGAACGCGCCGTCGAGCTGGACGCTCGAGGGCTCGGTCGACGGCACCACCTGGACCGAGATCGACAGCCGCACGGCGCAGTCCTTCACCTGGGACACGCAGACCCGACCGTTCACGACCGCGAACCAGGACGGCTTCACGAGCGTGAGGCTGACGCTGAAGACGGATGCCGCGACGCTCGCGCTCTCGGAGGTCGAGCTGTTCGCCTCGGCATCCGCCGCCGACGGTCTCGCGATCTCGGCGGGCTCGCCGCAGCGCGTCGCCGTCGACACCGAGTTCACGGGAACCCTCGCCACGATCGTCGGGACCGAGACGGATGCCTCCGGCTACACCGTCACGGTCGACTACGGCGACGGTGTCGCGGTGACCGACGTGAAGCTGACGCGCGACGACCTGGGTGGCTGGAAGGTGAGCGCCCCGCACACCTTCACGACGCCCGGAACGTACTCGGCAGCCGTCACGGTGCGGGACTCGGCCGGAGCGGTGGCGCAGACCACCGCGACGGTGACCGCGTTCCGCGACGAGACGCTGGTGGGCGCCTTCAACAACGTCTGCATCGGTGACCTCAACGTCACGGCCGCGAACTGCGACTCGCAGGGTCACGGCTACTTCCGCGACAAGATCAACGCCGACGGCTTCGTGCAGGGTCAGACCCTGACGATCCCGAACACGACGCTGACCTACGACCTGCCCGCGATCCCGGCCGGCCAGCCCGACAACATCACGGGCGAGGGTCAGACGGTCAAGGTGTCGCTCGGCGCCGGTGCCACGCAGATCGCGTTCATCGGAACCGCCACCGAGAGCAACCGCGACTCGGTCGCGACGCTGCACTTCACCGACGGCACGACGCAGCAGGTGACGATCAGCCTCGGCGACTGGGTCGGAGCATCCGGAAACCCCTACAAGGGCAACACGGTGCTGACGATCTCGGAAGGCCGCCTCTCGGGCACGGGCCCCGAGGGCTCGGTGAAGAACACCGCGATCTACGCCACCGCCGGCATCCCGCTCGCGGTCGACGGAGACGGTGCACCGAAGGTCGTCGAGTCGCTCACGATGCCGAAGGAGGCGGGTTCGCTCAACGACGGACGCGTGCACATCTTCGCCCTCGCCTCGGACGGCGACCGTACGGCAGCCGCTCCCCTGAGCGTCACGGCCGGAACGGTCGACGGTCAGGTCACCGACGAGGAGTTCGACGCGACGCTCGCGACGGTCGCCGGTGGTCAGGGCGAGACGTCGGCTCTCGTCAACTGGGGTGACGGAACCCCCGTCGCCGAGGTGACGATCGCCGACGGCGCGGTCACGGGAACGCACACCTACGCCACCGCCGGTACCTACACGGTGACGGTCACGGCTGACGACGGCGTGCGGTCGGCCGATGCGCGGCTCGAGATCGGGGTCGTCGACCCCGAGCCCGAGTACGCTCCCGAGATCCAGGTGCCCGATGGCACGGTGGCCCCTGGTGACCGGGTGACCGTCACGGGTTCGGGCTTCGCCGCCGAGGAGAACGTGTCGGTGCGCATCGACTCGGAGACCCCGGTCGTCGTGAAGTCCGATGTGAACGGTGCGATCAACGCCGAGATCACGGTTCCGGTGGATGCCATCGACGGTGCCCACCCGGTGGTGGCGCTCGGCGACGTCTCGAAGGTCGAGGCTCGCGGAACGCTGCAGGTGGCGGTCGACTCGACCGTCCCGCGCAACACCTCGGTCTCGCTGGCTGCCGGATCGGACGACCCGGTCGCGGGCGAGTCGATCCCGCTGATCGCGACGGTGAAGCCCGCGGGCGCCGCCGGCAAGGTCGACTTCTTCGAGGGCGACGAGATCGTCGGCTCGGCGGAGGTCACCGGTGGCACGGCCACGGCCGACGTCACCATCGCGACCTCGGGTGCGCACACCTACGTCGCCCGGTTCGTGCCGTCCGACGACACGGCGTTCCGCGCCTCGGAGTCTGCGCCGCTCACGATCGACGTGCGAGACACCCCGGTGCTCGAGGCCGAGCTCGTGATCGGAGCGTCGACCGTGCAGCAGGGTGGCACGGTGGAGGTCACCGGTCGTGGGTTCGCGTCGGGTGAGATCGTCTCGCTGACGCTGCACTCCGATCCGATCCACCTGACGGATGCCGTCGCCGACGAGTCCGGAGCATTCCGACTCCAGGTGACCATCCCGGCGAACGCGGAGGTCGGCGCCCACACGCTGATCGCCGTCGGAGCGGACTCGGGCCTCACCGCGGAGGGTGCCCTCACGGTCACCGCCGCCCCGGTCGGTGGCGGTGGTGGCGGAGACGGCCTCGCCGGAACCGGTGGAACCGTGCCGATCGCCGCGATCGCGGTGCTGCTGCTCCTGCTCGCCGCCGGTGGCGTGCTGGTGCTCCGCCGCCGCGTGGAGTCGTAACCCCCGCTCCACTCCCCACAGAAGCCGTCCTCCCCACCCCCGGGGGAGGGCGGCTTCGCCTTTCCTGCCCATGCGGTGGGGCCCTTCGACAGGCTCAGGGACCCAGTTGCTCCTGGGTGCTGAGCTGGTTCCGTGGGTCGCTGAGCCTGTCGAAGCGCCCCTCCACGAGACCGCCCGATACGCTCACGGGATGGATGCCGAGCACGAGACCGTCGTCCGCGTGACGGCGGACGCCCCGTGGCTCCCGCCGGGCGGCCGGGCCGAAGTCGTGCGGCGAGACAGTCCGCCGCGACCGATGTCGATGGTGAGGCTGCTCCTCCGTCGCGGTGACGAGGTCTACTGCGTCCCCCGCTCGGAGACGGGAAAGCTCGACCTCCCGACACGGTCGACGGACGGCGACGACCTCGACGGCTCGGTCACGATCCGCGCGCTCGCCGCGGAGGTCGTCGGTGCCCCCACGGAGACCCGGTTCCTCGGAGCCGTGCGCAACGTCGTCGAGCGCCCGGGAAGCGACTACCCCTGGCCGACCCCGCTCGCGCACTTCGGCGTGTGGGCGTCTCCGGATGCCCCGATCATCGACGGCACCTGGGCCGATCTCTCGACCCTGACCGAGCGCCACTGGCACCCGCTCGTCGTCTGAGCTCTCGTGCGGGACCCTTCGACAGGCTCAGGGACCCAGTGTCGCGCGTGGGACCCTTCGACAGGCTCAGGGACCCGATAAGACTGGGTCGCTGAGCCTGTCGAAGCGTCCCTCCCCGAGACGCTCAGACCGAGCGCAGGGAGTGCTCGGAGGTGTTGAGGCGCTCGCAGCCGTCGGCGGTGAGCACCACGATGTCTTCGATGCGGGCGCCCCACTCCCCGGCGAAGTAGATGCCCGGTTCGACGCTGAACGCCATGCCCTCGCGCAGCACCAGGTCGTTGCCGGGCGCGATGTACGGCTCCTCGTGCACGGAGACGCCGATGCCGTGGCCCGTGCGGTGCAGGAAAGCCTGGCCCAGCCCGGCATCCGTCAGCATCTGCCGGGCGGCGGCGTCGACCTCGGATGCCGTGGCCCCGGGCCGCGCGGCATCCACTGCCGCCTGCTGCGCGCGCACGAGCACGGCGATGCGCTCGGCCGCCTCGGGGTCGGGCGCGCCCACCGCATAGGTGCGCGTGCTGTCGGAGTTGTACCCGCTGGGCACCGCTCCCCCGATGTCGACGACCACGATGTCGCCGTCTTCGATCACGCGATCCGACACCTCGTGATGCGGGTCCGCGCCGTTCGGCCCCGACCCGACGATCACGAACTCGACGGTCTCGTGGCCCTCGGCGACGATGGCGTCGGCGATGTCGGCGGCGACCTCGCGCTCGGTGCGACCGGCGCGCAGCCACTCGGGCACGCGGCGGTGCACGGCGTCGATCGCATCGCCCGCGCGACGCAGCTCGGCGACCTCGGCGGCATCCTTGATCATGCGACCCTCGCGCAGCACGGGCGTCGCGAGCTCGAGACGCACGCCCAGCCGCTCCCCGATCGGGATCACGTGCAGGGCCGGCAGGGCATCCGACACCCCGACCCGCGCCACCGAACCGACGGCGGTCGCGACCAGGTCGTACGGGTTCTCGCCGTCGACCCAATCCGACACCGCGAGTCCGAGCGTGCCGACCGCCGTGCTACGCACCTTCGCGAGCTCCATGCGGGGCACGACCACGGTCGGTGCGACACCGGGACCGATCACGAGCGCGGTCAACCGCTCGATCGTGTCGCCCTCGACCCCGACCAGGTACTTCAGGTCGGGCCCGGGGCCGACGACCACGGCGTCGAGTCCCGCCTCGGCGGCGAGAGCGGATGCCCGATCCAGGCGGGCGGAGTACACGGCTGAGGAGAAGGGGGGAGTGCTCACCCCGCCCACGCTACTCCGCCGCGGGGCTCAGCTGATGGCGAGACGGATGCGCTCGGTGAGCAGTTTCCTGTTCGCCGCGGTGAGCTCGAGCAGCGCGTAGGCGGTCGGCCACATCGTGCCCTCGTCGAGGTTCGAGATGGGCTCGAACCCGAAGGTGCCGTAGCGCACCTTGAACTTGCTCGCGGGCTGGAAGAAGCAGAGCACCTTGCCGTCCTTCCCCCACCCGGGCATGCCGTAGTAGGTGCGGGGCATGAGGTCGGGCGCGACCTCCATCACGAGTTCGTGCAGTGCGGTGGCGAGCTTCTTATCGGTCTCGTCGGGCAGCTTGGCGATCGCCTCCTTGAGGTCGGCCTCCCCCGCCGCGCGCTGCTCCTCGGGCGTCTTCTTCGCGCGGGAGCGCTTCGCCTTCGCCTCTTTCGCGGCGGCCTGCATGGCCTCGCGTTCTTCGGCGGTGAAGTTCTTCGTGTCGCTCTTCGTGTCCTCGGCCATGACGGCTCCTCTCGTCGTTGCGGTGATCTCAGCGTAAGGATGCCGGGGCCCGCGTGGCTTCTCGATTCGTGATCGATCTGCCGAGGCGTTCGAAACACTCGCAGATGACCCGGTGAGGGCCGGTTAGTGTGGGGAGATGGACCTGCGTGTGGCGGCATACGCGGTCGTCACGGACGACGACGACCGCCTGCTCCTCGCGCGCTGGATCGAGGGTCGCCGTGTCGCATGGACGATGCCCGGTGGCGGTCTCGAAGCCGGGGAGTCGCCCGAAGACGCGGTGCGCCGCGAACTCCGCGAGGAGACCGGGTACACGGTGAAGGTCGGCGAGCTGCTCGGCATCCACTCCCGGGTCATCCCCGCGAGCCAGCGCGTGCACAAGGCGGATCAACCGCTGCACACGCTCCGCATCGTCTACCGGGCGACCGTGACGGGCGGCAAGCTACGCTACGAGACCGATGGGTCGACCGACATGGCGGCATGGTTCACGCGCTCGGCGGTGGCCGAGCTGCAGCGGGTCAAGCTCGTCGACATCTCGCTGCGCATGGCCGGGATCTTCTGACCGCAAGCCGCCTCACCGGGCGACGAGCGAGCGGATGCTCAGGCCCGGGGTTCCTCGGGAACCGAGATGTCGGCGACGGTCGCGCCGTAGGCGGCGATGAGGTCGTCGGCCTCGACGAACAGGCTGTACCCGTGCGCTCCCGCTCCCATGGCGATGCGCTGCCCGACGATCGACTCGTCGGCGAAGACGGGCCAGTCGGTGGTGCTGCCGATCGGGACGATGGTGCCCCGTTCGTACCCGGTGGCGGCGAGGGCAAGGTCCGCCTCGGGGAGCCGCAGCTTGTTCACGCCGACGACGGCGCGCAGCTTGGGCCACGAGATCGAGCGTCCGCCGGGGATCAGAGCGAACAGGTAGGTGTCGTCGGCTCGCTTGACCACGAGGGTCTTCACGATGCCGGACGGGTCGAGCCCGAGGAGCTCGGCTGCCTCGAAGAGGCTCCGCGCCTCCGGCCGCTCGCGGATCTCGATGTCGAGACCGCGAGCGGCGGCGGCGTCGGTGACCCGCGCGTGCGGGTCGGTGGAGGATTCGGCGCTCACGCGTCGGGTGCGGAGAGCGGGTCGTCGGCGACCCAGAGCTCGTCGTCCGCACGCAGCGCGGTCCATGCGGCGTAGAGCACCGCGGCTGCCGCGGCTGCGCCGAGGATCAGCGCGACGATCGAGCCGAGGCCCGAGCTCGGCTGCTGCTTCTTCTGGTGCGCCTTCTGCGCCTTCTTGATCTTCTTCGAGACCGGGGCGACGATGCCGTGACGCTTGTTGTTCGCGACGTCCCAGGCGCTGAGGGCAGTGCCCACGACGCCTCCGACGATCGGAACGACCTTGTCGTCGACGACGTGCTTACCGATCTTCACGCCACGGTCGACCACGGGGGCGACACGACGGTTGTAGGTGTCCTGCACGACCGGCACGACCTGCTCCCGGTAGGAATGGCCGAGCTGGTGGCTGGCCTCGCGGGCGACGCCGGCGGCGTGGCCGACGAGCTCCTGCTGCGCCTCCCAGAGCTGGGTCGCGTCCTTCTGAAGACGACGCAGTTGCTTCTTCCGCTTGCGGCTGAGGCTCACGATGCTCTCCTGTCGATGTGGAGTACGGGTTCCCCATCCTGCCAGACAAGTCTGTACAGGGGGAGGGAATCGCCCACCCCTTGACTTATCCCGAGATGTGCAGGAGAACCCGGCTCACACACGGGAAGCTCTGCGAGAATGGACGTATGCCTCACGCTTCCCATGTCGCAACCCTGCACACCAACCACGGTGACATCGTCATCAACCTCTTCGGCGACCAGGCCCCGAAGACGGTCAAGAACTTCGTCGGTCTCGCCGACGGCACCCAGGAGTGGACGCACCCCGCGACCGGCAAGCCGGGCGAGGGTCCCCTCTACAAGGACGTCATCTTCCACCGCATCATCCCGAACTTCATGATCCAGGGCGGTGACCCGCTCGGTCAGGGCGTCGGCGGTCCGGGCTACAACTTCAACGACGAGATCAACGCCGAGCTCAACTTCGACCAGCCGTACATCCTCGCCATGGCGAACGCCGGCCTGCGCCGCAACGCCATCACGGGCGACGTCGAGGGCACGAACGGTTCGCAGTTCTTCATCACCACCGACCCGACCCCGTGGCTCAAGGGCAAGCACACGATCTTCGGCGAGGTCGCCGATGACGCGTCGAAGGCCGTCGTCGACAAGATCGGTGCGGTTCCGACCGCCGCCGGCGACCGTCCGATCGAGCCCGTCGTGCTCCAGTCGATCGACATCGTCGCGGCCTGACGACAGCGATCGCCGATCCGGATGTCGACGCCTGAGTTCGCGAGCAATCGCGACAACTTCTGTTACCGGCATCCGGATCGGCAGAGCTTCGTGCTCTGCCAGCGCTGCCTGCGCACGATCTGCGGCGAGTGCCAGACGCCCGCCGCGGTCGGGGTGATCTGCCCCGAGTGCATGAAGGCCGAGCGCAAGAACCGCACCCCCGCCCAGAAGCGCGCTGAGCGCCGCTGGGGAAGCGGCGGCCGAGGACCGGCCATGGCGATCACCCGCAGCGGGCGCCCGGTCGTGACGTACACGCTCCTCGCGATCACGTCGTTCATCGGGCTGCTGATGCTCATCCCCGACGTCGGGTTGCAGCTCAAGAACATCCTCCAGTTCGCGACGCCGTACCTCTATCCCCAGATCTGGGGATTCCCGTTCGAACCCTGGCGCCTCCTCACCTCGGTGTTCGCGCACGGCGGCTTCATCCATCTCGCGCTGAACATGCTCGCGCTCTGGCTCATCGGTCAGAACCTCGAGGCCATGCTCGGGCGTGCCCGCTTCCTCGCCCTCTATCTGATCAGCGGGCTCGGCGGGTCCGTGATGGTCGCGCTCATCGGCAACCCGATGGTTCCCGTGGTCGGCGCATCCGGAGCGCTCTTCGGCATGATGGCCGCGCTGCTCATCATCGGCCGCCACATCGGGGCGAACGTCACCGGCCTGCTCGTCATCCTCGGGATCAACTTCGTCTACGGGCTCTTCGTCGGCGGGATCTCCTGGCAGGCGCACCTCGGCGGTCTGCTCGTGGGCGCTCTCGTCTCCTTCATCTTCATCAAGACGAAGGAGCGTGCGCGGCGGAGACTGCAGATCGCGGCTCTCGTCGGGGTCGTCGTCGCCCTGCTGGTGATCGTCGCCTTCGTCCCACCGCTCTACATCGCGAGTTGGGCCTGATGAGCGGTTGTTAACAACTCTGTTAACACCTGTGAATAACACCCGTGTAATTCTCCCCAGGTGTGGATAGACCTGTGGATAACTCTGTGGGCTGCTTGTGAGTTCCTGGGGATACAGCACCGCCGGAAACGACGAAGGCCCCTCGCCGGAGCGAGAGGCCTTCGGAAGAAGTGGGTGCTGAGGTCAGCGCCAGCGGGTGGTCATGAGGAAACCGATCAGCGCGATGCCCAGGCCGATGCCGAGGTTCCAGTTGCCGAGACCCGGAATCGGGAACTGCTGGCCCGAGATGTAGAACACGAGGATCCACGCGAGGCCCAGCAGCATGAAGCCGATCATCACCGGCTTGAACCACACGGCGTTGGGAGCGGCGTCGCCTTCGGCGCGCTCGACAGCGGGTTCTTCGGTCTTTCGGTCTCGTGCCATTCCAGCATTGTACCGAAATCAGGTGACGATCCCGAGTGCGGATGCTCGGGAACGCCCCGAAGCTCGCGGCGCGCCCACAGCACGACCGGATAGGATCGCGCCATGACTGCATCCGTCGTGCCTGGGGGGCGACGCGCGCGACGGTCCCGCCGACGTTCGCGCGCCACATTCG
Source organism: Microbacterium sp. NPDC090225 (assembly GCF_044772365.1). Classification (NCBI taxonomy): domain Bacteria; kingdom Bacillati; phylum Actinomycetota; class Actinomycetes; order Micrococcales; family Microbacteriaceae; genus Microbacterium; species Microbacterium sp. NPDC090225. The sequence continues at coordinate 2,220,609 of NZ_JBIVYS010000001.1, read as the reverse complement.
CGAGCGTTCTCGGTGAGCTGCTGCTCACCGCCGGAGTGCTCGTTCTGCTGTTCGTCGCCTGGCAGATGTGGATCGGCGATATCATCATCGCCGCCCAGAAGAACGACGAGGGTGCGGCCGTCTCGGCCGAGTGGGCCGCAGGTCCCACGCCCGAGCTTCCGCCACTCGTCGAGGGCGATGACGGGTCGACGTACTACGAGCCGGTGATCCCCGCCGCACCCGCCGACACCGAGCAGCTCGGCCAGATGCACATTCCGCGCTTCGGTGCCGACTACAACTACGGCATCTACGGCGGCACGACGCGCGCCCGCACGCTCGACAACCTCGGCATCGGCGTCTACACGAACTCGAAGATGCCCGGCGAGGTCGGTAACTTCGCGATGGCGGGGCACCGCACCACCTGGGGCAAGCCGTTCAACCAGCTCGACAAGCTGCAGATCGGCGACGCGATCGTCGTCGAGACGAAGGACGGCTGGTTCACCTACCGCTTCCGCACCCTCGAGTACGTCAAGCCGACGCAGACCGACGTGCTCGCGGACGTGCCCCAGATGCCCGAGGTCGCGACCGGTGAGCGTTACATCACGCTGACCGCGTGCTCTCCGCTGTACTCGCTGGCCGAGCGCATCGTCGCGTACGGGGTCTTCGAGAGCTTCCAGCCGCGCGCCGAGGGTCCGCCCCCGGCACTGACCGACCCGCCGCCGCCCCCGGCCGCACCGTCCATCTAGAGGCACGAGGAGAAACATGTACGCCGCAATCTGGCGCCTGCTGCCCGGCCCCTGGTGGATCCGCCTGCTCATCGTGCTCGTCGTCGTCGGAGCGATACTCTACGGGCTGTTCTGGTACGTCTTCCCCTGGATCAGCCCCATCATCAACCCGGGCGAGGTCGACCTCGAATGACCCGGGTGCTCGTGGTCGACAACCACGACAGCTTCGTGCACACCCTGGTCGGCTACCTCCACGAGCTCGGCGCCGAGACCTCGATGATCGAGGCGGATGCCGTCGACGCCCCCGCGCTCGACACGATCCTTCCGGCGTTCGACGCCGTGCTCCTCTCCCCCGGCCCCGGCGCCCCCGCTGACGCCGGAGTCTCTATCGACGCCGTGCGACTCGCGGTCGAACGACGGATGCCGCTGCTCGGCGTCTGCCTCGGGCACCAGGCGATCGCCGAGGCCTTCGGCGCGCCCGTGACCGCAGCGCCCGAGCTCATGCACGGCATGGTGTCGGCGGTAGCTCATGACGGATCGGCACTGTTCGACGGCATCCGCTCCCCCTTCGACGTCGGGCGGTACCACTCGCTCGGGGTCGCGGCATCCGATCTTCCCGACGCGCTGCGCGTGACCGCGCACACCGAATCGGGCACCGTCATGGGCATCGCGCATCGTGAGCTGCCCATCGTGGGCGTGCAGTTCCACCCCGAGAGCGTGCTCACCGAGAGCGGCTACCGCCTGCTGGCGAACTGGCTCGCGATGGCGGGCGATGCGGATGCCGTGGCGCGATCCGAGGGCCTCGACCCGCTGGTCTAGCGCCCTTCGTCTCGCGGCGCTCGCTCAGGGACCGGGGGCTGCGCTCGCTCAGGGACCGTGCTCAGCCGGCGGGGGCGGCCGAGCAGAAGCGCAGCTCGATCGTCGACCCGACCGGCACGTCGCCGGGCGCCGCCGACATCGAGACCACCGTGTTCGGCGCGACACCCGCGGCGCACTCGCCCTGGTCGATCGGACTCGCGACGAGTCCGAGACCCTCGAGCTCGGCCTTTGCGGCATCGATCGTGAAACCGCTGAGGTTGCGCAGCGTGACCTTGCCGCTCGCAACGACGAGGTTGACCACGGTTCCGGGCGCGACCTCGGTATCGGCGGGTTGGCTCGACTCGATCACCGTGTCGCCCGCGATCTCGGGATCATTCCTCTGGATGACCGTGCCGAGCTGGAGCCCGGCATCCGTCAATGCCTGGCGGGCGGCATCGAGAGCCATGCCCTCGATGGCCGGGACGGTGACCGTCTCCTGACCCGTCGAGACGTAGATGGTGACCAGGTCGCCCTTCTCGATGGCGACACCGGCCTGCGGATCGGTGCGGGTGACGTTGCCCTCGGCGATGTCGGAGCTCGTCTCGAGCACCAGCTTCGCCTCGAGATCGAGCTCGGCGAGATCGGCCTGGGCGCGGTCGGAGGCGACGTCGACGAGATCGGGCACGACGCGCGCGGTCTGCGGCACCTCGGGCGGACGCATCGTGACGACCCAGAAGAGCACCGAGGCGATGAGCACGGCGAGCAGGGCCACGCCGGCCCAGATCCACGCCACGGGCGGGCCGGACTGCGTGCGCGCCATCGTCGTGTCGGTGCTGAGCTGACGCAGCGACCGAGCCGTCTCCTGCGCCTGGCGCGGGTTGGCGCCGTAGAGCTCACTCGTGAGTGCGCCCAGCTGTTTGCGGGTCGGGGCCTCGCCCGCGACGGCGGCGTCGAGAGCTGCGCGGAAGTGCGCGGCATCCGGGTACCGCTGGTACGGGTCCTTGGCGAGGGCCCGCAGCACGATCGGATCGAGGGCACCCGGGGAGTCCTCGTTGAGCTCGGTGGGCGGCACCGGGGTCTCGCTGACGTGCTGGTAGGCGACGGCCACGGGCGATTCGCCGCGGAATGGCTGACGCCCCGTGAGCAGCTCGTACAGCACCACGCCGGTGGAGTACAGGTCGGCGCGGGCGTCGACCGGCTCGCCCTTGGCCTGCTCGGGCGAGAAGTACGCGGCCGTTCCGATGATCTGGGTGGTCTCGGCGACCGTCGACGACGAGTCGGAGACGGCCCGGGCGATGCCGAAATCCATCACCTTGACCTTGCCGTCGGGCGTGACCATGACGTTGCCCGGCTTGATGTCGCGGTGCACGACGCCGGCGCGGTGCGAGTAGTTCAGGGCCTCGAGGATGCCGTCGACGTATCGGATCGTGTCGTCGAGGGGCACGGGTCCCGCCGCGATGATGTCTTTCAGCAGCGCGCCCTTGACGAGCTCCATCACGATGTAGGGAGGGTCATCGGACGAGGCATCCGCAGCGGAGTCGCCCGCGTCGAACACGCGCACGATCGAGGGGTGCGACATGCGCGACGCCGCCTGCGCCTCAAGCCGGAACCGGGTGCGGAACGCGGTGTCGCGCGCCAGGTCGGGGTCGAGGATCTTGATCGCGACTTCACGCCCGAGGGTCAGGTCGTACCCGCGGTAGACCTTCGCCATGCCGCCGTGCCCGATGAGCTCGTCGACGCGGTACCTACCCGCGAGAACGCGTGGCTCTGTGGACACGGATGACCCCCCTGGGACAACTGGACGTGATGTGTTGTGGGGTAAAGGCTACCCTCAGTTGCCTGTATTCCCGCCGTCACCGTCGTCGTCGCCGTTGCCCGGGTCGACGACCGCTCCCTGGATCGCGGTGGACTGTCCCTGAGGGGAGGTTCCGGACTCGCGATCGCCGCAGAACGCCTTGTAGGTACCGGTCACGACCTGCCCGGCGGTGCCGGTGTTGATCGAGATTCCCGCGCCCGTCTCGCCGGGTCCGAAGCTCTTCGTGGTCACGGCCGGCTGGCCGGGACCCGCGAACGAGGCGTTCGTGATCGTGACCTCGTACGACGAGAGGGTTCCGGTGCCGTTCGGGCAGGAGAACGCCGTCCAGTTGATGTTCGCCGAGCCGCCTTCGAGGAACGTGCCCGAGAACGTCGGAGCGTTGGTCGGAGCGCCGACTGCAGCCTGATCGGCGTACAGGATCAGAGTGATGTCGCTGCCCACATCGACCGAACCGCGCGGCTCGACGCGCTCGACGGCGCCGACGAGGTCGGCGGACGGCGCGACGGTCGTTCCGGTGACGCAGTTCGGCACGAGGCCAGCATCGCGTGCAGCGGCCAGAGCCGCGTCGCACGACATGCCCGGCAGCTGCAGGGCGTCGACGTCGACCGGTTCGGGATCGGGCGTCTCGCTCTGCGTAGGACTCGGCTTGGGTGTCGGGGTGTTCGAGGTCGACGTGCTCGGAGTCGGGTCGGCGTCTCCGCCTCCCTGGTTCATGAGCGCGAAGACGGTTCCGCCGAGCACGATCACCAGCAGGGCGATCAGTGCGACCAGCGGCCACGTCCAGGGACTGCGCTTCTTCTTCTTCGCGCCGTCGGCCGCTTCGTCGTCGCCGGCTCCGGTGGGGAGCTGCGCCGTGGTCGGCAGCACGCGGGTGGCCCCGTCGTCGCCGTTCGCGGTGAGGATGCGGGTCGCGTCGTCGGCGACTCCGCCCGTCGCGATGGCCGGCACGGCGATCGCCGCGGAGTTCAGGTCGCCGCGGCGCAGCGCCTGGGCGGCGCGCGCGACGGTCGCCGACGACGACGGACGGTCGCTCGGCTTCTTCGCGATCATCGCCATGACGAGGTTCTGCACGGGGATCGGCACGGTCGGCGGCAGCGGCGGCGGCTGCTCGTTGATCTGCGCCATCGCGATCGCCACCTGCGACTCGCCCGTGAAGGGGCGCTTGCCGGCGAGGCATTCGTAGGCCACGATGCCGAGCGAGTACGTGTCGGTCGCGGGGGAGGCCGGGTGACCCGACGCCTGCTCCGGCGACAGGTACTGCACGGTTCCCATGACCTGACCGGTGGCCGTGAGCGGCACCTGGTCGGCGATGCGCGCGATCCCGAAATCGGTGATCTTGACGCGGCCGTCGGGCGTGATCAGCAGGTTTCCCGGCTTGATGTCGCGGTGCACGAGGCCGGCCGCGTGCGCGGCCTGCAGAGCGGATGCCGTCTGAGCGACGATGTCGAGGGTCTTGTCGGCGCTCAGCGCACCGTCGCGCTCGAGCACGGTCGACAGCGCCTCGCCGGGCACGAGCTCCATGACGAGATAGGCGCTGCCGTTCTCCTCGCCGTAGTCGAACACGCTCGCGATGCCCTCATGGTTGACGAGTGCGGCGTGACGGGCCTCGGCGCGGAAGCGCTCGAGGAACCCGGGGTCACCCATGTACTCGTCCTTGAGGATCTTGATCGCGACGGTACGTCCGATGACGTGATCCGTCGCCTCCCAGACCTCACCCATGCCACCGATCGCGATACGCGACTGCAGCTCGTAACGACCACCGAACGACACACCCTGCGTCGGTCTCATCTGCCCAGCACCGCCTCTATGACCTTCTTCGCAATCGGAGCGGCGATCGTGTCGCCGGATCCGGATTGACCCTGTCCTCCGCCGTCTTCGACGACGACTGCCACCGCCACAGCGGGGTCGTCCGCCGGCGCGAAGCCGGTGAACCACAACGTGTGCGGCTTGTTTCCGTTCTCAGCGGTGCCGGTCTTACCGGCCACGTCGATCCCGTCTATTCTTGCACCCTGCGCAGCGCCCGTTGAGACGCTCGCGACCATGGCATCCGTCACCTCGTCGGCGACGTCGGCGTCGAGCGCCCGGCCGAACTCGGTGTCGTCGTAGGAACGCACCACCGACAGGTCGTTGCCGATCACCTGGTCGACCATCCGCGGGTTCATCACGAGGCCGTCGTTCGCGATTCCGGCCGAGATCATCGCGACCTGCAACGGCGTCGCGGTGACCTGCCCCTGCCCGAAACCGGTGAGAGCGGTCTGCGCGTCGTCGAGCGCGCGCGGGTAGCTCGAGGCCGTCGACACGAGCGGCGTCTCGAAGCTCTGGTTGTACCCGAACTTCTCGGCCATCTCGCGGATCGCGTCGTCGCCGAGCTCGACCGCGAGTTCGGCCATCGGGATGTTGCAGCTGAGGCGGATCGCCTCGGCGATCGTGACGGTCTCGCCGCCGCCGCAGGTGCCTCCCCACGCATTCGAGACGCGGTTGCTCGACCCGGGAAGCGTGTATGACGCGGGGTTCGGGAGCGTGGAGTCGGGCGTGAAGTCACCGCTCGCGTAGGCCGCGGCCGCCACGACGAGCTTGAACGTCGAGCCCGGCGGGTTGAGGTCGCCGGCGATCGCACGGTTGGAGAGCGGCTTGAGCGGGTCCTGCACCAGTTGGTCGTACGTCGCGTTCGCGGCATCCGCGTCGTGCGTGGCGAGCAGGTTCGTGTCGAAGCCGGGCGTCGAGACCATCGCGAGGATGCGACCCGTGCTGGGTTCGATGGCGACGACGGCGCCCTGCAGCCCGTCGAGTGCGTCGTAGGCGGCCTTCTGGGCCGCGGCGTCGAGGGAGAGCTCGACGCTGAAGCCGGTCTGCGGCTGCCCGGAGAGGATGCGCTCGATCTCGGAGAAGAACGCGCTCGACCCGGTACCCGAGAGATCGGCGTTCATCGCCTGCTCGATGCCGGTTCGGGAATCCAGCGCGGCGTTGAAGTAGCCGGTGACCGGCGCCCACATGCCGGCATCGGCATACACGCGCTGGAACTGGTAGCGATCGTCGGACGGCACGGAAGTGGCGACGTTCGTGCCGTCGATGATGATCGAGCCGCGCTGGATCTCGTAGCTGTCGAGGCGCGTGCGCTGGTTGTTGTCGTTCTGGGCCAGCGCATCGGCGTCGACGACCTGGATCCAGCTGGTGGCGGCGAACAGCGCGATGAACATGAAGAGCATCACGATGCTCAGGCGACGCAGTTCACGAGTCATACGGCACCCCCTCGGGGTGACGTGCAGCGCGGTTCCTGAGCAAGGAGCGCAGCGACGCGTCGAAGGGCACGAGTCATCCGATCACCACCCTCGGTTGGCGGCGGACGCCGTCGGAGATGCGCAGCAGCAGTGCCACGATGAGCCAGTTGGCGACGAGCGACGAACCGCCCGCGGCGAGGAACGGCGTGGTCAGACCCGTCAGCGGGATGAGGCGGGTGACACCGCCGACCATGATGAAGACCTGCAGGGCGATCGTGAACGAGAAACCGATCGCGAGCAGCTTGCCGAAGTCGTCCTGACCGGCGAGACCGATGCGCACCCCGCGACTGACGAACACCATGTACAGGCAGAGGATCGCGAACAGGCCGATCAGGCCGATCTCCTCACCGAGGCTGGTGATGATGTAGTCGCTGTGGGCGAGGGGAGTGACCCATGGGCGGCCCTGTCCCCAGCCGGTTCCGAGCATCCCGCCGTGCGCGAGGCCGAAGAGCCCCTGCATGGGCTGGTAGCCGGCACGTTCGGGGTCGACCTGGTTCGGGTCGAACAGGAACAGCCAGTTGATGAAGCGCCCGCGCACGTAGCTGAGGATCTGCGTCGCGAGCGCGACACCCGCGGCCACGAGTCCGAGACCGATGACGACCCAGCTGGTCTTGCCGGTGGCGACGTACAGCATCGCCACGAACATGCCGAAGATCAGGGTTCCGGTACCGAGGTCGCGCTGCAGCACGATGATCCCGAGCGAGATGAGCCACACCACCAACACCGGACCCAGCTCGCGCATGCGCGGCCAGGTCATGCCGAGGAAGCGCGTGCCCACCGAGGTGAGGCTCTCACGTGTGCGCACGAGGTAGCCCGCGAAGAAGATCGCGAGGCAGATCTTCGCGATCTCACCCGGCTGGAATGCGAACGCCCCGCCGAGCGACACCCACACGGCCGCATTCGCGTCGGGGATGCGCAGACCCGGCACGAACGGCAGCAGCAGGAACACGATGCCGACGAAACCGAAGATATACGTGTAACGGAAGAGGACGCGGTAGTTGCGAAGCAGGATCACCACGGCGATCGCGCCCGCCAGCGAGATGCCGGTCCAGGCGAGCTGCTTCGTCGAATAGGCATCCCAACCGGTGAACGACTTGGCGATGTCGATCCGGTAGATCATCGCGATGCCGAGCCCCGTGAGCAGGGTGGCGATGGGGACGACGAACGGATCGGCATCCGAGGCCACGACCCGCAGCACGATGTGCAGGGCGAACGCGAGCACGGCGAGACCGCCGCCGATCGCCAGAATGGCCGGGTCGACCGTGCCGAGGGCGCCGAGCTGTACGAGCGTGAGCGCGGAGCCCGCGATCAGCACGGCGAACAGCAGCAGCCAGAACTCGCGGTTGCGCTGCTTCTGCGGGGTGCGGATGCGCTTGAGCGCCTTGATGACGGCGGTGTCGGCGGAGACGTCGGTGCTCATCCGTCACCTCCGTCTTCGGCGGGCGTCTCGGTCGGCGTCGGAGTCGGGAGCGGGGTCGGCAGCGCGTTGGCATCGGCACCCGCCCGCAGACGGTCGACGATGGCCATGGCATCCGACAGCGATCGGGCCGTGATCGTGCGCTCGACCGACGCGCGCTGGTACTCCGGCAGGTTCGCGAGCAGGATGTCGGTGTCTTCGACAGGTGTCGACAGGGTGATCGGGCCGATGTTCTGCTGCACGCCCTGGAAGATCACCACGCTGTCGTCGTCGGCGCCGATGAAGTAGCGGGTCTGCGTCCAGCTGTAGGCCGCGAAGGCGGCGAATCCGAGCATCGCGAGCACCAGGAGCATCGCGGCGATCCATCCGACCCGCCGACGGGTCGCGCGCCGGCGGTCCTCCTCGATGAGCTCTTCGAGGTACTCGGCGGCCGGCTCGAAGTGGCTGGGATCGTTGGCCGCCTGGCGCACGGGGTGCAGCCAGTTGCCGCGCGGGGAGCGCACGGGCGGCACGATGATGCCCGAGGGGTTCGAGGCCGCGCCGACGATCGTGGGCGTGCCGGACGAGAGCGGATGCTGTCCGCCGACGTCGACGAGCACGATGGTGACGTTGTCGGGGGCACCGCCGTCGAGGGCTTGCTTGAGCAGGTTGTCGGCGGTGCGGCCCGGCGCGAGGCCGAGGCGCATCGCCTTGAGGATGCGGTTCTCGTCGACGACCCCGGAGAGGCCGTCGGAGCAGAGCAGCCAGCGGTCGCCCGGCTGCGTCGGCATGACGAACATGTCGAGCTCGGGATCGGAGTCCATGTCGCTGAGCACGCGCATGAGCACCGAGCGGCGCGGGTGGTAGCGGGCCTCCTCGGGCGTGATGCGGCCCGAGTCCACGAGCCGCTGCACGAAGGTGTGGTCGGCGGTGATCTGCGTCAGAGCGTCGTCACGGTAGAGGTAGATGCGCGAGTCGCCGATGTGGCCGATGACCGCGTACTCGTCGACCATGATGATCGCGCTGACCGTGGTGCCGAGGCCTGCGAGTTCGGGGCGATCCTTCGCGGCCCGGATGAGGTCGCCGGCCGCGGTCGTCGCGGCGGCCTGCAGCGATGCCTGCGCGTCGTCGGTCGAGGCGTACGCCTGGTCGAGCGGTTCGAGGCGCTGGATCGCGAGGCTCGAGGCGACGTCACCACCGGCGTGACCGCCCATGCCGTCGGCGACGACGAACAGGTTGGCTCCGGAGTACCCGGAGTCCTGGTTGTTGGAGCGGATCTTGCCCGTATGGGAGATCGCGGCGCTCGAGCCCTCGAAGACCATGCCGGCGTCAGGCTCGCAGCTCGAAGGTCGTGGCGCCCACCTTGATGGGGGTGCCGAGCGACAGCGAGACGGGGGAGTTGCCGACGCGCTGGCCCGCGACGAACGTGCCGTTGGTGGAGTCGAGGTCCTGCACGGCCCACGCGTCTCCGCGCAGGATCAGGCGGGCGTGGTGGCTGGACGTGTAGTCGTCACGGATCACGAGGGCGGACTCGCTCGAGCGCCCGATCGTGAGGGTGTCGTTGCCGAGGGGGAGTTCGAGCCCCGCCTTCGGGCCGGAGGTGATGACGAGGCGCTGCGCGGTCGCGATCGTGGCCGGACCCGTGGACGGCTTGGCGGATGCGGGCTTCGCCGAGGCCGGCTTCGCGAGCGGGGCGGCCGGAGCGGCGGTGCCGGATGCCGGGGCACCCGCAGCGGCTTCGGCCGGGAGCTTGCGCACCTTCACGCCGAAGAGGTCGGCGCGCAGCGAGTAGACCACCCCGAACACGAAGAACCACAGCAGCACCAGGAAACCGATGCGCAGGAGCAGGAGGACCAGTTCACTCATGGATGCCTCCGAACGCGCGGGTGGCGTCGCTGACACGCGCCGGTACCGTCTGCGGCACCACGCGGAAGACGAGATCGGTGCGACCGATCGTGATCGTGGTGTCGGAGGGGAGGGCCGCTTCGCGCAGCTTCTGCCCGTTGACCTTGGTACCGTTGGTGGAGCCGAGGTCGCGCATCATGGCGCGCTCGCCGTCCCAGAGGATCTCGGCGTGCTTACGGCTCGATCCGGCATCCGCGATGGTGATGTCGGCATCCGTTCCGCGTCCGATGACCGTGCGCGCGCTGGTGATGCGGTGACGGCGTCCGTCGACGTCGACCACGGCCTCCCAGCTCACGCGGCCCTCGACCGTTCCGGAGCTGACGCGCACTGTTCCCGTCGACACCTTCTCGTCGGGTTCGAGCGCGATCGAGAGCGGGCCGGCGAAGCTGTAGCCCTGCGACTTCGAGTGCTTCGTGAGGAGGGCGTGCAACTCGTCGGTCAGTGCGCCACCGAGGCCGCGCATGCGCTCGGCGTCGTCGGCGCTGAGGCGCACGACGTAGTTGTTGGGCGCGATGATGCGGTCGCGGCTGACGACCGCCGCCTTCGTATCGGCCTCGCGCCGCAGCGCCGAAGCGATCTCCACCGGCTGGATGCCGCTGCGGAAGGTCTTCGCGAACGCGCCGTTCACGGCGCGCTCGAGACCCTTCTCAAAGCTGTCAAGTAGTCCCACTGGGCTCCTCTGGCATGCCAACTGGTAGGGACATCGTAGCCAGGTGTGCTGAAGATCCGCCCCGCGACGGGCTCGGAGTCGCGGATTTCCGGGGTTTTCTGGGGTGCGCGGGGAGTTTCTCGTGGGGTCACGACGCGTGATAGCCTTACGAGGTTGAGTTCTTCGGAACGAGACACTCGCGCGAGTGGCGGAATGGTAGACGCGCTGGCTTCAGGTGCCAGTGTCCTTGCGGGCGTGGGGGTTCGAGTCCCCCCTCGCGCACAGCGGGTGCGTTTAGGTTATGCACCCGATCTGTTTATGAAAATGGCCCGGTTCCTTTTAGGAAACCGGGTCATTTTCGCTTTCATCAGGGATTTCTGGCCGGACCTCGGTACACGCCGGTCCTCGCGAGGTAGCTGCGGGGACCCCACGTGGTTCGAATCCCGCACGGCTCACATCTATCGTCGAAGCATGTCCTTCTCAAAAGCCAGGCAGCAGACCATCGTGGGTGAAGGCTTGGCCCTGGGCGCGTTGATGCTTGACGTGGAGCAGGTGCACGGGCGGAAGCAGACGCTCGAGTTCGACTTCAGGCGTGCCTGGCGGGACTGGCCGTATCGTCACCTGTTCCCTGTCGTGAAGGCTGGGCCGCACTACGACGACGTGATCCACATCCTGATGGACTCCGCAGGGCGCCGTAGTACCCGCGCAACCTATTGGGAAGGCTCGTGGCAGTTCATCCCGATGGCAAGGTTCGACTGGACCGCTGAAGAGGTCGCGGAACATCTGGAGGAGGAGATCCCGGCGGACGCCTGGTGTGACCTCGCCAGGGCGTGGTTGCAGCCTGAGGGTCGGCGCTAGAGCAGAGCGAGAGCGCAACACTCAGAGAGGTGAGACCCGGCAGCGGTCGACTGTCGTACGGTGTCCCTGTGTTGAGTAACGAGCAGCTGGCGGCGAGTGTCGAACTCGGAGTTGAGACGCGGGCCGTCGAATTCAAGGGAGCAGGGTCGACGGGCTCGAAAGAGTTCGTCGCGACCGTCGCGCGTGCGTGTATCGCGCTGGCCAACCAGCGTGAGGGTGGGCACGTGGTCATCGGCGTGGTCGACAGTGACCCCGGTGGCGCGAGCGGCGGACTCGATGCGGATCAGCTCGCCGAGTGGCTCAACGCAGACAATGTGCTGTCCAAGATCAACACGTATGCTGACCCGCCACTCGTTCTCCGCATCGAGAAGCGCGAGCTCCCCTCGGGTGCCGCTGTCGTCGTCATCGAGGTTGCCGAGTTCGACCAAGTGCCGGTGCTGGCTGCTCGAGATTTCGGGGGCAAGATCACCAAAGGCCAGCTGTACACGAGGTCGATGGCGAAGCCGGAGAGCACCCCATTCCATTCCCAGAATGAACTGAGAGAGGTGTTGCAGCTCGCTACGGAGAAGCAGCTGCAGTCCTTCCTTCGTACCGCGCGTCAGGCTGGTCTCCGGGTGGAACCGGAGGCCGACGATGAGGTTCTCTACCAGGGCGAACTGCGTGCGTTCCTCGAGGACCCCATCACGAGCGGTATTCCTGACGTCCCGCACCTGCAGTTCAGCATTCGCCCTCGTCGGTATGACGGTGACCGGGTACCTTACGAGTCGCTGGGTGCTCTCGTTCGAGATAACGTCGTTCGCAAGCGCGGCTGGCCGTTCCCCTGGTACCAGAGTCCCCAGAGCGGAGCGGAGTGGATCGCCGAGACTCAGGTTGAGGCGTATCCGGAGACGTGGTCGCTGCACCGTTCGGGGCAGTTCGTCGATCTGCATGCGCTTCCGACGGGATTCGAAGCGGATCGAGACGGGTTCAACGGCGACGGCCCCTACCTGCCGATCTGGGCGCCCGTGTTGACTATTGCGGAAGCGGCGATCTTCGCCAGCCGCTTGCAGACGAGTATCGAACGCGGTGAAGAGTTCGAGTTCACGATCTCGCTGCAGGGTGCGCGCGGGTGGGAGCTGGTCGCCGCGGATCCTTCACGAAGTGGTTTCCACCGCCGCTACGCGTTCACCTCGGAATCCTGGTCTCGCACTGTGACGTTCCCGGGCGGTACCGGGGAAGAGGAGGCCAAAGAAATTGCCGCAGGTCTCTCGCGCGAGCTCCTGCTGCGTTTCGGCTGGAGCGGTGTGACCCTGGATATCGTCCGCGGCATCTATCGGCAGGGAAGCCTGTAGCCCCGGCTCGGAGTTCGGGACGGTCTAGCGAGCGGGTAGGACGGGTTGTCGTCAGGGCTTTCATCCTCCCGGGTATGGTCGGCTCCACGCTCTGGGAGGCGTCAGAGGCTACGACTACTTTCCGCGCATGATGTCGATCTGCCGCTGGATGAAGGTGTCGATGTCAATCACCATGTCGATGACCTTCCTCTCGACTGGTTCGAACTCCGTCTCGAACTGGGCGAGGGAGTGGAATGCGCCAACGGGATCGGTGAACTCGCGGATGCGCGCGTGCCAGGTGCACCACTCATCGAGTTTGGCCTTGGTCACGGGAACTCCGCGGGCGGGCGCCTGGCGGAGGTCTTCCGGCCATTCCTCCGCGTAGAGCAGACGAATGATCTGCATAGGTGTGAGTGGCTTCTCATCACTCGGCTTGGCGAACATCTCACCGATGTACGTTAGACGCTGGTGCAGGTCCTCCATCCGGGACTCCACGTAGTCCGCGAGAAGAGCGGGAACACCATCGAGGCGTAGCCCGTCACGTAGCGCTGTGGCCATCAGCGCCTGGAGCCCGCGTCCGGCGGACGTCACCTCCCCCTGGGGAACCGGGATGCCGATGCGCTCGTAGATCCGGGTCGGCAGGTCATCAGGGTCTGCGCTGCTGTGTGCGACCCACGCGGGTGGGAGACGTTCGAGGAGGTCGGCGACCAGCCAGGCATAGAGATGTGTGACCGTCTGCAGCGTCTTTGGTCGGGACTCCTCCCGGTGGTAGAGCTCGTTGCGGTACGCGTGTAGTCGCGAGAGGACGGGAATGTAGTCTGCGGGGATCGTGCCGAGCCAGACAAGCAATCGGAGCTTGGTGTCGAAGTCTCGTGCGATGTCTTTCTTCTGCGTGGATGAGAGTCGGAGCAACACGGCCGCGCCCTTGTCCTCCTGCTCCCTGACCCGTTGACCGAAGTCGTGAAGATCAACGGACACCACTGGCACGCCGTACTCCTCCATGACGGGCCACATGTCGAACCGCCACTCGTTGACGTCGTGCTGAGTGCGCCGAACCAGCAGCGTCTCTACCGCGCTGTCGAACAGCAGGAACGCGACCCGGAGGTCTTCGGGGGTGTCGCGGAGCAGAGCATCCCGGGCGGTGAACACTTGGGCGGCGATCTCTGCGGCACGTCTCATCGCTCGACCGTATCTAACGCTGGCCACGCGAGCTGTCATCATCACGGCACCAGTTCGTCCAGATGATGACACACGCGTGTTGCACTGGAACGGGCACGTCGACTTCCTCGGAGGCTACGCCGCTGCGATCTCCGTCGGCTCTGGCGTCTCCAGCACTTCGTCGACGAGCGTGATGCCGCCGGTCGAGCTCGCGGACTGCATGAGCGTCTCGATCCATCGTGCGTTCAGCTCGGGGTCTGCTCTTCACTCGCCAGGATCCCGCGTCGGTCGAGCCACCTCATCCCCCGCGACAATGCCGCCGTGACTGGCATCACGGCGGCATTGTCAGAAACCCTACGAGGCGTTGCGCTGAGTAGCGTGGAGGAGCTGTGTGGCACTCACGAGGGTCCGCAGCATCAGCACTCCGAGGTCGTCTGCGAGGTCGAACAGGTAGTTGCCGATGCGGACGTTGACCTGGCGGCGGCGGACCCACTCGACGAACCGTTCGATGTCGCCGGGGAGCGGGCCGAGGTCCCACACGGAGTGGAGCACGACCGTGTCTCCAGCCTCGAGGATGCCGACGGCCCGGTACAGCTCGACAGAGTGGTGTCGGCGGAAGTCGGTAAAGATGGCCTCGTCCGGGACCCCCTGCGCGTGCAACGCCTGGCGGGGAACGGTTCCGAGGTCGCTGGTGCGGTAGTAGCCGGTGAGCATCAGGCCGCCTCCACCCACTCCAGGCCGACACTGCCGACTTCGACCAGGACCGACTTCTTCGCGAGCTGTGCCAGGATACGTGCGCGGTCGTCGGGGCCCGTGTAGAGGTCGCCGAGGTCCAGCACGACCAGGCATCCCCGCGTGGCGACGTGGTCGATGGCACAGCCGCGGTCCCCGACGATGATGTTGCGTCCGAGGATGCCCAGGCGGTGCAGAGCGTCGACCTCGCCGTGCTCTGCCGTGGGCGTGTAGCCCACACGCCGCTGGCCGTCAGCCTTGTCGGTGACCTTCATCCCGCTCGCGAGTCCCCGCTCTTCGAGCCCCAACCTCGTCTCACCGGCGTCGACGGCCGTGAGCAGCGCTTCGGTGATGAACGTCGACACGGGCTGGCCGGGCTCGATGGCGAAGTCGCCGATGTGGAGGGTCGCACCCCTCCTGTGCAGCTCGTCGAGGTTCGCTCGCCCTTCCTCGGAGGTCGGCGCGAAGTGGGTGAAGTCGACGATGGCGAGTACGTCGCCGGGCTCCACCGACTTCAGGAGGCGGCGGAGCTGGTTATCGGAGCCGATGTCGAACACGACGTTCTCGGCGTCGACGCCGTAGTCGTAGAGGTCGTCCATGCGGTAGTCGAGCGCGTCGTCGTTGCGCTCAGCGAAGCGGATGTAGCCGTGGATGGTGTGCATGTGTGAGTTCTTTCTCTGGTGGGTCAGCTGGCGAGGTCGCCGGGGAGGGTGATGGTGCCGTCGGGGTTGAGCATCGGGCCGCGTGGGCGGTAGTTGTCGAGGCTGATGGGGGTGAACGACTTCTTGCGGGGGCGGAGGTCCAGCACTTCGCGTTCGGCGTTCTTGCGGACCCAGGCGGCGGTCTGGCGCCGGTTCGCGGAGACGAGCGTGAGAGCGGTGAACACTGCGGCGGCCGCGAAGCCACGGGTGAGGCGGATGGCGGTGTTCTCGAGGTTCTCCTTGCCGCGGTCCTTGACGATGGAGTTCATCCGCTCGATGGTCGCGCGGTCGAACCCGTACACGCGCTTCCACTCAGCGCTGCCGTACCGCAGCGGCTGGAGGTAGCGGGTGGTGTCGTCGGGGACGACCTTCACGCTCGTCTGCGTGCAGATGCGGTCCCTCAGGTGTTCGGCCGGTGCGGTGACGTGCGGCCGGGACTTCTTGGCAGCATCGGGGTGCAGGTCGCGGATGCTGCAGGTGACGCTGGGGGACAGACCCAGCGCCGGGCACTGGATGGCGTAGGTGCCGTCGGGCTTCGGGAGGCCCTTGCGGTGCACCTGGTAGAGGGGCCGCTGCTTTTCGATACGGGCTTCGTAGGTCTCGTCGTCGATGGCTCCGGCGTTGTGTTCGACGGATGCATTGATGAGGCCTTTCTTCATCATCGGGCAGTAGCACTGGCCTTCCACCTGGATGGCACCGCCGATGTTCCCGTTCAACCCGAGCTGCGGGGTGCGGTAGTCGGTGACCGGGTAGTAGCCGAGCGCCTGGGCGGGGAACAGGAGGTTCTCCGGCAGCTGCTGCGCGAAGTACTCCTTGTCTCCGGTGATGCGGCCGGCGGGGTGGCCCCGTTCCTGGAGCGACTGCAGCACTTGGACGGTGTCGTGGGCGACGAGGTCCTTGATGGGGGTGGAGAGCTTCATCCCGATGGCGAGCAGCGGGTGAGGCAGGGCGGCGTCATGGATGCCGGTGGGGTCGGGCGGGATCATGACGGCGAAGTTGGCGGCGTAGCCCCAGGTGAACGCGCGGGCCTTCTTATCGTCACGTCCGCGGAACTCGGGGGCGTGGTTGTACCAGTCGGCTTCCATCTCCATGACGAGGGAGTCCGGCTCGTTCTTCACCTCGCGCTGGCCGGCCTTGCGGTTGAGCTTTGCCCGGCCCCGCTTGCTGACTGCGGGCACCTTCGTCTGGTCTACGGAGATGTCGCCCTTCCACTGCGCCTGGACCTCGACCGGGAGCTCACGGAACGTCATCTCCAGCAGGGCGTTGCACACCCAGTCCAGGCGTGCCCGCTTGATGAGCGACAGCGTCTCGTCCTGCTTCGCCGTCTCGTAGGCACGCTCGGCGGCGTTCATGACCTGCCTGCGGGCCGGCCACGGCTCGAGGAGTTCGAGGAAGCGCTGCATGCAGCGGGTGGTGCGGTTGTACCAGCGCCGCCAGTTCTGGACGTGGGTGTCGGCCGGGCGGATGTGTGCGATGCCGAGAAGCTGGGCAGCCTCGGGGGTGAGGCGCTGGTAGAAGATGTTCGCGACCTCGGTCATCAGCTGGGGGGCGTTCTCGGGCCGCAACAGCAGCATCGCGACGAGCAGCGCCTCGAAGGACAGGTCGGCCTTGCGTCCGCCGGAGCCGTTGTCCTGCTCCTGCCACTGGGTGAGGCGGTCGAGGATGGGCATCAGCCGCAGCGACTGCTGGGCCCGGATGACGTCGTCCGCGGTGAACTTGCTGGTGCGGGTGGACCTGGCGTACTTGGAGGCGTCGCCGTTGATGGGGGTGATGATGGCGGTCATGCGTTGTTCTCCTTGAAGAGCTGGTCGAAAGTGGTGACGATGTCGGTGGAACGGTCGGGGAGGAAGTCGCGGTACTGGTTGAGGGCGCCAGCGGCCTCACGTCCGGTGACGGCGACGAAGTCCTGGGCGCTGATGCCAGCGGCGAGGATGGTGACGAGGTAGGTGGAGCGCAGCCGACGGGGGACAGGACGCGGGGCCGGGAACATGCCGAGGAACTCGCCCACGGCCTTCGCGTGCGGTCCTTCACGCAGAGCGTCAGGAACCACGACGTACGAGTCCGGGTCGCCGTCGAGCACCAGCTCCTCCCGCCACTCGTGCAGGATGGGGGCGACGCGCGCATGCTCGCCCTGCACCGTGACGTGAGTGCCGTGCAGGTCCCGGTAGCGGACCTCCTGGATTTCTAGAGGGGTGAGGCCCGCGCCGACGGCCAGCGCGAAGATGCGGCGTCCGTTCACGCGGCGCCACGCCGTACTGCCAGAGGTGACCGTGGATCAGACCTCCGCCAGCTCCTTGGCGCTGTACGGGGAGGGGCCGAGCTGTTCCCGGGGCCTCAGGGTGGGCCGCTTCCCGGTGACGGCGAGCACCATCTTCGACAGCGACGCGGTGCGACTCATCTCCGCGCTGTGCGCACCCGCGGACGGTGCCTGGGTGAGGTACACCCGCACGTTCGGCTCGGTGAATATGTCTTCCAGCGTGAGTTCGCAGCTGGCTTCCTTCCACGCCCAGAGGATGAAGTCGCGGGCGAAGCGGATGTGCATCTGCACCTGCGTGTGCCTACGCTTCTGCGTGAGGGCGACGATGTGGAGGACCAACGGCCGAATCTCCGTCCAGTACTTGGGGTACCGCGGGCGGTACTGCTCGAGCTCGTCCCGCAGCAGGTGGTTGAAAAGATAACCACTAGGGTCGCACATAGCATTGGATTCATGGTCGGCGTCACCAGAAAGAGCCCCGCTGAGCTCAGCTCGGCTTGGCCCGACGGCGAGAGCGACGACCGGGCCGGAGAGGTCGCCCGGCGCATCGTTCTGGTCCTGCGTGAAGGGGTCGATGAGCATGGTCTGCGAGGGTTCGCGAAGCTCGTCGGCGTGAACCACTCCACCCTTCTCGGCGTACTGGAAGGGCGGACGTGGCCGAGTGTTCAGCTCGTCTCCGGCGCTGAACTTGCCTTGGGTCGTCGGGTCTGGCCCGAGCTGTGATGTGGTTGACATGTAGTTGTCTTGAAAAGGTCCGACCGGATGCGTGAACCACGGGCTGTTCACCCGCGGAATTCCGCGGATCTTCACTAGTACAGCTGTGCTAGCTTTAGCACAGCTGTACTAGAATCAGCCCATGTCGACCCGGTCCAGGCAGTACGCACGCATCCTTGCGGCAACTCGTGAGCGTGTGGAGAGCGGTGGGGGAATTCCGGCGCTCACTCTTCGCGAGGTTGCAGCGACCGCCGAGCTTCCCCTCGGTTCAGTGCGCCACGTGTACCCGTCGAAGGACGCTCTGCTTGAGGCGCTCGCTGAAGACGTCATCGACGTGGCGCGAGAGCACCAGCGACGGGCGATGAGCGAGAAGAACGTCCTCGACAGGGTCGTGATGCTCCTCCCGCAGGATGAGCAGGAGCGGCAGCAGGCACGCCTGGAGGTGAGAATGGGGCTCCATGTTGCGGATGCAACCTTGAGTGAGCCTGCGCGACGGGCGTTCGCTGCGGCGTCTATCGAATCGGCACGGCTCCTGCAGGCGACCTGCGAGCAGGTGATTGAGATCGTCGCCCGTGAGCCTGCTGGCTTCGGCAACCGCATCGACCAAGTCGGCCTCTACGGCCTCGTGGAAGGGCTCCGGCTCCAGATGCTCCGCGGCACCGTCACACTGCCGGAGGTGTTCGGGGCGATCCGATGGCATCTACAGATGCTCGCCCGTAAGCGCTAGACAGATGCAGGTGGTTATGACTATAACCGTTACATGTCTTCTGCGGAGATAGTGAGCGCGCTCGTCGAACAGTGCGTCGAGCTCGGACGCGCCACGCCCTACAAGGAGAGTGACACCCGCTTCGCGACCGAGCCGTTCATCCGATGGAGCCTGCTGACCGCAGCGCTGGATCCTGATCTGGAGGAGATGTTCACCACCCGCAACATCGAGATGTTCATCCAGCAGGCCAAGACGACGTACGCCGCCGGCAGTCTCGGTAACATCCGCTCACGGCTGTTCCGCATCGCGGAACGAATCGCTGACCCACACGACCGCAGACCACCGGTCGTGGCCCTCCCGCCGGCGAATCCCGCGAAGCCATACACGCCACAGGAGGTGGCGACGATGATGTCGTGGGCGAACACCCGTGCGACCGCGAAGCGGCGCGATAGCGCGCTCAACCTTCTGTCGCTCGGGCTAGGCGGAGGACTCTCGACCAACGAGATCGGCAATCTCCGTCACGGCGACGTCTCGGTGGTTGACGGCGCGACCTGGCTTCATGTGCCCGGGCAGCGTGAGCGCGACGTGGTCCTAGTGCAGAGGTGGGCGGACTCGCTGATACTGCACCCTGGTGCCGATCCTGACCAGTTCGTGTTCCGCCCGGACCGCGCGACCAACTGGCGCAACGTCGTCTCCAACTTCGTCAACGGTGTCCCTCACGAGGTGCGCCCGCAGCCCCAACGACTGCGTGCGACGTGGATCGTGGGGCATCTGAGTAGGGGAGTGAACGTGGTCGTTCTCCTGAGGGCTGCGGGCGTGGACTCGCTGGAAGCATTCACGCGGTATCTCAGTTTCGTTCAGGAGCCTGAGCGAGATGTCGCCGTCACCAGCCTCCGCGGTAGTTCGCGTCCATGAAGTCTTCGAGCCTGAGAGTCATGTACTCCGGGTCGAGAGCGGCCTTGTGCGGGCTGACGTAGGGGTAGTGATGAGGGTCGTCAGAGGTGAGGGAGCCGTCCGTGAAAGCCGACGGGCCCGTGATGCCCATGTTGTGCGCGAGTCGGGCGAGGATATCCCCGGGCCGGGTCCTCAGGTCCTGGGCCGCGCCCACGATGGCCGAGATCTGCGACGTCGTCAGAGGGAACGTGTGCGTGACACCTTCGGCGTCCGCGACCTTGTACTCGGTGACGGTGACCTCAGGTACCTCGAACTCCGCGTCGAGGTCGGGGTGCCCCTCCAGCCATTGTTCGACGTGGTCGGTGCGGAACATCGTCTCCGTTCCCAGGGCTGTCGCCTCCGGGAACCCGTGAGCCGCGGTCAGCGACGGCAGAGCATCCCGGATCTCGTGTTCCGTGAGGAACGTGAAGTCCGCGCCCAACGGCAGTTCCGCACGCTGCGGCAGCGGTACCTCCGGGGGCGTATGGAAACGCGAGGCGAACTGCCCGTCGTCGGCTCGGGGGTGCTGGGTCGGATCGAAACCGGTCATGGCAATCATGTACGCGGCACACGAGGAGAACCATGAAGGCGCTGGAACACGCCACCACCATCACGCTCCCAGACACCAGGGTCGCCGTGCTCGGCGACGTGCACGGCAACGTCGGATGGTTGCGGACGATCGCCTTGTCCCTACGCGCCCTCGCCCCGGACATCACGACCATCCTGCAGCTCGGCGACTGGTGGATGGACCACGTCGCTGTCGATGATGTCTTCGCCGACACCAGCATCACGCGGGTCTATGTCACACTCGGCAACCATGAGCCGTGGGACATGGTCACACCGATCCAGAACGCACATCCCGGTGCCGCGGTGCGTGTCTCGGAGGTCACCTGGCTGCTGCCCCGTCCGGCACGCCTGTCCATCGGCGGGCGTACCGTCCTCTCCCTCGGCGGGGCGGCCTCCGTGGACCGGCTGTGGCGGATCGAGGGCGCGGGATGGTGGGCGGATGAACGGATCACGGATGCTCACGTGGATGCGGCCATCGCGGGCGGACCCGCTGACCTGATGCTGACGCATGAGTCACCCGCGCGGACGCCCGTCCGAGCTGTGCGGGAAGTGCTCCGCACGAACCCGATGGGGTTCCCGGACGAGACGCTTGCGGAGTCGAAGGCGTCTCGTGCCCGCGTCGCTCAGGTGTGGGACGCGGTGCGCCCGGATCTGCTGATGCACGGCCACATGCACGTCGTCGGCGGTGGCGTGACCGATGACGGGCGACGTGTAGCTAGCCTCGGGCGTGACGTACGCGAGGGCAATCTCGGGTTTCTGGACCTGCGAACCCTCCGGATGGAGACACCGAGTGTCCGCCAGATTCGAGCGGCGGCGTACCCCGATGAGTGAGAGCAGGTCGCGGGAGGAGCGTCTCGCGGGTGTCCTCGAGGCGTTCCACTCGTGCCGCCTCGACGCCCTGAAGCCGTCGCGTGCGGCGATCCGCGATGGCTGGGACTACATCGAAGGCCGCCGCACCCTCGACGAGATCATCGACGACGTCGTCCGCCGCCATACCCGCGACACCGACCAGGAGCAGCCGTGACCGAGGAGGAGCCGACCGCGTGGGCCGAGCACCTCGGCCCGTGCTACACGGCGGCGGGTATGGCCCGGAGACTGGGGTGGACGGAGACCGATGTGCGGGAGGGCGGTAACGATCTCACCCTCCTCATGCTCCCCACCGACGACGAGGACGTCTACCTGTTCCCAGTGCTCCAGTTCAGGGACGGGAAGTTCTGGGACCGCTTGGACGAGATACTCATCATCTTCCAGACCATGACCGACGACCGCTGGATGTGGGCGTTCTGGCTGACCCCCGCGTTACCCGGAGAGCGCTCGCCCGAGGAGATCGAACGGATCCGTGACGTGAGCACCGAGGTCGCGTTCCACGGGATGCCTCACAACTGGTGGTGGATCACGGAAGCGGAGACCGCAGGGGCCGAAGACAGGGACGGTTGATGACCGAAAGTGAGAACACGAACCCCTGGGCGGAGATCCTCGGTCCCTGCTACACGGTGGCGAGCATGGCGCGCACGCTCGGCTGGACGGAGGCAGAGGTCGTTGAAGCCGGCGACGTTCTCCGCCTACTGATGCTCCGCACTAGTGACGACGTCGTACTCCTCCCAGCCTTCCAGCTGCAGGACGGGCACGTCGTTGACGGGCTGACGGAGGTCCTCCGCATCCTCGAGACGGGAACGAAAGGCCGATGGACCTGGGCTCAGTGGCTGAACACGGAAGTTCCTGATGCGAACCCGCGCCGCAATATCGACTACCTCAGAGCCGGTCGGCTGGAGGAGGCGATCCGCGATGCACGGCACGACGCTTGGGCCTGGAACAGCTGAGGAGTCTCAGATGGCGCGGCCGTCTCCCGGGACGCGGCCTAGGTCTTGTCATGCCTCCCTGTAAGCGGCGACGACGTTCGCGGCGATGCGTCCGCGGTCGCTGACGGTGTAACCGTTGTCGCGGGCCCATTGACGAATCGCGTTGAGGTCCTCGGTCGAGCGGCCACTGGAGCGTGATGACGACCGTGTCTGTCGAACTCGGCGACTGACAGGGGACGCCAGGCGTGCACTCGACGCACATGCTGGGCGCACTGACCATCGACCATGTCGGGCGAGCGAGAACAACACGAGGCTGAGACCCGTCCAGGGGTGTCGTGTCGCATCAACCGCGCGAGCACCGCGCATAGACACCGCATGACCCGCTACACCCTGAGCCGCGACGGCGAACGAACGATACGCAACGACGGCGGCGACACCATTGGCACCTACTTCGAGGAGAAGCGCGGCTTCACTCGCCAGTGGTTCACGTCGTGCGTCGCCTGCCCCTGGGAGAGCGATATCACCTCAGGATTCGACCGCGCCGCCACCGACCTCCTCGACCATTGGGGCGAAGCACATGCCTGCCGCTTCTGCCACCTCGCCGCGCAAGAGGACGTTCGCCGGATCGGATCCGTCGCCGTGTTCGAGGACGGCTATCCGGTGACGCCCGGCCACACGCTCATCATCCCCATCGCCCATCGCCGCACGTACTTCGACCTCACCGCTCGGGAGCTCCGTGACACCCACCTCGCGCTGGCGACGCTTCATGACGAGTTCGGGCACGAGGGTGTCACCGACTTCAACGTCGGGTGGAATGCAGGCATCGCTGCAGGTCAGACCGTGGCCCACGCTCACTGCCACCTCATCCCCCGTCGGCCCGGTGACGTCGAGGACCCGACCGGTGGTGTCCGTGGAGTCATCCCGGAGAAGCGCACGTACGTCAGGAAGGAACGCTGATGCTGCACTCAGACCGCCTCGGCGTCGTGGAGCCAGATCAGTGGAACCTGCCTGCGGACGTCGACAAGCTGGCCCGCCACGTGTTCAACACTGACCCGGAGAACATCTTCTACGGCCGCGACTATGACGACGCGCACCCGCGCAACAGCATGCAGGCCGAGTACCGAGAACGCGCCATCCTGCATGCGATGGCACTGCTGGCTCTCTCGGCTCCTCTACCCTGTACCCAGACGCAGGAGGATGCAGATGAATACGGTGGGGAAGGTCGGGACGGCGTCCGTTGACGCGCTCAACGTGACGCTGGAACAGGTGCTGAATCGGCACGCGCCGTTGAGCGTCCCGCGGTATCAGCGTGGGTACGCCTGGGAAGACAAGGCTGTGGACGCGTTCATCGACGACATCCAGGTCATGCTCGACAGCACCGACCCGAACGCGAGTCACTTCTTTGGCAGCGCCGTGTACATGCAGACGACGGACGAGTCGCAGGCGCAGAGAGTTCGATACGAGGTCATCGACGGTCAGCAGCGCCTGGCGACTCTGATGCTGGCGCTGTCCTGCGTCGTCGACGCGGCAGAGCTGTTGCTCGACGACTGTGACGGCAACGCCGACCTTGAGACGAAGGTCGAGGAGTTCCGCCGGGTCACCCAGGAGGAGACGCTCTGCTGGACCGACGAAGACGTACTCGGACGAACCATCCTTCGCCCACGGCTCACCCTCTCTGAAGCCGACGAAGAGCTGTTCGAGGCCATCATCATGCGCACCGAGCTACCCGAAGACCTCCCGCGTGAGAGCCACGCCTTCCTGCTGAATTCACGTTCGCGACTGCGCGCAGCCATCAATCTCTTCGTCGGAGAGGGCGACGACCTCGAAGAGCGCCTCGCCCGACTGGACAGCTACAAGCACGCGCTCGTTCGCCGCTCACACCTCATCCGGATCATCGCGCATCAGCGCACGCAGGCGTACCGACTGTTCTCTGTCCTCAACAACCGGGGCAAGGTGCTGTCCATCGCGGATCTGCTGCGTAGCCAGACCATGGAGCTCGTCGTCGATCACGAAGAGCAACATGAGGAGCTCGCGAAAATCTGGGATGGGATGTTCGCACACCCCAGCAAGCGGGTCGGGGAGTTCTTGAAGGCATACTTCGCCTCGAGGTTCGGGTACCGCCCACAGAAGCAGCATCTGCTGGATGAGCTGACGTCGAATCTGGACCTCAATGACCCCGCGACGACGGCCGCCGCAGCCAAGCAGGTGGTGAAGACGGTCAAGACGCTCAGCTCCGAGCTGACGACATATGACCAGCTGGCGAGGGGCGAGTGGCCGGCGGGTATCTCCAAGCGCCCCAACAAGCCTGTCTCCGACTGGTACCGGGGACGCCTTGCTCGAGTGATGGGCCCGGTCAAGCACAAGCTCGCCCTCCCCGTCCTTCTCGCGGCGGCGCGCACCCTCGACGAAGTCGACTTCGGTGAGGTCGTCTACATGATTGAGGTGTTCGCGTTCCGCTACAAGATCATCAGCGGAGGCCACGCAGGCCCTCCCGGCGGGGTCTACGTTCGCGAAGCCCAGTTGATGCGGGAGGCGGCCGCGACCTCTACGAAGTACAAGATGACCGGTCTCCGCAACAGCCTGAGGGAGCTCATCGCCGAGAAGGCAGACGACGACCGCTTCGGCGCCGGTCTTGCTCGGCTCACGTACGACAAGCCGACGGATAGGGCCGCGTTGTCCGAGCTCCTCACGGTTCTCGAGGATCTGCACCCGTGGTGGAAGCGAACCGGCCAGAAGAACCCGAACTCCAACCCGAAGCCCGGCGTGGGGGTGAAAGCCGTGGTCTCATCTGAGATCTCTCTCGACCACATCTACCTTCACAACACGCCACCGGCCAAACAGGTGCCGGAGTTGGAGGAGGTGAAGCATCACCTCGGGAACCTCGCATTGATGAGTAGGCAACATAACAACGACGCGGGTAGCGCCTCGCACGCGGTGAAGACCAAGGTGCACTACGCCGCGAGCGACGTCACGATGACGAGAGAACTCGCCGACACACTCGTCTGGGACCGTGCTGCGGTCGACGAGAGGCAGTCTGCCCTCATCGCGATGGCCTGCAGGGTGTTCACTTTCTGAGGGTCAACGGACGAGGTCCCGAAGTCGGCTGACGACTGCGTCGATGGGAATATCCGCCTGCTCGTACCCCCAGGACAGGCGCAGGGCGCCGGCGACCCGCGCGTCGTCGAAGCCGCCGGCCGTCAACACATGGCTGGGCTCGTAGCTCTGGGAGGTGCATGCAGAGCCGTTCGAGATCGCCGCGACATCCTTCAAGGCGACGATGGCCGCTTCGGAGTCGATGCCAGGCACCGAGAAGTTGAGGGTGGTGTCGACGGTTCGCTCGAGGTCGCCGTTGTACTGCGGGTTCAGCGGAGCAAGCGCACCCATGATGATCTCGCGCACCACGAGCGCACGGGCGTGGCGCTCGTCTGACTCTTTCAATGCGAGCGTGGAGGCAAGTCCGAGCCCAGCGATGAGGGCCACCGGTAGTGTCCCGGGGCGCAGGCCACGCTCCTGGCCGCCACCGAACATCAGAGGCTTGAGGGGCGGACGCTTGTAGCCCCGGCGCCGGGTCAACAATGCGCCTACGCCTTTCGGCGCGCCGATCTTGTGACCAGAGAGAGCGATGAGGTCGATGCGGCGGTTGCGCAAAGGTTCGATGACCTTCCCGAACGACTGGGCAGCGTCCACATGGAACAGGGCGTCGTGGTCACCCAGAACTTCGGCGATCTCGTCGAGAGGCTGAATGACGCCGGTCTCGTTGTTCACGGCCATCGTCGACACGAGGAGCGTGTCGGGACGCAGCGCCCCGCGGATGCTGTCCGGGTCTACCCACCCTCCCGCGGTGGGCGCGATGAGTTCAACCTCGAAACCGCGGGCCGCGAGCACTTCCAGAGGCTCCAGGACCGCCTTGTGCTCGATCTGCGTTGAGATGATGTGTATCTTGCCGACCTTCACACCGTGCTCCGCAAGACCGAGGATGGCGAGGTTGTTGCTCTCGGTCGCTCCGCTGGTGAAGATGACCTCGCTCGGGTCGGCGGCGAGGACGGCGGCGACCTCGGTGCGTGCCAGCTGGACCCGTTCTTTCGCGGACTGACCGAAGACATGGGTGCGACTACCGGAGTTGCCGAACTCCAACACCATGAACCGCATGACTTCCTCAGCGACGCGAGGGTCCACGGGCGACGTTGCGTTGTAGTCGAGGTAGGTCACGCGGCGACCGTCAGCCCCGTCGGAGGAGTGCTCTGGCATAGACTGATTCTAGGTTGTACGGAAGTGAGTATGGACTGTTCCCGATACATGTTTGGAGAGTGTCCTCCGTACATGCTTGAATGAGGGTATGGCCACCATCGAGCTCCCTGAAGCGCCTTCGACGACCGCGCGAGCGGGTGAGTTCGAGTACAACTTCCCGGCCATCCGCGGCGTCCAAGCCGGACGCGAGTACTACATCACGATGTGCCCGCTGCGCCTGATCCCGCGGCTGTTCCTCTTCGACGAAGACGAGCTTCCCGCGGAGATGAGAGCACAGCGCACCCTCAACCGCTCGCGCGTCCCCGAGATGGCCCGGTACATCACTGAGAATCCCGACAACTACATCTTCTCTGCCCTCACCGCGTCCGTGGACGCAGACGTCACGTTCCGCTCACTGATGCCGGAGCAGTCGGGGCCGGCAGAGCGAGTGGGAACCCTCTCCATTCCAATGGAAGCCAAGTTTGTCATCAACGACGGACAGCACCGCCGCGCCGCCATCCAGCAGGCCCTGTCGGAGAACTCCGCGCTCGGTGACGAGACCATCGCGATTGTGATGTTCATGGACGTCGGGTTGGAACGCTGCCAGCAGATGTTCGCGGACCTGAACCGGTACGCCATCCGGCCATCGAAATCTATCGGCGTTCTCTATGACCACCGAGACCCGATGGCCGCGGTCACCCGCCTCGTCATCGACCAGATCCCGCTGTTCAAGGATCTGACGGAGACAGAGTCGAACAACCTCTCCCCTCGTTCCCGGAAGCTGTTCACACTCTCCGCGCTGCACACGGCGACGGGTGCGCTCCTTGAAGGAGTGGAGGCGGAGACGCTCACCGAGCGGGTGGATCTGGCGGTCCGCTTCTGGAAGGCTGTTGCCGACCAATTCCCGCTGTGGAAACAGGTGCTGCGCGGTGACGTGACTGCCGGCGAGGTCCGAAAAGACTTCATCCACACGCACAGTGTCGTCCTCCACGCACTCGGCATCGTCGGGAACACCCTCCTCATCGAGCACCGCGACGAGGACTGGGCGGAGCTCCTCGCTGGACTTCAAGGATTGGACTGGCACCGTAGCGCCGAAGATCCGTGGGAAGGCCGCGCAACGACTGGCGGACGAGTCACGAAAAGCCGCGCGAACGTGCAGCTCACCAGTGAGTACATCGCCCAGGTTCTCGGCCTGGAAGAAAAGAACGACGGAGATAGCGCATGACCATCCAGCTCCCCATCCGACCAAAGTCCGCATTCGACGACCTCGGTTTCGCCGGCACTGTTGACTCGCTCGTCGCGCAAACCCGGGAACTGTACCTCGCTGACGCGGTCCCGTGGGTTGTCGGCTACTCCGGTGGGAAAGACTCCACCGCCGTGCTGCAGCTGGTGTGGCTGGCGTTGAAGTCGCTGCCCGAAGAGCAGCGCATCAAGCCCGTCCACGTCATCAGCACGGACACCCTCGTCGAGAACCCGGTCGTGGCCGCGTGGGTCACCCACTCTCTTGACCAGATGGCGGAGCAGGCACGCTCTCAGGGCCTGCCCATCACACCGCACCGGCTTACCCCGGCCGTCACCGACACCTTCTGGGTGAACCTCATCGGCCGCGGCTACCCGGCGCCTCGACCGAAGTTCCGCTGGTGCACGGAGCGGTTGAAGATCAAGCCGTCGAACACCTTCATCCGCGAGATGGTGAAGTCCCACGGTGAAGCAATCCTTGTCCTCGGAACGAGGAAGGCAGAGAGTTCGGGACGTGCGGCACGGATGAAGGCTCTCGAGTCGCAGCGCGTACGCGACCTGCTGAGCCCGAACGCGTCCCTGCCGAACTGCCTGGTGTACTCCCCCGTGGAGAACTGGTCGAACGATGACGTGTGGACGTTCCTCATGCAGGCCGGAAACCCGTGGGGGTACTCCAACAAGGAGCTGCTGACGATGTACCAGGGCGCCTCCCAGGACGGCGAGTGCCCGCTGGTCGTCGACTCGAGCACACCCAGCTGCGGTGACAGCCGGTTCGGCTGCTGGACGTGCACGCTGGTCGAGAAGGACAAGTCGATGTCTGCGATGATCCAGAACGACGAGGAGAAGGAGTGGATGCTCCCGCTCCTCGAACTCCGCAACGCCCTCGACGTCGCCGATGACCGGGACCTGCGCGATTTCCGCCGGATGAACGGTTCCGTGCAGCTGTTCCACGACCGTCCGATCCCCGGGCCGTACACGCAGAACGCCCGTGAGGACTGGCTGACTCGTCTCCTGGACGCGCAGACCTGGATTCGCGAGAACGGCCCGGACTACGTCCGAGACCTGGAGCTGGTCACGCTCGCAGAGCTGGAAGAGATCCGCCGCCTCTGGGTCGTTGAGAAGCACGAGTTCGAAGACCGCGTGCCTCGCATCTACCAGGCGACCGTCGGAGAGCCCTACCCCGGGCGTCCACTCGACGAGCACCTCCCCCTTGGCGAGGACATGATTGCGGCTCTCGAAGAGGTCGCAGGTGAGGACCGCATCCACTTCGAGATGGTGCGCGAGCTTCTCGACATCGAACAGCGTCACCGCGCCCAGGTGCGCCGTGCCGGGCTGTTCGACTCCCTGGATAAGGCCATCCGTCGTGGCTTCTTCGACAACGAAGAGGACGCCGTCGACCGTGCCCGCCAGCGCAAGGCACCGGCAGCAGGCGATGACGCTCCCGCGGGCCCGGACCCCGTGGACCTTGCAGACGGCTACGTCCGCAAGGTGACGGTGGACGCACCCGCGTGATCCTCAACACCCTCACCCTGACCAACTTCGGCACGTTCGCAGGTACGCAGACACTCGACCTCACGCCTCCGGACCGTGAGCACCCCATCGTCCTCGTCGGTGGCCTGAACGGCGCCGGCAAGACCACCGTGCTCGAAGCCATCCAGCTTGCCCTGTACGGGCCGCTGATGCAGACGACCGCGCGCGGGAAAGGTAGCTACGACAACTACCTGCGCGGACTCATTCACCGAGGCCCCGACGTCGAGGAGGGCGCTGCCGTCGAGCTGGAGTTCACGGCCTACCAGCAGGGGGAAGAGCGCCGGTACTGGATCCGCCGCAGCTGGAAGCCCGCGGGTGCGTCCTTGCGCACCATCCTCCTCGTTTCCGTCAACGGCCGGCATGACCGCGTCCTGACGGAGACATGGCAGGAGTATGTGGAGACGTTTCTGCCCCGAGGAATCGCAGGACTGTTCTTCTTCGACGGCGAGCAGATCGAGGCGCTGGCCAGCGGTGAACGATCCCGTGAGGTCCTGCGCTCGGCCCTGGACGCGCTCCTGGGCTTGGACCTGGTCACCCGCCTCAGTACCGACCTCGGTGTTCTCCGTCGTCGGCAGCAGACCGAGCAGCTGTCGCCGGAAGCGACCACTGCAGTCACCGAACTGGAAGCGGCGGTCACCGACGCCCGGAAGGCGGAGGACGCCGCCACGCAGGCTGTCGCCCGGCTGCGCAACGATGCAGAACGGGCTCGAACGTCCTACCAGCGCGCCGACGAGGCGTATCGCGCCGCCGGCGGCCAGCTCGCTGAGAAGCGCGCGGATGCCGAGCTGGCAGCCGAGCAGAGCATCGCTCATCGGACGTTCGTCGAAGGGGAGCTACGCGCCACGCTCAGCGGTGAGGCACCGCTCCTGCTCGTGTGGGACGCGCTTCGCGACCTGCGAGAACAAGCGCTCACTGAGTCGCAGGCCACGCAGGACGAGCTGTTGCTGAGCGCTTTGGACGAGCGTGATGCGACGGTTCTCTCCTGGTTGGGTGAGATCGGTGCACACGGTGACGTCGTCGCTGAGCTTCGCGGGCGGCTGGACTCCGACCGCGCGGGACGTGTGCGTAGAACGACGACCGAGTCTTTCACCGGCGTTCGCGACACTGACGGCCTCACCGCTCTCGTCACGCACAGCCTCCCGACGGCGCAGGCTCGAATCCACGAGTTGCTCGAGACCCATCAGACGGCGGTCACCGCCGTCGATGAGGCTGAAGCACGCTTGGTTTCCATCCCGCACCCGGATGCGATTGCGCCGGTCGTCACCGCCAGAGAGGAGGCGTCTGCTGCCTTGGGTCGCGCGGACAGCGCGTTGTCGGTGGCGGAGGATGCTGCACAGCGCGCGGCTCTCGACCGTGAACGAGCAACAGCGTCGCACCTGAAGGCCATAGAGCAGATGTCGAGTGCGGACCTCGCGGCCGATGACGGGCGCCGCATCGTTGACCATGTGACGCGTGCGCAGGAAACTCTCGACCGTGTCCGAGTCGCGGCGACCCGACGACAGCTAAACCGTATCTCCAGCCTCATCCACGAGGCGCTGCAGGTTCTCCTGCGCAAGGACAAACTCATCACCGAGGTGTCCATCGACGCGGAGACGACCTCTGTACAGCTCCTCGGGTCGGACGGCTCCCCGTTGCCTTCGAGCGACCTTTCCGCTGGCGAGCGACAGCTGCTTGCCGTCTCGCTGCTGTGGGGCCTCGCACGAGCCGCCGGACAGCCGCTGCCCGTCGTCATTGACACCCCGCTGGGTCGACTGGATCGCTCACACCGCGGCCGCCTCCTTGAGCGCTACTTCCCGAATGCCAGCCACCAGGTGATTCTGTTGTCCACGGACACGGAGATCAACGAACGCTCGCACGAGCAACTCTCACCATTCATCGGACGGGAGTATCGCCTCGAGTTCGATGCGGCCACCAGTTCGACATCGGTTGCCTCCGGCTACTTCTGGGAGGAACGATGACTATCGACAACATCCGCGTCACTCAGCAGGCGCGCGACCAGCTCATCACGTTGAAGCGGCGTACCGGCATCGGTCAGTGGAACGTACTGTGTCGATGGGCGCTCTGCCGTTCCCTGGCAGAGCCCGCGACACCTCCGAACGTGAAACTGGTCTTCGATAGCAACGTCGAAATGACCTGGAGGACGTTCGCCGGCGACCAGGGTGAGATCTACTGGGGTCTGCTGCGGATGCGCGCTCACCGAGACGGCCTGGAGCTGGACGAGGAGACCCTCGCACAGCAATTCCGTCTGCACCTGCACCGTGGGATCGGGTACCTCGTCGGGGACGCCTCGTTGAAGGACCTGACGGCGCTGGCTCGAATGGGTGACAGCGGACAGTTGGCGTAAGCGGCGGCGGCAGCCTGTTCAGGGCCTCAAGCTTCTGTCCATTGCCCGAGGCCAGTTGTAGGGTCTTCGTGCAAGCGGAAGGGGATGCGGTGTATTCGCTGGCGACGGATCTGTCAGAGAGCCGAGTAGAGTTCCTGATTCGCTCTCCGTGGCCTGACGATGTCGGCGAGGTTGCGGCTTGGCTTCGTGCGGCACCCGTCGGGCGCTTCACGGATGATCCAGAAGGGGGTGACATCACCCCAGCGACTTTCGCCACTCATGAGGACCGAGTCGCCGGTTTCAGCTGGTTCGTGACCTATCCCGATGCCGTCCGCCTCCTCGACGCGTTCGACAGTCTCGGTGACCTCGTTAGTACCCTCCTCGGTGTGCCCGGGGATCAAGAACGGGGGCTTCATCGCTCTGGTTACTGGCTGACAACTCGGTTCGCCATTGAGACATATGCACATGACGTCCACAGTCCAGGACGTGGCCAGCCGTTGAGACCGACTCTGCAGGTCTACGTCGCCGATGCCGCGATAGCTGCCGTACAGGAAGCGATTGCGAAAGGGCACGCCGACGACTGACATCCAGATCCAGAGGTCTCGGACGGCGTTAGCTCGTACTGCGCTGTCCCGGCCCGTGGCCGGTGCTCTCGCTGACCAACTCATACCGGAGGGGTCTACCGTCTTCGACTACGGGTGCGGACGCGGTGACGACGTCGTCCGGCTCCGTGCATTGGGCGTGGATGCTGACGGGTGGGATCCCGCGTTCCGGCCGAACGCGGTGAGACGGCCGGCTGATGTCGTGAACCTCGGGTACGTCGTGAACGTCATCGAGGACATCGACGAGCGCCGGGCGGCGCTACTCGCGGCCTGGGCGCTGGCGACGCGTGTGCTCATCGTTTCCGGACGCACGTTCGGCGAGGACCGTGCTCCGGCAGGCGTGAGCCACGGGGATGGACTGCTGACCGGGCGCCGCACGTTCCAAAAGCTCTACACGCACACCGAGCTCGGGGAGTGGGTAGAACAGGTCACCGGTGAGCGGGCGTATGCGGCGGCACCTGGCGTTTTCTACCTTTTCCGAGACCTGGACGATGCGCAGGCGTACGTGCGCTCGCGGGTCGCGATCTACCGTCCCCGTCGACAGATCGACACCCTGGCCCTGTATGAGACGCACCGCGACGCCCTCGAGCCGCTCTTCACGTTCATGACCGTGCACGCCAGAGCACCTCGTGCTCATGAACTCCCGGATGCGGACACGGCAGGGGTCACGGACGCCGTGGGCAGCCTGGCTCGTGGCACTCGAATCATCCGTTCGGTGACCTCCGCGGCCTATTGGGAAGACGTCTCCACACAGCGGCGGAACGAACTGCTGGTCATGCTGGCCCTGGGCCGGTTCAGGCAGGAGGATCTGTTGCGCGATGCGACCACGCGCACCGATGTGAGGGCCCTGTTTCCGTCGGCAGACGGCGCGCGCAGAGATGCTGACCGATTGCTTCTGGCGTGCAGCGACCCGGCGCTTCGACAGGTGAACGCGCTGGCATCTAAGGTCGGCAGGATCAGTCCCACCTCGCTGTATGTCCACGCCCCAGCTCTCGCCGAACTTCCACCGATTCTTCAGGTGTTCGAGGTGTGCGCCAGGCTTCTCTCCGGTGCGAGCATCGGAGTGAACATCATCCGGCTGTCCTACGTCGCCGATGAGGTCGAGTACCGGGCATACGAGCGATTCGAGGAGACAGCGCACCCGCCACTGAGCTTCTCCGCACGAGTTCGGATCGGGAAGCTCGATGTGCGCTGGATAGCGCCGGAGGCGGTGGGGGAGCGGCCGGTCCTTCATCAGAAGGAACAGTTCGTCAGCCCTGAGCACTCACGTCGCGAGCTGTACGCAGCATTGTCACGAGCGGAGCAACGAGCGGGACTATACGACGAGCCGGACCGGATCCGCACAGAAGCGGGTTGGGCGAAGACGCTGAGGGAGCGGGGGCTGATGGTCGCGGGTCATCGTCTTCGCCGGGTTCGGGGTGATGTCTGACCCGAGAGGTAGCCTGCCTGTATGCAGCAGATCATCGCGGGAGTGGCGGAGTTCGTCTGGGCAGCGAGCCCCACGCCCACACCGACGCCCGTGGACGAGGTGAAGCTCTCCGTGTCGCTGGACGCCTTCACCTGGCTGGGCCTGCTCGTGGGCCCGGCGGTGACTGCCGCCATCATTGGGCTTGTCAGCTTGTGGCCGGCCAGTGGCCTCCGTAGGAAGGAGACCGTTGCCGCGGCCGGTAGAGAGTTCCAGACCCGGGCATTGAACGAGTTCTACTCACCCATCTGCGAGATGCTCGATGAGGTTCGGATTCTCCGGGATGCGTTGAAATCCCGAATGAACGGGGGAGAGGACTGGCACCTCCTTGACAACGTTGAGGACATTCGCCAGAACCCGGGATCGTGGTCACTGTTCGACTCGATTGTGAAGACCAATCGCCGTATCCGGAAGATCTTGGACGAGAAGTCCGGTCTGGCACTGGACGATGTCACGGAGTCCGGTCGGTGGCGAGTGCACCAGACCATGCTCGAGGGTGCTTTCGGAGATCCGGAGTATGTCGCCGACGCGAAGCTCAGCTACTTCCCGAAAGAGTTCGAGGCACAGCTCCGCACCGGACGGCAGAAGCTCACCGCGCAGCTGCGCCCCGAGGAGAAGAAGAAATGACGACAACATCCTGCCGGTTCTGCGACATGCAGAAAACGGAGACCGTGCGTGACTTCGGGACCGTCTACGCGGTGCTCGATGGATACCCCGTCTCGCCAGGGCACCACCTCATCATCCCGTTCCGCCACTGCCGCGAAGTCTTCGACTTGACCGAGCAGGAGATGCTGGACACCCGCACCGCGCTGAACACCCTGCGCGAAGAGCTTGTCCTCGACGGGTGGGAGGCGTTCAACGTCGGGTGGAACGCGGGCGCTGCGGCCGGGCAGACCGTCGGTCACGCACACTGTCACCTGATCCCCCGCCAGGCGGGGGACGTTGCCGATCCAGTGGGCGGCATCCGCGGGGTCGTTCCCTCTCGCCGGAACTACTTGGCGAACGCCGGGTGACAAGACCTGTGCAAGGATCGCCGTCCTCGCACCCCCTATACATTCAGGAGGCCTCGCGCTTCTCCTGAACCCAGCAGTATGCTGGACAGCACAACTGAACAGACCATCAACGGAACTACCGACCGTGAACGCCGTAGGCGACCACAGTCAGACCAGTAGGGACACGAAAATGATTAGCCCCCAGGCAGGGGCTGCTGTCGCATATCTTCAGCAGCTCACCTTTAGACCCACCGGCGTGGATGTCTTCGACCTCGACCGTATCGACCGAGCTCTCGACCAGATCCTGGCTCATCCCGCCAATGACGCTCCCGCCGCCTTTCAGGTGCGCGACGCCCGTGCGAACGCGGCGAAGGTGCTCAAGAAGCGTCAGACGTACACCGTCTACGCTCTCGACGATGACAATCTGCACGTCGCGGACCGAGCATCCGTGGAGTACGCGGCGCGGCGCCACACTGACGTCGGCTCCGAAACCGAGACGTTCAACATCCACTGGTGGATGGCCACGACCACCGCGCTGACGGACGACCAGCGCTCCATCATCTTCCTTCTCGCAGACGGTGAAGATGCGGAGTCTCTGGCGGCTCGCGCCGGAATCCCCGTCGCACGGATGAGAGAGCAGATCTCACGTGCCCGCCGCGTTGCTCGTCTTGCGTACGATGCGGAGGTGCGGTTCGCATGAATCCCCGCCGCATGCTCCTCACCCCCTGGCTCATCCGCGCTTGCATTCCCGACGGGACCGTCGGCACGTACACCCTCTGGGACAGCGCCGGACCCGTCTACATCGGACGTAGCGACACGTGCCTGCGCCGCCGTCTCCTCGAGCACGCCGCCAAGTGGCCCGTTGGCATCTACTTCACGTTCGATGTCTCCCACTCCGTCCATGACGCGTTCACGATGGAGTGCAGCCTCTTTCATGCGCTCGGCGACACGACCACGAACATCGACCACCCGCCGCGGCCACGGCTGGGAGACCCGCCTTGCCCGTTCTGCGCGAGCTCCTTCCACGCCACCCGCGGCAACCGGCTGCAGATGGCACCCACCAAGACACCTATCCAGACTCTCTCGACCACCAGCTCAGAAGGACACAGCCATGACTGACCTCCAGATCGCCGATGCCCCGTTCACCTCCGACTTCATCGAAGTCGACAAGGCCCTCGAAAGCATGCGTGACTCCGGGTTCGACCTCACCGCAGCCGTCGGTGAGCCCGTCGACAACTCGATTGAGGCACACGCCACCATCGTGCGCATCGAACCGCGGTACTCCGCGAACAAGTCGCACATCACGGACCTCGCGTTCGCGGACAACGGCCGCGGCATCGAAGGGGACGGTCTCGCTCGTGTGCTGAAGATGGGCTACTCCACTCGGTATGGTCAGCGCGCCGGACTCGGACGATTCGGTGTCGGTCTGAAGCTCGCCGCCCTCAGCGTCGGACGTCGCATCGAGGTGTACACGAAGCCGGTCGGGCAGGAGAAGTACTTCCACGCGTACATGGACCTGGACGACATCGGGACCGGGGAACAGACGCAGATCGAGTCGGAAGAGGTCGACGCCTGGCCGTCCGAGTACGCCGACCTCATGCAGAACGCGAACGGTGAACCTTTCGAGAGCGGCACGCTCGTCCTGTGGCGGAAGATCGACCGCCTCAGCAGCGGCGGTACCTACGGCGAGTCCCTGGACAAGAAGCTGGCGGACCTGCGGAAGTTCATCTCCCGTGCCTACCGTCGGTTCATCGACCAGGGCCTCCAGGTCTACCTTCTCGGGAAGCCCGTCACGCTCCACGACCCGACCTTCCTCCTCGACGACCCGCGCATCATCAAGCAGTACGCGAAGCGTGAGGACATCTCCGCCGACCAGACGCGTGGCGTGGTCATCGAAGAGACCGATCTCAAGATCGACGGTCACGATGTCCACGTCGTGGTCACCGTGGTCCCCGAGATCTTCCGTCACCGCTCCGGTACCGGTGGTGACACGGACCTCGACAACCGCGACATCCGTGAGTTCCAGATCAATCAGGACAACGAGGGTCGCATCAGCATCCTCCGCAACGGCCGGGAGATCTACTACGACATCGTTCCGCGGATGCTGCCGGCAGGTGTCAGCCGGGGAGACCGCTACATCGGTGTCGAGGTGTCGTTCCCGGCGGAACTTGATGAGTACTTCCAGGTGCGTCATGTGAAGCGCGGCACCGAGCCCGTGGACAAGCTCCGCAACGCCCTGCGCACCTGGCTGCAGCGGCCGATCCGGGCGGCTCGGAAGGAGATCCGCAAGCACTGGTCGGACGTGGAAGTTGCCGAGCATGCCGTGGAGCTCAGCCGTCGCTCCGCCGCTGTTCAGCAGGCTGTGGATCAGGCGGAGCAGACGTCACCGCGGGGTCAGGCTGGGCTGAACCTGACGCCCGCTCAGGAGTCGGAGGTCGTTGAGAAGATCATCGAGGACCTCGACATCGCCGACGCTGACGCAGATGGCGCAGAGGTGAAGGAGCGCGTCCGCACCCAGATCGCGTCTCAGGCCATCACGCTGCTCGACGGGAACTGGCCGGGCAAGGAACTCATCGAGCTCGACCACCTGAACGGTAAGGTCGTGCTCCGCATGAACCAGCGGCACCCGTTCTTCGCCCACATCTACGGCCCGCTTCGCGACGCAGTCGCCAAGCCCGCAGACGAGCTCGACGCGTCCGAACTGCACAGCCTGCTCCGGCGTGCGGTGGATGGCCTCGACGTGCTGTTCTTCGCCTACGCGAAGGCCGAGAATATGCAGCGCGACCCTGAGCAGTTCGACGACCTCCGCACGTACTGGGGCCAGCACGCACACGCGTACATCAAGGGCCTCATGCGGATCGAAGACATCTAAACCCGCGCGAGAGATGGCGGGCGAACAGAACCCGCGACGGTGTCAGGGGCTGACTACAACGGGGCGGCCCCGTCGAGAACTGAATCTCGACGGGGCCGCCTCGTGTTGCTCAGTCAGCGCGTCAGCTTAGCCGACGGCGACGCAGCGTGAAGACCACACCGAGGGCCACGAGCGCAGCTCCCAGCGGTGCCAGAACGAACACCCAGGGCCCGAGAGCCGTGCTCGGGAGGGTTCCGTCGCCGCCTGTTGCCGGGTCGGGATCCTTCAAAGTTGATGCGGTACGACTTGATGTCGAGCGGGACTCCGTCGGGGTTGTCGACGACCTTCGAAGCCACGATCTGCCCGGTGCGCAGGTCAGCGCGGTTGACGAGCTGGATCTGTGCGATATGTCCGAGGTTGCCGTTCTCTGCGGAGAAGGTCAGCTCGGAGACAGGGTTACCGTCGGCGTCGAGGAAGACCGGCTCCGACCACGCGACGTTGTCCGGCCCGGTCGACTGAATCTCCGACAGGACGATGCGGGTGCCCCTGAAGTACTCGTTGCTCGTGTACGACTGGCCGCTACGGATGTCGAAGGTGCCTTCGTCGATGAGCGTGTCACCGTCGTAGGCCTGGTAGTTGATGGTGAAGGTCGGGTTCAGGACGGTGTTGCCCTGAAGGTCCTTCGTGACCTGGAAACGTCCGAAGTTCTGGCCCACGACGTTCGCACCTCCTGAGTAGCGGGTTGCGGAGCCGTTGGTGGACCCCGACTCTTCACCGTCGATGGTGTAGTTTGCGGAGTTCGTGTAGGTGCGCGCCTTGCCCTGGTCGAGGACGTTCACACGCCACTGCACCAGGTAGAACGAGCCGTCCGTTCCGCGTGACCCTTCACCGAGCTCAGCGTCCTGCCCAGCCCCCGCGACGGACGTGAACGTGGCGGTCAGAGAGTCCGCACTCCACGTCACCTCGTCGGCGGGCTTGGTGTTGTAGTTGACGACCTCACGGTCCCACTCGTTGTAGCTGAGCGATCCGCCTTCGAGAACCTTAGGGAACCCGTTTCCGTTGACGACCTCGAACTGGATGGTGTCGAGAACGTCGGTGACGGTGATCAGCTTTCCGGCTTCGATGCCCTGCTCGCCGGCCGGAACGCGGACGGTCCAGATGATGGTGTCGGTGGCGTTGTCGTAGCTGCCCCACTTCGCGAGGCTCTCACCGGTGAACGCGCAGTTGTCGGTGCACCACGCCCGGTTCGGATCGACGACCACGGTCTGGCTGAAGCCGCCGGAGTCGAAGGTGTGCTCCTCGGACTCCTTGTTCTTCAGCTGCGAGGAGACGTCGAACCAGAAATCCCCACGAACCAGTTCGACTGACCGAGACTGCTCAACGCGGCCTCGTTCTTTGTCGCGTCGGATGTGCTCACTGTGCCCCCTGGAATCGTTCAGGATCCATCATGCCGAAAGACGACATCATCGTCGCTCGCGGTCACGCCTGTCGGAAGTGCGACAACCAGCGGAACCGAATGTTTCCGGGGGCTCAGGCAGAGGTAGAGAAAACCGCGCTGGGGTCGAGGAGAAAAGGCCGAAGAAGGCGAGAGAAAAGGGGCGCTGAGGCTGAAGCAGTGAGCCGCGGGATCGCGCGGCTGTCAGAGGTAAGCGAAACGCACCACAGCGAGTTGAAAGGCCCGGTTCCTGTGGAACCGGGCCTTTTTCGTTCCCACGGGGCGTTCTCGTCGGGTGCGAACTTCTCCCTCGAAGACCGTCGTCCAAGACGGCGGCGACGCCCTCGGCGGCGGGCCTAGCGTGCGCTCAGCGTGAACGCCAGCACTGTGCCCAGAATCGTGCCGATCAGCAGCGCGACCCCCGCCCAGCCGACGATCACGGCGCGTTCTCGGGAGTGCCGAGAGGCATGGAAGCCTGCTCCGATCCCGCCCGCGAGTGCTGTCGCCATGGTGACGAAAGCCACCGCAGCCTGCACGCCGTAGTCGGGAGGGGGCGGCGCGGGGTCGATGAGGGGAATCGCGAACCGGAACGTCGCCACCAGTGCGAGTATGAGCAACGAGACGATCGTCATCGCCGCGATCAGAACCCATGCTGTTGCGGAGCGCATCCTCCCATCATGCCTATGAGCGTGTCGGAGAGTTTCTGCGCGTCTTCGAACAGGGGTCGCCTCGGCGGCGTCACGTGAGAGCTCCGCGTCTTCCTACGCCGGGCTCCACACGCCCCCGGGACCGATCCCTTCCGCGACCTTGCGGCTGATCGTGCCGAGCTGTCGGGCCTGAGCATCCGTGAGCGTGTCGAACACGAGGCGGCGAATGAGGGCCTGGTGGGCGGGCGTCGACTGGACGACCACCTGCGCGCCGGCGTCGGTGAGGATGCCGAGGGTGAAGCGTCCGTCGCTCGGGTCGATCTCGCGGCGCACCCACCCCTTCGTCTCGAGTCGGGAGACCGCGCGCGACAGGCGCGACAGCGTGCAGCTGGCGTAGGCGGCGAGGACGCTGAGCCGCAGGGTGCGCTCGGGTGCGCTGTGCAACGCGAAGAGGATGCCGTGCTCGAAGTGTGTGAGCCCGCTGTCGCGCTGCAACTGGGCGTCGAGGGCGGTGGGCAGGCGCTCGAGCAGTGTGGCGAGCGAGGCCCAGATCGCGAGCTCGTCGGTGCTCAGTCCCGCATCGGCGTTCGTCTTCGGCATGGCCTCAGGCTATCCCGAAGTGACTTGCTTGAGCAAGTGAAAACCAGTAGCGTCACTTGCTCAAGCAAGTGAAAGGACATCGAACATGGATCTGCGACTCGCAGGCAAGAAGGCATTCGTCAGCGGCTCGACCCAGGGGATCGGCTACGCCATCGCCGCAGCGCTCGCTGCGGAAGGCGTGCAGGTGACGCTCAACGGTCGCGACGCCGAGCGCCTCGACAGCGCCGTCGCGCGGCTCGGGGCGGAGCATCCGGAATCCCACCCGACCGGTCTCGTCGCCGACTTCGCGAAGCCCGACGAGGTCGCGCGCCTTCTCGCCGACCTCGCCGACCTCGGAGACGTCGACATCCTCGTCAACAACGTCGGACTGTTCGGTCTGGCCGACTTCTCGGCGACCTCCGACGACGACTGGTCGCGCTACCTCGACGTGAACGTCATGAGCGCCGTGCGCCTGTCGCGACAGGTGCTCGGAGGCATGCTCGAGCGCAGGTGGGGGCGCATCATCTCGATCAGCAGCGAGTCCGGTGTGAACGTTCCCGCCGACATGGTGCACTACGGCGTGACCAAGGCGGCGATGATCGCCCTGAACAACGGTCTCGCCAAGCTGACGCGCGGCACCGAGGTCACCGTCAACACGGTGCTCGGCGGACCGACGTACTCCGACGGCGTCGCCGCGACCGTGGCGGCGGTGGCCGAGGCCCAGTCGCTGCCGGCCGACGCCATGAAGCAGGCGATCATCGGCCAGAACGCCACGACGCTGCTCGAGCGCTTCCTCGACCCGACCGAGATCGCGAGCCTCGTCACGTACCTCGCGAGCCCCCTGGCCTCGGCGACCAACGGTGCGGCGGTTCGAGCCGACGGGGGAGTGCTCACCGCGATGCTGTGACACACGAACCTCGACCCGCCTTCGCGCGCTCTCTCGAGCGCCGGGGGCGGTTCGCGCTACTCGGGACGCAGCATCCGCTCCACCGCGGTGACGACGGCGACCCGATGGGCAGCCAGGCGCTGAGCATCGTTCGGATCGCCGTCGATCGCCGTGAGACCGACGGGCGAGAGGAACCACGCCTGCGCGAGCGCGTACACCAGAACGAGCGCGTCGACGGGCGTGAACGGAGCGGGGGCGGACGCCTCGACGAGGTCGACCTTGTCGGCGTAGGTGTCGAGCGGCTCGCTGGTGGCGCCGGGGCGTTCCAGCTGCGCCCACATGCTCAGGCGCAACACGTCGGGGTGCCGTCGATGGTGGTCGAAGACGTCTCCCGCCCAGCCCGGAAGGTCGTCCGGCCGCGG
This sequence comes from Microbacterium sp. NPDC090225, assembly GCF_044772365.1. Lineage (NCBI taxonomy): Bacteria > Bacillati > Actinomycetota > Actinomycetes > Micrococcales > Microbacteriaceae > Microbacterium > Microbacterium sp. NPDC090225. The sequence goes on along the minus strand of NZ_JBIVYS010000001.1, from coordinate 2,179,133 downwards.
AGGCACGTCGTCTGCGAGCGAGCGCAGCGCCGTGCGCAAAGCGATATCGAACAGGCCGCTCTTGTCGCCGAAGTACGCATAGATCATGCGCACGTTGCTACTCGCGGCCTGCGCGATGCGATCGACCCGCGCGCCGGCGAGGCCCCGCTCCGCGAACTCCTCGATCGCGGCTGCGAGGATGCGTGCCCTTGTGGCTTCGGAATCTCGTGCCATCGGAACCTCCGGTCAGGGCCGTTTGACCCACTTACTGGTCCAGGGCTAGCCTACAAGTAAGTAGTTATTTACTTATGGAGGAATGAGATGTCGACATCAGGAATCGCCGTCGTGACCGGCGCGGGTCGCGGACTCGGCCAGGCCACGGCACGCGCCCTCGCCGAGCGGGAGTACCGCGTGGTCGTGGCCGCACGGAGTCTCGAGGCCGCTCAACCGGTCGTCGATGCGATCGTCGCGAACGCGGGAGAAGCCCTTCCGCTCGCTCTCGACGTCGCCGATCCCGCCTCGATCGATGCCGCGCGCGACGAGCTCCTCGCGGGGATATCCGAGGCGTGGCCCGACGCGAAGATCGAGGTGCTCGTGAACAACGCGGGTATCGGGCTCTTCGCGCCGCTCGAGGGGATCACCGCCGACGACGTCGATCGCACGTTCGCGGTGAACGTGCGCGGCCCGCTCCTGCTGATCCAGGCACTCGTCCCGCACATGCCGCCCGGGGCGCGGATCGTGAACCTGTCGAGTTCGCTCAGCCGTCACGTCAGCCCCGCCACCGCCGTGTACGCCGCGTCGAAAGCGGCGATCGAAGCACTCTCGCGCAGCCTCGCGTCGGAACTCGGCCCTCGCGGCATCCGCATCAACACGATCGCGCCCGGGCCGACCGCCACCGACTTCAACGGCGGCGCGATGCGCGACAACGCCGAGATGCGGCACGGCCTCGGGCAGCAGACCGCCCTCGGCCGCGTCGGCGAGCCCGACGAGATCGCGCACGCGGTCGCGGCCTTCGTGTCGTCGGATCTGCGCTGGGTCACCGGCGAGCGGCTCGAGGTCTCGGGCGGGGTACTGCTGTGAGCACGGTCGCCGTGTTCGGGGCATCCGGTCAGACCGGCAGTCGCATCGTCGACCGCCTCGCCGGCGACGGTCGGCACGTGCTCGCGATCGGACGACGGATGCCGACCGTCGGACGCGAGGAGAAGGTGCAGACCGCGAGCGCCGACCTCACCCGCACCGGGGTCGCCGAACTCGCCGCCCTGCTCACGGGCGTCGATGCCGTCGTGTTCGCCGCTGCCGGAGATCCTCTCCGCGTGGATCGCGACGGAGCGCTCCGGGTGATCGAGGCGGCGGAGCGCGCGGGAGTGCGACGGTTCGTGCTGATCAGCGGCATGGGGGTCGGTCGCGATCGCCCGGCGGAATACTACGGCGGGTTCTGGAGCACGTACTTCGGGGCGAAGGAGGCGTCCGAGCACGGTCTGCGCGCATCCGGCCTGGAGTGGACCATCCTCCAGCCGGGCGAGTTGCTGAACCGCGCGGCGACCGGGCGCGTCGCACTCGCCGCCACCGGCACGCTGCCCATCGGCGCGGTGACGCGGGACGACGTCGCGCACGTCGTCGTCGCCGTCATCGACGACGACGACGCGGTCGGGCGCACGTGGGAGCTCGTGGAGGGGCGGCATCCGATCTCCGAGGCCGTCGCTCGGGCGATCTGACCTCGCTCACCCGCCCCTCACCCCTCGCATCCCGGGCAGACTGGAGGGAACGTTCGACACACCGGGAGATGTAGATGACCGACCAGCCTCGCAAGGCACCCACCCAGGCCGTCCTCACCGTGCAGGAGGTCGAACAGATCAGTCCCGATCTGATCCGCATCACGGCCGGCGGCGAGGGCTATGCGGACTTCAACGACAACGTCTACTCCGACAAGTACGTGAAGATCCTCTTCGCCGATCCTCGCCACGGCCTCGTGCCGCCGTACGACCTGGCGCAACTGCGCGAGGAGAGCCCCGAGAAGCTCCCGACGCGGCGCACCTACACTGTCCGCTCGGCCGATCCCGTAGAGCAGAAGCTCGTGATCGACTTCGTCGTGCACGGCGACGAGGGCGTCGCGGGTCCGTGGGCGCGTCGGGCGCAGCCGGGCGACACCCTCGTCGTGAGCGGTGCCGGCGGCGGGTATCGGCCCGAGCCGTCGATGCCCTGGCATCTTCTCGTCGGCGACCACACGGCGCTGCCGGCGATCTCCTCGGCGATCGAAGCGATGGATGCGGATGCCGTCGGCCACGTGCTCCTGACGGTCTCCGACCCGTCGGACCGCGTGCTTCCCGCGGCGCCGGCGGGCGTGAGCGTGCGCTGGACCGAGACCGACGAGGAACTTCTCGCAGCCCTCGCCGACCTGCCCTGGGCCGACGGGACTCCCGGGGTCTTCGCGCACGGGGAGCGCGGCACGATCAAGGAGGTGCGCGCACTGCTGAAGCAGCGCGAGGTGCCCCGCGAGTCGCTCTCGATCTCGGCGTACTGGGCGCGGGGTCGCGCCGAGGACCAGTTCCAGGCCGAGAAGCGCGAGCCGATCGGGCAGATCGAGTAATCGCCGTCCCGGCATCCGTCCACACCCACGAGAAGGAAGAACCTCATGATCGAGCCCGGTGACCACGTGCGACTCGGGCGATCGGGGCTGCGCATCTCGCCCGTCGTGCTCGGATGCATGAGCTTCGGCGCCCCGGATCGCGGCGCGCACGGCTGGTCGCTCGACGAGGAGTCGAGTCGCCCCCTCATCCGCCAGGCCCTTGAAGCCGGGATCACGACCTTCGACACCGCCGATGTCTACTCCGACGGCACGAGCGAGGAGTTCGTCGGCCGCGCGCTCGGTGACTTCGCCCGCCGCGACGAGATCGTGCTCGCCACCAAGGTGCACGGGCGCATGGGCCCCGGCGCGAATCAGGCCGGCCTCAGCCGCGCACACATCCTCTCGGGCATCGACGCGAGCCTGCGGCGCCTCGGCACCGACTACGTCGACCTGTACCAGATCCACCGGTGGGACCCCGAGGTGCCGATCGAGGAGACGATGGAGGCGCTGCACGACATCGTGCGCTCGGGCAAGGCGCGGTACATCGGCGCCTCGTCGATGTGGGCGTGGCAGTTCGCGAAGGCGCAGCACGTCGCGGTGCAGAACGGATGGACCTCGTTCGTGTCGATGCAGGACCAGTACAACCTGCTGCAGCGCGAGGAGGAGCGCGAGATGCATCCGTTCTGCCTCGACTCCGGCGTCGGAGTGCTGCCGTGGTCGCCGCTCGCGCGCGGTCGGCTGACCCGCGACTGGGACGAGACGACGAACCGCACCGCCAAGGATGCCTTCGGCGCGACGCTCTATCACCGCGAGGAGGAGTCCAACCGAGCGATCGTCGAGGCCGTCGCCCGCGTGGCATCCGATCGGGGCGTCTCCCGCGCGCAGATCGCGCTCGCCTGGGTCCCGCAGCAGTCGGCGGTCACCGCGCCGATCGTCGGCGCCACCCGCGCGGCCCACATCGACGACGCGGTGGCGGCCGCCGGCATCCGCCTCGAACCCGCCGAGATCGACGCGCTCGAAAGCGCCTACACGCCCCGCGAGGCCGAAGGGTTCTGAGACGGCGGATCGGTACTCTCGACAGATCCCCTCGAGGGTGACGTGACCAAGGACGGTGATACCCGATGACGGAGTCGGATGCTTCGCAGATCGCCGTGCATCGAGCACCGGCCCGGTGGGAGCCCTGGTGGGCGGCCTCGAGCGCCCTGTTCATCCTCGCGACGCTCACGGCGGCGTTCCGCTCCATGCCCGGAAACCTCAGCGGTACCGTGCTCCAGGCGACGAACGGGATCGTCACCGTCGCCTTCACCGCCGCGCTTATCTGCGCAGCGGTGGCGTTGTCGGTGCATCCCTGGGCCGTGCGCGCCCGCCGGTCGGTCTCTATAGCGCTCGTCATCCTCGCGATATGGGTCGTCGTGGGACCGCCGCTGCTGCTTCTGATGTTCGGTGACTCCAATGCCGTGCCGATGTTCGCCGACGCTCTCGTGAAGCTCGTCCTCGGGGGAGTGGCCGTGTCGGGGCTCCTGCGCAGCACGCTCGCGGCGCCGTGGCGGTCGGTGCCCGCGATCGCGCTCGCCGCGGTCGTGCTTGCCGGCCTCATGGGGTACTTCATGCTGTCGGGAGCGGTCGACGACATGAACGCGATCTTCGTCGTGATCAACGTCGCCGACCTGACCCGCACGATCGCCACGGGCGCTCTGGCCGCTGTGTCGCTGCACGCCGCTCGATCGCGTGCCGATTCGGTCGTCGTGTTCGGAGGCGAGGATGACGTGTGAGCGATGACGACGAGCTCCGAGCGCTGCGCGCGCGGGCGTACGGACGGGACGCCGACATCGACGGCGATCCTGCAGCACTCGCCCGATTGCGGGCGCTGGAGGCGGATGCCGTGCCGGTTGGGGTGATGCCGCAGCGGGCCGTCGAGCCATCGCCGGTGGCGGAGGTCGCCGTGGTTCCTCCCCCCGCTGCTCCCCCTGCCGCTCCTGAGGACATAGACGCACCGCCGCGCGCCGATGACGCGAGCGCGGAGCCCGAGCATCCGTCGCCCTCCCGCCTGCGCACCCTCTTCACGCCGCGACCGTCGGCACCCTGGCTGTGGCTCGGGGCGGCGTGCATCGCGCTCGCCGCGTTCGGATCGGCGGCCATCGCGGTGGCCGTGCGCTCGGCCGACCCGCGTTTGGTGGCCGAGATCGCGGTCGACCCGGATGCCTCGTGGCCGGAGTCCTTCGGCGAGACCGGCCCGGACTTCGCGCTGTTCGAGGAGTTCGCCGGTCTCACCATCGTTCGGGGGCTGGAATGGCTGCCGACGGATGAGTCGGATGCGAGCTGCATCGTCGCCATCGACACGACCGAACTGTTGAACGATTCCGGGGGCTTCCAGATAGCCGGGTGGGCATGCGAGGCCGGCTCCTTCCCCGCCACGTTGCGCTTCGAGGTCAGCCCGTCTCAGCCGCAGGAGCTGCGCGACCGGTTCGGCGACGGCACGGGTCTCGAACTGATCATGCGCGGCGATCGCATCGAGGTCTTCGCCGATCGGTAGAGGCGACGGAGTGTGTCGGGGTGGGGCCCTTCGACAGGCTCAGGGACCCAGTCGTGTGTGGGGTCCTGTAACGGCTGGGACCCTTCGACAGGCTCAGGGACCCGGTTGGTACCTGCGTCACATTTATCCGCCGAGCAGGACGACCGCCGCTCAGAGCGTTCTGAACTCGATCGATCGGGTGCGGCTGCGCATGCGGCGGATCGTGAAGACGCGGTTCTCGCGCACCCAGCGTCCGGGACCCTCGGTCGGTCCCAGCGCCTCCGTCAGGTACTGCTCCACCGACGCCAAGCGCGCGTCGTCATCGTCCGGCCGGGTGCCCGGCGCGCGCGTGCCCGCCGCCATGAAGAACGTTGCGCGCGGGCCGGGCGACGCGTCGAGGTGCACACGCACCGCCGAGGGGAAGAAGCGCGGCGGCGAGTCCGCGGCCCTGTCGAGCGGGGAGCGATCGTCGAGGTAGCGGTGGCGAGTCGCCCAGGCGGTGGCCTCCGCGCCCTGGAGCCAGTCGGCCGCGGCGTCGCGCAGCTCTGTCGCCGAGTACTCCGGCGACAGGCTCAGGCCGAGACTGCGGTTCGTGGCGGTGACCGCGGCGGTGAGGTGCCCGAGGTTCCAGTGCTTGTCAGTGCCGGACGGCTTGCCGACCCGCTTCGTGACCGCGGCGCGCAGACGCCGCTCGAACCCGGCATCCGGTTCGGCGGTGAAGACGAGATGGACGTACGGATGCCGCTCCGCGAGTTCCGGTCGCACGTCGTCGCCGGCCAGGCCGTTCGCCTCGAAAGCCGCGAGGATCGCGTCGGCGTCGCGCGATTCCCGTCGCCAGAGATCGTCGATCAGGGCGGGGATCGCGGTCAGCAGGTGGTCGGGGGAGTACTCCGGCGCTTTCGGTCGCAGTGCCTCCGGCGCGGTCGCCGGGGTTGTGTCGCTCGTCGCCGGGGTTGCCGTGCCCACCGGCGCCGCCGGGCCCGCCGTGGCGAACGCGGCATCGATGTAGGGGCGTCGACTCGTCGGGGCGCCGGGTCGAAGGGTGAACTCGCGGACGCCGCGCGACCATCGCCCCTCCTCCGTGGCGGGGCCGAGCGCCTCCGCGACGTAGCTCTCGATGTCGGCGAGACGACCCGCATCATCGCCGGCACGGGAGCCGGGCGCACGCGTGGTGGAGGGGAGGAGAAGCGTGACGCGCGGGCTCTCCTCGTCGTCGAGGTCGAAATACGAGCGGGGCACGAAGTGCTCACGCGAGGCGTCGGCCGCCTGCTCCGACGGCGACCGACCATCGATGAAGCGGTGACGGAGCGCCCAGTCCTCGGCATCCGTTCCCTCGAGCCAGTCGACCGCCGCCGCACGCATCTCGGTCACCGCGTACACGGCGAACAGTCGCACCTCCACGCGCGTCGCCGAGGCGATCAGTCCGGCACGGAAGCGGCCGATGTTCCAGGCGCGGTCGTCGCCCGATGCCTTGCCCAGGCGCTTCGTGACGGCGGCCCTCAGCTTGCGTTCGAGCGTCGCCTCTCCCGCCTCCGCGAGCCGGAACCGAAAAGGTGCAGCCGGCCGTACCGCGGCGACACGGGCGTCGTCGTCGACCATCAGGCCCACCGCGGAGACCGCGGCGAGAAGGTCGTCGGGCCGCCGCGAGTCCCGACGCCAGACCTCTTCGAGGAAGTCGGGCAGCGCCGTCATCAGGAACTCGGCGGAGTAGAGAGGGGCCTCGTCGATCGCTCGCGTATCGCTCATAACCCCACCAGGCTAACGGCGTGCCTGCCGGCGCGCGCTACCCCTCGTCCCAGAGCGTGTACCCGGTCACGCCCGCGGGGATGAAGTCGAGGGGCTCGGTGAGCTCGTCTTCGGTGCCGACGATGCGCCCGGTGTCGCGTGAAACGAGGACGGTGATCCGGTAGAGGGAGTTGAGCGGTGCGGTGACTTCGAGGCCCACGACGTCGCGGCCGAGCCGATCGGTCGTCCGGCCGAGAACCGTCACGCCGCCGGCGTCGACGAGCATGTCGAGGAGGGTCGCGTGCTGCTCGTCGGTGAGGGTCCACTGCCACAGCAGCGAGACGATGCCCGTCGCGATCTCTCCCGACGTCGGATCCGGGTCGCCGCTCAGGTACGGGGCCACCGCGGCCTCCAGCTCGTCGCGACTCGATCCGTCGAGGGCGGCCGTGGCGGGTGGGATGTTGAACTGCTCGGGCGTCATCGTGACGCGGTCGATCAACTCGCCCGGCTCGTACGGGCTCTCGCCGAGGCCGGCGGGTCGCTCGCCGTCTTCCCAGTAGGGTTCGCCGGCGACGATCGTCGTGACACCGCCCTCGTCGAGCGTCCAGTCCATCGTGATGTCCTGGGGGATCACCTCGATGTTCTTCTCCGACATGTCGATGCTCCAGCCCCACGTCACGACCTCCACGTGCGGTGCCTGGGCCGGGCCGTCACCGTCCGCGAGCGCCGCGTGCGCATCGGCGACCACGGCGTCGAGCGGCTCGGCATCCGTATAGACGAGGGGCGGAGGGGTGAGGGCGACCGCCCGCTGGTCAGGGGCGAGCACGTTCACGGCGATGAGCGCGATGATCGCGCAGCTCGCGACCGCCGTCGTCAGACCCGCGGCCCAGAAACCACGCCGGTGCGGCGCGGGCCGCGGGGCGACGTCGCCGCGGATGATCCGCTCCCGCAGCGCGATGTCCTGAGCGCGTAGCGCGGTGTCGCGGGCGGGCGAGGGGTGCGCGAGCGCGAAGAGCTCGTCGAGCCGGTCGTCGGTGAGGGTCATGCGTCGACCTCTTTCGCTTCGAGCTGCCGGCGCAGTTTGGCGCGCGCCCGGGTGAGCGTCGTCCAGACCGCGGCCGCGCTGCACCGGAGCACCTGCGCCACCTCCCCGGCGCTGAGCTCGTCCCAATAGGTGAGAACGACGACCTGGCGTTCGCGCGCACTCAGCGTGACGATCGCCTCTCGCAGGGCGAGGGCCTCGAGCGGATGCAGCGCGTCGGAGGTGTCCTGCAGACCACGGGTGAGCGCGTCGATCGCCCGGCGCTTCGACCGATCGCGTCGCGCGGCATCGCGCAGCTTGTTGTCGGCCGTGCGGAGCAGCCAGGCGATGCCCATCGGGTTCTCGGGTCGGAGCTTCTTCCACGCCACCACGAAGACGTCGGCGGCGATCTCCTCGACCTCGCTGCGGTCGTCGAGGAAGCACGAGAGATGGCGCCGCACCCGGGGCAGGTGCTCGTCGAACAGGATGCGGAAGGCGACGGCCTTGCTCCGCGGTGCCGGTGCGCCGGGTGCGCCGGGTACGCCGGTCGTTCCTGTCGCGCCCGTGCGAAGGGCGTGCGCACGCTCGTGCGCGATCCGACCGTCGACCTCGGCGAGCACGACGCTCAGGCGCGCGCGAGGGTCCGACCGCAGACGCATCGCCACCCCGCTCCGTCTCTTCCCTGCTCCCTCACGGTACCGGGAGGAAGCACTCGTGCGCCCCGTGTCAGCCCCTCGACGGGGCGCACGAGCCGGCCCCCCGACCCTCAGTATCGAACGGGGGCGCGGAGTCGCGGCATCCGCTCTTTGGCTCGAACGGACGATTCCTTACACACTTCTCTTCGGGGTCATGCGCGCCGATCGATCGCCGTGAGCACGACGTTTCCGATCGTCGCGACGACGACGATCGCGAGGCCGAGGAAGAAGACGGCGACCAGCAGGGTGGGCACCGGTTCGGCGTCGATCAGCGGATGCCGGAGGGTCCACAGCCGCACGACCACGGCGGTCGCCACCGCCGCGAGACCCAGCACCAGCAGCATCACCCACACGAGTCTTTGCACGGTCTCCCTCTCCGCGAGCGACGCTATCGCGCGGGTCGTGCGCTCTCGCGCCGCGCTCTTTGCACGAGTGACGGATTCCTGACAGGCGCGGCGGGAGGGTGCCACGGCATCCTCCGCAGGTCGTACGCCCGTCATCCGCAAGACGGTACCTGCGGCGGATGCGCTGGGGTCGCCGCCGCTCGTAGCGTGGAGCACATGATCACAGCAGAAGGCCTCACGAAGAGGTTCGGAGACAAGACGGCCGTCGACGACGTGTCGTTCACGATCAAGCCCGGAACCGTCACGGGCTTCCTCGGCCCCAATGGCGCGGGCAAGTCGACGACGATGCGGATGATCGTCGGCCTCGACCGCCCCACGTCGGGCCGCACGACCGTCGGCGGCCGCGAGTACCGCAAGCTGCGGGCACCGCTGACCGAGGTGGGTGTACTGCTCGACGCGAAGGCCGTGCACACCGGCCGCACCGCCCGCAACCACCTGCGTGCGATGGCGGCGACCCACGGCATCCCCGCGTCCCGTGTGGACGAGGTCATCGACCTCGCCGGCATCGGATCGGTCGCCCGCAAGCGCGCCGGCAAGTTCTCGCTCGGAATGGGTCAGCGCCTCGGCATCGCGTCGGCGCTGCTCGGCGACCCGCACACGCTCATCCTCGACGAGCCGGTCAACGGCCTCGACCCCGAGGGTGTGCGCTGGGTGCGCCAGTTCGTGCGTCACGCGGCATCCGAGGGGCGCACCGTGCTTCTCTCTAGCCACCTGATGAGCGAGATGGCGCAGACCGCCGATCACGTCATCGTGATGGGGCGCGGCAAGGTGCTGGCGGATGCTCCGCTCGAAGACCTCGTGCGGGCGTGGACCACGAACCGCGTGCGCGTGCGCACCCCGCACGGTGCCGCGCTCGCGCAGCTCGTCGCGGGACCGGACGTCGAGATCGTGAGCACCGCTCCCGACCTGTTCGACATCACGGGTCTGCCCGCCTCGCGCATCGGCGACCTCGCCGCCGAGCGCGGCGTCGCCCTGCATGAACTCACCCCGACCACCGGATCGCTGGAGGACGCGTACCTCGCGCTCACCGGCGAGGCCGTCGAGTACCGGACGAAGGAGATCGCATGACCGCCCCGGCCCTCACCCAGCCCCGCGCCGCCGTGCCGCACCAGGTCGATCGCCGTTACCGCCTGACCTTCGTACGCGCGCTGCGCGGCGAGTGGATCAAGCTCACCACCGTGCGCTCCACCTGGTGGTCGATCGCGATCGCCGCGGCGCTCACCATCGGCATCGCGGTGCTCTTCGCCTCGGCCGTCGACATGCCCGGCTTCGATCCGATCCAGGCGGTCGTCTCGCCGATCCAGTTCACGATGCTGCTCGCCGGCATCCTCGGTGCGATCGCCGTCACCGGTGAGTACTCGACGGGCATGATCCGGTCGACGCTCACCGCCAACCCGGGCCGCGGCTCGGTGCTGGCCGCCAAGTCGGTCGTGCTCGCGATATTCCTCTTCGTGTCGTCGCTGATCATCTTCGGCATCACAGCGGCTGCCGTGTCGGCCGTCGTGGCCGGTCGCGACCAGAGCATCGACTGGTCGGACTTCGACCTGTCGTTCGGGCCGATCCTCACGGCGTCGCTGTCGATGGCCGTGTTCGCGCTCATCGGTGTCGCCTTCGGCTTCATCCTGCGCTCGGGCGCCGGGGCGATCGCCGCGACCGTCGGGCTGCTGTTCGTGCTGCCGATCGTCGCGAGCATGTTCTCGATCGCCGGCGAGGCCTGGAAGTGGGTGTCGGATGCCGGGATGTACTTGCCCTCCGCGGCCGCGCAGAGCCTCATCCTCTCTGGCGGACCGCTCGAGACCCCCGTCGCGTACCTGACGCTCGGCGCCTGGGTCGTGGCGACGTTGCTCACCGCGTGGGCCGTGCTGCGCACCCGCGACGCGTAGAGTCTGGCGAGTGATCACGACGCGCAGCCGCAGCGCCTCGGTCCGGGCCTCTGTCCGGGACGACGAGGAGCTGCGGCTGCCGCGTCCGCCCGGGGTGTTCCGGCGCTTCTGGGCGCGGCATCCGCGCGTCGCGGACGTGCTGATCACCCTGATCTGCCTGTTCCTGTCGCTCACGCCGGCCAATCGGATCGATCCGTCGCTCCCCTCGCCGATCGGGCAGATCCTCGCGGTTCTCGTGCCGGTGTCGGTGGTTTTCGCGTGCGCGACGCTGATGTGGCGTCGGCGGTTGCCGCTGCTCCCCTTCATCGCTTCGTTCGCAGTCGAGGTGCTGTTCCTCTTCGGCACCCTCCCCGGCGGCACGCCGCTCGCCCTCGTCACCAGCTACTCGCTCGCCGTCTACGTCTCGGCGCGCGCCGCCTGGACCGGGTTCGGGATCGGCGTGGGCGCTTTGGCGGTGCTGGCCGGGCTGCTGAGCTTCTCGGGCGCGATCACGTTCCAGGTGGCGATCAATCCGGTCATCAACGTGCTCGTTTTGGGACTCATCGGCACCCTGATCGGCGTGAACGTCGGGGGACGCAAGCGCTACCTCGCGGCCGTCATCGACCGGTCGCGGCAGTTGCTCGTCGAGCGCGACCAGCAGGCGCAGCTCGCGGCGGCAGCCGAGCGGGCGCGCATCGCCCGCGAGATGCACGACATCGTCTCGCACTCGCTCACCGTGATCGTCGCGCTGTCGGAGGGGGCGGCCGCGACCCCCGATCAGGAGCAGGCGCGGGCGGCGGCGACCGCGACCGCCGAGACCGCGCGCGGGGCGCTCACCGAGATGCGGGCGATGCTGGGGGTGCTGCGCGAAGACGCGAGTCCTCTGCCGTTGGCTCCGCTCTCGGCTCCGGCGCCCGAGGAGACGGTGGCCGCGGCGCAGCGCGCCGGGTATCCGGCCACTCTCGCCACGGTCGGGACTCCCTCGCCCCTCCCTGCGGTCGTCGCGCACGCGGTGTCGCGCATCGTGCAGGAGGGTGTCACGAACGCCATGCGGCACGCGCCCGGGGCGAGCATGATCGCTGTGCGTGTCGTGCATGCCGTCGACGCTGTGCGGATCGAGATCTCGAACGATGGGGTGGTTGGTGCGGGTGCGGGTGCGGGTGCGGGTGCGGTGGCGGGCTCGGGCGGGGTGGCGGGCTCGGGCGGGGTGACCGGCACCGGCGGATCCGCCGGCTTCGGACTGCGCGGCCTCGACGAGCGCGTCGCGCACGTGCGGGGGACGATCGCGCATGGGTCCGCCGACGGAGGACGATGGATGTTGCGGGCCGAACTGCCTCTCGATGAAGTGCGCACGGCTCCGAACACTGCGGGGGAGGAAGCATGACCGAGAAGATCAGGGTGCTGCTGGTCGATGATCAGCAGCTCATCCGCCTCGGCTTCCGAATGGTGCTGGAGGCCGAGGAAGACATCGAGGTGGTCGGCGAGGCAGGCGACGGCGAGGTGGCGATCGCGCAGGCGGCGGCGCTGCAACCCGACCTCGTGCTCATGGACATTCGGATGCCCGGCCTCGACGGCATCGCCGCGACCGAGCAGATCGTGCAGCGGCATCCGCAGACCCGCGTTCTCGTGCTGACGACCTTCGACCTCGACGAGTACGCGTTCGGCGCGATCAGGGCGGGAGCGAGCGGATTCCTGCTCAAGGACGTGCAGCGGCACGAGTTGCTCTCGGCGCTGCGCGCGGTGCATCGCGGCGACGCGGCCCTGTCGCCACGGATCACGCGGATGCTGCTGCAGCACGTGACTCAGACATGGGGTGCTTCGTCCGCCGCGCCCGCCTCGGCGGCGGAGCCTTCCGTCAACGCGACAGATGCGGCCGCATCTCTTCTCGCGTCGCTCACCGACCGAGAGCGCGATGTCTTCCTGGCACTCGCCCGCGGTCTCAGCAATGCCGAGATCGGTGACAGCCTCTTCGTCACGGAGTCGACGGTCAAGACGCATGTCGGTCGAGTGCTCGCCAAGCTTGGCGCTCGCGACCGGATCCACGCCGTGATCCTCGCGCACCGAGCCGGGCTCGTCGTCGGCGACTGATCGAGAGTCGCGGCGGATTGACGCCCCGCGACGTCGATTGGACGTGCGACGTCGACGAGACGTGCGACGTCGACGAGGCGCAGCTGGGAATGACGGGGTGACACGGCGCGCAGCACGCGTCAGACGAACATGACCCGTCGCGGAGCGCGGTCCGAATGGATGCGGCCGAGAGGGCTGGTCCATTCGATGGTGCCGTCGGGTCTGGAGCGCGCGGTCCAGCGGTGGTCGGGGTCGATGTCGGGGTGTTTGAGTTGGTGGTGACTCGTACAGAAGTGGGCGAGGTTGTCGATCCTGGTTCTGCCGCCCTTGGCGTGGTCGTGGTTGTGGTCGATCTCGCACCGGTGGACGGGCATCCGGCATCCGGGGAAGCGGCAGTGCTGATCCCGCGCGCGGAGGTGCCGGCGCATGCCCTCGGTAGGGGTGTAGGTGTCGGTTTCAGTGACCATGCCGCCGGGGTCGAGGAAGAGCCGGCTCCAGCCGTTGTTGCGGCCGGCGAGGGTGCGGGCGATGGTGGGGTCGAGGGGGCCGTAGCCGTCGAGTTCGGCGGGCTGGTCGTCGATACCGGCGAGGGTGGTCGCGGCGATCGTCACCTGGATGCGCGCTTGGATCCCGGCGAGGTCGTTGCCGAGCGCGGGGCTGGGGGAGGCTGCGAGCAGGAGGTCGCTGAACAGGTCGGCCCGGACCTGATCGATGGTCCGCTCGTCATCAGCAACGGTATTGCCAGCAACGCCGATGCTCTCGGGAGCCGCCGGGGATGCGAGCGGATCGCCGGCGAGCGGGTCGGTGGTGAAGGTGGAGTCCTCTCCGAAGATGACGCCGGCGAGAGGGTCCTCGGGGTCGATGTGTTCGGGCAGGATCACGTCTTCCGGGTCTTCGCCGTCGAGGAACATCGGTGAGGGAGCGTCACCGCGGGCCCGGATCACCTCTCGTGCCATGCGCGTGATGCGGTCTTGAATCGCCACGGCGAGCGTCTCGGGCAGTACCGCGGTGAGCAGTGCGAGCCCGTCGTCGAGCGAGCGCACGGAGACACTGCGTTCGGAGGCTGCACGTCGGTGCCGTTCGAGCAGCGTCTCGCCGGCTAGGGCCGCGGCGACCTGCCGGGCGTGCGCGCGTGTGCGGGCGGGAGAGTCGGCCTCGGCGACCACGAGCACCGCGGTCTCGTAGAGGCCCAGCACCGCGGCATCCACCCGACCGTTGCGCACCGCCTCACGCACCACCGACGCCGCCCGCACCATCTCGCGCACATGCGCGGCCGTCACTCGCCCCGCCCCGAACGCTGCGGTGAGCGTGGGCATGGCCTGCAGGGCGAGCGCGTCGGCGAACGCGAACTCCACCGAGCCGCGCGACAGGCGCCCCGCCGCCGAGTACTCCGCGATCATCGACCGGTAGATCGCATCGCGGTGGTACGGATGCTCCGCGACCTCGGCATCGTGCTCACCGATCCGCTCGCTCAGCAACGCCGCAGCCTGCGCCTCGAGCTGCGCGATCCGCCGCCGCACGTCCACCCATGCATCGAGCAGACGACCGCGCTCGACCCTGTCGAGAGGAGTCGCGGCATCCGATGTCATGCTCTGAGTGTAGTACATATGTTCGAATCAATCAAGCATTCACGTACCGCGAACCGGGTATCGCTCAGGCCCGACCGATACCCTGGCCCCATGCCCTCCCTCCTCGTCGCCGGTTCGACGCGCGCTCCGCGCCGCCTGGCGTCGGCGACCCCGATGGGGGAGTGGATGCGTGTCGTGATGCACCCCGGCACCAACGGGTGGACCAGCGTCTGGGGAACGATCTCGCACGGCGAGATCGCCGGCTGCCCGCCACCCCGTCGACCCTAGGCCGCGCCTCACCGGGGCGGCCGAGCGTTTCGTCGACCATCCCCACTTCTCGAGGTACTCCCATGTCTTCTTCCCGTCTTCGTCTCGCCCCGCACGAGCTGTGGCGCGGCATCCGCTCGACCGCGCGCAGCGACGTCCTCGGCGGCGCGCTGCTGCTCGCCGCAACCGTCGTCGCTGTCGTGCTCGCGAACTCGCCGGCCGCGCCCTGGTACGAGGGGGTCCGCGACTTCACCTTCGGCATCCCCGAGCTCCATCTCGATCTGAGCGTCGGCGCCTGGGCCGCCGACGGTCTGCTGGCGATCTTCTTCTTCGTCGTCGGTCTCGAGCTGAAGGAGGAGTTCGTCGCGGGCAGGCTGCGCGACCCCCGGCGAGCGGCACTCCCGATCGCTGCCGCGGTCGGAGGCGTCGCGGTTCCCGCGCTGTTCTTCGTGATCGTCAACGCGTCGAGCGGTGCGGAAGTGCTGCGCGGTTGGGCCATCCCCACCGCGACCGACATCGCCTTCGCGGTCGCGGTGATCGCCGTGGTCGGAAAGTTCCTGCCGCCGGCTCTCCGCGTCTTCCTGCTCACGCTGGCCATCGTCGACGACCTCATCGCGATCACGATCATCGCCACCTTCTACACCGAGAGCATCAGTCTGCCGCTGCTCGTGCTCGCCATCCTTCCCCTCGCAGGCTTCGCTCTGGCCGTGCAGAAGGGAATCCGCGCCTGGTGGATCCTGCTGCCCCTCGCCGTCGCCGTGTGGGCGCTCGTGCATGCGGCCGGTGTGCACGCCACAGTGGCGGGTGTGCTGCTGGGCTTCGTCGTGCCGGTGCTGCCGACCGAGCGCGCCCGAGTGGTCGTCGCCGGCGATCCCGGCAAGATCCCCTCGGGCGAGCCGGAGTACAACGGCATGGCCGCGCACTTCGCCGACCGATGGGGAGTCGTCGCGACGCTCTTCGCGGTGCCCGTGTTCGCCTTCTTCGCGGCAGGCGTGCACATCGGCGGCTGGGCGGGGCTCACCTCCGCCCTGCGCGACCCGATCACGATCGGCATCATCGTCGGCCTCGTCGTCGGCAAGCCCGTCGGCATCCTCATCACGACGTTCCTGCTGAGCCGCATCCCCGCGCTCCGTCTCGACGTGTCGCTGCGGTGGCCCGACCTCGCCGGGATGTCGTTCCTCGCGGGTATCGGATTCACCGTCTCGCTGCTCGTCGGCGAACTCGCGTACGGCTCGTCGTCGGTCGCCGACGAGCACGTCAAGATCGGTGTGCTGCTCGGGTCGTTCCTGGCCGCAGTCGTCGGCGGTGCGGTGCTGGCCGTTCGGAACTCTCGTGCGCGTGCGGAGCTGGATGCCGCAGGCGGTCGAGCGGACGCCGACGGCCCCCGCGCGCCGGAGCATCCGTAGGCTGGTCGGAAGCCACCCGACGAAAAGGACATCCTCATGGCAACGACAGCGCTCAGTAGTGCGGACTTCGCGCAGACGGTCGAGAAGGACGGCATCGTGCTCGTCGACTTCTGGGCGGAGTGGTGCGGCCCCTGCCGCATGTTCGGCCCGATCTTCGAGGGGGCGTCGGAGCAGCACCCCGACATCACCTTCGCGAAGGTCGACACCGAGGCCAACCAGGACCTCTCGCGCGCCGCGGGCATCGTCTCGATCCCGACGCTGATGGCTTTCCGCGACAACATCCTGGTCTTCTCGCAGGCCGGCGCCCTGCCCGCCCCGGCTCTCGAGAACCTCATCGGCCAGGTGCGTGCCCTCGACATGGACGCCGTTCGCGCTCAGATCGCCGAGGCGGAGGCGGCGGCCGAGTAGTCGCGAGGCGCATCCCTCACCGCACGATCGGGGTCTCGGCGACGATCACCTCGATCGACATCGGCAACTCGCCCAGGATGCGGGGTGCGCCGTCGACCCATTCGACCCGCACGCCCTGTACCTCGAGCGCTTCGACGTCGATCTCGATGTCGAGGAGTGGAAGGCGGAGATCGCCGAACCGTCGCGCGACCACCTCCGTCACTCGATCGGCCGTGGTCGCGTGGATGAATCCCACGTCGTCGAGATGCGTCCCGCGCGTCGAGACGACGTACTCACCGAATCCGCGACTCATCTCCCAGTCGTCCTGGATGGCGATGTGATGGATGTGATTGCCCAATGCTCCTCCTTAATGAAACCCAACCGTTGCATTAAACGCTAGGCTACTCCCATGACAGGAAAGCGCGGACGCCCCTCGGCCGCCGAGAGGCTCCAACGTCACGAGCGGATCGTCGAGCTCGTCGTCTCGCTCCTCGCGTCGGAAGGGTACGACGCCGTGACCTTCGACCGCATCGCCGCCGACGCGCACGTCGCCAAGCGCACTCTCTACACCGAGTACGGTGACCGGCTCGGACTGATGCGCGCAGCGGTGCGCCGACAGCACGCCTATCCCGATGTGGCATGGCGGTCGGTGGGCGGGGTGCGCGAAGCATCCGTCGCCGTGGTGAGCCACCTCCTGGCCGACGATGCGATCGCCGTCCATCGCGCGCTGATCGGCGCGGCAGGAGCCGACGCGACGCTCGCCGCGGAGTTCAACGACGAGGGGCCGGGTCGGGCGCAGCGATTCCTCGGCGAGTACCTGCCGCCGGATGCCGTCGTCCCCGCCGACCTCCTCTTCTCCGCGCTGCTCGGCGAACTGCACCGCCGGCGCCTGCTCGGGCTCGATGCGGCACCGTCGACCGCGACGATCTCATCGCACGTCGACCGCACGCTCACCGCTCTCGGGCTCTGACGACGGGCGCTCGGGGCGTCCCCGCCATCACATCCCGCGCACGCGACCCGCGATCACCCGCCGGCGTGCCCGATGGCCCCGCCGAAGTACACCTCGACGGCGTGCACGCGGCCGTCGCGTACCTCGAGCGACTCGACGTTGCGCCACAGTATGCCTTCGACGGCATATTCGTAACGGTGCAGCACGAGACCATCGATCGGGATGATCTGGAGGGTCTGCGCCGGTGAGCTGAAGTGTCCGGCGGTCGGGAAGCACCGCTCCAGCCAGGTCGCCTTGTCGATGTGGTCGTCCTGAGGGCTGGTGAACACGAAGTCATCTGCCATGATGCGCTCCGCCGCCGCACGATCCTGCTCGCGGAATGCCCGCATGAACTCCTGGACGACCTCGACGGCGCTGCTCGACATGTCGCGAGCGTAAGGTGCGACGCATGCCGTCGCAAGAGGATGCGGAGGTGACGTCTCGCGAAAGAACAGGTGCCTCGGCGCGATGACGACGCCGACCGCATCACCGGATCGGCTAGAGTTACGCTGCCTCTCCACTCCTCGGGCGGAGTCGAGGTGATGGGGGATGTACGCCCGGTATCCGTCCGGCTTTACCCGAAGCCATGAAGGAGAACCCCGGTGGGGAACACTCGCGTTCGCGCGCGCCTTTCGCGCACCCTTTCGATCCTTACCCTGGCGGCTGCGCTCGCCGCAGGACCGATATTCGTCGCGCCCGCCGAACCCGCAGCCGCGGCATCCGCCTTCACGCATGTCGCCACCGATCGAGCCCTGACGGGCGAGACGCCCTCGCCACACACCGAGGTGAGCGACAGTACCGGGCTGACGCCCGCACATCTCGCCATCGGCGGCCTGAGCGCGGTACTGCTGCTCGCCGTGATGGGTGGTCTCGTGCTCGACGTGCGTCGTCGCCGCCCGTCGCGGCGCCATCGGATGCCGGGGGTCTGAACGCCCGGCATCCGATTCCGCGGGACTGACCCGGCCACTCAGGCCGCGTCGTCCTCTCGATGACGGCGAAGCCGCGAGAGCGGCAGGAGTGTCGCACCGATCAGGAGGATGCCGAGGCCGACGAGCGCCAGGGTGACCGGCGCATCGGATCCCGTGGCGGCGAGGTTGGTCGCACGGCCGGCCTGAGCGCTCGTGCCGCCGGCAGCGGGAGGTTCGCTACCCTCGGCGACTCCACCTCCACCTTCACCTCCACCGTTGCCGCCGTCGCCTGCCCCGTCGTCGGCAGGAATGACACGGATGTGGATGGAGGCCGACGAAACGACGCCGTTCACGTTCGTCACCTCGTACTCGACGGGATCGACGTCGCCGGCGAAGCCTGCGGACGGGGTGAAGGTGATGGTGCCGTCGTTCAGGACGAACACGCCCTGCGGCGTGGTCACGATATCGGTGGTGGCGCCGGACGAGTCGCGAAGATGAAGTGTCGTCGGATCGAGCGCGGGCTCGCCCTCCGCAACGTCGTTGTCGAGGGGGTGGACGTCCACGGCAGCCCCCATCGCGGTGATCGCGCTGTCGTCGACGAGCGTCGACGGCGTGGTGTCGACGGAGGACTCCTGCAGGATGTCGCCGGAGAAGGTCAGCATCCCTGCACCGGTGCCGGGGTCGGCGGCCGTCCAGGAGAAGGCGCTCGTACCGGCCGCGGTGAAAGTCCAGGAGCGTCCGTCGCTCGCGACGGTCGCCGGACCGAAGACATGGGCGACGGGGGCGATGCCAGCGTCGAACCCGCGAACGGGGGAGGGCTGCGTCGATCCTGCGGTGACCGCGGGAAGCGCGACGGACTGGCGGCCCGCGTCGATGTACTGGTCGGGCGCGTCCAGCGATCCGGCGATGCCGGAGAGCGACGAGACGTCGGCGATCCGATTGCTCACCAGGAGCAGGTACCTCATCGATGAGAGCCCTGCGAGGGCCGTGACATCCGAGATGCGGTTGAAGTGCAGGTGGAGGCGCTCGAGCGAGGTGAGGCCGGCAAGCGCGGTCACGTCGGTGATCTGGTTGCTCGCGAGATCGAGGAACGACAGGTTCGTGAGGGGGGCGAGCGGGGACAGGTCGGTGATCCGGTTGCCGGTGAGCAGCAACGTCGACAGAGAGGTGAGGGGAGACAGTGCCGAGAGGTCGTCGATCCCCGTGCCGGAGAGGTTGAGCTGCACCAGTGTCGTGACGAGGCCGAGCTCGCCGATGTTCACGAGATCGTTTCCGTTGAGGTCGAGGTACTGGAGGCTGGTCAGCTGTCGGATGCCGTCCAGGTCGGTGATGCCCGCGCCGATGCACGACAGCGTTGAGATCGAGGACGCCTGCGTGTCGGTGATCGGATCGGTTGCTCCCTGCCCGAGTGCGCCGTTCACGCACGCCGTCAGGTTCGGGTCGGCGAAGGTCGCGTCGGCGGCGACCGCCGGCGCTGCCGCGCCGCCTATCACGAGCGAAAGTGAGAGCGCGACAGCTCCCCAGGCCATTGCGCCATTCCGATGCGAGTTCTCCGTCATGTGCGTCCCCAAGATTCCGGGCCGCATGGAAGCGATCGTTGACGAGGCGACCCCCACTCATCACGAAAATGATACATCAATATTGCAAATATTAAAATATCAATGTACGGTTCTTGTGTCGGAAGCACCCCGCTCTCCGGCCTCCGGGGTGAAGGCGACTCCCCATTCCCCACGCGGCCGCTCGGGGGCCGCGGCCTTCACCCCATCCCGGGAGCCTTCGTCCGCTCGCACATAGATGTACTAGTGGGCTAATCTTCATCTCGGAGGTGCACCATGCCCGTGCCCCGGTCAGCCGGTCCGAAACCCGAGCGGCGTTTGTACCGCGACGAGGCTCACGATCGCATCCGCAACGCCATCCTCGACGGCACCCTCAAGCCGGGGGAGGCCCTCGATGACAAAGAGCTGCAGGCGTGGCTCGGACTCTCGCGAACTCCTATCCGCGATGCTCTCCTTGCCCTGCAGATCGAGGGTCTGGTCGAGATCCACGCACAGAGTCGAACGCGGGTCGTGCAGCCCGAACCCGGCGAGGTGGAGGACAGCGTGCAAGCGCTCGGCGCCATCATGGGCGGTGTCATGCGCGTGACCGTCCCCGCGTTGACCGATGAAGCCCGAGAGCGTCTGATCGCTCAGACGGAGATCGCCTCGACAGCCGTCAGAGCGCAAGATGCCGGGGCTCACCTCGACGCCGCGCTCGACGTGTACGAGGCCCTCATCGACCACTGCCCGAACCCGACGTTGGTCAGGATCGCGCGCGCATCGCTCGTTCCGCTCACTTTCCGCTACCGGGCGGCGTTGGGCATCCGCACTCCCAATTGGGAGTTGCTCGATGCCACGTGGGCCAAGGTGCGCGAGGGCTTCATCGCCGGCGACAACGTGCTCGCCGAACTCGCGTTCGAGGAGATGCACCGACTTCCACTGCCGACCAGAGCGTGGGCGCCGGCGGAGTGGAAGCAGACGGAGTAGCCACCGCGACGACGGCCATCACTCTTCTTCGACCTCTCGCCATCGCTAGAGTGTGCGCGGGGAAGACCGCGAAAGCGATGAGGGGATTCACGGGATGACGGTTTCGACGCGCAGGATTCGTGGTGCACGAGGGTGGGCTCTCGCAGCCCTCGGCGGGGTGTTCGCGCTCACCCTGGCAGTGGGAGCGGCAGCGGGGCCGGCGCAGGCCGCGGAGGTTCCGCTCGCGGTGGCCCCCGGGACGTGCGTGCCCGCCGACGTCTACGTGAACAGTGGCGAAGATCCGCTCGCGCTGCAGCGCTACGGCGCGGATGCCGTGACCGGCGCCCTCGCGCTCGAGGCGAGCGTCGCGCTCGACCGCTCGTTCGGCGACATCGCCTGGAACGCCGACGAGACCGTACTCTACGGGGTCGACTGGACGGACCCGCAGCACCTCTTCACGATCGATGCGGCGACGGGCGTCTCGACGGACGTCGGCGAGATCCTGTTCGACGATGGCAGTGCCCCCTTCGAGGACAACTGGCTCAACTCGCTCTCCGCCACCACTGACGGCCGGCTCCTCGCGGCGGGGTATCTGTACACGAGCATCTGGTTCCTCGACCCGGTGACCGCACGCCTCACCGATGCCCCGGTGAGTTTCCCGACGCTGGCCGACGGCGAGACGTACCTCGCCTCGGGCGGGGACTTCCTCACCCTCGACAACGGTCTGATCCTCGGCCTCGCCCATGACGGCGCTGGGCGCGGGTTCCTCGTACTGTTCGACTTCGCCGCCGGCACCAGCACGGTCGTCGGCGAGGTGCCGCTGTCGTTCGGTGCGGCGCTCTCGGGCGGGCGCGTGTACCTGGCGGCATCGACCGGCGAGATCCTCGTACTCGACGGCATCCCGACCACGGCATCCGAAGCGCCGCTCGCGACCTCCGTCGTCGCCACCACCGAACTCCCCCTCTACGGTGCGACCTCGCGCCAGGATTCGGGCGCGTGCTCCGTCGCAGCGCTGACGTTCATGAAGGACCTCACCGGCAACGACGACGCCGACGGCTCGGGGACGGTGACCGTCGGCGACACCCTGAGTTACTCGCTCACGGCGACCAACACGGGCGAGACCGCACTCACCACCGTCACGGTCGATGACCCGCTCACGGGCCAGAGCGCCTCGTGCGAGCGGTTGGAGGTCGGTGCGACGTGCGAGCTCGTGGCGACGCACCGGGTGACCGACGCCGACCTCGCCACCGGCCAGGTCGTGAACACCGGCCGGGCGAGCTCGGGCGAGACGGACGCGGTCGAGGATGCCGTCACCACGCCCGTCGTGGCCGCTCCGGCCCCGCAGCCCGGCACGCGACCCGGCACGGGCGGGAACGCTGCGGGCCCCGTGATCCCCGAGCTCGCCGAGAGTGGAAGTGCACCCTCGACCGTCGGTCTCGCCGCCGCCGGTCTGCTCCTCGCCGCGGGAGCGCTCCTCGCGCGGCACCGCCGAACCGAGCCTCGAACCCACCGCTGAGGCTCCCCGGGAGTGGATGCAGGAGCATCCGATGACGCGCGACATGCTCGGAGTGAAGACGGCAGAGATCCGTCGCCACCTCGTATTCGGAAGGGTGGCGCTGGTCGCGCAGCACCCTCCTCGCGGGGGGGGGGGGGGGGCTGTTCATCTCGGCGAAAACCGCGAAAAGCCAGCTGCGAAACCTCTATCGCAAGCTGGGCGCGACCGGGCGCGAAGACGCGTTGCGCCGGGCGGTTTACTGACCCGGGGCGGGGCCCTGCAAGCGGGGGGTCCCGCTCGTTGCTCGTCTAGAAGAGGAGGCCCCCCGGGCGCTCCGTCGTGTGCGGAACGGGCTGCACATGAGTTCCACTGAATGAGCGTTCAGTGGTAAAGAAGTATTCACTTGCATATATCTTTGAGCCTCCAGTAGCCTCCGAGACGACGGTGCGTCAGATTCTCTGCGCTCATCCGTTGTTATCTACGTGTCGGCTACCCGGGCCGACCTGGTCGGCCCACCCTGCCGACCGAGGGGAGGGGCGCCGTCGTGCGCCCGGAGATGAGGAACCTGATGGGGGAGTACACGAAAGACGCGCGCTCGACGCGCAGACGAATGACTCGCGGACTGGGGATCGCCACGGTCCTCGGCGCCGCAGCAGCGGTGGCGCTGTCACCGTTGGCGGCGTCGGCCGCGCCGACGCCCGACGCCGGCCCGACGATCGGCGGCGCGACCGTGAGCGACACCGTCGTCGGTGTGCGGTTCACGAGCGTCTCGGCCGACCTCGGCCCGTCGTACGCGCTCGGTGACGACGGCAACGCCTACGCCTGGGGCCTCAACTCGATGGGGCAGCTCGGCGACGGCACCACCACCAACCGGCTCACCCCGGTGCGTGTGGCCGCGCCCGCCGGCGTGACTTTCACCGAGGTCGCGGGCGGTGAGGGCTTCGCGATCGCCCTCGACCCCGCAGGCCAGGCCTACTCGTGGGGACAGGGTCCCTACGGCCAGCTCGGAGACGGAGACACCCAGAGCCGCATCGCGCCCGTCGCGGTGCAGATGCCCGCGGGCGTCACCTTCACCGACGTCGATGCGGGCTCGTACCACGCGCTCGCCGTCGGCTCCGACGGCCTGCTCTACGGCTGGGGCTACAACGGTCAGGGGCGCGTCGGCGACGGCACTACCACTCAGCGCACCGCGCCGGTGCAGCTCGCGACCCCGGCCGGCGTCACCTTCACGACCATCGACGCGGGGAGCACGTATTCGCTGGCCCTTGCGAGCGACGGGTCGATCTACGCCTGGGGCCAGAACTACTCCGGCCAGCTCGGCGACGGCGCACAGAGCGACCGGGCGACACCGGCTCTCGTACAGACGCCGGTCGGCGTCACGTTCGCGCAGATCTCGGCGGGCAACGGCCACTCGCTGGCACTCGCGTCCACCGGCGAGGTCTACGCCTGGGGATCGAACCTCAGCGGCCCGATCGGCAACGGCGACACCTCGGGAGACCCCGTGCTCACCCCGACCGTCGGCGCGATTCCCGCGGGGGTGACGATCGCGCAGATCAGCGCGGGTTCGTCGTACTCCCTGGCTCTCGACAGCACGGGGCAGCTCTACTCGTGGGGAGCCAACAGCAACGGCACGCTCGGCACCGGCACCACGACCGGCCGCTACGTTCCGGGTCTCGCCCAGCTACCTGCGGGGGTGACGTTCACCTCGATCGACGCCGGCTCGCAGCACGCGCTCGCCACCGGCTCGGACGGCAAGACCTACTCGTGGGGCATCAACACCATCGGCGTGCTCGGCGACGGAACGAGCCAGAATCGCCGAGCCCCCGGCCTCGTGCGCACCGAGGTCACCGTGACCGGTGTCACCTTCGACGGCATCCCCGGCACCGACCTCGTGCAGAGCGACGGCGCCTGGAGCGTCACGACGCCGGCGTACTGCGGACCCTCCGACGTGGCCGTCTCGTACACGCAGTTCGGGGTCGCGGCATCCGTGGTCTTCGATGACGGCTACGTCTTCGGCTCCGCGCTCGCGATCACCGAGAGCCCCACGCCGTCGGTCGTCGTGGCCGGTCAGTCGGCGACGCTGACGGCCGCGGCCGACGGCGACGATGCGCCGACCGTGCAGTGGCAGCAGGCGCTCACGGCGGGAGGCCCGTGGGAGGACATCGTGGGGGAGACCTCGACGTCGATCACCGTGAACCCCGCCGACACCACGTACTACCGCGCCGTGTTCACCAACTGCCTGGGTCAGGCGATCACCGAGCAGGCGACCATCAGTCTGCGCGCCTCGACCGGCGACCCGGGAACCGACGACCCGGGCACCGAGAACCCGGGCACCGAGAACCCCGGAACGGACGAGCCGGGCACCGAGAGCCCCGGCACCGATGAGCCGGGAACCGATGAACCCGGCACCGAGAACCCGGCGGGCGGCGGCAGCAGCGCACCCGGCGAGGGTTCCAGCTCGAACGGCAACGCCTCGGCGGACGCGACTCTCGCGCTCACCGGCGGCGGAGTGCCGTGGGCTCCGCTCGCGATCGGCGGGGGCCTGCTCCTCGTCGGTGCGGCCGGCATGCTCCTGCGCGGGAGGCGATTGGTCTGACGACCGCACGCGTCGAATCGGCGGCACCGGGTGACCGGTGCCGCCGATTCGCGTCGGCGCAGGGCCCGCGGGAGTGCGGGACAATGATGATCGGGGAGGTCGTCAGATGGCAGTACGGGCACGGCAGCGAGCGATCGATCCGGCGCTCCTGCGCGAATACGCGGAGGACGACCGGCTCAGCGCGGCCGCCAACGCGGGCGATCGCGCGGCCGCCGGCATGTTCCTGCTCCGCAACCAGCGGATGCTTCTCACCACCGCCCGTCGTCTCGCCACCGGCGGCATCGACCCCGACGACCTGCTCGCCGACGCTCTCGTCGGTCTGCTCTCGCTCTGGAAGACCGGTACCGGTCCGAAGGAGAAGGCGGGTGCGTACGTGATCCGCTCCATGCGCAACCGGATGATCGACGAGTTCCGCTCGCCGCGCTCCCGCGTGCTGCCGCTCGTCGACGCCGAGGACAACCTGCCGACGGTGATGCAGGACACGCGTCATATCGAGCTCGACGCCGAGTACCGTCGCGTCCGCAAGGCCCTCCTGATGCTCCCCGCCGATCAGCAGCAGGTGCTGCGGGCCACGATCATCGACGGTCGCAAACCCGCCGAACTCGAGGGCGAACTCGATCGCTCGGCCGCGTCGATCTATGCGCTGAGCCTGCGCGCCCGCAGGGGACTGCGCCGGGCGATGCTGCGGGTGGTCCTCGAAGAAGACGATCCGCCCACCGAGTGCCGTCACGCCGCCACCCGTCTGCCCGCGGTGATCACCGAAGACGTCGACGACGCCGCGGACTCCGCCGGCATGGAGCACATCCGCGATTGCCCGCGCTGCCGCGCCGCGTGGGGTCGGTTCACCACCACGGCATCGCTGCTGGGTATCGTCACCGTGTTGCTGATCGGTAACGTCGTGCTCGCTCCGACCAGCGCCGAGGCATCCGAAGAGCCCGCGAACGAGGCCGACCCATCCGCCGGATCTTCGTCGGGAGGGTCGTCGTCGGGAGGGTCGTCGTCGGCCGGATCGAGCGCGTCGAGCCTGGTCGGTGGGGCCGCGGCATCCGTCTGGCAGGTGCTAGGCCACATCTGGCCGGTGCTCGCGATCGTCGGGGGTCTCGGCATCCTGGGCGTGGTCGTCGTACCGCCCGTGATCGAACAGATCGCCGCGCCCGCCCCGGTCGTCTCGGAACTCGTCGTCACCTCCGACATCACCGGGCCGGGCACGGCGACCCTCGCCGTCTCGCTCACCGGGCGCGAGGAGTCGTCGACCATCTCGCTCACCCTCCCCGAGGGGCTCGCGGTCGTCGCGACGCCGACCGGATGGGACTGCCGACCGGCGGATGCCGCGCTCGTCTGCACCGTCGAGGGGCAGCCGGACGGGGTGTTCGAGATCAGCGACGACCGTGACGAGCAGGTGGGCGATTACCGCCTCGAGGTCGCGGCCGTCATCGGCGACCAGACGCTCTCCGGCAGCGCCTGGGGCCAGATCGGCCCCGAGGCGCAGACCGTGCGCGCGTCGATCGACTGAGACCGGCATCTACGCGCCGAGCGGATGCCTGTCAACGGGCATCCGTTACACGCTCGTCGCGGGCACGCTGGAACCCTCACGACCGACGACGAGAGGAGCACGACATGTCGAATCCCGAGGGGCTCATCAACTCCTTCAACGCCGAGGAATCGGCGATCCGTCCCGAGGAGGAGGACCTGATCGCGGAGGAGCACGCCGAATCCGACGACGAGGTGTCGGCGGAGGAGCGCATCGCCGGCCAGGATGCGATCGGCGGCGGCGTCAACACCGATCCCGATCTGGGGCTCGCGAGCTCGCCGTCGGATGTCTCCGCCGCCGACTATCCGGGCGAAGCCTCGTGAGCGGCGCCGAGAGCTCCTCGCCGGTCGGTATGCCGACCGGCGCCGAAGCCGAGGAGAACATCGCAGAGCTCCTCGAACAGCGACGCGGCGAGGATGCCGGCCTGAACGACGTGCCCGCGGGCGGTGCGGGAGCGGACTCGGGCGGCACCGGCGCCGTCGGCGTCGACGACGCGACCGACGAGGCGGCCTCCGCGGAGGCGAAGTCGTACGACTCCCATCACAACGACGAGCCCGGGGTCGGCAACCGCCGCTCCTGACCGCCCCGCGCGGGCGCCCCGACGGTCACCCGGCCGAAGGGTGCAGCACGACCTTGATGCAGCCGTCCTCCTTCTTCTGGAAGGTGCGGTAGAGCTCGGGGGCGTCGTCGAGCGGCGCGTGGTGGGTCGTGAGATCCATCACCCCGAGCGGGTCGGCGGCGTCTTCGACGAGGGGCAGCAGCTCGTCGGTCCAGTGCTTCACATTGCACTGCCCCATCCGCAGGCTGAGCTGCTTGTCGAACATCGTCTTCAGGGGCAGGATGTCGGCGTCGCCGGCGTACACGCCGCTGAGCGACAAGGTTCCGCCGCGCCGCACCGCGTCGATCGACGCGTAGACCGCCGCGAGCCGATCGATGCCGGCCTTGTCGAGCAGTTGACGGGCCGCAGCGTCCGGGAGCAGCCCGACGGCCTTCTGGATGAACGCGACGCCGCCGCTGCCGTGCGCCTCGAGCCCGACGGCATCCACCACGGAATCGGTGCCGCGGCCGTCCGTGAGATCCCGCAGTTCGTCGACCACGGTGTCGGTGAGGTCGAAGGTCTCGATGCCGTGCCGCTCGGCCATCGCGCGCCGCTCCGGTACCGGATCCACCGCGAGCACGCGGTATCCGCGGTGGCGACCGATCCGTGCGACGAACTGCCCGACCGGACCCAGCCCCATGACGGCGAGCGTGCCGCCCTCGGGAACCCGGGCGTACTCCACCCCCTGCCAGGCGGTGGGCAGGATGTCGCTGAGGAACAGGTAGCGCTCGTCGGGCAGGTCCGAGCCGACCGCGATGTGGTTGTAGTCGGCGAGGGGGACGCGCAGATACTCGGCCTGCCCGCCCGGCACCTGGCCGTAGAGCTTGGTGTAGCCGAACAGCGCGGCACCGCTGCCGTACTCGCGCACCTGCGTGGTCTCGCACTGCGACTGGAGGCCCCGGCGGCACATGAAGCACTCCCCGCACGAGATGTTGAACGGGATCACGACGCGGTCGCCGACCTTCAGCGTCGTCACGCCCGCTCCCACCTCGACGACGACGCCCATCGGCTCGTGCCCGAGGATGTCGCCCCGATCGATGAACGGACCGAAGACCTCGTACAGGTGGAGGTCGGAACCGCAGATCGCCGACGACGTGACGCGGATGATGGCATCCGTCGGTTGCTGGATGACGGGATCCGGGACCTCCTCCACCGTCACCGTGTGCGTCTTCTGCCAGGTCAATGCCTTCATCGTCGTCTCCGCTCCGTGGTCGTGCTTCCACCGTCGTCGGTGCCGAGGCATCCGCCCACCCGGTTGACAGGTGCCCGGCGGACGCTTCGCCGGAAGCTGCAGGAGCGGATGCCCCCAATACGCTGGTCGGGTGCTCACCGGTCTCAGTGCTTTTCCGCTCACCCCGATCCGCGACGACCGGATCGATCTCGCCGCCTACGCCGGACTGATCGACCGCCTCTCCGACGCGGGCGTCGACTCCATCGGCGCACTCGGCTCGACCGGCTCGTACGCCTATCTCGACCGGGAGGAGCGTCGGACGGTCGCCCGCGCCAGCGTCGAACATGCCCGGGGGATCCCGGTGGTGGTCGGGATCGGCGCGACGCGCACCTCGCACGTGCAGGCGCTCGCCGAGGACGCGCAGGATGCCGGGGCATCCGCCGTGCTCCTCGCCCCGGTGAGCTATCAGCCGCTCACCGACGACGACGTCTTCGGGTTGTACGCCGACGTCACCGCCGGCCTCTCGGTGCCGCTCGTCGTCTACGACAACCCCGGCACGACGAGGTTCACGTTCTCGCTCGAGCTGTACGCGCGGATCACGGAGTTGCCGCAGGTCGCGGCGATCAAGATCCCGCCGGTCGGAGGGGTCGATGCGTCGCGTGCCCGCGTCGCCGAGATCCGTGCGGTGGTGCCGGAGCACGTGCGCATCGGCATCTCGGGCGACGGCGCAGCGGCGGCCGGTCTGCTCGGCGGGTGCGACACCTGGTTCACGGCCGTCGGCGGAACGCTGCCCGGTGCGATGCTCGCGATCGCGCGCCCAGCGCTCGCCGGTGATGACGCGGCGCTGGCGGAATCCGAACGTCTGCGGCCGCTGTGGGATCTCTTCGCCGTGCACGGAAGCGCGCGGGTGACCGCGACGATCGCCGAGCATCTCGGTCTGGTCGCCGCGCCCTCGCTGCCTCGGCCCCTGCGCGGACTCGACGGCGCCGATCGCGCGCGGGTGGTCGCCGTGGTGGAGGAGCTGGGGCTGCGCGACTGAGGCGAGTGTCCGCTCTCAGGCCTCCGGGAAGCGCTCGATGTTCGCCTCGACC
The DNA here is from genome assembly GCF_044772365.1 of Microbacterium sp. NPDC090225. Taxonomy (NCBI): domain Bacteria; kingdom Bacillati; phylum Actinomycetota; class Actinomycetes; order Micrococcales; family Microbacteriaceae; genus Microbacterium; species Microbacterium sp. NPDC090225. Next base: position 2,149,795 of record NZ_JBIVYS010000001.1, on the reverse strand, counting down.
CAGTCGCGCGGTCCGCGCAGAGGGCGAGCGGCATCGATGCCGAGCTCGGTCAGGGCGTACTCGACGCGCACCGGCACCTCGGCGAAGCCTCGCGGGTGAGCAGGCCCCTGTCTTCGAGGCGGCGGAGCGTGGCGGTGAGGACCTTCGGGCTGATGCCCATGATGGATATGGTCTAGCCATGGCACACGAGACGCCCACCGCGGCACACGCAGAAACCCCCGAGACGATGCTCGCGATCGACGCGCCCGGTGGCGCGGCATCCGATCCCTCCTCGATGGTCGATGCGACGATCCCGACGCCCGTTCCGCACGGCCGCGACCTGCTCGTCGCCGTCGACGCCGTCTCGGTCAACCCGGTCGACGTCAAGAACCGCGGTCGTTCGAAGAAGGGCGACGCCCCGCGGGTGCTCGGGTTCGACGCCGTCGGTCGCGTCGTCGCCGTCGGCGAGGACGCCCGCCGCTTCGCCGTGGGCGAGCGCGTCTTCTACGCCGGTCAGATCGACCGGCCGGGATCGGACGCGCAGTTCCAGCTCGTGAACGAGAACATCGTCGGTCGCGCTCCCGCATCGCTGTCGGATGCCGAGGCCGCCGCCGTACCGCTCACGGCGATCACCGCCTGGGAGGCGCTCTTCGACCGGCTGCGGCTCGACGCCGACAGCGAGGGGACGCTGCTCGTGATCGGTGCCGCCGGCGGTGTCGGATCGCTGATCATCCAGTTCGCCAAAGCGTTGACGCGACTCACGGTGATCGCCGTGGCCTCGCGGCCGGAGTCGGTGGAGTGGGTGACGCGCATGGGCGCCGATCATGTCGTGGGGCGAGACTTCGCGGCATCCGTCCGGGAGATCGCACCGGCCGGCGTCGATTACGTGTTCACCTCGTTCACACCGGGCAACATCGATGCGATCGCCGAGGTGATCCGGCCACGGGGCGAGGTCGTCTCGATCGACGAGACCGGCGGCAGCATCGACGCGCTCAAGGGCAAGAGCGTCACCTGGCACTGGGAGCTCATGTTCACCCGCCCCATCCACGAGCCCGACGACGACTACCAGCACGAGCTGCTCACGCGCGTCGCGGCGCTCCTCGACGCCGGCGAGGTGCGCACGACGCTCACGACCACGCTGTCACCGCTCGATGCGGCGACCCTGCGCGAGGCGCACGCGCTCGTCGAGACCTCGCAGACCATCGGCAAAGTCGTCGTGACCGGGCCCTGGGGTGCCGAGTAGGGGCGCTACTCCGTCAGAGCCGCCGCGACTGCGGCATCCACGTGCAGCGAGGTCGTCGGGAACACCGGCACCGGAACATCGTCGTCGGAGAGCAGCAGCTCGATCTCGGTGCAGCCGAGGATGACGCCTTCGGCGCCGCGCGCGATCAAACGGTCGACGACCCCGACGTACGCCTGTCGCGATGCGTCGCGGACGATGCCGTGCACCAGTTCGTCGTAGATCACGGTGTGCACGATGCGTCGGTCGGCGGCATCGGGCACGATCGTGCGGATGCCGTGGGCCGCGAGTCTCTCGGCATAGAACGGCTTCTCCATCGTGAAGGCCGTGCCGAGCAGGCCGATGGTGGTGAGCTTCACGCCTGACACCGCGGTGCCGGCGGCATCCGCGATGTGCAGGAACGGGATGTCGACGGCATCCGTGATCCGGTCGGCGACCAGGTGCATCGTGTTCGTGGCGAGGACGAGCAGGTCGGCACCGGCCGCTTCGAGCGCTCGGGCGCGCTCGGCGAGGAGGGTGCCCGCGGAGTCCCAGTCGTCCTGCGCCTGCAGCGCCTCGATCTCGGCGAAGTCCAGCGAATCGAGCAGGATGCGCGCCGAGTGGTAGCCGCCGAGTCGTGCGGCGACCCGCTCGTTCGCAAGGCGGTACCACTCGAGGGAGGACTCCCAGCTCATGCCGCCGAGAACGCCGATCGTCTTCATCCGATCAGGGTATCGGCGCCCTTCGTTTCGTCGCTGCGCTCCTCGCTCAGGAACCGGGTGCGAGACGAAGGGCCTACGCCAGCGCGGAACTCCCCTGCAGGGCGTGCACGACCGGGGCGAGCTCGGGCTGCTCCATCGCATCGCCGAGGGTGCGTTCGAGAGTCTCGTCGTGGATCGGATGCGCCTGGTCGTACAGCGCACGCCCGGCGGCGGTGAGCTCGGTGTAGATGCCGCGGCGGTCGTCGGCGCAGAGGATGCGGGTCAGAAGTCCGCGGTCCTCGAGCCGGGTCACGAGGCGGGTCGTGGCGCTGGGGCTGAGGGCGGTCGCGCGCGCGAGCTGCTGCATCCGCATGTGCCAGCCGTCCTGACGGCTGAGCGCGTCGAGGACCGTGTACTCGACCACCGAGAGATCGACGGATGCTCCGAGCGCGCGTTCCAGCTCGGCCTCGATGATCCCGTGCAGGGCGGCGAGTGTGCGCCAGCCTCGTGCGCGGATCTCGACGGCGTCGTCCGAGATGCCCATGGTGACCTCCGAAAGTCGTTGCTTGCGCAAACTACTTGCGCGTGCAATCATTGTGTTCCGGACGCAATATCCCGCGTCTGCAACTACCTTATCAGAGCACCTCGGAGCACCACCATGCCACTCGGACTCATCGCACTCGCCCTCGGCGCCTTCGGGATCGGACTCACGGAGTTCGTGATCATGGGCCTGCTGCCCGAGGTCGCCGCCGACTTCGCCGTGAGCGAGGCGACGGCGGGCTGGCTCATCTCCGGTTACGCGCTGAGTGTCGCCGTCGGGGCTCTCGTCGTCACCGCCGCCACCGTGCGGCTGCCGCGCAAGGCCGTGCTCATCGGACTGCTCGTGCTGTTCATCGCCGGCAACGCCCTCACCGCGATGGCCCCCGACTACACCGGGGCCATGATCGGGCGCATCGTCGCCGCCCTCTGCCACGGAGCGTTCTTCGGCATCGGCTCGGTCGTCGCCTCCGAGCTCGTCGCCCCCGACAAGAAGGCCGGCGCGATCTCGATCATGTTCACCGGCCTTACCGCGGCGAACGTGCTGGGCGTGCCCTTCGGCACCTTCATCGGCCAGCAGTTCGGCTGGCGGGCGACGTTCTGGGTGATCACCGTCATCGGTGTCGTCGCCCTGATCGGCATCGCCGCCGTGGTCAAGGCGCCCCGCGTCGACGGTGCCGTCGTGAGCCTGCGGCAGGAGCTCTCGGCGTTCCGGTCCGGCCAGGTATGGCTGTCGCTCGTCGTCACGGTGCTCGCCTTCGGCGGCATGTTCGGCGCCTTCACCTACGTCGCGTACACGCTCACCGGAGTCTCCGGTTTCGACACCGCCGCCGTGCCATGGCTGCTCGTGCTCTTCGGCGTCGGCCTCGTCGCCGGTAACGCGATCGGCGGACGCCTCGCCGACCGCTCGATCGACCGCACGCTCCTGATCTTCATCGCGGCGCTCGTCGTCGTGCTCGTCGCGTTCGCGCTGCTCGCCTGGTCGCAGCCCGCGACGATGGTGATCCTCGTCGCGATGGGCGGCTTCGGCTTCGGCACCGTGCCCGCGCTGCAGAGCCGCATCATGCAGTTCGCCGGCGGTGCGCCGACGCTCGCCTCGGGCGCGAACATCGGTGCGTTCAACATCGGCAATGCACTCGGTGCCTGGGCGGGCGGGGTGGGGATCGCGGCCGGGCTCGGCTACACCTCCCCCATCTGGATCGGCGCGGCGATCACGGCATCCGCCCTGGTGATCATGCTGTTCGCGGCAACCGCCGCGCGGCGGGCGCAGACTCCGGTCGAGGTGCGCGAGTCCGTCGCGGTCTGAATCCAGGCCCTTCGTCTCGTCGCTGCGCTCCTCGCTCAGGAACCGATCTTCGGCACCGATCCCGGAGCGAGCGCAGCGAGACGAAGGGCGCGGGTCACTGCGCGCGCATGAACTCCTCGGCCTGGCGCACCTGCTCGACCGACGGGCGGATGCCGGTGTACAGAACGAACTGCTCGAGTGCCTGGCGCGTCGCGACCTCGGCACCGCTGATGACCGTCTTCCCGGCCGCACGCCCCGCGCGCACGAGCGGCGTCTCGGCGGGCAGCGCCACGACGTCGAAGACGACGGATGCCGCGGCCACCGCCTCCTCCGAGAACGACAGCGTGTGCTCGTCGGGCCCGCCGGCCATGCCGATCGGGGTGATGTTCACGATGATGTCGGCGGTGGTGTCACCGGCATCCGCCTGCCAGGCGAAGCCGTACAGGTCGGCGAGGGCGCGCCCCGCCCGCTCGTTGCGCGCGACGATCGTCACGTTCGCGAAGCCGGCGTCGCGGAAGGCGGCAGCGGTGGCCTTGGCCATGCCGCCCGATCCCTTCAGCAGCACCGAGCCCGCGGCATCCAACCCGTTCTCCTCGATGAGCTGCGCGATGGCCGAGTAGTCGGTGTTGTACGCGGTGAGCACGCCCTCGTCGTTCACGATCGTGTTGACCGAGTCGATCGCCGACGCCGACTCGTCCATGCGGTCGACGAGCGCGATGACGTCCTCTTTATAGGGCATCGAGATCGCGCACCCGCGGATGCCGAGGCCGCGCACGCCCGCGATCGCCTGGGCGAGATCGGTCGGCGCGAAGGCCTTGTAGATCCAGTTGAGGTCGAGAGCCTCGTAGAGGAAGTTGTGGAAGCGCGTGCCGTTGTTGCTCGGTCGAGCAGACAGCGAGATGCACAGCGTCATGTCCTTGTTCAGCATGGTCACCCGCTCAGGCTACTCAGCTTCGAGCGCCTCGCGGATTCGGGAGAGGCGGAACGCCGGAGGTGCCTCCGTGCTGTCCGCCCCGCCTCTTCCCGAAACCTGCGATCCTTGCGGATCAATCTCCCCACCCTTGCCGCTTCCGCCATGGCCCCCGTCGTGGCGTGTTCGTGCTTCCTCCCCTATGGTGAAGATGCATGCACATGGGGATCGATCGTCTCCGTCTTTCCCCAGAAGACGGGAAGCCTTCCCCAGAGGCAAGACGATCCGTGCATGCGATTGGGCCCTCTCGAGTAGGTCAGTCCCCAATGGGCTACTCGAGGGGGCCGCTATCGACATGATTGCACTTTTTTTGAGATTTGTCCCCCAAATGGGGGACAAGAGTCCGAAAAAAGATGTACAGTAGACGCTGACGCACCCTCCGGTCGTCTTCGGCCCTCATCGCTCCCCCCGCGGTGAGGGCCACACCATTTTCTGAGCGAGGGTCCGTCTCCGGGGGCGTCGGGGAGCGGCGCCCCCGCTACGACGCTCATGCAACATTTGGATTACCTTCTGATTGCGTCTATTGCCCTCGGGGTCTCCTCCACTAGCGTTAGCGATGTCGGTGCATCCCTGCGTCGGCTATTTTTTCCAGCAGAACAGGCAGTACATGAGCACCCAGGGCACGGTCAAGTGGTTCAACTCGGAGAAGGGCTTCGGCTTCATCTCCCCCGACGACGGAGGCGCTGACGTCTTCGCGCACTACTCCGCAATCGATTCCTCCGGCTACCGGTCTCTCGAAGAGAACCAGCGAGTCGAGTTCGACGTGGCGCAGGGCCCCAAGGGCCTGCAGGCAGAGAACATCCGCCCCCTCTGAACGGGGCAGGAGCATCGCTCCCCGACCGGATCCGTCGCCATCGGTGACATCCGGCGGGGAGCTTTGTGCTTTTCGGGGCGATTCCGGGGCGCGGGGCGTGGCGGTCGGCGTGTACTAACTCAGGAAGAACGGGCGATTTCCGCCGGATCCGGCCCGAATCGCGCCCGATCGGTCGAGTCTTCCTGAGTTGGGTACGCGACCGATCGGCGTCAGGCCGACAGCAGCAGGGCGCGCAACTCGTCGACGGATGCTGCGCGGAACGCCGCGTCGTCTCCCTCGTGAGAGTCGCTGAAGCCCCACTCGACGAAGATCACCGGAACGCCGTTGGCGTTGCCGCCCTCGACGTCGTGGTGACGGTCGCCGATCAGCACCGGGCGTGAGACGTCGGCGCCGCGCTCCTCCAGGCGACGCAGCGCCTCGGCCACGATGTCGGTCTTCGAGGCCAGGGTCGACTCGTCGGGCGTCGCTCCGACCGTCGTGACGAAGTCGGCGCGCAGGTCGAAGTGATCGATCAGGGCGTCGACCTGGTTCTCGGGCTTCGAGCTCGCGGTCGCCTGCGGGATGCCGGCGGCGTGCACGTCATGGATCAGGTCGGTCACCCCGGGGTAGGTGGTGACGTCGGTCGTATAACCGTCGGCCTTGCCGAGCGTGCGGTAGAACGACACCGCCTCGGCGGACTGTTCGGGCGTCATGCCCGCCTGGTCCTGGAACGACTGGAACATGGGCGGCCCGATCCAGTGCACGAGCTGCTCGCGCGTCGGCGCCGGGTGCCCGAAGTGGGTGAGGGCGACGTTCAGACGGCGCAGGATGCCGACCGAGGCGTCGACGATCGTGCCGTCGACATCCCACAGCACGCAGGAGTAAGGGGAGGAGGCCATGCCCTCCAGCCTATGGGGCGCGGGGCGCGTGATCGCGCACGGTGCACGGACGTGCAGGGGCGCTCGGTGCGCGAAAACGGAGATCGTTCGCGTGAGGCCCGGCGCGTCGGCATCCGACACACCGGGCGTCGGCGCGATGGTCTCCGTTTTCGCGCGCGAGGAAGACGTCAGAAGAGGCGGGGGATGCCCGACTCGATGCCCTTCATATCGTCGTAGTCGAGAACGAGGCAGCGGATGCCGCGGTCCTCGGCGAGCACGCGGGCCTGCGGCTTGATCTCCTGCGCGGCGAACACGCCCTGCACGGGGGAGAGGTGGGGGTCGCGGCCGAGGAGCTCGAGGTAGCGGGTGAGCTGCTCGACGCCGTCGATGTCGCCGCGGCGCTTGATCTCGACCGCGATGGCGGCGCCGTCGGCATCCCGCACCAACAGGTCGACGGGCCCGATCGCCGTCGGGTACTCGCGGCGCACGAGCGTCGCACCCTCGGAGATGCGCTCGACCTGCTCGGCGAGGAGCCGCTGCAGGTCGGCCTCGACGCCGTCCTTCTGCAGGCCGGGGTCGATGCCGAGTTCGTGCGAGGTGTCGCTGATCACTTCGTAGATCTGCACGCGCAGCGCGTCGCCGGTCTTCTTGTGCGTGACCCGCCACACCTCGACGACGCCGGCGCTCGCTTCTTCTTCGCCGGGCTCCTCGGTGGTGAGGGTGCACGGCGGGCTCATCCAGTTCAGCGGCTTGTAGCTGCCGCCGTCGGAGTGCACGAGCAGACTCCCGTCTCCCTTGTGCACGAGCAGACGCGTGGCAAGCGGAAGATGGGCATTGAGCCGACCGGTGTAGTCGACCGAGCAGCGGGCGATGACGAGACGCACCCGACGAGCCTACTTCGTCGCGGGCGTGCTTCTCGCGCTCCTCCGCCGCGGCGCACACTACGGAGGAGATCTCCCGTTGCGCAGGATCGGTTCCGGCATCCGCTCCTGCGTTGCGCGAGATCTCCTCCGGCACGGCGGGCGGATGCCGCGCGGCCGACGCGCCTACTTCGTCGCGGAGACCTTCTCGTCGGCGCGGAGCGGGCGGGCGGCGCCCGAGAACAGGCCGGATGCCACGATCAGCACGACCAGGATGAACAGCGTGTTGAGCAGGCCGATGTGCTCGCTGATGAAACCGAGCACGGGAGGGCCGCCGAGGAAGGCGACGTACCCGATGGTCGCGGCGGCGCTCACGCGGGCGGCGGCCTTGGCGGGGTCGTCGGCGGCGGCCGACATGCCGATCGGGAAGCCGAGAGAGGCCCCGATGCCCCAGAGGGCTGCGCCGACGAGCACGAGCGGCAGGTTCGGCGCGAGGATGAACAGGAGCACGCCGGCGGCGGCCGACACCGAGAGCACGCGCAGCACGACGACTCGGCCGAAGCGATCCACGAGCGGTCCGCCGAAGAGGCGCACGACGGTCATGCCGACCGAGAAGACGGCGAGAGCGATCGCCCCGGTGCCCGTGCTGAAGCCGTGGCCCTGCTCGGTGCCGAGTGCGATCCAGTCGTTCGCTCCGCCCTCGGCGAAGGCCATACCGAGCATCACGACGCCGAGCAGATAGGTGCGCGGTTCGCGCCAGGCCTCGAGCGAGGTGTGCAGGCGCTCGCGGAACGCCGGCTTCTCGGCGGGCTCGGGGTCGAGGGCGGCTTCGCGCACGGGAACCTGCAGGAACGTCGCGACCGCGACCAGAGCCAGCAGCATCCCCATGATGCCGGCATGGGTGGCGACGGTGAGTTGAAGCCAGGCAGCGAGGGCACCGATGCCCGCGCCGATCACGGTGCCGAAGCTGAAGAAGGCGTGGAAGACCGGCAGCACGGTCTTGCCCATCTGCTGCTCGATCGCCGTCGCCTCGACGTTCATCATGACGTCGAGGCATCCGTTGCCGTACCCGAACAGCACCATGCCGATCAGCACGACCGGCACCGAAGCGAAAACGGTCGAGCCGAAGCCGACGAGGGCGATGCCGCCCGAGAACATGAACATGGTGGCGAGCATGCCGACGCGTGCCCCGGTGCGGGCCATGACGGCGGGGCTGGTCGAGATGCCGATGATCGAGGCGATGCCCATGCCGAGGAGGATGAGTCCGACCTGCGCGTTGTCGAGATCGAGATCGGCCTTGATGCTGGGTACGCGCGACGCCCAGGTCGCGATCGAGAGGCCGCTGGCCATGAAGATCGCGAAGATCGCCGCGCGCCAGCGCACGAACTGCGAGCGGGTGAGGGCGGTGTCCATGATCGAGAGTGTATCGAATCGATTCGACGCGCGGAAAGGCGGGCGGGCTATTCTCGAAGTATGAGCAGTCAGGAGCCGCCTCGGCGCGCGACCATCGCCGACGTCGCCCGTGAGGCAGGGGTTGCGACATCGACGGCATCCGTCGTCTTCAGCGGCAAGGCCAAGGTCGCCGACGCCACCCGCGAGCGCGTGCTCGCCGCCGCCGCCGACCTCGGCTACGCGGGCCCCGATCCTCGCGCCGCCTCGCTGAGGCTCGGACGCAGCGGCATCGTCGCCGTCGTCTTCGAGGGGCACCTGCGCAACGCCTTCCTCGACCCCGTCACCACCGCCATGATGGACGGCCTCGCCGACGGGCTCGCCGAGCTCAGCGCCGGCATCCTGCTCATGCGCGACGAGCCGGGCGAAGACGGCCCCGGCCTCGCCAGCGCCCCGGTCGACGCGTACGTGCTGATCGGATGGTCAGGTCGCACGCGCGAGTCGGTCGAGGTGGTGCGAGGGCGCGGGCTGCCGGTCGTCGTGATCGAGGGCGACCCGGGCGACGGCACGATCCCCCGCATCGCACTCGACAACGCGGATGCCGCGGTCGCGGTAGCCCAGCACGTGCACGATCTCGGGCACCGCGACGTCGCGATCGTGACGCTCACGCTCGGCCCCGATCGCGAGCGTGGACCGGTCACCGCCGAGCGGCTCGCCGCCGCGACCGTCGGGGTGACCGTCGATCGGCTCGAGGGCATGCGCCGAGTCTTCCCCGGTGCTCCCGCGATCTCGGCATCCGGCAGTTTCATCGACGAGGGCATCGTCATCGGACGGATGCTGCTCGCCGACGCCGCCACCCGGCCCACCGCTGTGCTCGCGCAGAGCGACCTGCTCGCGGTCGGTGTGATCCGCGCCGCGGAGGAACTCGGCCTGCGGGTGCCGGAGGACGTCTCGGTCGCCGGGTTCGACGGCATCGCGATCGACGGGCTCGCCGGGCAGTCGCTCACCACCACCGTGCAGCCCGCCGTCGAGAAGGGTCGTGCCGCGGGCGAGCAGATCGCGCGGATGCTCGGCGGCGAGGCCGGGGAGACGCAGAACCTCGTGTGCGTGTTCCGGCCGGGAACGACGACCGGGGTTCCGGCGCGCTGAGGTCTCGCGGGGTGGGGCCCTTCGACAGGCTCAGGGACCCAGTCGCGGAAAACGGGTTGCCGGGAACTGGGTTGCTGAGCGAAGAACTGGGTTGCTGAGCCTGTCGAAGCACCCGCCCCGCAACACGTCAACTGCGCTGCGGCCCCAGGGGCAGTTCCGTCTCGCCGAAGTCGAGGATCCGGTAGCGGCCGCAGTCGACGATCTCGTCGGGGATCGCCTGGATCGGCAGGTCCCACTCGACCGTCTGCGCATCCTCGACGAGGAACGACACGGTTCCGGCATCGAAGTCCTCGCGGTTCACGAGCCACGCGTAGCCGTTGAGCTGATGGTCGACCTGCACGAGCTGCGACGGATCGTCGAGGTGGAGCTTGGGCAGACGCACGGTCCAGAACTGCCCCGCGCCGGTGCGGGCGGATGCTTCGACCCAGTCGGTCACGCACGCGGCATCCGCATCGGGGGCGTTCGCGGCGTCACTCAGTCGGGGGATGCTGAGGCCGCCGGCGACCACCAGGATCACTGCCGCGACCGCCGCCGCCTGCCGCCGGAGTCGCGCGGGTAGTCGAACGGTGCGCGGCATCGCCACGAGTGCGAGCACCGGCGCGAAGGCGAGCGGTTGGAGGTAGCGCGCGGCGTGCGTGCCGAGCGCGATCGCGCCCACGGCGACCAACAGCGGTACGACCCAGGCGGCCAGAGCGACGAACCGCGAGCCGGGGTCTTCGGCCCGCACGGTCTGCACGACGGCCAGCGTGATCAGGGCGATGACGACGACGAGCGCGACGACCCCGAGAGGGGTTGAGAGTCGCGCGATGAGCAGGTCTCCGTAATAGCCGATCGATTCGCGCCAGAGGTCGGGCTGGGCGTATCCGGCACCGGTGTTCGCGATCCATGCCGAGAACGGAATACGCGCGGCGAAGCCGAGTGCCGTGCCGCCGATGAGTGCAGCGAGAACGGTCAGCATCCGCCGTCGCGTGGCTGCGCGCAGGGCGCCGATGATCGCGATCGTGCCGAGCGGTACGGTCGCCCAGGCCGCGAACAGCGGGTTCGACAGCGTCGAGACGAGGGCCACGGCGCCGAGCGCGAGAGACATCGGCACGAGGCGGGCGCCGTCGAGCATCCGTCGCGCGATACCGATCGCGAGCACGACCCCGACGACCGTCGCGGAGTAATAGGTGGTCGTGAGCTGCAGCGAGGCGAGTTCGAGGGCGTCACGCGAGGCCGAGGTCTCGGTCATCGCGAGCACACCGAACGCGGCGAGAGCGATCACCGACCAGGCGACCGGCGCGCGTCCCTCTCGCCGTCGCCCGGCGACGAGTCGCAGCGCACCGTAGAGGGCGAGCAGGTTCACGACCCCGCTCACGGCGAAGAGTCCATTCGTGTCCAGCGGCAGCGCCACGTCGAGACCGGCGAAGACCGCCGTCTCGGGCAGGAACAGCACGCTCGACATCGCCCAGTCGAACGGATCGCCGGCGAGCAGCGAATGCGAGAGCATCGCGACGATGAGAGAGTCGCCGTCGCGGAACAGCAGCTCGGCGCGGGCCGAGGAAGCGACGGATGCCGCGGCGATGAGGGACACGGCGGCAGCCAGCACCCATCCCCCGAGCTCTCGCACCCATGTCCGCCTCACGGGCTTACTCTGCCACGACAGTGTTCTCGCGGGGGACGCTTCGACAGGCTCAGCGACCCAGTTCTTGTCAGCGACGCAGTGGCGTGGGATGAACACGAACTGGGTCCCTGAGCCTGTCGAAGGGCCCCGCCCCACGCAACCGCCCGATGGGGCCCCGGTTGTATAGTCAGCGCATGCGGAGGATCTGCGCCGGCGTCGGCATAGCGGGGATGCTCGCTGTCGGGCTCACCGGGTGCAACCTCCCTTTCCCCGGCGAATACACGGACGCGCCGCTGAGGTTATCGAAAGTGGATGGACATCCGGCCATCGCATACTGCGGTGATCCCGGTACCCTCGTCTTCGTCGACATGTGGTGGGCGCAACGGTCGGACACCTCGTATGGTGAGGTCGCCTTCAAAGCGTCAGGAACGGCGGAGATTGTCACCGGAACGATCATCGGGCCTTCCTCCCTCCCCACCGGAATGACCGTCGCGGACGACTCAGGATTCCCCGCAGACTTGGACAACATAGACGTCACTGTCGAGGTCGACGGTATGAAGTCGAGCGTTCAGTTCTTCTTCGAGGATGAGGTCGCGTCGATCGAGGACTGGCAGCCGGACGGATGGATGCGCGCGGACGGTTCGTACAGTGCGGAGCCGTGCGGGTGAACCACGACGGTGGCGGGGTCGACGGGTCGTGCGGAATCGCGCGACGACGCCTCAGGGGAAAGTTCACCGACGCCGGAGCGCCTGCGCCGGTATCGGCCTAGCGGGGATGCTCGCTGTCGGGCTCACCGGGTGCAACCTCCCTTTCCCCGGCGAGTACACGGACGCGCCACTGAAGCTGTCGAAGGTGGACGGAAATCTTGCCGTTGCATACTGCGGTGATCCCGGCACGCTCGTCTTCGTCGATATGTGGGTCGCGCGGCGGTCGAACACCGCGCGAGGCGTCGTATCTTTCGAAGCCTCGGGTTCAGTGGAAATCGCTACCGGTGCGGTTATTGACACCGCTGCGCTCCCTGCGGGCCTCACCGTCACCGCCGACTCCGGGTACCTCTCGGATCCGGACAACATCGCTGTAACTCTCGAGGTTGACGGCGTGCAGTCTTTCGCTCAGTTCTATTTCGAGGACGACGTCGCGTCGATCGAGGACTGGCAGCCGAAGGGATGGATGCGCGCGGACGGCACATACAGTGAGGAGCCGTGCGGATGAGTGACTTCGAGCCGAGCATCGTGGTGCCGCTCGTCGCGGGAATCGTCGCCTTGGTGGGAGGGCTGCTCCTCGTCCGGTATCGGCGGTCGTTCTTCGACGAGACCGCAAAGATCCAGCGCGGGCTCGTCGGCCGGCCGACCTCTCGTGCGTTCGAGCGTCTGCAAAGTCCGTTCTGGATCGGAGTCGTGGGCGTGGGAGCATCCGGTATGGGAATCGTGCTCATCGTCGCGTGCGTGGTTGCGTTCGTGCGTGCATCGGCGGGTGGGTGAAGATGTGACCGTGAATCCCGACTTCATCATCGGGGGAGTGCTTGTCGTTGTTGGTGTCATAGCAATCTTTTCGCGCCGGGTCTTTGTGCGCGTCATTTATAAAGGACTTCGCTTCTTCTATGGACAGCCAACGGCAGACGACTCGATTCGCGGACGCCCGCTCGTGCGCATCGCCCTGGTCGGCGCGTTCATGGTCGTCGCCGGCAGCGTGATGTTGGTGACGGCGTTCATCGGGTTGTCCTGAGGAGCATCATGGATCTGACCGGCATCATCGCCAACCTCGTGATGGGGTCGCTCACCATCGTCATCGGCGTGCTCATCGTCCGGCATCGCAAGGCGCTCAACAAGCTCGTGTTCGAGAAGCAGACGGAGTTCTTCGGGCGTCGGTTGGCGCAGATGTCAGCGGGTCGTCAGACGCCGACGATGATGGGGTCATCGGTTGAGGGTTTGTCGGGCTCGGGGTGTGCATGATCGTTTTCGGCGTGATGGGGATCGTTCGCCTGGGATTAGGGAGCGTGCGCGTGGGGGACGCTTCGACAGGCTCAGCGACCCAGTTCCTCTTAGCGACCCGGATGCGTGAACGGAGACTGGGTCCCTGAGCCTGTCGAAGGGCCCGCCCCGCGGAACTACGAGACCTGGGTGCGGAGGTCCCAGACCTCCTCGATCGGGGTGAAGCCCTCCGTGCCGTCGGGTCCGCGGAAGAGCTCGACGAAGCGGCCGATGTCCTTCTGCCACTCCGCGTTCGCCGGGTCGTCGTCGAGGGCGGCGATCGCGGCATCCCAGTCATCGCACTCGACCACATGGAACAGCCGCTGTCCCGACCGCCAGATCGTCCAGTCGTGGATGCCGATGTGCGCGAACGTCGCGGCGAGGGCATCCGGGATCCGTGCGTGGTGCGTGCGGTAGTCGTCGATCGCGCCGTCGCGGATCTCGGAGTGCAGGGCGATGCGCATGTGAGGGCCTTTCGTCAGTCGCGCGGGCGGAAGGAGATCGCGACGGGGGTCGCGGCATCCGCCACCTCCACCACGATGGCATCTCCGTCGCGCGACGCCGAGACCGGCTCGTCGCCGATGCGCGCGCTCGCCTCGTCGAGCAGGCCGTCGGGATCGGGCAGGCGGATGCTTCTGCGCTGATCGGTCACGGCGTGCACCGCGTCGTCGGTGCGGGTCCAGCGCAGCCACGGCTCGTCGGACGGCTGCAGGCGCGGCTCGGGCCGGGCGCCGAAGACCGCGTGCCCGAACCGCTGGTTCCACTCACCGAGTCCCTCGAGCGTCTGCCGCTGGGCGTCGGGGATGCGACCGGATGCCTCGAGGCCGATGTTCAGCAGCAGGTTGCCGCCGCGCGACACGACGTCGACGAGCAGGCGCACGGCCTCGTCGGCGGTGAGCAGGTGCTCCGGACCCTCGTTGCGGTTGTGGCCGAACGAGAGTCCGATGCCCCGGCAGTTCTCCCACGCCTCGCCGACCTCGACCGCGGTGCCGTGCACGTATTCGCTGGTGCGGAAGTCCCAGTGCGATTCGCCCCACCGGTCGTTGACGACACCCTCGGGCACGGCGTCGTAGAACGTCCGGAACGCGTGCGCGAGGCTCTTCGGCCCGGGCTCGATCCCGGCCTGCGGCCAGCGGATGTCGCCCCAGAGGATGTCGGGGCGATACCGGTCGATGAGGTCGATGACGTGGTCGTGCGCGTACTCGGCGTAGGCGCGGTCGTCGGGGGCCGGGGCGTCATCGCGGTCGATCGGCGGCAGGTCGGAGAAGTGCCAGTCGAGACCGCCGGAGTAGTAGACGCCGAAGCGCAGTCCCTTCGCGCGGGTCGCCTCGGCGAACTCGGCGATGAGGTCGCGCTGCGGTCCGCGGGCGACGGTGTTGCGCCCATCGGTGGCCGGCGCATCCCACAGGGTCACGCCGTCGTGGTGCTTGGTGGTGGGGATGAAGTACCCGGCGCCGGTCGCGGCGACGACCGCGAGCACCTCGTCGGCATCGAACTGCTCGGCCTTCCACTGGTCGAGGAAGTCGTCGTAGGGGGCTCCGCCGTGCACCTCCTGCTGATGCCGCCGCGCGGGCGACCCCTCGATGCGGATCGTGTTCGCGTACCACTCGGCGTAAGGGTTGTGGGCGTACCACTCCTCGCGCGGCACCGCGCCGAGCTCGCCGGTCGGCTCGGCCCACGCCGGCACCGAGTACGGCCCCCAGTGCACGAAGATCCCGAGCGCCGAGCCGCGGAACCACTCCGGCAGCGGCCGCTCGAAGGCGCGGTACTCCGCGGGGCGAACAGGATCGGTCTTGAACATGGCCATCATCGGCACCTTTCGTCACACCCTTGTGAACTGCTTCGGCTATCACCTATCCTATAGGAAATCTGGAACTCGACGAGGAGCTTCAATGACAACGGCAGACTTCCGACGCCCCACCACCCGTATCCCCGGCGGTGAATGGTTCAGCGGCGCGGGCTTCGGCATCTTCGTGCACTGGGATCAGGCATCCCAGCAGGGCATCGAGATCTCCTGGCCGCTCGTCGGCCGCTCGATCATCCCCGGCGTGGATGCCGTCGACGACGCGGTGACCGTCGCCGAATACCAGGCCACCGCGCCCACGTTCGAGCCGCAGAACTGGGATGCCGTCGACCTCGCGCGCCGCGCGAAGGCGGCCGGTGCCACCTACATCGTCTTCACCGCGCGCCACCATGCCGGATACAACATGTTCTTCACCGATCAGTCGGACTTCGGCGTCGAGCACGGTCCCTTCGGCCGCGATATCACCCGCGAGTTCGTCGACGCCGTGCGCGCCGAGGGCCTCAAGGTCGGCATCTACTACAGCCTCCCCGACTGGAATCACCCCGACTACCCGGCGTTCCGCGACGAGGACCTGCCCTACAAGCTCGAGCACTGGCCCGCCGCCGGCATGCCCGAGTTCGCCGACACCCCGGATGCCACGGATCGTCACCGTCGCTCCAGCCCCGAGGAGTGGTCGCGCTACCTCGAGTACGTGCGGGCGCAGCTGCGCGAACTGCTCACCAACTACGGCACGATCGACCTGCTCTGGTTCGACGGCGACTGGGAGCGCTCGGCCGCCGAGTGGACAGCCCCGGGCCTGCGTCGCTTGATCAAGGAGCTGCAGCCCGACGTCGTGATCAACGACCGCCTCCCCGGGCAGGGCGACTACCGCACGCCCGAGCAGGGGTTCCCGCTCACGGTGCCCACCGGGCCGTGGGAACTCTGCCTCACGATCGGCGACCACTGGGCGTGGCGCGAGCACGCCGACAACGAGAAGTCGGCGCGGTCGCTGCTGGTGACCCTCATCGACGTGGTCGAGCGCGGCGGCAACCTGCTGCTCAACGTCGGCCCCGGCCCCGACGGCACCCTGCCCGAGATCGAGAACGCGCGCCTGCAGGAGTTCGCCGACTGGATGGACGCGCACGCCGAAGCCGTGATCGGCGTGGAGCCCACGCAGGGCATCGACTTCCACGGACCGACCACCGCCCGCGAAGGGCGCCTCTACCTTCACCTGACCGCGATCCCGGTCGACGAGGTCATCGTGCGCGGTCTGCCCGTGCGGCGCATCACCCGCGTGCACCGGCTCGCCGACGGCCTCGAACTGCAGCACGACGCCAGCTTCGAGGTGCACGAGGCATCCACCGCCGGCGACGACTCCGGCGAGCTGCGCATCGTCGCGCCGGCATCCCCCAGCGGTGCCCTCATCGACGTCATCGCCATCGACTTCTCCACCGACGAATCCGAGTGACCCGAGCAACACCCCCCTCAACAACACACGCATCAGTTGCAGCATCCAATGAAGGAGGCAGTCAGTATGAATGCAGTCTCGAACCGGCGCGCTAAGCGCCTCATCCTCACCGGCGTCGCCGGCCTCAGCGCCCTCGCTCTCGCGGGGTGCGCGAGCGGCGGAGGCGGGGGAGGCGGCGGCGAGGCCGGCGGCCCGCTCGTGCTCTACACCTGGGCCGCGAGCGAGGGCGACCAGGCCCAGTGGGCCGACTTCATCTCGGGCGCGCAGGCCGAAGATCCCGACCTCGACATCTCGGTCGAGGGACCGAGCTTCGCCGACTACTGGACCAAGGTGAAGACCCGCCTCTCGGGCGCCAACCCGCCCTGCCTGCTCACCACGCAGGCCGCCCGCGCGCAGGAGCTCGGCGACCTGCTCATGCCCCTCGACGACCTGATCGAGAAGAGCGGCTTCGACATCGAGAACATCGACGAGTCGATGCTCAGCGGCATGACGGTCGACGGAACGATCCGCGCGATCCCCTACGACGCCGAGCCCATCGTGCTCTTCTACAACGTCGAGGCGTTCCAGGCCGCGGGCCTCGACCTGCCGGGTGCGACGTACACGCGCGACCAGTTCGTGGCGGATGCCAAGGCGCTGACCGACGGCGACAAGAAGGGTCTCGCTCTCGCGCCCGGCATCTTCATCCCCAACGCCTGGTCGCTGGCCGACGGCGTGCCCGCGGTGACGGAGGACGGCGAGCTCGACCTCGAGAACCCGGAGTTCGTCGAGCAGATCCAGAGCTTCTTCGACCTCGTCGCCGTCGACGGCGTCGCGAAGGCTCCCGAGGCGGCCGACGGCTCGGAGGTCTCGCAGCAGGCGTTCACGAGCGGTGAGGTGCCGATGCTCATCGAGGGCCCGTGGATGTACGGCAGCTTCGCGGATGCCGCGGACTTCACCCTCGGCGTCTCGATCGTGCCCTCGACCAGCGGTGAGGCATCCGCCATGACCGCCGGGAGTGGCTTCGGCATCGCGGCGAACTGCGAGCGTCCCGACGAGGCCTTCGCGGCCATCGAGGCGCTCACCTCCCTGTCGGTGCAGGAGAAGCAGGCCGAGGCGCGCGGCATCGTTCCCGCCCGCATCGAGGCGCTCCCGGCCTGGGCCGAGGGCAAGACCGAAGGTTCTTCGGAGGTCGTCGAGGCGCTGCTCTCGAACGCGACCCCGCAGCGCACCACCCCGACCTGGAACCAGGTCGAGACCCTGATGACCCAGTACGGCGTGCAGGGCTACCGGGGTGAGCTGACGGCCGAGGAGATCATGGAGACGATCACGAACTCGGTGGGCGGCTGAGCGGATGGCGATCATGAGCGACCGGAGCGAGGCCACGGCCTCCTCCGTGATGCCCGGCGTGGCGGGGGTGCCGCTCGGCGCCCCCGCCCCGCCGGGGCCCCGGCTGCCGCGTCGGCGCGGGAACGGGTGGGTGGCGGTCGCGTTCCTCGCCCCCGGGATGATCGGGTTCGTCCTCTTCATCCTCACCCCGCTGTTCGGGTCGGCCTTCATCAGCCTCTTCGACTGGAAGCTGTTCGGGAGCCCCGACTTCATCGGCCTCGAGAACTACGTCAAGCTGTTCCGCGACCCGACCTTCTACACGGTGCTCGGCAACACGGTCATCTTCGCCGTGGTCTACACGGCGCTGAACCTGTTCGTCGCTCTCACCATCTCGCTGTGGCTCAACACCCGCATGAAGGCCGCGGGTGCGTGGCGGGTGATCTTCTTCCTCCCGGTCATCACCCCGATGGTCGCGAACGCCCTCGTCTGGCGGCTGCTGCTCTCGCAGGACGGGCTCGTGAACTCGATGCTCGCCACCGTCGGCATCGACGGCCCCAACTGGCTCTCCGACTCGGCCTGGGCGCTGCCCTCGGTGATCGCGATGTCGGTGTGGCAGTCGTTCGGCTACAACGTCATCGTGCTGTCGGCCGGACTCAGCGCCATCCCGAAGGAGCTGCTCGAGGCATCCCGCATCGACGGCACCAGCGCGTGGCAGCGCCTGCGCTACATCATCCTGCCGCTGCTCTCGCCCTCGCTCTTCTTCTGCTCGACCATGACGATGATCGGGGCGTTCCAGGTGTTCGTCCAACCGCTCTTCCTCACGCAGGGCGGACCGGGCGAGAGCACCAACACGTTCGTGCTGTACCTCTACCGCAACGGCTTCGTCTTCGACCGGCTCGGCTACGCCTCCGCCCTCGCGTGGATTCTCTTCGTCGTGGTGATGCTCATCACGGCCCTGCAGTTCGTCGGCCAGCGCAAGTGGGTGAACTATGAGTGACCGTGACCTCTCGGCGACCGCGCTGCTGATCCTGCCGCGGCGTCGGCACCAGCGCCGAGCATCCGCCAAGGAATGGCTCAACACCGCGGCGATCGCGGTGGTCGCGCTGATCTTCGCCTTCCCCTTCATCTGGATGTTCCTCACGGCGCTGAAGCCCGAGAACGAGGTGTTCACGGCGACGCCGCAGATCTTCGGATCCGAGATCCGCTGGGCGAACTTCGTCGAGGCGTGGACCGTCGTGCCGTTCGGACGCTTCATCCTCAACGGGCTGTTCGTCGCGATCGCCGGCGCCGCGCTCTCGGTCGTTGTCGCCGTGCTCTCGGCCTACGCCTTCTCGCGGCTGCGCTTCAAGTTCCGCGACAAGCTCTTCCTGCTGTTCGTGCTCACGCTCGTGCTGCCGCAGGAGGTGCTCGTCGTGCCGCTGTTCATCATGATCAACGCCTGGGGCTGGAACGACACCTACGGGGCGCTCATCATCCCGTTCGCCTTCACCGCGTTCGGAACCTTCCTCATGCGGCAGTTCTTCCTCACGATCCCGATCGAGTACGAGGAGGCCGCGCTGATCGACGGCGCCTCGCGCCTGCGCACCCTGTGGTCGGTGCTGCTGCCGCAGCTGGTCGCACCGCTGAGCGTGCTCGCGGTCTTCTCGTTCATCGGCTACTGGAACTCGTACCTGTGGCCGCTGATCATCATCAACACACAGGACATGGCGACCGTGCCGCTCGGGCTGGGGATGTTCACCGGCCAGTTCGGCACGCAGTGGTCGCTACTCATGGCGGCGTCGACGCTCGCCGTCATCCCCTCGTTGATCCTCGTGCTGCTGCTGCAACGGCAGCTCATCAAGGGGGTCACCCTGGGCGGACTCGGAGGACGATGATGAACGCATCGCAGAACACCGGCTCGAGCATCCTCGACGCCACCACCGCGGCCCACGCTGCTTTCGCCGACGTGACGGCGGGCAGCCGGATCGTGCACGTCGAGGCGCAGCTGGTCGACCTGCCGGTCGAGACCGTGCGCACCGACGCCCTGCAGACCTTCGTCAAGCAGGAGACGATCTTCGTGCGGATCCGCACGGCCGACGGCACCGAGGGCACAGGCTACAGCTACACGATCGGCACGGGCGGCGGGGCGGTGCTGAGCCTGCTGCGCGAGACGCTGCTGCCCGCGCTGATCGGCCTCGAGGCCGAGCGGCCCGAGGCGGTGTGGCTCGCGCTGTTCGGCATCACCCGCGCCACCACCGTCGGACCGATCACCGCGCTGGCGCTCGCCGCGGTCGACACGGCGGTGTGGGATGCCAAGACCCGGCGTGCGGGTCTGCCGCTGTGGGTCGCGGGTGGGGGCGCATCGCCGTCGATCCCGATGTACGACACCGAGGGCGGATGGCTGCACCTCACCGTCGACGAACTCGTCGCGCACGCGGTCGCCTCGAAGGAGCGCGGCATGGGCGGGGTGAAGATCAAGGTCGGAAAGCCCCGCGGTCACCAGGACCTCGAGCGCCTGCGCGCCGTCCGCGACGCCGTCGGCGACGACCTCGACATCATGGTCGACGCCAACCAGTCGTTCACGGTGTCGGAAGCGGTGCGCCGTGCGCGCCTGTTCGAGCAGGTCGACGTGTTCTGGTTCGAGGAGCCGCTGCCCGCGGAAGACATCGAGGGCCACCGCCAGCTCGCCCGGTCGACCTCGGTTCCGATCGCGGTCGGCGAGAGCATGTACTCGATCGGCCACTTCCGCGAGCACCTGCAGCGGGGCGGCGCGTCTATCGTTCAGCCCGATGTCGCCCGGGTCGGCGGAATCACGCCCTGGCTCAAGATCGCGCACCTGGCCGAATCGTTCAACGCCCCCGTCGCTCCGCACTTCCTCATGGAGCTGCACGTGTCGCTCGTGTGCGCCATCCCGAACGCCCTCTACCTCGAGCACATCCCGCAGCTGCGGGCCGTCACCACCGACGAGTTGCGCATCGAGGGCGGTCGCGGCTGGGCGCCGACCACGCCGGGCCTCGGCATCGCGTGGGACGACGCGGCGCTCGGGCGGTTGATCGTCTCGTGACCCGTCCCCTCCCCGTGCGCATCGGTCGCGGCGGACTCTCGGCCCCGCCGATCGGGTACGGCGCGGCCGCGCTCGGCAACCTCTACAGCGCGCTCGCCGACGACGCCTGGCCCGAAGTGGTGCCCGCGGCGTGGGCCGGCGGCATCCGCTACTTCGACGTCGCCCCGCACTACGGGCTCGGTCTGGCCGAACGGCGGTTGGGTGAGAGCCTGCGGGCGCTGCCGCGCGAGGAGTTCATCGTCTCGACGAAGGTCGGACGGCTGCTCGTGCCGCAGGATGCCGCGGGCCGCACCGACATCGACAACCTGTTCGCCGTGCCCGCCGATCATCGGCGCGTGCGCGACTACTCCCGTGACGGCGTACGGCGCTCGATCGACGACTCGCTCACGCGCCTCGGCCTCGACCGGATCGACCTGGTACTGGTGCACGACCCCGACGACTTCGAGCGCGAAGCCCTCGACGGCGCCTTCCCCGCGCTCAGCGAGTTGCGCGACCAGGGCGTGATCGGCTCGTTCGGAGCGGGCATGAACCAGAGCGCGATGCTCGCCCGGTTCGTGCGCGAGACGGATGCCGACGTGATGATGGTCGCCGGGCGCTGGACGCTGCTCGACCAGTCCGCAGGCTACGACCTGCTGCCCCTCGCCGCCGAGCGCGACGTGTCGGTGCTCGCCGCGGCGGTCTTCAACTCCGGCATCCTCGCAACCGACACCCCCGGGCAGGAGAGCCTGTTCGATTACGGTCCCGCCGACCGCGCGGTCGTCGAGCGCGCGCAGGCGATCGCGCGCATCGCGCACCGGCACGGCCACACGCTGCCCGAGCTCGCGGTGCAGTTCCCGCTGCGTCATCCGGCCGTCGCCGCCGTCGTGGTGGGCGGGGCCAGCGCCGGCCAGCTCGCCCAGAACAGCGTGCTCGCCGATCGGCCGGTGCCGGAGGAGGTGTGGCGCGAACTGCAGGAGCAGGGCCTGCTCGGAGCGGATGCCTCCGCGCGGCAGCCGCAGGCGCGAGAAGGGCAACCCGTACGATGAGACTCATGTTCAGCGACGACGAAGCCCGGGGACCACGGGCTCTGCCCGCCCGCCGCGCCCTCGTCGACGACGTCTACGACGCCGTGCTCGGGCTGCTCATGGACCGTGTCATCGAACCCGGTGCCCGCGTGAACATCGACGCGGTCGCCCGCGACCTCGACGTCTCGCCGACCCCGGTGCGCGAGGCCCTCACCCGCCTCGAATCCGAGGGGCTCGTCATCAAGCGCGCGCTCAAGGGGTACGTCGCCACCCCGCTGCTCGACGCCGACGGGCTGCGCGACCTCTACGACATGCGCGAGCTCCTCGAGCCCGAGGCCGCCCGCCGCGCGACGACGCACATCGACGCGGAGACCGAGGCCGAGCTCACCGCATCCGTGGCGCAGATGCGCACGGCATCCGCGCCCGACGACGATGAGCACTTCGAGAACTACCGCCGCTTCATCGACGAGGACCTGCACTTCCACCACCTCATCGCCGAGCACGCGCAGAGCCCGTTGCTGTCGGAGGCGATCGTGCGGCTGCGCTCGCACATGCACCTGTATCGGCTGAACTTCCGTCACGACTTCGAAGACGACACGGTCAGCGAGCACGAGAAGATCCTCGCGGCATTGCGTGGACGCGACGCCGAGGGCGCGGCATCCGCCATGCTCGCCCACATCACGAACTCGTACGCCCGCCTCGGGCCGGTGCTCGCGGCGCGCAGCGACGACGCGGCGGAGTAGTTCCGAGGCGGGGCGCTTCGACAGGCTCAGCGACCCAGTTCCTGCGCGCCGATAGTGGGTCCCTGAGCCTGTCGAAGGGTCCCACCCTCGCGGAGTTGCGCCGCCCTTCGTCTTGCTTCGCTCGCTCAGGAACCGGGTTTATCGGTTCCTGAGCGAGGAGCGAAGCGACGAGACGAAGGGCCGCGGCCTAACGGTTCCCTAACGCCAGGTAGAATAGAACCAGACACCCGCCCGCCTGTGCCGTTTTCCCCCGGCCGACGAGCCCCGAGGAGCCGCGTATATGCTGACGCTCCTCGCCGTGTTCCTCCTCGGGTCTCTCCTGATGCCCGTTCTGGTGCGCTGGCTGGGGTCTCAGGCATTCGCGATCGCCGCTCTCATTCCCGCGGCGGCATTCGTCCACGCGCTCGTGATGACACCGCAGGTGATCGACGGCGACTCCCCGTTCGTCTCGGTGTCGTGGATCCCGCAGCTCGGTCTGAACCTGTCGATGAACATGGACGTGCTCGGCTGGGTGCTCACGCTCATCGTCACGGGCGTCGGTTCGCTGGTGCTCCTCTACTGCCGCTGGTACTTCCACGACGACTCGGCCGGGATCGGCCAGTTCGCGGGCGTCCTCCTCGGTTTCGCCGGGGCGATGTACGGCCTCGTGCTCACCGACGACCTGGTCATGCTCGTCATGTTCTGGGAGGTGACGAGCATCCTCTCGTACCTCCTCATCGGTCACTACCGCCGTCGCGCGGCCAGCCGTCGTGCCGCGCTGCAGGCGCTGCTGGTCACCACGCTCGGCGGGCTCGTGATGTTCGTCGGGGTCGTGCTGCTGGTGGTGGATGCCGGCACGTCGAGCATCCGCGAGATCCTCGCCGAGGTGCCGACCGGACCGATGGTCGATGCCGCGATCGTCATGCTCCTGATCGGCGCGATCAGCAAGTCGGCGATCTTCCCGTTCCACTTCTGGCTCCCCGGTGCGATGGCCGCTCCCACCCCGGTGAGCGCGTACCTGCACGCCGCCGCGATGGTGAAGGCGGGTATCTACCTCATCGCGCGCTTCGCGCCGATCTTCGCCCTGAGCGCACCCTGGCGTCCGATCGTGATCAGCCTCGGCATCCTGACCATGCTGATCGGGGGGTTCCAGGCGCTGCGCGAGACCGACCTCAAGCGCATCCTCGCCTTCGGCACCGTCAGCCAGCTCGGCTTCTTCGCGGTCGTGGTCGGCTACGGCACGCAGGCCGCGGCCCTCGCGGGCCTCGCGCTGGTCATCGGCCACGCGCTGTTCAAGTCGGCGCTGTTCCTCATCGTGGGCGTGATCGACCGTCAGCTCTCGACGCGTGACATCAACGAGCTCTCGGGCGTGGGCCGTCAGGCCCCGGTCATGACGACGGCGGCGTTCATCTCGGTCGCGTCGATGGCGGGCGTCGCCCCGACCCTCGGTTTCGTGGCCAAGGAGTCGACGCTCACCGCGCTGCTCGACGATGCGATCGGCGGATCCCCGTGGGGTCTCGTCGCTCTGATCGGCGTGATCCTCGGATCCATGCTCACCGCGGCATATGGTGTGCGCTTCCTCTGGGGGGCGTTCTGGACCAAGCGCGACGCGCAGGGCGATCGGATGCCGGACACCCTCTGGCCCGACCCGCCGGTCGGCTTCCTGTCGGCGCCGATCATCCTCGCGGGTGTCACTCTCGCCGCGGGCATCGGCGCTCCCGCGCTCGACGTCGCGCTGCAGGGATATGCGGTGACAGCGACCCCCGGCCTCGACGCCGAGGGGCTGGCCGTCGAAGGCCCGGGGCACCTCGCCCTCTGGCACGGCTTCGAGCCCGCGCTCGGCATCTCGATCCTGTCGATCCTGCTCGGTTTCGGGATCTTCGTGCTCTCCCGACGCACCGGCTGGGATCGCAAGGCGCGACTGCTGCCGTTCACCGCGGCCGACGTCTACTACTTCGTCATGCGCGGCGTCGACCGTCTCTCGGTGCTCAGCACGACCCTCACCCAGCGCGGTTCGCTGCCCGTGTACGTCGGCACGATCTTCGTGGTGTTCGTCGCCGCCGAGGTCACGGCGCTCGTCGCGAGCGACATCGACCGCTTCCAGCTGTCGGCCTGGCACACCCCGGCGCAGATCGTCGTGGCGCCCATCATGGCGGCCGCCGGCCTCTTCGCGGTGCAGGCGCAGAAGCGCTACACCGGCGTCGTGCTCGTGTCGGTCACGGGCCTCGGCATGGTGGTGCTGTTCGCGACCAGCGGCGCCCCCGACCTCGCCCTCACGCAGATCCTCGTCGAGACCGTCACGATGGTGACCTTCGCCCTGGTGCTGCGGCGTCTGCCCTCGAAGATGGGCGAGCACAACGCCTCGGTCGGTCGGATCCCCCGCGCGCTGCTCGCGGTCGGCGTCGGTCTCACGATGGCGCTCGTCGCCGTGGTCGCCACGCAGTCGCGCATCCACGAGCCGATCTCGACCTCGTTCGCGCAGCTCGCCTACGAGATCGGTCACGGCAAGAACGTCGTCAACGTCGCTCTCGTCGACCTGCGTGGCTGGGACACGATGGGGGAGCTGTCGGTGCTCGTGCTCGCCGCGACCGGTGTCGCCTCGCTCGTCTTCGTCACCCATCGCGCCGACATGCTCGCCGCCACACTCAAGCTGCCGCGGTCGAAGCGCCGCCGCACGCAGAGCCGTCCGCTCGTCGAGACGACCGAGGGCATCCGCTTCCAGACCACCGAGAACCAGAGCAGCCCTCGGGCCTGGCTCGTCGGCGGCACGAAGATGAAGCCCGAGAACAGGTCGATCCTGCTCGAGGTCGTGGTGCGGGTGCTCTTCCACACCATCATCGTGGTGTCGATCTTCCTACTCTTCTCGGGCCACAACCTCCCCGGCGGCGGATTCGCCGGCGGTCTCGTCGCGGGAATGGCGCTCGTCATGCGCTACATCGCGGGCGGTCGCTGGGAGCTCGGCGCCGCCGCGCCCACCGATGCCGGACGCCTGCTCGGTGCGGGGCTGATCCTCGCCGTCGGCGCCGCCCTGATCCCCCTGTTCTTCGGCCAGGCCCCGCTCACCAGCACGTTCTGGGAGTGGGAGATCCCCGGGTTCGGGCACATGGAGTTCGTCACTTCGACGGTCTTCGACGTCGGTGTCTACCTCGTCGTCATCGGCCTCGTGCTCGACGTGCTGCGCAGCCTCGGCGCCGAGGTCGACCGTCAGACCCAGGCGCTGCGCGATGCGCCGATGGTCTCGCGTGAGAGGCGGGGTGCCAACTGATGGACGTCTCCCTCACCCTCATCGTGATCATGGCCGTGCTCTTCGCGTGCGGTGTGTACGCGATGCTCGAACGCAGCCTGACCCGCGTGCTCATCGGCTTCCTGCTGCTCGGCAATGCGACGAACCTGCTGCTGATGATCGTCATGGGCGTGCCCGGCAGCGCACCGTTCTACGGCGTCGACGGCGAGATCAGCGACCCGCTCCCGCAGGCCCTCACCCTCACCGCCATCGTCATCACGTTCGCGGTCTCGGCGTTCCTGCTCGCCCTCATCTACCGCTCCTGGCAGCTGGGCCAGGCCGACACCGTCGAGGACGACGAGGCCGACATCGCGCTGCGCGAGCGCACCGACGCCGACGAAGACCTCATGGACGACGAGTCCGAGACCGACGACGACGAGGCCACCACCGACTTCGTCGGCGTGCAGACCGCGCCGATCACGGTGCTCCACATGCGCGACCACTCGTCGATCCAGGACGACGCGCCCGTGGATCGGGCATACGGCTCGTACGGGACGGATGCCTCCGCGAGCGTCCTCGATGCCGAATCGGCGCCTCCCGACGACGAGGACGTGGAGACCGAATCCGTCGATGAGACGGATGCCGAAGCATCCGACGAAAACGCCCCCGAGCACACCGATGAGGAGGATCGCCGATGAGCGTTCTGGTTCCACTCCTCGTCGGACTCCCGCTGCTGGGCGCCGCGATCACCCTCGTCTTCGGTCGCAACGCGCGCCTGCAGGTGTTCGTCACCGTCGTCACGCTCGCCGCCGTCTCGGTGATCGCCGCCGTGCTGCTCGTCGCCGTCGACGCCGGCGACACCCCGATCGCGGTGTCGGTGGGCGGATGGCCCGTGCCGTTCGGCATCGTGCTCTACGTCGACCGGCTCGCCGCTCTCCTCGTGCTGATCTCGAGCATCGTGCTGCTCGCGGTGCTCCTCTTCTCGATCGGCCAGGGTGCTGCCGACGGCACCGACGAGACGCCGATCTCGATCTTCAACCCCTCGTACCTGATCCTCGCGGCGGGCATCTTCAACGCTTTCATCGCGGGTGATCTGTTCAATCTGTACGTCGGGTTCGAGATCCTGCTCGTGGCCTCGTACGTGCTGATCACGCTGGGCAGCACCGAGTCGCGCATCCGCACCGGCGCCGTCTACATCGTCGTCTCGCTGGTGTCGTCGATCCTGTTCCTCGCGTCGATCGCGATGATCTACGGTGCGGTCGGCACGGTCAACATGGCGCAGATCGCCGAGCGCATGGCCGAGCTGCCGCAGGAGACGCAGCTCGTGCTGCACCTCATGCTCGTCGTGGCGTTCGGCATCAAGGCCGCCATCTTCCCGGTGTCGTTCTGGCTGCCCGACTCCTACCCGACCGCGCCCGCCCCGGTCACCGCCGTCTTCGCCGGATTGCTGACCAAGGTCGGCGTCTACGCGCTCATCCGCACCGAGACGCAGCTGTTCGCCTCGAACAGCATCGACACGCTGCTGTTGATCATCGCGCTGGCGACCATGGTCGTCGGCGTGCTCGGCGCCGTCGCGCAAGCCGAGCTCAAACGAATCCTGTCGTTCACGCTCGTGAGTCACGTCGGGTACATGATCTTCGGCCTCGCGATCGCGACACCCGCAGCCATCGGCGCGACGGTCTACTACATCGTTCACCACATCGTCGTGCAGACGACCCTGTTCCTGGCCGTGGGGCTGGTCGAACGAAGAGCGGGGAGCACCTCGATCCTGCGGGTCAAGGGGCTGCTGAAGATCGCGCCGGTGATCGCCGTGCTCTACTTCATCCCCGCCATCAACCTCGGCGGGCTGCCGCCCTTCTCGGGGTTCATCGGCAAGTTCGCGCTCTTCGAGGCCGCGGCATCCGTCGGCACCCCCCTCATGATCGTGCTGATCATGGGCGGTATCGTCACCTCGCTCCTCACCCTCTACGCCCTCATGCGCGCCTGGAACCTGGCGTTCTGGCGCGAGGAGGAGGACTCGACCGAGACCGAGGGGCGCATCTCGTACCTCGGCAACGCGCCCGCCGCCGATGAGCAGCAGGAGCGTCGTCGCATCCCGAAGATCATGACGCTCGCGACCGCCGGCATGGTCGGGGTCACCGTCGCGCTCACCGTCTTCGCCGGGCCCCTCTACGAGCTCTGCGACCGCATCGGCGAAACGCTGCTGCAGCCCGTCAACCTCGTGCAGCTCGAAGAGGAGGTGGGCGGATGAGTCCCGAGGGCAAGCGCCACTTCTGGCGCGACCTGCGCGCCCAGCTGCCGTTCCTCGCCTGGCTGGTCGTGCTGTGGATGCTGCTGTGGGGGCAGTTCACGCTGCTGGCGTTCGTCTCCGGACTCGTCGTCGCGGTGTTCGTGACCCGGGTGTTCCGCCTGCCGACCGTCGAACTGTCGGGGCGCGTGAACGTGTTCTACGCCGCGCTGTTCGTGGTGCAGTTCCTCTGGGCGCTGCTGCGCGGCGCCGTCACCGTCGCCGTGCAGGTCTTCGACTTCCGCAAGCAGCCGGGCACCGCCATCATCGCGGTGCCGCTGCGCTACGCCGACGACCTCGTCATGACGCACGTCGCGGTCGTGTCGTCGCTCGTGCCGGGCTCGCTCGTCGTCGAGGCCGATCGCGACCGCCGCGTCCTGTACATGCACGTGATCGGCGTGGACGGGATGGACGACGTCGAGAAGCAGCGCCGCATCGTGCTGCGCTGGGAGCAGCGGGTGGTGCGTGCGCTCGGTGACCCCGCGCAGTATCGTGCGCTCAAGGCCGATGAGCGTGCGCGCGCGACCGCCGCCGGGTCTTCGACGAAGGGCGGTGCCCGATGAACATCCTGCTGCTCGTGATCATGGTGGTGTTCGGCATCGCCGCGATCCTCACCGTCATCCGCATCTTCCGTGGGCCCACGATCCTCGACCGCGCCGTCGCCTCCGACGTGCTGCTCACCGAGGTCATGTGCGTGCTCGGCGCCGAGATGGCGATCAACGGCCATACCCGCAGCATCCCGGTGCTGCTCATCATCGCCGCGATCGGCGTCTTCGGATCGATCTCGGTCGCCCGCTTCGTCGCACGAAGGGACAACACGACGCCATGAACATCTTCGGTCTCGTCATCCCCGACGCCGTCATCGACGTCGCCGTGCTCGTGCTCATCCTGCTCGGCGCGCTGCTCTGCCTCTCGGCCGCCGTCGGGCTGCTGCACTTCCGCGATGTGCCCTCACGACTGCACGCCGCCACCAAGCCGCAGGTGCTCGGCCTCGTCTTCATCTGCCTCGCGGTCGCCCTCGCGCAGCGCAGCGTCGGCGGCATCCTGCTGGGTCTGCTGCTGGTCGCACCGATCGTGCTCATGCAATTCGCGACCGCCCCGCTCTCGGCCCACATGGTCGGACGTCAGGCCTACCGCAACGGCTCCGCCGATCAGCGCCACCTCGTCGTCGACGAGCTCGCCGACGCCAAGCAGACCCCGCCCGCTGCGGGGTAGCGCGGGCGCGTCGGGCGTACCCAACTCAGGAACTTCGACCGATTGCTCGCCGATTCCGCCCGTTTGCACGTGCGTGGTGCAGTTCTTCCTGAGTTAGGTACATTGAGGGGCGGGTGTCGACTCCTCCTGCACGGAGCGGGGGAAGATCGGAGTTCCGTGAGATCGGTGTCTGGTCGCCCCTCTGGCTAGCCGCAGACGCGCAGGATGTCGTGGTGACGCCCACTCCCCGCGACCTCGCTCATGCGCTCTTCGTGCCGATGGTCTTCACGCGCGACGATCTGTTCGATCGGGGACACACCCGACGGTCGATCTCTCGCGCAGTCGACGAGGGTCGTTTGCGCCGCTTGCGTCGGGACCGCTACGCCGAATGGGACATTCCGGAAGCGGTTGCGCATGCGTCAGCCATCGGCGCACGGCTCACGTGCATCTCGCTGTTGCGGATGCTGGGCGTCTTCGTCCTGTCGTCGTCAGAGACGCACGTGCGGCTTCGGCGTAATCGCTCGCGCTTCGATGCAACGCACGCGAGGCGATGCCGACTGCATTGGTACGACGGCGAGCGGGACGCGCTTCTCCACGTGACGGGGCTCAAGGAAGCGATTGTGCACTCGCTTCGCTGCCAGACGCCGCGCGCGGCGATCGCCACGTTGGACAGCGTTGTCCACCACGGACTGATGACAATGACAGAACTACGTCGGCTCTTCGATGTGCTCCCACCTGGGTTCAGTGCGATTCTGAACCTGGTGGATCCGACGGCCGAGTCCGGCCCGGAGTCCTTCGTGCGCTTGATGCTTCGGACTCTGGGCGTCGACTACGAATGTCAGGTCGTGATCGTCGGTGTCGGGCGAGTGGATTTCGTGGTCGACGGGTGGCTGATCATCGAGTGCGACAGCAGGGCCTTCCACGAGGGCTGGGAGAAGCAGAGGCGGGACCGTCAGCGGGACCTTGCGGCGATGAGGCTCGGCTACGTGACGGTTCGACCTCTCGCGTCCGATGTCCTCGGCGATCCGGCGTCGGTGCAATATGCGTTGCGAGACGTGATCGAGCGGCTGGGCCCGCGACTCTCCGGTCGCCGCGGTACCCAACTCAGGAAGAATTCGCGACAAGTGCCTGAAAAGCGTTCGGTATGACTGTTCGGAGAAGTTCTTCCTGAGTTAGGTACAGGCCGAACCGACGCCCCTCACAACTCGGCGGCGAAACCCTCGATCAGGCGGGCGGCGGGCTCGGAGTCGCTGATCATCGTGCCGTGCCCGTGGTCGGGGATCACCTCGAGCCGCGCCCCGGGGATCGCGTCGACGATCTGACGGCACCAGCTCATCGGTGCGAGCGGGTCGTCGGCTCCGCGCAGCACCAGCACCGGGCGGTCGATGCGCGCGAACGCCTTCTCGGGCTGGTGGGCGATGGTCGCCCGCATCTTACGGAACAGGTGCGGCCCGCCGCGCAGGTACTCGCGCGCTCCGCGCCAGATCACCAGCGGTCGCTCGCCGACCAGGTCGCGCAGCAGGTACGTGGCCTGGGCGGCGAGGTTGCGCTTCGTGCGGTCGACGGTGGGTCCGGCGAGCACGACACCCGAGACGAGGAGCGGATGCCGCGCGGCGAGCTCCGCCGCGATCTGGCTGCCCATCGAGTGCCCGATCACGATGACCGGGCCCTCGCCGGTGTGGCGCAGGTACGCCGCGACGAGGTCGGCGTGACGTTCCATGGTGAGAGTGCGGGTGGGCTCGGGCGCCTCGCCGAACCCCGGCAGGTCGAGGGCGACCACGCGCCCGTCCAACCGCTGCACCACGTCGAGGTAGACGCTGCGACCCATGCCGATGCCGTGCAGCAGAAGGTAGGTGTGGGTGCCCTCGCCGAAAGTCTCGGCGATCAGCGTCGCCCCGGCGTGCTCGAACTCGAGGAGCGTGACGGGGGTCCCGGCGGGGGCGAGATAGCTGGTGGGCACCAGACAACGCTAGTCGAGGGCGACGGGTCGTTCCGAACCGTCGCCCTCGCGCGAGTCAGCCGATGAGGCTGGGCTGCAGGTCGCGCAGCGTGCGCCGATGCGTCATGCGCGTCACGCCGATCATCGCGAACAGCAGCGCACCGACCAACCAGATGCCGAGCACGATCAGGTCGCCGCCCGCTCTGGCGAGGTCACCGCCGTACATCAGCTGTCGCATCGCATCGACGACGTAGCCGAGCGGTAGCACGTGGTGCAGCGCGGCGAGCGGGGCGGGCAGTGTCTGCCAGGGGAACGTGCCGCCGGCGGTCACGAGCTGCAGCACCATGAGCACCAGTCCGAGGAACTGCCCCACCGAGCCCAACCACACGTTGAGCGCGAGGATGATCGCCGCGAACGTCGCCGAGGCGAACACCAGCACGCCGAGGGTTCCGAGCGGATGGTTGAACGTGAACCCGAGGGTGAGCGCGAGGATGCCCATGAGCCCCACCATCTGCACCGCGCCGAGTGCCGCGGGCGTCAGCCAGCCGGCCAGCGTGACGCGGATCGGGGAATGCAGAGCCGTGATCGCGCGCCGCGAGATCGGCTTCACGATGAGGAACAGCGCGTAGATGCCGATCCAAGCCGAGAGGGCGGCGAAGAACGGGGCGAGCCCGGCGCCGTAGTCCTCGGCCGAGGCGACCTTGTCGCTCGACACCTTCACCGGGTCGGCGATCGTGTCGGCCTGCAGGGAGCGCAGTTCGGGGGTGGATGCCGGGATCTGGTCGACGCCGGACGCCAACCCGTCACGCAGCTCGGCCGCGCCGCTGGCGAGAGTGCTCAGTCCGTCGCGCAGCTGCGCCGCGCCGTCGTTGGCGGATGCCGCGCCCTCCGCGACCGTGCCCGCACCGGTGGCGAGGCTGGAAGCGCCGGTCGAGAGCGTCGCCGCTCCGGAGGCGACCTGCGCCGCGCCATCCGCCAGCTGATCGATCTTGCCGACGTCGGCCTGCACGGTCGCATTGCCGTCCTGCAGCCGGGTCGCGAGCGGGTCGAGCTTGGCCAGCACCTGGTCGATCTCCTCGGGCGTGAGGCCCTGATCGGTGAGGATCGTCGCGATGTCGGTGCGCACCTGGGGGAGAGCATCCGTCGCCTGCTGCACGACCGAACCCGCCCGGTCAGCGATGTCGGCGAGCTGGCGATTGCCGTCGCTCACCTGCGCGGCGCCGTCGGCGAGGGACTGCGCCCCGGTCGCCAGGGTCTGGGCGCCGGAGGCGAGCTGCGCGGTGCCGTCGGCCAGCTGTGCCGTGCCGTCGGCGAGGGTCGCGCTGCCCGTGGCGGCGGTGTTCGCGCCGTCGGTCAACTGCGTCGCCCCGTCGGTCGCGGTCACGAGACTGTCGCGGATGTCACTGAGCCCGGTGAGCAGCCGCTCGGCCGCCTCGCTGCCGACCATCTCGGCCACCGAGCTGCGGATCTTCTCGACCGCCTGTGTGCCCATCGACGACGCGAGGTAGTTGTTCGCGTCGTTCGTCTCGAGGTCGATCCGGGCCTGGTGCGGGTCGTCGCCCGCGGCCGAGGTCAGCGCCGTGGAGAAGTCGGAGGGGATGGTCACGGTGAAGTCGACGGTGCCGTGGCGCAGGGCATCCGCTGCTTCGTCGGCCGTCATCCGCTGCCAGTCGAAGGCGTTGCCCTCGATGAGGTTGTCGGCGACGTCTTCGCCGTAGTTGACAGTGTCGCCGTCGGCGGCGTCGGATGCCGTGGACGGCGCCCCCGCATCGTCGACGACGAGAGCCACCGGCACCTCGGGGAACTTGGCGTACGGGTCCTGGTTCGCCCAGAGGTAGAGGCCGCCGTAGAGGATCGGCACGCACACGAGCGCGATGAGCGCGATGATGCCCATCTTGCTCGCTGTCAGCCGCCGCAGTTCGGCGGCGATCATTGCGGGAACCTTCATGAGGCGGCTCCGTTCGGGTCGTCTTCGTTCGTGTCGTTGTCGGGGTCGGGATCCTGGGCGGGGGACGCTTCGACAGGCTCAGCGACCCAGTCCTGGGGCTCAGAGACCCCGTCTTCGCCCTCGTCGCTCTCACTGGGTCCCTGAGCCTGTCGAAGGGCCCCGCCCCGCGCGGCCCCGCCGTCGTCGAAACCGCTCGCCGCGGCATTCGCTTCCGGCTCGGCATCCGCTACCGGCTCGGCATCCGCTCCCGGCTCGAGCACGAGCGGCTCGACCGGCCCCGAGGCGTTGACCGCGCCGAGTTCTTGCATCCGCTCGAGCGCCACGGCGGCGGAACCTCCGAGGATCACGAGCATCGCGAACCCGCGCTCGGCGAATTCCGCGGCGATGCGCCACCAGCCGTCGGGCGAGCCACCGTGCCGGTCGGGCGACACGAGAACGACGGCATCCGTCCCGTCGCGCAGAACCGCGAGTTCGCACAGGATGCGCACGCGCGCCGAGGGGTCGATGTTGCCGATCGGCACCGAGGCGAGCTCGGCGTATCCGAGCTGCGACAGCCAACGCTTGGCGTGCAGGGGCGTCGCGCCGAGCCCGGCGAACATCAACTCCTCGCCGACGACGCCCGCGAGCGAGATGTCGGGGTGCGGATCGCTGACGTCGGGGGCGTCGACGAGGGCGACCCGGCGGCGCAGTTCCTTGGCGCTCTCGGAATCGTCGATCGTGACGCGGCCGGTCTCGGGGCGCATGCGTCCGCTCGCGATCAGGCCGAGGACGGTCGGGCGCTGCTCGGTCTCGGCGAGGGCGTACCGCACCTCGCCGGTGTGGAACTCGAGAGTGGTGGGAGGGAGGGCCTGGCCGTTCTTGCCCTTGCTCACGTCGTGCAGGGTGATTCTCATGCGGGGGCCTCCGTCGGGACGGTGACGATGTCGGGGTGGGCGGCGAGCAGCTCGTCGGCTTCGCGCCACGAGAGTCCGGCGATGCTGAGCACCGCGCGCACGGCGAGGTTCGCGGCGCCCGTGCTCGCGGCATCCGTGCGGGAGATGACCGTGCGCGCGATCTCCTCGATGAGGCGGGCGAGGGTGGGGGCGGCGAGGTCGCTGCGGAAGCTGCCGTCGTCCTGGCCACGACGCACCAGGGCGGCGACCGTGCGGCGCAGAGGGGCGAGGGCGTCGGCGGTGTGCTGCACGTGCGCCTCGTCGAGCGCGAGGGCGGCGGCGACCTGCACGTGTGCGGCCTCGTGCCAGAGGCGGGCGGTGAGGCGGGCGAGGGCGAGGCGGGCGTCGGCGTCGGTCACGGATTCGGCGATCGCGTTGAAGCGCTGGGCGCCGGTCGAGATGAGTTCGCGGATGAGGGCTTCACGGTCGTCGAAGTGGCCGTAGAGGGTGCGGCGCGAGAGGCCCGCGCTGCGGGCGATCACGTCGACCGAGGCGTAGGGGTCGACGGAGAGCGCGGAACGGGCGGCGTCGAGGATGCCGGCGCGGTTCTCGACGGCGTCGCGGCGGGGTGCGCGGGTGGTCATGGATTCGAGTGTACTTAATGTGCACAGTTGTGTGCAAGATAACTCGACGGACTCACAGCATCCGGTCGGCCCTTCGTCTCGTCGCTGCGCTCCTCGCTCAGGAGCCGGTCGAGTCGGTTCCTGAGCGAGCGCAGCGCGACGAAGGGCGCACGGAAAAGGGGGCGGATGCCGCAGCATCCGCCCCCTGATCGAAACCCGCGAGGGGTCAGTCCGTGCCGGAGTCGAACGCCGCGCCCTCGGAAGCCGTGTCGACCGCGTCGGCGAGGTTCTCGTCGACCTCTTCGACCGCACCCGTGATCTCGCCCGACTCCCCCGCGGTCACGCGACCGACGAGCTCGCCCGTGGCGCCGCCGACGAGGCCGAGGCCCGCGTACTGCTCGAGGCGGGCACGCGAGTCGGCGATGTCGAGGTTGCGCATGGTGAGCTGGCCGATGCGGTCGACCGGGCCGAAGGCCGCATCGCCGACGCGCTCCATCGACAGCTTCTCGGGGCCGTACGACAGGTTCGGCGAGACAGTGTCGAGGATGGTCCAGTCGTCGCCGCGGCGCAGGCGGATCGTCACCGAGCCGGAGATCGTGAGGCCGACCCAGCGCTGGATCGACTCGCGCAGCATGAGCGACTGCGGCTCGAGCCAGCGGCCCTCGTACATGAGGCGTCCGAGTCGGCGGCCCTGCTCGTGGTACGTGGCGAGGGTGTCTTCGTTGAGGATGCCGTTGACCAGGCGCTCATAGGCGATGAACAGCAGCGCCATGCCGGGGGCCTCGTAGATGCCGCGCGACTTCGCCTCGATGATGCGGTTCTCGATCTGGTCGCTCATGCCGAGGCCGTGGCGTCCGCCGATCGTGTTCGCCTCGCGCACGAGGGCGACCGGGTCGGAGAACTCGACGCCGTTGAGCGCGACCGGGCGACCGGCCTCGAACGTGACGGTGACGTCTTCGCTGTCGATCGCGACCGACGGGTCCCAGAACTTGACGCCCATGATCGGGTCGACGGTCTCGAGCGAGACGTTCAGGTGCTCGAGGGTCTTGGCTTCGTGCGTCGCGCCCCAGATGTTGGCGTCGGTCGAGTAGGCCTTCTCGGCCGAGTCGCGGTACGGGAAGTCGCGGGCGACGAGCCAGTCGCTCATCTCTTTACGACCACCGAGCTCGGTCACGAAGTCGGCGTCGAGCCACGGCTTGTAGACGCGCAGGCGCGGGTTGGCGAGCAGGCCGTAGCGGTAGAACCGCTCGATGTCGTTGCCCTTGTAGGTGGAGCCGTCGCCCCAGATGTCGACGCCGTCCTCCTTCATGGCGCGCACCAGCATCGTGCCGGTCACCGCGCGCCCGAGGGGAGTGGTGTTGAAGTAGGTCTTGCCGCCCGAGCGAATGTGGAACGCACCGCACGACAGTGCGACGAAGCCCTCCTCGACCAATGCGGTCTTGGCGTCGACCAGGCGCGAGGCCTCGGCGCCGTACTCGAGTGCACGGCCCGGGATCGAGTCGATGTCGTCTTCGTCGTACTGCCCGAGGTCCCCGGTGTACGTGTAGGGCACGGCGCCCTTCTCGCGCATCCACGCGACGGCCACGGAGGTGTCGAGTCCTCCGGAGAAGGCGATGCCGACGCGTTCGCCGACGGGCAGGGACTGGAGGACCTTGGACATGCTCTCCAGTCTACGGCGGGCGGCGTGTCGCTCTCGAATGCGTGACGGCATCCGCCCCGCCTGTGAACGGATGCCGCGGCGCGGCCTTCCGTGCAGGAGGAGTGAGGTGGGAGAGTGTGCTCATGGGCGGAGCAGTGCTGTGGGGCGTGGTCGCGGCGGCGCCGCTGTTCATCGGTGCCGTGCTCGCGATGCTGCGGAAGTGGCCGCCGCGCTGGCTGGGCATCGTGCTCGGCTTCGGCGCGGGCGCGCTCATGGCCTCGATCGCCTTCGAACTCTGGGAGGAGGGTCTCGATCGCGGAGGCCCCTTCCCCCTCGTCATCGGCGTCGCCCTCGGCGCGATCAGCTACTACGTCGCCGCCCGCATCCTCGACGCGCGTGCCGCGAAGACGAAGGAGCAGGCGGGCGGCGGGCAGCTCGCCGTCGGGGCACTGCTCGACGGCATCCCGGAGCAGCTCGTGCTCGGCATCGGCCTCGCGTCCGGCGAACCGGTGAGCATCGCGCTCGTCGTCGCGATCCTCGTCTCCAACCTGCCCGAGTCGATCGGCTCGGCCGCCGACCTGCTCGACGGCGGCATGAAGCGCTCGCGCGTACTGCTGCTGTGGGCCGGCGTCGCGGTGATCTGCGCCGCCGCGACCGTCGCGGGCTTCGGCCTCGCGAGCATCACCGGTGACGCGTTCCGCACCGCGGCCAGCGGTTTCGCGGCCGGCGCGCTGCTCGTGATGCTCGTCGACTCGATGGTGCCCGAGGCCCAGTCCAAGGCCAAGGAGTCCACCGGACTGGCGACCGTGCTGGGCTTCGCGCTCGCCGCGGGTCTCGCGCTCGCGAGCTGAGCGCCTCGGCGGGCGCGAGGGGTCCACGACACGCCGCGCCGCAGCATCCGGTCGCGGCGTGTCGTGACCCCTCACCGGGGGTGGGACGCTTCGACAGGCTCAGCGACCCAGTGAGGCGAGGCTCAGCGACCCAGTGAGGGGAGGCTCAGCGACCCAGTGAGGGGAGGCTCAGCGACCCAGTGAGGGGGCAGCCGCCCGCCCGGGCCTCAGAATCCGGGGTACTCCTGGATCTTCGTCTCGAACTCGTCGCGGTCGTCGTCGCTGAGCACGGCGCTGGCGATGACGAACAGCTGCAACCCCTCGACCGGCTCGCCGGTGCGCGCATTCTGCGCCTCGCGCTCGGTTCTGAAGCCGCCGTCCGTGTCGTTCGAGAGGTCGTAGATCGTCGCGTAGAAGCGCAGCGGATCGGGGTAGTTCTCGGTGTACGACTCCCACGTGTGCTGGGTGCGCGGATCGTCGCTGCCGTAGAGCTTCTCGATCATCGTCGGATCGATGCCTGATCCGGTCGGGTCGTTGAAGGCGTACAGGCCGTACATGCCGTGCTCCTGCACGACCTGATCGATCACGGCCATGACCTGCTGTTTGCGGTCGTAGTCCTGGATGGGCTCGTTGGTCGCCCAACCGGCCGAACCGTACTCGTAGAGCATCGACTCGCCGCCGTAGCCGTTGCGCTCGGGGCGCAGGTCCTCATCGGTGAACTGCGTCCAGGTGTACCCGAACTCATCGCTCAGGCGCTGACGCACATCGGCGAAGAGGCTGTCGGCCTCGGCGCGCACCTCCTCGAGCGACTGCTGGTTCAGCACATCCTGGTTGTCGGTGTCCTTGATGCCGGGGTAGGCCTCGGCGTGCTTCTGCTCGTCGGACTTCGCCCCGTCGTAGTTGCCGCTGGCCGACGATTGCAGGGCGCTCAGCCCCCCGACGGTGGCGACGTTGAACAGCACCGCGATGACGAGGGCGATCGCGCCGAGCATCCGCCCCCGTCTCGTGGCGATCGCCGCGACGATGACCGCGACGAGCACGAGCTGCACGGCGAGCAGGGTGACGCCGTAGAGCAGGTCGGTGCCGCCGGCGAGCATCGTGCCCAGCAGCACGATGGCGAACAGGATGCTGGCGAGCAGGGCGATCCATCCGATCGCGTTCGCCGACCGGCGCTCGTCGTCGCCGTCGGCCATCGATACGAACGTCGGGAACGCCGGTGCCTCCTGCGGTCCCGTGCCGCGGCGCGCACCCCGGTAACCACCGGGCGGCGGAACGGGTGGCGCACCCTCGGTGCCCGCCAGATAGCGGGCGCGCTGGCTCTCGTGATCCATCACCATGGCTTGTCCGTTCCCGATCCGGGCTCGTCGCCGCCCTGCTGCTGGTCGCGCTCCTGCGTGCCCTGGTCGAGCTTGTCCTTGAGGTCTTCGAGCTTCTGCTCGTCGGGCTGCTGCGGCTGCTCCTGCTCCTCCTCGCCCTCCTGCGGGTCGGGCTGCTGCTCCTGCTCCTGCTGCTGCTTCTCCTTGAGCCGCTCCTCGGAGTCGTCGAGGCTCTCGCCCATGTCGCGATCCGGATCCGACGACTGGTTCTCGGCCTCTTCGCTGTTGCACTCCTCGGGCGTCTCGACGACGATCGTCAGCGCCTCGGCGTACAGCTGGGCCGCGCCGGCACCGTCGCCGCCCTCGCGGGCCGCGTCGCCCATCCGCTCGATCACGAGCGAGAGGTTGATGCGCACGTCGCAGACCTCGAGGCCCGTGGCCAGGTCGAGCGCCTCCTCGAGCTTCGTGCGCGCCTCGGGCAGCTCCTCGGCGCCCGCGAGCGCGGTGCCGATGTTGAAGGGGGCCTTGTAGGGCTCGAACCAGTTGAGGAACTCCTGGCCCTCGGCTGCCGCCTCGGAGCCCGCGTAGTCGTCGACGACGTAGGCGCTGATCGCCTGGTGCGCGAACGCGTACATGCTGAGGATCTTGCCCACGAAGATCAGCGACACCAGCACGAGGGGCAGCGAACCGATCGCGATCCACCGACGGATGCTGCGGCGCCGGCGGTTCGAGGCGAGCAACTGTGCGGCCGCGGCCTGCGGATCACTCATGGGGCGCCTCCTTTCCGTCGGCGGGGCGCTTCGACAGGCTCAGCGACCCAGTTCCCGGGGTCGGCGACGCGGTGCGGAGCCCGCGCAGGCGTGCGATCAGCATCGCCGCGCGCGCCAGCTCGATCCCGAGCAGCACGATGAGCACGAGCGCCGCGATCCAGTAGAGCTCGGTCACATTGCCGACCTCGCCCGATTCCGCGTAGTTCGTCGTGGTCGTCGGAGCCTCGGGCAGCTGCGGCTCGGTGTCGGCCGTGCGATGCTCGTACTCGACGCCGAGTTCGGCGGCCAACGCCTGCAGGTTCTGCTCGTCGACGACCGACAGCGCGTCGGAGCCCTGGTACTGGATGTACCCGGCATCCGTTCCGTCGACCCCGCCGCTGGTGATGCGCATCGGGCCGCCCTCGGCGGTGCCGTAGCCGAACACCGCGCCGGCGTCGGTGTAGGCCGCGCTGCCGGCGAACGACTCGGGGTCCGACGACACGGTCTGCTCGCCGTCGCCGAAGTAGAACACCATGCGCGAGCGGTCGGGCGACGACTCGGCCGCCGACGCGAGCGTCTGCTCGAGCAGGGTCGCGGCGATGCCGATGGAGCTTCCGCGCGACTGGCTCGTGACCTCGGGGCGCAGCACGTCGAGAGACCCGACCAGCGCCGTGGTGTCGGTGGTCAACGGCATCCGCAGTTCGGCGGCGGCGTCGAAGGTGAGCAGGGCGAAGCGCGCGCCCGGATACTCGGCGATGATCGTGCGCACATCGGCGCGCACGCCGTCGAGGCGCGGCTCTCCGTCGGCCCAGTCCTCGGCGACGATGCTCGCGGTCGTGTCGACCACCAGCACGATGTCGGTGTCGGTCGCGAGAGTCTGTGTCGCGCCGCCGGGGATGCCGGGGCGCAGCAGCATCACGAAACAGGCGAGCACCGCGGCCAACCGCAACGCCCAGAGCAGGCGGTGGTTGCGCGTGTGCGCGGTCGAACGCCCGGCGTCCTTGGGCGCGCGCACGAGCACCCAGATCACGAGCGCGGCGATCGGCGCGAACAGCAGCAGGAGCAGGAAGACGTTGACGGCGGGTTGGAAGATCACAGTCGCACCCTCCACAGCAGCACCACGAACGACAGCAGCGCGATGGAGACGACCACGATCCACAGATCGGGGGCGTCGGTCCACACCACCTGCGCCTCGCCGCGGAGCTCGGTCGCGTCCTGCTCGCGCACCTGCTCGACGATGTCGCCGACCGTGGTCGTGTCGCGCAGTCCGTAGGCCTGACCGCCGGTGGCTTCGGCCGCGGCGGCGAGCTCGGCACTCACGTCCGCGTCCTTGCCCTCGACAGGGTTCAGCGCGAACACGCGCACGCCCTTCGACGCGGCGTAGTTCGCCGCCTCTTCGAGCGTCACGATCGACGCGCCGTTGATCTCGTTGTCGGTCGCGAAGATCACCGAGCGCGAGCGCTCGTCATCGGGGTGGTCGAATCCCATCGCGCAGGCCGCCAGCCCGTCGCCGATCAGCGAGGCGCCGTTCCCGTTGAGCGTGCCGACCCAGTGCTCGGGGATCTGATCGACGTAGTCGAAGCTCTCGCGCATGCTCTCGAGGTGCGTGCGGATGAAGTCGTAGTCGTCGGTGAGCGGGAAGATCTGCACCGGGGAGCTGTTGAAGATCGTCAGCCCGATGCGCTCGCCCTCGAACCCGTCGAGCAGCTCTTCGAACACCGTGAGGACCTCGACGTCGACCTCCGACATCGACCCCGAGACGTCGAGGCACAGCATGATGTCGCGGCTCGTGTTCACGGGCTGGATCGTCTGCGACGACATCGGCCGGGCGGCCACGACGCCGGCCGTGACGACCGTGAGCGCGCCTAGGAGCAGGATGCCGCTCAGCGCGATGATCCGTCGGGAGAGCGCTTCGCGGAACGCGGGCAGAGCGCGCAGGCGTTCCGCGCGGGCGATGCGGGCGCGGTCCGCTCCCGTGGACTGTCCGCGACTGCGGAGACCGAGTGCGAGCCCGATGCCGAGAGCTGTGACCACGACCCCGGCCGCGACGATGATGAGCCAGCCGTTCGCTAGTGCCATGAGCGCACCACCGTCCGCGCCGCCTCGGCGCCGGCGAGGGGATCGATCGGCGGGCCCTGGCGGAAGATGCTCGGGTAGTAGTGGCGGCGCATCGCGTCGATCAGGGCGGGGTGCACCCCACGGGCGACGAGATCGTCGAGCGCCAGCACCGGCGCCTCGAGACCGCTGTACTCGTTGACGAACGTGCGCACCACGCGGCTCAGCTCGAGGTTGGCGTTGCGGGGCGAGAGCCGCTTCTCGCGGTAGTCGGTCTCGATCTGCTGCACGCGGTCGAGGTACTCCACTCGCAATTGGCTGAGCACGTCGCCGGTGAGCAGCTGCGGCTGCTCGATGCCGAGCCGGTCGGCGGGGCGGCGCTGCTTCGTGAGCGCGATCACGAGCCACGCACCAACGATCAGCAGGGCGAGGATGCCGAACGCGAGCAGCACCCAGCCCCAGCCGTACTGCGCCGGAGGATAGAGCTCGTCAGACCCGGGCATTCGACCTCCCGCTGGATCGGCTGAGCGCCCCGTGGAGCAG
Organism: Microbacterium sp. NPDC090225; assembly: GCF_044772365.1. Taxonomy (NCBI): domain Bacteria; kingdom Bacillati; phylum Actinomycetota; class Actinomycetes; order Micrococcales; family Microbacteriaceae; genus Microbacterium; species Microbacterium sp. NPDC090225. The sequence continues at coordinate 2,107,919 of NZ_JBIVYS010000001.1, read as the reverse complement.
GCGCAGCAGCTGCGGGACGGCCGATTCCTGGCCCTCGAGCACGGCGTGGCCGATCTCGAGGCGCTTCAGGGTCTCGGCGAGGTGCGCCTCCTCGGCCTGCGCCTGGGCGGTGAGCTGTCGCACGATCGCCGCGTCGCCCTGTACGAAGTCCGGAACGTCCCAGCTGCTGTCGACGTCGCTGCGGATGCGGCCGGTCGCGTGGTCGAGCACCGGATCCGCGTCTCGCAGGGTGAGCCACAGCACGTCGTGCTGCACGCGCAGCCGGCGCAGCATCCGCTCGGTCTCGTCGGTGATCGGCGCCTCGTCGGTGATGACGACGACGATCATGCGTCGCGACACCGTGCGGGTGACGTACGAGAGCAGGCCGTCGCGGTCGTTGGGGACCGTGCTCTCGTCGGTCGCCCGGCTGATCGTGAGCAGGGCGTGCTCGAGCGCGCCCTCGCTGCGGCCGGGCGCCAGGCGACGGGCGCGCGAGGCGTCGCCGTACACCGTCGTGAAGTCGTCGCCGTGGCGCAGGGTGAGGATGCCGAGGGCGCCGGCCGCCATGATCGCGAGGTCCTTCTTCGGCCGTTCGTCGGCTGCGAGGGCCGTCATCGACCGTCCCGTGTCGACCACGAACAGCACGGTGTGCATGCGCATCGCCCGTGATCTCTTGACCAGCGGCGTGCCCAGGCGGGCGGTCGCGCGCCAGTCGATGTCGCGCACCTGGTCGCCGTACTCGTACTTGCGCAGGTCTTCGAAGTCCAGGCTCCGTCCGCGCAGCAGCGACGCGTGCGCACCGTCGAGCGCGTGCATCGACTTGCGCGACGAATGCAGGAAGAGCTTGCTCTTCACCTGCGTGATCAGACTGGGCATGGGCTTCTGTTCCGGTGCGGGGCGACGGTTCCTGGCTCGGCGACCGGGTCAGGGGGTGGGCACCGAGGCGAAGATCTGGTCGATGATCTCCTCGCTGCGGATGCCCTCGGCATCGGCCTCGAACGTCAGTAGCACGCGGTGGCGCAGCACGAGATGGCGCAGCTCGCGGATGTCTTCGGGCAGCACGTGCGAGCGGCCCTTGAGCAGCGCGAGGGCGCGCGACGCCTGCAGGAACGCGATGCTCGCGCGGGGGCTCGCACCGTACTTGATGAACCGGGCGCGATCCTCTCCGATGTACGGCGCGGGATTACGGGTGACGTACGCGATCGACACGATGTAGTTGCGGATCGCGGGGTCGACGTAGATGCGGCCGGCGACGTCTTGCAGCATGTGCACGTCGTCGAGCGAGATCGCGCTCGAGACGTGGCGGTCGGGGTCGAGCACGCCCGAGTCGATGCGGCCGAGGATCTCGAACTCCTCGGCGGGGCTCGGGTACTCGACGATCTCCTTGAGCAGGAAGCGGTCCATCTGCGCCTCGGGCAGCTCGTAGGTGCCCTCCTGCTCGATCGGGTTCTGCGTCGCGATCACGAGGAAGGGCTTGGGCAGGTGGTGCACCTCGCCCCCGATCGTCGTCTGGTGCTCCTGCATCGCCTCGAGCATGGCGCTCTGGGTCTTGGCGCTCGAGCGGTTGATCTCGTCGAGCAGCACGAAGTTGGCGTGCACGGGGCCGAGGACGGTGCGGAAGGAGCCGGTCGCCGCGTCGTAGATCTGGTTGCCCGTGATGTCGCTGGGCAACAGGTCGGGCGTGCACTGGATGCGCTTGAACTGCGCCTTGACGGTGTCGGCGAGGGTGCTCGCGGCGGTCGTCTTCGCCAGTCCCGGCACGCTCTCGAGCAGGATGTGACCGCCGGCGATGAGCGAGATGAGCAGGCTCATGCGCAGGCGCTCCTGGCCCACCATCTTCGCGGAGTACGCGTCGGAGACGACCTTCAGCACGTCGCTCGCCCGCGAGATCTCGGCGTCGGACGGGGCCGCCTTGGGCCCGGCATCCGCCTTCGGGGTCGGCGCCGACGGGGGCGTCGCCGGTGCGGCGGGCGGAGGGGGAGGCGTCGCGGCGTCGCGCAGCTCGCTGCGGAGTACGGGCGCGGGCGGCGCAGGAGGGGGCGGAGGGGCCGAATTCGTCGACGGGTCCGGCGCGTAGGGCTCGTTCATCTGCAGTCTCCTCGATCACGCGGGGAAACATCGCGTCCTTCCCCCGCACCAGGGTAACCGCATCCTCCGACACCTCGGCTCGGAGCCGATGGGGAGGAGTCCCCATCGGCGAGCGACCGCCGGATCAGGGAACGCGGATGCCGCGGCGACGACCCACCCAGACCACACCGGCGGCGACGGCGATGATGCCGATCGCGATCCCGATGATGTAGACGACGACGGAGCCCCATCCGCCGGGACCGTGCGGATCGAGGAACGGGTACGGGTACCACCACGGGTTGCCGGTGATCGGGCCGGTGATGAAGTTCGCGCGCACCATCGTGTACACGGTCCAGGCCAGGGGGAAGATCACCGCGACGAGGGCCGCGGACCACGGGAGCGCGCGCCGCCGCGGCGCGAAGAGCACGTCGAGGAGCATGACGAGCGGGACGATCACGTGCAGCGTCTCGTTCGTCCAGACCTCGGAGACGCCGTCGAGGTTGATGTACCGCAGGAGCAGGTTGTAGACGACGCCGGTCACGATCATGTAGGTGCTCGTGCACACGAGCAGCGTGGCGAGCCAGCGGGGCTCGGGAGTGTTCTCACGGCGGGTGCGGAGCATCCAGATCGCCGCGATCGTCAGCGAGACGACGGCGCCGATGTTCGAGAGCACGGTGAAGAAGCTGAAGAAGTTCGCGACGACGGTGGGAACGTGCGAACCCCACTCGGTGGTCGACGCCTGCGCGTTCGTGATCGACACCGTGATCTGCCGCACGAGCGCCGCCGTGCCGAGAAGGGCTGCGGCGATCCGCAGGTAGGGCCACCAAGTCGTCATTTTTCCTCCGCCGCCAATGTATCGGGAGAGGACCGATGACATCAGGCGAAAAAACCATTTGCACGGAGTTGGTATATCGATAACCTCCGAGTGGGGACGCGCTCACGGATGACGACGGAGGACGCGGATGAGCGAGCAGGGCACGGTCGGGGAGAAGACGGAACGGCGCCTGCGGCGCCTGCGCCCGGGACTCAGCATCCAGTCGAAGTTGCTGATCATGCTGTTGGCGGTGAGCCTCGTCTCGTCGGTCATCGTCGGCGCCGTCGGATTCATCAACGGGCGCCAGTCCCTGCACGACGCCGCGGTCGATCAGCTCATCACGATCCGTTCGATGCGCGCGGCCGAGGTCACCGACGCGATCGAGGCGGTCAAGAAGGATGCCTCGCTGCAGTCGCGCAACCTCAGCGCGCAGACCCTCTCGACCACCGTGAACGCGGGGTACGAAGAACTCGAACAGCGCGAGGTCACCCCCGACGAGCGCACGCAGCTCGAGTCGTACTACTCCGACACCTTCATCCCCACGCTGGAGCAGCGCGCGGGCGAGCAGTACGGCGACAGCGCCTTCATCCCCGAGTCGAATGCCGGGCAGTTCCTGCAGACGCGCTTCACGACGCAGAACCTCGACTTCGACGCCGACTACGACACCCTGCTCGACGACAACGACGCCGATGACGGTTCGGCCTACTCGGCGGCGACCGAGCGCTACGGCGACTACCTCAGCCGTCTCGTGAACCAGGCCGACTACGAGGATGCGCTGCTGCTCAACCTCGACGGCGACATCGTCTTCTCGGCCTACAAGGGAGTCGAGCTCGGCAGCAACCTGAACACGGGTCCGTATCGCGACACGATGCTCGCGCAGGCGTATGCGGATGCCATCGCCACCAACTCGGTCAGCACGGTCGTGCTCACCGACTTCGAACGGTGGATCCCCTCGCTGAACGTGCCCACGATGTGGGTGGTCTCGCCGATCGGCAACGACAGCCGCATCACCGGCGCCCTCGCCCTGCAGGTGTCGATGGAGACGATCAACGACCTGACGACGGGGTCGGGGGAGTGGAAGGAGCAGGGCCTCGGCGACTCCGGCGAGGTGTACCTCGTGGGTCTCGACGACCTCATGCGCAGCGATTCGCGGCGCCTCATCGAAGACCCCGACAGCTACGAGCAGCTCGCGATCAACGGCGGCACGCCCCCGAGCGTCGCGAAGCGGATCGTCGAGGTGCAGGGCACCATCCTGCTCCAGCCCATCAACACCCAGGCGGTGGCGAATGCCCAGGCCGGGCGCACCGGCACCACCACGGGCCCCGGATATCTCGGCATCGACAGTGTCACCGCCTATGCCCCGCTCGAGGTGGAGGGGCTCGACTGGGTCATCATCGCCCGGATCGATTCGTCGGAGGCGTTCGCGCCCGTGACCGACTTCACCCGCACGGTGCTGCTGTCGCTCCTCGGCATCCTGCTCGGTGTCTCGCTGCTGTCGCTGTTGCTGGCGCAGGTCTTCACCCGGCCCATCCACCGCCTCGTCGGCGCGGTGCACCGGGTCGCCGAGGGCGATCTCGACGTGCAGGTGCCGCAGGGCGCGCGCGACGAGTTCGGCGATCTGGGCAGCGCCTTCAACGACATGGCGTCGAGTCTGCGCATCAAGCAGGACCTCATCGATGAGCAGCAGGCCGAGAACGAGAAGCTGCTGCTCACCCTCATGCCCGAGAGCGTCGCCGCGAAATACAAACAGGGCGACGAGGCGATCTCCGAGGCGCACGAGAACGTGTCGGTCGTGTTCGCCGAGCTCGTCGGCTTCGACGACTACGCGCGCGGGCTCTCGGCCGAACAGGAGATCGGCCACCTCAACACCCTCATGCGGGGCTTCGACGAGGCCGCCGAGAAGGCCGGCGTCGAGAAGGTGCGCACGTTGCGCGGCGGCTACCTCGCCTCGTCGGGGCTGATCGTGCCGCGCGTCGACAACGTGCGCCGCAGCGTCGAGTTCGCGAAGAACCTGCTCGGAGTGATCGAGCGCTTCAATGCGCAGAACGGCTCGTCGATCGGCCTGCGCGCCGGCGTCGACACCGGCACGGTCACGAGCGGACTCGTCGCACGCACGAGCCTCGCCTACGACCTGTGGGGCGACGCCGTGAACCTCGCCTACCGGGTGCGATCGGTGACCGGCGAGCCGGGCGTCTACGTCAGTCAGACGGTCTACGACCGCACCCGCGAGATCTTCTCGTTCACCGAGGCCGGCACGGTCGAGGCCCGCGGCACGACCGAGACGGTCTGGAAGGTGGCCTGACATGTTCGAGGACGCGTTCCGCGACGGGTGGGGATGGTGGGTCATCGCGCTCGCGGTGGGTGTCCCCGTGCTGCTGGTCGTGCTCACCGAGCTCATCAACGGACTCCGTCGGCGCAACAACGCGCTCGCCGGTCCGCTGCGGCTGCTGCGCAATGGGGTGATCCCGGTCGGTGCACTGTTCGCGCTACTGGCGTTCGCGATCCAGTCGCCCGCCGAGCAGGTGTGGACCCGCGTGGTGGCCACCGTGTTCGGGTTCCTCCTGATCCTGCTGCTGCTGTCGTCGTTCAACGTGGCGCTGTTCGCGCACGCCGCCGAGGACTCGTGGCGCAAGCGCATCCCGACGATCTTCGTCGAGATCGCCCGACTGGTGTTGGTCGCGCTGGGCCTCGCCCTGCTGTTCTCCTGGGTGTGGGATGCCGACGTCGGTGGTCTCTTCACGGCCCTGGGCGTCGGGTCGATCGTGATCGGCCTCGCGCTGCAGAACGCGGTCGGCGGCGTGATCTCGGGCTTGCTCCTGCTGTTCGAGCAGCCGTTCAAGATCGGGGACTTCCTCGATGCGGCGGGTGTGCGCGGGCGTGTCGTGGAGGTCAACTGGCGTGCGGTGCACATCGACACCGGCTCCGGCATCCAGATCGTGCCGAACTCCAGTCTGTCGGGGGCGTCGTTCACCAACCTCAGCGAGCCCGACGGGCCCTACTCCGCGTCGACCTCGGTGACCTTCTCGACCGACGATCCGCCGCACGAGGTGATGGCGTTGCTCGTCGAGGTCGCCGAGGCCCTGCCGATGAAGGTCGCGCGGGAACGGGCATCCGTCAGCTATTCCGGTGCGGGCGCGTACGGCGTCGCGATCCCGGTCGCGGGGCCGGCGGATGCTTCGCGCGCGCTGTCCACCTACCTCTCCTGGCTCTGGTACGCCGCCCGCCGCCACGGTTTCGCGCTCGACGGCGACGCGACCGACCCGATCGCCGAGCCCGGGCGTCTCGCCGAGGCCCTGCGATCGATCGCCGCGACCCTGCACCTGCGCGACGACGACCTCGAGGCGCTGCTCACGGCCTCGTCGCTCGAGCGCTACGGGGTCGGCGAGATCGTGCTGCCGAGCGGAGTCGTGCCCGACGAGGTGAGAGTCGTGGTGTCGGGGCGCGCGATCCTGTCGCTCGAGGTCGACGGCGGACGGGTGGAGTTCGCGGCGGCCGAGAAGGGCGACATCATCGGTCAGACCGCACTTACCCGTGAACGCACGCAGGCGGTCACGGTCGCCGGCGAGATCCTCACGGCCGTGGTGCTGCCGCTCGCGACGGTCGACGAGCTGATCCGCACGCGCCCGCGTCTGGCGGCGGAGATCGGCGAATCGCTCGAACTCAAGCGCACGCTCGCCGCTGATCGGCTGGCAGCGCTGAGTCTGTCGCGGGGGTCGATCGGATCGCGGTGAGGCCGGATTGCTGGCCGGGTGGTGCTCGGGTGTCAGGCCGTTTGGCCGTGTCAGGCAGATTCGACGCGGACCGGCCTGATCCGGACGAACGGCCTGACCTCGCGCCGGCCTGACCTCGCGCCGGCGTGACCTCGCGCCGGCGTGCCCTAGTGCCGGCGCCGGGCGCCGCGGAGGCGCCCGATCCCGACGACGATGAGCGAGATGACGACGATCGCGGCTGCGATGGCGGCGACGTAGAGGCCCACCGAGCCCCAGCTCGAGGTGTTCGGGTTGAGGAACGGGTACGGGTACCAGTAGGGCGTGGCGGTGAACGGGTCGGTGATGAACGGTCCGCGCACCAGCGTGTAGGCGCCCCACGCGAGCGGGAAGACGACGGCGAGGAGGGCGGTGACCCAACCGAGCGCGCGGCGGCGCGGTGCGAAGAGAACGTCGAGCAGCATCACGATCGGGAGTACGACGTGCAGGGACTCGCTCGTCCATGCCTCGGTCGCGCTGTGCGAGGGGATGTTGCGCAGCAGCAGGTTGTAGACGATGCCGGTCGTGATCATGTAGGTGCTCGCGTAGGCGAGCAGCACGGCGAGCCATCGGGGTTCGGTGCTGTCGCTGCGGCGGGTGCGCAGCAACCATCCGGCGGCGATCAGCAGCACGACGGCGGCGATGAGGCCGGACAGTGTGGTGAAGAAGCTGAAGAAGTTCGACACCGCCGTGGGGACATCGCGGCCCCATTCGGTCGTCGCCGCCTGCGCGGTTGCGATCTCGCGTGTGAGTTGCCGCGCGAGTGCCGCGAGCGCGAGTAGGGCGGCGACGATCCGCACGTAGGGCCACACAGTTTTCATCGTTCCTCCGACGTTGTGTGCTCGACACTCTGGCGGTCGAACCGTCGGACACCGTAGCCGCGAATCGCACGTTGGTCGGCATCTCTGGGCGGTTTCCCACTCTGGGGCCGGGCTTCTCGGAATATCGCTAAGTGGGGCGCCCGGATTCGGGCGGATTCGCTGAGGTGATCGGTATATCGATACGCCTGAATCAGCCCTTCAGCTGCCCCCACCGCAACCGCGTCACCAGCACGCCCAGCAGGCAGAGCGCGCCGCCGAGGAACATCAGCGGGGTGGGCACCTCGCCGAGGATCGCCCACGACATCAGGATCGCGACCGCGGGAACGACGTAGGTCGTGGCGGAGGTCTGCCCGGCGGTGCTGCGCTGCAGCACGTACGCCCAGGTCGTGAAGGCGATCGCCGTGGGGAAGATGCCGAGGTAGACGACCCAGAGGGTCGAGCCGAGGGGAGCGCTCTGCAGCGCGCCGATCAGGCTGCCCGTCCACGGCAGCAGTGCGACGGTGCCGGCCATCGCGCCGAGCCAGGTGAGCGTCGTCGCATCGGACCCGGCGCTCAGCAGATGCTTCTGCAGAAGGGTGCATCCCGCGTACATGACCGCCGCGAGCAGGGCGAGCAGTAGCCCGGTGAGGTCGGGGCCCTCGCCCTCGGCCGCCTGTGAGTTCATGCCGATCAGCACGACGCCGAGGAACGCGATCGGCGCCCCGATGATCAGCGGCTTCGGGAACCCCTCGCGCAGGAAGAGTCCGCTGAACACCACGACCATCAGCGGTGCGAGGTTCACCACCATGGCCGCCGTGCCCGCGTCGAGCGTGCGCTCGGCGGCGTTGAGCGCCAGGTTGTAGACGCAGAACCAACCGACGCCCCACACCGCGATCAGCCACCAGTACCGCCGCGCGGGCAGACGGACGCCGTGGCGCACCGCGATGATCGCGAGCACCGCGCTGCCGACTGCCATGCGCAGCAGTGCGAGCGCACCGGGGTCGAAGTGCGGACCCGCCCCGCGGATGCCGATGAACGCCGACGCCCACAGCACGACCGTCACGAGGGCGGCGATCAGCACGAGCGGTCCCTGCCGGGGCTTCGTGCCCGGCAGGTCGCCGGTGAGGGGAGCGTTCTTCGACATGCTCCGATGGTGTCAGGGGTCTCCGACATCCGCGATGCACGGGAGCGACAGCATCCGTCCATATCCCGCCACGACCCGCGCCGGGGGCGATGTCGGCCCCTTCGATAGGATGGGGGAGCCCGACAAGGGCCAGCTCATCAGCCGGTGCAAACCCGGCGAAAGCAAGGGGGACACCCATGCCAGGAATCGTTATCGTCGGCGTGCAGTGGGGCGACGAAGGAAAGGGCAAGGCCACCGATCTGCTCGGTGACCGCACCGACTGGGTCGTGAAGTTCAACGGCGGCAACAACGCCGGGCACACCGTCGTCGTCGGCAACGAGAAGTACGCCCTGCACCTGCTGCCCTCCGGCATCCTCTCCCCCGGCGTCACGCCGGTGATCGGCAACGGCGTCGTCGTCGACCTCGAGGTGCTGTTCCACGAGCTCGAGGCGCTCGGTGGCCGCGGCATCGACGTGTCGCGCCTCAAGGTGAGCGCCAACGCGCACATCATCACCCAGTACCACCGCACGCTCGACAAGGTCACCGAGCGCTTCCTCGGCAAGCGCATGATCGGCACCACCGGTCGCGGCATCGGACCGGCGTACGCCGACAAGATCAACCGGGTCGGCATCCGCGTGCAGGACCTGTTCGACGAGAACATCCTGCGCCAGAAGGTCGAGGGAGCCCTCGACCAGAAGAACCACCTGCTGGTGAAGATCTTCAACCGCCGCGCCATCACCGTCGACGAGATCGTCGAAGACCTGCTCTCCTACGCCGAGCGTCTGCGCCCGATGGTCGCCGACACCGGCTACCTGCTCGCCGAGGCGCTCGACCGCGGCGACGTCGTGGTGTTCGAGGGCGGCCAGGCCACCATGCTCGACGTCGACCACGGCACCTACCCGTTCGTGACGTCGTCGTCGGCGACCGCGGGCGGCGCGGCCACCGGTTCGGGCGTCGGTCCCGGTGCTCTCGACCGCATCGTCGGCATCGTCAAGGCCTACACGACCCGCGTCGGATCGGGCCCGTTCCCCACCGAGCTGTTCGACGAGCAGGGTGAATGGCTGCGCTCGCGCGGCTTCGAGTTCGGCACCACCACCGGGCGTCCGCGCCGCGTGGGCTGGTACGACGCCCCGATCACCCGATACGCCACCCGCGTCAACGGCATCACCGACCTGGTGCTCACCAAGCTCGACATCCTCACCGGACTCGAGCAGATCCCCGTGTGCGTCGCCTACGACGTCGACGGCGAGCGCTTCGACGAGGTGCCGGTCAACCAGACCGACTTCCACCACGCGACGCCGATCCTCGAGTACTTCCCCGGCTGGAACGAAGACATCTCGGTCGCCCGCACGTTCGAGGATCTGCCGAAGAACGCGCAGGACTACGTTCTCGCGCTCGAGAAGATGAGCAACACACGCATCTCGGTGATCGGTGTGGGCCCGGAGCGCGACCAGGTGGTCGTGCGCCACGACCTCGTCGACTGACCCCGTGACCCGTTTCTGGCTCGGGGGCTACGGCCCCGAGATGGACGGCTCCGCCGAGGGCATCGGGTTCCTCGCCGGCGACGACGGCCGCGAGGCCACGACGCTCGGGTACCGCGACCTCGCGGCGACGGCATCCTCGCCGTCATGGCTGGCGCAGCATCCGTCGCTCGACGTCGTCTACGCGGCACTCGAGCACGACGGCGCGGTGCAGGCCTTCGTGCGCTCGGGCGAGGGATCTCTCGCGCCGCTCGGCGCGCCGGTGCCGGCGGGCGAAGCGGTGTGCCATCTCGCCGTGTCGCGCGACGGGTCGACGCTGATCGCCAGCTGCTACGGCGACGGCCGGGTCGTGCGGTTCGGCCTCGCGCCCGACGGGCGCATCGTCCCGGCGAAGGCGGATGCCGCGGCGGCGCTGCGCGCGGCCCTGTTCGGCGAGGACGAAGACCCCGACGCGGTGCGCGAGGAACCCGGGGTGGGGGCTGCGGCATCCGACCCCTACGGTCTGCCCGACCGCGCCTCGCACGCCCACTCGGCGGCGTTCCTGCCCGACGGGCGCATCGTCACGACCGACCTCGGCTTCGACCTCGTGCGCTTCTGGCGGCTGTCGGGGACCGGGTTGCGCCTCGACCACGAAGTGATCCTGCCGCTCGGCGTCGGTCCGCGTCACATGGTGGTGCACCCGAGCGGACATCTGCACATCATCACCGAGTACTCGTGCGAGGTGTTCACGCTCGCCGAGACCCCGAGCGGGGCATGGGCCGTGGTGTCGTCGACCCTGTCGAGCCCGATCGCCGAGGTCGGCGTGGACTTCCCCGCCGAACTCGCCCGCACCCGCGACGGTGCCTTCCTCTACACGGCCCTGCGCGGCAGCAACACGATCGCGGCGCTGCGCGTGCTCGGCGGCGGGGAGCGCCTCGAATCCATCGCGCTCGCCGACTCCGGCGTCGTCTGGCCCCGCCACCACCTGGTGTTCGAGGGCAAGCTCGTGGTCGCCGGGCAGCGGTCCGACTCGATCAGTCTGATCGACCTCGACGAACGCACAGGCGCGCCCCTGGGCATCCGCCACCAGGCACCGGCCGCGACGCCGACGCACATCCTGCCCGTGCGCTGACGCCGTCGGGCTGGCGCGGTTGCGGCCCGTCGCGCGGGGTTGCTGGGCCCGGCGTGCTCTGGTGCTCGCTGGTTGCGCGGGGTTACTGAGCCTGTCGAAGCATCTCGCCCCGCATGACTCCTCGGTTCGGCCGCGTCGCGCCGCCATCCGACCGCTTCGGGCCGCATCGTCCCCGATTCTGAGGAGTTGTGCGACGGGTCGCGCGTACCCAACTCAGGACGAACGGGTCGAATCCGCCGGAATCTGCCCGTTCTCGGGCCGATCAGGCCGATTTGTCCTGAGTTGGGTACACCGCGGCCCGAAGCCCCTGCACAGAACTCCGGAGATTCCCGCTGATCGGGCGGATTCAACGCCGCCGCGCACCGTTCGACACCAGATCTCCGGAGTTGCGAACCCACGGCGGCGCATACCGTACCCGGCGCGTCGGGGAACAACCACCCCGTGACACGACGTTGCTGTTCAGCGAGACTGTTGCGCGGAGAGGTGCGAAGCGATGACTGCAGACAAGACGAACGAGTACGACCTGATCGTGCTGGGCGGAGGACCGGTCGGCGAGAACGTCGCGGACCGCGCGGTGCAGGGAGGTCTCACGGCGATCATCGTCGAGAGCGAGCTGGTCGGCGGGGAGTGCTCGTACTGGGCGTGCATGCCGTCGAAGGCGCTGCTGCGCTCGGCCCAGGCGCTGCGCGCGGCCCAGCACGTCGCCGGCGCGAAGGAAGCGGTCACCGGCGCCCTCGACGTGCGCGCGGTCTTCGCCCGCCGCGACTCCTTCACGAGCAACTGGTCGGATGACGGCCAGGTGAAGTGGCTCGAGTCGGCGCACATCGATCTGGCGCGCGGGCACGGGCGCCTGACGGGCGAACGCGAGGTCACGGTGACCGATCCCGACGGAGGAACGCGCGTGCTGCACGCCCGCCACGCGGTCGCGATCAGCACGGGATCGGATGCCGTCGTGCCGCCGATCCCCGGCCTGCGCGAGGCTTCTCCGTGGACGAGCCGCGAGGCCACGAGCGCCGAGGAGCTTCCGGATTCGCTGGCCGTGATCGGTGGCGGCGTGGTCGCGGTCGAGATGGCGACGGCCTACGCCGCGCTCGGATCGACGGTCACCCTGATCGCGCGCAGCGACCTGCTGGGCGGGATGGAGCCGTTCGCGGGCGAGCGGGTCGCGGCGGGGCTGCGCGAGCTCGGCGTCGAGGTGCGGCTGAACACGGGCACCACGGCGGTGCGTCGCGACGACGCCGGCGTCACGATCACCCTCGACGACGACAGCGAGGTCACCGCGAGCGAGGTGCTCGTCGCGACGGGACGCTCGCCGCGCAGCGGCGACATCGGCCTCGAGACGGCGGGCCTCGAACCCGGCAAGTGGATCGAGGTCGACGACACCCTGCGCGTTCCGGGTTCGGACTGGCTGTACGCGGTCGGCGACGTCAACGGTCGGGTGCTGCTCACGCACCAGGGCAAGTACCAGGCGCGTGCGGCGGGCGACGTGATCGCCGCCCGGGCGAAGGACGAACCGGTGGATGCCGACGACTGGGGTCGCCATGCGGCCACCGCCGACCACGCCGCGGTGCCGCAGGTGACGTTCTCGATCCCCGAGGTGGGGTCGGTCGGGCTCACCGAGAAGGCCGCGCGCGATGCGGGCCACGAGGTGAAGGTCATCGACTACGACCTGGGCTGGGTGGCCGGGGCGAGCCTCTACGAGGACGGGTTCGCAGGCCAGGCCCGGCTCGTCGTCGACACCGCGCGCGACGTCGTGCTCGGTGCGACGTTCGTCGGCCCCGAGGTCGCGGAGCTGGTGCAGGCCGCGACGATCGCGGTGGTCGGCGAGGTGCCGATCAAACGCCTCTGGCACGCCGTGCCCTCGTACCCGACGGTGAGCGAGGTCTGGCTGCGATTGCTCGAGGGCTACGGGCGGGCTTCGGCATGAGCCGCTGGGCCGTGGCGCCGAGGGTGGCGCTGCGGCATCCGATCCGAATCGCCCGACGCTCCGAACAGAGAGCGACATCGGATGCTTCGGCGCGCGCTTTATTTCTCACATTGACGGCCGCGCGCACAACCCCCGCCGCAATGTCGGCGACCTCTTATACGCTCTAACCCACATCCCAGGAGGCAGAACCATGAAGGCTGTACTCGCAGGAACCGTGATCGCCGAGGCCGACGAAGCCGACCTCTTCCGCATCGAGGGCAACTGGTACTTCCCGCCGGCGTCGATCACGCCGGGCACGCTCGTCGAGAGCCCGACGCCGTACACGTGCCCCTGGAAGGGGGCGGCCCAGTACTTCTCCGTCGAGGTCGGCGGAGAGCTGCACAAGGACCTCGCGTGGTCGTACCCGACGCCGTATCCGACAGCGTTCGAGCGCGTCGGCGGCGACTTCTCGGGCTATGTCGCGTTCGACCCGAGCGTCGAGGTCTCGGCCTGACCGGCGACGGCATCCGCTCGTCGTCGTAGATACCGCCGCACACATGCCCGCCATCGTCGCGCCCTGCATCGATCCCCCGACGGGAGACCACCCATGATCGAATTCCGCAACGTCACCAAGCAGTTCCCCGACGGCACCGTGGCCGTCAACGACTTCAGCCTCGTGCTGCCGTCCCGCAAGACGACGGTGTTCGTGGGCTCGTCGGGCTGCGGCAAGACGACGCTGCTGCGCATGATCAACCGGATGGTCGAACCGACCTCGGGTGACGTCGAGATCGACGGCGAGAGCGTGCTCGGCGGCGACCCCGTGCAGCTGCGCCGTCGCATCGGCTACGTCATGCAGAACTCGGGACTCATGCCGCACTTCACCGTGATCGACAACGTCTCGACCGTGCTGCGCCTCAACGGCGTGAAGAAGTCCGAGGCGTACGCGCGCTCGCGCGAACTGCTCGACACGGTCGGACTCGACCAGAAGCTCGCCGAGCGCTACCCGAGCCAGCTCTCGGGGGGTCAGCAGCAGCGCGTCGGTGTGGCCCGTGGTCTCGCCGCCGATCCGAACATCCTGCTCATGGACGAACCGTTCGGCGCCGTCGACCCGATCGTGCGCGCCGACCTGCAGCAGGAGACGCTGCGCCTGCAGCACGAACTCGACAAGACGGTCGTGTTCGTCACGCACGACATCGACGAGGCGTTCCTGCTCGGCGACCAGGTCGTCATCCTCGACAAGGGCGCGCGGGTCGTGCAGGTGGGCTCGCCGAGCGAGATCATCGAGAACCCGGCCGACGAGTTCGTCGCCTCGTTCATCGGCGCGGATCGCGGACGCCGCGCGCTGCACCTCAAGCAGACGCCGCAGGGCACCGTGGTCGTCGACTCCGAGGGGCGCACCCAGGGGGCGCTCGTCGCCGAGACCGAGCACGCCGACGGTCCGTTGGCAGGGCCGGATGCCGCGGCCCTCGGCGCCGTGCAGGGCGGTCAGCCGTGAACTGGGTCGTCAACAACTTCGGGCTGATCCTCGAGCTCACCGCGGTGCACCTGCGGCAGAGCATCGTGCCAATCGTGCTCGGGTTCGTCCTCTCGCTGCCGCTGGGCTGGGTGGCGTGGCGGTATCGGCTGGTGCGCGGCCCGATCATCGTGCTGACGGGCCTGCTCTACACGATCCCCTCGCTCGCGTTGCTGATCCTGCTGCCCGCCACGCTCGGGTACTCGGCGATCAGCGAGACGAACCTCGTGATCGCCCTGACGATCTACGCGATCGCGATTCTCGTGCGTGCCGTCTCCGACGGCCTCGACTCGGTCGACGACGACGTGCGCCAGGCGGCGACGGCCACCGGCTTCGCGCCCTTCCGTCGCTTCTGGGCGGTCGAGTTCCCGCTCGCCGGCCCCGTGATCCTCGCCGGTCTCCGGGTCACCGCGGTCAGCACGATCTCGCTCGCCACCGTCGGCATCCTGATCGGCGTCACGAACCTCGGCTACCTCTTCACGAACGGCCTCGAACGACGCATCATCGCCGAGGTCTTCGCCGGCGTGATCGCGGTCGTCGTCATCGCCCTCGTGATCGACCTGATCCTGCTGCTCATCGGCCGCGCGCTCATGCCGTGGACCCGAGCGGCCTCGAAGGCCACCGCGAGCCGCGCGATCGCCGTGGGGGCTCCCGCATGAACCTCTTCGCCGAAGCCTTCGCCTGGATCTTCGCCCCCGCGCAGTGGACCGGCACCTACGCGCTGCCCAAGCTGCTCGGCGAGCACCTCGCCCTCACCGCCATCTCGGTGCTGATCGCCGCGGCGATCGCGATTCCGATCGGGTGGCTGATCGGTCACACGGGCCGTGGCCGCGAGGTGGCGGTCGCCGTCTCCGGTGCCGCGCGAGCCATCCCCTCGTTCGGACTCATGGTGCTGCTCGTGCTCCTGCTCGGAGTGCTCCGCATCCCCGAGGCCGCGATCATCACGTTCGTGCTCCTCGCGATCCCGTCGCTGCTCGCCGGTGCCTACACCGGCCTCGAGGCGATCGACCGGCGCACGCTCGACGCCGCCAAGGCGATGGGCATGACCGGCTGGCAGGTGTTCTGGAAGGTCGAGGTGCCTCTCGGACTGCCCCTGCTGGTCGGCGGCATCCGCTCGGCGCTCCTGCAGGTCATCGCGACCGTCACGATCGCCGCCTACGTGAACCTCGGCGGGCTCGGCTGGCCGATCATCCAGGGCATCCCGCTGCGCCGGTTCGATCAGGTGCTCGCGGGCGCGATCATCGTCGCGGTGCTCGCCCTGATCGTCGATCTGCTCCTCGCCTCCGCGCAGCGCGCTGCGGTTCCCGCCGGGCTCCGCGGCGGCGGACCGCGCGCCGACGGCAAGCGATCGAGTCGGAACGCGACTACCCGCACCGGCTCGGCCACGGCATCCGCCACCACCTCCGAACCGGCACCCGCCACCGCCTGAGCACCCGCCCGGCGTCATCCACCTGAATCCCACAGCACTCGAAGTCCCAGCAGTTTCCAGAGAAGAGGAAGTCCATGTTCACAGCACGAGGCAAGCGCTCCGTCCTCGCCGTCGGCCTTGTCGCCGCGGCCGCGCTCACCCTGTCGGCCTGCGGCGGCAGCAACCCGCTCGACGAGCCGTCCGACAGTGCCGGCTCCGGCGGCGGCGACACGATCGTCGTCGGCTCGCAGGCGTACTACTCGAACGAGATCATCGCCGAGATCTACGCCCAGGCACTGTCGAACGCCGGTTTCGACGTCGAGACGCAGCTCAACATCGGTCAGCGCGACGCGTACATGCCCGAGGTCGAGTCCGGCGCGATCAACGTCTTCCCCGAGTACACGGGCAGCCTGCTCGAATACCTGTCGGACGACGAGATCGACGTCACCAGCCCCGACGACGTCTACGCCGCCCTGCAGGATGCCCTGCCCGACAGCCTGACGGCTCTCGACTTCGCCGAGGCATCCGATCAGGACACGTACACGGTGCTCAAGAGCTTCGCCGACGAGTACGGCATCACCTCGATCGCCGACCTGTCGAAGGCTCCGTCGCCCGTCACCATCGGTGCGGCTCCCGAGTTCGAGCAGCGCCCGTACAGCCCGGCCGCGGCCAAGGAGGTCTACGGCGTCGACCTGCAGTTCTCGGCCACCGGCCCGAGCACGCTCGAGTCGCTGCTCGCCGGAGAGATCCAGGTCGCCGACATCTACACCGCCGACCCGGCCTTCGAGACCGAGGACATCGTGGCGCTCGAAGACCCCGAGAACCTGATCATCTCGTCGAACGTCGTGCCGATCGTGTCGAGCGACATCGCCGACGAGGTCTCCGACGTGCTCAACGAGGTCAGCGCCAAGCTCACCGCCGAGGAGCTCGTGTCGCTGAACGTGCTCAGCACGGTCGACCAGCAGTCGTCGAAGGACATCGCCAAGAAGTGGCTCGAGGACCAGGGCCTGATCTGACCTCCTGACCGCATCACGAGAAGTGCCCGGGCCCTGGTGGGCCCGGGCACTTCTGCGTTCGCCCGCGGCATCCGTCCCCGGCATCCGTCTCGGCATCCGGGGGCGGGAGGTGCGCGAGGGAGGGAGCAGAGCGGAGAACCCGCCCCGCTACACCCGGGCGTCCTGCTTCGGCACCCAGACCTGCTTGATGATGATCAGGATGGATGCCGCGACCGGCACCGCCACGAGAGCCCCGAGCAGACCGAGCAGCGTGCCACCCGCGAGGGCGCCGATCACCACGAGCGAACCGGGGATCGCGATCGCCTTGTTCATGACGCGCGGAGTGATCACATACGCCTCGATCTGCATGTAGACGAGGTAGACCGCGGCGAAGATCAGCGCACCGATCGGGTCGGTGAAGAGCGCGAGGACCGTGCCGATGATCCAGAACATCACCGATCCGACGAGCGGGATCAGCGTGATGCAGAATGCGACGGTCGCCATGAGCGGCGGGAACGGCAGACCGAGGAACGTGTAGAGCAGGAAGGCCAGGATCGCGTTGAAGAACGCGAGCACGACCATGCCCATCACGTAGCCACCGACCGAATCGGTGATCTGATCGGTGATGTCGCCCGCACGCTCGCGGTCACGAGCCGGGATGAGACGCAGCATGCTCTGCTTCATACCGGGCAGCGTCGCCACGAAATACAGGGTGAGCACGAGCACGACGATCACGCCCGAGATGCCGGAGGCGATGGATGCTCCGACCTGCAGCGCGCCGCCACCGATGCTGGCGATGTTGCCCGGGTCGGTGAGGAACTTCTGCAGGTCGGCGACGAGGCCCTGGAACTGATCGCCGAACTGGTCGTCGAGCGTGGCGTAGAGATCGCTGCGCTGGAAGTCGGCGATCATCCCCGGCACCGACCGCACGAAGCTCGCCACCTGCTCGATCACGATCGGCAGCACCATCCACAGGATCAGCGCCACGACCACGATGAGCGAGAGGATCACGATGACCACCGAGATCGCCCGCGAGAGCCCGCGCCGCTCGAGGAAACGCACGGACGGATCCAGCCCGAGAGCGGCGAACAGGGCGAGGGCGATGTAGATGAGCACGGTCGACAGGCTCGTGACCGCGAGCCCCAGCACGATCGCGCCGAGACCGCCGAGCGTCACCAGGAAGCCGAAGACGAAGGGGCGATCGATCCGCGTCCAGAATGAGCGGCTGGGTGCCATCGGCTCGATCACGACCGCCCGCTGAGGACGCGACGACGACGCCTCCTCCGAGGACGCCGGCGACGCCGGTGCCGACGATGCGACCGGCGGATGCTCGTCGGCCGCAGCGGCGTCGTCGGAGGGCGCGGATGCCGGCGGCTTCTCGTTGCTCATGTGCTCACGATAGCGGTGCACGGCATCCGATCACGGGCGTTCTCGCGCGCTCTAGAGTGGAGGCATGACCGCGCCACAGGACCCGAAGGCCGAACTGCTGCGCCTGCGCGCCAGCATCGACAACATCGACGCCGCGCTGATCTTCATGCTCGCCGAGCGCTTCCGGGCGACTCAGCAGGTCGGTCACCTCAAGGCCGAGTACGACATGCCCGCCTCCGACCCCGGCCGCGAGGAGCAGCAGGTCGCCCGCCTGCGCGCGCTCGCCGAGGAGGCGCACCTCGACCCCGAGTTCGCCGAGAAGTGGTTCAACTTCGTGGTGGCCGAGGTCATCCGCCACCACACCGAGGCAGCCGAGTCGCGCTGACCCCTGCGGGGGCGCCGCGGGCGCGAGAAAACGGAGAGGCATCGTGCTCCGCGTGGCGTGCCGACGACGGACACGCCGCGCGCACCGGCATCCGTCTCCGTTTTCACGCGTCGCGGGTCAGACCGTGATCGTCCGGCCCGTCTCGAGCCCCTCGACGGCCAGCGTGTAGGCGCGACCGATCTCGTCGTCGCCGACCGGGCGGTGGCCCGCGAACAGCCGGTGGTAGCCGGGGGAGTTCTCGAGCACGTCGGGCGAGACCGCGTTGATGCGGATGCCGCGGGGCGCCTCGGCAGCCGCCGTGATGACGAACGATTCCAGCGCGCCGTTGGCCATCGCGGCCGCGGCGCCGGTGGCGATCGGGTCGCGCGACAGCACGCCGCTGGTGAGCGTGACCGATCCGCCGTCGCGCAGGTGCGTGAGCGCCTGACGCACGACCTCGATCTGCGGCAGCGTCTTGCCGAGGAACGCGGCCGTGTAGTCGTCGCGGTCGAGCTCGGTGAGGTGCTTGAACGGCACGGATCCCGCGGCCACGACCACGGCGTCGATGTCGGCGACCTCGGCGAACAGGGCGGCGATCGACGCGGCATCCGCCAGATCGACGCGCACGTCACCGCTGCGCGACGCGCGGATCACCTCGTGCCCGCGGGATTCGAGCGTGTCCGAGACGACGCGGCCGATGCTTCCGGATGCTCCGATGACGACGATCTTCATGACCCCAGTCTTTCACCGGGCCGGTTTCATGTGGCGGGACCCTTCGACAGGCTCAGGGACCCAGTCTCAGGAACCGGCGGGCAGACGAAGGAAGGGCCCGGCGTTCCCCGTCCGCCGGACCCTTCCGAGGCCATCACGGAGCCGAGCCGCGGTGATCTCTGAGCAGTCGGTGTCGGTTGTCGTCCTCCCGCACTCCCCAGTGCACGGATGAACCCCCCTCGACCGCGCCCTCCCGCTCCGATGCTCGGAGCCTTTCGCGTTCGACACCTTCCGAAGAACAGGAGCGCCTCGCGCCCCTCGTGATACATCGCGTCGAGAAAAAATTCGAAACTTCAGAACCCGGCGCCGTGGCACTGGAATGGCGCCCGATGCCCGGTGTCCTGGGCGGCGATGGCGAGCGCCGGGGCGGGCTCCATGCCGTCAGCGAGGTGTCCGTGCACCGCGGCGAGCAACTCGCAGGCGACGTCGTCGGGCACGGTGACGGGCGCGGCGATCACGCAGCGGGTGCCGGCGTGCAGCCACACCCGCGTCATGCCGAGCGCCTCCTCGCCCCAGCGCACCGCCGATCGGCCCAGCTCGCACGCCGAGAGGATGACCGTCTCGGGGGCCGTCGGGATCAGGTCGACGTCGTACCCGAACAGCGTGCCGTCGGCGAGTTCGAACCCCGAGAACAGGGGGTTGTCGGCGGAGTGCCGCCCGTGCGCCGCGATGTGCAGCAGATCGGATGCCCCGGCTAGCTCTGTCACGGCCGACACCGTCGCCTCGCCTCCGAGGAGCGTGGTGGTCGCGGCATCCGTCGTCACCCAGGCCGCGCCCGCTCGCTGCACCTCTTCTGCGGCGCGGGGCACGCGCGGACCGGTGGCGAAGCCGATGCGTTCCGGGCGAAGGCTCGTGGCGCGGTGCGTGCGCACCTCGGCCCACCGCGACGCCGAGGTCGCGACCGTGAAGGGCACACCGTGCATGCCGGGCAGCATCGCCCACGGCACACCGGCGAGCACTCCGGGCAGCGTGATGACGACGCGCTGTGCATCCGCCGGGTTCACTGCGGCGCGCACCGGGGAGAGGAGCTCGTCGTCGAGGGTCTGCAGGCGCACGGCGAGCGAGCGCTCGATCAGCGTGGACAGGGGGCCGCCCCGGGTGAGGGCGGCGACGTCGAGGTCGGCGCGGAGTCCGTCCATCGCGGCGCGCACCCGCGGCCACGACAGCTCGACGACCGACGCTCCGGATGCCGTCGTCGCCACGCACAGCAGCTCGTCGCCCGTGTAGAGGTAGGCGAGTAGCGCCGTACCCGGGTCGAGATGTGCGCGGGCGCCGGGCAGATCGAGGCGTCCGCGCGTCTCGCCCGCGCCGGTGGCCGCCCACTGCCGCTCGCGCACCCGGTCGCGCAGCACGCGCACGCGGGCGTCGGTGGTCCAGTCGGAGCCGGCGAGATCGGCGCGCAGCATCCGCAACTCGGCGAGATCGGATGCCTGTGCGTCATCCACCGGCGGACGCACCGGGGCGACCTGGTGGCTGAGGTGGCGGGCGCGCTCCGCCCACTCGAACAGCACCTCGGGGTCGCGCGTGCGCGCCGCCGCCCGGAGCCCCGCGAACATCAGATCGGTACCGTGCATCGCCACCGAGGCCTGCAGGTCGAGCGCGCCGAACGACTGCTGCCACGAGGTGAGCAGATCGAGTCCCTCGGTCGCCGCGCGCAGGGCCTCCGAGTGGCGACCGCCGGCCGTCGCTCGGGCTGCGCGCACCTCGTGCGCCCTCAGCCGCAGCGGTGTGGGGGCGCTCGCATCGATGCGAGGCATCCGTCCGCTGCCGTCGCGGCGCGCGTCCAGCCGCAGGGCGGTCGCCTCGGTGCGGAAGCCGCCGCTGGCGAGAGCGGATGCCGTGCGCTCGATGTCGTCGTCGAGGCGCGCACTGCGGCCCGAGGGGCGCGTGCGCAGGCGCGACTCGAGGCGTACAGCGTCGGCGCGTGCCGCCCACCCCGCGCTGCCGAGGGTGGCGAAGCGGCGAGCCGCGGTGCGTGCCATGCGTTCGGCCGCCACCGGATCGTGCCGCATCAGGGAGCGCGACAGGTGGAATTCTGCCTCGCCCCGGGCCTGCGGCATCCGCTGCGCACCGAACTGCGCGGCGACCCGGGCGAGCAGGGTCTCGGCCTCGGTCGTCAGCCCGGCATCGCGCAGCACCTCGGCGCGGTCGAGATCGCTGATCGCCGTCGCGAGGTCGCTGGTCGCCGCGAACACCGGACGCGAGGCGGTCATGAGCGACAGCGCGGTCACCAGGTCGCCGCCGAGCAGCGCTGCGTAGCCGAGGTTGTGGCGGGCCTCGGCGAGGGGCTCCTCGTCGCCGTTCGCCTCGTAGACCGCGACGGCCCGGTGCAGATCGTCGGTCGATGCCGCGAGCTCGTGCCGCTGCATCCGCACCATCGAACGGTTCATGAGGCAGTTCGCGAGTTCGGTGCTCTCGTCGCCGGTCGCCCCCAGGGCGTCGATCGCACGGCTGAGCATGACCTCGGCCTCGGCGAGGGCGCCGCCGTGCATGAGCAGCGTGCCGAGTTGTCCGCTCAGCAGGGCGACGGTCGCGGCACTCAGACCCGCGCGATCGAGCGCCTCGCGGCACAGCTGCTCTGCCTCGGACGGATGCCCCGTCTGCGCCTGCACGTACGCTCGGGTGCCGTCGATCCGTGCGCGCAGGTCGGCGTCGTCGGTGCGGGTCGCCGCGTCGTCGAGGGCGCGTCGGGCCGCCGCGAACCGTCGGGCGTTGGCCGCTTCGACCCCGCGCCGGTGCAGTTCGCTCGCGGACAGGGGCATCCCCCCAGAATGCCGGGTGTCGGCACCCGGGGGGAAGTCCCGGTCCGCGGAAAGCCGAGCCACCCCTTTCCGCGCGAGTCACCCCTGTGCGTACCGCCCGGACAGGGGTGGCTCGACCGCAGAGGGGTGGCTCGGCGAGGGAGAAGCGGCTAGTCGACCGGCGAGGGGAGGTCGGCGACCACCGAGGTCACCGCCGCGTCGACGGCATCCGCATCGACATCGGCGACCGAGACCTCGCCCAGGAAGGCGGCGATCCGGCCGGCGACGTACGGGGCCGCGAACGACGTGCCGCTCCACACCGCGAAGCCGCCGCGGTAGTCGTCGGGGTCGATCGTCTCGCGCCGCAGCCCGTCGATATCGGCCCGCGTCATCGCCTGCTGGCCACCCACGAACGCCGGCGACGTGCTCACGACCGCGGCCCCCGGGGCGTACAGCCGCACCCACGGCCCGACGTTCGAGAACAGCGCCACCGAGCGTGCCGAGGGGTTGAGGGCCCCGACCGAGACGAGCGGCGCCCAGTGGTCGCGGGCGATGCCGTTGTCGGCCCCCGGCCACGCCCACAGCGACGCGGGGAACGACGGGCGGTCGATCGCATCGTTGCCCGCCGAGCACACGACCACGCAGCCGAGCTCCCGCGCCTTGGCGAGCAACGCGTAGAGCGTGCGGCTGTAGAGGCCGTCCTCCGGGGTCTCGTGGTAGTACCCGAGCGACAGGTTGAGCACGTCGATCGGATGCCCCGTCTTCGGGTTCTCGCGATACCTCCGCAGAAGCTCGATCACCTGCGCGAGCGTCGTCAGCAGGTCGCTTTCGTCGACCACACCGAGCGCCCCGGCGACGCGTACCGAGAGGATGTCGGCATCCGGAGCGGTCTGCCGAACGATGCCCGCGATGAACGTGCCGTGCCCCGCGACCGCATCGATCTCGCCATCGAGCTGCCCGTACAGGTCGGGGTAGCGCTCGGGATCGGCGTCGTCGGTCAGGCCGATCGGCACCCCATCGAGTTCGACCTGACGCGTGACGATGTCATCGGGCAACCAGTCGTGCACCCCGCAACCGGTGTCGAGCACCGCCACCACGGGGCGGCGGCCCTTCGTCGGGTCGGGTCCGCGCCGGGGCGCAGGGCCCAACCAGCTCACCGGCTGCCGCGCGCCGCGACCCGGCTCGAGGTAGTCGTCGCTGCCGCCCGCGCCGGCCCCGCGCACGGGGTTCGTGCGGCTGAACGGGTTGGTGCGGCTGAAGGGGTTGGTGCGGCTGAACGGGTTGAGGCCGACCGGGTCGATCGACAGCACGTGCTCGAGACTCGTGCGCGGCATCGTCGAGCGTGACATGCGGCGGGCGCGCTGCAGCACGCGCCAGGCATCCGGAGCGACGGGTGATTCACCGCCTGTGGGCTCTTCGGGAGTGGTCAGGCGCGCGCGGAGGAAACCGGGGACTCCTGGCAGCAGCTCGCCGGCGTTCTCACGATCGGATGCCTCGATCTCGAGCGTCCATCCGAAGGAGTCGGCCGCGTCGCGCAGCGTGCGCAGCTCGCGGTCGTACTCCTCCCCGTTCTCGAGGTCCTGCGTGATCAGCAGGCGCGTGGGCAGGTACGCGGTGGGGAACGCGCGGATGCCGTCGACCGGCTCCACACTCGGATCCAGGGCGTTGCCCCGCTTGATCGATCCCTCCGCGCGGTCCTGCCAACTCCACCCTCTCGGCTGCTCCATGCGTCATCCCTTCCTGCGCGGGTCCTTCCCCGCGTTCCATCCCCGGTGCCCGTCGGGTCGGCGGGCACCGCCACAGCTCACAGCGGTTACAGCGATACGGCGTTACAGCGATACAGCGATACAGCGGTTACGGCGGTCAGAGTTCGAAGCGCGGCGTCGCGAGTGTGCGCGCCTCGCCGCCGACGGTCGTGGTCAGACGCACCGTGGTCATGCCTGCGGGCACCTCGTCGAACACGAACCGGCCGGTCTCGGCCGGTTCGGTCGTGCGGATCGTCTCACCCGCAGAACCCTCGTCGCCCTGCACGAGCACGATCTCGGCGGTCGCCGTGTCGACCCATCCGTCGACGCGGCGCAGGCCGCCCGCGCTCGCCGTGACGTGCAGCAGGATGCTCGTCGTGCCGTCGCTGAACTGCAACGTCAGAGCATCCGTGTCTCCCCGCACCGCACCGAGGTGATCCTCGATGAGCGTGAGCAGCGCGTACTCCTGGTTCAGGCCGTCGGCGGCGACGGCCGCGATGATCCGATCGACGAGAGTGTCGGGAACGGGGTCGGCATCGCGCCACATCGCCCGTAGTTCGGCGAACAGCGCGTCGTCGTGGGCGCTCATGCGATCCCCTCCGTTCGCGGTGCGGTGTCGAGCAGGGAGCGCAGTTTCGCGAGGCACCGCTGCCGGGTCGGGCCGATGCTCCCCACCGGCATCGCGAGATCCTGGGCGAGGCGGGCGTAGTCCGGGCGGTCCTCGAAAGCGACCACCCGCAGCAGCCGCTGGCAGCGCTCGGCCAGGCGGCGCACCGCGTCCCAGAGGCGCCGTCGCTCATCCGCGATCGTCGCGCGCTCTTCGGCCGAGTCCTGCACCGGCAGAAGCGCGTCGAGGTCGTCGGCATCCGTCGTGTCGGTGCGTCCCTGGGCCTTGCCCACCCGCCAGGCCTCGCGACGCGCGGTCGTCGTGAGCCAGGCCGAGACCGCCTGCGCATCGGCGATCGAGGCGTGACCGCGCACCAAACGCATCCATGTGGTCTGCACCACGTCTTCGGCGAGGGTGCGCTCGAGTCCATACGCCCGGACGACATGCCACAGCACGGGCGTCATCAAACGGACGAGCCCGTCCATCGCGCGACCGTCGCCCTCGCGCCATGCGTCGAACAGGTTCGCCGCATGCTGCCAGCGAGGGGGACCGTCGTCCGACGCAGGATCGAGCGCGGTGCCGGGAGCACCGTCGATCATGAAAGACATTGTGAGCACACCTACCAGGAGCACGGCAAGTGCTTTCTGATACATGACGCGATTGGTCGGAGTCCATCAATTCGGGAGCGGATGCCGCCACCCCGGGCCGATACGGTGGAGGGGTGACCCTTCTCGCCGTCATCCTGTTCCTCAACGCCGCTTTCAACGCGATCGCGTGGCCGCAGTTCCTCCGCCGGGTCGCGAAGGACCCGCGTGCCAAGGATGCGAACGGCAAGGCCACGAAGTTCCTGATCGTGCACATCGTGCTGATCTCGATCGCGCTGACCCTCGCGCTACTCTCGCTGCTCGCCGGCATCGCCGCGCTCACGGGCGCGCTGTAACTCGGGCCTCGATCGCCCCGGGGCTTCGACAACGCCTACCCGGCACAACTTCGGAGATCCAGGGCGACACGCCGGGCGACGGCATCCGGCACCGGGGTGTCGTGCTCGAATCTCCGATGTTGTGCGGGCCGGGGCCGTTCGGCCGGGGAGGGGGCGCCCGGCAGGGCCGGGGCGAAGTCGCCGGGGCCGGGGGCGGATGCTGACGCTTCAGGCCTCGTACCGGCGGGCGTGCTCGGCCCACCGCGCCTCGACGGGCAGGGCGCGCAGCGCGCGGTTGCCGATCGCGAGCACGACCGCGATCGCGCAGAGCGCCGCGCACACCAGGATCGTGTTCTGACGGCCGACCCAGGCCAGTCCGAATCCGGCGATCAGCGGTCCGAGGGGCATCGCCCCCATGCCCAGCACTCCGGCGGCGCTGTTCGCGCGCCCGAGCAGGTGGCTCGGGGTCGCGACCATGAAGTAGCCCATCATTCCGGCGTTGAGGGCGGGCACGAGCAGCACCGCCGTGCCCAGCACGGCGATGATCGCCCACGGTTCGACCACCCACGACAGCACCACGGTGGCGACCGCGACCACCGCCAGGGCGGTGATGGTCAGGATTCCGGCGCCGATGCGCGGAACCAGCAGCGGAGCGATCACGGCGCCGACCAGCATCACGGCACCGACTCCGGCGCTGAGCGCCCCGATCAGCAGCTCGGAGTGTCCGGCCTGTTGCAGGGCGTAGATCGTCGTGGTGATCGCGGCGTTGAAGCCGAGATTCACGATCGTCGTGATCGCGAGCACTCCGCCGAGATCCGGGCGGGAGAGCAGCCAGCGGAACGCCTCGCCCAGCTCATGGACTCCGCTGCGAAAACCCGGATCGCCCGCGGCATCCGCGGCGTGTTCGGGCGCGACGCGCCGAGCATCCGTCTGTGCGTCTCCGTTTTCGCGCGTCGTGCGCGAGCCACCCCGCACGAGCACCCACGCGGTGCCTGCGGCGATCAGGTGGCAGAGCGTCATGACGAGGCCGACCAGCCACCCTCCGACGCCGAGCAGCACGCCACCGAGCGGTCCGCCCGCGAGTTGCAGCGCGGCATCCCGTCCCTGGTTGGCGGCCTGCGCGCGGCCCATGGCGTCGTCGGGGACGAGTTCCTTGAGCGCGCTCTCGCCGGCCACGTCGAAGAGTCCGCTGCGCGCCGCGAGCAGCAGGTTGATCGTGAACAGTGCGGCGAAGGTGAGGGCGTCGGCCCCGGCGAGCAGGGTGAAAGCCGCGGCGAGGGCGATGCCGAGCAGCGAGCCGATCAGCATGAGCACGACGCGGCGGTGGCGATCGGCGAGGACCCCGCCGACGAGGGTCGTGAGCAGTCGGGCGACGAGTCCGGCCCCGGCGATGATGCCGGCCTGTGCGGGGTCGTCGGTGACGATGAGGGCGAGAAGCGGGATCGCGAAGCCCGACAGTGCGGAGGCGAGGCCCTTGCTCGTGTCGCTCACGAGCCAGGTGAGGTAGCGGGTGTTCCGCCACAGGCGGTGCGGGGCGGTCGCGGTGGTCATGGCTCGATGGTAGATCCGCAAGAACAGTTGCGCAACTACTATTGCGCAAATTCGGGTGCGGATAGACTCGGCGAATGGCTGACGACGAGACGACGGCGGATGCCGAGTGGATGACCTCGGCGATGCTCAAGGCGTTCGCGAATCCGTTGCGCCGCCGCATCCTGCGCCTGTTCTCGCGCCACGAGCACCTGCGCGCCGCCGACATCGCCGCCGAGCTCGAGGTGCCGGCCAACAGCGTCAGCTTCCACCTGCGGGCGCTGGCGGATGCCGGGCTCATCGTCGAGGCGCCCGAAAACGCACGCGACCGCCGCGACCGAGTGTGGACGAGTCGCAAGGGTGCGCTCAACGTCGGCGGCCCCGAGAACCCCGTCGTCGACGAGGCCCTCGGAACCGCCGTGATCTCGGCCATCGCCGAAGAGCACCAGGACCTGTTCCGCCGCGTGATCGCGTGGACGCCCGAGTACGTCGCCGGGCGCACGGCCGAGGTGCACGCGACCTTCTCGCAGCGCACGATCCGGCTCACCGAGGCGGAGTTCGAGAAGGCGATGGAGCGGGTGAACGCGGTGCTCGACGAGGCGCAGAAGGCGCACGACGACGCCGACCCCGCCGGACGCCACTGGCAGATCGACGTGATCGGCGCCGACGACACGATCTGATCGGTACCGCGGGGTGGGGCCCTTCGACAGGCTCAGGGACCCAGTTCCGGGTCCGACCCAGTTCTGGGTTGCTGAGCCTGTCGAAGCATCCCCGACGTGTGGGCGCTAAGGCTTCGCCCGGCGGAAGGCGAGGAACGAGATCGCCGTGAGCACCGCGACCGCCACCAGGCCCCAGAGCGCGAGGCCGAGGGCTCCGGCGTCGAGGATCGCCCTCCACACCTGCTCCCACAGCTCGAGGCGCGTGGCCAGGAACGCCAGCCCGATCAGCACGAGCGACAGCCCCACGCTCACGATCGTGAGCACCGTCGGCCCCCAGCTCTTGTAGATCGTCGCGCCCGTGAATCCGAGCACGAAGAGGAACAGCGCCAGCGTGAAGTACACGGTGAACGCGCCGAGCGGGCCCGCCTCCCACAGCCAGGGCAGGTAGAACACGTAGCCGTTGACGCCGTAGCCGTTGGTCAGGGTCTCGATCGCCCCGCCGAGCAGGAAGATGATGCCGAGGAACGCGCTGCCGAGGATCGCCGTGATCATGGTTCCGGTGAAGAACTCGCGGCGGGTGACGCTCATCGCCTGCGAGAACGGGAACGTGAGCGTCATGGCCGAGAGGCCGATCGCGAAGAAGTACCAGAGCGGCGCCTGGCCGCCCCCGCCGTACTTGGGGGTGTCGACCGGGATCATCGCGTAGATGAGCACCGAGATCACGACGGCGGATCCGAGGATGATCAGCGGTACCCAGACGAAGGTCTGCCGGTTGATGAGCTGCAGGCGGACGACGTTGAGCGTGCGTCGCATCAGAGTGCCCCTTCCTTCACGGCCGAGGGGTTCTCGGCCTTCTGGGTGAGTCGGACGATCAACTGCTGGAGCGAGACGGGCGCGAGGTCGAGCCCGAGTCCGGTGACCTCGGCGCGCTCGGTGGGAGAGAGGGCGCCGAGCACGGTGACGGATGCCACGCGCCCGAGCGACTCGCGGTGGAGCACTTCGCGGTCGCCGACCCAGGAGTCGACCGCGGCGGCGTCGCCGACGACGGTCACGGCACGGTCGCGCACGGCATCCGTGTCGTCGTTGAGGAGGATGCGCCCCTGGTCGATCACGATCACCTTCTCGATGAGGTTCGAGACCTCGTCGATCAGGTGCGACGACAGGATGATGGTGCGGGGATGCTCGGCATAGTCCTCGATGAGGCGGTCGTAGAAGATCTGCCGGGCGACGGCGTCGAGACCCAAGTACGGCTCGTCGAAGAACGTCAGTTCGGCGCGCGACGCGAGACCGATGATGACTCCGACCGCCGAGAGCTGACCGCGCGAGAGCTTCTTGATCGTCTGTTTCATGGGCAGTTGGAACTCGGCGATGAGCTCGTCGGCGAGGGCCTGGTCCCAGTTCGGGAAGAACAGGCGGGCGGCCGTGAAGGCGTGCCGAGGGTAGGCGTCGTCGGGGTACTTCTGGCTCTCGCGCACGAAGCAGATGTGGCTGAGCACGCGGGAGTTCTCGTACGGGTGCTCGCCGAACACTCGCACCGTGCCCGAGGTCTCGAAGTTCTGGGCGGTGAGGATCGACATGAGTGTCGTCTTGCCGGCGCCGTTGCGGCCGAGGAGGCCGTAGATGTGGCCGCCCTCGAGCGAGAGCGACACGTCGTCGAGCGCCCGGGTGTCCTTGTAGCGCTTGGTGAGGTTCTGCACCTCGATGACGGTGGTCATGCGGGGGTCTTCCCTTCTCGTGCGGTGGATGTGCGGGCCGCGCGCTCGGCGAGCATCGCGGCGAGGTCGTCGGCGTCGAGACCGAGTGTGCGGGCCTCGGTGATCAGCGGGTCGATGTACCGGTCGGCGAAGGCGGCGCGGCGCTCGCCGAGGAGGCGCCCGCGGGCACCGTCGGCGACGAACATGCCGATCCCGCGGCGCTTGTAGATGACGCCCTTGTCGGTGAGCATCGCGACTCCTTTCGCTGCGGTGGCGGGGTTGATGCGGTAGAACGCGGCGAGCTCGTTGGTCGAGGGCGCCTGGGCCTCCTCGGCCAGCGAACCGTCGACGATCGAGTCCTCGATCTGCTCGGCGATCTGGAGGAAGAGGGGCTTGCCTTCTTCGATCACGCGTCCTCCGTCGGTTAGGTGGTTACTTACCTGACTAACTAACCCCCTAACCGGGCGGCTTGTCAACCCCACCGTGCAAGTCGGGGCGGGTAGATTCGTAAGGACCCCCGACGAACCCCACGCGAAGGACACCCCATGGCACGACTTCAGGACGGATGGGGCGACGAGCTCCTCACCGCACGCGACAAGGGACTTCCCGGGCGAGCGATCGGCCTGACCGTCGACGAGTTCCTCGCGACCGGCCCCCGACTGTCGGAGTTCTGGACGCCGATCATCGCGCTCGACGACTCCGCGATGCGCCACAATCTCTTGGTCATGGCCGCCTGGACCGAGGCCCGCGGCCTGCAGCTCATGCCCCACGGCAAGACGACCATGGCCCCCGCGCTCTGGCAGCGCCAGCTCGACATCGGATGCCCCGGCATCACCCTCGCGACCATGGGCCAGGTGCGCACGGCCCGCACCTTCGGCCTGGAGAGCGTCATGCTCGCGAACGCCGTCGTCGACGCGCGCTCGCTGCGGTGGCTCGCGGCCGAACTGGCCGATCCGGACTTCCGCTTCGTCAGCTGGGCCGACTCCCTCGAGACGGTCGACGCGATGGAGCGCACCCTGCGCGGGACCGACCTGCCGCGCCGCGTCGACGTGTGCGTCGAGCTGGGTGCCGAGGGCGGACGCACCGGCGCCCGCAGCGTCGAGGCGGCGATCGAGATCGGGCGTCGGATCGCGGCATCCGATGTGCTCCGCCTCGCCGGCGTCGGCGGCTACGAGGGTGCGCTCGGGCACGACCGATCGGATGCCGCGCTCGCCGCCGTTCGCGCCTACCTGGCCGACCAGCTCGTCGTGCACGAGGCCCTCGGCGACCTCTACGACGAGGGCGATGTCTTCGTCACAGCGGGCGGCAGCGCCTATTTCGACCTGGTCGCCGAGGTCTACGCGACCGCGATCGCCCGCGACTCCCGCACGCGGTTCACGCTGCGATCGGGCGCGTACATCGTGCACGACGACGGCTTCTACCGCGGCATCTCGCCTCTCGACGAGACGTTCCCCGGCACGGAGGCGGGCGGGGTGTTCCGCTCGGCGATGCGCGGCTACGCGCGGGTCGTCTCGCACCCCGAGCCCGCGCTCGCCCTGCTCGACGGCGGCAAGCGCGACTTCCCCTTCGACGAGGGGCTGCCCGTCGTGCACGGGGTCGCCGGAGATCTCGGTGAGGCGCTCGCGCCGCTCGCCGGGGCATCCGTCACCGCGATGAACGACCAGCACACGTTCGTGCGCGGCGCGGACGTCGCGATCGGCGACGTCGTCGCCCTCGGCCTCTCGCACCCGTGCACCGCGTTCGACAAGTGGCACTTCCTGCCCGTCGTCGAGTCGGCCGAGTCGGATCGCGTCGTGGAGCTCGTGCGCACGTTCTTCTGAGTCGTGCGCGGTGGGTCCCGCAGGCAAGGCTCAGGGACCCAGTTGTGAACCCTGGGTCGGCCCTCGTCGACCCAGGGTCAGCGCGTCACCCCTGGGTCGCTGAGCCTGTCGAAGCGTCGCAGGCCCCGGCGGCCGCGTCAGTCGAGGTCGCGCGGAGTGCGAAACGCCGCGGTCGCTGAGATCGCCGCTGACGCCAGGAGGCCGGCGAACAGCGCGACGGGGGCCAGGGCCAGTCGATAACCGGTGAGGGTGAGAAGCGTGCAGCCCAGGCCGCCGATGGACGGCAGGATGATTCCGAGTGCGTACGCCCATCGGGCGGAACGCGGCCGCGCATTCGCGCCGAGCCATTCGTCACGGCGTCGCTCGGGAGTGCGGAGCCGCCAGAGCGTGACGATCGGCAGGGCGACCGCGACCGCTACCGCGAGCGAGATGACGATCATCTCGTTCCATTCGGCCATGCCCCTAACGTAGGTGATTCCGCGGGATGGGGCCCTTCGACAGGCTCGGGGATCCAGCGCGGCTCAGGGACCCGGTGGACTTCACCCCGGGATGTCGCGGCGTTGCAGGACGAGGGCGGATGCCGCGATCAGCACGACGCCGAGTCCCCACACCAGGGCGAGGCCGCCGAGGTCGACCCCGTTGAGCAGGGGCGGATGCCGGTAGACCCACGCGTAGGGCGAGAGGGCGTTGAGCCACTCCACGTCGGGCGACTGCTTCGCCACCGCTTGGAAGACGTACCCGAGCACCGCGATGCCCGCGCCGACACCGGTCGCGACGGCTCGGCGCCCGGTGAGAGCACCGGCGAGCAGCGCCCCTGCGGCGCTGAGGAACGCGAGTGCCACGAGCGCCGCGCTCGCCCCGATGATGCGCACGGGGTCGATGCCGAGCTTCGACGGCTCGTTCATCGCCCATACGAGCAGCCCCGCGAAGAGTCCCAGCCAGGCCAGCCGTACGAGCACCGAGAGGGTGGATTGGAGGGCGTACGGCATCCGCCCGATCCCGTGCGCGAGGTCGAGTTCGAGGCGCCCGGACTCGGCCGCGCCCGCGATCGCCGCCGACCCCCAGACGACCGCGGCGATCGTCAGCAGCAGGAACCCCATCAGTCCGTAGAAGGTGCTCTCGGTGTACCCCGCGCCCGTCGAGATCTGGTCGTACCCCAGCGTCGTGACGAGCTGCTTCGGCAGGCTGTCGAGCAGCGCTTTCAACTGCCCGTCGCCGCCCAGGCTCGGATACAGCGGCAGGTAGAGGAACAGCACGGCCGCGATGCCGAGCGACCACGCGGCGAGGCTGCGCCACGATTCGCGCAGGCTGCGCCGGAACACCGGCAGCACCCTACGCATGGTCGCCCTCCTCCCGCCGCTCGCGACGCGTCTGCGGGCGGTGCTCGGCGGGTGCGGCGTCGGCCGGCTCGGTGGGCGAAGCGGATGCCGAAGCACCCCCGTACAGTCGCAGCACCGACTCCTCGAGATCGGGCTCCTCGACCGTGAGATCCCGCACCTCGAACGGTGCGAGCGCCTTGACGAACGGATCGATCGCGCCGTCGACGGTCGCCGACAGGTGCAGGATGCCGTCGCCCTCGCGCACCTCGACACCGGTCAGTCCCGGAAGCCGATCGAACGACGAGGCGGCGGGCGCGGAATCCGTCGTCGCGATCGTCGCGCGTACCCGCCGCACCGATCCGAGGCGGAGCGAGGCGACATCTCCCTCGGCGACGATGCGGCCGTTGGCGAGCACGGCGACCTCGTCGGCCGTCTGCTGGATCTCGCTGAGCACGTGCGAACTCAGCAGCACCGTCTGCCCGGCATCGCGCGCTTCGCGCACCATCTGCAGGAACTCACGCTGCACCAGCGGGTCGAGACCGCTCGTCGGCTCGTCGAGGATCAGCAGCTCGGGGCGGTGCATGAACGCCTGCAACAGGCCGAGCTTCTGCTTGTTGCCCTTCGAGAGCGTGTGCACGGGGCGGCCGAGGTCGACCCCCAGCCGGTCGGCGAGATCGTGCACGTCGTGCGGCGAGACCGTGCCCGAGACCTCGGCGTAGAAGTCGAGCATCCGCCGGCCGGTCGTGCGCGCCTCGAGTCGGAGCTCGCCCGGCACGTAGCCGATGCGGCGGCGCAGGGCCGCCCCGCCCTGGCGCGGATCCTCACCGAGCACGCGCGCCGTGCCCGAGGTCGGGCGGATGATGTCGACCAGCGTGCGGAGCGTCGTCGTCTTGCCCGCGCCGTTCGGTCCGATCAGGCCGAAGATCGTGCCCGGTCTGACCCGCAGGTCGAGGCTGTGCAGCGCGGTGTGGCGCCCGTACCTCTTGTGCAGCGCGGCGATCTCGATGGCGTCGCTCATGGCGAGCCTCCTCCCACTGCTTCGCACGCTAGAAGCGCGGGCGGGGGGTGTCAAGAG
This sequence comes from Microbacterium sp. NPDC090225, assembly GCF_044772365.1. Taxonomy (NCBI): domain Bacteria; kingdom Bacillati; phylum Actinomycetota; class Actinomycetes; order Micrococcales; family Microbacteriaceae; genus Microbacterium; species Microbacterium sp. NPDC090225. The sequence continues at coordinate 2,074,367 of NZ_JBIVYS010000001.1, read as the reverse complement.
CGCCCGTCATCGGTTCCTGAGCGAGAGGCCCGTCGTCTCGCTTCGCTCGCTCAGGAACCGGTCCCTGAGGGCGGAGCGCAACGACGAGACGAAGGGCGCCGCGTACAGTGAACAGGTGCCGGAGTTCCCTTACAGCCGCCTTCGTCGCCGGCCCGATGTCGAGGCCGAGAACCTGCAGGCGTACGACGCGACCGACCTGCTCCTCGCGGGTCACGCGCGTGCGCTCGCCGCGGAACGCGGCCTCGCCGGTTCCGAGATCGCGGTCATCGGCGACGAGTACGGGGCGATCACGCTCGCACTGACGGATGCGGGGCTGCGCGGCATCCGCGTGCACCAGGATCTGGCGACCGGTCGCCGTGCGCTCGACCGCAACGCCGCCGACCTCGGGATCGACGGCTTCGTCGCCCACGAACTCGACCGCTCGCTGCTCGACGGCGCGCGACTCGTGCTGCTGCAGTTGCCGAAGGCGCTCGCCGAGCTCGAGGAGATCGCGGATGCCGTGGCCCGCTGGGCCGCACCCGATGCGGTGCTCGTCGCCGGCGGGCGCGTGAAGCACATGACCATCGCGCAGAACGAGGTGCTCGGGCGCAGCTTCGGCGTCGTGCAGGCGCAGCGCGCCGAGCGGAAGTCGCGTCTCGTCGTCGCATCGGAGCCGAAGGAAGTGCCGGTCGCGCCGCTTTTCCCGGTGACGGCCAGGCATGACGGGTTGACGCTCGTCGCGCACGGCGGGGCGTTCGCCGGGGCGAAGCTCGACATCGGGACGCGGGTGCTGCTCGACGTGCTGCGGCTGTCGCGGGGCGGGGCCCTTCGACAAGCTCAGGGACCCAGTGCGGCTCAGGGGCCCAGTACCGCTCAGGGACCCGGTACCGCTCAGGGACCCAGTGCAGAGAGCTGGGTCGCTGAGCTTGTCGAAGCGTCCCCCACGGGGCACCGCGTCCTCGACCTGGGCTGCGGCACCGGCGCGCTCGCCGTCTCGTACGCCCTCGCGCACCCGGACGCCCGCGTGGTCGCGACCGATCGCTCGGCCGCGGCCGTCGCCTCCGCCCGTGCGACCGTCGTCGCGAACGGCGTCGCCGACCGTGTCACCGTCACCCACGACGATGCGGCCTCCGAGGTGCCGGCGGCAGCCGTCGACGTCGTGCTGCTCAACCCGCCGTTCCACCTCGGGGCGAGCGTGCACACGGGGGCGGCGACGCGCCTGTTCGAGGCCTCCGCTCGTGTGCTCCGACCCGGCGGAGAGCTCTTCACGGTGTTCAATTCGTCACTCGGCTACCGGGCCGAACTCACCCGTCTGGTGGGGCCGACCGAGCAGCTGCACCGCACGCCGAAGTTCACGGTGACGCGCAGCATCCGCCGCCCCCGCTGAGGGGTCAGAACACGTCGCCATCGGATGCCGCCGCAGGGCGTGGCTCGACCCCTCAGGAGAGGCGAGAATCGCTCCCGACACGCACGCCCGAGATTCGCTAGATGCCCGAGCAATTCCCCGGTCAGCCGCGCATTCTATGAGTATGCCGAGATGCGGGATTTGCCCCTGACCGGCCATTTCGTTACGTTGGTCTGTGGGCCTGACGGCCCGAAGACCAGTCCGCGACCACGTCCTTCTTTCGATGAGCTGTGCTGCGAAGAGGCGTGGGCGTACGGTCGTTGCTCTATCGCGGTGGATCCGAAATCCGCCGTCCGTGCCGCCACAGCAGACATGTCGAACGGCCTCGAGAGCATCACCCGGGCGTAACCGAAGCAGGCTCAGCCACCCGAAGGCGAGCCGCAGGGGAAACGTGTCCGAAACCGTTCTAGAAGCGCGCAATCTTTTCAAAGTGTTCGGGAAGAATCCGAACCAGGCCGTCCGCCGGCTGAAGGCGGGCGAGAGCCGAACGCAGGTCGCCGAGGCGGGAACCGCCGCCGTCATCGACGCCAGCTTCACCGTCAACCGCGGTGAGATCTTCGTCATCATGGGGCTCTCCGGCTCCGGCAAGTCCACCATCATCCGCATGCTCAACGGCCTGCACCCCGCCACCGACGGATCCGTCACGGTGAACGGCGACCCGATCACCGGCATCCCGGCGCAGCAGCTGCGCGAGATCCGTCGCGACCGCGTATCGATGGTCTTCCAGCACTTCGCCCTGCTTCCGCACCGCACGGTCGCCGCGAACGTCGCCTACCCTCTCGAACTGCGCGGCGTCGCCAAGGCCGAGCGCCTGGCCAAGGCCGAGGAGATCCTGTCGCTCGTGGGCCTCGAGGGCCAGGGCGAGAAGATGCCGTCCGAACTCTCGGGCGGAATGCAGCAGCGCGTCGGCATCGCCCGCGCGCTCGCCGCCGACAGCGAGATCCTGCTCATGGACGAGGCGTTCAGCGCCCTCGATCCGCTCATCCGCCGCGAGATGCAGGAGCAGCTGCTCGAGCTGCAGCAGAAGCTGCACAAGACGATCGTGTTCATCACGCACGACCTCAACGAGGCGATGTTCCTCGGCGACCGGATCGCGGTGATGCGCGACGGCCGCATCGTGCAGATCGGCACGCCGGAAGACATCCTCACCGACCCCGCCAACGACTACGTCGAGCAGTTCGTGCAGGATGTCGACCGCGCACGCGTGCTCACCGCCGGCAACGTCATGGAGCGCCCGCGCCCCGTCGTCGCCGAGGGCGCCGGCCCCCGTACCGCGCTCCGCCAGATGCGCGACGCGTTCATGTCGGCGACCTACGTCGTCGGCCGCGACCGCAAGCTGGTCGGGATCGTCACCGACCGGGATGCCGTGAAGCTGGTGCGCAAGGGCACCGCCAGCCTGCGCGACATCATCAAGCCCGTGCCGCAGAGCGTGAGCGAGGACGAGGTGCTGATGAACCTCTTCGTCCCCGCCGTCGAGTCGTCGCTCCCCCTCGCCGTGACCGATGCCGAGGGCCGCCTGGTCGGCGTCATCCCGCGGATCACCCTGCTCGCGGCGCTCGGCCCCGGGCCGAACGCCACCGGTGAGCTCACGCTGCCGCTGCAGCCCATGCCGCAGGCCGAGGTCGACGCGGTGCTCAACGACGGATGGACGGCGGAGCCCGCGACGGGCTCGGACGCATCGACCGTCGGGGAGGTGCGCTGATGGACGGCTTCCGCATTCCTCTCGGTTCCTGGGTCGCGACCGGCGTCGACTGGGTCAGGGACAACCTCGACGGCCTGCTCAGCGGGATCTCGTTCGTGGTCGGCTTCCTCGTCGATGGTCTGACGCGCGCGCTGCTCAGCCCGCACTTCATCGTCATCATCGTGATCGCCGCGCTCATCGCGTGGCTGGTGCGCTCGTGGCAGCTCGCGATCGGCACCGTGATCTCGTTCGGGCTCATCGTCGCCATGAACCTCTGGGTTCCCGCGATGCAGACGCTCGCGCTGGTGCTCGTCGCCGCCGTGATCGCGATCATCATCGCCATCCCGCTCGGCATCTGGTCGGCCCGCAACGCCACCGTGCGCACGATCCTCAAGCCCGTGCTCGACTTCATGCAGACGATGCCCGCCTTCGTCTACCTGATCCCCGCCATCGTGTTCTTCAGCATCGGCGTGGTGCCGGGCGTCGTCGCGACCGTGATCTTCGCTCTGCCCCCGGGCGTGCGACTGACCGAGCTCGGCATCCGCGGGGTCGATTCCGAGACCGTCGAGGCCGGGCAGGCGTTCGGCGCCAAGCCGGGGCAGATCCTGCGCGGCATCCAGCTGCCGCTCGCGATGCCGACCATCCTCGCCGGCGTCAACCAGGTCATCATGCTCGCCCTGTCGATGGCGGTCATCGCCGGTATCGCGGGCGCCGACGGCCTCGGAAAGCTCGTCGTAGAAGCGATCTCGACCATCAACATCGCCAAGGGCGTCGAAGCGGGTCTGGGCGTCGTGCTCATCGCCGTGTTCCTCGACCGCGTGACCGCGGCGCTGGGCACGCTGGGTGAGAACCCGTCGTCGCTGCTCGGCATGCTCGCGCGTCGCCGTGCCTCGCACCGGGTGACGGCATCCCCCTCGGCGTCCGCCGGTTCCGGAGACGCGACGGATGCCGCCGACGAGGCCGAGCGCCACGTCGCGTCGCCCCGCCGCGCCCCGGTCACCACCGCCTAACCCCCCCGCGGGATCGATATGTCACCTTCCCAGGCTCGGGAAGACGGCATATCGATCCCGCAGCACCACCGCACACAGTGATCCATACGGAACGAGAGAGATACACATGAAGAAGAAGCTCCTGACCATCGCGGCGATCGGCGCCGCAGCATCCCTGACCCTCGCCGGTTGCAGCGGCGACGGCATGGGCGGCACCGGAGGCGGCTCCGACAGCGGCAACGCCGGCTCGGGCGACAAGGGCACGATCACGCTCGGCTACCTCCCGGCGTGGACCGACGGTCTCAGCACCGCGTACCTGCTGCAGGACCAGCTCGAGAAGATCGGCTACAACGTCGAGATGAAGACGCTCACCGAGGCGGGCCCGCTCTACACGGGTCTCGCGCAGGGCGACGTCGACATCTACCCGTCGGCCTGGCCCGAGCTCACCCACAAGTCCTACATGGACGAGTACGGCGACAAGATCGAAGACCTCGGCGCCTACTACGACAACGCCAAGCTCACGATCGCGGTTCCGGAGTACTCCGAGCTGAACTCGATCGAAGACCTCGCGGGCAAGGGCGCCGAGCTCGACGGCAAGATCTACGGCATCGAGCCGGGTGCCGGACTCACGGCGCAGACCCAGAAGATGCTCCCCGAGTACGGGCTCGACGGCGAGTACGAGCTCGTCACCTCGTCGACCGCCGCGATGCTCACCGAGCTGAAGTCGGCGACCGACAAGCAGGAGGACATCGTCGTGACGCTGTGGCGTCCGTTCTGGGCCAACGACGCCTTCCCCGTGAAGGACCTCGAAGACCCGATGGGTGCCATGGGCGAGGCCGAGGCCCTGCACTTCCTGGGAACGAAGGGCTTCGCCGAGGAGTTCCCCGAGGCCGCTGAGCTGATCGAGCAGATCAAGCTCGACGACGCGCAGTACGGTTCGCTCGAGGACCTCGTCGTGAACGAGTACGGCGAGGGCAACGAAGCCGAAGCGGTCGACGCGTGGCTCGAGGAGCACGGCGCGGACTTCGACTGGGTCGTCAGCTGATCTGACGTTCCGTCGCGCCCCGCGCTGCAACGCGACGGGCGGATCTCTCACCGATGGGCGGAGGATTCTTCTCGAATCCTCCGCCCATCGGTGTTTTCTCCGCCCGGGGCGGGGTCGATCCGCACGTTCGTGGGGACTTCACACGCACCTGAGGAGCAGTTCGCGCGAGCGGTCCTCAGGTGCGTGAGATCTGCTCAGTACCGCGTGCGCCGGGCCCTTCGTCCGACGGCGGACGCCGCCGCTCAGCGCACCGTGCCGCAGCGGGCGAACGTCGCGATGGCTCCGGACGGGCTGAACCGACGCGTACCCAATTCAGGAAGACCGCACACAAAACCGCCCCGGACGGCCGTTCCGGGGCGGTTTCGATCGATTGTTCCTGAGTTGGGTGCGACTGCCGGCCCGGATCAGCGCACCTTCTTGCGGTAGGCGAGCATCGCGAAGGCGTAGGCGACGATCAGGATGCCGACGCACCAGGCGAGGGCGACCCAGATCTCGGACCCCACGGGCTCCCCGGCGAACAGCGCCTGGATCGTGTTCACGATCGACGTGACCGGCTGGTTCTCGGCGAACCAGCGCACGGGTCCGGGCATCGTGTCGGTCGGCACGAAGGCCGAGCTGATGAACGGCAGGAAGATCAGCGGGTACGAGAACGCGCTCGCCCCGTCGACCGTCTTGGCGCTGAGGCCGGCGATGATCGCCAGCCACGTGAGCGCCAGGGTGAACAGCAGCAGGATGCCGATCACCGCGAACCACGCCCCGACGCTCGCCCCGGTGCGGAATCCCATCAGGAAACCGACGCCGAAGATGATCGCCAGCGTGATCGCGTTCGCGACGAGCGAGGTGAGCACGTGCGCCCACAGCACGCTCGATCGGGCGATCGGCATGGAGTGGAATCGCTCGAAGATCCCGCTCTGCAGATCGGTGAAGAGGCGGAACGCCGTGTAGGCGATGCCCGATGCGATCGCGATCAGCAGGATGCCGGGGAGCAGATAGTTCACGTAGTTCTCCTGCCCGGTGCTCTGACGCAGAGCCCCGCCGAAGACGTACACGAACAGGAGCATCAGGGCGATCGGGGTGACCGCCGTGGTGATGATGGTGTCGGCGCTGCGGAAGATGTGCCGCATCGACCGTCCGGTGAGGGTCGCCGTGTCGGCGACGAAGTGCGTGCTCATGAACGGTCCTCCTTCGTGGATGCTTCGGGGTGGGACGCTTCGACAGGCTCAGCGACCCCGTCTTTGCGTGTCCGAGGGCCGACCAGCGAGAGGAAGATCTCCTCGAGCGTCGGCTGCTTCTCGACGTACTCGACCTTCGCGGGAGGCAGCAGTGCCTTCAGCTCGGCGAGCGTGCCGTTCGCGATGATGCGTCCCTCGTGCAGGATCGCGATGCGATCGGCGAGCTGCTCGGCCTCGTCGAGGTACTGGGTGGTGAGCAGCACGGTGGTGCCGGTGTGCGCGAGCTCCTTCACGACCTGCCACACCTCGAGTCGGGCCTCGGGGTCGAGGCCCGTCGTGGGCTCGTCGAGGTAGATGACCGCGGGATCGCCGATCAGGCTCATCGCGATGTCGAGGCGGCGGCGCATGCCGCCGGAGTAGGTGCCGACCTTCCGGCCACCGGCATCCGTCAACCGGAAGCGGGCGAGTAGATCGTCGGCGATCCGCCCGGCGTCGAGAAGGTGCCGCAGCTTCGCGACGAGCACGAGGTTCTCACGCCCGGTGAGGATCTCGTCGACGGCGGCGAACTGGCCGGTCAGGCTGATCGACTCGCGCACCTTCAGCGGTTCTCTCGCGACGTCGAATCCGCGTACGGTCGCCGTGCCGGCATCCGCCGTCAGCAGCGTCGAGAGGATGCGCACCATGGTGGTCTTGCCGGCGCCGTTCGAGCCGAGCAGCGCGAAGATCGACCCCGCCGCGACCTCGAAGTCGACGCCCCTCAGCACGTGGAGGTCCTTGTAGGACTTCTCGATGCCGGTGACGCTGATGGCTGCGGTCATGACTCCTTCTCCTTGTCGAGTGCGTCGTCGACGGCCTTGATCAGGCGCGCCCGCTCCTTGTCGATCCACTGCTTTCCGCTGTACGCGCGGGCGAAGTTCTCGGCGAACTCCACCGGGTCGTCGCCGACGATGGCGCTGATCGGGGTGCCGTCGATCGCGGCGCGCTCCCACAGGTCGGCGTAGTCGGCGATCATCTGCACGAGGGTGTCGCCCTCGGTGATGCCTCCGTAGTACATGAAGTACCGGTGGAAGGCATCCGCCGTCGCGCGGTAGGGCTCGGGCAGGGCGTCGAGCCGAGCCTTCGCCTGCTTGTACTGCTTCTTCTGCTCGAGCGATCCGGTGAGCGCTTCGATCCACTTCGCGGTCATGTCAGTTCTCCTCGTCGGTGTTGTTCGTGTTGAGTCGTTCGATGTGCTGCGCGAGGAAGTTCCAGGTCTTCCAGAACTCCTCGAGCTCCTGGGTGCCGGCCGCGTTCAGCGAGTACACCTTGCGCGGCGGCCCCTTCTCGCTCGGGACCTTCTCGACGTCGACGAGCTTCTTCTGCTCGACGCGCACGAGCAGGGCGTAGATCGTGCCCTCCGCGATCTCGGTGAATCCGTGATCGCGGATGCGGGTGGTGATCTCGTACCCGTAGGCCGGCTGCTCGGCGAGGAGAGCCAGGACGATGCCCTCCAGGGTGCCCTTGAGCATCTCGGTCATCTGTTTGCCCACCAGGATCTCCTTCCGTCATGCGTGGTACTCAGTGTTGCTGGGTACCGGTACAAAGTAACACTAGGTACTGGTACTTAGCAACACCGAATAGTGGTGCCCTCGGAACTCCGGGGCAAGCGGGCCAGCGGGGCGCGGGCGCCTAGTGCCGCCAGGGCAGCAGGCGATCCCACACGCCGCGCGGGGCCTCGGCGACGGCGGCCGGCGGCGGCACCACGAACTGCACGATCTCCTCGGCTCCGTGATGCACGACGCGGTAGAGGGCGGTGCCGATGAGCACGCCCAACGCGATCGACATGACCGACACGAGCGCCTCGACGAAGTCTGTCAGGCCGCTGTCGGTCGCCACGGCTTCGGTGAGCCCGACGAGGCCGGCGGCCCCGGGGACGAGCAGCCAGAAGGCGGGAAGGAAGGTGATCTGCACGGGCGCGCCGTGGCGCAGGGAGGCGATCCAGAACACCACCACGGTCATCGCGACGGCGCCGATGAAACCGCCGATCGTCGGACCCAGGAGCTCCGACCCCGCCCACTGGCCGGCGTACGCCACCACCAGCGCCAGCAGCACCCAACCGAACGTCGAGGCGGGCGCCGAGAAATGCAGGTAGTTGCCGAGAGCGAAGACCAGGATGCCGATGAGCGCCACCCACCACGGCAGGAAGGCGCTCGCGGCGAGGGGTTCGTACGAGCGGGATTCGACGCCGATCACGGTGCCGGCGGCGAGGATGCCGAAGGCCAGCAGAGCGAGTTGCACGAAGCCGTAGACCAGCCTCGACGCCCCCGAGATCATCTGCCCCGCGGCGAGCTCGACGGTCGCGGTGGTCAGCACCCCGCCGGGCAGGAACGTCACCAGCGGCGCGATCAGCAGGCGGATCGGGTCGCCGATCTCGATCACCTCCGCGAGCAAGAAAACCGCCGTCGCGCACACGAACGCGGCGGCGATCGGCAGCACGAGCTGCAGTGTGGGCGAGCGCACGAGCTTGAGCAGTCCGATCCCCGCGCCGAGCGCGAACGCGACGATCGCGCCCTGCCAGGTGGGGGTGAGCAGCAGCGCGAGGCCGGTCGTCAGCACGGCGTGGCCGAACGTGCGGGTGACCCAGCCGAGGCGCGGGCGCATCGCGCCGATCTCGTTCAGACGACGGATGCCGTCGAGCGGCGGCACCTCGCCGGCCCTGGCCCGCGCGATCAGCTCGTAGAGAGCGGCGATCTGATCGAAGCGGAACGAGGCGTTCGTCGCCGAGCGGATCGCGACCCGCGACTCCTCGTCGTCGCCCGTCTCGACGAGGATGATCGTCGGCAGCACCACGAAGTCGGTGTCGTCGCCTCCGTAGGCGTCGGCCACCTCGGTCATGGTGTCGCGGATGCGGTCGACCGATTCGGCCGAGGCGTTCATCCCCTGCGCCAGCCCGAGCAGGAACTGGCGCAGGGCCGAGCGGCCGACGGCATCCGTCATGCCGCCGGCCCGCCCTGCGCGTGCGCCGTCATGTCACGCGAACAGGAACGACAGCGTGACTCCGACGATGATCGCGACGCCGACGTACACGAGGTTCGGCAGCTGGAACGAGTGGTCGAAGACGTACTTGCCCATCTTCGTCGTGCCGGTCTGGTCGAAGGCGACGGTCGCGACCTGGCTGCCGTTGGCGGGCAGCGTGTAGATGCCCATCGTCGATGGCCAGAGCCCGACCAGGAGAGGTGCGGGCAGACCGATCGTGATGCCGATCGGCACGATCGCGTTGGTCGCGCTCGATTGGCTGGTGGTGAGCATCGCGACCGCGAAGAGGGCGAGCGCGAACAGCAGCGCCCCGAGGAACGCCGACGATCCCGAGACCACCGATCCGAGCCCGTCGACGATGAGGGTCTGGTTCGCGGCGACGAAGGTGTTGGCGAGCCAGGCGATTCCGAAGAGGGCGATCGCACCGACGAGGCCGGCCGGGAATGTCGGCTGCTTCGGAACATCGGATGCCTTGACCTTGCAGAACACGAAGATCAGCGCCGCGATCACACCCATCACGACCTCGATGATCACGGTGACGCTGAGTCGCACCGGGTCGCCGGAGTCATCGGTGCCGATCACCGGACGCAGGCCCTCGAAGAGTCCGAAGAACACGATCACACCGACGCCGATGAGGAACAGCGCAGCCGAGAGCACGGCGGTCGGCGCGAGCTTGTGCTCGTGAGCATCCACCGTCGGCGGCTTGATCTGCTTGTCGGCGAGACGACGTTGGAACTCGGGGTCGTCCTCGAGGTCCTTGCCGTGGCGCAGCATGACGAGAGCGGCGACGAACAGGCCCGCGATGGATGCGGGCCACATGATGAGCAGCAGTCCACCGAGGTCGACGCCCTGAGGGGCGAGCAGCACGACCATCGACGCGGTCGCGGCCGAGACGGGAGAGCAGAGGATGCCGACCTGCGAGGCGACCGCCGAGACCGACAGCGCGCGTTCGGGGCGGATCTTCTGCTGGTACGACACGTCGTAGATGACGGGCAGGAGCGGGTAGAAGATGTTGCCGGTGCCCGCGCCGACCGTGAAGAGGAACGACATGGCGGGGGCGAGGAACACCACCGACTTCGGCCTGCGCCGGATCACCTTCGCCGCGACCGACACCATCCAGTCGATGCCTCCGGCCGCCTGCATCGTGGATGCCGCGGTGATGACCGTGATGACGATGAAGACGGCATCCACCGGGGCGTTGCCGGGTGCTTCGCCGAAGACGAAGATCAGCACGGCGACGCCGACGAGCCCCCAGACGCCCAGGCCGATCCCGCTCGTGCGGGTGCCCATGTAGATGGCGAGGATGACGACGATCAGCTGCGCGATGAGGATCCACACGTTGTCGTTCATGACGACGGCCCCCGCGTGATGGGGCCGGTGCCCGTGAGGATCTCGGTCGCGAGCTCGGTCTCGACGATGCGTCCGTCGATGGCCTCGACCCGCAGGGCCAGGGGGTTCTCGACCGGGCTGATCGCGGTGACGAAGTCGGCGTTCTCGAAGTGCAGCGACTGGAGATTACCGACCGCGTAGCCCGTCGCGAGCTCGCCGCTCAGCAGCGAGTCGTGGAAGAGCGGGCGCCGCTGATCCTCGGCGTCGTAGTGCGGGCAGAAGCTGCCGTGCAGGAAGCCGAGTCCCTCGGGGAGCACCTGGAGGGTCGGGCCGTAGCTGTCTGTGGTTCCGCCCTCGAACCAGCAGATACCCCCGGCGCTGCCGCCCGTGAACACGACGTTCGAGTCGGGGTCATCCCACATCTCGCGCATGATCTCGTCGAGGCCCTGCCGCTTCCATACGTCGAGCATGTTGGCGGTGTTGCCGCCGCCGACGTGGATCACGTCGAAGCCCTTCACGAAGCCTGCGAGATCGTCGACGGCCCGGTGGAAGAGCGGAAGATGGTGCGGTGCGCACCGGTCGGAGTCGTACGTCGAGTAGAAGCTCACGATGTAGGCGGCGTCGTCTCCTGTCGCCGTGCCGACGAAGAGGACCCGGGGTCGCTTCTTGCGCGTGAGCCCGAGGATGTAGTCGTGCGTCGGATCGTTCCGACGCTCCATCATCGCCTTGCCCGCTCCGGTTGCCACCACATGAGACATGAGCCACCCCGCCCTCTCGACTGCAGATGCGGCCAAGATATCGGTGTGCCGATTCGCGCACCAGCCCCTCTTCGCGCGGCGGCGGGCCGGGATCAGCGCGGGAGGATCGCTGCGATCTGCGTGCGCACGCTCTCGACGATCTCCGCCACGCCGGCCTCGGCGCCGCGGGACGCCATGCTGACGAACAGGATCGAGGTCGCCACGTGCGCGAGGACGGATGCCTCGGCCTCAGGGATCTCGGCGAGGCGGGTGAGGGTCTCGGCGAGAGCCCGCTCGGTCTCGCCCGCGATGCTCAGCGCGGCGGCGTGGTGGGGTTCGGTCGGGTCGCCGAAGGCCATCTCGCGCAGATAGGTGCGCCCGTTCTCGACCTGTGCTCGGTTGCACTCGATGACGGGCGTCAGCAGCGCCATCATCCCGTCGAGTGCCGTGCGCGCGTTGGCCGCGGCGGCGAGGCCGCGTTCGTGGGCGCCGGCGTAGAGCGAGTTCTGGACGAGGAGCAGCAGCTCGCCCTTGGTCTTCGCATACAGGAAGAGGGTGCCGGTGCCGATGTCGGCCGCGTCGGCGATCTGCTGGGTGGTGACCTCGTCGACGCCGTGCTCGGCGAACAGCGCACCGGCGGCGGCGACGATGCGCTCGAGCTTCGCCTGTTTGTTCCGTTCCCGCCTGCCGAGAGGCGCAGTCTCAGTGGGCATGCGGTTCCCCTCGGAATAGATACTGATCAAACTCAGTTATGAGTTTAGTCGCTATCGTGTGCGCACGGGCGACAGGAATCATTGTTCCACGACCCGAAGGAAGTCCTCATGACCTCGCTCACCCACGCCGTCGTCCTCGTCACCGGAGCGAACGGAGGCATCGGCACGCGTCTGGTCGATGAAGCCCTCGCCCGCGGCGCGGCGAAGGTCTATGCGACCGCCCGTCAGCCCCGCGACTGGGCGGATCCGCGCGTGGTGCCGCTGGCGCTCGACGTCACGGATGCGGCGTCGATCGCGGACGTCGTCGCCGCGGCATCCGACGTCACCGTGCTCATCAACAACGCGGGCGCCTCGACCCCCACCCCCGGCATCCTCACCCACACCGACGAGGAGATCCGCCACAACGTCGAGACGAACTTCCTGGGACCGCTGTTCCTCGCGCGCGCGTTCGCACCCGTGCTCTCCGCGCGCGAAGAGGAGACCGCCATCATCGACATCCATTCGGCCCTGTCGTGGTACGCCGTCGCCGGGATCTACTCGGCGACCAAGGCGGCCCTCTGGTCGGCCACCAACTCGCTGCGGCTCGAGCTGCAGCCCGCGGGTGTGCAGGTCGTCGGGGTGCACGTCGGCTACGTCGACACCGCGATGGCGGCGCACGCCACGAGCCCCAAGCTCGACCCGGCCGATCTCGTCACCCAAATCTTCGACACGCTCGAGGCCGGTGGCTACGAGGTTCTCGCCGATGACACGTCGGTGCAGGCCAAGGCCGGGCTCTCGGCTCCGCTCGAGGTGGTCTACCCGCAGCTCGCGCAGGGCTGAGGGCGAGTGCGGGGGCGGGTCAGGCGCCCGCCCCCGCACCTGTGACGACGACCTTGCCGCGCAGGCCACCGCGCGTGAGCGCGGCCAGGGCCTGCGGGGTCTCGTCGAACGGGAACGTCGCGCCCACGACGGGGCGGATGCTGCCGCTGTCGACGAGTGCGGCGATCTCTCGCAGCTGCGAGCCGTCGGCCCTCATCCACAGGAACTCGTAACCGACGCCGCGCTTCTTCGCCTGCGCGCGGACCTTGCGGCTCAGGGCCGCGATCGCGAGGCGGAGGAGGGGGTTGAGCCCCGCCGCGCGCGCGAAGGCGGGGTCGGGAGGACCTGCGATCCCGATCGCCTTCCCTCCGGGGCGCAGGACGCGCAGCGACTTCTCGAGGTTCTCGCCGCCGAGGCTGTCGAGCACGAGGTCGTAGCCGGAGAGCTCCTGCGCGAAGTCCTGGGTACGGTAGTCGATCACGACATCGGCGCCGAGGTCGCGCACGAAGTCCGCGTTCTTCGCCGAGGTCGTGGTGGCGACGTGCGCTCCGAGGTGCGCGGCGAGCTGGATCGCGATCGTGCCGACTCCGCCCGCACCCGCATGGACGAGCACCTTCTGGCCCGCTGTCAGCCCGCCCCTCTCGACGAGTGCCTGCCACGCCGTCAGCGCCACGAGCGGCAGTGATGCCGCCTCGACGATGCCGATCGACGTGGGCGCGGGGGCGACGTCGTCCTGATCGATCGCGATGCGCTCGGCGAAGGTGCCGATCCGATGGTCGCGGGGGCGGGCGAACACCCGGTCGCCCACGGCGTATCCCGTGACCTCCGACCCGATGCGCAGCACGGTTCCGGCGACATCGTGACCGAGGACGAGGGGCAGTGGGGAGGGCAGGATCGCCTTGAATTCTCCCGCGCGGATCTTCTCGTCCAGCTGGTTGACGCCGGCCGCGTCGACGCGCACGAGGACGTCGCGCTCGCCGAGTTCGGGCTCGGGAGCTGCGACTTCGTGCAGCGGCTGTGAGTAGGTGTCGAACGCGAACGCGCGCATGTGGCGTCTCCCAAGGTCGAGTTTACTCAATTATGAGTCAACTCAGTTTCCTTGTCAACGCGAGTGTGTCGCGTCACAACTTCGGAGATCGGAGGAGACACGCCGACGCGACGACATCCGTCGCGGGGTGTCGTGGTGCGATCTCCGAAGTTGTGCCGGGGCGGGTCGGATGGTGCAGGGCGGGGGCGGATCCCGCGGACTACACGGCCGTGAACTGCAGGAGCAGCGCGTTGCCGGGGTTGAGCACCGGCAGGGGGAGGCCCTGCGCGAGCACCGCGCCCGTGAGGGTGAGGTCGGATGCCGTGAGCCAGGCCGGGTCGGCGACCTGGTGGCGGTGCGCCCCGCCGATCTCGTCGCGCACCCGCACGCGGTAGGTCGTGGCGGGGTCGAGGCCGGGGATCGGTACGCGCGGCGACTGCGCAGTCGCGCTGGTCTCGGTGCGCACCCACGCGAACACGGCGTCTCCGCGGTCGGCGCTCACGACGCCGTCCAGCAGGGCGCCGGGGTCGACGTCGTCGCCGCGCACCGTCACGCCCGAGTGCAGGAGGCCGCGCAGCTCGCGGTAGAGGGCGGTCCACGCGGCGATCGCGGCGCGGTCGTCGTCGGATGCCGTCGTCAGGTCCCACTCGAGACCGGCGTGGCCGAACAGGGCGGTCGCGGCACGGAACGCGAACGACGCGTGCCGACCGGTGGTGTGCGAGACCGTCGGGCCGACGTGCGCGCCGATCAACTCCGGCGGCAGCAGCGTCTGCGTGCCGCGCTGGATGCTCTGGCGCTCGATCGGGTCGTTGCAGTCCGACGCCCAGACGCGGTCGGTGCGGGCGAGGGTGCCGAGGTCGGTGCGGCCTCCGCCCGAGGCGCACGATTCGATCTCGAGACGCGGATGCCGGCGACGGATCTCGTCGAGCACGCGGTACACCCCGAGCGTGTGGGCGTGCACGCGGCGCCGGCCGCGCGCATCGAGCGAGGCGTGCAGGTCGCGGTTGTGGTCCCACTTGACGAAGTCCACACGGGCGCGGGTGATCACGTCGTCGAGGCGCTCGACGATGTAGTCGACCACGTCGTCGCGCGAGAAGTCGAGCACGAACTGGTGGCGCGACGCGAGCAGCGGGTTCTCGCCGAGCAGCCAGTCCGGATGCTGCCGCGCCAGATCGGAGTCGGGGTTCACCATCTCGGGCTCGAACCACAGGCCGAACTCGAGGCCGAGATCGTGCACGCGTGCCGACAGAGGTGCGAGGCCCTCGGGCCACACGTCGTCGTCGATGAACCAGTCGCCGAGGCCCGCGTGGTCGTCGCGGCGCCCGCGGAACCAGCCGTCGTCGAGCACGAACCGCTCCACGCCCAGCTCGGCGGCGGTCGTCGCGAGCGCGGTGAGGGTGTCGAGGTCGTGGTCGAAGTACACGGCCTCCCACGTGTTGAGCAGCAGTGGTCGCGGCGTCTTCGGGTGGCTCGGGCGCGACCGGATCGACGCGTGGAACCGGGCGGTCACGCCGTCGATCCCCTCGTCGCTCCAGGCTGAGAGCAGCTCGGGCGAGCCGTACGTCTCGCCGGGCTGCAGACGCACCTCGCCCGCATCGACGAGTTCGCCGCCTCCGAGGACCGAGCGGTGGGCGCCGGCGCCCTCGGGCAGACGCTCGACCAGCATCTCCTGGTTGCCGCCCCACGCGAGGTGCGCTGCCCAGACCTCACCCGAGCGGAAGCGGAAGCCCTCGGTGCCGGTGAGGGTCAGGAACGAGGAGTCGTGGCCGGGGCGACCGCGGCGCGACGACCGCAGCCAGGTGCCGTCGTGGATCGCGGCGCGCTGCGACACCTTCTCGTTCGTCCAGCGGCCCGTGAAATCGGCGACCTCGGCGGCGCGGGCGGGCAGCGGCAGCAGCGAGCGCACGGCGGCGACGTCGACCGGATGCTCGGCGCCGATGTTCTCGAGGGTCACGGAGGAGTGCAGCACGCCGGCGTCGTCGAGCACGAACGTGAACGTCGCCTCGACGGTGGCGCGGGCATCCACCAGCACGAAGCTCGCGCTCGCGGCATCCGTCTGCACCGTCCGGGTCAGCGTGAACCCGTCGATCACGGCATCCGCTGCTGTCGCCTCGATCGCCGGGGTGCCCGACCAGCCGTGCGCGCGGCCGGGCGCGATCGAGAACGAGCGGGCGATGTCGAGCGAGCTGTTCATCACGGCCGGGGTGGCGGTCGCGAGGAGGCCGGGGACGTCGGCATCCGTCAGTGGCGCACCCCAGTGCGCGATGGTCGGGGCGCCGAACTGGTCGGTCATGACGACGAGGCTCACGCCTCCGTTGCGCAGGTGCGTGGCTTCCGGAACGGCGCTGTCCGGAACGGGGTTACTTGACGACATGAATTAATCATAGCCAGACCGGAGACGGGAGTTGTCGGCAAGGATGGGAACATGACCACTGCACTCGACGAACTCCTGGCCGCCGTCATCGAGAGCGGCCACCTCGACGAACCGGTCGCCGAGGACGGCATCGTGCACGGCCGCGCCCACCTCGAGGCCGCCGGCACCGACGTGAACGTCAACATCGACCCCGAGATCGAAGACGGCGACGCGGATGCCGAGGCCGACACCGACGAGCTGGTCGCGGGTGTCGAGCGCATCCTGTCGATCACCGAGAAGCGCTGGCGCGCGATCGTCGACGAGGCCGCGTCCGACATCGAGGAGGCCGTCGGCGAGTCCGAGGTCAGTGAGCGCATCGACCTGCGCGATGACATGGAGGCCACCTCGGTCGTCGTCTTCGCGGATGCCGTGCTCGTGTCGTTCGACGCCCCGAGGCAGTTCCCCGACTCGCGCATCCTCGTGCAGCTCGACGAGGAACTCGAGGTCGACGGCGTCGAGGTCGCCGAAGACGACGGGGTCGAGACGATCTCCTTCGCCTCGGGCGACGCGCTGCTCGACCACATCAGCCGCGACGACGCCTGAGCGCGTCCGGGGGCGCTTCGACAGGCTCAGCGACCCAGTGACTGGGTCCCTGAGCCTGTCGAAGGGTCCCGCCCCGCGCCTCCTGGGTCCCTGAGCCTGTCGAAGGGCCCCGCCCCGCACAACCGCGTCAGCTGTAGATGCGCGCCGCGCCGACCTGCGCCTCGAGCAGCGGCAGCGTGCGTGAGCGCTCCGGCTTCGGGCGGATGCCGAGCACCGTCGCGATCTCGAGCGCGAGGGCGGCGTGCCCGGCCGCGTTCGGGTGGAACGGGTCGCCCATCAGACCCCACGGGACGCCGCCCGCGCCGAGCTCGATGAGCCGGGCGTACTGATCGACGAGGATGACGTCCTCGCTCGCGGCGACCTGCCGCACGGCATCCGCGAATTCGGCGACACGAGCCCGCTCCGGAGCGTTGGCGATGTCGATCGGCGGCGGGGTCTGCAGCACCGCGACCGCGCCGAGTGCACGCACCCGGGCGACGAACTCGCGCAGCGAGGCGGCGTACTCCTCGGGCGAGATGACCGGCTGCGGTCCACCGGTCGAGAGGTCGTTCGTGCCGATCATGAGCGTCACCACGTCGGGTCGCCACGACGACACCCGGCGCTCGAAGTCTCCGAGGATGTCGACGATCCGGTGCCCGCTGATCGCCGAGTTCACGACGATGTCGCGCACCCGCTCGAGCTCACCGCGAACGAGTTCGTGCAGGTGCTCGGCGTAGCTGCGGCCGCCCTGCGTGAAGACGAGCCCGTGGGTGATCGAGTCTCCGGTGATCACCCAGGTCAGCGGGTCGCCGCCCGCGAGCAGGCCGGAGAGGCGGGCGAGATCGGACGCGGCGGTGGGGGCGGTGGTGTCGGACACGCCTCCGACCCTATCCACAGCATCCGACGTCGTGCATGAGGCCGCGCAACGGGAGGAGATCTCGCGCTCCGCAGGATCGAAAGAGCGGATGCCTCCTGCGGAAGCGGAGTTCTCCTCCCGTCGCGCGTCGCGCCCCGCTCAGAGCCAGCGCTTGTACTTGAACACCCCGAAGAGACCGATCGCGAAGGCGGCCATCGCGCCCAGCGCGAGCGGGTAGCCGAACGCCCAGTGCAGCTCGGGCATGACCTCGAAGTTCATGCCGTAAACGGTGCCGACGAGGGTGGGGGCGAAGATGATCGCGGCCCACGAGGAGATCTTCTTGATCTCGTCGTTCTGCGCGATGCTCGTGTCGGTCTGCCGCCGCGCGACGAGAGCGGAGTGCACGCGCAGGGCGTTCTCGAGGATCGCGCGGAACGAGTCGACCCGCTCGTTCACGCGGATCGTGTGGTCGAGCACGTCGCGCAGCGACCGCTGCAGCTCCTCGTCGATGCGGTACTTGTCGGACCCTCGGCGCAGCCACTCGAGCATGCCGGTGAGCGGGTGCACCGCCCGCTGGAAGTTGATGACCTCGCGCGAGAGCTCGTAGATGCGGCGCGAGAGGGCGTCGTCGTCGCTGTCGCCGAAGAGCTGGTCCTCGATCTCGTCGATGTCGTTCTCGAGTCCGGCGACGATCGGCTCGTACTCGTCGACGACCTCGTCGAGGATCGCGTAGAGCACGGCCTCGGGGCCCATCGCGAGCAGCTCGGGGTGCGCCTCCATCCGCCGCCGCACGGCCGCGAGGTTCGGCGACTCGGCGTGCCGGATCGTCACCACGAAGTCGGGTCCGATGAACAGGTGCAGCTCGCCGAACTCGACGGACTCCTGCTCGTCGCGGTAGCGCGCCGGCCGCAGCACCGCGAAGAGCGTGTCGCCGTAGCGCTCGACCTTGGAGCGCTGGTGGCCCGAGAGCGCGTCTTCGACGGCGAGCGGATGCAGATCGAACTCGCGCGCGACCGAGGCGACCTCTTCGGGGCTCGGTCGGTAGAGGCCGATCCACGCGATGCCGCCGACGGAGTCGAGGATGCGGTAGGTCTCGTCGAGGTTCTGGGGGGTCTCCACGCGACGTCCGTGGACGTACACGCCGTTGTCGATCAGGGCCATGGGAGTGCTTCTTCTCTCGCAGACGCACGCCGACCGGGGTCGGGTGCGCGGGTTCGTCAGGATGCGGAGGACGCCACCCGGGACTGCGGAGATCGACGTGCGAACGCGGAGCGGATGCTCAACGCGCGAGCGCAGGGAGTCGCGACGCAGCGAGGGCGGCGTCGTTACTATCGTCGGACATCGCCATCACCGCCTTTCGGGACTCATCGGGTCACTCGACCCAAGGGGAGAGCATACTCCTCGGTTCTGCGGGGTCACTGAGTCCGAGGTGTCTCGGGGTGGGACGCTTCGACAGGCTCAGGGACCCAGTGTGGAGAGAGTCTGGGTTGCTGAGCTTGTCGAAGCATCCCGGGGCGCGTGCTCGGGAGGAGTTCTCTCGTGACGGAGGAGGGTTCTCGGCATCCGCTCCTGTGATGCGCGAGTTCTCCTCCGTTGGGGTGTCTCGGGGTGGGGCCCTTCGACGGGCTCAGGGACCCAGTGGTTCGAGCAACTCTGGGTTGCTGAGCTTGTCGAAGCATCCCAGCCGCCAGTGGCTAGAGGGCGACGACCTCGCCGCCGCGCAGAGCGGACGCCTGGGCGGCCTTCACGATCTCGACGGTGCGGATGCCGACACCGGCGTCGGGTTGCGGCTGACGCCCGGCGCGCACGGCGTCGACGAACTCCTCGAGCAGCAGGGCGTCGAGGTCGGCGCCGATCGGGTCCCAGGTCTCGCCCGCGGCGTCGTGACCGGCCACACCCTTCGCGAACGGGCTGACGGTGACGGTGCCGCGCTCGGCGACGACCTGCAGGGTGAGTCCGCCCCAGGTCGCCGAACTCATCGGCCAGCTCCACGAGCAGTCGATCGTGGCGATCACGCCGCTCGGGTACTGCAGGGTCACGAGCCCGCCGGTCTCGACGGTGAGGTCGCGCTCGCCGTGCAGGATGCCGTTCGACACGGCCCTCACCGACGCAGCGCGTTCCCCCAGGAGGTCGTCGAGCAGATCGGCGCAGTGCACGACGTGGTCGACGAGAGCCCCGCCGCCGGCCAGCGACGGGTCGGTGAACCACGCGCGGTCCTGCGGCAGTTTGCCGTTGTTGATGCCGGTGGCACCGAGCACCCGGCCGAGGCGTCCGCTGCGCAGCTCGGCGATCGCATCGCGCACGGCGGGTGCGAAGCGCACCGGGTAGGCGACCATGAGGATCACTCCGGCCGCGTCGCAGGCGGTGCGCATCGCGACGGCATCCTCGACCGTCGTCGCGAGCGGCTTCTCGCAAAGCACGTGCACTCCTTCGGCGGCGGCGCGCTCGACCAGCGCCCGGTGCCGGGAGTTCTCGGCCGCCACGACGACGGCATCAGGCTTCCAGGCGAACGCCTCGTCGTAGGAGTCGACGTAGGCGACGCCCAGCTCGGCGGCCAGCGCCGCGCCCCGCAGGGCGTCATCGGGCGCGGACGCCCCGTCGGGGTCGGTCGCGATCAGCTCGACGTCGGGCATCGCCGACAGCGCGTGCACGTAGCTGAGCGCGTGGGTGTGTGCGAACGACAGCACGGCGATCCGCAGGGGCGTGGTCATCGGACGACCTCCTCGGTCGGCGAGGGAACAGGGGCGACGGGCGCCCCGGCGGCGATCGATGCGATCGCCGCCTCGGCCACGGCGACCGCGCGGATGCCGTCGGCCGGGGTGACCCGCGCCACCCGTCCCTCGCGTAGCGCTGTCACGAAGTCGGCGATCTCGGCGAAGTAGGGGCTGTCCTGCGGCGACATCGGCGGCAGGTAGTCGGTGGCGCCGGGGTCGGCGACGGCATCCGTTCGCAGCGTGCGATCTTCGGCGCTGTCGTATCGCAGGCGCCCTTCGGAGCCGGCGACCTCGACGCTCGTCCGGAACGGGATGCCGGGGGCGACCCAGCTGCCGTGGATGTGGCTGATGACCCCGTTCGCGTGCGTCAGCACGATGTGCGAGGTGACGGGAGCGGGCACGCGGTCGTCGATCGTCGGCGGGTTCTGCACCGCGAACACCTGCGAGACGTCTCCGGCGAACCACAATGCCTGGTCGATGTCGTGGATCATGAGGTCGCGGATCAGCCCCCCTCCCGCGTTCTCGGAGAAGAACCACGGCGACTGCGGCGCGGCACCGGCCCGGCTGAACCGCTGCACGGCGAGGGTTCCGACGCGCCCCGCGTCGACGGCGGCCTTGATCTGCGCGTACTCGCCCATGTAGCGCACCACGTGCGCGGGGAAGAGGCGCACACCCGCCGCGGCGGCGGCATCCGCCACCCGGGCGGCATCGGTCGACGTCGCCGCCAGCGGCTTCTCGCAGATGACGTCGCGGCCGGCGGCGATGGCGCGGAGCGCGAAGTCGGCGTGCGTGCTGCTGGGAGTCACGATGTCGACGAGCTCGACCAGGTCGATCAGCTCGTCGACATCGGCGACGAGCTCGAACCCGTACTCCTCGGCGATCTCCTCGGCACCCGCCAGCGAGGTCACGTAGCCCTGTGCGCCCAGCGCCCTCCAGGCGTCGGCGTGCACGCGCGAGATGCCGCCGGCTCCGATGAGTCCGACCTTCAGGGTGCTCACTTCGTCTCCTCGGGGGTGCGCGATGCCGTGTCGTGCGGCAGCGGTGTGATGGGCGGGACCGGCATGTCGTCGATGCCGTAGATGTCGGCGGCGTGCCGCTGGAAGGCGTGCACGACCGCGCCGTGCGCCGCGGCTTCGCCGCCGAGTCGCGCTTCGGCGAGGGGCACCTGGAACGGCAGTCCGAGATGCCGGGGGAGCGCCTGGCGCAGTGGGTCGAGCAGCTGCTCGTGCGCCGCCGACAGACCGCCGCCGATCACGATCATGGCGGGGTCGACGGTCATCGTGAGGGTCGCGATGCCGTGCGCGAGCTCCTCGATGAAGGCATCCAGCTCGTCCTGTGCCGCACGGTCCCCGGCCCGCGCGGCGGCGAACACCTCCGCGGCCGTCGGGGCGGTGCGCCACGAGATCTGCCCGGTCTCGGTGTTGAGGCCGCGGAAGGCGAGACGGCCGATGTCGCCCGCGGCGTTGTGGATGCCGCGCCGCGGGCGCCCGCCGAGGATGAGCCCCATCGAGATGCGGTTGCCCACCGAGAGGTAGATGACGTCGTCGACGAGCTGTGCGACCCCGAGGTGGTGCTCGGCGACCGCGGCGAGTCGCACGCCGTTGTCGACCGAGACGGGGCAGCCGAACGCCTGACGCAGCTGCGCACCGATGTCGGCGCCCGACCACTCGGGGATCACGACCGAGAGCACCACGCGGCCGGCGTCGTCGACCAGGCCGGGGAGCGAGACGCCGATGGCCCGCACGCGGGAAGAGGCGACGGATGCTCCGCCCAGTGTCTGCCGCACGTCGTCGATCACGGCCGCAAGCTTGGCGGCGCCGTCGGGGTGCGCTTCGACCCCGGGGAAGCTGCGCTGGGCGATCACGCGGCCGGCGAGGTCGGACAGGAGCACGCGCACGCTCGCGACGCCGATGTCGACTCCGACGACGGTGCCCGCCTCGGCGTGGAACGAGTAGTGCCGTGCGGGGCGGCCGGCTCCGCCGACGCTCGCGACGGGGGCGTCGACGATCAGCCCCGAATCGCTCAGCACCGACACGGCGTTCTCGACCGAGGTGCGCGAGATCTCGAGCGACCGCGAGAGGTCGTTGACCGTCGAGGGCCCGCCATCGCGGAGCTGCAGCGCGGATCGCGCGACGATCGACAGCTGGCCTGACACGCCCATGTGCGGTCCTCTCTTCTTCGATGGCGTCGGTGTGCGAACAAGTTAGCACACCGGATTCTCAGATCAGGCTCGGACGTTATCGAGCCGGAAACACAGTGGAAACAACCATCTGAGAACTTGTCCTTGACGAATTATCCCATCCCGATGTCATAATGAACCGTACTCAGCACGGTTCAAGCAAAGGAGCACCATGCGCGTCAGCAAGATCACCGGCGTCGTCGCGGGAGTCGCGACCGCCACCCTGTTGGCCGGATGTTCGGCCGGCGGAGGAAGCACCGCTGAAGGAGACCAGAGCATCACGGTCTGGCTCTACCCGGTCATCGCCGACGAGGCGGTGCACAAGGACTTCTGGGACTCGACGATCGAGGCCTTCGAAGCCGAGAACGACGGCATCGACGTGAACTACGAGATCTTCCCGTGGGCCAACCGCGACGAGTCCCTGCAGACGACGATCGCCGCAGGCAAGGGTCCGGACGTCGTCTATCTCATCCCCGACCAGCTGTCGGCCTACCAGTCGTCGATCGCCCCGCTCAACGACCTGCTCAGCGAGCAGCGGCAGGACGACCTGCTGCCCAACGTCAAGGAATCCGTCACGATCGACGGCGACATCCTGGGGGCCCCGATCCTCACCAGCGCGCAGCCCCTCATCTGCAACGCCGCCGCGTTCGAGGCCGCAGGTGTCACCGAGTACCCCGAGACCTGGGACGACATCATCGACATCGCGCCGAAGTTCACGGCGGCCGACATGTACGTGCTGAACTACCCGGCGTCGGCCGAGAACACCCTCAACCTCACCTTCTACCCGCTGCTCTGGCAGGCCGGCGCACAGGTCTACGACGACGGCGAGGTCGGCTTCGACAGCAAGGCCGGCGAAGAGGCGCTCACCTTCATCACCGATCTGGCCGAGGCGGGCGCGCTCGACCCCGAGGCGATCACCACCAACGTGCCGCTCGAGCAGACCGCGATCGCGCAGGGCAAGGTCGCCTGCACCTGGAACAACGGCGTGACCGAGGTCGCTCCGTTCTGGGGCGAGGAGAACGTCAAGGTGCTCGCCCCGCTCACCGACGAGGAGTCGGTGGCCTACGGCACGGTCGGGTCGCTGTCGGTGCTCAAGGGATCGAAGGCGCAGGATGCCGCGGCGAAGTTCGCCGAGTACGCCACCAGCGCCGAGGTCGTCGAGCCCTACCTGCTCGCCGCCGGATACTTCTCGGCGCTCCGCACCACCGAGCCGCTCTACGCCGACGACCCGCTCCTCGGCGAGGTCGAGAAGTACGTGCCCGACACGACGGTGGGCGAGCTGAACGAGAGCTCGCGTGCGCTCATGGGCGTGCTCGCCCCCGAGATCCAGGCAGCGCTGCTGGGACAGAAGTCCCCGGCCGACGCGCTGAAGGATGCCGCGACCGCCGCGGCCCCGCTCATCAAGTAGTGACCACGGGGGTGCGCCGCGGCATCCGTTGCGCACCCCCGCCGCTTCCCGACCTGACGTGAGGTTCTCATGACGACGGCAACCATGCCGAAGAAGCCGCAGGGCACGGTGACCCGCCTGCTCGCCCGGCGCGAAGCGCGGGTGGCGTTCCTCTTCGTGCTCCCCGCCTTCCTGCTCTTCATCGCGTTCCGCTTCGGCCCCAGCATCGCCGGTGTCGCGCTGAGCTTCTTCGACTACGACATCTCCGGTGAGATCGCGTGGCGGGGTCTCGACCACTTCCAGCGCCTCGTGGCCGACCCGCTGTTCTGGCGGGCGATGGGCACGACGCTCATCTACACGGTCTTCGCCGTGCCGATCTCGCTGGCGCTGTCGACGATCATGGCGCTGGGGGTGCGACGCGCGTTCCGCGGGGCGCGGTTCTTCCGCTCGATCTTCTTCCTCCCCGTCATCACCTCGCTCGTGCTCGCGGGCAGCATCTTCGTCTGGATCTTCTCCAGCAACGGCCCGTGGTCGCAGCTCATGGCGCCGCTCGGGCTCGGCGGCTCGTGGCTCGGCAGCACCGTGCTCGTCATCCCGGCGATCGTCGTCGTGGGGGTCTGGTCACGGTTCGGCTACGGGATGATGATCATCATCGCCGCCCTGCAGGACGTGCCGCGCGAGCTCGAGGAGGCGGCACTGGTCGACGGAGCCGGCGCCTGGCACCGCTTCCGGTACATCGTGTTCCCGTACCTGCGCCCCACCTTCTTCTTCCTCGCGGTGATCGAGACGACCGCCGCGTTCCAGGTCTTCGACGTCATCTACGTGATGACCCAGGGCGGCCCGGCGAACGCCAGCTACTCGCTCGTCTACCTGCTCTACGACCAGGGCTTCCGGTACTTCGACTACGGCTACGCGGCCGCGGTCGGCGTCGCCCTGTTCGTCATGACCCTCGCGGTCGCCCTCATCCAGCGCCTCGTGATCGGAAAGCAGAAATGACCGCCCTGATCCAGCCGCCCACGCAGACGCCCGTGTCGGCGCCTCCGAAGAAGCCGGCCACCCCGCGCCGCAGCCGTTCGTTCCGCGCCCTCGAACCCACCCGCATGGGTGTGGTCGTGCGGTGGATCTGGCTGAGCCTCGCCGGCATCCTGAGCTTCTTCCCCTTCTACGCGATGGTGGTCCTGAGCCTGAAGCCCGGGATGGTGGTCGACCTGCCGGGCTCGCTGATCCCCTGGACCGACATCTCGTTCGAGTCGTACGAGCAGGTGCTCGGCGGGCAGAACATCCTCGGCTGGCTGTTCAACACGCTCGTCTACTCGCTCGTGTCGGTCGTCGCCGTGCTGTTCCTGTCGGCGCTCGCCGGGTACGCGTTCGCCAAGAAGCGCTTCCGCGGCAAGGAGGTGATGTTCTGGTCGTTCCTCGCGATGGTGATGGTGCCGTTCCACGTCACCCTCATCCCGACGTTCATCCTCATGGCGAACCTCGGCGGCATCGACACCTACTGGGGCCTCATCCTGCCGACGCTCGCGAACGCGCAGGCCGTGTTCCTCATGCGCCAGTTCATCCAGGGACTGCCCGACGAGCTGTTCGAGGCCGCGCGCATCGACGGCGCGGGCGAGTTCCGCATCTTCCTGCGTATCGTGCTGCCGCTGTGCAAGCCGATCCTCGCGACCCTCGGCATCTTCGTGTTCCTGTGGCACTGGAACGACTTCCTGTGGCCGCTCATCATCGCCAAGTCGAACTCGATGTTCACCCTCACCGTCGGCATCTCATCGCTGCAGCAGCAGAACGTCCCGCTGAGCACCATGCTCGCGGGGTCGGTCGTCGCGCTGCTGCCCATCTTCCTCGCGTACCTGATCGCTCAGCGCTACGTGCAGGAGGGCGTCACGGGCACCGGCATCAAGGGCTAGAGCGCCGAGACGAAAACCAGCTGAGAAGAAGGGAAAGCACCACATGCCTCAGCGTCACTTCACCTCCGAGGCCGACCTCGAGGAGGCCCTCGCGACACCGAGCGACGCGCTCGTCGACGACCTCGCGAGCGGTTCGGGCGACCTCGTCATCCTCGGCGCCGGCGGCAAGATGGGCCCGACGCTCGCGATGCTCGCCCGGCGGGGGATGGATGCCGCGGGCCGCGGATCGGATGCCGTCTACGCCGTCTCGCGCTTCGGCGACGCCGCGATCCGCGAGCGTCTCGAGAGCGCAGGGGTGAAGGTCGTGCCCTTCGACCTGATCGAGGAGGACGACTTCTCCACGCTCCCGGATGCCCCGAACGTGGTGTTCATGGTGGGGGCGAAGTTCGGCGCCGCGACCAACGCCTCGTGGGCGTGGGAGGTCAACGCGGCACTCCCCGACCGGGTCGCCCGCCGCTACCGCGACAGCGCGATCTCGGTGCTGTCGACCGGGAACATCTACCCGTTCGTGCCCGCATCGTCGGGCGGAGCATCCGAAGAACTCGCTCCCGCGCCGATCGGCGAATACGCGCAGTCGTGCCTCGGGCGCGAGCGCGTGTTCGAGTTCGGGGCGCAGGAGCGCGGCACGAAGGTCGCGATCATCCGCCTCAACTACGCCGTCGACCTGCGCTACGGCGTGCTCGCCGACATCGGCAGTGCCGTGAACGCCGGCGAGCCGGTGTCGGTCGCCACCGCCAACGTCAACGTGATCTGGCAGGGGTATGCGAACGAGGTGGTGCTGCGCGCTCTGAATCACGCCTCCACCGATCCGTTCACGATCAACCTCACCGGCCCCGAGTTGCTCAGCGTCGAGTCGATCGCTCGCCGCTTCGGAGCACTGTTCGAGCGCGAGGTCACGCTCGTTGACGACCCGCAGCCGACCGCACTGCTCAGCGATGCACGCCGCTGCATGGCGCTGTTCGGGTACCCGGCGGTCTCTGCCGAGACCCTCATCGGCATGCAGGCCGACTGGATCGCGAGCGGCCTGCCGATGATCGCGAAGCCCACCAAATGGGCCGTGCGGGACGGGAAGTTCTGATGGCGTCCTCCGCTGCGCGCGCCGCCACCGTGCCGGCGCTGCGTCCCGAAGCCGCGGCCACCCTGGCTCGCGGTGCGGTGATCCCCGCGCATCCGCTCGCCCTGACCGCCGATCGTGCGCTCGACGAGCGCCGCCAGCGCGCCCTCTCGCGCTACTACCTCGATGCCGGGGCCGGGGGCCTCGCCGTCGGGGTGCACACGACGCAGTTCGAGATCCGAGACCCCGAGCACGCCCTCTTCGAGCCGGTGCTCGCGCTCGCGGCCGAGGAGATGGATGCCCGGAACGACCCGAGTCTGGTGCGCATCGCGGGCGTGGCCGGCGACACCGCGCAGGCGGTGGCCGAGGCCGAGCTCGCCCGCTCACTCGGCTACGACGCCGTGCTCATCAGCCCGCGCGTGGCGGGCGCCGACGAGCGCGCGCTGCTCGACCGTGCGCGCGCCGTCGGCGAGGTGCTGCCGCTCGTGGGCTTCTACCTGCAGACCGCGATCGGTGGTCCGGTGCTCGACCGCGACTTCTGGCGCGAGTTCGCGGCGATCCCCGCGGTCGTCGCGGTCAAGGCCGCGCCTTTCGACCGCTACCGCACGCTCGAACTGGTGCGCGGGGTCGCGGCATCCGGTCGTGCCGACGAGATCGCGCTGTACACCGGCAACGACGATGCGATCGTCGCCGACCTGCTCGCGGAGTTCCACGTCGATTCCCCGGACGGCCCGCGCACGCTGCGTTTCGTCGGCGGGCTGCTGGGCCAGTGGGCGGTCGGTACCCGGGCGGCGGTGGCGCTGCTCGAGAAGGCGCACCGCGCCATGGCGGGGGATGCCGGGGCCTATCGCGAGCTGAGCCTCGCAGCCGCCGACATGGTCGATGTCAACCAGGCCGTCTTCGACCCGGGCAACGATTTCCACGGCGTGATCGCCGGGGTGCACGAGATGTTGAGGCAGCAGGGTCTGCTCGAGGGCACCTGGTGCCTCGACCCCGCCGAGGGGCTCTCGCCGGGGCAGGCCGAGGAGATCGAGCGGGTGCGCCGGGCGTACCCCGAGCTGAACGACGACGCCTTCATCGCCGCCCACCGGGAGGACTGGTTGCGATGAGCGGGCGTCCGGTCGTGGTCGCGGTGGTGCCCGAGGCATTGTTCGCGGAGTTCTTCTCGTCTGCCGACGCGGGGCGCCTGGCGGCGGTGGCCGAGCGGCTCGGCGGAGCGTTCGAGCGGGTGGACCGCCTGACCGACGCGCCGCTCGACGACGTGCGCGTCGCGATCACGAGCTGGGGCATCGAGCCGTTCGACTCCGCCGTGCTCGAACGGATGCCGCGGCTCGAGCTCGTCGCGCACACGGGCGCCTCGGTCAAGGCGTTCGTGACCGCGGAGCTGTTCGACCGGGGTATCGCCGTCACGCAGGCGGGGGCGGGCATGGCCCGATCCGTCGCGGAGGTGTCGCTGGCCTTCACTCTCGCGTTGCTGCACCGGGTGCCCGAGATGCACAACGGTCTGCGCGACGGCGGCTGGTACGACCCGGCGGTCGGCGCGCAGCACGAGATCCTCGACGCACCGATCGCCGTGATCGGGGCCTCGCGCACCGGCCGCGCCTACCTCGAACTGATCCGGGTGCTCGGGGCGCGTCCGCTGCTCGTCGACCCCACGCTCGATCGGGCCGCGGCATCCGCTCTGGGCGCCGAGCTCGTGCCGCTCGACGACGCCCTCGCGCGGGTGCGCATCGTCGCCGTGCACGCGCCGACGCTGCCCCAGACGCATCACCTCATCGGGCGCCGCGAACTCGCGTTGATGCCCGACGGTGCGGGACTCGTGAACACCGCGCGCTCGTGGCTCGTCGACGAGGAGGCGCTCATCGACGAGGTGCGCGCCGGGCGGCTCAGCGCGGCGGTCGACGTGTTCGACGAGGAGCCGTTGGGGGCGGAGCATCCGCTGCGATCCCTGCCCGGCGCGCTGCTCACGCCGCACCGCGCGGCCGGCACGACCGAGGGCCGGCTGCGGCAGGGGCGCATCGTGGCCGACGAGCTCGACGACTTCGCGGCGGGGCGACCGCTCTCCCATGCCATCGATCGCGCACACCTGGCATCGATGGCATGAGCACGAAGACCTCTGGGGGCTCTGGGGACTGAACCGGATGTTGCGTGACGACCGACAGGCCGCACGCCCGACCGCGGCCACGCTGCCGCAAGGAGGTACGACATGACGATCACGCACGATGACACGACCCAGTCCCTGAGCGAGGAGCGCAGCGACGCCCTTCGTCTCGCTTCGCTCGCTCAGGAACCGACGAAGGGCGCCGCGCTGCGCAGCAGGCGCATGCTGCTCGCAGGCTTCGGCGCGGCCGCCCTCGGCGGCGTGGCGGCGGTCGCGGTGCAGACGCCCGCGCAGGCCGCCGGCCCCGCAGTGCCGATGAGTTCCTCGGGCTCGAAGGACGTCGGCAACGCCGGGCTCGCCACCGACCTGTCCTCGCTCAAGGGCAAGGCGGGCGACCTCGTACGCACGAGCGGCTACGCGGCGCCCGGTGACGGCGGGCACGGCCTGTACCGCTACGTGAAGAAGGATGCGCCGGCCGCGAACGGCGGCACCGTCATCGCCGCGCGCAAGGAGGGGGCGTGGGTGCTCGTGCACCACGGCGCCGTCGACTTCCGCGTCTTCGGGATCTTCGATGCCTCGGTGAACGCCGACGATGCCCTCGACGTGATGGTGAACGATCCGAGCATCCGTCTGATCGAGGCGCACAGCGACCTCAACTTCGTGCGTCGGCACATCTTCCGCCGCTCGGGCGTCTCGTTCGACTTCGGCGGCCACCTCATGACCACCGTCGGCATCGAGAACGCGGGCAAGGACGACCCCTTCGCCGCCGTGATGTTCTTCCAGGGTGAGGTGACGGATGCCGTGCAGGAGGCTCGCCTGAACGAGCCCGTGCCCGACCTCGGCGACGTCTTCCCGGTCGCCGATTCGTCGTTCTTCACGGTCGGCGACTGGTACGCCGCCGAGGTGAACGCGCTCGCCGGCCGCTGGGAGCGCGAACTGCAGCGACTGGTGCAGGTGACGCAGATCGTCGACGGCACGCACATCCGCATCAACTACAAGAACGGCTGGCCGCTCGCCGCCGACCGCACGATGACCTGGCGCCACGTGCTGCCCGTGCAGGACGTCACGGTGTCGAACCTGAAGTTCCTCGGCACGGGGACCGACGAGTACACCGGCTCGCACCCCCTCGCCTTCGAGTACGCGGTGCGCTGCGACGTCGACCACATCGACGGAACCGGGACCTTCTGGCCGCTGATCCAGCGCCGCTGGAACACCTACTACTCGACGGTGAGCTGCACGCTCAAGAACCCGACCTCGGTGACCTGGGGCGGTGCGGGCTACCTGACGCAGCAGATCTACTGCCTCTACGGCTACGTCGCGAACTGCCACACGGCCAACGCGCGCCACCTCAACGACTTCACCGCGAGCGCCTACTGCCTCGTCGAGAACTGCCACGGCGACGGTGACGACCAGGGGCCGTTCGTCACCCACGGGCAGTACGAGCACGACCTCACCTACACCGGCAACTCGGGGCTCATGACCTTCGCGAACTCGGGGGCGGCGTGGGGCTCGGCGGCCAAGCGCATCACGGTGCGCAAGCACGTGTGCTCGTGGTTCGTCGCCCGCGTGCGCATCACCGATCTCACGCTCGAAGACGTGCAGGTGATCGGCAAACCCTCGCTCGCCGGCTCCGGCATGCTGTGGATCAACGCCGACGGGGCGCAGCTGCGCGGGTGCACGGCATCCGACACGCTCATCATCACCCAGCAGTCGGATGCCTCGTCGCGGCCGAACCTCATCGAGGGCTCGCACTTCACGTTCGTCGCCGCCGGCGGTGAACTGACGAGCGCGGCGGTCACCACCCCGGTGACCTTCGTCGACTCGGTGCTCAGCGGGGTGGGCGGGCTGAAGGTCACGGGTCCGGGCGCCGTGACCTTCCGGGGGTCGACGCTCGTGGGGGCAGACGACGCCGCCCCGATCGTGTCGCAGTCGGAGCGGCTGCGGTTCGAGGGCTCGACGCTGCGCAACGCCCGCGTGGCGGCGGCACGGGGCGAGCGCCAGACCATCGAGGTCGCCGGGACGGACGTCGTGAACGTCGGGGGCACGGGCCTGGCGCGCACCGGAGCGGGCGAGCTGCACGTGGCGCTGTCCGACAGCACGTTCCGCGCCGAGGGGGCGGCGACGCACGTGAAGATCACCACCGGCGCCACGCACTACCGCGCGGTCGGAAACCGCTTCGAGGGCGGGTCGGTCGAACTCGGCGACGGTGCCTTCGGGTCGAGTTCCACGCTCGTGCACACCGCGAACGTCGAGTCCGGCGTGACGCGCACGGCCTTCCCCGCCGCGGGCGATCGCGTCGTCGACACCGCGAACATCACGGTCTGAGGGGCACGCGTTGCGCAGGAGTTCTCGCGTTGTGCAGGAGCGGATGCGGCATCCGCTCCTGCAGAGCGCGCGTTCTCCTGCGCAGCGTGTGCGTGGGGGGCGCTTCGACAGGCTCAGCGACCCAGCTCCTTGCCCGTGGGTCCCTGAGCTCGTCGAAGGGCCCCGCCCCGCGGCATCCGCGTCAGTAGCGGGCCGAGAAGCCGCCGTCCGTGTGCAGGAGCTGGCCTGTGATCCAGCGACCCTCGGGCGAGAGCAGGAATGCGGTGATGCCGGCGATGTCGCGCGGCGTGCCCGCACGGCCGAGCGGATGCATCGGGGTCAGCGCATCGCGGATCTCGTCGTCCATCCATCCGGTGTCGATCGGCCCCGGGTTGACGACGTTCGCCGAGATGCCCTGCGGGCCGAGCTCGCGCGCCGCCGAGATCACGATGCGGTCGAGCGCCCCCTTCGACGCTCCGTAGGGGAGGTTGCCGGTGGTGTGGTCGCTGGTGAACGCCACGACAGCGCCGCCCTCGGGCCCGACCTGACGCGCGAACGCGGCGATGAGCAGCAGACTCGCGCGCGCATTGACCGCGACGTGCCGGTCGAAACTCTCGGCGGTCGTGTCGAGAATGCCCGACTCCACGTCGTGGGCATGGCTCAGGACCAGGGCCGAGAGCTCGCCGTGGTCGCGACGTACACGGTCGATCAGGGCTTCGGGTGCGGCCGGGTCGGAGAGGTCGGCAGGGTGGTCGCCGCTGTCGAGGTCGCTGGTCACGACGGTCCAGCCGTCGGCGCGCAGACGGGGCACGATTCCCGCGGCGATGCTGTTCGACCGTGCGGCTCCGGTGACGAGTGCGAGAGGCATTCCGGAAGAGTATCGAAGTCGCCGGATCCCCTACACCCCGACGAGCTCGGCGCTGCGCTGCCAGAGGGCCTCGGCGAGGGCGGGGTCGTCGACCTGCGGGTTGGTCTTCGACGACAGGGTGCGCTCGTCGTAGTACGCGCCCGAGAACCACGTCTCATCGGGCGTGCCCTCGATGAACCAGCGCAGGATCGCGCCGCCCTCCTCGGTGCTCGTGAGCAGCAGCCGGCCGAGGAAACTCCGGTAGACGAGCCGCATCAGGCTCGACGAGTCCGAGGCGAAGTTCGTCTGCACGGTGCCGGGGTGGAAGGCGACCGAGCTCAGGCCGTCGGGGTGGAACTTCGTGTGCAGGCTCTTCGTGAAGAGCACGTTCGCGAGCTTCGCGTCGCCGTAGGCCTTGTTGGCGCTGAACTTCTTCGAATTGTCGAGGTCGTCGACGTCGATGTGCCCGAAGAGGCGGTGCCCGACGCTCGACGTGTTGATCACCGCCGCCTTCGACGCCAGCAGCGTCGGCATCAGCAGGTTCGTCAGCAGGAACGGCGCGAGGTGGTTGACCTGGAGGGTCTTCTCGAAGCCGTCGACCGTGGGCGTGCGGTCGCCGAAGATGCCGCCGGCGTTGTTCGCCAGCACGTGGATGCCGTCGGCGCCCACGGCATCCGTCAGCTTCGCGGCCAGCTCGCGCACGTCGTCGAGGCGGGCGAAGTCGGCGAAGAAGTACTCGGCGCCGGTGTCGTCGGCGACGGCCTTCGTCTTCTCGGGCGAGCGGCCCACGAGGATCAGCCGGTGGTCGCTCGCGGCCAACTGGCGGGCGGCGGCCGCACCGATGCCGTCGGATGCCCCGGTGAGGACGATCGTTCTTCCGGTCATGCGTCTGCTCCTGTCGTCGGGGTGATGCGCTCGACCGCGCGGGTGATGTGCCCGGCGACGACCGTGCGCACGCGGTCGGGGTCGCCGCTCGCGAGCGCGTCGACGATCACTTGGTGGCTGCGCACGTGCTGCTCCTGCTCGTCGACGTCGAGTGCGGCGTTCGCGGCGCGGATGAACCCGGCGATGCGTCCGCGCAGCTGCGCGCTCACCTCGTCGAGGAAGCGGTGCTCCGCGAGATCGGCGAGCGTCTCGTGGAACAGCCGGTCCTGGCGCAGCACCTCGTCGACATCGCCCGGGGCGGCGGCGCCCATCGCCGCGACGATCGCCTCGAGGCGGGCCGCGGCATCCGCGTTCCACCGCTCCTGCACCCGGATCGCCATGAACTGCTCGAGCACGATGCGCAGGCTCGAGATGTCGTCGAGATCGGATGCCGTCAACTCCGCGACCCGTGCACCCCGGCGGGGTTCGCGCACGATGAGCCGCTCCTCGGCGAGGCGCGTGAGGGCTTCGCGCACCGGGATGTGGCTGACGCCGAGACGGTCGGCGAGCTTGCGCTCGACGAGGCGCTCGCCGGGGGCGAGCTCGCCGGAGTGGATCGCGGCGCGCAGCTCGTCGGCGACCTGCTCGGCGATGTTCTGGTCTGACACGGTGCGCATCGGGGGAGTCCTTCCGAACGGGCGGCGATCGACGGAGCTCGGGGTTCCGAGGTCGCACGCTCGCACCGATGCTATGGCATCGGCCGATGAGACGGTCGAACGACGGGAGCAGCGACGATGAACACCGCTCTGGGCGACAGCATCCGCATTCCGCGCAGCGCGTTGCGGGTCGGGGTGGCGCGCCGAGACATCACGCCGCCCACCGGCATCCGCGCCAAGAACTGGGGGCCCGCCGACTGGGAGCGCTCCGAGGGCGCGCATCGGCCGTTCGAGCTGACGGCCCTCGCGATGATCGGCGACGACGACCGTCCGCGTGTTCTGCTCGCGGTCGACGGCACCTGGTGGCGGCGGGTCGCCGACGAGCAGGGGGTGCGCGGGTCGATCCTCGCGGGCCTCGGGCTCGCTCCCGACCAGCTCATGCTCTCGCTCTCGCACACCCACGCGGGCGCCGTGCTCTGTGCCGCCGATGCGCATCTGCCCGGCGGTGAGCTCATCCCCGGGTACCTCGATGCGCTCGCCGCCGCGGGCATCGAGGCCGGACGCGAGGCGCTGAGCACCGCCGAGGCCGGCCTGATCGAATGGACGACCGGGCGCTGCACCCTCGCCGCCGACCGCGAACTCGATCTCGACGGGCGTGCGCTCGTGGGTTTCCACCCGGATGCCGTCGCCGACGACACCGTCGTGATCGGCCGGGTGAGCGTCGCCGGGCGCGTGCGCGCGACGCTCGTGAACTACGCCTGCCACCCGACGACGCTCGCGTGGCAGAGCCGCGAGGTGTCGCCCGACTACGTGGGCGCGATGCGCGAGGTCGTGGAGGCGGCGACCGATGCTCCGTGCCTGTTCGTGCAGGGCGCGTCGGGCGAACTCGCCCCGCGCGAGCAGTACACGGGAGATGTGACGGTGGCCGATCGTCACGGCCGCTCGCTCGGGCACGCCGTGCTCGCGGCGGTGGACGCGCTGCCGGTTCCGGGCGAGGAACTCACGCTCGATCGCATCGTCGAGTCGGGTGCGCCGCTGGCGGTGTGGGCGGGGCGCAAACGGGTCCCCGAGCGAGGAGCGGAGCGAGACGAAGGGTCTACCGCTGGCGCCGCGGCATCCGTCGCCTTGCCCCTGCGCGACCTGCCGACGCTCGACGAACTGGCGCGCGAGTGGTCCGACATCGATCCGCGCTCCCGCGAGGAGCGCCTCGGTCGCGCGCGCAACCTGCGTGACGGGTACATCGACGGTCCGACGGTCGCGCACCCCGTGTGGGCGTGGCGTCTCGGCGATGCGGTGATCGTCGGACACCCGGGCGAGGCGTACTCGCGGTTGCAGACGACCCTGCGCGCGAGGTTCCCCGAGAACCCGATCGTCGTGATGAATCTCACGAACGGACCCGGCTTCGTCTATCTCCCCACGCGCGACGCCTACGACCGCGGCGCCTACCAGGCCTGGCAGACCCCGCTCGCCCCCGGCGCTCTCGAGCTTCTCGAAGAGCACGCCGCCGACCTGATCGCGCGTCTGTTGTTCCATCCCACTAAGACCCCAGGAGAGAAATGACCCGCCTCGTCGCCATCGTCACCGGAGGTTCCGCCGGCATCGGCTGGGAGATCGGCCAGCGTCTCGCGGCCGACGGCTATCTCGTCGTCGCCGCCGATCGCGTGCCCGGACTCACCGCCGGCGAGAACCCCGCCGGCATCCTCTGGCGCGAGCTCGACGTCACCGATCATGACGGCGTCGATCGCGTGTTCGGCGAGATCGAAGCCGAACTCGGACCGATCGAAGTGCTCGTGAACAACGCCGGGATCCAGAGGCATCGCGGGATCGAAGACCTCACGTGGAGCGAATGGCAGGCGGTGGTCGACGTGAACCTGCACGGTGTCTTCTCGGCACTGCAGGCGGCCGGACGCCGGATGCTCGAGCGCGGCGACGGCCGCATCGTGAACATCTCGTCGATCTCGTCCCGCGGTTCGGCAGGACGCGCGCCGTACGCCACGACCAAGGCCGCCGTGATCGGCCTCACCGCGACCGCCGGTGCGGAGTGGGCCGCCCGCGGCGTGCGGGTCAACGCGGTCGCCCCGGGCTACGTCGACACCGGGGTGTTCCGCCAGGGCGTCGAGGCGGGCACGCTCAGCCTCGACACGATCCTGTCGCGCATTCCGGCCCAGCGGTTGGCCGAGGCGAGCGAGATCGCGGCGGCCGTGAGCTTTCTCGTGTCCGACGAATCGCGTTACATGAACGGGCAGACGCTGTACGTCGACGGCGGATTCCTCGTCGACTACGGCGTTCCCCTCGCGAAGAAGCCCGCATGACCGGCATCGCGCGCATCGACACGGCGACGGCGGTGCTCCCCCTTCCGGGGCCCCTGCACCTCGGCGCGATGACGGTGACCCGGCGCGAGTACAGCGCGGTGCGGGCATCCGACGCCGATGGTGTCTCGGGCGTCGCCTACTGCCTGTCGCGCGAGGCGCCGATGGCCGAGATCGTCGAGCGGCTCGTGGCGGGGCACGCGATCGGAGCGGATGCCGACGACCCCGCGTCGACCTGGGAGCGGATGCTGCGCGGCAGTGCGATCGTCGGCCGCGTCGGCCTTGTGCGCCGAGCGATCGGGCTGGTCGACATCGCGCTGTGGGATGTCGCGGCGCAGCGGGCGGGCGAGCCGCTGTGGCGGATGCTCGGCGCCGGCGATGCTCCGCGGGAGGCGATGCTCGTGGCCGCGTACCCCTCTCCGGAGCGTGCGCCTCGCGACGTCGCCGACGAGGTGCTCGCCCAGGCGGACGGGTGGTCGCAGGTGAAGATCTCGCGGATGCCAGATCCGGCATACATGCGGGAGCTATTGGCTCTGCTCGGCGATGAGCTGCCGTCGGGGACCGGTCTCGTCGTCGATGTCGGCTTCGGCTGGCGCGATGCTGACGAGGCGCTGGCCGAGATCGCGCAGTGGGGTGACCCGCGACTCGCCTGGCTCGAGGACCCGCTGCTGCCCGAAGACGCGGTCGGGTGCGCACGCATCCGCCGCAAGAGCGGGCTGCGCGTGTCCGTAGGCGACGAGGTGACCGACCCTGCCGTGTTGCGCGCACTGGTCGAGGTCGAGGCCGTCGACGTGCTGCGCCTCGACGTGGTGGCGATCGGAGGAGTGACACCGGCCCGCGAACTCATCGCCTGGGCGTCGGATCGCGGCGTTCCGGTGTCGGGCCACGTGTATCCCGAGGTCACGGCGCATCTCGGCATCGGCGTCGAGACCTTCGCGCGCGGCACGAACCCTTACGATCCGGCGCCGTCGTTCATCGTCGGAGGGCCGGTGTTCGCGGGGTCGGTGTGGCCGACGGTTGCCCCGGGGCTGGGCTTCACGCTGGATCCGGGTGTCTTCGAATTCGGTGCGTCGTCGGGAGCGAACGGAGATGGGTGAAGCGGTGCGCAGCGTCGTGGTGACGGGCAGTGGGAAAGGCATCGGGCGGGCCGTCGCCGAGCGATTGACGGCCGACGGGTGGATCGTGGTCGGGCTCGAACGCTCACCCGGATCGGGCACGGTCGAGGCGGGCGTCGTGGCCGAGGTCGTGCTCGGCGATGCCGCCGATCGCGCGGCGCACGAGCGTGCGGCATCCGTCGCCCGGGGTCTCGCGCCGCTGGCGGGGTGGGTCAACAACGCGGGGATCACGAAGCGCACACCGCTGCACGAGCTCGACGAACGGATCGTGCGCGAGATCCTCGACATCAACGGGTTCGGGTACATCTGGGGATGCTCCGTCGCCGTGTCGGCTTTCGTCGATCAGGGCATCGCGGGCGCGATTGTGAATATCGGGTCGATCCACGGGCGGTCGTCGTTCGTCGACCACGCGGCGTACGAGTTCACCAAAGGTGGGATCGACGCGCTGAGCCGCAGTGTCGCGGTGACGTATGGCGGTCTCGGCATACGCGCGAACACGGTCGCCCCGGGTGGCGTGCGCACCCCGCATCTGGAGGCGCAGATCGCGGCATCCGATGATCCCGTCGCGGCCGAGCGCGCCCTGGCCGAGGGGCCGCCGATGGGGCGCATCGCGCGGGCCGAGGAGGTCGCCGCGGTCACCGCGTTCCTGCTGTCGGATGCGGCGCCGTACCTCTCGGGGCAGTCGATCGCGGTCGACGGGGCGTGGACGGCATCCTTCGGCGACGTCGCCGTCGACCCCGCGCTGCGCGAGCGTTTCTCGGCTTCCGGTCCCTGAGCGAGCGAAGCGAGACGAAGGGCCGCCCCGTGATGCTTCGACAGGCTCAGCAACCCAGGGCTGTGTGTCTCGCATGACTGGGTCCCTGAGCTTGTCGAAGGGTCCCCCCGTGGTGCTTCGACAGGCTCAGCAACCCAGGGCTGTGTG
Organism: Microbacterium sp. NPDC090225; assembly: GCF_044772365.1. Taxonomy (NCBI): domain Bacteria; kingdom Bacillati; phylum Actinomycetota; class Actinomycetes; order Micrococcales; family Microbacteriaceae; genus Microbacterium; species Microbacterium sp. NPDC090225. Next base: position 2,036,327 of record NZ_JBIVYS010000001.1, on the reverse strand, counting down.
TCTCGCATGACTGGGTCCCTGAGCTTGTCGAAGGGTCCCGCCCCGCAGCAACTACTACGCCTTGAGCATCGAGGCGCGCGAGATCAGCCCGTCCACCACGTCGAAGGTGGCGATGGTCTCGGTCGCGACACCGTCGTTGACGACCTGCTCCTGCGCGACGACCCAGCGGTCGCCGAACAGCACCATCCGGTCGATCACGCACGAGAGGTCGGGGTTCTGCAGCCGCGGCTCGTAGAAGTCGCGGATCGCGGCGGCGCCGACGATCGGCTCGGGAGCGACGCCGGTGATCACGGCATCCGCTGCGTAGGTCGCGACGAACGCCTCGAGGTCGTGCGCGTTGAACGCGTCGAGCTGGTCCTGCACGGTCCGCTCGGACGTGCGAAGAGAGTGGATGCTGTCAGTCAATGCGAACTCCTCCGTTGACGTCGTACGTGGCCCCGGTGATGAATCCCGCCCGCGGCGAAGCGAGGGAAGCGATGATCCAGGCCACATCGGCGGGTCGGCCGAACGCACCGAGCGGGATGGACGCCTCGAGCTTCGCGCGCCCCTCGCCCTGCAGCTGATCGGTGATGGCGCTGGCGACCGGCCCGGGCGTCACGGCGTTCACCCGGATGCCCTCCGGCGCGAGGTGCCGGGCGAAACTGCGCGTCAGCGCCAGGATCGCGCCCTTGCTCGCGGCGTAGTGCAGTCCGGTCTGCAGGGCGCCCATCTGTCCGGCGATCGACGACAGGTTGATGACGCTGCGATCGCCCGCGGCGGCGCGCAGCAGCGGCAACGATCCGCGCGTGAGCAGGAAGGCGCCGCGCACATTCGTCTCGAGTACGCCGTCCCACTCCTCGATGTCGATCTCGTCGTAGGGCGTGTAGGGGCATACGCCGCCGTTGTTCACAAGCACGTGCAGTTCGCCCCAGGCATCCGTCATCTCGGCGACGAGCGCGTCGATCGAGGCGGGGTCGCGAAGGTCGAGTCGCGAGACCCGCACATCGGATGCCCCGGCCGCGCGGCATTCCTCGGCGACCCGAGCCGCCTCGGCCTCGCGCCCGGTGTAGGTGAGCCAGACGTCGAGTCCTTCGCGGGCGAGTTCGAGGGCGGCGGCCGTCCCGATGCCGGAGCTGGCCCCGGTTATGAGTGCGCGGCGAGTGTCCATCCCTAAACGCTATAGCAAAGCATCGATTGCGCCAACCGGTGCACTCGGATGCCGCACCCTCAGCGCTCGAACACGACCTCGCCGCCGACCACCGTCGTGGTCACGTACTGCTCCGCGATGCGCTCGGGCTCGATCTCGTACAGGTCGTCGCTGAGGGCGATGAAGTCGGCCAGCATCCCGATCTTCAGGGTGCCGGTCGCGTGCTCCTGGCCGACCGCGTACGCCGACCCGTAGGTGTACGCCCGCACGGCCTCGTCGATCGTCACGCGCTCGCGCTCGCCCAGCACCTCGCCGCCGCTCGTGCGCCGCAGCACCATGTCGCGGATCGACATGAGAGGGTTGGCGTCGGAGATGGGTGAATCGGTCGAGCCGTTGATCACGATGCCGGCATCCGCCAGCGACTTCACGCGGTAGATGTCGTCTCGCCGGTCGGCGGCCACCGCGGCCGCCATGCCGTCGCCGAAGTCCGACACGAACACGCCCTGCGGCACGGGGATGACGCCCAGTCGCGCAGCGCGGGCGATGTCGTCGTCGCTCGCGAGGGCGAAGTGCTCGATGCGGTGCCGCACGTCGGGGCGCGGAGCGATGCTCTGCGCGTGCTCGATCGCGTCGAGCACGTGCGTGATCGCCCGGTCGCCGATCGCGTGGGTCGCGACCGTCCACCCGGCCCGGTGCGCGCCGACGATGTAGTCGCGCAGCGCCTCGGGCTCGTGCAGCAGCACGCCGAAGTTGTCGGCCTCGCCGTGGAAGCACGCGTGCATGGCGGCCGAGCGTCCGATGAACGATCCGTCGGCGACGATCTTCACCGGTCCGACGCGCAGCATGTCGTCGCCGAGACCGGTGCGGATGCCGAGGTCGAGGCCGAGCACGTCCTTGTCGGGGAGGTCGGTGAAGGGGTGCAGCACCGTGATGTACGGCATGAGGGTGGTGCGCACCCGCAGCTGCCGCTGCTCGACCGCCGACTGGTAGGCGTGGTAGTCGAGCGGACTGTTGCCCACCATCCGGATCTCGCCGATCCCCGGCTCGGTGACCGAGGTGAGGCCGTAGCTCAGGGCCTGATCGCTCGCGAGCCCCAGGTTGCGCTGCACCTCGTCGAGGCTCATCGGCCGCACGAGCGCGAAGATCGGGGCCATCGCCGACTCCTGCAGCAGTCCCTGCGGCCGACCGTCGGCGTCGCGGGGGATGCCGCCGCCCGCGATCTCGGGGAACCCCTCGCGTCCGGTGTACCCCGCGAGCTCGAAAGCCTTCGTGTTCGCGACCATCATGTGCCCCGAGACGTGCTCGAGGATCACGGGTCGCCCGCCCGCGACCCGGTCGAGCCCCTCGGCCGTCGGATGCGCCTCGAGGAAGTTCTGGTCGTAGCCGGAACCCCGCACCCAGGCATCCGGCGCCAGCCCCTCCGCGTGCACGCGCACCGCCTCGTACAGCTCGTCGAGCGAGTTCACCGCGCCGGGGCGCAGGTTCAGCGACGCGAGACGGAAGCCCGTGAGCGAGAGGTGGTGGTGCGCGTCGTGGAACCCGGGCAGCACGGGCTGACCGCCGAGGTCGACCACCCGGTCCGCATCGACGCCGTGCAGGTCGTCGTCGAAGCCGACGATGCGGCCGCCCAGCACGCCGATGCTGTGCGCCGCGGGGCGGTCGGCATCGAGCGTGCGGATGCGGGCGTTGGTGAAGATGGTGTCGACGCGCATGGTCTCTCTCGGTTCTCGGGGGTCGCTCGGGTGGTCGCTCGGACGGCGGGACGGATGCCGGTCGGGCCGGGGCTGCCGTCAGGCCACGGATGCCGTGGCCGTGGCCGCGGTCTCGGCCTCGACCGATCGGGTGATGCGTCGCTGGAGTCCCCAGACACCGGCGATCGTGATGAGGATCATCACCGCGTAGAACACGGCCACACCCCACACGCTGCCGCCGGTGGAGTTGAGGATCCATTGGGCCACCAGCGGGGTCGATCCGCCGAAGACGGTCGCGCACAGCTGGTAGGCCAGCGAGACGCCGGAGTAGCGGATGCGGGCCGGGAACGCCGAGGCGAGCAGCGTCGCGAGCAGTGCGTAGTACGCGGTGCTGCCGATGATCGTGGCGTAGAGGGTGACCGTGATCCACAGGGGGGAGGCGGCCTGAATGGCGAGGAAGTACGGCACCGTGAGCACGACGCTGAGGATGAGGCCCGCGAGCATCACCCGGGCGATGCCGAACCGCTCGGCGATCTTGGCGGCGATCGGCTGCCAGATGAACTGCAGGATCGCCATGCCGAGCAGGATGTTGAGCATGAGCTGCCGCTCGATGCCCAGGGATCCGGTGGTCCAGGCGAGCAGGAACGTGTTCGAGAAGTAGGCGTTCGAGATGCCCATGACCGACGCGAGCACGCCCAGGCCGATCAGCAGCGGTGCGGTGCGGATCGCGACGAGCACCGGGGCGCTCACGACCTCCTTCGACTGCTTCGCCGCTTCGAAGTCGGGCGACTCCTCGACCTTCACGCGGATGATGAGGCCCACGATCACGAGGATCGCCGACACGAGGAACGGGATGCGCCAGCCCCAGGTGATGAACTGCTCGTCGGGCAGCAGACCCACGAGGAGGAACATCACGGTCGCGAGGATGGATCCGGCGGGCGAGCCCTGCTGCACCCAGGCCCCGGCGAGGCCCTTCTTCTTGGCGGTGGCGTTCTCGGTCGACAGCAGCACCGCGCCGCCCCACTCGCCGCCGACCGCGAAGCCCTGCAGGCCGCGCAGCACGACGAGCAGGATCGGCGCGAGGATGCCGATCTGCGCGTAGGTCGGCAGCAGGCCGATCAGCGTGGTGGCGGTGCCCATCAGGATGAGGGTGAGCACGAGCACGTTCTTGCGGCCGAACTTGTCGCCGAAGTGGCCGAACACGAGGCCACCGACCGGGCGCATCAGGAAGCCGACCCAGAAGGTGGCGAACGAGGCGAGCAGCGCCGCGCCGGGTGCGACGTCGGGGTAGAACACGCGGCCGAACACGAGGGCGGCGGCCGTGCCGAAGATGTAGAAGTCGTACCACTCGATCGCGGTGCCGACGAAGGCACCCACCATCGAGCGTCGTTGCCGGGCAGAACTGATATCAGTGCGGGAAGCAGCCATCGGGAGGGCTCTCTGTCTCGGGGGAAGGAGGGGAAGTTCGGGTTCTGCCCATCCTGCGGTGATCACCCCATGCTCGTCCAATGAAGAAACCGGGGTGAGGTATACGGTTTATGTATGTACGGGGAACGCGAGCTCGAGGCATTCGTCGCGGTGCTGGACAGCGGTTCGGTCAGTCTGGCGGCAGAACGCCTGATCAGGACGCAACCGACGGTATCGCGGCAGATCGCCTCGCTCGAGCGCCAGGTGGGGGCATCCCTGTTCCGCCGGATGCCGCAGGGCATGGTCGCGACGTACGCCGGCGACCGCCTGGAGCCGATGGCGCGCGACCTCGTGCGCCGGGGTCGGCGCGCCCGCGAGGTCATGAGCGGCATCGTGCTCAAGGAGCGCTCGTTCGTCGCCGCGGCCCCCGAGATGACGAGCGTGCTCGTGCTCGCGCCCTTCATCGCGGGCGGTGGACCGATCTCCGACGTCGTGGTCGCGACGCCGGTCGAGACCTATGACCGGCTGCGCTCCGGGGCCGATCTCGCCGTGACCACGAGCCCGCCGGACTCGCGGCTGAGCAGCATCCGCATCATGAACCTGCCCCTCTACTGCCAGTTGCCGGCGTCGCATCCGCTCGCGGCCGGGGAGCGTCTTGAACTGGAGGATCTGCTGGCCGGCCCGTTCCTCACGTCGGGCAGCGGATCGGCCGCATGGACGCAGATCCAGCGGGCGGCCGAGAGCGAGGCGTGGTCGGTCGAGATGGCGAGCTTCGGAGCGGATGCCCCGATCATCCAGGCCCGGTCGGCCGCAGGCCACGGCCCCTGCGTGGTCGTCGAGCCGCCGCGCTTCGGGTTGATCTCGAAGCCGCTGCACCACCGCGGCATCCCGATGCAGTGCGCGCTGTACGCGAGTTGGGAGCGCACGCACTACGCGCGCGACGACATCCGCGGGGTGGCCGAGCAGCTCAGCGCCTTCGCCGCCGACCACGTGCTGAGCCTGTACGACGCGGAGGACTGAGTGCCGGCCGGAACTGGGTCCTGAGCGCCGTCAGGAGCTGGGTCCCTGAGCGCCGTCAGGAACTGGGTCCCTGAGCGCCGTCAGGAACTGGGTCCCTGAGCCTGTCGAAGGGCCCCACCCCGCACACATCTGCTAGATGCTATAGCATCGCACTCATGACAACGCCGTTCATCCTCGTCAGCGACTGCGACCTCCCCGGAACCGTCATCGAAGACACCCTCCGATCCGCTGGACTCCACGCCGAACGGGCGGAGTCCCCGGCATCCGACGACCTCGCAACTCTCGGGGCGGATGCCACAGGGCTCGTCGTGCAATGGGCCCCGATCACGGCCGAGGTACTCGATCGGATGCCGAACCTGCGCATCATCAGCCGCGTCGGCATCGGCTACGACATGATCGATGTCGAGGCGGCCACCGCTCGCGGCATCGCGGTCGCGAACACCCCGAGCTACTGCATCGAGGAGGTCGCCGCGCACACCATCGCGATGATCATGACCCAGGCGCGGGGGCTGCCGGCCTACGACCGTGCGGTTCGCGCCGGCACCTGGAAGGCCGTGGACGCCCGGCCCCTCGCCGTGCGTCCGTCGACGACCACGGTGTCGGTGCTCGGCTTCGGCCGCATCGGATCGATCGTGGCCCGCGGATGCCGGGCGCTCGGTTTCCGGGTGCTCGTCGCCGACCCGTACGCGTCCGCCGACGGCATCCGCTCGGCCGGGTGCGAGCCCGTCGCGATCCCGGATGCCGTGGCGCAGGCCGACATCCTCACCCTGCACGTGCCGCTCACCGAGGCGACCCGGCACCTGATCGACGCCGAGTCGATCGCGACGATGAAGCCCGGAGCCGTGGTCGTGAACACGTGTCGCGGACCGCTCATCGACGAGCGGGCGCTGGCCGACGCGCTGCGCTCCGGGCGCCTGGGCGCGGCCGCCCTCGACGTCTTCGACGGTGAGCCGCTGGCCGACGGCTCCCCGTTGCGCGACCTCGACCAGGTGCTGCTCAGCCCGCACGCGGCGTGGTTCTCGCCCGAGGCGCTCGCCGACCTGCCCGTGCACGCGGCAGAGAACGTGATCCGCTTCCTCGCCGGGGAATCAATCCCGATCGTCAATCCCGCCTACGCCGGCTGAGGTTCTCGGGTGGGGAACCCTTCGACAGGCTCAGGGACCCAGTGTCTGGTTGTGGGGAACCCTTCGACAGGCTCAGGGACCCAGCTTCCGACTGGGTCGCTGAGCTTGTCGAAGCGTCCATCCTCGCCCGACGGGAGGAGATCTCGTCTTGCGTAGGAGGCATCCGCTGTTCTGATCCTGCGCACGGTGTGTTCTCCTCCGCTCCGGCGCCCTTCGACAGGCTCAGGGACCCAGCGTCTGGTTGTGGGGAACCCTTCGACAGGCTCAGGGACCCAGCTTCCGACTGGGTCGCTGAGCTTGTCGAAGCGTCCCAACCCCGCGCGAACCCCGTCAGCCGGCGAACGCGACCACGGGCATCCCGTGCACCCCGGGCCGCACGGCGAAGAGTGATCCGGCGTCCGTGCCGTGATCCGGCCCCAGCCCCTGCGCCGAGGTCGTGATGAACAGCGTGCCGAGGTCGTCGCCGCCGAACGTGCACGCGCTCACCTGCGGCACAGGCAGTTCGATCCGGGCGATCTGCGAACCGTCCGCGGCATACCCGTGCACCGCCGACCCGCCCCAGAGCGCGACCCACACCGATCCATCGGCCGCGACGGTGAGGCCATCGGGCGCTCCCCGCTCGTCCGGGATCGTCACGAACCCGCGGCGCCCGCGCAGCTCGCCCTCGACGACGTCGAACACGTCGATCCGCTGCGTGACGGTGTCGACGTAGTACGCACGCGAACCGCCCGGAGCGAAGGCGACACCGTTCGACACCGTCACGCGAGACAGCACATCCGTCGCCGTGAGGTCGGCGCCGATCCGCAGCACGCGCCCCACGGCTCCCGCGTCGCCCGTCGCCATCGAGCCGGCCAGCAGCCGCCCGCGTGGATCGACCGTGCCGTCGTTGAACTGCGCCTCGCCCAGATCGAAGGTCGCCGCGACACGAGCGGGGCCGTCCACCGAGTCCGACAGATGCAGCGATCGCGCCCCGAACGCCACGAATCCGCCCCCCACGCGCGGGCGCACGAATGCCGCGTAGGTGTCGTCGAGGTGCAGGCGATGGATGCCGTCGTCGCGCAGCGTCACGAGATCTGCGGCGTCGCCGTCGACCCAGCGGATGCCGCCCCACGACGTCGACCAGACCGGTGCCTCGGCGTGCACGCAGATCGGGCCGGTGAGGTTCTCGGCCTTCACGGCTGCTCGTCGGTGCGGCGCAGCGGCATCCGCTCGGGTTCGGGGGCGGGCGCGGCGTCGGGCGCGGGGGTCGCACCCGGAGTCGACCCCGGCGCTGCGGGCGCCGCGATCTCGCGCGCGACCTGCTTCTCGAGCACCTGCACGGCGTCGTCCGACAGCAGGATGAGACCGTCGAGCTCTTCGCGCACGCGCTTGTAGGCGACGTTGCGCTCGGCCTGCGTGGCCGACTCGTCGACCGCGACCTTGAGCAGCTGCTGCGCGCGATCGAGGCGCTTGCGCTCGGCCTCGGTGAAGGTCGAGTCGCGCAGGCGCCGGGCATCCTTCTCGGCGATCTCGAACGCGACGGCGTACGCGCCCACCGCGTCGAGGTACTCCGACACCTGCTGCTCGGTGACCTTGGCCTCCGGCGATGCCGGGCGCAGAGCATCGGCGGTGCGCTTCGCGCGCAGGAACGCGGCCGTGAGCGGCTGGCGGCCGTCGCTCATGGCGGGGAAGGCGATGAGCTTCGCGACGTCGAGCTCGTAGTCGAGCCAGCGGGCGGTGATCTCGTCGTGCTCGGCGATCAGCCGCGCGAGCAGGTCGTTCGGAACCGGGGACGCCGTGGTGTCGACGATCGTCGCGCCGCGGTTCTTCGGCGGGTGGGTCAGCGCCCGCGCCTCGATCTGCGCGGTCTTGAGCTGCGCCTTCATGCGCAGCGTCTCGAGACGGCGCTCGTGGCGGTTCTTGGCCGACCGTTCCCACGCCTTTGCCGCGCCTCCGGCCATGCCCATGATCGGGAAGATGAGCCACCAGAAGTCGCCCGCGAAGTCCAGCAACGGTTGCATGATGTGCCCAGCCTACTGGCGCGCGGCGCCACCCGAGAGGCCCGTCTTCGAGAGGATGGAGGCATGGCAGCGCACCGTATCGGGATCGTCGGCATCGAGAACACCCACGCCGACGGGATCGTGCGCGCCCTCAACGTCGACGGAGTCGGCGACGCCCTGGTCACCGCCCTCGTCGCCGGCGACCCCGAGCGCACGGCCGCGCTCGCCGAGCTCGGCGGGATCGAGCGCATCGCGACGGCATCCGCCGAGCTGATCGGCGAGGTCGACGCCCTGATCGTGGCCACTCGCGACGGGGCGACGCATCGCGCCCTCGCCGTGCCCTTCCTCGAGGCGGGCGTGCCGGTGTGGGTCGACAAGCCGCTCGCGCTCTCGGTCGCCGACGCCGACGCGATCCTCGCCGCCGCCGGGTCGACGCCCGTCACGTCGTCGTCGACGCTGCGCTGGTTGCCCGACACGGATGCCGTCGCCGCCGCGCTCCCGTCGATCGGGGAGGTGCAGAGCCTCGCGGTGACCGGGCCGGCCGATCCCGACGGACCCTACGGCGGCCTCTTCTTCTACGGCATCCATCTCGCCGATCTCGCCCAGCGCCTGGTTCCCGGGGTGCCCGAAGAGGTCGAGGTGGAGCACTCCCCGGGGCGCGTGCGCGCCCGATACGCCGTCGGCGGGGTCGGGGTGACGCTCGATTTCGTGCGCCCGGAGGGTGAGGCGTCGGCGCCGTTCCGCGTGACCGCTGTCGGGAGCGGCGGGACGGAGGGCCGTGAGATCGTCGTCGGGTCCGACTACGTGCGTCCCGGTGTCGAGGCCTTCGTGCGCATGCTCGACTCCGGTGAGCTCCCGGTACCGCGGGAGCAGATGACCGCGACGGTCGCCGTGCTGGCCGCGGTCGTGGCCGAGAGGTCGTGAGGCGCCCTCTTCGATGACGTCAGGCGCAGGAAATCGGTTTCCCGGTGGCATTCGAACCTAGAATGTGCGCATGGTGGCGCGGGGAAGGTACGCGAAGGGTGTGGCGAAGCGGGAGGAGATCCTGCAGGTCGCGCTCGACGTGGTGGCGGAGGTCGGCTACCGCAAGGCGTCGAATCGTGAGATCGCCGCGCGGGTCGGTCTGACCCAGCCCGGGCTCATGCACTACTTCGGCTCGCGCGAAGAGCTCTACATGGAGGTTCTGCGGGCCCGCGACGAGCGCGACCTCGGCGAGTTCATGGACCCCGACCCCACGTTCGCCGGGTTCCTGTCGATCATCGAGCACAACGTCTCGGTTCCCGGTCTCGTGCGTCTCTTCGTCGAGTTCTCGGCCGAGGCCACGATGGTCGGCCATCCCGCGCACGAGTACTTCGTCGAGCGGTACGCCTGGGCGCGCGGCGTGCTCACGGGCGTGATCGACCGCGCCCAGAAGTCCGGAGAGCTCGGGTCGACGCTCGACCCGAAGATCGCGGTCGACATCGTGCTCGCCGCCGCCGACGGGCTTCAGGTGCAGTGGCTCCTCGACCCCGAGGTCGACATGGTCGAGCGTCTCTCGCGGCTGTGGGACGGCATCCGCCTGGCCTCCCGCCGCGACTGACGCTGCTCTCGCTCGGGATCAGCCGCGAGTCAGGTCCTGGGCGAGCATCACGATGATGCCGCTCGGGCCGCGCACGTAGGCGAGGCGGTAGACATCCTGGTAGTTCGCGACCCCGCGCAGCGGGTGGCACCCGTGACGAGCGGCGATCGCGAGCGACGCATCGATGTCGTCGACCGAGAAGGCGACGCGGTGCATCCCGATCTCGTTCGGGAGGGTCGGCTCGGTCTCGATCGCATCGGGGTGGATGTACTCGAACAGCTCCAGCTGCCCGTGGCCGTCGGGGGTCTGCAGCACCGCGATGCGCGCGTGATTGCCGTCGAGCCCGACGGCCGTGTCGGCCCACTCGCCGCTGATGGTGTCGCGGCCGACCACCTCCAGGCCGAGGTCGGTGAAGAACGCGATGGTGGCGTCGATGTCGCGCACGGCGATGCCGACGTTCTCGAGTCTGATGGGCATGTCTCGCATGCTCCTCCGGGCGTCGACGGAAGTCAACGCCCGAGCTTCTCGGCGCAGGCGACGCAGTACTCGGCGAACGGACGCACCTCGAGTCGGGCGGCCGGGATCGGGCGACCGCAGTTCAGGCAGACGCCGTAGGTGCCGGCATCCATGCGGGCGATCGCGTCGTCGACCTGGTGGAGTTCGGATGCCGCGGCCTCCGCGAGCCCGGTCAGACGTGACCACTCCGACGACAGCGTGACGCCCTCCGGGTCGTGTTCGTCGTCGTCGTTCGAGCCCTCACGGTCGTGGGTGAGATCGGAGAGGACCGCCGCGGTCGCCCGGACCCGGGCATCCGCCTGCGACCGCATCGCGGTGAGCAGTGCACGCAGTCGGCCGTCGTCCTCCTCCATGCGGCTACCCTACTGGGGGGGGGGGGGGGGGCTCGGGGCGGGACGCTTCGACAGGCTCAGCGACCCAGAACTGGGTCCCTGAGCCTGTCGAAGGGCCCACCGCGGAAGGGCTCAGCCCTGGAGGCGCTTGCGCTCCGCGCGCGTCTTCGGCTCGGGTGTCTCGACCGTCGGGATGCTGTCGGTGTGCACGGCGGGGTGGTCGCGCTCGAGCGCTGCACCCTCCATGTCGACGTTGGGCAGCAGGCGGTCGAGCCAGCGCGGCAGCCACCAGGCCGAGCGTCCGAGCAGGTGCATGAGGGCGGGCATGAGCAGCATCCGCACCACGAACGCGTCGAGCAGCACCCCGAACGCGAGGCCGAAGCCGATCGAGCGGATGATCGTCGATTCCGAGAAGACGAACCCGCCGAACACCGACACCATGATGAGCGCGGCGGCGATCACGACCGAGCGACCGGCGCGGAAGCCCTGCGCCACGGCATCCCGGGCCGATGCCCCGTGCACGTACGCCTCGCGCATGCCCGAGGCGAGGAACAGTTGATAGTCCATCGCGAGCCCGAACAGGATGCCGACGAGGATCACGGGTAGGAAGCTGAGGATCGGTCCGGTGCTGTGCAGCCCGATGATCTCGGCGCCCCAGCCGAACTGGAACACCGACACGATCAGGCCGTACGTCGCGAACAGCGACAGCACGAAGCCGCCGGTGGCGATGACCGGCACGAGCAGCGAACGGAACACGACGATCATGATCAGCAGCGACAGCCCGACCACGACCACGAGGTACAGCGGCAGGACTCCTGCGAGAGCCTCGGAGATGTCGATGTTGACGGCCGCCTGACCGGCGACGCCGAGCGTGATGCCGCCGTCGAGCTGCGGCAGCGAACGGATGCTCTGCACGAGCTGTTCCGTCGAGGAGCTGTTGGGGCCTTCGGTCGGCAGCACCTGGAACGCGAGGAGCGTGTTGTCGTCGGAGGTCGCGACGGGCGCGACGGCGACGACGTCGTCCTGATCGGCGAGCTTCTGCGCGACCTTGACCTGCGTGGCGAGCAGGTCATCGTCGCTGACCGCCTCGTCGAGGGTGGCCGTGACGAGCAGCGGGCCGTTGGCACCCTCACCGAACTGCTCGTTCACGGTGTGGAAGGCGCGGTAGCTGGTGGAGTCGCTGGGCTCGCTGCCGCCGTCGGGCAGACCGAGCCGCATCGACATCGAGGGGATGGCGATGATGAGCAGCCCGACGATGCTGACGAGCACCGTGACGACGGCGCGCAGGGTCGACATCTGCTTCACGGGCTTGCCCGTGGCGTGGGGCTTGCCGATGGTCGCGCGCGCCTTCTTGCCGAGCAGGCGGTCGCCGACGAGGCCGAGGATCGCAGGCGCGAGGGTGATCGCGACGAGCACGGCGACCGCGACGCACACGGCGCCGACGGTGCCCATGAGGCCGAGGAACGGCACGCCCGTGACGTTGAGGGCGAGGAGCGCGACGATCACGGTCGCACCGGCGAAGACGACGGCGGTGCCCGAGGTTCCGGTCGCGAGCCCGATCGATTCGCGCACGGGGGATCCGGCGAGCAACTGCTTGCGGTGGCGGTTGACGATGAAGAGCGAGTAGTCGATGCCGACCGCGAGTCCGAGCATCACGCCCAGCACGGGGGTGACGGATGCCATGTCGACGACGCCCGAGAAGGCCAGCGACGAGGTCACGCCGACGCCCACACCCACGATCGCGGTGATGATGGGGAGTGCCGCGCCGATCAGCGAGCCGAGCATGACGATGAGCACGACCGCCGCGAAGGCGAGTCCGATCGCCTCGCCGATGCCGAAGATCTCGGGAACGCCCTGGGCGATGTCGGTGCCGAAGTCGACCGTGGTGCCTTCGACGTCGGTGTCGTCGAAGTGCGAGATGGTTCCCTGCTTGACCTCTTCGGAGAGTTCGAGGCGCGGCTCGGTGAACGAGACGTTGACGATGGCGGTCGAGCCGTCGTCCGACACGACGCCGATGCCGTTCGCGAGGTCGAGGAGCGTCGAGCCGAGATCGGCCTGCTCGGCGTTGGCCTCGAGCTCGTCGCGGTTCTGGTCGAGCGTCTGCTGCTGGGCGTCGAGCGCGGCGAGCTGCGAAGTGAGCGCTGCCTTCTGGCCCTCGAGCACGGTGATCTGCTGCGCCGGAGCGCCGGCCGCCTGGGCCTGCGCGATGCCGGCGTCGATCTGCGCGATGCCGTCTTCGAGCTGGGTGCGTCCGCTGTCGAGCTGAGCCTGACCGGCATCCAGCTGGGTGCGGCCGTCGGCGATCTGCGCGGCGCCGTCGGTGAGCTCCTGCTCCTGGTCGGCCTGCTGCTGTTGGGCGTCGAAGGGGTCGATGACCCGGGCGACGCCGTCGAGGTCTTCGGCGCTCGCCGCGAGCGCCGAGATCTCCTTCTTCTGCTCGTCGGTGAAGGGCTCGCCGTTCTCGGTCCGGTAGACCACGGTGCCCGTGCCGCCGGCGGTGTCGGGCAGCTTGTCGGCGAGCTCGTCGATGACCTCGCCCGAGGCGGTGCCGGGGATGTCGAAGCTGTTGCTGAGCGTGCCGCCGAGCGTGAGGAAGACGCCGACACCCAGGCCGAGGATCACGACCCACGAGATGACCACCGTCCACGCCTTGCGCGCAGCGAAAGAACCCAGACGGAAAAGCAGTGAAGCCAAGACGATCTCCTTCAGACTCTTTGATCATACGGTGCGTATCGTCTAGGGATCTGTGGCTATCCTGAATGGATGGTGAACGAGCATCGAAGCGGACCCGTGCGCAGCACCGCCGCGCGCGAGGCGATCCTCGACGCCACCGCCCGACTGTTCCACAACCAGGGCTACGACCGGCTCACGATCGAGGGCATCGCGAAAGAAGCCGGGGTCGGCAAGCAGACCATCTACCGGTGGTGGCCGTCGCGCGGAGCGCTGATCGGCGACTGCCTCGTCGAGGGACGCCTCGTCCCGGTCGACTTCGACGTGCCCTACACCGGAGACCTCGCCGCCGACGTCGAGACGTGGCTGCGCAGCGTGCTCGCGATCCTCGACGAACCCCAGGGCGGCGCGCTGCTGCGGTCGCTGGTCGCGGCGGCGACCGAGGATGCCGGCGTCGGCCAGCACCTCGGCGAGAGTCTGGGCGTCGAGGAGCATCTCGGCTCGCGGCTGCGCGCCGGCATCCGCGACGGTCAATTGGCCGAGGACGCCCCCGTCGCACAGATCGGCCGCGCGATCCTCGGCGCCATCATCGTCGAGTCGCTCGGCCGCGAGAAGCGCGACCCCGAGGGCGTCGTGCGTCTCGCGCGGTTCCTCTTCGCGCGCTGACCCTTCGCTCCGCTCGCTCAGGGACCGGTTTCGAGGAACTCGGTTCCTGAGCGAGGAGCGCAGCGACGAGACGAAGGCGCCCCCACGCAGGACGGGAGGGGATCTCGCGCATCGCAGGAGCATCCGCCTGATCAGCTCCTGCCGAACGAGAGATCTCCTCCCTTGCGGGGCGGGACCCTTCGACAGGCTCAGGGACCCACTCTCTCGCTCAGGTCGGCGAGTTCGTGCGCAGGTCGGCGAGCACTGGGTCGCTGAGCCGAGAGTTGGGGCGCTGAGCCTGTCGAAGCGTCGCGGGGCGTGCGTTCGTCTCGCAGATCTGCCTCCTTCTCGCACGGATCAGCGAGAAAGATGCGAGTTCGGTGCAGATTGCCGCGAACAGCGCCGGCGAGAACCGGACGGATGCCTCAGCCGAAGAGCAGCGTGAGCACGGTCGCCCCGCCGCCGCCGAGGATCAGCGCGATGATGACCACCCACGACACGATGCGGATGCGCCGGTTGCGACGCTCGCCGAGGTCGCCGTAGTCCTCGCTGAGCTCGGGCCGGACGCTCTCGCGCCGGGCCGGCTCGTTCGGCTCGCGCCGGCTGAGGTCGCTCATCACGACACCTGTTCGGTGACGGTCGGGCCGAAGTACGACGGCAGCGTGGCGGCCGAGCGCTCGCGCAGTTCGGCGACAGGGATCGTGAAGACGTCCTGCACCTCGAGCTGCGGTTCGCTGTCGGTCACGCCGATGCGCATGACGGGGTAGCCGCGTCCCTCGCAGAGCCCGCGGAACTTCACGTCGTCCTCGCGTGGCACGGTCACGATGACGCGACCGGTCGACTCGGAGAACAGGGCGGATGCCGCATCCACACCGTCGCGGTCGATGATCTCGGTGAGCCACACACGGGCGCCGACGCCGAAGCGCATGACACCCTCGGCGAGGGCCTGGCCGAGGCCACCCTCGGAGACGTCGTGCGCCGACGAGATCAGCCACTCGTCGCGCGCGGCGGCGAGCAGACCCGCGAGGCGCTTCTCGCCCGCGAGGTCGACCTTCGGGGGCAGACCGCCGAGGTGCTGGTGCACGACCTCGGCCCATGCCGAACCCGAGAGCTCGGTCGAGGTGGTGCCGAGCAGGTAGATGTTCTGGCCCTCGTCCTGCCATCCCGAGGGGATGCGGCGCGAGACGTCGTCGATGATGCCGAGCACGCCCACGAGCGGGGTCGGGTGGATCGGCACGTCGCCGGTCTGGTTGTAGAACGAGACGTTGCCGCCGGTGACCGGGGTGCCCAGTTCGAAGCATCCGTCGGCGAGGCCGTCGACCGTCTGGCCGAACTGCCACATGACCTCGGGGTTCTCGGGGGAACCGAAGTTGAGGCAGTCGGTGATCGCCGTCGGAACGGCACCCGTGACGGCGACGTTGCGGTACGCCTCGGCCAGCGCGAGCTGCGCACCCGCGTACGGGTCGAGCTGGCAGTAGCGGCCGTTGGCGTCGGTCGAGATCGAGAAGCCGAGGCCCGACTCCTCGTCGACGCGGATCATGCCGGCGTCGTCGGGGAAGCTCAGCGCCGTGTTGCCGAGCACGTAGTAGTCGTACTGGTTGGTGATCCAGCTCGTGTCGGCCAGGTTCGGCGAGCCGACGAGCGCGAGGAACTGCTCGCGCAGGGTGTCGGCGTCGTTCGCGCGGGGCAGCAGCTCGGCGGCATCCGCCTGCAGTGCGTCGATCCACGTCGGGTAGGCGACCGGGCGGTCGTAGACCGGGCCGTCGACCGCGACCGTCGACGGGTCGACGTCGACGATGCGCTCGCCCTGCCAGTCGATGATGAGGCGGCCGTCGCCGGTCACCTCGCCGAGCACGGAGGTCTCGACCTCCCACTTGTTCACCACGGCGAGGAACGCGTCGAGCTTCTCGGGCGCGACGATCGCCATCATGCGCTCCTGCGACTCCGACATGAGGATCTCTTCGGCGGTCAGCGAGGGGTCGCGCAGCAGCACGTTGTCGAGCGACACCTTCATGCCGCTGTTGCCGTTGGCGGCGAGCTCGCTGGTCGCGCACGAGATACCCGCGGCGCCGAGGTCCTGGATCGCCTCGACCAGCTCGTCGCGGTAGAGCTCGAGGCAGCACTCGATGAGCACCTTCTCGGCGAAGGGATCGCCGACCTGCACCGCGGGGCGCTTGGTCGGGCCGCCGTCGGCGAACGTGTCGGAGGCGAGGATGCTCGCCCCGCCGATGCCGTCGCCACCCGTGCGGGCACCGAACAGCACGACCTTGTTGCCGACGCCGGTCGCATTGGCGAGCTTGAGGTCCTCGTGGCGGAGCACACCCACCGCGAGCGCGTTGACGAGCGGATTGGCCTGGTAGACGGAGTCGAAGACCGTCTCGCCGCCGATGTTCGGCAGGCCCAGGCAGTTGCCGTAGAAGCTGATGCCGCTCGTCACGCCATGCACGACGCGGGCGGTGTCGGGGTGGTCGATCGCACCGAAGCGCAGGGCGTCCATGACCGCGACCGGGCGGGCGCCCATCGAGATGATGTCGCGCACGATGCCGCCGACGCCGGTCGCCGCGCCCTGGAACGGCTCGATGAAGCTCGGGTGGTTGTGGCTCTCGGCCTTGAAGGTGACGGCCCAGCCCTCGCCGACGTCGATGACGCCCGCGTTCTGGCCCATGCCCACCATGAGGCGTTCCTTCATCTCGTCGGAGACCTTCTGGCCGAAGCGGCGCAGGTAGTTCTTGCTGCTCTTGTACGAGCAGTGCTCCGACCACATGACCGAGTACATCGCCAGCTCGCCCGAGGTGGGACGGCGTCCGAGGATTTCGCGGATCTTCGCGTACTCGTCGGGCTTGAGTCCGAGCGCCGCGTAGGGCTGCTCCTTCTCGGGCGTCGCGATCGCGTTCGAGACGGAGTCGGGGACGTGCTTGCGGGCAGGTGCAGGGGCGGTGGTCACGCACACTCCAAGAGGAAGGGGCCGGCGGGGCAGTGCCAGTCTACCGGGGCGCGGTCGGGCCGGAACCCGCGGTCGTCGGCCCCGGGGCCCTCCCGCCCGCCCCCTGCCGGCCCCCTCCCGCCTCCTCCCGGGGGCTGCGGGATCGATATGTCACGTTCCCGGGGCTTTTGGCGTGACATATCGATCCCGCAAGGCCCGGGTGGGAGCGGCGGCGAGGCGGGCCGAGAGAGCGGCGGATGCTTCGGACAGGGCCGCGGGGCCCTCGATCGTGAACGGGGCGTCGAAGCGGACGACGAAGGCGAGGATGCCGGTCCACGACCACGAGCCGACCGTGAGGCGGCAGTGCCCGGCGTCGAGCTCCTCGAGGGTCGCATCTTCGAGGTAGGGCGCGATCTCGCGGGCGGGGAGGTCGATCACGACGGTGCCGATGCAGGGCCAGCGGTCGGCGGCATCCGATCCCTTCGACCGCGCCGCGAGGAAGGTGCGGGCGTCGACCCCGCCGGGCAGCGCGCGCGGGGTGAAGGCCGGACCGGTCGGGATGCGCGGATGCAGGCGGTCGAGGCGGAAGATGCGCCAGTCCTCGCGGTCGAGGTCCCACGCGATCAGGTACCAGCGGCCCTGGCGCGACACGACGTCGTGGGGCTCGACGCGGCGGCGCGCGGCATCCGATTCCGTCGCGCCGTAGTCGAATCGCAGCACGTGCCGGTCGCGCACCGCGGCGCTCACCGCTTCGAGGACCGCCGGGTCGACGCGGTCGGCGGCCGGCGATCCCTGGAAGCGGATGCCGTCGATCCGGTGCCGCAACCGGGACGGCATGACCTGGCGCACCGTGGCGAGGGCGCGCTCGGCCCCCTCGTCGATGTCGATCCCGCTCGCCGGGATGCTCTGCAGGGCGACCGCGACGGCGACGGCCTGTTCGTCGTCGAAGAGGAGGGGAGGGAGCTCGGAGCCGGCGGCGAGCCGGTACCCGCCGTCGGGGCCCTTGATCGCGCCGATCCGGTAGCCGAGCTCGCGGAGTCGATCGACGTCGCGGCGCACCGTGCGCGGGCTCACCTCGAGACGCTCGGCGAGCACGGCGCCGGGCCAATCGCGCTGCGTCTGCAGAAGGGAGAGGAGCGCGAGCATCCGTGACGAGCTTCCGGCCATGTCTCTCATTGTGCTCCGAGTAGAGGACTGAAACTGACCTCTTCTGTCGAGAGAGTGGTCGTACGGGCATCCGCTCGGCTCATCTCTCACAGGAGGAATCATGACCGTCACCACCACGACCCACCTCAACTTCGCCGGCACCGCACGCGCGGCGCTCGACTTCTACGCCGAGGTCTTCGGCGGCACCGTCACGGCGGCGACCTATGGGGACTTCGGCATGCCTGCCGACGCGCCGGGGGCCGACAAGGTCGTCTTCGGGCAGATCGCCGGGGGTGCGATCGCTCTGATGGCCTACGACATCCCCGGGGCGACGGATGCTCCGGCCGGCGTCACCCGTCGGGAGAACGGTGTCACGATCACGGACCGTCCGTTCTTCCAGTCGCTGCGGGCGACGTCGCTCGATGAGCTCACCGGGTACTGGGAGGCGCTCGCCGTGGATGCTGTGATCGTCGAGCCGCTCGCCGCCTCGGCCTGGTCGGCCGGATTCGGCATGCTCACCGATCGGTTCGGGGTGACCTGGGTGCTCGACGTGGCGTGAGGCCGGTCGGCGCTGTACCCAACTCAGGAAGAACTGGTTGAATCGGGCCGGAAGGGCGGGTTCTTGGGCCGTTTCGGCCGACTTTTCCTGAGTTGGGTACGAGGGGCGGGCGAGTCGGCGTGCGTAACTCCGGACATTCGACGCCGAAGGGCCCCTACTCGGTGGATTCGGGGCCCTTCGCGTGTGGTTCTCCGGAGTTATGAACCGCCGGCGCGCGTCACTCGGGCCGCTGCAGGCGCTGTGCCCGCAGCGCGAAGTCGAGATGCTGCTGCGCGATCGAGCGGATGCCGACGAGCAACAGGCCGATGAACAGCGACAGTGCTCCGAACCAGAAGATGACGGTGCCGAGCTGTGTCTGGAAGATCGCCCAGTCGAAGTCGCGATCCGCGTTGATCGTGCCGAGGAAAGCGCCGATCGGCAGGAACAGCGCGGCGACGACGAACATCGTCGGTGCGAGCGCGGGCAGGGCGATCCGGTTCGGACGCACGTGGGGTGCGGGGGAGTTCGTCATGCCGCCGAGTCTAGGAGTGGCCGTCCCCGCGACACCACCGCCGGAGTCAGTCGCGGCGGGTGCGATCGATCAGCCGCCAGGTGGCGGGGAGGAGTCCGGCCATCGCGACGATCTTGATCGCGTCGCCGATAAGGAACGGCACGACGCCGAGACCGATCGCGGTGGGGATGTCGACTCCCGCGAAGGCCGCGAGCCACGGCACACCGCACGCGTAGATCGCGAGCGAGCCGAGGCCGGCGAGGCCGAGTGTCGAGAGCACGGAACGATCGGCTCGGCGGCGTGCCAGAGTGCCGACCAGCAGTGCGGCGACCACGTAGCCGAGGATGTACCCGAACGACGAGAAGGCCCAACCCGCATTGCCGCCGGCGAACAGCGGCACGCCGATCACGCCGAGAGCCAGGTAGAGGAGTGCGCTCGCGCTGCCGCGCAGGGGCCCGAGTGAGGCGCCCGTCAGTAGCACGGCGAACGTCGCGAGCGACAGCGGCACGGGCGTGAACGGCAGCGGGATCGCGATATACCCGGCGACCGTGATGAACGCGGTACCGGCGAGCGTGAGCGCGATATCCCGCACCCGCGCACCGGGAACGAGGTCGGCGAGCACCAGAGCGGGACGCGGGGAGACGGCGGATGCTGACATGGAAACTTCCTCCTGAACACTGTTCACCTGAACACTGTTCGGTACAGTAGCACCATGAACGCGGCATCCGCAGATCAGCCCGCCCCGAGGCGCAGCAAACCCGACGTCGTCGACGCGGCCATCAGCGTGCTCGCCGAGAACGGCATCGCCGGGCTGTCGATGCGCCGGATCGCCGACGAACTCGACGTGCAGGTCAGCGCGCTGTACTGGCATTTCCCGAACAAGCAGGCGCTGCTCGCCGCGGTCAGCGCGCGCATCGTCGCGGGCGCGTCGGATGCGGAACCGGATGCCGCCGCCCTCGCCGACATCGCCACGTCGCTGCGCGATCGTCTGCTCGCACACCGCGATGGCGCCGAGGTCGTGTCGAGCTCGCTCGCGCTCGGGCTGCTCGACCTGCCCGCGCGGCAGCGGCTCGTCGAGGCGGCGCTCGTCGCGGGGCTCACGGATGCCGCGGCCGAGGTCGCCGCCGACACCCTCGTGCACTACGTGATCGGCTTCACGTTCCACGAGCAGCAGCGCGTGCATGCCGCGGTGGTCGGGGCCGCGGATGCCTCGGTCGATCTCTCGCCCGCGAGCCTTGCCTCCCCCGGCGCCAGCCCGGACGAAGACTTCGCCGCCGGCCTCGCGCTCATCGTCTCCGGCATCCGCTCGGCCGCCCGCGCGGCATCCTGAGCTTCCGCGGGGCCGGACGCTTCGACAGGCTCAGCGACCCAGGTCGGCTCAGCGACCCAGCATCAAGACTGGGTCCCTGAGCTTGTCGAAGGGCCCGGCCCGAGACACCTCTCCGCACGCGAAAGCGCCCGTCCCCGGAATCCCGGGGACGGGCGCTCGCATGAATCAACCGATCAGACCTCAGACCTCGAGCCCCGGCGTCGGGCGGCGACGAACATGCCTCCGCCGACGAGCAGCACGAGGGCCAGCAGGCCGAGTGCCGTGGGCAGTTCGCCCCCGGTCTGGCTGAGCTCGCCCGAGGCATCCGGGTCGCCGGGGGTGACGGCTCCGCCACCACCGGTGCCCCCGCCGGTGCCTCCACCGTTGTCGGGGTCTTCGCCTCCGCCGGGAACCTCGGCGGCGGCGACCGCGACGGTCGCCTCCGAGGTGACCGATCCGCTGCGGAAGCCCTCGAGGGTTCCGGTGACCGTGACGCTGATACGGGCGCCCACGGCGGATGCCGGGATCACGAAGCTCGGTCCGGCATCGGCGGCGCGAGCAGCCATCAGCCCGGCGGGCTGGTCGACCGGCTCCTCCTCGTCGTCCGCGGGGACCTCGACCGGAACGCCGTCGATCGCCCACTCGTAGGTGAGGTCCGTGCCCCCGGGCCAGCCCTCGGAGGTCGCGGTCAGCGTCTCGCCGACGACGGCCTCACCCGTGATGGTCGGCAGCTCGGTCGGGGCGACGATCTCGACGACCGAGGTGTCGACCGCACACGTCTCGGCGCAGCTTCCGCCCAGGGTGAGGGGCTTCACGGCCAGCGCGAACGAGCCGCCGACGGATTCTTCGCTGATGGTCGCGTCGATGGTCAGCGACGCGCTCGTGCCGACCGCCGTGCCGACCGGGATCGGCCAGCTGAGCGTGGTGCCGTCGAGCGTGGCGCCCTCGGGCACGACCAGGTCGGCGTTCGCGAGCAGCGCGCTCACGTCGACCGACACGACCGACGAGGCCAGCGGCACGCGACCGGTGTTGAGCGCCGTGACGGTGTACGACACGGTCTCGCCCGGGTAGAGCGCGACCTCGGGGCTGCCGCCGCTGAGCGCGACCGAGTACTTGTCGGGCCAGGCGGGCTTGCCGGGCTCGAGGATCCAGTCGGTCCAGAAGGCGGTGAGGTCGAAGCCCGAGAGCTCCTCGGCCAGCGCCTTGAGGTCGGCGCCCGCGACGCTCTTGCCCGCGTTGTCGATCTGCCACTGCTTGATCAGGGTGAAGAACGCCTCGTCACCCATCGCGACGCGCAGGGCCGCCCAGAAGTGCGAGCTGCGCGTGTAGGTCTGGTAGCCGTAGAGGCTCGCGGAGTTCGTCTGAGCGCCCGGCGCGATGTTCCAGTTGGCGCTGGTCGGCGAAGCGTTGTTCCAGGCGGTGAAGTACGTCTGCTCCGAGAGAGCACCGGTGCCGAACGCCTCCGAGGAGTTGTAGTACGTCGGACCCCACGTCGCCATGCCCTCGCCCATCCAGATGTCGGTCCACGTCGACGGGGCGACGTTGTTGCCGTACCACTGGTGCACGAGCTCGTGGATGAGCGTGTTGCCCGCCACAGAGTTCGCGCTCGGGAAGAACGAGCGGTCCTGCGTCTCGAGCGCGTAGTTGATCGCGCCCGGCACCGTCTTCACGATGACGCCGGTGCTGTTGCCCGGGTAGGGGCCGTAGAGCGTCTCGAGGTTGCGGGTGATGGTCTCGAGCTGGCCGATGCGGGTGCGCACCGTCGCCTTCTGCGTGTCGGTCAGGCCGAAGTCGATGAACGACCACGACGGGATGGTGCGACCGTCCGTCAGCGTGACCGATCCCTCGACGACCTCGTACCGGCCGATGCCGATGACGACCAGCTCCGACGCCATCTGCTTCTGCTGGCGCCAGGTCCACGTGGTGCGCTCGCCGGACTGGCTGACGACCTTCGACTGCAGCTCGCCGTTGCTCGCGACGGCGCCGGGGGCGCTCACGCCCGCGGTGTTGGTGAGGGTCGACGGGGCATCCACCGTGATCGTGTAGGTGGCCTTGTCGCTGGGGGTGTTGTTGTGCGGGAAGCCGGTCATCATGCCGATGGGCTGGCCCAGCAGCATCGCGCCGTCGTTCGTGCCGCTCCAGCCTTCCTGGCTGGCGTCGGCGTCGGTGTGGAACACCGGGACGCCGCTGTAATTCACCGTGACGGTGAACTCGCCGGTGACGGGGGCCGCCGGGGTCACGATGAGCTTGTACTTGATGGCCGCCGCGTCGATGTCGCGGGTCCAGGTGGCGGGCTGGCCGTTCACGAGCACGCTGTCGACGGTCAGGCCCTCGAAGTCGAGCGAGAACGAACGCAGCGGCGCGAGGGCGCGGGCCGTCATGGTGGTGGATGCCGAGTCGAACTGGCCGGTGACGACGTTGTTCGCGACGCCGGTCGGCGACCAGGCGATGTCGATGTCGTAGTCGAGGGCGTCGTATCCGCCGTTGCCGACGTTGGGGAACATGGCGTCGCCCGAGGTGCGGGCTCCGTCGATCGGGTCGTCGGCGGCGGATGCCGGAACGGCGGTGGCGAGGAGGGAGCCGGCGAACAGCGCCGTGACCATGGTGGTCGCGAGCAGCCGCCGACGTCGGGGAGGAGTCAGTCGGGTCATGAGTGCTTTCGGGTAGGCAGGAACGAAAGGCGACCGGTCACGTCGTCGTGGTGCAGGGGGGTGGCTTGTGGCCGGGGTCGCGAATGCGGGTTGATCGCAACCTAGGGAAGTCCTATGTCGGCAATATATCGACATTATGTCGGTCAGATTGCAGGAATTTTTCCTGTCCCGTTACCTGCCGTCGAAGGATCCGGCAAGGGGGTTCTGTTCGGCGCTGTCGTCACGTAGACAGGAGACAGATCGAAGGAGAGATAGGGCATGGCTGCCGGCGACATAGTGACGTTTCACCGCAACGGAATCTGGTTCAACCGCATCGAAGGAGAGGCGGGGGTGATCGGGTCGGGGTATTTCACCGAAGCGGATGCCGTCGTCGCAGGTCGCGGTTCGGCCGCTGCGAGGCAGGTCGACCACCTCATCCACGACGAGGAACCTCCCGCCGACGCCGATGACCCGTACGCGCGGCATCCGCGTGATCGCGTCGGGGTGTCGATGCAGGGGTGAGCGGGCTGCTGAGCCCCACGAAGCATCCGGTCGCGTCCGCGCGCCCGGGCAAGGATCGAGAGCGCACCGCCACCACCCCTGGGCGGTGCGCTCTCGTGTGTGCGGGGTGGGCGCTCGGGCAAGCTCAGGGGCCAAGCTTCTTGCTCACGGCTCAGCCCTGGGTTGCTGAGCGTGTCGAAGCATCCGGGGCGGCACGCGAGCGGAGGACTTCTCGCCTTCCGCAGGAGCAAGTCCGGCATCGGCTCCTGCGCAACATGAGATCTCCTCCCGAGCGGCGTGCGGTTGTGCGGAAAAATCCCGCGGGGCCCTTCGACAGGCTCAGGGACCCAGTTTCTGCGCGCGACTGAGCCCTGGGTTGCTGAGCCTGTCGAAGCATCTCGGGGCGGCGCTGGCTACGGTGGGACCGTGATCTCGGACTACGTGCGGGCGATGCGCGAGCGCGTCGGCCACGACCTGCTGATGCTCCCGGGCGTCACGGCGGTCATCCGCGACGGCGACCGTTTCCTGCTCGCGCGCAGCGGCGGATCGAAGGTATGGAGCGTGATCGGCGGCGGAGTCGAGCCCGGCGAGCAACCCGCGGATGCCGTGGCCCGTGAGGTGCGCGAGGAGCTCGGCTCCGGCATCCGTATCGTCGGCATCGTGGGTGCCTACGGCGGTGAGCCGCTGATGGTCGAGTACCCGAACGGCGATCGCGTGGCGTATGTCACGACGGCCTACGCGTGCGAACTCCTTGACCCGATCGCACCCGACGGCGAGGAGATCGTCGAGGTCGGGTGGTTCACGGCATCCGAGATCGCCGGTCTCGATCGCGAGCCGTGGATCGATCGCGTGCTGGCGGATGCCGCGCGCTGAGGCCGCGTCGGTCACACGGGCTTCTGGATCCCGGCCTCGGCACCGTGCTGCTGCTCGAACGCGTGGCGAGCGGCGTGCGATCGCGCCCATCACCACCGGGTTGCGGGATCAAAAACGCACGCCCCAGACCTCGGGAGCGTGCGTTTGTGAACTCTCAGCGAAGCGGAGACCGGGTTACTGCACCGACCAGCCGCCGTCGGACGCCAGGATCGCGCCGTTGATGTTCACGCCGTCGTCCGAGAGCAGGAAGGTGATCGACGCGGCGAGCTGCTCGGCGGTCGCGACGGTCGGGATCGCCTGCTGGAACGGCGCGAGGCGGGCCGAGCCGTACTCCGACATGTTCGGGGGCATCGGGATGCCGGTGGCCACCCCGCCGGGCGCGACCGAGTTCACGCGGATGCCCTTCGGCCCGTACATGAACGCCGCCGACTTGGTGACGCCGATGATGCCGTGCTTGCTGGCGGTGTAGGCGTTGCCCGAGGCGTTGCCGCGCAGGCCCGCCTCGCTCGAGACGTTGAGGATCGACCCGCGTCCGGCGGCTTCCATCAGAGGCAGCACCGCGCGCATGAGCTTGAAGGGCGCGGTGAGGTTGATCGCGATGACGCGGTCCCACACGGCATCCGGGGTCTCGCCGGCGGGCGAGAAGTCGTCGTTGATGCCGGCGACGTTCGCGAGTCCGTCGATCGTGTCGCCCGCGGCGGCGATGACGGCGTCGATCGCGTCCTGCTTCGTGAGGTCTCCGGCGACGGTGACGATATCGGCATCCGGGTTCCCGGCCTTCAGGGCGTCGAGCTTCTCGGCGGCGATGTCGCTGGCGATCACGCGGCCGCCTTCACGGGCGATGCGCTCGGCGGTCGCGCGCCCGATGCCGGATGCCGCGCCCGTGACGATCACGGTCTTGCCGGCGAACCGGGCACTGGCCTCGACGGCAGGCTCGGCCTCTTCGACCGGCACGACGCCGCCGTTGGCCGCGCGCACGAGGTCGTCGACGACCGATTGCGGCATGGCGCCCTGGCTCATCGCGACGAGCTGCTGCAGGGGCAGGCCCAGCACGGGGGTGAGGAGCGACGGGTCGGCGCCGGTCTGCTCGAAGAGTCCGCGGATGAGCGGGCCGCCGGTCGGGTCGTCGAGCCATTCGCCGATGGTGGAGTGGGCGGTGAGGGCCATGTCGTGCTCCTTGTTCGGGTTCCTGCGAGTTTCGCAACGGTGCGTCTACTTATGGATCAGTGTACGCGCGAGTAGCCTCTGATGGTGCCCCGTCCTCGCAGTGAAAAAGCGCGCCAGTCGGTTCTCGACGCGATGCGCGCCGCGGTGTCGTCGGGCGCCTACGAATCGGTGACGATCGAGGGGCTCGCCGAGGCTGCCGAGGTGTCGAAGCAGACCATCTATCGGTGGTGGCCGTCGAAGGCCGCGATCCTCGGTGAGGCGCTGCTCGAGGGCTCCGTGCCCGGCGCCGATGTGTCGGTGCCGTTCACTTCTGATCTGGCGGCGGATCTCCGCGCGTGGTTCTCGGCCATGAGCCTGTCGCTGGGTGACGCCGAGGGCGTGGCGATCGCGCGGGCGCTGATCGTGGTGACGGCCTCGGATCCGGCTTTGGGGTTGTCGTTGAACGAGCGCCTGGCGGCGCCGATCCGCCAGTGGGTGCGCGAGCGGTTGGCGCTCGCGGTCGCCGACGGCGAAGTGCGATCGGATGCCGACGCCGAGGTCATCGCCGACCAGTTCGTCGCCATGGCCAGCTACGCCGCACTGCTGGGTCGGCCGCTCGGGGATGAGCGGGTCGAGGCGACGGTGCGGGTGCTGCTGCGGGGGATCGCGGCGGTTTGAGTTTCTCGCAGTGGGTGCTTCGACAGGCTCAGCAACCCAGGTGGTGGGCCCCTGAGCCTGTCGAAGGGCCGCCGCGTGAAGCTGGGTCCCTGAGCTTGTCTAAGGGCCCGCCCCGCGCACACCTGCAGGGAGAAGTCACGCGTGCAGGGAGCATCCGCCCGTTTCTCCCTGCAGATGTGATTCGTCCCTGCAGATGAGCGGGCAGGATGAGCGGATGTCGAACACCCCTTGACCCCGCACTTGTATTTTGCAAGTATGTCCGCATGAGCCTCTTCCTCACCTGTCCCGTCGCGGACGTCGAGCGAGCGACTGCCTTCTACACCGCCCTCGGGTGGACCCTCAACGCCGACATGTCGGACCACAACGTGTCGTGCTTCCAGATCGCGCCCGAGCAGTACGTGATGCTCGGCAGCAGCGAGATGTACGCGAGCGTCGGCGGCACCGAAGACCTGATCGGCGGGCCCGACACCCCGTCGAAGGTCACGGTCTCGTTCGACCTCGACAGCCGCGAGGCGGTCGACGAACTCGTCGCGCGCGCCGAAGCCGCTGGTGGTCGGGTCGGCGACACCGACGACTACCCCTTCATGTATCAGCGGCAGTTCGACGACCCCGACGGCTACCACTACTCGCCGTTCTGGATGAAGCCGGCGACCGACCAGACCGCGTGAGCGACCTCTCCGCCGCCCTCGACATCGTCGGTGCGCGCTGGGCGCTGCTCATCGTGGAGCAGCTGCTCGAGGGCCCGCAACGGTACGGCGACCTGCAGCGCGAGCTCGGGGTGCCGACGAACATGCTCGCGACGCGGCTGCGTGAGCTCGAGGCCGCGGGGGTGCTGAGGCGGTTGCCGTTGAAGCACAACACTCGCGCGTACGCGCTGACCGAGCGCGGGGAGGCGCTGCGCGGCGCGATCGATGCCCTGGGCGCGTGGGGTGCCGCGGGGCGGGATGCTTCGACAGGCTCAGCAACCCAGTAATTCCGGCTCCGCAACCCCGTAGTTCAGGCTCAGCAACCCCGTAGTTCGGGCTCAGCAACCCCGTCGTTCGGGCTCAGCAACCCCGTCGAGGGTCACTTCGTCCGTGTGAAGACGACGTTCCCGTCGGCATCCGCGGTGACGGTGCCCGCGTACGCGGCGGTGAGGGGGAAGCCCTCGCCGTCGGATTGCACGGTGAACGGGAGCGTGTACTCGACGACGCCGTCGCCGATGTCGAGCTGCCCGATGTCCGGGAACCAGGAGACGGTGGATGCGGCGACGAGAGGCCCGTCGTACGCGAGCACCTCGGGCGGGCACGACGGACCGGCCAGCGATTCGGCCACGCAGGCTTGGGTGAGACGGTCGATCTCGGCGTCGACGGCCTTGATCGTTCCCGATGGCGGAGAACTCGTGATCGACAGGCTCGCGGCGGTCACGTTCACGTCGGAGGGAAGGCCGAGGATCGGGCCGGGCACCGGGAAGGCGAGGCGGAACTCGTTCGTGCCATCGGGGTCGAGATGCGTGGTGCCGGTGCGGTCGACGTACTCGAAGTCGTACAGGCCCGGGAGCAGCGTGAGCTCCTGCGCATCGTCGCTCTGGGCGAACTCGAGCTCGTCGTTGACGACGATGCGTCCGGGCGAGCCGGGCATGATCACCGAGTACGTGGAGTACTCCCAGCCGATCGTGCGCTCGCCGTCGGTGTTGGTGACCTTGAGCTTCGCGGTCGCCGGGCGGTCGGGGTCGTCGAGCACGAACTCGACGGTGGCGGTGACGGCGTAGCTGTCGTCGCCCGTGGTCTCGACGATCTTCAGG
This sequence comes from Microbacterium sp. NPDC090225, assembly GCF_044772365.1. Classification (NCBI taxonomy): domain Bacteria; kingdom Bacillati; phylum Actinomycetota; class Actinomycetes; order Micrococcales; family Microbacteriaceae; genus Microbacterium; species Microbacterium sp. NPDC090225. The sequence goes on along the minus strand of NZ_JBIVYS010000001.1, from coordinate 2,008,221 downwards.
TCTGACGGAGTGAAGCCGGATGCCGTGTAGAACTCCTCGTCGAGCGACTCCTGGGGGAAGTCGATCTCGGTCATCGCCGCGGCCTCGGTCGTCTCGCCCGCTTCGAGGTGGGCGAAGAACTCCTCGATCACGGCGGTGCTCGCCGAGACTTCTCCCGGGGCATCGACGTCGGCGCTGGCGGTGCAGCCGGCGAGGGCGAGGACGGATGCTGCGGCGAAAGCGAGCGCGGCAGCGAGGTGTCGGCGTGGTGAGGGCATGAGGGCTCCGGTCGGTCGGACGCGCAGCTTCCCCCCGCGCGAACCTGTGGCTCCACGGTAGCGGGTGCCCGTGCAGACGAGCGGATGCCGCCGGCACCCAAACGCCTCACCCTATTCACTTTTCGTTCACTCCCGCGCCGCCTGCCGGCATCCGCGATCCCTAGGTTCGGAGTCGGCGCGGCGAGACCCCTGCTCGTGCGCGCTCCGAAAGGACCCCCGCATGAGAACCCTCTCTCGTCGTGCCCGTCGGCGTGCCCTCGCGACCCTGAGCGTGGCCGCCGTCACCTCCCTCGCCCTGCTGCCCTCGATCGCGGTCGCCGAGGCCGATCCCGATCCCGCGCTGCTCGGTGAGCCGACCCCGTTCCTGATCGAGAGCCTCAGCGCTCCCGGCAAGGTGATCGAGATCGGCAACCCGAACGCGCAGACCACCGTGCCCGACAGCACCCCCGCTGCCGCCGCGGTCTTCCCCTTCGCGAAGACACCCGCCGAGCTCAGCGCCCAGGCCGTGCTCGCGTACCCGGTCGAGGGCGCGAGCAACACCTTCGTGCTCGCGAACGACGACGGCCAAGTGCTCGCCCGTCGCGCGAACGACGACCCGAACTTCCGCTACCTCACCCTCCCCGGCGTGACGCTCGACGAGGCCGCGGCGAGCCCCCTCGCGCAGTGGACCGTGAGCGACGCCGGCAACGGATACAGCTACCTGCGGGGCGTGCAGGCCTACGGCAACGGCGCGATCGCCGGCCTCGACATGTACAACTGGGCGACGGCGGCGGGCAGCGAGGTGCAGACCTACGACGCCGGCGGCGCGAACGTGCAGAAGTGGCGGATGCATCCGCTCACCGCCACCGTTGACACCCACCGGCAGCGCGTGGACACCGGCACGACACCCGCGTTCCCGACGGCGTTGACCGGCAAGTACTCGTGGGGCCTCACCGCTCCGCTCGCGAACATCGCGTGGAACGCGCCGGCATCCGACGTCTGGAACACCGACGGCACCGTGACCGTCGAGGGCACCGGCACCGGATACTTCGGCGAGACCGTGCCCATCACCGCCGAGTACCTCGTCGGCTCGCTCGGCGGCGCGGCCGACGCGACCATGTCGGGCTACGTCGGCCAGACGCTCAAGGAACTGCAGATGCACGCGCCGACCCACGTGGAGCGCACGATCTCGGGCTCGGCGACCACGGTCCGCGCGAAGGTCACGTGGGACTGGGCGGTGCTCGCGGCGGATGCCACGGCATCCGCCGGTGTCATCGAGGTCCCCGCCACCTCGGCGACCGGCTTCGAGGCCCGCCTCGTCATCACGATCTCGCCCGCCGAGAGCGTGAACATCCTGCGCGGCGCCGGCATCCACTACGACTACACGCACATGAACGGTACGAACTTCCGCCTGACCGACGGCAACCGCACGGTCACCGGATTCGACGACTGGCGCAGCGGCGGGGCGACGAACCGCGTCAACCCGAACACCGTGAGCTTCTCCTTCGACCAGCCGCGCCAGCTCACCGGGGCCGGGGTCTTCGACCTCAACGGCCTGAAGAACGTCGGCGGGGTGACGGTGCAGTACCGCGATCTCATCGGCGGCTGGATCGACATGCCCACGGATGCCGTCGCCTGGCCGTATATGAATGCGACGCCCGACCTGAGCCTCGAGTTCGAGAGCACCCCCGTGCTCGCCACCGGCCTGCGTGTGATCATCACGAACAAGGCGAGCAGCAACTGGATGAGCCTGTCCGAGATCGAGGCCTACGGGCCCGCGCTCGCCGGCTGATCCCCTCTCCCTTCTTTCCCCTTCTCCCTGAGGAAGACCATGACCTCCCCCACTTCGCGCCGCCCGTGGCGCGCTCTGTCCGCCGCGGTCGTCGCCGCCGGCCTTCTCGCTGCGTCCGTCGTTCCGGCGGCTGCCGCCGGTTCGACCGATTCGATCGGGGATGCGCTGGCGCAGGCATCCGCTGTCATCGCCGGTGAAGCGCGCTCGAGCTTCGTGCTGCCGGTGCTGCCCGACACGCAGTTCTATTCGCGGTACAGCGCCTCGCAGTTCTACCCGAAGTACGACACGAACCCGTTCGAGGTGCAGACCGACTGGATCGTCGAGCACCAGGACGACCTCAACGTGCCGTTCGTCGTGCACGTCGGCGACGTCGTCGACCAGGAGTGGGTGACGGGCGAGTGGGATGCCGCGGCCAAGGCCATGCAAAAGCTGACCGACGGCGGCGTGCCGTACTCGGTCGTGCCCGGCAACCACGACGTCGCGAACATGAGCGCGCGGTCGTCGGAGGCGAACTCGTGGCAGTACCTGCAGCGGTTCGACGCGGGGCGGATGGCGGCGCAGGGCGGCGAGACGTTCGTCGACAGCTTCCAGAACGGACTCTCGACGGCCTACATCTTCGAGGCCGAGGGGCACGAGTGGATGTCGCTCGCGCTCGCGTGGAACGCCTCGGCCGACACGTTCGCGTGGGCGCAGCGCGTGATCGACGCGAATCCGGGCATTCCGGTGATCCTGTCATCGCACGCGGTGATCAACATCGCGCTCGACCAGACGTCGCCGGCCGACTGGTGGTGGGGCGAGGAGCTGTGGAACGCGCTGATCCGCTCGAACGACGAGATCATCATGACGGTCAACGGACACTTCCACGGCACGACGATGCGCGAGCGCACGAACGACTTCGGTCACCCGGTGTACCAGGTGCTCACGGACTACCAGATGGCTGCCGACGGCGGCAACGGATACATGACGCTGTTCGAGTTCGACCTCACGAACGACCGCATCGACGTCGAGTCGGTGTCGCCGTGGGTGACCGTGAAGGACAAGGAGTCGCTGACCGCGAACGACACCCCGGTGCTGGACGGGAAGTGGCAGTCGTTCTCGATGGCGTTGGACTTCGAATCGCGGTTCGGATACTCGCCGGCTGCCGGTTCGGAGACGAAGGGCGACCTGTCGGAGCGGGCCAAGGAGATCGTCCTGGAGGGCTGGGACGGCACCGGCGTCGGCGAGCAGTGGGCTGCGGCCGGTCGGGCGGATGACTACGTCGCGGTCGACGGCACGGTGGCGCACTGGCGGTTCGGGACTGTTGCGGAAGGCGTCGTGGATTCGTCCACCGTCATCCCGGATGTCGCGGGCGACAGCCCGATGTATCGCAGCGCGATCGAGAACACGGATGCTCCCGAGAAGCTCGAAGACGTGCAGGTATCCCACTCCAACGTTCCGTTCTATTCGTCGGATCGCGGAGCCGTGTGCTTCAGCGACGTGCACCGCAACGCGAGTGGACCAGACAACATGTCGTACATCTCGACCGAGTACGGGGCTCCGGCGACGTTCGCGGACCTGTCGTCGTCGTCGGGATACACGGTCGAGGCGTTCCTGCAGCTCGACGAGGAGTGGACCGAGGCGGCCAACCGCTGGAGCGCCGCGCTGACGCGTGGGGGCGCGCGGCAGTGGATCGGGATCAACGACTCGTCCGACCCGGGTGCCGGGGCCGCGTGGCTCGGCATCTCGAGCCTGCGCGAGTACCAGTTCTCGGCGGGGGACTCTGACTCTCGGAACTCGTACACGCTCTGGTCGGGCGAGATCATGCCCGGGTCGTGGCACCACGTCGCGATCGTGAACGACCCTGCCGCGGATACCGCGATCATGTACGTCGACGGTGTGCCGGTGCTGCGCAACGCCTCGAACGTGGGCGGCATGATGGCCGCGGACTTCATGCCGTGGATCATCGGCGCCTCGACCTGGAACACCGAGGTCGAGCACGGCTGGCACGGGTGCGTGGGGGAGACGCGCGTGGTGGATCATGCGCTTTCGTCTGGTGAGTTCTTGTATCAGCGGGCCGATATTGGTTCTTCGTTCTCTGTTTCTGGTGATTTCGGTGCGGTGCTGCCGGCGGATGCTGTCGTCTCGTCGTTCTCGGGGCGCGGGTATGCGGGTTCTGCGGTGCGTGTGATGTCGGGCGCTGAGGTTCTGGGCACGGCTGACGTGCTCGCGGACGGCACCTGGAGCCTGTCGCTGTCGTCGCCGATCTCCGGTGCGGGAACGCACACGGTGTCGTTCGTGCCGTCGATCGGTACGCGTGACGCGGCTGCGGTGGAGCGGTCGATTGTGATCGGCGAGGCGCCGGGTGGCTGGACGCCGGTCGAGACGGATCTGACGGACGCGCTGGAAGGCGCGATCTCGGTCGACCCGTCGCGCTTCGCGCCGGGGTCGGTTGTGTCGGTGTCGCTGCCTGCCGGGCACGAGGGGGCGACGGTTTACGGGTATCTGTTCTCTTCGCCGGTGTCGGCGGGGTCGGGGGTCGTGGCTGATGGTGCGGTCTCGTTGACCGTGCCGGAATCGGTGCCGTTCGGTGAGCACCGGTTCGCGCTGTATGCCGCGGATGGTGCGGTCATCGGGTGGGACACGGTGACGGTGATTGATCCGACGATGCCGGGTGGCGGTTCTGGTTCCGGCGGTGGCTCTGCCGGTGGCGGATCGGATGCCGGGGGTGCTGCGTCGGATCACTCGCTCGCGACGACCGGTCTCGACGGATCGTGGATGCTGCTGTGGATCGCGCTCGGCGCGGGCACTACGGCTTGGGGGCTGACGCTCGTGCTGCGACGGCGTGGTCGCGCGCAGTGGCGTGAGATGTGAGCGTCTGAGGCGAAGTTCAGTTCTCCCTGGTCGCGCAGGCGGCTAGGGAGAACCAGTATCCGCGCCGACGAACACGACTCTTCCACGCGGAACTAACGTTCGTCGCTGACCGAGCGCGTGTTGTGACGGGAATGTCGGCGCTCAGGAATAGAGTCTATTTCGTGAACGAAACCCTCGCCGTACCCGACTCCCTGATGGATGTTGAGAGAGCCGCAGTTGCTCTCCGCGTTACCCCGCAACGTGTTCGCTCGCTAGCGCGTGCCGGGGTTTTGGCTGGACGTCAGGTGGGTAGGACTTGGCTTCTCGAAGCAGGCTCTGTCAAGCAGCACGCTGCGGAGACAGGTGTGCTGGTTCAGCCGTCCACGAGCGCGCTTGACGACGGCGGCCTGAAGGTAATGAGCTTCTTCTCTGGTGCCATGGGGCTTGACCTCGGCATGGAGCGCGCGGGTTTGGAAACTGTGTTTGCGAGTGACGTCGACGCGTGGTGCCGCGCGTCGATCCACGCTAATCGTCCGCAGATGCCCGTGATCGGTGACGTTTGGAAGTACTCGCCTGCCGAGATGCTGGAGCTTGCCGGCTTGCGGGAAGGCGAGGTGGATGTGATTGCTGGTGGCCCGCCGTGCCAGGCCTTCAGTACCGCTGGGCGTCGCAAAGGTGTCGCCGATGTTCGAGGAAATGTCTTTCTTCGCTACCTGGATATTCTCCGAGAGATAAAGCCGCGATACTTTGTCATCGAAAATGTCCGTGGACTCTTGTCGATGGCGGTGTCGCCTGGATCGAAGCATAACGACGAGGAAATTCCCGCCGAGTACCACTCGCATGCTGGAGTGATCCGCTATGTCTGCGCGGTGATGGAGCGAGCCGGGTACAAGGTTTCTTTTAACCTTTACAACGCAGCAAACTACGGTGCCCCGCAGAAGCGCGAGCGAGTCGTAATCTTGGGCACACGGGAGGGAAGTCGGATAGCGCATCTGCGCCCGACCCACGCAGAAAGCGGTCAATTAGGTTTGCCACAATGGCGCACTTTTCGTGACGCGGTAGATGGCCTGGGCGCGCACGACCATCTGGATTTTCCGGCTTCCCGTCTAAAGTACTATCGCATGCTCAAAGATGGTCAGTACTGGAAGGATCTTCCAAAGAATGTCCAACGGGAGGCGATGGGGCGGGCCTTCGACAGTGGTGGCGGTCGCACTGGCTTTTTTCGGCGCGTCGCGTGGGATCTCCCGTCACCCACATTGGTAACTTCGCCAACAATGCCCGCGACGGATCTCGCTCATCCGGAAGAACTTCGTCCACTTAGTGTGCAAGAGTACGGCCGACTTCAAGAATTCCCTGATGGATGGGAACTAGCGGGGCCCATCAAAGAGAAGTACCGCCAGCTTGGAAACGCTGTGCCGCTTTCGCTCGGCGAAGCCATCGGTCGCACTCTGATCGCCCATAGTGTTGGCGAGAGTTTGGAAGAAATCGCTGACTTCCCGTACTCGCGTTACAGGAATACCAGTGACCATGACCTGCTCGATCGGCCTCGTTAGGGGTGATCTTCCCCTCTTCCCCCTCCACGGGAAGAGGGGAAGAGGGGAGAGGATGTGAAGTCATACACTGTCTGGCGAGTCGGGAACTGACGACGGGATGTAGCCGGCATAATCCTCGGCGACGCGGCGTCCGTACTCGAGGATTTCGTCCCGAGTAACATGGCCTGCCTCGGCTGCTACTTCGAGAATTTCGGAGTAAGTCCCGCTGCCGCCTAGAGCATCCCAGTACCCACTACCGATAAGGACGGGTGCGTCGCTCGTAAAATTAAAGATGCGAGCTGCAGGAGCCCAGAAGTACTCTTTCGGTTCCTCGCCGAACGGGTTGTAATACAGACCGAAGTAGACTTTTCGTTCAGGATCCTCTGCGGCCAGGTGTAGCAGGTCGAGTTTTGCTTGGGCGGTCTGATCAATGTTGGGCTTCACCGTCTTGATGCTGGCATAGTGCTGAATGCCAGATTCCTCCCAGTAAAGGTCAGATATCACTCGTCGTGTGTCTGGTACGCCGAACGACGCTGCATCCAGCATTCTTTGGAGGTCATTCTCCCAGTTTGGGGTATAGCCAGACCCTGCCGTGCGCGCTTCGCGGTTAATTCGATCAGCTTCGTCCCACTGGGTCGTAGTCAGGGTGACAGATGTTTCATGTTGGTTGCTCGCGGGGTCCGCTCCCGCGCCGACGCATACGAGTCGTGAGATCTTCTCGATTACCGATTGTCCGAAGGACGTCGAGAAAGACCTTTCGAGGCGGCTCCAGGCGATTGCCTCGGGCGTCAGAAGGGCAGCGTGAAACGGTCGAAGCGTGTCAGTTGCTTCGAGTCGACGAAGGGTTCTGCGGATACAACTTACAAACTCTGCGCGGATTTCTGTCCTGATGGTGGGATCGATCATGGAAGTGACTATAGCGCTAAGTGGGTTCGCAAATGCGCAGCGATCGGTGCCGATGGTGGTCATCTGCTTCCTATTAGGTGCGTGGAAGAAGTGGCCCGAGCTGTCGGATGCTGTGAAGGTGGATACCGGCGTTCGATAGTTCAGTGGGGCCGAGTTTGCTCGTTCGTCCGCTTTGCCGTGGCGCGATAGATCGCTCAGTCGCAGGCGATGCCATCCCCATCGCGATCCAGGTCGTACACATCCGGCCCGACGACCTGCAACGGCCCACGCACGTAAGCGGGCCCGTTTCCGCTTCCACCTTCACAGTCGACATCCGACGCGATCGGCACGCACACCCCCGCATAGCTTCCGTGGCACTCCGCGGCGGGCTGAACCAGCGGCACCGGTGCAGGCGGGGGCGGCGGCTGGCGCGTCCCGTTCGACGTGACCTCATTCACTGGCTGAACCGTCACTGCCTCGCTGATCACGTCGCGCGAGACCTCGATACCGTCAACGTAGGTCACCCGGTATGTCGTGACCTTCGTCCCATCCGCCCCCACCGTAGTGATCGGCGCCTGGCCGATATCGACGTTGGGGTCGTCGACGGCGGTGCGCTCGAACGGAATGGCTGTCGACTCCTCGATCTCCTCGAACGTCGTGGGCTTTGGGGTTGGTGAAGGTGTCGGCTTCGCCGTCGGCGTTGCCGCGAATGGCTTGGGATCAGCTGCGGCGCCGCCCGAGTCAACCTCGCTCGAACTCGACCCGGGGCCACCCAACGCTGCGTTCGCGCCCGAGCCTGCGAACATCAGCACAAGCGCGATGCCGAGAGCGGCCAACGCGGCCCCGCGCGAACGGACGCGGAAGAGTTTCGCAGACCCCCGCACGATCCCGTAGATCGCGACGAAGAAGAGGAACAGCCCGGCGAACATCATCAGCACCCCGAGGCTCCGGGTAAGGAGCGTGATCGCGAGGATGACGCCACCGACAATCAGCCAGGTCTTGAGCTGCGATGACTTCGCCGCGGGCGCCTCGGCGACGGCCGCCGCAGGTGCCTGACCCAGAGGAGCCGTGTGCTCGCTCCACTGCGCTCCGTCCCACCACCGCTGCTGCGCTGGCTGGTGCGGGTCGGCGTACCAACCTGCGGGCATGTCGAGCATCATCGCCGTCCTTCGACTCGGGTATGCCTGAACCATACCGATATTTCGGCATCTGTATCCAGATGCATCTACGCGCACCCGTTCCTGCCAGGATGATCGCGTGAGATCTGTGAACACGGCAAGCAAGATGGGGCGAGACATCGCACGCGCGATTCCGGATCCGTGGGTGGATGATGAGCTACTTCGCAAGCATCTTCGCCGGACGATCGGCCCGAAGATCAACCTTCACCGTTCCGACGAAGACAGGTCGAGTGAGGCGTGGCAGGCGTGGGTCGCGATGTTCGTGGTTCTGGCGATCGTCGCGGCTGCCGTCACTGTCCTCCGGCTTCTGCCCGCGGACATCCCTGATTTACCCGACTGGCTCGACTCACCGCGTCAGTGGTTGGCGGAGTACCCGGCGCTTTCATTCATCGGCGTAGCGGCATCCCTCATCATCCTCGTCGCCCTGCTTTCCATCGGCTCGCGCGCCGCGTCGAAGCGCGCGAGCGCAAAGTACGACCGAACGGTGGCCGAGTTGCACGAGGCGGCTTTCCAGGGAGCGCTATCGGTGCTGGAGGGACGTCGCCGCAAAGTTGGCATGCCCATCGAGCCGTCGCGCCATCGGGCCTTCCCGCCGCCGTCCCCTCGCCCGGAAGGCGTCACCCCGCGCGGCGCGGAAGAGGTTGTCGCTCAATGGATGCGTCACCTCGGTGAGGCGGATGCCGAACTCACGAGCTACACGGGCGACGGCGGCATGGATGTTGTCGGGCAGAAGAGCTTCGCGCAGGTGAAGCACTTCTCGAAGGCGGTGGGCGTTGCGCCCATGCGCGAGCTCGCCGGTGTCGCGGCGAATGATCGCCAAGGTCGCCACGCTCTCTTCTTCACGAGCGTCGGTTATGCGTCCGGAGCGGTGGATTTCGCTGACAACGCGGGCATCGCACTCTTCGTCTACGACGTGGAGAACGCCGGACTCGAAGCGATGAACGCTCGCGCCAAGACGCTCATGTACAACGGGATTTCCTAGCGAATTCGTTGCAGGTGGGCCGACGCCGAGATGGCACTCACCCGCCTGCAGCTTCACTCTCGACGATCCGTCTCTGCCGACCAGCGAGCACGATTCTGCCGGTACCTCTTCATCATGAAGAGGTACCAGATCACCACGGGTGCGGCGCCCACGATGCCGAGCAAGGCCATCCACGGCGGATTCACGACGGACAGCACAACGCAGGCGATGAGGACGATGAAGACGGCGCACGTCGCGACGAGGTGACTCGCCGGACGAGTGATTGTCTCAAGCCACGGATCTCTCATACGCACGGCCCTCCCGAATAGTTGTCAAGAGATTGGATTGGGCACCGGCGACGATACGTACCTCGAAAGGCGATGTCTGTACGGGTTTACCCGTACAGCGCCACCGCCCGCTCCACCTGCCCCCGCAGATCCCCCGCCGAATACCCCGGCCACCCGTGCAACACCCCGACCCACTCCGCGGGCAACACCGAAGCACCCCACACCGCCCCACCCAACGCACCGGCGATCGCGGCAACGGTATCCGTATCCGCCCCGCCCCGCACGGCCCGCTCCAACGCGTCGACCAGTGACGACGCCCCAACCACCGCCGCCAACGCCCCCTGGAACGCCCGCACGACCCACCCGTTCTGCGCCATGAAGTCCCGCGGATGCGCCCCGGGAACCAGCGCCTCATCGATCAACGCACCCCAGCGCGCAGCATCCGCCGCTGGCAGCAACGACAGTTGACCCCGCACGTCGAGCTCGCCGGTGAGGATCGCGTGCCGGATCGCCGCCGACCAGAGGATGCAGGCCGAGGCGCTGTCCTGCTCCCAGTGTGTGAGCTTCGAGATCGCTTCGGCGGCGGCCGCGAGTTCCGTTGCGGGGCGGTCCAGATACCCGAGCGCGAGCGGGCCCGTGCGCATGAGCGCCCCGTTGCCTCCGCTGCGTCCGGCGCGTTCGTGCTCGGCGCGGGATGCCGCGAGCACATCGGCCTCCGTGAACGGCTGCGGAATGCGCGCGAGCACCGCGCGGGTCTGCGCGCCGACGTCTTTCGCGGTCTGCGCCCATCCGATCCAGCGGCCGACGATCTCCTCGCGCGACGCGGCATCCTCCAGCCGATCGCCGCGCGCGAGCACGTCGAGGATCGGCACGGCCATGCTCGTGTCATCGGTCCACTCGCCGACGCCATGCCCGAACTGCCCGACGCCGAACACGGGCGTCACCGCATCGTCGAGCACCGGACCGAACTCGTACTGCGACCCGAGCGCATCGCCCGCGGCCGAGGCGAGCACCGCGCCGATCGCGCGGCCGAGCTGAGGAGCGGTGAGGGGCATGGGTGGGGCCTTCCGGTCGTTCGGTCGCAGTCGAATCAGTGCGGCGGCTGGGAGGTGTGAATCACCCGTTCAGCGGCCTGCGTCCGCCTATGGCGTCAGCCTAGTAAGGCGGCTGAGCACGTGCTCCTTCACGCGGGCGGGCGGCAACGAGGCACGGCCGTACAACGCGTGGTCGAGGAGAATGCCATCGATCGTGTCGTAGATCGACACGCGCGAGAGCCGCACGTCGCCCGCTCCCGCACTTGCGTCCTTGACCGAGTCGTAAAGTGCGCGCTGCTTCCATCGCGAAGACCCATGGTCGCCGAAGACGCCATCCGGATCAGTTCCACCGAACATGCGCGTTGCCGACGGCGATGACCATCGTCGTCCTCCGGTGCCTGAATGGCGCTCGTGTTGGGTGCAATAGTCAAGATACGCAGATCGCCAGGGCAGATCGCGCGCCCACCCGCTGTCGAGAGTCGTTGCTCGGTAGCGATTGAAGTGAAACCCCTCATCGAGCTCAATCAGAATCCCATCGAAGCTCAGGTCCCACGTACCCGGACGAAGAGGTGGCTCAAGCAGAGTTCCTCCGAGGCGGTAGTAGATATCCATGACGTTGGCTGCCGCATCCGCGGTCAGAGTGGAAAGCCGCGGTGCGGGCGGCTTGCCGGTCGGTGTCATCCCCGCGCGTGCCAGTACCTTACTCAGCGCGGACGCGCGGGCTCCTGTCGTAACCACGTGTGTCCTTCCTGGCCGACACGCCTGCGCCGGAGCCTCTTGTCCGATCATGGCGGAGAGTCATCTGCCGAAGGGGGAGTTGTTCGAATCGCGCGTCGTCAATAATGCGTTCGCATGTATCACCGAAGGCGTCGATGGCTCCTCTCGTATGAGGCACCGGAGGTCTTCTCCGGTGCCAAAGATGCAAAGGAGCAACATGCGAGTCCCTGCCTACCACTCGACCAACCCCAGCGATCCTGACGTTCACCACGTCTACGACGACTGCGTCAGCGGCAAGCAGATCCCGTTGCGCAACCGGCAGCGTGGAACGAACAACTACCGAATGTGCGACCACTGCGCACGTCGATGACATGAGTGAGCGGAGCGCTCGATGAGAGCGTTCCGCTCGCCTGCCGTGGCGTGGGTCACTTCGCGAGTGTCTGGGGCCCGGCCCTTCGACATGCGTAGGGACCGGACCCAGTAGTACTCAGTCGCTGGAGTGGTGGGGCCCTTCGACAAGCTCAGGGACCCAGTTATGCGACCCTTCGTCTCGTCGCTGCGCTCCTCGCTCAGGGACCGGGGGCTGTCAACCCGCCCCACCCCCACCCGCCCCACCCGCTAACCTGGCCCCACCGACACCGACGATCCCAACCGGAGGGGACCCGCATGTCATCCGAAGCCACCACCACGTTCCACTCGAACGCCGATGCCACCACCACCGCGGCGGCCGTGCAGAAGACCCTCGCCGACACCAAGGCGAAGGTGCTCGGGCAGAGCCCCGACGGCACGCAGATCGACTTCCAGACCCGCAAGACGATGCTCAACTGGGAGCTCATCGGGCGCGCGACCGTCGTCGCCGCGGCATCCGGATCCGACGTGCACCTCTGGCTCAACGTGCACCACAACCGTCCGCCCGCAGTCATGGACGGCATGAAGAACAAGAAGGCCGTCGAGAAGCTCGCAGGTCAGATCCAGGCGAACCTCGGTTGACGGCATCCGCTGTGCCCTCTTTCGTTCAGGTCGCCGACGGCCTCGCGATCATGCAGGAGGTCGAGCGCATCCGGCGGGGCGAGCGCCGCGGGCTGAACGGACGCATCGACGTCGAGGTGCACTGGCGCGAGCTGACGCCGTGGGCGATCGTGAAGCAGCACGTCACGATCGTGCCGCTCGCGCGTTCCGACGGGTCGTCCGACGCCGACGCGCAGCTCGCCGCGCTCGCGCAGACCCTCCTGCGCGACTTCGTGCACTTCTTCAGTGGCGACGACTTCCACGCCGAGTCGCCGCTCGATCCCGACGACGGCTACGGGCGACGGCTCGGCCGGCAGAACCTGGTCTCGTTCCCGCGCTACGTCTGGCGCGTGAGCGACTACGCCGTCACGATCGTGCGCGAGGTCGATCCGCGGGCAGCGGATGCCTCGACCCTCGCCCTGCACGTCTTCCCCGCCGGCTGGCGCTTCGCCTTGCCCATCAACGACGAGACGAAGCGGGCCGCCTCGCGCCGCCGCACGATGGCGAAGCAGGCGGATGCCGCCGACCTCGACTGGATCTGGCCGGAGGATGCCGATGGCTGACCGGCATCCGTGCTGCGGTCCGTACCGCGCCGACGACCGCACCGACCCGAATGACGAGCAGCGCGCGGGGCGCGTGCGGATCGTCGAGACCTCCGAGCCCGGCTGGTCGATGGCCTACCGCGTCGAGTGCACGACCTGCGCGCGCCGCTTCACCGTCAAACAGATCGACGGCCCGGCGCTGCAGTGGAAGTGGGTGCCGCAGGGCGAGAAGCGCACGCGCTCCTGACTACGCCCGCTCCTGAATCAGCCCCGCCGCACCCGCAACCCGAACGCCACCGCCGCCAGCGCGATCACGACCACGCCATATTCGAAGCACACCGCCTCGAGCCCGACGATGCCCACGAGCAGCCCCGCAGCCACCGCCGGAATCCCGAACGCGACGTATGCCAGCACGTAGATCACGGCGAACGTGTCGGCGCGCTCGGTCGCGGGGATCTTCGGCGCCAGCGACGCGACCACCCCCGAGAACGCGGTGCCGAAGCCCATGCCCGTGACACCTGCGGCGACGAGGTAGAAGGGGAGCGACTGCACCGAGAGCGCCGCGAGCGACAGAGCGGTGCCGACGGCGAGGGCCGCCGTGCCGAACAGCACGGTGGTGCGCGCCGGCATCCGTCGCAGGGTGAAGGCCGTCACCGCGCCGACGCCCGCGAGCAGCACGACGCCCAGCCCCTGCCACACGTGCGCCTCGCCGCCGAGCTCGCCGCGCACGATGTTCGCGCCGAGCGAGAGGAACAGCCCGCCCGTCGCCCAGCCCGCGATGATCGCGGGTGCGCCGCGCCAGAGATCCGAACGGATGCCGGCGGGCACCGACAACCGGAAACTCAGCGACGCCCAGACCCCGGGCCGACGCGGCGCGGTCTCGGGGATCGCGAAGAACAGCGCGGCGAGCAGCACGTACGCCGCCGTGAGCGGAGCGAACACGTCGAGCAGTGCCTGCCCGGTGACGTCGAGCAGCACCCCCGAGACCAGGGCGCCGGTGGCGAGACCGATACCGGGGCTGAGGGAGTTCCAGAGGGCCGCGGCCTTCGGGCGTCCGGTCGGGGCGAAGTCGAGCACTGTCGCCGAGAGCGCGGAGATGAGCAGACCGCTCGCCGCGCCCTGCAGGATGCGGGCGAGGAACAGGGTGGCGACGGCATCCGCATGCCAGAACAGCACCATGCTGGCCGCGAGCAGCAGGAATCCCCCGATCGCCACCGGCCGTCGGCCGACGTGATCGGAGAGCGAACCGGCCGTGAGGAGCGTGAGCAGCAGCGCCACCGCGTACACGGCGAATACCGCGCTGATGACGATCGCGTCGAAGCCGATCTGTTGCGCGAGCACCGGGTAGAACGGCGACGGCGCGCTCGCGCCCGCCATCATCAGGATCTGCGCGACGACCGCGAGCGGGAAGCCGAGGCGGGAGCGGATGCTGCCACGGCTGGGTCCCTGGGCCTGTCGAAGGGTCCCGCCCCGCACAACCGTGATCGACTCGGTGCTGGTCATCCGCTGCTCCTCAACCGTTCGAGATTTGTCGAACCATCCGACCGTACTCGCCATCCGTCGATTGTTCAACTATTCTCGAACTATGCCTGGCGATCTTCCGCACCCGGAGCGCTCCGAGATCCAGCTGACCGACGTGCTCTTCGCGCTCAGCGACCCCGAGCGCCTCGCCATCACGCGCCAGCTCGCCGACGGCCCGCTCGACATGGCCGCCTGCCACGCCACCGACCCCAACCTGCCGAAGTCGACCAAGTCGCACTTCATGAAGGTGCTGCGCGAGGCCGGCGTCATCCGCAACGAGCCCGACGGCCGGCGTCGACGCCTGACGCTGCGCCGCGATGACCTCGACGCACGCTTCCCGGGGCTCTTGGACTCGGTGCTCGCGACCTAGCCCCACCCATTGCGTCCGCCCGCGACCTCGGGGAGGCTCGATGCATGACCATCAGCGCCGACCGCCTGCAGGACTTCTTCGGCCGCTACGCGGCGAACCTCACGAGCTTCGATGCCGAGGCATCCGCACGGCTGTGGACCGAACCCGGTGTCATCGTCGACGACCGCGCCTCGATGGTGGCGGAGTCCCGCGAGAGCATGGTCGAGGGGCTGACCATGTCGTACCCGCTGTACAAGAAGCTCGGACTCGTCTCGGTGCGTCACGAGGTGCTCGACAGCACCGACGTGTCCGAGAAGCTCGCGATCGTGCGCGTGCGCTTCGTCTTCCTCGACGCGGCCGGCGACGGGCTCACCGACACCACGAGCTACTACCTGCTGCGCGACGGCGGCTCCGGGCTGCAGGCCACGGTGTGCATCGAGACGGATGCTGCCGAGAAACTGCAGGCGCTCGCCGCGTCGCGCGGGGTGGAGCTGCCGGGCTGAGTCGCCGGCGGTTCATAACTCCGGAGAATCGGCAGTCGAGGATGGATGGGTGCGCAGTTTCGGGGCGGATCGCGACGGATCTCCGGAGTTGTGCGCGCACCCCGGTGAAGACCGGATGCCGCGGCCCGCGCTCGTCCTAGTCGTCGCCGAGTTTCCCACTGAGGAACGGGCCC
This sequence comes from Microbacterium sp. NPDC090225, assembly GCF_044772365.1. Lineage (NCBI taxonomy): Bacteria > Bacillati > Actinomycetota > Actinomycetes > Micrococcales > Microbacteriaceae > Microbacterium > Microbacterium sp. NPDC090225. The sequence continues at coordinate 1,992,674 of NZ_JBIVYS010000001.1, read as the reverse complement.
AGGATCGTCGCGCCGATGAGCGCTCCGATCGCCGCCCCGGCACCGAGGCCCAGCCAGAGGTTGTCGCCGAAGACCAGCAGCCCACCCGGTGTGCCGAGCGCGGCGCCGAGGAGGCCGCCGAGCGTGGTGCCCATCGGGGTCGCCCGACGGGGAGCGGCCGGCTCCCGCGGATCTTCGGGCCCGTGCGTCACGACGCCACGCGACCCGGGGTCGCGGCATCCGCCCCGATCTCGGCCCACACGGCGTCGAGTGACAGTCCCAGAACCCCCGCGATCGCGGCGATCGTCGAGAAGGCCGGCGTCGCGACCCGGCCCGACTCGATCTTGCGCAGCGTCTCGGGCGAGACCCCGGCGTCGAGCGCCACGCCCAGCATCGAGCGCTCGCCCCGCGCGGCGCGCAGCAGGGCGCCGAGTCGCTCGCCGCGTTCGACCTCGGCGGGGGTGAGCGGCATCCGGACCATCATGATGCCAATACTAATCCCGGGATAGGATTGCCGGGATAGTTATTGGTCGCCACCCGGAAAGCACCCCATGATCGAAATCCTCACGCCCGACGAACTCGACCGCGCCCGCGCGACCGGCGCCCTCGTCGGCGACATCCTGCACGCGCTCAAGGCGAAGGCATCCGTGGGCACGAACCTGCTCGACATCGACCGCTGGGCGAAGCAGATGATCGAGGATGCGGGTGCCGAATCCTGCTACGTCGACTACGCGCCGTCCTTCGGCGACGGCCCCTTCGGCCACTACATCTGCACCGCCGTGAACGACGCCGTTCTGCACGGCATGCCCCATGACTACACCCTCGCCGACGGCGACCTGCTCACCCTCGACCTCGCCGTCTCACTGCGCGGCATCGCCGCCGACGCCGCGATCAGCTTCATCGTCGGCACCACCCGAGACCCCGAGGACGAGCGCCTGATCGCGACGACCGAGCGCGCGCTCGCCGCCGGCATCGCCGCTGCCCGCCCCGGCGCCCGCATCGGCGACATCTCGCGCGCGATCGGCACGGTGCTGAAGGCCGAGGGGTACCCCGTCAACATGGAGTTCGGCGGCCACGGCATCGGTTCGACCATGCACCAGGACCCGCACGTCGCCAACAACGGACGCCCTGGTCGCGGCTACGTGCTGCGCCCGGGCCTGCTGCTCGCGCTCGAGCCGTGGATCATGGCCGACACCGACGAGCTCGTGACGGATGCCGACGGCTGGACCCTCCGCAGCGCGACGGGTGCCCGCACCGCCCACACCGAGCACACGGTCGCGATCACCGACGACGGCGCCGAGATCCTGACGCTGCCGACGCGGTAGCGGATGCCGCGGGGCGGGGCCCTTCGACGGGCTCAGGGACCCAGTTCCGCGGGGCGGGGCCCTTCGACGGGCTCAGGGACCCAGTTCCGCGGGGCGGGACACCTGTATCGGAGGAGTTCTCGCGATACGGAGGACTGTTCTCGGCATCCGCTCCTGCGTTGCGAGAGATCTCCTCCGTTGCGAAAGGCCTCCTCCCTCGCGAAAGGTCCCGAAGGGCGCGCCCCTACGTCCGCCGCACCAGCTGCCGTGCGCGTCGCGCCGACCGCCCGGCCAGGTCGCGCAGCCCCGTGCCCGACCCCTCGCGCTGCAGCTCGACGCCGCCGCTCGAGCCGGTCGTGAGAAGCACGGCGCTGCCGGCCAGTAGAGGTGAGGATCCCGCACGCATCAGTGCGCCGGCATCCGAGGTCACGGGCACGTCGAATGTCCACCCGGCCCGGCGCACCTTCGCCATCAGGCGGAGGGTCGAGGAGGGGCCGTGGTCGGCGAACACCCTCAGCGGGTCGATCGCGACCGAGATGCCGGAGCGCGCTCGGGGTCGCTCGCTCGCGATGCGGCGTTCGTCGCCCGGCTCGTCGCCCAGGAGGAACAGTTCGATCCGGTCGTTGGTGCGCTCGCGCCCGGCGACGAGCGCCTCGGGCGGCAGGTCGGTGAGCGACTCCAGCGGCAGCGACGACAGGCGGTCGGTCTCGGTGTCGAAGACGAGCGCCTCGCGCCCGTCGCGCAGGATGCTCACGTCGATCGACAGGTGCAGCCCGCCGCCGCGCGACCAGTTCGCCGAGGTCACCGCCGCCACGCACGACAGCTCCGTCTCGAACTCCGCGAAGCGCACGAGGTCGTCGCGCAGCCCGGCACGCAGCAGTGCCGCGCGGATGCGGTGGGGGAACGAGAGCCCGGCGTCGACCCCGGGGCCGAAGCGCCTCTCGACGATGGGGGTCACCACGTCGATCAGTCGGTTCCGGTACTCGGCGGGGTAGCGCAGCATCTGTCTGCCGCTCAAGCGCTTGAGGATCTTGCCGCGGAACCAGTGCCGCAGCAGTCGGTCGCGCAGGGTGCCCGGCTCGGTGTTCGCCTCGACGACGTCGAGCACGTTCTCGAGATGCGGGTAGTACGTCTCGGGATCGATCCGCGAAGCGCTCGCGCTGCCCGGATGCTTGACCCACGCGTAGCAGGGCACGCTCGCGAGGATCGAGATCTTCGACGCCGCGAAGTACGCCTGCATCACGTACAGGTGGTCCTCGAGGCGCACGCGGCCGTCGGGGAAGCGGATGCCGTTGTCACGCAGGAACTGAGTGCGGAACAGCTTGTGCGGCGTGAGCATCTCGAGCAGCGGGTGCTCGCCGAGTACGGCATCCGGAATATCGCGACGGAAGATGCGGCTCGGCAGGGCGCGTCCGATGCCCACCTCCTTGCCGACGACGACGTCGGAGCCGTTCGCATCGGCGTAGTCGCAGAGGGCCTGGAGCGCGGTGTCGAAGAGGTAGTCGTCCTGGTCGACGAACTGCACATAGGTGCCCTGAGCGGCCGCGACGCCCTCGTTGCGCGGCGTGCCGGGCCAGCCGGAGTGAGGCAGGTTCAGCACGCGAACATGCGGACGATCCTGGGCGACGCGGTCGAGGCGCCGCTTCGTCGCCTCATCGGATCCGTCGTCGCAGAGCAGGATCTCGAACTGATCCGGGCGCAGGCTCTGCCGGTCGAGCGAGGCGATGAGGTCGCGGAAGCCATCGCCCGGGTTGAACACGGGCACGATCACACTGACCCGGATGGACGGCTTCTGGATTCCGATATACGACGACATTGACGCCAGTAGAACAGCCGTCGCTGTGACGCGCACCGGGATTGCATTTCCCCCGGGCGTGTGGTGCGCACGATCGAGGCGGGCGCATCGCGGAGACGGCCTCTCGGCGCAGGGGCCCTTCGACAGGCTCAGGGACCCGGTGTCGCGGGACCCTTCGACAGGCTCAGGGACCCAGTTTCGAGCAGGTGCCCACCCCTGGGTCGCTGAGCTTGTCGAAGCGTCGCAGGGGCGGTCTCAGGGGTTCGGCGTTGCCGGAGGCTCGGGCGGCGCTTCGGGCGAGGCATCCGTCTTCTTCTTGTTCTGCGCATCGATCGCCACGCCGATCGCGATGCCGAGCGACAGCCCGAGGCCCATACCGAGGCCGAGGTTGTCGAAGAACAGTAGGCCGGCCACCATGCCGAACGGGATGCCGAGGGCGATCCCCAGAGCGAGCCCGTTCTGGGTCTCCTTCTCGGACTTCTCTGCCTTCTCTTCGGGATCTGTCATGCCTTCGACGGTACGGAGGTCGGACGAGCGGCGCATCCCCCTCGTGGGGGACCCTTCGTCTCGCTCCGCTCGCTCAGGGACCGCCCTTCGTCTCGCTCCGCTCGCTCAGGGACCGCGAACTCCCACCCCGCACCCAGGTGAACGATATATCGTTGAGTATCGTTCACCACCCCATCTGGAGGTCATCATGAACAACGCATTCCCCTTCGGCGGAACCGGCAGCAACAGCGCCGACAACCCGCTCGGCAACATCTTCGGCACCGGCGGCCTCGGCGGCCCCAACGGTCCGGCTGGCGCGCTCTTCGACGCCTTCGACCAGCTGCGCAAGTCGTTCGACCAGCAGCGTCCGTCCGGCGGCAGCCGCATGGCCCGCGGTGATGTCCGCGCCGCGGTGCTCTCGCTGCTCGCCGAGCGCCCGATGCACGGCTACCAGATCATCAACGAGATCTCCGAGCGCAGCGGCGGCTCGTGGAAGCCGAGCGCCGGCTCCGTCTACCCGACGCTCCAGCTGCTCGCCGACGAGGGCCTGATCGAGGCTGAGGAGCAGAACGGTCGCAAGACTTACTCGCTCACCGAGGCGGGTCGCGCCGTCGCCACCGAGACGACCGAGACGAAGGCTCCGTGGGAGTCGACCTCGAAGGACGGCCACCGCAACGACCCGCGCTTCCATGCGCTGCCCAAGGCCGGTGTCGACCTAGCCGCCGCCGCCGCTCAGGTCGGCCGCAGCGGATCGCCCGAGCAGGTGCAGGCCGCGATCGACGTGCTCGACGACGCCCGCCGTAAGCTGTACAGCATCCTCGCGCAGGACTGATCCGGCCGGGATGACGCGCTTCTGCCCGCCCGGTCTCCGGGCGGGCGTTCCCGACGGCGGAGGAAGAACACGATGACGGATGCCCCGGCGCAGAGCGCCCACCGCGCTCGCTACCGTCGCATCATCTCCTTCGCCGCTCGGGAGTTCGTGAAGATCTGGTGGTTCGAGCTCGTGCTGCCGCGCTTCGGCATGAGCGGCCTCTCGGAGCGCACGCGAGCCCCGCGCATGCAGAAGTTCGCGCGCCGGTTCCACGGCCTCGCGGTGGAGCTCGGCGGACTCATGATCAAGGTCGGCCAGTTCATGTCGTCGCGCCTCGACGTGCTGCCGCCCGAGATCACGGCCGAGCTCGCCGGTCTGCAGGACGAGGTGCCGGCCGTACCGTTCGCCGAGATCCGGGTGCTCGCCGAGGCCGAGCTCGGGATACCCCTCGGGCGTGCGTTCGCGTGGGTCGACGAGACGCCGCTCGCCGCGGCATCCCTCGGTCAGGCCCACCGGGCGAAGCTGTCGGAGCAGGATGCCGCCGACACCGGGCTCGACACGGTCGTGGTGAAGGTGCAGCGCCCGGGGATCGACGGCATCGTCGCGACCGACCTCGCCGCCCTGCGCCGGGTCGGCAAGTGGCTCACGCGGGTGCGCATCGTGTCGGACCGGGTGGATGCCCCCGCCCTCGTCGAGGAGTTCGCGGCCACGAGCCTCGAGGAGATCGACTACCTGCACGAAGCGGCATCCGCCGAGCGTTTCCGGGAGGCCTTCGCCGACGACCCGCGCGTCGACGCACCGGAGATCGTGTGGGAGCGGTCGACCCGCCGCGTATTGACCCTGTCGGACGTCACCGCCATCAAGATCAACGACACCGACGCGCTGCGCGCCGCCGGCATCGACCCCGCGCAGGTCGCCGAGGTGTTCGCCGAGGTCATGTTCGACCAGGTGTTCACGCACGGCTTCGTACACGCCGACCCGCACCCCGGCAACATGTTCGTGACGCCGCGGGCGGCGGGAGTGGATGCCGGTGACCCGCCGTGGCACCTCACCTTCATCGACTTCGGCATGATGGCCGAGGTCCCGGCGAATCTGCGCGCCGGCCTGCGCACCCTCCTGATCGCGGTGACCGCGCGGGACAGCCGCGGACTCGTCGCCGCCGCGAAGGAGATCGGGGTGCTGCTGCCCTCGGCCGACACCGGCGAGCTCGAACGGGCGCTCACCGCCCTCTTCGCACGGTTCGGCGGCATGGGCTTCGCGGAGCTGTCGAAGGTCGACCCGCGCGAGTTCGCCGACTTCGCCGATGAATTCGGCGACATGGTGCGCCGTCTGCCGCTGCAACTGCCCGAGCACCTGCTGCTGCTGATCCGCGCGGTGTCGCTCACCTCGGGCATGTGCAGCGCGCTCGACCCGACGTTCAACGTGTGGGATGCGGCCGAGCCCTACGCCAACCGGCTGCTGCGCGACGAGAGCGGCAACCTCGTGCAGGACATGGCGCAGCGCGCGATGAAGACCGCCGGCATCACGATGCGCCTTCCCGACCGCATTGACGCGATCATCACGCGCGTCGACGACGGCAACGTCACCTTCGACACCTCCCGGCTCGAACGCCGGCTCGACCGGCTCGAGGGCATCGCCCGCCGCATCGGCTCGGGCGTGCTCTTCGCCGCGATGCTCGTCGGTGGCGCGCTGCTCGTCGACCCCGTGCCCGGTCTCGGCTACACGCTGCTCTGGGCATCCGCTCTGCCCCTGTTGCACTCGGTGTTCTCGGGGTTCTTCCGCCGGTAGCCGCGGGGCCGCCCTGCGACGCTTCGACAGGCTCAGCGACCCAGGTCGGGTGTCTTTGAACTGGGTCCCTGAGCCTGTCGAAGGGCCCCGCCGCGCCCGCGAGCGGAGGAGATTTCGCGTTCGGCAGGAGCATCCGCCGCTCTTGGTCCTGCGCAGCGCGAGTTCTCCTCCCGAGCGAATGGATGCTGCCGCCCTGCGACGCTTCGACAGGCTCAGCGACCCAGGTCGGGTGGGGCCGACGGAACCAGGTCGGGTGGGGCCGACGGACCCAGGTTGGGTGGGGGCGACGGGACTGGGTCCCTGAGCCTGTCGAAGGGCCTCGCCCCGCGCAAGCCCCCGTGCCGATGAACGAGCCGTGGGAGAATGGTTTCTCATGGAGACCCCCGAAGAGAAGCCTCCCCGCACGACCGCCACCAACATCGTCCCCAAGGCCACCGAGACGGGCCGCAAGATCGTCCGCGACATGTCGGCCGTCCCGCCGCGCGGACTGCACCCGGCGCTGATCCCCGGAGTGTCGGTCGAGGAGACCGGGCGCACCTATCGCACCGACCACCTCGTGTTCGGTGTCGCGCTCGCCGCGACCGTGGCGTTCATCGCCTGGGGCGTGTTCGCGGGCGACAACCTCTCGGGCACGGCGAGCAGTGTGCTCGCGTGGGTGGTCGAGTACTTCGGCTTCTTCTTCACGACGATCGCGACGGTCATCCTCGTGTTCATGCTGTTCGTCGGCTTCAGCCGGTACGGGCGCATCCCGCTCGGCCGCGATGACGAAGAGCCCGAGTTCTCGATGTTCTCGTGGATCTCGATGCTGTTCGCCGCCGGCATGGGCATCGGTCTGGTGTTCTGGGGTGCCGCCGAGCCGCTCACGTTCTTCGAGTCGCCCCCGCCCGGCACCGTCGAGGCCAACACCCTCGAGGCGATGCACACCGCGCAGGCCCAGGTGCTCTATCACTGGGGTCCGCAAGCCTGGGCGTTCTACGCACTCGTCGGCGGCGCGATCGCCTATGGTGCATTCCGCCGCGGCCGCACCCCGCTGATCTCCTCGATCTTCGCGCCGCTGCTCGGCGAGGGCCGCACGACCGGTCCCCTCGGCCGCACGATCGACATCTTCTCGATCATCGTCACGCTCTTCGGCACGGCCGCCTCGCTCGGACTCGGCGCCCTGCAGATCGGACACGGCGTCGAACTCGTCACCGGCATCGGCGAGGTCGGCAACGGCATCCTGATCGCGGTCATCGCCGTGCTCACCGCCTGCTTCATCGCCTCGGCCGTGTCGGGCGTCTCGAAGGGCATCCGCGCGCTCTCCAACACCAACGCCGTGATGGCACTGGTGCTCGCGTTCTTCGTGTTCTTCGTCGGACCGTCGATGCTCATCCTCAACGTCATCCCCTCGGTCGCCGTGCAGTTCCTCGGAGACCTGCCCACCATGATCGCCCGCTCGGCGTCGCAGGGCGCCGAGGTCGAGACGTTCCTCTCGGGCTGGACGATCTTCTACTGGGCCTGGTGGATCTCGTGGTCGCCGTTCGTCGGCATGTTCATCGCCAAGATCTCTCGCGGCCGCACGCTCCGCCAGTTCGTGTCGGTCGTGATCGTCGTGCCCTCGGCGATCTCGCTCATCTGGTTCGCGATCTTCGGCACCACGGCGATCAGTCAGCAGATGGACGGCGCTGGGCTCGTGGTCGACCCACCCGAAGAGGTGCTGTTCGGCGTGCTCGAGAACCTGCCGTTCCCGCTGATCACGAGCATTCTGCTGATCCTGTTGATCTCGATCTTCTTCATCACCGGCGCCGACTCGGCCTCGCTCGTGATGGGCACGCTGTCGCAGCAGGGTCGTCCGGAGCCCGCGCGCTGGGTCACGGTCACCTGGGGCGCGTTGGTCGGCGCGATCGCCGCCGTCGTGCTCGTGTCGGGTGAGGAAGGGAGCGGACTGCAATCGCTGCAGAACGTGACCATCATCGCGGCGCTACCGTTCGCGGTGATCATGGCGTTCATGATGGTCGCGTTCATGATCGACCTGCGCCGCGACCCCATGATCCTGCGCGACCGGTATGCCCGTGCGGCGGTGCGCCACAGCGTCATGGCCGGACTCGAGGAGTACGGCGACGACTTCGCCCTCGTGCCCGTCGAGTACGACCACTCGGGTGACGACCTCGCCTGGATCGACGAGGAGACCGTCGACGAGACGCTCTCCGAGGTCTACGAGGCGGCGACCGAGGCGATCGACATCATCCCGCAGGGAGACGTCGACGCCGCGGTGGATGCCGCGGTCGACCCCGCGCAGTCGGATGCCCCGGAGCGGCCGCGCGTTGACTGATCGGGTGTGCGGGTGCTTCGACAGGCTCAGCAACCCAGTGAGTGGCTCAGCAACCCAGTTTCGGTGCAGGATCAGCAACCCGGTACTGGGGCCCTGAGCCTGTCGAAGGGCCCCAGCGGCCCCGTCAGCCCGCGAGGCGGGTCAGACGCACGACGAGCAGGCCGACCGAGGTGATCAGCACGAAGTAGCTGAGCACGAGCCCGAGGATGGCGGCGAGGAGCATCCGGCCGCGGTGGCGCACGGCGTTGTGGCCGACGAACACCGCGGCGCCCGCGACCACGATCGACACCAGATAGCCGATCACGCCGCTCGTGAACGTGAGGAACACGATCAGCGCCACGATCCCCGCAGCCAGCGCGATGAGGTGACGGTACGGGTTCGGTTCGGCCTCGGTCATGCCCCGAGCCTATCCAGACGACGGGTGCACGCCCGGCGCTACTCCTTCGCGCCCTCGGCGGCTCCGGTGATGCGGGCGGCCATGCCGGCGAAGATCGCACCGTGGAACGGCAGCACGGCGAACCAGTAGAGCCGACCGCCGAGCCCGCGAGGGAAGAACACCGCCCGCTGCTCGTAGGTCGCTCCGCCCCCGTGCGGCAGGGCCCGCAGCTCGAGCCATGCCGACCCCGGCACCTTCATCTCGGCGCGCAGACGCAGCAGTCCGCCGCTCGCGTCGGATGCATCGGTCTGCACCCCCGGCTCCTCGACCGCCTCGACCCGCCAGAAGTCGATCGCGTCGCCGACCCGAGCCTCGGTGCGGCTGCGGCGTCCGCGGCGCAGCCCGACGCCGCCCACGAGGCGGTCCATCCATCCGCGCACGGCCCAGAGGAACGGCGAGGAGTACCACCCGTTCGTACCGCCGATGCCTTCGATCACGCGCCAGAGCTGGTCGACGGATGCCTTCGTCTCGAGCGTCCGGGCATCGGTGAACACCGTTCGCCCGGCCCAATCGGGGTCGCTCGGCAGCGGGTCGCTCGGCGCACCCGAGACTTCGGAGTCCTGCCAGCTGGTCTCGATCGTGTCGTTGTTCGAGCGGCCGATCGCGAGCGAGACGGCCCGCCGGTAGGGGGTGAGTCCGCCCGTCGGTCGGGGGATCAGGTCGTCGACGTCGCGGTTCTTCACCACGCACTCGTTCTGCAGCGAGGCGACGAGCGGGCGGGCGATCGAGCGCGGCACCGGCGTCACGAGGTTCACCCAGTGCGAGGCGAGCCCCGGGGTGAGTACGGGCAGGGCGGCGATCGCCCGCTGGGGGAGCCCGGCTTCAACCGCGTATCCGTTCATCATCTGGCCGTATCGCAGCACGTCGGGGCCGCCGATGTCGACCGCCCGGTTCACGCTCCCGTCGACCCGGGCGGCGCCGAGCAGGTAGTGCAGCACGTCGCGGATCGCGATCGGCTGGATGTGATTGCGCACCCACTTCGGCGCGGGCATGTACGGGAGGACCTCGGTGAGGTGACGGATCATCTCGAACGACGCCGAGCCCGACCCGATCACGACCCCGGCCTGCAGCACGAGCGTCGGCACGCCCGATTCGAGGAACACCTCGCCCACCCGCACGCGTGAGCGCAGGTGCGGCGAGAGCTTGACGTCGTCGGGGTGCAGCCCGCCGAGGTACACGATGCGGCGGGCTCCGGCCTTCGCCGCGGCATCCGCCACCGTCTGCGCCGCGCGCTCGTCGGCCTCCTCGAAGTCCTTGCCGGCGCCCATCGAATGGATCAGGTAGTAGACGACATCGACGTCGCGCATGGCCTCGGCCACGGCATCCGCATCGTCGGCCGATCCCTCGACGATCTCGCAGTCCGCACCCCAGGGGAAGGATGCCGCGCGCGTCGCGTCGCGCGCCAGAACCCGCACCCGATACCCGGCGTTGAGCAGGCGCGGAGTGAGGCGTCCGCCGATGTACCCGGTCGCCCCGAGCACGAGGGCCACGGGGGCGCTGCCGTCGTCTCGGGGGATCGCGCGCAGGTCGTCTTCACGTCCGGTGGGCTGGGTGAGCTCGGTCATGTCCCGAGCGTAGGTCGAAGTCGACGGAATATCACTAGGCTGGCATTTCACTAGTCAACCTAGTAATCTTTCGGACGAGGAAGGTGATTCGATGTCCCAGGCAGTGGAAACGACCCGCACGATCGGCTCCCGACGCGCCCTGCGCCGCTCGACGGCGGTGAAGCCCGTCGCAGATCTCGACCTCACGCCGCTCTCCGCCCGCCAGGCCGTGGGACGCATCTCGGGCATTCCCGCTCCCGTCGAACGCCGCTCGTTCCTCCGGTCGGCCGGCATCGTCGGCGGAGTCTCTCTCGTCGCCGCGGCATCCGCCCCGCTGATGGCGGGACTGCTGCTCGCCGGTTGATCCGGAATACCGGAACACCCCCACTGGACCACGCACGACCATCGAGAAGAAAGGAGCCCCCCATGGGACTCGACGACAAGATCAAGAACGCCGCAGAAGACATCGCCGGTAAGGCGAAGGAGGCTGCGGGCAAGGTGACCGGCAACGAGAAGCTCGAGGCCGAGGGCAAGGCCGACCAGGTCAAGGCCGACGCGAAGAAGGCCGGCGAGAACGTCAAGGACGCGTTCAAGAACTGAGCGAACGCAGGAACTTCGGGGAGGCGGTGGGTGTACCGCCTCCCCGAACTCTGTCCCGGGGCATTCGCCTCGCGACGGGAAGAAAGTGAGAACGACATGTCCGAACCCGTGAAGAGCGAATCCCTCTGGCAGCGGCTGCTCCGCCGCTTCCGACCGGCGCCCACCGAGCCACGGCGCCTCACGGTCGACGACGTGACGGTGGTCGACCGCCCCATGCTCCGACGCGCGGTCGCCGGAACCGTGGTCGGCAACGTCATGGAGTGGTACGACATCGGCGTCTACGGCTACCTGGCGGTCATCATCGGACGGGCGTTCCTGCCGGATGCCTCGGCCGGCGCGCAGTCGCTCTTCTCGCTCGGCGTGTTCGCCGTGACCTTCGTCGCACGCCCGCTCGGCGGCATCGTGCTCGGCCAGCTCGGCGACCGGATGGGTCGCCAGCGCGTGCTCGCGTTCACGCTCATCATGATGGCGGCCGCGACCTTCCTCATCGGCGTGCTGCCCGACTTCTCGGTCATCGGCGTCTGGGCGCCCATCCTGCTCATCGTGCTCAAGCTCGCGCAGGGCTTCTCGACCGGTGGCGAGTACGCCGGTGCGACGACCTTCATCACCGAGTACGCACCCGACAAGCGTCGCGGGTTCTACGCCTCGCTGCTCGACCTCGGCTCGTACATGGGCTTCGCGATCGGCGCCGCGTTCGTCTCGATCCTCCAGCTCACGCTGTCGGCCGACGTCATGCAGGGCTTCGCCTGGCGCATCCCGTTCCTGGTCGCGCTGCCGCTGGGCCTGATCGCCATCTACTTCCGACTCAAGATCGAAGACACCCCCGCCTTCCAGGAGGCGCAGGATGCCGCGGCCCACGCCGCCGACGAGGCGCAGGCCGCGGCCGATGCGCCCAAGGGCGTGATCGCTCTCATCCGCGCGTACTGGCGCGAGCTGCTCACGGCCTTCGTGCTCGTCGCCGCGGCGAACACCGTCGGCTACGCGCTCACCTCGTACATGCCCACGTACCTCACCGGAACCCTCGGTTACGACGAGGTGCACGGCACGCTGCTGACGCTGCCGGTGCTCGTGGCGATGGCCCTCTGCATCCCGCTCACCGGTCGGCTCTCCGACCGCATCGGGCGCAAGAAGGTGCTGTTCATCGGCTCGATCTCGGCGATCGTGCTCGCGGTGCCCGCGTTCCTTTTCATGATGCACGGCGAGATCTGGTCGACCGTGCTGGGCCTCGTGCTGCTCGCGTTCCCGGTGACGTTCTACGTCGCCAACCTCGCCTCCTCGCTGCCGGCGCTCTTCCCGACGTCGTCGCGCTACGGCGGCATGGGCATCTCGTACAACCTGGCGGTGGCGCTGTTCGCCGGTACCGCGCCGGTCGTGATGGAGGCGCTCGTGCAGATGACGGGCTCGTCGCTCGCGCCGGCCTTCTACGTGATCGGCACGTCGATCGCCGGGTTCATCGCCGTGGTCGTGCTCAAGGAGTCGGCGCGCCGACCGCTGCCCGGCGCGATGCCGAGCGTGCAGACCGAGCAGGAGGCCATCGAGCTCGTCGAGGGTCAGGACGACAACCCCGACCTCGACCTCGACGAGCTGTTCCCCGAGCGCGTCGAGCAGGCAGCGGATGCCTCGGGCGGCGCCGACGGCGCGGAGCCTGCGGAGCCGGCCGAGCCCGAGAAGGTCTGAGGCGGGCGGGCGATTTCGAGGATTGTCGCGACAGAAAGATAACAGCCCCGGGGCCGTTGCAGGACGCTCCGCTCGGTGCGTATACCGGCATCGATCGACCTGCTAGCTTCTCGCATATGGTGGCATATGGTTTTCGCATTCACACTCTTCAGCCTCGAGTGAGGCGCTCGCAAAAATTCTTGCGTATAGAAGATGTGTCGGAGGCCGCAGATACAGCAGACGCGTGCGAAGCCGTCTATCGGGCAGCGCAAGCATTGGAGGGGGAACTTAGCGTCGGGGCGCCAGCGTTTTATCAGGATCCCGAGTCGGAAGAGATTCGTCAGAGCGAGCTGGAGAAGTCGGACAACCTTCCGTATTTCTTGCTCAAGTCAGTCTCACTTAGTGGGCGTGTGCTCAAGTTCGTTGTGCGCACGGGGCGAGAGTCAGATCACGATGGGCTGATGAGCCGCGGGGGCGCATCTGAGTCGATGAAACAGAAAGCCGCGGTTCGGCAGCTGAGGGTGTGGATGGTGTTCCCTACCGCTGGCGACTTCGCCTTTATGATCTCGGAGACCCGAGGGCGAGGACATGCGGGAGAGCTGCTATTGAAATGGATCACGCGCACGCTGCAGAGGGAGTCCGTCACGATCAACGCCAAGGGCAAGCGGGAGGAAGCCGATTGGCTCCACTGGAAGGTAGAGCCTCGCATCGACGGATCTCGGCTCGATGGAATCCTGCAAGACTCGACAGATCATAGCCTGCGCCTGAAACGTCGCGGAGTGTCTTCCACGGGAGAACGGGGTAGCCTCGAACTCGAACTCGTGCAGTTCGGGCTGAAGCAGACGCCAATCGAGAAGATCGCAGAAGCGATCTCGAAGATGGCGGCGCGTCGGGACAGCGGGAGTCGTGCGCAACGCGAGGTTGAGGCTGCGAAGGATGTTGTTGAGCTTGTCGACTCTGATGTCGGTGGCCTCGACTTTAATGATGGAGAGATCTCCTTCAAGGAGAACGGAAAAGTACAAACGATTAATGCGGAAACCGTCGATCGCTTGTTCGTCTATCCGCTCGGGGGCAAGAGGCCCAAGGCGGATGCAATCTTCGGGGCCGGGAGTCTGGTCGTCGAAAAGATCGCACCCACGCTGGGAGTCCAGCTGACCTAGTACCAAACGGCAAGGAGCCAATCATGGCGAATCGCTTGTTTCCGTCGCAACTGTTCCGAGGGCATTGGAAGTCCCTCAGTGACTATCGAGATCGCAGGCCCACACCAGACAGGCTGACTCGAGGAATTCTATTGCTCGTACCAGTGCTGTCCGCCACCGCGGTCTGGGTATTCGGTGGCACTCTCGCGTCACCCGGCGCGCTCCTATCAGGCATAGCCCTTCTGGCGGGGGCGCTGCTCGCTGCCTTCGCGCAGGTCTCTAACCTGCGTTTTCGCCTTACCGAGCGGATGAGGGAACTGCCAGACGCCGAGCAGCTCGATAGAGATGCGTTAGATGAGACTGCGAGCCACCTGCTCGTCGCGGCATATCTTTCGGCGTTCACGGCGCTTTGGCTCGTTCTGGCTATGAACTGGGGTCTGAATGAATCCGGGGCTGTGTATGGCCCGTGGGCGGCACTCGTGGTGCTGTTCGCCGTGTACGTGCTCTTGACCTTCTTGATTGCGATCCCACGTCTGTACACGGCGTACGTCACTTACAACTCCGTGCGTGCTGAGCTAAGTGGCACGCACCGGGGCTAGGACGGTTCCGAGCCGGCCGAACCCGAGAAGGTCTGAGGTGGGCGTGCGGGCGGGCTACTCGCCCGCCGCTCCCTCTTCCTGCGACTCTTCGTGATCGCGGATCACGTCGCGCAGTTCCTGGTCGAGATCGGATGCCTCTTCGATCGCCGAGGTCATCCCAGCGAGGAAGCGGGTGACCACCGCGCGCTCCTTGTCGGACATCTCGTCGACGAGCGACAGCATCCGCCGGTGCATCGCACCGAGGGTGTGGCGCACCTCGTCATCGCTGCTGACCGTGGGGACGACGATGCCCGCACGCCGGTCGGTGGGGTGCGCCTCACGGCGGACGTGTCCGCCCTTCTCGAGGCGGTCGATGAGGGTCGTGGTGGATGCCGTCGAGATGTCGAGCATGCGGGCGATGTCGATCGAGCGCACGATGCGTCCGGCGCGCTGCTCGCGCAGCAGGAAGCGCAGGGCGACCAGGTCGGTCTCGTTCATGCGCATCGACGCGCGCGTGCGGGCGCGCATCGCGGTCTCGGCCGAGCGGTAACGGCGCAGCAGGTTGAGTACGTCGACCGTGGTCGCGGAATCGGCGTCGGGGTACCAGTAGCCCGAGCGCGTGAATTCTTCGGAACTCTCCATCACGCCACCACCTCGCCGTCGTCGCCGACCCGCGTGGCCTCGCGCTCGAGCATCTCGATCGTGCCGTCCTCGACCTCTGCCGGGACGATCTGGAGTTCGCCGCCGGTGATCGCATCGTGCTCGGCGGCGACGACCTGTTCCAGCCGCCAGACCGGGACGGCGGGGAAGCGCGCCCGCAGGCGCTCGACCATGTCGGAATACAGGATGTATCCCGCATCGTCGAGAGTGAGTCGCTCAGCCATATCATCCTTTCCGGCGGGGCGGTATTCCATCCTCTCATCCGAAAGAGCCCCTGGTCTCCATTGAAAAAGGCTAGGCAGCCTCGTAACGAGATGATCTTGTAGCATGGAGGGGTCAGGGGGTGACACATGCTGAACGAAACGACGACGATCACATCCGATCTCGTGCACAGCGTCGACGAGTTCCGTCGGGCCGATGCGCAGTACGCGCGACGCCTCGCGGCCGTGCGCGCGCCGAACGACACCGACCGCGTCGCGATGCGCTTCATCGCGGATGCTCCGGCCGATGCTCCCGTCACTCCCGGCGATCTCGCGGGGCACCTCAGCGTGAGCACGGCCGCGATCACCAGCGTCATCCGCCGCCTGCAGGAGCGGGGGCAGATCGTGATCGCCCCGCATCCGGCCGACGCGCGTTCGAAGGTCCTGCGCCCCTCGCTGCGCGACATCAATTCCCCCGCTGACGACCTGACTCGTCGGATCGAGGAGATCGCCGACGAATTCACCCCGGAGCAGACCGATGTCGTCTCCCGATTCCTGCGCCGTCTGACCGAGGAGATCGCAGACCTTCCGTAAGGCTCGAGTAACCGTTGTATCGGTTGTCGAACGATCTGGTTGGAAATTTAACTAGGTTACCTAGTAATATAAATCTCACGCAGTCTCGACCACGAGGAGAGCAGCATGGGACATCTGACCTACGGAAACACCGACGCATCGATCGATGTGGACGACGCCCTGCTCGTCCACCTCCGCGCCGTCACCGTCACGAAGCTCCGGCGCAACGAGTCGTTCGCGCTGACCGTACCCGCCGCCAACGGCGCCAACCAGACGCTGTGGATCCACGCATCGATCCCGCTTCGCTTCTCCTTCGACGGCGACCCCGCACTGCACCGCCCCCTCCTCGCGTCGATGATGGAGGCTGCGAACTCCGCGAACGGCCTCGACCTCTCCCGCGAGGAGTACGCCTCGTCGCTCGAGCAGGCGCGCGAACTCCAGGCCGTGAGCGCCTGACATGCCCGGTCGAGATCGCAAGGCGTCGCGCGCGTCCCTCGCGAGTCCGCGGCGCCGCTTCCCGCTCGTCCGTCCACCTCGCGGCCTGTGGGTCGAGGTCGAGCGCGGATTCCACGTCGGCAACGAGCGCGGGTTGTTCCTCGGCTCGGTGAAGGCCGCCGACCCCGAACCCGGTTACCACGCCTTCGGGCCGACCTCCGAGCACATCGGGTGGTTCGACGAACTCGAAGCCGCGAAGGTCGCCGTGGTCGCGGCATCCGCCGTCTCCGCGCCGGGTGAGCTGACCCACTGAGGTTTCTCTGGTGGGGCCCTTCGACAGGCTCAGGGACCCAGTGTCTGGGGCCCTTCGACAGGCTCAGGGACCCAGTGTCTGGGGCCCTTCGACAGGCTCAGGGACCCAGTGTCTGGGGCCCTTCGACAGGCTCAGGGACCCAGTGTCTGCAACTGGGTTGCTGAGCCTGTCGAAGCACCCCCCACGAGGCGCGGAAGAGGGGCCCGCAGGCGTACCTGCGGGCCCCTCTCCGTTCGCTCAGACCTGCGCGCCTCGGCGGCGGATCACCAGCCCCGCGCCGGCGAGCAGGGCCAGGATGCCGAGCATCCACAGCAGCGATGCCTCGCCGCCCGTCGCGGGCAGCGTGCCGTCACCGGCATCCGTCCCGTCTCCGGGGGCGACGGCCCCGCCGTCACCCGGCGTGCCGGGGGCACCCGTGCCGGGGTCGGTCGGATCGGCAGGCGGCACCACCGTGACCGCGCTCTGCGCGACCGCCGTCGTGCCGTAGTCGTCGGTCACCGTGTAGACGAGCGCGTACGCGCCCGCCGACGGCCCGACCATGCGCGCCGCGCTGGCCGCCTGCACCAGCTCGACCTCGATCCGGTCGGTCAGATCGACACCGTTCGCGTCCTTCGCCGAGACCCCGGCGAGCTCGTCGAACTCTTCGCCCTCGACGACGGTGCGGGTCGGCGGGACTCCACCGAACGTCGGCTCGACCGCGGTCACGGTCACCGTGCGCTCGACGACCGTCTCGTTGCCGGCCAGGTCGGTCACCCGGTAGGTGAGCGTGTAGACACCGGGCTTGGTGGTGTCGACCGCGCCCTCGACCGTGATCGCCGAGGTCACGTCACCGTCGATCTCATCGGTCGCCGAGACTCCGGCGAGCGGCTCGAACGGCTGGCCCTGCGCCACCGCTGACTCGGCGGGAAGACCCGCGAACTCCGGACCCTTCTCGTCGTTCACCGTGCGGGTGAGCGTCACCTCGTCGATCACCTTGCGATCCATCGTCTGGTAGGTCGTGAGGGTGATCGCCTCGGGCGTCACGTCGACGTCGGTGTACTGCGGCTGGTTCGACTGGTCCTTGATGGCCGCCTCGGGCGACGACGCGTCGAGACCGTAGAACTTGCTGCCGCTCGAGGAGTTGCCGGTCACGTACAGCACCTGCCCCTCCTCGGCCGCGAGCGTCACTCCCGACTTCTCCTGCGCCTCCAGGTCTCCGGCCGGCGTCGTGCCGTCCATGAGGTAGCTGCGCGTGTAGATGTGGTCGTGACCGGCGAGCACCAGGTCGATGCCCAGTTCGCTGAACACCGGCGCGAGGGCCGCACGGCGCTCCTTCACGTCCTGCTCCACGGAATGGAACGCGGCCGAGTAGAGCGAATGGTGCATGACGACGACGATCCAGTTGGCGTCGGTGCCCTGCTCCTCGACGACCTCGCGCAGGAAGGTCGCGTGGTCCTCCTCGTTCGTGCTGCGGGCGTTGGTGTTGATGTTGAGGTAGAGCACGCCGTTGTAGGTGTACCAGTAGTCGCCTCCGGCTCGCCCGTCGATGCCCTCGTACCCGTGGGTCTCGGAGCGGTTCGGGGTGAAGAAGTGCGAGTTGAACTGGTCGGACTGGTTGTCGTGGTTTCCGATCGTCGCCTGGAAGGGCACCTGCTTCAGCAGCTCGGGGGCGATCAGCGAGGCGTACTCGTCTTCGGAGCGGTGCGTCTCGATCTGGTCACCGCCGCTCACGATCATCGAGGCATCCTTCTCGTACTGGTCGATCTGACCGAGCGATGCGGCCCAGCGGTCGCGGTCGTTCTGCCAGCTGCCCGACGCACCGATCTGCGCGTCCGTCAGGTAGACGAAGCTGTACGTCTCGTCGAACGTGCCGGTCCACAGCTCGTACGAGCGCGACCATCCCATCTCGTCGTTGCCGACCCGGTACAGGTACGAGGTCTCCTCGGCCAGTCCGTCGATGACGACCTGGTTCGAGTAGCGCCCGTCGCGGGCCTGCGCGGTGGTGGCGTCGAGCGTGCGCGCCTCGGCGACCGGGAACCCGGCGCCGGTGCGTGCGGATGCCGGTGCCACCTGCACCTGCGCGGCGATCTGACGGTCGGTGTAGAACGTCAGGTTGCGCTGCGTCTCGTCGGATCCCACGTGCAGGAGCACGTCGGAGATCGCGGCGGGAGCGCCCTTCGCGGCGATGGTGAGCGAGGTCAGCTGCAGGAACACGTCGGAGCTCGTGGCGTTGGTGTTGTGCACCTGGATCGCGATGGTGTTCGCGCCCGCCTGCAGAGCGGAGGCCGGAACCGTGAACGCACCCGTCAGCGGCGCCGATCCGTTGTCACCGGCGTAGACCATGTTGCTCGGTCCGTTGCCGATGCGCGCATCCGCGAAGCCGCCGACGAGCTGCCCGTTGACGTACACGCGTGCCGCGTCGTCGTAGGCGATCTCGCCGTTCAGCTGGGTGATCTGCGCGAGGTCGGCCGCGTCGATGTCGAACGTCGCGCGGAAGAAGAACGCCTCCGTGTTGGTGGTGCCCGTCTTGTACTGGGTGACGAGGGTGGTCGGCGTGTAGCCGCCGCCCAGGTCGCCGATCACGCCGTTCTTCGCGCCGAAGCTGCCGGTGCCGGTCTTCCACGACGCGTCGTCGTAGTCGGCGGCGGTCCAGCCGGTGTGGGTCGTAAGACCCGCGGCGGGGTCGTCGGCCGTGTCGTGGACGCGCCAGACGGTGTCGGCGTTCGTGACCGCGGTGCCGTCGATGTCGATCGGCGCCTGCACGGTGGGCTCGGTCGGCTCCTGCGCGTCGGGGCGCGTCGGCAGCGCCGGCTCACCCGGTTCGGTCGTGTCGAGCGGGCGCAGTGCGACGTCGAAGACGTGCATGATGCCCTTCGAGACGTCGTTCGGCAGGGTGACGCTCTTCACGGTCTTCTTCGTGTCGAGCGGCACGACCGCCGTCGCGAAGAGGGTCGGCTTCGCGGTGTCGGAGCCGCCGCTGAGCGTGTTGCGCTTCGTGAGCGGAACCAGCCGGATGTTGCCGGGCTCGGCGCCCGAGTTGGTCCAGTCGGTGAGGCGCACGTCGACCTTCTTCGTGGAGCCGTCGGTGTACGTCACCAGCGCGGTACCCCGCGAGGGGCCGTTGGTGGCGAGACCCAGGAACGAGATCCCGGATGCCGCGACGTCGCCGAAGTCGAGGACCTGGCCGTTCGGGATCCAGTGGTCGGCCTCGCCGGCAGCCGTGTCGGGCCACGTGAACTCGACACCGGTGTCGCCGAGGGGGAGCTTCGCCCCGCCGGTGGCGCCCGCAGCCGCGAGGTCCTCGCGCGAGAGGCCGATGCCGCCGGCATCCAGCCCTCCCATGTTGACCGCGCCGTCGGAGGTGATGCCGACCGAGTTGCGGTTGTCGCTGCCCTCGCGGAACGACGGGGGCACATCGCCCTCGCCGGTGCCCCACGTCGAAGCCGTCGCGCCCATCGTGAAGTCGAGCGTTCCGCCCGAGCGCGCGAAGTCGGCGGGCAGCCATGACGCGGTCTGCGCCTGGCCGTTCACCGACAGGCCCGTCGTGTAGCGACGGTCGTCGCCGGCACCGGGGGCGTCGATCGAGATGGTGCGGTCGGAGCCGATCGAGGTGATCTCGATGTGCTCGAACATCGGAGCCGAGACCAGCAGGTCGGCGGTGCCCCAGATCGCGGGCATCAGGCCGATGTTGGCCCAGACGTACCAGGCGCTGAACGAGCCGAGGTCGTCGTTACCGGCCAGGCCGTCGGGAGCCGTGGTGAACAGCTCGTCGGCCGCGCGGTACAGCGTCTCGATCGTCTTGTGCGGAGCCTGCAGCCAGTTGTAGACCCACGGGAGGCCGAAGCTGGGCTGGTTGGCGATGTACGCGGCGTCGCTGAACGCGCCCGCGTCGAGGTCGCGCAGGATGCGGTCGAGCTGCTCGGTGGCCTTCTCGGTGCCGCCGCGGGCCTCGATGAGATCGGCCATGTTGTGCGACACGTTGAAGCCGTACTGGTAGCCGGTCGACTGCTCGAACTGCGCGCCCTGCGTGGTGAGCGAGGTGTTCAGGAAGCCGTTGCGGTTGCGGGCGTCGATGTGCCCGGTGGCCGTGTTGAAGATGTTCTTCCAGTTCTGCGACCGGGTCGAGAACTGCTCGTACGCGGCCTCGTTCCCGAGGCGCTTCGCCATCTGCGCGATCGCGAAGTCGTTCGTCGTGTACTCGATCGTGCGCGAGGTCGCGGCGCCCTGCTTGTCTCCGTCGATCCATCCATGGATGCCGTACATGACGGCATCCGATCGCCCGGTGTTCGTCATCGGCAGCGTCTGCGTCGCGAGCATGCTCTCGAGAGCTTTCGCGCGGTCGTAGTCGGTCGAGCCGAAGTCATCCGTCGCCGCGACGATGTTCTGCAGCGAGTCGCCGCTCATCTTCGTCTGGATCTGGTTGTAGGTAGGCCAGCTCGTCCACTTGCCCGACTGTGAGACCATGTCGACGATCGACTGGTTGATGTCGCTCGCGCGGTTCGGGTAGAGCAGGGCCAGCAGCTGCGACTGCCCGCGGTAGGTGTCCCAGCCCGAGAAGTTCACGTAGAAGTCGTGGCCCTCCTCGACGCTGCGGATCGTTCCGTCGTATCCCGTGTAGCGGCCGTCGACGTCCTGGAACGTGTTCGGGTGCAGCAGCGAGTGGTACAGCGAGGTGTAGAAGGTGATGCGGTCGCGGTCGGTGCCGCCGGTCGCATCGATCGATCCGAGTCCCTCTTCCCAGGTCGCGCGCGCCTGAGCGCGGGTCTGGTCGAAGTTGAGGGCGTCGGTCTCGGCCCGCGCGTTCGCTCGGGCACCGTCGACCGAGACGTAGCTCAGGCCGATCTTGGCGGTGACGTCGGCGCCGTCGGCGAACGTCAGGTAGGCGCCGGCGCCGTGCTTGGTGGCGGCGGATGCCTCGGTGCCGCCGGCCTGCACGCCCGCCGGGGTCCACGTGCCGAACGACGCGACCGGCTGGTCGAAGGTCGCCGAGAAGTAGGCGGTGTACTGCGAGCCGCCGTTGCAGACGATGTTGGCCTTCACCGAGCCGGTGAGCTCACCGGTCGCGGGGTCGAAGGCGATGTCGGAGGCGTGCACCTGGTTGTTCGAGCCGCCTGCTTCGAAGAGCAGCGTCGAGGTCGCAGCCGTCTCGTCGAAGGAGTAGCGGCTGACCGCGGTGCGGGTCGTGCTGGTGAGCTCGGCCTGCACGTTCTCGAGGCCGACGGCGTAGTATCCGGGCTCGGCGGTCTCGTCGTCGTGCGAGAAGTCGAGGAAGTAGTCGCCGATCGCGCTCGCCGGGTTGCTCGGCAGGGCGCCGTCGGTGAGGGCGCCGGTGAAGGGGATCACCGGGAAGTCGAAGCCTCCGAAGTTGGAACGGCATCCCGTGCCGGAGAGGCGGGTCATGCCGAAGCCGCGGATCTGGTCGGCGTCGTACTCGTAGCCGCCGAACTGCTGGCCGTTGCCGGTCTCGAAGGTGGTCGGGCTGGACTGCACCATGCCGAACGGCACGGTCGCGCCGGGGAAGGTGTTGCCGTAGTGGTCGTTGCCGCGGGCGTTGTTGGCGTCGTTCATCTGGGTGCCGATGAACGGGTCGACGGCCTCGAACGGGGTGAGGGTCGAGATCTCTTCGGCGTAGGCGGCGGGCGTCACGAGGACGGACGACGCCGTGAGGGCGGTGATGACTCCGACGGCCACGGCCGTGCGTCGTCTTCTCATGTGTCGGCTGGGGGATGCCGAACGCATGGGGGGCATGCGATTACCTCCGTGTGGTGGGTGGATGCGCTGCCCGCATTCTGACAACGCTGTCAGGAACACTATGGAGGTTTATGGACGCGATGTCCAACAAAAGATGAACAGAAGATGTCGGTGGGCTCGCCCGCGTCAGTTCGGGGGCCGAAAAGACAGATGTCGGATGCTTTCGGCGAAAGCATCCGACATCTGTACTTCTGTCCGACGGGCGACCCCGCGGCATCCGCTTACTGCGCGGTGTAACCGCCGTCGACGAGGTGGTAGCTGCCGGTGACGAAGCTGGCCGCGTCGCTCGCGAGGAAGGCGATGAGGTTCGCGACCTCGTCGGCCTGGCCGAGGCGGCCGATCGGGTGCTTGCTCACGAGGTACGCCTTCGCCTCTTCGCCCATGGTCGCGAGCAGCGGGGTGTCGATGAAGCCGGGGCCGACCGAGTTCACGCGCACGCCCTGCGCCGAGTACTCGAGTGCGGCCGACTTCGTCATGCCGACGACGGCGTGCTTCGCGGCGACGTAGGCGGGGGAGTTCGCGAAGCCGACGCTGCCGAGGATCGAGGCGACGTTGACGACCGAGCCGCCGCCGTTGGCGAGGATCGCGGGCAGCTGCGCCTTCATGTTGCGGAAGACGGCGTTGAGGTTGATCGAGATGACCTTGTCCCAGGCCTCATCGGTGTACTCGGCGGTGGGGGCGGATGCTCCGCCGATACCGGCGTTGTTCACGCCGATGCGCAGCGGGGCGAGCGAGTTCGCGAGCTCGACCGAGGAGGCGATCCAGGCCGGGTCGGTCGCGTTGCCGACGGATGCCTCGGCGACGCCGCCCACGGCACGGATCTCTTCGACGACCGCGTTCGCGTGCTCGGCGTTCAGGTCGTTGACGACGACCGCGGCGCCGTTCTTCGCGAGGAGGAGCGCGGTGGCCTTGCCGATTCCGCTGCCTGCTCCGGTGACGATCGCCGAGCGGTCCGAAACGTCGTACTGAGCCATGGGTGGGCTTCTTCCCGGGCGGGCACTGCTTCCGGGAGATCTTCTCGGACGGTCCGTCCTTCTCTTCAGCCTACGCCCGTTCGGGGCGGGTGGATTCGCGTGAATGGAGTTTTCGGGTGGTGTTCGGCATCCGGTGCGGGGTGGGGCGCTTCGACAGGCTCAGCGACCCGGTTCTCGGCTCAGCGACCCGGTTCTCGGCTCAGCGGCCCGGTTCTCGGCTCAGCGGCCCGGTTCTCGGGTTCATTCACGACTGGGTCCCTGAGCTTGTCGAAGGGTCCCCGCACGAAGGGCCCGAACGCGGAGAGGGCCCCCGCGAAGCGCGGGAGCCCTCTCGAGAAGCCGGTGGATCAGAAGTCGAACTCACCGATGTTGTCGGCGTCGAACACGAACGGGTCTCCGAGGAGCACCGTTCCGTCGGCTCCGACCGTGTACTCGCCCAGGTCGCCGGCGTCGAAGGTGTCGCCCTCGGCGCCGGTGATGTCGCCCTCGATCAGAGCGGCGGCGGCGAAGGCCGCGAGGTAGCCCAGGTCCTCCGGGTTCCACAGGGCGAAGGCGGTGACGGTGCCGTCCTCGACGTACTCGCGCATCTGGTTCGGCGTGCCGAGGCCGGTCAGCGCGACCTTGCCCTTGTAGTCCGAGGTCGAGAGGTAGCGTGCGGCGGCCGCGATGCCGACGGTCGTGGGCGAGACGATGCCCTTGAGCTCGGGGT
The DNA here is from genome assembly GCF_044772365.1 of Microbacterium sp. NPDC090225. Lineage (NCBI taxonomy): Bacteria > Bacillati > Actinomycetota > Actinomycetes > Micrococcales > Microbacteriaceae > Microbacterium > Microbacterium sp. NPDC090225. Next base: position 1,968,653 of record NZ_JBIVYS010000001.1, on the reverse strand, counting down.
GCGTCTGCAGCAGCGCCGCGGTCTTGTCGAACGAGGTCTGGTCGTCGTCGTCGCCGTAGACCGTCTCGACGAGCGTGATGTCGGGGTACTCGCTGGCGACGTACTCCTTCATCAGGTCGATCCAGGCGTTCTGGTTGGTGGCGTTGGCGGATGCCGACAGCACGGCGATCTCGCCGGCGTTGCCGATCTGCTCGGCGATGAGGTCGATCTGCACCTTGGCGATGCCCTCGGCGTCGGCCTGGTTGATGAACAGGTCGCGGCACTCGGGGTTGGTGTCGGAGTCGAAGGTCACGACCTTCACGCCGGCGTCGCGGGCTTCGTTCAGCGCGTCGCAGATGGCCTTCGGGTCGTTCGCCGAGACGACGAGCGCTCCGACGCCCTGCTGCGTGGCGGTGTTGATGTAGCTCACCTGCGCGTCGGGCGTGGCTTCGGCGGGGCCGACCTCGGCGAACGTTCCACCGATCTCCTCGACCGCGGCCTTACCGCCCTTGCTCGACGTGTCGAAGTACGGGTTGCCGAGGTTCTTCGGCAGGAAGGTGATCGCGAGGTTGTCGGACCCACCCTCCGAGCCGCCTCCACCCGAGCCCGCGCCGGTGTCGACGCAGCCCGTGAGAACGAGGGCGGCGGCCACGGCGAGAGCCGCGAACGCGCCGGCCTTCTTGGTTCCAAACTTCATTGTTCTTCCTTTCGTGGTGATCGCCGCAGGCGGATGCCGTCGGCGAGAGGCGGCCTCAGGGTGCGGAGGCGACGCGGGGGAGGGGCCCTGCTTTGGCGCGGATGCGCTGGGCCCAGGCGAGCACGCTCGCGGCGACGACCGAGAAGATCAGTAGGCCGCCGGTGATGATGTTGATGACGTCGGAGGTGACGCCCGCCAGGCGCAGTGCGCTGGAGATGACGCCGATGAGCAGAACCGCGGCGACGACGCCGTGCAGCTGACCGCGCCCGCCGAACACCGAGACGCCGCCGAGCACGACCGCCGCGATCACCTGCAGCTCGAGCCCGGTGGCGTTGTCGCCGCGGGCGCTGCCGAAGCGCAGGGTGTAGAAGATGCCGGCGAACGCGGCGACCGCTCCGGCGAGCACGAAGAGGATGAACTTCGTGCGCTCGACGTGCACGCCCGAGAACCGGGCGGCGTCCTTCGAGAGTCCGATGGCGTAGACGCCGCGGCCGAAGGGCGTGAAGTGCAGCAGGATCGCGAAGGCGACGAGCAGCACGAGGAACGGGATGATGATGTACGGGATCGTGGTGCCCGCGATCTTCGCCTTCGCGAGTGCGGTCCATGCCTCGGGGAAGTCGGTCACGGCGGTCGTTCCGAGCAGACCCACCGCGAGCCCGCGGAACAGGGCGAGCGTGCCGATGGTCACGGCGAGCGACGGCAACCCGACGACGGTCACGAGGAAGCCGTTGAACGCCCCGCCGACGACGCCGACGAGGAGGGCCGCGAGGGCGGCGACCTCGAAGGGCGCTCCGGCTTCGGTGAGGACGCCGGTCACGACCGAGGCGAGGCCGACCATGCTGCCGACCGACAGATCGATCTCGCCGGTGATCATCACGAGCGCCATCGGCAGCGCGATCAGCAGGATCGGCGTCACGTCGAGCAGGAGGTAGTTCAGGGTGATGGGCTGCGCGAACCCGCGCACCGAGGTCATCGACACGACGACCACGAGCACGAGCAGTGCGACGATGGCCGCTTCGCGGTTGATGAACAGCCGCTGCCAGAGCGAGCGGTCGTGCGCGCGGATGACGCGGATGCTCCCCGTCGTGGCGGGGGCGGGGCTAATGGTGGTCATGAGTCGTCCCTCGCCTCGATGAGCCGCCGTTTCTGCCGCACCGCGAGGACGCGGTCGAGCACGATGGCCCCGATGATCAGGGCGCCGACGACGGCGCGCTGCCAGAAGTCCGGGATGCCGAGGATCGGCAGCGCCCGGTTGATGGTCATGAGGAGGATCGCGCCGATGGCCGCTCCCCACACGGTTCCGACGCCGCCGGTGATGGCGATGCCTCCGATGACGGCCGCGCCGACGGCATCCAGCTCCCATCCGGAACCGGCCTGCGAGCTGACGGATCCGTACCGCGCGGCGTAGAAGACGCCGGCGAGGCCCGCGAGTGCGCCGGAGAGCACGAACGCGGTGAGCAGGCGGCGAGTGACCTTCAGCCCGTAGAGCTGAGCGGCGGCCGGGTCGGACCCGATCGCGTAGTACTCGCGTCCGGAGCGGGTGTTGCGCATGTACCAGGCGGCCGCGGCGAGCACGATCAGGGCCACGATCGACAGCACCGGCACGAAGAGGATCTGCTGGGTGCCGAGCGCGAGGAAGTCCTTCGGCATGTCCGAGGCGTTGACGCGGTTGCTGCCGGTCCAGAGCACGTTGATGCCGCGGTAGGCGTAGAGCGTGCCGAGGGTGATCACCATTGCGGGCACCTGCGCGAAGGCGACCAGGGCGCCGTTGATCAGGCCGAGCAGCGCGCCGAGCACGACGGCGGCGACCACGACCAGGACGATCGGGATGCCGGGGATGTCGATGAAGAGCCGTCCGGTGAGATAGGCGGTGAGGCCCATCACCGATCCGACCGAGAGGTCGACGTTGCGGGTGATGATGACGATCGCCTGGCCGACGGCCACGAGCACGAGGATCGACGGCGTCAACAGCAGGTCGCGCCAACCGTCGGCGCTGAAGAGGAAGTTGGGGTTCTTCGCCGTCGCCGCGACGACGACGAGGGCGAGGGCGACGAGGATGCCGAACTCGCGGGCCCGCCCGACGCCTCCGAGCGTCTTGCCGATCCGTACGGCCGCGGTCGTGGTCGTTGTCGTAGTCACGAGTGGATCTCCGATGCGTGGGTGGCGGCGCGCATGACGTTCTCGCTGGTGGCGTCGGCGCGGTTGATCTCGGCGGTGATGCGGCCCTCGCGCATGACGAGCACGCGGTCGGCCATGCCGAGCACCTCGGGGAGCTCCGACGAGATCATCAGGATGCCCATCCCCTCGCCGGCGAGCTGCGACAGCAACCGGTGCACCTCGGACTTGGTGCCGACGTCGATGCCGCGCGTGGGCTCGTCGATGATCAGCACCTTCGGGTGGGTGGCCAGCCACTTCGCCAGCACGACCTTCTGCTGGTTGCCGCCCGAGAGGGTCGAAGCCACGGTGTCGAGGGCGTGGGTCTTCACCTCGAGGCGGGAGGCCCACTCCTTGGCGGCGCGGTTCTCCATGCCGGTGGTGAGCAGACCGAAACGGGAGAGCTGTCGACGGATCGAGAGCGTGATGTTGCCGCCCACGCCCGACTCGATCACGAGTCCCTGTCGGCGGCGGTCCTCCGGGACGAGAGCCAGACCGCTGCGCATCGCCGCGGTGGGGTTGTTGCGCGGAACGGCGGCGCCGAGCATCCGCACCTCGCCCTCGCGATAGCCGTCGACGCCGAACACCGCGCGGGCGACCTCGCTGCGACCCGCGCCCACGAGCCCGGCCAGCGCGACGATCTCGCCCGACCGCACCTCGAAGTCGATGTCGTGGAAGACGCCGGGACTCGTCAGCCCGCTCACCTCGAGCAGCGGCTCGCCGATCACGGCATCCTGCTTGGGGAAGAGGTCGGTCACGTCGCGGCCGACCATCTGCCGCACCAGTTCGTCGACCGTGGTGTCGGCGATGGCGGTGGTGGCGATGTACGCGCCGTCGCGCATCACGGTGACGGTGTCGCAGAGGTCGAAGACCTCGTCGAAGCGGTGCGAGATGAAGAGGATCGCCCGGCCCTCGTCGCGGAGGCTGCGCGCCACGGCGAACAGGCGGTCGACCTCGACGCCGCTGAGGGCCGCGGTCGGCTCGTCCATGATGAGCACGCTGGCGTCGAGCGAGATGGCCTTCGCGATCTCGATGATCTGCTGGTCGGCGATCGACAGCCCCTCGGTGACGCGGTCGGGGTCGAGCGTGACGCCGAGGCGGCGGAAGATCTGCTCGACCTCGGTGCGCATGGCCTTGCGGTCGATGCGCCCCAGTCGGCCGGTGGGCTGGCGGCCCATGAAGATGTTCTCCGTCACCGACAGGTCGGGGAAGAGCGTCGGCTCCTGGTAGATCACCGCGATGCCGGCGGCCTTCGACTGGGCGGTGCTGGTGAAGTCGACGTCTTCGCCGTGGAAGCGGAAGTCGCCGGAGTCGCGGCGGTAGAGCCCGGCCATGATCTTGACCATCGTCGACTTGCCGGCGCCGTTCTCTCCGATCAGTGCGTGCACCGATCCCGAGCGCAGCTCGAGGCTTCCGGAGCGCAGGGCGATCACGGGTCCGAAGGACTTCACGACGCGGTGCAGCTCCAGAGCGATGCCCGGAGTACCAGGGGGGACTTCAGCGGCCACGGGGGTGCCCTCTCCTTCGAGGTTTCGCAGATTCCGGCGGTGGATTCGACGTTCTGAACTTTACATGAATCGATTCATGCTGTTTCAAGATAATGTAACCCACAGCACTCATCGGTCAAGTCCTCATCGGACAGGTGACCGAATCGTGACCCCGTCGATGGAGAGGAGGAGTCGTGCCCGTCAGCATCCGTGACGTCGCCCAGCGCGCCGGCGTGTCGGTCGGAACCGTCTCGAACGTCCTCAACCGACCCGACGAGGTCTCCGCCGACTCGGTCGAGCGGGTCAGCCGCGCGATCGACGAGCTCGGCTACGTGCGCAACGAGGCAGCCCGCAAACTGCGCGCCGGCGTCAGCGCGACGGTCGGATTCGTCGTGCTCGACGGTCAGAACCCCTTCTACGCCGATGTCGTGCGGGGCGCGGAGGACGAAGCCTCCAGCCACGGGATCGCGGTGCTCTACGGCAACACCGACGAGGACCCCTCCCGCGAGAAGGTCTATCTCGACCTGTTCCGCGAGCAGCAGGTGCGCGGGCTGCTCATCGCCCCCTACGGCGACGTCATGACACAGTTGCGGAAATTCCGGTCGAGCGGGATCGCGACCGTGCTCGTCGACCGCTTCAGCGCCGACGGCGCGTTCTCGAGCGTCTCGGTCGACAGCGTCGCCGGGGGACGCCTCGCCGTCGATCACCTCATCGACGCGGGACGACGGCGCATCGCGTTCGTCGGCGGACCCTTCGACATGCGCCAGGTCACCGACCGTCTCGCCGGCGCGCGCAGCGCCGCCGAGAACGCGGCCACCCGGGTGAGCCTCGAAGTCATCCCGACCGCCGCGATGACCGTCGAAGAGGGTGTCGCCGCCGGTGCGCGCCTGCTCGCCCGCCCGCGTCGCGAGTGGCCCGACGCGCTCTTCGCGGCGAACGATCTGCTGGCGCTCGGGCTGCTGCAGTCGCTCGTGCTCGACGGGCGCCTGCTCGTACCCGACGAGATCGCCCTCATCGGGTTCGACGACATCCCGTTCGCCGCGGCGGCGGCCGTTCCCCTGTCGTCCGTGCGGCAGCCGAGCCGGATGATCGGGCGCACCGCGCTGCGGATCCTGCTCGAAGAGGCATCCGACGCCGACAGCATCCCGAGGCAGACCGTCTTCCCGCCCGAACTCGTCGTGCGTCGATCGACCACCGGCTGACCCCGAAAGGACCCGTCATGACACGCGTCGCCTTCCGCCTGCAGGTGAAGCCCGAGATGCTCGACGAGTACGTCGCGCGCCACACGCCGGTGCCGCACGACATGCTCGCCGAGATCGCCGCCGCCGGGCGTCGCAACTACTCGCTGTTCCTCGCCGAGGGCGGGGTGCTCATCGGGTACTACGAAACCGATGACGACGAGGCCGCGCAGGCGTATCTCGCGGCATCGCCGGTCGCAGCGCGGTGGGAGGCGCAGATGGCGCCGTTCTTCGTCGGACTCGAGGGGCGCCCCGACCAGGCGGCGACCCCGCTCGCCGAGGTCTTCCATCTGGAGGACCAGCTCGGGTAGGCGCGTGGCGGGGCGCTTCGACAGGCTCAGCGACCCAGTTGGGCTCAGCGACACCAAGCCACTGGATCCCTGAGCCTGTCGAAGGGGCCCCCGCGAGGCCGCGTCAGCGGATGCGGGCGATCTGCAGCTGGATCCGCGCGCTGTCGGGGGTGTGCGCGAGAAGCGTGTCGGCGACGCGGCGCGCGGTGGCGACGCTGCTGTCGTCGACCGAGGTGGCGATGCGGGTCGAGACGACCGAGGTCCCGTCGGGTTCGGTCGAGACGAGGATGTCGGCCACCGGGCCGTCGGAATCCTTCGCGGATGCCGCCGCGACGACTTCCGGCAGGCGGGCGAGCAGCGGGCGCGCCGTGAAGACGTTCGTGACACCCGGGATCGTGCGCACATGGCGGGCGAGGTCAGCGGGCTCGTCGGGAGAGATGAGGCTCATGACACGTCCTTGATGTCGGTGTGAATGTCTTCGACGGAGATGTTCACCGCGGTGACGTTCAGATCGGTGTGCTTCGCGAGGGCCGCGTAGGCGACTTCGCGGAGCTCGTCGGTGAGCTGCTGGATCGACGTGCCGAAGCGCACGGATGCCGTCAGGTTGATCTCGACGGGCGCGCCGAGGGTCTCGGCGTCGCCGACGATCTCGGTGCGGCTGATGAAGACGCCGTCGATCGCGTCTCCGCTGTCACGGAGTAGTGCGCGCACGGCGCCCTCGGTGACGGTGATCTGCACGCGAGGGTCGGGATGGCTGATCGGCAGGCTGCGCCCGGCGTGCAACTCTTCCTGGATCGAGGTGAAGATGCGCTCGAACCACGACTCCGGCGGGGCGGGGAGCTCGGCGGCATCCGCATCGATGAGCTCGCGCGAGAGGCGACCGACGCGCTCGAGCGCCTCGAGGGCGTTCAGGCAGTCGGGGCAGCTCTCGATGTGCGGATCGGCCGGCGTGCGATCGCGGTCGAGGTAGTCCGAGAGCTCCTCGATGGTCGTGCCGCAGTCGAGGGCGTCGTCACGATCGTGTGCGGTCATCGCCAGCCCCCCATCTGGATCGCGATACTCGAACGGGCACGGGAGAGGAGTCCTCTGACCGTGCTGGGTGAGGTGTCCATTTCCTCCGCAATCTCGGTGTAACTGAGCTCTGCGACCTGCCGCAGCAGCCAGCACCGTCGTTGATCTTCGGGAAGCGTATCGAGGGCCTTCGACAGGGCTGCGAGCTGGGCGTTGCGGATCGCGATCTGCTCGGGTTGGGTGCTCTCGGTATGAGGGGCATCGTAGCCGGTGAGCGTGGCATCCGTGGGGCGTCTGCGAATGAAGGCGAAGGCCTCCCGGCTGGCGATGCGCATGAGCCAGGACTTCACGGCATCCGGATCCCGCAGCGAGTCGAGCTGGCGCCACGCCGTGACGAGGGCGTTCTGCACGACGTCGTCGGCTTCGCTCAGAGAGCCGACGATGCGAGACACGTACGCCCGCATGGAACCCGCGTACCGCCGCACGATCTCACGGAAGGCTGAGGAGTCGCCGTCGACGGAGCGATGCACCAGGACGCGATCCGAGATGACCGTCAGATCGCCGCTGCGCGGGCCTGTCGTGCGGGCCATCAGACCTCCACCAGAACTTTCTGAAACTTTTTTGTGACGGATCGCGTGATCCGCGCCTCTTACTTGTGAGCGACGTTATCGCTCCCGATCCGGATCCCCCAGGGGTTGTGATCGGCCGTCGAAAGAGATAGGACACGTCATGGCAACGCAGGATCAGAAGAACACGTCGACCAGCCCCGCTGAGAAGGAGCTGCCCGACACCACCGGCACCCCGACGCCGGCCGTCGTCGCTCCCCGCGTGGACCGTTCCGCCGGGTTCTCGACCTCGCGCATCCCGACGGACGTCGATGCCGCCGGTACGACCACGATCGCCGAGGGCGTGGTGGCCAAGGTCGCCGGTATCGCCGCTCGTGAGGTTCCCGGTGTCTACGCACTGGGTGGCGGTGGAGCACGCGCGTTCGGCGCGATCCGCGACGTGATCAACGCCACCGACCTCGCACAGGGCGTGAAGGTCGAGGTCGGAGAGACCCAGGCTGCGGCCGATCTGACCATCGTCGTCGAGTACCCCGCACCCATCCAGACCGTCGCGAACAACGTCCGCGCCGCCGTCGCCGGAGCGATCACCCGTCTCGTCGGCCTCGAGGTCGTCGAGGTCAACGTCGAGGTGAACGACGTGCACGTGCCCGGTGACGACAACGACCACGAGAACGAGGAGTCGCGCGTCTCATGAGCCCCACCACCACCGGCGCCCTGATCGGCGCACTTCTCGCCCTCGCCGCCCTGCTCTTCGGCTTCTGGGGATTCCTCCTCATGGCCGTGTTCGCAGGGGTCGGAGCGATCGTCGGACGCATCGCCTCCGGCAAGCTCGACGTCCGCGGTCTCGCCGACGTCATCACGGGGCGGCGAACCTCCTGATGCGCGTCGACCAGAACGTCATCGCCGGTGGCCACCCCACGGGGCAGGCCACCGGCGGGGAGTCCGTCCCGGGCCGCGTCGAGGTGAAGGAACGCGTCTATCGCACGGTCGCGGAACAGGCATCCGCATCGGTGATCGGCGTCTCCCGCAGTGACGTGAAGGCCGACGTCGTCGCGCGAGGTGCGGGGTTCGCCCTGCGCATCTCGTCACCGCTTCCCGTACCCGATCTCGACGACACCGCCGCGATCGCCCAGACCACCCCGGTGCTCGACCGGGCCCGCGAGTTGCAGGAGCACCTGCAGCAAGAGCTGACCGGCCTCTTCGGCCAGGAGGTCACCCGCGTCGCCCTCACCATCACCGGCGCCATCATTCCCGAAAGGAGACGAGTGCGATGAGCACCCCCGCACTGCGCCGCGTCGTCCGACGCGAGACCCACTCGCCGCGCACCGTCGCGATGTTCGTCGCGGTCGTCCTCCTCATCCTCGCCCTCGCCTACGTCGCCCTCGAGATCGTGTTGAGCCTCGCCGCTCAGCCCGCGCTCCTCGTCGGCCCGGCGGCGGCCGCGGGGTGGCTGGTCGGTCTGCCCACGCAGCCCGCCGGTCTCGTCATCGCCGGCAGCGTCGTGCTCGCGCTCATCGGCTTGGTGTTCGTCATCCTGGCGATCACCCCGGGGCGACTGTCGAAGCACACCCTCGATGCGGGCGACCGCGCGGTCGTCGTCGACAACGGCGTGATCGCGAGCGCCCTCGCCCAGCACCTCTCCGAGGAGACCGGGCTCGCGCGCGATGCCATCACCGTCGGTGTCGGCCACCGCAGCATCGACGTGACCGTGCGCCCCGGCGCCGGAGTGCCCCTCGAGCAGAGCGAGGTTCTCGCCCTCGCCGAGGCCGAGCTGCAGACGTATCGGCTGACCCGCAGCATCCGCACCCGCGTTCGCATAGAGCGCGCGATCGAGAAGGACGCCGACCTGTGAACGCCACCAACCGTGCGCTGAACCGCACCCTGCTCCTCCTCATCGGCCTGATCTTCCTGGCCCTCGGTGCCGTCGGCATCGCCCTCCTGAGCTGGCCCACCGCGGCCGACGTCTGGACGGAGGCCGGCAAGAACGCCGAGACATGGCTCGATCAGGCGGGCGCCGCGACCGCGATCGCCGGCGGAGCCGCCTCGTGGATCGGTGTCGGGGCCGTCGTCGCGATCGTCGTCGTGATCGCGTTGCTGATTCTCGCCCTCACGAGCGTCTCGGGCCGTCGGTCGAAGACCGCACTGCGCTCCTCCGGCGCGCAGAACCCGCTCGGACGCGTCACCGTCACGGAGTCGTTCGTGTCGGATGCCGTCAAGAAGTCGCTCGCGGGCCGCGACGAGATCCTCTCGGCGAGCGTGACCGCCAACGACGTGCGCCACGAGCCGGTGCTGCACGTGTCGGTCACGCCGCGGCAGAACACGGATCCGCGCGAGCTGGTCGATCACCTCGATCGGCTGCTGACCAACCTCGCCACGCTCACCGGCCGCGACACCGCCGCCTACGTGTCGATCCATACCAGCCTGCGCGCACGTCTCGCCCACGATCAGAGGCGGTTGTCGTGACGGCATCCGCCCGCTGACCGGGATCACAGACTCGCCGTCGGTCGCGCATCGGCCGACGGGAGGACGGCGGGGGCAGGACTCCGCCGCCAGAACCACCATCACGAAGGGAAACATCATGGGACTCGACGACAAGATCAAGAACGCCGCAGAAGACATCGCCGGTAAGGCGAAGGAGGCCACGGGCAAGGTCACCGGCAACGAGAAGCTCGAGGCCGAGGGCAAGGCCGACCAGGTCAAGGCCGACGCGAAGAAGGCCGGCGAGAACGTCAAGGACGCGTTCAAGAACTGAGATACCTCCCAGCCGAGCGCTGGGTAAGACCTGCTGGGGACAGTAGGAGGGGGCGGGGCCATTCGACGGCCCCGCCCCTGTTTTCGTGTGCGGGGGCGCTTCGACAGGCTCAGCGACCCAGTTTTCGGCACAGCGACCCAGTTTGCGGCGCTGGGTCCCTGAGCCCGTCGAAGGGCCCTCCGCGTGGATCGGCCCTCCCGTTCGGGGATCTGACGACCGCGTTCTCGTGGCGGTGGGCCTTCGGGATCAACATCCCGCTCGGCGTGCTGATCATCATCGGCGTCGCGCTCACGGTCGCCGAGTCGCGCAGCGATCGCACCGAGCGCATCGATGGGGTGGGGGCCCTGCTCTCGGTCGTCACGATGGGCAGCCTCGTCTTCGGTCTGATCGAGGGGCGCACCTACGGCTGGTGGGGCGTCGAGCAGCGGCCCGCGATCGGCGACTGGACCTGGCCCTTCGACATCTCGCCCATCCCGTTCGCGTTCGCGCTGGCGGTGGTCGGGCTCATCGCCTTCATCGCCTGGGGCGTGCACCGCGAGCGCGCCGGTCGCTCGACCCTCCTCGCGCTGCGGCTCTTCTCGATCACGTCGTTCCGCAACGGCAACATCGCCGCCGCGGTCGTCTCGCTCGGCGAGTTCGGGATCATCCTCGCCCTGCCGCTGTGGCTCCAGTTCGTGCTGGGCTTCGACGCGCTGCAGACGGGTCTGTTGCTGCTCTCGCTCGCCGGCGGCTCGTTCCTCGCGAGCGGCATCGCCGGGGCGACGAGCGGTCGGATCGCGCCGGTGTGGATCGTTCGCATCGGACTCCTCGCCGAGATCGTCGGTGTCGCCGGCGTCGGCCTCGCGATCGGTCCGGATGCCTCGTGGGTTCCGCTCATCCCGCTGCTGTTCGTCTACGGCGTGGGCGTGGGGCTCGCGACCGCCCAGCTCACGGGCGTCGTGCTGGCCGATGTTCCGGTGGCCGACAGTGGCGCGGCTTCGGGCACGCAGTCGACCTCTCGGCAGCTCGGTGCGGCACTCGGTGTGGCGATCCTCGGGACCGTGCTGTTCACCAGCACGGCCGGCATCCTGTCGTCGTCGCTCGATGAGCAAGGAGTGCCGGCGGCACAGCGCGATCAGGTGGTCTCGTCGGTGGTCGACAGCGCGGGGGCGGCGATCAGCGGCCTGGCGGCGAACCCCGAGACGGCGGATGCCGCGGATGCCGCGCGCGAGGCCTTCTCCGACGGCACGCGCTACGCCGCGTGGACCGCCGCGGGGTTCCTCGCCCTCGGCCTCCTCTCGACGGTGTCGCTCGGGGGCGCGGCGGCGCGGTCGGGCAGGTCGGAGGATGAGGGTCGCCCTTCGGAGTCGTGACCCCTCCGGGTGTGCGCGGGGCGGGACGATTCGACAGGCTCAGCGACCCAGTTCTCGTGCGGGGCCCTGCTGGGGCACTGAGCTTGTCGAAGGGCCCCGCCACCCTTGCCCCTGGGTCCCTGAGCTTGTCGAAGGGCTCCGCCACGAAAAGCCGCCGGCATCCGTTCGGGAGGAGAACTCACGCACAGGAGGACGGATGCCGCAGCATCCGTCCTCCCATCGCGGAGATCTCCTCCCGAACGAACGCGGGAGAGACGTCGATCAGCCGGCGGCCGGCGCGATCTCGTTGGGCGTGACCTCGAGCTCGGTGCTCGCGAGCACCTCGCCGGTGGTGAGATCGACGGCGTGCACGCTGTTCGCGGCGGGCTCGGTGACGTAGGCGATGTCACCCGCCACGACGATCGCGGGGTGGGCGTCCTGCCATTCGGCGGGGCCCTCCCACGCGTCGATCACGGGGTAGGTGTCGGTGATCTCGCCGGACTCGGGGTCGAGCACGTGGATCGCACCGTCGGATCCGAGGATGTACGCGAGCTCACCCGGGCCGCGGGCGACGTCGCGGAACGTGTACTCCGCACCCTCGGGCAGGTCGACGACCTCGTACGTCAGCGCCTCGGTGTCGATGAGGGTGACGGCGCCGAGCAGGTAGCCCTCGGCATCGGGGTCGTTCTTGTAGTCGCCGACGATGATCGGGCTGGACTCGCTCACGTAGGCGTTGCCCATGCGGCCGTAGGGCTGATCGGGAGCGGAGAGCTTCGTGATCTCACCGTCGGCGTAGACCAGAGCGCCGTCCTCGCACCCGAAGACCACGACCTCGTTCGCGGCCGTGCCCTCACCGTGCACGCCGGGGCACTGGTCCGACGTCGCGATCGTCGCGCCGGAGGCGTCGCGCACGACGATGCCGTTGCGTCCGTCGGCGTTGCCCACCGTGGTGAGGAAGGTGCCGTCCTCGAGCACGATCGAGACGCCGTGGTGCGCCTCGACGCCCGCGATCGTCTCGACCTCGGGAAGACCGTCGGATGCCGCGAGATCGGCCGTGTCGAAGATGGTGGTGTCGCTCGTGCCGTCGGCGTAGAGGATCGTCTTGCCGCCGTGGCGCACCACGTGACCGGGGGTGTCGGCCGCGAAGACCGTGTCGGTGAGCGCCGCGTCGTCCGAGGAGCCGGCGCCGGTGTCGAGCACCTGGAAGCCTTCGCTCATCGTGACCATGACGTGCCGGTCGTCACCCGCGGCGTTCAGCCGGGTGAAGGGTTCGGAGTCGAAGTCGGCGACGGTCTCGAGGGTCTCCCCGTCCAGCACCAGGATGCCGCCGTCGTACGAGATCGCGACGCGGGCGCCGGCATCCGTCGTCGAGCTCTCGCTCGCCGGGGCATCCGCAGCGGGGGGGGTCGAGCAGGAGGCGAGGGTCACGACGGCGCCGAGGGCGACGGCACCGACCAGCGCTCTGCGCAGGGGGAGTTTCTTCATGCAGGTGCTTCTTTCTCTGTGAGGGGTGGTCTCAGCGGGTGAGACCGGAAACGATGCGCTCGGTGTTAACGCGCATCATGGTCAGGTAGTCGGGGGCGCCGCCGCCGGCGTCGGTGAGCGACTCGGTGAACAGCTCGATCACGTCGACGTCGATGTCGGCCTCGTCGGCGAGTGCCCGAGCGAGTCGGTCGGGCGACGAGGACTCGGCGAAGATCGCCGGGACGCCGGTCTCCTCGACCGCGTCGACGAGGTCGGCGAGATCGGATGCCGAGGGCGCCGCGAGCGTCGTGCCGCCGGGGATCACGGCCCCGACGACCGCGAAGTCGAAGCGCTCCGCCAGGTAGCCGAAGACGTGGTGATTGGTGACGAGGGCGCGGCGGTCGGCGGGGATCGTGTCGAAGGCCGTCGTCATCTCGGCATCCAGCTCGTCGAGTTCGGCGCGATAGTCGGCGACGCTCGACTTCAGGGCATCGGGATCGATGCCGTCGATGTCGGCGAGGGCGGGTTCGAGGGCGTCGACGACCGCGAGCATCTGCGCGGGGTCGGTCCAGAAGTGCGAGTCGGGCATGCCCGCGGCGTCGCCCTCGCGGTACTCGAGCACATCGATCGCGTCGCCCGCCACGAAGGTCGGTACGTCGGTGGCGGATGCCGCGTCGAGGTGCTGCTGCAACCCCTCCTCGAGGCCGAGGCCGTTAGACACGACGAGGTCGGCGTCGCGCAGCGTCGCCGCCTCCTGCGCCGAGATCTCGAAGGAGTGCGGGTCGGCGTTCGGCTTCATGAGGGTGACGACGCGGGCCTGGTCGCCGACGAGCTGCTCGACGACGTCGCCGAGGATGTTGGTCGAGACGACGACGAGGGGGCGCGCGTCGGTCGCGGGCGGAGCGCACGCCGTGAGCGTCGCGGCGAGCAGGACGGCGGTGGCGAGGGCGGCGGCGGTCGCGGCGCGGGAGCGGAGGCGGGGCAGTCGCATGTCAGCGTCCTGTCTCGGCGACGAAGGCCGGCTCGGTGGCGGTCTCGAAGGTGCGGGCGATGCGGGCGGCATCGGCATAGTCGATCTCGAACAGCTGTCGCTCGACGGGGCCGCTGAGGTACGCCCGGTGCTGGTCGGCGACGAGCACCGGGGTCGCGCCCGCCGCGAGGGAGGCGCCGACGAGGGGCGCCGTCTCGGCGAGCAGTGAGCCGTCGGCGGCGCTGAGCACGAGCATCCGTCCGTCGTCGGCCAGCCCGAGAAGGTGACCGTCCTCGTCGTCGACCGCGGTCACGTGCACGAGCGGGGCCGGTGCCGTGAGCAGCGTCCAGGTGCGCGCCCGGGTGTCGAGCAGGCGGATGTCGGTCGGGCTCGCGAGGCCGGCGACCGTCGGTCGTCCCTCGCGGTTGTCGAACGAGGCGACCGCCCCGGTGCGAGCATCCGCCGGGTACGGGATGCGCTCGACGACGAGCTCGCCGTCGTCGACGTGGGCGAGAAGGGCGCCGTCGGCGCAGCCGATCACGGCGCCGACTCGGGTCGTGATCGTGCCCGAGGGAGAGGCGCACGCCTCGTCGAGTTCGGTCGGCTCGCCATCTGCGGTGTATCCGCCGACGCGCGCGCCGACTCCGTCGACCGCCTCGGTCACGAGGGCGAACGACCCGACGGGCACCACCAGTCCGTCGTGCGGTTCGCGCTCGAGGCGGAACTGCTCGCTGATCTCACCCTTGGAGAGGGCCTCGGTACTGAGCAGCACGGCATCCCCCGAATCGGCGAAGGAGATGCCCGTGCCCCCGGACGTCGAGCTGTTCGTCGTCGCGACCGTCGCTGCACCCTCGCCGTCGACCGCTCCGAGCAGGGCCGGGGTGGCGCGGTAGTAGTGGAAGTGGTCGACGTGGTCCCACGTCCACACCCCGCTGTCGACGATCTCGATGCCCTCGCCGACGTCGGCGAAGAGGTAGCGGCCGTCGGTGCTCATCGCCCGCGGTGCAGTGATCGCGCCGATCTCGGTCATGGTCTCGTCGAGCAGGTCGAGGTGCGTGACGGTTCCGTCGGGATCGATCGCGGTGAGGCCGAGCGGCGGTTCGGCGACCTCCTCGGCTCCGGCGATCGCGCCGTGACCGTCACCGGTGGAGGGGGCGTCGGTCGCCGTCTCGGCTGGGAGGTCGGCGGGCGCGCCGGTGCAGGCGGCGAGGCCGAGCGTGAGGGCGCCGAGAAGGGCGAGGGAGGTCGAACGGGAGTGCACGGCATCCTTTCGGGAAGAGGGGCGGGTGAGGTCGGTTCGGGCGGTCATGCCGCCACCGGTGCGGTCGTGGCGTGGCTCGTCGAGCGGAAGCCGGTGACGGCGGCGCGGGCGACCCACGAGAGGCAGGTCAGGGCGATCGCCGCGGCGGCGACGGAGGCTCCGGCGGCGGTCGCCGCGAACCACGAGGTCATGAGGCCGAGGAAGACGGCGACGATGCCGAACACGCAGGCGAGCAGCATCCGTGTGGGGATGCGCGTGGTCCAGTGGCCGGCGGCCACGGCAGGAGCGAGGAGCAGTCCGACCACGAGCATCGATCCGACCGCCTGGTAGGAGGCGACGACCGCGAGGGTCACGAGCCCGACCAGCACGGCCTGCGCGAGGCGCGGGCGCAGGCCGAGCACGGTGGCGATGCGGGAGTCGAGGGCGAGGGCGACGAACGAGCGGTGGAAGCCGGCGGCCACGGCGATGCCGAGGGCGGCGGCGATCGCGAGCAGCACGAGGTCGGCCGGTGTGATGGCGAGGATGTCGCCGAAGAGGATCGCGGTCGCGTCGGTGGCGAAGCTGCCCGAGTGGGAGATGACGATCACCCCGAGGGCGAGCATCGAGACGAAGAGCAGTCCGATGCTCGTGTCGTACGAGAGCTTCGCGCGGCGCTGGAGCGCGCCGATCCCGACGCTCATCGCGATGGCGCTCAGCGCTCCGCCGACCAGTACCGGCAGGCCGAGCACGGTGGCCAGCGCGACCCCGGGGAGCATGCCGTGGGCCAGCGCCTCGCCGAGGAACGCCATGCCGCGGATCACGACCCACGTGCCCACGACGCCGCACAGGATCGCCACGAGAGCGCCACCGAGCAGGCCGCGCTGGACGAACTCGAGCGCGAAGGGGGCGAGGAGAGGAAGGGTCACGTTGAGCGAGCCTAGGGCTTTTTGAGAATGATTATCAAACTCATAAGATGAAGCCATGAGTTCCCCGACCTCCATCGCCCCCGCCGCCCGCCTCTCCGACGTGCACGTGGCCTTCGACGGCGTGGACGTGGTGTGCGGCGTGGATCTGCACGTCGCTCCGGGAGAACTCGCGGCGATCGCCGGGCCCAACGGGGCGGGAAAGTCGACGCTGCTCGAAGTGCTCGCCGGCACGCGCTCACCGCGGCGCGGTCAGCGAGCGGTGCCCGGCGCCGTCGCCTTCGTGCCGCAGCGCGCGGCGATCCCGCCGCGCCTGCCGGTCACGGTGCGCGATGTGGTCGCCGTCGGCGCCTGGGGTCGGCTCGGGCCGTGGCGGCGGGCGGATGCCTCGGCGCACGCGGCTGTGGCGCGCTCGCTGTCGCGCATGGAGATCACCGAACTCGCATCGAGCCCGTACGCGTCGCTGTCGGGCGGGCAGCAGCAGCGCACGCTCCTCGCCCAGGGGCTCGCGCGTCAGGCCGACCTGCTGCTGCTCGACGAACCCACGACCGGGTTGGATGCCGACAGCAGCCGGCGCATCCGATCGGTGCTGCGCGAAGAAGCCGATCGCGGCGTCGCCGTGGTGTGCGTATCGCACGACGCCCCGCTGCTCGAGGCGGCGGATCGGGTGGTGCGGCTGGAGGCGGGGAGGGTGGTGGGGGCTCCTCGCACGTAGCGGAGGAGATCTCACGCAACGCAGGAGCGGATGCCGCGAACGCACCTGCGTTGCGAGGGATCTCCTCCTGCGCTGACGCCGCGGCATCCGCTCGTCTGTACGGAGCGCGCACGTCTGCACGGAGATGCGGGCGGATGCTCCGTGCAGACGTGATACGTCCGTGCAGATGAGCGGGGCGGGGCGCTTCGACAGGCTCAGCGACCCAGTTTCCGTTCAGCCGCTGCCACGGGGTCCCTGCGCTGCCACGGGGTCCCTGAGCAGCCCCTGGGTCCCTGAGCAGCCCCTGGGTCCCTGAGCCTGTCGAAGGGCCCCCGCCCGAGACGCCCTACGGCACGAACTGCGGTTCGGGCACTGCGACCTCGGGCGCGACCCGCGGGGTGCGGGCGTGGTCGACCACCGCGATGGCCGTGGCGGCGACGAGGAAGATGCTGACGGCCCAGAGTGCCCACATCGCGCCGGATGCCGGCCGGCCGGCGAAGCTCGTGTCGGAGAAGAACGCGTAGTAGATGATGAGGGCGAGCGCCATGCCGATCGCCGAACCCGTGCGCTGTGCGAACTGGATGAGCGATCCGGCCACGCTCGAGCGGTGCCCCGGGGTGTGGAGCAGCGTGCGCGCCTGGTTCGCGGGGGCGGAGAGACCCGAACCGAACGCGCTGACGCAGAGGAGCGCGGCGATGAGCGGGGGAACGGCACTCGTCGCGGCCGCGGCGAACACGAGCCCGCTCCCCGCCAGCGCGAGTGCGCCGGTGCCGGTGCCGAGCGCGACCACGTGGCCGTTCGTCGGCGAGACCCGCGTCGCGATCCAGGAGCCCAGGAGGCTCGCGGCGGCGGCCGGCAGCATCCACATCGCCGTTTCGAGCGCCGACAGGTGCGCGAGCTGCTGCAGGGCGATCGTCACGACCAGGGTGCCGGCGGTCGCCGCCGCGTGCATGCATCCGGAGATCAGCACTCCCGCCGGGAGGTGAGGCAGGTGGAACAGTTCGGGGTCGACGAGGGGTTCGCGACCGCGCCGGGTGACCCGTCGCTCGTGGGCGATGAAGGCCGCGAGGAAGGCGATGCCGAGTCCGATGCCGAGGAAGATCCACGGTGCGGGCGGCTCGGTGCCGGAGATCGCGCTGAGCGGGCCGATCGTGAGGACCACGCCGACCGCGAGCAGCACGGTGCCGATCGTGTCGTAGCCCCGGCGGCGATCGCCGGCGGGTTCGTGCACGACCACGAACGCGAACGGGAGGATGATCGCGCCGGCGACCACGGTCACGAGGAACAGCAGTCGCCAGCCGAGCTGGTCGCCCGCGACGTCCATGATGAACCCCGCGAGCACCGGGGCTCCGAGCGAGGTGAGCGATGTGATGGCGGCGAGGGCGGCGAGCGGCTTGGCGCGCTCTCCGGCGGGGAACACGCGTTGGATGAGTCCGAGCACCTGCGGCATGAGCAGGCCGGCTCCGAGGCCCTCGATCACCCGCGCCGCCACCAGCCACTCGATCGTGGGGGCGAAGGTGCAGGCGACGCTCGAGGCGACGAACACGATCATGCCGGTGAGGAACACCGTGCGACGCGGCACCACGTCGCCGATGCGGCCGGCGGGCAGCAGCATCGCGGCGTAGGCGAGGGTGTAGCCGACGAGCATGAACTGCACGGTCGCGGGGTCGCCGCCCATGTCGGCCTGGATGGCGGGGAGGGCGATGCCGAGCTTCGAGACGTCGAGGATCGTCAGCGCGGCGGCCCCGGCGAGCACGGCGAAGACCGCCCATTTCCTGCGACCGCGCGTGCCGTCGATGGTCGTCGCATCCGACACGTTGATCCTCCTGAAAGTAATACCGACGTAACGTAAAGGACTATATAACAGTATTGGACTATCAAGACACACTACGAGATTGGGTTTGACATGGGCTCGAGAACAGCGCTGATCATGATCGACATGCAGAACATGTACCTGCAGCAGGAGCGACGGAGCGCCCTGGGGTGGCCACCGATCTGGAACTTCGACGAGGTCGTGGCCGAGTGCGCCGAGCTGCTCGCGGCTGCGCGCGCGCAGGGCATGCCGGTGATCTACACGCGGCAGACGTCACGCGCCGACGGCGCCGATGCGACGCCGAGCATGCGCCGTCTGCTGGCGGCTTCGGCCGAGAGCGACGAGGAGTCGCCGATCGGCGACGACGGTGACTGGGGCTCCGAGGTGCTCGACGCGGTGCGTCCCGAGCCGGGTGACATCGTGATCGAGAAGCACCGGTGGGATGCCTTCTTCAACACCGATCTCGACCCGATCCTGCGCAACCTCGACGTCACCCGCCTCATCGTCGCCGGCCTGCAGACGAATGTGTGCGTCGAGACGACCTCGCGAACCGGCATGATGAAGAACTTCGACGTGGCGGTTCCGCTGGATGCCGTCTCGACCGACGGTGAGGCGCTGCACCGCGCCGCCCTGGACTCGCTCCGCGTGCTCTACGTCGAGGTCGCACCGTGGCGCGAACTGCTGGCCGAGGATGCCGAGTGGGATCGACGGTTCACGACGCCGGGCTACGGCCGGACGGCCGAGGATCTGGCCACGATCGGCGCCTGAGCGGCACCGCCGCAGGGCGGCTCCCGAGGGGTCGTCTCCGCACGCATCACGCGCGTGCGGGGGCGGCCCCTTCGAGTGCGTCCGGCACGGGGATCTCGGGATGCTCGAGTACGACGCGCAGTTCGTCGAGCCAGTCGAGGGTCAGCGTCGTCTGCCGCAGCCACAGCGTGTAGAGCGCGCGTCGGCTGCGCCAGACCGGGCTGTCGTAGTCCTCGCGCTCCTCCTCCCAGTTGGAGAGGAGGTGGGTCAGGCTGAACTGACGCTGGCGCTGGAAGGTCACCTCGGCGTCGAGGAGGTAGGCGGCGTCGGCGGCGTCGAGCGTCCAGAGGTTCAGCAGCCGCAGCATCGCGTCGTCGCGCACGCCGTGGTCGGGCTGATCGTGGAGCAGCCAGCGCCGGAGCTCTTCGAGGCCCTCGTCGTTGATGATGTAGCTCGTGCGGCCGCGCTGGTTGCGCTCACTGATGTCGATGAGGCCGAGCTTCTCCATCTTCGTCAGCTCGGAGTACACCTGCGAGGGGCTCGCGTGCCACGCGCGGTCGTTGACGTCGTTGAAGCTCGAGTTGAGGTCGTATCCGGTTCGAGGCTTTCCTCGCGAGAGGGCGGCCAGGATCGCGTGCCGGAGGGCCATGGGGGTCCTTTCTCTGACGGACGTCGTGCAGATTTCTTCGGACTGCGACGCGATTCTCGCGTGCCGGATGCCCGGAAACACGGGGCTCGTCCCGACGGGGACAACAGTGTCATCAATACGAAACAGTACCGAAACAGTACATCAGTGCATAATTCCAATTATGGACTACAAAGCCATCGCACAGAACCGGTTAGTGCGTCTCGTGAGCGGTCGGATCGTGATGACCGTCGTGACGGCGCTCTTCATCGCCGTCGTCGTCTTCTTCGCCATCCGCGCCATCCCCGGTGACCCCGCGCTGACGATCTTGGGAACGGACAGCAGCCCCGCCGAGCGCGAGAAGCTGCGTGAGGTGATGGGCCTCGACCAGCCCCTGATGTCGCAGTTCACGATCTGGATCGGGCAGATGCTCGGCGGCAACCTCGGCTTCTCGTACAGCCAGGGTCGCCCCGTGACCGACATCATCGGACCGGCGCTCACGAACACCCTGCTCCTGGGCGGACTCGCCAGCATCCTCGCGATCGGTCTCGCCATCGTGATGGGCAACCTCGCCACCACTCGGTTCCGCGGCGTGCGCCGCACGACCGACTGGGTCGAGTCGCTGTTCCTGTCTGCCCCGCAGTACACGGTCGCGCTCGTGCTGCTCATCGCCTTCGCGGTGGTCTGGCCGCTGTTCCCCGCCGGCGGCGTCTCGACCCGCGGCGACGGTTCGGTCGGCGACCTCGCCGCCCACCTCCTGCTGCCGGCGACCGCGCTCGCCCTCGCGCCCGGTGCCCAGATGGCGCGGTCGCTGAAGACGTCGATCTCGACGCTTCAGTCGACCGACCTGCTGCCCACGCTGCAGGCGCGCGGCCTCTCGCCCTGGCGGCTCACCGTGCACGCGCACCACAACGCCCTGCCGCCGATGATCACGGTGCTCGGCATCCAGGTCGGCACGATGCTGGGCGGCGCACTGTTCGTCGAGCAGATCTTCAGCATCCCCGGCCTCGGCGCCCTCATCGTGCAGTCGGTCAGCCTGCGCGACTACACGCTCGTCCAGGCCGTCGCCCTGATCATCGCGATGATCTTCGTCCTGGTGCTCCTCGTCGCCGACGTCGTCAACGCGGTCCTCGACCCGCGAATCAGAAAGGGACGCGCATGAGCGCACTCGCCGAACCCCCGGTCCTCACCGCCTCCGTCGCGGCGTCGGATGCCGTGCCCCGATTCCGTCGCCGATCGGTGCTCAGCCGGATGCCGCTGCGATCCGTCGTCGCGCTCGGCATCGTCGCGCTGCTCACCGCCGTCGTGCTCGCGGCTCCGCTGCTGCCTCTCGCCGACCCGCTCACGGGGTCGCTGTCCGAGCGTCTGCTCCCCTTCTTCACCGACGGCCACGTGCTCGGTACCGACACGCAGGGGCGCGATCTGCTCAGCCGACTCGTCTACGGAACCCGCACCTCTCTCATCGTCAGCGTGGTGCCCATCGTCATCGCCACCGTGCTCGGCCTCGCGATCGGCACGATCGCCGGTCTCGCCGGCAAGGTCACGAACACGATCCTGATGCGCGGGGTCGACCTGCTCTTCGCCTTCCCCGGAGTGCTGCTCGCCCTGCTGCTGGCGATCTCGTTCGGTGTCGGCCTGGGCACGCTGATCCTCGCGCTCACCCTCGTGTGGATCGCGCCGGTCGCCCGCATCGCCGAGACCGAGGTATCCCGCATCCGCGAGCTCGACTTCGTCACCGCGGCCCGTTCGAGCGGGGCGACGGGCGGCACGATCCTGCTGCGGCAGATCGTCCCGGTCACCCTCCCCGCCGTTCTCGCCTATTCGACCTCGCTCGTCGGCGCCAACGTCGCGATCTCGGGCGGTCTCGGATTCATCGGCCTCGGCGTCCCCTCGCCGCAACCCGAGCTCGGGTCGATCCTCTACGAGATGCAGGCGGCGGTCTACACGAACCCGACACTCGCGCTCGCGCCCGTGGTGATGATCCTGCTGCTCTCGATGCTCTTCCCGCTCGTCGGCGACGGCATCCGCGATGCGATCTCCGGAAAGGGACAGAAGTCATGACCGAGACCCTCCTCGCCCCTCCCGCCGGAGGCCTCGCCGACCCGGCCGCGCTGGTGCTCGACGCCACCGGCATCAGCGTGTCGTTCCCCCGCTCGGGCGGCGGCGCCAGCACCGTCGTCTCGAACCTCGGCCTCGGACTCGAGAAGCGTCAGGTGACCGTGCTGCTCGGCGAGTCCGGCAGCGGCAAGTCGGTGTTCGCCCGGGCGGTGACCGGCCTGGCGGCGCGGACCGCGACGGTGAGCGGAACGTCGTACTTCGACGGCGTCGACCTCATCGGCGCCCCGGCATCCCGTCTGCGGATGCTGCACGGCGACCGCATCGGAATGGTGCCGCAGGATCCCAACTCCTCGCTCGATCCGATGCGGCGTATCGGATCGCAGATCGTCGAGACCCTGCTGCAGCACCGCCAGTGCCCGAGTCGCGCGGCCGCCAAGCTGCGTGCGCTCGAGCTGCTCGAGCAGGTGCAGATCCGCGACGCCGAGCGGGTGATGCGCTGCTATCCGCACGAGGTCTCGGGCGGAATGCGCCAGCGCATCGCCATCGCGATCGCGATCAGCTGCGGGCCCGAGCTGATCGTCGCCGACGAACCGTCGAGCGCGCTCGACGCGGCCGTCGGCGCACACGTCGTCGGCCTGCTCGACGATCTGCGCAATCGGCTGCACACGGCGATCCTCTTCATCACGCACGACATCGGTGTCGCGACGCTCATCGCCTCGCAGGCGCAGGACCGCGTGGCCGTGATGCTGGGCGGTCAGATCGTCGAGCTGGGCTACGCGCCCGACGTGTTGCGCGCTCCCCGCCACGAGTACACCCGCGCGCTGCTCGCCGCGGAGCCCTCGGCCGGAGTGCCGCGCGGAGGGCTCGCCGTCGTTCCCGATTCCGTGCGGATGCGCCGCGACTGGGGAACCCTGCACGAGGTCGCGCGCGGCCACGCCGTCGCCGACGGAAGTGTCGTGAGCGTCGGATCCGACGGACCCGACGGAGCACAGGAGGAGGCAGCATGACCGCCGTACTGGAAGGCACCGGCATCGTGAAGCGTTTCGGCGACTTCACCGCCCTGCACGGCGTCGACTTCTCGATCGAGTCCGGGCGCACGCTCGGGGTCGTGGGTGAATCCGGCAGCGGCAAGTCGACGCTCGGGCGCATCGTGATGCGCCTGATGCGACCGGATGCGGGCACCGTGCGGCTCGATGGGCGCGATCTCTTCGCGCTGAGCGCGAAGGAGCTTCGGCAGGCCCGTCGTGACTTCCAGCTCGTGCCGCAGGACCCCCGCAACGCCCTGAACCCGGCGATGACGATCGGTGACAGCCTCGCGTTCCAGCTGCGTGCGCAGGGCATTGCCCGCCGCGAATGGGCGTCGCGTTCGGCCGATCTGCTCGCGACGGTCGCGCTCGCCGCCGACTACGTGCACGCCTTCCCGCACGAGCTGTCGGGCGGACAGGCGCAGCGCGTGGCGATCGCGCGCGCCATCGCCAGCAAGCCGAAGCTGCTGATCTGCGACGAGGCGGTGTCGGCGCTCGACAAGTCGGTGCAGGCGCAGGTGCTGAACACGTTCGCCGACCTGCAGGCGCAGCTCGGGGTGGCGATGTTCTTCATCACGCACGACCTCGCCGTCGTCGAGCACATCGCCGACGACATCCTCGTGCTCAACCGCGGCCACGCCGTGGAGTCCGGCGAGACCGCCGCCGTGCTCGCCGACCCGACCGATCCGTACACCCGAGAACTTCTGGCCGCGCGCACCCTGATGCACGCCTGAAGACCGCACCACCCCTACCCGCACCACCGCACCACCACCCGCACCACACACAGCGAACCTGAGGAGAGACATGAACACCCCATCCCCACGCCGCAGAGCGGCAATCGTTGCAGGCCTCGTTCTGGCGTCGAGTCTCGCGCTCTCTGCCTGCTCCTCCGGTGGAGCGCCGACGACCGGCGGATCCGACGGCGAGCAGGAACTGGTCATCGGCTCGCAGATGGCCTCGTTCCCGAGCCTCGACACCGGCGCGATCACGACCGCCGGCTACGAGGGCCAGCGCCTCATCGGCAACCTCGTGTACGAGGGCCTCACCAAGCGTGATGTCTCCGACCCGAACGCTCCTGCGGGCGTTGCTCCCGCGCTCGCCGAGTCGTGGGACGTCTCGGAGGACGGCCTTCAGTACACCTTCCACCTCCAGGAGGACGTCACGTTCCACGACGGCACCCCCTGGGATGCCGATGCCCTGATCTACAACATCAACCGATACACCGACGAGTCCGACCCGAACTACGACCCGGTGCTCATCACCTATTACACGGTGCTCACCTTCGTCGACTCGGTCGAGAAGGTCGACGACCAGACCGTCACGTTCACCCTGAACCAGCCGTTCGCCTTCTTCCTGGCCGATCTGTACAACGTGTACTTCGCGAGCCCCACGTCGCTCGATGAGTCGGGGGCCGCGGGCCAGGCGACGAACCCGGTCGGCACCGGCCCGTTCGTGTTCGACTCGCTCGCCCAGAACCAGTCGATCTCGTTCACCCGCAACGAGGACTACTGGGGCGATGTCGCCAAGCTCGATCGCCTCACGGTCGAGCTGATCCCCGATCCCTCCGCACGCACCGCGGCTCTGCGCTCCGGACGCGTCGACTGGATCGAGGCCGCGCTCCCCGACGACCTCGCGAGCCTCGAGGACGCGGGCTTCGTCGCCACCGGCAACCCGTTCGACTGGGAGTGGTCGTGGCAGCTCATGACCCAGGAGGCGCCGTTCGACGACATCCGCGTGCGTCAGGCGATGAACTACGCGATCGACCGCGACGCGATCGCGGAGGACCTGCTGCACGGCACCGCCGCTCCCGCCGCCCAGATGTTCGCCGAGGCGAGCCTGTACTACACCGCCGATGACGACCTCTACACGTACGACCCCGAGAAGGCCAAGGCGCTGCTCGCCGAGGCCGGCTACCCCGACGGCGTCGAGGTGACCGTGGGCTACATCACCGCCGGATCGGGCTCGATGCAGGCCAAGGCCATGAACGAGGCGCTGCAGGCGCAGCTCGCCGAGGTCGGCATCGACGTCTCGCTCGAGCCGGTGGACTTCTCGGGCATGTACGCGCAGCTCGGCGAAGGCAACACCGGATGGCAGGCCGCGAACCAGGCGTTCAGCCTGGAGCAGCCCTCCAGCTGGAAGGGCTTCTGGTTCGGCTGCGACGGCAACTTCTTCGACTACTGCAACGAAGAGGCCGAGGCGCTCTACGACCAGGCCCTGGTCACCGTCGACGACGCGGAGCGCGCCGCGCTGCTCACCCAGGTCGGACACCTCGTGACGCAGGATGCCGCGTGGCTGTTCGTCGCCAACGACACCGCGCCGCGTGCGATGTCGTCGGCCGTGCAGGGCTTCGAGCAGCCCAAGAGCTGGTGGCTGGACTTCACGTCGGTGTCGATGGCCGAGTGAACGGATCACCCCTGAGGTGACTGAGGGGAGGAGGGCGACGGGGTTCCGTCGCCCTCCTTCTGTGTGTTGCTGGGTTCGGCATCCGCCACTGGGTCCCTGACCGCTACTGGGCCCCTGAGCTTGTCGAAGGGACCCGCCCCCCTCAGCTCTCGGTCGGAGCCGGGGCCGACGGCATCCGCGGAACCGGCTCCCACACGACCAGGAAGAACGCCGCGATCGGCCCGAAGAAGAGCGTGAGCAGGAACCAGGTCCACGCCGAGCGGTTGCGCGTGCGGGCGTAGCCGCCGGCGAGGAGTGCGACGGATGTCCACATCGCCGAGACCAGGGGGAACAGGGAGTTGTAGTCCATCTGCTCGACCCTAGGTCGAGGTTCCGGGCGGTGGCGGCGCTGGTCGGGCGCGCCTCCCGATCACCTGCAGGGAGTTCTGACACGTGCAGGGAGAAACGGGCGGATGCTCCCTGCAGGTGTGTTCTCTCCCTGCAGGTGAGTCCACGCGAACCTCTTGACACGGCATCCGATCAGGCATAACATACAACCAAATGGTTGCACAACGAGAACTGAGCGAAGCGGAGGTCGACCGTGTCTTCCACGCACTGGCCACGTCGACCCGGCGCGACATCCTGCGCCGGACGATCGAGAACGAGCAGTCGGTCTCGACCCTCGCCGCCGAGTACGAGATGTCGTTCGCCGCGGTGCAGAAGCACGTCGCCGTGCTGGAGGCCGCGAACCTCATCGTCAAGCGCGCCGAAGGACGCGAGCGCCTCGTCCGCGCGAATCCCGAGATGATCGCCCGCGCCAAGGCGCTGCTGGCCCGGTACGAAGAGCTCTGGCGATCGCGCATCGCCCGCCTCGACGACCTGCTCGCCGCGCCCACCCCGACCACCGACAGCACCACGAAGAACACCGAACACACCGAACACGAACAAGGAGACTGACAATGCCTGTCACCGATGTCACGACGGATGCCGAGAACCTCACCATCACGGTCGTCGCCGATCTGGCGGCCCCCGTCGAGCGGGTCTGGGATGCCTATAGCGACCCGCGCCAGCTCGAGCGCTTCTGGGGTCCTCCCGGATGGCCCGCCACCTTCACGCACTGGGACCAGACGGTGGGCGGCAAGGCCAACTACACGATGAACGGCCCGCGGGGGGAGAAGGCCTCCGGCACCTGGGAGTTCCTCAAGATCGACGGACCACGCAGCTTCGAGGTGCTCGACTCGTTCGCCGACGAAGACGGAACGCCCAACGACGCCCTCCCCGGAATGCGCATGGTGATCGCCTTCGAGCCGACCGCCGAGGGCACGCGCATGGTCAGCACGAGCTACTTCTCGTCGGCCGAAGCGCTCGAGCAGGTCGTCGCGATGGGGGTCATCGAGGGCACGACGCTCGCGATGAGCCAGCTCGACGCGGTGCTGCAGGACCTCCGCGACTACGCGCAGGGCAAGGGCACGCGGGTCGAACTGCTCGACGACACCCACGTGCGCATCACGCGGCTCGTCGAGGGGCCGCGTGAGCTGGTCTGGCGGGCGCACAACGAGCCCGAGCTCATGAAGCAGTGGCTGCTCGGTCCGGACGGCTGGGTGATGACGGAGTGCACGGTCGCGACCGAGGTCGGTCAGGGCTACGTCAACTCCTGGGCCCCGGTCGGCGACACCGAGGGCGAACCCTTCGGATTCGAGGGCGAGGCGCTGCTGATCGACGCCCCGAAGCGGTCGGTGCAGACCGAGCGGATGATCGGGATGCCGGTCGAGACGCTCAACGACCTCAATCTCTACGAGGAAGACGGCGCGACCCTCATCACGCTGTACATCGAGTACCCCGACAAGGAGACGCGCGACATGATCCTCGCCACCGGCATGGCCGACGGCATGGAGGCCTCGTACGCCCGCCTCGAGCGGGAGCTGCTCGCGGTCTGACCGCAGCATCCGACGCAGGCGATCGCGCCGCGTCAGGCTGATTCTCTCCAGAACGGCCTGACCCGGCGCGATCGCCTGTTCTCGCGCCCTCGAATGCGCCATCCGAGCAGCCACCGTCCACCCGGGCGGGATAAAGTGGCGACACGATGAGGATCACGCGCCGCACTCTGCTTCTGGGCGCCGGGGCCGGAGCCCTTTCGGTGCTGCTCGCCTCGTGCACGCCCGAACCCGAGCCCACGCCCACGCGCACACCGACCCGTTCGCCCGAGCCGCAGCCCACGAACGGGGTGCCGCTTCCGGCCGGCAGCATCCGCTCGACCTGGACCAGCGACCAGTACGCGTTCGGCGCCGTGAGCTTCGTGCCCGCCGGCGTCGGGGCCGAGACCCGCAGCGCCCTCGCGCGTCCGGTCGACGACCGCCTCTTCTTCGCGGGAGAGGCCACCGATGAAGAGGCCCCGGCCACGATGCGCGGCGCGATCGCCTCGGGTGAGCGCGCCGCCGACGAACTGCGGGATGCCGCGGGCGACGGTGAGCGCATCGCCGTGATCGGTGCGGGCCTCGCGGGCGCCACGGCAGCCGCGCGACTGAACGATGCGGGCTTCGATGTCACCGTTCTCGAGGCGCGCGATCGCGTCGGCGGGCGCGTGTACTCGCGGGTCGACGACGCCTGGCCCGTGCCTCCGCAGCTGGGCGCGTGGCTGTTCGGCGAGTCGGATGCCGACCTCGTGCAGACCCTCGAGGCCGAGGACATCGCCGTCGTCGATCTCGCGGGCTCGCTCTGGCGCTCGCCCGAGGGAGACACGGATGCCGTCGCCACCGAGTCCCTGACCGCCGCGCTCGCCGCAGCTCAGGCCGCCCCCGTCGACAGCTCGGTCGCAGACGCCCTCGTTGCGGCTGACGTCGACACCGCCGACCCCACGACCCTCGCCCTGCTGGCGCTCCTCGCCACCACCTCCGGCGCCGAGGCCGCGAAGCTGTCGAGCTGGTTCGCACCGCCGCTCCCTCCGGCCGAGCCGCGTGCCGCCCGCGACAGTCTGCTGCCGTTCATCGAGCACACGCTCGACGGCGTGCAGGTCGGCCTCAACCAGCCGGTCACCCGCCTCGCCTACGACGACACCGGCGTGAGCGTGCGCATGGGCACCGGTGAAGCCCTGTCGTTCGACCGCGTCGTCGTGACGGTGCCGCTCGGAGTGCTGCAGGAGCAGGGCATCGAGTTCGACCCGCCGCTGCCCTTCGCCAACCGTGGCGCGATCTCGGCGCTCGCGATGGGATCGATCGAGACCGTGTGGCTGCGCTGGGACGAGCCGTTCTGGGATGCCGAAGAGGCGGTGTGGCACACGGTCGGCGGCGATGTCGGCATCCGTACCTGGATCAACCTGCTCCCCGCCACCGGCGAGAACGTGCTGGTGGGGATCGTCGGCGGCGATGCCGCGGCGAGGTTCTCGGAACTCGGCAAGGACGAGGCGGTCGCGCTCGCGCTCGAGGCGCTCGGGCCCTACGCCGCCTGAGGCGGCAGCGCGTCGACTACTCGGCCTGATCCTGCCGGAGGCGTCGGGGCAACGGCATCCGACTGATGAGCACGAGCGCGGTCGCGACGGTCGCGAACGTCGCGAGGGCGATACCCGACGACACGAGGAACTCCGCCGGTCCGCTGATCTGCCGCGGGTCGAGGAAGTAGTACGGGTACCAGCCGATGATCGGGCCGCGGATCATCGTGAACCCGCCCCACACGAGCGGGTAGATTAGCGTCGCCGGCACCACCCGCCACGGCACCGCGCGATGGCCGGGCGCGAGCGCCCAGGCGAGCGCCGCGCAGGCCGGCAGGTAGAAGTGCAGCACCTGATCCGACCACGGCACGTCGATGCGGATGCCGCGCAGCCCCGCCTGCCAGACGAGGATCGCGAACACGATCCCGGCCGTGATCGTCCAGGTGAGCACGAGGGCGAGGGTGACGGTGAGCCAGCGCGGATCGCGGGCTTTGCGGAGCGCGATGATGCCGGCGATCGTGAGCAGCACGACGAACGCGACGTTCGACTGGTTGGTCAGGTAGGCGAAGAAGTTCTGGCTCGCGACGGTGTGCGAGGCGAGCCCCCACGCGAGGCGGTGGATGAGGGCGACCAGGCAGAGCGCGGCGGCGCCGAGTCGGAGCAGGCCGAAGACGGTACGCGTCTTCACCGCTGCGTCACCCGCCGTCCACTCATCCGCCGAGTCTACTTTCGGGCGGCTCAGCGGGTCGTGGGAACGCGCCTCAGCGGCGGGTCCGGGTCGACCAGGCGGCCAGCGCGACCAGCGCCGGTTGGAAGAACAGCCGCACGAAGCGCTTCATGTCTGTGTCGAGGCCGAACCCGTCGCGCTGGTGCATCCACTGCGAGACGTTGCCCGGGAACACCGCGACGAAGAACAGCGCGGCGATCGTGCCGACCAGCCGCCGGCGCTTGCGGGCGAGCAGCAGTGCCGAGCCGAGACCGACCTCGACGACGCCCGAGGCGAGCACCGTGACGTCGGGGTCGACCGGCAGCGATTCGGGCACCTGCGCCTGGAACTCCCGGCGGGCGAACGTCAGGTGCGAGACCCCCGCGAAGACGAGCGAGGATCCGAGGAAGATGCGGCCGATCGTGCGTGCGGTTGTCGACATGAGGCGAGTGTACGCGCGTCAGATCAGACGGCGGAGCGCCGCTTCGAGCGAGATCCCCTGCGCCTCGGCGCGGTCGCGCAGGCGGGCGTGCTCGTCACCCGTGAGGGTCAGGCGCAGCTCGATCGGGTCGGCGGAGGGGGTGTCGAAGTCGTCGAACAGCGACGAGGTCTCGGCCCAGAGCGGGGCATCCGAGGGGGCGGTCGTGACGGGGTCGGAGGCGGCTGACGGGGCGTGCTGAGCCGAGGCCGCGATCGGCGCGGACGCCGCGACGGCGGCTCCGGCACCCGTGGCGAGCGTGTAGCCGGGGCCCCGGCGCGGCTCCTGCTTCGCCTGA
This sequence comes from Microbacterium sp. NPDC090225, assembly GCF_044772365.1. NCBI lineage: Bacteria > Bacillati > Actinomycetota > Actinomycetes > Micrococcales > Microbacteriaceae > Microbacterium > Microbacterium sp. NPDC090225. The sequence goes on along the minus strand of NZ_JBIVYS010000001.1, from coordinate 1,938,301 downwards.
TAAGCCTTCGCCGCGGCGTTTGCCCGCTCGTCGGCGGCCTCGTTCAGTCGGTCGCCGGCGTGCCCCTTGACCCACGAGAACTCGACGTCGCGCCCGCGGATCGCCTCGTCGATGCCCTCGAGGATGTCGCGGTTGAGCACGGGGCCGCCGTCGGACTTGCGCCAGCCCTTGCGCTTCCAGCCCGGCATCCACTTCGTCACCGAGTCGATCACGTAGCGGCTGTCGCAGCGGATGAGCAGCTTCTCGTCGCTCCCGGCCGTCGCGCGCAGCAGCTCGAGCACCGCCTGCAGCTCGCCCTGGTTGTTGGTGCCGTGGGGAGACCCGCCCGCCGCCCAGTTGTCGTCGTCGATGTACCAGGCCCAGCCGTTGGGGCCGGGGTTGCCCAGGGCGGAGCCGTCTGCGGCGGCGGTGATCGTCATCCCTCCACCGTAGCCGGGGCCGCAGACGTCGCCGGGCGGGTCGCGGCTCACGAACGCGAGGGGGTGTACGGGCGCCGGGGGCGTGAGGAGTCGCAACACGCCGTTGTGGATGCCGGTCGCGCGGCGTGTCTTGACCCCTCACGAGGAAAGAGGGCGCGTCAGCGCAGGGTGCGGCGCATCCGGATCTCGCGGCGGCCGTCGGGCAGGAGGTCGCCGGGCTCGTCGAGGGTCGCGAAGCCCGCGCGCTCGTAGGCGCGGTGCGCCGTGGGGTTGTCGGGCATGACCGAGAGTTCGAGCACGGATGCTCCGCCCTCCGTCGCCCAATCGACGATGCGATCGATCAGATCGGCGGCGAGTCCCGTGCCGCGCGCCGACGGAGCGACCCACATCGAGATCAGTTCGGTGCGGGAGGGGTCGTCGGCCACCGGCATGCCGGTGATCATCCCGACGACGTGCTCGCCGTCGACCGCGAGCAGGTCGTGCGCCCCGGGAACCGACAGCCTCTCGCGCCACCGCGACTCGGGCGCCTCGATCCAGTCGGTGAGTTGCGAGCCGAAGGCGGCGGGCGACTCGCGCAGGGCTTCGAGGCGCGCGGCTCGCCACAGCATCCATTCGTCGGCCGTCACGCGGCGGACCTCGATGCCGTCGGATGCGGGGGAGGTCATGTCAGTCCTCGTCCGGTTCGCGATTCTCGGTCGACACCGCGGACGGTGCCGGGGGTGCGACGGGGAACACGATCGACCCGACCTCGGCGCCGAGGCCGATCGACAGCGGGTCGACGGCGGGCGTGGTGGCGAGCGCGTCGACGCCGTCACGTTCGAGCGGCTCGGACGGAAGCCCGGCCCACTGGTTCTCTTCTTCTTCCGGGCGGTGCTGGAACAGTCCCATTTCCCCATTGTCTCTCCGCCGCGGCTGGACGGGGCCGGATTCACACCGGATCCACGGGGCTCGCGCGGTGGCAGGCATGAGGGGTCAAGGCACGCCGCGCCAGAGGCGTCGCGTGCGGCGTGTTGTGACCCCTCGCGGGGCGAGCGAGGTGAGCGGGGTGAGCGGCGCGAGTCAGGCCGAGGCGGCGCGAGTCAGGCCGAGGCGGCGCGCACGGCGTCGACCAGGTCGCGCCAGGGGCCGGCGACAGCGCCGTCGGGCAGCTCGCGTTCGAGGTGCTCGGTGGGCGTGCGCGCTCGGATGCTCCACACGAAGCGGTCGGCGCCGCCCGAGTCGTCGAGGTTGGCGCTCCAGGGGCAACGTTCGATGAGCGCGATCCACGGTTCGGCGTCGGGGGAGTCGGATGCCGCGATCTCCACGCGCCAGCGCCGACTGATGCCCGCGATCCCGCCCGAGCGCACCACCGCGATGATGACCCCGGGATCGTTCGATCGCCCATCGCGAGCCGAGGACTCGGGCGCGGCAGAGGACTCCGCGTCAGTCGGCTGCGGGGACTCGCTCATCTTCATAGACTCCCACGGTCGTCCAGGCGCGTCGAGCGGCTGTCGCGCTGGCCTCGTCGACGTCGGATGCCGCGGCCACGGTCGCATCGGCGAAGGCCGTGAAGTTCGCCGTGCTCGAGAGGCCTCCGGTGAGCGCGCGGTACCAGACGGTGCCGGCGGTCTCCCATGCGTTGCCCCCGAGGTCTGTCGCGAAGAGGGCGAAGGCACGGTTGGGGATGCCGGAGTTGATGTGCACGCCGCCGTTGTCTTCGGTCGTGCGCACGAAGCCGCTCATGTGGTCGGGCTGGGGATCCTTGCCGAGCTCGTCGTCGTCGTAGGCCGTGCCGGGCGCGATCATCGAGCGCAGCGCCACGCCCTCGACGGCCTCGGTGAAGATCTCGGCGCCGATGAGCCAGGTGGCATCGGCGGCGCTCTGGCCCTGCGCGTACTGCTCGGTCAGGGCCCCGAACACGTCGGCGATCGATTCGTTGAGCGCCCCGGGCTGTCCCTGGTACTCGAGGTTCGCGGTGTGCTGCACCACGCCGTGAGCGAGCTCGTGCCCGATCACCGTGAGCGATCCGGTGAACCCGCGGAACACCTCGCCGTCGCCGTCGCCGAACACCATGCGCTCGCCGTCCCAGAAGGCGTTGTCGTAGTCGACCCCGTAGTGCACCGTCGCATCGAGCGGAGCGCCGGCGTCGTCGAGCGAGTTGCGGCCGAATGCCGAGAGCAGCAGCTCGAACGTCGCCCCCAACCCGTCGTAGGCCTCGTTGACCGGAGCGTCGGCAACCGGTGGATCGTCTTCGGAACGCACGACCGCGCCCGGGAGGGCTTGCGTGTTCGCCGCGTCGCTGATCGTGCGGTTCGGGGCATCCGACAGCTGTGCGACCAGGTCGCCGTTCTCGTCGATCGAGAGGTCGATGCGCGCACGGAACGGCGGTCGCCCCGCGGTGAGGGTCTGCCGCGCGGCGGCGGCCGCACGCGGGAACCGCCCCGATGCAGCCAGCCGGGCGAGCAGATAGGACGGGACGACTCCGTGACGTTCGATCTCTGCGCTCATGCAGCGACCCTACGCCGGGCCGCCGACACTCGGGCAGGGCCTTGCGTGACCACGCCATACGCCTCACATCTCACGCCGGTTCGATTCACGCCGAATCGATGCTCATCACCGTCGTGCGCAGCACCCCGCCGTCGAGTGGAACCTCGTATCGCACCGGCATGCCGGGGTGGGCGGGCGAGAACCAGTACGTCTCCACCGGGGCATCCGGCCCGTCGGAGGTGTCGTAGCGCGTGCACTCGATGCGTCCGAGCGGGATGACGATCGCCTCGGTCGTGACGGTGGTGTGGTCGGCGGGGAACGCCGCGTGGTGCTGCAGATCGGCCCAGGTGACCCGGGTCGTCACGACGTCGGCGGGGTTCTCGGCGAACCAGGCGCGGAGCGTGGCGCCCTCGGCATCCGTCTGCTCGAATCGGTTGAACCGCTCGTGCTGAGATCCGTCGGGTGACTCGACGAACAGGCGGATCGTCTTGCCGTCGCCGGTCGCCTCGCGGATCTCGGCCGCGGTGAACGGCGTCGGCAGCAGGCCGGGGCCGAGGACATGCGCATCAGTGGGCATGCAGACATTGTGCCCCCGGTGGTGGGCCCGGGTCGAGGGCGTACCCAACTCAGGAAGAAGGCGGCTACGGATGCCGATTCGGCACCGTTTCGGGTCGAGCGGCATCGTTCTTCCTGATTTGGGTACGCAGACCCGCGACGCCGCTCCGCCCCGCAGGGCACGCCCGGGTTTCTCGCGTAAAATCGGCACAATGACCGATGCGCCCCGCGACGACCTCAGCGATTCCGGCGACCTCGGCCCCGGCATCGATCCCGACGATCTCGCCACGACCCTGCGCGTGCTGAGCGAGCTGCACGAGATCGACAACGAGCACCCCGACTTCGTGGCCGTGCGCCACGCGACCGCCGCGATGTTCAAGGCCGTCAAGCGGGTGCGCCGCAAGGAGATCCGCGACGCCATCGCCGAGGCCGACAAAGCCGTCGTCGCTCGCACGGCGACCGGTGCCCCCGACCGCATCGACGACGAGACGCGCGGCCACGACCTCGCCACGAGCGTGGTCGACGCCCCCATCGCCGGCGAGCTGCTCAAGCCCCGCAACTGCTACATCTGCAAGCAGCCGTACACGCAGGTCGACGCGTTCTACCACCAGCTCTGCCCGGACTGCGCCCGCTTCAGCCACGGCAAGCGCAACGCCCGCACCGACCTGACCGGCAAGCGTGCTCTGCTCACGGGTGGCCGCGCGAAGATCGGCATGCACATCGCGCTCCGGCTGCTGCGCGACGGCGCGCACACCACGATCACCACCCGCTTCCCACGAGACGCGGTGCGCCGATTCACCGCGCTGCCCGACTCGGCCGACTGGCTGCACCGTCTGCGCGTGGTCGGCATCGACCTGCGCGACCCCGCCCAGGTGATCGGTCTCGCCGATTCGGTCGCGGCCCAGGGGCCGCTCGACATCCTCATCAACAACGCGGCGCAGACCGTCCGCCGCTCCCCGGGTTCGTATTCGCTGCTGGCGGATGCCGAGCTCCACCCGCTTCCCGACGGCCCTCTCCCCGAGATGGAGACCTTCGGGCACACCGCCGATCCGCACCCGCAGGCGCTGCAGGCATCCGTCGATGCGCACCCGCTGCTGTCGGTCGCGGCCCTCGGCGGAACCGTCGCCGAGCAGGGCGGCCAGGCGCTCACCGCCGAAGACCTCGCCCGCGTCGCGATGGCCCCCGGTTCGTCGTCGCTCGAGAAGCACGCCGACGGCACCGCGATCGACGCCGGGGGGCTCGTGCCCGACGTCAACACCGTCAACAGCTGGGTGCAGTCGATCGAACAGGTCGACCCGCTCGAGATGCTCGAGGTGCAGCTCGCCAACACGACCGCGCCGTTCCTGCTCATCAGCCGCCTGCGTGCGTCGATGGCGGCCTCGTCGGCGCAACGCAAGTACGTGGTGAACGTGTCGGCGATGGAGGGGCAGTTCTCGCGCCGGTACAAGGGGCCGGGGCATCCGCACACCAACATGGCGAAGGCCGCGCTCAACATGCTCACGCGCACCAGTGCCGGTGAGATGCTCGAGAAGGACGGCATCCTGATGACCGCCGTCGACACCGGGTGGATCACCGACGAGCGCCCGCATTATACGAAGGTGCGCCTCGCGGAGGAGGGCTTCCACGCCCCGCTCGACCTGGTCGACGGCGCCGCCCGCGTGTACGACCCGATCGTGCGCGGCGAGGCCGGCGACGACATCCACGGCGTGTTCCTGAAGGACTACGAGCCCAGCCCCTGGTGAGGCGCGGCTTTCACCCTTCCCTTCGACTTGCGAATCGCTTGACTTGCGAGTTTCGGCGCGTGGAGGCGACAGTTCGCGCGATTCGAAAGCCCGGGACGGATGCCGTCAGCGGCGCACGAGGTTGGCGGAGGCCCAGGTGCCGAGGTCGTCGAGGATCGGCAGCAGTCCCTCGCCGCCGGGCGTGAGCGCGTAGGAGACGGTGACCGGTGGACCGGCATCGACGGTGCGTGCGACGAGGCCCGTGTCGGCGAGTTCGGCGAGGCGGTCGGAGAGCACGGTGTCGCTGATGCCCGCGACCGCTCGGCGCAGGGCGACGAACGTCGAGGGGCCGCCGCCGAGGGATGACACGATCATGCCGTTCCAGCGCTTTCCGAGCACGCTGAAGGCCAGTGTGACGGCGGCGTCGCACCGGTGCAGATCGTGCTCGATCTCGGCCATGCCCCCATTCTAGCGTGCTACGTTAACCGATATCGCTAAGAAAAAACGAGCGACTACGAAAACGAGAGGTGTCATCCATGTCCCTGTTCCGCCTCGATGCGAGCATCCTTCCCGCGTCGTCCGCCAGCCGGTCGCTCGCCGACCTCGTCGAAGCCGAGTGGACCGCGTCGCACCCCGACTCCACCGTCACCCGGCGTGACCTCGCCGCCGACCCCGTGCCCGCGACCGTGTGGGCGGATGCCGTCACCGGCGGCTTCGTCGACGAGGCGCAGCGCACGCCCGGCCAGGTCGAGGCTCGCGCCCTCGCCACCTCTTTCGCCGACGAGCTGATCGGCGCCGACGCGCTGCTCTTCGCCGTGCCGCTCTATAACTACGGCGTCTCGCAGCACTTCAAGACCTGGTTCGACGTGGCCTACACCGACCCGCGCATCGACCCGACCGGCACCGCACTGCGCGGAAAGCCGGCGACCCTCGTCACGGTGCTCGGCGGCAACTACGCGCCCGGCACCCCCAAGGAGGGCTGGGACCACTCGACCGGTTGGCTGCGCCGCGTGCTCGAAGACGTGTGGGGCCTCGACCTGCGCGTCGTGGAGCGTCCGTTCACGCTCGTCGGCGTGAACCCGGCACTCGACGCCTTCGCCGACACCGCGCGCGAGCTCAAGGAGAACGCCGAGACGGATGCCCGCACCTACGGGCGCGAGATCGCGGCGCTGCGCGGCAACGTCGCCTGACGCGCGGCAGTTTCGGGAGGCGCCGGGCAGCCGCGCGCTCGTCTGCACGGAGATGTCACGTCTGCACGGAGCATCCGCCGGTTTCGTCGTGCAGGTGTGCAGATGAGACGGCGGGAGGCGCGGCACCTGGGTCCCTGAGCTTGTCGAAGGGCCCCGCCCCGTGTGCCCTGCAGGGAAGATGCCGTGTCAGCAGCCGGGGGCGGTGGGTTGTTCGGTGCAGGTGTGGGCGACGAGGGCGGTGTGGGCTTCGTAGATGCGGATGCGTTGGGTGGGTCCGGGGGTGGTGAGGGTGCCGTCGAGGGGGATCCAGCCGGTGCCGAGGTCGATCTCGGCGGTGTAGTGGATGGTGACAGTGGTGTCGTAGGTGCCGCGGTCGGTGTAGGTGTGGCTGGTTGCGGTGGGGGTGAACTGGGGTTGGCCGAGGGTGTCCCAGGTGGCGCCGCCGGTGGTGGTGTGGGCGGTGGTGCCGTCGCCGTAGGTGAAGTCGTAGCCGGTGGGGGTGAAGCGGGCGGTGAGGGGTGCGCCGAAGAGGGTGCCGGTGCGGGTGTGCACGGATGCGGTGGCGACGAAGTTCGTGGGCAGTCCGGCGATGCCGACGTTGCCGGGGTCGGCGGTCGGGGTCGCGGTCGCCGGGGTGAGGGTGACGAGGTCGGTGATCGAGATCGTCGGGGCTGCGGGGGCGGATGCCGGGGCCGGGGTTGAGGGTTCGGCGCGGCTCCGGGGCTCGAGGCAGACGCGTGCGCGGCCGGCGTCGGCGCGGCAGCGTTCCAGCTCGCTCGGGCCGGTGTCGACCGGGGTGCCGGGGGAGCCGGAGTTCGAGGGGGACCAGGAGGAGGACGGGGAGCCGGGCGACTGAGCGGCGGATTGCGTGCCGGTCACGGTGATCGATGTGCCGTCGTTTGCTACCCCGCATCCGCCAGAGACGATCGACCCTTGCGAACACCCCGCACTTGCTGAAGCCAGCAGGGGGAGTGAAATCGCGATGGTCAGAGACACGATCAGCCTTCGCATACCGTCCCCGTGCCTACCTCATACTTCGAGATCAACAATGACGAGCTTGACCCGACGAACGTGACGACGATGCTGTAGACGTCGCTCCGTTCGGCAGGGGTGACATCTTTTCCGGCAGCGTCGATCACGTGCGCCGACGTGATGTCGAGACATGCGATGCCAGTCACGGTTGCTTGCACCGCATCGATGGTCGTCTCGTCTCCGACGAACCCAAGAACGACCGTGTCTCCTTCGATGTGTAAGCCAGACGCTTCGAGTGCACGGCTGTTCTCGAGTTCAGACTCGAGAATCGTGCCGGTGAGGTAATCATGCGAGTCAGCGCTGGCATCGCCTCCATGCTCTGCATTGACGGCGTCTATGTACTCCCGATACACCTCCTCGGCGGCGGCGAACGCCTCCTCCTCACTCGCGAAGGCGGGGGTCGGAGTGGGGGAGGGCTCCGGGGCGGGCGCGCAACCGCTGAGAGCGGCGGCGGCCAGGACGAGAGCGAGGGTGGCAGCGGGGTATCGGGTCGACATCACCGCCACAAAGTAGCCCGATTCTGAGCGCACCCGCGGAAGTTATCCACAGGCCGTCATCGGGCATCACGGAGTGGGACCCTTCGACAGGCTCAGGGACCCAGTTGTGTGGGAGCGGGCCCTTCGTCTCGCTTCGCTCGCTCAGGAACCGAGTGGGGCGGGCCCGTCTCGCCGCGCTCGCTCAGGAACCGGACCGGCGGCATCCGTTTGCAGGGAATGACGACGGATGCAGGGAGGAATCGGGGTTTTCTCCCTGCAGATGTGATTCGTCCCTGCAGATGGCGCGCGCTCACTCAGGGGCGGGGCGCGGCAGCCACACCGTCACGATGAGGCCTCCGGCGGGGCGGGGCGTGAGCACGAGCGAGCCGTCGTGGGCCTGGGCGATGCGCTCGGCGATCGCGAGGCCCAGTCCGACCCCGACGTGGTCGTCGCCGCGGGCGCGCTCGGCGCCCCGCTGGAACGGTTCCACGAGCAGGTCCAGGCGATGGGCGGAAACGATCGAACCCGTGTTCTCGACCACGACCGCGAGCCCCTCGGGGAGGTCGTGGGTGCGCACGGCGACGCGTCCGTCGAAGTCGAGGTTGTGCACGATCGCGTTGTGCACGAGGTTCGTCACCAGTTGCTGCAGCAGCGCCGCCGACCCCGAGACGACCGCAGGAACCCCGCCGACCTCGATCGTGACCCCGCGTCGGTCGGCCAGGGGCAGCAGCGCCTCGACCGCCTCTTCCGACACGAGCGACAGGTCGACGGGTTCGTGCGTGAACGACCGCCGGTCGGCACGGCTCAGCAGCAGCAGCGCCTCGGTCAGTTCGATCGCCCGGACGTTGACCTCGCCCAGCCGCGAGATCAGGGCGTCGACGTCGCGATCGGGATCGGTGCGGGCGACCTCCAACAGCGTCTGCGAGATCGCGAGAGGGGTGCGCAGTTCGTGCGAGGCGTTCGCCGCGAACCGGCGCTCCTCCTCGACGTGCGCCTCGATCCGCTCGAGCATCGCGTCGAAGACGTCGGCCAGGTCGCGGAACTCGTCGCTCGGACCCTCCAACCGCACCCGGTGCGACAGCGACCCCTGGGCCGCGAGTTGTGCCACCGCACCGATGCGCGACAGCGGCGCGAGCATCCGCCCGGCCAACAGCCACCCGCCGACGAGCCCCACCGCGATCAGCCCGATCATCGCCCAGGTCGCGAACGGGGTGAACGCCCGAACGAGGTCGGAACGGTTGGGCACGAAGATGCCGTTGCCGGGGTCGATGTTCTGATCCGGCACGTACCGCAGCAGCCACAACCACACGACCGCCAGCAGCACGAAACCCGCCAGCGCCACCACCCCGGCGTAACTGACGGCGAGTCGCAGTCGGGCGCTCACCCCCCGACGCCTAGGCATCGGCATCCGCTCCGGCATCCGCCGCCGCACCTCCGGCATCCGCGCGATCCCCGGCATCCGTCGCGATCCGATACCCGACGCCCGGCACCGTCACGATCACCCAGGGTTCCCCGAGGCGCTTGCGCAGCGACGACACGGTGATGCGCACGGCGTTGGTGAAGGGGTCGGCGTTCTCGTCCCAGGCGCGCTCGAGCAGCTCCTCGGCGCTCACGACCCCGCCTGCCGCATCGACCAACACCTCGAGCACCGCGAACTGCTTGCGGGTGAGCGCGACGTACCGCTCGTCACGAAAGACCTCGCGGCGGAACGGGTCGAGCCGCAGCCCCGCGACTTCGAGCACCGGCGGGCGGGCGCGCTCGCGGCGCCGCCCCAGCGCACGCAGCCGCAGCACGAGTTCGCGCAGCTCGAAGGGTTTGGTGAGGTAGTCGTCGGCGCCGAGCTCGAACCCCGAGGCCTTGTCGTCGAGGCGGTCGGCGGCGGTGAGCATGATGATCGGGATACCGCTGCCCGAAGCGACGATCGCGCGGGCGATGTCGTCGCCCGACGGGCCCGGGATATCGCGGTCGAGCACGGCGATGTCGTAGGAGTTGATGTCGAGCAGTTCCAAAGCGACGTGCCCGTCGCCGGCGATGTCGGCGGCGATCGCTTCGAGCCGCAGCCCGTCGCGGACGGCCTCGGCGAGGTAGGGCTCGTCCTCGACGATCAGCACACGCATGGCTGCGATCCTACGCACCCGCACATATCGGGAGCATATGCAGAACCGCATACGCCCCGGCAACAGCCCGGCGACTGCACTGGGGGGATGAACAGCACCACCTCCACCACCCGCCGTGCGCGGCGGATCGTCTGGTCGGCGATCGCCTTGATCGTCGCCGTCATCGCCGCCTTCGCCGTGCAGCAGTCGCTCGCCGCCGCGGATGCCGTGCTCTCCCACAGCTTCACCGCCGGTCCCGGGCCCGATGCCTCCACCGACGACAGCGCCGCCGAGACATCGACGGGTGCCGCTTCGATCCCGCCGGGAGGATCGGTGCTCGCTCCGAGCGACGCCGACGGTGTGATCCGCGACGGCGACCAGCCGACCGTGTTCGACACCGACCGCGTGGCCGTCGGCAACCTCGACCCGGCACTGCTCGACGCGTTGCAGCGCGCGGCATCCGACGCCGACGTCACCTTCCTCGTCAACAGCGGCTGGCGCTCGGCGGCCCTGCAGCAGCACATGCTCGACCAGGCCGTGATCAGCTACGGATCCGCCGAGGAGGCCTCGCGGTGGGTCGCGACCCCCGAGACCTCGCTGCACGTGTCGGGCGAGGCGGTCGACCTCGGCGGTCTTCCGACCCTCGACTGGCTCGCCCAGCACGGCGCGGGCTACGGGCTCTGCCAGATCTACGCAAACGAGCCCTGGCACTACGAACTCCGACCGGATGCCGTAGCTCAGGGCTGCCCCGAGATGTACGACGACCCGACCGACGACCCGCGGATGCAGCGATGAGCGCGGTCATCGAGGGCGTCGCGCTCTCGCGACTGCACGCACCGACGCTCACCACTCTGCCCGCGGCGGTGGCGGCGAACGTCGCGCGCGTGCGCGCCTCCACGCACGCCGCGATCATGGCGGTCGTCAAGGCCGACGGCTACGGACTCGGGGCCGTGCCGATCGCGCGGGCCGCCGTCGCCGCCGGGGCGACCTGGCTGGGAGTGACGGATGCCGCCGACGCCGTCGAATTGCGCGAAGCCGGGCTCACGGAGCCCATCCTCGCGTGGCTGAATCCCGCGGGTGTCGATGCGCGGCTCGCGCACGCATCCCGCGCCGACATCGCGGTGGGCTCGGTCGAGGAACTGCGACAGCTGTCCGCGGATGCCGTAGCTCCCGTGCGCGTGCACCTGCACCTCGACACGGGCATGGCCCGCGGCGGATGCCCGGTCGACGACTGGGCCGAACTGCTGCGCGTCGCGCGGGCGGCGCGCGGGCGGATCGACGTCGTCGGTGTCATGGGGCATCTGCCGCGGGCCGACGCCGGCGATCCGTGCGCGAACGCGGCGGCGGTGCGGCGGCTGCGCCAGGGGAGGGATGCCGTGCTGCGGGCCGGCTTCGGGCCCCTGATCGTGCACCTCGCCGCCACCGCCGGGACACTCACCGACCCCGCGACCCATTTCGACCTGGTGCGGATCGGGGCCGGCCTCGTCGGCATCGATCCCTCCGAGACCACAGTGCTCGCCGGGGCCGCGCGGTGGACGGCATCCGTCGTGCACAGCGCGCGCGTGCCAGCGGGAACCGCGGTCGGGTACGGCGGAGACCACATCGTCGAGCGCGCGACGTGTCTGAGCGTGATCGGCGTCGGATACGCCGACGGGATTCCCCGCGAGCTGTCGCCGGCGGCGGGAGTCGCGATCGAGGGGGCGCGGCATCCGATCGTCGGGCGGGTGTCGATGGATCAGATCGTCGTCGACACGGGCGATGCCGAGGTGCCGCGCGGCACGGAGGCGGTACTGCTCGGACCCGGCGGCGGTGCCGAGCCCTCGCTGCAGGACTGGGCGCGCTGGGCCGGAACGATCCCGCACACCATCCTCACGGGCATCGGCGCGCGCGTGCAGAGGAGCATCGCATGACGGTGCACGTGCTGGTGATCGGGGGAGGACAGAACGCCGAGCACGAGGTGTCGCTCGCCTCCGCGGCGGCGGTCGCGGCGGCCCTGCGCATGGGCGACCACGCGGTGACGTGCGTCACTATCGACCGTGACGGGATCTGGCGTGCCGACGGCATCCGGGCGGGGGCCTCGGCGGCGGAATCGCTGGCGCTCGCGATGCCGCTGATCGCGCGGGCCGACGTCGTCTTCCCTGCGGTGCACGGCTCGCCCGGTGAAGACGGCGCGCTCGCGGCGCTCTGCGCGCTCGCCGGAGTGCGCGTGGTCGGCTCGGGGGTGCGCGCCGGCGCGCTCGGGATGGACAAGTGGGCGACGAAGCTGGTGGCGGATGCCGTCGGCATCCGTACTGCGCGGGGGCGGGTGATCTCGGCCGACGACATCGGCGACGTGGAGTTCGACGGTGCGGTCGTCGTCAAGCCGGTCTCGGCGGGGTCGAGTCACGGGGTCGCGCTCGTGCGCGACGAGGCCGAGCTCCTTCCCGCGCTGCGCGCGGCGGCGCGGCTCGACCGCCGCATCCTCGTGGAGGAGGTCGTGCGCGGGCGCGAGATCGACGTCGCCGTGCTGTGCGAGGCGGGCGGCATCCGCTGGGCGGCGCCGCCGCTCGAGATCCATGCCGAGGGCCTCTTCGACACGGCGACGAAGTACGACGGGACGGCGCGTTTCACGGTCCCGGCGCAGCTCGCGTCCGACGAGGTGGCGGGCCTCAAACGGGCCGCCCTGGCGATGTTCGACGCCCTCGGGTGCGGGGGTCTCGCCCGCATGGACTTCTTCCTCACCGACGACGGGCCGGTGCTCAACGAGGTCAACACCATGCCGGGGCTCACCGCCGCCTCGCAGGCGCCGCGCATGTTCGCGGCCGCCGGTGTGGCGTATCCCGACCTGGTGGCGCGGCTCGTGAAGGGAGCGAGGGTACCCGGGGCGCTGGGTCCCTGAGCCTGTCGAAGGGTCCCGCCCCCTGGCCGACTAGAGCCGGTCGACGGCCGTGACCGTCACGACGGCCTCGCCGGCCTCATCGGATGCCGCGAGGTCGACCGTCGCCGAGATGCCCCAGTCGTGGTCGCCGGCGGGGTCGTCGAAGATCTGACGTGCCGTCCACGCCGTCTCGCCGGGGGTCAGGATGAGCAGCGCGGAGCTGCGGGCATCCGCCCCGGTGAGGATCTGGTCGTGCTCGGCGAAGTAGGCGTCGAGGGCGTCGTTCCAAGCATCCGCTCCGAAGGCGGGATCGAGTTCGGCGAGGGCGTCGACGTCTTCGCGCGCGGCGAGCTGCACCCGCCGGAACAGCTCGTTGCGCAAGAGGGTGCGGAACGCGCGCACGTTGCTCGTCAGGCGCTTCGGCGCCGGCGGCACGATCTCGTCGGGGGAATCCACGCGTCCGTTGTCGATGCCGGCCCGCAGTTCTTCCCACTCGTCGAGCAGGCTGGAGTCGACCTGGCGCACGAGCTCGCCGAGCCACTCGATCAGGTCGCGGAGGTCTTCGGTCTTGAGCTCTTCGGGGATGGTCTGGGATGCCGCGCGATAGGCATCCGACAGGTAGCGCAGCACCACGCCCTCCGAGCGCGCGATCTTGTAGAAGGCGACATATTCCCCGAACGACATGGCGCGCTCGTACATGTCGCGCACGACCGACTTGGGGTGCAGTTCGAAGTCGCGGATCCACGGTTGCGCGGCGCTGAACGTCTCGAACGCGGCGGTCAGCAGCTCGTCGAGCGGCTTCGGATAAGTGACCTGCTCGAGCAGTTCCATGCGCTCGTCGTACTCGATGCCCTCGGACTTCATCGCCGCGACCGCTTCGCCGCGAGCCTGGAACTCCTGCTGGCTCAGCACCGCGCGCGGATCGTCGAGCGTGGCCTCGACGATCGAGATCATGTCGAGGGCGTAGCTGGGCGACTCCTCGCCCAAGAGCTCGAACGCCGCGAGGGCGAACGGGGAGAGCGGCTGGTTGAGGGCGAAGTTCGGCTGCAGGTCGACGGTGAGCCGCACTTCGTCTCGTCGCTGCGCTCCTCGCTCAGCAACCGGGCCTTGTGGGATCTGTTCCACCACACCGGATTCGAGCAGGGTGCGGTAGATGCCGATCGCGCGCAGAGCGAGTTCGCGCTGGCGTGCGCGCGGCTCGTGATTGTCGTATACCAGCGCACGCATATTGCCGAACACGTCGCCCCCGCGGCCGATGACGTTGAGCATCATCGCACTGGTGATCTGCATGTGCGAGGTGAGCGTCTCGGGCGTCGCGTCGATGAGCTTGCGGAACGAGGGCTCTCCCCACGACACGAATCCGTCGGGCGCCTTCTTGCGGATGATCTTGCGCTTCTTCTTCGGGTCGTCGCCCGCTTTGCGGATGGCGGCGAGATTCTCGCTCTCGTGCTCCGGCGCCTGCGCGACCACGGTGCCGGCGGTGTCATATCCGGCGCGGCCGGCGCGCCCTGCGATCTGGTGGAACTCGCGCGCGTTCAGCTGGCGCATGCGGGTGCCGTCGAACTTCGTGAGTGCCGTGAGCAGCACCGTGCGGATGGGCACGTTGATGCCCACGCCGAGCGTGTCGGTGCCGCAGATCACCCGCAGCAGACCGCGCTGCGCGAGCTGCTCGACGAGGCGGCGGTACTTCGGGAGCATCCCCGCGTGATGCACGCCGATCCCCGCCCGCAAGAAGCGCGAGAGCGTCTTGCCGAACGCCGTCGTGAAGCGGAAGGAGCCGATCAGATCGGCGATCGCATCGCGCTGCTCCCGGGTCGCGACCTTCGTGCTCGACAACGCCTGCGCCCGCTCCATCGCCGCGGCCTGCGAGAAGTGCACGATGTAGATCGGCGCCTGTCCCGTGCCCAGCAGATCGTCGATCGTCTCGTGGATCGGGGTCTGCTCGTAGAAGAAGTGCAGAGGTACCGGGCGTTCGACGCCGGTCACCGTGGCGGTGCCGCGCCCCGTGCGGCGGGTCAGGTCGGACGCGAGCTCGGTCACATCGCCGAGTGTGGCCGACATCAGGATGAACTGCGCCTGCGGCAACTCGAGCAGCGGCACCTGCCACGCCCAGCCACGGTCGGGGTCGCCGTAGAAGTGGAACTCGTCCATCACGACCTGGCCGACCTCGGCATCCGTCCCCTGCCGCAGCGAGAGATTCGCGAGGATCTCGGCCGTGCAACAGATGATCGGAGCATCCGCGTTGACCGACGAGTCGCCCGTGACCATGCCGACGTTCTCGGCGCCGAACACCTCGACCAGTGCGAAGAACTTCTCGCTCACCAGGGCTTTGATCGGCGCGGTGTAGTAGCTGCGGCGTCCGTCGAGTAGGGCGGCGAAGTGCGCGCCGATCGCGACGAGCGACTTTCCGGTGCCGGTCGGGGTCGACAGGATCAGGTTGTTGCCCGAGACGATTTCGATGATCGCCTCGTCCTGCGCGGGGTAGAGGGTCAGGCCGGTCGACTCGGCCCACTCGACGAACGCCGTGTAGACGGCATCCGCATCGGATCCGTCGGGAAGGGTGGCCGGGTCGAGGAGGGATGCCATGGTGCTTCGATCATCCCATCCGGCGCGGGCGGTCGCCGCAATCCGAGGAATTGTCCGACCGCTTGCGTACCCAACTCAGGAAGAACACGGCGTCGGCGCACGAGAACAGCCCGATCCGACCGAATCACCACCGTTCTTCCTGAGTTAGGTACAGGCCTCCGGCTCCGCCCCGAGCCGGCTCCGCCCCCAGCGGATGCCTCAGACCGAGGTCGCGGCGCGCAGCGCGATGCGGATCATGTCGCCGAACGTCTGCTCGCGCTCCTGCGCCGTGGTCTCCTCGCCGGTGACGATGTGGTCGGAGACGGTGCAGATCGCGAGCGCGCGGCGGCCGTGGAAGGCCGCGAGCGTGTAGAGGCCGGCGGCTTCCATCTCGACGCCGAGGATGCCGTGCTTCACGAAGGGCTCCGTGAGTTCGGGGCGCGTGCTGTAGAACTGGTCGCTCGAGAACAACTGGCCCACGTGCACGGCCGAATCGAGGTCCTCCGTCTCGCTCGCCTCGACCGCCGCGCGCAGCAGGGCGAAGTCGGCGACGGGGGCGTAGTCGAGTCCGTGGAAGCGCACGCGATTGATACCCGAGTCGGTGCTCGCGGCGTTCGCGATGATGATGTCTCGCACCTTCAGCTTCTCGGTCAGCGCGCCGCACGATCCGACGCGCACGATCGTCTGCACGCCGTACTCCGCGAACAGCTCGTTCGCGTAGATCGCCATCGAGGGCTGGCCCATGCCCGAACCCTGCACCGAGACGCGGTGGCCCTGCCAGGTGCCGGTGAACCCGAGCATCCCGCGGGTCTCGGAGTACAGCTCGGCGTCGTCGAGGAACGTCTCGGCGATCCACTTGGCCCGCAGCGGATCTCCGGGGAAGAGGACGATGGGGGCGATCTGACCGGGCTCGGCCGCGATGTGCGTGCTCATGCTCCCAGGGTAATCAGCCGCCGGCGCGACGCACCATCTCGCCGATCCAGATCGGGGCGAAGGGTGAGGTGCAGCCGGGAGCCGTCGGGTAGTCAGCGAGCACCTGCAGGCGGTCGCCGATCGCGAGGGCCCGCTCGCGCAGCTGCGGGTGATGAATACCGATCTGCGCGAGCGTCTCGTTCATCGACCACTGCGGCCGTGCCGGGGCATCCTTCATCTGCGCCTCGATCAGGTCGAGCAGATGATCGAGGTCGAGGCCGTCGGGGTCCTTGACGACCCGCACCGACGTGAGCGACCAGGCCGCCGCGGCGACGGTCGGATCGGCGTCGTCGAACCAGCGCAGGCGCATCTGCTCGGCGAGCGGGGTCTTCTTGGCGACGTAGTTCACGAACCAATCGTTGACCTTGGGCCGGTCGGTCTCGCGGAGCATGGCGTCGAGTTCGTCGGCGGTGAAGTCCTTCGGGCGGCAGACGAGCAGGGCGAGCAGTCGGGCGGGCGTCTCGCCCGTCGCCCACAGCTCCTGCGCGAGCGGCTGGTCGGTCTTGATCTTCTTCGCGACCGCTCGCAGCCGGCTGAGGTTCATGCCGTGGTCGTCGCCGCGCTTCTCGTTGGCCGCCCGCATCTTCGGGTCTTCGAGCGCGGCGAGCTCGGCGAGGGCCTGGTCGAGGGTGACGTCGCTCATGAGACCAGGGTAGGCGGCGCGGCGGACATTCGGACGAGCGGATGCCGTCGCCGGATCAGTCCTCGTCGACGAGCTCGCCGCGGATGCGCCGGAGGTCCTCCATGAGCGATCCGATGAGGATCCAGTGCTGGCTCGACGGCGGCCGGATCACGAGCGGTGCGGTGAGGGCCGGGATGGCGGAGGTCAGCGTCTCGGGCTCGGGGGCGACATCGGCGATCTGCACGGCGAGGCGCACGTCGTGCCCGGCTCGTCGAAGTTGCTCGGCGATCGCGATCACCGCGGGTTCCTCGCCGATCGAGTCGTCGTAGTGGTCGGCGTAGGCACGGGTCATGCCGATCACCTGGGTGACGATCGGCGAGAGCCGCTCGAGCAGCGCGCGCATCTCCCGCAGATCCGCGCGGTGCGTGGACCGTCGGGGATTGAGAGTGAGCGATTCCTCGCCTGCGGCGATCGCGGCATCCGCGGCATCCTTCATCGGGCGCAGCAGGCGGGCCTCGAGCATCAGTTCCTGCATCCGCGCCGGGGGCTGCGGGTGCGGGAGGGCGTCGGCCAGCCGGTCGAGGCTCGCCGCGAGTTCGGCGCCGAGCAGGCCGAGGTGGTGACGTGCGGGTGCGACGAGCACGGGCGGCACGATCAGGGCGTTCACCACGATGCCGATCGCGACGCCGATGAGCGTCTCGATGATGCGGGCGAACGCGTACTCGGGGCTCGACGAGCCGAGGGCGAGCACGAGCATGGCCGAGATCGCGACCTGGTTGCCGGTGCCGGGGGAGGCGCGGAAGATCCACGCCACGAGCATCGCGACGACGATCGCGAGCAGCACGATCCAGCTCGGTGAGCCGAGGAGCAGGCCCAGACCCATCGCGATCACGACTCCCGCGATCACCCCGATGCTGCGTTCGAGAGCCTTCGAGAGTGATTGGTTGACGCTCGGCTGCACGACGAGAAGCGCGGCGATCGCCGCGAACACGGGCAACTGCGAGGGGAAGACCCATCCGGCCACGAGCCAGGCCGCGATGGTCGCCGCCGCGGATTTCACGACCTGCAGCAGCGGGGATCGCTGGCTGGCGCGGATCGCGGCGGGAATGCGCATGTCCCCACGGTAGTCCCGGAGCGCCGCTGCTCGCGGCCCGCGCGGGAACGGGTGGATGCTTCGACCAATTGCTGATATACCGGCGTAACCAGTTAGTGGTTCGATGTACCCATGGACCAGGGACAACGGCTGCGCGGTGAGACCGTCGCGGTCTGGGCGACGGTCGTGTGCTTCGTGCTCGGCACCGTCGCGGGATTCGTGCTCCTGGGTCCCGAGCCTCGGATGCTCATCGGCAGCGGCTCTCTGGCGCTGCCCGCAGCCTCCGCCGCCGGTGTCATCGCCGGCGGCGCCTTCGTCGTGAGCACCCTTCGGCATCGCCGGAACGAGACCGCCCCCATGCCGCGGTGGCAGCGCATCATCACCGATATCTCGGCGATCGCTCTCACCGTGGCCTTCGCCGGTGTCGCGGGCATGGGAGTGCTCCTCGGCACCCAGGTGTTGGCGATCGGTCTGCAGGGCCTCGAGCTGACCCTCGTCGGCGGCGCCCTCGTCACCGGTTTCGCGGCAGCCGTGGGCGGACGCTTCGCCTTCGCCGCGGGCATCGGGTTGCGCACGGCCGACCTGTCGAGCATCCTGTTCGGCTATCTGGTGATCGGCACCCTCTTCGCGATGGTGACCGCCGCCGACCCCCGTTGGTGGGAGATCAACTTCTCGCAGCTCGGGATGGGCGACGATGCCTGGGCGTTCAACGGCACCCTGGTCGTCGCCGGTGCGCTGGTCGGCACGGTCGGTGCGTACATCGGCCGCGACCTGCACCGCATCCTCGGCGACCCGGCGCTCGGACGCATCGCGGTCACGTCAGGACTGTGGATCGTCACGGGGTTCGCGCTCGCCGGAGTGGGGCTGCTGCCGCTGCACCGCTTTCCCGACGCGCACAACATCGTGGCTCCCATCACCCTCCTGTTCTTCGCGGCGTCGATGACCGTGACCGCGGTCGTCGTGCCCGGGGCGCCGCGGGCGCTGAGCATCACCACGATCGGAGTGGGTGCGCTGGTCACGGTCGCGTTCGTGCTGTTCGCGGTGTTCGGGCTCATCACGATGACCGCGCTCGAAGCGATGGCGGTCGGGCTCGGACTGCTCTGGATGACGACCCTCGTGCGCGTGCTCGCGATCCTCTCGCCCGACGTGCCGCGTCCGTCGGCGCGTGCGCACCTGCTGCACGCCTAGCCCGATCGCCGGGCCACCCCTCTGCGGTCCAGCCACCCCCTTCTGCCCCGTGCAGCAGGGGGTGCTCGCGCATAAGGGGGTGGGTCGGCCGAAGATAGGGAATCCGTCCGATGCCGGGAGGGGGCCTCAGAGCGTTGTCTAGGGATATCGATAACGAGGAGGCGTCATGTACGAGCAGACCTATTCGCACCAGGTGGTCACCGCATTCGAGCAGCAGCAGCGGGAGTGGGCGATCGAGCGGCGCCGGTCGATCCGCGAGCACACCGACCAGATCGTGCCGCGCCCGGTGGGCGTGATCGGGCGGATGCTGGGGCGTCGGGCGAGTGCGGTCGCGGTTGCGCGTGGCCGGCGTGAGGCACGTGCCCCGCAGGGTCCGACGACGGATGCCGCGCCTGCGCGCAACCGCGCCGCCGGCGTGCCGCGCGAGCCGGTCGCGGCCCGGTGAACCCGGTCGTCGCGCTGCGCCGAGACCGAACCGGCGCCGGCGATCGGGCGAGCCCGGCGGATGTCGGAGGGGAGTGGCACGATGAAGGCATGTCCTCCTTCGCGCCGAGTTCCGCGATGGTCGGGCGCGATGCCGAGATCGGCCTCGTGCGCCGGCTCTTCGACGGTGCGGCCGAGGGGGTGCCGGTCGGTGTCCTGATCGACGGCGAGGCCGGCATCGGCAAGTCTCGGCTGCTGCGCGAGTTCGCGATCGAGGTCTCGACGCGTGCCGATGTGCACGTGGGCTGGTGCCTCGATCTCGGCGCGGCCCGCACCGCGTACGGGCCCCTCACGGCGATCCTGCGCTCGATCGTGGGGCATCTGGGTGCCGAACGCGTGCGCGAGGCCGTCGGCGTCGGTGCCGAGGCCCTCGGCATGCTGCTGCCTGAACTCGTCGACGAACCCGCCGACCGCGCGCGCACGAGCCCCGACCGCCTGCGCGACGCGATCGCCACGCTCATCGAGACCGCGGCCGAGGCGGCCCCGCAGGTGCTCGTGATCGAAGACCTGCACTGGGCCGACGAATCGACGCTCGCGCTCCT
Source organism: Microbacterium sp. NPDC090225 (assembly GCF_044772365.1). Lineage (NCBI taxonomy): Bacteria > Bacillati > Actinomycetota > Actinomycetes > Micrococcales > Microbacteriaceae > Microbacterium > Microbacterium sp. NPDC090225. The sequence goes on along the minus strand of NZ_JBIVYS010000001.1, from coordinate 1,918,024 downwards.
CTCCTTCCTTCTGCGCACCCTCGCCCGCGGACGTGTCCTCCTGCTGCTCAGCTGCCGCAGCGACGACGTGCGCCGGGGCGATGCCGTGAGCCGGTTCATCGTCGAGGCGACGCGCTCCCGCCTGATCGAGCGGGTCACGCTGCCGCGGCTCGACGGCGACGCCGTGCGCGCCCTGGCCGAGCAGCTCACCGGCCGCTCGGTGTCCGACGGCGCTCTCGCCCGCATGCAGGAGCGCGCCGAGGGGGTGCCGTTCTTCGTCGAGGAGATCGCCGACTGCACGACGGGTCCGCTGCCCGACGGCCTGCGCGACGTGCTCCTCACCCGCTTCGACCGGCTCGGAGACGACGCGCAGCGGGTGGCGCAGGTCGCTTCCGGCGCCGAGCGCCCGCTCTCGCACCCCCTGCTGTCGATGCTCGCGGGGCTGCCCGAAGACCGGCTCGATGAGGCGATCCGCGAGGCGGCGCGCGGCGGCATCCTGGTGATCGATGCCGACCTCTACCGGTTCCGGCACGCGCTGCTGCGCGAGGCCGTGCACGACGACCTCCTCCCCGGTGAGCGGTCTCGCCTGCACCGGGCCTACGCCGAGGCGCTCGAGGCGGAGCGCGACGGGACCGACGGCGTCGACACGGCGTCGCTCGCGCACCACTGGCATCTCGCGCAGGACGAACCGCGGGCGCTCGTCGCTTCGATCGACGCCATGCGCGATGCGAAGGGGCGCTTCGCCTTCGCCGCCGCCGCGCGCTTCGGCGAGCTCGCGCTCGAGATCTGGCCGAGCGTGCCCGAGGCTGCGACCGTCGCCGGGCTCTCGCACGTCGACCTGCTGCAGACGCTCGGGTCGGTGCTGCGCAACGCCGGAGACGGTGAACGCGCGCTCGCCGTGATCAGCGCGGCGCTCGACGAGATCGACCCCGCGACCGTCGCGCCGCGGCTCCACGCCCGCCTGCTGCGAGACAAGGCGCAGTACCTCGCCAACCTCGGGCGCCCCGGGGCGATCCCGCTCACCGAGCAGGCACTCGACCTCGCGGCGCGGGTCGGCGACGATGCGCTGCACGCCACGGTGCTCAACCAGCTCGCCAGCCGCTACATGGTCGCCGGCCGACTGCACGATGCGCTCCGCGTCGCCGACGAGGCCGAGCAGATCGCGAGCCGTGCGGGCGACCGCGATCAGATGTCGATCGCCGCGAACGTGCACGGCGTCTCGCTCGCGCACCTGGGCGACATCACGGGCGGCATCGTGGAGTTCGACCGCGCGCGCGACCTCGCCCGCAGCTCCAACGCCGACCTGCGCTACCGCGTCAACTACTCCGACGCCCTCACGCTGCTCGGTCGCTACGGCGAGGCCGTTCTCATCGCCGAAGAGGGCCTCGCCCTCGCGCGATCGCTGGGTGTCGGTCGCAGCTCGGGCTCGATCATGATGCAGAACATGTCGGTCGCCCTCTTCGAGCGCGGCGAGATCGAGCGGGTCGATGAGATGATGTCGCGCGATCATCGGCAGGGAGCGCTGCGGGTCTTCCGCATGTACTCGAGCATGACCCGGGTGCGCGCCCTCGCCTGGCGTGGGCGGTCGACCGAGGCCGCCGACATGCTGCGCGAGTGGCGCCCGGCCTTCGTCGAGACCGGGCAGACCGAGCGACAGATCTGGTACGACCTCATCACGATGACGGTCGCCGTGGCCGAGAGCGCCGGAGACCTGCGCGGCGCGCTCGCCGAGATCGTCACGATGCTCGACGACGACGGCCCGGTGCTGCTGCATCAGCGGCGGCTGCTGCTGCAGGCTGCGGCGATCATCGCCGAACTGCGCGCCGGGGGCGATGACACCGCAACGGTGTCGGAACGGGTGGCGGATGCCTGGACGGCGCAGCCCGCCCAATTGCTCGCCGACTCGTGGTCGCCGATCGTCGAGTCGCTGCTCGCGCCGTCCGACACCGCGTTGCAGCGGGCGATCGACCTGGCCGAGGGTGAGGACGTGCCCGTCGTGTTCCGCGTGATCACCCGTCTCGAGCGGGCACGTGTGCTGCTGCGCGCGGGCGACCGTACGGCCGCGGCGATGCTGCTGGCCGACGCCGCGACGATCGCGCGAGCCCTCGGGCACGTCCGTCTCACGACCACGGTCACGACGTTCGCGCACGCGGCGGGGCTCTCGCTCGATGCGGTCAACGGCGACGGGTCGGGGCGCGGGCACGGGGAGGCGGCGGCATCCGCGTCCGATCCCGACGCCCTCACCGCCCGTGAACGGCAGGTACTCGAGCTCCTGGCCGAAGGGCTGAGCAACCGCCAGATCGGCGAGAGACTCTTCATCAGCGTCAAAACGGTGAGCGTGCACGTCTCGGCCGTGCTGCGCAAGCTCGGTGTCAGCACGCGCACCGAAGCGGCGATCGCGGCGGGTGCGCGCGTGCCCGCCCAGGTGAACTCCCGAGCGGGCGTGATACGGTGACCTTGCTCCTCCTTCCGGGGGATCGTTCATCACCGGCCCGCGAATCTCTACGAGACGTGTGCGGCCCTCAATACGGATCCGACTTCTGCGCCGATCGGTTCGGCACGGATTCCGAAAAACTCTCAGCTCACGCCTCCAGCCGGAGTGCGACACCCTGTACCCATCGGATGCTCCGGTGCGGTGCTGCGGCCGTGCATAACAGCGGCCACATCAAAAAGAAAGAAGAAAACACATGGCCACTGGCACTGTGAAATGGTTCAACGCGGAAAAGGGCTTCGGCTTCATCGCTCCCGATGACGGCACGGACGACCTGTTCGCCCACTACTCGGCGATCACCGGCAGCGGCTTCAAGGAGCTGCGCGAGAACCAGAAGGTCGAATTCGACGCTGAGCGCGGCCCCAAGGGCATGCAGGCTGCGAACATTCGCCCCCTCTGATCCCTCGTGATCGTATGAGGCCGGTCGGCTCCTTCGGGAGCCGGCCGGCTTCTTCGTTTCCGGGTGCGGCCTGTCGTCTCGCTCCGCTCGCTCGGGAACCGGGCCGCCGAGGGGGCTCGGGGACCACTGGAATACGGGTAACGATGCGGCCTCTCGAATTGAGGTTCGCCTAACTTCGGGTTACATTAGGTCAGCCTTACCAAACCGGCGCGACTCTGCGCCTCACCCCTCCTCAACCCGAAGGGATCTGCTGTGCGCACTTCTCGTCTCCTCGCCGTCGGCGCCGCCGCGGCACTCGCGCTGAGCCTCACGGCCTGTGCGACGTCCGCCACCGAGAGCGGTTCGGATGCCGGCGCCAACCCGGCCTCCGACGACGCCTTCCCTGTCACGATCGAGCACGTCTACGGTGAGACCACCATCACCGAGAAGCCCGAGCGGGTGGCGACGGTCGCCTGGGCGAACCACGAGGTGCCGCTGGCCCTCGGCATCGTGCCGGTCGGCTTCAGCAAGGCCAGCTGGGGCGACGACGACGACAACGGCATCCTGCCCTGGGTCGAGGAGAAGCTCGACGAGCTGGGCGGCGAAGAGCCGGTGCTCTTCGACGAGGCCGACGGCATCGACTACGAGGCCGTCGCCGACACGAACCCCGACGTCATCCTCGCCTCGTACTCCGGCCTGACGCAGGAGGAGTACGACACCCTCTCCAAGATCGCTCCGGTCGTCGCCTACCCCGAGGTCGCCTGGGGCACCCCGGTCGACGAGATGATCGAGATGAACTCGAAGGCCCTGGGCCTCGAGGAGGAGGGTCAGGCCCTCATCGAAGATCTCCACGCCGACGCCGAGGCCGCCCTCGAGGCGAACAGCGCCCTCAAGGACAAGAAGGTCATCTTCGCGTTCTTCGACCCGACCGACCTGAGCCAGATCGGCTACTACACGGCCATCGACACGCGCCCCGGCTACCTGCACGACGACCTCGGCCTGCCGTTCCCGTCGCTCGTCGAGGAGACCGCCGACAGCAAGGAGTTCTACCTGTCGGTGAGCGCCGAGGACGCCGCGAAGTTCGACGACGTCGACGTGATCGCCACCTACGGCGACGAGTCGCTCATCGCGACGCTGCAGGCCGACCCGCTGCTGTCGAAGATCCCGGCCATCGCCGAGGGACGCATCGCGATCCTCCCCGACGCCACCCCGATCGCGGCATCCGCCAACCCGTCGCCGCTGTCGATCCCGTGGGGTCTCAGCGACTACCTCGCCCTGCTGGCCGCGCCGCTCGCTCAGTAATCGATCAGTCCGCTCGCGCGGAGTGACACCTCAGTGACCGCCACCACCACCATCGCACCGGGCGCCGCAGACCTGCGGCGCCCGGTGCTGGTGCGCACGCTCTGGCTTCTCGCCGGAGTCGCGCTCCTGCTCGTCCTCAGCATCCTGTCGGTGTCGTTCGGCGTGCGCGCCGTGTCTTTCGACGACATCGTCGCGGCGTTCAGCGGCCACAGCGACACGATCGAGCAGGCCGCGATCGTCAAGCGAATCCCGCGCACGGTGCTCGCTCTGCTCGTCGGCGCCGCGCTCGCGCTCTCGGGTGCCACGATGCAGGCCGTCACCCGCAACCCGATCGCCGACCCGGGCATCCTGGGCGTCTCGAACGGCGCATCGCTCGCCGTCGTCATCGGGATCGCGTTCTTCGGGCTGGCGAACCCCTACGGTCAGATGGCGTTCGCGATCGTCGGCGCGGCCGCCGCCGCCACCTTCGTCTACACGGTCGGGTCGCTCGGCCGCGGCGGTGCGACGCCCCTCAAGCTCGCGCTCGCGGGCGCCGCCACCTCGGCCGCGTTCGCCTCGCTCATCAGCGCCATCATGCTGCCCCGCGTCGATCTGCTCCAGACGTTCCAGTCGTGGCAGGTCGGTGGTGTCGGCGGCGCCGAGTGGCCGCGCATCGCCCTCACCGCCCCGGTGCTCCTCCTCGGCGCCCTCATCTGCTTCGCCAGCTCGCGGGGCATGAACTCGCTCGCGCTGGGCGACGACATGGCCAAGGGTCTGGGCGAGCACGTCTTCCGCACCCGGATGCTGTCGGCCCTGGGCGCCGTGATCCTCGCCGGCGCCGCCACCGCCATCGCCGGCCCGATCGGGTTCGTCGGCCTCGTCATCCCCCACGTCTGCCGCATGCTGATCGGCACCGACCATCGCTGGCTGCTCCCGTTCTCGGCCGTCGCCGGTGCCGCGCTGCTGACCGCGAGCGACATCGTCGGCCGCGTGATCTCGCCGTCGTCCGAAGAGATCCAGGTCGGCATCATCACCGCGATCATCGGCGCCCCGTTCTTCATCTGGATCGTCCGCCGTCAGAAGGTGCGTGAGCTGTGACCACGACCGACCGCACGAACTCCTCGGGAAACCCCGGCGCCGCCGGAACCCCCGATCACACGCTCGACCGCCCGGAGCAGACGGCATCCGCCCGCGTCGCCGCCGTCGTCGCCGGACGCCGTGCGCGCCACCGCCGCCACGCGACCGCGACGATCGTGCTCGGCGCCATCGTCTTCGCGCTGTTCGCGGTCGCGCTCATGGTCGGCAACACCTTCTACACGCCGGGCGAGGTCATCCGCGTGATCCTCGGCGAGACGGTGCCCGGGGCCTCGTTCACGGTCGGCGACCTGCGTCTGCCGCGCGCGGTGCTCGCGATCCTCACCGGTTTCGGGTTCGGCATCGCGGGTGTGAGCTTCCAGACGCTGCTGCGCAACCCGCTCGCCTCGCCCGACATCATCGGCATCTCGGCGGGGGCGGGTGCGGCGGCCGTGTTCGGCATCATCGTCCTGTCGCTCAACGGCCCCGTCGTCTCGGTGTTCGCGCTGGCCGGCGCCGTGCTCACGGCGCTCGTGATCTACCTGCTCTCGATCAAGGGCGGCTTCGCGGGCACGCGACTGATCCTCATCGGCATCGGCGTCGCGGCCATGCTGCAGAGTCTCATCTCGTACATGCTGTCGCGCGCCGCGAACTGGGACATCCAGACCGCGATGCAGTGGCTCACCGGCAGCCTCAACAACGCCTCGTGGGAGCGGGTGCTGCCGATGGCGATCGCCGCGGCCGTGATCGTTCCGCTGATGCTGTCGCAGGGGGGGGCGCTCGGTGCCCTGCAGCTCGGCGACGACTCGGCATCCGGTCTCGGCATCCGCGTGAACCTCACCCGCCTGCTGTTCATCCTCGGAGCCGTCACCCTGCTCGCGTTCGCGACCGCCGCGACGGGCCCGATCGCCTTCGTCGCGTTCATGGCCGGTCCGATCGCCGCACGCATCACCGGCCCCGGCGCGAACCTGCTGCTGCCCAGCGCCTTCGTCGGCGCCGTGCTCGTGCTCAGCAGCGACCTGATCGCCCAGTTCCTGCTCGGCACCCGCTACCCGGTCGGCGTCGTCACCGGTGTGCTCGGCGCTCCGTATCTGATCTACCTGCTCATCCGCACCAACCGCTCGGGAGGATCGCTGTGACCGTCTCGCACAGCCTGTCGGCCGAAGGGGTCACCCTCTCCTACGGCGACCGCACCATCATCGACGGCCTCGACCTCACGGTCGCGCCCGGCAAGATCACGACGATCGTCGGCGCGAACGGATGCGGCAAGTCGACGCTCCTGCGCTCGCTGGCGCGCCTGCTCTCGCCGGCCGTAGGACAGATCGTGCTCGACGGTAAGTCCGTGCACGCGCGACCCACCAAGGAGGTCGCCCGCATCCTCGGCCTGCTGCCGCAGTCGCCGGTCGCCCCCGAGGGGATCGCCGTCGCCGACCTCGTGGGTCGCGGACGGCATCCGCATCAGAAGACGCTCGCCCGCTGGAGCGCCCACGACTACGAGGTCGTCGCCGATGCGCTCGATGCCACCGGGGTGACCGAGCTCGCCGATCGCAGCGTCGACGAGCTGTCGGGCGGCCAGCGCCAGCGCGTGTGGATCGCGATGGCGCTCGCGCAGGAGACCGACATCCTGCTGCTCGACGAGCCGACCACTTTCCTCGACGTCGCCCACCAGGTCGAGGTGCTCGACCTGCTCACCGACCTCAGCGTCGCCCGCGGCACCACGATCGTGATGGTGCTGCACGACCTGAACCTCGCCGCACGCTACGCCGACGAGCTCGTCGCGATGAAGGAGGGGCGCGTGCATGCGATCGGCGCCCCGGCCGACGTCGTCACCGCCGAGCTCGTCGAGGAGGTCTTCGGCCTCCCCAATCAGATCACCATCGATCCGGTCTCCGGCAAGCCGATGGTCACACCCATCGGGAGGCACCATGTCCGTTGAGACCACCACCGCCGAGAAGCCGGCCTACATCCTCGCCCGCGCCGAGGTGCGCCGCGTCGAACGCGTCTCGCCCAACTTCGTGCGGGTCACGTTCGGCGGCGACGACCTCGACGACTTCGGGACCCCGGGCGGTGTGTTCGATGCCCGCATCAAGCTGATCTTCCCGCCGGCATCCGGCATCCTGCCCCCGCTCGAACGCGACACCCCGGACTGGTGGGCGTCGTTCCTGGCCGTGCCCGAAGATGAGCGCGGCACCATGCGCACGTACTCGATCCGCGATCTGCGGGTCGATCCGGTCTCGGGCGACACCGAGGTCGACATCGACTTCGTGCTGCACCTCGCGCCCGGGCTCACCGGTCCCGCGTCGCGCTGGGCGAGCGCGGCCGAGGCCGGGCAGGAGCTCATCATCATCGGACCGCGCCGCGGCGTGATCGCGGGCGGCGGCACCGAGTACCGACCGGGCGATGCGCCGTCGGTCGTGCTGGTGGGCGACGAGACCGCGGCCCCCGCGATCGCGCGCATCCTCGAAGACGCCCCGCGCGACCTGCGCGGCACGGCGTTCATCGAGGTTCCGTCGGCCGCCGACGAGCTCGCGATCGATGCCCCCGCCGGCGTCGAGGTGCACTGGCTGGCGCGCGACGCCGACCAGGCCCACGGACTCCAGGTCATCCCGGCGGTGCTCGCGCACCTCGGTGATGCGGATGCCTCGGACGAGATCGCGGTCAAGGACATCGAGAGCGACGATCTGCTGTGGGAGACGCCGGCGTACTCGGGGCTCGGCGAGGAGATCGCGGCATCCGATGCCCCCGGCGATCGGTACTTCTGGATCGCCGGCGAGAGCGGTGTGGTCACGACGCTGCGCCGTCACCTCGTGAAGGATCTCGGCATCGACCGCGGCCAGGTCGCGTTCATGGGCTACTGGCGACGCGGCGTCGCCATGCGCGGCTGAGTAGCCCGTCACGCACAGTGCGGGATCGATATGTCACGTCAAATACCTCTGAGGCGTGACATATCGATCCCGCAGCGGATGCCGGCGAGCCGGGCTTACTTCGCGAGGAAGTCCTTCAGGGCGGCGTTGACCTCGTCGGCGTGGGTCCAGAGGAGGCCGTGCGGGGCGCCTTCGACCTCGACGTACTCGGCCGCGGGAACCGCCTGGTGGAAGCGGCGGGCGGTGGCGTCGATCGGGAGGATGTTGTCCTTCGTGCCGTGCAGGATCAGCGTGGGCTTCGCGGCGGCGGCCACGGCCTCGACGTCGGCGCGGAAGTCCTCGATCCACGACGAGACGACGGCGTAGGCGGCGACGGGGGCGCTGCCGATCGCGACGTTCCAGCTGCCGGTGACGGCCTCCTGGCTGATGCGCGATCCGAGGTTCTCGTCGAGGTTGTAGAAGTCGTTGTAGAACTGCGTGAACCAGGCGAAGCGGTCGCCCTTGGCTGCGGCCTCGATGCCGTCGAAGACGTCCTGCGGCACGCCCTCGGGGTTGTCGTCGCGCTGCACGAGGAAGGGCTCGAGCGAGGCGAGGAAGGCGAGCTTGGCGACGCGGTCGGCGCCGTAGCGGCTGACGTAGCGGGCGAGCTCTCCGGTGCCCATCGAGAAGCCGACGAGCACGACGTCCTGCAGGTCGAGGGTCTCGAGCACGGTGTGGAGGTCGGCGGCGAAGGTGTCGTAGTCGTAACCGGCGTTCACCTTCGACGATCCGCCGAAGCCGCGGCGGTCGTAGGTGATGACGCGGTAGCCCTGGGCGAGGAGTTCGCGGGCCTGGCGCTCCCAGCTGTGGCCGTCGAGCGGGTAGCCGTGGATCAGGACGACGGGCTGACCCGAACCCTGGTCTTCGTAGTAGAGCTCGATCGGGGTGCTGTTCTCGTTCCCGACGGTGATGTAACCCATGATCCTGATCCTTTCGATGAGGTGAGAACGATCGTTCTCGCTCGATACGTCCAACATAGAGAACGATCGTTCTCATGTCAAGTAGACTTCTGTCATGACCGAAGACGAGGCACGCGAACGCATCCTCTCCGCCGCCGAGGAGCTCTACTACCGCAAGGGATACGCGGCCGTCGGCATGGACGAGCTGCGTCAGGCCGCCGGCGTGTCGCTGCGCCGCCTCTACGGCCTCTTCCCCGCGAAGAACGACATCGTCACCGCGGTCCTCACGCGCAAGCACGGTGAGTGGGAGTCCGGCCTGACGGCCGCGGTGACGGATGCCGGTGACGACCCCCGCGCCCGCCTGCTCGCCGTCTACGGGTACCTCGAGGACTGGTTCTGCACCGACGACTTCCGCGGCTGCGCCTTCATCAACGCGTTCGGCGAACTCGGCGGCACGAACCCCGAGGTCGCCGAGATCGTGCGCGCGCACAAGGCCTCGTTCCAGGAGTACATGTCGGGCCTCGTCGCGAGCACGGGAGCATCCCCCCTGCTCGCCGCGCAGCTGTCGATCCTCGCCGAGGGTGCGCAGAGCACCGCGGCCATCTCAGGCGACGCGGAGGTTGCGGTGCAGGCGCGCGGGGCGGCCGAGGTGCTGATCGACGCGGCCGTCGCCGGCTGACCTCCGAGCCCATTCGCTAGCCAGGCTAGACAATTGCCAGGCGAGAGTCAAGGGTCCTGTGCAGCGGTCGCGAGGTCGGTAGCGTGCGTCGCATGGAGACACAGACGACGGGCATCGCCCGACAGAGCCTGGTCATCGCCGCGGCATCCTTCATGCTGATCGCGGCGGCCGTCGGAGCGGGGGCATTCGGCGGAGCATCCGTCGACGACCTGCAGGACGGCGCACTCTCGGCTCAGGGGTCGTACCTCGCGCCCGCCGGCCCCGCGTTCTCGATCTGGTCGCTGATCTACATCGGCCTGCTCGCGTACACGGTGTGGCAGGCGCTGCCGGGGCAACGGGCGGATGCTCGGCAGCAGGCCGTCGGCGGATGGATCGCCGCCTCGATGGTGCTGAACGGCCTCTGGCTGGTGACCGCGCGGTTCCTGACGCTGTGGCTCACGGTGATCGTGATCGCGCTGCTGGTGGCGGTGCTCGCCCGGGTGATCGTGTTGCTCGGGAGGTTCCCGGCGAAGAACCTCGTCGACCGCATCCTCACCGACGGTGCCAACGGGCTGCACTTCGGGTGGGTGACGATCGCGACCGTGGCGAACACCGCGGCGTGGTTCACGCAGATCGCGCCCGAGAGCTGGGCGCAGCAGGCCGACATCTGGGCCGTGGCCGTGCTCGTGGTCGTGGCGGTCATCGGCGTCGCGGCGGCTCTCGTCACCGGGCGCATCGCTCCGGCGCTCGCGACCGCCTGGGGCCTGGTGTGGCTCGCGGTCGGACGTTTCACGGACGCGCCGGAGAGTGTGCCGACCGGCATCGCCGCGATCGTCGTGGCCGTGGTGCTCGTGCTCGCGGGCGTGATCGGGGTCGCGCGGGGGCGGGGCCCTTCGACAAGCTCAGGGACCCAGTAGCTCAGGGGCCCGGTGATGCGGGGGCGGGGCCCTTCGACAAGCTCAGGGACCCAGTAACTCAGGGGCCCGGTGATGCGGGGGCGGGGCCCTTCGACAAGCTCAGGGACCCAGTAACTCAGGGGCCCGGTAGCGGAAGTGGGTCGCTGAGCCTGTCGAAGCGTCCCACCCCGGGGCACCCGTCAGACGACGAGGCGGTAACCCATCCCGGACTCGGTGAGCAGGTGCACCGGGGCACTGGGCTCCTGCTCGAGCTTCTTGCGCAGCTGCGACATGTACAGCCGCAGATATCCCGAGTCCGAGACCTGTTCGCTGCCCCAGATCTCCTTCAGGAGGTCCTGCCGGGTGACGAGGGCTCCCGGATGCCGCGACAGGTGCTCGAGCATGCGCCACTCCGTCGGGGTGAGGTGCACCCGTGATCCGCCTCGCGTGACGGTCTTGGTCGCGAGGTCGACGACAACGTCGCCGAAGGTGACCGTCGACTCGCCGCCGGCCGGAACCGCCCGCCGTGACAGCGCCCGCAGGCGGGCGAGCAGCTCGTCGACCTGGAACGGCTTGGTGACGAAGTCGTCGGCCCCGGCATCCAGCGCCTCGACCTTGTCGGCGGAACCCGTGCGCCCAGAGACGACGATGATGGGCACGTTCGTCCAACCGCGCAGAGCCTGGATCACCTCGATGCCGTCGAGCCGCGGCATCCCGAGGTCGAGCATGATGAGGTCGGGATGCGTCTGGGCGGCGGCGGCGACCGCGGCGGCGCCGTCGGCCGCGACGACCACTTCGTATCCGTGCGCGGCGAGCGTGATGCGCAGCGCCCGCACCATCTGCGGATCGTCGTCGGCGATGAGGAGCTTCACTCCGTGTCCTCCGTGTCGGCGCCGGCCAGCGGCAGTGAGATGACCATCGTGAGGCCGCCTCCGGGGGTGTCCTCGGGAGTCAGGCTACCGCCCATGCCCTCGGCGAAACCGCGTGACAGGGCGAGTCCGAGACCCAATCCGGTCGTGTTGTCGGTGTCGCCGAATCGCTGGAACGGCTGGAAGATGCTGTCGCGCCGCTCGACCGGCACGCCCTCGCCGCGGTCGATGATGCGGATCTCGGCGCGCTCGCCGAGGGCGCTCGTCGACACGAGCACACGGGTTCCCTCGGGCGAGTGGCGGTGGGCGTTCGCGAGCACGTTGACGATCACACGCTGCAGCAGCACCGGGTCGGCCCGCAGGGCGGGGAGGGCGGGATCGAGGGCGAGCTCGACATCGGCGGGGCCGAGTCCGAGTTCGTCGACGGCGGCGAGGACGGGGCCCGTGGCGTCGAGGCGCGTCGACGAGACCGCGAGCACGCCCGCTTCGACCCTGCTCACGTCGAGCAGATCGGTGACGAGGGTCGAGAGGGTCGCGAGACTCTCGTCGGCCGTGGCGAGCAGTTCGGCACGGTCATCGGGTGACAGGTCGTGGGCGCCCCGCAGTCCGCCGATCGCCGCGACCGCCGAGGCGAGCGGGCGGCGCAGATCGTGGCTGAGCGCCGAGAGCAGGGCGCTGCGCACCTGGTCGGTCTCGGCCAACGCGGCGGCCTCCTTCGCGGTAGCGCGAAGCCCGGTGTGCTCGATCGCGGCCGAGAGCTGCGCCACGATCGCGTCGAGCAGGCGCCGAGCCGGGGCGTCCAGCGCATCGCCGCTGAGTTCGAGCACGGCGTGCGAGGCGCCGACCTCGACCGTCGTGGTGCGCCCGTCGGCCAGCGGCTCGCCGTCGCTGGCCAGCACCTCGCCCTCGGCGGTGAGCAGCCGCACGCCGCTGAGCCCGAACGCCTCGCGGGTGCGGCTGACGAGCGCCAGCACGGCGTTGTCGCCGCGCAGCACGTTGCCGGCGACGGCCGCGAGCAGTTCGGCCTCGGCGGTCGCGCGCTTGGCGGTGCGGGCACGGCGGGCGGCCTGGTCGACGATGATGCTCACCAGGATCGCGATCACGACGTAGAGCGCGAGGGCGAGCACGTGCAGGGGGTGCGCAACGGTGATCGTGAACAGCGGCGCGACGAAGAGGAAGTCGAGGGTGATGCCCGACAGCACGGCTGCGAACACGGCGGGACGGATGCCGCCGATCAGGGCCACCACGACCACGAGCAGTTGATACGCGAGCACCTCGGAGGTGATCGACTCGGGACTGCGGAACGCGAACATGATCCACGACAGCGAGGGCCCGAAGGCGACGGCGACCGCGAAGCCGAGCAGCTGCCGCCGCCAGCCGAGCGCCCCACCGGTGATGCGGGGGAGGGCGATGCGTCCGCCCGCCGCCGCGTGCGTGACGATGTGCACGTCGATGTCGCCCGAGCGGCGGATGACTTCCGAACCGATTCCCGGTCCGGTCAGTGCCGCCATCAGTCGCCCGCGACGGCTCACACCGATCACGAGCTGCGTGGCGTCCGCTCCCTGCGCGAACTCGACGAGCGCACCGGGGATGTCGTCGCCGATGATCTGGTGGAAGCTGCCGCCGAGCGACTCGACCAGCGCGCGTTGCGCCGCGAGGGCGCCGGGGGTCGAGTCGCGCAGGCCGTCCTGCGTCGAGATGTGCACCGCGAGCAGTTCGCCGCCCGCCGAACGCGCGGCGATACGGGCGCCGCGGCGCAGCAGGGTCTCGCCCTCCGGCCCGCCGGTCAGCGCGACGACCACGCGCTCGCGCGCCTGCCACGTGCCCTCGATGCCCTGCTCGGCGCGATAGCTGCGCAGCGCGCTGTCGACCTCGTCGGCGAGCCACAGCAGCGCGAGTTCGCGCAGCGCGGTGAGGTTGCCCAGGCGGAAGTAGTTCGACAGCGCGGCGTCGATGCGCTCGGCCGGATAGACCAGTCCTGCCGAGAGCCGGTCGCGCAGGGTCTGCGGAGCCAGGTCGACGACCTCGATCTCGTCCGCGGCCCGCACCACGGCATCCGGGATCGTCTCCTGCTGCGCGATGCCGGTGATCTTCTCGACCACCGCGTTGAGCGACTCGATGTGCTGCACGTTCACGGTCGTGACGACGTCGATGCCGGCATCCCGGATCGCCTCGACGTCCTGCCAGCGCTTCGGATGCCGCGAACCCGGAACGTTCGTGTGGGCGAGTTCGTCGACCAGGGCGATTTCGGGGCGGCGGGCGATCACGGCGTCGACGTCGAGCTCGGTGAAGGCGACGCCCCGGTGCTCGGTGGTGCGCCGCGGCACCTCGGGCAGACCGATCGTCTGGGCGAGGGTCGCGGCGCGGCCGTGGGTCTCGACGACCGCGATCACGACATCGCGGCCGTCGTCGAGCAGGCGTCGCCCCTCGGCGAGCATCTCGAAGGTCTTGCCGACGCCGGGGGCCGCGCCGAGGAGAACGCGGAGCCGGCCCCGCCGCTCTCGTGTCATTCGCCCTCCCGCTCATCGAGCGCGAGATTGAGTTCGGCGACGTTGATGCGCTCTTCGCCGAGGAATCCCAGATCCCGCCCTTGAATCCTAGACTCCACGAGCCGGCGCACCGTGCCTTCGTCGAGGTCGCGCGCTGCCGCCACGCGCGGCACCTGCAGCAGGGCGTACGCGACGCTGATGTGCGGGTCGAGTCCCGAGCCGGATGCCGTCACCGCATCGGCCGGCACCGCGGCGGGGCTCACGCCCTCGCGCTCGGCGATGGTGGCTTTGCGCTCCTCGATCGCGGCGATCAGGTCGGCGTTCTCGGGGCCGAGATTGCTGCCGCTGGAGGCTGCGCCGTCGTAACCGTCGCCGGCGGCCGAGGGGCGGGACTGGAAGTACTCGGGGAGGGCTTCGCCGTCGGCCGTGCCTGTGCTGAGCTCCGTCGAAGCAAAGGACTGGCCGATCAGCGCGCTGCCCCTGTCGTCGGCGAGGGGCGAGCCGTTCGCCTGCCAGGGCAGGAGCAACTGGCCGATGCCGGTGACGACGAGCGTGTAGCCGACGCCGAGCACGAGGGTGAGGACGAGCATCGCGCGGACGGCGACGCCCGCGGTGCGGACGGTGGTGCGGGTGGACGACATGAGGGGGGGCCTTTCGGAAGTCTTGTGGTGGGGCCCTTCGACAAGCTCAGGGACCCAGTGAGTCGCTGAGCCTGTCGAAGCGTCCCGACGCGGGCTAGAAGCCGGGGAGGAGGCTGACGACGAGGTCGATCAGCTTGATGCCGATGAACGGGGCGATCACGCCGCCGAGTCCGTAGACGAGCAGGTTGCGCTGCAGGATCTGCGAGGCGCTCGCCGGGCGGTACTTCACCCCGCGCAGCGCCAGCGGGATGAGGAACACGATCACGATCGCGTTGAAGATGATCGCGCTGGTCACGGCGGATGCCGGCGAGTGCAGTTGCATGATGTTGAGCACCGCCAGCCCGGGGAAGACCCCCATGAACATCGCCGGGATGATGGCGAAGTATTTGGCGATGTCATTGGCCAGCGAGAACGTCGTGAGCGCTCCGCGCGTGATGAGCAGCTGCTTGCCGATGCGCACGATGTCGATGAGCTTGGTCGGGTCGGAGTCGAGGTCGACCATGTTGCCGGCTTCCTTCGCCGCCGACGTGCCGGTGTTCATCGCCACGCCGACGTCGGCCTGCGCGAGCGCCGGGGCGTCGTTCGTGCCGTCGCCGGTCATCGCGACGAGACGCCCGCCCTCCTGCTCGCGCCGGATGAGGGCGAGCTTGTCTTCGGGGGTCGCCTCGGCGAGGAAGTCGTCGACCCCGGCCTCGGCGGCGATCGCCTTCGCCGTGAGCGGGTTGTCGCCCGTGATCATGACGGTGCGGATGCCCATGCTGCGCAGCTCGTCGAACCGCTCGCGCAGGCCGTCCTTGACGATGTCCTTCAGGTGCACGACGCCGAGGATGCGGGCGCCCGCGGGGTGGGACGCTTCGACAGCCTCAGCGACCCGGCTCTCGGGATCGGATTCATGGGTCCCTGAGCCTGTCGAAGGGCCCTTCACCGCGACGACGAGGGGGGTTCCGCCGCTTTCGGCCACGGCATCCGTGCGACTCATCAGCTCGGCATCCGTCTGCGCGGACCCCTCGCCCACCCACGCCCGCACGGCCGACCCGGCGCCCTTGCGGATCTGCGTGCCGTCGGCCAGGTCGAGGCCGCTCATGCGTGTCTGCGCCGTGAACGGCACGACGACGGCATCCGTCGGTTCGTCGAGGCGGATGCCCCGGCTCGCCGCCAGATCGACGATCGAAGCCCCCTCGGGGGTGGGGTCGGCGAGAGACGCGAGGGCCGCGATGCGCAGCAGCTCCTCGGCGTCGACACCCGGCAGCGGTAGCACCTCGTGGGCGCGGCGGTTGCCGTAGGTGATCGTGCCGGTCTTGTCGAGGAGGAGCGTGGTGACGTCTCCGGCGGCTTCGACCGCGCGGCCCGACATCGCGAGCACGTTGCGCTGCACGAGGCGGTCCATCCCGGCGATGCCGATGGCCGAGAGCAGGGCGCCGATCGTCGTGGGGATGAGGCACACGAGCAGCGCGATGAGCACCGGGATGCTGACGGGCGACGCCGCGTACGAGGCGATCGGGTTGAGGGCGAGCACCACGATCACGAACACGATCGACAGGCTCGCGAGCAGGATGTTCAGGGCGATCTCGTTGGGCGTGCGCTGGCGGCTCGCGCCCTCGACGAGCGCGATCATGCGGTCGACGAACGTCTCGCCAGGCTTCGAGGTGATGCGCACGACGATGCGGTCGGACAGCACGCGGGTGCCGCCGGTGACGGCGCTGCGATCGCCGCCCGACTCGCGGATCACCGGGGCGCTCTCGCCCGTGATCGCCGACTCGTCGACGGTCGCGATGCCCGCCACGATGTCACCGTCGCCGGGGATGAGCTCGCCCGCCTCGACGATCACGCGGTCGTCGCGCTGCAGTTCGGCCGACGAGACCTCGACGGTCTCGGTGCGGGCGGCGAGAGCATCCGTCACGGCGTCGTATCCGACGACCCGCCGCGCCATCGTGCTCGTGCGGGTCTTGCGCAGGCTGGCGGCCTGCGCCTTGCCGCGGCCCTCGGCGACCGACTCGGCGACGTTCGCGAAGAGCACGGTGAGCCACAGCCACACCGCGATCCCGGCCGTGAACGGTGCGGGCACGGGGGTGCCGCCCGACTCACCGGGGCCGCCGAGGAACGGCTCGGCGATCGCGAGCACGGTCGTGAAAGCGGCGCCGACCCAGACGATCAGCATCACGGGGTTGCGCACGAGCGCCGCGGGATTGAGCTTGCGCAGTGCCCCGGGCAGGGCAGCGGCGAGCTGCGGCCAGCCGAACGTGCGGTTCTTCGGGGTCTCGGGCCCTTCGACAGGCTCAGGAACCGAGGGTGTCTCGGTGGATGGGGTGATGAGTGTCATGGTCAGACGAGTCCTTCGGCGAGCGGGCCCAGGGTGAGCACCGGGAAGTAGGTGAGCGCGGTGACGATGACCGTCACGGCGAGGAGCAGGCCGACGAACTGCGGCCGGTGGGTGGGGAGAGTGCCTGCGGTCTCGGGCACCTTCTCCTGCGCCGCGAACGAACCTGCCAGCGCGAGCACCAGCACGATCGGCAGGAAGCGCCCGAGCAGCATCGCCACGCCCAGCGCGGTGTTGAACCACGGGGTGTTGGCGGTGAGGCCGGCGAACGCCGAGCCGTTGTTGTTGGCCGCCGAGGTGAAGGCATAGAGCACCTCACTCATGCCGTGCACGCCGGGGTTCAGGATGCTGGTGGCCTCGACATCCGCCCGGATGCCGGGGATCGCGAAGCTCAGCGCCGTGCCGAGGAGGACGAGGGTCGGTGTGACGAGAATGTACAGGCTCGCGAGCTTGATCTCCTTCGGGCCGATGCGCTTGCCGAGGTACTCGGGCGTGCGGCCGACGAGCAGTCCGCCGACGAAGACGGCGATGATCGCGAGCACGAGCATCCCGTACAGACCCGATCCGACACCGCCGGGGGCGACCTCGCCGAGCATCATGTTGAGCATCGGCATCATGCCGCCGAGCGCCGTGTACGAGTCGTGCATCGAGTTGACCGCGCCGGTGGAGGTGAGGGTGCTCGCGCTGCCGAACAGCGTCGAACTCAGGATGCCGAACCGCACCTCCTTGCCCTCCATCGCGGCTCCTGCCAGCTCGGGAGCGGTGCCGCGGCCGGCGAGCTCGAGGGCCGAGAGCGCGAAGGTCGAGATCAGGAAGATCGTGCCCATGACGGCGGCGATCGCGTAGCCCTGGCGGTGGTCGCCGACCATGCGGCCGAACGCGCGGGGGAGGGCGAACGGGATCGCGAGGATCAGCAGGATCTGCAGCAGGTTGGTGAAGCCGGTGGGGTTCTCGAAGGGGTGAGCGGAGTTGGCGTTGAAGAAGCCTCCGCCGTTCGTGCCGAGCAGCTTGATGGCCTCCTGCGAGGCGACGGGTCCGCCGGGGATGGTCTGCGGATTGCCCGCGACTGTGGTGATGTCGGTGAAGCCGGCGAAGTTCTGCACCACGCCGCCCGCGAGCAGGGCGAGGGCCGCGAGGATCGAGATCGGCAGCAGCAGGCGTCCGAGCCCGCGGATGAGGTCGACCCAGAAGTTGCCGATCGTGGTCGAGCCGCGGCGGGCGATGCCGCGGATCAGCGCGACCGCGACCGCGAGGCCGACCGCCGCCGACACGAAGTTCTGCACCGTGAGGCCCGCGAGCTGCACGGTGTAGCCCATGGTCTGCTCGGGCGAGTACGACTGCCAGTTGGTGTTGGCGACGAACGAGGCCGCGGTGTTGAACGCGAGGCCCTCGGGCACGGCGGGCAGACCGAGCGACTCGGGCAGGAACGCCTGCAGCCGCTGCAGACCGTAGACGAGCAGCAGACCCACGACCGAGAACGCCAGCACACTGCGGGCGTAGGCCCGCCAGGTCTGCTCGGATGCCGGGTCGACGCCGATCACGCGATACACGCCGCGTTCGATGCGCGCGTCGCGCGGGCTCGTGAACACGTGGGCGATGTAGTCGCCGAGCGGGCGGTAGAGCAGCACGAGGGCGACGATGAGCACGGCGGCCTGCAGCACGCCGAACCAGATCTCGGCGCCCATCAGATGCGCTCCGCAGCGACCAGGGCGATCACGAGGTAGACGACGGCCGCGGCGGCGAGGGCCGCGGCGATGATCTCGAAGACGATCACAGCTTCTCCACCCCCTTCGCGGCGAACGAGACGAGGGCGAACAGCGCGAGAGTCAGCGCGAGGTAGAGGATGTCGAGCACGTCACCGATACAAGTCCTTCCGCGGCGTCGTTTCCCCGTTCCTCACGGTTCCCCTACGGGGCCCGCGCCGATGCATGCGCGTTGCTCACGGCATCCGCCCGTCGAGGGCTCGGGAGATCTATGCTCACGAGGTGGGAGACAGGATCCGGCGGCTTGGAGCCGGGACGTGGGTCGTCGGCGGGCTCGCCGTGGTGGCCGTCGTGTGCGTGCTCACCGGCATGCTGCCGGGGGCGGATGCCGGAGCCCTCGGCGAGCGCATCGCGCCCGTGCTCGGGTTCGTCGTCGCGATCACGATCGTCGCCGAGCTCGCCCGCGACGCCGCCGTTTTCGACGTGGTCTCGCAGCGCCTCGCGCGCTGGGGACGCGGTCGGGTGCTGCTGCTCTGGGCGCTGGTGGTGGCGCTCGCCGTGGTGAGCACCGTCTTCCTCTCGCTCGACACGACCGCCGTGATCGTCACGCCGGTAGTGATCGTGCTGGCGCAGAGCATCGGGGTGCCGCCGATCCCGTTCGCGCTGGCGACCGTGTGGCTCGCGAACACCGCATCGCTGGCGCTGCCGGTGTCGAACCTCACCAACCTGCTCGCCGCGTCGCAGGTCGGTGGCCCCGCGGCGTTCTTCGCGCTGAGCTGGGCGCCCACCCTGGTCGGCATCCTGATCCCCGTCGCGATCCTCACTCTCGTGCACCGGCGCACCCTGTTCTCCGCCTACGAGGTGCCACCGCCGCGGCGCTCGGCCGATCCCGTGCTCTTCTGGTCGGCCACCGGCATCCTGGTCGTCCTCATGCCGCTGCTCGCTCTCACGCACGACGTGTGGATCCCGGCATCCGTCGCCGCCCTCGCGCTGATCGCGCTGTTCGCCGTGCGCCGCCGCCCTGCCCTGCGGCTCGGTCTCGTGCCGTGGCAGGCGCTCGCGCTCGCCGCGGCCCTCTTCGTGATCGTCGAGACGCTGCACGCCCGCGGCATCCTGGATTTCCTGACGGCCCCGATCGCCGGTGACGGTCCGGGCGACCTGTTCCGACTCGCCGCCCTCGGCGCGGTCAGCGCCAACGCGATCAACAACCTGCCCGCGTATCTCGTGCTCGAGCCCGCGGCCGGCGGCCCCGTCGCTCTCATGGCGTTGCTCATCGGCGTGAACCTCGGCCCGCTGATCACGCCGTGGGCGTCGCTCGCGACCCTGCTCTGGCATCACCGGATCACGGCGCTCGGCGTCGAGATCCGCTGGGGCCGGTTCATGCTCTGGGGCGCGATCGCCGCGATCCCGACCGTCGCGGTCGCGGTGCTGGCGCTGATGCTGGTGGCGTGAGTCGCGCCGCGACGGGCGGAGAACTCCCTGTGGGGCGGATGTTCTCGTCCGATTCGTCCGCCCCACGGTGAGAACTCCGCCCCACGCCGAGGGCTCCGCCTCCGAAGAGGCGCGCTCTACTCCTGCGGCGGCCCCTCGGGTCGGTGCGCGCGACGGCCCGAGACGACGACCGGGCGGCCGGCGCGCTCCTGACCGGGCAGGGGGCGCGAGCGGCGGCCGTAGATGAGCTCCGACGAGTCGAGCAGCCACGGCACGAGTGTGATCGAGACGCCGTGCACGAGCATGAGCTGATTCGCGAGGCGGCGGGCGCGGCGGTTGTGCAGGAACGACTCCCACCAGTGCCCGACGATGTACTGCGGCAGGTAGACGGTCACCACCGACGAGCCGTGCTTCTCGCGGTACTGCGTGATGAACTGCGTGACCGGTTGCGCGAACGACCGGTACGGCGACTCGACGATCACCAGCGGGATCGGCACGAGGTGGTCCTTCCAGTCCTTCTGGACGGCGGCTGCGGCATCCGCCGAGACGGCCACGTGCACGGCCAGGGTCTTGTCGTGCTTCGCGGCGATCGCGTAGTCGATCGCCTTCATGACCGGCTTCTGCAGGTGGTTGACGAGCACGATGGCGACGTCGCCGGATGCCCCGAACCGCGTCGTGTCATCGATCGCGATCTCGTGGTCGACGTCGCGGTAGTACCGCTTCACGCCGAGCATCAGGAAAGCCAGGATCGGAATCGCGAAGAACACCAGATACGCGCCGTGCGTGAACTTGGTGATCGTGACGATCAGGAGCACCAGCACGGTGAGCGTCGCGCCTGCCGAGTTGATCACGAGGCCCACGCGGGCGGATCGACGATCGGATGCCGCGGCCCCGTCGTGAGACGCCGCACCGTGCCCGCGCAGCACGCGCCGCCAGTGCCGCACCATGCCGATCTGGCCGAGCGAGAACGACACGAACACACCGATGATGTAGAGCTGGATCAGCGTCGTCAGCTTCGCCTGGAACACCACCAACACGATCATCGCGGCGATGCCCAGCAGGATCATGCCGTTCGAGAACACCAGGCGGTCGCCGCGGGTGTTGAGCGACTTCGGGGCGTAGCCGTCGCGGGCGAGCACCGCGCCCAGCAGCGGGAACCCGTTGAACGCGGTGTTGGCCGCGAGCAGCAGCACGCAGGCGGTCGCGGCCTGCACGACGAAGAACAGGATGCTTCCGCCGCCGAACGTGGCGGACGCGATCTGCGCCATGAGGCTGGGCTGCGGGTTCGTGCAGTCGAAGCCGATCAGGTCGCAGGGGTTCTCGGCGTAGTGCACGCCGGTGATGAGCGCGAGGGCGGTGAGGCCGGAGAAGAGGCAGATCGCGATCGTGCCCATCAGCACCAGGGTCGACTGGGCGTTGCGCACCTTCGGCGCGCGGAACGCTGGCACCCCGTTCGACACGGCTTCGACGCCGGTGAGGGCGGAGCATCCGCTCGAGAAGGCGCGCAGGATCAGCAGGATCACCGCCGCCTGGCTGAGGTTCTCGGCCTGCACCGAGAAGTCGGCGCTGGAGGCGACCGGCGCATCGCCGAGGAACGTGCGCACGAGGCCGGTCACGATCATCAACCCGACCGAGCCGATGAAGACGTAGGTGGGGATCGCGAAGACGAGCGATGCCTCGCGCACCCCGCGCAGGTTCACGATGATGATGAGGATCACGAACCCGACCGCCAGTTCGACGCGGAACGGGTCGAGGCCGGGCAGTGCCGAGATGATGTTGTCGACGCCGGAGGCGACCGACACCGCCACCGTCAGCACGTAGTCGACGAGCAGAGCCGCCGCGACGATCACGCCGGGGATCTCGCCCAGGTTCTTCGAGGCGACCTCGTAGTCGCCGCCGCCCGAGGGGTAGGCCTTGATGAGCTGGCGGTAGCTGAGCACGACCACGATCAGCAGCACCACGACCGCCACCGCCACGAGGGGGGTGAAGGAGAGGAACGTGAGCCCGCCGATCAGCAGGATCATCACGAGTTCCTGCGGGGCGTAGGCGACCGAGCTGAGGGCATCCGACGCGAAGATCGGCAGGGCCATCCTCTTGGGCAGCAACTGATCGTCGACCTGGGCGCTCGTCAGGGGTTCGCCGATGAGGATGCGCTTGACCGCCGGCGCATCGCCGCCCTCTCTGAATTCTTCCGACACGTCCGGCGACACTACTCCTCGCGGACGGCGTCCTGACGGCATCCTCACGGAATCCCTACGGCCCGCCGGGGCGCCCTCACGAATTCCTTACGGGGATTCGCCCCGCCGCGGCATCCAATTCGGAGGAGATCTCGCGCAACGGAGGAGCAATGGGGGCGGATGCTCCTGCGGAGGGCGAGATCTCCTCCCGCGCGGGTGTGCCCGTGGGGAGGTGCCTCCGGGCGTGCCGGCGGGCGGAGTTCTCCGTATCGGGCGGATGCTTCGAGCAGGGTTCTCCGCCCATCGGGGAGTTCTCCGCCCGACGCGGTGCACCCGACCCGCGGATGCACAGCCGTTTCCGATCACGGGTGGATAACGTCGACATCATGACCACCCTCCCCGTCGATGAGATCTCGATCCAGGAGACCAAGGCCCTGCGGGACCAGTTCCAGCGGTTCCTGCGCGAGTACGAGTTCGGCATGCGCGAGGTCGAGACGAAGATCTCGATCCTGCGCGACGAGTTCACCCACGACCACGCGTACAACCCGATCGAGCACGTGAAGAGCCGGCTGAAGTCTCCCGACAGCATCGTCGAGAAGCTCGCGCGCAAGGGCATCGATGAGCCCGACTTCGAGCTCATTCGCTCCGAGATCACCGACATCGCGGGTGTGCGCGTCACATGCAGTTTCGTCGCCGACGTCTACCAGCTGTTCGACCTGCTCACCGCGCAGGACGACATCACGGTGCGGGTCGTGAAGGACTACATCGCCACGCCCAAGCCCAACGGCTACAAGAGCCTGCACGCGATCATCGAGGTGCCGGTGTTTCTGTCGACCGGGGCGCTGTCGGTGCCGGTCGAGGTGCAGTTCCGCACGATCGCGATGGACTTCTGGGCCAGCCTCGAGCACAAGATCTACTACAAGTTCTCGAACCAGGTGCCCTCGCACCTCGTCGACAGCCTGAGCGATGCGGCCGAGGCCGCCGCCGAACTCGACACCCGCATGGAGCGGCTGCACCGCGAGGCGCACGGGGTGCCGAAGCGCCAGCTCGCGCCGCCGCCGCCCCCGCACATCGTGCAGGTCTGATCCACACGCCCCATCCGATCCCGGGGCGACTCCGAACAACACGTGGTGACTCCGATCGTCCGGGAGTACCGTCACGGGTGGACCAGGAGGAGACCATGGCCGAGCGCCGAAGTGGAAAGCGATTCATCGCCTGGGCGGCGCTCGCCGGCCTGATCAGCGGCGCGGTCTTCCTCGCCGTCGCCGAACTGTTCGCGCTGCTCGTCGCGCGCGCCGCGAGCCCGGTGCTGGCCGTCGGCGGCTTCGTCATCGACATCGTGCCGCAGCCGTTCAAGGAGTTCGCGATCGCGACCTTCGGCGAGTACGACAAGATCGCCCTGCTCGCCGGACTCGGACTGGCGGTGGTCATCGCCTCGGCGATCGCCGGCATCCTGCAACTCGTCCGCGCCCCGCTCGGCGTGATCGCACTCGGCATCGCCGGAGTGCTGTCGACCGCGGCGATCGTGACGCGCGCCGGGGTGACACCCCTGGCCTTCCTGCCTCCTGTGCTCGGCACGGTCGCGGGGGCCGTCATCCTCGTGCTGCTGATCCGTCGCCTGCGCCGCTGGCGCGAGGCCGCCCTGGCCCCGGCCGCGGCGAAGAAGCCCGCCGTCGACCCGTCGACGCCCCCGATCACCAAGCCGTCTCCGACCGACCTCCCCGCCTCCGCGACGAACGCCGGTGTCAGCCGACGCGGATTCTTCGGTCTCGCCGCGATCGCCGGTATCTCGGCCGTCGTCGTCGGGGTCGCCGCGCGCGCCGTGAGCATGACGGTCTCGTCGGTGGAGAGCATCCGCAAGGCGTTGAAGCTCCCCACCCCGGCCAGCACCGTCACCATCCCGGATGGCGCCGAGCTCGACGTGCCGGGGATCAGCCCGCTGTTCACCCCCAACGAGGACTTCTACCGGGTCGACACTGCGCTGACCGTTCCCACCATCGACCCCGACACGTGGCGTCTCGTGATCGACGGCATGGTCGACGAGCGGGTCGAGATGAGCTTCCAGGATCTGCTCGACATGGGGCTCGACGAGTACGTCATCACCCTGACCTGTGTGTCGAACGAGGTCGGCGGCGAACTCGTCGGCAACGCGAAGTGGCTTGGGGTGCCAATCCGCGACGTGCTCGCGAAGGCCGGGGTGAAGTCCGGTGCCGACATGGTGCTCTCGCGCAGTGTCGACGGTTACACCGCCAGCACGCCGTTGGAGTCACTGACCGATGACAACCTCGACGCGATCCTCGCGGTGGCGATGAACGGCGAACCGCTGCCGCTCGAGCACGGGTTCCCGGTACGGATGGTCGTGCCCGGTCTCTACGGCTACGTCTCGGCGACGAAGTGGCTCACCGAGCTCAAGGTCACGACCTTCGCCGACGATGAGGCCTACTGGACCCCGCGCGGCTACAGCGCCGAGGCGCCGATCAAGTTCTCGTCGCGCGTCGACACCCCGAAGCTCGGCGAGGCGGTCGAGGCCGGACGCATCCCGATCGCCGGGGTCGCCTGGGCGCAGTCGGTGGGCATCGACCGGGTCGAGGTCAGCATCGACAACGGCGAATGGACGCCGGTGACGCTGTCGAAGGCCATCAACGACGACACCTGGGTGCAGTGGTTCATGGAATGGGACGCGACTCCGGGCACCCACTACGTGGCGGTGCGCGCGATCAACAAGAACGGCGACACGCAGATCGAGGAGCGCGCGCCGATCGCGCCGAACGGCTCATCGGGCTGGCAGCGATCGCTCGTGCGGGTGAACTGACCGGTGCAGGCCCGCATCTCGCGGCCTAGGGTGGACGCATGACGTCGCCCTCTGCCTGCGTGATCACCGTGTCCGATCGATCGTTCGCCGGAGAGCGCGAGGATCGCGGCGGCCCCATCGCCGTCGGCCTCCTGCGCGAGGCGGGCTGGCACTGCCCTGATGCCGAGATCGTCGCCGATGGCGCCGCCTCGGTCGCCGATGCTCTGCGACGCGCACTGGCCCGCGGCGCGAAGCTGATCGTCACGACCGGTGGCACCGGCATCGCACCGCGCGACGAGACGCCCGAGGGCACCCGTCCGGTGATCACGCGCGAGCTTCCGGGGATCGCCGAGGAGCTGCGTCGTCACGGTCTCGCCGACACCCCCAAGTCAGTGTTGTCGCGGGGCCTCGCGGGCGTCGTCGATCCGTTCGGCGCCCTCGTCGTGAACCTGCCCGGTTCGACGAATGCCGTGTCGTCCGGCATCCCGATCGTGCTCACGGTCGCCGCGCACATCGTCGACCAGCTCGCCGGCGGGGACCACGGATGAACGACGTCCGCATCGCCGCGATCGTCGAACACCCGCTCGACCTCGACGCGCACCTCGCCGCCGTCGACGACCCGCGTCTCGGTGCGGTCACGACCTTCATCGGGCGTGTGCGCAACAACGACCCCGACGCCGAGACCCCGGTGATCGGGCTCGAGTACAGCGCCCATCCGGATGCCACCGTCACGCTGCGACGCATCGCCGCGGATGCCGTGGGTGAGACCGGCTCGCTCGTCGCGGTGAGTCACCGCATCGGTCAGCTGGCGGTCGGAGACGCCGCCGTCGTGATCGCGGTGGCGTCCGCGCACCGGGCCGAGGCCTTCGCCGTTTGCCGCGAGATCATCGAGGCGATCAAGCGCGACCTCCCGGTGTGGAAGCGGCAGCACGAGTCCGACGGCACCTCGTCGTGGAAGGGTATCGGCGGCTGACCCTTCGTCTCGCTGCGCTCGCTCAGGGACCGCCGAACGCGACCCGGTCCCTGAGCGAGGAGCGCAGCGGCGAGACGAAGGGCGCCGCCACGCGAAGGGCTGTGTCGTAGCGGGCTCAGCCGCCGGCGAACGGCGGGAGCACGTCGATGAGCTCGACTCCGTCGAGGGGGCGATCGTCGTCGGTGCGCACGCCGTCGACAATCACGGCGCAGCGCGGCAGGATGTCGGCGAGTGCCGGGTGCTCGGCGACCACCGCGGCCCGGAGCGCGGCCAGCGTGGTCTCGGTGCGCTCCTCGGCATCCGTCCCCGCCGCTTCGGCGGCTGCGGCGAAGTAGCGCACGCGGGTCATGCGGATGCCTCGCCGGAATCGGACTCGCCGGGGCGCACCCAGTCGCCGGAGCGCCCGCCCGACTTGGCGGTGATGCGCACGTCTTCGATGACGACCGAGCGGTCGAGTCCCTTGACCATGTCGACGACCGCGAGTGCCGTGACCGAGACGGCGGTGAGCGCCTCCATCTCGACACCGGTGCGGTCGGCGGTGCCGACGGTGGCTTCGATCTGCACGCCGTCGTCGACGATCTCGAGGTCGACGCTCGCCCGATGAACGCCGATCACGTGGGCGAGGGGCAGGAGGGATGCCGTCGACTTCGCGGCCTGGATGCCGGCGATGCGCGCCACGGCGATGACGTCGCCCTTGGGTGCGCTGCCGTCGCGCAGCGCGGCGACCACGTCGGCGCTGCAGCGCACGAACCCACGGGCGGTGGCGGTGCGGACGGTCGGCTGCTTGAGGGTCACGTCGACCATGTGTGCGTGACCGGCGGCATCCAGGTGGGTGAAGCTCATTCCACCAGCATGACATCGATCCGATCGCCGACGGCGACCGCCTCGACGTCGGCGGGAACGATCGCGAACGCCTGCGCTCGCGCGAGCCCGCCGGCCAGGTGCGATCCCGAGCCTCCGGCCGTCGCGGGGCGCACGGTTCCGGCGACGAGGTCGACCACGGCGGGAAGGTACTGGCGCCGGGCCGGAGGCGTGGTCCACGCGGCATCCGCGGTCAGAGAGGTGCGCGTGCGGTGGATCACGCTTCGCCCCTGCAGGGCCAGCAGAGCCGGGCGCACGAACACCTCGAACGACACGGCGACGCTCACCGGGTTGCCGGGCAGGCCGAAGACGAGCGTTCCCGAGTCGAGCACGCCGAAGGCCTGGGGCTTGCCGGGCTGCATCGCGACGCTCGCGAACTCGACCTCGCCGCCGCCGTCGAACGCCCCGCGCACCGGCTCGTAGGCACCGGCACTCACACCGCCGGTGAAGACGATCACGTCGGCGGCGAGGGAGACGGCCTCGGCCGTGACCGCGCGCACGGCATCCGCTTCGTCGGCCACGCGGGCGACCAGCACCACCTCGGCATCCGCTCCGGCGACCAGCAGCTCGAGGAGTGGGCCGTTCGAATCGGGGATGCGCCCCCGCGCGACGTCATCGCCGGGGGCGAGCAGCTCGCTGCCGGTCGACACCACGGCCACGCGCGGCGCGCGGGTCACGGCGACCTCGGCGATCCCGGCGGCGACGGCCGCGGCGATCTGGAACGCACCGAGTCGCTCGCCGGCGCGCACGACGGGATCGCCGGTGCCGAGGTCGGCGCCCCGGCGTCGGACGAATGCGCCCGGCTTCGCCGGCGCGCGCAGTACCTGCACCTCGCGGAGCGAGTCGGCGAGACCCCCTGCGGTGTCTTCGAAAGGGACGATCACGTCGGCGTCGGACGGCGTGGGCGAACCGGTCATGATGCGGGCCGCCTCGCCGGGAGCGAGTGTCGGGTCGTCCGAGACCCCGGCGGGCAGATCGGCGACGACGCGCAGGGTGACGGGGGCGTCGGCGGAAGCCGTGGCGACATCGGCGAACCGCACGGCGAACCCGTCCATCGCCGAGTTGTCGAACAGGGGGATGTCGTGCGCGGCGGTCGCGTCGGCGGCGAGGGTGCGCGCGGCGGCGTCACGGATCGCGCGGGTCTCGTGCGGGAGAGGGCGCACCGCATCCAGCACGCGCGCGAGCTGCTCCTCGACCGTGCGGCGGCCTCCGGACGTGGCGCTCATACCGAGGCCTCCGTCGCGATGCGTGCCGGGCCCGCTGGTCGAATCGCGACCTCGTGCTGGCGCGCCGTGAGGGCGTCGATCACGGCGAGGCGGCCCACGAGAGGGGTGCCTGCTCCG
This sequence comes from Microbacterium sp. NPDC090225, assembly GCF_044772365.1. Taxonomy (NCBI): domain Bacteria; kingdom Bacillati; phylum Actinomycetota; class Actinomycetes; order Micrococcales; family Microbacteriaceae; genus Microbacterium; species Microbacterium sp. NPDC090225. The sequence goes on along the minus strand of NZ_JBIVYS010000001.1, from coordinate 1,889,869 downwards.
GTGACGAGCTTCACGACCTCGCCCGCCAGCATCCCGCCGACCTGCACGCACAGCGCACCGAGCACGCCGACCTGCGCGCAGCTCGGCGGCTCGCCCTCGGTGCCGATCGGGAAGAGGTCGGCCAGCACGACGGCATCCGATTCGGGCGGATCCGACCAGAAGACCGTCACCTGCGCATGCCATTCCTGCACGGCGCCCCAGACGAGCGGAACGCCCAGGGCTTCGGATGCCGCAGCAACGGCTCGACGCGTCTCGAAGGAGTCGCTCGTGTCGACGACGATGTCGGCACCGGCGAGCAGCCGTGCAGCGTTGCCGGGGTCGAGGCGCTCGGCCGCCTCGGTGACGACGGTCTGCGGCGCGAGCGCCGTGATCGCGCGCGCGGCGGATGCCGTCTTCGGCGTGCCGATGTCGTCGACGCGGTGCGCGAGCTGGCGTTGCAGGTTGGTGAGCTCGACCACGTCGTCGTCGATGACGGTGAGGGCTCCGACCCCGGCTGCCGCGAGGGCGAGCAGCACGGGGGACCCGAGTCCACCCGCGCCGACGACGGCGACGTGCGCGGCATTGAGGCGCCGCTGACCCTCTTCGCCGATGCCGGCGAGCACGGCATGGCGCGCGGTGCGCACGAGCTCGGTGGGATCGAGGGCCGGTGCGGGGGCGACGAGCGGGTGCATGGGTTCAGGGTATGCCGTCGTTCCGCTCGTGGGGTGGGTGCCGAAGGCGGTGAGGGGTCACAACACGCCGCGCGGGGGTCTTGCGTTGCGGCGTGTCCTGACCCCTCACGGCGGGGTGGTCGTGAGGGAGGTGTGCGCCGGGTCCGCGGGTGCGGATTTTTTCGGGAAACTCTTCCTTATGTGCGGTACGGTCGAGACATGCAGACCTATCGGATAGCCCGCGCCGCGCAACTGCTCGGGGTCAGCGACGACACGGTGCGCCGCTGGATCGACCAGGGGCTGCTGCCTGTGACCGACTCCACGCCGGCCGAGATCCCCGGTGACGCGCTCGCCGCCCGGGCGATCGAACTCGCCGACGAGGGGCCCGCGCAGGGCGATGTGCTCTCGAGCGCCCGCAATCGTTTCGTCGGCATCGTCACGCGCGTGCAGATCGAGGGGCTGATGGCGCAGGTCGACATCCAGGCCGGCCCCCACCGCGTCGTCTCGCTCATGTCCGCCGAAGCCGCGCGCGAGCTGCGGCTCGAGGTCGGCTCGCTCGCCACCGCCTCCGTCAAAGCGACGCAGGTCGTCATCGACGTCCCGAAGGGTTGATCATGCACCGCTCTCTGCGTCGCGCCACCGTCGTCGGCATCGCCGCGCTCGCACTCGCGCTCGCCGGCTGCGCGAGCGCCGCGCCGTCTGCGCCCGCCACATCGTCGACGGATGCCGCCGCCGACACTCTCGACGGCGAGCTCTCCGTCTACGCCGCAGCCTCGCTGGCGGGTGCCTTCGACGAGATCGCCGCGGCGTTCACGGCCGAGCACCCCGACGTGACCGTCGTGCCCGTGTACGACGGCTCCTCGACGCTCGTGACGCAGATCGGTGAGGGTGCGCCGGCCGACGTCTTCGCCTCGGCCGACGAGGCCAACATGGACAAGGCCGGCGACGCCGCCGTCGATCCGGAACTCTTCGCCTCGAACACCCTCGTGATCGCCGTTCCCGCCGGCAACCCGAAGGGCATCGCCGACCTCGCCGACCTCGCCGGCGTCACGACGGTGCTGTGTGCCGCCGAGGTACCGTGCGGCGCGGCATCCGCGAAGCTCCTCGACGCCGCCGGCGTCTCGATCGAGGCCGCGAGCCTCGAGCAGAACGTGACGGCGGTGCTCACGAAGGTCGAGACCGGCGAAGCCGACGCCGGCCTCGTCTACGCCACCGATGTGATCGGCCGCGACGACGTCGAGGCGGTCGTGCCCGAGAATGCCGACGACGTCGTGAACCACTATCCGATCGCCGCCCTCGAGGATGCCCCGAACCCGGATGCCGCGCAGGCCTTCGTCGACTTCGTGCTGTCGGATGCCGGACAGGCCATCCTCGCGGAGTTCGGATTCGGGAAGCCGTGAGCGCGACCCGCGTGCCGGGGTACGCCCCGCGCGCGCTCGCGATCCCCGCGACGGTCGGGCTCGTCTTCCTGCTGCTGCCCCTGATCGCGCTGATCTCGCGGGTCGAGTGGGCCACGTTCCTCGACGACGTGACGTCGGATGCCGCGCGTTCCGCACTCGCCCTCTCGCTCGGCACCGGGCTCGTCGCGACGCTCCTCTGCATCATCGTCGGTGTGCCGCTCGCGCTGTTCATCGCGCGCTCGGGGGCCCGCGTCGCGGCGGTGCTGCGCGCCGTGGTGACCGTGCCGCTCGTGCTGCCGCCGATGGTCGGCGGTGTCGCCCTTCTCTATCTCTTCGGGCGTGCCGGGTGGCTCGGCGGGCTCGGCCTGTCGTTCAGCACCCCGGCGGTCGTGCTGGCGCAGTCGTTCGTCGCCCTACCGTTCCTCGTGCTCGCCGTCGAGGGTGCCGTGCGCGCCTCGGGCGTCGACCACGAGCGCACGGCCGCTGCACTCGGAGCCGGACGCTGGACGATCCTGCGCCGCATCACCCTCCCCCTCGCCGCACCCGGCATCGTGGCGGGCGTCGTGCTGTGCTTCGCCCGGGCGATCGGCGAATTCGGGGCGACCGCGCTGTTCGCCGGCAACCGACCCGGCGTCACGCAGACCATGCCGCTCGCGATCTACACCGCGTTCAACGGCGCGGGGGTGACGCAGGGGGCGGCGGTCGCTCTCGCCCTGCTGCTGCTCGCCACGGCGATCATCGTGCTGCTGCTCGTGCGGGGTTGGCGTCCGGGGGCTGCGCGATGACGGCGCTGCAGGGCCGAGTGGTCGTCGCGCGCGAGCATTTCGTGGTCGATGTCGCGCTCGAGGTGGCCGCGGGCGAGACCGTCGCGGTGATGGGACCGAGCGGGGCGGGCAAGTCGACGCTGCTGCAGGCGCTCGCAGGCCTCGTGCCCCTCGGCGGCGGCGAGATCTCGGTCGACGGGCGCGTCGTCGACCGGGTGTCGTCGCCGCGCGTGCAGGTCGCCCCCATGCACCGCGGAATCGTGCTGCTCGGGCAGGACGCCCGCCTCTTCCCGCATCTCTCGGTGCGCGAGAACGTCGCCTTCGGCCCGCGGTCGGCGGGCGTCGCGGCTCGTGTTGCCCGGGCATCCGCCGACGAGTGGGTCGCGCGCGTCGGGCTGCCCGGCGCCGGCGATCGCATGCCGCACGAACTGTCGGGCGGCGAGAGCCAGCGCGTCGCGGTCGCCCGCGCGCTCGCCGCCTCACCGAAGGCCGTGCTGCTCGACGAACCGCTCGTCGCGCTCGACCCCGACACGGCGGCCGGCATCCGTCGCATGCTGCGGGAACAGCTCGACGGCGTCACGACCGTCGCCGTCACCCACGACGCCGCCGATGCGATCGCGCTCGCCGACCGGCTGCTCGTCATCGAGGCGGGACGGGTCACGCAGAGCGGGCCGGTGCGCGATGTGCTGGGCGAGCCGGCGTCGGACTTCGTGGCCAGCATCGGCGGGGTGAACCGCCTCGTCGGCGTCGCGGACGGCGGGGACTGGGTTGCCGGCGAGGTGCGACTCGCGAGTGCGGATGCCGCGTCGAGGGCGCTCGCCGCGGTCGACGGGGCGCCGCTGGCCGCGGTGTTCCGCCCGGGGGATGTGCGGCTGGTCGGGGGCGAGAGGGCGGGTGCGGACGCCTGGGCGGTCACCGTGACGGACCTGGAGCAGACCCTCAGCGGCGTGCGCGTGCGGACCGGTGTCGGGGTCGTCGACGTGCCGCTGGCGGATGCCGGGGGGCTCGCGGTCGGGGGTACGGTGCGCGTGCGGATCGACCCGGGCACCGTGCGGTTCGTGGCCGTCGACTGATTCGGCCACGGCAACCGTCCGGTGGCGTCCGCCCCACGGCCCTCCGTGCGCCCTGGCAATCCCCCGTCGATCGCCGACGCGCCCGCCCCGACCGGTATTCCACGGGTTAGTCTCGGAGGATGACGGGGACAGTGGGGCAGCGATGACGGCCGTACCGGTCGTGATCGGCCGCCGAGCGCCTGCCGACGCGCCACGCGAGCGGGCGGAGATCGATCCGCGCGGACTCGTCGACACGCATGGCCGTGTGCACCGCGACCTGCGCATCTCGCTCACTGATCGCTGCTCGCTGCGCTGCACCTACTGCATGCCCGAGCAGGGCAACGAATGGCTCGCGCGCACGAGTATCCTCTCGACCGACGAGATCGTCGAAGTCGCCGAGGTCGCCGCATCCCTCGGCATCCGCACCTTCCGCCTCACCGGGGGTGAACCGCTCCTGCGTCCCGACATCGTCGACGTCGTGCGGCGTATCTCGCGCATCCAGGGCGAGGACGGCCCGGTCGAGGTCGCGATGACGACCAACGGCATCAGCCTGGCGCAGAAGCTCCCCGCACTCATCGACGCCGGCCTCGCGCGCCTCAACATCAGCATCGACACGATCGACCGGCAGAAGTTCGCCGACCTCACGCGGCGAGACCGGCTCGACGACGTCTTCGAGGGGATCGCGGCGGCCGCGGCATCCGGTCTGCGCCCTCTCAAGCTCAACGCCGTCGCGATGCGCGGAGTGAACGACGACGAGCTCGCCGACCTCGTGGCCTTCGCGATGGAGGTCGGTGCGCAACTGCGCTTCATCGAGCAGATGCCACTCGACGCCGGGCACACGTGGGATCGCGCGACGATGGTCACGCGCGAGGAGATCCTCGAGGCCCTCGGCGAGCGGTGGTCGCTGGACCCGGTGCCGGGGCGCGGGGGAGCGCCCGCCGAGAAGTGGCGCATCGACGGCGGACCGCACAAGGTCGGCGTGATCGCCTCGGTCACCGCCCCGTTCTGCGGCGCGTGCGACCGGCTGCGGCTCACCGCCGACGGACAACTGCGCAATTGCCTCTTCTCGAACGACGAGTACGACCTCACGGGGCTGCTGCGGGGCGAAGCATCCGTTCCCGGTCAGCGCGATGACGCGATCGCCGACCTGCTGCGCTCCTGCATCCTCGGCAAGCTGCCGGGGCACGCGATCGACGACCCGTCGTTCCTGCAGCCCGCGCGCGGGATGAACGCGATCGGCGGCTGAGCGGGCCCGTCTCCGCGGTTACGCGCACGGCGGGTGGCACTAACTCAGGAAAATCTCGTCGAAACGCGCTGAAACCGGGCTCGAAGGGGCAATCTGACCCGTTCTTCCTGAGTTGGTGCACGCGTTCGCCCGGCGAGCGTCGGGGCCGGAGTGGCCGCGCGCCGACGATTTCTCCGGAGTTGTGCGCGGGGTGGGTGGCACTAACTCAGGACAAACGGGCTGAATCGCGCCGAAACGGTGGTCGGAAAGGGCGACCCGTCCCGTTCTTCCTGAGTTAGTGCACGCCCCGCCCCGGCATCAGCCGAGGAACTCCCGCGCGGCGGTCGACATCGCGGTGACCCCGACCTCGATCGTCGGGTGGATGACCGGCGCAAAGTACGGCGAGTGGTTGGTGGGGATGTCCTTGTCGAGCGTGCCGCCGGCCATCGCCGCTGCGAACGTCGCCGGGTCGACGCCACCCCAGAACCAGAACACGAGGGGCGCGCCGGTGTCGCGGGCGAACCACGAGACGTCCTCGCTGCCGGTGAACATGCCGGGATCGACGACGGATGCCTCGCCGAGAACACTCTGCAGTGCCCGGGTGACGCGCGCCGTGGCATCCGCATCGTTGATCGTGGGCGGCAGGGTGTGGTCGGTGCGGATCTCGGGCTCGCGCTCGGCTCCGGATGCCGCGGCCTCGGCGCGCACGATCCGCTCGACGCTCGCGAGCACGCGGTCGCGCATCTCGTCGTTCGGGTAGCGCAGGCTGAGCTCGAGCTTCGCCTCGGCCGGGATGATGTTGTTCTTGAGGCCGGCGTGGATGGAGCCCACGGTCACGACGGCGACGTCGCGCGGGTCGACCTCGCGTGAGGCGATGGTCTGCAGGCGCATGACGGTGGCGGCTGCCATCACGATCGGGTCGATCGTGGAGTGCGGGCGCGAGCCGTGCCCGCCGCGGCCGTGCAGGGTGACGGTGAGGCCGTCGGATGCCGCCATCTGCGTGCCGGGGCGCACACCGATCGTTCCGGCGGGCAGCGGGGTGACGTGTTGGCCGAGCACGATGTCGGGCTTCGGGGCGATGTCGAGCAGGCCGTCGTCGAGCATCGCGCGGGAGCCGGCGCCGTACTCCTCGGCCGGCTGGATGAGCACGACGAGGGTGCCCGACCAGTCGGCGCGATCGGCCACGAGCTTCTCGACGGCACCGATCATCGCGGTCACGTGCATGTCGTGGCCGCACGCGTGCATGACCGGCACCGTGTTGCCGGCGGGGTCGATGCCGGTCGCGGTGCTGGCGTAGGCGAGGCCGGTCTGCTCGCCGACGGGGAGGGCGTCCATATCGGCGCGCACCCACACGACGGGGCCGTCGCCGTTGGTCAGGATGCCGACCACACCCGTCACTCCGACGCCCTCGTGCACCTCGAGTCCGAGGTCGCGCAAATGGCCGGCGGCGATGCCGGCGGTGCGGGTCTCCTGGAAGGAGAGCTCGGGGTGCTGGTGCAGGTCGACGTAGAGCGCTTCGAGATCGATCGTCATGGCCCGAGCCTATCCGGCGGGCCGGTATGCCGCCCGGGCGTCGCCCCCGGCTCAGGCGCCGGCGACGTAGGTCTCGAGGGCGGGGCCGGGCCGCAGTACCGCGGTGACGATCGCCCGGATGGCGAAAGCGCTGGTCTCGCCGAGCTCGATGAGGTCGGGGTGCAGCAGCCACTGCAGTTGCAGGCCGTCCATGACGGCGAGGATGCTGGCGGCCGCCGCCGCGATCGTGTCGGGCTCGGTGACCCCCTCCTGTGCGCAGAGCTCGCGGAACGCCGCGGTGACCTCGCGGCGGAGGGTCGTGTAGCGCTCCTCGAAGTACTCGCGCCCGGGGTGGTGGTCGGTGACCGACTCCGATGACAGCACGGTGTACGCCTGCACGATCCCGGGGCGCAGCTCGTTCGCGAAGGCCGTGCGTACGAGGTGCAGGAAGAGTTCGGGGCCATCGGGGATGTGCTTCTCGGCGAGGTCGGCCACGTCGGCCTGGTCGCGGTAGGCGAGCACCTCGAGCAGCAGCTTCTGCTTCGACCCGAAGTGGTGGAGAACGCCGGCGTGGGTCATGCCCACCTGCTCGGCGACGTCGGCGAGCGTGCCGTTGGTCGATCCTTTGTTGCCGAAGATCTCGACGGCGGCCTGGAGGATCGACTCGCGCTTGGCGCGGGTCGCCGGGCGCACCCGCGACTTCTCGCTGCTCTCGTTCACGCGACCCCCGTCTTCGATGTTCAGGCTTGCCATCTTACTCACCAGTAGGTAACCTCACGAAAGCTTACTTTCTCGCCAGTAAGCAAATCACGACGCCGCCGAGCGACCGACCGCTCGACGGCAACGCAGCACAATGACCCGTGCCCCAAGGAGAAGCAATGAAGCTCAGAAGGTCCTTGATCGCCCTCGCGGCGGTCACCGCGCTCGGCACCACCGCGCTCGCCGGATGCTCGTCCGGTGGATCATCGGATGCCGGTGAGGGCTCCGGCTCCGCCGCCCTCACGATCGCCAAGCCGGACGGCGCGATCACCACCGAGTCGAACAACCCCTACGTCGGCGACTCCGCCGCCTCGAAGTACGGGTACGGCAAGGTCATCTTCGAGACCCTCGGGCTCGTGAACCAGACCGGCGACCGCGGAGTCACCCCGTGGCTCGCCGAGAGCATCGAGTGGAACGACGACTACACGCAGCTCACGGTCGTGCCCCGCGAGGGCGTCACCTGGAGCGACGGCGAGCCCTTCACCGCCGACGACATCGTCTTCACCTACGAGCTCGTCTCGACCCCCGCGCTCGACACCGCCGGCCTCAAGTTCGAGGGGGCGACCGTCGACGGCGACGCCGTGACCCTCACGTTCGGCGAGTCGAAGTACGTCAACCAGGCGCGCGTGCTGCACGTGCCGATCGTGCCGAAGCACATCTGGGAGAACCTCGACGAGCCCGCCACCGACCCCGTCCTCGGCGACGACCTCGTCGGCACCGGCCCGTACGCGATGTCGAACTGGTCGACCGAGTCGGTCACCCTCGAGGCGCGCGACGACTACTGGGGCGGCGACCTCGCCGTGCCCGAGCTGCACTACGTCTCGTACGGCGACAACACGGCGCTGACCACCGCTCTCGCGCAGGGCGAGGCGGACTGGGCGCAGGCGTTCATCCCGCAGATCCAGCAGCAGTTCCTCGACGCCGACCCCGAGCACAACCAGTACTTCGTGGCTCCGACCACGGGCTCGGCCACCCTGTTCATGAACCTGCAGGAGAAGCCGTTCGACGACCCGGCGTTCCGTCAGGCGCTCGCCTGGGTGATCGACCGCGACGCCTACGTCGACATCGCCCGCGAGGGCGCCAGCGAGGCCGTCTGGTCGGTGACGGGTCTGTCGTCGATCCTCGAGGACGAGATCCAGCCCGAGTTCGAGGGCCAGAACTACGAGGTGGATGCCGAGAAGGCCCGCGACCTGCTCGAGGGAGCGGGCTACACCTGGAAGGACGACGCGCTCGTCGACCCCGACGGCGCCCCCGTCTCGTTCACGCTCTCGGTGCCCTCGGGCTGGAGCGACTGGAACACCGCGCAGGAGCTCATCGCCGAGGACGTCAAGGAGTCCATCGGCGCCGAGGTCAAGATCGACATGCCCGACTGGGGCGGCTGGGCCGACCCGCGCGACAACGGTACGTTCTCGGCGATCATCCACTGGCTGGAGGACAGCGGCACGGCCTACGGCCTGTACACCTCGACCATGGATCCGCGGTGGATCTCGCCGGAGGGCGTCGCCGGATTCAACTTCGGCCGGTTCGAGGACCCCGCCGCGACCGAAGCGTTGAACACCTACGCGAACGCCTCGTCGGACGAGGAGCGCACCGCGTCGCTCGACACGCTGCAGAAGATCTTCGTCGAGCAGGTGCCGGCGATCCCGCTCGGCGCGCACCCGCTGCTGGGCGAGTTCAACACGCGCAACTATGTCGGCTGGCCGTCGGAGGACGACCCCTACGCCTCGGGTGACCCGACGCAGCAGAACATCGTGCTGATCCTCACGAAGCTCAAGCCGGCCGAGTAGACCACAACGAGGAGGCCGGGGCTTCGACAGGCTCAGCCACCCACGCGGTCCTGAGCCTGTCGAAGGCCCTCGCCCCGCCGGTACTGGGTCCCCTGAGCCTGTCGAAGGGCCCCAGTGCCGCACCCCCACGAAGGAACCCCCATGCCAGACCCCCTGCTCACCGTGCGCGACTTCTCGGTCGTGTACGACGTCGACCCGCCCGTCGCGGCGGTGAAGAACGTCACCCTCGAACTGCAGCGCGGCGAGATCCTCGGTCTCGCCGGCGAGAGCGGATGCGGCAAGACCACGCTCGCGTACGGTGTGCAGCGTCTGCTGCGGGCGCCGGCTGTGATCACCGGCGGCGACGTCACGTTCCACGACGCGTCGGGCGTCGACGTCGACATCAACTCCCTCGACGTCGATGCGATGCAGCGCTTCCGCTGGGACAAGGTGTCGATGGTGTTCCAGGGCGCCATGAACGCCCTGAACCCGGTGGCGACGATCGGTTCGCAGCTCGAGGACGTGTTCGAGATCCACCGTCCCGACATGAACCGCCGTCAGCGGCGGGCCGAGGCCGAAGAGCTGCTCGAGATCGTGAAGGTGGGGCGGCAGCGCGTGCGCTCCTTCCCGCACGAGCTGTCGGGCGGCATGCGTCAGCGCGTGATGATCGCGATGGCGCTCGCTCTGCGACCGCAGCTGATGGTGATGGACGAGCCGACCACCGCCCTCGACGTGCTGGTGCAGCGCGAGATCCTCAAGCAGATCTCGCAACTGCGGCACGAGTTCGGCTTCTCGGTGATCTTCATCACCCACGATCTGCCGCTGCTGCTCGAGATCAGCGACCGCATCGCGATCATGCGCGAGGGGGAGATCATCGAGCTCGCCACCGCCGAGCACATCTGGCGGCAGCCGCAGCAGGAGTACACGCGCACGCTGCTGTCGTCGTTCCCCCGGCTCACCGGGGAGAGAGGGGTGCTGGTGCGATGACCACCCTCGAGTTCCAGAACATCACCAAGACCTACACGGTGCGCGGCGCCGGGCAGATCACCGCGCTCGACGACGTGAGCTTCACCCTCGACTCGGGGCGCACGCTCGGCCTCGTCGGGCAGTCGGGCAGCGGCAAGTCGACGATCGCGAAGATCCTCACGCAGCTCGAGACCCCCACGGGCGGGCGGGTGCTGCTCGACGGTGCACCCGTGCCCCGCCGCGGGAAGGGCCTGCGGCGCTACCGCCAGCAGTTGCGCATGGTCTTCCAGGATCCGTTCGCCTCGCTCAATCCCTACCATTCGATCCGCTACCACCTCGAGCGGCCGATCCGCCTCGACGATGTCGTGCCGAAGAAGGAGACGGAGGACGAGGTGCGTCGCCTGCTCGCCCGGGTGCGTCTCGATGCGGATGCCGTGATCGATCGCCGCCCGCACGAGCTGTCGGGCGGCCAGCGTCAGCGCGTCGCGATCGCCCGCGCGCTGGCCTCGCGCCCGTCGATCCTGGTGGCCGACGAGCCGGTGTCGATGCTCGACGTCTCGATCCGCCTCGGCGTGCTGACCCTGCTCGCCGACCTCCAGCGCGAAGAGGGGCTCGGCGTGCTCTACATCACGCACGACCTCGCCACCGCGCGTCACTTCAGCGACGAGATCATGGTGCTCAACCAGGGGCGGGTGGTCGAGTACGGCACCGCCGACGACGTCATCCTGAACCCGCAGGACCCGTACACGCGCGAGCTGCGCGCGGCATCCCCCGATCCCGAGAAGCACTTCGCCTCGGCATCCGCGAACGGAGGCGCGCTGTGAGCACCGCATTCCCCCAGCTCGACGACAACGACCTCATCCAGCAGGACGCGCTCGAGGTCGGCACGACAGCGACGACCGCCGAGCGCGGGCGACGCCCGGTCGCCTGGCGCTTCTTCCTCGGGCGCGCGGGCTTCTACCTGTTCACCCTCTGGGCCGCGATCACGATCAACTTCTTCCTGCCGCGCTTCATGAAGGGCGATGCGGTCAGCTCGTACCTCGCGCGCAACCGCAACGTGAGCCCGGAGGCGGCGGAGTCGCTGCGCATCCTGCTCGGCATCGACAGCGACAAGTCCATCTGGCAGCAGTACGTCGAGTACTGGGGCATGCTGTTCCGCGGCGACCTCGGCATCTCGACGCTGCACGGGCTGCGGCCGGTGGGCGAGGTGCTCGCGGCCGCCCTGCCGTGGACGCTGGGCCTGGTCGGCCTCGCGACGATCATCTCCTTCCTCATCGGCACCGTCGGCGGCGCCATCGTCGGCTGGAAGCGGGGGAGCAGGCTCGACGCGCTCATCCCGATCACGACCTTCTTCAACACGATCCCGTACTTCTGGCTGGGCCTCATCGCGATCGCGATCTTCTCGTCGACGCTCAAGTGGTTCCCGTCGTCGCACGCCTACGACAAGGGGCAGTCGCCCGAGTGGAGCCTCGACTTCATCGGGCAGGTGATCATGCACGGCACGCTGCCCGCACTGACGATCATCATCGCCTCGCTCGGCGGGTGGATGCTCGGCATGCGCAACATGATGCTGACCGTGCTCGACGAGGACTACATCACCGTCGCGCAGGCGAAGGGCATGCCCAACCGGCGCGTCCTCTGGGCCTACGCTGCCCGCAACGCGGTGCTGCCGCAGATCCAGAGCTTCGCTCTGTCGATCGGCTTCATCGTCGGCGGCACGATCGTCATGGAGATGGTGTTCAGCTATCCCGGCCTCGGCAAGCTGCTGCTCGACGCCACCAACGCCAAGGACTTCGCGCTCATGCAGGGCGTCTTCCTGGTGATCACGCTCTCGGTGCTCGCCGCCAACATCCTCGCCGATGTCGTCTACGCGTACCTCGACCCGCGCACCCGCCAGACGGAGGCCTGAGATGACCGTTCCCACCACCACCGGCAGCGCTGCCCCCGACGGGTCGCCCGTCGTCTCGGGCATGCCCGAGACCGCGACGCTGCGCACCCCGGCATCCGTCCCGCCCGAGCGCAAGACCTTCTGGTCGCAGCTCGCGCAGGCGTTCGCGATGTTCCGCAACCGCAAGTCGATCGCGGGGCTCGTCATCCTCGGCGTCTTCGTGCTGATCGCGATCTTCGCCGACTGGATCGCGCCCTACGGCCCGACCCAGAAGGACCGCTCGGCGCTGCGTCAACCGCCGTCGTTCGAGCACTGGCTCGGCACGACGCACATGGGGGAGGACGTGCTCAGTCAGATCATCTTCGGCACCCGCGGCGTCATCGTGGTCGGCTTCCTCTCGGCGGCGATCGCCACGGTCATCGCGATCACGGTCGGCGTCATCGCCGGGTACGTGCGCGGCTGGAAGAGCGAGTCGCTGTCGGCGCTGACGAACGTGTTCCTCGTGATCCCCGGCATCCCGCTGATCATCATCATCGCCTCGCAGTTCGACAACCCGCCGCTCATCCTCATCGCCGCGGTGCTCGGTCTCACCGGCTGGGCGTGGGGTGCGCGCGTGCTGCGCGCGCAGACCATGTCGCTGCGCAACCGCGACTTCATCCAGGCGGCGCGCGCGAACGGCGAGCCCCTGCGCCGCATCATCACGGTCGAGATGCTGCCGAACCTCATGGCGCTCATCGCGTCGAGCTTCGTCGGCACCGTGACCGCCGCGATCCTGGGACTCACCACGCTGGCCTTCATCGGGGTGATCCCGGTGAACAACCTCAACTGGGGCACGATCCTCTTCTGGGCCCAGCAGAACGGCGCGTTCCCGCGGCTCTGGTGGTGGTACGTGCCCGCCGGACTCTGCATCGCGATCATCGGCGTCGCGCTCTCGCTCATCAACTTCGGCATCGACGAGTACGTCAACCCGCGCCTGCGCTCGGCCGGCGAGCGGGCGCGCGCGATGAAGAAGAAGGGGCTCGACGTGAACGACGCCGTCACCGCGGTGCGCAGCATCCCGATGGCGAACACCGATGCTCCGCCCAGCTCGACCCGCGACGATACGACCACGCAGAACTCATCGAACATCTCGACACGGAACGCGAAGTGATGACCTCTCCCACCCTCACAACGGCTCTGCCGTACCAGGACCCCACCCTCTCGATCGACGAGCGCGTCGCCGACCTCCTCGGACGCATGACGCTCGAGGAGAAGGTCGGGCAGATGCTGCAGCTCGACGCGCGCGACGACCTCGACGACCACGTCCTGCGCCGTCATGCCGGGTCGATCCTGCACACGTCGCCCGAGCGGATCCTGCGCGCGAACGCGTTGACCGCCGAGACGCGCCTGCGCATTCCGCTGCTGGTCGCCGAGGACTGCATCCACGGACACTCCTTCTGGCCCGGCGCGACCATCTACCCCACCCAACTCGGCATGGCCGCGTCGTGGGATGCCGGTCTCGTCGAACGGGTGGCCCGGGCCACCGCCGTGGAGGTCGCGGCCACCGGCATCCACTGGACCTTCTCTCCCGTGCTCTGCATCGCCCGCGACCTGCGCTGGGGGCGCATCGACGAGTCGTTCGGTGAGGACCCGTTCCTCATCGGCGAGCTCGCCTCGGCCATGGTGCGCGGCTACCAGGGCGACGGGCTCGACGACCCGACCGCGATCCTCGCGACCGCCAAGCACTTCGCCGGGTACTCCGAGACCCAGGGTGGGCGCGACGCCAGCGAGGCCGACATCTCGCGCCGCAAGCTGCGCTCGTGGTTCCTGCCGCCGTTCGAGCGGGTCGCCCGCGAGGGCTGCCGGGTGTTCATGCTGGGGTACCAGACGATGGACGGCGTGCCGATCACGACCAACGACTGGCTGCTCACCGACGTGCTGCGCGGCGAGTGGGGCTACACCGGCACCCTCGTCACCGACTGGGACAACGTCGGGCGCATGGTGTGGGAGCAGCATGTGCAGCCCGACTACGCGCACGCCTCGGCCGCCGCGACGCGCGCCGGCAACGACATGATCATGACCACCCCCGGGTTCTTCGAGGGCGCGCTCGACGCCGTCGAGCGCGGGCTGCTGCCGGCGGATGCCTTCGACGCCGCGGCCGCGCGCATCCTCACCCTCAAGTTCGAACTGGGTCTGTTCGAGGACCCGCGCCTGCCGCGCGACGACCTCGACGGGATCGTCGGCAGCAGCGCGCACGCCGACCTCAACCTCGAGATCGCGCGTCGATCGATCGTGCTGCTCGAGAATGACGGGGTGCTGCCGCTCTCGGCGTCCACGCCGACGAAGGTCGCCGTCGTGGGACCGCTCGCCGACGACGCGCAGACGCAGCTCGGCGACTGGGCCGGAGGGTCGGGCCAGGCCGGATGGCTCGACGGGCAGCCGCGCGAGATGATCACGACCGTGCTCGACGGGCTGTCGGGCGTCGGCGGCTGGGAGGTCTCGCACGCCCGCGGCGCCCACATCCTCACCCTCGAGGACGACCCGCAGGGCGCGCTGTTCCCCGACGGGCAGCCGCGCCCGCGCATCGTGAAGCCGTGCGCCCCGGATGAGGCACTGATCGCCGAAGCGGTCGCCGCCGCCGAGGCCGCCGATGTCGTGGTCGCCGTCGTCGGAGATCGCATCGAACTCGTCGGCGAGGGCCGCTCGACCGCCACGCTCGAACTCATCGGCGGGCAGAACGCCCTGCTCGACGCGGTGATCGCGACCGGCACACCCGTGGTGGTGGTGCTGATGGCGTCGAAGCCGCTCGTGCTGCCGGCATCCGTCTCGCAGGCCGCCGCCGTGATCTGGGCCGCGAGCCCGGGCATGCAGGGCGGGCGCGCGATCGCCGAGATCATCGCGGGCGAGGTCGAGCCCTCGGGGCGTCTGCCGATCTCGTTCGCGCGCCACGTCGGCCAGCAGCCGACGTACTACAACCAGATCCGCGGCCAGCACGGCGACCGGTACGCCGATCTCACGCAGGCGCCGGCCTGGGGATTCGGAGAGGGGCTGTCGTACACGACGGTCGCGTACTCGGACCTCGCGCTGGAGCGTTCGGAGCTCGGCCGCGACGACATCGTCGTCGGGCACGTGACGGTGACGAACACGGGTGCGCGGCCGGTGCGCGAGACGGTGCAGGTCTACGTGCGGGATGCCGTGACGAGCGTCAGCTGGACCGATCGCGAACTCAAGTCGTACCGCCAGGTCGAGCTCGCACCGGCGGAGTCGGCGCGGGTGCGGGTCGAGGTGCCCGTGGCCGACTGCACGATCGTGGATGCCGCGGGCGTGCGCGTCGTCGAGCCGGGCGAGTTCGCCCTGCTGGTGGGCCCGTCGTCGCGCGAGGAGGTGCTGCTCGGGGTGGAGTTCACGGTGGAGTGACGGCGACACGACGTCGGCGGATAACCTGGCGTCGTGCATCGATATCGCGAGATCGCCCGCGACCTCACGATCCAGATCGCCGACGGGGGTTTCGACGCCTCCGGGATGCTGCCGTCCGAAGCGCAGCTCGCGGCGACCTACGACGTCTCGCGCGGCACCGTGCGCAACGCGCTCGTGCTCATGGCGCGGCAGGGGGCGATCGCTCCCCGCCGCGGGTCGGGCTGGTTGGTGCGCACGGCAGCCCAGAGCCAACGCTTCTCGGAGATGCGGTCGTTCGCGCAGTGGGCGTCGAGCCGCGGCATGGAGCCCGGAGGGCACGTGCTCTCGCAGGTGCGTCGTCCGGCGACCGCGACCGAAGTGCGTCGGTTCCGGGGTGGTCGCGGCATCGGCGAGGTGCTGGAAGTCGTGCGACTGCGGTCATTGAACGGCCGCGTCGTCATGCTCGAGCGCACGGCCTATCCGTCGTGGATCGCCCCGATCATCGAAGAGCTCTCGCCCGACGAACCGTCCGTCGTCGGTGCGTTGGAATCGCGCGGCGTGCGGATGCTCTCCGGGGAGCAGACGATCGACGCGATCGCGGCGTCCAGCGAGGATGCCCGTCTTCTCGGCATCCGACGGTCGAGTCCGCTGCTGCGCGTGCAACGCGTCAGCTATTCCGGCGACGGGCGCGCGATCGAAGCCGGCGACGACCACTACCTTCCCGATGCCATGTCTTTCCAGATGCAGGTGTCGTTGCAGGGATCCTCGCTCACTCGCCACCCGGGCTGAGCCGGGCGCGGGCTGTACAACTGTGCATCGTGGGCTCCCGGATTCGGAGCGGATGCCGTCGCCGTCGCCGCCCGGACGAATCGCGTTCATCGTCCGGTCATCTTGCGGCTGTTCTGTCGCTGCAGGAGGCGATCACGACCTCCGAGGGGCGTCCCGTCGGGGACGCCGACACCGTTCCCGGAAGGATCACGTCAGACATGTCCTCGTCACCTCCCCGCGCGGTGCGCCCCCGTCGGAGTGCGCACCTGCTCGCCGCGCTCGCCGCAGCCGGAGCACTGCTCGTGTCGCCCCTGCTGGCCGCGTCGCCCGCCGTCGCCGCGGCATCCGGCGTCACTCTCGCAAGCTCCGACGTCGCGGTCGGGGGAACCCTCTCGGTCGCGTACTCGACGGATCGCCCGACGGCCACGAACTGGGTGGCGATCTACCCGGAGTCCACGCCCGAGCCCTGCGACGCCTGCGGCATGGCCTGGGCGTATGCGCCCGGCGCGACCGGCACGGTGCAGCTGCCCACGAGCGACCGCACCGGCAACCCGCTTCCCGCGGGGAACTATCGCGTCGAGTACCTCTACAACGACGGCTACTCCCGAGTCAGCGAGCCGACACCGTTCACCATCGCCGGCGGGCCGGTCGTCGAGGAGCCGGGTGAGGGCCCGGAGGTCGACCCGACCAAGCCGATCGACCTGTCGGTCGTGCAGCTCAACGTCTGGGGCAAGACCACCGACGCGACGATGCTCACCGAGATCGGCGCCGATCTGATCTTCGTCGAGGAGGCGCAGAGCGCGACGGCGGCCGTGGCCCGCGACCTCGGCTTCGACTACCACTCCACCGGCGGCAGCGCGGGCGTCATCTCGCGCTACCCGATCGTCGACGCGGGAGTCGTCGCGGTGCCCGGCACCCAGGGCGGTTGGACGAAGGCGATCGTGCAGGTCGGCGACACGCAGATCGCCGCGTACGGCGGCCACCTCGAGTACCGCTACTACGCCACCTACCTTCCCCGCGGATACGCGGGTGACGTGCTCGCCCCCGGGTTCCCGGCCGAGTGGCGCGGGTGGAACAAGCTCGCAGCCCCCGTCACCGACGTGCCGCAGATCCTCGCGGCCAACGAGGCGTCGGGGCGACCGGCCGCCGCCGCCGCGCTGACCGCCGACATGGCGACCGAGCGCACCGCCGGACGACTCACGATCATGGGCGCCGACATGAACGAGCCGTCGGTGCTCGACTGGACCGAGACCACGGCGAACCTCTACGACCACAACGGCGTCGTGGCCCCGTGGAAGACGACCAGCGTGCTCCGTGACGGCGGCCTCGTCGACGCGTACCGCGCCGTGTACCCCGACCCCGTGACCCACCCGGGATTCACGTGGCCGGCCGACACCCCCAACGTCAGCGTCTCGCAGCTCGCGTGGGCGCCCGAGGCCGACGAGCGCGACCGCATCGATTACATCTTCTTCGCGCCGGATGACCGCCTCACCCTGACGGGGACGCGCATCGTCGGACCGAAGGGCGACATCGTGCGCGGCGCCCGCGCCCTGCCGGTCTCGGACGAGGAGATCTTCACTCCGCAGACGCTGTGGACCAGCGACCACAAGGGTCTGCAGTCCGACTTCGTGATCTGCGGCGAGGCCTGCCAGGCGGCGGAGCCCGAGCTCGGCGAGCTCGTCGTCGGCACGCCGTCGATCACCGGAACGGCAACGGTCGGCGCCGAGGTCACCGCGGCGCCCGGCGAGTGGACCGAGGGCACCACGTTCTCCTTCCAGTGGCTGGCGGACGGCGAGGCCATCGAGGGCGCGACCTCGGCCACGTTCTCGATCCCGGCGGACCTCGCAGGCCGCGCGCTCTCCGTACGCGTCGGCGGGACCCTCGAGGGATACGTCCCGGCCGAGGCGACCAGCGCAGCGGTCACCGTAACCGCTGCGGAGGAGCCGGGTTCGGATGCTCCCGCCGTGGTTCTCGGATCGTCGACGGTGGTCGCGGGCGGAAGCCTCAAGATCAGTGGTGCCGGTTTCGCCGCCGGGGCTCAGCTGAAGCTCGACCTGCGCTCCACGCCGGTCGCCCTCGGATCCGTGACCGCGTCGGACGCGGGAGCCTTCTCGACGACCGTCACGATCCCGGTATCCGTTCCGGCCGGAGCGCACACGCTCGTCGTCATCCTCCCCGACGGCACCGAGGTGACCGCCGCAGTGACCGTGACGGCGGCACCGGGCGCCGGTGCGGGTGCGGATGCCGGTGGCGATGCGCTCGCCCAGACCGGTGGAGAGATCCTGATGCCGGCGGTGTGGGCCGCGGTTCTGGCGCTGATGTTCGGCGCGGGGCTGATGGTGCGCCGCCGGGTGCGTCGGTCGTAACGTCACATCCCTGTCAGCCGTGGCCGTCCCGGGTGATGCCGGGCGGCCACGGCTGTTCGAGAAGCGAGTGTCCGAGGCGATCGGGCGTCTCACGCCTCGAGCTGATCGAGGACCAGTTCTCCTCGCGAATTGAGCGCCTCCATCAGGCGTTCGATGCGACGGCCGTCGATCGGCGGCAGAGCCGCCTCGTCGAACGAGAAGACCAGAGGGATGCTCGGATGCATCCAGATGGTCAAACGGCCGGCCGGGTTCTTCACCTCGGGAAGCCACGTCATCATGAAGCTCTCCTGACGACGCAGCTTCGTGCCGATCACGATCTTCAGATGCGCCAGCGTCCGATCATCGATCTCGACCGGAGGACGGGCGCTGTTGTACTCCAGGGTTCCCATGGAGCAACCATACGTCTTCACCGGACTTCTCTCGCAGGGCATCCGTATTCGCGCAACCCCGATCCCGCCCGGGTCGACGCGGGCGTAGGGTTCCGGGAAGGATGGCATGCGAACGATGGAGAGAACAGAGATCCTGATCGACGGCGTCAGCGCGCACCTCGCCCAGGAACAAGACCTCGTCGAGCTCCTGCGACAGATCGAGACGGCGGCGAACGGGCCTGCGGCGTTCGTCGAGTTCGTCGTCGTCGGGAATCGGCGGGTCAAGGTTCTCATCACCCCGAGGTCCCGCGTCGTGATCTCCACCGAGACGGTGCAGCACGACCCCGTGACACGGGGAACGAAGCTTTCCCTTCGGAGGCCTCTTCGACTTCGACCCTGAACCGCTCGGCTGACCGGGGGCGCTGCGGATCGCTCGCCGATGGTGCGGGCGGGCAGGGGAGCCGAGGCGAGGGGGCATGGTGCGTCGAGCCGGGGCTCATCCGCATCGACGGGTGTGCACGGCAGCGGTGCGTCGGGGTCAGCCCGATCAGCGCCAGACGGCGACCAGCACCTTCCCCGATGCTTCCGAGTCGCGAGCCGCAGCGAACGCCGCTTCGATGTCGTCGGCGGCGAACTCGTGCGTCACGACGTCCTCGATGCGAGGCTGCGCCAGCAGCAGCGCGACGGCCGCGTCGATCTCGTCGTTGAATCGGAACGTGCCGAACCAGCGCAGTTCCTTGGAGATGAAGGGCGCGATGTTGATGGGGCGCGGCTCGTTGGGAACCATCCCGACCTGCACGACGGTGCCGGCGATACGAGCCGCCCTCAGCGCCGTCGACACGGATGGGGCGACACCGGAGCATTCGAGCACGACGTCGTAGGCGCTCTCGGGCACCTCATCGCGCGTGACGTCGAACACCTCGGTCGCACCGAGCGCCTTGGCGCGGGAGAGCGGTCCATCGAGCACATCGGTGGCGTGGACCTCCGCGGCACCCGCCGCGACCGCCGCCGCGATCGCGAGCAGACCGATGGGGCCGGAACCGGTCACCAGCACGCGCTGCCCCGCGACATCCCCGGCCTTGGCGAGTCCGTGGAGGGCCACGGCGAGCGGCTCGGCGAGCGCTGCGCGGCGTACCGGCAGCCCCTCGGGAAGCACTCGCAGCATGGCCCGGTCGACGATCAAGAACTCGGACAGCCCTCCCTGCGTGTGCGGCCAGGTCGACGCGCTACCGAGATAGGCACCACCGGGCCACAGGTGCGGCTCATCGGCGATCTTCTCGCTCGGCGTGCCGAAGGTCGCCGGGTGGACGGTGACCGGCGTGCCGGCCGCGAACTCACCGCTCGGGTCGACGTCGACGTGCCCCGACACCTCGTGGCCCGGCACGAGCGGCTCACGCACGACGAACGCGCCGTTCGCGCCCTCGTAGTAGTAGTGGAGATCCGATCCGCAGATTCCGACGTACTCGATGCGCACGCGCACCTGCCCCTCGCCGGGTTCGGGCGTGGGCACGTCGCGGATGACGATGTTCTTCGCGGACTCGATGAAGGCTGCGCGCATGAGGGCTCCCGGGAAAGAGGTGGTGATCGGATCAGACGACGGCCGTCATGCCGCCGTCGACGAAGATGTTCTGCCCCGACACGAAGCTGGACGCGTCGGAGACGAGGAAGAGGAGTGCGCCGTCGAGCTCGGCGAAGTCCCCCCAACGCCGGGCGGGGGTGCGCTCGGTGAGCCAGCCGCTGAACGCATCGTCATCGACGAGCGCGCGGTTCATCTCGGTGGCGAAGTACCCGGGCGAGAGCGCATTCACCTGCACGTTGTGTCGCGCGAGGTCGGCGGCCATGCCCTTGGTGAGCTGTGCGACGCCGCCCTTCGTGGCGGAGTAGGGCGCGATGGTCTGACGCGCGAGCTGCGACTGCACGCTCGCGATGTTGACGATCTTGCCGCTGCCGCGCTCCACCATGCCGGGCGCGACGAAGCGCGCCACGTAGAAGACACCGGACAGGTTCGCCGCGACGATGTCGTCCCAGTCCGAGACCGAGAACTCGGTGAACGGGGCGCGGCGCTGGACGCCCGCGTTGTTGACGAGGATGTCGGGTACCCCGACGGTCTCGAACAGGTCCGTGATGGCCTGCTCGACGGCCGCGGCATCCGTCACGTCGAAGACGACCGCGTGCGCGGGGCGACCACTCAGCCGTTCGGCTTCGAGTCGCGTCGCCTCGACGGCATCCGCGTCACGCCCGTGCACGACGATGCGCGCACCCGCACGAGCGAGAGCGAGTGCGAGGGAGCGACCGAGGCCGCGGGACGACCCGGTGATGAGGGCGAGGCGGTCGGTGACGTCGAACAGCTGAGACATGGGAGTCCTCTCGGAGATGATGCGGATGGAACGAGAACGGGGCGGGCCTGGCGTGTGCCCGACTCGCCCCGTTTCGCATGCCGGGCGTGCTACAGAACCGACGCGAGGCCGTAGACGCCGAGCACCAGGACGAACGCCGTGATGGATTCGATCGTCTGCTGCACGGTCCAGGTCTTCAGCGTGGTCTTCACGTCCATACCCATGAGGCGGCCGACGAGCCAGAAGCCCGAGTCGTTGACGTGACCGGCGAACACCGAACCTGCGGCGGTGGCCAGCACGATCGCGACGACCTGCAGCTCGTTGAAGTCGCCGGCGATGACGGCGGGGGCGGCGAGTCCCGCTGCCGTGACGAGCGCCACGGTCGCCGAACCCTGTGCGAGGCGGATCACCACGGCGATGATGTACGCCGCGACGATGATCGGCAGGCCGAGGTCGCTCAGCGTGTCGGCGAGGGCGTCGCCGATGCCCGACGCGCGAAGCACTCCACCGAACATGCCACCGGCGCCCGTGATCAGAATGACGGATGCCACGGGGCCGAGCGCCGAGTCGACGACCTTCTCCAGCGCGGAGCCGTTCTCGCCGCGGCGCGTGCCGAGAACGAACGTCGCGACGAGCACCGTGATGAGCAGCGCCACGAACGAGTTGCCGAGCAGCACCAGCACCTGCACCCAGAGGTCGTCACGGGAGACGACGCCGGCCGATGCCAGCGTCGTGAGACCGGTGTTGAGGAAGATGAGGAACATCGGCAGCAGAAGCAGCCAGATGATCGTCGACGCCTTCGGCGGGTTCTTCGGCTGGTCCTGGTCGATCTCGCCGAACAGCGCGGGAACCGGAAGCGGGATGCGGGTGGCGACGAACTTGCCCCAGAGGTAACCCGAGACGTACCAGACCGGGAAGACGATGACGAGGCCGACGAGCAGGACGAGGCCGAGGTTCGCGCCGTACGCTTCGGTCGCGGTGACGGGACCGGGGTGCGGCGGCAGGAACACGTGCATGACCGAGAAGGCCGCGGCTGCCGGGATGCCGAAGATCAGGACGTTGTTCTTCGAAACGCGGCGCGCGATCGCGAAGATGATCGGCAGCATCATGACCAGGCCGGCGTCGAAGAACATCGGGAAACCGAGGATCAGCGATGCGATACCGAGGGCGAACGGTGCGCGCTTCTCGCCGAAGATCTGGACGAAGCGGTCGGCGAGTGCCTTCGCGCCACCGGAATGTTCGATGAGCCTGCCGAGCATGGCTCCCAGGGCGACCAGTAGGGCCACGCCGGCGAGTGTGCCGCCGAACCCACTCGTCAGCGTTTCGCTGATCGCCGCGATCGGCACCTGCGCGACCACTGCGGTGAGCAGCGAGACGATGATCAGCGTCAGGAAGGCGTGAACCTTGAAGACGATGATCAGCAGCAGGATGAGCGCGATCGCTCCGGCTGCGATGAGGAGCAGCGGTCCGGCACCCAGCGTCTGGGTCCAATCTTCCATCGGTATCTCCGTTGATGTCGAGTAGCGGGGTCCCCGGCCTCGTAGCCGTTCGGGCGTCGCGCGTTAGGATTCGATCTACTCCTACCGAGCGTCGGTGGAGCAGTGCGAGCTTTTCACAAAAATCGTATCTTTCGCAACATGTGATCGTATCAATGGGAGACCGTCATGGCGCAGGCATCGCACGGCTCGGTGCTCGACGCCCTCGGGCTGCGCATCGCCGCGGGCGAGCTGGCGCCCGGGGCGGTCTTCACGCTCGCAGACCTCGAGGCGCAGTACGCGGTGTCGCGCACGGTGATCCGCGAGGCCGTGCGCGTGCTCGAATCCATGGGGATGCTGGCGTCCCGGCGCCGTGTCGGGCTCACCGTGCGCCCGCCCTCCGAGTGGAGCGCGCTGAACACCCAGCTCATCGGTTGGCAGCTGGCCTCGCCGCGCCGCGCCCAGCAGATCGTCGTCGTGAACGAGATGCGCTCCGCGGTCGAGCCGATCGCGGCCCGTCTGGCGGCCGTCCGCGGCAGCGACGTGCAGCGCGCCGAGATCGTCCGACTCGCGGCAGAGCTCGAGAAGCACGGGCACGCCGGTCGCGGGGCATCCGCGGCGTACCTCGAAGCCGATGTCGCTTTTCACGACCTCATCCTCGACATGAGCGGCAACCTCATGCTGGCCGCGAACAAGGCCGCGATCGCCGCCGTCATCACCGGACGCACCGATCTCGGCCTCACGCCCGCAGACCCCTACGAGGAGTCGCTGCACAATCACGTGCAGACCGCCGCGGCCATCGCGCGAGGCGATGCCGAAGCGGCTGAGCACCACACGCGCCGCTACGTCGACGCCGTGCTGTCGGAGGTCAGGGCGCTGGTGTGACGAGCCCCTCGGGCACGCCGCCCTCGATCATCGCGATGACCGCGTCGATCGACTGATCCGTCATGCGGCGCACCGCGCCGGCCGTGTGCCCTCCGGCGTGCGGTGTCGACACGACGCGGTCGTGACCGACCAGCGGCGAACTCGACGGCGGCTCGGCCTCGTACACGTCGATGGCGACGCCGTGCAGGTGCCCCTCATCGAGCAGGGCACGCGCCGCCGCCTCATCGAGCAGACCCCCTCGAGCCGTGTTGACGACGATCGCGCCCTTCGGCAGCAGCGCCAGGCGACGTGCGTCGAGGATGTGCGCGGTCTCCGGCAGGAGCGGCACGTGGAGGCTCACGACGTCGGATCGCTCGCACAGGGTGTCGAGGTCGAGTCGCTCGACACCGGCGGTCTCGAAGACGGCATCCGGCAGCATGGGATCGTAGGCGACGGGCGTCATCCCGAGCCCGCGGGCACGTTCCGCCACGAGGCGGCCGATCGCACCGAAGCCGATGAGCCCGAACACACCGCCGGTGAGCTCGCGCCCCTCCTGGCGGGGCCAGCCGCCCGAGCGCACGCTGGCGTCGAGGAACGGGATGCCGCGGGCGACGGCGAACACGAGTCCCACCGCGAGTTCGGCCACCGCGAGCGAGTTCGCACCGGGGGTGCGCGCCACGCTCACACCGTGCGCCGCCGCGGCATCCAGGTCGACCCGGTCGACGCCGACGCCGTATCGGGCGAGGGCGCGCAGCCGCGGGGCGGCATCGAACACCTCAGCGGTGTACTCGTCGAGCCCCGCCACGATCGCGTCGACGTCTCCGACCAGCGGCACGAGCTCGTCGGCGGTCAACGGACGTCCGTGCGGATTCAGCACGATCTCGTCGAACACGGCGCGAAGGCGCTGGATGCCGGGGCCGTCGGGGTCGCGGCAGAGTGAGGTCGGGGTCACGAGGATCTTCATGCGCGGGCTCCTTCCGATCCGGGGACGGTTCGGGTGTAACGGTCGAGATACCGGGCGAAGCCGGCGTCGTACTGGGCGCGGCGCTCGAGGCGCGGCGTGATCGTGCGCACCTCGGTGTCGTCGAACGCCGGATGCATCAGCGAACCGCGGGTCGCGAGCAGCCCCATCCGCACTGCGCCCACGATCGAGGTGTGCTGCTGGGTGGACACCTGCATCTCGACACCGAAGACGTCGGCGACCAGCTGCGTCCAGAACGGCGACGATAGAACTCCGCCCGAGAGGATGATGCGACGCGGCACGCCGCCGAGCGCGGTGAGCTCCTTGTAGCAGTGGAAGAGGGAGTACACGATGCCCTCGAGCACCGACTGGTACATGTCTACGCGCGAGTGCTGGGGCGAGAGATCGAGGAAGCCCCCACGGCGCTGGTCCTGCCACCCGGGGCTGCGTTCGCCGAACAGGAAGGGCATGAAGACCGGCGTATCGACGCGGTCGGCCGACAGCAACGGCTCGATCTCGGCGTAGTCGGTCGAGGCGCCGAACAGACGGTCGCGCGCCCAATCCACGCAGTTGCCGCAGCCGGAGGTCGCGGCGCCGCTGAGCGCCCCGAGCGGCGACCGGTACGACCAGGTGCTGAGAGTCGGGGAGAACGACGGATGCCGAGTGGCCACCCGCAGCGCTCCGCTCGTGCCCATCGAGAACGTCATGTCGCCGGGCTCGATGGCGAGGTCGCCCACCTGGTTGAGGCCGCCGTCGGGGCCGGGGGTCAGCACCGGGATGCCCGCGGGCAGCCCGAGCAGCGTCGCGGCCTCCGCGGTCAGCGGCGCGGTGTCGGTCGTTTCGCGCAACTCCGGAAGCCGCACGCCGCCGAGGCCGAAGCGCTCCAGCACCTCGAGGTCCCAGCCGGTGCCGTCGGCGCGCAGCATCCCGGTGCCGGAGGCGAGTGCCGGGTTCGACCAGATCTCGCCGGTCATCCGTGCGAAGTTGAGGCTCGACTGATCCATCGCGATGAGGCCGTCGTGATCGATGCCCTGCTCGCGCAGATACTGCAGCTTGAACACCGGGTAGATCGCGTTGACCATGCATCCGGTGCGCTCGTAGAACCACCAGGTGAGCTCGTCGTCTTCGCGGAGCTTCGCGCAGAGATCTTGCGCGCCCGTGTACGGCCACTCCATGACCGGGCTGACAGAGGAGAGGTCGGCGCGGCGAAGCGTCAGGCCGTGCCAGGTGCCGCTCAAGACGATGAGGTCGATCTGGTGGCCGGCCGCGCTCTCGCGCCCGAGGGCCATCAACTGCGCATAGATCGAGTCGCCTTCGCGGACGGCGGTGTCGGGTCCGTCCACCTCGAAGCGGCGGTTGCGCACGCTCATCTCGCCGGTGTCTGCGTCGAACACCATCGTTTTCGCGGAGGTCGTACTCGCTTCGAGCGCGAGGATCTTCATGAGGAGCCCATCGTCGGAGTCTCAACGGAGGGCAGGCACCCTCACCACCGCCAATAATATGATCATTTCGTCGACGTCCGACACCGTCGGAGGGGAAGCCGTCGCATTACCGGCCGAGGCTCGTCGTCTCAGAGGGGGGATCGGTTCACTCGCACCGTCGTCTCCCAGCGGCGATCGACCTTCCTGCGACTGACTCTGGTGGTGGGGCTTCGCGAGACGCAATCCGGTGGTCGTCGAGCCGAGAGGTCTGACCGTCCAGGATTAGAGTGGATCGGCCCCACTCGGGCCCTCACCCCCCTCTGGAGCATCCGTGACCTCCGTCGACGACCGCGCGCGCTATCGCGCGAATCCCTCCGTGCTGACCGCGCTGAAGAGCCCCCGTCTGCTGACGCGCGAGGTGCTCGCGGGCCTCGTCGTGGGCCTCGCCCTGATCCCCGAGGCGATCTCGTTCTCGGTGATCGCCGGCGTCGACCCGGCCGTCGGTCTGTTCTCGTCGTTCATCATGGCGATCGCGATCTCGTTCCTCGGCGGGCGCCCCGCCATGATCACCGCCGCGACCGGCGCCGTCGCCCTCGTGATCGCGCCCGTCGCCCCGACCTACGGCATGGACTACTTCATCGCCACCGTCATCCTCGCCGGGGTCTTCCAGGTGCTGATGGCGGTGCTCGGCGTCGCGAAGCTCATGCGCTTCATCCCCCGCAGCGTCATGACCGGGTTCGTGAACGCGCTCGCGATCTTCGTGTTCAGCGCCCAGGTGCCGCAGCTGATCGGGGTGCCGTGGCTGGTGTATCCGCTCGTCGCGCTCGGCATCCTCGTGATGATCTTCATGCCCAAGATCACCAAGCTGGTGCCGGCGCCCCTCGTCTCGGTCGTCATCGTCACCGCCGTCGTGCTGGTGTTCGCGATCAACGTGCCCACCGTCGGCGACCAGGGCGCCCTGCCGCGCAGCCTGCCCGAACTCTTCATCCCGAATGTGCCGTTCACGTGGGAGACCTTCACGATCATCGCGCCGTACGCACTCGGCGTCGCGCTCGTCGGACTCATGGAGTCGCTGATGACGGCGAAGCTCGTCGACGAGATCACCGACACGCACTCCCGCAAGACCCGCGAGGCCTGGGCGCAGGGCGCGGCGAACATACTCTCCGGCATCTTCGGTGGCATGGGCGGCTGCGCCGTCATCGGCCAGACGATGATCAACGTGCGCTCCGGCGCCCGCACCCGCATCTCGACGTTCTTCGCCGGCGTCTTCCTCTTCCTGCTCGTGGTCGTCTTCGGCGACTTCGTCTCGACCATCCCGATGGCCGCGCTCGTCGCCGTCATGATCATGATCTCGATCAGCGCGTTCGACTGGCACAGCATCCGTCCGTCGACCCTCAAGCGGATGCCGAAGAGCGAGACGTTCGTGATGATCGTCACCGTCGTCGCCGTGGTGCTCACCCACAACCTCGCGGTCGGGGTCGTGGCTGGGGTGATCACGGCATCCGTCCTGTTCGTGCGCCGAGTGGCGCACGTCGTCTCGGTGACTCGCACGCTCTCCGACGACGGCGCGGTCGCGACCTATGTGGTCGACGGGGCGCTGTTCTTCGCATCGAGCAACGACCTCACGACGATGTTCGAATATGCCGATGATCCCGAGCGGGTGGTCATCGACCTGTCGAAATCTCACGTGTGGGATGCCTCGACCGTCGCCGCGCTCGACGCGATCGAGACGAAGTACGCGCGGCACGGCGCGACCGTCGAGCTCGTGGGGTTGAACGAGGCGAGCGGTGCGTTCCACGGACGACTGACGGGGCAGCTCGGCGGCGAGGGGTAGCGCGCATTACGCTGCATCACGGCGACCGGCCCTCGGGGCTCCGGGGTGATTTAGCGTGAGGGTATGACTGCAGAGCCCCGCGTGTACGTGATCCACGAGAACGCCGAATGGTTCCCGCCGTTCGCCGCGGCCTTCGAGGCCGAAGGCGTGCCCGCGCAGGAATGGCTGCTCACCGACGGGTCGATCGACCTCAATGCCGAACCGCCCGCCGGCGTGTTCTGGTCGCGGCTGAGTGCCTCGGCGCACACGCGCGACCACGGCGACTCGAAGGAGTTCGGCCGTGCCGTGCTGCGGTGGCTCGAAGCATCCGGTCGCACCGTCGTGAACGGCAGCCCCGTGCTCGAGCTCGAGGTCAGCAAGGCCGCTCAGCACGCGGCGCTGCAGCGCGCCGGCATCGAGGTGCCGCGCACCGTCGCCGTCTTCGGCACCGCCGCGCTCAAGGAGCGGGCCCGCGAGTTCACCGCCCCCTTCATCAGCAAGCACAACCAGGGCGGTAAGGGACTCGGTGTTCGCCGCCACGACAGCCACGACGAGTTCGACGCCTGGGTCGACGGCCCCGACTTCGAGCCTTCGCCCGACGGCATCACGCTGCTGCAGGAGAACCTCTTCGCGGCCGCCCCGTTCGTCACCCGCGTCGAGTTCGCCGGCGGGGAGTTCGTCTACGCCGTGCGCGTCGACACCAGCGCGGGCAGCTTCGAGCTGTGCCCGGCCGAGGCATGCGCGCTGCCCGGCGCCGACGGCGTCGAGCCCGAGCCGCTGTTCCGCATCCGCGAGGAGATCACGGCGCAGCATCCGCTCGTGCAGCAGTACCTCGCGTTCTTGAAGGACGCCGGCATCACGGTCGCGGGCATCGAGTTCATCGAGACCGTCGACGGCCGCGTCGTCACCTACGACGTGAACACGAACACGAACTACAACCCCGACGTCGAGGCGGGTGCCGCCGTCTCGGGGCCGCGCACGATCGCCCAGTACCTCGGCGGGCTGCTCGCCCGCGACGCGGCACCGGTCGGGGTCTGACGCCGCTCGCGATCACAACTCCTCAGTTTCGGGCCGTCGCGCCCGCGAAAGCCCCGGGAGCCAGCGTTCCGGGGGCTTTCTTCCGGAGTTGTGCACCGGGAACTCCGTACCTAACTCAGGAAAAACCGCCTCAAAGTCGCCAGAATGCCCCCGATTCCGCGGATTCGGGGGCATTCTTCCTGAGTTAGGGCCGCGGGCCGTCGACGCCCTACCGCCCGCTGCCGGCGATCACGCCCTCCTTGACGTACCGCTGCGCGGCGAGAACCAGCACCAGCGCCGGCAGGCTGGCGATCAGGGATGCCCCCATCGTCGCCGCCCATGTGTTCATGTTCGAGTTCGCGAGCGCGTAGATGAACACGGTTACGGGGTACATGTCGGTCTTCGTGACGAGGGTGAGGCCGAACAGCAGATCACCCCAGGCGAAGAGGAATGTGAACACCCCGGCCGTGATGATCGCGTTGCGCGACAGCGGCACGACCACACGCCACAGCGACCCGACCGGTCCGAGTCCGTCGAGGGTGGAGGCCTCGATGACCTCGGTGTCGAGGCGCAGCATGAACGAGCGCAGCAGGATGATCGCGAACGGGATGCCGGCGGTAGCGTTCGCGAGGATCAGCCCGATGTAGCTGTTCAGCGCGCCCCACGTGTTGAACATCGCGTAGAAGGAGTTCGCGAGCACGATGCTCGGGATCATCTGCGCGAGCAGCAGGATGACGAGCCCGAGGCTCACTGCCCGCGACCGCAGTCGGCTGAGCGAGTAGGCGGCGGGCACCGCGACGACGAGCGTCAGCAGCACCGATCCGATCGCGGTGATCAGGCTGACGCGCAGGCCGTCGAGACCGCCGTCCTCGAACGCGGTGACGTACCCGTCGAGGGCCGGGGCGGTCGGGAACCAGGCGGTGTCGGTGGAGTTGGCATCGGGCTGGAGGGATGCCGAGATCATCCAGTAGATCGGGAACAGGTAGACGATGAGGATCGAGACCGTGAGCACGGTCCAGAACCAGCCGCGGCTGCGGCGGGGAGTGCGGGTGCTCATCGCTCGGCACGCTCCTGTCGGGCGGAGAGCCACGTGTAGACGGCGGCGAAGCCGAGGCTGATGACGAGCAGCAGCATGCCGTAGGCCCCCGCGTGCCCGAACTCGAACAGGCTGAACGCCGAACGGTACGAGAGCACGCCGAGGGTCATGGTGCTGTTGGCGGGGCCGCCCTGGGTGAGCGCGAGCACGAGGTCGACGATCAGCAGGTTGAAGACGACGCTCATGACGACGAGCACCGAGATCACCGGCCAGATGCTGGGGATGATGATGTGCCACAGGCGCTTCAACGCCCCGGCGCCGTCGAGGGATGCCGCTTCGAGGTGTTCGACCGGCACCTGCTTGAGGGCCGCGGCGAGGATCGTCGACCAGTACGGCAGGCTCGCCCACACGGTCACGATGATCACGGCGGCGAGGGCGGTGGCGGGATCGGCGAGCCAGGCGTTGCCGGGCAGGCCGAGGAACCCGAGGATGTCGTTGATCGCCCCGTCTCCCGCGAGCAGCGACTTCCAGATCGTCGCGACGACGACCGCGGGCAGCAGCCACGGGATGAGGATGAGGGCGGGCAGCCAGCGGCTGCCCGGGAAGCGCCGCGTGAACAGCAGCGCGAGTGCGAGGCCGATCACGAGCTCCGACGTCACCGCGACGACCGTGATGGTGAGGGTGTTGACGACAGCGATACCGGTGGCATCCGCGCGGAAGATGTCGATGAAGTTCTGGAACCCGACGAACGGTGCTTCGCCGGTGATGAAGGTTCCGGTCGTGAAGTCCGTCGTGCTCATGAACACGCCGTACCCGAGGGGGAACAGGAAGAACGCGGCGAAGAACACGATCGCGGGCACCAGGAAGGCCCACAGCTCGAGGTTCCGTCGCCGCACCAGGGTCAGGCCGAAGCGGCCGGAGACACGAGTCCCCGGCCGCTTCGGCGCTGTGGCAGCGGCTGTCATCAGCCCTGGTCGGCCTTGCTCAGCGCTTCCTCGGCGCTCACGCCGTTGACGGTCGCGTTCTGCAGCGCGTCGACGTACTTCGCCTGCAGGGCGCTCCACTCGGTTCCGAGCGTCGCCGGGTTGAAGGCGTTCGCGACGGGGGTGACGAAGGCCTCGGCGGCCGGAACCTCGGCGACGAAGGCCTCCTGAGCCGACGTCAGCGCCGGGACGTACCCGCCCTGCACCGCGGTGTCGATCTGGTTCTCCTCCGAGGCGCGGCACTCGATCAGAGCGGCCGCGGCCTTCTCGCGCTTCTCGTCGCCCTGCACCGGCACGGTGTAGGCGTAGCCGAGGAGTCCGACGCTGCTCTCGTCGGCGCTGGTGCCGGCCGGAACCGAGAACGTGCCGTACTCGAAGTCGAGGCTCGTGTCGACGAGGTTCCAGGGGCCCGAGACCGTGATCGCGGCCTTTCCGGACTTCCACTGGTCGATGCCGTCCCAGCCCCAGTTGACGAACTCCTTCGAGAGGCTGCCGTCGTCGACGAGGGTCTTGTAGAGGTCGACCGCCGCGACCGCCCCGTCACCGGTGAGGTCGGCCGGGTCGCCGCCCGCGCTCAGCAGGAACGGCAGGAAGTACGACGAGGTCGAGCCGTCGCCGGCGATGCCGGGCAGCGCGATGCCGTAGTGGTCGGCGGTCGTGGTGGCCTTCGCGGCGGCGATGAGCTCGTCGAACGTGGTCGGCAGCTCGGTGATGCCCGCCTCTTCGAAGTACGCCTTGTTGTAGAAGACCGAGTAGTCCTCGACCTGCGTGGGCAGACCGTAGAAGGTGTCCTCGTACTGGCCGAGGGCGGCGACCGGCTCGGCGAGTCCGTCGGTCGTGAGGCCGAGGGTGTCGAGGTCGGAGAGCACGCCCTGCGCTGCGAGCGTCGGCAGCTGGGTGTCGGTGTTGACGAGCGCGATGTCGGGTAGCGACTTCGAGCTGGCGGCCTGCAGCAGGCTGGTCGTGTAGTCGCCCGAGAGGGTCTGCGCGTCGATGGTGATGCCGAGGTCGGCGGCGCACTTCTCGAAGTACTCCTTCTGCAGCGTCTGGTACGGGTCGAAGTCGATGCTGCTCCACGATGTGAGTTCGACGCCCTCGAAGTCGTCGGCGTCGCCGGAGGTGCTCGAAGGGGCGGACGTTCCGGTGCAGCCGGCGAGGAGGACGACGGAGGCGACTCCGGCGGCGGCCGACAGCGCGACCCGGGTGGCGCGCGTGCGAGAGGTGCTCATGAGGGTGCGGGATCCTTAGCTCGACCGGGCTGTGACCGATCGTCGGGAGAAGGTCGGGCGGATGCCCGTGGCATGAGTCTCTCGGACGCGGGGGCGTGTGGTCACGGTGTCGGAAACACGGCGAAATGATGTGACGCAGATCGTCATTCCCGCGAAATCTGCGCGTTACGCGGGGGCGGTTCGGCACGCTTCGACAGGCTCAGCGACCCAGTTTTCGTAACCGGGGACGCTTCGACAGGTTCAGCGACCCAGTTTTCGTAACTGGGCACGCTTCGACAGGCTCAGCGACCCAGTTTCTGTAACCGGGGACGCTTCGACAGGCTCAGCGGCCCAGTTTCTGAGACTGGGTCCCTGAGCTTGTCGAAGGGCCCCCCCACGAAACCCCCTCAGCGCCGCCGAGCCCCGGCGGGGTGGTCGGTGCCCAGTCGGTCCGCGCCGTCGGTGCGCAGGCGCGAGCGCAGCGTGCCTTCCGACGGACGTCCGCCGAACAGCCCCCGCTCGCGCAGACGCGGTGCCAGCAGCGTCGAGAAGTCGTCGAGCGACCCGGGCGACAGGTACTGGTGCAGCAGGAATCCGTCGACCCCGGACTCCTCGACGAACTCCTCGATGTTCGCGGCGACCTCGTCGGGGGTGCCGATGAACCGGTCGTCGGCGAAGGCGGTCACCGAGGCGAAGCGGCGTCGCACGTCTCCCGCGGTGAGGGGCGGAGCATCCGACCGGGTCTCCTTCGTCTGCGTGTGGTTCGTCGACTGCTTCACGATGGGCTCGTCGTCGGCGTAGGCGGCGAAGTCGATCCCGCTCCAGCCGGCGTACGCGGCGAGCTGGGCGTCGGCGTTGTAGTGGGACTGATAGGCGTCGAGCTTCTGCTGCACCTCGATGCGGGTGGGCGCGAGCACGGGGTTCATCCCCACGACGGCGCGGATCTGCCCGGGGTCGCGGCCCAGCTCGGCGGCGCGGGCACGGATGCCGGCGAGCCCCTGTCGGATCGCCTGCGGGTCGGAGTCCCCGACGAAGATCAGTTCGGCATGGCGGGCGGCGAATTCGCGCCCGCGCGGCGACCAGCCGGCCTGGATCAGGTAGGGCGTGCGCTGCGGCGACGGCGGGCTGACGTGCGGACCGGCGACGCGGAAGTGCGCGCCCTCGTGGTCGACGCGGTGCACCTTCGACGGGTCGGCGAAGCGCCGCACCTCGCGACTGCCGACGTAGGCATCGTCTTCCCAGCTGCGCTCCCACAGGTCGTAGACGACCTCGAGGAACTCGTCGGCCCGGTCGTATCGACTGTCGTGCGCGAGCACGTCGAGGCCGAAGTTCGCGGCGGCTCCCGGCAGGTAGGACGTGACGATGTTCCAGGCGATGCGCCCGGCGGTGAGGTGGTCGAGCGTGCTGAAGCGGCGGGCGTGGGCGAACGGATGCTCGTACGTCGTCGACACCGTCGCGCCGAACGCGATGCGCTCGGTGACCGCGGCGAGAGCAGGGATGTGCAGGAGCGGGTCGTGCGCGGGCAGCTCGACGCCCCACTCGAGCGCGGTCGCGGGGCCGCCGCCGAGCGTGTCGTACATGCCGAGCACGTCCCCGAAGAAGAAGAGGTCGAACTCGGCCTCTTCGGCGCGACGGGCGAGGTCGATCCAGTAGCGCAGGTCGAGCGCGCCGAGGCGCCGGTCGTCGGGGTGGGTCCACAGGCTCACGGCCCCGGACCCGTTGCCGACGCACGCCTGCTCGTACAGGCCGAAGAAGAGGGGCTTCGGGTCGGTCATGCGCGTGCTCCCTCGAACGGGGCCCCTGAGCCCGTCGAAGGGCCCCCTGCAAGAGACGCGGCCCCTGAGTTGATCTGGGTCCCTGAGCCTGTCGAAGGGCCCCGCCCTGCAGGAACTCCGTCCCACAGCATCCGCCCGTCGACCACCGTGCCGAGCGCCTCGGGCGCCCCCTCGACGATCTCGGCGAGCGCATCGCGCGGATCAGCGGATGCGGTCGCGAACACCGCGAGGTCGGCGCGAGCGCCTGCGACCAGGGTGCCGGCCGGTGCGGGCCCGTCGGCGAGGCCGAGCGCGCGGGCACCACCGGCCGTCGCCGCGTGCAGCAGGCGTGCGTGCAGGTCGTCGGCCGAGTACCCCTGCGCGCGGGCGAGCCGGTGCAGTTCGGCGACGTCGTCGAGCACCCGCAGCGAGGGCGACGACGACAGCGAGTCGGTGCCCACCCCGATCGGATTGCCTTCGGTCAGGTACGCGGCGATGGGCGGGGCATCCAGTCCGATGACGGCGTTCGAGCGCGGACACAGCGCGACCGACACCCCGCGTTCGCGCAGCAGGGCACGGTCGGCGGCGTCGACGTAGATGCCGTGCGCGAGGTGCGAGTGCGGCGTGAGCACCCCGACCGTGTCGAGGTAGTGCACGACGCCGTTGCCCGAGCCACCTGCCGAGAGCAGCTGCATGTCGGAGTGCCCGAGGCCGCGCCAGCGCTCGGCGAGGGGTCCGGTGCCGAAGCGGGCGAACTCGTCTTCGGACGCCGACTCCGCGGCGTGGATGTGCAGACGTACGCCGTTCGCCTCGGCGAGCCGCTGGAGCTCGCGGAACACGTCGGTGTCGAGCGAGTAGATCGCGTGCGGCGAGAGGCCGGTCGCGGGAGGGGAGGGGAGCGCATCGAGCTGGGCGAGCACCCGCTCGGGCCCGTCGTGCTGCCAGGCGGCGCGCTTCCAGCCGAACACCTCCCAGAACACGACCCCGTGGAGCCCGGCGTCGTGCACCGCGCGCCCCGCCTCGGGGTCTGTGACGATCTCGGCGACCGCGGTCGTGCCCGACTCGATCGACAGGCGCACGCCCTCGGCGGCCGACGCCGCCCAGTCGTGCTCGACGCGGTAACCCTTCTCGAAGGCGAGCGCCCAGGTCTCGAAGCTCGGATACTGCCCCCGGCCCACCGCCGCCATGTCGGTGTACTGCAGGTGCGTGTGGGCGTTGACGAGTCCGGGCGTGAGGGCGCCGTCCCACTCGCGGCGCTCGCCGATCGCGTCGCCGAGCTCGGCGGTGAGGGCGTCGTGCGCGCCGACCGCCACGATGCGTCCGTCGCGCACGGCGACCGCGCCATCGGCGATCGGGGGCGCGGCGACGGGCAGCACGGTGCGCGCGCGGTGGAGGGTGATGTCGCTCATGGTCGTCTCTCGGGTGTTCGGGTCGGGTCGTTCTGGTTCAGGGAGTGACGTCGCGGGGACGCCACGAGGTCAGGTAGTCGCTCTGCGCGGACGAGACGGCATCCAGCCCGCCGCCGAAGGCGCCGAGAGCGAGCGCCGCCACCCGATCGTCGGCGCTGCGGGGCAGGATGTGCACCGCGGGCGTGAGGGTGCCGCGCCCCGCGAGCAGGTGGTCGACGGCCGAGAGCTGCACCCCGAACGACAGGTCCATGACCTGGATCGGATTGCCCTCGGCGGCGCTCACGTTGATGCAGTGGCCGTCGTCGAGCACGCGGATGCTGCGCCCGTTCGCGAGTCGCAGCACCGACACCGCGCCCCGCCGCGACGTCTCGACCGCGCCGGCATCGAGGGCCGCGAGCAGCGAGATCTCCTGGAACGCTCCGCCGCCGACCGCGACCGCCGCACCCTCGGGCAGGCGTTCGAGGTGCTCAACCGCGACGGTGTGCGCGATGCCGGTCGTCGAGATGAGCACATCGGCGTGGGCTGCGGCATCCGCCAACGGCTCGACCGCGTACCCGGCGAACGCCGCCTGCAGCGCCGCCACGGGGTCGACCTCGGCGACCGTCACGCGTGCGCCGAGGGCTGCGGCGTGGCGGGCGACGCCGCTGCCGACGCGTCCGAATCCGACGACCACGACCTCGCTGCCGGCCCATGACCGGTCGAGCAGATCGGCGACCGCCAGCACGACCGACTGGCCGGTGCCGTGCGCGTTGTCGAACAGCGACTTGGTGCGGGCGTCGTTCGCGGCGAGGATCGGGATGCGCAGGGCTCCCTCGCGCTCCATCGTGCGCAGCGGGCGCACGCCGCTCGTGGTCTGCTCGGTCGCCCCGGCCATCGACCCCAGGATGCCGGGGCGCTCGGTGTGCGCGAGCCGGATGGTCGCGGCGCCGTCGTCGACGATCACCTCGGGGTGGTGGTCGAGCAGGGCGAGCACGTTGTCGCGGTCC
The DNA here is from genome assembly GCF_044772365.1 of Microbacterium sp. NPDC090225. NCBI lineage: Bacteria > Bacillati > Actinomycetota > Actinomycetes > Micrococcales > Microbacteriaceae > Microbacterium > Microbacterium sp. NPDC090225. The sequence continues at coordinate 1,853,747 of NZ_JBIVYS010000001.1, read as the reverse complement.
TCGGCGTCGGTCGCTCCGCGGTGCGCGTAGGTCGGGATGCCGGCGTGCACGAGAGCCGCGGCCACCGCGTCGTCGGTGTCGCGTCCGACGCACGACACGGCGACGTCGGCGCCCGCTTCGGCGAGCAGCAGGGCGACGGTCGCGGTCTTCGGTTCGAGCACGTCGGAGACGGCGATGCGGATGCCGCGCACCCGACCGCTCTCACGCAGCTCGGCCGCGAGTGCCGTGGTCGCGGGCATGAACTGCCGTGCCCACGCGATGCGCTCGGTGCCCTCGCGCCAGAGCGTCGGGTCGGCGATACGGCCGGTCATGCGAGGGCCGATCCGGCGAGCACCAGCCGGGCGAGATGGGCGTCGGCGGCAACGGGGCGGCTGAGCTTCGCAACTGGGTCGCTGAGCTTGTCGAAGCGCCCCTCACTCTCGGGGCGGGATCCTTCGACAGGCTCAGGGACCCAGTACGGCTCAGGGACCCCGTACGGCTCAGGGACCCAGTACGGCTCAGAGACCCGCCGGGTGAGGATCGACAGGGCGACGAGCGCATCGGCGACGGGACTCGGCTGCCCGAGCGTCTCGAACACGCCCGGGGCCTCGACGACCCAGGTGCCTTCTCCGGCACGGGTGACGAACGGACGAACCGTGTCGCCTGCCCGCGACGGCACGAGGCCGTTGGCATCCACGGACGCGTCGATCAGCACACCGGTGGCGGATGCCGGATCGACGGGGGAGTGTCCCTCGCCGGTCGCCAGCGCGAGGTCGGCCGCGGGCCACGGCTCGGTGACGAGACGCGCGCCGGCGAGGTGCGCGCGGAGGTGCGCGACCGGGTCGGAGATCCCGCGGATCACCCGACTGCCCCCGATCGTGAGCGTCGCGGCGAGACGATCGGCGAGCGGGCCGTCGCCGATCACGAGAGCGGATGCCGCGGGCAGCACGAGATTCGTGCGCCGGGCGAGCGCCCGCACGATCTGCTCGGCGCGCGCGTGCGCGAAGATCGCCGCGAAGGCGGGCAGGTCGCGGGGGTCGGGCGCAGCGGCATCCGACACGACATCGACGCCGAACGCCGAGCGCGCGGCATCCGCGACCGCCTCCGGCAGCGCCGCGAAACGCCACGACACGGGGGCCGGCGCGTCACCCGACTCAGGGAAAGGCGCCGGGAAGGCGGACGCCGCGGCCGCCGCCCACCGGAATCCCGGGGGCGTCACGGCATCCGTCGACGGGGTGCGGGAAGGGGCAGCGGTCACGGTCGTGACGCTATCCGTTCGCCGTCGCGCACCGCCGGTCTGTGACCTCTCATGACGCGCGGGCGAGCGCCGCGGGCGCGCGTTGTCTAGCGTCGGGGCAATGAGCGAAGGCATCCGTCCCGAATCCGTCCCGCACGAAGTGCTCGAACCGGTGTACGACTGGACGGGCTTCGGCTTCGACACCCGCCAGATCCATGCGGGGGAGTTCGAGGAACCCGCCCACGGGTCGCGCATCGCGCCGATCTACCTGAGTGCGGCGTTCCGCTTCGACTCGTTCGATGAGAGCACGCGCCGCTTCGGGGGCGAGGACGGGCAGATCTACTCGCGCAACCTCAACCCCACGAACGAGGTCGCCGAGCGCCGCATCGCCGCGCTCGAGGGCGGCGTCGGCGCGATCGTCGTCTCGTCTGGACAGGCCGCGATCAGCGCCGCGATCCTGTCGATCGTCGGCAACGGCGACCGGTTCGTCTCGACCGCGAGCATCTACAGCGGCACGCGCATCCTGTTCGGCCGCTCGTTCGCCCGCTTCGGCGTCGGCGTCGACTACGTGCAGGATCCGACCGACGAGGCCGAGTGGGAGGCCGCGATCGGCCCCGACACCAAGGCGATCTTCACCGAGACGATCCCGAACCCCAAGAACGACGTGGTCGACATCGCCGCCGTCGCCCGCATCGCCGAGCGCCACGGCATCCCGCTCATCGTCGACAACACGATCGGCACGCCCTACCTCGTGCGCCCGCTCGAACTGGGCGCGCACATCGTCGTGCACTCGGGCACCAAGTTCCTCACCGGCCACGGTGCCGCGATCTCGGGCATCGTCGTCGACGGCGGAACATTCGACTGGGCCGGCAGCCCGCGCTCCTACGCCGGGATCACCGACTCGCCGGCACCCGGCGTGCCGAGCGCCCTCGAGACCCACGGCCCCCGCGCCTACGAGTACTTCGTGCGCGGCGGCATCGTGAACGATCTCGGTCCGGCGCTGTCGCCGTTCCACGCGTTCCTGCTGCAGCAGGGCATCGAGACCCTGTCGCTGCGCATGGAGCGGCACGTGTCGAACTCCCGCGCGATCGCCGAGTTCCTCGCGCAGCATCCGGCGGTCGAGTACGTCGACTACGCCGGTCTCCCGGGGCATCCGCAGCACGAGATCGCCCAGCGCACCCTCGACGGCCGCAGCGGGTCGGTGTTCGCCGTCACCGTGCGCGGCGGGCGGGCCGGGGCCGAGATCTTCATCGACAGCCTGCGCGTGTTCAGCCGCATGACCAACATCGGCGACGTGCGCTCGATGGTGCTGCACCCCGCGACCACCACGCACCTGTCGTTCACGCCCGAACTGCGGGCGCAGCTCGGTATCGACGAGGGGCTCGTGCGGCTCTCCGTCGGCATCGAGACGGTCGCCGACCTCATCGCCGACCTCGACTCGGCGCTCGCCGCGGTGAGCGCGTATCTCTCCGACGGTTCGGATGCCGCGGCGGTCGCACCGTGACCGCCCGCAGCCAGTGGACCGGGGTCGCGACCCGCGAGGAGAACGCGCATTGGCGCTCCGTCGCGCAGGCGGCGGCTGCGGAACTCGCGGTCGACGTGCTCACGCGCGAACGCGCCGGCGCCGTGCCGCACGCCGAGTCGGCGCTGCTGCAGCGCTCCGGGCTCACGACCCTGCTCGACCCGGCATCGCTGGGCGGAGGAGGAGCGCACTGGTCGTCAGCATTCCTCGCGGTGCGCGAGATCGCCCGGGTGGATGCCGGCATCGCGCAGTTGCTCGGCTACCACTACGCCAACTCGGCCACGATCGCCCTGGTCGCGAGTGCCGAGGAGCGTGACGACTGGTACCGCCGGTCGATCGAGGGCACGTGGCTCTGGGGCGACTCGGTGAACCCGGTCGATCCCACGCTGTCGCTCACTCCCGATGGAGACGGATTCCGGCTGGCGGGGGTCAAGCGCTTCTCGACGGGGTCGTCGGTGGGCGATGTGATCCTCGTGAACGCGGTGGTGGATTCCGGTCCCGACGAGGGGCGGTTCGCGTTCCTGGTGCTGCCGGCGGGGCATCCGGGTGTCGAGGTGCAAGACGACTGGGACTTCCTCGGTCAGCGACTCTCGGCCAGCAATTCCGTTCGGTTCGCGGATGCTCCGGTCGGGCGCGAGCATCTGCTCGGCTTCGGCACCGACGAATGGTTCCAGGCGCTGCTCACGCCCGCCGTGCAACTGCTGTTCGGCAACCTGTACCTCGGCATCTCGCAGGGCGCGCTCGACCAGGCGCGCGAACTCACCAACGCGCGGCCGAACGCGTGGTTCCTCAGCGGCGCCGAGCGCTACCGCGACGACCCCTTCGTGCAGCGCCTCTACGGCGAGCTCGTCGCGCAGGTCGCCGCGGTCGAGGCGCTCGCCGATCGCGTGAACGAGGAGTACGACGCGGTCGTCGCGCGCGGGGACGAGGTCGACGAGCAGGCCCGCGGCGACATCGCGATCCGCGTCGCGCAGCTCAAGGTCGTGTCGAGCGAGACGGCGACCGACGTCGCGCACCGAGTGTTCGAGGCCACGGGCTCGAGCTCGACCGCGTCGAAGATCGGCCTCGACGCGCACTGGCGCAACATCCGCACGCACTCGCTTCACGACCCCATCGACTACAAGAAGCTCGAGGTCGGCGCCGACTTCCTCCTCGGCATCCGCCAGCCCCTGTCCCTCTACACCTGAGGTCGCCGAGGTTCCTCGGGGTGGGACGCTTCGACAGGCTCAGCGACCCAGGAGCTGGGTCCCTGAGCTTGTCGAAGGGCCCCACTACGTGAAGCTGTGTCGTGTGGGGGACGCTTCGACAGGCTCAGCGACCCAGTTGGAGGCTCAGCGACCCAGTTGGAGGCTCAGGGCCTGGCCCTCGAGGTCGTGCAGGCGGGTCCAGAAGTGGTGGAGACCGTGCTCCGACAGGGTGGCCGAGGCGCCGAGCGTCTCGAACAGCGCCCGAACGGCATCGCCGGCCAGCGGCACGAGACCCGCGGCCACGAGCTCGACATCGGCGACGGATGCTTCGCCCTCCGCCGCGCGACGCAGCACCGACTCCGCGGCGGCGGAAGCCACGGCCGAGCGGGCGGCGGAATCGGCGAGAACCCGCAGGAACTGGGGGTCGTCGGCTGCGCGCTCGGTGTTGCCGTGCTGCTGACGGCGGGTGCGCGCCGCGGTCTGAGCGGCACCCGCCTCGGTGACCTCGGCGATCAGGTCGGCGAGGTCGCGCACCAGCCCGGTGGCGCGGTCGGACGGCAGAGCAGAGGCGGGCATGGTTCTCCTCGGAGAAGTGAAGCGGCGGGAAGCTCCGACTGTATCGAACGGCATCCGCCCGAACGTCATGCGCGTTAACAGGGCCGACCCGACCCGTCGCCGCTGGATACGCTGAAGCCATGACCTCCCGTCCGTTCGGCTCCCTGGATTGGGCGCGGAGAACTCCCGGAATCCCGGCGCTCCTCGACGAGATCCGCCAGGCGAGCACCGCCGATGCCCCCGAGCTCCCGCAGAGCTTCTTCACTCGTCTCGCCGCCGCCGGCTTCGGCCGCATCCGCGTGCCCGTCGCCGAGGGCGGTCTGGGCGGTGACGTGCTCGACCTGCTCGACGCCCTGCTCGCGATCGCGGCGGCCGACTCGAACCTCGCGCAGGCCTGGCGCACGCATGTGCTCGCCACCGAGCGCCACGTGAAGTCGCCCGCCGGTGCCCTGCGTGACCGCTGGATCTCCCGCGTCGCCGAAGGTTCGATCATCGGCGGTGGCTGGACCGAGGCCGATGGCTCCGGTCCGAGCGTCTTCACCACCCGCCTCTCGACCGAGACCGGTGTCCCGCGTCTCACCGGCCGCAAGTTCTACTCCACGGGCAGCCGCTACGCCGACTGGCTCGAGTACAGCGCGGTCGACGACGCCGGCGACCTCGTGATCGCGGCTCTGCCGGTGGATGCCGAGGGCGTCACGCTCCTCGATGACTGGACCGGCTTCGGCCAGCGCGCCACCGCCAGCGGAACGACCGTGCTCGACGGCGCCCCCGTCGACCCCGATGACGTCGCCCCGTGGCAGACGCAGCATCTCGGTACCCCGGGCTGGCAGCAGATGATCCTGCTCGCCGTGCTCGTGGGCATCGGCGAGGGCGCTCGCGCCGCGGCATCCGATCTCGTCGATCAGATCGACCGCGCGCACGGCGGATCGCCGATCCTCGTGCTCGAGGGCTACGGCCGCATCAGCGCGCTCGTCGCCTCGGCCCGGGCCTCGCTCGGCGAGATCGGGCGGCTGAGCGAGATCGCGCACCAGGCGATCATCGCCGGAGATGCGGATGCCGAGACCCTCGCCGATGACGCCGTGAACGCCGTCTTCCAGGCGCAGGCCACGATCGTGCCGCAGGTCATCGAGGCGGCCGACAAGCTGATGACCCTGCCCGCGCTGCTCGAGGACATCGCCGAGGCGCAGAACCTGCGCCAGTCGTTGCGCCTCGACCGGTTCTGGCGCAACGCCCAGACCCTGTCGACGCACAACCCCGTGCTGCACCGCCTGCGCGCGATCGCCGACCGGGAGATCTACGCGATCGACCGCATCGCCGATCCCGCCGAGCGCGAGGTCGCGGTCGCGCAGTCGATCGCCGACGGCATCCGTCCGCTGACCGTCGTGCGGCTCGATGCCGCTCTCGCCGCCCGCCTCGCCGCCGCCCCGCGTTCGCTCGATGCGGTGGCCGCGGCGTTCGGCGGGCGCGAGCCCGTGCTCTTCCAGTTCGACGAGCGCCCCGGCGCGCACTTCGACGCGGCGGTCGCGATCGCGACCCTGCTGCACCGCCTGCCCACGGCGTGGTTCGCCGTCGGCACCGGCGATCTGTCGCTCACCGGCCACCCCTACAACCTCGCCCGGCGCATCGCCTCGCTCGAGCAGCTGTCGGGCGGACGCACCGCCTGGGTGCTCGACGACGGCGACACCGAGACCGAGGAGCAGCGCGACCGCATCCGTGTGGTGCAGCAGCTGCTGCGCACCTGGCCGCAGGAATCGATCGCCGCGGATGCCGGTGCCCGCCACTTCGCGCAGACCGAGAGCATCCGTCGCATCAACGCCGACGGCGCCTTCCCGACGGCGGGCCCGCTGAACGTGCCGAGCAGCCCGCAGCACCTGCCGGTGTTCGTGTCGTCGCGCAGATTCGACGACGTGCACCGTTACGTCGACCTGCTCGTGCGCGACGACGCCTGGGTGCTGCCCTACGCGGATGCCGCGGGCCACCCGCTCGCGACCGGCCATGCGGCGGATGACATCGACGGACTGCTCGCGATCGCGGGTGCCCTGCCGGTCATCGCCGACGGCAGTGCGGATGCGGGGTCGGATGCCGTCGCGGATGCCGCGCCCGAGACCCTGCGCGCCCGGCTGCGGCTGCCCGCGCCGGCCCTGTACGAGCTCCCCGGAGCATCCGCCCGCTTCGAGCGCGGCAGCGAGACGGAGGCATCATGAGCGACGAGAGCCGCCTGCTCACGGTCAACATCAACGTGCTCGGCGTCGGGCAGCGTCCCGCCGCGTGGCGCGCCCCCGACATCCGCCCTGACGCGATCGTCGATCTCGCGCACTGGCAGAACGTTGCCCGTATCGCCGAGCGCGGTCTGGTGGATGCGATCTTCCTCGCCGATCGCCCCGCGATCACCGACCCGCGCAGCCGCCCGGTGCAGTACCTCGACCCGGGCGTGCTCGTGCCGGCGATGGCGGCCGCGACCGAGCACCTGGGCTTCGTGGCGACGGCATCCACCACTCTCAACGAACCGGTCGAGCTCGCGCGCCGCCTGTGGGCGCTGCACACCGCGACGCAGGGGCGCTTCGCGTGGAACGCCGTCACCAGCTGGGACGTCGAGGCCGTGCGCAACTTCGGCATCACCGAGGTTCCCGAGCGCGCGGTGCGGTACGCCCGCGCCGAGGAGTTCGTCACCGTCATCAAGCGCCTGTGGGAGACCGCGGGTACTCCCGACATCGTGGATCACGACGGCTCGTTCTCGGTGCACGCCGGGCTCGAGATGGACGCCCTCGTGCCCGAGCGGCCCGCCATCGTGCAGGCCGGCGGGTCGGAGCCGGGCTGGCGCCTCGCGGGACTCGTCGCCGACGGCGTGTACTCGGTCGACCACGACCCGGCATCCGCGGCGGAGCACCGTCAGAAGATCCGCTCCTACGCGGTCGAGGCCGGTCGCTCGGCCGACGACGTGCGGGTGTTCCCGGGGCTCGCGGTCGTCATCGGCAGCACTGAGCAGGAGGCCTGGGACCGCTTCGACCATTGGGAGCACCTCGCCCCCGCGACCTACAGCCTCAACGAGCTGTCGAAGGCGCTCGGCGCCGACTTCTCGGGGCTCGACCTCGACGCGCCGGTGCCCGCGCAGATCCTCGCGGATGCCGAAGCGCAGGATGCCGGATGGTCGGCGGCGTACCGCCGGGTGCTGATCGAGGGGATCCGGTCGGAGCAGCCGACGATCCGCCGCCTGCTGCGCGACTTCGGCGGCTACGGGCAGCGGTTCCTCGCAGGCACGCCCGAGCAGATCGCCGACACGATGGAGGAGTGGTTCCGGTCGGGTTCGGCCGACGGCTTCAACATCATGCTCGACCTGTTCCCGTCCGGGCTCGAGGACTTCGTCGACCAGGTCGTGCCCGAGCTGCAGCGCCGCGGGATCTTCCGCCGCGAGTACGGTCAGGGCGGGGTGCTGGAGCGCTTCCGCCGGCCGTGAGGCGGTCGGCCCCGTCGCCTCGCGGTCAGTCCCGCCGAAGCTCCGGATCATCGGGGGCGACGTTCTTGACCCACTGCTGGATCTCGGGTCGCTCGAACCCGAACGGCACGAATCCCTCTTCGGTGGCGCGCGGGTCGTCGGCGAAGAGCGACACGTCGCCACGCGGCACCGGCACGATCTCCACCCGGATGCCGCGGTACCTGCCGAAACGCGTCATGCTCCGAGCGTATCGGCGAGCAGAGAGGAGTGGCGCTCCGCACCCGAACGGTGCGGGCGGAGATCTCACCGTCGGGCGGAGATTCTCGCCCGATCCCTCCGCCCATCACGGAGAAGTCCGCCCCACGCGATGCGGGCCCCTTTGCCGAGTGACACGACCCGGTTCCTGAGCGAGCGCAGCGAGACGAAGGACTTCAGACCTGGTCGAACCGACCCGACCCGGCGAAGGCCGGAGCTCCGGAAGCGATCGCCGCCGACGCCCCGAGGCCGAAGGCCGTACGTGCCCCGACGATGTCCTCATCGCCCTCGTCACCGATCACCGGCACCGTTCCCCACACCGGCAGCGCGGCCGCGTCGAGCACCACATCGACCCCCGGCCCCACCTGGGCCGACGGCGACAACAGCACCGTCACGGGCTTGTCCGCAACATCCACCGGCACCGTCAGCGGCCCGCCGATCGATGGGAACGCGAGATCCGAGATCCGCACGATGCGCGAATCGTCGACGTACACCCCGGCCTCGGAATCACCGACCATCGCATCGAGCGGCCACGACTCGAACAGCCGCGAGATCAGCGCCAGCACCGGTGCCGACGTCCCGGCGAGTCCGATCCGCCGTCCGTGCAGGTTCGAGAGGGTCGAGATGTTCCGGCCGAGGTTGATCGGATGCTGCCGCTCACCGATGATCGGCACCACGACGGCCCGCTGCGTGATCGCGAGAAGCGCCCCCGCGGCGGCGGTGCGGTCGGGCCCGGGGCCGGTGAGGTCGCCGAGCAGCAGCACGTCGGCCGCGGCATCCAGTTCGGCGCCGAGTGCGGCGCGCGCCGCACGGCCGGACCCCGAGCGCACGGCGAAGGAGGCGAGGGTGGCGTCGTCGACGCGCAGCAGACGGGTCATCGGCGGGCCTCTCTCATCCAGCGGGTGAACGGTTGATCGCCCGGCGAGGCGAGCAGCCCGCGCGACTTCAGCACCGGCGTCACGTGCTCGGCGAACTCTCGCAGTCCCCACGGGTTGGTGTCGAACAGCAGGTTGAAGCCGTCGGCGGCCCCGGCATCCACCCAGTCGGTCATGATGTCGACGAGCCGCTCGGGGGTGCCGACGAAGAGTTGGTGCCCGAATCCGGCGAAGTAGCGCAGGAGTTCGCGCACCGTGAGGTTGCCGGCGGCGCCGTAGGCGGCGATCGCCTTGCGGAAACCGATGGGTGCGGCCGAGGGATCGCCCGACAGTCGCTGGATCTCGCCCTCGGCCGGGGCGTCGAGGTCGAGGCGCGAGCCGTCGATGCCGAACATCGCCGTGAAGCGCTTGAGCACGTAGCCGTCGGGGCTGCGCTCGTGGATGGTCAGGAATCGGCGCTCGGCCTCTTCCTCGGTCGAACCGACGACGAGGTGGATGCCGGGGAGCACGAGAGGCGCGGGTCGCCCGAGCTCCGCCGACCGACGGCGCAGGTCGAGGCGGTTCTCGGCCGCCGTCTCTTTGACGGTTTCGGCGGCGAACACGGCTTCGGCGCTCGCGGCGGCGAGCTGACGCCCGCGCGGCGAGCCACCGGCCTGCACCACGAGGGGCGCGACGTCGGGCAGCAGGGCCCGGATCGCGGGGTCGACGCCCAGATCGGCACGACGGATGCTGTCGCCGAAGTACTCGCCCTCGTGCACGTAATCGGTGTCGCCCTGCACGGCGGCGAGGAACGCGGTGTAGGCGTCGACGAACTCCTCGGCGCGGGCGTAGCGCTCCTCGCGTCCGGGGTCGGAGGTGTAGCCGAAGTCGGTGACGGCGGGACCGGTGACACCCGTGACGACGTTCCACCCGAACCGCGAGCCGCTGAACGCGCTGACTCCGAGAAGGCGGCGAGTCAGCTCGACCGGGTCGTTCGTGCTCGACGAGACGGTCGAGATGATGCCGAGGTGCTCGGTCTCGGCGGCGACGGTGGCCAGCGCCGCGAGCGGCTCGAGGAGGCGGCTCGGACGGATCGCGGGGTTCGACGCGAGCCCCGGGGTGTCGGCGAGGAAGATCGCGTGGATGCCGGCGTCCTCCGCCGTGCGGGCGGCGTCGCGCCAGAAGTCGGAACCGAACACGCGCAACGGGTCTTCGCCCGGCGCGCGCCAGGCACCGGCATCCGTTCCGTAGTCGTAGACGTTCGCGCCGATCACGAGGGGGCGGGTCATCGGGCGGTCTCCTTCTCGGCGGTCGCGGACGCGGGCGTGGCTGCGGTGGCGGATGCCGGAGCGGCTGCGCCGAGCCGACCCGTGCCGACGTACCAGATCTCGGGCAGGTCGCTGCCGACCAGGGCGCGTTCGCCGAGCGCCCGGGCCTTGAGGTGCACGGGGTTGTGGTTGCTGAGCGTGCGGGCGTTGCGCCAGTGTCGATCGAGGGCGAGGCGGCCGTCGACGAGCGATCCGCCGCCCAGGTCGAAGACGCTCTGCGCGGCCTGCTGCACGAGCGCCGGCACGGTGATCTGCGCGCGCGTGACGGCGAGGTGCCCGTCACCGGTCTGCTCGGCGAGGGGACGTTCCAGGTCGGCTCCGAGCAGCGTGGCGGCGGTGCGCACCGACGCCACCACGGTCTGCGCGAGGCCGTCGAGCGTGCCGATGCGCTCCTGCAGCTGCGGGTCGTCGGCGGGCACGACGGTCGAGGCGTGGCTGAAGTTGCGAGTGCGTGAGCGCAGCCAGGCGATCGCGTCGTCGCGGGTGCGCAGCGCGATCCCGGCCAGCGTCGCGAGGTGCGTGAGCTGCAGCACGGCGTCGAGGTTGCCGAGTCGATCGGCGCGCGAGCCCTCGCCCACGCGCACGCGCTCCGGGTCGACGACCACGTCGGTGAACTCGACCGTGCCCGACGTGGTGAGCCGCTGGCCCACGCCGTCCCAGTCGTCGTGCAGCACGACGCCCTCGGCATCCGCAGCGACGATCGCGACCAGATGGCGGCCGTCCTCGTCGGAAGCGAGCACCGAGATCCGGTCGGCGTAGCCCGTGCCGGTCGCATAGGCCTTGCGGCCGTTCAGACGCAGGATGCCGTCGGCATCCGTGCGCAGCGTCGTGCCCACCGTGCCGATCTCTCCGGCGCCCTCGGTGGTCGCCCCGGCGAAGAGCAGGCCGGCAGCGATCTCGGCGGTCGCGGCATCCGTCTCACCACGGGCGATGGCGCGGGCGGCGCGGTCGCTGGTGGTGAAGTGCGTGCGCAGACTCTGCGTGACGTTCGCGTCGGCGCGGCCCAGGAGGATCTGCAGGTCGACGAGCTGCGGGTACGTGAGCCCCGCGCCTCCGGCGGCGACCGGCAGGCGCGCCGCCGTCAGCCCGAGGCGGGCGAGCTCGCGCACGTCGGCGCGAAGTCCCCGTTCAGGGTCGCGGTCGTGGTCGCGCGCCGGCGATTCGGCGGCGATGCGGCCGATGACCTCATCGATCTCGGCGACGTTCGGCAGGGCGACCCCGACGTCTGCGACCGAGGTGAACGCGAGCAGATCCTCCGGCATCCGTCAGACCGTTCCGCTTGCACCCGACGGGCCGGAGTTCGGCCAGCCCGCGGGGGCCGTGCGGCCGGCCGGGTCGAGCGCCGGACGCGTGCGGCCGTAGGCGAGCGCGTGCACGAAGCGGCGGCGGAACTCGGTCAGATCGAACGAGGTCACCGCCCGCGTCGAGGCGCCCTCGGGCGTTCCCCACACCAGCGGCAGGCCGTCGCTCGTGAGCGCGACCCGCGTCGCGAGCGAGCCCGCGGCCGGGGTGAAGTCGACCGGGCCCTCGATCCAGCCCGTCACGATCTCGGGCCGGTGCAGGATCACCGACGACAGTCCGTCGTGGGCGGCCGAGATCCGGCGCCCCCACTTGTACTGGTAGAAGTCGTTGTACGCGTCGAGGATCGTGCCCGCGAAGTGCGCCGCCGGCAGGTCGGAGCCGAGCAGCAGAGCCGTGACGTCCTCCTCGAGCAGCGCCTGCGAGGTCACGTTGACGCCCACCATGATCACGTTGCCGTTGTTCACGGCGCCGAACACGGCCTCGGCCGCCGCGCGGTCGTTGTTCGTGTTCGCGTCGGTCACGGTCGGGGTGCCGGGGGCGGGGTACGGACCCGCGCCGCCCATGATGACCACGGAACGGAACTTCAGGAACAGCTCCGGATCCTTCTCCAGCGCCAGCGCGATGTTCGTGAGCGGCCCGAGCGGGTGCAGGTCGATCTCACCCGGGTGCTCGTTCGCGATGCGCACGAGGTAGTCGGCCGCGGTCTCCGCTTCGAGCGTCGGCTCGGGGCGTTCGAAGCCGCGGTCGCCGAGGCCGTCGTGGCCGTGCACGAACCAGGCGATCGACGGGTCGCCGTCGAGGGGGCCGCTCGCGCCCAGGTAGATCGGGATGCGCGGGGCATCCGCCACGTCGAGCACGTACGCGACGTTGCGGGCCGAGTCCTCGACCGCGCAGTTGCCGTAGATCGTGGTGATGCCGACGATCTCGACGTCGGGCTGGGCCAGCAGGTAGAGCAGGGAGTGGGCGTCATCGATACCGGTGTCGGTGTCGACGACGATCCACTGCTTCTCGGGGGCGAAGTCGGGCATGATCCTGCTCTCAGTGCTGGTGCTGGTGCGCGGGCTCGGCGAGCTTGAACGCGAGGCGTCCGTGCGCGAAGCCACCACCGGCGCGAATCGCGGTCGCGACCCAGGCGGCCTCGGCCAGTTCGGCCTCGTCGGCACCGGCCGCGACGGCCTTCTGCGAGTGCGCGTCGATGCAGTACACGCACTGCGTGGTGATGCCCACGGCCAGCGCGATCAGCTCGCGGTACTTCAGCGGGATCGCCCGCGACTCGTCGGGAGCGAACACCGCGCTGTCGAACGCCGCGAACGCCGCGAGGATGTCGGGGGTGTGCTCCTTGTAGACCTTCGTGTAGGTCTTGTCGGCTTCGCTGTCGAAGTACGCGCTCATGCTCTGCTCTCTGCTGGTGTGCGTCGGGTGCTCCCGCCGCCGGGCGCGACGGCGCCACGGAGGAAGGAGGGTCTACCGCGACGCTAAGACCTGCGGCATCCGCCCCGCACCTCGGAGTGCAACACGAGGTCATCCGGAGCGAGCGGTCAGACCTCGTCCTCGTCGCTGAGCCGGCGGGGGCCCGCCCCGAGACTGCCGAGCGCGTCGTCGGGGTTCAGCAGACCGCACGCCTTCATCGACAGGCATCCGCAGCCGATGCATCCGGTCAGCTCGCGTTCGAGGCGCTCGATGCCCTCGCGACGCTTCTCGAGCGCGCGCTTCCAGCGGCGCGAGGCGCGCTGCCAGTCGTCGTGGCTCGGGGTCTCGGTGAGCGGTACATCGGCGAACGCGGACTGCACGTCGGCGAGCGGGATGCCGAGGCGCTTCGCCACCGCGATCAACGACACCCGTCGGATCATGTGGCGGGGGTAGCGGCGCTGGTTGCCCGGCGTGCGGAACGAGGCGATGAGGCCGATCGACTCGTAGAAATGCAGAGCGGATGCCGCGACCCCCGTGCGCCGCGTCATCTCGCCGATCGAGAGCGGCTCGTCGGCGGTGTGGGAGGTGTCGGTCTGCGCGGTCATCCCTGCCTCCGTCCCCGCTCGCCGCCCGCCGAGCCGAGGCTGGCGGATTTGACCTAAAGTGTACTTGAGGTTTTAGCGTGGAACGCTGACCCGAAGGAAGCCCCGATGACCTATGTGATCGCCCTGCCGTGCGTCGATGTCAAAGACCGCGCGTGCATCGACGAGTGTCCCGTCGACTGCATCTACGAGGGTGAACGATCGCTCTACATCCACCCCGACGAGTGCGTCGACTGCGGTGCGTGCGAGCCGGTGTGCCCCGTCGAGGCCATCTTCTACGAGGACGACCTGCCCGACGAGTGGACCGACTACTACAAGGCCAACGTCGAGTTCTTCGACGAGGTCGGATCCCCCGGGGGCGCGGCCAAGATCGGCATGATCGCGCACGACCACCCGCTCATCGCCGCACTTCCCCCGCAGGAGGGTGCCGAGTGAGCACCGCAGAATCCGGTATCCCCGTCCCCAGCGCCGTCGGCGAAGGGCTCAAGGCGGCGTTCCGCACCCACCCCGCCGGCGTCGCGATCATCACGGCGGCGACCCCCGAGGGCCCCGTCGGGCTCACGGCGTCGAGCGTGGCATCCGTCGCCGTCGACCCCGCCGCGATCGTCTTCTCGGTCACCCGGGCGACCGGAAGCGCGGGCGGACTCCTCTCGGCCTCCACCTTCGTCGTGCACCTGATCGACCACGACCACTCCGAGCTGGCGCAGAGCTTCGCGGTGAGCGGGTCGGAGCGCTTCACGCCCGAGCAGCAGTGGAGCACCCTGCCGACGGGCGAGCCGTATCTGCCCGCCGCCCGCTTCGCCCTACGCTGCCGCGCGATCCAGACCGTGCCCGTCGGCACGTCGAGCGTGGTGATCGCCGAGGTGCTCGAGGTGTTCGCGGGCCCGCAGGGCCGCCCCCTCGTGTACGTCGACCGCAAGTTCCACAGCCTTCCGCACCAGCCCTGACCGGCCCCGCGCGTACCCAACTCAGGAACATCGCCCTTCGAACGGCACTTTCCGCCGCTGAATAGGACCATCGCGCCCGTTCTTCCTGAGTGAGGTACGCCGCCCGCGGCGCACAACTCCTCAGAACCGGCCCCCGAACCGCGGTTTCGGCTCCGAACGGCCCCGGAACGCCCGTTCTCTCCGGAGTCGTGAACGCGGTTCGCCGCCCGAATCGCCTACGTTGGGGGCCATGACGCGACGATTCATCGTGAAGGCGCCGGTCGATACGGCGTTGGGTGACCGAGCCGAGGTCGATCAGGACCCGGAGCATCGCATCAACGGTCGCCCCCGCATTTCGGTCATCGACGTTGTTCTCCTTGAAATGCCGACGTCGGACATCTCGCGTCTATCGGGCGTGCACTTCCTGAGACCCGCGCTCTTCCACGCCATTCAGACGGAGGGGCTCAGTGGGCTGGAACAGCGTGGCTTCACGATGTCGTTCGATCGTCAGCAGCGAGAACTCGGTGGGCTCAGCGGATCGCAAGTGCCCGAGCTCTTCTGCGTCGAGGTGCACGGTCGTGTGGAAGCAGACGACTTCGCACACGTCGAAGGCGAGTCCGGGCTCATCGTCTCGCATGCTGCGCTCGCGGTCCTGCGGCGCTTCGACCTCACGGGCGTTCGAGTGGAGTCGTTCTGAGCAGTATGTGACTTCACCGGCGCCCCGGAGGCTCGTGCACTAATTCAGGACGGACGCCCGTTTCCCGGCCGTTCGGGCCCGATTCCGGGCCGATCGACCCCGGTTGTTCTGAGTTGTGGCCGGCCCCTCGCGCGCACAACTCCTCAGAACCGGCCCCCGAACCCCGGTTCTGGCCGAAAACCACCCCGGAACGCCCGTTCTCTCCGGAGTTGTGAACCCCGACCCGCTCACACCGCGGCGGTCGAACCCCGATCGGTGAGCACGAACGGCAGATCGGCGGGCGGGACCTCGCCCTCACCCAGCTGCGCGAGCACCGCGGCGGCCGCCCGCTCACCCTGCTGCAGCGGGAACTGATCGACCGTGGTGAGCCCGAAGATCTCGCCGAGCTCGTGCCCGTCGATGCCGACCACCGAGAGGTCCTCCGGAACGCGGATGCCGCGCTCCCGCGCCGCGAGGATCGCCCCGATCGCCATCTCGTCGGATGCCGCGAACACCGCGGTCGGCCGTGGACCGCCCCCGCCCAGCAGCTGATGCGCCGCGCGCAGACCGCCCGCGATCGTGAAGTCGGCGGCCACCACGAGCGACGGGGCGACCGGAATGCCCGCATCGGCCAGCGCCTCTTCGAACCCGCGGCGACGGTTGGTCGGCACGTGGAACTCCTCGTCGAACTCGGCGGTCGCGCCGATGTACGCGATGTCGCGGTGGCCCAGCCCGATCAGGTGCTCGGTGGCGAGGCGGGCGATGCCGAGCTCGTCGACCGTGAGGGTCTCGAGGGTCGGATGCGGTCCACCGATCGCGATGATCGGCATCCCCAGCTCGAGCAGTCGGCGCGTCTCGTCGTCGTCGAGCCGGATCGACACGGCGATCACGGCATCCACCCCCTGGCGCCGCAGGAAGGTGTCGAACACGTGCCGCCGCGTCTCGCGGTCGGGGGTGATGTTGTAGAGGGTGATGTCGAAGCCGGCGCGCATGAGCGCCGACGACACCCCCGACAGTACGGTGCTGAAGAACCAGCGGTCGAGGTAAGGGACGATCACGCCGACCGTGCGCGTGCGCCCGGAAGCGAGGCTCGACGCACGCGACGACACCACGTAGCCGAGGCTGTCGGCTGCGCCCAGAACCCGCGCGCGCGTTTCGTCCGAGACCTTGCCGCGCCCGCTCAGGGCACGCGAGACGGTCGCCGTCGAGACGCCGGCCAGCCGTGCCACGTCGTCGATGCTCGCCATCTCGCCGCCTTTCGAGGATCGTTCGAATCGAAGAAGAGAAGATCGGATGCCGGGGCCGCACGCGAGCGCGACCCCGGCCCGATCGCCGAGGGGTCAGCCCCGCGTGAACCAGACGGTCGTGTCGACGGGGAGCTCGGCCCCCGCGAACGGCTGGCTCTTCACGAGGAACGTCGCGTCGTCGGGCAGCGCGATCGGTGCGGTGCCGAGGTTCGCGACCACGTGCACGTCACCGCGGCGGAAGGCGACGGCATCCGCACCGAGGTCCTCCCACACCAGCGAGCCCGAGCCGAAACCGTGCGAACGGCGCAGCGACAGCAGTTCGGTGTAGAGCGAGAGGGTGGAGTTCGGGTCGGCCAGCTCGACGTCGCGCGCGTAGGTCGCCCATTCGTCGGGCTGTGGCAGCCACGAGAGTCCGGTGTCGTTGAAACCGAACGCCGGGGCATCCGCTTCCCAGGGCAGCGGCACGCGGCATCCGTCGCGTCCGTAGCGCTCGTGCTTCGTGCGGAACCAGGTCGGGTCCTGACGGTACTCGTCGGGGATCTCCATGGCCTCCGGCAGGCCGAGTTCCTCGCCCTGGTAGAGGTACGACGAGCCGGGCAGCGCGAGCATGAGGGTCGTCGCCGCGCGGGCGCGGGCGAGGCCGATCACGGCGTCGGGCTTGTTCGGGGTGTTCGGGCCGATGCCCTCGCCCTGCGGGTTGTCGACGGTGAGCGCGAGGCGGGTGGCGTGGCGCACCACGTCGTGGTTCGAGAGCACCCAGGTGCTGGGGGCGCCGACCGCGCCGAAGTCGTCGAGCGATTCGCGGATGACGTCGCCGAGTGCCTTCGCGTCCCACGCCGTCATCAGGTACGGGAAGTTGAAGGTCTGGTGCATCTCGTCGGGGCGCACCCACAGCGAGGTCTTCTTCAGCGTCGGCAGCCAGGCCTCGCCGCAGAGGGCGCGGTCGCCGTCGTACTCGGCGAGCAGCCGGTGCCAGTCGCGGTAGATGTCGTGCACGCCGTCCTGGCCCCAGTACGGCACGTTCGCCTCGCCGCCACCCATCGAGTCGGCATCCGTCGGCGGGGTGTAGTCGGGCAGGCCGTCGGCCTTGATCATGCCGTGGGCCACGTCGACGCGGAAGCCGTCGACGCCGCGGTCGAGCCAGAAGCGCAGGATCGAGCGGAACTCCTCGCGCACCTCTTCGTTGGTCCAGTCGAAGTCGGGCTGGGTGGCGTCGAAGATGTGCAGGTACCACTGGCCGGGGGTGCCGTCGGCTTCGGTCACGCGCTGCCACATGCCGCCGCCGAATACCGACTCCCAGTTGTTCGGGGGCAGTTCGCCGTTCTCGCCCTTTCCGTCGCGGAAGATGTAGCGGGCGCGCTCTCGGCTGCCGGGGGCCGCCTTCAGCGCCTCCTGGAACCACACGTGCTGGTCGGAGGAGTGGTTGGGCACGAGGTCGACGATCACGCGGATGCCGCGGGCATGGGCTGCCTCGAGCATGGCGTCGAAGTCGGCCAGGGTGCCGAAGAGCGGGTCGACGTCGCGGTAGTCGGCGACGTCGTAGCCGGCATCGCGCTGCGGGCTGGTCATGAAGGGGCTCAGCCAGATCGCGTCGACGCCGAGGTCCTTCAGCGAGTCCAGGCGGCCGGTGATGCCGGGGAGGTCGCCGATGCCGTCGCCCGAGGCGTCGGCGAAGGAGCGGGGGTAGATCTGGTAGATGACGGCGCTGCGCCACCACTCGGATCCGGGCGCGGCGAACTGTTCGATTTCAGGCATCCCCCGAGCCTAATGCAAGCGCTTGCATCACTCGCGCACCGCCGGCGCGGGAGTACGCTGACGGCACCATCACGAGGAGGTGTCGCATGATTCCCGAGATCAACTACTGGGCCGTTCTGCTGGCCACGCTGTCGAGCATGATCGTCGGCTCGATCTGGTACTCGCCGAAGGTGTTCGGCACGCGCTGGTCGAAGCTCGCGAACGTCGACATGGATCGCCCGGCGGCCACCGCCGTCTGGCCGATCATCACGACGGTCATCGTGAGCTTCATCACGGCCTGGGTGCTCGCCGGAGCCTCCGTCATCTCCTGGCACTTCTACGGCGGATCCTGGTTCTGGGGCGCCGTCATCACCGCGGTCACCCTCTGGGCCGGCTTCACGGCGGCCCGTTTCATCACGCACGACGCCTTCGAGGGGCGTTCGACGCAGTTGACGACCATGAACATCGCGCACGAGCTCGTGACGGTGCTCGTGATGGCGGCGATCATCGGGGTGTGGCCGCCCGCGATGACCGTGTAGGCGGCTCGCGCACCGGCCGGTTATCCACAGATTTGGGTATATCGGTCAGGGGTCTCTCCTCGTCGCTACGCTGGCCCGGCACCGGTCTGCGGTGCGCGGCGACAGGGGGTCGGGGTGAGCAGGATTCAGGCGGATGCCGGAGTCGACTATCGAGTGGATCCGGACGGGGTCCTCGGGATGATGGCGGCGCTGGACGATCTCGGTGCGGACTTCGAATCCGCGCATCGAGAGATCGACAGCGCGGCGGCCGAAGGGCCGCCGGCGCTGACCGTCGACGGGCGCACGGCGGTCGCGAACGCGTGGCGCACCTTCATGGAGGACCGCCGCGTCGTGCCCGGCGCCGTCATGTATTCGATCAGTGCGTCGGCGAAGGCGGTGGGCGACGCCACGGTGGTGATCGTCACCGGTGATGAGCAGATGGCGCAGGACCTCGTCGATGCGAGCTTCGGTGTGGACGTGATGCGGTGAGCGCGGTGCGCGGCGAGTTGCTGCTGCTGCTCGATCCGGTTGCGCTCGAGATGCTGGGCACCCAGGTGTTCACCGCCGCGAGCACGCTCGCCGATGCGGCGAACCAGGCGAACGATCAGTGGAAACGCCTGCCCGAGGTGTTCGTCGTCGAGGATGCCGGCATCGCCGAGACGATGCTCGACGGACCCGCCGAGACCGCTGCCGACTTCGTCGAGGCGATGAAGTCGGCCCGCAGGGTGCTCGACGAGTTCACCGTGACCACGATCCCTGCGCTGCAGAAGCGACGCGACGAGCTCGAAGCCCGCATCCTCACCGTGAATCAAGAGCACGAGACGGCGCAGTCGGGGCTCGAGTCGGCGGATGCCGCGTATTGGCGGTCGTACGAGACCGATCCGGCATCCGACTCGACGCGGCGGGCGGGCGAGGCGCACACCGACGCGACGGATGCCTGGCGCGACGCGCAAGATGCCGTCATCGCTCTCGAAGCCGACGTTCGCGTCTTCCGCATTGACGTCGAAGCGGCCGAGGACTTCCTGGCCTCGGATCTCAAGGGAATCAGCGGGGGAGATGATCCGCGCGGAGCGTGGGGGTGCCGGTCACCAGCACGCAGAGCTCGTGGGGTGACACGGCCGCCCCGTACCCGGGCGGCCCCGTGAGCGACGAGACATTGGCCGACCGGCTGCGTGGAGACATGTCGGATGCCGTGGCGGCCCGGATCATCGCGCTCGGCAACGGCGACCCCGACGATGCGAAGGAGTGGCTCGGGGCGCACCCGGACTTCGCCGGGACCGTCGGGTTCGTCGACGTCGAGCGCGCGGGCGACCTCTGGGATCGGCTCGTGAACGGGTCGGTACGCGGCGACGACGGTGCGTGGACGTCGGGACCGCTCGCGGTACTGCTCGGCTCGGCGCCCGCGCTCATCGGCAACCTCAACGGCATCCCGGTGGGCGCGAAGGATCAGTTCAACCGGGCGGAGCTGGGGCGGTTGCTCGACGGGGAGCTGACGGAAGATCAGCGGGCGAAGTTGGAGAGTGTGCAGGACCTGCTGCGACGCGGAGATCGAGGTGAGTACCCGCCAACGGACCTGCTCTCGCTCTTCCTGGAGACGAATGACGCAAGTCCCCGAGTGAGTCTTGGTTTCGGAGATGTGGACACGGCAGATCAAGTGACCACACTTACGCACGGGATTGCGACTGATGTCGGGCAGATCGACGACTGGGCCGACAGTGCAGTAGCGCTGAACCGTCGCGCGGCGATCGAACTGGAGAAGCGCGGATCGTCCGCGGATACCGCCGTGGTCCACTTCATGGAGTGGGACTCAGGAACCCCGGGCAACGTCTGGGAACTGGAGAGACCGAAGGAGGGCGCCGAGCGGCTCGCGCAGCTCCTGGACGGGTTCGCGGTGACGAACCCCGGTGTCCAGCTCGACCTCGGCTTGCACTCCCTCGGCACGACGATGGGAACCGAGATGATCGTGAGCAACCCGGGGCTCGTACAGAACGCCTGGCTCTACGGTTCGGCCGGCGTCACCGAGAGTACTGCGCGCGATCTGGAGAATCTCATCCGGCGCAACGAACTGAACCTGTTCGTCACACACGCCGATGACGACATCATCGCGCCGGTGGGGCGCGTGGAGCTCTCCACGCACGACGTCGACCCGCGCACGGTAGCCGGAGCTGAGGAGTTCAGCTCCGACGGCGGGGGGGTCGATGGCTACGGGAGCGGCGAGGGCGAGTGGGGTATGCGCGTCGAGGGCCACAACTCTCAGGCGAGCACGGAGTGGTACTACCGGATCGACGGCGTCGTCGTCGTGCCGCCCTCACCGATCGTTCCGGGACCGATGCTCCTTCCTCTTCTCGACGATGAGGCGATCGGATACCTCGACCCGCGCTCGGAGTCGTTCAAGCGGACGGTCGTCGAGCTCGCCGACGCGATCGTCCTTGCGGACGGAGTGCGGGGATGAGTGGGTCGAGACGCCGATCGATCGCGGCGATCATGATCGGTTCTTTGTTGATGACGAGTGGATGTGGGGCCCCGATGACGGAGGAAGAGTTGTTCGACCAGGCCCGTGAGGTGAGCTTCACCTTTAGGGCTCCGGTTGTGGACGTGCAGTTGAGAATTCTCGACAGTGAATGGCGGATCTGGGACTACGGTGATGCGCCGTCGACGTGTGCTGGCAGCGGGTACGAGTTCGAGATGAGCCGTGTCACGCCGGAGGGGTGGCGGCTCGATGGTGCCCCTTTGGAGTTGGCGGAGGAGATCGCGGCGTGGTTGGACGAGAAGGGGTGGACGGGCATCAAGACCCGGGGGTACTCGGGCGAGATCGCCGATGTCGTCGTCGAGGCGGAGTACCCGGAGAAACACGTCGATCTTCTGATCGTGGACATCAGCCCCGGAGAGCTCTTCGACTCGGTGACGGTCTCTGCGACGTCGACGTGCCAGCGCGGTGATGCGCACGACGTGTTCGAGCTCGTGTACGCGGATGGTGATCTCGAGGGTTCTCCTGTGGAGCAGTTCCCGGAACTCGAACATCCGCAAGCCGAGATGAGCTTCGGCTTCACCGAGGACGGAAAACGGAGATTCCCCGGTGCTGCCCAGTGAGATCGCGCGCAGCAAGGTCTGGCCTTGCTCTCGTCGCTCTGCTCGCGATGAGTGGATGTGGGGCCCCCATGACGGACGAAGAGTTGTTCGAGCAGGCGCGTGCGGTGAACTTCGGGTACAAGGAAGCGGTTGCGGGGGTGCAGCTGGAGATCTTGGATGCGGATTGGCAGACCAGCGCGTATGGGGATTCGCCGTGGGAGTGCCCTGGTGATGCGTCGGGGTACGAGTTCGATCTGACGCGGCGCACGCCGGAGGGGTGGCGGCTCGGCGGAGCGCCGATGGAGTTGGCGGAGGAGGTCTCTGCGTGGTTGAACGAGAACGGGTGGACGGATATCAAGACCCGGGGGTACTCGGGTGAGATCGCGGATGTCGTCGTCGAGGCGGAGTATCCGGAGAAGCATGTCGACCTCCTCGTCGTGGACATCAGCCCGGGCGAGGTCTTCGACTCGGTGACCATCTCGGCGACCAGTACCTGCGAGCCGGGTGACGCGCATACGATCTCGACGATGAGGCGGCCTGGAGACGGTGAGCGCGAGAAGCTGCCGGCGTCTGAGCATCCGACCGCGCCGCCGAGTTTCGGTCACACCGAGGACGGCAAGCGCCGCTTCTGGAAAGACAGCGAGTGACCGCACCAATGAAGCCTTTATTCATACACGAGCAGAAACTGTAAGAAATCCCCTTCCCTCTCGGCGACGGAACTGCGATGATCATCGCGTGACCTTCGGGTCGCCCGTGTGCGTTCCCCCACCGCGCACGGAGTTTGACGAGAGGTCCCCCAATGTCTCGTTCCCGTTCGCCCCGTCGTGCTGTCGGCTGGACGGTGGTCGTCGCGCTCGTCGCCACCGCCGTGCTCGCCGGCGCGGCATCCGCTGCCACCGGAGATCCCGTCCCCGCCGACGAGACCGCCGACCCGACCGCTCCGGAGCCCTCCGTGTCGATCGCCCTCGCCTACGAGTTCCTCGACGCGCGCACCGATCAGTTCTGCGACGGCGAGGGCATGTGCCTGCCGCGCAGCTACGAGGGCGGGTTCTTCACGACGCCGACCTGGGACTTCACGCCGTCGTTCGTCTACGACGACGCGCTGGTCATCATCGCGTACACCGCCCGCGGTCTTCCCGACGACATCCGCCGCGCGAAGAGCATCGGCGAGACGCTGCTCTTCGTGCAGGAGAACGATCCGATCGGCGACGGACGCGTACGCACGCACTACGAGCCCCACGCCATCCGTCAGGGCCGCATGGAGATCACCGGACCCGGCACGTTCACCGGAAACCAGGCCTGGGCCGGCCTCGCCCTCACCCGCCTCTTCCACGCCACCGGCGACCAGCGCTACCTCGACGGTGCGCTGCGCATCGCGAACTGGATCCAGACGAACACCGCCGACATGGTGCGCGCCCCCTTCGGCTACACCGGCGGGCAGACGGATGCCGGAGACCCGCTCCTCTGGAAGTCGACCGAGCACAACGCCGACATCGCCGGTTTCTTCGGGCAGCTCGCGCAGCTCACTGGTGACAGCGTCTGGGCCGACCGCGCCGCCGTCGCCGCTACGTTCGTCACCGCGATGCAGAGCCCCGACGGCCACGTCGACACCGGCACGCTGCTCGACGGCAGCACGGTCAACACTCACCCCGTCCCGCTCGACGCGCAGACCTGGACCTCGCTCGCCACCGGCGACCCCCGCTACGACGCGGCCCTCGACTGGACGCTCGCGAACCTCATCGGCACCGACGGCCCCTACATCGGCCCGGGCATCAGCAACGTCGACACGTCGAAGGTGTGGTTCGAGGGCGCCGGGCATCTGGCTCTCGCCCTGAAGCTGCGGGGGGCTGCGGGCGACGCCGCCTACGCCGAGACGTTGCTCGACAGCATCCGTCTCGGTCAGCGCGATGCCGCGAACGGCGACGGCAAGGGCATCGTCGCGACCTCGACCGACGGCCTCGACTCCGGGTTCGGCGACCTCTACTACGCGAGCCTGCACACCGGCGCGACCGCCTGGTACCTGCTGGCCGAGGCCGGCGACAACCCCTTCGCTCTCCCCGCCGACTGAGCGGCGGCAGAAACGAAGAAGGGGGACGGATGCCGAAGCATCCGTCCCCCTTCTTCGAAGAAGTTACGCGGCGACGCGGGCTACCGCGGCGATCGCGCTCGCGAAGAAGCCGATCCCGTCGATGCCGGAGCGCATGGCCACCGAGGTGTCGGGGCCGAAGCCGGCCTCGGTCGCGTGCTCGGGGTGCGGCATGAGCCCCACGACGTTGCCCGCCTCGTTGGTGATGCCGGCGATGTCGCGCAGCGAGCCGTTGGGGTTGACGCCCGCGTAGCGGAAGGCCACGAGACCCTCGCCCTCGATGCGGTCGAGGGTCTGCTCGTCGGCGATGTAGCCGCCGTCGGCGTTCTTGAGCGGGATGACGATCTCCTGACCGCGACGGAACTCGTTGGTCCACGCGGTGTCGGAGTTCTCGACCGTCAGCTTCTGATCGCGGCGGATGAAGTGCTGGTGGCTGTTGCGGATGAGGCCGCCCGGCAGCAGGTGCGACTCGACGAGCATCTGGAAGCCGTTGCAGATGCCGAGCACGGGCAGGCCCTTGGCGGCGGCATCCTTCACCTCGGCCATGATCGGCGAGAGCGCGGCGATGGAGCCGGCGCGCAGGTAGTCGCCGTAGCTGAACCCGCCGGGCAGCACGAGGGCGTCGACACCCTCGAGGTCGTGCGAGCCGTGCCAGAGGGCGACGGGCTCGGCGCCGGCGATGCGCACGGCGCGCTGCGCGTCGCGGTCGTCGAGTGAGCCGGGGAAGGTGACGACCCCGATGCGTACGGTCATTCGACGACCTCGATGCCCACGACGTCTTCGATCACGGAGTTCGACAGCACCTCGTCGGCGATGCGGGTCGCCTCGGCGAGGAGCTCGTCGGTGACCTCGCCCTCGACGGTGAGCTCGAAGCGCTTGCCGATGCGGACGTCGGAGAAGCCCTCGACACCGAGGCGTGCGAACGCTCCGGAGACGGCCTTCCCCTGCGGGTCGAGCAGTTCGGACTTGGGCATGACGTCGACGACGATGGTGGGCATGAACGGCTCCAGAAGTCGCGGGCAGGAAGGCGCGTCCAGTCTACCGCCACGCTTCGGCCCGGATTCGCCGCCGAGCGGGGCGCTGCTCAGGCGTGGAAGACGGTGTGCAGGTCGCCGATGAGGTCGCGACCGCCGAGACCGTCGATCTCGAAGAGCACCGAGATGCCCACGACGTGGCTGCCGAGCTGCTCGACGAGCTGGCGGCCGGCTGCGAGGGTGCCGCCCGTGGCGAGCACGTCGTCGATGAGCAGCACGCGCGATCCCGTCGGCAGGTCGTCGTGCATCTCGATCGTCGCGGTGCCGTATTCGAGGGCGTAGTCGACGGATGCCGCGGGGCGGGGCAGCTTGCCCGCCTTGCGGATCGGGATGAGTCCGGTGCCTGCGGCGATGGCGGCGGCGCTCGCGAGGATGAACCCGCGGGCCTCGATGCCGGCGATCACGTCGAACTGGCCGGCGAAGGGCTCGATGATGGCCTCGGTCGTGACGCGAAGGGCCTCGGCGTCGGCGAGCAGCGGCGTGATGTCGCGGAAGATGATGCCCGGCTGCGGGTAGTCCGGCACGTTGCGGATCAGCGACTGGGCGCGGACGAGGGCGGGGGAGAGTTCGGCTTCGGGCACTGAGCAAGGGTACTCCCCGTACCTAACTCAGGAAAAAGCGGTCTGCCGCCTCCGTTGCAACGATGCAACCGGCGGGCGGGTTCGGTTTGTCCTGAGTTAGGGACAGCAACCGAGGTCTTGACAACCGTGGGAGCGCTCCCATATCGTGGCCGGAACGTCGTGGGAGCGCTCCCATCGCGGAGCCCACGGCTCGGCACCATCCCGACGCACCACCCACCGCACCACCTCACAAAGGAGTGAACTGTGAACGCACGCGCCCGCCACCGGGTCCTCACGACCGCAGCCGTGGCATCCGTCTCGGCCCTCGCCCTCGCCGGCTGTTCCACCGGCGGAGGAGGCGAGGGTGGCTCGAACGCCGACGAGGAGATCACCCTCACCGTCACCACGTTCGGCACCTTCGGCTACGACGACCTGTACGAGGAGTACGAGGACGCGCACCCGAACATCACGATCGAGGCCACCAACATCGACACCGGTGGCAACGCCCGCACCGACGCCTTCACCAAGATCGCAGCGGGCTCCGGCCTCAGCGACGTCGTCGCGATCGAGGAGGGCTGGCTCGGCGCCGTCATGGACGTCTCCGACACCTTCGTCGACCTGCGCGACTACGGCATCGAGGACCGCAAGGACGACTGGGTCGACTGGAAGTACGGCCAGGCGACGGATGCCGAGGGCCGTGTGATCGGCTACGGCACCGACATCGGCCCCTCGGGCATCTGCTACAACGGTGCCGCGTTCGAGGCCGCCGGGCTCCCGAGCGACCGCGAGTCGGTGGCGGAGCTGTTGAACGGCGACTGGGAGAACTACTTCCAGGTCGGCGCCGACTACACGGCCAAGACCGGCAAGGCCTGGTACGACCACTCCGGCTTCGTCTGGAACGCCATGGTCAACCAGCTCGACGAGGGGTACTACACCGCCGACGGCGAGCTGAACGTTGAGGGCAACGCCGAGCTGCAGGAGCGCTTCGAGCTGCTCGGAGCGGCGACCGAGGGCGGCCAGTCCGCCGCGCAGACCGCGTGGGACTGGAACGGCGGCAAGTCGTTCGTCGACGGCACCTTCGCGACCTTCGTGTGCCCGGGCTGGATGCTCGGTGTCGTGCAGGGTCAGGTCGAGGCCGGTGGCGGCGACGCTTCGACCGGCTGGGACTTCGCGGACGTCTTCCCCGGTGGAGCGGCGAACTGGGGCGGCGCGTTCCTGTCGATCACCGAGTCCTCGCAGCACAAGGAGGCCGCGGCCGAGCTCGCCGACTGGCTGACGCAGCCCGAGCAGCAGGTGAAGCAGTCGGCCGCTGCCGGCAACTTCCCCTCGACGGTGAAGGCGCAGGAGACCCTCGCCGCCGACGCCACCCCGAACGCGTTCTTCAACGACGCCCCCACCGGCGCGATCCTCGCGGAGCGAGCGAAGGGCGTGGTCGCGCAGTTCAAGGGCGCCGATGACTCGGTGATCCAGGAGAACGTCTTCGGCCCGGCGCTCAGCGCGCTCGACCGCGGCGAGACCGACACGAAGGGTGCCTGGGACCAGGCGATCTCCCTCCTGAACGACCTGGTCGGCTGACCGGACCTTCGACAGCGGGTGGGCCCTTCGACAGGGTCAGGGACCCATCCGCTGTCGGCCCATCGACGGCTCCGAAGGAACCCCATGACTCTCACCGCACCGCCCGCGCAGCAGCGGGCCGCGGCATCCGCCCCTGAATCGGATGCTCCGCCGAAACGCTCCTGGCGCCATCGCGTCTCCCGCTTCGACCAGAACGCCTCGCCGTACTTCTACATCTCGCCGTTCTTCCTGCTGTTCGGTCTGGTGGGTCTGTTCCCGCTGCTGTACACGGTGTACGTCGCCGTGCACGAGTGGGACCTGCTCAAGGGCGAGGGCGGGTTCGTCGGCTTCGGCAACTTCGTCGAGATCCTCGGCGACGGGATGTTCTGGAACTCGATCTTCAACACCCTCAGCATCTTCCTGCTGTCGGCGATCCCGCAGCTCGCGGTCGCCCTGACGATCGCCTACCTGCTCGACCGCGGGCTGCGCGCCCCGACGTTCTGGCGCATGAGCGTGCTCATCCCCTTCGTGGTCACCCCGGTGGCGGTCGCGATCATCTTCTCGAGCATCTTCAACGAGGCCGACGGCCTCGCGAACAATCTGCTCAACCTCATCGGCATCGCCGACCAGCAGTGGAAGCACGACACCGCGCTGTCGCACATCGCGATCGCGGTGATGGTGAACTTCCGCTGGACCGGGTACAACGCGCTCATCCTGCTGGCCGCGATGCAGGCCGTGCCGCGCGACCTCTACGAGTCGGCGGCTCTCGACGGCGCGGGCGCCGCCCGCCGCTTCTTCTCGATCACGATCCCGACGATCCGCCCGACGCTGATCTTCGTCATCATCACGGCGACCATCGGCGGACTGCAGATCTTCGCCGAGCCGCGGCTGTTCGACGTCTCGACCGCCGGCGGCATCGGCGGCAGCGATCGGCAGTTCCAGACGACGGTGCTGTTCCTCTGGGAGCTCGCGTTCTTCCGGCGCGATCTGGGCGAAGCATCCGCCGTGGCCATCCTGCTGTTCCTGCTGATCGTCGGCATCGGCGTGATCAACTTCCTGATCTCGCGCCGCATCTCCACCGGCGACGCCCCGAAGAACCGCGCCGCGCGCCGCCGTGCCCGCGCGACCGCCGCCACCCTCGAGGAGGACGCCCGATGACCGCGACCATGGCACTGAGCGTGCCCGAGAAGATCCGCCGTCGCCGCGGGGCCACACTCGGCAACGCGGGCATCGGCAGTCGGCCCGGCTTCCTCACCTACGGGCTGCTGGCCGCGTTCATCATCGGCAGCGTGTATCCGCTGTGGTGGTCGGTCGTCGTCGCGAGCGGCACGAACGCCACGCGCGGCGAGACCCTGCCGCTCATCCCGGGCGGCAACTTCCTCGCCAACGCCGCCAAGGTGTTCGACGCGATCCCGTTCTGGCTGGCGCTGGGCAACTCGTTCCTCATCTCGGGCATCATCACGATCTCGGTCGTGACGTTCTCGACCCTCGCGGGCTACGCGTTCGCGAAGCTGCGTTTCAAGGGACGCGACGGCCTGATGGTGTTCGTGATCGCGACCATGGCGATCCCCACGCAGCTGGGCATCATCCCGCTCTTCATGCTCATGCGCGAGCTCGGGTGGACGGGCTCGATCGGGGCCGTGATCGTGCCGACGCTCGTCACCGCGTTCGGCGTCTTCTTCATGCGGCAGTACCTCGTCGACGTCATCCCCGACGAATTGATCGAAGCCGCACGCGTCGACGGTGCCAACCAGTTCCGCACGTTCCTGACGGTCGGGATCCCTGCTGCCCGCCCCGCGATGGCCATCCTCGGACTCTTCACGTTCATGACCGCGTGGACCGACTACCTGTGGCCGCTCATCGTGCTCTCGCCCTCGAACCCCACCCTCCAGACCGCGCTGAGCCAACTGCAGTCCGGTTACTACATCGACTACTCGATCGTGCTCGCCGGTGCGGTGCTCGCGACCCTTCCGCTGCTCGTGCTCTTCGTGGTCGCGGGCAAGCAGCTGGTCAGTGGCATCATGGCGGGCGCGGTGAAAGGATGACTCCATGACCCGTGCGTTTCCCCAGAACTTCCTCTTCGGCGCCGCCACCGCGGCCTACCAGATCGAGGGGGCGGCTTTCGAAGACGGGCGCACCGCGTCGATCTGGGACGCGTTCTCGCGCGTCCCCGGAGCGGTGATCAACGGGGACAACGGCGATGTCGCCTGCGACCACTACCACCGGTACCGCGACGACGTGGCGCTGATGAAGGACCTCGGGCTCCAGACCTACCGCTTCTCGACCTCGTGGTCGCGGGTGCGCCCTGACGGCGGAGCCGTGAACGCGCAGGGCGTCGACTTCTACGAGCGCCTGGTCGACGAACTCCTCGCCGCCGACATCCTGCCGTGGCTCACGCTGTACCACTGGGACATGCCGCAGGCGCTGCAGGAGAAGGGCGGCTGGACGAACCGTGACACGGTCGACCGCTTCCTCGAGTACGCGGGCACCATGCACGACGCGCTCGGCGACCGGGTGAACGTGTGGACCACCCTCAACGAGCCGTGGTGCTCGTCGTTCCTGTCGTACACGGGCGGTGAGCACGCCCCCGGTCACACGAGCGTCGCCGAGGGTCTGCTCTCGGCCCACCACCTGCTGCTCGCCCACGGCGAGACGGTGCGCGAGCTGCGCGGGCGCGATGCCTCGCTCAACCTCGGCATCACGCTCAACCACACGGTCGCCGACCCCGCCGACCCGACCAACCCCGCCGACGTCGACGCCGCGCGCCGCATCGACGGGCAGTTCAACCGCTGGTTCCTCGACCCCATCTACCGGGGCGAGTACCCGGCCGACATCGTCGAGGACATCCGGGCGGTGGATGCCGCGGCCGTCGCGACCTTCGAAGCGGCGATCCACGACGGCGACCTCGCCACGATCGCGCAGCACATCGACACCCAGGGCGTGAACTACTACCACGGCGACCTCGTCTCGGGCGCGGTGCCCGAGAATGCCGCCGTCGAGAGCGTGCCCGACACCGAGCGCAAGGTGCGTAGCCCCTACCCGTCGTTCGAGAACATCCACAACGTCGAGCGCGGCCTGCCCCGTACTGCGCAGAACTGGGAGGTGCAGCCCGAGGGACTCACCCGCCTGCTGCAGCGCGTGTGGACCGAATATGCGCAGCCCGCCGGCGCCGTGCTGTACATGACCGAGAACGGTGCCGCCTACGACGACGTCGCGGTCGTCGAAGACGGCGAGACGCGCGTGCACGACGACGACCGCGCAGAGTTCCTGCGCCTGCACCTCGCCGCCGTGCTCGACGCGGCGGATGCCGGGGTCGACGTGCGCGGGTACTTCTACTGGTCGCTGTTCGACAACTACGAGTGGGCGTGGGGCTACGACAAGCGCTTCGGCATCGTGCGCGTCGACTACGACACCCAGGAGCGCACGCTCAAGGACTCCGCGCGGGAGTACGCTCGCATCATCGCCGCTCGCTCTCTCTGAGACCGGGCGGCGAGGGCGGTCGGAGCATCCGATCGCCCCGCCGGATCGGAGGAGAGCTGTGTCGCGAGCGACGATCGAAGAGGTGGCCGCTGCCGCCGGAGTGTCACGGTCGACGGTCTCGCGCGTCGTCAACGGATCGACCGCGGTCAGCCCCGAGGCGCTCGCCGCGGTGCACGACGCGATCGAGCGGTTGAACTACGTGCCGAACCGCGCGGCGCGATCGCTCGCATCGAGGCAGACGCACGCCATCGCCCTGATCGTTCCCGAAGACACCACGCGGTTCTTCGGCGACCCGTTCTTCGCCGCGATCGTCGCCGGTATCACGGGCACGCTGCGCACCTCCGACTACCTGCTGAACCTGCTCATCGCGAGCGACGACCCCGGCGACAAAATGACGGGTTTCGTGCGCAACGGCGGCGTCGACGGCGCTCTGCTCGTCTCGCACCACACGAGCGACGCGTTCATCGACCGGATCGCGGATGCCGTTCCGGTCGTCTACGGCGGGCGCCCCGTGCGCACGCGCGAGACCGACTACGTCGTCGATGTCGACAACGTGGCCGGCGCCCGCGAAGCGGTGCGGCACCTCGTCGACATCGGCCGCACCCGCATCGCGACGATCTCCGGTCCGCTCACGATGCTCTCGTCGATCGACCGGGTGCAGGGTTTCCGCGAGGCACTGGCGGATGCCGGGCTCTCACCGTTCGCCGAGGAGGAGGGTGACTACAGCGAGGCGAGCGGCGCCGAGGCCGCCCGTCGCATCCTCGCGGCGGGGCGCCCCGACGCGATCTTCGTCGCGAGCGACCTGATGGCCCGGGGTGCTCTGACGGCGCTGCGCGCCTCCGGCATCCGCGTTCCCGACGACATCGCCCTCGTCGGCTTCGACGACTCCTCGGTCGCGCTCAGCTGCGACCCGCAGCTCACGACCATGCGTCAGCCGATGTACGCCCAGGGCGAGGCCATGGCGCAGGTGCTGCTGTCGCGGCTCGCCGGGGGAGACCCGCCCCGCACGACGATCCTGCCGACGGAGCTCGTGGTGCGGGGTTCGGCCTGACGGAGTTTCTCGGGGCGGACCCTTCGACAGGCTCAGGGGCCCAGTGTTTGCGGGCCCTTCGACAGGCTCAGGGACCCAGTGTTTGCGGACCCTTCGACAGGCTCAGGGGCCCAGTCTCGGTACTGGGTTGCTGAGCCGCTCCGCTGGGTTGCTGAGCCTGTCGAAGCACCCACCACAGGGGAATGACTCGGGTGGGTCCCTGTCGCCCCCTCAGGTACAGGAACCCACCCGAGGGTCTAGAGCCCGCCGAAGAGCGCGAGGGCGGTGACGCCCGCCGAGAGCAACAGGATGCCGGCGGTGCTCGCCACGGCCAGCACTGAGATGCCGTGGCCGCCGAGGCGCTGTCCCCGAAGCCCCACCGAGACGCCCGCGCGGGACGCGAGCTCGCCCGCCGCGTCGTCGCGGTACAGCTCGGTGCGTGCGGCGAAGCGGCGGTGGAACTCCTCGGCGAGAACGAGCGCCGCGGCCATCGTCGCGGGGCGATCGAACCGCGTGCTCCCCGGCAGATACACGTACAACCGGTCGGAGACGAGTTCGATCTCGGCGCCGCGTGCGAGGTCGAGCACGCGCGTCATCACGTCGGGCGTGAAGATGTACAGAGCGTCGGTCTGATACCCCTCCGGCACGATCAGCCGGAACACCTTCGCGAACTCGCCCTCGAGCTCCATCCGGGCGGCGCCGCGGCCGAGACCCAGCGTCGGGACGATGCTGCGTCGCCGGTTCGCGAGCACGATGTGCGGCACCGACGACGGCAGCGGCAGCTCGATGAACGCGAACGGGCGCTGCATCGTCGCGCCCTCCTGACCGCGCGAGAGGGAGTGGTGGATGCCGAGTTCGAACGGCATCCGCGGATCGTCTCCCGCGATCACCGCACGTTCCTGACCGCGCAGCACGCGGCTGAAGGGAGCGCCGGGGCGACGGGTGTGTTCGAGGCGATCCGCGTAGGCCCAGCCGTTCTGCCAGGCGAACGCCGCGATCTTCACGCGACGGCTGAGGGCCACCGCGAACCACACGAATCCGACGGCCGCGAGCAGCGTGTAGCCGATCACGAACACCGCGAGGATCGGCGCGACGGCGAGGATGTCGGTGCGTCCGAGGAACCACAGGCCCACGAGCATCGCCGCCGCGAACAGCAGCACGACCACGAGCAGGAACACGAAGCGACGGTGCAGCGGCGTCTTCGTGATCCGCTCGTAGGCGACGATGTCGCGGATGCCGGCGCTGCGCTGCAGCGGAGCGAGGTCGACGGCTACAGCGTCCACGGCAGGGTCGCCCACGGCCCATTGCGTGTCTCGGTCGCTGCGGCCTTGAAGTCCGCCCACCCGTCGCCGAACTTCTCGAACGACTTCTCGTCGACCCGTCCGTCGGACCAGTGCATGACGCGGCCGGCGATGTAGCTGAGGCCGAAGTCGGCCCACGACGAGAACGCGGGACGCGCCTCGACGTTGATCGCATGGATGATCGAGCGGGCCTCGGGCACGTCACCGTGTCCGAGGGCGACGCCCCAGGTCGCCATCGCGACGGCCTGGCCGATCGCGTACCCGTCGAGGGTCTGCACGAAAACGCCCGGCGTCACGATGTCCTTGCCGACGCGCTTGCGCACCTCGGACTCGATGTACTCGATCGCCGTGACGAAGGCCTTGGCGTCGCGCTTGTCGCCACCCTCCTCGACGATGGCCGCCAGCCACTCCTTCGCCTTCGGGGCGCGGCCGAGGCGCTCGGCGAGGGCGACGCGCACCGCGAGGTACAGCTCCCAGACCTCGCGGCGACGGCGCACCGTGGTGAGACGCTCGATGTTCGACAGCCACTCCTCACGGGTGTGCACGCCCCACTGCTCGACGAGCACCGACTTCTCCGACGGCCCGAGGTCGCTCGCGGTCGGGTCGTTCCACGGGCCCGAGGGCAGGTTGCGGATCTGCAGGAAGCCGAGCGCGATCTCGTTCGCCTCGGCATCCGTGGTCGAGAACTTCTCGGAGGGCTTCACCTTGGCCGCAGGGATGATCCAGAGGATCAGGAAGATGAGGGCCACTGCGCCCACGATCGCCCATACCCACCACTGGCCGATCAGCCATCCGACGATGGATCCGAGGTCGTTGAAATCGACGGGCGCGAAATGGCGCATGGAGGCTCCCCAGAGATAATTAAACTGAACGTACATTCAGCGAGTAATCTATAGTACGGGGACGCACGTAAGTGCACATTTGGGGGCAACGGGGAAGTGAACGTCACATGGCGCGATCGGAAGACCAGAATCGACTTGCGCGCGAACGCGCCAAAGAGGTCATCCTGCAGGCTGCGATCGAGGTGTTCGAGGAGCGGGGTGTCTCGGGTGCCAGCATCGCCGAGATCACCAAGCGCGCGGGCGTCGCGCAAGGCCTCGTCAGCTACCACTTCGGCGGCAAGGATCAACTGATCGCCGCGGTCATCGACCGCTGGTTCCTCACGATCCTCGAGCTGCCGAGCGTCGAGGGCAGCCCCGACGAGGTGCTCGCCTCGATCATCGACAGCGTGTTCCAGGCGACGGCCTACGCCGTGCCGCTGCAGCGCGTCGTGCTCGCGATCCAGCAGCAGCCGGCGACGCACCGCCTCTTCGCCGAGTCCGAGGATCGTTTCAGCGAGCAGGTCACGATGGCCGAAGACGCGGTGCGCAACCTGTTCCGCGCGCGCGGGGCAGCAGACCCCGGCCTCGAAGAGGTCATGTTCCGGAGCGTGCTCGAGGGCGTGTTCGTCAAGTACTCGGTGTACCGCGACACGTATCCGCTCGAAGACGCACGCCGCTGGGTGCGTCGGCTCTACGACCTTCCGGAGCCGACCGTGCCCCTGCCGCTCGCCGTCGCCCCGCGCGAGGGTGAACCGCGCCCACGCGCCCGCGGCGGCGTCTGCGAGGGCGCCGGTTCCGACGACTGACTCGGTCTCTCGGGCGGGGCGCTTCGACAGGCTCAGCGACCCAGCGACCCAGTTTGCGTACTGGGTCCCTGAGCTTGTCGAAGGGCCCGCCCCGCAGCAACGCAAAGGTCCCGGATGCTTCGCGCCGAAGCATCCGGGACCTCCTGTCGTGCGGGCCGGGGTCAGGCGGGGTCGCCGCCCAGCGGACCGACGGGCTCGAGCGGCTTGGGGTCGTCGGCGCCGGTCTTGCGTGCGCGGGCGATGAGGTTGCCCACGTGGTAGATCAGCAGGGCCGCGACGGTGCCGAGCACGATGCCGCCGAAGGCGAAGTCGCCCAGGTTCATCGAGAACCCGGCGATGCCGATCACGAGCGACACCGCGGCCGTGTACTGGTTCACCGGGCGCGAGAAGTCGACGCGGCTGTCGACCCAGATCTTGATGCCGATGATGCCGATGAGGCCGTAGAGCGCGGTGGTCGCGCCACCCAGCACGCCGGCGGGGATCGAGTTGAACACCTCGCCGACCTTGGGCGAGAAGGCGAGCAGGATCGCGAACAGACCCGCGACCCAGTAGACGGCGGTCGAGTAGACGCGGGTGGCGGCCATGACGCCGATGTTCTCGCCGTACGTCGTGGTTCCCGAGCCTCCGAAACCACCGGCGATGGTCGTCGCGACACCGTCGGCGATGAGCGCGCGACCGGTCTGCTTGTTGACCGTCGGGTCCTCGGTCATGGTGGCGACGCCGCGCACGTGTCCGATGTTCTCGGCGACGAGCACGAGCACGACCGGCAGGAACATCGCGATCGTCGACCAGGTGCCGGGGGCGACGAAGTCGGGGAACTGGAAGTCGGGCAGGCCGACCCAGGATGCCTCGGCGATCAGCTCGTTCGGGGTCTTGCCGCCGCGCAGCGCGTTCGGCACGTCGAACGAGCCGTTGAACGCCGCCCAGATGAAGCCGACGGCCACGCCGAGGAAGATCGAGATGCGGCCGAGGAATCCGCGGAACAGCACCGCGAACACGATGATCGCGACGAGGGTGATCGTGGCGGTGACCGGGTCGAGGTTGAAGTTGTTCCACGCGGTCGGCGCGAGGTTGAAGCCGATGAGGGCCACGATCGCGCCGGCGACGACCGGAGGCATGAGGGCGTCGACCCAGCGCAGGCCGGCGAACTGCACCACGAGACCGACGACGGCGAGCAGGATGCCGACGGCCACGACTCCCGCGAGCGCCGAACCCGTGCCGCCCGCGGCGACCGCGGCGGTGATCGGCGCGATGAACGCGAACGACGAGCCGAGGTAGCTGGGGAGGCGGTTCTTGGTGATCAGCAGGAAGAGCAGGGTGCCCACACCGCTGAACAGCAGCGTGGTCGAGACGGGGAAGCCCGTCAGCGTGGGCACGAGGAACGTGGCGCCGAACATCGCGACGACGTGCTGCGCACCGATCGCGATCGTGGCGGGCCAGTTCAGACGCTCTTCGGGGGCGACGACGGCGCCGGCTTCGACGGTGCGGCCGTTGCCGTGGATCTTCCACAGGGGCATGCGGGCTCCTCAGGGATTCGGGGTGGGGGAGTGCTGGAGCAACACTACCGATTCCTGAGTGTTCCCTGGGTGCCCGGGTTTCTCGTGGGGGACGCTTCGACAGGCTCAGCGACCCAGCCACTGGGTCCCCGCGTCACTGGGTCCCTGAGCTTGTCGAAGGGCCCCGCCCCGAGTCACCGGGTCCCGGAGTCACTGGGTCCCTGAGCTTGTCGAAGGGCCCCGCCCCGAGTCACCGGGTCCCCGAGTCACTGGGTCCCTGAGCTTGTCGAAGGGTCCCGCCCCGTGCTGGCTACGCTCCGAGGCGGTCGATCAGTTCGCGGTACCGGTCGGCCGTGCGCGAGACGATGTGCTCGGGAAGCGCGGGCGGCTCGCCCTGCTTGTCCCAGTGCGACGCCAACCAGTCACGCACGATCTGCTTGTCGAAGCTCGCCATGCGCTGGCCCGGGGTGACGCCGGTGCGCCAGGCCTCGGCATCCCAATACCGCGACGAATCGCTCGTGAGCACCTCGTCGGCCAGGCGCAGGGTGCCATCGGCATCCGTGCCGAACTCGAACTTCGTGTCGGCGAGGATCAGGCCCTTCTCCTCGGCGATGGCTGCCGCGCGCGTGTAGAGGTCGAGCGAGACGTCGCGCAGCTCGGCGGCGCGCGCCTCGCCGACCAGCTCGACGGTCTGCGCGAAGGTGATGTTCTCGTCGTGCTCACCCATCGGCGCCTTGTACGCGGGGGTGAACAGCGGCTCGGGCAGACGGTCGCCGTTCTTGAGTCCCGCGGGCAGCGGGACGCCGCAGACCGTGCCGCTCTCTTCGTATTCCGCCCAGCCGGAACCCGTGATGTACCCGCGCACGACGCACTCGACGGGCAGCATCTCGAGCGACTGCGCGAGCATGGCGCGGTCGGCGACGGCATTCGGGATCTCGCCCTCGGCGAGGTGGTTCGGGGTGTCGAGCTGCGCGAACCACCAGCGGCTCAGCCGCGTCAGCAGGGCGCCCTTCTTCGGGATGCCTGGCGAGAGCACGAAGTCGAACGCGCTCACGCGGTCGCTCGCGACGACCAGGATGCGCGTGTCGGCGGGGTCCTCCGAGGCGTACAGGTCGCGGACCTTGCCCGAGTAGAGGTGACGCCAGCCGGGGATGCTCTGGGACGTGCTGTCTGCAGGAGTGCTCACCCGCCCCATTATCCCGGTCGCGCGCGGATGCCGTGTCAAGGGGAGTGGCGGATGCCGCGGCATCCCCCATCCTCGATCCGACCGAGTGGAGGACGAGATGTCGAAAGAGCTGTCGAAGGGCGACCGGGTGAGTTGGAACACCTCGCAGGGGCGCACGCGGGGAACCGTCGAGGAGAAGCGCACGAAGGACTTCGAGTTCGCGGGGCAGAAGTTCACGGCGACGGCCGATGACCCGGCCTACATCGTGGAATCGGAGAAGAGCGGCGACCGTGCCGCCCACAAGGGGTCGGCGCTGCGGCGACTGAAGGGCTGACGGCGCGCTTCGTGAGCTTCACCTTGATGTGTCCCGCCTTCGTCCAGAGCTCGAGCTCGGAGTTCCCGTCGAGGGTGCCGGCGTTCTCGGACGACCACATGAGGATCGAGCTGTACGGAAGAGAGTAGATCTCGACCTTCTTGCCGGTGATCCCCTGCGCAATCGCGTGCAGGTCGGTGTGCTCCTCGAGCGCGCAGGGCTCGGCCCGGCAGAAGTCTGACGAGCGCGCGGCATCCGTTCGTGGCCATCCGTCGGCCGCGTGTTCGTCGCCGATCTGCAGGGAGCGATGACGTCTGCAGGGAGAAAACGGCGGATGCTCCCTGCAGAGCGTTCGTCCTCCCTGCGAATCGCGCGGGAGAACGCTGCTTGCCCATAGGTCGCGCACAGGCGTATAGTCCATGTGGACTAATCGGAGTGGAGCAGGTGATGAAGGACCCGATCGACACGCTCACGCCCATGGGCGTGATGGTGCTCGCGCTGCTGCGCGAGGGCGACATGCACCCCTACGAGATGGTGCGGCTGCTGCGCTCGCGCCACGACGACCGCCTGCTCACGATCACCAACGGCACGCTCTACCACACGGTCGCGCGCCTGCAGAAGACCGGCCTGATCGACGAGATCGGCATCGACCGCGACGGCAACCGTCCCGAGCGCACCACCTACACGCTGACGGATGCCGGACGCGACACCGTCATCGCGTGGGTGCGCCGCGAACTGCCCCGCGTCGATCGCGAGACCGACTTCCGCATCGCGCTCGCCGAATCCCACAATCTCGAGCGCGACGACGTCACCGCGCTCCTGCGCGGGCGCCGGGCCGCTCTTGTCGAGGCGCACACGATGCACCGCGACGGGCTCGCCAAGGCGCACGCCAAGGGGGTACCTCCGCAGGTCCTCGTCGAGGTCGAGCGTCAGGAGGCGCTCCTCGACGCCGAACTGCGCTGGCTCGACACCCTCCTCACCCGACTCGACGGCGACGGGCTCCGCTGGGGCCCGAACGACTTCGACGACACAGACCGCTACCTCGCTCAGCGAAAGGCTGCACAGCAATGACCGAATCCCGACAGGCCGCCGCGCCCCAGACCGGCCCCTTCGCCGCGGGGCAGGCGCCGAAGAGCCCCTGGCCCGCCCTCTGGGCGCTCGTCATCGGCTTCTTCATGATCCTCGTCGACACGACGATCGTCTCGGTCGCGAACCCCGCGATCAAGGCCGCCCTCGACCCGAACACCAACAACCTCGACAACGTCGTGTGGGTGACCAGCGCCTACCTGCTCACCTACGCCGTGCCGCTGCTGATCACCGGCCGTCTCGGCGACCGCTTCGGCCCGAAGAACATCTACCTCATCGGACTCGCGATCTTCACCGCGGCATCCCTCTGGTGCGGTCTGTCGAGCTCGCTCGAAGGCCTCATCGCCGCCCGCGCCGTGCAGGGTCTCGGCGCCGCGTTCATGACCCCGCAGACGATGGCCGTGATCACCCGCACCTTCCCGCCCGAGCGCCGCGGCGCGGCCATGGGCCTGTGGGGTGCGACCGCCGGTGTCGCGACGCTCGTCGGTCCGCTGCTCGGCGGCGTGCTCGTCGACGGCCTCGGCTGGGAGTGGATCTTCTTCGTCAACCTGCCCGTCGGTGTGATCGCCTTCGTCGCCGCGTGGATCCTCGTCCCCAAGCTCAAGACGCACCCGCACCGCTTCGACATCCTCGGCGTCGTGCTGAGCGCCATCGCGATCTTCCTCGTGGTCTTCGGGCTGCAGGAGGGTGAGAAGTACGACTGGGGCGTCATCTGGGGCCCGATCTCGGTGTGGGGCATGATCATCGCCGGCATCGTCGTGCTCGCGATCTTCATCGTGCAGCAGTGGAAGACGAAGTCCGAGGCCCTCGTGCCGCTGGAGCTCTTCAAGGACCGCAACTTCTCGGGGGCGAACGTCGCGATCGCCGCGGTGGGCTTCACCGTGACGAGCATGTCGCTGCCGCTGATGTTCTTCCTGCAGACCGCCCGGGGGCTCACGCCGACCGAGGCCGCGCTGCTGATGATCCCGATGGCGGTGCTCTCGGGTGTGCTGGCACCGGTCGCGGGCAAGATCCTCGACCGCACCGATCCCCGCATCATCCTCATCCCGGGTCTGCTCGCCGTCTCGGGAGCCCTGTTCTGGTACTCGTCGCTGGTGAACATGGACACCCCGATCTGGATGTTCCTGTTCCCCTCCGCCCTCATGGGCCTCGGCAACGCCGGCATGTGGGGTCCGCTCGCGACGACCGCGACCCGGATGCTGCCGATGCGCCAGGCCGGTGCCGGTGCGGGCATCTACAACACCACCCGCACGATCGGATCGGTCGTCGGATCGGCCGCGATCGCCACGTTCATGCAGGCCCGCCTCGAGGCGAACCTGCCGGGCATGGACGACGCCGGCGGGTCGATCGGGTCGGGCGGAACCCTCCCGGACTTCGTCGCCGAGGGCTTCTCGACGGGCATGTCGCAGGCGATCCTGCTGCCCGCCTGCGTGATCCTCGTCGCGCTCATCGCGTCGCTGTTCCTGCGCGGTGCGCCGAAGCATCCGACCGTCTGACCCTCACCGTCGCCGAGATCCCCCTCTGCGTACCAGAGACCCCCTTGCGGGCGTGGTGCAGAGGGGGATCTTGCACGTAGAGGGGGATCTCGGCGGAGGCGGGGAGACGAGGCCGCGCGCGAGGTTTGACTAAGGTAGACGGGCGGCGACCGGCCGGTCGCCACCCCGATCCGAGGAGCATCCGTCGTGATCCCACACCCCTCTTCCCTGCGCGCCCGGCTCCGCCGCCTCGCCCGCACGACCGGAGCCGCCGTGCTCGCGACCGCCGTCGCCGGCGCCGCGCTGCTCGGTGGCGCAGCCCCCGCCACGGCCGCAGACGGCGAGACGTACGTCATCGGCACCGACACGACCTTCGCGCCGTTCGAGTTCACGAACTCCGACGGCGAGCTCGTCGGCATCGACATGGACCTGCTCCGCGCGATCGCCGACGACCAGGGCTTCGAGGTCGAGATCCGCCAGCTCGGATTCGACGCGGCCCTGCAGGCCCTCCAGTCGAACCAGGTGGATGCCGTCATGGCCGGCATGTCGATCACCGAGGAGCGTCAGCAGACGTTCGACTTCAGCGAGCCGTACTTCACCAGCGG
The DNA here is from genome assembly GCF_044772365.1 of Microbacterium sp. NPDC090225. Taxonomy (NCBI): domain Bacteria; kingdom Bacillati; phylum Actinomycetota; class Actinomycetes; order Micrococcales; family Microbacteriaceae; genus Microbacterium; species Microbacterium sp. NPDC090225. The sequence goes on along the minus strand of NZ_JBIVYS010000001.1, from coordinate 1,813,101 downwards.
CATCCAGCTCGGTGTTCTCGAGTCGAGCGACATCGATTCGCTCGACGACCTCGACGGCAAGACCGTCGCGGTGAAGACCGGCACCCAGGGCCAGACCTTCGCGGAGGACAACCAGGACGAGTACGGCTTCCGCATCACGCCCTACTCCGACACGACCGACATGGTGGATGCCGTCAAGGCGAACCAGGCCGTCGGCTACTTCGAGGACTTCCCGGTGCTGGCGTACGGCATCCAGCAGGGGTCGGGCTTCCGCCTCGTGGGCGAGCCCGAGCTCGGCGGCGAGTACGGCTTCGCGGTCAACAAGGGCATGAACCCCGAGCTGATCGAGAAGTTCAACGCCGGCCTCGCGAACCTTCAGGAGAGCGGCGAGTACGACGAGATCGTCGACACCTACCTCAGCGCGGGCGAGGCATCCGCGCAGCCGACCGACATCATCTCCGTCGCCGTGAAGTACTGGCCGGCGCTGATGAGCGGCCTCTGGCTGACGATCCTCGCGACCCTCGTGGCGCTCGTCGCCGCGTTCGTGCTCGGCATCGTGTTCGGCTTCGGGCGCATCTCGAAATTCCTGCCGTTCCGCTGGCTCGCGACCGCCTACGTGTTCGTGTTCCGCGGCACCCCGATCCTGGTGCAGGCGTTCTTCGTGTTCTTCGCCATCCCGCAGCTGTTCCCTGGACTCACCTTCAACCCGTTCGTGGCCGGAGCGATCACGCTCTCGCTCAACACGGGTGCCTACATGACCGAGATCATCCGCGGCGGCATCCAGGCCGTCGACCCCGGTCAGAACGAGGCGTCGCGCTCGCTGGGTCTCGGCCACTGGAAGACCATGCAGAAGGTCGTGCTGCCGCAGGCGTTCCGCATCATGATCCCCTCGTTCGTGAACCAGGGCATCATCACCCTCAAGGACACGTCGCTGATCAGCGTCATCGGCCTCGCCGAGCTGACGTTCCAGTCGCGTCAGATCATCGCGTCGACGTACCTGTCGGCGCAGGTGCTGACGATCGTCGCCATCATCTACTTCGTCGTGATCACGCTGCTGACGCTGCTCGCGAACCGCCTCGAGAGGAAGTTCAACGCATGAGCAAGATCGCCGTGCAGAACCTGCACAAGTCGTTCGGGAGCAACGAGGTGCTCAAGGGCATCGACCTGACGGTCGACGACGGCGAGGTCGTCGCGGTCATCGGACCCTCGGGCTCGGGCAAGTCGACCCTGCTGCGTTGCCTCAACAAGCTCGAGGAGCCCACGTCGGGCAAGGTCGTCATCGACGGCGTCGACCTCACCGACAAGAGCGTCAAGCTCGACGAGGTGCGCCAGCGCATCGGCATGGTCTTCCAGCACTTCAACCTGTTCCCGCACATGACGGTGCTCGAGAACATCACGCTCGCGCCGATCGAGCTGGGTCGCCTGTCGAAGTCGAAGGCGCGCGAGCGCGCGCTGGCCCTGCTCGAGCGGGTGGGCCTGTCGGAGAAGGCGGATGCCAAGCCCGCTTCGCTCTCGGGCGGTCAGAAGCAGCGCGTGGCGATCGCCCGTGCGCTCGCGATGGACCCCGAGATCATGCTGTTCGACGAGGCCACCAGCGCCCTCGACCCCGAGATGGTCGGTGAGGTGCTGCAGGTCATCCGCGACCTCGCCGAGGGCGGCATGACGATGGTGCTCGTGACGCACGAGATGGGCTTCGCCCGCGAGGTCTCCGACCGCACGGTCTTCATGGACGGCGGCGTCGTCGTCGAGGAGGCCGCTCCGGCCGACCTGTTCGAGGCGCCCAAGAACGAGCGCCTGAAGGAGTTCCTCTCGAAGGTGCTGTAGTCGCGGCATCCGTCCTGTTGCCTGCGTCGAGACCCACCACCCGCGTCGAGACCCACCGGTATCGGCGTCGGGAAAGGTGGGTCTCGACGTTTGCGATGGGTTTCGACGACAGGCGGGCGGTTTGCGACCAGACGCCGCCATCTGATGGGGTGGGGCGATGACCGTGCAGCTCGTTCGACCGACCACCGACCTCTTCGACTCGTGGGCGTCGGCCGTGGCGGAGTTCGGTGACGGGCACGTCGACGGATCGGGCCTGACGGCCCCGGTGACCCCGGATCGCGCGACGCTCGACGAGCTGATCGAGAGTGCGACGCGGCTCGCCGACACGACCATCGCGCCGCCGGAAGACCGGGTGCACAACGACCTCTACTGGGTGGTCGACGGCGACGAGGTCGTCGGGTTCCTCTCGTTCCGGCACGCCCTCAACGCCTGGCTCGCCGAGGCCGGTGGGCACATCGGGTACTCCGTGCGAGCGTCGCGCCGACGGGAGGGCATCGCGTCGGCGGCGCTGCGCCTCGGCCTCGAGCGCGCCCGAGAGATCGGCCTCGATCGCGTGATGGTCACGTGCGACATCGACAACGCGGGCTCGTACCGCACGATCGAGGGTGCCGGCGGAGTGCTGCAAGACGTGAGCGACCAGTCCGAGCGCGGCATGGGGCTACTGCGCCGCTATTGGATCGCGTTGTAGAGCAGCGTTACTCCGCGACGCGGGCGGCGATGTCGGTGCGGTAGTGCGAGCCTTCGAGGGCGATGCGTCCGATCGCGTCGTACGCGCGGGCGCGGGCCGTGCCGAAATCGGATGCCGTCGCCACCACGTTCAGCACGCGGCCCCCGGTCGCGAGCAGATCGCCGCCCGGAGCATCCGGTCCCGCCGTCGCAGCGTGCACGATGCGCACACCTTCGACGGATGCGGCATCCGCGAGGTTCTCGATCGGGCGGCCGGTCTGCGGAGCCTCGGGGTACCCCTCGCTCGCGAGCACGACGGTGATCGCGACCTCGTCGCTGAAGACGGGGTCGGGCTGGTCCTCGAGGGTGCCGGATGCCGCGGCGAACAGCAGCTCCGACAGCGGCGTGACCAGGCGCGGCAGCACGACCTGCGTCTCGGGGTCGCCGAACCGGGCGTTGAACTCGATCACGCGCACACCCGAAGGGGTGAGGATGAGGCCGGCGTAGAGCAGCCCGATGAAGGGGGTGCCCTCGGCATCGAGCTGGCGGATCACGGGCAGGGCCACGTCGCGCGTGACCTCGGCGACGAACTCCTGCTCACTGCCGAACTGCTCGGCGAGCCAGGGCAGCGGCGAGTAGGCGCCCATGCCGCCCGTGTTGGGGCCGGCGTCGCCGTCGAGCGCGCGCTTGAAATCCTGCGCGGGGCTGAGGGCGCGCACGGTGTCACCGTCGCTGAGGAAGAAGAGCGAGACCTCGGGGCCGGAGAGGAACTCCTCGACGAGCACCGGGCCGGCGGGGAGGTACTGCTCGGCGTGCGCGAGGGCCTCGGCACTGTCGGAGGTGACGATGACGCCCTTGCCGGCGGCGAGACCGTCGGCTTTCACGACGTACGGGGCGCCGAGGTCGTCGAACGCCGCCTCGACCTCGGCGGTGGTCGTCGCGCGCACGGCGCGACCCGTGGGAACACCCGCGGAGTCCATGATCCGTTTGGCGAACGCCTTCGAACCCTCGAGCTGCGCGGCGGCCTTGCCCGGGCCGAAGACGGGGATGCCGCGCTCGCGCAGCGCATCGGCCACCCCGGCGACCAGGGGCGCCTCGGGGCCGATCACGACGAGGTCGATCGCGTTCTCGTTCGCGAACGCGGTGACCGCTCCGCCGTCGAGCACATCGACCGTGACCGGGGTCGCATCCTGTGCGATGCCGGCGTTGCCGGGGGAGACGAAGATCTCGTGCTCCGCCTTCTCTGCTCGCAGAGCGAGGATGATCGCGTGCTCACGTGCACCGGAACCGAGGACGAGGATCTTCACCCGCCCAGCCTATCGAGCCTCGCCGGGCGCGTTTCGGTGGATCGTCGGTGCGGGCGGGATGCGTGGGGTGGCACTAACTCAGGACGATCGCGCCCGAGAGGCGATCTCGGCCCGCAAAACGACCGAACGGGGCGATTTGTCCTGAGTTAGGTACAGCAGGGCAGGCGCAACTGGGTCCCTGAGCCTGTCGAAGGGCCCGCCGCCCACGAAACTTCAGACCGGCCGCTCGTCGGCGACGTCCCACGGCACCGTCCAGCCGGCGGCGTCGAAGAGGCCGCTGAGCACCATGGCCGTGAAACCCCACACGATCGTGCCGTCGACATCGAAAGCCGGTGCCCGGAACGTGCGGTCGCCGAACGTGCGCACCGAGGTGTACCGCGTCGCGGGGTCGAGCAGCTGCGCCACCGGCACCCGGAACACCTCCACGGTCTCGGCATGATCGACCGCTGCCACCCGTGACGGCGTGCGCCACCAGCCGAGCACCGGGGTGACGCGATGGTTGCTCGCGGCGAGCGGGATCTCGGGCAGGGTCGCCAGCACGTCGACGCCCGCGGGGTCGAGCCCGGTCTCCTCCTCTGCTTCGCGGAGCGCGGTGGCGACGGCATCCGCATCTCCCGGCTCCGTCCGTCCGCCCGGGAACGACACCTGTCCCGGGTGCGACGAGAGCGTGGGGGCGCGGCGCTGCAGCAGCACGTCGAGGTCTCGGGCGACGGCCGCATCGGGAACCACGGCGGGTTCGCGATCGAGCACGCCGAACAGGATGAGCACCGCCGCATCGTGCGCGTTCTCGGGGTCGAGCAGTGCGGGGAAGGGCCCGCCCCAGCTGTGCCCCGTGGCCGCAGCGACCAGTTCGGCGCGGGCGCCTTCGGGATGCATGCTCATGCTGCGAGCCTACGCGCGGTCGTAGGCTGGGGAGATGGCCAAGAAGATCGACATCGTCGACGGGCGGACGGCCCTTGACGTCGTGAAGCAGGCGGATGCCGCGGGCGAGAAGCCCCCCCGCACCGCCCTCGCCACGGCCGTGCGATACCTGCTGCAGCTGCTCGACGAGAAGGCACCGGGCAACAGCGTCGAGGTGCGGGTGCCGCCGTTCGGTGCGGTGCAGGTCATCCAGGGCCCGCGGCACACGCGCGGAACGCCCCCGAACGTGGTCGAGATGGATGCCGCGACGTGGCTCGCGGTCGCGCTGGGCGAGGAGCAGTGGGCGGATGCCGCGGCATCCGGTCGCATCGCCGCCTCGGGGACGCGCGCCGACCTCGTCGACGTGCTGCCGCTGCGGCCGTAGCCCCCACCCGTGTTGCGTGCGGGATCAATATGTCACGTTCCTGCGCTTCGGGAGCCGACACATTGATCCCCCACGACGCGCGGGAGGGGGAGGGGGGAGACCCGCTAGCGTCGCGCGACCACCAGCGGGACACCCGTGACGGGATGGGGGAAGACGTCGACGGGCTGCCCGTAGACCTCTTCGATGCGCTCTGCCGTGAGCACCTCGGCGGGGGTGCCCGTGGCGACCACGCGCCCCTGCGACAGCAGGGTGACGCGGTCGGCGTGCGCGAGGGCGGCGTTGAGGTCGTGCAGCACGATCGCGACGGCCACGCCGTCGGCCGCCTGCAGGGCGATGAGCCGCATGACGTCTTCGTGGTGCTTCAGGTCGAGGGCGGCGGTGGGTTCGTCGAGCAGCAGGATGCCGGTGCTCTGGGCGATCACTCGGGCCAGCGCCACGCGGGCTCGTTCACCGCCCGACAGCGAGGTGACCGAGCGGGCGCTGAGCGGCAGCACCTCGGTCGATCCCATCGAGGTCGCGACGATCGCGTCGTCGTCGTCGGCCGCGGGCGTGCGCGCCCAGGGCGAGCGCCCCATGCGCACGACCTGCTCTGCCGTGAACGGGAACGTGACGGTGTTCTCCTGCAGCAGCACCGCCCGCTGCTGCGCGAGCGTGCGCGAACGGATGCCGGTGACCGGCGCCCCGTCGAGCTCGACCCGTCCGGTCTGGGCCGTCACGTCACCCGCGAGCACGCCGAACAGGGTCGATTTGCCGGCGCCGTTGGGGCCGACGAGCGCGTGGATCTGCCCGGCGTGGATGTCGATCGAGGCGTCGTCGAGGATCGCGCGGCCGTCGCCGACGCGTACCGTGAGGCCGGCGCCCCGCAGTCTCAGGCTCATGCCCAGCCTCCCGCCCGGCGGCGCGTGCGCACGAGCAGCCACAGGAAGAAGGGGCCGCCGACGAGCGAGGTGATCATGCCGATCGGCAGGTCGGCGAGGGGCACGGCGGTGCGGGCGACGAGGTCGGCCACGGCGATGAGCAACGCGCCGCCGAACGCCGAGGCGATCACGAGCGGCAGGTGCGCCGGGCCGATGATCATGCGCATGAGGTGCGGCACGACGAGTCCGGCGAACCCGATGATGCCGGCGAACGCGACCGCCGCGCACACCAGCAACGCCACGGTGACGATGACCGTGATGCGCAGCAGTTCGACGTTGAGTCCGAGGTGCCGTGCGGTGCGCTCGCCGAGAGCGAAGAGGTCGAGGCTCGGAGCGACGATCAACGCCACGACGATGCCGATCGCGACCAGCGGTGCGACGAGGGCGACGTTCTGCCACAGCGCGCCGTTGAGCGATCCGAGCTGCCAGAACACGATCTGCTCGCGCGTCGATGTCGTGCCGATGAACGTGAGGAACGCCATCCCGGCGCCCGCGATCGCATTGATCGCGATACCCGTGAGCAGGAGGGTGACGACCTCGGTGCGCCCGCCCGAGCGGCTGATGAAGTAGACCGAGAGCACCGCCACGAGTCCGCCGATGAAGGCGAACGCGGGGGTGGTCCACATGCCGAACGAGGCGAGTCCCAGCGTGATGCTCGCGGCCGCGCCGAGGGCGGCGCCCGACGAGACGCCGACGACTCCGGCATCCGCCAGTGGGTTGCCGAAGATCGCCTGCATGAGCACGCCCGACACCGCGAGCGCGGCGCCGACGAGCAGGCCGAGCACCAGCCGCGGCATCCGGATGCTGTTGATGACGCCGTAGTCGGTGGCGTTCGCGGGTGCCCACGCGGTGTCGATGCCGATGCCGTGCAGCAGCACGCCGACGAGGTCGGTGGGGGAGAGGTCGTACTGGCCGCTCGTGATCGATGCGATGCAGGTGATCACGAGCGCTGCGAGCAAGCCGATCAGGACCAGCGCGAAGCGCAGCCCCCGGCGCGTGGTCGGCGTCGGGGTGACGACCTCCGAGGTCATTTCGCGGGCTCGGGCGCGTACAGGGCGCGGGCGAGGGCGCTGATGATCTCGGCCGAACGGGGCCCGAAGCTCAGGATCTCGCTGTCGGCCATGTCGATCACGCGGCGGTTGGCTCCGGCGGGCGTCTCGGCGACGGCGGGCACGCGCTCGATCAGACCGTCGATGCCCCCGACCGATTCGAGTCCGTCGGTCATCATCACGAGCACGTCGGGCTTCGCCGCGACGAGCGCTTCGGCGGTCATGGGCTTCATGCCCTCCCAGCCGATCTCCTCGGCGACGTCGACGCCGCCGACCGCGTCGATCAGGGAGTCGGCACCGGAGTCCTCGCCGAAGATGTAGTAGACGTTCGCGCTGCCGCGCACGTAGAGGAAGAGCATGCGGGCGCGGTCGGCCTCGTCGGTGGGCACGATCTCGGCGATCTCGGCCTCGGCGTCGTCGAGTTCCCCCGCGAGGCGCTCGATCAAGGCGGCGCCGCGGGTGGGCACACCCAGGGCGGTGGCGATCTCGGTGACGAGCTCGTCGGTGGTGTCGATGCGACGGTCGCTCGAGATGACGACGACGGCGATCCCGGCGTCGCGCAGCTGCTGGCGCACCTCTTTCGGCCCGATGGTCGTGTCGGTGAGCACGACGGTGGGGGCGAGTTCGAGGATCGCCTCGGCGTTGAGGCTGTGCCCGCTCTGGGTGACGACGGGCAGATCTTCGGTGCCCGTGAACTGGGTGGAGGCGTCGCGTCCGACGACCTGGTCGCCGAGGCCCAGGGCGAAGACGGTCGAGGCGATGGTGCCCGAGATATCGATCGGCAGGATGCGGTCAGCCGAGGCGATCGTGACCTCGCGGTCTTCGCTGTCGGTCACGGTGACCGGCAGGTCGGGGCCCGTGTCGTCGTCGATCGGGGTGATGGCGTGGCTCGACAGGCAGGCGGTCGAACCGCCCTCGACGGCGCGCACGTCATCGACGAGGTCGAGATCGGCGAGAGCGACGGATGCCTGGGGGCAGTCGTCCACAGGCGACGCGGAGGCGTCGGGGGTTGCGGCATCCGCACCGGGCTGTGCGCAACCGGCGAGTCCGATCGCGAGCGAGGCAGCGAGGAAGACGGCAAGAACGCGGCGCATAAGGCAAGGCTATCCTAAAACTTGACGCGAGCCTCGCGCACAGCCTACGCTCAGAAAAGGCGGCTGCTTAGCTCAGCCTAACCTAATCCCCTTCGCCCGATTGCATAGCGGCACCGCCGGCGTGCGTGCCCGCGCACCCCGGGGCCCGGAGAGAAACCGTGAACTCCACAGCACCCAGCACCACAGTGAGTCACCGCGTCCGCGCGGCGATAGCTGCCCTGATATCGCTCTTCCTCGTCGTGACCGGCCTCACCGTCGCTCAGCCTGCGCTCGCGGCCGACACCGTCGTGACCACCAGCGTCACCGTCGCCGACACGTCCGGTGTGACCGTGCGGACCACGGCATCCGGTCTTCCCGAGGGAACGGCCGGCGCCTACGCCGCCGTCATCGAGAAGGGCACCGAGAGCGGCGTGACCGCCGGCGGTGGATTCGCGGCCATGCAGTTCGTGCGCACCGTCACCGACGGCGGCTTCACGGTCGACCTCGCGGGCGCGGCATCCGCCTTCGACCGCACCAAGACGTACGAGGTCATCGTCTGGCAGCAGCACACGATCCCGGACGCCACCAACATCTACGCCCGCGCCGATGTCGCCATCAGCGCCGAGCAGTGGGATGCCGTCTTCCCGCCGGTGACCGAGCCGGAGACGCCGACCGAGCCGGAGACGCCGACCGAGCCCGAGACGCCGACCGAGCCGGAGACGCCGACCGAGCCCGAGACGCCGACCGAGCCGGAAACGCCGACCGAGCCCGAGACGCCGGCCGAGCCCGAGACGCCGGCCGAGCCCGAGGTTCCCGCCTCCGCCGCGATCTCCGTCTTCCTCGCCGACGGCGTCACTCCCGCAGCCGGAACCGCGCTCAAGGCCGGCGACAAGGTCGTCGTGAAGGGCACGGGCTACGACCCGACCGCCAACGTCGGCGGCCGTGGTGCTCCGATCCCCGCGAACCTGCCCCAGGGCACGTACGTCGTGTTCGGCAACTTCGCCGAGAACTGGAAGCCGTCCGCCGGTGCCGCAGCCGCGACCCGCTCGGGTTCGGTGCAGGCGTGGGCGCTCGCCGAGAGCGTGCTCGAACAGGTTCCCTCGCAGTACCAGTCCGCAGTTCGCGCGCAGTGGGTGCCCCTCACCGCCGATGGTTCGTTCACGGCGACCCTGACGCTCAAGGACACCACGGCCACCCCCGGCTCGTACGGCGTCTACACCTACGGTGCCGGTGGCGTGAACAACGCCGACCAGGAGCGCAGCGTCGCCCTCAACTACGCGCCGGCCCCGAAGGTCGCAGTTTCCGACCTCGTCGTCAGCGATGCCGGCATCACGGCGAACGTCAACGGCACGCTGTTCGGCGCCGCGACCGGCGTCTACGCGGCGGTCATCGAGACCGGCACCGAGGCGAACGTCACCGCCGGTGGCGGATTCGCGGCCATGCAGTTCGTGCGCAACGTCGCGGGCGGCGCTTTCTCGGTCGCGCTCGCGGCCCCGGCATCCGCTCTCGACCGCACGAAGACCTACGAGGTCATCGTCTGGACGCAGCACACGCTGCCGAACGCGCAGACCATGCTCGCGCGCACGCCCGTCACGATCTCGACGGCGCAGTGGGACATCGTCAAGCCGGTTCCGGCTGCTCCGTCGATCTCGGTCTTCCTGGCCGACGGCGTGACCCCGGCCGAGGGCGCCGCCCTCAAGACCGGTGACAAGGTCGTCGTGAAGGGCTCGGGCTACAGCCCGACCGCGAACGTCGGTGGCCGTGGCGTGCCGATCCCCGCGACCCTGCCGCAGGGCACGTACGTCGTGTTCGGCAACTTCGCCGAGAACTGGAAGCCGTCGGCATCCGCTCCGTCTGCGAACCGCTCCGTCGGCTCGCAGCTCTGGGCGCTCTCCGAGACCGTGCTGAACCAGGTTCCCGAGGCCTTCCAGCCGACCATCCGCAGCCAGTGGGTCGACATCGGGGCTGACGGCACGTTCACCGCGACGCTGACGCTGAAGGATTCCACGGCCAAGCCCGGTGCCTACGGTGTGTACACCTACGCCGCCGGTGGTGTCGTGAACGCCGAGCAGGAGCGCAGCGTCGCCCTCAACTACACCGAGGCCGCGGTCGCGACCGCGACGGTGAAGTCCGCGACCGCTGACGACCTGACCGTGACGGCGGGCGGCTCCAAGCTCGGTTCGATCACGGGTGCGTATGTGGCACTCATCGAGGCGGGTACCGAGGCGGATGTGACCGCCGGTGGTGGTTTCGCGGCGATGCAGTTCGTCCGCAACGTGTCCGGTGGTGCGTTCAGCGTGGATCTGGTGGCGGCGAAGGCGGGTCTTGACCGGTCGAAGTCGTACGAGGTCATCGTGTGGCAGCAGCACACTCTGCCGACGGCCTCGACGATCTACGCCCGTCAGGCCGTGACGGTGTCGGATGCGCAGTGGAACACGGTGTTCCCGCCGAGCGCGCCGTCGGTGTCGGGTTCGGTGTCGGTGGCGTCGACCGAGGGTCTGACCGTTGCGACGTCGGGCTCGAACCTCGGTTCGATCACGGGTGCGTATGTCGCGCTGATCGAGGCGGGTACCGAGGCGGATGTGACCGCCGGTGGTGGTTTCGCCGCGATGCAGTTCGTCCGCAACGTCTCGGGTGGTGCGTTCACGGTGGATCTGGTGGCGGCGAAGGCGGGTCTTGACCGGTCGAAGTCGTACGAGGTCATCGTGTGGCAGCAGCACACCCTCCCGACCGCGTCGACGATTTATGCGCGTCAGGCCGTGAACGTGACGTCGGCCCAGTGGGATGCCGTGTTCGGCTCCCTGGATGGTCCGGCAGTCAAGACCACGGTGAAGTCGGCGACCGCCCAGAACGGCCTGACCGTCACGGCGACCGGCTCGAAGCACGGCTCGATCACGGGTGCGTACGTCGCGCTCATCGAGAAGGGCACCGAGGCGGACGTCACCGCCGACGCCGGCTTCGTCGCGATGCAGTTCGTGCGCAGCGTCTCGGGCGGCGGCTACTCGGTCGACCTCACGGCGGCGGCGAGCACGCTCGACCGCACCAAGACGTACGAGGTCATCAGCTGGCAGCAGCACACGATGCCGACCGCATCGACGATCTACGCGCGCAGCACCGTCACCGTGACCGAGGCGCAGTGGGACAAGATCTTCGGACCGAAGCCGGAGACCCCGCAGCCCCCGAAGCCGCCGGTCACCCCGACCGCTCCGGTCGCGACCGTCCCCGGTGGATCGCTGCGCTGGGACGTGTCGAGCTCGTTCCTGCGCTACATCACGGGCGACATCGCCAAGGGCGCGATCGAGGTCACGGGTGGGGCCACGCGTGCCGACGGGCTGTTCCAGTTCGGACAGGCGACAGGCAGTACCTACGACCCCGCGACCGGCCTCGGCACGGTCTCGTACGTGGGCGCAGTCCGGTTCACCGGTCACGGCGGCATCCTCGATGTCACGGTCGCGAACCCGCAGATCCGCTTCACCTCGGCGAACGCGGCGACGCTCTACGTCACCAACGGCGGAAGCCAGGTGCCGTTCGCGACGCTCGACCTGTCGCGTGCGGGCAAGACCACGGCGAACGGCGCGGTCACCTACACCTCGGCCCCGGCATCCATCACCTCCGCCGGTGTCAACCAGGTGTTCCAGGGGTACTCGACGACTCTGAGCCCGGTCACGTTCACGATCGGTTCCGCAGCCGCGGCTCCGAGCGGATCGACCGGCACCGTCGCGGCGGCCGCCGCGGTCGTGAAGAAGGCGGCCCTCCCGGCCACGCCTCCGGCGACCACCGGCATCGAGATCGACGATGAGAACCTCACCGCCCTGCAGTCGGGCAAGACGGCGACGATCACGGCATCCGGTTTCGAGCCGAACGAGAAGGACATCCAGGTCGTCGTGTACTCGACGCCCGTCCTGCTCGGCACGGTGGATGCCGACGCCAACGGTGTCGCCACGTGGACCGGCACGCTGCCCGCCACGCTCGAGAACGGTGAGCACACGCTCACCCTCCAGGGCACGGTGACCCGCGGACTCGTCTTCACGCTCACCCGGGAGACCGTCGTGATCGGCGCCTGCACCGTCGAAGGCGCGAGCCTGAACTGGGGCTACAAGGAATCGTTCCGCACCTACATCGAGGGCATCGCGAAGGGCGGTTGGACGCTCACAGACGTGGTCTACCAGTACCCCGACTTCGTGTGGTCGAACGGCTCCGGCTCGTACGATGACGAGAGCGGTGCGGGCCTCGTGACCTACGGCGGCAGCATCAACTTCACGGGCCACGACGGCGCGCTGAACACGACGCTGGCGAACTTCCGCATCGAGCTCGCGGGCGACACCGGCTACATCGTGGTCGACGTCACCGGCACCACGCAGTCCGGTGAGGCCATCGACCTGAAGGACGTGCGGTTCGCGGAGTTCTCGCTGGCCGAGGTCGCACCGGTCGACGGAGTGATCACGCTCGACGGCATCCCGTCGACGCTCACCGAGGCCGGTGCCGCCGCCTTCGGCACCTACGCCGCGGGCGAGGCACTCGACCCGGTCAGCGCCGTCATCCCCGTCGGTGCGGACTGCGGAGTCGCGGCCCCGGCCGACGACGAGGAGACCGAGTCGGAGGCGACCACCGCGACCACCGCGGTCACCGCCGTCACCGAGGTCGCCGACGAGCAGGGCGGCGTGCCGGTCTGGGTCTGGATCGTCGGCGGACTCGTCGTCGTGGCCCTCGTCGGCACGGGCGGCGTGCTCATCGGACGCCGCAGCCGCTCGACGGCAGAGTCGTCCGTCACGACCACCGAGGTCTGACACCTCATCGAACCGCCCTTCCGCATCGCGCGGGAGGGCGGTTCGTCGTGGGTGGGTCGGGCGGAGTTCTCGGTGATGGGCGGAGCGACGCGGTGATGGGCGGAGTTCTCGGTGTTGGGCGGAGGTCTGGGCGAAGCATCCGCCCGACGCGGAGTTCTCCTCCCGTGACGGAGGAGACCTCGCTTTCCCGACGGAGGAGAACTCGCCTTCCGCAGGATCAGAACGGCGGATGCTTCCTGCGGAGCGCGAGTTCTCCTCCGCTGCGTGCGGGGTGGGGCCCTTCGACAGGCTCAGGGACCCAGCCTTCTGCGAGGGACCGGCCCCCGGGTCGCTGAGCCTGTCGAAGCGTCCCGCGGAGCGACGCGGTGGTGGGCGGAGTTCTCGGTGATGGGCGGAGGTTTCTGGGCGAAGCATCCGCCCGACGCGGAGTTCTCCTCCCGTGACGGAGGAGACCTCGCCTTCCCGACGGAGGAGAACTCGCCTTCCGCAGGATCAGAAGAGCGGATGCCTCCTGCCGAACGCGAGTTCTCCTCCCTTGCGGGCGGGGCCCTTCGTCTCGCTTCGCTCACTCAGGGGCCGCAGACACCCGGTTCCTGAGCGAGGAGCTGAGCGACGAGACGAAGGACGTGCCACGGCCCGCAGGGAACGGTGGGAGAATGGGGGCATGTCCTCCTCCGAGACCCCGCAGACCGTCGAAGCGACCGTGCGCCACGTGCCGCGGTACGGCGTGTTCATGGCTATCGGTGTCGTCGTGGGTGTGATCGCCGCCGGCATCCTCACTTTCACCGGCAGCTTCGAGGAGTCGCAGGCGCTCGATGTCGTCTACCCGCCCGGGCTGGTCTTCGGATTCCTGCTGTTGTGGACGGTCCCGATCGGCCTCGCCCTCGGCGGTGTCGTCGCGCTGATCCTGGAGCGCACCGGCCGTCGGCACGATCGGGTCGTACGGGTCGACCGCGAGACGATCATCGAGATCGACGACGAGGCGCCCGAGGCGCAGACGGCACCCGAGAGCGCGGCATCCGACGCACCTGCCCCCGACCGCGACTGACCCTCAGGCCAGTTCGGCGATGACCGGCCGGATGGCCGAGTCGAACGCCACGATGTCGCGGCGCAGGCCGTCGGTCACCGCGACGGTCAGATCACCGATCCACCAGATGCCGCGCTGCGAGAACGGCAGCACCTGCACGTTCAGCTCGAACGAGTGCGCCCGCCGGCCGATGTCGCGCTCGAACTCGGCGATCGCGCTGGCGTACGCCCGGTAGGCGTCGCCGCCCGTGTGGCTCTTCATCGACTTCACGTAGCGGTCGTGCGCGGCGCGCGCGTAGCGCAGAGCGGATGCCGCGTGCCCGGCGATCCCCGCCCCGAGCTCTTCCGCGCCGGAGGCGGGCAGCGCCACGAGCGTGTCGAAACCGTCGATCAGTTCGAGGGGGACTCCGGAGGGGTGCGCGCGCGGTTCGACGGTCATGTCCCAATAGTCGCGCCACTGCTTCTCGACCGCCGACGTGGCGTCGGCGGCATCCGGCGCGCGCACCGGCAGATCGCGCAGAGTCGGCAGATCGTCGGGAACGCGGATGCCGAGGGCCTGGCGCAGCGCGAGCGCCACGAGCACGGGGACGCTCGCGTCTTCGCGGATGAGCCACTGCGGCTTGTCGGCCATGGCCCCATCGTAGGGCTGTGGCCGCGCTCGGGGTGAGAATCCGGGAAGCAGTGCTAACCGCTGCCGCGCGCCGCGTCAACCCGCGCGCCCTTTCGGCCGTCGAGGCGTAGACCGGGGGAAACGGGCCATCCGCTGCCCGCGGACGAGAGGAAGAGATGATGCGCAATCAGGAGAACGAACGCACGGGCGAGGGCCCGGCAGCCGACGGCGCCGACGGAGAGTCCGGAGCGATGAGCGGGATGGAGACGGGGACCGCGCCCTGGGGCGTGACCGGCGAAGGCGACGCGCGGCACGGCGACGCCGCGGATGCCGGAGGAGAACGCGACACGACCGACGATGCCGACGGGGCTGACGACGCGCAGCGCTGACGGCGACGCCGATGCGATCGCCTCCTCCTTCGGCAGGAGCCGATCGCATCTCGGCACGCCCGGCGGGCGGTAGGCTGGACGCGTGGCTGCCTCCCCCACCAATCCCTATTCCGAAGCCGGCGTCGATACCGCTGCCGGCGACCTCGCCGTCGAGCTGATGAAGTCGTCCGTACGGGCGACGCACGGCCCCGAAGTGCTCGGGGGCGTCGGCGGATTCGCCGGTCTCTTCGACGCGAGCGCGCTGCGCGACTTCCGCCGCCCGCTGCTCGCGACCAGCACCGACGGCGTCGGCACGAAGGTCGCGATCGCGCAGGCGATCGACAAGCACGACACGATCGGGCAGGACCTGGTCGGCATGGTCGTCGACGACATCGTCGTGGTGGGAGCGAAGCCGCTCTTCATGACCGACTACATCGCCTGCGGCAAGGTCTTCCCGCAGCGCATCGCCGACATCGTGCGTGGCATCGCCGAGGCGTGCGCCGCGACGGGCACCGCGCTCGTGGGCGGCGAGACGGCCGAGCACCCGGGTCTGCTGGGTCCGCGCGACTACGACGTCGCGGGTGCGGCGACCGGAGTCGTCGAGGCCGATGCGATCCTCGGTGCCGACCGCGTGACCGACGGCGACGCGGTGCTCGCGATCGCCTCGAGCGGTCTGCACTCCAACGGCTACTCGCTCGTGCGGCACATCATCACCGGTGCCGGCATCTCCTACGGCGACAACTCGGCCGACCTCGGGGGCACGTGGGGCGAGGCCCTGCTCGAGCCGACCCGTCTCTACACGCTTCCCCTGCTGCGTCTCATCGACGCGATCCCGGGTGCTGTGCACGCGCTCAGCCACGTCACCGGCGGCGGCATCGCAGCGAATCTCGCCCGTGTGCTCCCGCAGGGCAGCTGGGCCGAGGTCGACCGCAGCACCTGGTCGCCGAGCCCGGTCTTCCGCGTGCTCAGCGACATCGCCGGTTCGTCGCTCGAGTCGGCGGAGGGCACCTGGAACCTGGGTATCGGGTTCCTCGCGGTGGTCTCCGACAGTGCGAAGGATGCCGCGATCGCGGCACTCCAGACCGAGGGCATGCCCGCGTGGCAGGTCGGCACGGTGCGCTTCGACGGGCGTCCGGCAGGAGAATTCGAACAGGGCGCCAAGGGCGTCGACGGTGGAGCGGTGCGCCTCGTGGGCGCTTACGCGGACGGAGCGAAGTAAACCCCCATGTGCGGCATCGTCGGAATGGTGGGGACGGCCCCGGTCAACCAGGACATCTACGACGCTCTCCTCCTGCTGCAGCATCGCGGCCAGGATGCGACGGGCATCGCCACGGCAGAGGCGAACGGCGTCATGCACAACGCCAAGGCGCAGGGGATGGTGCGCGAGGCGTTCCGTACCCGCGACATGCGTGCGCTGCTCGGCAACGTCGGTCTCGGTCACGTGCGCTACGCGACCAAGGGCACGGCGTCTAACGAAGAGGAGATGCAGCCGTTCTACGTGAACGCGCCGTACGGCATCATCCTCATCCACAACGGCAACCTCACCAACACGCGTGAGCTCACCGCCGAGATGGCGAAGCGCGATCGCCGCCACCTCAACTCGTCGAGCGACACCGAGCTGCTGCTCAACGTGCTCGCGGGCGAGCTGCAGAACACCACCTCGACGGTCGACCTCGACCCCGAGCGGGTCTTCGAGGCCGTCGAGCGCACGCACGAGCGCATCGAGGGCGCGTACGCCGTCATCGCCGTGATCGCCGGCTACGGTCTGCTCGCCTTCCGCGATCCCTTCGGCATCCGCCCGCTGATCCTGGGGCGTCGCCCGTCGACCGTGCCCGGCAACGAGGGCAAGGACGAGTGGGTCGTCGCGAGCGAGTCGCTGGTGCTCGAGAACGGCGACTACGAGGTCGTGCGCGAGGTCGAGCCCGGTGAGGCCGTCTTCATCACGACCGAGGGTGAGCTGCACACCAAGCAGTGCGCCGCCGAGACGCAGCTCTCGCCGTGCGCGTTCGAGTACGTCTACCTCGCGCGTCCCGACTCGGTCATGAACGGCATCTCGGTCTACGAGTCGCGTCTGCGCATGGGCGACCGTCTCGCCGACACCATCGCGAAGCACGTGCCGATGGACAAGATCGATGTCGTCATGCCCATCCCCGACTCCTCGCGCCCCGCCGCGATGGAGGTCGCACGCAAGCTCGGCATCGAGTACCGCGAGGGCTTCTACAAGAACCGCTACGTCGGCCGCACCTTCATCATGCCGGGGCAGGCGGTGCGCAAGAAGAGCGTGCGCCAGAAGCTCAACGCGATGTCGACCGAGTTCCAGGGCAAGAACGTCCTGCTCATCGACGACTCGATCGTGCGCGGCACGACGTCGAAGGAGATCATCCAGATGGCGCGCGACGCCGGCGCGGTGTCGGTGACGTTCGCCTCGGCGGCGCCCCCCGTGCGGCACCCGCACGTCTACGGCATCAACATGCCGTCGCGCCATGAGCTCATCGCGCACGGACGCACGATCCCCGAGATCGCCGAGGTGCTCGGCTGCGACCACCTCGTCTACCAGGAGGTCGACGACCTGAAGGCCGCGATCACCGAGGGGTCGGTCGTCGACGACCTCGACATGAGCTGCTTCGACGGCCGGTACGTCACCGGCACCGTCAGTGACGAGTACCTGGCCTGGGTGGAGAGTTCGCAGACCTCCTGATGAGTGAGCCCGCGCCCTTCGTCTCGCTGCGCTCGCTCAGGAACCGGGTGGGGGCGCTGCGCTCGCTCAGGAACCGGGTGGGGGCGCTGCGCTCGCTCAGGAACCGGGCGCGGTCGTGATGGGCGCACGCCCGCTCTGGCAGGGACGGGCTCTCGCGCTGATCGGGATCGTGCTCGTGGCGTTCTCGCTGCGTTCGGCGGTCGCCTCGCTGTCGCCGGTGATCGACCACATCTCCCGCGACTTCCCGGTGTCGCCCGTGATCGTCGGTCTCATCGGTGCCGCACCGCCGGTGTGCTTCGCCGTGTTCGGGCTGGTCACCCCGCTCGTCGAACGACGCTTCGGGCTCGAGCGCGTCGCGGTCGGCGCGCTCGCCCTGATGTCGCTCGGACTGATCCTGCGCGGGTTCGCGGGCGACTCGACGAGCCTGCTCGCGGCCACCGTTGTCGTCTTCGCCGGTGTCGGAGCGGGCAACGTGCTGCTGCCGCCGCTGGTGAAGAAGTACTTCCCCGACCGTCTCGGCGTCATGATGACGCTGTACTCGACCATGATGGCGGTCTCGACGTTCGTGCCGCCGCTCGTCGCCGTGCCTGTCGCCGACTCGCTCGGTTGGCGGGTGTCGCTCGGGCTCTGGGGCGGGTTCGCGGTGCTCGCGCTGCTGCCGTGGATCGCGCTGCTCATCGGCGAACGCGGCCGCGTGGATAAGGCATCCGCCCCCGCCGACGTCGTGCTCGACCCGACCGACGGGGTCGACGATCTGACGGATGCCGCGGCCGTCGCCACCGGCCCCATCGCGATCGTGCCGGCCAGCCCGCGCGCGTTCGGCCGGCTGTGGCGGATGCCGTTGCCCTGGGCGCTCGCGCTGGTGTTCGGCACGTCGTCGACCATGGCCTACGTCGCGTTCGCCTGGCTGCCGACCATGCTCGTCGACATCGCCGGCGTCACCCCGGCAACCGCCGGATTCCTGCTGTCGCTGTTCGCGCTCGCCGGTCTCCCGTGCGGTCTGCTGGTGCCGATCCTCATCGTGCGTTTCCAGGCGACGCGGCCACTGTTCCTCTTCGCGGTCGCCTGCGGCGTCGTCGGCGTCGGCGGACTGCTGCTCGCCCCGACGGCCGCCCCGGCGCTGTGGGCGATCATCTACGGGCTCACCGCGATCCTGTTCCCGCTGAGCCTCGTGCTGTTGAGCATCCGCGCGCGCACGCCCGAAAGCGCCGTCGCGCTGAGCGGGTTCGTGCAGAGCATCGGCTACGGCATCGCCGCGGTCTTCCCGCTGCTGATCGGCCTGCTGCACGAGACCACCGGTGGGTGGCAGGTGCCGTTGATCGTCATCATGGGCGTGCTCGTCGTGTCTATCCCCGCGGGTCTCGTGGCCGGGCGCCGCCGCACGATCGAAGACGAGTGGGAGGCGCGGCACGGCCGCTGGTGAGCGCGACGCTCAGAGCACGTGCACCTCGTCGCCGACGCGGATGACTCCCGCCGGCGTGCGCTCGTCGCCCCGCGGGGTGAGCGGGAGGAAGAGGCGTCCGAGCGTCGGTTCGTTCTGTCCGAGCGCGCCGGTGAGGGTCGTGAGAACCTTGACGTCGCGTTCGCCGGTGTCGGGGTTCGCGTGGGTCGCGAGGCAGCGCACGATCGGACCCTCCGTCGTCAGCGTGACGTCGCCGATCCGCACCTCGCCGTCCCAGTCCAGCTCGGCCCAGGCCTCGACACCGTCGATGACGATGTTCGAGCGGAAGCGCCGATCGTCGATCCCCGTGCCCGCCGCCTTGCCCAGTGCCTCTGCGCTGCCGCGGCTGTGCAGAGACACGTAGCCGCGGGCGCGGTCCTGGAAGCGCGAGGTCTCGCCATCGCCGACCAGCACGAGTGGGAGTCGCCCGGGACGCTCGAGGCGTCGACCCTCCCGCGTCGCGCGCACATAGGCGGTGACGGCATCCGTCAGCTCTGCGCGTCCGCCGTCGTCGAGGCCGGCCTCGACGATCACGGCCCCGTCGTGCTCGATCCGTACCCGTGCGCGGGCGTCGTCGTAGCGGGTACGCAGGGCGGCCAAGGCCGGGAAGTCCTGCAGGGCGAGGCCCTTCGCCTTCGGCCAGTGATCGAGGCCGTCACGCTCCTCCGGCGCCGCGGCATCCGCGAAACGGAACGCGAGCACGCGGTCGCCGGCGACCCGTCCGTCGGCCTGCACCGTCAGGGACTCGACCGGTTCGGGGGTGAAGCCCTTGATCGGATGGCGGTAGAGGGCGACGACATGGGGCATGCGTCGATCCTCTCAGATCGTTCGCCGACAACCCGGTGTCTCGCGGGGACGCTTCGACAGGCTCAGCGACCCAGTTTCCGCGACTGGGTCCCTGAGCTTGTCGAAGCGTCCCGCCATCCCACAGCCGGGTACGACGAAACCCCCGTAGGTCGTACGGGGGAGAAGTCGAACAGAGGGGCGGTCAGGCCTTCTCTAGTTCGTCCTCGTCTTCGTCGGCATAATCGTCGGCCCACTTGTCGACGTAGGCGTCTTCGTCGGTCGGGTGACCCAGCTCGCGCTCGAGAGCGGAGTAGTTCACCGACGGACTGTACGCCTTGAGTTCGCGGGCGATCTTTGTGTGCTTCGCCTTCTGACGGCCACGGCCCATGCGCGAGACCCCCTCACGAGTTAAGCGGCGGGTGGTCAGGTCCCGCGGCATTCACGACACCGGTTCGAAGCCGGTAAGAGTAGCATTCAGAATAGCACGCGGGTCAGACCCCCTGGCCTCAGGCGGGCTGGTGAAGGGAGCGATCATCATGACCGAGAACACCTCCACTCCGTCCGACGAGGCGGCGCAGAACGCGGCTCTGCAGAAGGCCGTGATCGTCGGAGTGCAGCCCCACCAGGACGGCCGTGTGGTCGACGAAGCCGTGCGCTACGCCCGATTGCTCGGCGCTCCCCTCGTGGTCGCCCACGTCGACGTGACGCGCTTCGTGACCTACGAGGACCCCGACGGCTACGTGCACTCGGCCCCCATCGACATCAACTTCGATGCCGGTGCCGCCGAGTTCGAGGCCGTGCAGGCGGCGGTCGCCCCGGCCCTCGACGCCTCGGGCATCACCTGGACCGCCCGTCAGCTCGTCGGCGACCCGGCGCTCGCGATCAAGCAGCTCGCGCACAAGCTCGACGCGCAACTGATCGTGATCGGCACCCGCAAGCGCGGCATCGGCGAGAGCATCCGCGAGTTCTTCACCGGGTCTGTCGCCGCCCGCCTCGCGCACCGTCAGCACCGCTCGATCCTCGTCGTGCCGCTGGGAGACCTCGTGCCCGATTCCCAGAAGGAGATCTGGCCGGAGGCTGCGGAGTAGGTCGGGATCGCCGCTCAGGCGCGGACCCAGCCGGGATCGTCGAAGAGCCGCTGAAGGTCGTCGACCAGGCGGCCGGTGTGGAAGCCGTCCGCCGCCGCGTGGTGGATCTGGATCGCCAGGGGCTGGAGCACGCGGCCGTCGCGTTCGACGTAGCGGCCGAGGGTGAAGATCGGCGGGAGATGCGTCCAGGCATCCTTGATCTGCAGTGAGAACGCAGTGAACGTCGTCCACGGCAGGCTCGAGATGTCGAAGGTGTTGGGCGGCGCGTCGGACTGCGGGAACATCTCGGTCGCCGAGCGGTGTGTGCGCAGGAGATCGACGGCGTGATCGTGGAAGGTCGCGAAGTCGGGGTCGTAGGGAGCCCACACGCTCGCGAACGTCTCGCGTTCGGGATTGAACACGGTGAATGAGGGGTGCACCACGTCCCACACCCCCGGTGCGCCGTCGTCCGTCAGCCCCATGCAGAATTGTTCGTGGCGGTTCACGACGTCGGCGAGTGCCCAGATCTGCGTCGGGTACGTCTTGCGTTCTGCCTCGCGGATGGCGGCGGCGAGTCGGGTCGCATCGAGTTCGACCGTGATCGCGTACGTGCAGGGGACCGCGTCCGAGTAATGGCGGAAGTGCTCGGCGCGCGGCCACACGTCGAGATCGATGGGACGGAGAGAAGTCATCCCGTCATCCTTTCATCGGTCGTATCGACGCTTTCCGCATCCCGACGGGGCTGACAGCATCCGCAGGCTTCTGGAATACTCGCGTCATGGCCGACTCCTCGCTTCGCGTACGTCCTCGGGTCTGGATCGGCTTCGCGATCTGGCTCGCCTACATCCTCATCGTTTTCGGCGTGCAGTCGGTGAGCGGCGTCCCGTACGACGAGTGGGGCGACAGCGGGGCCAACCTCTTCCTCGGCGCCGGCGTTTCACTGATCGTCGCCACGCTCCTGCTCGCCGTGACGGCGTCGGTCCTCGGGTGGTGGCGCCCCGCGCTCTTCGACGACGCCCGGAGTCGTCATCGGTGGCCGATCGTCGCGCCCATCCTCCTGGCGATCGTCGCGGTGTTCACGCTCACGCTGACCGACTGGTCGGCCTACGACGGGGCGTTCTTCGCCGCATCGCTCGTGCTGCTCCTCGTCGGCTTCACCGAGGAGATGACCGCTCGCGGCCTGATGGTCGTCGCGCTGCGGAGCCGCCTCTCCGAGGTCTGGGTGTGGTTCCTCAGCTCCGCCGCGTTCGGTCTGATGCACTTCATGAACTTCTTCCTCGGGCAGGATCTCGTTCCGACGATCCAGCAGGTCGGAAGCGCCTTCGCGATCGGGACGGTGTTCTACATCCTGCGCCGCACCACGGGAACGCTCATCTGGGCCATGATCCTGCATGCGCTCTGGGCCTTCTCCGTGTTCGCCGTGGGGCACGGCACGCCCAACCCGCTCGCCCAGTCGGTCGGCCTGCTGCAGATGGTGATCGGCATCCTGGCCATCGTGTTCGTCTGGTTCACCTTCCGCTCCGTGCGGGTCGGCGCGCGCGGCGAATAGCGCGCCGACTCTCCCGAGGAGGAGCCCGCGTTGACACCCGTGAACGAGCCGCGCCAGGATGAGCGTGCGTCGCCGAATCGTCGCGCGCATTCTCGGGAGGGGCGGGGCATGGCCGATTTCTGGCAGTCGAAGGACGGGTTCTGGAATCGCGGCGGATGGTGGAAGGCCCTGCTGGTCACTGTCGCCTACCTCGCCGTCTACCTGGGCATCGGTCAACTCGTCGGCCTCTGGCTCGGGCATCTCATCGACGAGGGCGGTGTCTTCGCCAGCGCCCGGAACGTCGCGATCGAGCTGCTGCTGCCGATCGGAGCGGGCGCGGTGATCATCGCCGCGTTCCTGGTCGCGATCGGATGGCTCAAGCCCGTGCTCGGACGCCAGCCGGTCCGGGGGAGGCCGTGGATGTGGATCGCGGTGGCCGTCGTCGCCTACCCGATCATCCTGCGCCTCATCGGCGTCGACTATGGAGGCTTCGCCGACGGCGTGGTCGTCGTCGCCCTCATCACGGGACTGTTCATCGGCATCGCCGAAGAGCTCGTCACGCGCGGGGCCGGGGTCGCGCTGCTGCGCAAGGCGGGGCACCGCGAGATCACGGTCGCCGTGATCTCATCGGCGCTGTTCGCGCTCATGCACCTCGTCAACGCGATCGGCACCGGTTTCTCGCTGACGATCGTCGTGTTGCTCGTCTACACGTTCTTCTTCGGCATCTGCATGTACCTCATCATGCGGGTCACCGGGAGCATCGTCTGGGCGATCATCGCCCACGGGCTGACCGACCCCACACTCTTCCTGTCCACCGGAGGCATCGACACGGCGGTCGAGGGAACGCAGAACATCTGGCTCACGGTCGCGAGCACCGGCAACTGGGCGGTCATCCTGTTCGGCCTCGTCGCACTGTTCCTCATCCGCGGTCGGATCGGCGAGCCCGCACCGGTCGCCGCCGCGGCTCCCTGAACGGCGGCGAGAATGCGCGTACCGGAGGGTTCATAACTCCTCAGACGCGGGGGTGAAGGGCCGCTTTTCGTGCCCATCGGGGCGGGGCCGGGGAGTTTCTCCGGAGTTATGGCCGGAGAGCTGAAGGTGCACGCAGAAGGTCCCGGTATCGGTGGGCGATACCGGGACCTTCTGCGGGTTGTGCGGGGCAGGGCGCTTCGACAGGCTCAGCGACCCAGTTGCGAGGTCAGCGACCCGCTTGCGAGGTCAGTGACCCAGGTGCGAGGTCAGCGACCCGCTTGTGAGGTCAGGGGTGGGTCTCCGAGATGCCGACGGTGACGGCGCGGGCGGCGGCGTCGAGGGCGTTCTCGAGATCCGTCACGACGCTCGCGGGGAGTGCACCGCCCTGCGCGACGTGGGTGCGCAGATCGGTGCGGATGCGTGCGCGGAACGCGTTGATCACGGCATCCGCCCGATGCATCTCCTCGCGACTCGTCGCGCGGGTGTCGTCGGATGCCGAACGGGGGCGGCTCTTGGCCGACTGGCGTTCGTCGTGCGCGGCGGAGGCGAGGTCGGCCCGGAGGGTCTTCATCGCGTCCTGCACGCTCTGACGCACCTCGTTCGCGATGAGGCGCACCGAGTCGGCGAGCCCCGACTCGATCCCGGCCAGGTCGTTCTCGCGGGAGGCGAGTTCGGCGCGGCCCGCGTCGGTGATCGCGTAGATCGTGGTGCGCCCGTCGACCGTCTTGGTGACGAGGCCCTCTTCTTCGAGCTTCGCGAGGCGCGGGTAGATGGTGCCGGCGCTGGGTGTGTAGGTGCCGCCGGTGCGATCGGTGAGCGCCTGGATGATGCCGTAGCCGTGCTGCGGCGACTCGGCGAGCAGCGAGAGCAGGTAGAGGCGCAGGTCGCCGTGCGAGAAGACGGCGGGGGTCATGCTTCCTCCTCCCATTCCGCGTCGTTCGTGATCGACTCGGGGGTGCGGCGCAGCACCGTGACGCCGCCCGAGACGGAGTTGACCCGCAGGTCGACGAAGCGCCCGGCGAGCTCGCCCTTGGTGCCGGTGTAGTTGCTCGGCCCCGAGGTGCTGCGCTCGATGCCGTCGATGAGGAGGCGGCCGCTCAGCGAACGGATGACGTAGTTCGCGGCGAGCGACTCGTCGAGGCGCACCGTGGTGCCGCCCGAGACGGAGTTCACCGAGATGGTGTTCACGTCGCCGGCGGCGTCGACGGTCGTCGAGCCCGAGACGATGTCGACGGTCGCTTTGCGCACGACGCCGGTGACGGCCACGTCGCCCGACACGCTGTTCGCGTTGATCGAGCCGGTGAGGCCGCGCACCTGCACGTCGCCCGAGACGGTGTTGACGGTGAGGTCGCCGATCAGGGTGTCGACGATGAGGTCGCCCGAGACGGTGCTGAGGCGGGCGTCGTTGCGGATGCCGGAGACGAGGGCGCCCGCGCTGACGACGCCGAGGTTCAGTGCGATCGAGCGGGGCACGGCCACGCTCACCTCGGCGCGCGGGCCGCCGCTGCCGAAGTTGCGGAACACCTCGAGGAAGTTGTCCCAACCCAACTGCGGGTGGTCGATCTCGACCTCGCCGTCGTGGGATTCGATGCGGAGGTCCTTGGTGGTGACGCCGTGGACCTCGATGCGGATGCCGGGTTCGTCGTGTGCGATCACGTCGACCTGTCCGCCGACGAGGCCGACCTTGAGGCGCGTCACGGATTCGATGTCGATGACGCGTTCTTCGCCGGGGGCGATGAGCCACTTCTCGGTCATGTCTGCTTCTCCTGGGTCGAGGATCGAGATATATCGTGTTCAAGGAACATAACACGATATATCTCGACATTGTCAAGAGGTCAGGAGATTCTCGGGTTGGTGGGCGCTTGACATTGACGCTGCGTCAACTTCTACGGTGGAAACATCCACACGGAAGGGGAGAAACGCATGAGCAGTCGGGACTGGTCGATCCAGGAGATCGCCCGCCTCGCCGGCACGACCAGCAGAACGCTTCGTCACTACGACGACATCGGCCTGCTGGCGCCGACGCGCATTGCGGCGAACGGCTACCGCCACTACGACGAGACCGCCCTCGTGCGCCTCCAGCGCATCCTGCTGCTGCGCGAGCTCGGGCTCGGTCTGCCGCAGATCGCGGAGGTGCTGGGCCCTTCGACAGGCTCAGGGACCCAGGGGGGAACAGGCTCAGGGACCCAGGGGGATGAGGCATCCGCCCTCGAGACCCACCTCGCGCTGCTGCGCGAGGAGCAGACCCGGCTGGCGCGGCAGATCGCGTCGGTCGAATCCACCATCGACGCACTGAGAGGAGGTGAAGAACTCATGGCAGAGAACATGTTCGACGGCTTCGATCACACGCAGTACAAGGGCGAGGTCGAGCAGCGCTGGGGCACGAAGGCCTACGCCGACGGTGACCGCTGGTGGCGGAGCATGACGGATGCCGAGCGCGCCGACTGGCAGCGCACCGTCGCCGACCTCGGTCGCGACTGGATCGCCGCCGCCGAGAGCGGCATCGACCCGGCATCCGACGAGGCGCAGGCCCTCGCCCGCCGCCACGTCGAGTGGCTGACGGGAGTGCCGGGGACTCCGGCATCCGCCCTTCGACAGGCTCAGGGACCCAGCGCTGACGTGAAGGGCTACGTGATCGGGCTCGGGGAGATGTACGTCGCCGACCCGCGCTTCGGGGCGAACTACGCCACCTCGTCGGGTGGCACCCAGGGTGCCGAGTTCGTCCGCGACGCACTCCGCGTGTACGCGGAGGCGAACCTGTAGTCCGCCCGATCGGGCCCTTCGACAGGCTCAGGAACCCAGCTTCAGCCGAAACACCCCTTTGTGTACGACCCACCCCGATGCGTGCCGTACCCAAGGGGGTGTTTCGCGCGCAAGGGGGTGGCTCGGCGGAGGAGGGGCGGGCGTATTGTCGGGTCATGACGTGGAGGCGAAGGCGGCGACGCAGCACGGCCGCACCGTTGTTCGTCGTCGCGGCATCCGCTTACGGGGCCAACGCCGCGCTCGGCACCGCCGTGGCCGCGAAGATCATCGACACGCGGAACTTCCGCTGGGTGCACCACGCCCTCTACATCGCGACGTGCGTCACCACCGGACTCGCCGTCGCCGCCGGCCTGTGGGCGCGCCCGCGCCGCGCGAGCCGACGAGCCGCCCTCGCCCTGCTCCCCGCTGCGGCACCGCTCGCGGCCATCCCCTACCTCGGCACGCACAGCGCACGGCATCCGCTCGTCGCGCTGGCCGCCGCACCCTTCATCGTCGCGGGCCTCGTGTGCTCGCGTCTGCCGTCCGCCGACCGGAAGTGACCCCATGGAACTGCTCGACGCCATCCGCCGCCGCAAGACCACGAACGGCGGATTCCTGCCCGATCCGGTGAGCGAGGAGCACCAGCGCATCCTGCTCGAAGCGGCTGGGCGCGCACCCTCGCAGCTGAACAGCCAGCCCTGGCGTTTCGTCGTGATCGAGAACCCCGACACGATCGCGCAGATCTCGCGCATCTCGGGCGAGAGCATGACCGAGGCGATGTCGAACGGCACGTTCTTCGAGCGGTACAAGCCGTACTTCCGGTTCAGCCAGGCCGAGATGGACGAGAAGCGCAGCGGGATGCTGTTCGACAAACTGCCCGCGGCGCTGCGTCCCTTCACGAGCCAGGTGTTCACCAAGCGCGGGCAGAAGCTCATGAACACGTTCGGCGTCCCCAAGACGCTGGGCGAGGAGAACCGCAAGCTCGTCGCCGGTTCGCCCCTGCTGCTGGGCGTGATGCTCGACCGCAGCGAGTACCGGCCGGGGCAGCTCTCGTCGTTCTACTCGGTGTTCAGCATGGGTGCCGCGATGGAGAACATCTGGCTGACGACGGTCGAGCTGGGCATGGGCATCCAGTTCATCTCGTTCCCGATGGAGGTTCCGGGGCGGTGGGACGAGATCGTGCGCCTGCTGCGCGTGCCCGACGAGCTCGAACTCATGGCGGTGTATCGGCTCGGCTACCTGCCGCCCGAGCAGCGTCGCCCGGCGATCGACTGGTCGAGCAGCCAGCGCAAACTCGCCTCGCAGTACGTCTTCCGCGAGGACTGCGAGACGCCGCAGCAGGGGTGGGATGCCGCGCCCCCGCACGCGGACTGATCCCACCGACGTGAGGGGTCAGGACACGCCGCGCCCGCGGCATCCGTTGGGGCGTGTCTTGACCCCTCAGCGGATGCAGGGGCGCGTCAGCGCCGCCCGGTGCGGGGGAGTTCGCGGAGGTCCTTCAGAGCCGGCCCCTCGATGCGCGTGCCGTCGGAGGCGAACCGCGAGGCGTGCAGCGGGCAGTCCCACGTGCACTCGGCGTCGTTCCAGGCGAGCACTCCGCCCAGGTGCGGGCAGACGGCGTCGACCGCGCGCGTGACGCCGTCGACGGTCGAGACGCCGACCGGGAGTCCGGCGCGGTTCGCGACGACGCCCTCGCCCTCGGCGGGGCGCGGAACCGGAACGGGGTGCGTCTCGGCATCCGTCCATCCCTTCACCGCCTCCTTGCCGACCTCGAGGCCCTCCTGCGCACCCTTCGCGAGATCGGCGGGCACCGTCATGCGCGTGGCGATGGTCGTCATCCAGTGCGGCCGCTCGCGCCAGGGCGTGCCGAGGATCTCGGAGGCCAGGCGGATCGCCGCCGCCGGGCCGTTCGACAGGCCCCACTTCGCGTAGCCGGTCGCGAAGCGGATGCGGCCGAGGCCGCGCGGCATCGCGCCGACGAAGGGGAGCTGGTTGTGCGACTGGTAGTCCTGCGCCGACCAGCGGTGCGTCTCCTCGGCGCCGGCGAAGTGCTCCTGCGTCCACCGCACGAGGTCTTCGACCGCCGCCTCCTCGCTGTCGGATCGTCCGACCGGATGCCCGTTCCCGCCCACCACGAGCTGGGCGATCCCGCCCGGGCCGTCGGCATCCGCCACCGGACGGATCGATCGGCTGGGCGAGTCCACCGAGAGGAACGTCTCGGCGGGCACTTCGCCCGGAACGCGGAACGAGACGCAGTACGACCGCATGCCGCTCGTCTTCGTGAAGTACAGCCCGCGGTCGAGGATGGCACTGCCGGTCGCCAGCACGATGTCTCGGGCGAAGATCGGTCCGACGGCGGTCTTCACGTGCGTCTCGGGGATCACTCGCACGCCGGTGGCGCGGATGCCGGTGTGCAGCGTGCCCCCCGCGGCGAGGAAGACCCGGGCCAGGGCATCCGCGACCTCGACGGGATCGATCGTCACCTGATCGTCGAGGGCGACGGCCCCGGCGATGGCGAACGGCAGCGCGTCGAGGTCGCCGGCCGCGAGCATCCGCGTCGGCAGGCCGGCTTCCTGCGCGGCGGCGTGCTGCGCCTCGAGGGTCTCGAGTCCGCTGCGGCCCTGGGCGTACGAGTGGTCGGTGCGGCGGAGGTACGACACGTCGGCGCCGTCGGCGAAGGCGGTGAGCCAGTCCATTCCGGCGCGGTTCGACTCGACGTAGGCGCGGACGAGGCCGGCGGGGTGGTGCTCGCGGATCTCGGCCAGGCGCTTCCCCTGCAGGAGGGAGAGCTTGCCGGTGTTGCCGCCGGTCGCGAGCTCGGCGACATCGCCGGATTCGATGACGGCGACGTCGAGGCCGGCGCGGCTGAGCATCACGGCGGTCGAGAGACCCGTGATCCCGGCGCCGACGATCACCACGTCATGACGCGCGCCGGGCTCGAAGGGAGTGCCGAGGGGAGCGAGGGCGTCGGACTTCCACAGGGGCTTCATGCGCGCCAGTCAACGCGGCCCGCACCGCACCGCCCACGCCCTTGACAAGAGCACGGCGGGCGCTCGCGAGGAGTAGCGTGATGGCGTGACCCTCCGCCGCCTGCTCCTCGTGCTGGCCGGCGGCACGATCGGCACCGCGGCACGGTTGGCCCTGATGCTGCTGATCCCCGATGACGAGGGGTTCCCGTTCGCGATCCTCATCGCCAACATCGTCGGAGCTTTCCTCATCGGCGTCGTCGCGGCACGGCTGCCGGGGTCGCGAGACCTGCGGGTGTTCCTCGCCACCGGCATCCTGGGCGGTTTCACGACGTACAGCACGTTCATGACGGGCACGCTTCTGCTGTCGGCGGATGCCCCGTTGTCGGGTGCGGTGTACGCCGTGGGGTCGCTCGTGCTCGGCCTCGCCGCCGCGGCGGCCGGGCTGCGATTCGGGCGGCCGCGGCGCCCGGCGGAGGTGGAGGCGTGAGCCCGCTGCTCTTCGCCGCCGCCGCGCTCGCCGGAGGCGTCGGCAGCGTGCTGCGGTACGTCGTCGATCAGAGCGTCGCCCGCTTCGCGGGTCGCCGGTATCCGTGGGGCATCCTGCTCATCAATCTCACCGGGTCGTTCGCGCTCGGGCTCGTGACGACGGCTCTTCCGGAGCAGCTCTTCCTGGTCGGCGCCGGCCTGATCGGCGGCTACACGACCTTCAGCACGGCGATGCTCGACACCGTGGCGCTGCAGCGGGGAGGCGCACGTCGAGCGGCGGCCTTCAACGCCGTCGGGATGCTGCTGCTGGGGCTCCTCGCCGCTGGCGCGGGGCTGACCCTCGGCGCGGTGCTGCGGTAGACGTCATCCGCTCCCAGGTTCCTCCCACCCCGAAAATGTACAAATGTACATGTACGGACGTACGGAAGGACCCCGATGATCACGAAAGCGCGGCGCAGACGCGACCCTGAAGCGCGCCGTCGCGAGATCGTCGAAGCGGCCGCCGAGCTGATCGTCGAGATCGGCGTCGACGCCCTCACCCACCGCAAGGTCGCCGCCCGTGCCTGCGTTCCACTCGGCGCGACCACCCAGTACTTCGACACCCTCGACGACCTGCGCGACGCCGCGCTCGGCTTCCTCGTGCGCGAGATAGAGATGCGCATCGAGGCCACCCGCCAGGCCGTCGAATCGGTCGGTGTGACGCCCGAGGCGCTCGCCCGGCTCATCACCGAGAGCCTCGCCGACGCCCGCGCCCTCGAGACCGACCGGGCCGTCGTGACCGCCGCCGTGCACGACCCGCGCGTGCGCGAGCTGGCCCGGCGCTGGTCCGACCAGGTCGTCGAGTTCATCGCCCCCGTGCACGGACCGGACCGCGCCCGGGCAGCGGCCGTCTTCATCGACGGCATACTCTGGCACGCCCAGATCAGTGACGATCCCCTCGAGGAAAGCCTCATCCGAGACGGCCTCGCCGGGATCCTCACGCCGCACACAGCATCCGATTCATCTGAACCGTACACAGCACCCGCAGCATCACCAGCACCCGCACCGACAGCATCCTGAGGAAGCAACCTTGTCGAAACTCGCCGTCCTGAGCCTGAAGAACCGCGCGCTCATCGCCCTGATCACGATCGTCGCCGCGGTCTTCGGAGGCCTCGCGCTCACGAACCTCAAGCAGGAACTCATCCCCTCGCTCGAGCTGCCCGCGCTCGTCGTGATGACCACCTACCCCGGCGCCTCGCCCGAGGTCGTCGAGAACGACGTCTCGACGCCCATCGAGGCAGCGATCCAGGGTGTGCCCGACCTCGAGTCGACCACCGCCACGAGCACCACCAACGCCTCGATCATCCAGGCGAGCTTCACCTACGGCACGAACCTCGCGACCGCCGAGCAGAAGATGCAGCAGGCGATCAACCGCATCTCGTCGACGCTGCCCGAAGACATCGACCCGCAGGTGCTCGCGATCTCGATCAACGACCTGCCGGTGATCCAGGTCGCCGTGTCGGGCTTCGACGACGCCGACAATGCGCAGGCCGAGCTCGAGACCGTCGCGATCCCCGAACTCGAAGACGTCGATGGCGTGAACGCCGCCGAGATCGTCGGCGGGGTCGGCCAGCGCATCACCATCACCCCGGACGTCGCGGCGCTCGCCGCAGCGGGTCAGAGCACCCAGGCGATCAGCGACGCCCTCGAGCAGAACGGCACGCTGTTCCCCGGCGGTGACATCACCGAGAACGGCGAGACGCTCACCGTGCAGACCGGCGCGAAGATCGCCTCGGTCGACGAGATCGCGGCCCTGCCGCTCGTCGGCACCGACCTCGCCGTCGGCGACGTCGCGACCGTCGTGCAGGAGTCCGACCCGATCAGCTCGATCTCGCGCGTCGACGGCCAGGATGCGCTGTCGATCTCGATCACGAAGCTCCCCGCCGCGAACACCGTCGAGGTGTCGGCCGGGGTCATCGCCGCGCTCGACGAGATCGGCGAAGCCTTCCCCGACGCCACCTTCACAGTGATCTTCGACCAGGCGCCGTTCATCGAGCAGTCCATCGAGACGCTCGCGGTCGAGGGCCTGCTCGGGCTCGTGATGGCCGTGCTCGTCATCCTGCTGTTCCTGATGTCGGTACGCTCGACGCTCGTCACCGCGATCTCGATCCCGACCTCGGTGCTCGTCACCTTCATCGGTCTGCAGGCATTCGGCTACTCGCTGAACATCCTCACGCTCGGTGCGCTCACGATCGCGATCGGCCGCGTGGTCGACGACTCCATCGTCGTGATCGAGAACATCAAGAGGCACTACGTCGGCGACGCCGACAAGGGCGATGCGATCCGGTTGGCGGTGCGCGAGGTCGCGATGGCGATCACGGCATCCACCATCACCACGGTCGCCGTCTTCCTGCCGATCGTGTTCGTCGGCGACATGGTCGGCGAGCTCTTCCGACCGTTCGCGATGACCGTGTCGATCGCGATGATCGCCTCGCTGCTCGTCTCGCTGACGATCGTGCCGGTGCTCGCGTACTGGTTCCTCAAGCCCGGTAAGCCGTTGCTCGACGAGAACGGCGCAGCCATCGATCCCGAGCACCAGGATGCTCCGCCCACCCGTCTGCAGAAGGCGTACCGCCCGATCCTCGGCTGGACGCTCAAGCACTCGGGCGTCACCGTCGTGCTCGCCGTGATCGTGCTGGGTGCGACCCTCGCCGCCGCTCCCTTCATGAAGCAGAACTTCCTCGGCGACTCCGGTCAGAACACCATGACCATCACGCAGGACCTCGGCCCGACGGCCAGCCTCGAGACCAAGTCGGATGCCGCGATCAAGGTCGAAGACGCGCTCAGCGGCATCGACGGCATCGAGCACGTGCAGGCGTCGATCGGGTCGAGCGGCTCCTCGGTGCGCGACGCGTTCTCGGGCGGATCCTCCGGCGTGACCTACTCGGTGCTCACCGATGAGAGCGCCGACCAGGAGAAGCTGCGCGCCGACGTGCAGGACGCGATCGACGGTCTCTCCGACGTGGGCGACGTGTCGGTCGCATCGTCGGCCGGATTCGGGTCGAGCGATATCGAGATCACGGTCTCGGCGTCGAACGGCGACGACCTCTCCACCGCCACCACCGCGGTGATGGACGAGCTCGACGGACGCGATGGCATCGGCCAGGTGAGCGACAACCTCGCCGCGGCCCTGCCCTACATCGCCGTGGTCGTCGACCGCGAGGCCGCCGCCCAGCGCGGGCTCTCGGAGGTCGCCGTCGGTGCGATCGTGTCGAACACGATGCGCCCGCAGCAGCTCGGGTCGGTCGAGATCGACGACACCGCACTCACCGTGTACCTCGTCACCCCCGAGCCGCCGACCACGGTCGAGGCGCTGCGCGAACTGACGATCCCGACGCCGCTCGGCCCGGTCGCGCTCAGCGACATCGCCACGGTCGAGCAGCGCAACGGCCCCACCTCGATCACCACCGAGCAGGGACAACGCACCGCCACGATCACCGTGCCTCCGGCATCCGACGACCTCGCCGTGGCGACGGCATCCGTCACCGCCGCGCTCGACGCGGTCGACCTGCCCGCCGGTGCGTCCGCCGAGGTCGGCGGCGTCGCCTCGCAGCAGGCCGACTCGTTCTCGCAGCTGGGTCTGGCGATGCTCGCCGCGATCCTCATCGTGTACGTGGTGATGGTCGCGACCTTCAAGTCGCTGCGCCAGCCGCTGCTGCTGCTCGTCTCGGTGCCGTTCGCGGCCACCGGTGCGATCCTGCTGCAGATCATCACGGGAGTGCCGCTCGGTGTCGCGTCGCTGATCGGTGTGCTGATGCTCATCGGCATCGTGGTGACGAATGCGATCGTGCTCGTCGACCTCGTCAACCAGTATCGGGAGAAGGGTCTGTCGACGGTCGCGGCCGTGCAGGCGGGATCCGAGAAGCGTCTGCGGCCGATCCTCATGACGGCGCTCGCGACGATCCTCGCCCTCACCCCGATGGCGCTCGGAATCACCGGGCACGGCGGATTCATCTCCCAGCCGCTCGCGATCGTCGTGATCGGCGGACTCATCTCGTCGACCGTGCTCACCCTGATCGTTCTGCCGACGCTCTACAACCTCGTCGAGGGTGCCCGCGAGCGTCGCCAGGCCCGCAAGGGCGGGGGAGCGGATGCCGCGCCGACGGGTTCGGACCCGGAGGCGCCCGAGGGGCCGGACGCGGGTTCTGCGGGTTCGGCGGGTTCTTCGGACGAGCTGGAACTCACCGAGGCCGAGGTGTCGGTCGTGGCACATGGTGCGACGCTCAGCCGCCGGGAACTGCGCGAGCGTCCGTGGCTGTCGCAGTGATACGCCGTACCTAACTCAGGAAGAAGGGCCCCGGAACCGCGCCAAAGCGTCGGATCCGGGGCCTTTCGAGCGGTTGTGCCTGAGTTGGGTACAGGGTTGCCGGGGGAGTCAGCCCAGCGAGATGCCCCAGTCGAGGGTCCAGGTCTCGCCGGGAGCGAGGCGACGGATGCCGAGGCCGCTGTTGAACGCGTCGGCGGGTGCGGTCATCGGCTCGATCGCGACGGCCAGGTCGTGGCCGGGGTAGTTGGTCGCCGTGTAGACCTGCACGAAATCGAAGCCCTCACCCTGCCAGAGCGTGAGGCGGCGGCCATCGGGCGCGGTCAGCGAGTGCCGCACGCGTCCGTCGGGGTCGCGAGCGAGATCGGTGAAGCCGGTGTCGAGCTTCGCGTCGCCCAGACGGATGCCGTCGCGCAGCGCCGCCTCGACCGGACGGGTGCCGGTGGGAAGCATCCGCTCGTCCGTCTCGAACGCGGTCGACGCCGGCACGCGCAGCACGAGGTCGTGCGCGTCGACATCTCCGATGGTCACGTAGGGATGGGTTCCGAGCGCGACCGGGGCCGCGGCATCCGATCGGTTCGTCAGAGTGTGCGTCACCGCGACCCCGTCGTCGGTGAGGGCGTAGGTGACCGAGGTCTCGATGAGATACGGGTATCCGGTCTGCGGCACGATCGTCGCGCGCAGGGTGGCCGAAGCATCCGTCTGCTCGATCCCGTAGGCCGTGAATCGCAGCAGCCCGTGGCTGGCGTTCGCGAATTTCGGCTCGGTGATCGCGAGCTGCCGAGCCGTTCCGTCGTCGTTCCACCGGCCGTCGCGGATACGGTTGGGCCAGGGTGCGAGGACGACGCCCGAGCATCCCGGAGTCGGCTGATCGAGCGGATACGGGGAGATCAGGTCGACGTCGCCGATGCGCAACGCGCGCAGCGAGGCGCCGACCTGGGCGATCTGCGCGGTGACGTCGCCGCGACGGAGGGAGACCTGGATGCCGGTGGGATTCACCTCGCCATCGTACGGCGGCGGGGGAGTCTTTCAGGTGCGACCGGTATGCTGGGGAAGTCGGCTTCGGACACCCGCGCAGCGCGCGGACGTTTTACCTGTTTGAAGTGTGAGTCCAGGGGCCGATGGTGAGCGTCCATCGACGCGCATTCAACCATCACATGAATGGCCCCGGCCCTTGAGCGTCCGGCACCCCTGATCCACGGGTGCTTTTCCGCGTGCGCCGTGCTGTTCTCGTGCGAGAACGAAAGACACACATGCCGAAGAACAAGAAGCCCCAGGGCGGCCGAGCCGCTCGCAACTTCGAGCCGCGCTACGGCGCGAACAAGACCTCCTTCCACGACCGTCACCACGGTGGTGCGTCGCGTGACGGCGGCCGCGACGAGCGCGGCGGACGATCGGATGCCGGCGACCGCCGCTCCGCTCCCGCCGCCGGCGGCTACGACCGTCGCCCCGGCAGCCGCAGTGCCGGCCACCGCGGATACCGTCCGGCCGAAGCCGAGTCGGGTGCCCCGAAGCAGCGCTGGGGTGCGCAGGAGCGTGCCGGTCGCGACGAGGCCCGCGGCATCCGCAACCGCGCCGAATCCGGCCGCCGCGAGGCGCCGCACCGTCGCGACGAGCGTCCCCGTTTCGAGGGCGGCGCCGAGCGTCCCCGCTACAACGACCGCCCGACGGCCGGCCGTCGCTTCGACGACCGTCCGCGTCGTGATGACCGTGGCGGCGCCGAGCGTCCCCGCTACAACGACCGCGGCAACGACCGTCCCCGTTTCGATCGCGATGAGCGTCCGCGTCGTGACGACCGTGGCGGCGCCGAGCGTCCCCGGTTCAACGACCGCGGCGCCGATCGCCCCCGTTTCGATCGCGACCAGCGGTCCTTCTCGCGTCCGGCTCCTGAGCGAGGAGCGCAGCGACGAGACGAAGGGCGTGGAGCACGCGACGTCGAGCGTCCCCGCTACAACGACCGCGGCAACGACCGTCCCCGTTTCGACCGCGACGAGCGTCCGCGTCGCGACGACCGTGGCGGCGACCGCCCTCGGTACAACGACCGAGCGGCATCCGAGCGTCCCGAGCGTTCGTACGACGCCGACCGTGCCCGCCGCGCCTTCGACCGCGACCGCACGCAGCGCTCCTACGACGCTCCGGGCGAGCGCAGCCGCCCCTCGACTGGTGGCGCGTACCGCACCGATCGCCCGCGCCGCGACGAGCGTCCGAGCCGTGACGCGCGCCCCGGACGCAACGACTGGAACGCTAAGCCGAAGGCGGCCTTCGAGCCGACCGACGACGTCGTGCACGAGCGCCTCGAGGCGAAGTCCGTCGCGGCCGTCGAGGTCGACGGTGTGAGCTTCGGCGACCTGGGCCTCGGCTCGAACATCGTCGAGACCCTCGCCGGTATGGGCGCGGCGACGCCGTTCCCGATCCAGGCTGCCAGCATCCCGGCCGTGCTCGGCGGACGCGACGTGCTCGCCCGCGGACGCACCGGCTCCGGTAAGACCATCGCCTTCGGCGCCCCGCTCGTCGAGCGCGTGCTGCAGTCGCAGGCCGGCAAGCGTCGTGAGTTCGGTCGGTCGCCGCGCGCGATCATCCTCGCTCCGACCCGCGAGCTCGCCCTGCAGATCGACCGCACGATCCAGCCGATCGCTCGCAGCGTCGGTCTCTTCACCACCCAGATCTACGGCGGCGTGCCGCAGGGTCGCCAGGTGGGCGCGCTCAAGAAGGGCGTCGACATCGTGATCGGCACCCCCGGTCGCGTCGAGGACCTCATCAACCAGGGCAAGCTCGACCTCTCGGACTGCCGCATCGCGGTGCTCGACGAGGCCGACCACATGTGCGAGCTCGGCTTCGTCGAGCCCGTGCAGCGCATCCTGCGTCACACCGCCGACGGCAGCCAGAAGCTGCTGTTCTCAGCGACGCTCGACCGCGAGGTCGCGGCTCTCGTCGACGAGTTCCTCGTCGACCCGGCCGTCTACGAGGTCGCCGGTGAGGACCAGGAGTCCAGCACGATCGAGCACCGCGTGCTCGTGATCGAGCACCGCGACAAGGCCGAGATCCTCACTTCGCTCGTCGACCGCGAGGGCAAGACGCTCGTCTTCGCCCGCACCCGCGCCTACGCCGACATGCTCGCCGAGCAGTTCGATGACGCCGGGATCCCCGCGGTCTCGCTGCACGGAGACCTGAACCAGGCCAAGCGCACGCGCAACCTCGAGCGTCTGACCTCGGGCCGCGTGAACGTGCTCGTCGCCACGGATGTCGCCGCCCGCGGCATCCACGTCGACGACATCGATCTGGTCGTGCAGGCAGATGCGCCCGACGAGTACAAGACGTACCTGCACCGCTCGGGCCGCACCGGCCGCGCCGGTCGCTCGGGCCGCGTCGTCACGCTCATCACGCGTCAGCGTCAGCGTCGCATGACCGAGCTGCTCGACCGGGCCGAGATCGACGCACCGTTCGAGAACGCGCGCATCGACGACGACATCATCGACGAGATCACCGGTCGCACCCCCACCGCGGAGGCGCTCACCCGCTGAGCTGAGGGTCGCGCGGGCTGAGGTTCGCGTGGGCTGAGGGGTCACGAAAGGCCGGGTCGGAAGCATCCGACCCGGCCTTTTTCGACCCCTCGCGCGGGAGTGGCCGCACAACTTCGGAGTTCTGAGGCGACACGCCGGAGTGCAGGGCTGTCTGCGCGGCGCGTCTCACCCGATCTCCGAAGTCATGTGGGCCGGTGGCGGGTGCGCGCGTTGCGAAGGAGATCGCACGATGCGCAGGAACGGATCCGCGAAAGGCTCCTGCGGAACGAGAGATCTCCTCCCGGGAGCGGAGAGTGCGGCCCGTGAGGGGTCAAGACACGCCGTATCGGATGCCGGGGGTGCGGCGTGTCTTGACCACTCACGCGCGACCGGCGGGACCTACCCGAGCTCGTGCTCGTGGATCGCGGTGGTGAGGTTGGCGCCGTTCAGGTCGAGGTAGAGCACCTGCTCGGTCACCGTGAGGGTGAGCGTGTTGCGGCGCTCGATGTGCGGAGTGACCTGATCGATGAAGCCGGGGTCGAAGCTGAAGACGCGCAGGTCCTCGGCGCGGTGGATGCGTTTGCCGGCCCAGGGGAGCATGACCTTCGCGGGGTCGCGGTGGGTGTAGACGACGGTGCGTTCGGCGAGACGGCTGCCGTAGTGCAGGCGCTCGGCGTCGGGGGCGCCGACCTCGATCCAGGCGGTGATCGCGCCGGTGAGGTCGCGGACGAGCACGGCGGGCTCATCGGTCTTCGAGATGCCCTCGCTGAAACCGATGCCCTCGGCGAACTCGAGGCCGTAAGCGAGGATGCGGGTGATCATGTAGGCGTCGGTCTCGGACGGATGCTTCGCCACGCGCAGCGAGTAGTCCTCGTAGACCCCGCGATCGGTGTCTGCGAGTTGCACGTCGAACGTGTGGATGGTGGAGCCGGTAGCCATAGTCACCGAGCCTACGGGCCTGCGGCCCTCCGCCCCGACCAGCGGATGCCGCCGTGCACCCTCAGAACAGCATGGGCTGCGCCGGGGTCGAGGTCGCCGACCCGGTCGTCCGGAAGGTGACGGCGGGGCTCGGGCGGACGGCGTTCGCGCGCCCGGCGTTCGGCATCCCGTTCTGCACACCGTCCTGCCGCCAGATCGAGTCGACGTGCCCCTGTCCCGGACGGAATCCGCGCCGGGGGTAGTCGTCTTCGTGGCGCGCGTCGAGACCGTGCACCCGGATCAGCGGCTTGACGCGCTTCGCGAGCCACTGCCGATAGGGCTTCGGCGCCTCGGCGGAGGCTCCGGGATAGAGGCCGCGGTACGACGAGACGAGGTCGGGTCGATGCTCTCCGAGCCACTGGAAGAACCATGGCTTCACGCCCGGCCGTAGGTGCAGTGCTCCGTAGATCACAGTGCGCGCGCCCGCTTCTTTGATGCGCGCGAGCGCATGCGCGATCGCCTCGACCGAGTCGGTCATGTGCGGCAGAATCGGCATGAGGAAGACGGTGACGGGGAACCCGGCATCCGACAGGGCCTTCACCGTGTCGAGCCGCGCCTGTGTACTCGGGGTTCCCGGTTCGATGGCCTTCTGCAGCTCGTCGTCGTACATCGCGATCGACATCTGCACGTCGATCGGCACGCGCTGCGCCGCCTTCACGAGCAGGGGGATGTCGCGCCGGATCAACGTGCCCTTCGTGAGGATCGAGATCGGCGTGCCCGAAGCCGCGAGGGTCTCGATGATCCCGGGCATGAGCTTGTAGCGCCCCTCGGCCCGCTGGTACGGATCGGTGTTCGTGCCGAGCGCCACGGTCTCGTGCTGCCAGCTGCCCTTGCGCAGCTCGCGCTCCAGTACCTCGACGACATTGACCTTCACGACGATCTGCGAGTCGAAGTCGGATCCACCGTCGAGGTCGAGGTACTCGTGGGTGCCGCGAGCGAAACAGTAGACGCATGCATGACTGCATCCCCGATAGGGGTTGATCGTCCAGGCGAAGGGCATGCGCGATGCGCCGGGAACGTGGTTGAGCGCCGACTTCGAGAGCACCTCGTGAAAGGTCATGCCGGCGAACTCGGGGGTCGTCACCGACCGCAGCACGCTCGACCGGTCTTCGAGGCCGGGGAGTGCCGCGGCATCCGTCTCTCCGACCGTTTGTCCCTGCCATCGCATACGCTCATTCGAACATGCATCCGAAGTTAACGCAAGCGAGGTTCGAAGAAATTGACGAAGAGGCTACGCCGTCGGTTCGGTCGCCCGTATCAACCCGCACTCGACGCACGACCAGACGACGAGGAAGCGCTCGTCGTCGAGGATCTCGAACGTCAGCGCGCCGCCGCAGGTCGGGCAGACCAGGGGGTTCTGCACGTGCGCGTTCATCCCCTCAGCCTACGGACGTCCGCCTACCCCTGGGTCGGCAGGAACGGGTCGACGCCGGTCGGCGCACCCAGCGGATGCCGTCGCTCCGACACCGGCCGCGGCCCGGCGCCGCGCACATCCGGCACCCGGATGCCGAGCTCTTCCGCCGGCGACCCCTCCCGCACGCGCAGGTCGCGCGCCGCGGCATCCACGAACAGCGGATCCGCGGTGACCGAGTGCCGGTCATGACCCAGCCGCGCCCACTCGTCGTCGAGGCGCTCGACGATCTCGAAGCCGAGCCGCCCATCCGGCCCTGTCGAGCGATCGGCGTTCGCCGCCCGCACCGCGCCGTCGAGCGGTGCCGCATCCCAGAACAGGTTCAGGTCGCTGTCGATCCCGAAGCGCCGCAGGTCGCGATGATCCGGATAGCCGACGAACGCGGGCATGCCCTCGCCCACCACGATGTTGCGGTGGAACGTGAAGGACACGTGCTCCTCGGGGCGGGTGATCGACACCTGCCCGTTGCGCCCGAAGGCCCAGACGTTGTCGCGGATGATCACCTCGCGCCCGTAGTGCTGGTGGTAGGCCTGGCTCGACACGTCGTGCACCACGTTCTGCTCGATCACCACGTGCGACGAACCCTCATCGAGGTAGATGCCCCAGCCGCCGTAGTTCGCGCACTCGATGTCGTGGATGTGGTTGCTGCGCACGACCGTGCCCGGCGCGATGCCGAGCAGGTAGACGCCGCCCATGTCGTTGAGCAGCCCCTGGCCGAGGTGGTGGATGTGGTTGCCCGCGATGAGGTTGCCCTCGGACGGGCTGTGCAGGTAGTCCCACATCCAGCCGACCGAGATGCCGGAGTAGAGGAGATCGCTGATCTCGTTGTGGGCGATCACATTGTGCGAGCCGTGCTGGAAGAGCACGCCGACGGCGTTCGGGTAGACCTGACCGCCGCGCGCGATCGTGCAGTCCGAGACCTCGTTCGCGCGGTTGTAGTCGGGGGCGAGGGCGTCGATCCCTCCGCCCGAGCGCACGGCTCCGGCCCCGAGATCGCTGAACGAGACGCCGCTCAGAAGCGCCCCGCGCGTGCCGGGTCCGAGGCTCACGCCATAGCCGCCGACGCGGGCGATGCTGCCGCCGACGATCGCGCACGATCGGGCGAAGCCGAACCGCACGGCGGCGGGAACGGTGCTCGCCGCTTGCACGTCGGCCGCATACCGGCCCACCGACGGCAGTTGCGGATCCTCGCGTACGCCGAAGGGCGGCACGGCCGGCGGCACGGCCTCGAAGTCGGCCTCCGCGAAATGCACGCCCTCGAACCGCACCTCGCGCACCGGTGCGTCGGCGGTGCCGTCGAGCGTCACGAAGGCCTCGGTCACCGGCATCCGCACGTCGAGCGCGTCGATGTCGACGCCGGGCTCCGGCAGGTACAGCACGTGCGGACCCGACGCGCCGACCAGTTCGCCGGTCGCGTCGAGGTACCACTCGCCCGCGACCTCGCCGAAGCGCTCGGCGACGTTGTCGAGCCAGTAGCGCGCGAAGAGCTCCGCGGCGTCGTCGCGCAGCGCGAAGATGCTGCGCAGCGAGCTCGTGAGGGTGCGGGTGTCGCGGTCGATCGCGGTGATCGGCATCCGCTCCTGCACCCAGTAGTGCGGCACGACGACCTCGACCGCCCGCTCCTGCGCGAGCTCGGGGATGTCGCCCTCGGCGAAGCGGAACGACGCCGACCCGTCGAACAGCGTGCCGACGAAGCTGCCCGCCGGGTCGAGGCCCTCCTGCTCCTCGACGCGCAGGAATCCCTCGCGCGGATGCCGGGGGCGCTCCGCCGCGACGCCTCCGACGTAGAGCCGCCGAGCCGCCGCCCGCGGCGAAGGCGCGGCGTAGGCCGCGACCCCGTTGATGGTCACCGGGCGCCAGCCCGTCAGGCGCAGGGATCCGCGCAGTACCGGCGGGTTCGCGGCATCCGTCGCCACCACCGCGGTGAAGGAGTCGGATGCCGTGAACGAGACGGGCTGGTGGTGCCGGTACTCGCCCCCGGCCATCCAGATCACGGCCCGCTGACCCGGCTCGCGCCGAGCCCGCACGAGGGCGAGGCCGTGCGCCAGATCGTTCGCGGGGTAGCCGTGCGAGCCGTCGGCGTAGGGCGACCCCTCCGGGTCGACGTACACCTCGATCCGGTCGGTGCTCATGGAATCAGCCCTTCGTGGCTCCGGCCGTGACGCCGGCCGAGATCTGCCGCTGGAAGATCAGGTAGACGATGATGATCGGCAGCACCGCCAGCAGCACGCCGGCGATGTACGTCGGCACGTTGTCGGGGTACTGACCGCGCAGCGCGCTCACACCGACCATGACGGTGCGGTTCTGCGGCGACTGCATGATCAGCAGGGCGATGAGGATGTCGTTCCACACGAACAGTGCGTTCAGGATGCCCATCGAGATCAGCGCCGGCTTGCCGACCGGGATCATGATGCGCGCCCACACGCCGAACAGCCCGTTGCCGTCGACGCGCGCCGCTTCGGTGAGCTCCTTCGGGATGCCCGAGTAGTAGGAGGTCATGAAGAACACGGTGAACGGCAGGAACTGCGCCACGTACGCGGCGATCAGACCGGGGAAGGTGTTGATCAGCCCCATGTCGCTGAGCACCTTGATCGTCGGCACCATGATCACCTGGAACGGGATCATCATCATCGCGAGGATGATGAGGAACGCGACCTTGCTGCCGCGGAAGGTGAGGTGGCTGAGCGCATAGCCGCACATCGACGCGAGCACGAGCAGGATCGCGACCGAGCACACGGTGACGATGATCGTGTTCGCGAAGTAGCGACCCATGTCGGCGTTGTTCCACGCGTCGAAGAAGTTCTGCACGTTGAAGGTCTGCGTGACCCCGAGACGGTCGAGGACGTAGTCCTTGCGCGTCTTGAGCGAGATGTTCAGGCCGTAGAGCATCGGGGCGATCGTGGCGATGGCGAGCAGCATCATCGGCACGGCGATGATCCACTTGCCCAGGCGTTCGCGGCGCATCATGCCTCCTTCGTGGCGCGACGCAGCACGCGGATCTGGATCAGGCCGATGACGAGCACGATCAGCAGCAGGAAGACGGATGCCGCGGATGCGAGCGCCGGGCGGGCCTCGCCGTTGAGCTTCCAGATGAGGAACTCGGGCAGGTAGCTCGCCGCCCCCGGACCGCCGGCCGTCATCGTGTACAGCAGGCCGAAGAGGCCGGTGAGCATGCCGATCGTGGTCGTGACGAACACGAACTGGATGGTCTGGCTGAGGCTCGGGATGATGACGTGCACGATCTGCTGCCAGAGGTTGGCACCGTCGATCTTCGCGGCGTCGAGCAACTCGGCGTCGAGGGTCGCGAAACCGGCGAGGAAGATCGTGAACGCCATGCCGAACGTCGCCCAGATGTGCACGACGAGCACCGAGGGCAGCGCCGTCGCGGGGAGTCCGAGCCAGTCGACGCCCGGGATGTTGATGGTGTTCAGCGCGCCGTTGATCGGACCGTTCGCGGCGAGCAGGATGTTGAAGATCGCACCGATGATGATCGGCGAGAGCACCACCGGCAGGAAGTACACGCTGCGGTAGAAGCGGTGGCCCGGGATCTTCAGGAAGACGAAGGTGGCGAGGATGCCGGCGACGAAGACCTGGATCGGCACGAAGAGCAGCACGACCAGTACGTTGCGCGCGGATGCCTGGAAGCGGGCGTCGCCGAGAAGGGTGAGGTAGTTGTCGAGGCCGACGAACTGCCCGTTGAGCTCCTTGTCTCCCGTGAACGAGTAGTTCAC
This sequence comes from Microbacterium sp. NPDC090225, assembly GCF_044772365.1. NCBI lineage: Bacteria > Bacillati > Actinomycetota > Actinomycetes > Micrococcales > Microbacteriaceae > Microbacterium > Microbacterium sp. NPDC090225. Next base: position 1,769,598 of record NZ_JBIVYS010000001.1, on the reverse strand, counting down.
GCCGAGCAGGAGCGGGTAGAGACGGAAGACCGCGAGGATGAGGATGACCGGCAGCACCATGAGGTAGGGCGCGAGCCGTTCGGACGTCCACGGCTTCTTGCGCAGCGGCTGGCCGAGATCGCGGCGTGCGCCGCGTTCCCGGCGGCCGCGGCCCGGACCCTTGTTCGCGAGAACAAGGGTCCGGGTCGAGGTGGTGTCGATCGCCAAGGGATCAGCCCTCCGACGCTGCCAGCTGGGCTGCGGCGTCCTGCACGGTGACCTCGCCACCGAGCAGCTGCTGACCGAGGCGGTGCAGCAGGTCGAGGGTCTCGGCCTCGAGCGCGGTGTGCAGCAGCGGCTTGCTGCCGGCGGCATCCGCGACGATCTCGTTCGCCGACACGATGTCGGTGTCGAGCTCGATGGTCGTGTCGGACGTGATCTGACCGCCCGCGAGCGAGTACGCGGCAAGGGCGTCGTGGTCGACGGTCGCCTTGATCCAGTCGACGCCGAGATCCTTCTTGTCCTCGTTGAGCACCGCGTATCCGATGCCGCCCTCGGCCGGGAGGGCCAGGGTGGTGCCGTCGTTGACGGTGACCGGCATCATGAACCCGAGGTCCTCGCCGAGGAACTCGTCGAACTGCTTCCAGTGCGCCGTGCCGCTCATGAGGCCGATGACCATGGCCGACTTGCCGCCCGAGAACAGGTCGAACGAGTCGTTGAACATCGCGGTGGAGTTCGCGCCCTCGTTGTACCAGCCGTCGGCCGCGGTGTCGGCCCACATCTGCAGGACCTGCACCGCGTGCTCGCTCGTCCAGTCGCGGTCGCCGTCGATCCAGGCGTCGTACTCCTCGGGGGTGAAGACGCCCGAGCCGAAGCCCGAGAGGAAGAACTCGATGCCGAGGCCCTCCTTGTTGCCGAGCGCGAAGCACGAGGCGTCCGTCTTCTCGGTGATCGAGGCGCAGGCGGCCGCCAGCTCGTCCCAGGTCTGGGGCGGGTTGTCGGCGTCGAGGCCGGCCTCGGTGAAGAGGGCCTTGTTGTAGTAGATCGGGAAGCCCTGGAGGAACATCGGGGCGGAGTAGGTCTCGCCGTCGGCCTGGAAGGCGGGCCAGCCGGCGAGGGTGTCCTCGAGGTCGGCGAGCTCGTCGGTGACGGGGATGAGCGAGTCGGCGCGGCTCTTGAGCTGCGTGCCGCCGTTGAACAGGGCGACGTCGGGGCCGGTGCCGGCCTCGATCGCGCTGCCGAGCAGTGTGTAGTACTGGTCGAACGGCTGGTTGACGATCTCGACCTCGACGTCGGGGTGCTTCTCGGCGAATGCCGCCTTGACGTCTTCGGTGTACGCGGCCGCGGCCTCGTCGGCGTCGCCCCAGTTCCAGACGACGAGCTTGTCGCTCGTGCCCGAGCCTCCGCCGGTCGATCCGTTCGGCGATGCTCCACCGCATCCGGTGAGTGCCAGTGCCGCCACGCCGATGGCGGCGGGGATGGCGATCCTTCGCTTCATTGCGATCCTCTCAACATTGATAGGGAAGTTGCTGCAGGGACCCGAGGGTGCAGGCCTTGCGTCGAAACATACTACGTCTTACGAAAACGATCAAGCAAACATCACATGACTGACGTTCGTCGTCTCCGTTGCGGGCTCAATATGTCGGCTTCCGGGGCTTTCGCGGGAGTGATTTTGATCCCACCCCGGAGGCGCAGGCCGTCAGGAACGCTTTTTCGACGGCAGACGCCGACGCGACCACGAGCCGAGGATGTGCTCACTCATCGCGAGGCGCGCGGCCTCGGCGTCACCGGCCGAGATCGCCTCGAGGACGGCGGTGTGCTCGGCGAGGGTCAGCTCGAACGCGTGCGCAGGGTCGACGCCGGTGAAGCGGTCGCTGCCCACGGCGTGAGCGATGAGTACGCGCGCGATGTTCTCGGCGAGGCCGTTGTCGGCGAGCTCCATCACGGCCAGGTGGAACTGCACGTCGGCCTCGCGGAACGCGGCCGAGTCGTCGACGTGGGCGTGCATCGCCTCGAGGTTCTCGCGCAGGCGGGCTCGAGCGTCGTCGTCGACGGTGCGGGCGGCGGACGCGGCCATCGCGGCTTCGAGCGCGCCGCGCACCACGCTGAGGTCGTCGAGCACGCCGAGGGTCGAGTCGTTCTCGATCATGGCGGTGAGCACGGAGGGGTCGAGCACGTTCCAGCTCGTGGAGGGGTTCACGTGGGTGCCGCGCCCCTGGGCGACCGTGACCATGCCCTTCTCCTGCAGGCGCTTCATCGTCTCGCGGATGACGGTGCGGCTCACGCCGAACTGCACGCTGATGACGCTCTCGGGCGGCAGCAGGTCGCCCGGTGCGTACTCCCCGGTGACGATCGACTGGACGAGCTCGTTCAGTACGGTCGCGCCGATGCGATCGATGGGGGTGCGTGCGCGACCGGCGGTGGTGGCGTCTGCGGGCGGGGTCATGAACGCCACTCTATTCACCCCGTCGGTGGGTGCATCAGAGACACTCGCGAAACGACAGACATATGATGTATGTTGTTTTCACATTCGATCTCTCACACTCAAGGGCGACATGAAGATCACCGGCTACCGCACGCTGCGCACCGTCCACGACTGGGGGCGCCCCGTCGGCGACGTCAACGGGTTCATCGCATCCGGCGTCACCGACGTGCCGCTCGTGATCCTCGAGACCGACGAGGGCGTCGAGGGCGTCGGCATGGGGTCGCACGCCGACCTCGAGCGCCTGTTCCCCGCCCTCGAGGGGCAGGATCCTCGCGCCGTCACCACCCTCTACGACGCGATGCTCGCGCGGGTGTTCAAGTCGTCGCACGGCGGCGCGACCTTCGGCGGCATCGGTGCGTTCGACACCGCGCTGTGGGACATCAAGGCCAAGCTCGCTGGCGAGCCGCTGTGGCGCCTGCTCGGAGCGGGCGACCGCTTCGTGCCCGGCTACGCCTCGGGCCTCGACGCCGCCCTCGACGACGAGCAGCTCGCCGCCCTCTACCGCCGCTTCGGCGAGCGCGGCTACACCGCCGCCAAGCTCAAGGGCGGGCGAAACGTCGAGGCAGACCTGCGCCGCTTCGGCATCCTCGCCGACGTCCTCCAGGCCGGCGGCGCGGCGCCCGCCCTCATGCTCGACGCCAACGAGTCGTGGAACCTCAAGCAGGCCGTCCGGCACGTCAGCGCCCTCGAGGAGCGCATCGACCTCACCTGGGTCGAGGAGCCGCTGCGGCGGTGGGATGCCGCGGGGCACGCGCGCCTGAGCGCGGCGATCAAGGCCTCCGTCGCCACCGGCGAGAACCTCACCGGGCTCGAGCAGTACCGTCCTCTTCTCGACGCCGGCGGTGCCGACATCGTGCAGGCGGGCGCCGTCTGGGGCGTCACGCACTTCCTGCGCGTGGCGATCGCCGCGCACGCCCGTGATCTGCCCGTCAGCCCCGTCGGGCTCACCGCGAACCACACCGTGACGGCGGCCGCCGCCGCCGTGCCCAATCACCTCTCGGCCGAGGTGCAGGACCTCGGGTCGCCGTTCGGGCTCGTGCTCGACCAGGAGTTCACCGACGGCGGCGTCGTGCTCGGCGACCGCCCGGGCGTCGGCATCGAGGTCGACGAGGCGCTCATCCTCAAGGCCCGCAGCGAGGCCACCTGGCAGGAACCGGCCGGGCCCCACGTGCGCTCGAAGCGCGCAGGTCTCCGCCTGATCGACCACGGCACCTGGAGCGAATGATGCAGGTGCGTCACGGCATCCACCGCATCCAGGCGCCGCTCGGCGAGCGCTTCATCGCGATGTACCTGCTCACCGGTCCGGCGGGCGCGCTGCTGTTCGACACCGGTGTCGCCGATTCCGTACCCGGCGCCCTGCTGCCGACGCTCGAGGAGATCGGGTTCGACCTCGCCGACCTGCGCTGGGTGATCAGCTCGCACTGCGACTTCGATCACACGGGCGGCAATGCGGCGCTCGCCGCGGTCGCCCCGCGCGCCGAGTTCCTGGCCGGCCGCGCCGATGTCGCCATGACCGAAGACGTCGAGGAGCTCATCGCCGGGCGCTACGGCGAGTTCGCCGCGCGCGACGGCTTCGACGATCCGCCCGAGACGACCGCCGAGGTGCGGCGTTCGACCGGTCTCGTGCCGGTGGCGCGGGCGCTCGACGGCGGCGAGACGTTCGATCTCGGCGACCGCACGATCGAGGTGCTCGCGGTGCCGGGGCATTCCCCCGGGCACCTGGCACTGTGGGATGCCGCGAACGGCACCCTCCTCATCTCCGACGCCGTGCTCGGTGAGACGGTTCCGACGGCCGATGGTCGCGCGGCCTTCCCTCCCACCTATCGCGACACGGTCCGGTACGTCGACAGCATCCGTCGTCTGCGCGCCCTCGACGCCGAGCTGCTGCTCACGGCCCACTATCCCGTGTACGAGGGCGCGGCGGTGGCCGGGTTCCTCGACGACTCGCTCGCGTACGTGGAGCGCGTCGACCGGGTGATCGAACAGGTTCTCGCGGGCGGTGAGGAGCTCACCTCGCTCGAACTCATCCGACGCGCGGCATCCGATCTGGGGCCGTGGCCGGAAGCTGCGGCCGAGTACCTGATCTTCCCGATGACCGGCAACCTCGAGCGCCTCGTGCAGCAGGGCCGCGTCGTCGAGGGTGATCGCGACGGCACCCGCACCTGGCGGTGGCTCGCATGACCGCCGCGAAGGTGCGCCTCGGCGCGATCGGCGCCGGCTGGTGGGCGACGAGCAACCACTTTCCGCTGTTCGCGGCGCGCGACGACGTCGACCTCGTGGGCGTCTGCGGCAAGGGCGATGGGCTCGAGGCCGTGCGCGAGAAGTTCGGTTTCGGTTTCGCGACGGAGGACGCGACGGAACTGCTGGATGCCGACATCGACGCGGTCGTGATCTCCACCCCGCACGACCTGCACCATCCGCTCGCCGCTCAGGCGCTCGACCGCGGGCTGCACGTGCTGTGCGAGAAGCCGATGACCCTGCACGCCGACGAGGCGTGGGATCTCGCCGCCCGCGCCGAGCGCGCCGGCACCGTCTTCCTCGTGCCCTACGGCTGGAACTACAAGCCGTTCACGGTGGCGGCCAAGCGGATGCTCGACGCCGGGGCGATCGGCGAGATCCAGTACGCCCTCTGTCACATGGCCTCGCCCACCCGCGGACTGTTCGGCACCGACCCGACGCACATGCTCGAGCGCTGGAACTCCGACACCGCCCCCGACCCGACCACATGGTCGAGCCCCGAGCACGGCGGTGGATACGCGCACGGCCAGATCACCCACTCCTCGGCGCTGCTGTTCTGGCTCACGGGGCTGCGCGCGGCATCCGTCGCCGGTCGGGCGATCACCGCCGGGGCGCCCGTCGACCTGTACGACGCGGGCGTGATCCGCTTCGAGAACGGGGCGCTGGGCTCGCTGTCCGGGGCCGCGACGCTCGCCGACGGCGACAAGTACCAGGTCGACATCCGCCTGTTCGGCACCGAGGGCGTGCTCATGATCGACGTCGAGCGCGAGCGCGTGACCCTCAGCCGCTACGACGGCCGCCGCGAGGAACTCGTGATCCCCGAGGGGGAGGGCGAGTACGAATGCCTCGTGCCGCCCGCCCGCTTCATCGAGCTGATCACCGGCGCGAGCCGTGAGAACAACTCCGACGTGACGGTCGCCGCCCGCTCGGTCGAGCTGATCGACGCGCTGCTGCGCTCGTCGGCCGCCGGCGGCGTCGACACCGCCGTCTGATCCCGACGTCTGACAACCAGAGGAACGACATGTCCGACACCCCCACCCGCGGCATCCTCGACGGATACCGCGTCATCGACTGCTCGATCGCTATGGCCGGGCCCTTCGCCGCGCAGCGCCTCGGCGACCTGGGCGCCGACGTCATCAAGGTCGAGCCGACCGCCGGTGAATGGCAGCGCTTCGCCTCGGCCGGCGGCGCGCAGGGCAACGAGATCAACGTCTCGTTCCTCTCCCTCAACCGCAACAAGCGTTCGCTGGCCGTCGACCTGAAATCGGATGCCGGGCGCGAGGTCGTGCGCGATCTCATCGCCGGGGCCGACGTCTTCCTGCAGAACTACCGCCCGGGGGTCGCCGCGCGCCTCGGCCTCGACTACGAGAGCCTGGCGGCGATCAACCCCTCGCTCGTGTATGTCTCGATGTCGGGCTACGGCGAGGACGGCCCCTATAAGGACCGCCCGGGCCAGGACCTCATCCTGCAGGCCATGAGCGGTGCGATGCTGTCGGCCGGGCGCGCGGGCGAGCCGCCGACGCCGGCGGGCCAGTACCTGGCGGATGCCGTGACCGCGTCGACCGCCTTCGAAGCCGTGCTCGCCGCCCTGCTGCACCGCGAGCGCACCGGCGAGGGTCAGCTCGTGACCGTCAACATGCTCGATGCGCTCACCACCCTGCAGATGCAGGAGCTGAGCGTGTACACGGTCGGCGGGGTGCCGCAGAAGCGCGGCACCGAGCCGAACGCGCACGTCTACATCCGCGCACCCTACGGCGTCTTCGCGACGAGTGACGGCTACCTCGCGCTCGGTTTCGCCGATCTCGAGAAGCTCGGCGAGGTGCTCGACGAGCCCTCGTTCGCGGGGCTCGACCCCGAGGTGCACGGCTGGACGCACCGCGACGAGCTGTACGCGACGGTGGCCCGCCACCTGCGTGAGCGCTCCACCCAGCACTGGCTCGACACGCTGCTGCCCGCCGGCATGTGGGTGGGGCCGGTCTACGGTTACGAGGACCTCGTGGCCGACCCGCAGATCATCCACAACGGCACGTTCGTCGAGTACGACCACCCCACCGAGGGGCGCATCAAGACGCCCGGGTTCCCGTACCGGTTCGCGAAGACGCCCGCGCGCATCGACCGCGGCGCCCCGCTCACGGGCGAGCACACGGCCGAGATCCTCGCCGAGCTGGGAGTCTCGCCCGAGCGCACGCAGGAGCTGCTCGATGCCGGGGCGGTCGCCCAGACCGCCGTTCCGGTTCCGGTGCCGTCGTGACCGACTACGTCGGTCTGACCTGGGATCACCCGCGCGGCCGTCACGCTCTGGAGGCGGCGGCCAGAGACCTCGGCGACGGCGATACCCTGCGCTGGGAGGTGCAGTCGCTCGAGGGGTTCGAGTCCGCGCCGATCGACGAGCTCGCCCGCCGTTACGACCTGCTCGTGCTCGATCACCCGCACCTCGGCGATGCGCTCGCGAGCGGCGGCATCCGTCCTCTCGGTGAACTGTTCGACACCGCGCGGATCGCGGAATGGGCGGATGCCGCGGTCGGCCCGAGCATCGCCTCGTACACGCTCGATGGCCGGCTGTGGGCGCTGCCGCTGGATGCCGCGACGCAGGTGTCGGTGCGGCGCCGCGACCTCGTCGCCGAAGCGCCCGAGACCTGGGACGACGCGCTCGCCCTCGCCGAGCGCGGGCTCGTCGCGACGAGCCTGGCCGGTCCGCACGCGTTCCTGTCGCTGTGCTCGATCGCGGTGTCGCTCGGCGACGACCCGGGGCGCGGGGAGGGGCTGTTCGACCGCACCATCGCACGGGGGGCGCTCGACCTTCTCACGCGGCTCTCGGCTCATGCACCGGCGGGCACCGACCTGCTCAACCCGATCGGTCTGCTCGACCGGATGCGCGACCGCGGTGACATCGGGTACATCCCGCTCGTCTACGGCTACGTGAACTACAGCTCCCCGATCGTCGCCTTCGACCGCGCGCCCGCGCACGCCGGACGCATCGGATCGACGATCGGTGGCACCGGCATCGCCGTCACCCGCCGCTCCGTGCCCTCGCCCACCCTGCTCGCGCACCTGGGGCACCTGCTCAGCGACGACGCGCAGCGCGGGTTCATCCCCGCGCACGACGGCCAGCCCGGCCTGCGCGCGGCGTGGACGGATGCCGCGGTCGACCGGGCCGCGTACGGCTTCTACTCCCGCACGCTCTCGACCATCGAGGCGGCGTGGGTGCGACCCCGGATCGCCGGGTACATCCCGTTCCAGTCCGCGGCATCCGCTCTCGTGCGCGACGCGGTCGCCGGGCGCCGCAGCGCCGACGACGTGCTCGACGAGATCGAGGCGCGGTTCGCCGCGCTTTCCACCGACGCCGTGACCGCCGACAACCGTCTGCAGAAGGAGACCGCATGACCGACTCGGCCATCACCGACGAGCCGTTGATCGTCGTCACACGAGAGGGGCACGTCGCGACCGTGCGACTCAACCGCCCCGCCAAGCTCAACGCCGTGACCCAGGCCATGAGCGACGAGCTCGTGGGCATCGTGCGCCGCCTCAACGACGACCCCGAGGTGCGGGCCGTCGTCTACACCGGCACCGGTCGTGCGTTCAGCGCCGGCAGCGACATCTCGACCCTCGACCAGTACGAGACGCCGTGGGAGTTCCGCAACCGCCGCGACTACTGCGACGCGTTGCGCGACCTGCGCAAGCCCGTGATCGCCGCGATCAACGGGTACGCGTTCGGGGGCGGGCTCGAAGCGTCGCTGACGTGCGACATCCGCATCGCCGCCGACACCGCGAGCTTCGCCGCCCCCGAGATCAAGCTCGGCTGGATCGGCGGGGGAGGGATGTCGGTACTGCTGGCGAACTCCATCGGCGCGAGCAACGCCGCCCTCATGCTGCTCACCGGCGACCCGATCGACGCGCAGCGCGCGCTCGCCTGGGGCCTCATCAGTGAGATCGTGCCCGCCGATGATCTGCTCGCCCGCGCGCAGGAGCTCGCCGCGACGATCGCCGCGCGTCCGCCGATCGCGGCCGAGACCGCGAAGGCCAATCTGCGCGCCGCGTTCAACCTGCCGCAGGACCAGGCCATCGCCTACGAGCGCGAGATGCAGGGCATCACCTTCGCCACCGCGGATGCCGCCGAGGGGCGCGCCGCCTTCGCCGAGAAGCGCCCCGGCGTCTTCCACCGGCGCTGACGCCGGCTCCGATACCCCACCGACCTCCCGAGGAGAGACATGAGCGACACCTGGACCGGAGACGCCACCGGCATCCTCCCCGCCGATGCGAGCGACGCCCTGCTCGTCGGGCGCGTGCAGACGCCGGCAGGGCCGAGCGTGGTGGTGCTTCGCGACGGCATCCTGCACGACCTGTCGGCCACCTTCCCGACGATGACCGCACTCACCGAGAGCGCCGACCCGGCAGCCGCCGCGCGTGCCGCGGACGGGCCGTCACTCGGTGCGTTCGCCGACGTCTGGGCGAACACCGCGCCCGACACCCGCGGCGATGCCCACCCGTGGCTGCTCTCGCCGATCGACCTGCAGGTCGTCAAGGCCTCGGGTGTGACCTTCCCCGTATCGATGCTCGAGCGCATCATCGAGGAGAAGGCGCGCGGTGAGGCCGAGTCGGCCGACGGCATCCGCGCCACGATCCTCGACGCGCTGGGCGGCGACGTGCGCGACCTCGTTCCGGGGTCGCCCGAGGCGGCCCGCCTCAAGCAGGTGCTCATCGCCGCGGGACTGTGGAGCCAGTACCTCGAGGTCGGCATCGGCCCCGACGCCGAGATCTTCACCAAGGCACCCGTGCTCGCGACGGTCGGCGGCGGATCCGACGTCGGCGTGCTCGCCGAGTCGCACTGGAACAACCCCGAACCCGAGGTCGTGCTCGTCGTCTCCTCTCGCGGCGAGATCGTCGGGGCGACGCTCGGCAACGACGTCAACCTGCGCGACATCGAGGGGCGTTCGGCCCTGCTGCTCGGCCGCGCGAAGGACAACAACGCCTCGGCATCCGTCGGCCCGCTCATCCGCCTCTTCGACGGAGGGTTCTCGCTCGACGACGTGCGCGCCGAGTCGGTGTCGCTCTCGGTCGAGGGCGACGACGGCTTCCGCATGCGGGCCGAATCGCACATGGCGCAGATCAGCCGCGACCCCGCCGACCTCGTGCGGCAGGCGTCGGGCGACCACCACGCCTACCCCGACGGCTTCGTGCTCTACTTGGGAACGATGTTCGCCCCCACCGACGACCGCGACGAGCCCGGCCACGGCTTCACCCACCACCTCGGTGACATCGTGCGCATCTCATCGCCGCACCTCGGCGCGCTCGTCAACCGCGTGCAGCACAGCGAGCGGCTCGCCCCCTGGACCGTCGGCATCGGCGCGCTCATCACCTCCCTCGCCCAGCGGGGACTGCTCGGAAAGGCCAGTGCATGACCACCCTGACGACCACCGACCCCCGCACCGGCGCGCACTCCGACACCGGCATCGAAGCCACGGATGCCGCGGGCGTGGGCGCCGCGACCGCCGCTGCGGCATCCGCCTTCGCCGACCTACGCTCGCGCCCGCGGGCCTGGCGGGCCGGACTCCTGCGCGCCCTCGCCGACGGCCTCGAGGCCGACCGCGCCCCGCTCGTCGACGCCGCGCTCGCCGAGACCGGGCTGCCCGAGGCGCGCCTGAACGGCGAGCTCTCGCGCAGCGCCTTCCAGTTCCGCCTCTTCGCCGACGCCGTCGACGAGGGCGGCTACCTCGAGGCGATCATCGACCACGCGGGCCCCACGCCGCTCGGCCCGGGCCCGGACGTGCGGCGGATGCTCGTGCCGATCGGCCCCGTCGCCGTCTTCGGCGCCAGCAACTTCCCGTTCGCGTTCTCGGTCATCGGCGGCGACACCGCTTCGGCGCTCGCCGCGGGCAACCCGGTCGTCGTCAAGGCGCACAGCTCCCACCCGGTCACCTCGCAGCGCTCGTTCGAGTCGCTCGCGCGGGCGGCGTCGGCGTACGGGGCGCCCGAGGGCTCCTTCGGGATCGTCTACGGGCAGCAGGCGGGAGCGGTGCTCGTCGCCGATCCGGTCATCACCGCCGTCGGGTTCACGGGGTCGCTGTCGACCGGCAAGATCCTGCAGGGGATCATCGACGAGCGCGAGACGCCCATCCCGTTCTACGGCGAGCTGTCGAGCCTGAACCCGCTCGTCATCACGCCGGGGGCCGCTGTGGCGCGCACCGCGGCTCTCGGTGAGGGCCTGTTCGGATCGGTCACGGGGTCGGCCGGGCAGCTGTGCACCAAGCCCGGCATCGCTTTCGTTCCGGCAGGGGTCGAGGGCGATGCGCTCGTCGCCGACGTGGTGGCGCGGGCGCAGGATGCCGCGGCGCAGACTCTCCTGAACTCCCGGATTCACGGGGCGTTCGACGAGATCCGCGAGCGACTGATCGCCGAGGGCGGGGCGCGCAGCCTCGTCGCCCCGCGCGCCGGAGCCGACGGCTTCTCGCTGACGCCCGCGGTTCTCGAGATCGCCGCGACGGATGTGACCCCGGCGGTCGCCGAGGAGGCGTTCGGGCCCCTCGTCGTGCTCGTGCGTTACGCCTCGACGGGCGAGATCACTGCGGCGCTGCAGGCTGTGCCGCACTCGCTGACGGCCACGATCCACTCGCAGCCCGAGGAGGCCGAGGTGCGCGGCGAGCTCACCGACGCCGCACGCGACCTCGTCGGTCGCATCGTTTACGACGGGTACCCCACGGGTGTGCGGGTGTCGTGGGCCATGAACCACGGCGGCCCCTGGCCCGCGACCAACACGCAGCACACGTCGGTGGGTGTGACGGCGCTGCGGCGGTTCCTGCGTCCGCTCGCCTGGCAGGATGCCCCGGTCGATGTGCTTCCGGCCGAGCTGCGCGACGGTCCGGTCGACGTGCCCCGCCGCGTCGACGGCGTGCTGGAACTCGCCGGCGCCTGACCCTCGCGTGGGGGCCCTTCGTCTCGCTGCGCTCGCTCAGGAACCGGTTCCTGAGCGAGCGCAGCGACGAGACGAAGGGCCCTCAGCCGAAGACGCCCTCGGGGAGCAACCCGCGCGAGATCAGCACGCCCCAGAGGTCCTCGTCGACGACGGCATCCATGCGCCCGACCCCCTCGGCGACCTGGCGCGCGTCGCGGCATCCGAGCACGACCGAGGTGACCGCCGGATGCCGCAGGCTGAACTGCATGGCGGCGGTCGGCAGGTCGGTGCCGAACTCCTCGCACACCTCGGCGATCGCGTTCGCCCGGGCGATGAGCGCGGCCGGTGCCTGGACGTAGTCGTAGGTCGCGTCCGCCGCGACCCGCGGCCGCGCCAGCAGCCCGGAGTTGTAGACGCCGACGTTCACGATGCCGACGCCCGCCGCGAGCGCCGCGGGCAGCAGATCGGCCAACGGCCCCTGCTCCAACAGGGTGAAGCGCCCGGCGAGCATGACGACGTCGATGTCGGTCTCGCGCACGAACCGCGCCGGCAGCGCCGACTGGTTCATGCCCACGCCGATCGACGTGACGACGCGCTGCTCGCGCAGTTCGATCAGCGCGCCGATGCCCTCGGACGACGCCTGTTCCCAGTGATGGTCGGGGTCGTGCAGGTAGACGATGTCGAGCCGGTCGACGCCGAGCCGTTCGAGGCTCTCCTCGACCCCGCGCAGGATAGCGCCGCGCGAGAAATCGAACTCGCGGCGATACGCGGCGGGCACAGCGAATCCGCCCTCGTCGAGCTCCCCGGCCGCGTGCACCTGAGGCACGAGTGTGCGCCCCGCCTTGGTCGACAGCACGTACTCATCGCGCGGGTGCTCCGCCAACAGATCGCCCAGTCGGCGTTCGGAGTAGCCGAGGCCGTAATGCGGCGCCGTGTCGAACAGCCGCGACCCCCGCGCCCACGCCTCCTCGACCGCGCCCCGTGCCTGCTCGTCGGTGGTGACGCGGCCGAGGTTGCCGAGCTGCGCGCCGCCGAGTCCGAAACGGGTGAGCGGGGTGCCGGTGCGCAGGCGCGCACTCGGCATCGTGGAGGGGAGCATCAGCGCCCGAGCCATCCGCCGTCGACCGGCAGCACGATCCCGTCGACGTAATCGGATGCCGCCGACGAGAGGAACACGGCGGCTCCGCCGAGATCGGATGCCGCGCCCCACCGTCCGGCCGGGATGCGGGCGAGGATCGACTCCGACCGCTCGGGGTCGTCGCGGAGTGCCCGCGTGTTGTCGGTGGCGATGTAGCCGGGGGCGATCGCGTTGACGTTCACGCCGCGCCCCGCCCACTCGTTCGACAGTGCCTTCACGACCCCGGTGAGCCCCGACTTCGCCGCCGCATACCCGGGCACGTTGATGCCGCCCTGGAAGCTGAGCAGCGACGCGGTGAACACGATCTTGCCGCGTCCGCGCTCGAGCATCGATCCGCCCACGGTCTGCGCGAGGGCGAACTGGCTGGTGAGGTTGATGCGCAGAACGCGTTCGAACCACTCCATCGGATGCTCCGCCGCCGGAGCCCGCAGGATGGTGCCGGCGTTGTTGACGAGGATGTCGACCTCGGCGGCGCGCAGTTCGGCGCTGAGGTCGGCGACGGCGTCGGCATCCGACAGATCGCAACGGATCGCGCGGAACCCGCGCCCGCGCGCGGTGACGGCCTGCTCGATGTCGCTGCCGGAGGGTTCGATGCTCGTGCTGACCGCGATGATGTCGGCGCCAGCGTCGGCGAGGGCCGTGGCGATCCCGAAGCCGATGCCGCGATTCGCGCCCGTGACGACGGCGCGCTGACCGGTGAGGTCGAAGAGGCCGGTCATGCGCCGGCCTGCACGTCGACGAGGATCTTCATGGCGCGCCCGGCTTCGAGTTCGGCGAAGGCGTCGGCGGTCTCGGCGAGCGGCACGATGCGCGTGATCACCCGGTCGGTGGGGATCACGCCGTCGGCGAGCAGTTCGATCGCGGTCTCGAAGTCGGCGCGCTGGTACACCCGTGCGCCGAGCAGGCGCAGTTCGCGCCAGAACACCCGTTGCAGGTCGACCTCGCGCGGGGTGGGGTGGATGGCGACGACGACGATCGTGCCGCGCACCTTCGCGAGCGCCGTCATGCCGCGCACCGCAGCAGCGGCGCCCGAGACCTCGAACACGACGTCGGCGCCGGTGCCCGCGGTCCACTCCTCGACCCAGGCGACCTGGTCGGATGCCGAGGGGTCGAGCGTCGTGAATCCGAGCTCCTCGGCCTGGGCGCGACGCTGCGCGTCGATCTCGATCACCACGACCTCGGCACCCGTGTGGCGGGCGACGGTGGCGATGAGCGTGCCGATCGGGCCGCCGCCGATCACGACGGCCTTCTGCCCGGCGGTGAGGTCGGAGCGCCGCACGTCGTGCACGGCGACGGCGACCGGCTCGACGAGGGCGGCGTGATCGAGGGCGATGTCGGCGGGGAGCGCGAGGAGCGTGTCGGCCGGCACGTTCCAGAACCCCTGCAGCGAGCCGGGGGAGTCGATGCCGATGAAGTTCAGGTTCTGGCAGATGTGCTCGTTGCCGGCGAGGCAGGCGGGGCAGGTGCCGTCCCAGTCGAGGGGCATGACGGTGACCTTGTCTCCGATGCTCCAGCCGGTGGCCCCGGAGCCGAGGGCGTCGATCGTGCCGCTCATCTCGTGCCCGAAGACGAGTGGGCGCTCGACGCGGGAGTCCATGTTGCCGTGCAGGATGTGCAGGTCGGTGCCGCAGAGGCCGGTGTAGGCGACGCGGATGCGCACCTCTCCGTCGCGCGGGTCGGTCCGATCGGCCGTGCGCACGTCCAGTGTGCGATCGCCTACGTAGTTCACAGTCAGCACTGATTGCTCCTCTTCTCGCAGACCTCCAGATTACTCATACGTATGATGAATTTCCACCTGCCTGTGAATGCATATCGGTGACCGCGCGGCGATCGGGGCAGAATGGAGATCATGCCCGAATCGCCGCACGCTCAGCATGCGGCTCCACGCTCCCCGATCCGTGGTCCCGCCCTGCCGATCGGCGTCGCGGTGACCGCCATCGGCATCCTCCTCTCCCTCGCCTCGGCGCCGGCATCCTCCACGCCCGAGGCCTCGCGCTTGCCGGAGCCGGTCGCGGTCGTGCAGGTGCCCTCCGTCGATGTCGAATCCACCCCGGCCGCCGACCCGTGCGCCGAGGCATCCGTGCAGGAGGCCCTCGCCGCCGGTGACGACGCGGCCACCATCGCCGGCTTCGGCGGGGGCGAGGCCTTCCGCGCCGCGGTCGTGGCGGGCAACGCGCCGTGCATCTCGCTCTCCGACCCCGCGCGGGTGTGGGTCGTCGTCAACAAGGCGCGACCGCTCGACCCCGCCGACTACGCGCCCGGCGCCCTCGCCGACGTGCCTTTGCAGATGACGACGGCGTCCGGGCAGGTGCGCACCGACGTCGCGACCGCGGTCGGCGACATGGCGAACGCGGCGATCGAGGCCGGCGTCGGACGCCTCGGCGCGAACAACGGCTACCGCTCGTACGGCCTGCAGGTCACGACCTACGAGTCGCACGTGCGCGACCAGGGGCAGGCCGGGGCGGATGCCGGATCCGCGCGCCCCGGACACTCGGAGCACCAGACCGGCCTCGCGGTCGACGTCGTCGCGTGCGGCCTGGGCTGCGGCGGGCTCGACGGGTTCGGCGGCACCACGCAGAGCGACTGGGTCGCTGCCCACGCATGGGAGTACGGGTTCATCGTGCGCTACGAGGACGGGGGCTCCGGCGTCACCGGCTACGCGCCCGAGCCGTGGCACCTGCGTTACGTGGGGCGCGACCTCGCCGCGGCCTACCAGGCGGGCGGGTTCCACACGCTCGAGGAGTTCTTCGGCCTCCCGGCCGCGCCCGACTACCTGCCCTGAGCGGTGCTCGGAGGCATCCCACAATCGCGGTACCCAGTACCACGATGGGCGGGATGCATTCCCACAACGTCCTGTCGCGGCATCCGTCGTCGCTCTAGAATCGCGGGAGCAAAGACGCCGAGATGTTCAGGAGGACGCGCAATGGAACGCGACATCTATGAAGAGGATCACGAGGCCTTCCGCGACCTCGTCAAGGACTTCGTCAAGCGCCACGTGACGGGTGCCGACATCGAGCGGTGGGATGCCGCGGGCGAGGTCGACCGCGACACCATGCGTGCGGCGGGCGAGGCCGGGATCATCGGTCTGTCGGTTCCCGAGGAGTTCGGCGGGGCCGGGATGCTGCAGGACTACCGCTTCCGCGCGGTCGTGAACGAAGAGGTCATCGCCGCCGGTGCGGGCTCGCTCGCCGGGGCCTTCGGCATCCAGGACGACCTGGCCGTGCCGTACCTCGTGCACATGGGCACCCAGGAGCAGAAGTCGAAGTGGCTGCCGCGGATGGCGACGGGCGAGGTCGTCGGCGCGCTCGCGATGACCGAGCCCGGTGCGGGCAGCGACCTGCGCGGCATCAAGACCACCGCCAAGAAGGTCGACGGCGGGTACATCGTCAACGGTGCCAAGACGTTCATCTCGTCGGGCGCGACCGCCGACCTGGTCGTCACCTTCGTGAAGACAGGTGAGGGCAACCGACCGGATGCCTTCAGCCTCGTGCTCATCGAGAACGGCATGGAGGGCTTCGACCACGGCAAGAAACTGCACAAGATGGGGTTCCAGGGCCACGACACCGCCGAGCTGTCGTTCAGCGACGTGTTCGTGCCCGACGCGAACCTCATCGGCGGGGTCGAGGGCAAGGGCTTCGTGCAGCTCATGATGAACCTGCCGCTCGAGCGCCTGTCGATCGGCGTCGCGGGTGCCGCGGCCGCGCAGGCCGCCCTCGACTGGACCGTCGCCTACACGAAGGACCGCGAAGCGTTCGGCGAGCGGATCATCGACTTCCAGAACAGCCGCTTCGCGATCGCCGACATGGCCACGACCGTCGACGCGCTGTGGGCGTACATCGACCGCGCGCTGCTCGCGTACTCGCAGGGCAAGCTGTCGGCCGAGGAGGCCGCGAAGGTCAAGTTCTGGGCCACCGAGCGCGAGTGGGAGGTGCTCGATCAGGGCGTGCAGCTGCACGGCGGCTACGGCTACATCACCGAGTACCCGATCGC
Organism: Microbacterium sp. NPDC090225; assembly: GCF_044772365.1. Taxonomy (NCBI): domain Bacteria; kingdom Bacillati; phylum Actinomycetota; class Actinomycetes; order Micrococcales; family Microbacteriaceae; genus Microbacterium; species Microbacterium sp. NPDC090225. Next base: position 1,752,879 of record NZ_JBIVYS010000001.1, on the reverse strand, counting down.
CCGTGCCTTCCTCGACGCCCGCGTGCATCGCATCTACGGCGGCACGAACGAGATCATGCGCGAGATCGTCGGCCGCCAGATCGCCGGCAAGCGCTGACCTCGCGGGGGTGCTGCGCGCACCGCGTCGGGCGGAGTTCTCGCCGTGGGGCGGAGATTTCGGGCGGATGCTTCCGCCCGACGCGGAGTTCTCCTCCCGTGGCGGGTGGGAGGGTCCTGGGGCCCACGCGATGTCCCGAGCGCGAATGTGAGACGGTAGCAAGAGTCTTGCTACCCGAGTAGTATCGAAGCGTGACGAACAGCAAGGTCAGCCTCAGCCTCCGTGCGAGCGACGTCGCTTTCCTCGACGCGGAGGTCTTGGGGGGAAAGTACGCCACCCGGTCGGCGGCGGTTCAGGATGCTGTGGCGCTCCTGCGCGAGAGCCGCCTGGCAGATGCCTACGCCGAAGCATTCGCGGAAGGCTACGACGACGAATGGGACACGGCTGCCAGCGACGGACTCGCGTCAGCGTGAGTGCGCCGTCGACCACGCTGCTGCGGCGCGGCCAGATCGTGCTGGTCGCCTTCGACCCGGTTGTCGGTGCCGAAGCTGCGAAGACTCGTCCTGCCGTCGTCGTCAGCAACAACACGGCCAACACCGCTGCTGTACGCAGCACGCGCGCGACGGTGACGGTCGCGCCGGTCACGTCCAAGGTCGCGCGAGTCCTCCCGTTTCAGGTTCTGTTGCCTGCGGCGGGCACCGGGCTCAGCGTCGATTCGAAGGTTCAGATCGAACAGGTCCGCACGATCGCGACCTCGCGCATCGTTCGGCCGGTGGGATGGGTGCCTACCGAACTGATGGGCGAGGTCGACGACTGCCTTCGCATACACCTCGCACTGTGACCGCTGTTCGGCGCTAGGTAGCGCGTCAGCGGCGCCCGCTGCGCAGATCGACGGCGACGGCGACGGCCGACGAGTATCGGTGCGCGGCGGTAGCGAGATGACCGGCGATCCTAGTATGGGCGGGTGAAGGTCACCACTGAACGGGCGCGAGCGGGCGGGATGCTGCGCGACGGCTCTCCGGGTCCACCGCTTCGAAGGTGGCTGACCGCCTCGCGGACAGCGCTTTTCTCGGGGATCATCTTCGCGGTGATGTGGCTCACCGTCTCCACTCAGGGTGACCTGCGCGCGTGGCAGCTCGTGTGGGGAATGACCGCGATGCTCGGCGCAGTGCTGAGCGCATGGGTTCCCCTCGTCGGCGTCTTCGTGGCCGGGACGGCCACAGCGGTCGCATGGTCCTTCGGTGTGACGGCCGATCCGTTCTTCTTGGCGGGCATCGGCGTGTTCGCTCTTGCAGAAAGTCACGGGTCGCGGCGGTTTCCCTGGTGGCTACTCCTTTCCTGGACGGGGCTCGCGGTGATCTCGCTCGTTCTGGGCAGCCCGCCTGATGCCCAAGGGTTCGAGGACTGGATGCGTGGAGCATTGTTGAGCGCCATCGTCCTGGCTGCCGCCTGGGTGCTCGGCGCGCGCACGCGCGAAGCTCGGCTCGCGGCCGCTGCCCGTGCCCGGACGGAGGAGCGGCTGCGTCTGGCGCGGGATGTCCACGACGTACTCTCACACTCGCTCGGCACCATCGGCGTCCAAGCTGGGGTGGCGGCTCATGTCACCGCTCTGGCCGAGGTCGAACTGCGCGCGACCCTTCAGGCGGTGGAGTCTCAGGCGCGCCGTTCGCTGACCGAGTTGAACAAGCTGCTGCGCAGTGAACGATCCGGGTCAACGGAGACGAGCGCCGCGTCGCTTCCGTTGACACATCTTCTTCGAGAGACTGCGCGCACGGCGGAGCGCTCCGGGCTGGACGTCGAACTCGGCAGCACGGGGGACCTCGATTCGCTACCTGCTGATGTGCGGACGACGGCTCATCGGATCGTTCAGGAGGCGGTCACGAACGCGATCCGGCACGCCGACGCGAAGACACTCCGCGTCTCGGCCACGGTGCGAGCGGAGGCCGTCGAGGTACTTGTAAGAGATGACGGCATCGGTGCGCCCGAGGGTGCGGAAGAGGGGCATGGGCTGACCGGGATGCGGGAGCGGGTGGCACTGGCCGGGGGAGAGCTGAGCGTCGAATCCACATCGACCGGATTCACGGTGAGCGCTCGCCTGCCGATACCGGGCGAGGACGAGAACGAGGCGCAGGCGTGAGCGCTATCCGGGTGCTGATTGCAGACGACAACGCCGTGATTCGTGCCTCCCTGCGGCTCCTGGTCGAGCACGAGCCGGGCATGTCGGTGGTCGGCGAGGCGACTGATGGCGAAGAAGCCGTCGATCTGGCGCGGGCGCACCGCCCCGATGTCGTGCTGATGGACGTTCAGATGCCACGAATGAACGGGCTCGAAGCGACTCGCTCGCTCTGCTCGGAGGCAGCGGGGCCGCGGGTGATCGTGTTGACGATGTTCGATCTGGATGAGTACGTGTTCGAGGCGCTGCGCGCGGGGGCCTCGGGCTTCCTGCTCAAGAACAGCCCGCCGAGCGAGGTCCTGCGCGCGATTCACGTCGCGCACGACGGGGAGGCGCTGCTCGCACCGGAGGTGACACGGCGCCTCATCGACCGCTTCGCCGGTGCGTCACGCGAGTGGAGAACCGAATCCGGGGTAGGTCGCCTCACGGAGCGGGAGCGGGAGACCCTGCAGTTGATCGGGCGGGGCATGTCGAACGGGGAGATCGCAGCCGCGTTGTTCGTCACCCCGACCACGGTGCGCACCTATGTCAGTCGCATCCTGTCGAAGCTGGGGGCGCGAGATCGTGCGCAGCTCGTCGTCGCCGCCTACGAGTCCGGACTGGTCGGCACGCTGCCATCGGGGTGAACATCTGAGGTTGTCAACTCTCGCAGACTGACGCGGCGGGGCGTTCTCGGTTGGCTGGAAGACATGATCGAAGTCAGTCACCTCGTCAAGCGTCACGGCTCGCGAACAGTCCTCGAGGATGTCAGTTTCAGCGCCGTTGCCGGGCGAATCACCGGGTTCCTCGGGCCGAACGGCGCAGGCAAGTCGAGCACGCTGCGCATCCTGCTCGGCCTCGACCGGGCCACCTCCGGTACCGCTCTGGTCGACGGCAGGCCATACCGTTCCCTGAACCGGCCATTGCTCCGAGTGGGGGCGATGCTCGACGGTCCTGGCGCGAACAAGGGGCGGACCGCCAGGGCGCACTTGCGTTGGGTGGCGCAGTCCAACGCGATCCCGGTTGCGCGCGTGGACGACGTGCTGGCTATGACCGGACTGCAGGAGGCGGGGAGGAAGCGGATCGGCGCCTTCTCGCTGGGGATGGGACAGCGACTCGGGATCGCGACCGCCCTACTCGGCGACCCGGATGTTCTGGTGCTGGATGAGCCGACGAACGGCCTCGACCCTGACGGCATCCGCTGGATGCGCCGATTCCTGCGCTCGCTCGCCGACGCGGGCAAGACTGTGCTCGTGTCCAGTCACCTGATGAGTGAGATGGAAGACACGGCGGACGAATATGTCGTGATCGCCAAAGGTCGAATCGTCGCCTCCGGCACCGGAGCTGAGGTCAAAGGCGTGCATACGAGTCTGGAAGACGCATTCTTCGCGCTAACCGATGCGCACACGGAGTATCCCGCCGAGAGCGACTACCCGGGCATCGGAGACGGCGGGCGGCAGCGATGATCGCGCTCATCCGCTCGGAATCGACGAAGCTCCTGAGCGCCACAGCGACATGGGTTCTCGCGCTCGTCACGGTGTTCGGCACACTGCCGATGGCGTGGACGAATTCGGCCTCGTCTACCGATCTGCCGACCGACAGCGACCTGCTGTTCTCTTCTGCGCCCATCCCTCTCGAATATCAGGGATTCGAGATGGCCGGGCTCGGATACGTGATGATCGTCGCCCTGGCCGCGCTGTGGTCGGGCAGCGAGTACGGCAGCGGACGACAGATCCGCACCACGCTTCTCGCCACACCGAAACGTCTTCGCGTCTTCGCCGTAAAAGCCGTACTCCTCGCCGTCGTCGTCAGTCTCATCGCGTTCGTCACGATGACGGGGTCAATCATCATCACTCACATCGCGGCCCGCACCGGGATCGACCCGTGGACCTTGACGCCCGCGATCTGGGCGCACCTCGGTGGGGTCGCTCTCGCCTGGACGCTGACCGCGCTGATCGCCTTCGCGGTCGGCACGCTCGCCCGCAACGCGATCCTGCCGCTCATCCTGATCGTGCCGCTCGTGATCGGCGTCGGCGATTTTCTCGCAGGCTTCTGGTCCGGCGCGAGATTCCTGCCCACGACTGCGGGATCCGCCATGTACGCCGATCCTGCCTCCGGTACTCTCCTCGACCCGGCGATGGGCGCGCTCGTGCAGACGGGATGGACCGTGGTCGTCCTCGCGGCAGCCGGAGTCGTCTTCACGCGCCGCGACCTGTAGGAGAGACCAATGGCCCGTATCGGTTTCCGCCATGCCCTCCGTGCCGAGTTCACCAAGACGCTCACGCTCCGTAGCATCCGAGCAACCCTCGTCGCAGCGCTCGTCGTCCCCGCCGTGCTCGCTTTTGCATCCGGGCTGACCTTCGATCCCGTGAGTGGCTCGCGGTTCTCCCTCGAATCGCACGGCTTCGAAACGGCAGGGTTCGGGCAACCGCTCGTGATTCTGCTCGCCGCCCTCATCTCCGGAAACGAGTACCTCGACGGCCAACTCCGGACCACTCTGATCGCAACGCCGAAACGCGGGCGCGTGCTCGCCGCGAAACTCGTCATCGTGACCGTTGCCGGCGCAGCCATCGGCTGGGTCGCCATCGGTTCCGCTGTGCTGATCGAACACGCGGCCCTCGGTGAGTACGGGCTCCCCCTCGCTCAGTTCACAGTCGGGATGGGCTGGAACCTCCTCGGCGTCGGCATCAACTACGCCCTGATCGCTCTGATCGCCGCAGCCGTCACCGTCATCGCGCGCACGGTCATCGTGACCCTCGTGGTGCTCGTGCCCCTCGTTCTCGGCATCACGATCTCGCTCGTCGGCACGGTCCCGATTCTGAAGTACCTCCCGGACCTCGCTGGCATACAGCTCCTCATGCCCTACCCGGGAGTCGGAGTCCTCGACCCACTTCTCGGAGGGGGCGTCATGATGCTGTGGGCGGTGGTCCTGATCGGGATAGCGTGGGCGTTGTTCCGCACCCGCGACACGCCGGCCGGCTAGCTCGGCTCAGCCCATTCACTGAGTCCCTGAGCTCGTCGAAGGGCCCCGCCGCGCACGCGCGCGGACTGCGCCTCAGCGTCGCCCGCCGACTCCGGCGCGGCGCAGGCGGTCGGCGATCAGGATGCCGAGGGCCGTCGCCCCGACGCAGCTCGCCAGGGTCAGGGCGAAGAAGCCGATCTGCACCCACAGCACCTGCGCGCCGAGCTGGAAGAAGTCCCAGGCGACGATCGGGTACACGAGCCCGAGCACGATCGCCCCGGCGTAGTGCTGCCAGGTGTACCAGTACCGCCACAGCACGATGAGGAACGGGATCTCGGCGAACGCGGCCCATGAGACATTCGACACGACGCTCATGAACCCGTATCCGGAGAACGGCATGATCACGAGCCCCGAGATGATGCCGACGAGGATGCCGACCAGCGGCTTCTTCAGCAGACGCAGCGCGATCACCGACGGCAGCAGCCACAGGCCCGCGATCGCGACCGAGAACAGGGGAGCGGTGGCCAGGATGCCGGTCGACAGCCAGTTCGCCGGCGCGAGCAGCACCGCGCCGGCGACACCGAGCGCCGCGCACGTCAGCAGCAGCGCAGTGGGAAAGCGGAAGCGCCGCGGCGCGGCATCCGTCCCGCTCATCCGAGCGGCTCCGCGGCGGCCTCGCGGGCGGCCTTCGACGTCGGCGATGCGGCGCCGATCTTCCAGTAGCCGCAGAAGCTGACGGTGTTCTTGTCGACACCGCGTTCGCCGACGAGCAGCTTGCGCACGCCCGAGGCGAGCGACTGCTCACCGGCCGCGTAGGTGTGGAACGTCTCGGCCGGCAGGTCGAGCTCGGCGACCCGCTGCAGCGCGAGCGCTCCGGGCTGCTCGTCGTGCGGGCGCAGCACCCACTCGACCGACAGGCCCTCGGGGCGGGGGAAGTCGAGGGCATCGTCGAGCGACGGCACTTCGATGATCGCGGTGCCGGTGGCGCCGGCGGGAACGGATGCCGCGATCGACGCGATCGCCGGCAGCGCCGTCTCGTCGCCCACGAGCAGCACCCGGTCGACTCCGCGCTCGGGGTTGAAGGTGAGGCCCTCGTCGATGATGAGCACGTGCTCGCCCGGGGCGCAGGTCTCGGCCCAGCGCGAGGCGGGCCCGGCAGTGCCCTCGGCGGCCGATCCGTGCAGCACGAAGTCGACGTCGATCTCGGCGCCGCGATCGCCCTCGGCCGGGCGGAAGGCGCGCACGCTGTAGTTGCGCATCACGGGGCGCTCCCCGTCGGGGATGCGCAGGAACTTCAGATACCCGAACATCTTGTTGGCCTTGGCGGGCACACGGTCGAGTCCGGCGTCGCCGCCGATCGGCAGAAACAGGCGGAACCACTGGTCGAAGCCCATCGGCCGGAACTTCTCGATCTCACCGCCACCGAGGGTCACGCGCATCCAGTGCGGGGAGAGACGCTCGGAGCGCAGCACGGTGAGGTGCACGAGCTCCTGAGTCTCGGGCTTGACGAGCTTGCTGAACGCCATCGGGGTGCCTTTCAGAGGGAGGGCGATTGCCAGGGGAAGAACACGAGGAGGATCACCGCGGATGCCGCGAGGCTCAGTGCGACGAAGATCGTGTCGCGCGTGCGGAACGGCACCAGGTGCCGTTCGGTGCGGGTGGGGTGGGCGCCGAAGGCACGGGAGTCCATCGCGAGGGCGACGCGCTCGGCATGCCGGATGGCGCCGGCGAGCAGCGGCACGATGTATCCCCAGCCGCGCGCGACGCGCGAGAACGGGCCGTTGCCGCCGTGGTGTCCGCGCACGCGGTGGGCGGCCCGGATGACCGAGAGCTCGTAGCCGAAGCGCGGCACGAAGCGGAACGCGGCCAGCGCCGTGTAGCCGATCCGGTAGGGAACCCGCAGCTGCTGCACGCTCGCCCGCACGAGGTCGGGGCCGCTGGTGGTGAGTCCGCCGATCAGGGCGAGCGAGATGATCGCGCCGAGGCGCAGCGCCGTGGCGAACCCGAGCATCAGAGCTCCGCTGTAGAGCGTCCAGTCGCCGATCCGCAGCACCGGGTTCGTGTCGCCGACGAGCGCGGTGTCGACCCAGAGCGAGAAACTCACGCCGATCACGGCCATGCCGACGGGCAGCACCGCGAGCAGCAGGAGCAGACGCCAGGTGAGACGGGCCCCGACGAGCAGCAGCACGTAGGCGAGCAGCAGGAACGCGGCCGGGGTGGCGAGATCGCGCACGAACACCAGGAAGATCATCGCGGGGGCGAAACCCGCCACCTTCGCGAGCGGGTTGAGGGCGTAGAGGAACTGATGCCGCGAGGTCGCGGTCATCCGCGCGTAGGGGTCGACGATGGTCGAGGTCATGCGTCCGCCCCCTTCGCGTGCGCCGCGAGCACCCGCTGCAGGGCGGGCAGGCGGAGTCCCGCCGAGGTGAAGGTCTGCTCGTCGCGGAAGAGGTCGGCCGTGCGGCCGCTCGCGTGCACTCGTCCGTCGGCGAGGATCAGGGTGTGCGTCGTGTGGTCGGCGACGAGCTGCAGGTCGTGGGTGACGATCACGATCGTGGTGCCCTCGGCGCGCAGGCTCTGCAGCAGCGCGAGCAGCTCGGCCGCGCGTGCGCGGTCTTGGCCGAACGTCGGCTCGTCGAGGGCGAGAACGCGGGGGCGGGTGATGAGCGCCGTGCCCACCGACAGGCGTCGCTTCTCGCCGCCCGACAGCAGGAACGGATGCACGTCGGCCTTGTGCGCGAGACCGAAGCGCTCGAGCATCTCCGTCACGCGCTCGGTGATCTCGGCATCCGCCACATTCCGCAGCCGAAGCCCGTGCGCGAGCTCGTCGAACACCGTGTGCGCGATGAACTGGTGCTCGGGGTTCTGGAACACGAAGCCGATGCGGGCGGCGAGGTCGCGGGGAGCGGCCGTGCCGGGGTCGATGCCGTCGACATCGACCTGCCGCTTCGGCGGCGGAACGACGCCCGCGAGTGCCTGGATGAGCGTCGTCTTGCCGGCCCCGTTCGCGCCGACGATCGCGGTGAGGCTGCCGGGGGTGAGATCGAGGTCGATGCCGTGCAGGATCTCGGTGCGGCCGCGGCGCACGGTGAGCCCGCGCGCACGGATGATCGCCTCGCCCGAGGGCGCGGCATCCGTCGTCGGATCGGACGCGCTCGCGGTCGCAGCCGCGCTCGCGGGATCGGATGCCGGGGGCAGCTGCGCCGCCAGCTCCTCGGGTGTCAGGGGCAGGGGGTCGAGACGGATGCCGTCCTCGCGCAGTCGCAGCGCCGCCAGCGTCGCCGCGGGCAGCCACACCCCCATCGCGACGAGTTCGTCGGTGTGCGCGCGGATGATCTCGGCGACCGGACCGTCGTACGCGACGCGTCCCTCGCGGTCGAGCACGATCGTTCGGGTGACGAATCCCATCGCGGCGTCGAGGTTGTGCTCGACGAGGAGGATCGCCCGGTCGCCCGCGGCGATCACGTCGGCGAGGGCGGCGTAGACGTCGTCGATGCCCTGCGGGTCGAGGTTCGCGGTCGGCTCGTCGAGCACGATCAACGGCGATCCCATCGCGAGGGCGCAGGCGATCGCGAGGCGCTGGCGGCCACCGCCCGAGAGCCGGTCGGGGTTGTCGTCGCGGCGCTCCCACAGCCCGACGCGGCGCAGGGCGTCTTCGGTGCGGGCGGTGACCTCGGCGACGGTCAGGCGCAGATTCTCGGGGCCGAAGGCGACCTCGTCGTAGAGGGTTCCGGTGACGATCTGAGCATCCGGGTCTTGGAAGACCATCGCGACCCGCGTGCTCAACTCGGAGGTCTGCGCGGCGGCGGTGTCGACCCCGCCCGCCTCGACCGTGCCGGTCATGGTGGCGGGAAGTGCGTGCGGGATGAGTCCGTTCAGCGCGAGGGTGAGCGTCGACTTGCCCGAGCCCGAGGGGCCGAGCAGCAGCGCGACCTCGCCGGGGTGGATGTCGAACGACACGTCGCGGGGCGAGGGGTGCGCGGCATCCGCGTGGGTGAGCGAGACATCACGCACGCGGAGAAGAGGCGCGGATGGGCGCACGGCGAGACCCCGGGTCGGTGGAACGTACGTCTTCGGTGGAGCGTACGCCTCTAACTTAGCCGAGCCTTACCTGGCCTCGCGACGTGAGATCGGCTGCCCTCGAGACCCCCCTTTGTCGCCGAGACCCCCTGTTGCAGACGTACGCAAGAGGGGGTCTCGACGATAAGAGGGGGTTTCGGCGGCTTCCCACGCGCTCAGCGACGGGCGACGCCGGCGCGGCTGAGCGCCGTGCCGACCGCGAGGCCGACGGCCGTCCAGGCGATGGGCCCGAGCACCGAGATCGTCAGGTACGTGATCTGCGCCCACAGCGGCATCGTGCCCAGGTGAGCGGCGAAGAACACGGCGACCGCCACGACGACGCCGATCAGCGCCGCCGAGATGAAGAAGCGCCAGGCACCCCACGCGCGGTAGCGGGTGAGTGCCGCGACGCCCTCCTGGATCGCGCCGAACAGCAGCGCCGTACCGATGAAGCGCAGCGCCCAGGCCGGGTTGAACGCGCTCGAGACGAGGGCGGCGATCAGGTGCGTGATGAGGGCGACGAACGGGCGCCGCAGCACCTCTTGCGCGATGATCCCCGGCAGCACGTGCGAGCCGAGCACGAGCCCGTAGAGGAAGAGCAGGGGGCTCGCGAGCAGGATCGGCGTGACCCATCCGGCGATGCCTCCGATGAGGCCGGTCGCGACGCCGATCGCGGCGCAGATGAGCAGCACGCGGGTCGGCAGGACAGGGTTTCGGGCCACGGTTCCAGCCTAGTTGCGCGCAGGATGCGCGGATGCCGAGTCGGCCGTGCAAAAGCACGGCGTCGATGGTCAGCGCAGACGTTCGGCCAGGTAGGGCGCTGTGCGGCTCGCGGAGTTCTGCGCGACGTGCTCCGGGGTCCCCGAGGCGATGACACGGCCACCCGCGTCGCCTCCCGCAGGCCCGAGGTCGATGACCCAGTCCGCCGCAGCGACGACATCCATCTCATGCTCGACGACCACCACCGTGTCTCCGGAGTCGACCAGCGCGTGCAACTGCGCGAGCAGCCGTTGCACGTCGGCCGGGTGCAACCCGGTGGTCGGCTCGTCGAGCAGATACAGAGTGTGGCCCCGACGCACACGCTGCAGCTCGGTCGCCAGTTTGATGCGTTGCGCCTCGCCGCCGGAGAGCTCGGTGGCGGGCTGTCCGAGGCGGAGGTATCCGAGCCCGACGTCGAGAAGAGCACGCAGGCTGCGCGCCGCCGCGGGGATGGAGGCCAGCGCCTCGGATGCCTGCTCGACGGTGAGGGCGAGCACGTCGGCGATGGTTCGGCCGTCGTAGGTGACCTCGAGCGTTTCCGCGTTGTACCGGGCGCCGTCGCACGTCGGACAGCGTCCGTAGCTGCCGGGGAGGAACAGCAGCTCGACCGAGACGAATCCCTCGCCGAGGCAGGTCTCGCAGCGCCCGCCGGTGACGTTGAACGAGAAGCGTCCGGCGCCGTACCCGCGCTCGCGGGCGAGGTCGGTGCGGGCGAAGGCCGCACGCACGGCATCGAACAGGCCCGTGTAGGTCGCGAGGTTCGAGCGCGGTGTGCGGCCGATCGGCTTCTGATCGACACGCACGAGACGATCGATGTGCTCGAGACCGCGCACGTCGCGCACGGTCAGGGAATCGACGCCCGCATCCGGCACGGTCGCCTCGGACGGCCGTGAGTCGTCGCCTCCGGCATCGATCGGGGCATCGTCGATCTCGTCGGGGGTGTCGTCCGCGCGCAGGTGCTCGCGCACGACATCGGGGAGCACCCGACTGACGAGTGTCGACTTGCCCGACCCCGAGACACCGGTCACGGCGACGAGGGTGCCGAGCGGCACGGATGCATCGATGTCGGCGAGATTGTGCAGGCTCACGCCCTCGACCGTGAGCCAGGCCGATGCCTCGCGGCGCTCGCGGCGCGTCTTGGATGCCGCCTGCGCGTCGGGAAACAGGAACGGCCGCGTGACGGATGCCTCGACAGCGGCGAGCCCCGGGACCGCGCCGCTGTAGAGCACGTGCCCACCGCCTTCGCCGGCACCGGGGCCGACGTCGACGATCCAATCGGCGTGCCGGACGATGTCCATGTTGTGCTCGACCACGAAGACCGAGTTCCCGGAGCGCTTGAGCTGTGCGAGCACGTCGAGCAGCTGTTCGGCGTCGGCGGGATGCAGACCCGCCGAGGGCTCGTCGAGCACGTAGACCACCCCGAAGAGTCCCGACCGCAGCTGCGTCGCGAGCCGGAGCCGCTGCATCTCACCGGGGGACAGGGTCGTAGTCGCCCTGCCCAGACCCAGGTATCCGAGCCCCAGGTCGGTGAGCACCTCGATGCGCGCGAGCAGATCGGTCGTGAGGGCGACGGCGACGTCGGTGCGCTCGCCCGAAAGAGTGGTGGGGAGCGCAGGCGTGACCTCGGTGAGCCGGGTGGTCGGGCGGATGATGTCGGCGAGGTCGGTCAGCGGGAGCGCGTTGAGCTCGGCGATCGATCGGCCGGCGAACGTGACGGCCAGGGCCTCGCGCCGCAGTCCGGTGCCCCCACACAGCGGGCACGGCCCGGAGCGGACGAACTGGAGCACCTTGGTGCGCATCATCTGGCTCTTCGAGTCGGCGAGCGTGTGGAAGACGTACTTCTTGGCGCTCCAGAACATGCCGTTGTAGGGCTTGGCCACGCGGTCGCGCTGCGGGGTGATCTGCACGACCGGCTGCTCGTCGGTGAAGAGCAGCCACTCGCGATCGGCACGGGGAAGATCCCGCCAGGGGACGTCGACGTCGTAGCCGAGCGCGATCGTGATGTCGCGCAGGTTCTTCGCCTGCCACGCGCCCGGCCAGGCGGCGATCGCACCTTCGCGGATGCTCAGCGAAGGGTCGGGCACGAGCGAGTCCTCGGTGACGGTGTGCGCGACGCCGATGCCGTGACACTCCGGGCAGGCTCCGGCGACGGTGTTGGGAGAGAACGCATCGGAGTCGAGCCGGGTCGTGAAGCCCTCCGGGAAGGTGCCCGCCCGGGAGAAGAGCATGCGCAACGAGTTCGACAGCGTCGTCACGGTTCCGACGCTCGATCGCGAGCTGGGCGCGCCGCGCCGCTGCTGCAGGGCGACCGCCGGGGGCAGGCCCGAGATCGATTCGACGTGCGGATCGTGGCCCTGCTGGATGAGCCGCCTCGCATACGGCGCCACCGACTCGAGATATCGGCGCTGGGCTTCCGTGAAGATGGTGCCGAACGCGAGCGACGACTTGCCCGATCCCGAGACTCCGGTGAACGCGACGATCCGATCGCGTGGCATGTCGACATCGACGGAGCGGAGGTTGTTCTCGTTCGCCCCGCGGACGCGGACGAACGAGTCGGGTGCGTTCTCAGAGGGGGAGGGCATTGTCGCGAGTGTATCCGCGACGTCGGACATCGCCCTGGGTGCCGTCCAGGAACGGATGCCGCGGCATCCGTTCGTCGCATCGTCGATGCCGCTCGTCGCACGGCATCCGCTCCCGCTCCTCGACCCCCGCGCCCGTTTCCTAGCGTGGGGGAACGCAATGACGCGCACCCCGAGGAGAACCCCATGACCGCACCTTCGTCGCACCGACGCGGCGCCGGAACCGTCGACGACGAGCCCATCATCGTCACCGATCCGAAACTCCCACCCGTCGCCCTCTCTCCCGAGCACGAGGAGAAGAGCCGGCGCTGGACCCTCCCGAAGATCCTGATCTGGACGGCGATCGCGCTGCTCGGCGGTGTCGCCTGGGTGATGCTCGCGATCGTGCGCGGCGAGACCGTGAACGCGATCTGGTTCGTCTTCGCGGCGGTCTGCACCTATCTGATCGGCTACCGCTTCTACTCGAAGGTGATCGAGAAGTACATCACCCGCCCCGACGACCGCCGCGCGACACCGGCCGAGGTCAAGCAGGACGGCAAGGACTACGTCCCCACCGACCGCCGCGTGCTCTACGGGCACCACTTCGCCGCGATCGCCGGCGCCGGCCCGCTCGTCGGTCCCGTGCTCGCCGCGCAGATGGGCTACCTGCCCGGCACGATCTGGATCATCGTGGGTGTCGTGCTCGCGGGCGCCGTGCAGGACTACACCGTGCTGTTCTTCTCGATGCGCCGCGGAGGCCGCACCATCGGCCAGATGGCCCGCCAGGAACTCGGGCGGATTGGCGGCACCGCCGCGATCATCGCCTCGCTGCTGATCATGCTGATCATCGTCGCGATCCTCGCGCTCGTCGTCGTCAACGCCCTCGGTGAGAGCCCCTGGGGCGTCTTCTCGGTGGCGATGACCATCCCGATCGCGATCTTCATGGGCATCTACCTGCGCTTCCTGCGCCCGGGCAAGGTCACCGAGGTCTCGATCATCGGGTTCGTGCTGCTCATGGCCGCGATCATCGGCGGCGGCTGGGTCGCCGGCACCGAGTGGGGCCAGGCGATCTTCCACCTCGACCGCACCACGATCGCGTGGGGCATCATCATCTACGGCTTCATCGCCGCGGTGCTCCCGGTGTGGCTGCTGCTGGCTCCCCGCGACTACCTCTCGACGTTCATGAAGATCGGCGTGATCGTGATGCTCGCCGGCGCGATCATCCTCGTGCGCCCCGAGATCACGGTGCCCGCCGTCAGCATCTTCGGTGAGAACGGCATGGGGCCGGTGTTCGCCGGTCCTCTCTTCCCCTTCCTCTTCGTGACGATCGCCTGCGGGGCCCTATCGGGCTTCCACGCCCTGATCGCCTCCGGCACGACACCCAAGCTCGTCGAGAAGGAGCGTCAGACGCGCTTCATCGGCTACGGCGGCATGCTCATGGAGTCGTTCGTCGCGATCATGGCGCTCGTCGCCGCGATCTCGATCGACCAGGGCATCTACTTCGCGATGAACGCGCCATCGGCGGTGACGGGCGGCACGGTCGAAGGCGCGGTCGCCTTCGTGAACTCGCTGGGGCTGACGGGGGTGAACCTCACACCCGAGATGCTCACCGGAACGGCCCAGGCGGTCGGCGAGGAGTCGATCGTCTCGCGCACCGGTGGCGCCCCCACCCTCGCGCTCGGCCTCGCGCACATCATGCAGCAGGCGCTCGGCGGGCAGGCGCTCATGGCGTTCTGGTACCACTTCGCGATCATGTTCGAGGCGCTGTTCATCCTCACCGCGGTGGATGCCGGCACCCGCGTCGCCCGCTTCATGCTGCAGGACTCGATCGGCGCCTGGTTCCCGAAGTTCCGCGACGTCTCGTGGCGGCCCGGCGTGTGGATCTGCACGGCGATCATGGTGGCCGGGTGGGGAGCGATCCTCATCCTCGGCGTCACCGACCCGCTCGGCGGCATCAACACCTTCTTCCCGCTGTTCGGCATCGCGAACCAGCTGCTCGCCGCGATCGCGCTCGCCGTGGTGATGGCGATCGTCGCCAAGCGCGGCCGCAGCTACATCAAGTGGCTGTGGATCATCGGCCTGCCGCTCGCGTTCACCGCGGTCGTCACGGTCACCGCGTCGCTCTACAAGATCTTCTCGCCGGTCCCGGCGATCGGATACTGGGCGAACCACTTCCGCTACCTCGAGGCGCTGAACACCGGCGACACGTCGCTCGGCGAACGCGAGGTGCTCGAAGCGGTCATCCGCAACACGGCCGTGCAGGGCACGCTCTCGATCATCTTCGTGACGCTCGCGCTGATCGTCATGATCGCGGCGATCGTCGTCACCATCAAGGCGATCCGCAACGGCGGCGGCGAGAACACCGAAGACGAACCGGTCGCCTCGCGCCGGTTCGCCCCGGCGGGCTTCCTTCCCAACGCCGACGAGCGCGAGCTCGAGAAGCAGTGGGAGCCGATCCTCGCCGACGAGCGCAAGGTCTCGAGCCACTGACATGGTGATCTCACGGACGGATGCCGCGGCCTCACCGCTGCGCACGGCGCTCGCCGCCGCGGCGCGAGTGGGGCGCGGCATCCGCTGGTACATGACGACGCTGATGGGCGACACGGCCTATGCGACCTACGTCGCCCATCACCGTCGCCATCATCCGGACGAGGAGCCGGTGACCGAGCGACAGTTCTGGCGGCAGCGCATGGACGACCAGGACCGCAATCCCGGCGCCCGGTGCTGCTGACCGGTGCGCGTGGGGCCCTTCGACAGGCTCAGGGACCCAGTTGTGCGTGGTGGGGCCCTTCGACAAGCTCAGGGACCCACAAGGGCTGGGTCGCTGAGCCTGTCGAAGCGTCCCCCACGAGGCACCCTGCCTAGGCTGATCCCATGACCGACGTCGTTCTCGCCGCCGTGCTGGGCGTGCTCGGCGGCATCGCGCTGACGGTGCTGCTGCTGCTCGCGCGGCGTCTCGCGCGCGGCGCGGCCGATCTCGGCAGCGAGGGCGAGCAGGCGGCTCTGCGGGCGCTACATCACGCGAGTCTCGCCGCTCCGCATCTGCGCGCGGGGCTCTCGGCGCCGGAGGTTGTGAAGGCCGCTCGGCACCTGCGCGTGCTGCTCGGCAGCGCCGCGGTCGCGATCGTCGCCGACGACGACACCGTCTCCTTCGACGGCGCGACCGACGGGCTCGACGCCGCGGCCGTGCGGATCGCGACGCGCGTACGCGAATCGGGCCGCCGACAGGTCTTCCCCTCGCAGGCCGCCGACGACCATCTCGAGGGCGTCGGAGCGCCGATCGTCGTCGACGGCCACGTGATCGGCGTTGTCGTCGCATTCGCCGCCCCGGTGCGGGCGGCGCTGGTGCGCGCTGCGGAAGAGGTCGCCGACTGGTGCGCGGCACAGGTCGAGCTGGGCGGACTCGACGCCTCGCGCACCCAGCTCGCCGAGGCCGAGCTGCGCTCGCTGCGCGCTCAGATCTCGCCGCACTTCATCTACAACGCCCTCACGGCGATCGCCTCCTTCATCACGACCGACCCCGCCCGCGCCCGCGAACTCGTGCTCGAGTTCGCCGACTTCACTCGTTATTCATTCCGGCGACAGGGCGAGTTCACGACCGTGGCCGATGAGCTCGAAAGCATCCGTTCCTATCTCGAGCTCGAGCGCGCCCGATTCGGCGAGCGCCTGCGCGTGACGCTGCAGATCGCCCCCGAGACGCTCGCGACGGTGATCCCGTTCCTCTCGGTGCAGCCGCTCGTCGAGAACGCGGTGCGGCACGGGCTCGAACCGGGCGAGGGAGGGGGAGAGATCCGGATCGTGTCGCGCGACGAGGGCACGCACACCGAGATCACGGTGGAGGACGACGGCATCGGCATGGACCCGGATGCTCTGCGCTCCACCCTCACGGCGGCCGACGACGGCCTGCACGTGGGGCTGCGCAACGTCGATACGCGTCTGCGCCAGCTCTACGGCGCGGACGGCGGTCTGGTCGTCGAGACGAACACGGGCGCGGGTACCCTGGTGCGCATGCGGGTGCCCAAGTCGCAGCCGCTGAACGACCCCGACAACGAGGTGCGGCCATGATCGACGTGCTCGTCGCCGACGACGAGAGACCGGCGCTCGACGAACTCGTGCACCTGCTGCGCACCGATGAGCGCATCGGCGACATCCTCACCGCCACGACGGGTGCTGACGCTCTGCGGCAGCTGTCCCAACGCGCGGTGCGCATCGCCTTTCTCGACATCCATATGCCCGGGCTGCTCGGCACCGAACTCGCGCGCGGACTGCTCTCGCTCGCCGAACCGCCCGCCGTGGTGTTCGTCACGGCCGACGACGCCCGCGCCGTCGAGGCGTTCGAACTGCGCGCGGCCGACTACCTGCTCAAGCCCGTGCGCGCGGCCCGTCTGCGGCAGGCCGTCGATCGGGTGATCGAGCGCGGCGACGCACCCTCGGCGGGCGACGACGAGGTGCTGCCCGTCTCGATCGGCTCGGCGGTGCGTTTCGTGCGTCGCAGTGACATCCGCTGGGTGCAGGCGCAGGGCGACTACTCGCGGCTGCACGCCGACGGCGATGCCGGGCATCTCGTGCGCATCCCGATCTCCGAACTCGAGGCGCGATGGGCGGGTGCCGGATTCCTGCGCATCCATCGCTCGACACTGGTTCGGTCATCCGCCGTCACCGAGGCCCGGCTCTCCGGCACCGATCCGTCGGTGTCGGTGGGCGAGATCGTGCTGCCGGTGAGCAGGCGTCTGGTGCCGACCGTGCGCGAAGCGCTGGTGCGCAGCGAGGGGATGCCGTGACCGAGGCGCCGAAGCGGGTCAAGGTGACAGCGGATGCCGTGCCGCGCCGCCCGACCACGGCGACGCGCGGGATCGCTCTGCCGGGCTCCCCGGTCGACGAAGCGGATGCCGTGTACGCGCGCGCCCTGATGCGCAGCCAGTTCCGACTCGCTCTCGGCACGATCGCCGGGTTCGTGCTCGTCGTGCTGGCGATGGCGCTCACGATCGCGCTGATCCCCGAGATCGACCGGATCGTGCTGTGGGGGCTGCCGCTGTCGTGGCTGCTGCAGGCGTTCGCGTTCTACCCGGTGATCCTCGTGTTCGCGCTGCTCTACGTGCGCACCGCCGCGCGCAACGAGCGCCGGTACCGGGCGCTGCGGGACCGCGAGTGAACGCGGTCCTCGATCTCATCGGGGTCGCGCTCGTGGTCGTCGCGACGCTGCTGATCGGCGTCTACGGTCTGCGGATCTCGCGTACCACGAGCGACTTCTTCGTCGCCTCGCGCACCGTGCGCCCGGTGTGGAACGCCTCGGCGATCAGCGGCGAGTACCTCTCGGCGGGCACCTTCCTCGGGCTCTCGGGGCTCGTGCTGCTCGACGGGGCGCGCGGGTTCTGGTTCCCGATCGGCTACGCGGCGGGGTATCTGCTGGTGCTCGCGTTCGTCGCCGCACCCCTGCGCCGCAGCGGGGCGTACACGATCCCCGACTTCGTCGAAGCTCGGCTGGAGTCGACCGCGGCGCGACGGGTGACGAGTGCGGCGGTGCTCATCATCGGATGGCTGTACATCGTGCCGCAGCTGCACGGGGCGGGCATCACGCTCGTCGTCGTCGCGGGGCTACCCGAGTGGGTGGGCGCCGTGACCGTGGCGGTGCTGGTCGCCGCGGCCGTCGCGGCGGGAGGCATGCGCGCGATCACCTACGTGCAGGCGTTCCAGTACTGGCTCAAACTCACGGCACTGCTGGTGCCGGTCATCCTCATCGCCTTCGCGCTGAGCGGCGGGCCGCACGACTTCGACCCCGCGCTCGTGTTCCCCGCCGAGGCCGGTCCCTCGGGATTCGACGCGTATGAGACGGCATCCCTCCTGCTCGCTCTGCTCCTGGGCACGATGGGCCTGCCGCACGTGCTCGTGCGCTTCTACACGAGCCCGACCGGGGTCTCGGCGCGGCGCACGACCGTGATCGTGATCGCGATGGTGAGCGCGTTCTACGCGGTCTCGAGCGGCATGGGGCTGCTGGCGCGCATCGCCGCCCCCGACCTCGCGGTGCCGGGCCTCGCCGACACCGTCGTGCTGCAGCTGCCGTCGCGGGTGTTCCCCGGCATCATGGGCGAGCTGCTGACGGCCCTCATCGTCGCCGGGGCTTTCGCGGCGTTCCTCGCGACGTCGGCGGGGCTCGTCGTGTCGCTCGCCGGGGTGATCAGCCAGGACGTCTTCTCGGGTTCGGTGCGCTCGTTCCGCGTCTCGGCGCTGCTGTGCGCGCTGGTGCCGCTCGCGATCGCGCTGCTCACGGTGCCGGCGGGGCTGGTCGCGAGCGTCGGCGTGGTGTTCGTCGTCGCGGCATCCACCCTGTCGCCGGTCGTGCTGCTGGGCGTCTGGTGGCGCGGGCTCACCGCGCGTGGGGCCGTGGCCGGGATGGTGAGCGGCGGGGTCGCGTGCGGGCTGGCGCTGCTCGTGCATGCGGCGATCGACGGTGTCGGAATCGCCGCACCGTATCTCGCGCAGCCCGCGGCCTGGACGATTCCGCTCGCCGTCGCGGTCACGGTCGTGGTGTCGGTGCTCGATCCGCGCGGCCCCTCGCCCCGTACCGATCGCTTCCTCGCCCGGGTGCACACCCCCGAGCGCGGGTGACGGGTCGCAGCGGCCGTCAGAGCTTGCGGCTGCGGGGCATCAGGCGCACGGGCGGCAACGGCGGCGCCGGGATGCGCACGTCGTGCCCCTCGACCTCGCCGAAGCGGGCGGATGCCGCCTCCCACTCCTCGCGCGCCTCGGCGATCTCGTCGTGCGAGCGGCCCGCGAAGTTCCACCACATGACGATCTCGTCTTCGAAGGGCTCGCCGCCGAGCACGAACAGCAGGGCGCCCTCTGTGCTCTCGACCGTGACGGTGTCGCGGGAGTCGCCCAGATAGAGGGTGTCGTTGAGCGAGAGCGGATGCTCCGCCACCTGCGCATCGCCCTCGACGAGCATCACGGCGTGCTCCCAGTCGGGGTGCAACGGCAGTCGCACGCGGGTTCCCGCGGGCACGACGATCTCGGCGCCGATGATCGGGGTGTGCACGGTCGCCGGTGAACGGACGCCGGCGAACTCGCCGAGAACGACGGTGGCCGAGGCATCCGCTCCCTGTTCGGCGGGCAGGGCGAGCCCCGGCAGCGACGTGTGCCGCTCGAAGCCGGCGGCTCCGTGCCGCGCGGACTCCGGCAGCACCACCCAGAACTGCAGGGCGTCGAGGGGGATCGGCTCGTCGCCGATCGAGTACTCGGAGTGCGAGATGCCGTTGCCCGCCGTCATGAGGTTGAGCTGGCCGCGGCGAAGATCGGCATCGCTGCCGAGCGAGTCGCGGTGGCGGATCTCGCCGACGAGCGGCCAGGTCACGGTCTGCAGGCCGATGTGCGGGTGCGGTTCGACACGCATGCGGGTGTCGGCGGGACCGAAGCGGTCGAGGAAGCACCAGGCACCGATGGTCGGCAGGTTGCGGTGCGGCAGCGCCCGCAGCACGTTCATACCCCGCACCCCGCCGAGGGGAACCTCCCGGGGCTCGAGGATGACGCGCCGCTCGCCGATCATTCGCCCGGTCGCTTCGGCCAGCGGATCTCGGCGCCCGGGATCTCGTGCGTCTCCAGATAGGAAGCGATGTAGGGGCACAGCGGAACGATCGCGGCGCCGCTCGCCGCGGCATCCGTCAGGGCGGCCTTCGCGAGCTTGCCCGCCAGCCCCTGCCCCTGGAACGCGGGGTCGATCTCGGTGTGCGTGAACCGGATCCGACCGTGCTTCGTCTCGAACGCGGCGAAGCCGGCGAGCAGGTCTCCGGTGCGGATCTCGTAGCGCGAGGCGTCGTCGTTGCGGGTGACGGTGATGTCGGTCATCGGATGCTCCTTCGGGCGTCTGGTTCAAACCTACGCCCGCGCGGGGGAGTGCGGTCCTCCCGGTGAGGGGTCACAACACGCCGCGCGCCCCGCGGCCAAGGCGGCGTGTTCTGACCCCTCAGGGTGTGGGGATGGCGATGCGGATCACGAGGTAGGCGATGAGACCGCCGACGGCCAACAGAAGAATGCCTCCCGCGGGTATCCACCACGTGCGTTCCCAGCGTTTCGCGCGCAGAACATAGACAGGCATCACCGCCGCGAACAGGATGCCGTCGAAGGCGAAGAAGGTGAGGGTCGTCCACCAGGTCGTCGTGCTCTCGCATGTCTCGCCGCACCCCGCGGCGCCGAGGTGCAGCGCGAACAAGTAACACGGGAGCAGCAGAGACATCGCAATGAAGATCGTCACCAGGGCGAGCCCGACATCGGCCTCGTCGATCCATCGTCGTCGTGCCATCACGCCGTCCAACGTAGAGGTTTCTGTGCAGGAAAAGTGGGCGTGCAGCAGAGTTGTGGATAACCGCTCCGGTGTCGGTGGCCGTCAGCAGGATCGCCTCATGACGATGACGCACGACATGGCTCCCGACGACTACCTCACCACGCTCGAAGATCTCAAGACGCACGTGCGGCAGGCGCGGGTAAGGGCTCAGCGCGTGGCGAACACGGAGCTTCTGATGCTCTGGTGGCGGATCGGTAGAACGATCCAGCAGCGTCTTGCTACAGAAGTATGGGGATCTGCGGTACTCTCGCGACTCGCGGCGGACCTGCGGGCGGCGTTCCCGGGTATGACCGGGTTTTCTCCAGCGAATCTGCGCTACATGCGCCGCTTCGCCATGGCTTGGCCCGCTCCCAATTCAATTCGCCAACAAGCCGTTGGCGAATTGCCCTGGAGCCATGTCATCCAGCTTCTCGACAAGGTCGACGACCAGGGCCTGCGCGACTGGTACGCAGCGAAGGATGCACACCACGGGTGGAGTCGAGCTGTGCTCGCGCACCAGATCACCACTCGCCTGCACGAGCGCGAGGCGGCGGCGCCCACGAACTTCGAGGGTGCGCTCGATCGGGACGATTCGGACCAGGCGCGCGAGATCACGAAGGATCCGTACGCGTTACAGTTCCTCGCGATCGATGGCAACGCATCGGAACGGGAGCTCGAGCAACGGCTGGTCGATCGCATTCTCGACACGATGCGCGAGCTCGGCCCGGGGTTCGCGTTCGTCGGTCGGCAGGTGCACTTCGACATCGATGGTGACGATTTCTTCGTAGACCTGTTGTTCTTCCACATCGAGCAACTGCGGTACGTCGTGATCGAGCTCAACACGACGAGGTTCACGCCTGCGGATGCCGGGCAACTGGGGTTCTACGTCAGTGTCGTCGACGATCGGCTCCGCGTTCCGGAGAAGCATCTCCCCACGGTTGGCATCCTGCTGGTCGCGGGGAAGAACGATACGGTCGTGCGATACGCCCTCGCGTCGACGAGCCAGCCGGTCGCCGTCAGTAGATACGAGCTCGCGGAGGAGGAACAACGGGCGCTTCCCGATGAGGAAGCCATGAGCGCGACATCCGACTCGTCCAGCCGTGTGCGTCTCGTCATCACGTCGTTGTGCGGATCTCCTCCGCTGCGGTGCGACCGCGACCCACGTGACCGACCTGTGGAGAGCACTGGGCCGGCGTCGGCGGGGGTCGTTACGCTGGAGGGATGCCGCAGACTCCCCGTGACCCGTACGCGGATCTGCCGTACGCCGACGAGCCCTACGACGACGGGTGGGAGCCCAGCGCCCCGCCCGAGCCGATGGATTGGGAGCCGCAGGGCGCCGGTTTCGAGCCGCCGCTCGACTGGGGCCCCGGCCCCACGACCCCGGTCTCCCCGGCATCCGTGCCTCGCCCGAACAGCGCCCCCATCACCCGCCGTGCCACGCCGAGCCGCTATACGACCGCACGCGAAGCGCTGCACACGGTCTTCGGCTACGACGATTTCCGCGGCGACCAGGCCGCGATCGTCGATCAGGTGATCGCCGGCGGCGACGCGGTGGTGCTGATGCCGACGGGGGGCGGTAAGAGCATCACGTACCAGGTACCCGCACTCGTGCGCGAGGGCACCGGACTCGTCGTGAGCCCGCTCATCGCGCTCATGCACGACCAGGTCGACGCGCTACGCGCCAACGGCGTCAACGCCGCCTACCTCAACTCCACCCAGTCGCCGCAGGAGCGTGCCGAGGTCGAGCGCTCCTACATCGCGGGTGAGCTCGACGTCATCTACGTCGCCCCCGAGCGTCTGTCGAACGCGCAGACCACGGCGCTCCTGCAGCGCGGCACCCTCAGCGTGATCGCGATCGACGAGGCGCACTGCGTGTCGCAGTGGGGGCACGACTTCCGCCCCGACTACCTCGCGCTGGGCGACCTGGGCGAGCGGTTCCCCGGGGTGCCCCGCATGGCCCTCACGGCCACCGCCACACGCGCCACGCACCAGGAGATCACCGAGCGCCTTCAGCTCAGCACCGCGCAGCACTTCGTCGCCAGCTTCGATCGGCCGAACATCCAGTACCGGATCGTGCCGAAGGTCGACCCGCGCAAGCAGCTCGTCTCCTTCATCAGGTCGCAGGAGTCCGCCGAGGGCGCGGCCACCGGTCCCGCCGGAATCGTCTACGCGCTCAGCCGCAAGTCGGTCGAGCAGACCGCCACGTATCTCGCCGCGCAGGGCCTCCTTGCACTGCCGTACCACGCGGGGCTCCCCGCCGAGGTGCGCGCCGCCAATCAGTCGCGCTTCCTGCGCGAAGACGGCGTGATCATGGTGGCCACGATCGCTTTCGGCATGGGTATCGACAAGCCCGATGTGCGCTTCGTCGCCCACATCGACCTGCCCAAGTCGGTCGAGGGGTACTACCAGGAGACGGGTCGAGCGGGGCGCGACGGTGAGCCGTCGGTCGCGTGGATGGCCTACGGCCTGGGCGATGTCGTGCAGCAGCGTCGCCTGATCGATCAGAGCCCCGGCGACCGCACCTTCAAGATGCGCATGGGACAGCACCTCGACGCCATGCTCGCCCTGTGCGAGACCGTCGAATGCCGCCGACAGAACCTCCTCGGCTACTTCGGCCAGGAGTCGCAGCCCTGCGGCAACTGCGACACGTGCCTCGAAGACACCGAGACCTTCGACGGCCTCGTCCCCGCCCAGAAGCTGCTCTCGACGATCGTGCGCCTCAAGCGCGAACGCAACCAGGCCTTCGGCGCGGGCCACCTGATCGACATCCTGCGGGGCGCGTCGACCGAACGCATCCGTCAACAGGGACACGACAAGCTCGCCACCTACGGCATCGGGTCCGATCTCTCGGATCAGGATTGGCGCAGCGTCGTGCGCCAACTTCTGGCCCGCGGCATTCTCATGGCGCAAGGGGAATATGGAACCCTCGCGCCCGGGGAACAGGCGGCCGGAGTGCTGCGCGGAGAGACCGCGGTGCCCCTGCGTAAAGACACGATCGGGCGCGCGACGACCACGCGCGCCCGCAAGGCGACGGCCGCCGATGCGGTGGATGCCGACGATCGGCCGCTCTTCGAAGCGCTCCGAGTGTGGCGTGCAGAAACCGCTCGTGAACTGGGCAGACCTGCCTACATGGTGTTCAGTGACGCCACGCTCCGCGCACTCACGGAGCGCCGCCCGTCGAGCCTCTCCGACCTCGACGGCATCAGCGGCATCGGAGCGAAGAAGCGCGACGACTACGGCGACGCCGTGCTCTCGGTGATCGCCACCAACTGATTCCTTCCGCCAGCGTCTCCGTCGATGACACGGGGCGAAGAGGCTGTTTGGTGAGCCTTCATATTCTCGAAATGGAATTCACTGAACGCCTAGACAACCATCGAAATCTCCCGTAGAAACACTCTTACTTGCGCCTGATCGGTAAAGATGCCGGTTCCTGGGGGGGCCTAGTGACGACGAACTCAGTTCGACATCACGGGAGGGCAAATGAGCAGTACACGAAGGAGGACTCTGCCCAAAAGCAGAATCCTCGCAGTAGCAGCAATCAGTGCAGTGGTCGTCGGGAGCGTCATCGCCCCGACAGCGGCTGTGGCAGCTCCAGGGGACGAGTCTGCCTCCAGTTCGCGATTCCTCACGGGCAGTCTTCTGCTCGGCGGGCTACCGCTCGACGACGTCGTGGCGCTGCAAGGGGTGCAGACGACCAACGACGGCTCGACCGGGCAACCGAACGTCTCGACCGGGGCGCTGAACCTCACCGCGTTGAACGCGCTGAGCATCGGCATCCCGAGCGGACTCAGCGTTCCCGCGCTCTCGAACTTCCTGTCCCTCGGGGCGGTGAACCAGTACTCCGTGTCGAATCCCGACGGTTCGAGCCGCGCCGTCGCCGGCGCGGTGGCCGACAACGGCGTGGTCGATACGACCGGCACCGGGGCCTACCCGTCGAATGCATCGCTCAACCTGCAGGGCCTTCTCGGCTCGACGGTCACCGGCGTGGTCGCCGACCTCGACGTGTCGCTCGGTGCGATCAGCGCCGAGGTGGCCCTCGCGGCAGATGGAACCGTCACCCGGGACTACAACGTCGCCGGTGGCAATGTCACGCTGCAATTGCCTGCGGTGACCGGCCTGACGAACACCCTCACCGGAACCGGCGGGGTGGTCTCCACCGTCGATGCGGCGGTCAACACGCTGACCGGGCCCAATGGACTTCTGGCCGGCGCGCTCGCGGGGCTGAACGCGGCCCTCGCGCCCCTGCTCGGCAATCCCGGGCTGAACATCACCATCACGACCCAGGTGAACACGGCGATCAACACCATCCTCGATACCCCGCTGACCGACGGTGTCGTGACGGTGAACCTGCGCACCGGTGTGGTCAGCGCCAACCTCGATGCGCTGCTGACGAGCGCCGCGGGGCACGGGCTCAACAACCTCGGCGTCAACGAGGAAGTGCTCTCGGCACCCGTGCTCAATGCGCTGATCACGCGCGTCGGGACCCTGCTCAACACGGTGCCGAACCTCGTGCGTACGACGTTGACGACGACGCTCAACGCCGCGACTCTCAACATCGGTGCGGCGATCTGCCTCGTCGGAGCGGCACCGACCTGCTCCACCGGCTTCCCCGATCTGGGTACCGGTATCACCGTCAGTGTGCCGAATCAGACGCTCGCGAGCGTCGTGGCCGGCACCGCGACGGCCACGATCTCGGTGAAGGCGGTGGGACTCCCGGTCACGATTCCGGTGGCTACGCTGCTCGGTGCTCTGGCGACGCCGATCAACAACGTCCTGCTCGGAACGGGCGGTGTCGTGAACACCGTCGTGCCGACCGTGACGACGGCGGTGGGCAACATCATCACCGCGATCGCCCCGGCGGTCAGCCTGCTCAACGGCGTCGTCTCGCTCCGCGGGAACGTGCAGCCCGACAACGGCCCGATCTACAGCCAGGAGGCGTTCGTCCTCACGGTCGGCGCGATCGCCGGCGGAGGCGGGGTGGGCACGCTCGTGCTCGCTCGAGCCGAAGCAGGGCCGAACGCGCTCGCGCCTCTGCTCGAGGCGACGAGTCCGGTGAAGCCGGGGCAGCCCACCACGCTCACCTCCGGCGGATGGCCGGCGAACACGGCCGTTAGCGTCCAGCTCGAAGACGGGGACGGTACGGCGGTCGGTGCCCCGATCACCGTGACGACGAACACCGACGGAGACTTCCCGGCCGGAACGACGCTGACGGTTCCGCCCACGGCGGCAGCCGGCGACTACACGGTCACGGCATCCGCCGGTGATCAGACGGTCGAGGCGCCTCTGGTCGTCGAGGCCTACACGCCGACGGTGTCGGCGACCGGGCCGATCACGGTCGGAGAGTCCACGACGCTCACCTCGGGCGGCTGGCCCGCTGAGGCCGAGGTCGCGTTCGAACTCGAAGACCCCACCGGCGCCGCTGTCGGCACTCCGGTGACGGTCACGACCGACGAAGACGGCAACATCCCCGCCGGCACGACGCTGACGGTTCCGGCCGGCTCCGCGATCGGCGACTACACGGTCGCCGGTGAGGACGAGTTCGGGAACACGGCCGAGGGCACCGTCACGGTGCTCGCCGTTCCGGGCACGCCGCAGCTGACGGCATCCGGTCCGGTGAAGCCGGGTCAGACGACCACGATCGCATCGGGCGGGTGGCCGGCCGAGGTCGACGTCACCTTCCAGATCGAGACCGAGGACGGCGATCCCGTCGGCGACCCGGTCACGGTGACGACCGACGTCGACGGAAACATCCCCGCCGGCACGACCCTCACGGTTCCGATCTCGACCGACCCGGGCGACTACGTCGTCACGGGTGAAGCCGAGGGCGACACGGCCGAGGGGCCGCTCGTGGTTGCTCCGTGGACTCCGACGGTCGACGCATCGGGTCCGGTGAAGCCGGGTCAGACGACCGCCATCACTTCGGGTGGATGGCCGCCGGCGACGTCGGTGACGTTCCAGCTGGAAGACGCCGAGGGTGAGCCCGTCGGTGCACCCGTGACGGTCACGACGGATGCCGAGGGCAACGTTCCCGCAGGGACCGTGCTCACGGTTCCCGTCGGCACCGAGCCGGGCGACTACACGGTCGTCGGCACGGGCGTCGAAGGGATCACCGGGGAAGCGACGGTCACGGTGGAACCGTGGACGCCGACGGTCGCGGCATCCGGTCCGGTGAAGCCGGGCCAGACGACCACGATCACCTCGGGTGGGTGGCCGCCGCTGGCGAGCATCACGTTCCAGCTGCAGGATGCGGCGGGCGACCCGGTCGGTGACCCGATCACGGTCGAGGCGGATGCCGACGGCAACATTCCCGCGGACACGGTGCTGACGGTTCCCGTTGGATCCGAGCCCGGTGACTACACGGTTGTCGGTACGGATGCCGACGGCAACACGGGTGAGGGAGACGTGACGGTGGAGGCCTGGACCCCGACCGTCGAGCTTTCGGGTCCGGTGAAGCCGGGGCAGCCCACGACGATCACCTCGGGTGGGTGGCCGCCGCTGGCGGAGATCACGTTCCAGTTGGAGGATGCCGACGGCAACCCGGTCGGTGACCCGATCACGGTCTCGGCCGACGAGGACGGCAACATCCCCGCGGACACGACGCTGACGGTTCCGGCGGATGCGGATCCGGGCACGTTGACGGTGGTCGGTACGGATGCCGACGGCAACACGGGTGAGGGAGACGTGACGGTGGAGGCCTGGACCCCGACCGTCGAGCTCTCGGGTCCGGTGAAGCCGGGGCAGCCCACGACGATCACCTCGGGTGGGTGGCCGCCGCTGACCGAGGTCACGTTCCAGCTCGAAGACGAGGACGGTGACCCCGTGGGCGAGCCCGTCATCGTCACGACCGACGAGAACGGCGACGTTCCGCCCGGAACGACGATCACGGTTCCGGCCGATGCCGACCCCGGCACGTTCACGGTCGTCGGTACCGACGAGAACGGCAATACCGGTGAGGGAGACGTGACGGTGGAGGCGTTCGCGCCGACGCTCGACGTGACCAGCCCGGTCGCGCCGGGAGCTGCGACTGACATCACCTCCGATGGGTGGCCGCCGCTGACCGACGTCACGTTCCAGATCGAGGATGCCGCGGGCGACCCGGTGGGTGCTCCCGTCACCGTCGAGACCGACGAGAACGGCGTGGTGCCTGCGGGTACGCAGCTCACGGTTCCGGGAACGGCCGAGCCGGGCGACTACACGGTCGTCGGCGAGGACGCGAACGGCAACACCGCCGAGGCCGCCCTCGTGGTCGAGGCCACCGGAACCGACACCGATCCGGTGACGGACCCCGGTACCGACACGGATACCGATCCGGGTACCGACACGGACACCGGTACCGACACGGACACCGGCACGGACACGGATACGGGTACGGACACCGACACGGGTACGGACACGGATACGGGTACGGACACCGATCCGGGTACCGACACGGACACTGATCCGGGTACGGACACGGACACTGATCCGGGTACGGACACGGACACTGATCCGGGTACGGACACCGACACCGGTACGGACACCGACACGGGTACGGACACGGACACTGATCCGGGTACGGACACGGACACTGATCCGGGTACGGACACGGACACTGATCCGGGTACGGACACGGACACTGATCCGGGTACGGACACCGATACGGGTACGGACACCGACACCGGTACGGACACGGACACTGATCCGGGTACGGACACTGATCCGGGTACGGACACGGACACTGATCCGGGTACGGACACCGACACCGGTACGGACACGGACACTGATCCGGGTACGGACACGGACACTGATCCGGGTACGGACACCGATACGGGTACGGACACCGATACGGGTACGGACACCGACACGGGTACGGACACGGACACGGGTACGGACACGGACCCGGGAACCGATACCGACACGGATCCGGGCGCTGACCCCGGCACCGACACGGGTACGGACACCGATACGGGTACGGACACCGACACGGGTACGGACACGGACACGGGTACGGACACGGACACGGACACGGACCCGGGAACCGATACCGACACGGATCCGGGCGCTGACCCCGGCACCGACACGGGTACGGACACCGACACGGGTACCGACACCGGAACCGACACGGGCACGGACACCGGAACCGATCCGGGCGCCGAGCTCGGGATCACGATCCTCTACCCGGAGCGCGCACAGGGCGAGTCCCAGTCCGCGACGGGAACCGGGTTCCGGCCGGGTGAGGTGGTGACGGGCGTCATGCAGTCCGCGCCGCTCAACCTCGGCACGCAGGTCGCGAACGCGGCCGGTCAGGTGACGTTCACCTGGACGATCCCGGCCACGCAGGATCTCGGCATCCACACCGTGACGCTCACCGGAGCGGAGTCCGGATCGGTCTCCATCCAATTCCGGGTGACCCCGTCGGGTCTGGCGACCACGGGTGCGGAATCCGGACCGTCGCTGGTCTGGGGCCTGGCATTCCTGTTGGCCGGAGCGGCCCTCGCGGCCGGCGCACGCAGGAGGCGGATGTCGGTGACGTCGAAGACGTGACCGATCGCGATCGGCGGCACCCGGGATCCCCCGGCTCGGGTGCCGCCGTACGTCTCCGCAGCAGGCCGAGCAGAGGACGCAGATGACCCACACGTCGACGAGAGCGCAGCCGATTCCGAAGGCGGCGAAGGTCGCCAGCGCGGCAGCGCTCCTCCTGGCGGCGGTCCACATCGCTCTCACCGCCGTATTCAACGTCCCGTCGACGGAGGTCAAGTACGAGGCGCTGCCCGGTCGGGCGGCGGATGCCTGGATCCGGCCCTACTTCGTGCAGGACTACCGGATCTTCGCCCCCGACCCGGCCAGCGCCGACCGCAACCTCTGGGTGCGGGCCTGGGTCGAGACGCCGGACGGCGAGCGGGTCGAGACGAAGTGGGTCGACGTCACGGCCATCGAACTCGCCGAACCGTACCGTCGCGTGCTGCGCAAGCAGCTCACGGTGATCGGCGCCGAGCAGCTCATGACCTCGTTCGGCAAGCTCACCGACGCTCAGAAGGCGGTGGTCGAGGAGAACTTCCACACGAGCCCGGATCTGGCCGAACTGAACGAGGCGCTGCTCGCGGCCGACGGCGCGAACGCGGGTGATGTGCGTTCCTTCATCCGCGCCACAAACTACACGACCTCGTATGCGACGCAGGCCGCACGAGCGCTCTGGGACGACGACGGCGAGATCCTCGCCGTGCAGACCCGGTCGGTCTACAGCCCGGTGATCCGGTGGGACGACCGCAACGACCCGGATGCCGTCCGCCCCGACTCCTCTTATACGCAACTGGGCTGGCGCCCCGTGCTCGACTGGTCGCAGCAGAGCGAAGACGCGTTCGCCCGGACGTTCCTCCACTGGGCCGAGGCCGCCGGCGTCACCGGCTCGCTCACGGGCGACGAGGAGGATGCCGGATGAACGCCGTCACCCGGCTCTGGGATTCCTTGCTCCACTGGCTGCTCGATCGCCGGCACGCGACCTACGGCCTCGCCGTGATGCGCATCGGTTTCGCGGGGCTCACGATCGTCAGCATCCTGCTCTATCTGCCGGACTACTCCTATACGTTCGGCGAGGGATCGCGCTGGGGGGAGTCGCTGTACCGGCCGAGCGGGGTGAACACCTACGTCTGGCCGATCTCGATCCTGTTCTCGCGCAGCGATCCGGACTGGTTCACCTATATAAAGGTCGCCCTGCTGCTCGCGGTCGCGGTCGCCTACCTGCTGGGGTGGCGGATGCGGATCATCGCTCCGCTCTTCGTCGTGCTGTGGCTCGGCTACGCATCGACGAACCCGCTCGTACTCAACACGGGGCACTACCAGACGTTCCGCGTGATGCTCCTCTTCCTCCTGCTCGCCGACACGTCGCAGCGCTGGTCGCTCGACGCGCGCCGTCGACGGATCACCCGCGACGAGCATCCGCTCTCGTTCCGCGGCCACGTGCTGCCACGCTGGGTGCCGGTGCTGTCGAACAACGTCGCCGTGATCCTCATCGGCGCGCAGCTGTGCATCGTCTACATCACGAGCGCACTGTGGAAGCTGCAGGGATCGATGTGGACCGAGGGCATCGCCGCCTACTATCCGCTGCGTCTCGAGCAGTTCATCCTCTTCCCCTGGTTGAACGAGATCGCCTGGCACGTGACCCCGGCGATCTTCATCGCCTCGTGGCTGAGCGTCTACATGCAACTGCTGTTCCCGCTGACGCTCCTCAACCGGTGGACGCGCATCTTCGGACTGATCGCGATCACGGGCATGCACGCGGGCATCGGCATCCTGATGTCGCTGCCGTTCTTCTCTCTCGTGATGATCTTCAGCGACATGATCTTCGTGCGCGACGTCACCTGGCGCAAGGTGCAGCTCTGGGTCCTGCGCAGGTGGAAGCGGGGCCGGACTGTGAGCAACCGACAACACGCAGAGGGCACGCCCCGACAGTCCGTTGGAGAGGATGCACAGGTGACTTCGCCCGAAGTTGTCGGAGTCCTACGATAAGAGCACTCCACCTTCTTCTCCGAGAGGAATGCTCATGGTCGACGCCGCCGTCCGCACCACGAAGACCCCGATCGTCGAGGCCACCAGCCCCGTCATCGATGTCGCCCGCGTCAACGATCTCCTGCTGGGGACCTGGGGCGACACCCGCCGCGAGGCCCGCGAGATGATCAAGGACTCCGCCTTCTGGCGGCAGGACGACCTCGGCAAGGACGAGCATCGCGAGCGCGTGCTCAGCCAGCTGCACCTGCTCGTCGAGAACAAGGCGGTGCACCGGGCGTTCCCGAAGTCGCTCGGCGGCGAGGAGAACAACGGCGCCAACATCGCGAGCTTCGAGGAGCTCGTCGTCGCCGACCCCAGCCTGCAGATCAAGTCGGGTGTGCAGTGGGGCCTCTTCGGATCGGCCGTGCTGCAGCTGGGCACGAAGGAGCACCATGAGAAGTGGCTGCCCGGCATCATGGACCTCTCGATCCCCGGCGCGTTCGCGATGACCGAGATCGGCCACGGATCGGACGTCGCCGCGGTCGGCACCACCGCGACGTACGACCCCGCCACGGAGGAGTTCGTCGTCCACACCCCGTTCCGCGGGGCGACGAAGGAGTACCTCGGCAACGCGGGGCTGCACGGCATCGCCGCGACCGTGTTCGCACAGCTCATCACCAACGGTGTGAACCACGGCGTGCACTGCTTCTACGTGCCGCTGCGCGGAGACGACGGCATCGACCTCCCCGGCATCGGCCGTGAGGACGACGGGCTCAAGGGCGGCCTGAACGGCATCGACAACGGGCGCCTGAGCTTCGAGCAGGTGCGCATCCCGCGCACCAACCTGCTCAACAAGTACGGCGACGTCGCCGCCGACGGCACCTACACCAGTGCCATCGACAGCCCCGGTCGCCGCTTCTTCACGATGCTCGGCACCCTCGTGCAGGGCCGCGTCTCTCTCGACGGCGCGGCATCCTGGGCATCCGCCCTCGGACTGCACATCGCGATCACGTACGCGACCCAGCGTCGCCAGTTCGACGGCGTCGACGGGCAGGAGGTCGTGCTGCTCGACTACGGCAAGCACCAGCGCCGCCTGCTGCCGCGCCTCGCCACGACCTACGCGCAGATCTTCGCGCACGACGAGTTCCTGCGGAAGTTCGACGGCGTCTTCTCGGGGCGCACCGACACCCCCGACGACCGCGAAGACCTCGAGACCCTCGCCGCGGCGCTCAAGCCGCTGTCGACCTGGCACGCACTCGACACGCTGCAGGAGGCCCGCGAGGCGTGCGGCGGGGCGGGCTTCATGTTCGAGAACCGTCTCGTCGGGCTGCGCGCCGACCTCGACATCTACGTCACCTTCGAGGGCGACAACAACGTGCTGCTGCAACTCGTCGGCAAGCGCCTGCTCACCGACTACGCGAGCCAGTTCAAGGGCAAGGATGCCGCGGCCCTCGCCAAGTACGCGGTCGGGATGACCGCCGGCAAGCTGTTCCACGGAGCCGGGCTGCGTCAGTTCGGGCAGTCGGTCGCCGATCTCGGGCAGGTCTCGCGGTCGGTCGAGAACGGACTGCGCGAGGAGCAGCAGCACCAGCTGCTCACCGAGCGCGTGCAGCAAATGGTCGCCGACATCGCGAACCGGCTGCGCCCCGGTGCGAAGGACAAGGCACTCGGCGCCCGTCTGTTCAATGAGAACCAGGCCGAGCTCATCGAAGCCGCCCGTGCCCACGGCGAGCTGCTGCAGTGGGAGGCGTTCACCGACGCCGTGCACACCGTCGATGACGAGCAGACGAAGGCCGTGCTCACGTGGCTGCGCGACCTCTTCGGGCTGCAGCTCATCGAGAAGCACCTCGCCTGGCACCTGATCAACGGGCGTCTGTCGATGCAGCGCGCTGCGGCGGTGTCGAGCTACATCGACCGGCTCTGCGCCCGTCTGCGCCCGCACGCGCTCGATCTCGTGAACGCATTCGGCTACGAACCCGAGCACGTGCGAGCGCCGATCGCCTCCGGTGCCGAGAAGGCGCGCCAGGACGAGGCTCGCGCGTACTACGCCGATCTCGAGGCCTCCGGTGAGGCCCCGATCCAGGAGAAGGCGCTGCGCGCCGCGAAGAAGCACTGAGTCGCGGTTCACAACTCCTCAGAACTGCACGGAGAAGGGCCCGATCGGCGAGATCGGGCCCTTCTCTCGTCAGATCTCCGGAGTCATGAACCGGTCGGCCCGGTGCCCGGCGCCGGCGGGTAGGTCGGGATCGCCGGGGAGTGCGAGGCGGGACCCATCCCCGTCCCCGGGAAGTACTGCGCGGGCGACGGCGGGTAGATCGGATGCTGACCCTGGAGCTGACCGAACGGCGGCGCGACCGGGGCTGCGGGGGCTTGCTGCGCCCGCGCGCGCACCCGGCGCAGCACGAACGTATAAGAGAGGTACAGGACTGCCGTCGCGGTGCCGGTTCCGAAGAGCAGAAGGGCCGGGAGCGTGCTGCTGATCTCCCGCGGCAGCTGGAACAGCGCGGGGAAGAGCACGTCGGGGAGGAGCACGAGCGCGTTCACGACGAGCAGCACCAGCGCGGGCAGTAGCAGAGCGAACGGCGACCAGCGCGTCACCGCGATCCCGATCACCACGAGGATCGTGCCGCCGAGCACGGCGGCCACGGCGATCGGCTGCACCGTCATCTCGAAGCGCTGATAGGCGTACAGCATCCCGGTGCCGATCCCCCAGGCGAGCAGCCCCACGCCGAAAGCGAGCAGGACGGGGGAGAGGATGCCGCCGACGAGGCCGAGCGCAGGGCCCTTCGGCTCGGGCCGGCGGCGTACGAGCGCGAGCACGACGCCCATCGTGCCGAGCACGGGGAAGAGCACGAGCGGCACCCCGTAGATGATGCCGTCTGTCCACTCCAGGGGCAGGCGCACGGCGCGCTGCGTGGCGATCAGCGCCGCCGGGAACATGGCGAAGAACACCGGTGCGAGGGCGAGAACGCCGACGGCGATCAAACCGGCCGAGCTCCAGATGCCGGTGACGACGACGGCGACGAGCAGCAGGATGCCGAGTGCCTGCAGCGCGGCCGGACCGGCCAGCTCCGCGAGGTCGACCTCGCGGGCGTATTGGAACACCGTGTACATCCAGACCCGGCCGCCTCCGGCGAGGAGTCCGGCGCCGACGGGCGCGAGAACGATGGCGATGATCACCGTGATGATGCGGGCGAGCGTGGACGAACGACGCATGGGACCTCCCCCTCCAGGGTCTCGTGCCCACCGTATCGACTCGGTGGGGGTCGGGGAAGACGGGATAATCGTCGGCATGAGCTTTCTCTGGCGGCACTTCCGGCGCGAGGTCGACTACTCGTCGCTCGAGGACGGTACGCCCGACGACGACGCCGACGCTCCGCTCCCGGCGCCCTCCCGGGCCAAGCGGGTTCTCGCCTGCGCGGGGGTGATCATGTTCGGCGCGATCTTCCTCGTCGCGGCGGTGGCCGTCGGCATCCGCGTCGACTGGGTGCTCACCGACACGATCCCCTGGCGCAACACCGAGATCTGGGGCTGGCCGCCGATGGTGTTCTGCGCTGTCGTCGGCCTCGCGGTGACGTGCTTCGGGGTGCATCTGCTGGCTCGGGCGGTGCGCGCTCCGCGACTCTGAGAAGAGGGGACAGACGGCGCGGGTAACGTCGTCTGCATGACCCGCGTGAACGCCTATGCCGCCCCGTCCGAAGCCGCCCCCCTCGAGAAGACCACGATCGAGCGCCGCGAACTCGGCCCCCACGACGTCCTGATCGACGTCGCCTTCGCGGGCATCTGCCACTCCGACATCCACACGGTGCGCGGCGATTGGGGCCACCGGGAATACCCCCTCGCGCCGGGACACGAGATCACCGGCACGGTCGCGGCCATCGGTGCCGAGGTCACGAAGCACGCGGTCGGCGATCGCGTCGGCGTCGGCTGCATGGTCAACTCCTGTGGGGAGTGCGACCAGTGCCGGAGAGGCGAGGAACAGTTCTGCCGCAACGGTGCCGTCTTCACCTACGGCAGCGTCGACCGCGACGGCACGATCACCCAGGGCGGGTACTCCGAGAAGGTCGTGGTGACGGAGGGCTTCGTCGTGCGGATCCCGGATGCGCTCGCTCTCGATGTCGCGGCGCCCCTGCTGTGCGCGGGCATCACGACCTACTCGCCCCTGCGGCACGCGCAGGTCGGGCCGGATTCGCGGGTGGCGGTCGTGGGCCTCGGCGGGCTCGGCCACATGGGTGTGCAGATCGCTCACGCGCTCGGAGCGGAAGTCACCGTCCTCTCGCAGACGCTGAGCAAGAAGGACGACGGGCTGCGCCTCGGCGCCGACCACTACTACGCGACGAGTGACGACGACACGTTCCGTTCACTGCGCGGGTCGTTCGACATGATCCTCAACACGGTCAGCGCGCCGATCGACCTGCGGTCGTACCTGGGGATGCTCGACGTCGACGGGGCGATGGTGTGCGTGGGGATGCCGTCCGATGCGCTTCCGCTGTTCGTCGGATCGCTCATCGGCGGACGCAAGTCGATCTCCGGCTCGAACATCGGCGGCATCCGCGAGACGCAGGAGATGCTCGACTTCTGCGCCGAGAAGGGCATCGCCGCCGAGATCGAGGTGATCCCGGCATCCGAGATCAACGCGGCCTACGAGCGCGTGCTCGCCTCGGACGTGCGGTACCGCTTCGTGATCGACGCCGCGACCTTCGCCGACTGAGCGTCTCGGGGGCGGGATCCTTCGACAGGCTCAGGGACCCAGTGCTTTGGGTCGCTGAGCCTGTCGAAGCGCCCCACCGCGAGGGGCCGTGTCGGTGGCCGCCGCTAGCGTGGGGGCATGAGCTCGTTGATCACCGGTCCCGACGAACGTGCGCGCTGCGGCTGGGTGGGTGACGACGTCGAGTACCGCCGCTACCACGACGAGGAGTGGGGCACCCCGCTCCACGGCAACAGGGCCCTCTTCGAGAAGATGGCGCTCGAAGGCTTCCAGGCCGGTCTGTCGTGGATCACGATCCTGCGCAAGCGCCCGCGATTCCGCGAGGTGTTCGCGGGATTCGACCCGGCGGTCGTCGCGGAGTTCGGCGACGACGACGTCGAGCGCCTGATGGGCGATGCCGGCATCATCCGCAATCGGGCGAAGATCCTGGCGACGATCGGCAATGCGCAGCTCGTGCGCGACATGGCCGAGGGCGAGCTCGACGAACTGATGTGGTCGTTCGCGCCCCCGGCATCCGACACCCGCCCGGCGTCGTTCGCCGACGTGCCGGCGGTGACCGCGGAGTCGACCGCGATGAGCAAGGAGCTGCGCAAGCGGGGGTTCCGCTTCGTCGGTGCGACGACCATGTACGCGCTGATGCAGTCGGCGGGAATGGTCGACGATCACATCGAGGGATGCTGGCGGGCCTGAGCGCGTCGCCGGTCGCGGTTATACTCGTGCGCGGGGGAACCCGCGGTGCGCTCGTGCCGCGGCGCTTTCGATGCGACCCCCGTCGATGACAATTCCCGGGGGAGGGCGAGTGGCGAAGCGGATTGCCTCCACGCCTCCGGTGCTGTCGGGCTACAGCTATGTGCGCCCGTTGGGCTCCGGTGGGTTCGCCGACGTCTTCCTCTACGAGCAGGACATGCCGCGCCGCGTCGCTGCGGTGAAGGTGCTGCTGGCGGATGCCGTGAACTCCGACGTGCTGCGAGCGTTCAACGTCGAGGCCGACATCTCGGCCCGACTCAGCGCGCACCCGTCGATCGTCACGATCTATCAGGCGTCGATCTCGTCGGACGGCCGCCCGTACTTCGCGATGGAGTACTGCCCCGACACGATGAGCGCCCGCTACAAGAAGGCGCCGCTGCCGCTCGCCGAGGTGCTCGACATCGGCGTGC
This sequence comes from Microbacterium sp. NPDC090225, assembly GCF_044772365.1. Lineage (NCBI taxonomy): Bacteria > Bacillati > Actinomycetota > Actinomycetes > Micrococcales > Microbacteriaceae > Microbacterium > Microbacterium sp. NPDC090225. The sequence continues at coordinate 1,715,709 of NZ_JBIVYS010000001.1, read as the reverse complement.
GCATCGCCGGCGCGCTCGAGACCGTGCACCGCGCAGGGCTGCTGCACCGCGACATCAAGCCCTCGAACGTGCTCATCAACTCGCTCGGGGCGCCGGTGCTCGCGGACTTCGGCATCGCGGCGGCAGTGCTCGACGAGGGCGACTCCGAGACCATCGCGATGTCGATCCCGTGGAGCGCGCCCGAGGTGCTGCAGGAGAAGGTGTCGGGCTCGGTGCCCAGCGAGGTCTGGAGCTTCGGGGCGACGCTGTACACGCTGCTCTCCAGCCGCAGCCCCTTCGAGCGCGACGACCGTGCGTCGAACACGCGTGAGCTGCTCACGCAGCGCATCGTGAAGGCCAAGTACACACCGCTGCCGATCGCGGGCATGCCGAAGGTCATCGACGAGATCCTCGCGACGGCGATGGAGAAGGATCCGTCGCGCCGGTTCCCGAGCATGGCGGCGTTCGCGGATCGTCTGCGCCATGCGCAGTACGAGCTCGGCATCGCGCCCACCGCCTTCGAGGCGGCATCCGCCGAGTGGGCCGCGGCGTCGCCGGTCAGCTTCTCGGATGCCGCGCCCCGCGGCCCCGTCGTCACCACCGTCGCTCCCGACTCCCGCCGCGCCGCACGCGCCGCGAAGCAGCAGGGCGCGGCCCGTGACCGCGACGACCTCCCGGTCGCGACCCGTGCCCCATCGCGTTCTCCGCTCGTCGCCGGAGTGGTGGGCGCGCTCATCGGTGCCGTGGTGATCGCGGGCGTCGGCGTCGGCATCCTGTTCCTCACCGGGGTCCTGTGATGGCGATCGGCGACCGCGACCGCACCGCGACGAAGCCCCGCTCCCGCGGACGCCTCATCGCCGCGATCTCGGGCGTCGCTGCTCTCGCCGTGGTCGTCACCCTCGCCGTCACGGCGCAGGGCTACCAGTCGCAGGAAGTTCCGCGGCTGGAATCGGCCGTGTGGGTCATGCGCGACAGCGGCCAGTATGCGCGGGTCAACACCGACCTCGCCGAGATCGACACGGTGCGCAACGTCGATGACCCCGAAGCCGTGTGGCAGAGCGGTTCTTCGGCCGTGCTCTACGCGCAGGGCAACCGCCAGCGCTGGGATCTCGATCCCGCGAGCCCCGGAGATCTGATCGCGGATGCCGGCGACGAGGGCACTCCTCTCGCCTCCGAACCGACCCCCGCGGGAACCCGCGAGATCGTGTCGGCCGGTGCGTACGTGGCCTATCGCACCGACACCGGACAGGTCTCGGTCACCACCCTCGATGCCGGAGCGGGCACCGCTCTGGTCGACCCCTTCGCCGCGGTCGAGGTCGAGGAGGGCGAGGACCCGCCGTCGTACACGGCCGATGCGATCGGCCTCTCGCCCGAGGGCGTGCTCGCGCTCTACTCGGCCGAAGAGGGAGCGGTGCGCCGGTTCGACATCGATGAGCACCGCTTCCTCGGCGACGGTGCCGAGGTGTCCGACGCCCCCGAGGGCGGTGACGGTATCGAGCTCACCGTGGTCGGCGATCGCTGGGCGATGCTCCAGGCCGCGGAAGGGCGACTCTGGACGTCGGGCGCCGACGCCCCGATCACGATCGACGTCGCCGAGGGCGCGCGACTGCAGGCGGGCGCGGCATCCGGTGACGACGTCGTGGTCGCCGATGCCGATGGTCTCGTCTCGGTGGCTCTCGCCTCGGGTGACGAGGAGCGCATCGCCGAAGCATCCGGCGTCCCTGCGCGCCCGGTCGTGGTCGGCACGACGACCTACGCGGCCTGGCTCGACACCGGGTCCGGCACCCTGTGGGCCGGCGGCGAGACCACGTCGCTCTCCGTCCCCGACGACGCCCTCGAGTCCGCGACCATCGACCCGGTCTTCCAAGGCAACGGCGACCGCGTCGTGCTCAGCGAGATCGGCACCGGTCTGCTCTGGACGGCGCCGGACGGCGTGCTCATCCCGCTCGAGCAGTGGGCGATCGACGACGACACCGAGCAGCAGGAGGGCACGATCATCGTCGAGGACGTGGCGGAGCAGATGCCGCCCGTCGCCGTCGACGACTCGTTCGGCGTGCGGGCGGGCGAGCAGGTCCTCCTGCCCGTGCTGCTCAACGACCACGACCCGAACAAGAAGGACGTCCTGACGATCGACCCCGAGTCGGTGTCGGCCGGGCTCGGCGATTCCGGTTTCGGTCGGCTGTCGCTCGTGTCCGACGGGCAGGCGCTCGTCGTCGACGTGACCGCGACGAGCGGGCAGACCTCCTTCACGTATGCCGTGACCGACGGTGCCGCGGTGTCGCCGCCCGCGACCGTCACGCTCACGGTCGTGGATCCCGAAGTGAACTCCGCCCCGGTCTGGTGCGGCGTCGACGCCTGCCAGCAGGAATGGCCGGCGCCGCAGCTGCTCCCGGGCGGCAGCACGGTCGTCTCGGCGCTGTCGGGTTGGGTCGACCCCGAGGGCGATCCCTTCGTGCTCGTCGACGCCTACGAGACCGACTCCGCCGCTCCCGTGATGGTCGTTCCCATGGCCGACGGTCGGGTCGCCATCCGCCACACCGATCCGAACGCCTCGGATGCCGTCATCCCCGTGACCGTCGTGGTCGAAGACGTGCACGGTGCGCGCGCCGAGAAGACCCTCGACGTGCAGGTCACCGGCAGCCCCGCGCTGCTCGCCTCGCCGGTCGCGCTGACCGCGCGGGTGGGGGAGGCCCAGTCGATCCGCATCTCCGATCACCTCTCGGGCGGCTCCGGGTCGTATCGTCTGGTCGACGCCGTGCAGACGGCGGCGACGGCGGCGGGCCTCGAAGTCGCGCCGAACCTCGCCTCCGGCGACGTCGAGCTCACGGTCGCGGAGCCCGGTCAATACGTCGTGACGTACACCGCGCAGGATGCCACGACGCAGGCCGAGCAGTCGGCCGTGATCCGCATCACGGCAGTCGACGGCGCGGCTCCCCTCGCGATGGCTCCGCTCACGGCGTTCGTGCGCGAGGGCGAGGACAGCACGGTCGACGTGCTCAGCGCCGTGCAGAACACCACGGGCCGCGTGCTCATGCTCTCGGGAGCCGTGAGCTCGTCGCCGCAGTTGAGCGTGCGCGTCGTCAACAACGAGAGCATCCGCGTCAACGGCACGACCGACGACGGCGAGCCGGGTGTGATCGGCCGCGCACGCGTCACCGTCGCCGACGGCTCGGGTGCGGCCGTCGAGGGCACGGTCACCGTCTTCCTCACGCCGCCGTCGACCGTCACCCGTCCGATCGTCTTCCCCGACGCGATCACCGTGCGGGCGGGATCGCTCACCCGCATCAACGTGACCGCCAACGACGTGGCACCGCGCGGCGAGCCCCTCGTCGTGCAGCCCGAGGTGACCGGTTCGGGTGAGGCAGGAGAGCTCGTCTTCGCCGACGGCAACGCGCTCCGCTATCTCGCGCCGTCGACGCCCGGCACCTACCGGCTCACGTACTCGGTGTCGCTCGAGCGCAACCCCTCCCTCTCCGACGACGGCGCCGTGACGGTGACCGTCGTGCCGCCGGGGACCAATCGTGCCCCCACGCCCACCACACTCACGGGACGGGTGCTGAGCGGGCAGACCGTCTCGCTGTCGGTGCCCGCGACCGGCATGGACAGCGACGGCGACCGCGTCGTGCTCGCCGGCATCGATCAGCCCGGCAAGGGCGCCGGCACCGCCACGATCTCGGCGCGCGGCGACGCGATCGTCTATCGCGCTCCGGCCGGTGGCGTCGACGGTGGCCAGGCGACGTTCCGCTACACGGTGCGCGATCCACAGGGAGAGACGGGAACCGGACTCGTGCGGATCGGCGTGCTCGACGCCGACATCGACGATGCGGCCCCGGTGACCTTCAGCGACTACGTGCGCGTCGAGGCCGGGTCGTCGACGCCGATCGTGCTCGACCCCCGTGCGAACGACCTCGACCCGGCGCAGGGCGACCTCGAGATCACCGAACTTGTGCCCAATGCCCCGCCCGTCGCAGGCAACCCGCTCTACGAGCGGCTGAAGTCGCTGATCGACCCCGACACCTCGCTCGACGACGGACGCGTCGTGCTGCGCGCGGGCGACGTCGCGGGAACGAACTCCTACTTCTACACGGTGACGTCGAGCCGCACGCAGAGCACCGCGCAGGGCCTCATCGTCGTGTCGGTGACCGATGGCGCCGTGACCGACCAGCCCACGGTCGCCGACACGGTGCTGACCGCCCGGGACCGCGACGATCTCGCCGACCGCGGCATCGACGTCGTCACCGACCGGGTCAGCTGGCCGTCGGGTGACGCCAGCGCGCTGAAGCTCAGCCTCTGGGGCGACCAGCCCGGCTTCTCGGTGCAGGGCGACCGCATCGTCGGCGCGGCCCCGGCCGAGGGCACCCTCGTGCCCTTCCAGCTCACCGGGACCGCCGCGGGCGGGCGCGACGTCGTCGCCTACGGGTTCCTGCACATCCCCGCGTTCGACGACATGCAGGTGCAGATCACGCCCGGCGCGACCCCGGTCGTCGTCGACGAAGACGCCGAGGCGACGTTCACCGTGGCCGACTACCTCGACCTCGCGGCGACCGACGCGGTCGAGATCGGATCGGGCGAGTTCACCGCGCAGCGCGCCGCGGCGGTCTGCCTCCCCGCAGGCGGGGGAGAGGCGACCTATCGCGCCGGCCGCGAATCGCCCTGGTCCGACACGTGCCTCGTGCCGGTGCGGCTCCAGGGCCAGGAGCGCTGGTCGTACATCGACGTGCCCGTCAGCATCCGTCCCGCCGAGCCGCAGCTGCTGCTGTCGTCGATCGCCCACACCGTCGCTCCGGGCGCGAGCGCGGACTTCGACCTCTACGCCAACATGGCGAGCTGGGAGGGCGGCCGCGAGGGCGACGCCCGTTCGCTCGACTTCCGCACCGTCTACAGCGGCGCCTCGTTCACGGTCACGCAGAACGGCCCGACGCTCACCGTCGAGGCGCACGCCGATGCGCGCCCCGGCACCGCCGAGGCCGTCGAGGTGACCGTCTCGCAGTACGGCGAGGCCGCGGCATCCGTGCGCCTGGTCGTCGGGGCGGCGCCGCCGGATGCTCCGCGCGGGGCGACCTTCACGAAGCAGTGCGTCGTGACCAGCCCCAGCTGCGCGATCGACGTCGTCGACATCGCCGGCGAGTACGACCCGTTCGCGGGCAAGCAGGGCTCCGGATTGAAGCTCGTCTCGCTCGGTTCCGGCGCCCGGTGCGACGTCGCTTCGCTCGCCGCCTCCGGCGACCGCGCGATCACCGCGAGCTGGCCCGGCGGCGGGCAGGCTCCCGGCGGCCAGTGCGTGGTGCCGTTCGTCGTGGCGGATGCTCAGGGGCGCACCGGCACGGGAACTCTCACCCTCGACCTGCAGGGGTACCCGCAGGCGCCGGCGAGCGTCACGACCGTCGGATACACGCGCTCGACCGTCGTGCTGGAGGTGCCGCTGGGTGAGGCCGGACGCGCGCACCCCTCGGTCACCGGCGTGACGATCCAGCAGGACGGTGCCGCCGCGAACGCCTCGTGCGGGCCGGCCGGTGGCGGCCTGTACCGCTGCACGGTGAACGGCCTGGTCAACGGCGAGAGGCATGCGTTCACGGCATCCGCGGTCAACTCGGTGGGTGCCTCGGCGCCGACCTCGGCGCACACCAGCTGGGCGTACGCAGCGCCGACCGTGTCGAATGCGACGGCGACGCCGGTGTACCGCCAGGGGGTCACCGATCGCACTCGTGCCGCGGTCGATCTGTCGATCGACGCGCCGGACGACGCGCGCTCGTTCCGCGTCGAGGAGACCGGGCAGGTCATCGAGCGCAGCGGTGGCACGACGAAGGCTCAGCTCGCGCTCGCGCCCGGCGCGCAGACCCTCACGATCGTGCCGGTCAGCCAGTTCCAGCCGCCCACGGGCGACGGGGGCAACGAGGGCGGGGCCTTCCGCACCCAGGTGACCGCGGCGGGCACGGTGTTCTTCGATCCCGCCGGTACGGATGCTGCGGCCTCCTCGAACACGTCGATCAGCATCTCGGCACCCGGTACGGGGGCGGCACAAGCGAACGGCAGCGACCGTGGCGTGAGCATCGTCTATGTCGCCTGGCGCTCCGGCAACGTTTCGTGCACGGCCAGCCCGACCGGTGAACTCCAGGTATCCGGAGACGAGAAGCGGTCCTCCTCGCCCTCGCTCGACGGCTTGGCCGAGTACCAGCTCTATAACGTCAAGGCGTGCGCCTCGAACGGATACGGTGTCGCAGAGACCTACCCGAAGCAGGTCTTCACCTTCACGTCGGTCGAGGGCCCCGGCGGCGAAACGAGCTACCGCGTCGCGACCACTCCGAGCCAGAGCGGCACGACGTACAACTACCCGCTCGAGCGCGGTCCGTCGATCTCGGTGCGCAACGGTTTCGTGGTCTGGTACAACATGTACGGCACACGGCAGCAGGACTTCTCGCTCAGCCGTGACGCCGCGCCGGGCCAGATCACCGCCCAGGGCTGTCACTCCGTCGTCCCCGGGTACTGCTCGGCGGCCGTGCAGATCTCTGCCGAGACCGCGCCCACTATCGTCGATGCGACCTTCGGACAGTGCCTTCCCGAGAACCCCGGTGACGTCGTCACCGTCTCGGGCGCGGCGCGCGGCTCCTACTCGCTCGGCACCCCGGTGGAGATCCCGGGCGCGACCGTGGACGACCCGCCCTCCTACGACGTCACGCTCACATGGACCGGGGCCTACTCCTCGCTCGCCCCGATCACGCATCGCGTCCCCGCCGCCTGCACCCCGACCCCCTGACCCCGTCCGAGACCATCGAGAAGAATACTGTTGCTCCTATGCCTGCTTCCTCCGCTGCACCCGTGACCATCGCCCCCGAACAGGCTGCCTGGTTCGCCGAGACGTTCTCGATCCTCACCGGCAACGTCGAGCAGGTCGTGCTCGGCAAGCGCCACATCGTCGAGCTCGTGCTCGCGGCGGGCATCAGCGGTGGGCACGTGCTGCTCGAGGACTACCCGGGCACCGGCAAGACCGCGCTCGCCCGCGCGATCGGCCAGACCATCTCGGGCACGAGCACGCGCATCCAGTTCACCCCCGACCTGCTCCCCGGCGACGTCACGGGCATCACCGTGTACGACCAGAAGGAGGGCACGTTCGAGTTCCACGCGGGTCCCGTGTTCGCGAACATCGTGCTCGCCGACGAGATCAACCGGGCGAGCCCGAAGACGCAGTCCGCGCTGCTCGAGGTCATGGAGGAGGGCACCGTCACGGTCGACGGCGTCACCCGCCCGGTCGGCTCGCCGTTCCTCGTGATGGCGACGCAGAACCCGATCGAGCAGGGCGGTACGTACCGTCTGCCCGAGGCGCAGCTCGACCGCTTCATGATCAAGACCTCGATCGGCTACCCCGACGACGCGGCGACCATGCGCATCCTGCAGGGTGCGGCGCAGCCGACCCGCGTGCTCGACGGCATCGTCGGCACCGACACCATCCTCACGATGACCGAGATGGCGCGCGGCGTGTATGTGAACCCGCTCGTCTCGGACTACATCATGCGCATCGTCGACGCCACGCGTCGGGCATCCGAGGTGCGTCTGGGCGCCAGCGTGCGCGGCGCGATCGCGCTGTCGCGACTTGTGATGACCTGGGCCGCGAAGAACGGCCGCACCTACGCCACCCCCGACGACGTGCGCGAGCTCGCCGTCGTCGCGCTGGCGCACCGTCTCGTGCTCGAGCCCGAAGCCGAGTTCGACGGCGTGACCGCGGTGGCCGTAGTCGGCCAGATCCTGCTCGACGTCGAACCCCCGCGCGAGAACGGCACTGCGTGAGCTTCAACACCGAATCGCGCCTGACCCGCACGACGGCGCACACGTCGACCTCGACGCGTACGGCGACGGTGACGCGGTACGCGCAGACGCGCCGCGGCCCCGTGCGCGGGGCGGTGTTCGGCATGCGTCGAGCCGGGCGCACGATCGCCCGAGCGGCGCGCCGCACGGCCGGTTGGGTGCGCGAGACGGTGACGGCTGCGGGGCTGCTCGTGGCCGCGGCCCTGGTGCTCGGCGTCGTCGCGGGGGTGCTCTTCGGCTGGGTCGAGGCGTGGGCCGTGGCGGCGATCGCGCTGGTGCTCCTCATCGTCTGCGTGCCTTTCGTGCTGGGCGCCCACGACTACCGCATCCATCTCACGCTCGACCGGGATCGTGTGGTCGCGGGGGCCGAGATCGGTGCGGTGCTCGACGTGCGCAACAACGGCACCCGCCTGTCGCTCCCCGGCGTGGTCGACGTTCCGGTCGGCGAGGGCCTCGTCGAGGCGCACGTGCCGCTGCTGCGACCCGACGGACATCATCGCGAAGAGCTCACGATCGCGGCGCACCGTCGCGGCGTGATCGACGTCGGTCCGATGACGATCACGCGCGGAGATCCGATCGGCATCCTCCGCCGCGAGATGCGCTGGCCCGAGGTGCAGCGCATCCACGTGCACCCCGTCACGGTGCGCATCCCCAGCACGAGCGCGGGGCTCATCCGCGACCTCGACGGCACCCCGAGCACGACGCTCGTCGACGCCGACCTGTCGTTCCACGCCGTGCGCGAGTACGTCGTGGGCGACTCGCAGCGCCACGTGCACTGGAAGTCGACCGCCAAGACCGGCACGCTCATGGTGCGGCAGTACGAGGAGTCCCGGCACGCCCGTATCGCGATCATCCTCGACCTCGACGCCGAGTCGTACGACAGCGACGACGAGTTCGAGAACACTGTGAGTGCCGCGGCATCCCTCGCGCTGCAGGGTGTGCGCGACGGCCGCGACGTGCTGTTCTCGGTGAGCAACGAGATCCCCGAGCACAGTCGCACCGAGGTGCTGTCGATCCGCACCCTGCCGACCGCCACGCCGAAGGCGATGCTCGACGCGACCTCGACGCTCGACGCCTCCGACCGGGTCATGCGTCTCGAGGCGGTGGCGGCGTTGACCGTGCAGTCGTACCCCGACCTCTCGATCGGCTTCCTGCTCACCGGATCGCGCACGCCGCTCGAGCGACTGCGGCACGCCGCGGTGAAACTGCCCGCGCAGGTCGACGCCGTCGCCGTGCGCAGCGAGCTCGGCGAACAGCCCACGATGCGCACGGCCCGCGAACTGTCGGTCATGACCCTCGGAGCGCTCGGCGATCTGCCGCAGATGCTCGCCAGAGGAGCGCTTCGATGAGCGGCACGCGCACGCGTCTCCGGGGCGCGAACGGCTCCGCGCTCCGGTTCTCGGCCCTCACGTTCTGGGCGCTCGGTTTCGTGACGGTCGGCATCGCGCTCGCGACGGCCGCCGCCTGGCCCGTGTACGAGTCGCCCCGCGCGCTCGTCGTCGGTTTCACTGGTGGCCTGCTCGGCATGGGCGTCGCGGTTCTTGCTCGGTTGCTGCGCTGGGGTGCGCTTCTCGCCGCGCTCGCGGCGGCCGCGATGTACCTGATCGTCGCCGTGCCCTTGGCGATCCCGTCGGCGCTGTCGTCGGTGCCCGCGTTCCTCGGCGGCCTGCGCGATGCCGTGTTCGGTGTCGTGCTGGGGTGGAAGCAGATGCTGACGCTCGCGCCGCCGCTCGGCGAGTACCAGGCGGTGCTCATCCCGTTCCTCGTCGTGATGCTGTTCGGCGGATTCCTCGCGACCTTCCTCGCACTCCACCCGGGGCGTCGCGCCCTGGCGGCGGTCCCCGTCGTCGCCGTGATGAGCGTCTTCGGGATCGCCTTCGGATTGAGCGCGACCAGTTCATCGATCGCCGTTCTCGGTATCGAGATCCCTGCTCCGCGCGAGTGGCTGATCGGCGTCGGCGTGTTCGCCGCCGCTCTGGTCTGGGTGATCGGTCGGGCGCGCATCGAGCGGGCCCAGGCGCTGCGCATCGTCGCGGCGACCGGCGTCTCCCGCCGGGCGGCACCGGTGTGGCTCAGCGTCCGTCGGCACCTGCTCGCGGGCGCGCTCGTGGTCGTCGCCCTCGTCGCCGGCGTCGCGGCGGCGCCCGTCGCCGCCGGCTGGACCGACCGCTCGGTGCTGCGCGACGAGGTCGAGCCGATGATCGTCGTGCAGCAGCAGACCAGCCCGCTCGGTTCCTACCGTGCCTGGTTCGCAGGAGATCGCCTCGGCGAGACGGTGTTCGGGGTGCAGGGCGATCCCGGTGCCGTCGATCGCATCCGTCTCGTCACGCTCGACGCCTACGACGGCAACGACTTCCACATCGCCGAGGACGACCGCTTCAGTCGGCTCCCGCGCACCGCCGGCCCGGGCCAGAACCGGGTCGCGCTCGACATCACGGTGGGCGATGCCTACCGCGGCATCTGGGTTCCGACCCCCGCCGGACTCGCCGAGGCGCCGGCGTTCGCCGGATCACGGGCGGATGCTCTCGCCGACGGGTTCCACATCGACGCCGACGGCGACACGGCGATCACGATCGCGGATGCTCCGGGCGGCGGCAGCGGGCTGGTGCCCGGCGATCGTTACTCGGTACTCGTCGATGTCCCGGCCACCGGCGACGGGATCGCCACGCTGCAGGGCGGCGAGTCGACGCTCGACGCCGACGCGTTCCCCGCGCTCGTCGAGTGGGCCGAGATGCAGGAGCAGCCGCGCACGGGCGCCGGCTTCGTCGAGCTGATCGACCGGCTGCGCTCGCGCGGCTACCTCAGCCATGCGTTGCTCGACGACGCGGCTTCCGCCGGCTGGATCGCGGCGCTCGAGGGCGCCGAGGGCTACGGTTTCGCGTCGAGCTACGCCGGCCACTCGGCAGCCCGCATCGAAGAGGTCTTCACCGCGATGGTCGAGCAGGAGCGCCGGGCGGGAGCGGATGCCGCACCCGAACTGCTCGTGTCGGCGATCGGTGACGACGAGCAGTTCTCGACCGCCGCCGCACTGCTCGCCGAGCACTGGGGTCTCGAGTCGCGCGTGGTCATCGGGGCGCGTCTCGCGGGCGCAGAGGAGGTGCCCGGCATCCCGGCGTGTACCGAGGTCTGCACGGGTGAGAGCATGAGCGCCTGGGTCGAGGTGCGGTCCACCGGCGGCGAATGGATGCCGATCGACGTCACGCCGCAGTACGCGATGCTGCCGAGTGCGATCACCGAGGGTGAGCAGCTGCCCGAGCATCCGACCGTTCCGGAGCAGCCGCGCTCGGAGGCGCTCGATCCGCCGCAGGCGCAGAGCGACTCCAACGACGATGCTCCGCCGCTGGAGGCCCCCGAATCGGAGTTCCTGGCCGTTCTGCTGCCGATCCTGCGCGCGGTCGGTCTGGGCGTTCTCGCGCTCGTGCTGCTGACGCTTCCGCTGCTGGTGCTGCTGATCGCGAAGGGGCGCCGGGCGCGTGCACGGCGCGATGCCGCCGACCCCGAGGTGCGGCTCGCCGGCGCCTGGGAGGAGCTCGTCGACCTGTACACCGACCACGATGTGGTCATGCAGACGCAGGGCACGCGTGTGCAGCGCGCCCGCTCGGCCGACCGGTCTGCGGCCGTGCGGTTGGCGGTGCTCGTCGACCGCGGCATCTTCGCGGGGCATCCGCCCACCGATGCGGATGCCATCGCCGCCTGGCAGATCGTCGACGACGAACGAGCCGCGCTGTCGGCGGCCGACAGCCGCTGGCGGCGTCTGGTCGCGCGGGTGCGCCTGACCTCGTTGCTGAGCCGTGCGAGGCCGACGAGCGGCCCTCGTTTCGCGGGTCGCCGTCCGGTGATCGGTACGCTCGCAGTAGCCGGTTCGCCCCACGACCGGCAGAAGGAGACCCCATGACACCGTCAGCAGAGTCCGGACTGCTCTCGATGCTCCTCATCGGATGGGGTGTCGGCCTGCTCCTCGGCCTCGGCATCTACGTCTGGTACGCGGTGGCGCTGTCGCGCCTGTTCCCGCGGCTCGGGGGAGAGGCGTGGAAGGGCTGGGTGCCCATCCTCAACGAGGCCGAGATCCTCGCGCGGGGAGGCGTCGCCGCCTGGAAGGTCGTGTTCTACCTGATCCCGATCGTGCAGATCTACGGCATCTATCTCAAGGTGATCGCGACGCATCGGATCAACCAGCAGTTCGGTCGCGGTGCCGGGTCGACGGTGCTCGCGATCCTGCTGCCTCCCGTGTGGGCGACGATCCTCGCCGCCGGGGCGCCGCCGTACCCGGAGGGCGACCGCCTCGCGGCCCTGCAGCCGGGGCCGCGCCGCACGCCCCAGCCGCTGCTCGAGCCGACCACCGGCGACACCCGCGACTACGCGCTCCCGGCTTTCGCGCCGCAGCGCCCCGCCTCGGCGCACGCCGGTGTGGCGCCGACCGGGGGATTCATCCCGGCTCCGCGCTCGACGAGCGGCGGGTCCGAGGCATCCGCCACGCCCGCCGCCGGCAACGCCGGCATCCCGGCCGAGTGGCAGGCGTTCGCCCCGGCCCCGCAGGCTCCCGCAGCCGCACCTCAGCCGCCGGCACCGCAGCCCCCCACGGCCGCTCCGCAGTCTCCGGCCCCTGCCCCGCAGCCGCCGGCTCCGTCCTTCGCTCCGCCGACCGCATCCGCTCCGCAGTCGCCGGTCGTGCCCGCTCCGGCCGCGCCGCCCGCCGCGCCGCCCGCCGCGCCGCCCGCCGCGCCGTCTGCCGCTTCTCCGGCCCCGGCATCCGCTCCGCTGCCCCCGGCCGCACCCGTCGCGCCGGCTGCACCCGCCGAAAAGTTCCCGCTGCCGGCCGCCTTCGCTCCGACCCCGCCCGTCTTCACGCCCCCGGCGCCGCCGGCTGCGGCGCCGACGTCACCGGCTGAGACGGAGCTCCCGGCGGCTCCCGGCATCCCTCCCGTCCCCCTGGTCGCCACGCCCCCGGCCGCTCCTGCCGCCCCGCCCGTCGCCGAGGCTCCGCTCACGCAGGACGCCGAGTCCGATGACCTCCTCGCCGACGACCTCGCGCAGACGATCATCAAGCCCCGGCAGGTCGCCGTCGAGGACGACCTCGAAGCGACCGTCGTCGTCGCCCGCAAGCGCGGGGTGCGTCGTTCACTGGTGCTCGACGACGGCCGCAGCTTCGCACTTTCGGGCGCGAGCGTCGTGATCGGCCGCAACCCGACCGGCGACCCGGGCGAGCAGCGCCTGTCGATCACCGACGCCACCCGCACCCTTTCGAAGACCCACGCGCGTCTCGTCGTGACCGACGACGAGTGGCGTCTGACCGACCTGCACGCGACCAACGGCGTCGTCGTCGTGGCCGAAGACGGCACCGAGGTGCTGCTCGACCCGGGCGAGAGCGTCGTCGGCACCGGGCGCTTCATCCTCGGTGAGGTCGGGATGCACGTGATCGCGGAGCGCGATTCGTGACCGTCGACCAGGTCGTGCTCAACGTCGCGTCGCTGACCGACACCGGTCTCAAGCGCGCCGCGAACGAGGACTCCCTGCTCACCGCGGCCCCCGTGTTCCTCGTGGCCGACGGCATGGGCGGGCACGAGGCCGGCGACCGGGCGAGCGCCGCCGTGGTCGCCGCCTTCGAACCGCTGCGGGGAACGGCGGTCACGATCGACGACGTTCGCCTGGCGCTCGGCCGCGCGACCGCCGTGGTCGAGTCGATCGCCGCCGCACACAAGCAGGGCGCCGGCAGCACGGTCTCGGGTGTGGCCCTGGTCGAGCACGAGGGGCTGCCGCACTGGCTCGTCTTCAACGTCGGCGACTCGCGCGTCTACCGCCATCACGCCAACGACCTCGTGCAGCTGACGATCGACCACTCCCTCGGGCAGGAGATGGTCGACGCAGGAGAGATGCGTCCCGAGGATCTCGCGACCTTCGCCCAGCGCAACATCATCACGCGTGCGATCGGCGCGGCCGACAGCGAGGCCGACAGCTGGCTGCTGCCCGTGATCGACGGCGAACGCCTGCTGCTCTGCTCCGACGGCCTGAGCGGAGAGGTGAGCGACGAGGCGATCCGCGCGACCCTGACGATGTGCGGTCGCCCGGAGACCGCGGCATCCGCTCTGGTGCGCCGAGCGCTGCAGGCGGGCGGACGCGACAACGTCTCGGTCGTCGTGATCGACGTCGTCGCCGGCGGCCTGCGCGCCGGACGCGACGACGATACGGCCGGCCGGATGGCGGTGTCGGTCGGCACCGACTCGATGCTCGAGGGCACGACGATCCCGGTGCGCGCGCGATGACCGAGGAGATCGACGAAGAGACCGTCATCGTCACGCGACGCGACCGTCGGCGCGCGGTGCAGGCGGAGTCGGTGCAGGCGGATGCCGAGACGCAGTCCGCGTCGTCGCAGATGGATGCCGAGGTGCACGTCGAGGACGACGAGGCGCACATGGACGACAACGAGGCGACCGTGGTCGTCGGGCGCTCGCGCCCCGCGGCATCCGACATCGACGAGGCGACGATCGTCGTCGACCGCACCCGCGGCACATCGTCGGACGATGACCACGAGCCGACCGTCGTGGTCGACCGCGCGCGCCCGGCATCGTTCGAGCTGGACGAATCGACGGTCATCGTTGATCGCTCGGGTGGCACTGCCGTCGCGCCGTCGGGTCTCGAGGAGACGATCGTGCGTCCGCGGCGCGGCCTGCGTCGTCGGCGGAACACGGTGTTCGACCCTCCCTCCTCGCTCGAAGACACGATTCCTCGGAGCGCGGTCTCGTTCGAGCGCCCGACCGAGCCCGAGCCACCGGCGATCTACAAGCCGCGCCCCGCTCCGCTCGTGCCGAAGGCCCCACCCGCAGTCGGCGGTGGTCCGGCATCGACACGCGTCGAGAACCCGGCGCTCCCGTCGGTGGCGCGGCAGGGAGTGCGTCGCAGCCGCGCAACGCTGCTCACCTTCGCCGGTGCGTGCGCGGTGTCGCTCGCGGGGCTCGTGACGCTCGGCTTCGTCGTCTTCGCCTGACTCGGCGAGACATCCCCGGGCCGCTTTCGTTTTCCATCTCTGACCTCGATTTTTGGTGTGCTGATATATCAAGTCGAGATCGTCTCTTCGTCGGTGATTCGTGGCTTACGATCGACCGCGGACGCACGACGTTTCGGTCGGCGCGTGCGGGATTCGGAGGGGGTCCGATGGGGATTTTTGTCGAGCTGGGTGACGGGGCGTCTGGTCGGCTGACGCTCCGTTCGCGTGAGGGGCGTGGCCGTGGGCGGCGGCCACTGATGCGCGGTCGTGCGCTGGGCGCCGTGGCGATGGCGGGTGCGCTGGTGCTGGGTATCGCGGCGCCGTCGAGCGCTTCTTCATCCGAGGACCTGGAGTCCGGGCTGTGGTACTTCGAGCGGGGCCATGTGCAGGACGCGCACGACGCCGGTTTCGACGGCACGGGTGTGACGGTCGCGGTGATCGACACCCAGATCAATCCGGACGTGATCGGGCTGCGCGGAGCGAACATCGAGGTACGCGAGCCGTCGTATTGCTACGACGAGGCGGGTGAGCCGTATCCGGCGACCTCGACGGACTACATCGCCGCGCATCACGGCACGAACGTGGCATCGATGATCGTCGGATCGGGCGAGGCGCCGGCCGGTGGCGTGCCGATCAAGGGAGTGGCGCCGGGTGCATCTCTTCTGTACTACGACGCTTCCGTTCCCGCCGACCCGACAGACCCGATGAGCACAGAAATCGAATGCACGCAGGCCAATGGTGCACCTCTCCGAAGCGAGGACGACCTCACAGGACAAGGCGCGGCGATCTTGGATGCGATCGACGCAGGTGCCGACATCATTTCCATCTCGAGCACGTTTGACTTCATGAACACAGACACGATCGCGAAAGCCCATGCGGCTGGCGTCGTTGTCGTCGTCGCGCTGGTGAACGATCAACTGAGCCAAGTGCAGGTTGTCCCGAACGGAGCTGTCGGGGTCCAGTCGTTCGATGCGGACGGAATGATCCAATCGACAACGACGTGGGAGGGAACCGAGCAGCATGCGAACAATGATGACCAGGTTGTCGCCTCGGGTCCCGGCGTCGGAGTTCTCTTGCAAGGGACGCGGGAGTCGTGGGACGCGCAGAGCCTGAGCGGGGGGACGTCGTTCGCCACCCCGATCGTCGCAGGCTTCCTGGCGGTCGTGAAGCAGAAGTATCCGGACGCGACGGCGGGGCAGCTGATTCAGAGCCTCATCCACAACACGGGCACGAAGGGTGAGCACGAGCCCGAGTGGAACAGCAGCACGGGCTACGGTGCCGCGTCGTTGACGGGCATGCTGGCGGTGGATCCGACGAAGTATCCGGATGTGAACCCGATCTTCGATGCGGACGATGAGTTCGGCTCTCCGTCCACAGCGGACGTGCGCGAGGCAGAACGCGAACTCGAGGCCGCCGAGAGTCCCGCGCCGACAACGGGACCGGACAAAGAGACGGCCGCGCAAGAGAGCGCCTCGACTGCCCTTCCCGCATGGCTGCCCTGGGCGATCGGCGGCGGCATCGTCGCTGCACTCCTCATCATCGGCGGCGTGATCCTCGCCCTGGTCCGCGCCCGCACGTCCCGGCGCAGGAACGCCGAGCCCGAAGAGCGCGCATGAAAGGGAGAGCGAAAGCGTCGACGTGAGCGGCGATATCAGCCGTGATGTCGCAGGCGACATGATCATCACGATCGACCTCTCGGCTCCGGCGCGCTGACTGTCTGGGGGCTCCGGAGGCTCCGGGGCCCCACCGCACTGCATGGGGAACTCTCCCCATGCAGTGGCATTCCAGCACGCGGTTAGGATGTTCAGGTGCGCCGTGCGGCCCCGGGCCGCTCGGCAACAGTCGAGCACGGACCTGTGGGGGGAACACGGAATGAAGGCGCTGTCCTGGATGCGGGCACGACCCAAGACCCTGGCCTCCGCTGCCGGGGTCACGGTCGGTGTGATCGCGATCACCACCATGGCCTTCACCTACGAGGGTTTCCCCACCACGAAGGTCGACCTGAACGACGGCGGGGTCTGGATCACCAAGACGTCGAGCCTGCTGGTCGGTCACTTCAACCACGAGTCCACGGTGCTCGACGGCGGCCTGCGCACGACGGGTGAGAACTACGACATCCTGCAGGACGCCACGAACATCCTCGTCGTCGACGAGAGCGCCTCGACGATGACCGCGGTCGACCCCGCCCGCGTCGCCCTCGGTGACTCGGCCGCGATCCCCACCGCCTCCAAGGTCGCCCTCGGCAACCGCACCGCCGCGATCCTCGATCAGAAGACGGGTGAGCTGTGGGTCGTGCCCGTGCAGGGTGTGCCCGGGTTCGAGCCCGAGGTGCAGGACCCGGTCGCCGAGCTCGGCGCCGACGCCGACGTCGCCGTCGGCACGGACGGCACCGTCTACGGTCTGTCGGCCGAGCGCGGAGAAGTCGTCACGGTCCCCGTCGACGCCGAAGGCGAGGCAGGCGACCCCTCGGCCGCCTCGGTCGGCGAGATCGACACCTCTGCGCGGCCCACCATCACCGCCGTCGGCACCACCCCGGTCGTGCTCGACGCCGCAGCCGGCATCGTCACCTCGCCCGGCGGCTTCCGCACCGAGCTCCCCGGGGCGAACGAGGCGGTTCTGCAGCAGGCATCCGCAGAGACGGATGCCGTCGCCATCGCCACCCCGGATGCTCTCGTGCGCCTGCCCTTCGACGGCAGCGAGCCGAGCACCACCCAGGCCGGCGGCACCGGAACTCCGACCGCGCCGGTCTGGCTGCGCGGTTGCACCTACGGCGCCTGGGCGGGGACGGCGACGTTCATCCGTGAATGCCCGGGCAGCACCAACGACGTCAACGCGACCGTCGAAGGCGCCGAAGAGTCGCAGAGCCTGGTGTTCCGCGTGAACCGCGACGTCATCATCCTCAACGACGCCGTGGGCGGAGCAGCCTGGCTGGCCGACGAGAGCCTGCAGCGCGTCGACAACTGGAACGACCTCACCCCGCCCGAGGGCGAGACCGAGAACGAGGACGACTCCACCGAGGAAACCGTCGAGACGACTCTGCCCGAGCGCAAGGAGGAGAACACCCCTCCGATCGCCGAGGACGATTCGTTCGGCGTTCGCCCGGGCGTGACGACCATGCTCCCGGTGCTCGACAACGACAACGATCCCGACGGTGACGTGCTGGTCGCGACCCTGGCCGAATCCCAGCCGTCGATCGGCGAGATCCAGCAGGTGCAGAACGGTGGTTCGCTCCAGATCGCCGTCGCCGAGGATGCGAAGGGCTCGACGACCTTCACCTACGAGGCCGACGACGGCCGTGGCGGCAAGGACACGGCGACCGTCACGCTCACGGTGTACGACGACAGCATCAACACCGCCCCCGTGCCCAAGCGCAAGACGAGCCTCACGATCGAGACCGGCGGGACGGTCTCGTACAACATCCTCCCGGACTGGATCGACCCCGAAGGCGATGACGTCTACCTGAAGGACGTCGTTCCCGCTCCCGGCGACGAGGTCGACTTCAGCACCGACGGCCAGATCACGTACAAGGCCACCGCGAGCCTGCAGGGCCGCAAGGAGGTGCAGGTCACGGTCGCCGACGGATACGGCGAGAGCGCGACGGCATCCCTCACCCTCGACGTGCGCCCCGAGGGATCGACGAAGCCGAAGACCAACGCCGACCATGTCGTGACGCGCGTCGGCGAGCAGGTCACGGTCGCCCCGCTCGCGAACGACACCAGTTCGGGTCGTGAGCCGTTGCGCCTCGGCCGGGTGAGCGAGGTGCCCGGCGCCACCGTGCTGCCCGACGCACCGAACAAGACGTTCACCTTCACCGCCGACAATCCGGGCACCTACTACGTGCTGTACCTCGCGACCGCCGGTCCTGAGAACGGCGAGGGGATCGTGCGCGTCGACGTGCTCGAGGCGACCGAGACCGATCTGCCCCCGGTCGCCGTGCGCGATGTCGCGCTGCTGCCCACGGGCGGCGACGTGCTCGTGGGCGTGCTCGCCAACGACGTCGACCCCGCCGGCGGCATCCTCGTCGTGCAGTCGGTGTCGATCGAGGAGGACTCCGGCATCTCGGTGTCGGTCATCAACCACGAGACGCTGCGCATCACCGACCAGGGCGCGCTGACCGATCAGGCGCGCATCACGTACCGCATCTCGAACGGCTCGAAATCGGCCGAGGGCGAGGTCGTGGTGATCCCGATCCCGGCACCCGACAAGCTGCTCCAGCCGGTCGTGAACGACGACACCGCGACCGTGCGCGCCGGTGACGTCGTCACGATCCCGGTGCTCGACAACGACACCCACCCGAACGACGACGTGCTGCACGTCGTGCCCGAGCTCGTCGAGCCGCTCGTCGACCCCGAGGACGGCGAGGCCTTCGTGTCGCAGGACACGGTGCGCTTCAAGGCCGGTCCGGTCGCGAAGACCGTCTACCTGACCTACGAAGCCGTCGATTCGCGTCAGCAGAAGGACGCCGGGTACGTCACGATCCAGATCCTCCCGATCGACGAGGAGACGAACGCGGCCCCGCGTCCGCAGGACCTCGTGGCACGCGTGCTCGCCGGATCGACCGCCAACATCGCCGTGCCGCTCGACGGCATCGACGCCGACGGAGACTCGGTCGAGCTGATCGACATCGCGTCGAACCCGACCAAGGGCCGCATCACCGAGACCGCGCAGAACTACTTCACCTACGAGGCCTTCGACGGCTCGGCCGGTGTCGACGTGTTCAAGTACCGGGTGCGCGATCGCCTCGGCAAGGAGGGCATCGCGACGATCCGCGTCGGCATCGCCCCCGCCGAGAAGGTCAACCAAGCGCCCTATGCGGTGAAGGATGCCGTCGTCGTGCGGCCCGGTCGTGAGATCGCTGTGCCCGTGATGGAGAACGACTCCGACCCCGAGGGCGACAAGATCGTCCTGGTCGAAGACGGACTCGAGGTGCCCACCGAGACGGGCATCGAGGCCCGCGTCTCGGGCGACCGCGTGCTGGTGCAGGCGCCCGACCGCGCGCTCGAGACCTCGCTGCAGTACACGATCCGCGACACTCGTGGCGCGACCGCGACCGCCGCGCTGCAGATCACGGTCGATGAGGACGTGCCCCTGCAGGCGCCGATCGCCCGCGACGACCGCGTGCGACCGACCGACCTCACCGAGGGCACGTTGGATGCCGACATCGACATCCTCGTCAACGACGAAGACCCCGACGGCACCACCGACCGGCTCGAGGTCACCCTCGGCGAGGGCGCGACGCAGCTGGAGAACGGGATGGTGCGGGTCACCGTCACCGAGGAGCTCCAGCTCATCCGCTACACCCTCACCGATCAGGACGGGCTCGAGGCATCCGCCTTCATCTTCGTCCCGGCCGAATCCGATCTGCGCCCGATCCTCGACTCCACCGAGCCGCTCGAGGTCATGAGCGGGGAGACCAAGGAGGTCCCGCTCGCCGACTACGTGACCGTCGCCGGAGGCGGCACGGCGCGCATCACCGAGCACGCCCGCGTGAGCGCCGTTCACGCGAACGGCGCCGACCTCGTGCAGGACGAGACGACGCTGGTCTACACCTCGGCCGACGGCTACTTCGGGCAGGACGCGCTCACCTTCGAGGTCACCGACGGCACCGGGCCCGACGACCCCGAGGGGCGCAAGGCCACGCTGAGCATTCCGATCAACGTCCTGCCGCCCGACAACCAGCAGCCCGAGTTCATCGGCACCGAGATGGTCGTCGCGGCCGGTGAGGACGCCACACGCCTCGACCTCGTGCCGCTGACGACCGACCCCGACCCCGAAGACGCCGGCGTGCACACGTACACGTACGTGAGCGGCGCGGGCGACGGCATCAGCGCGCGCATCGACGGACAGGAGCTGCTCGTCGAAGCCGGATCCGACGTCGAGAAGGGCACCGTCGCCTCTCTCAAGCTCGAGATCTCCGACGGCACGACCGAGCCCGTCGAGGGCACCGTCACGGTGCGCGTCGGGGCGTCGACCCGGCCGCTCCCGGCCGCGAACACCGACACGATCTCGGAGGCCGACCAGGGCAAGAGCATCACGGTGCCCGTGCTCGCGAACGACTTCAACCCGTTCCCCGAGACGCCGCTCAAGCTCATGAACGCGTCGACCGAGTCGGGGTCGGGCGGTGCCGAGGTGCAGGGCGACGAGGTCGTGGTGACCCCCGCCGCTGACTTCGTCGGCACCATGGTCGTGCGCTACCGCATCCAGGACGCCACGAAGGACCCCGACCGCGAGGCCAACGGCCAGATCATCGTGACCGTGCAGGGCGTGCCGGATGCCCCGGGCACCCCCACCGTGTCGAGCGTGCAGGATCGCACGGTCGTCGTCTCGTACGGCGCGCCGTCGAACAACGGCGCCGAGATCACGAAGTACACGGTGCGCTCGGTGACCGGCAACCCCTACTCGAAGGAGTGCGGCTCGACGACCTGCACCCTCGACGGCCTCACCAACAACGTCGAGTACTCGTTCCAGGTCACGGCCACCAACCGCGTCGGCGAGTCCGAGCCCTCGGGCGGCTCGGCGATCGCGCGGCCGGACGCGCGTCCCGACACCCCGAACCCGCCGACCCTGAAGTTCGGCGACAAGTCGCTCGACGTGAGCTGGCAGACGCCCACCACCCCGGGGTCGCCGGTCGAGAGCTACACCCTCGAGATCTCGCCCGCGCCGCCGTCCGGCGTGACGCAGAAGCAGGTCACGGGCAATTCCATGACCTGGGAGGGCCTCGAGAACGGCGGCAACTACCAGGTGCGTGTGCAGGCCCACAACCGCGCGCCCGAACCGTCGAGCTGGAGCGGATGGTCGGCATCCGAGATCCCGGCCGGGCCCCCGATGCCCGCCGCCGCTCCCACGACCGCCGAGATCCAGGGCGTCGGCAACCAGGCGCAGATGCAGGTCTCGTGGGAGCCCGGCAGCGCCAACGGCGACGCGATCGACTCCTTCCAGCTCGAGGTGTGGGAGGGCGGCACCCTCCGCAACACCCTCACCCCGAACGCCGGAGCGCGCTCGCAGGCCGTCACCGTCGCGACCTCGGAGACGCCGTACACCTACCGCATCCGCGCGATCAACAAGGCGGGCTGGGGCGAGTGGAGCCCGATGTCGGCCCCACGCCGAGGGGTCAACAAGCCCAGCGCGCCGTCGTTCTCGTCGGTCGCCGACGGCGACCGTGCACTCACGCTCTCGTGGACGGCGGGCGCGCGCAACGGCGCCCGTGAGAACGAGGTGCAGTACCAGTACTCGCTCAACGGCGGGGGGAGCTGGGCAGGCATCCCGGGCAACAACGTGATCTCGGGCCTCACCAACGGCACGACCTACAACGTGGTGCTGCGCGCGGTCGCGACCGTCGACGGCACGACCTACGCCAGCGAGGGCTCTGCCACGCGTTCGGGTCGGCCGTACGGACCGCTCAGCCAGCCGGGACTCTCGTCCCAACAGAACGCCACCAGTGTGACGTTCTCGTGGAACGGTAACCAGTCGGCGAACGGCCGCGAGATCAGCTCCGTGCAGATCCGGATCAACGGCGGCGGATGGGAAGGCGTGGCCGCGAACGGATCGCGCACGGTCGGCAACGGCTACAGCCAGTCGCACTCGATCACGGTGCGCGTGACGGACTCCGCCGGTCAGACGGTCGAGCGTTCCACCAGCGAGACCTCCGGCTCGAAGCCGCCGCCCAAGGCCTGGGTCACCTCGAGCGGTAACGCGAACGGTCAACCCAACTGCAACGACGGCACCTGCTCGTACTTCTACGTCACGATGCGCGACTTCCCGCCCAACAAGACGATGTACCTGCAGTGCGCGAGCAACGCGCCCGCGCCGTACGGCGGCACGTTCGGCGGTCGCAACGTGACGACCGACGGCAACGGCAACTACGAGGAGCGGATCGGCTGCTACCTCGGCATGCGCCGTGGCACGATCGAGGCCTGGGTCGTCATCGACGGCACGGCCTACGAGCGCAGGACCTGGCAGTGATCCGGTACGACACCTCTGCACGCGAAGACACCCCACGAGAACAGGGAACGACACACTCATGACCATGACTCCCGAGCAGGCCACCTGGTTCCAGGGCACCTTCCACCGTCTCGTCGAGAACGTCGACAAGGCGGTGCAGGGGAAGCAGGAGATCGTCGGCCTGGTGATCTCCGCGATGCTCGCCGAGGGGCACGTGCTGCTGGAGGACGCCCCGGGCACCGGCAAGACGAGCCTGGCGAAGGCGCTCGCCGCCACCGTGCAGGGCACCAGCGCGCGCATCCAGTTCACGCCCGATCTGCTGCCCTCCGACGTGACCGGCGTCACGATCTACGACCAGCAGCAGCACCGGTTCGAGTTCCACAAGGGACCGATCTTCGCGTCGATCGTGCTCGCCGACGAGATCAACCGCGCCTCGCCCAAGACCCAGTCCGCGCTGCTGGAGGTCATGGAGGAGTCGCGCGTCACGGTCGACGGCGTCACGCACGAGACCGGGCGCCCGTTCCTCGTGATCGCGACGCAGAACCCGATCGAGCAGGCCGGAACGTACAAGCTCCCCGAGGCCCAGCTCGACCGCTTCCTCATCAAGACGTCGATCGGCTACCCCGATCTCGCCGTCACCGAGAGCATCCTGGCCGGTGCATCCGACCGCAACCCCTCCGCCGGCCTGGCCGCGATCATCACCACCAGCGCGGTCGCCGATATGGCCGACCTCGCCGCGACGGTGCACGTCGAGCCCGCCGTGCTGCGGTACACCGCCGAGCTCGCCGAGGCGACCCGCACCGACTCGGCGACGCGTCTCGGGGTCTCGGTGCGCGGAGCGATCGCGATGATCCGCATCGCGAAGGTGTGGGCCGCCGCGCACGGCCGCCACTTCGTGCTGCCCGATGACATCAAGGTCCTCGCGCGCCCCGTCTGGCAGCACCGCATGCTGCTCGACGCCGAGGCCGAGTTCGCCGGCACGTCGAGCGAGACCGTGATCGCCCGGGTGCTCGACTCCGTGGCGGCGCCGCAGGCGCGAACGGCGGCCTGATGACCACGGAGGCCCTGCAGAGCACGCAGCCCACGATCGACCGCGACGCCGGCTGGCGCGACATCGCGGCGGTCGTCGGTGTGCGGATGCTCGCGCGCCTCCGTCTCATCGCGCAGGCCGTGCGTCCGCTGGCGTGGGTGCTGATCGGTCTCGCGGTCGGATTCTGGATCCTCGGGCAGATCGCCGGGTGGGCGGAGTTCACGATCACCGCCCTCGTCATCGCGATCGCCGTCGCGCTGTGCGCCCTGTTCCTCATCGGACGCACCGCCTACGACGTCTCGCTCGACCTCGCCCGCACCCGCGTCGTCGTGGGGGAGCGGGCGATCGGTGCCCTGAAGCTCGCGAACCTCGGAACGCGGGCGATCCTGCCCTCGCGCGTCGTGCTGCCGGTCGGCGCGGGGCGCGGGGAGTTCGGCATCCAGCGCCTCGCTCCGGGCGCCGAAGCCGAGGAGCTCTTCGCGATCCCCACCCAGAAGCGAGGCGTCGTGAAGGTGGGCCCGGTGAGCGTCGTGCGCGGTGATCCGCTCGGCCTGTTCGAGCGCGCCCGCCGCAGCGACGACCCTGTCGACCTGTTCGTGCACCCGCGCACGATCCTCTTCGACGGCCAATCGCTCGGATTCCTCCGCGACCTCGAGGGGATGCCGGCGGCCGACCTGTCGCGCGACGACGTCTCGTTCCACGCCCTCCTCGAATACCAGCCGGGCGACGACCTGCGTCACGTGCACTGGAAGTCGACCGCGCGCACCGGCACCATGATGGTGCGCCAGTACGAGGAGACCCGCCGATCGCACTTCGTGATCGGCCTGTCGCGCTCGACCGGCGACTACGCCCGCGACGAGGACTTCGAGCTCGCGATCTCGGCTGCCGGATCGATCGGCCTGCGCGCCCTGCGCGATTCGCAGCGCGTCGACATGCGGGTGCAGGGCAGGGAGCTGCCGTCGAGCACCGGCAAGCAACTGCTCGACTCGCTCTCGGCCGTCGAGAACTCCAAACCCCGAGAGGGCGGCATCGCCGAACTCGCCGGGGTGCTCGCCGCGAGCATGCCGCTCGCCAGCATCGTCGTGCTGGTGTGCGGATCGAAGGTGCGCACCGAGGACCTGCGGCTCGCGTGCGCGCGCCTGCCCTTCGGCGCGCGGGTTCTCGCGATCGTCACCGACTCCACGCTCTCGTCGCCCGAGCTGCGCCGCATCGGCGACGCCGACGTCGTCACGATCGGCGCGCTCGAGCAGATCCCCCTCGCTCTGCAGAAGGTGCTCGCATGACCGCGCCCGCGATCCCGGCCGCGCCGATCGCCCTTCCGCTGCGCCGCTGGATCCTCGATCTCGTCGCCACGGCTCTGGTCGTCGGCGCCGTGCTCCTCGGCTTCTGGCCGACGTTCGCCGGCGGGTCGTTCCTGCCCGCGGCGATCGGCGGCCTCGTCCTCGGCCTCGCGATCGCCGGTGTCTCGGCTTGGCGGCGCTGGGGCATCCTGATCATCACCGGTCTCACGATCGCCGTGTACTTCGTCTTCGGTGGGGCGCTCGCTCTCCCCGCCACGACCATCGCCGGCGTCGTGCCCACGTTCGAGACGCTGCAGAAGCTCGCGCTGGGCGTGGTGACGTCGTGGAAGCAGATGCTCACGACCGTCGCCCCGGTCTCGGCCGCCGACGGACACCTGCTCGTGCCGTTCCTGCTGGCTCTCGTGGCGTCGACCGTCACGGCCTCGCTCGCGCTGCGGCTGTCGAACGTCGCGTGGGCGCTGATCCCCGCGGGCACGCTGCTCGTGCTGGTGATCGCGCTCGGCACCCCCGAGACGGCGTTCCCCCTCGTGCAGGGCCTCGTGTTCGCGGTCGTGGCCATCGCCTGGCTGGCGCTGCGGCAGCTGTGGGCGCCGCAGAACTCGGCCATCTCGGTGAGCGAGGTCGACCCGTCGCGAGCGGCTCACATGCGCCTGCGCCGGCTGCTGGCCGGTGCGGCCGTGCTCGCGATCGCCGCGGGAGCGGGCATCGCATCGTCGGCCATCGCCGCCCCCGCCGAGACCCGCCACGTGTTCCGTGACGTGATCATCCCGCCGTTCGACATCCGCGACTACCCGAGCCCGCTGCAGGCGTTCCGCAAGAACGTGCGCGATGAGAAGGTGAAGACGCTCTTCACCGTGCGGGGCCTGCCCGAGAACGCGCGCATCCGCATCGCGGTCATGGACCAGTTCGACGGCATGGTCTACAACGTCACCGACGGGGGACCGGGGTCGTCGAGCGCATTCACGCCGCTGCGCTCCGACATGTCGCCCGAGGCCGAGGGGATCCCGGTCACGCTGCAGGTCGAGATCGCCGAGTACAGCGGGGTGTGGGTGCCGGATGCCGGTGCCGTCTCCGAGATCGAATACACGGGCGACCGCGCCGAAGAGCTGCGTCGCGGCACGTTCTACAACACCGAGACCGGTACCGCGGTGGCGACGTCGCGACTCACGACCGGAGACACGTACACGGTCGACACCGTGATCCCGAACGAGATCGATGACGACCGCCTCGCCGAGGTCGCGTTCGGCAACGTCACCCAGCCGAAGCAGAGCAACGTGCCCGAGGAACTCACGGCGCTCGCCGCCGAGACCGTGGCGGATGCCGAGTCCCCGATCGAGCAGGTGCGTGCGCTCGAGACGATGCTGGCCGACGGCGGATTCTTCAGCCACGGCCTCGAGGGCGAGGTCATCTCTCGCGCCGGCCACACGGCGGAGCGTATCTCGACGCTCGTCGGCGGCGACCAGATGATCGGCGACGACGAGCAGTACGCGGTCGCGATGGCGCTGCTCGCCCGTGAGGTCGGCATCCCCGCCCGCGTCGTGATGGGGTACTACCCCGACGAGGAAGACGCGAAGGCCGCCGAGTTCGCCGCCACCGGCGACGACGTGCACGCCTGGGTCGAGGTGAACTTCGAGGGCGTGGGATGGCTGCCGTTCACCCCGACCCCGCCCGAGGATCAGGTGCCGAACGACCAGAACACCAAGCCGCGCGTCGACCCCAAGCCGCAGGTGCTGCAGCCGCCGCCCCCGCCGCAGGAGCCGGTCGACCTGCCTCCGACGCTGCCCGACGACCGCAAGTCCGAGGACGAGACCCTCAACATCCTCGGCATCCTGGGCACGATCCTCGCGATCGGCGGCATCACGCTCGCGATCCTCGCCCTCCTCGCCTCGCCGTTCATCGTGATCGGTGCGTGGAAGGCGGCCAAGCGCCGTGCGCGCCGCAGCGCCGCGCGCACCTCCGACCGCATCAGCGGCGGCTGGGACGAACTCACCGATCGCGCGACGGACTACGGTGCCCGGATCGCGCCGGGCGGCACGCGCGTCGAGGATGCCGCGACCGTCGTCGCCACGCTCGACGTACCGAAGGCGGCCGTGCTGGCGCAGCGCGCGGATGCGGAGATCTTCGGCCCGACCGATCCGACGCCGGCGGATGTCGAGGCGTTCTGGAGCGAGGTCGACGACATCGTCGGCGGCCTGGGCAAGGATGCCGGCTTCTGGAAGCGGTGGAAAGCGCGGGCGAATCTGCGCTCGCTCCTCGGCGGAACGGCCCTGTCGAACGGCTTCCAAGGCTTGAAGGACGCCGCCGCCGCACGCGTCGCCGATTCGGCGGACGCGCGCGCACGCCGCGAACCTGGCACCATCGAGAACAACGACCGCACCACCGCCCCCGAGAGCGAGACCCCATGACCCAGCTCCCCTTCGGTCAGATCGCCCCGATCTCCCGGCGCGCGGTCGCGTACCTCATCGACGCGCTGATCGCCGGCGGCCTGGCGATCGTGCTCAGCGTCGTGCTCGGCATCGCCACCGCTCTCTCGGGCGGGCTCGAGGCGTCGTTGATGACGGTGACCATCGGCGGGCCTCTCGTCGGTCTCGTGCTGCTGGGCTGGTTCGTGTTCTACACGAACATGCAGGCCGGTGCGGGATCCATCGGCATGCGCGCCCAGGGTCTGCGCCTCGTGTCGGAGACCGACGGCTCGTCGATCGGTTTCGGTCGCGCCCTCCTGCGCAACATCATCTTCGGCCTCGCCGCCGGCATCGTCGTGGGGTACTTCACGCCGCTGTTCGACGGTTCGGGCCGTTTCCAGGGCTGGCACGACAAGGTCGGTCGCTCGCTCATGCTCGACGCCCCCGCCGAGGGCGGGATCGTGCCGATCGTGGCGCCGTCGACCACGGCGATGCCGATCGTCGACGGTGCGTCGCCGTCGTACCCCGCGCCGACCGCTCCGTCGCAGCCGCCCGCGATCCCGGGTCTGCCCCACCCCGGATCGTACGGAGCCACGCATGCCCCGGCCCCGCACGCACCGGCCCCGCAGGCCGCGGTCTCGCCCTACGCACCGCCGACCGCTCCCGGCCAGGCGCCCGCTGCTCCTCCCGCGCCCACGGCGTCCCCGCAAGCCCCGCCCGCTCCGGCCGAACCCTACGCGCCGTCGGCGCCCGTGTTCCCCGCCCCGGCGACACCGGTGGCGCCGGCCGCGCCGATCGGCGAGGGCGGCGACCTGATCGCCTTCGTCCCCGGCGTGACGCAGGATGCTCCGCCCCGCCCGCCGCAGCCCTCGGCTCCGACACCCGACGAGGCCGAGCCCGCAGCGCCGGCCCCGCCCGCGTCCTCGGCACCGGTCTCCGCACCGGCGCCTGTTGCGCCCGCGCCGGCCGCCCCGGCCGCGCCCGCGCCGGTGGCGCCCGCCGCGGCGCCTCTCGTCGAAGACCCCGACGTCGAGTCGACCCGCATCAGCATCCCCGGTCACCGGCTCATCTTCACGTGGGACGACGGCACCCGCGTCTCGGTCTCGCGGCGCACGGTCTTCGGTCGCAATCCGGGCCCGGAGGAGGGCGCGGCGACCGTGGCGGTGCGCGATGAGACGCTCTCTCTGTCGAAGACGCACTTCGAGGCCGCCGCCGAGATCTCGGGCGGATGGGTGCTCGACCGCCACTCGACCAACGGCACCACGATCGTGCGCGAGGGCCAGCGCATCGCCTGCCCGCCGGGTCAGCGCGTGCCGGTCAGGCTCGGCGACGCGATCGAGATCGGTGACCGCATCGTCACGGTCGGGGGCTACGCATGAGGCCCGGACTGGTCGTCTCGTCGGGTGCGGCGACGCACGCGGGCCTGCGCCGGCCGCTCAACGAAGACGCCTACCTCGCCACCTCGCCCGTGTTCGTCGTCGCCGACGGCATGGGCGGGCACGAGGCGGGGGAGCGCGCGAGCGCGGCCGTCATCGCCGAGTTCGCTTTCTCGATCGGGCGCACGGCGCTCGAACTCGACGACGTGCGGCGGGCGCTGGCGACGGCTCGCGACCGCGTCGAGGAGCTGTCGACCTCGGGCAACGGACGTGCGGGCACGACCCTCAGCGGTGTCGTGATCGCCGATGTCGACGGCATGGGGTACTGGCTCGCGGTGAACATCGGCGACTCGCGCACCTATCGCTTCGCCGACCGCGAGCTCGAGCAGATCAGCGTCGACCATTCGGTCGTTCAGGAGCTCATCGAGGCCGGCGAACTCACGCCGCAGGATGCGCTCACCGACCGTCGGCGCAACATCATCACCCGTGCGATCGGCGCCTCCAGCACCGGCGACGCGGACTACTGGATGTTCCCCGCCGAGCTGGGCGATCGGATGCTGGTGTGCTCCGACGGCCTCACCTCGGAGGTGTCCGACGAGCGCATCCGGGACATCCTCGGTACGATGCCCGACCCGCAGCGGGCGGCCGACGCGCTCATCGAGGCGGCCGTGGCCGCCGGCGGGCGCGACAACATCACCGTCGTCGTCGCCGACGCAGTCTCGGTCGCCTCGCGCCCGGGCACGCTGCTCGCGACGGACGACGATATCGACATGAACACGCGTCCGCGTGAAGCCGCAGCAGGAGGGGGTCGCTGATGCAGACCATCTATCGCCCGGGCCAGTGGAATCTCATCGTGATCCCCGGCGCGCTGGTCGCGCTGCCGCCGGATGCCCCCACCGAGGTCGTGTCGACCCTCTGGGAGCGGCTCCCGGCGCACAAGACGCTGGCGACGGTGGTCGACGTGCTCACCACACAGGCGGGCGGGTCGTTCACCGCGCTGCCGCCGTTCGTCGCGGCGGTCGCCGAAGGTTCCGATGTGCGCATCGCGCTGCGCGGCGGGGTCACCGCGCGCGTGACCGCGACCGATGGCGCGCATGAACTCTCCGGCGCCGAGGTGACGACGTGGAGCGAGCGCTTCGTCGGCGGCGCCACACGCATCGAGATCACCGTCGAGACGGTCGAGGGCGAAGCGAGCCTCCCGGTGCATACCGGCATCGTGCGCGCGGCAGCGGTGAGCGCCGACCTCGAATCCGACGACGCCGCTCCGTTGACGGGTGCGCTCGGGCCCGCGCCGATCGTCGTCGCCTCGCACGACGGCGCCTCGGCATCGGCACTCGCCGCCGCCCCCGTGCCGCTCGCTCTCTTCGGGGGAGCGGGGCTCGGAGCGGATGCCGCGATCAGCGCCCCGCTCGTCGGCACCGTGCCGGTGCCCCCGGTCGTGACGCCCCCGCCCGTCGTCGCGCCGCCGGTGGTGGCACCGGTATCCGTATCGTCGCCGCCGGTCTCCGTCGTGCCGATCATCCCCGCGCCGCCGGCCGCGCCGGAGGATGGCGCAGCCGAGGAGGGCGCGGCCGAGGAGGCAACGCCCGAGCCCGCAGAGGCCGCCCCCGCGTCCGACGCGGCCCCGGTCACCGAGGAGATCGCCGAGCAGCCGGCGGAGTCGGGACCGGTGCCGGTCATCGAGGGCGTCACCCTCGTGCCCGCCGAAGACACGATCACGCCGGACGACGACGACATCTTCGACCAGCTCTTCGGAGCGACGGTGCACACCGCTCCGGCGCCGGCCGACGCCCCGCCGGTGCCGCCGCTCCCCGCTCAGGGCGACCACGACGGCGCGACGATCTCCGCCGCCGAGTTGCGCGCCCTGCGCCAGCAGCCGGCATCGGCCGATGAGACGCCGACCGCCGTGCTGCCCGTCGCCGGGGCATCCGACGGCCCGACCACCGGCCGTCTGCGGGTGTCGAGCGGGCAGGTCGTCGAACTCGATCGCACCGTGATCATCGGTCGTCGTCCGCGCTCCACGCGGGCCAGCGGGGCGAGCCTTCCACACCTGATCGCCGTCGAGAGCCCGCAGCAGGACATCTCCCGCAGCCACCTCGAGGTGCGCCCCGAGGGCGACACCGTGGTCGTGATCGACCTGCACACCACCAACGGATCGACGCTGCTGCGCCCGGGCGCGGACCCCGTGCGTCTGCACCCGGGGGAGCAGACGCTCGTGCTCACCGGCGACGTGATCGATCTCGGCGACGGGATCACCGTCGCCTTCGAGGACCTGCCGTGAATCGTCGCCCGTCACCGCCGCCCGTCCTTCCCGGCTTCACGTACGTGGAGCCGCTGGGTACGGGCGGCTTCGCCGACGTCTTCCTCTACGAGCAGGAGATGCCGCGCCGTCGGGTCGCCGTGAAGGTGCTGCTCGCCGACCGCATCTCGAGCGGATCCGCCCAGGAGTTCGCCGACGAGGCCAACGTCATGGCGATGCTCTCGACGCACCCCGCGATCGTCACGATCTACCAGGCAGGTGTCGCGGGCGACGGGCGCCCGTACCTCGTGATGGAGTACTGCCCGCGTCCGAACCTGCAGCTGCGCGCGCGCAAGGAGTCGTTCTCGGTCGCCGAGGCGCTCCGTGTCGGTGTGCAGGTCGCCGGTGCCGTCGAGACGGCGCATCGCGCCGGGGTGCTGCACCGCGACATCAAGCCCGCGAACATCCTCGTGACCGAGTACAACCGTCCGGCCCTCACCGACTTCGGCATCGCGTCGACCACGGGTGCGACCACCGAGGCGTCCGGCATGTCGATCCCGTGGTCGCCGCCCGAGTCGTTCGCCGAGCCGCCCACGAGCGGCCCGCGCACCGACGTCTGGGCCCTCGGAGCGACGCTGTTCACCCTGCTCGCCGGGCGCTCGCCGTTCGAGCGGCCGGGCGAGCGCAACTCCAGCGCCGACCTCATCGAGCGCATCGAGCGTGCGGCCCTGCCGCAGCTCGGCCGCCCCGACTCGCCGGAGAGCCTGCAGCGGCTGCTCGAGCGGGCGATGGCGAAGAACCCCGACGACCGCTTCCCGAGCGCGGTCGCGTTCGCGCGTGCGTTGCAGAAGGTCCAGATCGAGCTGTCGCACTCGGTCACCCCGATCGACATCGTCGACGAGCATCCGTCCGCCGACGAGATCCGCGACGACGACGACGGACTGACCCGGGTGCGCGAGCTCGTCAGCATCGACCCCGACATGGCGACGTCGACGCGGCCCTCGGCGACGACCCAGCGCCACACCCCGCCCCGCACGCCCGAGGTGCCCCGTTTCGACGCACCGGTCGCGCCCTCGGCGTTCGAGCAGACGCAGCTGCGTCCCTCGGCCGCGCCCGTGCCGCCGCCCGCGTACGACGACGAGCACACCCTGCTGCGCGCGCCGCAGGTGGTCGCGCCCGAGACCCCGGCCTTCGTCCCGGCACCGCCGGCGCCCGGCGGCCCGACGGCTCCCGCACCGGCGGCGACGGATGCCCGGCGCTCGCGCACGGGTCTCTGGATCGGCCTCGCCGCCGCAGCCGTGGTGCTCGTGATCGGCGGCATCGTCGGACTCAACCTGCTCGTCGCCGGTCTCGAACCCGAACCCGCACCGCAGGCATCCGAAGACGCGCAGCCGCAGGACGTGGTTCCCGACGTGGTGCCCACGCTCGCCGCACCGACCGGCACGCGCGAGGGGTCGACCGTCACGTTCACCTGGACGAATCCCTCCCCGCAGGAGGGCGACAGTTACCTCTGGAACCAGGTGCGCCTCGATGACGTGGGCGAGCAGAAGCAGACCGCGGAGACGACGGTGCAGGTCGAGAGCCCGGCGGGCGATATCGTGTGCATCGATGTGATGCTTCGGCGCGAGGACGGAAGAGCCTCGGAGCCGGTACGGGGGTGCGTGGAGTGAGCGGTACGACCGGAGTGACCGTCGAGTTCGCCGGGGAGTACTTCCCCATCGAGCACGGGGGACGATTCATCGTGGGGCGGGAGGGGGATCTCGAGCTCGACGACAACCTCTTCCTGCATCGGCATTTCCTCGAGATCACGGATGCCGACGGGCTGTGGTGGCTGTCGAACGTCGGCACGCGCCTGACGGCGACCGTCACCGACTCGGCCGGCGGGGTGCAGGCCTGGCTCGCGCCCGGCGCGCGACTGCCGCTGGTGTTCGAGAAGACGACGGTGGTCTTCAGCGCGGGGCCGACGACCTACGAGCTCACCCTGCACGCCGCCGAGCCCGCGTTCCGGGCGACCCGGCGCGACCACGACGACGGCGGTGCGTCGACCATCGGCGACGTGCCCCTGACCCTCAGCCAGAAGCTGCTGATCCTCGCGCTCGCCGAGCCGCAGCTGCGGCGTGACGGCACCGGCATGAGTGACATCCCCACCTCGGTGAAGGCCGCCGAGCGCCTGGGCTGGACCGTCACCCGCTTCAACCGCAAGCTCGACAACGTGTGCGACAAGTTCGACCGCGTGGGCGTGCCCGGCATGCGGGGCGGGCAGCGCAGCTTCGCCACGAACCGCCGTGCCCGGCTCGTCGAGCACGTGATCGCGTCGCGTCTGGTCAGCCGTGAGGACCTCCCGCTGCTCGACATCTCGCACGCCGACGAAGTCGAAGGGGAGCAGGAGTGATCTGGGAGATCGACGACGGCGCGTCCGCCGTCGAGGGACTCGACGCGCACGGACGCCCTGATCCCGCCTACGCCGCATCGCTCGGCCTGCTACCCGCCCGCAAGGGGTCCCGCGTGCTCGCGTCGCTCCTCGAAGCCGCGGTCGCCGTGCTCCTCGCGCTGCCCGCGCTGATCGTGCTGCCGCCGATCCTCGCCGACATCGCGTCCGGCGGTTTCGACGTCGACGCGTTCTTCGCCCGTGGCGACCTGGTCTGGGTGATCGTCGCGCTGGCGGTCTCGCAGGTGCTGACCCTGGCCTACGTGATCGTGCAGTTGGTGATGCACGGACGCAAGGGAGTGACGCTGGGCAAGGCCGTGTGCGGCATCCGCTCGGTGAACGTGCGCACCCTCGAGCGCCCGAAGTTCTGGCGCGGAGCGGTCGTGCGCTACCTCGTCGCCTACGCCTCGCTCATCGTGCCCGTGATCGGCCCGGTGCTCGTGATCGCCCTGTCGCCGCTCTTCGACATCGAGCGTCGTGGGCGCGGATGGCTCGACCTCGCCGCCGGCACCTGGTTCGTCGATGTGCGCCGCGGGCTCAACCCCTACGACCAGAAGCGCATGCGCATCGCCCGCAAGAGCGTCAAGATCTCGGAGCACGAGGAGAAGGCGCCGCTGCCCTCGCTCGCCACCCCGATCGACCGAGACGCGCCCGCCGAGTACGTGCCGAGCGCGCGTCTCTCGGGCGGGGTCATCGGCGCGCACCGGTCGCAGACGCCGCAGACGCCGCAGACGCCGCAGCCGGACAAGACGGATGCTCCTGCTCCGGGTTCGATGGTCGCTGCGGTGCCGCCGTCGCTCGCGACCGGTGCCCCTCCCGCCTTCCCGGTCGCACCGGCCGTGGCGGCGCCCGCTCCGGCCGTGCCCTCGCCCGCGCCGCCCGCCTCGGCGCCGGCCGCGCCCGTCGTGCCGCCGCCCCAGGCGCCGGCGGCCCCGGCTCCGGGACCGGCCGTCGCGCCACCCGCCGCCCCGGCTCCGGCCGAGCCCGCTCCCGCGGTCGCGGCACCTGCGGCGCCCGCTCCGGTGGCCGAGCACGCCCCCGCGGTTGCTTCCGACGTTGCGGCCGCCACGGCGGCTGCCGCTCCGGCGACATCGTCGGCCGCGGCATCCGCTCCTCGCGTCGATGCGACCGACGGCATCCGCGCCGTGCTCGTGCTCGACTCGGGCGCGCGCGTCGAGGTGCGCGGAACCACGCTGTTCGGCCGCGCGCCCGCCGCCGCGGCCGGTGAGGGCGAGGCGCAGCTGATCCCCGTTCCCGACGAGACCCGGTCGGTGTCGAAGACCCACGTGGCCGTGATGCCCGCCCGCCGCGGCGTCTTCGTGGTCGACCGCGCGTCGACCAACGGCAGCGCGATCATCCGCGACGGAGCCGAGACGCCGCTCGTCGCCGGACACCCCGCCGAGCTGCGCACGGGCGACACCGTGCGCTTCGGCGACCGCACGATGCGGGTGGAACACGCATGACCGGGG
This sequence comes from Microbacterium sp. NPDC090225, assembly GCF_044772365.1. NCBI lineage: Bacteria > Bacillati > Actinomycetota > Actinomycetes > Micrococcales > Microbacteriaceae > Microbacterium > Microbacterium sp. NPDC090225. The sequence continues at coordinate 1,680,762 of NZ_JBIVYS010000001.1, read as the reverse complement.
CCGTGCGCCCCACCGCCGGAAGACGTGAGACGCGCCCCGGGCGCGGTGAGGATCGACGATGAGAGTCAAGCTGACCCTGCGCCGCCCGGCGGCGCCCCTGACCGACATCGTCGTGATGGCCGACTCGACCGCGACCGTGGCCGACGTCGCGCGCCAGATCGCGTCGACCGACCCGATGCGCAGCATCCCGGCCTCTCCGGCAGACGTGCTCACGCTGTCCGTCGCTCCGCCGACGAGCGAGCAGCTCACCATGCTCACCCCCGACCTCCTCGTCGGTGATGCCCCGATCGGTTCCGGCTTCCTCGCCGAGGTCGTCAACCTCGGTTCGAACCGGGCGTCCGTCGGCACCGCCGGTGCGCGCCCCGCCGCCGTGCTCACGGTGGTCGCCGGCCCCGCGAAGGGCCAGGAGTTCGCCCTGCCCCTCGGGCACTTCCTCATCGGTCGCGACGCTGCGAACGACGTGACGATCGCCGACCCGCTCGTCTCCAAGCGCCACGCGCGCATCGAGGTCGCGACGACCTTCGTCGAGATCGTCGACCTGAACTCCGCCAACGGCATCCTGGTCGACGGCGGCCTCGTGCAGCGCCTGCGCGTGATCCCCGGGCAGCGCTTCACCCTCGGCGACTGCGAGTTCGTCGTGCACCTCGTGAGCGACTTCGACGGCTCCGCCGCCGGCGACCCCGTGCTCGAGCGCGGGGGAGCGCTGCTGTTCAACCGCAGCCCGCGGGTCGAGGCGCGATTCACCGGCGAGGAGCTCGACGAGCCCCGTTACCCCCGCGACCAGGTGCAGCGGCTCTTCCCGTGGCCCATGCTCGTCGCGCCGATCCTGCTGGGGGCGGCGATCTTCGCGATCAGCGGCAACCCGCGCTCGCTGCTCATCGTCTTCATGTCGCCGATGATGATGTTCGGAAACTTCATCTCGCAGAAGACGAACATCGGCCAACGCCTGCGCAAGGAGGTCGAGAAGTTCGAGGAGCACTTCGAGCGACTCGAGGAGAAGCTCTACCTCGCTCAGCCGCGCGAGCGCGAGGTGCGCCAGAACGAGGTGCCCGCCGTCGCCGTCGTCTTCGACGAGGCGATGCGCCTCGGGCCGCTGCTGTGGACGCGGCGCCCGGAGCACTGGAACTTCCTCGCGCTCAGACTGGGGTCGTGCACCGACGAATCGCGCACGCGGATCAAACGCGCCGACATCCCCGAGGCGCTGCCCGAGTACATCGAGCGCGTCGACCGCCTCGAGGAGCGGTACAAGATGATCGACGACGTGCCGATCCTCGAGTCGCTGCAGAGCTCGGGGTCGATCGGTGTCGCCGGGCCCACGTCGCTCGCCAGCGATGCGCTGCGGGGGCTGGCGGTGCAGCTTTTCGGGATGCACTCGCCGAACGAGCTCGTCGCCGTCGCCCTCACCGAACCCGGGTGGGCGAACGAGCTCGACTGGCTCAAGTGGCTCCCGCACACCTCCAGCGAGCGCAACCCGTTCAAGGACGTCGCGCTGGCCGACTCCGCCTCGACGGGAACGGCCCTGCTCAACGGTCTCGAGGAGATCGTGCTCCGTCGCTCGCGCGAGGCGAAGTCGCAGCGCCCGCCCTATGGCGACGACTGGGACCCGATGTACTACGGCACCGACGTCAAGCGCGCCGCCGAAGAGGCGACGTTCCCCGGCCAGACCGCGATCCTCGTGATCGTCACCAACGACGCACCGGTCGACCGTGCACGCCTCACGCAGATCCTCGAGCGGGGAGCGGATGTCGGTGTCTATGGCCTCTTCGTCGCCCCGGTCGTCGAGTCGCTGCCGGCCGCGTGCCGCTCGTTCGTCGACGTCAGCGCGGGCCTCGAGCACGCGCGGGTCGGCACGGTGCGCAACGGCGTCGCCTACGAGGACGTGCGCGTCGAGGGCGTCTCGCACTCCTACATGACGATGCTCGCCAAGCGCCTCGCACCGGTCGTCGACTCGAGCACCGTGATCGAGGACTCCTCCGACATCCCGAACTCGGTGATGTTCCTGTCGCTCGTCGGCGGCGAACTGGCCTCCGACCCGAATGCGGTCATCGACCGCTGGCGCCAGAACAACACGATCCTCGACCGCTCCGGCGCCCCACAGTCGCGCCTGAAGAAGGCGGGCAACCTGCGCGCGATCATCGGGCAGTCGCAGACGGATGCCATGACCCTCGATCTGCGCACGCAGGGGCCGCACGCCCTCGTCGGCGGAACCACCGGCGCCGGTAAGAGCGAGTTCCTGCAGGCGTGGGTGCTCGGCATGGCCGCGGCGCACAGCCCCGACCGGGTGACGTTCCTCTTCGTCGACTACAAGGGTGGTTCGGCGTTCGCGGACTGCGTCGATCTGCCGCACTGCGTGGGCCTGGTCACCGACCTGAGCCCGCACCTCGTGCGCCGTGCGCTCACGAGCCTCCGCGCCGAGCTGCACCACCGCGAGCACCTCTTCAACCGCAAGAAGGCGAAGGATCTCCTCGAGCTCGAGAAGCGCCGCGACCCCGAGACCCCTCCCGCCCTCGTGCTCGTGATCGACGAGTTCGCGGCGCTCGCCGGAGAGGTTCCCGAGTTCGTCGACGGCGTCGTCGACATCGCGCAGCGCGGTCGCTCGCTCGGCATCCACCTGATCATGGCGACCCAGCGGCCCGCCGGCGTCATCAAGGACAACCTGCGCGCCAACACCAACCTGCGCGTGGCGCTGCGAATGGCCGACGAGTCCGATTCGAAGGACGTCGTCGACGACCCGGTGGCGGCGTCGTTCCCGCCCTCGCTCCCCGGTCGGGGCATCGCGAAGACCGGCCCCGGTCGTCTCGTGCCGTTCCAGTCCGCGTACGCCGGTGGGTGGACGAGCGACGAGGTTCAGCAGGCCGAGGTCAAGGTCGCCGAGCTCCGGTTCGGATCGATCCAGACGTGGGAGGCCGATCAGGCACCCGAGTCCGACTCGCACGACGAGGACCTGGGGCCGAACGACCAGAAGCGCATCGTCTCGTCGCTCGTCGCGGCATCCTCGATCGCCGGCATCCCGGCTCCGCGCCGTCCGTGGCTCGACGACCTCGAGCGCGCGGTCGACATCCGCGACCTGCCGGTGCTCGGTGACGGGCAGATCCTGCTCGGCAGGATGGACGTGCCCTCCCGGCAGAAGCAGGAGCCCGCGTACTTCGTTCCCGACAAGGACGGTTCGCTCCTCGTCTACGGCACGAGCGGCTCGGGCAAGTCGACCGTGCTGCGCACCGTCGCGATCGCGGCCGGGTTCCATGCAGGGCACTCCGACGTCGAGGTCTACGGCCTCGACTTCGGGTCGGGTGCGCTGAAGAGCCTCGAGATCCTCCCGCACGTCGGGTCGATCATCGGCGGCGACGATGCCGAGCGCGTGCAGCGCATCCTGCGCTCGCTCGCGCGCGTGCTCGACGATCGCGGCAAGCGCTTCAGCGCCGCGAACGCCTCGAGCCTCACCGAGTATCGAGAGATCACCGGGTCGCGCGAGCCGCGCATCCTGCTGCTCATCGACGGCTTCCCGCAGTTCCGCAGCGAGTGGGAATCGACCACCGCGCGGATGCCGTTCTACCAGACCTTCATGCGCATCCTCGGCGAGGGTCGCCCGCTCGGCGTGCACGTGATCGCGAGTGCCGACCGCTCGGGTTCGGTGCCGACGGCGGTCAGCGCGAACGTGTCGCGCCGCGTGGTGCTGCGCCTCTCCGACGACTCCGGCTACGCGATGCTCAACGCCCCGAAGGACGTGCTCGACGAGACGTCCGCCCCGGGCCGTGCGATCGTCGACGGCCTCGAGACGCAGATCGCGACGCTCGGCGGCACCCCGAACGTGGCCGAGCAGACCAAGCTTCTCGAACAGCTCGCGGCGCAGCTGCGCGGCGCGGGGGTGCGCGAGGTCGAGGAGATCGGCGCATTGCCCACCCGCCTCTCGGTGCGCGATCTGCCCGATCGGCTGGGCGAGTTCCCGGTGCTCGGCGTGGCGGAGGACACCCTCGCCGCGCGCGACTTCGATCCGGTCGGCACGTTCGTCGTCGCAGGACCCCCGCAGTCGGGTAAGACCACGGCGCTCAAGGGCCTCATCGCGTCGATGCGGCGGCTCGACCCGTCGGTCAAGCTGTTCCACTTCGGCGGACGGCGGGCGCAGCTCAAGGGCTACGCCGATTGGACGCGCAGCGCCACCACGCCCGAGGAGGCGAAGGAGCTCGCGAAGGAACTCGTCGAGCTCGTCGCCGACGAGACGCTCGGCGTGCGCATCCTCATCGTCGTGGAGGACGTGCCGCAGTTCGCCGACTCTCCCGCCGAGCGCGAGATGAAGGCGCTCTTCCAGGCGATCAACCGCAGCGACCACCTCATGATCGGCGACGCCGACGTGACGCAGGTGACGAGCGGCTTCGGGTTCATCGGCGACTTCAAGGCCGGGCGCAAGGGCATCATCCTCAAGCCCGATTCGTTCGACGGTGACGCGGTGTTCAAGGTGCCGTTCCCGAAGGTCAAGCGCACCGACTTCCCCGAGGGCCGAGGCATCTTCGTGCAGGCAGGCCGCCAGGTCACGGTGCAGATGCCGCTGGTGGAGGGTGACCGGGTCGGGTGATCGCTCCATGGGGAATGCTCCCCATGGAGCGTGTGGAGGACTCGCCCTAAAGTGATGAGGGGTCGCAGACCAGGAGTCCGCGAAGCGCGATCGGAGGAGGAGTGACATGGGCCAGGACATCAACATCCCGATGTCTCAGTTGGAGAGTCTGAACACGTCGCTGAGCAACATCATCGCGGAGTTCGAGGACGCGGGATCCCGGAGCGATGCTCTGGAGTCCGCGATCGGCGCTCCCCACGGGGAGACCGCTCTCCGCAGCGAGGTCAGCCGCTTCGAGAGCGACTGGAACGACAAGCGCGACACCCTGAAGGACAAGCTCGTGACCGCCAAGGAACGGGTCGTCGATTTCGTCGCGGCGTGGACGGACTTCGATCTCGAGGCCGCGCGGAACCTCGACACGACTGAGAACCCGGCGCAGGTCGCGCCGCCGGAGGTACGTTGACATGGACCGCACACCCACCGCGGGAAAGCACTACGAGATCCTTCCGATCGCCGGTGAACCGTCGACGATCGAGTTGCGCGGCATCGAGATCGAGAGCCTGGGCGACCAGATGCTCGCCGCCGCCGGCCTGCTCGATTCGATCGACCTCGGCGCCGAGTGCCGCGGCAAGAGTCTTGACGCACTGAAGGGAGACGTCACCGACGTGCGGGAGGACCTCCGCAAGGCCGGAGAGCGCTACCAGCCCAGTGGCACGCACATCGCGGAGTACGCGCGGACGCTCGACGGCGTGCAGACCACCCTGAGCTCGCTGATCCCCGACCTCGAGGCGCTGTGGAGCACCTATCAGACGACGGCGGGCAGCTTCGAGGACGACTCCCGCCTTCCGGAGCCGGAAGAGGGCGAGTCCACCGACGACCGCACCTCGGCCGCGGACGTCGAGGGCGACCACGACGCGTGGAAGGCGCGGGCGGTCGAGTACGAGACGGCTTACGACACGTGGTGGGATGCCTACGAGCGAGCGCGCTCCGGCATCCAGGCGGCCAACGACGACGGCGTCAGCGACTCGTGGTGGGACGATCAACTGCCGTGGCTGGAGACTCTGGGCACGATCCTCTCCTACGCAGGCATCGTCCTGGCCGTCGCGGCGTGCATCCTGGGTGGACCGTTCATCCTCATCGCGGCGATCGTGGGGCTCGCCGCGCTGGCGGTCACCGTGTGGAAGGTCTCCTGCGGGCGTGGCAACGGGTGGGACATCGCCATGGCCGCGGTCGGGGTCTTCCCCTTCGGCAAGGCGTTCTCGCTGTTCAAGGCCATGCGCGCGGCACCCGGGCTCGCCACGCTGGGTCGCGGGCTGCTCGGCATGGGCGGAGACATGATCGGCGCAGGATGGCGTGGCGGGTCACGCCTGACCGGTCTGCTCGGCGAGGGTCGCCTCGGTCAGGTCTTCCACGCCGGTGGAGACCTCAACCGTCACGGCACATCCGTGATGCGGAACTTCTTCAATGGGCTGGAATCCCCCTCGATGCTCAGCCGCCTGCTGCGCGGCGGCGACGGTGCGTGGGCGGGCGCCATCGGCGATGGGGCATCCGGACTGTCGAACGCGGCCTTCAACAACCTGCGGTCGTTCCTGGGGAACGCTCCGGGCGGCGCCATCATGGACGACATGCTGTCGGGAGGGAATGCCGCCCTCGATTTCATCGACAACCTCGGTAAGGCCGGTGCCGGCTTCGCCTACGACCGCTCGCAGGGCGGATGGAGTTGATGCGCGGCGTGGAGATCGAGCTCGACGATCGATGGCTGCTGCCGGTTCCCGCCGGCAGCGACCTCGGAGTGTGGGCGCGCGAGCAGGTGGCGACGCTGCAGTCGGAAGCCGATCGTGATCCCGAAGACACGGTCGCGGCGCTCGTCGCCCTGGCGGAGGGCGCCGATCCCACGGCGTTCGCCACGATGCTGTTCTGCCCGGACGGTCTCCCGGGTCGCGCCCTCGTGGCGGTCTACGCGTCGCAGAGCGAGCTCTCGTCACTCGACGACCTCCCGGAGGCGGCTCCGGCGTCGCTCCCGCGCCAGATCCTGCCGCTGGGCGAGTTCGACGCCTCCGTCGGCCGGGTCATCTCCACGCTCACCCAGGTTCCCGATCTCGGTATCCTGGGAACACTGCAATACGAGCTGCTGCGCGACGGCGCACTCCTGGAGGTCGTCGTGACGAGCCCGAGTCTTCCGCACCTGGGTGCGGGCATGCCGTTGTTCGAGGAGCTCATCCAGCGGATCGTCGTCGCGCCTGCGGGCGGAGGTGAGCGTGTCACTGCGTGAGGAACTGCTCGGTCTCGCGCCCGCTGTGCCCCGCTTCCGTATTCTGCTGCCGCCCGAATGGGCCAGTTTTCCCGTGACGCCCGAACTCGGCGGTCAGTTCGAGCAGAAGGCGCGCGAGGTGTTCGCGCGCGCAGGCCGACCCGACCTCGACGGTGTCTTCAGCGCCCAGCTCGCCCGCGCGATGAGAGGGCTGCAGGAAGCCGGCGCGAAGTACGTCTTCCTGCCGTCCGAGCGGACCCCGGGAAAGGATCCGTTCGCTCTCTCGATGGTGGCGACGTACATCGACTCGCCCGACGGCCCGCTCGACGGGTGGATCACCGCACGTGTCCGCGCCGGAGCGGAGATGCTCGATCCCGAGGGGCGAATCGTGTTCTGGAGGGATCGTGGTCCCGGCCTGGACGGCGAGACGCACAAGTCGCAGAGCACCTACGTGATCGCGGTGCCCGGCTCGAACCGGCGCAAGGCGCTGATGCTCACCGGAAGCACGATCGTCGGAGCGGAGACAGATGACGATGACGAGTACGCCGTCGCCGTGAGGATGATCTTCGACGCAATGGCCGCGACCGTCACCTGGATCGCCGATGATGCCGAGGGCGCCGTATGAAGCCGGTCGTCCGTCTCGCCGGCGACGACGCGAGCGTCACTGCGGTCGCGAAGGAGGCCGTGGAGGTGCTCCGCGCACAGCCGCAGGCGGCATCGGCGCTGTTCTCCCGCCTGTGGAACCTGCATCAGCGTCGGCGGCGCTTCGTCTCGGCATCCGCGGCGCCGGCCATCGCCGCCGCGACCGCACCGGCGCGGGCGCGATCGAGTGCGGGGTATCGAGCGGTGTGGGGAACACTGCTCGGCCTCGGGCTGACTGCCGCGCTGACCTCGGCGGTGATGCTCGGTCCGTCGGACCGCAGGAACGCATTCATGAATCCCGAGCTCGCCATGTCGACCGCTGTCATCGCCGGCGCGATTGCCATCCCCGTTCTTCTGATCACGCTCCTCCTCAAGGTGCCGGACGTTCGGAGCGCCCGCATCGGTGAGACGTTCTCGGTGCTGGTCGGTCTGCTGTGCGTCGCGATGCTGGTGGTGCGCCTCATCCTCGGTACCGGCGACGACCGGGGGTTCACGCCGGACGACCTCGCGATCTGGCTGCCGATGACGGCGGTGATCGCCCTCCTCATCGCGGGAGTCGCGATCCGGAGCGACCTCGTGCGGCGACAGGATGCTGCGCCGTCGACCGGCGCGAGAACATCCGTCGATCCGGGCGATCTGCGCCAGATGCGGCGTGATGCGGAATGGGCGGCGTCGTCGTCCTCTCCGACGCCCACCGACAAGGCCGAGTGGTCCCGTCGACTCGACGCTCTGGCGAGCGCGGGAATCGACGCCACGACCATCGCCCAGGCGCGCACGCTCGCGCCGGCTGCCTGGGTCGCGTGGCTCGCCTACGACGGCGAGCTCGACATCGCCGGCGTCATCCCCCGGCCCTGATTCCGGTTCTTCGCGCGGTTGGCTCGGGATGGGGAGGTCTCCCCATCGACGGGTGTGCGGCTTTTTCGTATGGTTGGTATATCGGGCCGGAGGGGTCCGGTTCATTCGATTTCCGGAGGTGTGGACGATGGCCGATTTCGGTGCGTCTTATGCAGAGATGGAGCAGGTGGCGTCGTCGCTGTCGCAGGCTCGTGATGACATTCAGGGTCAGTTGGACACGCTGAAGGGTCAGGTGGACACCCTTCTGGGTGAGGACTTCAAGACGCAGCATGCGTCGGGCAAGTTCGGTGAGGGTTACACGGAGCTGACGACGGGTCTGAAGACCGCGGTCGATGGCATCAACGACATGTCGGAGTCGCTGCTGGGCATGATGCGTGCCATTCAGGACCTCGACACGCAGCTCGCCGGCAGCTGACCGAGCGTTCTTCGTGGGGCGTCGACCGATCGGGTCGACGCCCCCTTTCGACCGGTGACCAGGGGAGGGGACACGTATGCCTGATGTGAGTATCGACTACTCGGCCATGGAGGCGAGCAAGACCGCGTACGCGAACATGCGCACGTCGTTGGACGCCGCGACCAGCGCTCTCGGCAGTGTCTCGGGCTCGGCCGTTCCGCAGCAGGAGCTGCGACGCCGTCTCGAAGACCTCCACGATTCGTGGGGCGGCGGCATCGACAAGCTCGGCCGCTACGCCGAAGACGCGAGCGCCGGCCTGCAGGGCATCCTCGAGGCGTTCCGCGGGCTCGATTCCGAGCTCGCCGCCAGCATGGAACCCGAGGAAGGGGCATCCGCATGACTTCGTTCCCCGCGCTGGGATTCGATCCCGCTCCCGGCAACCTCGGCGAGCTCGAAGGCTTCGTTCTCGGGCTCTCGACCGGCTGCGACAGCGTCGACGACGCGGTCGCGATGCTGAACGGCGACGATGACGCCGCGTGGACCGGCGAGGCCGCCGTGGCGTTCCGCGCCGCGATGAGCGAGGACTTCCGTCCGCACCTGGTCGACACGGGTTCGGCCCTGCGCACCTCCCGCGATGCGCTCAGCACCTGGGTGACGCAGCTGACCGGCTACCAGCAGCGCGCCCGCGAGCTCGAGGAACGGGCGGCCACCGCCGCCGCGTCGGTGAGCAGCAAAGCGACCGCGAAGGACAAGGCGGTCGACGGCGCCGACGCCGAGGATGCCGACCCCGACGCCGTCTCGAACGCGACCACGGCGCTGGCGACGGCGCAGGGCGCGCTCGACGACGTCATCGCCGAGGCGCAGCGCCTCAAGATCGAGGTCGACGACGACGCGGCGATCGCCGCGCAGTACCTCGTGAGCGCGAGCGACACCCTCAACTCCTATGCGGGGAACGCATTCTCGAACTTCCTCGAGGGGGCGGGCGACTGGCTGGCGGATGCCGGCGAGTGGCTCATGGACAACGTGGTGCCGATCCTGGAGGACATCCTCCGCGCGGCACTTCCGATCATCGCCATCCTCTCGATCTTCATCCCGGTGCTCGGCACTGTGGCGCTCATCATGTCGATCGCGCTCGTCGCGATCGACGGTCTCCAGGCGCTCACGGGCCGCGGGTCGTGGGCCGACTTCGCGATCGGCGCAGTCGGCCTCCTCGCCGGCGGTCTGCTGGGCGTTGCGGCGAAGACTCTCATCGGCCCCGGTGGTGCGGTGCTCATTCCGTCGATCCAGCGCATGACGCCGGCGCTCGCCGGTGGCGGCACGGCGGCCGGAACCCTCGCCGTGACGCTGAACATCAACATGAGCAACATGGTGGCCAACACGTACTGGATGTTCAACACCGCCAAGGACGCGCACGACAAGGGCCAGGACTTCACCGACAGCCTGTTCGGCCCGTGGCAGAACCTCGCCGAGCGGGTCGACAACACGGTCCACGGCAACGGCCCGAAGACGGACGCCGAGCTGTGAGCGTCGAGCAGGTCACCGGCCACCGGGTGTGGCAGCGGATGCCGCAGGGCTGGATCGAGTTCCGAGCCCTGGGCGAGCGCGCGCCGGACGAGTGGCTGGAGCGCTATCTCGAGGGCGGCAAGGGCTGGCTCCCGGACGAGGCGCGTGAGGCGATCGTCGCCGGCTTCCATGAGGGTGTGCGCACCTTCGCCGATACCGGATTCGATTTCGCCGGGGTGTCGATCGTTCTCGGTGAGCGGCCGGCGGTGTCGTTCCTGTGCACGAACGTGGTCGTGACGCGTCCGGAGGACACTGCGGATGCCGTCTCGCTGCACCGCCTTCTCCCGCTCGGTCGCTTCGGCGACGACGCGACGGCCGAGACCTTCGCGTCGCCCGACGGGCGGGTCGGCACCGTGACGAGCGGGCTGGTCTCGCGCGGAGGCCTGGACACGGTCATGACGGTCGGCGAGATCCGCCTCCCCGACGAGGTGGGAACCGTGGTCGTCATGGGGCTATGCTCCGACCCGGCGCAGCGGCAGGAGCTGGCGGTGATGACGGCCTTCGCGTTGTCGATGACGCAGTACCTGCCCGAGGGGGTCGAGCCGGAGCTGCCGGAGGGCGCGCGATTCGAGACCCCGCTCGACGACGACCTAACCTGAAGACATGCCCTTCGCTCTCATCCTCCCGGCTTCGCGTCCGCTGATCGCCGAGGCGGGATCCGACGACGCTCGTCCGCTCGAGGCCGACCGCGCCGCCGCGGCCCTGCGCGCGGACTTCGAGCGCTGGTCCCGGTGGGGTTTCGGCATCCTGGGTTTCGTGCTCGCCGCGGCGGGCTCGTTCGTGGCGGTCGGTCTGATCGAGACGGTGCGGATGCTGGGTGGCACACCGGCCGGCATCGACCTGGTGGCGATCGTGGTCGCCGCCGTCGTCGCTCTCGCGGGCCTCGCCCTGCTGGTGCTGCTGTGGTGGTCGGGGCGGCGGCTCCTCTCCGCGGCGACCTGGTGGATGCGCCTGCCGTACGCGCGCGGAGGACGCCAGCGCCGGGCCGGCGGCTGGCTGCAGGCTCGCACCGTGAACTTCGAACCGCGGGTGTTCGCGCGCATCGTCACGGCGACCCTGGCGCTGCTGATCGCGGTGGGCGGGATCGCGCTTTTCGTCCGCGACCTCATCGAGGGGACGACGTCGATGACCGTGGCGGCGGCGACGATCGGTCTTGTCGGTGCCGTCTCCGGGATCGGCCAGATCGGCGGGGTGATGCGGATCGTGTCCGGTCTCTCGGAGCGCGACCCGCTCTGGGTGCGGATCCGCTCGGGCTTCGTCCGTCGCTGAACCGCCGGCGCTGCTCCGCCGCCCGTGAGAACCGGGATGGGGAGGTCTCCCCATCGACGGTGGGGGTGGGGGTTGTTAGGTTTGTGGGTATCGGGCCGGAGGGGTCCGGTTCATTCGATTTCCGGAGGTGTGGACGATGGCCGATTTCGGTGCGTCTTATGCAGAGATGGAGCAGGTGGCGTCGTCGCTGTCGCAGGCTCGTGATGACATTCAGGGTCAGTTGGACACGCTGAAGGGTCAGGTGGACACCCTTCTGGGTGAGGACTTCAAGACGCAGCATGCGTCGGGCAAGTTCGGTGAGGGTTACACGGAGCTGACGACGGGTCTGAAGACCGCGGTCGATGGCATCAACGACATGTCGGAGTCGCTGCTGGGCATGATGCGTGCCATTCAGGACCTCGACACGCAGCTCGCCGGCAGCTGATACGCCAGCACGGATTTCGAGGGGTCGACGGTTCGCCGTCGGCCCCTTCGTCGTGTCCCCGACCCCGCCGCCGGCACAGGGAGGATGGGGAGTCCTGCCCATCGTGGCATCCCGATATGCCCCGCTAGGGTGAAACCAGAGAGCACCGGGGGGTGAAGATGTCGGACGTCGAGATAGACAAGGCCGCGCTCGAAGGAGCGATCCTGCAGATCGACTTCTCGATCGGCAACTACGTCGCGTACGCGAACGACATCTGGGCGCGAGACACCGGGGTCGGCAACCCGGTCGGGCGCACGAGTCTCCGGGTCATGCTCGAGAACGCGCTCGGTCAGGCGTCGATGGAGGCGAAGGCGCAGCACCTCGACGGCATCGCGATCAGCGACCGCCTCAAGAGCATCAATGATTCGTTCGACGACCTCGACGTCTCGCTCGGCGCCGGATGGGATTCCGACTATGTCGCTGACTTCGCCTAACCGCGGCTGGACGCTCGAAGAGATCGAGTACGACAGCGGCTCCCTCGAAGGCATCCATCGTGACCTGGAGACGTTGATCGATGAGGGCGGCAACGCCCGGATCGTGCTGCGCAACATCGACGGCGGGCTCGAGGGGCGCGGCGAGAGCATCGATCGCGTGCAGACCGAATCGGGCGCGCTCGCGAGCCGGATGAACCCGACGATCCTCACCCTCGGGCGCATCGCCGATGTCGTGCGCGCCTACGGCGAGGCCGTGGCGCAGCATGCGAAGGCGGCGAACGACCTCATCGACGACATCCAGACGGCCCACGCCGCGAAGGAGACGGCCGCAGCCGATCTCGAGTCCGCGGAACTCGCCCAGCGCCAGTGCACGCCCGACGACACCGCGCAGACCCGCAACGCGGCAGAGCAGGACGTCACGGATGCCGAGAGTGGTCTCGCCTCGGCCACCAGCACCCTCGACGATCTGTGGGAGCAGTGGGAATCGTCGTACTCGCTGTGGGACGAAGCCTACGGGGCAGCGATCGCGGGCCTGGTCCGCTCCGATGGTACGACGCTCAGCGACTCGACGCTCTCGGCGATCGATGCGCTCGCGAATGCCGACAGCCCCGCCGAGGTCGCCGAGATCTGGGACAGCCTCACCGATGCCCAGCGCGCGGCGTTGGCCCGTACCTACCCGGAGTTCGTCGGCAACCTCGAGGGCGTTCCCTACCTCGACCGCTTCCTCGCCAACAAGGCCGCCTACGACCGGGTGATCGAAGGTGGCCCGTATGGCGAGCCGCTCGACACCCAGCTCGAGAGCCTCGGGCTCGAACTCACCGACTTCGACGGTCAGCTGCTGATGTTCCACCCCTTCGAGCATCCGCAGGCGACCGCCGCGGTGATGTACGGCGTGCGGATCGTCGACGACGAGGGCAACCCGGTCGATCCGATGGATGGCATCACCAACGTCAACGTCCTCGTCGGCGGCATGTTCTCGAGCCTCGAGGACCTCGAGGCGTGGGGGCAGAGCGCACGTGATCTCAACACCTTCGCCGATGCATACGGCGGGGGAGTGCGGTCGGCGACGATCGCCTGGTACGGCTACGACTCCCCGAACATGCTCAGCGAGCACACGATGGGCAGCGCGACCGAGGGGGCCGCGACGCTCAGCTCGACGCTGCGCGGACTCGACAACGAGGTTCCCTCGCAGGTCACCACGTCGGTGATCGGACACTCCTACGGCAGCACCACGGCGTTCCTCGCGGTGGGCGGCTCGTCCGACAACCTCGGCGTCGACAACCTCATCGCGGTCGGATCGGCGGGCGTCCCCGACGGCTACCACCAGAGCTGGACCGGCGATGCGCCGATGGACTACTCCGGAACGCAGATCTACGCTTCGCGCGCCCCGGGTGATTGGATCGCGCGGTACGGCGAGCACAGCTCGTTCGGCCACGGCACCAACCCCGAGGAGCTGCCGGGAGCCGTCAGCTTCGAGAGCGACGGTGGGCAGGTGCCGAGCGTCGACGGCGGCACCGAGATGGGGCTCGGGACCCCCGGCCACGCGGCGCACGACGGAGGCAACTCGGTGTGGGGGTGGTGGGAGGAGGACAACGGCTACCTCGCCCGCGACTCGGAGTCGTTCCGTAACATTGCCAACATCGTCGCCAACGGAGAGCCGCTGTGATCGTCGCAGCGCGTGGCTCCGCTCGTGCGACAGGTGGAGGAAGATCGATGACGAAGCGCTGGCGCGCCACTGCAGCCGTCGCGGTACTGGCGCTCGCCTTCACAGGGTGCGCGAACGAAGGAGATGCAATGGCCATTCCCACCGGTAGCGAGCTCGTCGCGCAGGCGGAGCAGCACTACCTCGACTACCGCCGTGTGACGAACGACGTGCAGGCGCTGATCTTCGACGGCCCGTGGCAGACCGAGATCAGCGCGTTCGGCATGCAGCCGTCGGGTGCCGGATGCGGCGACGACGCCTACAAGTTCGACCTGACCCGCACCACGCAGATCGACCCGGGCGAGCAGGATGCTCTGCGCGACGAGGTAAGTCGTCACCTCACCGACGCAGGCTTCGAGGTGGAGGGCCAGGAGCTCGGTTCCGGGAAAGCGCAGTCCTCCGACGTGATCGTGCGCGAGCAGGGCGACTTCTCGCGGCTCATGGTGACCTTCATCGCCAACGGGTCGGTGCTCGTCACGGCGACCACGAAGTGCTGGCCCGGAGACCGCGCCGAATTGAGCAAGCTGATCTTCGGGGGAGTGACGCTCTCCGAGGGCTATCTTCCGCGCGAGGAGTCGCCGAGCGATCCGCTCTTCTTCGGCGTCACGCCGGGTGAGCCGGCGTTCGGTCCGACGCCCTCACCGTAGGCTGCGCGGGATCCGGGCTCAGCGCGCGAGATCCGCCAGGTGGCGCGCGTCGTGGTTGAGAACCTTCACGATGATGCCGCGGCGACGGAGGTCTGCGACCGTGCGCGACTCCTCTTCGCCGTCGCGCCCGAGGGCGTGCGTGTTGGCGACGACGAGCACGTCGCCCGTGTGCAGGGTGTCGATGAGGCGGGCGAGGCGATCGCCCCAGCTCTCGAGGATGTCGGGTGCGGGGTGACGGAACCCCTCGATCGGAACGCCGAAGCGGGTGAGGTCGTCGCGCTGCTGCACGACCGGAGGCATGCCCTCGCGCGAGACCACGAGCCCGACGAGGCGTGAACCGTCGGGGCGAGCGAGCCAGAAGTCGCGGTTCTGCTGCAGTTCGGTGAAGCACTTGGGGCACTCCGCCGCGGCATGCGGCAGGTGCAGCGGGCTCGTCAGCGCGTCATCGACCGATGCCGTGCCGGTGGTCCGGTCTGTCGTGTCGCTCATGGGCGCACCTCCGGACTCCATTCTGCCCTGTCGGTGCCGAATCCGTATCGACTCCGTCGACGGGATCGGATGCCGCTCAAAGCTGTTGCAGGCGACGGGGAGGCCCCTCGAGCCGGGCGATCGTGATCTTCACGTCGACCAGTTCGTGTTCGACGCCGAGGAGACGTTCTTCCACCCGGTCGATGCGGGCGTCGACGCGATCGAATCGGGCGTCCACCTGGTCGAAGCGGCGATCGACCTGCTCGAACCGGGCGTCGACCTGCTCGAACCGGGCGTCGACCTGCTCGAACCGGGCGTCGATCCGCGCATCCATCTGTACGAATCGCGCGTCCAGGCCTCGCGTCTGGTGGGCGAGCATCGCGCCCACGCCGCTGAGCACCGTCGCCGTGAAGGCGAAGAGCGCGATGATCATTCCGATCGTGTCAGGAGACAAGGTCACCGGTCCATTCTGCTCCGTGGAGCGTCGTCAGTCCAGCAACCATATGTCGGCTAATCGTTCACGTGTGGGGACAGTGGATAAGCCGATTATCCACACGTTCGTGCCGGAGGAGTGGGTCAGATCAGGCCGAGCGCCCGCACTGCATCGCGCTCCTCGACGAGCTCGGCGACCGAGGCGTCGATCCGCCGCCGTGCGTCCTCGCCGATCTCCAGACCCTCGACGATCTGCCACGCACCGTCGACCGCGCGCACGGGGAACGACGAGATCAGACCCTCGGGCACTCCGTACTCACCGTGCGAGACGACGCCGGCCGAGGTCCAGTCCTCGGTGCCGCGCACCCAGTCGCGCACGTGGTCGATCGTGGCGCTCGCCGCCGAGGCGACGGACGACGACCCGCGCACTTGGATGATCTCGGCACCCCGCTTCGCAACCCGCGGGATGAAGGTCTCGTCCAACCATGTCGGCACGTCGCCGACGATCGCGGCGAGAGCATCCGCCGCAGGTTCGCCCGCCACGGTCGCATGCGACACGTCGGGGAACTGCGTCGCGGAGTGGTTGCCCCAGATCGGCAGGCGCCCCACCGTCGCGACAGGAACGCCCAGCGTCTGTGCGAACTGCGCCCTGGCACGGTTCTCGTCGAGGCGGGTCAGCGCCGTGAACCTCTCGGCCGGCACGCCGTCGGCGGACGCCGCGGCGATGAGCGCGTTCGTGTTCGCGGGGTTCCCGACCACCGTGACCCGCACGCCGGGTGCCGCGTTCGCGGCGATCGCCGCTCCCTGCGGGCCGAAGATGCCACCGTTCGCTGCCAGCAGGTCGCCCCGCTCCATGCCCGGTCCGCGCGGGCGCGCGCCCACGAGCAGCGCGAGGTCGGCACCGTCGAACCCGACCGCCGCGTCATCCGTCACCTCGACGTGCTCGAGCAGTCCGAAGGCGCCGTCCTGCAGCTCGAGCGCCGCGCCCTCCGCCGCTCCGATCCCCTGCGGGATCTCGAGCAGTCGCACTCGCACCTTCTCGTCCGGTCCGAGCAGGTCTCCCGCCGCGATGCGGAACAGCAGCGCGTAGCCGATCTGTCCGCCCGCGCCCGTGATGGTGATCGTCGTGGTCATATCCCGAGCCTACGACCGTCCGAGGGGCGGAGTACCCTCGGAGCCATGACGTTCAATCCCGACGCCGACCTGTCGACCAACACCACGCGCCGCCGCGGTCGCAATGCCGCGATCGCGGGTGGCGCAGGCGTCGGTGTGCTCGGCATCATCGCCCTGATCGCGGGGCCGCTGCTCGGGATCGACCTCACCGGTCTCCTCGGCGGCGGCACGGCACCGAGCGGCTCCGGAACGGGCGGCTCGGTCATCGAGGACTGCAAGACCGGGCAGGATGCGAATGAGGACGTCGACTGCCGCATGGCCGGTGCGCAGGTCGCGCTCGACGCGTTCTGGGCCGAGAACGTCGAAGGCTACGTCGAGCCGACCCTCACCGTGGTCGATGGGTCGACCCCGACGCAGTGCGGCACCGCCTCCAATGCGGTCGGCCCCTTCTACTGCCCGCCCGAGCAGGGCGTCTACGTCGACCCCACGTTCTTCGACCTCATGCAGCAGCAGTTCGGAGCATCTGCCGGCAACCTCGCCCAGCTCTACATCGTGGGGCACGAGTGGGGCCACCACATCCAGAACATCGTCGGCACGATGGACCAGTATCCGAACAACGGCACCGGTCCCGGCACGAACGGCGTGCGCATGGAACTGCAGGCGGACTGCTACGCGGGCTCGTGGATCGGGCGCATGACCGACCAGACGGATGCCGATGGTGATCCGTACCTCATCAAGCCCACCGAGGCCGAACTCGAAGATGCCCTGAACGCCGCCTTCGTCGTGGGAGACGACCACATCCAGGAGATCTCGGGTTTCCAGAACCCGGAGAGCTGGACGCACGGGTCCAGCGAACAGCGGCAGTACTGGTTCGCGCTCGGCTACAGCGAGGGCCTCGGGGTCTGCGGCGAGGCGTTCACCCGTTCGGTCGATGATCTCGACCCCTGACCCCTCGCGGATGTGATCAGGCGCGCAGCGCCGCGAGCAGGGTCTTCACGAGGCCAGGCACCGAGCCTTTCACCCGGAAGCGCGTGAGCCCCTCGCTCACCTCGGCACCGGTGCGAGAAGTCACGAACCACGGCGGCGTCGGCAGGATGGTGACTCGGCCGCCCCCATTGAGGCCGGGCGCCGAACGCGGGAACGGTCGGAACGGCCCGCGCAGCACCGATCGCTCGACCCGATCGAGCAGCAGGGCGTTGTGCACCACTCCGATGCCGCTACCGACGTCGTCGATCGTGCTACCGGGGAACGCGCCCCAGGTCAGTGTCGGGGTGATGAACGCGAAGCCGGTCCAGCCGTTGATCGCGATCGACCCGTACCGAAGATCGGCGATCGCCCGCTCGAACCCGGTGCCGAGCGACTTCTCGGTCGCCGGGTCGATGAGCAGGTTCGCTCCGAGTGTGCCCTGCAGCTCGTCATTCGCGTACGCGACGGCGGCGTCGAGGAACTCCTGGCCCCTCCCGGCGACGCTCACGACGCCGAGCACCGGCGCGAAGTACTCGGTGCTCTGCAGGGCTGCGGCATCGTCGTCGTCGTCGATCTCCACGAGCAGCCGGTCGCCGAGCACGAGGGCATCGGGGTACGCCTCGGATGCCTGGTGCATGCGGTTCGTCGACCCCGGGTACCAGGTGGGGCGCTCGGGCGCACTCGCGTAGGCCCGACGGAGCGCGGCGCGGAAGGCATCCGCCTGGTCCCAGTCCTCCGACAGGATCACGACCTGGCCGGCGATGCAGTTGTGACCGCTGTTCTGCAGCCGCATGGTCGCGACGTGCTCGGCCTGGTAGCGCAGGTCGGCGTCCGACCATTTGCCGGGCACCACGATGATCGGCGAGACCCCGCCGAGCTCGGCCGTGATCGGCTTCGACATCGACGGCTTCTTGCGGCGAGCACCTCGGGCGGTCTTCGGGCCCCAGACGATCGCGTCGAACGTCGCCGCGGAACCGGTGATGTGCACGTGGGAGAGGTCGGGATGCGCCGTGAGGTACGCACCGATCGCCGGGCCTCCGCGCACGATACGCAGGAACCCCGGCTCGATGAGCGGGGCGAGCGCGCGCTTGTAGATCGGCACGAGCGGGTCCTGCGTCGGGTTCACCTTGAGCAGTGCGGTGCGGTTCGACGCGAGCAGTTCATAGAGCACGTCGAGCACGGGGATCGAGGTGACGTTGCCGGCGCCGAGCACGAGCCCCACTCCGCCGGAGACGGTCGGGGTGCGCTGGCCGAGCCCGGCGGCGGCACGGGCCGCGCGTGGCGTCGTGCCGGGTTCGAGCCAGACCTCCCCGGTGAATCCCGACAGCAGGAAGCGGTCGATGCCGGTGAGGGGGAACGCGTGCACGCGCGTGCGGCCTCCCGGGGCACGGTCGATCGCGACACCGTCGAGCGGGTTGGCGCCGCGGGCGAGCCGTGAGAGCGTCTCGATGTAGGCGTCGAGGGCGCCGAGCACCCCGTAGGGCCCGCTCAGCCACTCCTCGCCTCGGAGCGGATGCCGCGCATCGAGCCCCTTCGTCGCCGCGGCGGTCGTGGCCCAGTCCTCGGCGGTCGCGGCCACGCTCGTGCGCACCTGACGCAACAACGTCACGCGCTGCGCGACGGTCAGTGCCGACCACACGCGGGCCCCCGTCTGCAGGTCGTCGATCGCCGTGTCGAGCCGCGCGTGCTCGCTCTCGCCGATCTCGGGCGTGGTCGTGGCGACGGGCGTGGAGGTCACAGGCGGCTCCTTCGAACGGGATCCCAGCTTAGGCGTCGATGTCGTGGCGGCGCAGGCGGTAGCGGCGCAGGGGCAGGAGACTCGCGAGCATGATCAGTGCGGGAAGGATGCTGAAGCTGAGCACGATGCCGGTGATCGCGGCATCCGGCTGCTCGACCGCCGCACCGGCGACCGTCGAGACGTACCCGGTCAGGGCGAGGGTGAGCGACACGGTCGTCGCGCCGAGTGCGAACCCGACGGTCTCCCCGGCGGTCCAGATGCCGGTGAAGGTGCCCGCGCGTCCGCTGCCGTGGGTGCGCTCGTCGTGCGAGATCACGTCGGGCAGCATCGCCATCGGCAACGACTGCAGCCCCGCGTAGGCGACTCCGGCCACCGCGACCGAAGCGTAGATCCAGGCGCCGGGCGCCCAGACGGCGATCGTGAGGGAGGCCGCGGCGAGGGCGAACAGCACGCTCGCGATCCCGAACGCGCGTTCCTTGCCGACCCGCCGGGCGATGACGGTCCAGGCGGGCGTCGCGATGAGCGCGGGTCCGACGAGCGCGACGAACACGAACGTCACGGCATCCTCCGAGCGCAGCACCCACGTCGCCACGTACTGCGCTCCGGCGAGCATGGTGCCGGTGGCGAGCGCCTGCAGCAGGAAGGTGCCCAGTAGCGCACGGAACGGCTGGCTGCGCCGCAGCGCCCGGAACCCCGAGGCGTACTGCTCGCGGATGCCGGCGGCCGGTGTCGCCCCGTCGCCGACGCGACGGGCGGACGTGGCATCCGCTGTGCGCGTCGCGACGAGCATGCCGATGCCGATCGCGAGACCCGCGACGATGCCCATCAGCAGGTATCCGAGCACGGGGTCGTCGCCGGCCTTGCGCAGTGCCGGGCCGCCCGCGCCGAACAAGAGGATGGATGCCGTCAGCACCACGACCCGCCAGCCGAGCAGGCGCGTGCGCTCGTCGTAGCCGTCGGTGAGCTCGGCGGGCAACGCGACGTACGGCACCTGGAACAGGCTGAACGACGTCGCCGTGGCGAGGAAAGCGAGCAGCACGCACACCGCACCGGCGATCGGCCCCCACGACGGCGGCACCGCGAACGTCAGTGCGAAGAAGAGGGGGAGCGTGACGGCGCCGAGCACCATGAACCCGCGACGCGAGCCGGTGCGCGCGAACTGACGGTCGGAGGCGGCGCCGATCAGCGGGTCGATCACGACGTCCCAGATCTTGGCGGCCGTCACGATGACCCCGGCGGCCAGGGCGGCGACGCCGAGGTTGTCGGTGAGGAAGTACGTCAGCACCAGCCCGGGCAGCGTGGCGTATCCGCCGGTACCGACGGACCCGATCGCGTACAGCACGATCGTGCGCGCGGACAGGCGGACGGATGCTCGTTCGGGCCGAGCCTCTGTGCTCATCGCGCCAGTGTAGCGGTGGGCGTCTTTCGTCTCGTCGCCTGGTGGGGGACGCTTCGACAGGCTCAGCGACCCAGTCTCAAGAAGCTTGGGTCCCTGAGCCTGTCGAAGGGGCCTGCCCTGCGCGGTGTCAAGAAGCTTGGGTCCCTGAGCCTGTCGAAGGGGCCTGCCCTGCGCGGTGTCAAGAAGCTTGGGTCCCTGAGCCTGTCGAAGGGTCCTGCCCTGCGCGGTGTCAAGAAGCTTGGGTCCCTGAGCCTGTCGAAGGGGCCTGCCCCGCGACGGGCTCAGATGAGGGAGAGCTCGCGCAGCTTCGCCTCGACGTCGGCGTTCGACGGCTCGACGTGGTGCGAGGAGTCGGGGTAGAGGACGACGGGGATGTTGGTGCGACCCGAGATGTCCTTCGCGACGTCGGCACCCGAGGGGTCGGCGACGAGATCGACGTAGGTGTACTCGACACCCAGGTCGTCGAGCTGCTTCTTGGTGCGGATGCAGTCGCGGCACCAGTCGGCGCCGAACATCGTGATGGTGGATTCAGCAGGAGAAGTCATGAGACAAGCGTAGAACGCCCTGGCGGGGAGAGGGCCGAGAGGGGCTTGTCGGTAAGGGTAGCCTTACCTATAATCGAAGCCATGAACAACGCGAGCGAGCACCTGGACGACCCCGACTGGGAGAACATCGAGGGCGCTGTGCTCGTCGCCGGAGATGCGGCCGACGCCGGAGTCATCGCCGGGATCGCCGCCCGACTGCCGTGGGACGCGACCGGCGTCATCCTGCTCGAAGCGGCCGCGCGCATCCAGATGCGTCACATCGACGTGCCCGACGGTGTCTCGGTGCGCTGGCTCGTGCGCAGCGACGGCATCCGCGCGCACACCAAGGGCGAGCGCCTCGCCAACGCCGTGCACTCGTGGTGCGTCGAGTGGGCGTGCAGCGAGCCCCCGGCGCAGTGGACCGTCTGGCTGGGGCCGCACACGCCACCCCACGTGGCGCGCATGGCCCGCAGCCTGCTCGGCGTCGCGAACTGACTCCGTCGCGAACTGACTCCGTCGCGAACTGACTCCGTCGGCGAACTGACCCGTCAGCGCGCGAGCGCCGGAGCCCCCGCACCCGCGGTGATCGCATCGAGCGCCCGCCGCAGCGACGAACTCGAGGTGTGCGCCGTGTACGGGAAGTACACGACTTCGACGCCGACGCGCGCGAAATCGCGCTCGAGCCGCAGGCCCTTCTCGGTGCCCCGCCAGTCGTCGCCCTTGAAGAAGTGCGTGAAGTGCACGTCTTCCCAGGCGTCCAGCTTCGACGGTGTCGTCTCGACGTGCACGTCGTCGACGAACGAGATGTGCCGCACGATCTCCGCGCGCTCCGCCGTCGGGATGACGGGCTCGATGCCCTTCACCTCGCGCAGCATCTCGTCGCTCACGACGCCGGCGATCAGAATGTCGCACTGCTGCTTGGCGTGGCGCAGAAGGTTCAGATGCCCCACGTGGAACAGGTCGAAAGCTCCCGCGGCATAGCCGATACGCGTCCCCATGATCTCCCCAGATCAGTGATTCCCCAGTAGGCGGATCCCCATCCACCTGCGACTCCCACAGCCGCACGGGTCAGTCTAAGCCTCGCGAGCCGCAAAGCGCGACCCCGAATCGTGGTTGCGGTCGCACCGGGCCAGGTTTCGAGCGCATAGCAACCCGTGGCACGATGAGATGCCGCACAGCGGCGCGCGCAGAGGGGGCGACATGAACGCGAAGGTCACGGTCATCGTGCCGACCTTCAACGAACGCGACAACGTCGCCGAGCTCGTCGCCCGCACCGCCGCCGCGCTGGCCGCGTACGACGCCGAGATCCTCTTCGTCGACGACAGCAGCGACGACACCGCCGACGAGGTCGCACGGGTCGCGGCGGATGCTCCGTTGCCCGTGCGTGTGATCCACCGTGCCGAGAACACGGGTGGGCTCGGCGGCGCCGTCGTGGTCGGGCTCGAGGCCGCGGCATCCGCTCTCTGCATCGTCATGGACGGCGACCTGCAGCATCCGCCCGAACTGCTGCCCTCTCTGCTCGCACGGCAGGCCGAGGGGGATGCCGACGTCGTCGCCGCGTCGCGCTACATCGGCGGGGGCGACACGAGCGGGCTCGGTACCGCGGTGCGTTTCGGCGTCTCGCGTGCGGCGACCTGGCTGACCCGGGCGATGTTCCCGATCCGCCTCGCCCGCAGCACCGACCCGATGACCGGGTTCTTCCTCGTCGACCGGAGCCGGCTCGACCTCGCGACGCTGCAGCCGCAGGGTTTCAAGATCCTGCTCGAGATCCTCGCGCGCACCGATCTGCGCATCGCCGAGGTGCCGATGGAGTTCGCGGAGCGGCGGCACGGCACGTCCAAGGCGAGCCTGCGCCAGGGCGGCACGTTCATCGCGCACCTGGCACGCCTGCGATTCGGCAAGATGTCGCTGTTCGCCCTGATCGGTGCGGTGGGCGCCGTCGCGAACCTCGCCATCATGTGGCTGCTGACGGCGGCCGGGGTGCCGTACATCTGGGCGGCGATCATCGGGGCGGTCGTCACGATCGTCGGCAACTTCCTGCTGCAGGAGCGCTTCGTCTTCGCCGACATGCGCACGAACGCCCGCGGGGTCTGGCAGCGCTTCGCGGCGTCGTTCGCGTTCAACAGCATCGAGGCGACGCTGCGCATCCCGGTGATGGCGCTGATGGTCGAGACCTGGCACATCTCGAGCGTCCTCGCGACCGGGCTCTCCCTGATCGTCGCGTTCTTCGCACGCTTCCTCTTCCACTCGCTGGTGGTCTACGCGCCCCGGCGCCGGGGACGGAGCGGCGAGCCGAAACCCGACACGGCTGCCCTGCGCGTCATCCGCGCGATCGACGAAGAGGCGATGCGTCCGGGCGAGCTCTGAGCTCCTTCGTCTCGCGACGAGACGCCCATCCCGCTACGGGGATCGCCGTGAGCGCGAAGAGCAGCGCCAGGGTGCGCGATGAGGTCAGCAGGGGACTGAAGAACGTGTCCCAGGCTCCGAGCAGGACCAGCCACACCGTGATCCCGGCGGCGGCTTTGAGGGAGACGCTGCGCGCGACGGCGTAGATCGCGCACCCGATCAGCGCGATGGCGAAGATCGCCGCGACCGGTCCGAAGCGCAGCCACAGGTCTCCGACCACCGAGTGCACCTCGTACTGGCCGCCGAACATGTATCCCTCGACGTAGCCGTTGTCGGGGTCGTAGTTGAGCTCGCTCATGCCGGTCTTCGCGACCCACACGTCGTGCGAGACGGGGAGCACTCCGCTGCCGAACCCCTGCGGCCGTTCGGCGACGAGGGCGGTCGCCGCTCCGAGCTCCGGCCGCCCGCCGGCGATGAGCGATCCCGAGGTGTCGATCTGCGCCTGGGTGCGCTGCTGGGCGGCGTCGCCGAGCGCGCCCTCCAGGATCAGCGCCTGCAGCAGGCTGAAGGCCGCGAGGCTCAGCACGCCCAACAGCACGAGCGTCTGCAGCGGGCGCGGTCGCCGGGTTCCCGGCGGCATGAACATCTGCCAGAGCACGATGACGGCGGACAGCAGCAGGAACGAGGTCATCGACCGGGAGTCCGATGCGAGACACACCACCGCGAGCGCACCGAGGGCGAGCAGGTCGAGCCAGCGTCGTCGGCTCGTCGCGGTGAGACCCAGCACGATGATGATCACGGGCACCGCGAGCGAGTACTTCCAGAGGTTCGCCGGGTTGCCGCCCGTGAGCACCACGTTCGCCAGCGCCCCGACGCCGAACGCCACGGCGGTGCCGCCGAGACCGATCTGCGTGCGCGCCCACAGCAGCACGCCGATGCCGCCGGCGAGTGACAGCAACGTGAAGGTCTGCTCGAGCATGAGGCTCGTCGACACCGGGCGCATGGTCTCGAACAGTGTGAGCACCCCGCCCCACACGGCGGCGATCGCGGCGAGAGCGAGCAGCAGACGGGCGAAGCGGAATCTCGCCAGCACCTGCCACCATACCGGCAGCAGCACGATGGCGGCGATCAACGACAGGCTCACGCCCGGGCCGAACTGGTACCGGACCGCGGTCGCCGCCGCAGCGGCCGCCGCGACGATCGAGGTGGTCGTGTACCGCTCGGCGCGCCCCATGCCGGGTGCGCCGATCAGCGCAGGTCTCCGCGGAACACGGCGACCTTGGCGCCGAACAGGTAGTCCACGGTCAGGGTGACGTCGTCGCGGTCGGCCTCGGGAACCGAGAACAGGTAGGTGCCCTCGGCGGAGTCGCCGGGGGCGACGGTGCCCTCGAACGGTGCGCCGCCGGGCTGGGTGAGGGTGCCGGCCGGGGCGCGGTCCTCGCCGATGTACGCGTTGACCGCGACGTACTCGAGGTCGAGCGGCTCGTCACCGGTGTTCGTGATGCGCACGGTCCCGCGGATAGCGGGCCCGGAGGTCTCACCCGCGAGGGTGGCCTGGCCGTCGACTGCCTGCAGCGACGACAGCGAGATCTCGATCCCCTCTTCGGTGACGATCGTCTGATCGGGGGCCACCGGGCTGAGTTCGGCGAACGGCTCGTCGGTCGCTCCGGCCGCGGGCGTCGGCGTCTGCGTCGGTCGCGGGGCATCGGGATCGACGATGTCGCGCGGAGGCGTGGTGGGAGTGGCGGATGCCGAAGGCTCGGTGCTCGGCGTTCCGGCGAGCAGCGGCGGCACGAAGATCGCGCCGAGGACCGCGAGCGCGATCACCACGACCAGTGCCGACAGTGTGATCCAGACGCGCCGACGATTCGGCTGCGTCTCTTCGGTTGCGTCCATCGCAGACCCCCTGCTCCCCGTGTCTCCCCATCCGGCGCCGCGAAGACGGCGGCCGGTGATGAGAGTTTAGACCGCGTGCCTCCGCTCCGAACCAGCCTGTGCAAGAAGTCGTCGTCCGTCGCGCACGCCGCGCCAGGCCGCGCGCAGCGGAGCGATCGGTCGGAGGAACTGACGACGTCCCCCGCGCAGCAGCACCTGGCGCGCATTGCTCCAGGCGGTGCGCGACCAGGCCGCGGCATCCGCTCCGTCGAGCAGCAGGCCCGCGAAGAGCAGCCGGTTGCGGATGTTGTAGTAGTAGTACAGCTCCGACTTCGCCTCGGGCCGCTGGGTGCTCGCGCGATGCGTCCCGCCCTCGTCGTGCACCGCGAGAGCGTCGTCGACGACGAGCAGGCGCGCCCCGGCGCGTGCCGCGCGCACCGAGATGTCGACGTCCTCCCAGTACAGGAAGTACGCGTCGTCGAAGCCGCCCGTGAGGTCCCAGGCTTCGCGGGTGAACCACAGGCACGCGCCGCTGAGCCACGGCAGGCGGCGGGCATCCGTCTGCTCGCGGCGGCGACGCGGCCCGCCCATCGAGCCGTCATCGAGGTACACGTCCATGCCGGCGAACCACACCCGGCCCGCCGCGTCCTCGACGCGCGGCGAGGCGACGCTCGGCCCTTCCGCCGTCGCCGCGGCCAGAGCGGCGACCGAGCGCGCGTCGATCCGGGCATCCGGATTCAGGAGCAGGATGTCGGTGACCCCGAGCTCGTCGAACGCCACCGCGGCTCCGGCGTTCACGCCGCCGCCGAACCCCGCGTTGTCGTCCATCGGCACCAGCCGCCACCCGTTCGCGACGCTCAGCGCCTCGACGCGTGCGCGCTCCTCCGGGGTCGAGCGGTTGTCGACGACGACGATCCGCGCGTACGGCACGGCCGCAGCCGTCGCGGTCAGGTTCTCGGCGAGCAGGCCCGCCGAGGCGTAGTTGACGACGATGATCCCCAGCATCCGTCGTGCGTCCATCCGTGCATCCTCCCCGTCGTCACGAAACCCACGGACCCGTGCGAGGGCACCTGTGGCTATAGTGAAGGCTACATTTGACGCCACCTGGGGAGATGTCGTGTCAGAGATTCGTGGGGCGATGCTGCGTCTGAGACAGGCGCAGAAATCATCGAAGGGCGCGGCGGCATACTCGCGCTACGTGAACCGGCCTTTGGGGCGCCCGCTCGCGGCGACGGCCTACGCGTGGGGGATGACCCCGTCGCAGGTCACCATCGTGAGCGCGCTGTGCACCCTCAGCGGGGTCGCGCTGATCGCGCTGCTCGCTCCGACCGTCTGGTCGTCGGTGCTGGTGGCGGCGCTGCTCGTGCTCGGTTACGCGCTCGACTCGGCCGACGGGCAGCTCGCGCGGCTCACCGGAACGGGCTCGCTCGCGGGGGAGTGGCTCGACCACTTCTTCGATTCGCTGAAGCTCGCCACCATCCATCTCGCCGTGCTCGTGTGCTGGTTCCGGTTCTACGATCTCGACGACCTGTGGCTGCTCGTGCCGCTGGCGTTCGCCGCGATCGCGAACACGTTCTTCTTCGGCATCATCGCCGCGGACTTCCTGCGACGCATCCACCGGCTGCAGTCCCCCGTCGAGACCGAGGAAGCACCCCGTGAGGCATGGCGCTCCGGCTCGCTGTACTCGCTCGCGGTGATCCCCAGCGACTACGGATTCCTCTGCCTCGCCTTCGCGCTGCTGTGGTGGCAGCAGGGCTTCGTGGTGATCTACACGGCGCTCGCCGCGATCAACGCGCTGCTCCTGCTGCTCGCAGCTCTCCGCTGGTACCGCTCGATCAAGGGTCTGCAGTCCGATGGCTGAGCGCCCGGGGCCGGTGCGCGTCATGCAGTCGTTCGGGGCGCCGCGCGTGACGACGAACCCCTACATCACGATGCTCGATCGGGCGCTCGCCGACTGCGACGAGGTCGATCACCTCCGCTTCTCGTGGCGCGGCGCGATCCTCGGCCGGTACGACGTCTTCCACTGGCACTGGCCCGAGGTCAAGCTGCACGGCGGCAGCACCGTGTCGTCGGTGGGCAAGTACGTGCTCACCGCGCTGCTGTCGCTGCGGCATTCGCTGTCGCGGCGGATCGCCGTCGTGCGCACGGTGCACAACCTCGAGCTTCCCGACGACAACGCCGCCCGGCTGTGGCTGCTGCGACGCATCGAGCACCAGGCCGATCACCGGATCGTCCTCAACGAGACCACGCTGCTGCCGGAGGGAACCGCGCGCTCGGTCATCCTGCACGGGCACTATCGCGACTGGTACGCGCCGCAGCCCCGGGCCGACCGGGTGCGCGGGCGCCTCGCAACCTTCGGCGGCGTGCGCCGCTACAAGGGTGTCTCGGGATTCGTGGATGCCTACGCCGAGGCCCGCGGCGATGACGGCGAGCTCAGCATGACGATCGGCGGCAAGGCCTCGACGCAGGAGCTGGCCGACGATCTGCGCGCGCGGGTCGAGGGTCTTCCCGGGGTGACGTTGCAGCTCGCATTCCTCAGCGATGCCGAGCTGGTCGAGCTGGTGACGGCATCCGAGCTGGTGGTTCTCGCCTACCGCTTCATGCACAACTCCGGCAGCGTGCTCGCCGCGCTGTCGCTCGATCGGCCGGTGCTCGTGCCGCGCAACGAGCCGAACGAGGCGCTCGCCGCCGAGGTGGGCACGGAGTGGGTGCAGATGTACGAGGGCGAGGTCGACGGTCGCGCGCTGCTCGAGGCGCTGCGCGCGGTGCGGCGGATCGAGGCCGAGCGACCGGATCTCTCCCGCCGGGAATGGGCGGATGCCGGGGCCTCGCACGCGGCCGCCTACCGGGCGGCGCTGCGCAGCCGTTGGCTCGGCGCGCAGCCCCGAGGGGTCGACGCATGATCCGCGAAGCGGCGTTCCGCCTGAAGACCGCGATCGGCGGACGGTCGAGCATGGAGGCCTACCGGTCGTTCCTGCAGATGGACGCGCTCGCGCCCGAGGAGATCGCCGACATCAGTGCGCGCCGTTCGGCGGAGCACGCCCGGTTCGCCTTCGCGCACAGCCCCTTCTATCACGATCTCTACTCGTCGCACGGGTTCACCGACGACGACCTGCGCGACCCCGCGTCGTTCTCGTCGCTGCCCATCGTCGACAAGGCGATGCTGCGCGAGAACTTCGACGGCATCCGCACCGATGAGGCCGACGATCGCACCAGTGTGGTGTCGAAGACGGGCGGCAGCACGGGGCTGCCGTTGCACCTGCTGCGCGATCTGCGCTTCCCGGCGCGGGCGCTGGAGTGGCGCCTGTTCGAGTGGTGGGGCGTGACGCCGTGGGACGACCGGGGCATCGTCACCCGGCACGTGCTCACGGGAGCCGCGCGGCTGCGGCACGATCTCGGATGGTTGCCCTCGCGGCGCGTGCAGCTCGATGCCTTCCAGATCACGGATGAGGCGGTGACGGAGTTCGCTCGCGAATGGAACCGCGTGAAGCCACGGTTCCTCATCGGCTACGGCGGCGGG
Organism: Microbacterium sp. NPDC090225; assembly: GCF_044772365.1. NCBI lineage: Bacteria > Bacillati > Actinomycetota > Actinomycetes > Micrococcales > Microbacteriaceae > Microbacterium > Microbacterium sp. NPDC090225. The sequence continues at coordinate 1,651,612 of NZ_JBIVYS010000001.1, read as the reverse complement.
GTGCTCGACACCGTGCGCCGCCTGCGGCGTCTGGGCCTGGAGGTGCATCGTCCGCAGGCCATCGCCGTGACCGCGGCTCCGCTCACCCCCGGCACGCGCGCCGAGATCGAGGCGGCCTTCGGCGCCCCCTGCTACGACCACTACCGCTCCGCCGAGATCCCCTGGATGGCGGGGGAGTGCGGTCACCAGAGCGGCCTGCACGTGTTCGCGGACGAGCGGCGGATCGAGATCGTCGACGCCGCGGATGCCCCCGTGCCCGACGGGGTCGAGGGCGAGGTCGTCGTCACCGATCTGAGCAACCGGGTGTTCCCGGTGGTGCGCTACCGCCTCGGCGACATCAGCAGCTTTCTGCCCGGAACCTGCGCCTGCGGGCGCGGCCTGCCGAGGCTGGGTGCGATTTCGGGACGGTCGTCGGATGCCGTGCGTCTTCCCGACGGCACGACCATCGCGGGTGCGCTCGGCCACATCTTCGACGATGCGCCGCTGTCGATCCGGCAGTTCGAGATCGTGCAGGATGCCGATTACGCCGTCACTCTCCGGTGCATCCCGAGCGATGCGCCGGATGCGCAGGCCGGCATCGATGCGGCCGTGGCGAAGCTGCGCTTCGCCACCAAGGGACTGGTTCCGGTGACCGTGGAGCGGGTCGACGGCATCCCGCAGGTGGGCGGCAAGATGCGCTTCATCCGCAGCGCTGCGCCCGTCTCTCCCGCGTGATTCCGGGCCTTCGGGCTTCCGATATATTTCAGTTTCGCAACGATCTTCCAGTGGGGCTGTGTACACTGACCCCTGGCCGCCGCCCTCCGGGTAGGCGGTGCGTACCGAAACTGCACACCATCTCGCCCGGAGGGGGCAAGTTGGAGGGGCGCGGTGTACGCGGGCTGAAACCCCTAGGAGAACCCTGTTGCGTCTTCGACGTCACCATCACCGTCCCGATCCCTCCCCTCGTCTGGCGACCACCGGTGCCACCGCTGCAGTCGCAGCCGTGACGCTGCTGCTCGGCCTGGTCGGCGCTCCCGCTTCGGCGGCTGAGACCCCGGCACCCGAGCCGACGACGACCGAGACCCCGGCCCCATCCCCGGAGCCGCAGCCGAGCACGAGCGAGGTGCCGGCTCCCGATCCGGCGTCGCCCGATCCCGCGCCCGGCGACGCTCCGGCCACGGACGCTCCCGCGCCCGAAGCCCGCAGCACGACGGCCGCCGCGCCGACCGTGCTGCTCGCCGACGAGTTCGACCGCACCTCGCCCGCGGGCTGGGGCAGCTCCGACAACGGGCTGGCCTACACCTCGTGGTCGTCGCGCGCCGGTGTCGCGAGCATCGCCGACGGCGCCGCGACCATCGCGCTGAAGCCGGGCGAGTCCGCCTACCTCACCCCGCGTGCCCTGCAGGCGAAGGACGTCCGGCTCTCCGCCGACGTGCGCCTCTCGTCGACGGGCGGTCGCGGCTACTACGCCTACACGACCCGCGTGCAGAGCGACGGGGCCTCGTACCGCGTGCGCCTGCTCACCGACGCGAAGGGGCAGGTGCAGCTCTCGGTGCTGCGCACCCAGGGCGGGAAGGACACCGAGCTGAAATCGGCGTCGGTGCCCCTCAGCATCCTCGGTGATTCCTGGTACACGTTCGACGCGACCGTCACCGGAACGGATGCCGTCACCTTCGAGGCCCGCCTCACGCCGAAGGGCACCACCCCCGGTGCGCCGCAGCTGACCGTCACCGACTCCTCGTCGAGCAAGCTCAGCGGTGCCGGCGGATTCGCGCTGTGGGGCTATGCCTCCAGCAGCGGCGCCTCGGCATCCGCCCTGCAGATCGACGCCCTCGAGGCGATGGTCGCCACAGGGCCGCTGAGCAGCGAGGTCGTCACCGACCCGGAGCCCGAGCCGCAGCCGGAACCCGAGCCGCAGCCCGAACCCCAGCCGGAACCCGAGCCGCAGCCCGAGCCCGAGCCGCAGCCGGAACCCCAGCCCGAACCGCAGCCCCAGCCGGGCACGGGTCTCGAGGCGCGGGGCTCCGCCCCGGTCGGTACCGCGTCGTACGCCGTGCCGCAGGGCGCCGTGTTCGTCAACGGTTCGTCGAGCGCGCAGACCCAGAACGGCACGGCCGCGGCGCCGTACCGCAGTGTGCAGAAGGCGGTCGACTCCTCGCCCGCCGGTTCGACGATCGTCGTGCGCGCCGGTGAGTACCACGAGTCGGTCGAGGTGCCCTTCAACAAGACCATGACCATCCAGGCCTACCCGGGCGAGGCGGTCTGGTTCGACGGATCGACCCGCGTGACGTCCTGGACGAAGTCCGGCTCGTCGTGGGTGAGCGGCGGGTGGACCGCCGAGTTCGACGACGACATGCTGAACGGCAACGCGAGCTGGTTCGTCGACCCGAACTACCCGATGGCGAACCACCCCGACATGCTGTTCATCGACGGAGTGGCGCAGAAGCAGGTGGCCTCGGCATCCCAGGTCACAGCCGGCACCTTCGCGGTCGACTACGCAGGCGACCGGCTGATCCTCGGCACCGACCCGAGCGGCAAGCAGGTGCGTGCCAGCGATCTCGGGCAGGCGTTCAACGTGCGCTCCGCGAACTCGCAGCTCAAGGGCCTCGGCGTCCGCCGCTACGCGACCTCGTACGACGTGCTCGGCACCATCCGCATGCACAACGTCGGCGTCACGCTGCGCGACCTCGTCATCGAGGACAACGCCACGATCGGACTCTTCGTGGGCAACGACCGTGCGACGGTCGACAACCTCACGATCCGCCGCAACGGCCTGCTCGGCATGTCGTTGACCACGGCGTACGACTCGACGGTGTCGGACTCGCTCATCACCGATAACAACAACGAGCGATTCAACGGCTCGCCCGTCGCCGGCGGCATCAAGGTCACGCGCTCGCGCGGGGTCGACATGACCAACGTCGACACGAGTCGCAACGTCGGCAGTGGAACGTGGTTCGACGAGTCCTGCTACGACGTGAACATCGTCGACGTCACGTCGAACGACAACACCGAGATCGGCATCCACGCCGAGCTCTCGTCGAAGGTCACGATCGCCCGCAGCCAGGCCTTCGACAACAAGGAGGGCATCCGGATCTTCGACTCCGAGGGCGTTCTCATCACGAACAACGACCTCGGTAACAACTCGCGGCACGACATCAACCTCATGCAGGATGAGCGCCGTCAGGCCACCCACAAGGTCGGGCGCGATCCGCGCGTGACCGGTGCCGACCCGACGGTGACGTGGATCACCCGCAACATCACGATCCGCAACAACGTGTTCGGCGCGGGCGGACCGCGGGCGATCTTCGCTCACGACACCCAGACCGGGCGGGCCGTCGACACGTGGAACCTCACGATCGACGGAAACCTCTTCAGCAGTTCGAAGGGCGGACCGTCGATGGTCACCTGGGGTGGCTCGGGCAACGTGTACGAGACGTTCTCGACACCGCTCGCGCTCGCCTCGGCGAAGAACACCGGATGGCGCAATGCGATGACCACCACAGCCGAGCCCTTCTCGGGCATGGCCGACGAGATCGCCGCCAACAGCGGCATCGCACGTCCGCTCACCGGCGCGGCCGCGACCCTTCTCGGGGTCGGCAGCGGCACGGTGCTGTTGGGCAGCGGCCGCTGACACCCGCCCCCACCGAATCCGCCCGCCGCGTCCGAGACGCGGCGGGCGGATGGGTGGTGGGGGCGCGGCGAGCGGCCGTGCCGTGCAGAATGGTCGGGTGACAGCCGACACCCGCCGCCCGCATCTGCTCGTGCACGCCGGGTGGGAACTGTTCGGTTCCGACCGGATGCTCCTCGAGAGCGCACGGGGCCTGCGCGACGCGGGGGAGCGCGTCGTCGTCGCGCTTCCCGCGGCAGGGCCGCTGGTCGGCGAGCTCCAGGCCGCCGGCGTCGAGGTCCTGATCCCGCCGACCTTCGCGTTGCGCAAGTCGGCGCTCCGCCCGCGCAACTGGCTGCGCTCCCTGCGCGATGCGATCCGCGGGTTGGTCGCCGCGGTCGTGATCACCCGTCGCCTGCGGCCCCGGACCCTCTACGTGAGCACGATCGTTCTGCCGCTCTGGCCCCTTGTCGGTCGCCTGCTGCGGGTGCCCACCGTGACGCACGTGCACGAGGCCGAGGCATCCGCCGCCCGCATCGTCAACACGGTGCTCTATGCGCCGCACCTCGCCTCGCACCGCATCATCGCGAACAGCGAGTTCACGATGCGCACGGTGGCCTCGGTGATCCCGGCGCTCGGGCGTCGTGCGACGCTCATCCCCAACGGGGTCGACTCCCCGGCTTCGGTGCCGGAACCGCGTGCGGTGATCGATCGTCTGCGCATCGCCTATGTCGGTCGCATCTCGCACCGCAAGGGCCCCGATGTGGCCGTCGAAGCCGTCGCCCTCCTCGGCGATGCCGGGATCGAGGCGGAGCTCGATCTCATCGGCGCCGTGTTCGAGGGCAATGAGGCGTACGACGAGACCCTGCGGCGCCGCACCGACGAGCTGGGCGTCGCGCACCTCGTGCAGCACCACGGCTTCCGCTCCGACGTGTGGCCGGTGCTCGGTGCGGCCGATGTGCTGGTGGTGCCGTCACGACAGGACGAATCCTTCGGCAACACGGCCGTGGAGGGGATCCTCGCCGGGCGTCCCGTCGTGGCGAGCGAGATCCCGGGCTTGCGCGAGGCGGTCGGGATCTACGGGTCGGCGGCCTTCGTCGCCCCGGGCGACGCCGCGGCACTGGCGGATGCTCTCGCCCACGTCGTCGCGGACTGGTCGGCGCTCCGTGTGACGGCGCTCTCCGATCGGGACCGGGCGAAGGAGCGGTTCGCCCCGGAGGTGTACCGGGCGACGATCGCCGGCTTCCTCAGCGACCTCGCTCGGGGGCGCTGAGTTCGAGAGCGCTGGGGTCGGGGGCGCTGAGGTCGAGGGCGCTGAGGTCGGAGACCGCTCGGGTCAGCGCGAACCCGCAGCCGAGTCGAGGAACGCCGCAGCCTGACGCAGGAACTGCACGACCTCGGCCGACGTCGAGGTCAGCATGGCGCGGTGCTCGCGCGTCGAGTCGTGGTGCGCGTCGGCGATGTCGAACGGGTTCCGGCGGCGACCGAACAGCGTGCGGCTCGTCTTCGGCGGTGCGGTGAAGCCACGACGGGCGTGGAGCGCCTCGGCGTATCGGGCCAGGCCCGTGGTGCTCGCGGCATCCGCATCGAACTCGGCGATGATCTCGAACTCGCGCGCATCGACGGGCTCGGCTCCCAGATGGATCGCCTCGCGCAGCGTGAATGCGCGGGAGCGGGCTTCGGGCGCGGCGGCGGCCACGGCCGAGCGCTCGGCGCGACTCGCGGTGAGGATCAGATCGGCGGCGCGCAGCTCCGCGGCATCGATCGCCTCCGAGCGGTGACCGGCGGCGAGGATCGGCGTCTCGGCATCGCCCGCGGCCTCGGCGATCTCGGCCGAGGTCACGCACATGCGATTGCCTGCCGTGCCCACGCGGGTACCCGCGCTCGAGATCTGCCACCCGGCCGCATCGCCCTGCGCGCGGAGCACCAGCTCCATCAGCGGCGACCGGCAGATGTTCGCCTCGCAGACGAAGATCAGTCTGTGCGTCACGTGTTCCCCCGTCGTGCCCCGCAGAGATCTCTGCGGTCCGATCCTCCAACATAGGTGATAATGGTCGCGGGGAAGGCACCGTGCGAGACACTGAGGCACGTCGAGGTGCCGAGGGGATACGGGGACACATGACACTGCAGGACTATTTCCAGTCGCTCAGGAGCCACTGGATCGTGATCGTCGTGCTGATGGTGCTCGGCGCGGGTTCCGCGTACGGGTACTCGCAGTTCATCGACCCCGAGTACCGCGCCGAGTCGCAGGTGATCGTGATCCCGACCCGGGGCGAGAACACCAGCGAGCTGGTGCAGGGCTCCAACTACGTGCAGAGCCTGGTGCAGACGTACACGCTCCTCGTGAAGTCGCCGACCGTGCTCGACCCGGTCATCGATGACCTCGGCCTCGACGAGACCGCCAACCGTCTGGTGCGGCGGGTCGACGTCAACGTGCCCCTGAACACCGTCGTCATCGAGATCGGGGTGACGGATGCCAGTGGCGAGAGCGCCGCCGAGACCGCGAACGCGATCGCTCAGGAGCTCGCGACGGCCGTCGCGGGCGTGTCTCCGGTCAGCGCCGACGGTGAGCCAGCCGTGCGCGTCGACACGATCTCCGCCGCGCGCACTCCGACGGTTCCGATCTCCCCGAACACCCGCCTGAACGTGATGGTGGGCGCAGTCGCCGGAATCGCACTCGGTGTCGTGTTCGCGCTGCTCCGACGCCTTCTCGCCACCCGCATCACGACCGCGCGCACGCTGAGCGATGCCACCGAGGTCGCCCTCCTCGGTGAGATCCCCGAAGCATCCGACACCCACACGATCGCCCGCATCATCCGCTCCCAGCCCGACGGCCGCGTCGCCGAGGCGATGCGGCAGGTCGCCGCGAGCCTCAAGTTCGTCGACGTCGACAAGAACCGTCGCGTCATCCTCGTCACCTCGTGCTCGGCGCAGGAGGGCAAGTCGTCGGTGAGTCTCGGCCTCGCGCTGACCCTCGCCGAGGGCGGGCGCTCGGTGCTCTTCATCGAGGCCGACCTGCGTCGGCCGAGCACCGCCCGGTACACCCAGCTCGAGGGCTCCGTCGGACTGACCACCGTGCTGATCGGCGACGTCGAGCTCGCCGACGCCGTGCAGCAGTGGGGGCGACCCGGACTCGACATCCTCACCGCCGGAGCGCAGCCCCCGAACCCCGGCCAGCTGCTGTCGAGCGGCGGACTGCACCGCATCGTCGACGAGGCACGCGACACCTACGACTACGTCATCATCGACACCGCGCCGGTGCTGTCGGTCAGTGACGCGCTGTGGCTGTCGACGATGGCCGACGGCACTCTGTTCGTCGTGCGGTCCAACCGCACAAAGGCCGCCGATCTCACGCGCGCCCTGGGCTCGCTCGAGTCGACCAGGACCCCGGTGCTCGGAATCGTGCTGAACGGTGTGCGCGGCGCGGCGAAGAGCCCGTACTACACGGACGAGCCGCGACGCGGCGTCCGCCCGCGCCTCGTCGCCCGCGCCACGCGCTGACACGGTCATGAACTCGCTCCTGGCCCTCGGTGCCCGTGCGCTGACGATGGTCGTCTCGCTGGTCTGCGGGGTCATCACGACCCGCATGATCCTCGGCGAGACCGACATCCAGCACTACGCCCTGTACTCGTTGCTCATCACGATCCCGTCGCTGCTCACGTTCACCGACCTCGGCAGCGGCGCGGTGCTGGTGAACGCCGTCGCGACCAGCGACGACATCCGCACCGATCGTCGGCTCCGCCTGCAGGTCACCTCGGTCGGCCGCATCCTGCTGATGTTCGCGACCGGGCTCATGCTCATCAACACCGTGCTGCTCGTCACGGGCGGATGGCGCGCCCTCTTCGGCGACGCCGGTGCGATCCCGGGGGCGGCGCTCGCCGCCTTCCTCTGCATCACGCTGTTCAGCCTGTCGATCACTCTGGGCGTATGGTTCCGCATCCTGCTCGGTCAGCGCCGCAACCACCTGGTGATCCTGGTGCAGGGCCTCATCTCGCCGGTCACCCTCGGCGGTGTCTGGCTGATGCTCCACCTCGGCGGGCGGGATTTCGATTCTTATCTCGCGATCGCCTCGTACGGCGCCTCGCTGCTGTCGGCGGTCATCGGCTTCCTGCTGGTGACGCGGTCGACGCGGCCACTCATCCCGGATGCTCTGCGGATGCTGTTCCGGTGGCGCAGCATCTCCGGGGTGAGGGTCATGGACGTGGGCTGGCCGATGCTCGCGCAGATGATCACCTATCCGATCGCCGTCGGGTCGCAGCGCTACGTGCTCGCCCAGTTCGGCACGCCCACCGACGTCGCCGAGTACGGCGTCACGGGTCAGGTCTTCTTCGCCCTCAACGGCCTCGTGATGGCGGCGGGCGTCGCACTCTGGCCCCAGTTCGCCCGCCTGCGGCACAGGGGCGAGTTGAAGCGCGGACCGTATCTGCTGTCGCTGCTCTTCGCCGGCGCGGTCGCCGCCGCCACCGCGTTCGTCTGGCTGATCGCTCCGTGGCTGTTCGAGTTCATCACGCAGGGCGAACTCGACGTGCGCACCTCGACGATCCTCGCCTTCGGCACGATGATCATGCTCACCGCCGCCGTGTACCCGCTGGGGATGTTCATCATGGACAAGCCCGGCATCCGCTTCCAGGTCATCCCGACCCTGGCGATGGCGGCGGTCAGCATCGTGCTCTCGGTCGTGCTGACGCCGGTGCTCGGCATCGTCGGCCCGCTCCTCGGAGTGAGTTTCGCGCTGATCGTGTGCCAGGTGATCCCGTACGCGATCTACATCCACCGCCATCGGGATCGACTGCTGAAGAGCGAACCCGATGCCGCGGCCGAGACCGCGGTCGACGCGGTCTAGCCGGGCCACTCCGTCTCTGCGCGATGCGCACGGCGAGCGAGCGGATGGATGCTGTCGCCGGCCACCAGGCGTCGGGCGAGGTCTTCGTAGGTCGCGGCGACGTCGTCCCACGAGAACGCATCGGCCGCGCGACGCCGGGCGGCAGCGGATGCCGCGGCCACCGCTTCGGCATCCGACTCCGCCGCGTCGACCGCTGTCGCGACGTCCGCCGGCGTGCGGAAGAACCAGCCCTGCTCGTCGAGCACCTCGCGGTTGAAGACGACGTCGAACGCGATCACCGCCGTGCCCGCGCCCATGGCGCGCAGCAGCGAGGGGTTCGTGCCGCCGACCGAGTGGCCGTGCAGATACGTCGAGGCGTGGTGGTACAGCGCGTCGAGGAGGCTCTGGTCGTAGACGGCGCCGAGCAGACGGATGCGCGGATCGGCGGCGGCGATCCGGTCGATCGCGGCCGTGTACTCGGCGGCGTAGGGGGCGGAGCCGACCACGACGAGCGGCTTCGTCGCCCGCGACACCGCATAGCCCTCGACGATCTCGCGCACGTGGTTCTCGGGCTCGAAACGGGCGACGACCAGGTGGTAGCCCCCGGGCTCGAGACCGAGCTCGCGGATGCCGTCGGTCGGAGCGTCGTCGAGCAGCGGGGCGCCGTAGCGGATCAGCTCGCTCGCGACCCCGAACTGGTGGTCGTAGTAGTCGGCGATGCCGGGGGCGTCGGCGATGATCGCGTCGGCCTGACGTACCCCGAAGGACTCGGCGGCACGGTAGTACGCCTTGCCGCGCGGACCCCACTTCGAGCGCCGCCACTCCAGCCCGTCCATGTGGAGGGCGACGGGGATGCGGCGGGCGCGCAGCAGCGGGAGGAAGGGCGAGTTGGCGGCGTTGAAGACGAACGCGGCATCCGGTCGGGCCTTCGTGACCGCGTGCACCGTCGACAGTGCGGTGTGGCTGAGGGTCTCGAGCGCCTTCTGGCGGACCGCCGGCAGGGTCACGCGGCGCATGCCGAGGTGCACGTCGCCCGCCGTGCCGGCGTCGCGCCCGTAGACCAGCACGCGGTGCCCGCGCTCGACGAGTCTCCGCCCGACCTCCTCGACGGCGGTCTCGAATCCGCCGTAGGCGGCGGGGATGCCGCGCGTGCCGATGAGGGCGATGCGCAGGGACGTCGACGACGGAGCGGAGGCGGTCTGCATCGCATCAGTATGCCCGAGGCGACCGACAACGACGGAAGACCGCGGGCTATCCTGGGGCGGTGTCCACGCCGCCGCACGAACGTCGCCCGCTGATCTGGGGATTCCCCGCCGAGCAGTCGGTGACGCGCTGGGAGCGTCGGCACTCCGCGGGCGAGGTGCCGAGCGTGTGGCCCTACGGTCTCGACGGCCTGTGCGAGTACGCACCTGTCGCGGTGCTCGACCTCCCGGCCCCCGGGCGCCTCTCGCGGCTGCGGTCGCGCGTGGGGATCGGCCCCCGGCCGCGCGCCCAGACCGCGTTCACGTGGGACGAGAACGCGGCGTTCCGCATGCAGGTCGCGAGCCCCTACGAGCGGTTCGCCTCCGGAGTCATCTGGCTGACCGACATGATCGATCGCGGGGCCGACACCGGGCGCCTTGTCGAGGTGCTCCGGGGCGCCGAGACGCTGTGGGTGCTCAGCGAGGCGCAGGTCGAGCCGCTGCGCGCCCTCTTCGGAAGCGCGGGGCCGCGGATCGTCGCGGTGCCGTTCGGCGTCGACGCCGAGTTCTTCTCGCCCCGCCCGTACCCCGAGCGCCCGCGCATCGTGAGTATCGGCAACGACCGCGACCGCGATCCGCAGACGCTGTTCCGCGCACTGGCGCGCGTGCACGAGCAGCGCCCGGAGGTCGAGCTCATCGTCCAGTCGTCGGCGTCGCAGGCGGATGCCCCGACCGGCGTCGAGGTCGTGCAGCGGATGAGCCACGGGGAGCTGCACGAGCTCTACGCGACGGCATCCGTCATCGCCACCGCGACCAGGCCGAATCTGCACGTCTCGGGCATGACGGTGACGCTCGAGGCGTTCGCGACCGGGAGGCCGGTCGTGAACACCGACACCCCCGGCATGTCGCAGTACGTCGCGGAGGGACGCACCGGCCATCTCGTGCCGCTCGGCGACGACGAGGCGCTGGCGCAGCGGCTGATCGGCCTGATCGATGATCCGCAGCGCGCGGCGGAGATGGGCCTGGCGGGTCGTCGCGACGTCGAGGAGCGCTTCACGACGCGCGAGATGTGCGCCCACCTCGCGCAGATCCTGGTCTGACACCAGGGTGATCTTTCCGGCTCGAGACGCCTGATCCGGGGTGTCGCGGGACCGTCGCGAAACTTCTTCTGGTATCCGGCGCGGTTGTGCGCTATCGTTACCGCGGATGCGTCTATGGGGGACGCGGGGGAATCCACTTCTTTTGCCGATCACTCGGCAGCCGCCTGGGGAGGCGCTATGCGAGTCCGTCGACTCGACGCGATCGAAAACGATCACGATTCGAATTCACGTCCATTCCGTCGTATCGCACTGGGGATCGTCACCGTTCTGGTGACAGCGATGCTCGGTGCCGCACTGACGGCTCCTGCCGCGCAGGCCGATACGGTTCCGACCGATCCGGCGCTGCCCGTCACCATGAGCGCCGATCCGCTGCCGACCGTGCAGATCAACGGCATCGTGTGGGCTCAGGCCGTCGCGGGCAACAAGGTCTTCGCGGGTGGCCAGTTCACCAGCGCCCGCCCGGCCGGCGCCGCAGCCGGCACGAACGAGACGGCGCGCTCGAACCTGCTGGCGTACAACCTCGCGACGGGTGTGCTCGACACGTCGTTCAACCCGAACGTGAACGGTCGCATCCTCGCGGCCGCCGTCTCGCCCGACGGCTCCCGCCTCTACATCGGCGGCGGTTTCACGGCCGTCGACGGGCAGAACCGCTACCGTCTCGCCGCGTTCAACACCGCGACCGGTCAGCTCATCTCGACCTGGACCCCCGGGACGAACACGATCGTGCAGGGCATCGTCGCCACCGACACGACCGTCTACGTCACCGGTGAGTTCTCCAACATCAACAACGTCGCCCGCACCGGTGTCGCCGCGCTGAGCGCATCGACCGGCGCCGTGCTCGACTTCAACCCGCAGCTCGCGGGCGGCTACGGCGTGCGTGCCGTAGTGGTGTCGCCCGACAAGTCGAAGGTCGTCATCGGTGGTTCCTTCACCTCGACCAACGGCTCGACCAACCCCGGTCGCGGCATGGCCGCCCTCGACGCGGTCACGGGCCAGAGCCTGCCGTGGGCGATCAACAGCGTGATCCGCAACGCCGGCACCGGCGCATCGATCTACGCGCTCGCCTCCGACGGCGACAGCGTGTACGGCAGCGGCTACGACTTCGGCGGCTCCAAGACCGAAGACGACTTCGAGGGCGCATTCCGCGCGAACTGGAGCGACGGATCGATGGCGTGGATGGAGGACTGCCACGGCGACACGTACTCGATCTTCCCGACCGGGGGCGTGCTCTACACGGCATCCCACACGCACTACTGCGGCAACATCGGTGAGTTCCCGCAGCTCGACCCGTGGAACTTCAACCACTCGCTCGCGTTCGACAAGAACCCGTCGAGCCGCACCATCACGCCCGACCCCTACGGCTACCGCAGCTTCACCGGCAACCCTGCCGCCAAGCTGCTGCACTGGTACCCGAAGTGGCAGCCGGGCTCGGTCTCGGGCATGGACCAGGCCGGATGGTCGGTCACGGGTGCCGGCGAGTACCTGATCTACGGCGGCGAGTTCACGGCCGTCGGAGGCGTCGCCCAACAGGGCCTCGTGCGTTTCGCGAAGCCGTCGACCGCGCCGAACAAGGTCGGCCCGACCATCCAGGGCGGGGCCTACCAGATCAGCACGCAGTCGTTCCGCGCCGGTCAGGTGCGCATCGCCTGGTCGGCCAACCACGATGCCGACAACGCGAAGTTGACCTACGAGGTGTTCCGCCGCGATATCGCGCAGCCGATCTACACGACCACGGCCGAGTCGACGTACTGGGTGCGTCCGCGCCTGACCTACTCCGACAACGCGGTCACCGCGGGCCAGACGTACCAGTACCGCGTGAAGGTGACCGACCCGAACGGCAACTCGACGACGTCCGACTGGACCTCGGCGACCGTGGCCGCGACCGGCACCGAGAACGCCTACAACATCGCCGTGCTCGATTCGCAGCCGAAGTACTACTGGCCGCTGAACGAAGCGTCGGGAACATCGGCGATCGACTGGATGGCGGGCAACGACGTCACCCTCGCCGGCGGGACGACCCGCGGCCAGGCCGGCCAGGTCATCGGAGCGGCGTCCTCGTCGACGGCGTTCAACGGCTCGAACGGCACGGGGGCATCCTCGGTGTCGGAGGTCGGACCCAACACCTTCTCGGTGGAGGCCTGGTTCCAGACCACCAGTACGAGCGGTGGGAAGATCGTGGGCTTCGGAAACAACGCCACCGGCAACTCCGGCAGCTACGACCGGCACATCTACATCAACAACACCGGCCAGGTGTCGTTCGGTGTCTACCCGGGCACGACTCGGGCGGTGACGAGCAGCGCCGGTTTCAACGACGGGCAGTGGCACCAGGTGGTCGGCACGATGAGCTCGTCCGGCATGGTGCTCTACCTCGACGGCAAGCGCGTCGGGTCGCGGTCCGACACCACGACGGGTCAGAGCTACTCCGGCTACTGGCGCATCGGCGGTGACTCGCTGGGCAGCTGGCCCTCGGCCGGAAGCTCCGGGTACCTGAACGGCAGGATCGCCGACGTGGCGGTCTACAACACCGCGATCACCCGCGACGTCGTCGATGCCCACTGGGTGGCCTCCGGACGGACGTCGGCTCTGCCGGCGGCGCCGGCGGATGCCTACGGCAAGGCGGTCTACGACCTCGACCCGACCCTCTACTGGCGTCTGGGCGAGACCACGGGAACCGTGGCGGCCGACTCCGGGCGCGACGGCAGCACCGGCACGTACAAGACCAGCGGCAGCGCGTCGATCCAGAAGGGTGAGACCGGAGCGCTCGCCGGCGTGACGAACAAGGCGATCCGGTTCACATCGTCGCGTCTCGGCAGCACCTGGAACAACCGGCAGAACGTGATCAGCGATCGTCAGTACGCGGCATCCGACGTCTACTCCATCGAGACGTGGTTCAAGACGACCACGACCGGCGGCGGCAAGATCGTCGGGTTCGGCAACAGCAACTCGAACAACGCCAACGCCAGCTCGAACTACGACCGCCACATCTACATGGACACGGTGGGCCGCCTGAAGTTCGGCACCTACAACGGGGGGACGAACATCCTCACCGCGCCGAGCACCTACCGCGACAACCAGTGGCACTACGTCGTGGCGCAGCAGTCTCCGAGCGGCATGCAGTTGTACGTCGACGGTGAACTGGTCGCATCGAACTCGGTGTCCAACGCCGAGGACTACGCCGGATACTGGCGGGTCGGCGGTGACTCGACATGGGAGGGCGACCCGTTCTGGGTGGGCTCGGTCGACGAGGTGGCGATCTACTCCGCCCCGCTGTCCGCGAGCCAGATCCTGCAGCACTACCAGCTGGGCAAGACCGGACAGGGCAACGAGCTCCCGGTCGCGCAGTTCACGACCACGCCGACCGATCTGTCGGTGGCCTTCGACGCCTCGAGCTCGAGCGATGTCGAAGGGCCGATCGCGGACTACAGCTGGAACTTCGGTGACGGCGAGACCGGCACCGGGGTCGCGCCGACCCACGCCTACACGACGGCCGGCACGTACACCGTCACGCTGACGGTGCGCGACAGCGGATCGTTGACCTCCTCGGTCAGCCACGACGTGGTCGTGCGCAACCCGAACGTGCTGCCCACATCGGCGTTCACCGCGAGTGCCGAGTTCCTGGCGCTGTCGGTCGACGGATCGGCCAGCGCCGACCCGGACGGCACCATCGCGAGCTATTCGTGGAACTTCGGTGACGGAGCTTCCGCGACCGGCGCGACGGCCGCGCACACCTACGGCGCGAGCGGCACCTACGCGGTCTCGCTCACGGTCACCGACGATCGCGGCGGCTCGGCGACGAGCACGCAGCAGGTCGTGGTCGAGGCGGCGAACGTGCCGCCCAAGGCCGTGGCCAACGTCGTGCGGGGTGCCGACGGAATGACCGTCTCGGCTGACGGCAGCGGGTCGACCGACACTGATGGCACGATCACGGGCTACGCCTGGAACTTCGGTGACAGCGCGACCGCGACCGGACCGACGGCCAGCCACACCTACACGACCGCCGGCACGTACACGGTGACCCTGACGGTCACCGACAACCGCGGTGCGACGCACCAGGCGACCTCGTCGGTCGTCGTGGCTCCGGCCTCGACCGAAGACGTGATCGCTCGCGACGCCTTCGCACGGTCGGCCAGCGCCTCGTGGGGCAGCGCCGATGTCGGAGGCGCCTGGACGGCGACCGGCGGCGCCGCGGCCTTCTCGGTCGCGGACGGCGTGGGAAAGATGGCCCTGGGCGTCGGACAGACCCGCGAGGCCCGCCTCGCCGCTGTCAGCTCGACGAACACCATCACCTCGTTGACGATCTCGTCGAGCAACGCCACCTCGGGCGGCGCCTTCAACCTCACGGTCAACGGCCGTCAGGTCGGAAGCGACGTCTACTCGGGCCGCATCAAGGTCGAGTCGACCGGAGTGATCCGTCTCTACCTGCTGCGCAACGAGACGGCGATCGGCAACAGTGTGGCCCTGCCCGGCAACTACGTCGCGGGTGAGAGCCTGTCGGCCGTGCTGTCGGTGCGGGGAACCTCGCCGACCAACCTGTCGCTCAAGGTCTGGCGCACGGGAACGACCGAGCCGACCGCCCCGCAGCTGCAGACGACCGACACCACGGCCGCCCTGCAGCAGGCAGGGTCGGTGGGACTGAAGATGGCCGTCAGCTCCGTCTCGACGGTGTCGACCGTGATCAGCATCGACGACTACAAGGTGGTCTCCGGTGCGGTCGTCGCACCGCCGAACCAGGCGCCGGTCGCCGCATTCGTGTCCTCGACGACGGGCCTCACGGCCAACGTCAACGCGAACGGCTCGAGCGACTCCGACGGCACGATCGCGTCGTACGCCTGGAACTTCGGAGACGGAGCGACGGGCGCCGGCGTCACGGCCTCTCACCCCTACGCCACGGCCGGCACCTACACGGTGACGCTCACGGTGACCGACGACGACGGAGCGACGCACACCGTCACGGCCCCTGTGACCGTGACCGCGCCGCCCGTCGACCCGCCGGCGGGGCCGACTCCGCTCGCGACCGACGAGTTCAACCGCACGCTCACCGGAGGGTGGGGGACGTCGGATCTCGGCGGAGCCTGGGCGACCTCGGGCGGTAACGCCGCCTTCGGTGTCGCCGGCGGTCAGGGAACGGTGACCCTGGCACCCTCGCAGACCCGTGAGGCCCGTCTGGGTGTCTCGGCGACGAACATCGTGCTCGACACGCTGTTCTCGTCCGACGTCGCCTCGACCGGCGGCACGGCGAGCGTGACGGTGCTCGGACGCACGGTCGGAACCTCCAACTACTCGGCCCGCGTGCGGTTCGAGCCGGCCGGGGTCATCCGTCTCTACATCCTGCGCGACGAGACCGCGATCGGGAACAGCTACGTGCTGCCGACCGCGTACACGCCGGGGCAGGTACTGCACACCAAGCTGTCTGTCACGGGCACGAACCCGACGACGATCGCCGCGAAGGTCTGGGTCGAAGGTCAGCCCGAGCCCACCGCGTGGCAGCTGCAGGGCACCGACACGACGGCGGCTCTGCAAGCGGCAGGCGGTGTCGGGATCAAGACGTCGATCAGCTCGGCGTCGACCAACCCCGCGACCAAGCTGTCGTTCGATCGCATCGCCGTGGTGGTTCCGCAGTAGACACGGTGCGGGGAGGGCCAGGCCAGGCCCTCGCCCTCCCTGCATCTGGGCGATCCGGGAGTGCCCGATACGCTCCCGTCGCTGGAAGGCCCGGCATCCTCAGGGATGCCGGGCCTTGTCCGTGCGGACGAACCTCCGTGAGGGGTCACAACACGCCGCGCCCGAGGTGCCCGGCAGGGCGTGTCTTGACTTCTCGCGACCGCACGCGAGACGAATGCACGTGCTCGGGCGCCCTCGCGGACGGTTATGCCGAGGCGGGCCCGGGCTTCGGGGGTCGCGCGTACTCGGGCGTCACGTGTCCGACGGCGCCGAGGATGCGGCCCTGCGCGAACCACGTGCGACGCTGCAGCACGGCATGGGCCGTGACGTCTCCTCGTAGACGCGCGAGCGAACCGCGCGCGGAGAACACGATCAGTCGCGCGACGCCGCCGAGAAGGTGCACGCCACGCAGGAGCATTCGTCGTGGCATCGAAGAAGTACGGGTGAGCAGGCGCGTGCGCATCTGCCCCTGCGAGATCGTCCGACGGCGCACGAACTCCCGCGTCGTCCGGGCCACGGGAACCTCGTCGCGCACGACGGAGTCGGCGGAGGCGATGATCGACCCTCCCGCCGCGAGGATCGCGCGCCCGAACAGCATGTCCTCACCACCCGCCAGCCCGAGGCCCGTGTCGAAGGAGACACCGAGGCGCCGCACCTGTGCGGCATCGACCAGCACGTTCCCGGTGGCGAGAGCGTCGAGGCGCTGCCCGGTGACGCGCCGTCGGCGTCGCATGAAGCCGCCGGCGACGATCCACGGGTCCGTGCCCTCGGGCCATACGTACTCGACGTAGCCCATCACCACCGCGGGGTGCTCCGCCGCCCAGACGCGCAGGAGGGCGTCGAGCCACCCGGGCTGCGGCACGACATCGTCGTCGACCATCGCGACGAGCTCGTCGGCGCGGGCGGAATCGAGCGCAGCCTGACGAGCTGCCGCGATCCCGGGTGTGGGCTCCGAAACGTAGTCGACGCCGAGCT
The DNA here is from genome assembly GCF_044772365.1 of Microbacterium sp. NPDC090225. NCBI lineage: Bacteria > Bacillati > Actinomycetota > Actinomycetes > Micrococcales > Microbacteriaceae > Microbacterium > Microbacterium sp. NPDC090225. Next base: position 1,634,287 of record NZ_JBIVYS010000001.1, on the reverse strand, counting down.
CGGCGGCGACCGCGGATGCCGATCGCTCCGGGTCGTTGTCGACGAGCGCGACCCGCATCCGGGTGCCCGCGTCTCCCGCGGCGTCTCGGATCGCTGCGACCAGCGGTGGCAGCAGCTCGGTGCGCTGGAAGGTCGTCACGGCGACAAGGACGGCAGGGCCCTCGTCGGGCGTGGCGGCGCTCATGCGTTCAGTATGCCCCGCTGGGCTGCACCATGACCTTCGCCGTACGCCACATGATCTGCAGGTCGTTCATGACCGACCAGTTCTCGACGTAGCGCAGGTCGAGACGCACGCTCTCGTCCCACGACAGGTCGCTGCGACCGGAGACCTGCCAGAGGCCGGTGATGCCGGGCTTGATGTAGAGGCGGCGGAACACCGTGCCGTCGTAGGCGGTGACCTCGGTCGGCAGCGGCGGACGGGGCCCGACGACGCTCATGTCGCCGACGAGCACGTTCCAGAACTGCGGCAGTTCATCGAGCGACAGCTTGCGCAGCACGCGCCCGACGCGCGTGACACGGGGGTCGTCCTTCATCTTGAACAGGAGGCCCGAGCCCTCGTTCTGCAGCTTGAGCGCCGCGAGCTTCTGCTCGGCATCCGTCGCCATCGAACGGAGCTTGACCATCTTGAAGCGTCGGCCGTCGCGACCGACCCGTTCCTGGTGGAAGAACACGGGACCGGGGGAGTCGAGCTTGATGAGAAGCGCGAGAGCCGGGAGCACCAGGCCGATCGGGATCAGCGCGAGGGTCGCGACGACCACGTCGAGCGCGCGCTTGAGTACGTGCTTGCCGCCCTCGTAGGTCGGGATCTGCACCTGGATCAGGGGCAGTCCCTCGACCGAGGCGAACGAGATGCGGGGCCCGGCGACGTCGGTGAGCCGGCTCGACAGCACGAGCTCGGCGGCCGTGCCCTCGAGCTGCCAGCTGAGGTGCTTGACGAAGTCGGGGTCCCGCTCCGGACGGCTCGCGACGATGATCGTGTCGGCGCCGAGCTCGGTGGCCACGGTCGCCACCGAGTTCGAGTTGCCCAGCACCGGGAAACGGATGTCGTCGATCTCGACGTCGCGGGCGTTGCCGTCGAGCAGCGTCGCCCCGACCACCTGGTAGCCGGAGGCGCCGATCGGGTGCAGCGTGCGGATGACGTACTCGACGTCGTCGCGGTTACCGACGACGAGCGTGCGGGAGGCGAAGCGCCCGTGGCGCCGCTCGCCCTGCAACCAGTGCCGCCATCCCCAGCGCGCGACGAGCAGTGCGAGAAGTCCGACCGGCAGGCCGACGACCAGCATCAGCTGCATCGACTCCCAGGCCAGCAGTACGTCGATGATCGCGACCAGGCCGAATGCGAGTCCGCTCGCGTTCGCGACGCCGCGGTACTCGGTGGCGCTCGCCTGGAACAGCGCGGCATCACGGGTGTGGAGCGCCCCGAGCATGAGGAACCACAGCACGGCGAGCGGCGCACTCGCGCGTAGCACCTCGAGCACCGTGAGGCCGATGGATAGCTGGATCGCCGCCGTCAGTGCGACGGCGAGCAGGATGACAGCCGCATCCGTCGTCCGCAGTCGCATTCGATATCGCCGCTCCCACTGACGGCGGCGTTCCAGCGTTGCGGAGACGCGTGGTGAGACCACCGAGCGCGGCACCGACTTGACGGCTCGCGGAGCGGCAACCGGCACGAATGCCGTACCTGCGCGAGTGATGCTCACGGCATCCTCTACGGAGGTCATGCCGAGGCTCCTCGAGCCGGTGATGTACGCAAAAATCCCCAGTGCGCCATTGTTTCCCCAGATATTCCCCATACCGCCAGCCCCACGCTCGCGGTGTCGTCTGCATTCCCGACCCCTCGGGTCCCTCTGACGTTCCGTGATCCCACATCACGGGCGAGCAGACACCGTCCCACACGGTGAATGCATACAGAGGGCACTGCAGACTCCCGTCAGCATAGCCCACGGCGGTCGCGTTCGGTAGGTTCTCCGTGCAACGATCCGAAACGATATTCCGGCGGCTCGGCACGCCGTGACGACAGCGGGTCTAGTCTGGCGCGGTGACACCGAACGACACCCCGCCGAGACTGCGTCTCACCCGCATGATTCCGCGCGACGCCGCCCAGCCGCACCGGGTCGCCAGCTCACTCGAGCTGTTCTTCGACCTCGTCTTCGTCGTGGCCGTGAGCATCGCCTCGGCGCAGCTCCACCACGCCCTCAGCGAGGGGCATCTGCAGCGCGGCATCATCTCGTACGCGATGCTCTTCTTCGCGATCTGGTGGGCGTGGATGAACTTCACCTGGTTCGCGACCGCGTTCGACACCGACGACTGGCTGTACCGCGTCACCACGATCGTGCAGATGAGCGGCGTGCTCGTGCTCGCCGCCGGCATCCCCAGCGCGTTCGAGCACGGCCACTTCACGCTCGTGGTCATCGGGTACGTCGTGATGCGCATCGCCATGGTCGCGCAGTGGTTGCGGGCCTCGCGGGCGGCGGGGCCGCTGCGCGAGGCGACCCGGCGCTACGCCCTCGGCATCGCGTCGGTGCAGGTGCTCTGGATCCTCTTCCTGCTGGTGCCGGAGGGACCCTTGCAACTCGTCGCCTTCGTCGCGTTCGCGCTGCTGGAGATGTCGATCCCGGTGTTCGCCGAGCACAAGCGGCAGACCCCGTGGCATCCGCACCACATCACCGAGCGCTACGGCCTGTTCACCCTGATCGTGCTCGGCGAGAGCCTGCTGGCGTCGGCGAACGCGATCATCGAGGCGCTGCACGAGGCCGAGTCCTTCGCGCCCTTCATCTCCATCTCCGTGCTCACACTGGTGGTGACGGCGTCGCTGTGGTGGATCTACTTCTGGCCGGAGCACCATCGTGCGGTCGGGTCCTTCGGCAGTTCGCTGCGCTACGGCTACACGCACTATCTGATCTTCGCGGCCGCGGCCGCCTTCTCCGCCGGCATCGAGGTCGAGCTCGACGTGCTCACGGGCAAGAGCGAGCTCTCGAGCACGGCGGCCTCCTTCACGGTGACCATTCCGATCGCCGTCTTCCTGCTCGGTGTGTGGTGGGTCGCCATCCGGTGGAGCGCCGACCGTGTCGTCAACACGGTCGTACCGATCGGTGCGGTGCTCGTGCTCCTCGACCCGATCCTGCCGGTCCCCGTGGCGCTCACCGCGGTCATCATGGTGATCATCGTCGTGTTCCTGGTGCTCCGCCCTCCGGTTCCGGAGAAGCCTGCGAAGAAGGCCGCCGTCATCGAGAACGCATAGCCCGCGCAGGGGCGGCGCATCGATCGCCGGGCGACCATGGATGCTCCGACCCGCACACGAGGAGCGCGACCATGACCCGGATCCCCGAGCCCGACCGTACGCCCGAGGGCCCCGCCTACGAAGGACGCCTTCTCGATCGCCCCGACGAGGAGGTCGTCGACCAGGGTGCTGCCTTCGACCTGCGCACCCTCCTGACCCGCCGCGGCGTGCTGAGCCTGGCCGGGATCGGTGTCGGCGCTGTGGTGCTCGCGGCCTGCGCGCCGTCGGTCTCGGCATCCGGTTCTCCCTCCCCGACCGCGACGCCCAGCCCGACGCCCAGACCCACGTCGACACCGGATGCCGTGGCCGCCGACGTCTCGGAGATCCCCGAGGAGACCGCGGGGCCCTACCCGGGCGACGGCTCGAACGGCCCGGACATCCTCGAGGACTCCGGGATCGTCCGGCAGGACATCCGCTCGTCCATCGACGGAGCCGCGACCGCCGGGGGAGTGCCGCTCGTGTTCGAGCTGCAGATCGTCGATGTCAGAAGCGGCGCGCCCGCCGAGGGCGTCGCCGTCTACGCCTGGCACTGCACGGCCGAGGGCGAGTATTCGATGTACTCCTCGGGACTGGAGGACGTCACCTACCTCCGGGGCGTGCAGGTGGCGGATGCCGCGGGCACGGTGTCGTTCACCTCGATCTTCCCCGGCTGCTACGCCGGGCGCTGGCCGCACATCCACTTCGAGGTGTACCCGGACGTCGCGTCGATCACCGATGCGAGCAACGCGATCGCGACCTCCCAGCTGGCGCTGCCCGAAGCGGAGTGCGCGGCGGTCTACGCGACCTCGGGGTACGACGGATCCGCGCGGAACCTCTCGCAGATCACGCTCGCGAGCGACAACGTGTTCGGGGAGGATTCGGCCGCGTCGCAGCTCGCGACGATGTCAGGGGATGCGTCCGCGGGGTACCGCGCGGTGCTGGCCGTGGGTGTGAACTCCTGACACGGACGCCGCAAGTCTGCTAGTCTATTTACGCAACGTGTGTGCACGCCCCTCTCGGCGCCCACGTCGCCACTGATCAGGGCCATTCCGGACCACGCACATCGACGCGCGCGGCATCCGCCCACGATCTTCCATCGCGGAGCGCCGACGCGCGCCCGCCACACAGCAATGATGAGCATGACCATGAGTACGACAACATTTCCTCCGTCCGACCCGTTGACCTGGAAGCAGGCCGACCTCGACGTGCACGTCGCCACCCGCGACGGCGAATTCGCCGGCTTCGTCGAGTTCGACGGCACCGGCCACCTGGTTCGCGATGCGCGCGGCGGCGACCTCGGCAGCTTTGCCGATCTCGACCGCGCTCAGCAGGCTCTGGAGTTCTCACACGAACCCCACAGCAAGCGCCGGAACCTTGGTTTTCCCGCGGTTTCCGCCGCCGCCCGCGGCGCGCACGCGCCTGAACGACACCGCCCCTCCGGAATTACATGCCGGAGGGGCTTTCGTATGCCCTCCCGCGTATGCGGGCAGGGTTAGCCTGAGGTCAGCGATCGGCATCTGCCCTTGGCTTCTGAAGCTCAAGGGCTCCCGATCGGAAGGAGAGCATCATCTCCACTTCTCAGCTCGAATCCACCGCTTCCACTCTCGGTCCCATCCGGCAGACGTATTCCGGCAACGCCGACTTCCCGCCGATGGCCAAGGCGTATCGCGACGTGCAGCAGGTGGTCAAGGAGACCGGCCTGATGCAGCGCACCCCGGTCTTCTACTCCCTCGTCGCGGGGGCACTCGCCCTCTGCTTCGGTGGTGCGATCACCGGTTTCATCCTGCTCGGCGACAGCTGGTTCCAACTCCTGATCGCCGGAGCCCTCGGCATCCTCTTCACGCAGGTCGCGTTCCTCGCCCATGAGGCCGCCCACCGCCAGATCCTCGCGTCCGGGCCCGCGAACTTCCGCCTGGCACGCCTCCTCGCGGCCGGCGCCGTCGGCATGAGCTACCACTGGTGGGACTCGAAGCACACGCGCCACCACGGCAACCCGAACCAGGTCGGCAAGGATCCCGACATCCAGGTCGACACGATCTCGTTCCTCGAGACGGATGCCGCGCAGTCGCGAGGACTCGTGCGCCTGATCACGCGTAAGCAGGGGTGGCTGTTCTTCCCGCTGCTCACGCTCGAGGGGATCAATCTCCACTACATCAGCCTCAAGCACCTCACCACGCAGAAGAACGTGAAGGGCCGCTGGACCGAGCTGAGCCTGATCGCGCTCCGCCTCGCGCTGGTCATCGTGCCGGTCTTCCTCTTCCTCCCCCTGGGCATGGCCTTCGCGTTCATGGGCGTGCAGCTCGCCGTCTTCGGTGTCTACATGGGCGCGTCCTTCGCTCCCAACCACAAGGGCATGCCGGTCATCGCGCCCGATGCCAAGCTCGACTTCTTCTCGAAGCAGGTGCGCACCTCGCGCAACGTCAACGGCGGCTGGTGGGCCACCTGGTTCATGGGCGGGCTCAACCACCAGGTCGAGCATCACCTGTTCCCGAACATGTCGCGCCTGCACCTCTCGAAGGCGCGCGGAATCGTGCGCGACTACTGCGCGGCCAACAGCATCCCCTACACCGAGACGAGCCTGTGGCGGTCGTACGCGATCGTCATCGCCTACCTCAACCGCGTGGGGCTCGCCGCGAGCGATCCGTTCGACTGCCCGGCCGCATCGCAGATGCGCCGCGCATAGGCGACGACCATGACGAAGGCCCGAGCGGAATCCGCTCGGGCCTTCGTCATGCAGGGGTGTGTCAGCGTGCCGAGTCGTCGTCGCTCTCGACGACCTCGATCGTGATCTTCTCGAGCGGACGCTCGTCGTCGATCGCCTCGTCGTCGAGCACCTCGTCGCCCAGGAACTCCTCGGCGGGCTCGTCGTCGATCGTCGCGACCTCGCCGAGCGAGGCGGTCGCGCCGCCCTCGTCGGAGAAGACGCCGTCGGGGCGGATGAGCTCGCGCACCTCGGCCATGAAGCTGGTCAGCTGCTGCTGCTGCCAGCGCAGCTGGCGCGTGCGGTCCTCGGCATCCCGCAGCACCGTGTTGGTGTGCGTCGTGACGGCGTCGACGATCTTCTGCGACTTCACACGTGCGCGGTCGAGGGTCTCGCGGGCGCGCACCTGGGCGTCGGCTTCGATGGACTGGGCCTGCGAACGCATGAGGCGCTCGTAGTCGTCGGCCTTCGCCGAGATGCGCTGGGCGTGATCGAGCGACGACGAGACCTGCTCGTTCGCATCGCTCGTGATGCGCTCGGCGTGCGCGACCGCCTGGTTGTGCAGCACGAGGAACTCCTGCTGGGCGTCGTCCTGACGGCGGGTCAGCGTCTCTTCGAACTCGAGCACGCGGGCGTTCATCTCGCGCACGTCGCGCTCGGCGTCGGCACGCAGCTGCGTGGTCTCGCGGGTGACGAGAGACCGCAGTGCGGCGGCGCCCTTCTCGGCCTCGGTGCGGATGGCCGTGGCCTCCTGCGAAGCCTGGTTGACCTTCTCGGTGGCGTGGGCGCCCTCGCGCTCGATGCGCGCCTCGTGCGCGGTGTACTCGGTCTCCATCTTGAGACGGATCTGGTCGGCGTCGCGCTCGGCCTGCGAGATGATGCGGGCGGCATCGGCGTCGGCCTCTGCGCGCTGACCGGCGACCTCTTCGCGGGCGGCGGCCATGAGGCGGTCCGCCTGCACAGCGGCGTTCTGGATCAGGACGTTCGCCTGCTCCTCGGCCACGCGCAGGATCGCCTCGAACTGCTGGCGCGACGGCGCCTCTTCGCCGTCCGGCGCCGGGGCGTCGACGAGCTCGGAGGTCAGGGTCGCGACCTGCTGCTCGGTCTCGGCGATCTTGGCCTTCAGCGCGGTGAGCTCGCTCTCGAGCTCTTCGCGGGTGCTGCTCTCATCCGACTTCAGCGCGTCGAGTGCGTCGGCGTGACGCACCTCGGCGTCGGCCAGGTCGGCGTTCGCCTGCTGGAGCTGGTTGCGCAGCGTCGACAGGGCGGAGTCGACCTCGGCCTTGTCGTAGCCGCGGAAGCCGATCGTGAACGCCGACGAAGACGAGGACGAACCAGAAGACGACGAGGAGGGCGTCGGCGGCGTTGTCTCGATCAGCTGGTCGAAGAAGTCGGGGGAGCGGTCGCCGCTGCGGTCTTCGGGCTCGGAGGATTCGCTCATGGTTCGTGCCTTTCTGGGGCAGGTCCGTGAGGACCGGGGAGGGATCGTGAAGGACCGATGCCGTGACAGCCGCTGCGAGCCGCTGTCGCCGTCGGAGTCCAGCCTAGTTGCGTCGGGCGCGAGTTGCGTGCCCGGTTGCCCGGCACGAAGGGCGAAGCCGCCCCGGGGCGAGCGGTGATCAGGCGTCGAGTGCCCAGCGGGCATTCTTGGGGTCGAGAAGGTGCCCGCGGAGGTATTCGAGGTGCGGCCCTTCCGACACGGTGACGCCGCGCGCTGCGGCGGCGGTCGAGATGCGCGCACGCAGGTCCTGCCAGAACGAGACGGTCTGCGGGAAGCCCATGTACTCGCGGAAGGTCTCGACCTGCACCCGCGTGCCGGCCGGGTCGGGCACCAGGCGCACGATCGTGTCGTCGGGTTCGGCGAAGCGGATGCCGAAGCCGCCGTCCGCGCGCTCGGGGAAGTCCTTGGGCTTCTTGCCCGCGGCTTCGGCGACGATCTCGCGCGCCGCGTCTTCGGGAGCGTGGACGACGATGGTCGTTCCGAACTCGACGAGCACGTTCACCAGTTGCTTCGCGGCGAACTTGCGTCCGGCGTTCTCGCCGGCCGCTGCGGCCTTGCGATTCGCCCAGCCCTTGATGAAGGGGCCGCCGATGATGAGCACGAGGACGAGGATGCCAAGAAGGATGATTGTCGGGTCCACGGCCACAGCGTAGCGGGTGCGCGTCAGCGCGACGCGCCCGCCAATATTTCGGCTAGCTGGACAGGACGTTGTCGAGCACCAGCTCACCGCTGGCATTCAGGTGCTGCATCAGCTCGGCGATCCGCTGCGGGTCGACGGGGGGCGGGAGTTCCTCGTCGAAGCCGAACTGCAGGGGGATAGCGGGATGTATCCAGACCGTCGCGCGGCGGTTCACGCCACTGTCGCGGGGAACCCACGTCATCATGAAGCTCTCCTGTCGGCGCAGCTTCGTCGCGATGATGATCTTGAGATGCGCGAGCGTCACGTCCTCGATGATGATCGGGTCGGAAGTGCCGTCGTACCTGAGCCTGCCCATACAAGAACCGTACTTCTTATTCGGGGAACATCACGCCGATGTCCGCCACGAAATCCTGTCGCGCTGATACCGTGACGGCGGGGGACATCATGTCCGCTGGGGCCGAACGACCACGGGAGAGCGCGACATGAAGCGACAGTCACGCTTGCGGCGTGCCCGAGTCGGTGTTCTGGCACTCCTGGCGGTGATCCTCGCCTCCTTCTTCCCGTCGCTCACGACGTCGGCACCGGCATCCGCTGCCACCGACGGACAGATGGTCGTTCCCTCCTCCGGGAACATCCAGTCCAAGGTCGGCGACGGATGCCGCAACAACTACCGCAAGCACGACGGCATCGACATCGGCGGCGGCGGCGGAACGCCGATCCTCGCCGCCTACGACGGCGTCATCAAAGCGCGCACCGCGAACAGCGGGTACGGCAACTACGTCGACATCGAGCATCCGGGCGGTTACGTCACCCGTTACGGGCACATGGCCGCCCCCGGCCTGCAGGCGGCCGGCACGCGCGTCAGCCGCGGCCAGCAGATCGGCGTCGTCGGCAAGACCGGCGCCACCGATGCGTACCACCTGCACTTCGAGGTGTGGCGCAACGGCAGCGTGTACAGCGCGATCAACAACGGCTTCACGTGCCTCTCGAACGTCAGCCGAGGCAACTTCATCCCGATGAACTTCCCCGGCCTCGGAACGCCCGTCAACCCCAAGGTGCTGACCGCCGACTACAATCGCGACGGCAAGGCCGACCTCGTCGGTGTGGCCGCCGACGGCGATCTCCACTTCCTCGGCGGGAACGGCACCGCGGCGCTCAAGCCGCGCGTCGTCATCACGTCGGGGTGGGCGGGCCGCGGACAGATCGCGCACGGCGACCTCAACAACGACGGCCACTCCGACCTGATCGTGGTCCGCAACGACGGAACGCTGGAGTTCTACGGCGGCAGCCCCGCGGCGGGAGGCGGGTTCGCCTCCCAGCGCGACATCGCGACCGGGTGGGGCGGGCTGCTGCATCTCATCTCCGGGGCCGACTACACCGGAGACGGCCTCCACGACGTCATCTCCGTCCGACCGGACGGCAACATGACGATCCATCTCGGTGACGGCAAGGGGGGATTGTCGGGTCAGACACGTCCGGGTGGACCGGAGTGGAATTCGATGGTCTACCTCGTGGGCGGAGATTTCGATCGCGACGGGCGGGGCGACCTCATCGCCATCGACGCGGGCGGCACCCAGTACTTCTACCCGGGCATCCCCAACGGCTTCGCCGCGCGGCAGATCGTCGGGCGTGGATGGACCGGGTTCACGGCGATGACGGGCGGCGTCGACTACAACGGCGACGGGCGTCCCGATCTCGTGGCGCGGATGGCGAACGGCGACCTGCGCGTCTACCCCGGCGGCGGGAACGGCGGGTTCGGCGCCTCGTACGTCATCGGCACCGGCTTCGGCTCCTACCTGCAGATCGAGTGACCGCGACCCGCGTCAGCCGAGAAGCAGCATGATCAGGAGCAGCGCGGGCAGGCATCCGATCGTCGTCAGGAAGACGGTGTCACGGGAGATCGCCTCGCCGACGCCGTAGCGCTGCGAGTAATTGAACACGTTCTGCGCGGTCGGGAGAGCTGCGAGCACCGTGACGATCAGTACCTCGTGCGCGGTGAGCCCGAACACGAACTGGGCGAAGACCCACGCGACCAGCGGCATGACCGCCAGCTTCAGGATGCTCGCCACGACGACGTCGCGTCGATGCCCCTGCGTGCCGAGAACCCGCTGGCCGTGCAACGACATGCCGTAGCTGATGAGGAGCACCGGCACCGCGGCATCCGCGATCAACTGCGCGGGCGCGAGCACGATCTCGGGAAGCTGCAGGCCCGTGACCGAGACCAGGGTACCGAGCAGGGCGCCGATGATGATCGGGTTCGTCGCTGTGCGCAGCAGCGTGCGGCGCAGGGAGGTGCGCTCGGCCGTGGTCGCGTCGAGGACCGTGAGCGAGACCGGCGTGAAGACCAGGAGCTGCAGGAGGATCACCGGCGCGGGGAAGGCCGCGCTCCCCAGCAGATAGAGCGAGAGGGGCAGGCCGATGTTGTTCGAGTTGACCTGTCCGGCCGAGAGCGCGCCGATCGTCGTCTCGGCCACTGACCGACGCCAGGCGAAGCGCGCGACGAGGGTGTGGATGAGGATCACGACGACCGCGGCGATCGCCGACACGGGCAGCAATGACGAGAACAGCATCGTCGCATCGGCGTGCGCGAGAACGGTGAAGAGCAGGAACGGCGAGAGCACGAAGAAGACCAGGCGGCTCAGCACGGGACGGGCGTGCTCGCCGAGCAGATCGATCCGGGCCAGCACGTAGCCGACGATGATCGCGACGCCCACCACGACGAATCCGGTGAGTGTCTCGAGCATTCCTCGAGCGTATCGAGGTGCCGCGGGGCGGACGAATCCGGGGGCGCACGGGGAAACACGTCGGGCGGTGCGAGCCGAGGCCCGCACCGCCCGACGGCGATCAGATCAGAATCGGATCAGAGGGTGTTGCGCGTGCGCATCCGACGGACCATCAGCAGGGCTGCGCCGAGGAGGAGCAGGCCCGCCGCCGTCACCACGTACGGCGTCGGGTCGGTCATACCGGTGTTGGCGAGCGAACCGGGAGTGTCACCTGCGCCGCCCGCGCCGCCGCCGGTGGCCGGGGCCTCGGCGACCGCGTACGCGACCGTGGTGCTGTTGCTCTGGCCGTTGACGGTCTGCGTGACGACGAGTGAGAACTCGCCCGCCTGAGCGGTGAGCGGAAGGCTCCATGCGCCGTCGGCGACGGTGGTCGAACCGGCGTCCGCACCGTTCAGGGTGGCGCTGATCGCGGCATCCTCGAGGCCCGTTCCGGTGGCGGCCGTCGGGGCGCTGGCGAAGGCGTAGGCGCCGCCGGCCAACGGTGCGTCGACGATCGGGGCCGTCGGGATCACGGCGAAGGCCGAGGTCGCCGATGCCGAGGTGATGCCGTCGAGCTCCTGCGTGGCGCTGACCGAGTAGGCGTCGATGCCGAGGTCGACGGCGACACTCCAGGTGCCGTCCTCGCCGACCGTGGCCTCGTCGGTGACATCGCCGGTCAGGCTGACCGTCGCGCCGATCTCGCCGGTTCCGGAGATCTCGGTGACCTCCGACACGATGCGGTCACCGTTCGCCGGCGACGTGAAGACCGGGGCTGCCGGAACGACCTCGACCTCGAAGGCTGTGGTGTCGGAGGTGTTGAAGCCCGAGGTCGCGTATGCGGTGTAGGCGTACGTGCCGACTTCAGGAGCGGGGAACGTCCAGTTGCCGGCGGGGTCGACAGGTACGTCGACCTCTGCCCCGCCGTCCTGCGAGACCTTGAGCGTGGAGTTCGCCGGACCGGTGCCGGTGATCAGGCTTCCTGCGCCGAGAGGCGAGGTGGAGGTCACGACCGGTGCGTCGAGGTACAGCGCGACGGTGTAGCCGCCGGTGAGCGAGAGCGCGTTCTGCAGGTCGGCCGCGAACATGATCGGCCCGTCGGGGGTGGTGGTGCCGCCCGAGAGGATGCCGACGGCGGTGTTGCCCTGGAAGACCGCGCCACCGGAGTCGCCCTCGGAAGACTGGACGTTCGTCATGAAGCCGTAGACCTGGCGTCCGCTGACGTTGGCCCAGCCGCCGACGGCCAGAACCTGTCCCGAGGTGAAGCCGGTGGTGCGTCCGGACTTCGTCACGGCTCCGTCGACCACGGCCGTGCCGACGGCGCGAACCGGAACGGTGGCCGTCGAGAGGTCCTCGGAAGCCGAGGTCGTCCAGTTGGTGATCTCGGGCAGCGCCGTGAGGTCGGGGTTCACGATGTCCCAGGTCGAAACGTCGCTGGACGTGAGGTCACCGGAGGCGCCGGGGGTGTTGCCGGGGCCACCGTACTGCGAGAACGCGAGCTCGGCGAGGCCATAGGTCAGTTCGACGTCTTCGTTCTCGACGTCGCCCCCACCGGCCGGGTCGCCGCTCGGGAGAGTGAGGGCGCTCACCGAGTACAGGCCGTCGCCCGTGCAGTGACCGGCCGAGACGAGAGCGGGGTCACCGGCGGGCGTCCACGCGGAGAAGCCGACCGAGCACAGGCCACCGGGGCCCGTGGGGTTCGACGGGTCGAACGCGAAGTAGCCGGCGCCGCCGACGACGTCGGTGTCGGCGTGGGACTCGAACGGAGCGTCGATGACCTCGACGACGACGTTCGAGTGGCCCTCGACGAAGGCATCCGCTTCGCCCGCCAGCGCGTCTTCGGTTGCCGTCGTGTAGACGACGACCTGCCCTGCGGCGTTCGTGGCGACGGCTTCGACGCCGTCGGTCGTGAGCAGCTGCTTGGCGTTCGCGTCGAACGACGCGCCGCTCGTCGGGGCCGCGACGTCTTCGTCGGCCGTGGCGGCCGTGGGGATCAGCGCGCCGGACAGCGCGAGGATGATGGCCGCGGTGGTACCGCCGGCCAGCACTCGTCTCTTGTTAGGGGTCATCTTCTCGTCTCGATATTTCGCGGTGCAGGTGATCGACGGCGCGCGCGAAAGCGCTTGCGCGTGCCCGGGGACACGCCCAACCTAACCAACCTGTGAGCGCGCTGTATGTGATCAGGGCGAGGTCTTGCGCGAATTGTCATTGGGGAGAAGTCCCCATGACAGGCGACGAAACAGCCGGTCAGCGACGAGTACGTGCGCGCGTCTTCGTGACGCTGCCGAGGGTCGCGCGCACCGGAGTGCCGAGGTACAGGCCGAGCGACGCCCCCGAGGCGAGGCCGATCCCGATGACGGCCGCGTCGATCAGCGAGCCGCCCGCGCCGACGACGCCCATGCTCGTACCGCCGTTGTGCACCATCTCGAGCAGGCCCTGGAAGACCGCCACTCCGGGCACGAGGGGCACGATCGCCGCGGTCGTCACCGCGACCGACGGGACATGCAGGTTGTGGGCGATCAGCACGCCGACGAAGCTCGCGAGCAGGGCGCCGATCGCGCTCGCCGCGGCCGGGTGCAGGTTGAGGGCGACGGATGCCGTGTACCCGGCGATCGTGATGGCACTGAGCAGGGCGCTGACGAGGATGATGCGGATTCCGGCGCCGTTGAAGACGGCCACGGCGACGGCGATGATGATCGCCCCGGCGAAGACGCCGAGCAGGGGGCCGAACGGGGCGGGGTCGTCGGGCAGGTCCATCGTGAACCCGAGCACGCTGCCGAGCTCGAGTCCGACGAGGATGCCGATCACCACGCCGAGGGTCTGCATCGTGAGGTCGAGGATGCGGCCGCCGGCGGTGAGCGCGAACCCGTCGATCGCATCCTGTGCCGCGCCGACGACCGTGAGCCCGGCGAGCATGAGCACGATGCCCGAGGCGACGATGATGGAGGGGCGGATGCCGACGAACGGCTCGATCCCGGCGGACCCGAGCGCGGATACGGCGACTGCGACCACGGTGGTGACGAACCCTCCGGCGATCTGGCTGAAGAAGAGGGGAACCCGCACGCGCGCGAGGCCGGCCTGCGTGAGGGCGGCGGCGAGAGCCGCGATGAAGGTGAGGCCCACGATGATCGGCGAGGCGCCGAGGAGGATGCTGACCCCCACCGCGAGCAGGGCGCGGGCGACGACGACCACGGACTGCTGGTAGCGGAACGGCACGCGCCGGATCACGCGGAACGCGGTGCGTGCGGACTCGAGGTCGAGCCCCGCTTCGATCTCGGCGACGAGTGCCTGCACGCGCTGCAGTTTGGCGTGGTCGGGGGCGGCGACGCGCACGACGCGCAGCAGAGTCTCGGGCCAGACCTCGCCGCTCAGGTGGAACGAGACGGTCACCGAGTTGTAGGTGACATCGACCTGCACGCCCTTGAGGGCGTAGGCCTCGCAGACGCGGGTGATCGCGAGCGTGACCTCGTGGGCGGAGGCGCCCACCGCGAACATCGATTCGCCGATGCGCGTCGCAAGGTCGAGCACCCGGGGCACCGTGCGCTCGTCGATGATCGGCATGGCCTCGGTGTGGGCGACGTTCGAGGGATCATTGTGCAGGATCCGCTGCATCGAGGCGAGCAGTCGCCGGCGCGAGTTCGGGGACATGCCTCCATCCTCGCGCCCGAGTCAGGCGAATGAGGAGAGCGCGCGCCGATATGCCACGCTGTCGGCTCGCGTGCGGGCCGTGACCATGAGGGCGTTGTCTCCGACACGGCGGGTGTGTTCGCCGCGGCAGGGGATGGTCACGATCGTCGTGAGTCCCGCCCGCCAGGCGGGGATGAGCGCCTCGAGGTCTCGGTGCTCGGGGTTGTCGGCGAGGGAGTGTGGACGCGCGGCGGCGCGCTCTTCGGGCGTCGAGCGTTCGCGGTCGGTGTAGGAGGGGTCGTCGAAGGCGCCGTCGCCGAACTCGTCGCGCCAGGTCGGGCCGATCATTTCGCGGAGGAGCGGTTCGCGATCGGGATCGCCGGGCGGCATCGTCAGGAGTCGGGCGAAGCCATCGTGATCCTGCTCCTGACCCGCGTGAGCGGATGCTGCGTGCCAGAGTCGCGCCCACGCGCTCTCCCAGTGAGCGCGGGTGTCGGCGTCGAGCACGGCTGCAGCCGGCGCCGGAGTCCGGACGAGGAGCGGCGGAAGGTCGTCGCCGGTGGGGTGGAGCCCGTACGCCTCGCGCAGCCAGAGGAGCTCGAAGAGCGCATGCGGCGCATCCTCGATGCGGATGCTCATGTCGTGTGGCCAGGGGTTACCGGGGATCGGATTCACGGATCGCATCGGAGAAGTACACCCGAGATGCGCGCCGGGCGAAAGACCTCCCGGGGCTATTGCGCTCCAGGTCAACGGTTGCCGGGGCAAAGCAAAACCCCCGCCATGTAGAAGCTAGGCGAGGGTTTCTGGGCTGATTGTAATGATCAGCCTTGTGGCTCCGACCGGCATCGATCCGGTGACCTTTCGATTTTCAGTCGAACGCTCTACCAACTGAGCTACAGAGCCGCGCGACCGGCGAACCTGTCGCGTCCTATACGAAGAGCCCTCTCCGAAGAAAGAGCTCATCGCACGGAGCGACCCTGACGGGACTTGAACCCGCGACCTCCGCCGTGACAGGGCGGCACGCTAACCAACTGCGCTACAGGGCCATACTTGTTTTCAATTATATCGGACGTGGTGACCCCAACGGGATTCGAACCCGTGCTACCGCCGTGAAAGGGCGGCGTCCTAGGCCGCTAAACGATGGGGCCGAGTCAGTCCCGGGGGACTTCCTTGCCGACGCTCAAGCATAAGCGATAGTCGGGGCAAATCGCGAATCGAGGGCGAGTCAGCGCGCTCCCGGGCGTGTTCCGGGGGACGATGTACCCGTCAGCATGCCCTTCGACCGACCCGCGCGCCCTGGTGCGCATGTGAAAGTTGTTGTTACTGTGACATGTGTGAAACCGGCGGAAGGGGCCGTGTGAACGACCAGATCACGAAGGATGCCGCAGCCGCTGCAGCATCCGAGGAATGCGGCTGCGCGCCCACGCCCGCCGAGCGCGACGCTCTCTGGAAGCAGAGCTTCAGCCGTCGCAGCGCGCTCGGGCTCGGCGCGCTCAGCGTCGTCGCCCTCAGCGCCTTCGGGGTCACCTCCGGCGTCTCCGCCGCCTACGCCGCGTCGTACCCGAGCTGGGACGACGTGCAGAAGGCCAAGAACAACGAAGCAGCCAAGGGCGCCGAGATCCAGCGCATCGAGGGCCTGATCCAGTCCCTCACGCAGAAGGTCGCGCAGACCCAGGCCGCCGCCAAGACCGCCTCCGACGAATACTTCACGGCCCAGCAGGAGTTCTTCGCCGCGATCGCCGAAGCCGACACGCTCCAGGCGAAGGCCGACGAGCAGGCCGGTGTCGCCGACGCCTCGGCTCGCAAGGCCGGTCAGGTCGCCGCGCAGATCTACCGCAACGGCGGCGACGACACCTCGCTCGAGCTGTTCTTCGCCGGCTCCGCCGCGAACGCCGATGAGCTGCTCTCGCGCCTCGGCACGATGGACAAGCTCCTCGAGTACAACCAGTCGGTCTACGACGATGCCGTCGCCGCGCGCAACTCCGCCCAGTCGCTCAGCGACCAGGCGAAGGTCGCCCGCGACGAGCGCGACCGCCTGCAGAAGATCGCCGAGCAGAAGATGGTCGCGGCCCAGCAGGCAGCGGATGCCGCGCAGGCCGCCCTCGACGAGCAGTCGGCGAACCTCAACACCATGCAGGCGCAGCTCGCCGCCCTGAAGGACGCGACGACCAAGACGGTCGCCGGCTACCAGGCCGGCGTCGCGGCTCGCGAGGCCGAGGAGAAGAAGCGCCGTGAGCGCGAGGCCGCCGAAGCTGCGGCGAACGCCGGCGGCAACAGCGGCGGCGGAGGCGCCCCCGCCGGAAGCGGCAGCGGGTGGGTGCGCCCGCACGGCGGCTACCGCAGCTCGGGCTACGGCCCCCGGTCGCAGCAGTGCAACGCGAACGGATGCTCGTCGAGCTGGCACTACGGCATCGACCTCGCCAACGGTTGCGGGGCGGCGATCTACGCCGCGTACGCCGGTGTCGTCGACGCTGCGTTCTACAACGGCGGGTACGGCAACTACGTCCGCATCCAGCACGGCACCGGCGTCGCGACCGGCTACGCGCACATCCGCGACGGCGGCTTCGCGGTCAGGGCCGGCCAGCAGGTACAGGCCGGTCAGATCATCGCCTACGCGGGCAACACCGGCGGATCCTTCGGCTGCCACTTGCATTTCGAGGTCTACATCAACGGGTACTACACGAACCCGGCCGACTTCATGGCCGCGCGGGGCATCTCGATCTGAGCATCCGCCCGCGACATGCAGAAGACCCCCGGCCGCTGAGCGGAACCGGGGGTCTTTCGCTTCGAGCGTTCAGCGAGGGGTCAGTGACCCTGCTCGCCGAAACGGACGATCGCCTCGTCGAGGATGCGCTCGGCCTCGGCCTTGTCGCCCCACGCGTCGACCTTGACCCACTTGTTGGGCTCGAGGTCCTTGTAGTGCTCGAAGAAGTGCGCGATCTCCTTCTTCGTGTACTCGGCGATGTCGTCGATGTCCTGGATGTGCGCCCAGCGCGGGTCCTTCGACAGCACGGCGACCAGCTTGTCGTCGCCGCCGGCCTCGTCGCTCATCTTGAGCACGGCCACGGGACGCACCTCGACGACGACGCCCGGGTAGATGGCGTGGTCGAGCAGCACGAGCACGTCGAGCGGGTCGCCGTCCTCGCCGAGCGTGTTGTCGAAGTAGCCGTAGTCGGCCGGGTAGCCGAAGGTCGTGTAGAGCACGCGGTCGAGGTGCACTCGCCCGGTCTCGTGGTCGACCTCGTACTTCACGCGGCTGCCGCGCGGGATCTCGATGACGGCGTCGTGTGCGCCCATGCGTGTGCTCCTCAGGAGAAAAATCGGTTGGATGCCGCGGACAAGCCTACTCGGCAGGTCCGGGCGTCTGAACGTCGGAGTCGCGCGAACGCCCGCGAGACAGTCGATCGACCAGCCGGGAGACGGGGGCGTTCAGCAGCAGGAGGAACAGGGCGGCGTACCCGATCTCGGGAACGAGCACGGCGACGAGCAGTGCCGCAGCGAACAGGATGATCGCGGCCAGGTCGCCGAGCACCCCCTCGCGGTAGGTCGAGGGCGGCGCGGTCGAGAGCTCCGGGCGCCGTCCGAGATAGATGCCGCCGGCCAGCGTCGCGAGCTGCGTCGCGATCAGCGTGCCGATGTACACGACCTTCTGCAGGGGGTCGGTGTCGATCTGCCCCAGCATGGCCGTCGGCACGGGCAGCCACACGATCGTGGCCATCCAGGCCACGTTGATCCAGATGAGCGGTGTGGTGATCCGCTCCACATCGCGGTACTGACTGTGGTGCCCCATCCAGAACGTCGCGATGAGCAGGAAGCTCAGCGCGAAGCTCAGCAACTGCCCCGAGTGCTCGTGGAAGAACTCCGCGGTCGTGAGCTTGCCGGACGCGGCGTCCGACACCGCCTCCATGAGCGGCAGGATGAGCAGCGTCATCGCGATCGCGACGACGGCGTCGACGAACGCCTTGAACCGCTCGGTGCGGAACGGCGCGGTGCGGTGCGGTGCGGTCACGGCGTCAGGATAGCCCCGCCGCCGGGGCGGGCGCACGCCCCGCGGATGCCGTGCCCTAGCGTGGAGGGATGCCGTCACTCGACCCCGCCATCGCCGAGATCCGTCGCGCCGTGCGCACCGCACTGGCCGATCTGCCCGAGGGCGCCGCCGTCGTGGTCGCGCTGTCCGGGGGAGCGGACTCCCTGGCTTTGGCCGCCGCCGTCGCCTTCGAGGCGCCGAAGCTCGGCATCCGAGCGACCGCCGTCACCGTCGATCACGCCCTGCAGACGGGATCGGATGCCGTCGCCGCCCGAGCCGCCGAGCAGGCCACGACCCTCGGTCTCGAAGCCCGCGTCGTGCGCGTCGAGGTCGACGACGCGACCGACGATGGCCCCGAGTCGGCGGCGCGGGACGCACGCTATCGGGCACTGCGGGATGTCGCCGACGAGGTCGGCGCGCGAGCGGTGCTGCTCGGCCACACGCTCGACGACCAGGCCGAGACCGTGCTGCTCGGGCTGGCGCGCGGCGCCGGAGCCGCGAGCCTGCAGGGCATGGCGCCCGTGCGGGAGGACGACGACGGCGTGCGCTGGATGCGCCCTTTGCTGGCGGTGCGTCGGACGACGACGCGCACCTTCTGCGCGGCATCCGCTCTCGACGTCTGGGACGACCCCCACAACCTCGACGATCGTTTCGCCCGGGTGCGGGTGCGCGAGCGCGTGCTCCCCGTGCTCGAGACCGAGATCGGGCCGGGAATCGCCGAGGCCCTCGCGCGCACCGCCGAACAGCTGCGCGAAGACGCCGAGGCGTTCGACGAGATGATCCACGAGACCATCGAAGACATCGTCGAGCACGCCGAAGCCGGCATCTCGGTGAGCGTCGCGGCGCTCGCGGCGAACCCCGCGGCCCTGCGCAATCGCGTGATCCGCCTCGTGGTCGACAGCGAGTTCGGGGTGAGCCTCACCCGGCTGCAGACGCTGGAGGTCGCGCGCCTGGTGACCGACTGGTCGGGTCAGGGCCCGATCGACCTGCCAGGGTGCGCCGCCGCCCGCCACGGTGGGCGCATCGTCTTCACGGCGCGCACCTGACCTGCGGCGGGCGGCGCCCGTTACTTCTTGCCGCCGAAGAGGCCGCCGACGATGCTGCCCAGGTCGATGCCGCCGTCGCCCGACTTGTTGCCGCCGCCCAGCAGCCCGCCGATGATGTCTCCGACGCCACCACCACCGGAGTTGCCGTTGCCGCCGCCGAGCAGACCGCCGATGATGTCGCCGATCCCGCCGCCGCCCTGCGACTCGGTCGAGGCGGAGCCGCTCTTGCCCTTGCCGGCGTTCGCGATCAGACCCATCACGATCGGCGCGAGGATCGGCAGGAGCTTGCCGAAGTCGATGCCCGCGGTCTTGTCTGACTGCGTGAGCTTCTCGGTGACCTTCTTCTTCTCCTCGGCTCCGAGGATGTGCGTGACGATCTTGTCGCCGTCGGCCTGATCGATGTCCTTGATCGAGGCGGCGCTGCCCGTGCCCTCGTGCTTCTTGAGCGCCTTCTGGATCGCCGCCGAGCCCTCGTCGGTCGAGGCGTTCTTCGCGAGCCCGCCCAGCAGCACCGCCCCGCCCTGCTCGACCGCGGTCTTCGCGACGTCGGGTGAGACGCCGAGCTGCTTCGCGATGTCGTCGATCGGGACCTGCTTCAGGATGTCGTCGAGAGCCATGGGAATCCTTCCGTCGGTGGGCGTCCGCCCGTCTCACGGCTCAGAGTAGTGCGGATGCCGTGACAGGGGGAGAGCAGCGTCATCGATCGCCTAAAATCGATCCATGCGCGCCACGGAAATCCAGGCTGACCTGTCCGAGATCCTCGTCACCGAGGAGCAGATCCTCGCCAAGCTCGACGAGCTGGCACTGCGGGTCGCCGATGATTACGCGGGTAAGGACCTCATCCTGGTCGGCGTGCTCAAGGGCGCGGTCATGGTGATGGCAGACTTCGCGCGGGCGCTGCCCTTCCATGCTCCGATGGACTGGATGGCCGTGTCGAGCTACGGCGCGAGCACGAAGTCCAGCGGTGTCGTGCAGATCCGCAAGGACCTCGACACCGATCTGAACGGCAAGCACGTGCTCATCGTCGAGGACATCATCGACTCGGGCCTCACGCTGAGCTGGCTGCTCGAGAACTTCGAGTCGCGCGGTGCCGAATCGATCGAGGTGCTCGCCCTTCTCCGCAAGCCGGAGGCGGCCAAGGTGGTCATCGACTGCAAGTACGTGGGCTTCGACATCCCCACCGATTTCGTCGTCGGCTACGGCCTCGATTTCGACGAGCGGTACCGCAACCTGCGCGACGTCGCGGTGCTCGCCCCGCACGTCTACTCCTGACGCGCTACGCCGTGGGTGAACGCACAGCAGGCGCCTAGTACGCGCGCGATACGCTGATCCGATCATGGATGTGAAGAAGCTCGGCAAGAATCCGCTGATCTACGTACTGGTGATCGGCCTGCTGCTGATCCTCGGGTTCGTGCTGGTCTCGAACATCGCGGCACCCAAGCAGATCACGACGCAGGAAGGTCTGAAGCTGCTCGGCGGCTCGACCGTCACCGAGGTGGTCAACACCGACGGCGACCAGCGCGTCGACCTGACGCTGTCGAAGCCCTTCGAGGGCGCCGACAAGGTGCAGTTCTACTATGTCGACGCCCGCGCCGACGAGGTGGTCACGGCGATCAACGACGCCGACCCCAAGGAAGGCTTCAACGACGCCGTGCCGCGCGCGACGTGGTTCGACGGCTTCCTCTCGCTCCTGCTGCCGCTCGTGCTCCTGGGCCTGCTGTTCTGGTGGCTCCTGTCGTCGATGCAGGGCGGCGGCAGCAAGGTCATGCAGTTCGGCAAGTCGAAGGCCAAGCTCGTCAACAAGGAGACCCCGACGGTCACCTTCGCCGACGTCGCCGGCGCCGACGAGGCGATCGAAGAGCTCCATGAGATCAAGGAGTTCCTGCAGGACCCAGCCAAGTTCCAGGCGATCGGTGCCCGCATCCCGAAGGGCGTGCTGCTGTACGGCCCTCCCGGAACCGGTAAGACCCTGCTCGCCCGCGCCGTCGCCGGTGAGGCCGGAGCCCCCTTCTACTCGATCTCGGGTTCGGACTTCGTCGAGATGTTCGTCGGCGTCGGAGCCTCCCGCGTGCGCGACCTGTTCAACCAGGCCAAGGAGAACTCGCCCGCGATCATCTTCATCGACGAGATCGACGCCGTCGGTCGTCACCGCGGCGCCGGCATGGGCGGCGGCAACGACGAGCGCGAGCAGACGCTCAACCAGATGCTCGTCGAGATGGACGGCTTCGACCCGAACGCGAACGTCATCGTGATCGCGGCGACGAACCGCCCCGACATCCTCGACCCGGCGCTGCTGCGCCCCGGCCGTTTCGACCGCCAGATCGGTGTGGACGCTCCCGACCTCAAGGGTCGCCAGAAGATCCTCGAGGTGCACAGCAAGGGCAAGCCGCTCTCGCAGAGCGTCGACCTCGAGGTCGTCGCCCGCAAGACGCCGGGCTTCACGGGTGCCGACCTCGCGAACGTGCTGAACGAGGCGGCGCTGCTCACCGCCCGATCGAACGCGCAGTTGATCGACAACCGCGCGCTCGACGAGGCGATCGACCGCGTCATCGCCGGTCCGCAGCGTCGCACCCGCGTGATGAAGGACCGCGAGAAGCTCATCACCGCGTACCACGAGGGCGGGCACGCGCTCGCCGCCGCGGCCATGAACTACACCGACCCGGTCACCAAGATCACCATCCTTCCGCGCGGCAAGGCCCTCGGCTACACGATGGTGCTGCCGCTCGAAGACAAGTACTCCGTCACGCGCAACGAGCTGCAGGACCAGCTCACGTACGCGATGGGCGGCCGCGTCGCCGAGGAGATCGTGTTCCACGATCCGACCACCGGCGCCTCGAACGACATCGAGAAGGCGACCTCGATCGCCCGCAAGATGGTCATCGAGTACGGCATGACGACCGAGGTCGGTCCGGTCAAGCTCGGCTCCGAGGGTGGCGACATGTTCGTCGCGCGCGACATGGGTCGCGGACGCGAGTACTCCGAGAAGGTCGCCGAGCGCGTCGACGCCGAGGTGCGCGCGCTCATCGAGCAGGCCCACGACGAGGCCTACGAGGTGATCAGCGCGAACCGCGACATCCTCGACCGTCTCGCCCTGGCGCTGCTCGAGGAGGAGACCCTCGACCACAACCAGATCGCCGAGATCTTCACCGAGATCCGCAAGCTCCCCGAGCGCCCGCTGTGGCTGTCGAGCAGTGACCGCCCGGTCTCGGACGTGCCGCCGATCGAGGTTCCGAAGAAGGTCGTGCCGGTCGCGGCATCCGTCGAGGAGCCCGCGGCGACCGCCCGCGCGCAGGAGCCGTCAGGAGCCACGAACCCGCGTCCCGCGACGGCCTGATCGTGAGCGTCGACAGGGCGCGGATCGAGCGGCTGACGCGTGAGCTGCTCGAGGCGATCGGCGAAGACCCCGATCGTCCGGGCCTGCGCCAGACGCCCACGCGCATGGCCGAGCTGTACGCCGAGTTCTTCGGCGGTGTGGGTGAGGATGCCGCGGCTCCGCTCGAGCGCACGATCAGCGTGACCCGGGGGCCGGCCCCCGACACCCTGCCCTCGGGCGCCGTGCTGCTGCGCGACATCCGCTTCCGCTCGGTGTGCGAGCACCATCTGCTGCCCTTCGCCGGTCGCGCCCACCTCGCCTACCTCCCGGGGGAGCAGGTCGTGGGGCTCGGTGCGCTGGTGCGCGTCGTCGAGATCCTCGCCGCGCGCCCGCAGGTGCAGGAGCGGCTGGGTGAGCAGATCGCCGACACGATCGCCGAGAACCTCGACACCCGAGGCGTGCTCGTCGTGCTCGACGCCAGCCACGGCTGCGTGACGATGCGCGGCGGGCGCCAACCCGAGGCATCGACCCTCACCATCGCCGCCCGCGGCGTGTACGAGGATCCGATCGCGCGCGCCGAGCTCATCGCCCTCATCGGTACGTCGTCCGGCGCGCTCTCGTGACCGGCATCTGGGGCATCGTCAACGTCACGCCCGACTCGTTCAGCGACGGCGGCCGCTATCTCGACGTGGATTCGGCGGTCGCGCGGGGACTGAAGCTGCGCGCCGACGGCGCCACCGTGCTCGACATCGGAGGGGAGTCGACGCGTCCCGGTGCGGAGCGGGTGGATGCCGCGACCGAGCAGGCTCGGGTGATCCCGGTGATCGAGCAGCTGGCCGCGGCCGGTGTCGCCCTCAGCATCGACACGATCAACGCCTCGACGGCGGCGGCGGCGGTGCGCGCCGGCGCCCGCATCGTCAACGACGTGTCGGGCGGGCTCGCCGACCCCGAGATGCGCGCGGCCGTCGCCGAGTCCGGGGCCGACTACGCGATCGGGCACTGGCGCGGCTTCTCCGACGACATGTACGCCCGTGCCGACTACCACCGCATCGCACGCGAGGTCGCCGGGGAGCTGCAGGAGCGCATGGGCGAAGCGGCGGCGGCGGGCATCGCGCCGTCGCGGGTGATCCTCGATCCGGGCATCGGGTTCGCGAAGACGGGCGCGCAGAACTGGGACCTGTTGCGGGGACTCGACGACATCGTCGCGCTCGGGCCGCGCGTGCTGATCGGAACGTCGCGCAAGCGGTTCCTGGCCGAGACGCTGGGGCAGGCGGATGCGGACGTCACCGAGCGACGTCGAGATCTCGCGACCGCCGTCACCAGCGCCCTCGCGCTGCGCGCCGGCGTGTGGGCCGTTCGGGTGCACGACGTGGCCGCGACCCGTGACGCCCTCGCGATCGCGCACGCCTGGGAAGGGCGCTGAGCGCCGGCCGCTGCGCCGTCGGTGCTCCCGCGTACGCTGAGGGGATGGACTTCCTCGACGAGATCGTGCTGACCGGGCTGACGGTCTTCGGTCGGCACGGCGTGTACGACCACGAGCGGGCCGACGGGCAGGAGTTCACGATCGACGTGCGTCTGCGTCTCGATCTGGCCCCGGCCGCGGCATCCGATGACGTGGTCGACACAGTGCACTACGGCGAGCTGGCAGAGAAGGTCGCGGCGATCGTCGCCGGCGAGCCGGTCGACCTGATCGAGACGCTCGCCTCGCGCATCGCCGATGCCGCCCTCGCCGACCAGCGCGTGCACGATGTCACCGTCACGGTGCATAAGCCGCACGCCCCGATTCCGCTCACCTTCGCCGACGTCTCGGTGACACTCACCCGCGGTCGCTCGAGCGTGGAGGCGGTCGCATGAGCCGCAACCTGACTCGCCCGCCCGAGGTGCCGCTGCCGGGCCCCGGCCGCGAACCCGTCACGGCCGTCGTCGCCCTCGGCGCGAATCTCGGCGACCGGCACGCCACGATCACCGCAGCTGCCGAGCGCATCGCCCGCCTTCCGCTGGTCAGCGACGTGCGACTCTCTCCGCTGCACGAGACAGTCGCCCTCCGCCTCGACGGGCCCGACCCCGACGCGCCGGGCTACGTGAACGCGGTCGCCCTGGTGACCACGCGCCTCGCCCCCGAGATCCTGCTCGGCATGCTGCACGCCATCGAGGACGAGAACGGGCGCGAGCGTCACGAGCGCTGGGGCGACCGCACCCTCGATCTCGACCTCATCGCGTACGGCGACGTGGTCTCCGGCGACCCGCGCATCGTGCTGCCGCACCCGCGTGCGTTCGAGCGGCTCTTCGTGCTCGACCCCTGGCTCGACCTCGACCCCGACGCCGAGCTCCCAGGGCACGGCCGCATCGCCGACCTCGCCGCCGCGCTGCGCGCTCAGGGGGAGTGATGCAGCGCACCTCCGCCGGGCTCCTCGTCATCCTCGCCGTCGTCGGCGCCGGTCTCGGGTTCCTCCTCGATCAGCTGCTGACGGCGATGGGGCGCGCGACCTTCACGCCCTCGGTCTTCCTCCCCGTGCTGCTCGTGCTGATCGCCGCCGCGGCGCTCGCCGTCGCCTGGCCGGTGCGGCGCAGCGTGCGCACCGGCATCCGCATCGATCCGTTCCGCGCGCTCCGCGCCGCGACGCTCGCTCGCGCCTCGAGTCTGCTCGGAGCCCTGCTCGCGGGCTTCGGCGCCGGTCTCCTGGGCTTCCTCCTGACACGGCCGATCGATCCCCCGGTAGGGTCGACAGTGGCGATGATCGCCCTGATCGCGGGAGCCGTCGTGCTCGTGATCGCGGCTCTCGTCGCCGAACAGTTCTGCACCCTGCCGAAGGATCCTGATGACTCAGAGCCCAGAGAACGCGCCCCTGAACCCGGCCGAGGGCACTGACCTCGCCGCCCTCGATCAGGGGGTGTACACCTCTCTCCGCACGGCGCGCAGCGAGGCTCGCCTCGAACTCGACGGCACCTGGCACCAGATCTCGCCGCGCTACGCCATCTCGCAGTTGCTGCAGAATGCGCTCCTGCTCGTCGTCGTGATCGTCGCCGCCGTCGTGCTCGCCCTCGTGCTGCATCAGAACTGGGTGTGGATTCCCGGCGCCGCCCTGACCCTGCTGATCGTCGTGACGATGATCATCCTGCCGCGGCAGGCGCGGGCGATCGGTTACATGTTGCGCGCCGACGACATCGTCTTCCGCAAGGGCATCCTCTGGCAGCGCATGATCGCGGTGCCCTACGGGCGCATGCAACTCGTCGACATCACGCAGGGGCCGGTCGACCGCGGCTTCGGCATCTCGCAGCTCAAGATGGTCACCGCCGCCGCGACCACCGGCGTCCAGATCCCCGGCCTCACGCAGGCCGCGGCCGAGGCGCTGCGCGACACGCTCATCGAGGTCGCCGAGACCCGCCGGACCGGCCTGTGAGCGAGCCGCAGTTCCCCGCCCCGCCGACGCCGGCGGACGCCGCGCCCGCCGGGAAGGCGGATTCGTCGAACCTCGCCGACGGCGAATGGCACCGGATGCATCCGCTCACGCCCCTGTTCAAGGGCGGGCTCGTACTGCTGATCGTCGCGGGCATCACGGTCGCGAACTTGCGCGACCGGGTGATCGCCTGGTTCGTGAACATCACGACGCCGAGCGACACGCACTACAGCGATTACTCCTCGGGCGACCCGGTCGACTGGGTGCTGGAGAACAACCTCATCCTCATCGCCCTGCTGGCGGTACTGGGCCTCCTGGTCGTGCTGGTCGCGATCTTCTGGTTCGTCTGGCGTTTCCAGCAGTTCCGCATCACCGGCGACCACGTCGAGGTGCGTAAGGGCATCATCTTCCGCTCGCACCGCCGCGCCCCGCTCGACCGCGTGCAGGGCGTCAACCTCACCCGGCCGTTCCCGGCGCGCATCATCGGCCTCGCCAAGCTCGAGGTCGTCGGCGCGGGAACCGACGCGAACGTCGAGCTCGAGTACCTCGCCACCCCGCGGGCCGAGGCCGTGCGCGCCGACATCCTGCGGCTCGCCTCCGGCGTGCGTGCGGCGAGGCAGGCCGCGGCATCCGGCGCTCCCGCCGGGCCGACGACCACCCGCGCCCAGCTCGTCGACTCGATGAACCACGGAGTCACGGGACTCATCGCCGGCGTCGACCTCGAAGACGTGGCACCCGAGAGTGTCGTGAAGATCCCGACCGGACGCCTGGTCGGCTCGCAGCTGCTCGCGGGCGTGCTGTGGTTCGTCTTCTTCGCGGTGATCTTCGGCATCACGATGGGCTTCATGTTCTTCGGTGCCCTCCTCGACGGCGACGTGGGAGGCAGCTTCATCTCGCTGGGACTCGCGCTCGGCATCGGCATCCCCCTCGTCATCGCCGTCGTCGGTATCACCTGGGCGCAGATCTCGAAGTCGCTGCGGTACTCGATCGCGCCGACACCCGACGGCGTGCGCATCACCTACGGTCTGCTCACGACCGTCACCGAGACGCTGCCCCCGGGGCGCATCTTCGCGGTCGAGGTCACGCAGTCATTGCTGTGGCGCCCGTTCGGCTGGTGGTCGATCAAGATCAATCGCATGAGCGGCAAGAGCGCCGCGCAGCAGTCGTCGGGCAGTGCCCAGCAGTTCAACATCGTGCTGCCGGTCGGTAAGCGGGCAGACGTCGAGCGGGTGCTCGGGCTGATCCTGCCCGACGTGCCGGCGGCCGACATCCCGCTCATCTGGGAGCACGGCATCCTCGGACCGGTCGAGGGTGATCCGTACCGCACGATGCCGCGTCGTGCCGGATGGCGTCGCCCCCTCTCATGGAAGCGCCACGGCTACACGGTCACCGACTTCGGGTTGATCCTGCGTCGCGGCGTCATGTGGCGCAAGCTCGCGGTGTTCCCGCTCGCGCGGCTGCAGGGCGTCTCGCTCTCGCAGGGTCCGATCGATCGTGCGCAGCGCGTCAGCGGCGCGCAGGTGCACACGGTTCCCGGTCCGATCCACGGCATGCTCTCGGGCCTCGAGCGCGACGACGCCCTCGCCCTGATCGGCGATGTGTCGAGCCGGGCCGCCGCCGCGGCTGCGCGCGACACCTCGCACCGCTGGAGCGAGCACGCGCGAGAAGCGGATGCCGCGGCGACGGGTGCGTTCGCGCCTCTGCCCGTGCCTCCGCCGTACGCGCCCGTGTCTCCGCCGTATGCAGGTCGGCCCGGCGCCGGTGCGGCGCCGATGGCGCCGCCCGCTCCGCCGGTACCTCCCGTACCCCCGGCTTCGGCGGCTCCGCAGCCGCCAGCGCCGCCTTCGCACCCCGCGCCTCCCGCCCCGCCGGCGCCTTCCTCGTCGACGGAGGAGTGACGTGGTGGAGCGCGACGGACGCCTCGGCGTCGGCATCATCGGCGCGGGCCTTGTGGGGCCCGTCATCGGCGCGGCCCTCGGTGGCGCCGGGCACGCGGTCGTGGGGATCACGAGCGGTTCAGACGACGAGCGCGCGTCGGCCGTGCTGCCCGACGTGCCCGTGCTCGACGCACTCGAGGTCGTGCGTCGCGCCGAGCTCGTGGTGATCGCGGTGCCGCACGACCAGCTGGAATCACTCGTCGCCGGCATCGCCGAGGTCGGCGGGTGGCAGATCGGCCAGCTCGTGCTCCACACCGATCCGGCCTTCGGCATCGAGGCGCTGCGTCCGGCGGCCGAGAAGGGGGCGATCCCGCTCGCCGTGCACCCCGCGATCACGTTCACCGGCACGTCGATCGATCTGCGTCAGTTGCAGGCGGGATTCGCGGCGGTCACCGCGCCGGCGGCCGTCCTGCCGATCGCCCAGGCTCTCGCCGTCGAGATCGGCTGCGAGCCCGTCGTCGTCGCCGAAGCGGATCGCGCCGCCTACGCCGACGCCATCCAGACGGCGACCGAGTTCTCGCGATCGATCATCGGGCAGGCCACCGGCCGCCTCCGCGAGATCGGCATCGACAACCCCGGCGGTTACCTTTCGGCCCTCGTGCAGTCCACGGTCGAACGGGCGCTGCGCGAAGCATCCGATCCTCCGCCCCTGCTCTGACCGGCGGACCGTCGTCTGCGGGGACGCTTCGACAGGCTCAGCGACCCAGGTCCACGGCGCCGAGCATGCAAAGGAGTGGATCCCGGAGCCTGTCGAAGGGTCCCCCCTGGACGCGGTTTCGAGCGCCGCACCCATTCAGGTGAGAGGTCACAACACGCCGTAAGCGACGGGTGGGGTGCGGCGTGTCTTGACCCCTCACCGCGGAGGGGCGAGGCGGGGTCAGCGACCGCCGGAGAACCCTCCGCCACCTCCGCCGCCCGAGAACCCCCCGCTGCCCGAGCCGCCGAAGCTCGACGAGCTACCGGTCGAGGGGGACGTGTACGACGAGGCCGACGCCGTGGAGACGGCGAAGGCCGCGAGCGAGGTGCTCAGATACGGTGAGCGGCCGTCGCCGATCCAGCCGGGACCGCGCTGCTCGTACGTGTAGGCATGCTCGAGTACCTTGCCCCATTCGTCTTCCATGCCGAAGAGCATCGCGTAGGGGAGCAGGCGCTCGTAGAGCACGATGACGTTCGCGCTGCCGTCCTGCCGCCGCTCCGCCCCCGTGTACGACTGCAGCATCTGCAGACGGTCGGCCTCGGCGACGCGGATGAACTCGCGCACTCCCTGCAGGTACTCGTACTGCCGTGCGCCCTCGGGAGTGAGCATGACGTGCTTCGAGAAGGCATAGAGGCTCGCGAGGAGCACGAAGAAGGCGCCGAAGGCGACGACCACGAGCGCCGGAATCGCTCCGACACGACCGGTCGCGACGCCCCAGATCGCGACCGCCAGACCGATCGCGGCGACGGCGATCGCGATCCACTGCAGAATCACGGCGCCCCGGGCACGCGCACGGACGGTGAGCTCTCGGGCCTCGGCCTGTTTCGTGCCCAGCGCCTGCAGCACGCTCATGCGTGCGGCGAAGGTCTCGCTGGCGGCGGGGATGTCGACCACGCCGGTGCCGTCGGTGCCCAGGAACAGGTTGTCGACGGCATCCGCGTCGAGCTGGTCGGGGAGGCGTCCGTCGGGAAGGCGTCGCAGCCGCGGGCGATCCGGCTCGGCCCCCTCCTCGATCCGGAGAACGCCGCGGACGGCGAGGTGCACGATCTCGGCGGGGATCACGGCTTTCGCGCCGGGCAGGATCGCGGCCGCGAGGAGCGGAGGCATCGCATCCGGCACGTCGTACTGGGCGACGACGATCCCGGTGGCGGTGCGCCGGCGCTTGCGGACCGCCGAGACGGCGAACCAGCTCGCGACGGTCAGACCCAGCCCCCCGGCGGCGGCGAACATCGGTGCGATGTCGGTGACCGGGTTCGGGGTGCGGGCAGAGGGTTGCGTGACGGTGCCCGCGTCGAAGCCGATCGCGACGGTCACGCCGTCGCCGGCGGCGCGCTCGCCCGATTCGACGTGGAAGAGCGCGCCATCGGGGGTGTCGGTCGGGCCTTCGACGACGCATGTCTCGGACGACCCGGAGTACCCCTCGTAGCAGCGGCTCTCGCCGGTGAGAGCGGCGGTCAGGGCGTCGTCGAACAGGATGTCGGCACGGAAGGACTCGATCGCCTGCGTGCTGTCGAGGGGGAGGAGGTCCCAGTAGAACTCGTCGACCCCGGTCTCGGCGGCGAGCACGATGTCGCGCATCTCGTATTCGATGACGTAGGTCTGAAGCCCTTGCACGTAGTCGTCGTCGCCGGTGAGCACGTAGAGCACGCCGTCGTCGGTGTCGGTCTCGTAGGGCACATCGGCGCCTGTCGCGTCGGTGACGGAGAGGATGCGGGTGTCGATTCCCGCGTTCTCATAGGAGGTGGCCAGACCGCGGACGATCCCACGGTTCTGGTCGAAGTCGGGGAACCGCGCGACGAGCTCCTCGGTGACGTGCATGCTGGCTCTGCCCTCGCCGTCGACGCCCACCGTGTAGGTGGCGTCCCACGAGGCGTAGGAGAAGTCATCGACGTCCGCGGAGACGGATGCCCGAGCGCTCGCGGGGCTCGATGCGAGCAACACGAGACCGGCGACGGCGGTGGTGGTGGCGAGGGCGCGGAGGATCCGTGGGGCGGCCATTCTTCGAGGCTACCCAGCCCCGGCCTCGGATCGGCCCACGGCCTCGGTAAACTGGAACGACTTTTCCAAGGAGCCCCGAATGACCGACGCGTCCGCCGCGCCCGCGCAGAACCCCACCGACCCTTCGATCACGGAGCTCGGCGACGACGAGATCCACGAGCAGAAGGCCGTGCGTCTCGCCAAGCGCGAGCGTCTGATCGCGAAGCGGGCGGATGCCGGTGGCGGGGCGTTCCCCGTCGGCGTCCCGGTCACGCACACGATCCCGGCGCTGCGCGCCCAGTACGGCGAAGGCGCAGCCGACGCGCTCGAGGCGGGTGCCGAGACCGGCGTCATGGTCGGTGTCGCCGGGCGCGTCGTGTTCAGCCGCAATACCGGCAAGCTCTGCTTCGCGACCCTGCAGGCGGGCGACGGCTCGCGCATCCAGGCGATGATCTCTCTCGCGAACGTCGGCGAGGAGTCGCTGGCGGACTGGAAGGAATACGTCGACCTGGGAGACCACGTGTTCGTGCACGGCGAGGTCATCTCGAGCCGCCGCGGCGAGCTGTCGATCATGGCCGACGGCTGGGAGATCGCATCGAAGGCGATCCTGCCCCTGCCGAACGCCTACGCCGAGCTGAGCGAGGAGGGCCGCGTCCGCAGCCGCTATCTCGACCTGATCGTGCGCGAGCAGGCCCGCCAGACCGTGCGCGCCCGCGCCGCGGTGAACGCGAGCCTGCGGGCCACGTTCACCGGTCACGAGTACCTCGAGGTCGAGACCCCCATGCTGCAGGTGCAGCACGGCGGGGCATCCGCTCGCCCGTTCGTCACGCACTCGAACGCGTTCGACACCGAGCTGTACCTGCGCATCGCCCCCGAGCTGTACCTGAAGCGTGCCGTCGTCGGCGGTATCGAGCGCGTCTACGAGATCAACCGCAACTTCCGCAACGAGGGCGCCGACTCGACGCACAGCCCCGAGTTCGCGATGCTCGAGGCGTACCAGGCCTACGGCGACTACGACCAGATGGCCGCGCTCACCCAGGAGCTCGTGCAGAACGCGGCGATCGCGGTCGCCGGTTCCACGACCGTGACCTGGGCCGACGGTACCGAGTACGACCTCGGCGGCGAGTGGGACCGCATCTCGATGTACGAGTCGCTGTCGACCGCTGCCGGACGCACGTTCACCCCGCAGGACGCCGTCGAGGACCTCATCGCCTTCGCCGAGGCCAACGGTGTCGATCTGCCCCCGCAGGCGACCCACGGCAAGCTCATCGAGGAACTGTGGGAGCACTTCGTGAAGGGTGACCTCGTGCGCCCCACGTTCGTCATGGACTTCCCCGTCGACACGTCACCCCTCGTGCGCGAGCACCGGTCGATCGACGGCGTGGTCGAGAAATGGGACCTGTACATCCGCGGCTTCGAACTGGCGACCGGATACTCCGAGCTCGTCGACCCCGTGATCCAGCGTGAGCGTTTCGTCGAGCAGGCGAAGCTGGCCGCGCGCGGCGATGTCGAGGCGATGCCGATCGACGACGAGTTCCTGCGGTCGCTCGAGCACGGTATGCCGCCGTCCGGTGGCATGGGCATGGGTATCGATCGCCTGCTCATGGCGATCACGGGTCTCGGCATCCGCGAGACCATCCTCTTCCCGCTGGTCAAGTAATCCGCCCCGCGGTGCGCCGGAAGGTCCATTCCGGCAGCACCGCGGCGTCGATCAGCGATCCCACGAGCGCGGCAAGTCCGTAGTCGGGGTCGATCTCCCGCACCAGGTCGAGGTAGTGCGCCGCGTGCGTGGATCGGCCGAGCGCCCACGAGAGCCACGCCGCCGCGGTGAGCGGGGCCGGGCGGGCGCCGCGCGGCGCCCGCGATGCGGCGGTGCGCACGACGTCGAGGGCGAAGCTGAGCCGGTCGGGATCGGGTGTGGGGCCGTGGCCGAGGAAGATGTCGCCGAGCTCGTCGGGTATCGACCGGCCGTGCTGCGCGAAGTCGAGCTGCGCGCTGAGGGATCGTCGACCGGAGGCATGATCCGACGCCCACTGCAGCAGCGCCACGTCTCGGTAGACGGGGCGCTCGAGGCACCACAGCAGCGCGGCGACCGCGAAGGGTGGCAGATCGCCACGGGTGTCGATCAACTGCTCGTAGAAAGCGGGCACGTCGTCGAGGATCGCGAGCGCTGCGAGGGCCTCGGCGTTCTCGCCGTCGGTCAACGACGATGCCGGGCGCCCGAGCAGCTCGGAGAGATCGCGCAGGGCCCGCCCGACGCGCTCCTTCTGCGCGAGATCGGCGACGGGGAGCACAGCGCCGGAGTTCTGATCGCCCGAGACGTCTCCGATGCCCGGCACCTTCTCTGCACGCACCGGCTCGACGGGATGCAGCAGGGGCTCCTCTTCGAGGTAGCTCGCCCATCCGCCGGGCGTGACGCACAGGGCGTCGACGATGCGGAGACCGGCGTCCTCGGCACGACCGAGCAGTTCGTCGAGGGCGACGGCGTGGGGGAGGACCCAGCCGTCCGGTGTGCTCTGGGCCGCCTCGTCGACGTAGGCGATGACGGCGACCGCGTCGATCGCGGCGACGCGCGAGACGAGGCCGATCGCGGTATCCGCATAGTGATCGAGCGGCACGTCGTCGCGGGGAAGGTCGATGCGCATCGCGCCGTAGGCGCGGGAGCCCTGGAAGGGGAGCAGCACGATGCTGCGTCGGGGCGTGAAGCCGGCGAGGAGGGGGACGATGCCGAGGAACTCGGCGGAATCTGCGGCACGGAGGACGGTGTTCATGAGGCGAGTGTGCCCGGTGGGAGGATCCGCTCGTTCCGGAAAACCAGGCCTGTGGAGAGATTGCCCTGACTTCGTCGTCGGCGCAGGAGGAGTGAGGTCGCGTACCATGGGGGCATGGACAACTTCTGGGTCGCCGCCGCGTGGTCGATCCTTCCGACCCTCGGGGTCAGCGCCATCTTCTTCATGGTGCTCCGCGGCATCCTGCGATTCGACCGCACCGAGCGCAAGGTGCACGCGCAGATCGAGGCGGAGGAGCGCGCAGCCCGCGGTCTCCCCCCTCGCTCCTGAGGCACTGTCCCACCCATCCGCTACTGTGAAGCGAACACCGCCAGACGGTGATGCGCGACGGAGTCCTTCATCGGCGAGGCCCGTCAGGAAGAGAGCAGTATGACCGCGGAGGGTGTCGCCTGGGCGATCACGGCGTTCCTCGTGGTGCTCGATCTGACCATCCGCATCACGGCGATCATCGTCATCCCGCGCAACCGTCGGCCCACGGCCGCGATGGCCTGGTTGCTGGCGATCTTCTTCATCCCGTTCGTCGGCGTCTTCCTCTTCCTCGTGATCGGAAACCCGCGTCTGCCGCGTGCACGCCGCCGCAAGCAGGACCAGATCAACGAGTACATCGCCGCGACCAGCGAGCACCTGCACTTCGGAACCCTCCGTCCGCACGCGCCGGACTGGTTCGGTCCGCTGGTCGAGATGAACCAGCGCCTCGGCGCTCTGCCGCTCTCGGGCGACAACGGAGCGCACCTGATCTCCGACTATCAGGAGTCGCTCGACGCGATGGCCGATGCCATCCGCGAGGCGAAGGACTACGTGCACGTCGAGTTCTACATCCTGCAATCGGATGCCTCGACCGACAACTTCTTCCGTGCGCTCGAAGAGGTCGCGGCGCGCGGAGTCTCGGTGCGGGTGCTGCTCGATCACTGGGCCAACCGCTGGAAGCCCCGCTACAAGCAGACGATCCGCCGACTGAACGACATGGGCGCCGACTGGCACCTCATGCTGCCGGTGCAGCCGTTCAAGGGGCGGATGCAGCGGCCCGATCTGCGCAATCACCGCAAGCTCCTCGTGGTCGACGGCGTGACGGCCTTCCTCGGCTCGCAGAACGTCACCGACTCCACCTACAACCTGCCGAAGAACATCAAGCGCGGCCTGCACTGGGTCGACCTGATGGTGCGCCTCGACGGGCCCGTCGTGCTCAGCGTCAACGCGATCTTCCTCAGCGACTGGTACAGCGAGACCGACATCGTGCTGGAGGAGATCGACATCGCCCACGCCGACATCGGCTCGGGCGACCTCGATTGCCAGGTCGTCCCCTCGGGCCCCGGTTTCGAGGTCGAGAACAATCTGCGTCTCTTCCTCGGTCTGCTGTATGCGGCGAAGAACCGCATCATGATCGTGAGCCCGTACTTCGTGCCGGACGAGGCCCTGTTGCTCGCCGTCACCGCGGCCGTCGACCGCGGCGTCGAGGTCGAGCTGTTCGTCTCGGAAGAGGGAGACCAGGCGATGGTCTACCACGCGCAGCGCAGCTACTACGAGGTGCTGCTCAAGGCGGGCGTGCGCATCTGGATGTACCGCAAGCCGTACATCCTGCACACCAAGAGCCTGACGGTCGACGACGAGGTGGCGGTGATCGGCTCGAGCAACATGGACATGCGCTCGTTCGGTCTGAACCTCGAGGTCTCGATGCTCGTGCGCGGCGAGGAGTTCGTCGCCGAGATGCGCGAGGTCGAAGACACCTATCGGTCGCTCAGCCGCGAGCTCACCCTCGAGGAGTGGATGCAGCAGCCGCTCCGCTCGACCGTGCTCGACAACCTGGCGCGCCTCACCTCCGCTCTGCAGTGATCGCTCCGGACTTCCGATGGAATATCGCCACCGGTACCCTGAGACCATGGCCACTCCCTCGCGCATCGTCGCCGTCCTCTCCGCCTTCGCCGCGGCGCTGCTGATCGCCGGGTGCACCGCCACCCCCGGCTCGTCGTCGCCCACGAGCACGCCCGGCGCCTCGAACGCGCCCGGCGCAGGCGATGACGATTTCGCCGACGTCGAGGCCGCCCTGCTCGACGAGGGCCGCATGTTCGCCGTCGTCACCTGGGGCTCCTCGACCTGTGTTCCGCAGGTCGACACCGTGACCGCCGAGGGCCAGACCGTCTCGGTGGCGCTCGTCGACGGAGCAGCCGACCAGGTCTGCACGCAGGACATGGTGCAGCGCGCCAGCATCGGAGGTCTCCCCGCGGGCGTGGACCCCACGAAGGACATCACGCTGCAGGTCACCTATGGCGATATCTCGGACGACGCCGAGATCGGCGGGGCACCCGTCACCGGCGTTCCCGGCGAGTCGACGGAGTACCAGCCCTCCGCCGGATGGTTCGACGACGGCAGCCTCGTGCTCCTCACGTGGGGATCGTCGGGATGCCCGCCGGTCGTCGAGTCGCTCGAGGGGGCGGGCAACACCGGCACGGTGACCTTCGTCACCGATGACACCCAGATCTGCACCATGGACATGGCGCCGCGCGCGACGATCCTCGCGTTCGGAGACGACGCGGTCGACGACGACGGCTTCACCCTCACCCTGGTGGGCGGTGGCCTCGACGGCACGGTGTCGGTGCTCGCCGACTGACACCGCGGGCGCGACGCCGGGACGAAGTCCTCAGAGCGCGTCGACCGGATGCCCCTCCGGTAGCGCGAGCAGGAGCGCGCCCGGATCGACGCGGCACGTGATGCGCACGGCGTCGCCGAACTCGTCGCCGTCGAGCTCGACAGGCGTCGGCACCGATGTCGCGGCCTCCGCGACGAGGCCCTGGAAGTAGTGCACCGCGGCATCCTTCCCGCGGCGCTCGAGAATGCGCCTGCCGGCGGCGAAGCGGCGCAGGACCGAGTTCTCCCACCAGATCCTGCGCCACACGTTGAACCAGCCGAACGCTCCGGACGGCCGGATCACGGCGACGTCGAGGGTGCCGTCGGAGATCGAGGCATCCGGCACCAGGGCGATGCCCGCGGGCAGGGTTCCGCAATTGGCGAAGAGGATGCTGTGCACCTTCGTCGAGTGCAGGCGACCGTCGTCGATCTGGTACACCGAGCGGAAGGGCGAGGCGTTGGCGAGCGAACGTGCAGCGCCGTCGACGTAGGCGATCCACCCGACGGACTTCTTCAGGTCGGGGCGGGTGTTCGCGATCATGTCGGCGTCGAGTCCGATGCCGGCCAGCACCACGAAGGCGTGCTCGCTCTCGTCGCCGCTCTCGCGGGTGATTCGCGCCCACCCGATGTCGATCGCGTGGCGCGATCCGGTCAGCGCCGCGCGGATCATGTCGTCGGGCGATCCGAGCGGCAGCGCAAGGTTGCGCGCGAGCAGGTTGCCGGTGCCGCTCGGCAGGATCGCGAGGGGTACGCCGGTGTTCGCGACGGCCTCGGAGACCGCTCGCACGGTGCCGTCGCCGCCGGCGACGAGCACGACATCGACCCCGCGGGCGAGCGCCTGCGCCGTGGCCCCCTGCCCGGCATCCTGGATCGTCGTCGGATAGAACGCCGGATGCTCCCACCCTTCGGCCTTCGACAACTCGCGCACGGCCGCTCGCAGTTTCTTCTCGTCGACCTTGATGGGGTTGTAGACGAGCGCCGCCTGTCGTCTCGCGGCCGGGGGCTTCGTCATGGCGATACTCTATTCCCGGCATGTGTCGTGCAGGCGACACGGGGACGGATGCCCGAGCGCTCTGGGGAGGGGCCGGTATGGGTGCGCAGCCGAACAGCGAGTCGATCGACGACGCGCGTGCACTGCTGACCGAGATGATCACGGACGAGCCCGATCGGCTGCGGCGCCGCAGCATTTCGCTCGGTGTGCCCGTGGACGATGCCGACGATGCCGCCCAGATGGCTCTGCTGCGTGCCTGGCGATCGGTCGCGCACCTCGAGACTCCCGCGCCGGGGCGGGTGTGCTCGTGGCTCGACGCGATCGCCAGGAACGTCGCGATCGATCTCTCCAGGCAGAAGGCCCGCCGTCCGCAAGCCGAGCTCGACGACGAGATGCCCGATGCCGTGAACGTGGCAGGTCACGCCGAGATCCGCGTGATCCTCGACGGGGCGCTCGCCGCACTGCACGACCTTCCGGATACCTTGCGGGAGCCGTTGCTGCTCACCGCCGTCGACGGACTCTCGGCCTCGGAGGCGGCGGAACGGTTGGGCATCGATCCCGCCGCCGTCCGCCAGCGCGTCGCCCGAGCGCGCAAGGCGCTCGGTGCCTGCCGGCAGAGCGGGATGGGAGCCGACTAGGGGAGGCCCCACGACTGCGTGACCTCCCCGCCGGCTGCGCGCTGCGGGTCAGACGGTGCCGAAGGGGTTGTCGACCGCGTAGCGCCAGCCGTGCGCCTCGTCGAAGACGGCCACGTCGGCGGTCGTGCCGGCGAGGGCGATCTCGGACCCGTCGGGACCCGTGCCCGTGATCGTCCAGTCGGCGATCGCGAGGCCGGTGCCGGCGCTCTCGAACACGTGGCGGACGGTCATCGAGATCGGCAGGTTGAGGCCGAGGAACTGCTCGAGCGCGCCGCGGACGGCCGCCTCACCGGTGACCGGGGTGCCGGGAGCCGGGACGAAGACCACGTCGGCGGTGTTCAGAGCCATCAGGCCGTCCAGGTCACGGGCGTTGAAGCGGTCGGCGAAGGCCAGGTTCAGCTGGTCGAGCGAGGTGACACGAGTGGTCATGGGTATTCCTTTCACAGCGGCGATCGGCCGGATGCCGAACACCGAGGAGAAAGACGATGCGCGGCCCCGAGTGTGACATCCGGCGAGCCTGCGGGGGTGGGAGACCCCCGTAGAATCGTGGAATGATCGACCTCGCTCTTCTCCGCGACCACCCTGATCTCGTCCGCCGCTCGCAGGCCGCACGCGGCAACGACCAGGCCACCGTCGACATCGCACTCGAGGCCGATCGATCGCGCCGCGCGGCGCTCGCCGCGTTCGAGGAACTGCGGGCCGAGCAGAACGTGTTCGGCAAGGTCATCGCGAAGGCGCCGAAGGAGGAGAAGCCCGCGCTCGTCGCACAGGGCAAGGAACTCGCCGAGCGCGTCAAGCAGGCGCAGCAGGTCGCGAACGACGCCGGAGAGGCAGCATCCGCCGCCCTGGCCCGCATCGAGAACGTCGTGATCGACGGCGTGCCCGCCGGTGGCGAGGCCGACTTCGTCGAGCTGCGCCGCGTCGGCGACGTGCCCTCGTTCGACTTCGAGCCGCGCGACCACCTCGAGATCGGCGAGATCCTCGGGGCGATCGACATGGAGCGCGGGGCGAAGGTCTCGGGCGCCCGCTTCTACTTCCTGCGCGGCATCGGCGCCCGCCTCGAGATCGCGCTCATGAATCTCGCGCTCGACAAGGCGCTGCAGAACGGCTTCGTGCCGCTCATCACCCCGACGCTCGTGCGCCCCGAGATCATGCAGGGCACCGGCTTCCTCGGCGAGCACGCCGACGAGGTCTACCACCTCGACAAGGGTGACGACCTCTACCTGGTCGGCACCAGCGAGGTCGCCCTCGCCGGGTACCACAAGGACGAGATCGTCGATCTCTCGGATGGCGCGCTGCGCTACGCAGGCTGGTCGACCTGTTACCGCCGCGAGGCGGGCTCGCACGGCAAGGACACCCGCGGAATCATCCGCGTGCACCAGTTCAACAAGCTCGAGATGTTCGTCTACACGGATGCGGAGGATGCCGAGGCCGAGCACCTGCGCCTCGTCGCGCTGCAGGAAGAGATGCTGACCTCGCTCGGCCTCGCCTACCGCGTGATCGACGTCGCCGCGGGCGACCTCGGATCGAGCGCCGCGCGCAAGTACGACATCGAGGCCTGGGTACCCACGCAGGGCGCCTTCCGCGAGTTGACGTCGACGTCGAACTGCACCACTTTCCAGGCTCGCCGGTTGGACGTGCGCC
The DNA here is from genome assembly GCF_044772365.1 of Microbacterium sp. NPDC090225. Taxonomy (NCBI): domain Bacteria; kingdom Bacillati; phylum Actinomycetota; class Actinomycetes; order Micrococcales; family Microbacteriaceae; genus Microbacterium; species Microbacterium sp. NPDC090225. The sequence goes on along the minus strand of NZ_JBIVYS010000001.1, from coordinate 1,594,721 downwards.
ACCGTCCCGCGGCCGATGAGGCGGCCCAGGGGGGTTCGGCACCGAAGACCCAGCACGTCGCGACGCTCAACGGCACGCTCGCGACCACCCGCTGGATCGTGGCGCTGCTCGAGACGCACCAGCAGGCCGACGGCTCGGTGCGCGTGCCTGAGGTGCTGCGCCCTTACCTCGGAGGGCTCGAGGTTCTGACGCCGGAGAACACGAAGGCGACGCCGAAGGTCACCGCATGACCGCGCCCTGGCTCGTCGCGCTCGACGTCGACGGCACGATCCTGCTCCAGGACGAGACGATGAGCCCGGGCGTTCCCGAGGCCGTTGCGCGCCTGCGCGATGCCGGTCACGTCGTGACGATCGCCACCGGCCGCAGCTGGATGGCCACCCGTCGCTACGTCGAGCAGCTCGAACTCGACGCCGAGTACGTCGTGTGCTCGAACGGCGCCGTCACGATGCGCCGCGTCGGCGACGAGTGGGAGCGCTGGAACGTCGAGACCTTCGATCCCTCACCCGCGCTCGCCCTTCTGCGCGAGCGCCTGCCGGACGCCCGCTACATGGTCGAGCTCGCCTCGGGCCAGCGGCTCTTCACCGACCAGCTCGACGACTGGACGCTCGACGGCGGTCGGCGGGTGAGCTTCGAGGAGCTCGCGGCCGAGCCCGTGTCGCGCATCGTCGTGGTCTCGCCCGGTCACGATGAGGAGGATTTCCATCGGCTGGTGGCGGATGCCGGACTCAACGAGGTCTCGTACGCGATCGGCTGGACCGCCTGGCTCGACATCGCCCCGCAGGGCGTCGACAAGGGCACCGCGCTCGAGCGCGTGCGCGAAGAGCTCGACCTCGTCGGTGAGCGCGTGCTCGTCGCGGGCGACGGACGCAACGACATCGGCATGTTCGGGTGGGCGCGCACGCTCGGCGGGCGCGCGGTCGGCATGGGGCAGGCGCCGGCCGAAGTGAGGGATGCGGCATCCGAGATCACCGACGACGTCGTCGACGGCGGGCTGGCGCGTGCGCTGAATACGCTTCCAGCGCCCGCCCAGGTCAGCGCGGGAGAATAGAACTCGGCTAGACTCACGGCTTGTCGGCAGATCCGTCTGTCGGGAGGGTTGTCCGAGCGGCCGATGGAGCTGGTCTTGAAAACCAGTGGGCAGAGATGTCTCGTGGGTTCGAATCCCACACCCTCCGCTTCCTGAGCCCGGTGCCCCCTCACCGCAGGCAGAACCGAAAGGCACCGTGTGACCGAGAACACCCGACGCCGTCGAACGATCGCGCGCCACGGCCAGTTGCACTCGCCGGGACCCCTCAGCCAGCTGCTGAAGTTCATCGCGATCGGACTCGCGGTGGTGCTGGTGAGCGGTGTGGGCGTCGCGGCGTACGTCGTGTACGACCTGCGCAGCACGCAGCTCGCGAACTCCGTCGAACTCGAGGGCCAGTCGGCCGATGCCGTGCCGCCGGACATCAGCGAGTACGAGGGTGGATTCAACTTCGTGCTCGCGGGTGTCGATACCTGTGAAGAGGCGTACGCCGGATACTTCGGCGACCGCTGCAGCGGAAACGACTCCGAGGGCAACCTCAACGACGTCAACCTGCTCGTGCACGTCTCCGACAATCCCCGTCGCATCACGGTCGTCAGCTTCCCGCGCGACCTCATGATCCCCATCCCCGAGTGCACCGACGACGAGGGCAACGTGCACTCCGCCATGAGCAAGCAGCCGCTCAACGTCGCCTACAGCGACGGCGGACTCAACTGCGTCGCGAAGACGATCTCCGAGCTCACCGACCAGGAGGTGCAGTTCGCGGCATCCGTCACCTTCGGCGGCGTGATCGAGATCACGAACGCGATCGGCGGCGTCGACGTGTGCCTCGCGAACCCGATCCGCGACCGCTACACGGGCCTCGACCTTGCGGCGGGCACTCACACGGTGCAGGGCCTCGAAGCACTGCAGTTCCTGCGCACCCGTCACGGTGTCGGCGATGGCAGCGACCTGGGCCGCATCGGCAACCAGCAGCAGTACATGTCGAGCCTGGCGCGCAAGCTCATCAGCGGCGAGACCCTCGGCAACGTGGGCACCATGCTGAAGCTCGCGAACGTCGGTCTCAGCAACCTCGAGACGAGCACCACGCTGAACGACCCGATGACGATCGTGCAGATCGCCCTCGCGGTCAAGGAGGTGCCGTTCGAGGACATCGTGTTCGTGCAGTATCCGACGGGCACCGACTCGCAGAACGCCAACAAGGTCGTACCGAACTACACGGCCGCCGGCGAGCTCTTCGCCGCGATCGAGGCGAACGCGCAGCTGCAGATCACGCACCAGAACACCAGCAACGACGGTGTGATCGTGCAGGAGCCGACGACGGCCGAGACCCCCACCGAAGAGACGGCTCCCACCGAGGAGGCTGCTCCGGAGGAGGGCGCCGAGCCGACCGAGCCGGCCACGCCCGACAACGTCGTGGCGCTCCCCGACAGTATCAAGGGTAACTCGGCCGCGCAGCAGACCTGCTCGAACGGCAACGTTCGCTGAGCGGCGTCGTCGAAGCCCACCGATAGCGCCGAGACCCCCGAGTAGCCACGCGGCTACTGGGGGGTCTCAACGTTACGGGTGGGTCTCGACGGTCAGGTGCGTCTCGACGGTCAGGTGCGTCTCGACGGTCAGGTGCGCGGAGTGAAGCGCACCGGGGCGTGCGTCGCGGCCACGAGGGCGCGCAGCTCTTCGAGGCTCGCGGGCGCGGCGCCGAGCGCCCGCGCCTGCACGAGCACGTTGCCGAGCGCTGTGGCCTCGACGGGACCGGCGAGCACCGGGAGCCCGGTGCGGTCGGCGGTCGCCTGGCACAGCAGGGTGTTGAGCGACCCGCCGCCGACGATGTGCACGACGTCGAGGCGGCGCCCGGTGAGAGCGGATGCCGTCGTCACGGCATCCGCGAACGCCACCGCGATCGATTCCACGATGCTGCGTGCGAACGCGGGTCGGTCGGTCGGGGCCGTCTGCCCACTCGCGGCGAGCAGGGTGCGGATGCGGGCCGGCATGTCGCCCGGCGCCGAGAGCGAGGGGTCGTCGGCGTCGAAGGTCGGCACGGGTGCGGTGGCAGCGGATGCCGCGGCCAGCAGCGCGACCAGATCGATCGGTGCGCCGTCCTCCGCCTCCCACGCCCGCACGGTCTCGCTCAGCAGCCAGAGGCCCGCCACGTTGTGCAGGAATCGGAATCGCCCGTCGACACCGCGCTCGTGCGTGAAGTTCGCCGTGCGGGCGGCATCCGTCAGCACGGGCTCCGCGAGCTCGACGCCGACGAGTCCCCACGTGCCGCACGAGATGTACGCGGCGGAGGGTGAGGTCATCGGCACCGCAGCGACGGCGGAGGCGGTGTCGTGCGAGCCGACGGCGATCACCGGGAGGTCGGCGCCGACACGGCGGGCGATCTCCGGACGCAGGGTGCCGATGATCGTTCCCGGATCGACGAGGGTGGGGAGGAGCCCAGGAGCGATACCGAGTCGGGAGGCGAGGTCGGTGTCCCACTCCCCGTCGTCGACCCGGAGGAGCCCGGTCGTCGAGGCGTTCGTGCGCTCGGCCACGCGGGCGCCCGTGAGGAGGAAGGCGAGCAGATCGGGCACGAGCAGCGCGCTCTCGGCCTCGGCAGCGCGGTCGTCGACACGCAGCTGATAGAGCGTGTTGAACGGCAGGAACTGCAGGCCGTTGCGACGGTAGAGCTCGTCGAACGCGACGATCTCGTGCACCTCTGCGACGCCCCGGGCGGATCGCTCGTCGCGGTAGTGGAACGGCTCGGCGAGCAGCGACCCACCGGCGATCAGCGCGTAGTCGACGGCCCAGGAGTCGATGCCGATGCTATCGATCGTCGGCTCCCGGCGCACCGCTTCGGCGAGGCCGTCGAGCACGTTCTCGTAGAGCGCCTCGAAGTCCCAGTGCAGGCCGTCGGCGCGTTCGACGGGCCCGTTCGGGAAGCGCGAGACAGGCTCGAGCTCGAGAATTCCGTCACCGACGCGACCGATCATCACCCGACCGCTGGTCGCGCCGAGATCGACGGCCGCGACCGCGCGCGTGCTCATCGGGCGTCCTTCGTCTCGTCGCTGCGGTCCTCGCTCAGGAACCGGGGGTGATTCTCGGTCCCTGAGCGAGCGAAGCGAGACGAAGGGCGCTCGGCGCGCGTGCTCATCGCAGGAAGGCGGCGGCGACGCCGGAGTCGACGGGGATGTGCAGCCCCGTGGTGCGGCTCAGCTCGGGGCCGGTGAGCACGTAGACGGCATCCGCCACGTTCTCGGGAACGACCTCGCGCTTGAGGATCGTGCGGTTGGCGTAGAACTGGCCGAGGTCCTCTTCGGCGACGCCGTAGGTCGCGGCGCGGTTGGCGCCCCAGCCCGAGGCGAAGATGCCCGAGCCGCGCACGACGCCATCGGGGTTGATGCCGTTGACGCGGATGCCGTACTCGCCGAGCTCGACCGCCAGCAGCCGCACCTGGTGCGCCTGGTCGGCCTTGGTCGCCGAGTACGCGATGTTGTTCGGGCCGGCGAAGACGGAGTTCTTCGACGAGATGTAGATGATGTCGCCGCCGAGCTTCTGGTCGATGAGTACGCGCGCGGCGGCCTTCGACACGAGGAACGAGCCCTTCGCCATAACGTCGTGCTGCAGATCCCAGTCCTTCTCGGTGGTCTCGAGCAGCGGCTTCGAGAGCGAGAGGCCGGCGTTGTTGACGACGAGGTCGACGCCGCCGAACGCGAGAACGGCGTCGTTCAGCGCCGCCTGGATCGCGTCGGCATCCGCGACGTTCGCCGCGACGCCGATCGCGACGTCGGTGCCGCCGAGTTCGGCGGCCGCGGCCTGCGCCTTCTCGAGGTCGAGGTCGGCGATGACGACGCAGGCACCCTCGGCCGCGAGACGGGTGGCGATGGCCTTGCCGATGCCGGACGCGGCGCCGGTCACGAATGCGATGCGCCCCTGGTGCGACTTCGGCTTCGGCATCCGCTGCAGCTTGGCCTCCTCGAGGGCCCAGTACTCGATGTCGAACTTCTCGGCATCGGAGATGGGGGAGTAGGTCGAGAGCGCCTCGGCTCCGCGCATGACGTTGATCGCGTTGACGTAGAACTCGCCGGCGACACGCGCCGTCTGCTTGTTCGCGCCGTACGAGAACATGCCCACGCCGGGAACGAGCACGATGAGCGGGTCGGCGCCACGGATCGCGGGGGACTCGGCGGTCGCGTGTGCGTCGTAGTACGCCTGGTAGTCGGCACGGTACTCGGCGTGCAGCTCGTGCAGGCGCGCGATCTGCTCCTCGGCGGATGCCGTCGCCGGCAGGTCGAGGATCAGCGGCTTGACCTTGGTGCGCAGGAAGTGGTCGGGGCAGCTCGTGCCCAGTGCGGCGAGGGCCGGGGCCTTCTCGGAGGCGAGGAAGTCGAGCACCTCTGCGGCATCCGTGAAGTGGCCGACCATCGCGCGGTCGTGCGAGGCGAGGCCGCGGATCGTTCCGGCCAGGGCGGCGGCGCGCTCGCGGCGCTCGCCCGCCGGCAGTGCCTCGAAGCCCGCGCGGATGCCGCCGAACGGGTCGGTCTTGCCGTGCTCGGCGATGTAGGCGGCGGCGGTGTCGATGATCCACAGCGAGTTCGCCTCGGCCTCCTCGGAGGTGTCGCCCCACGCCGTGATGCCGTGACCGCCGAGGATGCAGCCGATCGCCTGCGGGTTCGCCGTCTTGATCTCGGCGATGTCGAGTCCGAGCTGGAAGCCGGGGCGGCGCCACGGCACCCACACGACCTTCTCGCCGAAGATCTTCACGGTCAGCGCTTCGCCGTCCGCGGCGGTCGCGATCGCGATGCCGGAGTCGGGGTGCAGGTGGTCGACGTGCGCGGCATCCACGAGTCCGTGCATGGCCGTGTCGATCGAGGGGGCGGCGCCGCCCTTGCCGTGCAGGCAGTAGTCGAAGGCTGCGACCATCTCGTCTTCACGGTCGATGCCGGGGTACACGTCGACCAGCGCGCGCATGCGGTCGAGACGCAGCACGGCCAAGCCCTTCTCGGTGAGAGTCCCCAGGTCGCCGCCCGAGCCCTTCACCCACAGCAGCTCGACGGGCTGCCCGGTCACGGGGTCGATCTCGGTGCCCTTGGCGGAGGTGTTGCCGCCGGCGTAGTTGGTGTTCTTCGGGTCGGCGCCCAGGCGGTTGCTGCGCGCGATCAGGTCAGCGGCGGTCGGGTTCGTCATGAGTGGTGTTCCTTGATCGAGGGGTCGAGGGACGGCGCGCTCAGGCGCCCCAGCCGGCCTGCACGCCACCGACTCGTTCTGCGGCGATCTTCTGCTGGTAGCCGGATGCCGCGTACGCGGCCATCGGGTCGGCGGCGAGGCCGCGCGACTCGCGCCACTCGGCGAGGGCGGGGCGCACGTCGGTGTAGAACGCGTCCATGAAGATCGCGTTCGCGGCGAGAACGTCACCGGACTTCTGCGCGGCGGTGAGGGCCTCGCGGTCGACGAGCAGCGCGCGGGCGGTCATCTCCTGCACGTTGAGCACCGAGCGGATCTGGCCGGGGATCTTGTCTTCGACGTTGTGGCACTGGTCGAGCATGAACGCCACGTCGGGGTTGTTCAGACCGCCGCCGCGCACGACCTCGAAGAGGATGCGGAAGAGCTGGAACGGATCGGCAGCGCCCACGATCAGGTCGTCGTCGGCGTAGAAGCGCGAGTTGAAATCGAACGATCCGAGCTTGCCGAGGCGCAGCAGCTGCATGACGATGAATTCGATGTTCGTGCCGGGGGCGTGGTGGCCGGTGTCGAGGCAGACGGACGCCTTGTCGCCGAGCGAGACCACCTGCGCGTAGGACGTGCCCCAGTCGGGAACATCGGTGTGATAGAACGCCGGCTCGAAGAACTTGTACTCGAGGACAAGTCGCTGGTCGTCGCCGAGGCGGGCGTAGATCTGCTGGAGCGATTCCTGCAGGCGGTCCTGGCGGCCGCGCAGGTCGGCCTGACCCGGGTAGTTCGACCCCTCGGCGAGCCAGATCTTGAGGTCGCGGCTGCCGGTCGCATCCATGACGTCGATGCACGCGAGGTGGTGATCGATCGCCTTCCGGCGGATCGCGGCGTCTTCGTGGGTGAGCGCCCCGAACTTGTAGTCGTCGTCCTGGAACGTGTTGGAGTTCACCGTGCCGAGCGTCACGCCGAGGTCTTCGGCGTGCTTGCGCAGGTCGGAGAACGAGTCGACGAGGTCCCACGGGATGTGCAGCGCCACGCTCGGCGCGAGAGCCGTGTAGGTGTTGACCTGTGCGGCATCCGCGATCTTCTCCCACGGGTCGCGCGGTGTGCCGGGAGTGCCGAACACCTTGAAGCGCGTGCCGGAGTTGCCGAAAGCCCAGCTGGGAAGCTCGATGCCCTGCTTCTCGAGCGCGGCGAGGTGGTCAGGGGTGAGGACGGACATTGTCGCTCGCTTTCTGTAAAGATGAATCGTTTCATAAGTTACGGCACGAGCAACTCGCCGTCAACCCATCGGATACCCGGCCTTTTTATCGGCTAGTATTTCGGCTTGATTCTCGGCTACTATTAATTCATGCAGACAATCTCGGTGAGCGAGGCCAAGGACAAGCTTTCGCAGCTGGTCGAATCGATCGACACGACCCATGAGGCGGTGACCATCACCCGGCATGGCCGTCCGGCGGTGGTGATGCTCAGTGTCGTCGATCTGGAGGCGCTGCAGGAGACTCTGACGTTGCTGTACGACCCGCAGCACAAGGTGGAGGTCGAGGAAGCCGACGAGGACATCGCCGAGGGGCGCACGCTGAGCCTTGCCGAGGTGCGCGAGCAGTTGGCGCGTCGGTGACGTCGAAGTCCTACGACGTTCAGGTCGCCCGCCCCGCGTTTCGAGCTCTGCAACGACTCGAGCCGAAGTTCGCCGATGCGGTGCTCCGTTTTCTCGACGGACCGCTTTCGGAGAACCCCCGGCGAGTGACGAAGCCGCTCGGTGCAGAGCTCGAAGGTCAGCACAGCGGATACGTCGGAATCGCGTATCGCGTCGTCGTGCGGATCGATGACGATGCCCGAGTCGTCTACGTCCTGCGCATCGCTCACCGCGCCGACGTCTACCGTCGCACCTGACCCGCCCGCCCCGCACCGCCCCGCACGCTCTCGAACAGCCCGTCGTCGCCGACCTGGCCGCCCTTGAGGAGCAGTTCGGTGCCGTCGACGGCGGGGTCGTCGCTGCGGGCGCGCAGCACGACGACGTTCGCTCCCGGGTTCGCGGCGATCGAGAGACTCCTGATGCCGAGCGCGCGCACGACGCGGCTCGAGGTGTCACCGCCGCACACGATGAGACGGCGGGTCGCTCCGGATCGGAGGGCTTTCCCGATGGCGGTCGTCGCCGCCTCCGCTATGCCCGCCAACACGTCCGGGTGGTCAGCGAACGCGGGGACATCTTCTGAGGAGAGGGCGACGCTGCGCCCCGATGCCAGCAGATCGACGATCTCGGCGTGGATCGCGGCATCCGGCGACAGCGGCAGTACTGCCCACCCGGCGTCGCGGGCCGCGGCGATCTGGCGCCGGGTCTGCGGCGAGCGGCTGCCGGAGACCGCGAGCACCGGGCCGTCAGCCGAGCGCTCGTCGGCCAGCGCGGATGCCGGACGCCCGAGCGCGAGGGCCCTGCTGAGTCCGCCCGACCCGATCGCGAAGAGCGGATGCCGTTTGCCGCTCAGCTCGTCCAGAGCCCCGCCGATCAGCGCGAGATGCGCGTCGTCGAGGGCGTCGAGCACGAGAGCCGCCGTGGGGGAGTCGTCGATCTCTGCAGCGAGCGACGACGCCGTCGAGTACCGAGTGAGCGGCACGCCGTCGATCGCCAGAGCGGTCTGCCGCGAGAGGTGCGCCGCGAGGTCGGAGTCGTCCATCGGGGTCGACGGATGCTGCGACATGGTCGGCTGGCGGTCGAGCCGGTGCACGGTGCCGCCCTCGGCCGCGAAGTGGTGGCCGAAGACCGTGTAGCGCCCGAAGTCGGGCTGGGCGAAGAGCACCGGAACGGTCAGTGAATCGAACACTTCCCTGCCGATCTCGATCACCCGGCCGAGGCTCCCGACGGTCGGAGAGGAGTCGGCCGTCGAGCACGCCTTGTACTGGACGATGCGGGGCGACAGATCGCGCAGGGCCGTGAGAGCGGGGCGCACTTCGGCATCCAGCGCATCCGGCGGGAGCGAGCGGGCGATGCCGGCGATGCCGACCACCTCATGGGAGCCGGCGGCATCCGCGAGCGCCGCGGCCGAGGGCGTGCCGATGAACAGGCATCCGCGCACCCCGTGCCGGGCGAACTGCAGCAGCACGTCGACGCTGCCGGTGACGTCATCGCCGTAGTAGCCGACGGCCGGTGCGACGGGAGGCGAATCAGTCACGGACCGCCCCGAAACGCTCGGTCGCCCGACGGAGCTCGGGCGATGCCGCCAGCGCCTGTGCGGTCGTCTCACCGCGCTCGGCCGAGGCCCACGCGGCGCGCATGCTCTCGACGCCCGCCGCGGCACCGTCGGGGTGACCGTGGATGCCGCCGCCCGCGAGCACGAGCAGATCCGACGACCCGACCGCGCGCCGGGTCGCATGCGCGAGTCCGCCCCACTGGCCCGACGACAGCACCGGCACCGTGTCGCCCACACCGTCGAGGGGCGTGCGCACATCGGCGATCGACGCGAGAACCTCGTCGTCGGACTCGTAGAACTTGTTCGAGATGCCGTTGGTGTGCAGATGGTCGGCGCCGCTGAGCCGCGCGAGCTTCTGCCAGGCCCGGAACGAGAAGCCGACCTGCGGGGAGCGGCTGATCGCGCCGAACATCGCGCGGTGGCCGTGGATCGGCACCTGCGTGAAGCGCCGCACGTGCGCGAGGCCCGCGAGGCCCACCATGTTGATGCACACCATGACGCAGGTGCCCCCGGCGGCGACCACGAGGTCGTGATTCTGCTCGAGCAGGTGGATGTCGTCGGTGATGTTGAACGCGTACATCGGCATGCGCCCGGTGCGGTCGGCGTAGCGCTTCAGCACCGGCATCACGGCGGCCACTCGCTCGGCGAGCGGCGCGGTGGGGCCGTTGCCCTGCAGCTCGTCGTCCTTGATGAAGTCCACGCCTGCTTCGGCGAGCTCGCCCACCACCTCGGCGAGATCTGCTGGCGAGAGACCGATGCTCGGCTTCACGATCGTGCCGATCAGCGCGCCGTCCGGGCGTGCCATCCGCTCGCGCGTGCCGGTGAGTCCGAAGCGGGGGCCGCCGTAGCGCTCGCCGAAGGCGGCGGGCAGGTCGAGGTCGACCAGCTTGACGGCCGCGAGCTCCTTGATCTCGAACAGGTTGCCGGCGACGGCCGCCTGCAGGTTCGGGATCGACGGCCCGAAGTTGTCGAGTGGGAAGCGCAGACGCATCCGTGCGCGCCGACGCTGCGCCGGGTCGCCGACCGTGCCGGGCAGGGCGCTGTCGCCGGTCAGGGGCAGTTCCTTCAGGTCGACGACCTGCGCCGCGAAGCGGGCACGCAGATCGTCGGACTCGCGCTCGACCCGCACGAAAGTGCCGGTCGACTGCTCCCCGGCGAGGGTCTCGGCCGCCTGCTGCAGCGGCAGCGAGGTCTCGATGACGTAGGTCGCGGTGACATGAGAGGCGGTGACATGGTCGCTCATCGGATCACCAGACGATCGGGAGCCAGACCGACATCTCGCCCGGGCCGCGATTGCCCCACGCGAAATACGGCACGAGCCGGGTCGGGATCTCGACGAGCGGCGCCGCGTCGATGTCGGCGTAGAGGGCGTCGTCGGACGTGCCGGGAATGACCTGGAGCGTCGTCGTCACGGCGAGAAGGCGTTGCCCGTCGATCTCGATCCGTTCGGTGCCGAACGTCGCACCGCGGCGCAGCGCCGCCTGTTCGAGCAGAACGTCGTCGGGGAGGTCGGCCTCCTCGACGCAGTAGACGACCGGACCCCGCTGCACGGCGACCTGGTTCGCGGCCTCCTCGGCCAGGCGGTGGGCGCGCAGCACCCGCACCGGCATCGGCAGATCGAGCACGATCTCATCGCCGACCGCGAGGGGCCGATCGATCCGCGTGTAGGTTCCGGGAGCGCTCGCCGCGACGGGTTCGCCCGCGACCGTGAGCGCGGCATCCGACGACCATCCGGGGATGCGCAGGTGCACGGGCAGTCCGCCCGCTTCGACCGCGGTGACGGTGAAGACGATCCGTCCGTCCCACGGGTAGTCGCTGTGTTCGGTGAGCGTGAGCATCCGCCCGTCGTCGAGCGCGGCGCGCAGTTCGCTGCCGCCGTACTGGTGCACGTGCAGGCCGGCGACCGAGAGGGATGCCGCGCGCTCGTGCCACCGCGAGAGTGTCCTGGCCGTGTTCGGCGGGCAGCAGAAGCAGCTGAGGTACCGCTCGCGCAGGCGCTCGTCGGACTTCGGCGGTGCGGGTACCGGGTGCAGGCCCGTGTCGCCCGCGCGGCGCAGCTCGAAGGGCAGCTCGCGCACCTGCCGCAGCGGGTTGGTGTAGAAGTACGCGGTGCCGTCGAGGCTGATCCCGGCGAGCAGCGCGTTGAAGGCGATCTGCTCGATCACGTCGGCGAATCGTGCCTCTCCGGTGAGCGCCAGCATCCGTTCGGCCCACAGGATCATGCCGATGTTCGCGCACGACTCCGCATGCGCCGTGGTGTGCGGCAGCTGGTACGCGCGGCCGTAGGCCTGGTGCACGCGGCTGATCTGCTCCTGCCACGGATGCCCGTCGGGCGAGGCGCCGTCGTAGAGCGCGCCGCAGCCCCCGGTGATGTAGAGCTTGGTGTCGATCACGTCGTCCCAGAGCCGCGTGAGAACCTCGACGATGTCGGCATCGCCGGTCTCGAGGGCGAGGTCGGCGAGACCCGCGTAGAGGTAGTTCGCCCGCACGGCGTGCCCGGCGACCACGTACTGCTCGCGCACGGGAAGGCGGTCCTGGTTGTCGTCGCCGCCCTGGAAGTCGTCGCGCACGCGCAGGAACGACTGGGCGAGCCCGAGCCAGCGACGGTCATCGGTCGCGCGGTACAGCTCGATCACGGCCATGTAGTGAGAGGGGCAGATCGCGCTGCGGGCGAGTTCGACAGGCTTGTTCTCGGCGAGGTCCTCGAGGTACCCGGCGGCGCGCACGGCGACGTCGAGCAGCAGCGGCGATCCGGTGACCTCGTGGTGCCGCACGCACATCGTGATCAGATGGCCGAGGTTGTAGGTCTCGAAGTGGAACCGGTCGGCGAGGTCTGTGGCCGCCGCCGGCCCGAGCGCCGCGATCAACGTGGGCGTGTGCAGGTACCCGTCGGCGCGCTGCACCGAGGCGATGAGTCGCGCCAGTTCGTCGATCGTCTCGGCGAGTCCCGGATCGGAGCGCACCTCGAGCTGGGCGATCGCGGCTTCCATCCACTTGTAGAAGTCGCCGTCCATGAAGGGCGGTCCGACATGCTCGCCCTGCTCGAGGCCGGCGGCGATGCGGAAGTTGCGCAGCCCCGCGCTCACGGAGGGATCGCGGAGAGAGTCCCACATCGTCGGAACGGTGACGTCACGGGTGCGCTCCTGCACGGCGCCCCAGAAACCGCTCGCCCAGCGAGCGTGGTCGGGACCGAGCGGAGTGAGTGCGCGCGGTCGCGTGCCGGTGGTCATCGGGCGTCTCCCTGCGTCGTACGGTCGTGGGTCAGCAGCTCGGCGAGCCGCTCTATTCCCGGGCGGATGCTGGTGAGCACCGGCACGGCGACCCGGGCGGTCTCGGCCGCCGAAGCCATCGACGCCTGGGCGAGCACCACGACGTCGGCGTGGGCGGCCAGTCGTTCGATCGCAGCGGCGACGAGTGCGTCGTGCTGCGGGCGATCCCCTCCCGAGACCGCGGCGAAGGCTCCGTCGACGACCTCGTCGAGGATCGTCGGTTCGGCACCGGCGATCGCGGCGCGCTCGCGCAACAGTGCGACGGTCGGGGCGAGGGTGGTCGGGAGGGTGGCGATCACGGCGATCCGTTCGCCCGTGGCGACGGCCCGATCGGCCATCGCCTCGTCGATGCGCAGCACGGGGATGCCGACGCGCTCGGCCGTGGGGGCCGCGTAACCCGAGATCGACGAGCACGTGAGCATGACGACATCGGCCCCGGCATCGCGCGCAGCGCCGGCGAGGTGTGCGAGACGGTCGGCGACGGATGCCGCGCGCTCCGCGTCGCCCAGATCGGCGACGATCCGGTCGTCGAGGTAGTTCACGAACGTCGCGTCGGGGAGGGTCGCGCGGGCGGCGTCGATGACCGGGGCGATCACGACGGCCCCGGTGTGCAGGAAGGCGACGCGGGTCATGCGGTCACCTCCGCGGCGGAGTCGGTGGCGTCGGCATCCGCCACATCCGCGGCGTCGAGCGCGACCGAGCGGGTGTGCGTGCCGTGCCCGACCTCTTCCTCGGGCTGACCCGGGAGGGCGAGCACGCCGGTGGTGCCGACGGGCAGCTCGGCGGTGACGTGGAGCACGCCGGCGTCGATCCGCCACGAGACCGCGGCCTCGCCGAACGGGGTGCGATGCCGGGCCGATGCCGAGGTGAGCCCGCCGCCGGGGCGCGGGGCGACGCGGATCCGTCGGTAGCCGGGGGCATCGGCGGCGAGGCCGGCGACGACGCGGTGCATCCAGTCGACCACGGCGCCGAGCGCGTAGTGATTGAAGGAGGTCATCGACCCGGGGTTCACCGAGCCGTCGGGGCGCATCGAGTCCCAGCGCTCCCAGACCGTCGTCGCACCCATGCCCACCTGGTACAGCCACGACGGGCACTCCTTCTCGAGGAGCAGGTCGTAGGCAGCCTCGAGCTGACCGTTCGCGCTGAGGGCGTCGGTGACGAGGGGCGTGCCCACGAACCCGGTGCCGATGCGGTTGCCCCCAGCCCGCACGAGAGCGGCGAGCCGGGCAGCAGCGGGGGCGCGCAGCTCGTCGGGGAGCAGGTCGAACTCGAGAGCGAGAGCGTAGGCGGTCTGCGCGTCGGAGGTCATCCGCCCGTCGTCGCCCACATAGGCGCCGATGAACGCCGCCTTCGCCTCGGCGGCGAGGGCGGTGTAGTGCGCGGCATCCGCTGTCTCGCCCAGCGTCGCGGCCATGTCGGCGACCAGCCGTGCCGAGTACGCGAAGTACCCCGAGGCGACGAGGTAGCGATCGGTGAGGGCGTCGGCCGGGTCGTGCGGGGGAGCCGCCGGGTCGAGCCAGTCGCCGAGCTGGAAGCCGGTGTCCCACAGCCGTGAGGGGCCCGCGATCTCGGCCTGCAGGTCGACCCAGGCGCGGGCGCTGTCGAACTGCGCGCGCAGCACGCCCTCGTCGCCGAAGCGGCGGTGCAGGGTCCACGGCACGATGGTCGCGGCATCGCCCCACGCGGCGCCGGGGCGCTGCGGGGTCCACATGGTGTCGGCCGGGATGACGGGCACGTACCAGGGCACGGTGCCGTCGGGCAGCTGCTCGGCCTCGAGGTCGCGCAGCCAGCCGGCGAGCATGCCGGAGGAGTCGTAGAGGAAGGATGCTGCCGGCGCGAACACCTGGATGTCGCCGGTCCATCCCAGGCGCTCGTCGCGCTGCGGGCAGTCGGAGGGGATGTCGACGAAGTTGCCGCGCATGCCCCAGACGACGTTCTCGTGCAGGCGGTCGAGCTGGGGGTTCGAGGACTCGAACCAGCCCGTGCGCTCCATGTCGGTGTGCAGCACGCGGGCGACGAGAGCGCCGGCCGCGGCATCCGCATCGATGTCGCCGGGCCATCCCTCGACCTCCACGTAGCGGAAGCCGTGATAGGTGAAGCGCGGCTCCCACTCCTCGCCCTCGGTGCGGCCGGCGAACGTGTAGACGTCGGTCGAGACCGCGTCGCGCAGCGGCCGCGTGTAGAGCTCGTCGTCCTGCAGCACCTCGGCGGTGCGGAGGGCCACGGTCGTTCCTGCGGCGGCCGTGGCGCGCAGGCGCACGACGCCGACGAGGTTCTGCCCGAAGTCGAGTACGCGCTTGCCGGCCGGGGTGCGCAGCACGGTGACCGGGTGCACCTCCTCGGTCACCCGCACGGGCGGGCCGGTCGGCGCCACGAGCGTCGCGGGGTCGCGGCGGCGCAGCTGCACGCGCTGCCAGTCGCCGTCGTCGTATCCCGCGCGGCTCCAGCCCGGCAGCTCCTCGCGGGCGTCGTAGGTCTCGCCGTCGTAGATGCCCGAGTGCAGGATCGGGCTCGGCGCAGACTTCCATCGGGTGTCGGTCGCGACGGTCTCGACCGTGCCGTCGGCGTAGGAGAGTTCGAGCTGGCCGATGAAGGAGAGGTCGTCGCCGAAGACGTTGCGGAAGCCGCCGCGCCATCCGAGGCGCCCGCGGTACCAGCCGTCGCCGAGCCACGCGCCGATCGCGTTCTCGCCCTCGGCGAGCAGGTCGGTCACGTCGTAGGTGTAGTAGCGCAGGCGTTCGCGGTACACGGTCCAGCCGGGGGAGAGCACGTCGGTGCCGACACGCTCGCCGTTGATCTCGGCCTGGTAGAGGCCGTGGGCCGACGCGTAGAGGCGGGCACGCACGAGGCCGGGGCGCACGGTGAAGTCGCGGCGGACGAGCGCGGGCCGGCGGTCGTCGCGCATCGGGTTCTCGTTCCAGATCGCACCGATGGGGCCGGCGGTCCAGTCCTCGGGGTGCAGCAGTCCGGTCTCGACCGTGGCCCAGGGGCTCGGGTCGCTCCATTCGCCGTCGGAGCCGCGCACCCGCACGCGGACGGATGCCCGGGCGCGCGAGTCGAGTGCCCGACCCGGCCACGGCACGAGCACCTGCGCGTCGGAGTCGATCTCGAAGGTGTCGACGGCGCCATCCGTGTCGATCTCGATGCGGGAGGCGGCCTGCGTCCATCCGGTGGGAGCGGTGTCGACGACCCACGACAGGCGCGGGCGTGACTCTCCGATGCCGAGGGGCTCGCGGTGATGCTCGAAGCGAACGGCGGATACGGTGGCCGGCATTGGACACTCCCAAGATTTCGAAACGTTTCAGAGACGCAGACAAGGCGCTGTCGTGGCGAATCACGTTAGAATTGTGACGTTTCAATACTACGGCATGAAGGTCGACGAGGTCGATCACCTGCCAGACTCGGACGCGGAGGTCCCCATGGTCATTGCGGTCACAGGAAGCAGCGGCACGCTCGGTCGCGCGACGGTCGAACGGCTGCGCGCCGGGGGAGCCGAAGTCATCGGCTTCGACCTCGCGGGCCCCGCCGGGGCGGGCTTCACGCGCGTCGACCTCACCGACTACGGGCAGACGCTCGACGCGCTGCTCGGGGTGACCGCGCGCCACGAGGGCATCGACGCCCTCGTGCACCTCGCCGCGATCCCGGTGAACGGGCTCGTTCCCGATGCCGCGACCTTCGAGAACAACGTGCGGGTCTCCTCGCATGTGCTCCTCGCCGCGCATCGCGCCGGCATCCGCACCGTCGTGCTCGCGTCGAGCATCACGGCCATGGGCTTCCCCTTCGACGTCGCGCCGCCGTCGCTCCCGGTCGACGAGACCTACACGCGCGCGTTCAACACCTACGGCCTCGGAAAGGTCGTCGAAGAGGCGATGGCCGCGCAGCTGGTCGGATGGCATCCGGATGCTTCGATCACCGCGCTGCGCTTCACCAACGTCGTCGCGCCCGAGGCCTACGACACCTTCGCTGCGGCATCCGAGCCCGACTACCGCCGTGACCTTCTGGGGTCGTGGGTCGATGCGCGCGACGGAGCCGAAGCCGTGGCGCTCGCGCTCGAGGCGGCGACCCCCGGGTTCCGGGTCTACAACGTCGCAGCTCCCGAGTCGGGCAATGCGGCGCCCTCGCGCGAGGTGGCGGAACGGTGGTTCCCCGGCGTTCCGGTGGCCGACGATCTCGCCGAGTTCGGATCGCTCATGTCGACCCGCCGCATCCAGGACGAGCTCGGCTTCCGCGCGCGCTACGACTGGCGCTGAGGTGTCTCTCGGGCGGGGACGCTTCGACAGGCTCAGCGACCCGCTCTTCGTAACTGGGTCCTGAGCCGCTGGGTCCTGAGTCACTGGGTCCCTGAGCTTGTCGAAGGGTCCCGCCCCGAGGTGCTCAGCCCCCGCGCAGCGACCGCACCATGCCCTGGAGCAGCTGGAACGCGACCTGCTGATCGTCGGCGCCCATGCCCGACAGCATCCGCTTCTCGACCGCGCGCACGGCGGCGGTCGCCTGTGCGAGCAGGTCGCGTCCGGCCGGTGTGAGGTCGGTGGGGAGTGCCTTGCCGACCGGGGCTTCGGATGCCCGCACGACGAGCCCCTCGCGTTCGAGCTGCTGCAGCAGCACGTTCATCGACTGTCGGGTGACGAAGGCGCCGCGGGCGAGGTCGGAATTCGAGAGGCCGGGGCGCTGCGCGAGCAGTTCGAGGCAGGAGTAGCGCGTGATGGTCATGTCGAGGGGGCGCAGGGCCTCTTCCATCGCGAAGCGCAGGGCGCTCGCGGCCTCCTTGAGCAGGTAACCGAGGGAGGTCGGCAGGTGGATGCCGTCTTGACTCATGTCAGTATTCTGACATAGATTGGTGCATGTCAGAAAACTGACACGTATCGAAGGAGCATCCCATGCCCGTCACCGGCCCCGACTTCATCTCGCTGCAGACGCGCGACCTCGACGCCTCCCAGGCGTTCTACGAGACCTACCTCGGCCTCGTGCGCTCGCCCGCCGGGCCTCCGCACGCCGTCGTCTTCACGACCACGCCGATCGCGTTCGCGCTGCGCGACATCGTGCCCGGAACCGATCTCGCGGCAGCGGCGCAGCCCGGCATCGGCGTCGCCCTCTGGCTGCACGCGACGGAAGTGCAGAGCATCCACGACGCCCTCGTCGCCGATGGGCACACCATCGTCACGGCCCCCGTCGACGGGCCGTTCGGGCGCACCTTCACCTTCGCCGACCCCGACGGTTACCACGTCACTCTCCACGACCGCGCCTGACGGGGTGCCCCTCACGCGCGGGTCCAGCGCGGGGAGGTTCCGGGGACTGCACGGTTCGGGAGGAAGCCTCACCCAGGGGAGGAGCGTTTCGCGGATTCGCTCCTCCCGAGCGCGAGTTCTCCTCCGTTAGTGCGCGGACGGGACGCTTCGACAGGCTCAGCGACCCACCCATGCGCGAGGGGTCAAGACACGCCGTTGGCGCTCGGCCGCGCGCGGCGTGTTGTGACCACTCACCACCCGGGTGGGACGCGAAAGGGGGCGGATGCCGCAGCATCCGCCCCCTTCGTCGTCGCGGGTCTCAGCCCTTGACCGCGCCGGCCGCGAGGCCCTTCATGATGCGCTGGTTGAGGAAGAGATACATGATCAGGATGCCGAACACCGTCACGCAGATCGCGGCGAACAGCGGGCCGTAGTTGATCGCGCCGTACTCGCCCGAGAAGTTGAGGAGCCCGACCTGGATCGTGTTGAGGCTCTTCTTACCGCCGAAGACGAGGGCGATGAGCAGGTCGTTCCAGATGAGGAAGAACTGCACGATCGCGACCGTGAAGATCGCGTTCTTCATCATCGGCAAGCCGATCGCGAAGAAGGAGCGCAGCATCGAGGCGCCGTCGATCGTCGCCGCTTCGAAGATCTCGCGGGGGATCGCGCGGAAGTACGTCGCCATCATGAACACCGTGAGCGGCAGCCCGCCCGCGACGTAGATGAGGATCATCGGCAGATACGAGCCGCTGAGGCCCATCTTCGAGAAGGCGTTGAACAGCGGCAAGATGATCATCTGGCCGGGGATCATGATGCCCGCCAGGAACAGCAGCAGCACCGAGGCGCGGCCCTTGAAGACCATGATCTCGAGCGCGTAGCCCGCCGCGGTGCCGAGCAGCACGATGAACACGAGCGACGGCACCGTGACGATCAGCGAGTTCGTGATCGTGGTGGCGAGGTTGCCGGTCTCCCAGGCGACGGCGTAGTTGTCCCAACGCCAGTTCTCGGGGAGCGTGTACGAGGGGTTGTTGAGGAACTCGTTGTTCGACTTCAGCGAGTTGATGAACATCCAGAACAGCGGGTAGGCCGTCACGATGACGAGCACCGCGATGGTCAGCCAGGTCGGGATCTTGCGCAGGATGCCGAGGGCGATCGCTGCGGGACCGCGGCGGTGCGGAACGAACGCCTTCGCGCTGGGAACGGCCGTCGTGTCGAGTGTGGTGGTCATGATGCTGTCCTCAGACGGTGTTGTCGCGACGCGACGAGCGGAAGATGACGAGCGTGATCAGCAGGCACATGATGGTGAGCACGAGGGCGACGGTCGAACCGTAGCCGAAGTCGCTGTACTGGAACGCGGTGCGGTACATGTACATCGTCAGCGGGGTGGTCGCGTTGCCGGGGCCGCCGCCGGTGAGGGCGAAGACCGAGTCGAAGACCTTGATCGTGCCGTTGATGCTGAAGATCATCGAGGCGAAGAGGATCGGCAGCGACATCGGGAGCACGATGTAGCGGAAGAGGCTGAACGACTTGGCGCCGTCGAGGCGGGCCGACTCGATGATCTCGTCGGGGATGTCGAGCAGCCCGGAGAAGACGAGGATGCCGTAGAAGCCGGCGGAGCGCCAGACGTCCATGATGACGATGACGACGAAGGCGGTCGCGCCGTCGCCGAGCCAGTCGATGTTGCTGAGGCCGACGTTCACGAGCAGCTCGTTGACGAGGCCGTCGCCGGGGGCCGACTGGAAGAGCTTCTGGTAGAGGATGCCGATCGCGACGGTCGGGAGCACGACGGGGAAGAACACCAGCGTGCGGACGATGACCGAGGAGCGGCGGAGCACGAAGTGGTAGAGGAGCGCGAGGCCGAAGCCGAGCACGACCTGGAACAGGGTGGTCAGCAGCGCGTAGCGGATCGTGAACCAGAAGGCGTCGGCGACGTACTGGTCGGAGAAGAGCCGCTGGAAGTTCTCGATGCCGTTGAACTCGAAGCCTTCGAGGATGCTGCCGGTGAAGAACGTGAGGCCGAACGACCAGAGCACGGGGACGATGGTGATGAGCGTATAGATGACCAGTGCCGGCAGGAGCAGCAGCAGGATCGTCTTCCGGTCGCCGAGGACGGACTTCATGCGTGGCGGCCTTTCGGGTGTAGAGGGGGTGAGACGAGAGAACCGGCTCCGCGCACTCCGGGTACGAGTGCGCGGAGCCGGTGCGGATCAACCGGCGTCGAGCGCGTCCTGGACGAGGGTCATGAACTCCTCGGCCGAGAGCTGGCCCGTGACGAGCAGCGCGGCGTTGGTCGACGAGATGTTGCTCGCCTTCGCGTTGAAGAGCGCCTCGAACCACAGCACGCTGTCGGTGCTGGTGGAGATCTCGTCGGCGATCGTCTGCGAGATCGCGGGCAGCTCGACGTCGGCGTCGTCGGCGATGAAGCCGGTGATCTGGCCCTGCTCGAGCGCCTCATTGCCGTAGTTCTCGGCGATGCAGCCGAGCCAGGCGCCGGTGCCCTCGTTGTAGGCGGCGTTGCTCATCGTGGCCGGCAGGCCGACGTTCGACGGGTAGGCGTCGGGCGTGCCCTTACCGCCCTCGACGGCCGGGAAGTTGAAGAACCCGACGTTGTCGGCGCCGATCTGGTTGCCGTCTCCGTTGATGTTGCCGAGGATCCAGCTGCCCATGTAGATCATGGCGGCCTTGCCCGTGAGGAACTCGTTGTAGGAGCTGTCGATGTCGAGCGAGGTGACGTTCGCGTCGAAGTAGCCCTCGGCGCCGAGGTCGGCGATCGCCTGTGCGGCGGCCACGTACTCGGGGTCGGTCAGCTTGGCGTCGCCTGCGGCGACCTTCTCGAGCGCGTCATCACCGACCGAGCGGAAGAGGTAGCTCGAGATGAGGCGGGTGATGGGCCAGCCCTGCTCACCGGATGCCGTGAACGGGGTGTACCCCGCGGCCTTGGCCTCGGCGGCGATGGTGGTGAGGTCGTCCCAGTTCTCGGGGACGTCCCAGCCCTGCTCCTCGAAGATCTGCTTGTTGTACCAGATGCCCTCGATGTTGTACTGGAACGGCAGGAAGTTGAACTCGCCGCCGTAGAGCTTCTTGATGGTCGACACGGCGCCTTCGGCGATCTTGTCGCGCACGCCGAGCTCGGTGAGCTTCTCGTCGAAGTCGACGAGGTAGCCGCCCTTGGCGAGCTTCGCGCCCTCGGAGGGGTTACCGCCGGCCGAGAAGATCGGGGGCAGTTCGTCCTGCGTGGCGAGCAACTGCACCTGCGCGTCGAGGTCGGCCTGCGGCGCCGAGTTGAACTCGAGGGGCATGGCCTCTTCTTCGGCGGCGCACTGGTCGCCGGCGAGGGCTTCGAGCACGGGCTGGGTGGTGGTGTTCTCGGAGTTCTTCAGGAACTCGAAGGTGGTCGCACCCGATCCGCTGTCACCGGCGCAGCCGGAGAGGACGAGAACCCCGGCGCTGGCCAGAGCGGCAACGCTGAGGAGCGGCTTGCGAAGGCGCCGCCGTTCTGCTGTGAACACATTTCCTCCTTGAAAGTGATATCTCGTTATTGAGACGTTTCAAAACTGATGTTAGGGGGAGATTTGTGGCCTGTCAAACGAAAACTGCTCTGAGCCGCGGTGAGGAAGTTCGGCGGGTGTCGGGTGGATGCGCAAGGATGAATCCATGAGTATTGAAACGTCACAATCGGCTGCGGTCGACGACGAGGTGGTCGACGACGACGCGGTCGATCGACTCGTCGCCGGGATGACGCTCGCGCAGAAGACGGCCCAGCTCGTGGGGCTGTGGGCGGGCGCCCGTCGCGACGACAATGCCGCCCCGATGCAGGACCAGCTGATCGCCGACGGCGTGCACGTCGAGGAGTTCGCCGCGCACGGCCTCGGTCAGCTCACGCGCCACTGGGGAACGACGCCGATCACGGTCGAGGCGGGCACGGCCGAGCTGCGACGACGCCAGGCCGCTCTCACCGAGCGCACCGGCATCCGCGCTCTCGTGCACGAGGAGTGCCTCACCGGCGTTCTCGCCTGGGGAGCGACGACCTACCCGACCCCGCTGGCCTGGGGCGCCGCGTTCGACCCGGAGCTCACCGAACGCCTCGGCCGCCGGATCGGCGACGACCTGCGCGCCCTCGGCGTGCATCAGGGATTGGGCCCCGTGCTCGACGTCGTGCGCGATGCCCGCTGGGGTCGGGTCGAGGAGTGCATCGCCGAAGACCCGTTCACCGTCGGCGTCGTGGGCAGCGCCTATGTGCGCGGCCTCGAGTCGGCGGGGGTGGTCGCCACCCTCAAGCACTTCGCCGGGTACTCCGGGTCGCGCGCCGGCCGCAATCACGCGCCGGTCTCCGTCGGGCCGCGCGAGCTCGCCGATGTCTACCTGCCTCCGTTCGAGCGGGCGATCCGTGTGGGGGCACGCTCGGTCATGAACGCCTACAACGATGTCGACGGGGTTCCGGCTGCGGCATCCGCCGACCTGCTCACCGGCATCCTGCGCGACCGCTGGGGCTTCGACGGAACCGTCGTCGCCGACTACTTCGCCGTGCGGTTCCTCGAGACGATGCACGGAGTCGCCGCCGATGGCGAAGACGCGGCGGTGCTCGCGCTCTCGGCCGGCATCGACGTCGAACTTCCCACCGGCTCCGACTACCTCGCGCCGCTCGTCGCCGCGGTCGAGAGCGGACGGATCGACGAGTCGCTCGTCGACCGCGCCCTGCGCCGCGTGCTGCGGCAGAAACGCGACCTGGGGTTGCTGGGGCCGGCCGAGCCCGAGGGAGACCCCGCCGTCGACCTCGACTCCGCGGCCAACCGCGCGCTCGCGCGCGAGGTGGCGGATGCCTCGATCGTGCTGCTCCAGAACGACGGCGCCCTGCCGCTCGATGCGGGGCGCACCCCGCGGCTCGCGGTCGTCGGTCCGAACGCCGACCGCTTCGGCGCGGTGTTCGGGTGCTACTCCTTCGTGAAGCACGTGCTGCCTCGGCATCCCGAGGTCGATCCGCTGATCGCCGCGCCCACGGTGGCCGAGGCTCTGCGCGCACAGTGGCCGGGCGAGGTCGACGTCGTCGAGGGCTGCACCGTGATGGACGACGACGTCTCAGGGGTCGACGCGGCGGTCCAGGCCGCGCGCGCCGCCGACGTGGTGGTGGCGGTGATGGGCGACGACTCCGGGATGTTCGGACGCGGCACGTCGGGTGAGGGGTGCGACCGCGAGGACCTGAGCCTGCCCGGGGTGCAGGAGCAGTTGCTCCAGGCGCTCGTCGACACCGGTCGCCCGGTCGTGCTCGTGCTGCTGACCGGTCGCCCCTACGCGCTCGGCGCCGCCGCCGACCGGTGCGTCGCCGTCGTGCAGGCGTTCTTCCCCGGGCAGGAGGGTGGTCCGGCGATCGCGGACGCTCTCCTCGGGGTCACCTCGCCCTCGGGGCGTCTGCCCGTGCAGATGCCCCGGCCGGGCACGCCACAGCCGGGCAGCTACCTCGCTCCGAAGCTCGGATCACTGACCGGCGTCAGCTCGGCCGACCCGACGCCGCGGCATCCGTTCGGTCACGGCCTCGGGTACACGACCTTCGTGCGGGACGGGCTGAGCGTCGCAGAGAACCGCGTCGCCGTCGACGGGGCCGTCGAGGCCGAGATCACAGTGCGCAACTCGGGCGATCGCGAGGGAGCCGACGTGCTGCAGGTCTACGCGAGCGACCCGACAGCGCAGGTCGTGCGTCCGCTCCGCCAGCTCGTCGCCTTCCGCAAGGTGCCGTTGGCCGCGGGAGAGGCGCAGACGTGGCGGGTGCGCATCCCCGCCGCAGCCTTCGCCTTCACCGGCGTCGCGGGGCATCGCATCGTCGAACCCGGCCGCATCGTGCTGCGTGTGGCCGCGGATGCCGCCGACGACGGGGAGTCCGTCGAGATCGACCTGGTCGGCGAGGTACGGCGCGTGGACACCATCGCCGACGAACCGGTCTGGGAACGCCGTGGCTGAGCGCGCGTGTGCCGCTCCGGGTGCGGCGCAGAGGAGCCGGTAAAGTGACTGATCGATCACCGAGCCGAAGGAGGCCGCGCATGGCCCGAGTCGGAATCCGTGACGTGGCGGTGCTCGCGGGTGTGGCCGTGGGTACCGTGTCGAACTACCTCAATCATCCCGACCGCGTCTCGGCCGACAAGGCCGAGCGCATCCGCGCCGCGATCGACTCGCTCGGGTTCGTGCCCAGCAATGCCGGCCGACAGTTGCGCCTCGGGGTGAGCAGCGCGATCGGCTACATCGCGCCCGACGTGAGCAACCCGTACTTCGCCGAGATCGCCGAGAGCGTCGAGTTGCGCGCCAGCGAGCTCGGTTTCACCGTCTTCCTCGCGAACTCGCACCGCAACCGCGACCGCGAGAACGACTACATCCAGCTCTTCGAGCAGTACCGCGTGCAGGGGCTGCTCATGTCGTCGCACCTGCCCGTCGAAGACCGCCTCGCGCAGGTGCGCCGTCGCGGAACGCCCTCGGTGCTGGTCGGCCAGCGCGGGCAGTCCGACGAGCAGCCCTCCGTCTCGCTCGACGAGGTCTCGGGCGGGCGCCAGGCGATGCAGCACCTGATCGAGATCGGATGCCGTCGCCTGCTGTTCGTCGGTGGCCCGCTCGACATCCCGCAGGTCTCGGGTCGTCTGGCCGGTGCGGGCGAGGTCGTGCGTGAGTTCGGGGCGGCGACGCTCGAGGTGATGGACGAGCCCGATCGCACGGTGCGCGGCGGCAAACGGATCGGAGCGGCGCTGCTCTCGCGCCCGGCGGACATGATGCCCGACGGCATCTTCGCCGCGAACGACCTGCTCGCGCTCGGCATCATGAACGCGCTCGTCGCCGGGGGCGTCGAGGTTCCGCGGCAGACCGCGATCGTCGGCTACGACGACATCGAGTTCGCCGAAGCCTCGCTCATCCCGCTCACGACCGTGGCGGGCCGCCACGACGGCTTCGGCATCGCCGTGGTCGACCTGCTCTTCGATGCGATCGGCGGCAACGCGATCGCCGCGCCGCATCGGATGTTCGAACCCCAGCTCGTGGTGCGCGCGAGCACAGGAAGGGGCTGACCGTGGCCGCGAGCATCCGCGACGTCGCCGACCGCGCCGGGGTGTCGGTGGGCACGGTCTCGAACGTGCTCAACCACGTCGACCGCGTCAAGGAGGACTCCGTCCGGCGCGTGCACGAGGCGATCACCGAGCTCGGGTACGTGCGCAACGACGCCGCCCGCCAGCTGCGCGCCGGTCACAGCCTGATGGTGGGTCTGGTGGTGCTCGACGTGCGCAACCCGTTCTTCACCGAGCTCGCCCGCGGGGCCGAGCGCGAAGCCGCGCGGCACGGACTCTCGGTGGTGCTCGCCAACAGCGACGAGGACGTCGCACAGGAGGCCCGGCACATCGACCTGTTCGAGCAGCAGCGGGTGCGCGGCATCCTGCTCTCGCCCTACCAGGAGGCGGGACCGCGCCTGCGCCGGATGCGCGACCGAGGCATCCCCGCTGTGCTCGTCGACCGGCGCGGCGCCGACGACTCGTTCAGCAGCGTCTCGGTCGACGACGAGACCGGCGGGTACCTCGCGGCCCGTCATCTGCTCGACACCGGGCGACGCCGCATCCTCTTCGCCGGAGGTCCGCTCGACATGCGGCAAGTGGAAGACCGTCTCGGCGGTGCGCGCCGCGCGGTCGCTGAGGTTCCCGGTGCCGTTCTCGACACGCTCCCTTCGACCGCATCGACCGTCGACGCAGGCCGTCTCGCGGGTGATCAGGTCGCCGCGCTCGCCGCGTCGGAACGCCCGGACGCGATGTTCTGCGCCAACGACCTCGTGGCGCTCGGAGTGTTGCAGGGACTGTTGACCCACGGCATCCGCGTGCCGCAGGACGTCGCCCTGATCGGCTTCGACGACATCGACTTCGCGGCGGCTGCGGCCGTGCCCCTCTCGTCGGTGCGGCAACCGAGCAACCTCATGGGCGAGACGGCGATGCGCCTGCTGCTCGAGAGCGCCGACGACCCGGGTCGGCCGCCCGAGCACATCGTGTTCCAGCCCGAGCTCGTCGCGCGCGCCTCGACCGCGTGACCCTCTGTGCGTCGGACCCGGCGTACCCAACTCAGGAAGATCGGGGCCGATCGATATCGAACAGGCCAGATCGGTGCCCGCCACGCTCGTTCTTCCTGAGTTAGGTACGCCCTACCGCCCTGCCGCTCAGAACTCCGCGACGACCGGGCGCCCGTCCAGGTACGCGATGAGGTTGAGCACCAGGAAGTTCCAGTTCTGGAAGTTGCGGGTCATGATCGCCTCCCCCGTGTCGGGGTTGTAGAACTCGTGCAGGCATCCGGTCGTGGCGAGGTCGCGGCCGAACAGCTCGACGGTCTGCTCCGCCAGCTCGCGGGCGTCGTCGGCGAAGCCGTACTTCTCGAGGCCCCGGAAGACGAGGTAGTTGCTGATTCCCCACACCGGTCCGAGCCAGTTGGAGGGGTTGTTCGAGGCGCGCAGGTTGTAGGGCTTCTCGAGGCGGGAGAGCGTGCGCACCCCGAAGTTCGCCCGGAACGTGCGAGTGTCCTGCAGGCGCTCGCGCATCCGCTCGGCCTGCTCCTGCGACGCGAAGCCGGCCCACAGTGGAAGGAAGCTCGACCAGTTGTCGACGCGCAGCAGCAGCGTCGACCACGACCGCGGAGCGCCGCTGTGCAGCCAGTCGTCGCCGTCGATCTCGCGGAAGGCCAGGTCGGCGCTGTAGTAGGTGCCGTCGCGCTCGTCCCACAGATGCGTGTTGATCGCATCGGCGAGGTCCTGCGCGCGCCCGCGCCAGCGATTCGCCTCGGGGAGGCGATCGAGGTCTTCGAGCAGCGATCCGAAGGCCAGCAGCTCGCGGTAGAGCAGCGAGTTGAGGTATATCGAGGCGGTGCTGCGGTCGGGCCGGTAGTAGACCGAGGGGTCGTTGTCGACGCCGATCGCGAAGTCGGTCTGCCAATACGCCAGGCCCGTTTCGGCGTGGATGTGGCTCTCGAGGTAGCGCTCGAGGAACGACTGGATCACCGGGATGCCGTCACTGATCCACTCGGCGCTGCCCCGGCGGCGGCTGAGCAGTGCGGCCTGCTGGGCGATGATCGGCTTGTGCATGTTCTGCGAGAACCCGGCGGCGCGTGAGGGGTCGCCGTGCAGCAGCGGACCCTCGGGCTTGAGCAGCAGCGGCATCACGCCGTCGGCGTCGGTGTGGTCGAGGAAGTTGCGGATCGTGCCCTCCTCGTAGGCGCCGAAGCGTCCCGCCTCGCCGGTCTCGAGCTCGACCTGCCCGAGCACGACGCTGATGAACCAGGAGTCCCAGTCCCACAGCGCGTTCGAGTAGTAGGGGGAGTCGGGCGAGCTGGGCACCGTGTACGGGTGGGCGAGCACGCCGGAGGGCTCGCGGGTCATCTGCGTCGCGTGCTCGGTGACGTAGGTGCGGAGGTCGGACTTCCAGGTGTCGATCATGCGTGCGGGTCCTCGGTGCGGGGGAGGGAGATGCGAGTGAAGGTGGAGGGGGCGAGCGCGACGGCTGCTTCGCCGCGGTCGGTCGAGACGTGCAGGGAGCGCGGCTCGTCGGCGATGTTGGCCACGAGGATGTCGTCGGTTGCGGCGGTGCGGGAGCCGATCGCCCACAGGAGCCCGTCGGGGCTGGGGCCGGTGAGCGATGTCGCGCCGTCGCGCGCCGCGAGGACGGCGAGTGCGCGCAGGGCGGATGCGACGGGCAGGTCCTCCCCGTCGCGCGAGCGGATGCCGCGCGGTCCCCACTCCTCGAACCACACGAGGGAGGCGACCCCGGGAACGGCCAGGGCCGCGGCGCTCGCGATCGTCCAGGCGGCGAGTTCGGGCGCCTGCTGACGGTCGTCATCGGTGCCGGTGAACTGCGGGCCATAGCCGTCGCGCAGGTCGTCGTACGGCGAGAGCGGCTGCGGGGAGGCGGCGACGTCGTTGAAGCGCGGGCGGAGGGAGACCGGGCCGATGTGCACGGGGCGCCCGGCCGCGCGCGCGACGGTCTCTTCGGCGACGAGGCGCTGCATCTCGACGGACTCGACGATCTGCTCGGTGTCGACGGAGTGGAACAGCGGGGTGACGGTGACCGCGATTCCGTCGAGGTCGTGTGGCAGCCGGTGGAGCTCGCGGTTGAGCTCGGTGAAGTGCGAGCGGCTGCCGCCGATCACCGCGGGTGTGCGGCCGTGTGCGGCGAGGGCGGCACGCAGCAGGTCGATCGCCTCGCCGTCCGAGACGTGCCGGGCATCGCTGACCTGGTGGAAGGCCGTGGCACGCGCGAGGTCGATGCCCGCGAGGACGGCGACGGCATCCGATATCTTCTCGGGCGCCGCCGGGTCGAGCACGAAGCGCACATCGAGGGGGAGACCGGAGGTGGCGGCCCGGGCGATGGCCGCCCGCCAGTCGCGACTCGCGAGGTCGAGTTCGACGAGCAGGGTCGTGCCGACCGGGTCGACGGTCGGGGCGGGGTCGGGGGCGGATGCCGCGGCGACCCCGACCGACGGGAAGGGGCCGGCAGGGGTGAGGTGGATGATGTCGGAAGCGATGCGGATCTCGACATCCGTCGTTTCCTGAGCCTGGATCCGGAGGGTCTGCACGACATGCTCGCCGGCGGAGACGCGATAGGGGAAGGGGAGCGAGAGCGGCCGGTTGTAGGTCTTGAACGAGGCATCCGTCCAGTTGCGCTGGTCTTCCATCTCGAATACGTCGCCGTCGAACGCCAGGTCGATCCCGGCGCCGTCATGCGTCCAGCCGAGGGTTGTGATGTCGAAGACCGGCTGGTGCGCACTGATGCGTCCGGGGAACGCGGTCTGCTCGGTCGTGCCGTCGGAGTGGCCGACCTGCAGGGCGGCTCCCGCGACCTGGGGTGGATGCAGCACGACGAGTCCCGTGCGGTTAGTGTCGACATCTCGCGTCGCCCGCAGATCGAGGGCGACGACGAGTTCGGCGGCGTCGGCCGTGGCGCGGAGGACGCCCTCGAACGCGGGCTCGGTCGTGCGCACGGCGATCTCGAGGCGCGAGTCATCGCCGGTGATCTCGCCGACGGTCAGGGGGAGCGTGTTCCAATCGCCGTCGCGCACCACAGCGCGGATGCTGCGGAGCACCTGATGTCCGCGCCACTGCAGGTCGGCGAGCTCATCGTCGCGGCGCTCGATCTTCCAGTCCCCGAGGGTGCGCTCGTCGCGTTCGGGGCGGTTCCACGTCATGATGCGTCCTTGCACGGGGTGGGCCGAGGCCCGGATTGGTACGTTTCAATCCTGCCGTACGTGCCGGGTGTCGGGCAAGGCGAGCGGGGGAATCCGGCGGGGATCGGACCGGGTTCGGTCCCGGTTCGTGGGATGCCGCGGAATCCGTTACGATGGCTAGGTGCATCCGAGCTTTCGGGCGAGGATGCCTGGAGACGTCGCATAGTCCGGCCTAGTGCACCACCCTGCTAAGGTGGAGACCTCTTTAAGGGGTCCAGGGGTTCAAATCCCCTCGTCTCCGCCACGAAGCCCCCGAGTGGTCGGGGGCTTCTTCGGCTCAGATCCAGTAGGTGTTCGGGCGGTTCTCGCGAACGTGAGCATGTCCCGCCACGGCAAGTGGTGCTGCCAAATGTTCCTCTACATGGGTGCAGGTGGCGAGCCAGTCCGCCGCATCATTACAAAAGAGCGTGGCCAACGTCGCCACGTCGTCTATCGCAGACACCGTCGACTGACGTTTCTGATTTCCGCTAGCGTCCTGCTCGCCCGGCTGATGGATGCCGAATACAACGGACTCGTGATGGGCCACTCGGTTCCGGAGGCGCCTCACCCTGCGCACGAGCGCGGCTGCACTCTGCCTGCTGAGCTGCTCCGAGGCGAACAAGGTCTCCAGGTGCCCACTCCACAAGTCTCGCTCGTAGTCTGCGCGACCCGCGAGCGCGTTCGCGCCGCCTTCTGACGTGGCTCCAACTTCTAAGAGCTCTCCCCACCCGCCCAGACTGATCTCGGCGATTACTCGGGCGGGAGTCACGGCGCTCCCGGAAAGGCGGGCTTCTGCTTCGCGGAACCTGCTTCGTGTTCGATCGTCGAGGATGACCCTCTTCCCGCGGAACCAGTGCTCGCCGTATGCGCTCGAAAGGGTGCGGTGGAAGGCGTCGCGCATCGCAACCTCCACGAAATGAATCCGCTCGAGGACGGACCCGCGCAGTTCCGCATCGAGAATATAAAGGCGCGCGGCATCGAGGAGTGATCCGCTCGCTGCCTTCGTGTACGGCTGAAAGCGCAGCCGAGGAACGACGAGCTGCAGGGCCTTCGCATCAGCGGTCGAGCGTATTTGACTGAGCATGCGTCCAACGTTAGTCTGTAAAGGAATTCCTCCTTTGTGAGGTTGGGACGCCACTTCTCTCAGTGCTCAGATGCTGAAGCGGTGGCGTTCGTCTTTTTTCCGGAGCGCGCGCACGTACTCGGGTAGTCTCGCGGGCATGGCAACCGCAACGGCGCAGACCCCGAAACGTGAAGCCTTCGGCTCGAGGAACGTCTTCATCCTGTCGGCGATCGGCTCCGCCGTCGGTCTCGGCAACATCTGGCGCTTCCCGTACGTCGCCTACGAGGGCGGTGGGGGAGCATTCCTCATCCCGTATCTGTGCGCGCTGTTGACCGCCGGCATCCCCCTGCTGTTCCTGGACTACGCGATCGGCCACCGCTTCCGCGGCTCCGCGCCGCTCGCTTTCCGTCGCATGCACCGCGCCGCTGAGCCGCTGGGCTGGTGGCAGGTGCTCATCTGCGTCGTCATCTCGGTCTACTACGCGGTGATCGTCGCCTGGGCGGCGATGTACACCTGGTTCTCGGCGCAACTCACCTGGGGGCCGGGCAACGAGAACGACTTCTTCTTCGTGGACTTCCTGCAGTCGGCCGATGTCGCCGAGGTGGGCGTCTCGGCGGACTTCGTGCCGCAGGTGGGAATCCCGCTCGCGGTGGTCTGGCTGGGCGTCATCGCGATCATGGCCCTGGGGGTCAAGCGCGGGATCGGCCGGGCGAACATGATCCTCATGCCGTTGCTCACCGTGATGTTCGCGGTGCTCGTCGTGCAGTCGCTGTTCCTTCCCGGGGCGATGGACGGGCTCAACGCGTTCTTCACGCCCAACTGGGAGGCGCTCGCCGACCCGGGTGTGTGGGCATCGGCCTACGGCCACATCTTCTTCTCGCTGTCGGTGGCTTTCGGCATCATGGTGACGTACTCCTCCTATCTCAAGCGCAAGACCGACCTCACGGGGTCGGGTCTGGTCGTCGGGTTCGCGAACTCCGGCTTCGAGATCCTCGCCGGGATCGGCGTGTTCGCGGCGCTCGGATTCATGGCGCAGGCGCAGGGAACGGATGTCGCAGGCGTCGCCTCATCCGGCATCGGTCTCGCGTTCGTGGCTTTCCCGACGATCGTCTCGCAGGCGGCGGGCGGATCCATCATCGGCGTGCTGTTCTTCGGTGCGCTGGTCTTCGCCGGGGTGACCTCCATGATCTCGATCCTCGAGGTGATCGTCGCGGCGCTCCAGGACAAGCTCGGCTGGGGGCGCCTGCGCACGACGCTCACCGTGTCGATCCCGCTCGCGGTCATCTCGATGGCCCTGTTCTCGACGACCACCGCACTGTCGGTGCTCGACACGACGGATGCTTTCGTCAACGCCTTCGGCATCATGGCCGTGGCGCTGGTCGCCGTGGTCGTCGTCGCGTGGGTGCTGCACAAGCTCCCCGCGTTGCAGGAGCACCTCAACCGTCGGTCGAGCTTCCGGGTGGGGTTCATCTGGAAGCTGCTGATCGGCGCCCTCGCCCCGATCGTGCTGGGCTACCTGCTCATCAGCGAGCTGATCACCAAGATCTCCGAGCCCTACAGCGGCTACCCGGACTGGTTCCTCGCGGTGTTCGGCTGGGGCATGGTGATCGCGCTGGTCGTGATCGGCGTGCTGCTCTCGCTCGTTCCCTGGAGCCGCCGTTCCCACGCGAAGGACGATCCCGAGTACGACGAGTTCCTCGATCAGGAGGAGTACGAGCCAGACCTCGAGACGGGGATGCTCCCGGTGCAGGGCGCGAAGGATGAGGAGGCCCGCGCATGACTCCCGTGGCGATCGTCATGATGATCATCGCGATGGTGACGGTCTGGGGAGGCCTGATCGCCGCTGTCGTGAATCTCGCCCGTCACCCGGAGGAGCCCGACGCCGAACCGGCTCCGCCGATCGAGCTCTGACGCTCAGCGCCCGGTGCGCCGGCGCCGCGCGCGTGCCCCGAAGGCATCCAGCGCGTCGAGGATCTCTGTCGCCTGCCAGTGCCGGTTGCGTCGTCCACTGCTCGACTGGGTGAGGATGCCGGCGTCGACCAGTTTCTCGACGGATGCACGGGCGGCGGGCTCGCTCACCTCCAGTTCGCGGGTGGCGACGCCGAGAGTGATGACCGGTTGGCGGAGGAGGAGGCGTTTCAGTGCGTGCACGGAGGAGTCTCGGCGCGCGCTGACACGTTCGTCCCACATCGATGAGACGCGCAGAACGTCGCTCTCGAGCTGTCGCCCGTTGGCGATCGCTGCGAAGGAAGCCTCCGACAGTGCTTCGATGATCGGCCGGGCGTCCCCCTCGCGATAGGCGGTCAATGCGCGGAAGTAGCCATCGGTGTCGCCCAAGAGTCCTGCAGAGACGGGCACGGTGACGCTCTGCGTGACCCCGGCTGCTCTGAGCATCCCTTGCACGAATGCCCGTCCCGTGCGCCCGTTGCCGTCCGGGAAGGGGTGGATGGTCTCGAACTGCGCATGCGCGATCGCGATCTGGGCGATCGCCGGCAGATCGGCGCGCCGCGCGAAGCGCATCACATCGTCCATCAGCTCGGGGACCCGCTCATGATGAGGGGGGATGAAGGTCGCGTTGTGCGGCGATATCGCACCCCCGCCGATCCACACCTGCTCATCACGCCAGTGCCCGACGATGCGAGGAGCCGAGCGCTCGAGGAGCGCGCGGTGCATCGTCAGGATCGCCGCGGGATCGAGATCATCGGCGAGTGAGATCGCGGCGGACATCGCGGCCACGTTCCCGACCACCAGTTGTGCGTTGGCCGAGCGTGCATCCCCGATCTCGGCCAGGGCGAGCTGTTTCGCGCTCGCCGTGACGTTCTCCACCTCGGAACTCGACGCGCTCTCGGTGCGCAACAGGATCGACGCGAAAGGTGCAGTGAGAGCCCCCGATTCGGCGTCGAAGCGTGCGAGTTCTCGCCCGGCATCCTCGGAGGCCGCGATGAGATCGGCGGGCAGTTCGACGGCCATGTCGGCGATCAGGGGTGGGACCGATGCGCGGTACGGCCCGACGGCGGCGCGCAGTCGCGCACGCGAGGCGACCTCATCGCCCGAGCGCAGCCACGGGCGCTCCTCGAAGCGGACCGAGGGCCATGCGGCGGGAGGGGGAGCTGTCATGATCACATCCATTCTCTCTCCATACCAAAGGATAAACGATTATCCTTTGGTATGGAGATCGATGGAGTCGATCGAATCCGTCCGGAATGATCGGGCGGGTGCACCCCGCCGCGCGAAAAGCTGGAGACCCTTCACTGAGGAGGACCGTGCGAGCTCTGGTTGCCGGTCGAAGAGGCGTGACCGGGTCGGCGCCGCGCGTCAGCGCTCCGATGCGCCGAGCGCGGTGATCAGCTCCGTCGTCGTCGTCACCTCGGCCATCAGGGGAGCGATCTGCGCGAGGTGCGCCGCTCCCACGTCCGGGCGGAAGTCCATGACGGCATCCGTCGGGAGCGCCACCGAGTAGCCGAGCGCATAGGCGTCACGTGCGGTCGATTCCACGCCGATGCTGGTGGCGACACCGGTGACGACCACCTGCGTCACGCCGCGGCGGGCGAGCTCGTCGTGCAGGTCGGTGCCGGCGAAGGCGCTCCAGGGTGCACGGCTGACGAGGATATCGGCGGCATCCGTCACCAGTGCAGCGAGCGGTGCGTCACCACCGGCGGGCACCGTCGAGACGCCGTACGCCTTCGTCATCTCGGTGCGCCCGGGCACAGACCCACTGACCGTGGCGATGGCCACGGTCAGCCCCGATGTCCGGAACGCGGCCGCGAGCGTGTTCGTGTTCGCGACGACCCGCTCGAGGGTGTCCTGCTCCATGCGAGGTGCGGTGGCGACCTGGAGGTCGACGACGATCAGCGCGACGTTCTCGTCGAGGAGTGCGAGCGGCATCAGTCGTTCTCTCCGCCGAAGGTGACGACGACCTTCTCGGCCTGCCCGGGCGTCGCGGCGAGGGTGAGTGCTTCCTGCACGCGCTCGAAGGGGATCTCGTCGCTGATGATCTGCGCGTACTTCTGCCAGTTGTCGATGATGTCGTCGGTCACCTCGAAGATCTCGGTGGGGTATCCCATCGACAGGCGGATATCGAGCTCGGTGGTCAGGAGCCCGCCGAGGTCGATCTCGACCGGAGCCTTGTGCACGGCGACGACACTGAGCACGGCGCGCTTACCGGCGACGCCGAGCACGGTCTGGATCACCTGCGGCGCACCCGCGGCGTCGATGTATCCCTCGGTCGAGGAGCGCTCGCCGCGCAGGCCGATGCCCGTCGACCGGCCGTGCAGCTCGATCAGCCGTGCGGGCACGTCTTCGGTGCGGGAGTCGATGACGGCATCCGCTCCGAGCGCCAGTGCCTTCTCGAGGCGGTTGGGCACGATGTCGATGACGACGACGTGCGCGACGCCGCGGCGCTTGAGGCTGAGCAGGGCGCCGAGACCGATCGGGCCGGCGCCGAAGATCGCGACCCGGTGCTCCGGTGCCGGGTCGAGGCGGTTGACCGCGTGGCGGGCGACCGCCATCGGTTCGTTGAGCGCGGCGACGGCGAATGGTACGTGCGGCGGGACGACGCGGAACTGCTCGCCCGGCTTCGCGTCGAGTAGCACCACGTACTCGCTGAGCGCGCCCTGCGCGCCGCCGGAGCCGAGTAGACCATCGATGGTGGCCATGACGTTGATGACGACGTGGTCGCCGACGGCGACGCCCTCGATCTCGGCGCCGACCTCGACGACCTCGCCTGCCGGTTCGTGCCCGAGCGGCGTCGCGCCCTGGCGCGGAGGTATGCCGCCGTAGGTCGTGTACATGTGGTCGGAGCCGCAGATGCCGCAGGCGCGCACGCGCACGAGAACGTCGCGCGGGCCGGCGGTGGGGGCGTCGACGTCGACGACGGTCGTCTCGCCGGGGCCGGTCACCAGTACTGATCTCATCGGGGGCTCCATTCGGGTCGGAAGTTCACGCGGCACTTATGTTACACATGTCACATAAGTGGCGGAACACCTTCGGTACTCTCGACTCATGGCGGAATCTCGGATCGGGCGGCCCCCGGATCAGCGCACTCGCGTGGCCGCGCTCCGCGCCACCCGCGAGCTCCTCCTCGCCCGTGGCTACGAGGGCGTCGCGATGAGCGACATCGCCGCCGCAGCCGGCGTGCCGCGCCAGACGCTCTACCGCCGCTGGCCGACGAAGCAGGCGCTCGTCGCCGACTGCGTGCTCGACGACGTGCTGCCGGTCGAACTGGTCGTCGTCGCCGCGACCGGCGACCTCCGCGCCGACATCGATCTCTGGCTGCGGAGCTCGATCGCCTCGATCGAAGCGGATGCCGACGCCGCACTGTTCCGGGCGCTGCTCGTGGCCTCGGCATCCGATGAATCGGCGCGGAAGCGCATGGTCGAGCACTTCCTCGCTCCGCTGCGGAATGCGATCGAGCGTTCGTTCGCGGCGGCGGGGCGTGAGGGGCACGAGCTCGTCGCGGATGCGCTGCTCGGGGCGATGGTCGCGGCGATCGTCTCCCGCGATGCCGAGGCGCTGCGCCGCGTGCGGGACCTCGGCGACCTGCTCACCCGCGGATGACGGAAGGACTCGCGATGCCGGCCACCGATCTGAAGAAGACACTCGATTCGTACCAGGCGAAGCGCGGGGTGTTCCGGCTCGTCGACGTGCCGCCGATGCAGTACCTGATGATCGACGGTGCGGGTGATCCGAACGTGTCGCAGGCCTACGCGGATGCCCTCGCCGCGCTGTATCCGATCGCTTACGGGGTCAAGTTCGCGAGCCGCGCGCAGCTCGGCGTCGACACCGTCGTGATGCCGTTGGAGGGACTCTGGCATGCCGAGGACATGGCGTCGTTCACGTCGCGCCGCGACAAGTCGACGTGGCTGTGGACGATGATGATCATGGTTCCCGACCATGTCACCGCCGAGATGGTCGAGGCGGCGCGCGACAAGGCCGCGGCGAAGAAGGATGCGTCGCCGAGCCTGTCGGCGGTGCGGCTCGAGACCTTCGACGAGGGTCTGTGCGTGCAGACGCTGCACGTGGGGTCGTACGACGACGAGGCGCCCGTGCTCGAGGAGCTGCACCACCGCTTCATCCCCGGGAACGGGTTGAAGATGCGCGGCATCCACCACGAGATCTACCTCAGCGATGCGCGCCGGGTCGAGCCGGCCAAACTCCGCACGATCCTGCGGCAGCCGGTCGCTCCCGCCGGTCCCTGAGCGAGCGAAGCGAGACGAAGGGCCACCGCCCGCGCTCACGCCGTCGCGGGCTTCTCGCTCCACAGCAGCAGGAAGGCTCCGAGCCCGATCATCATGCCGCCACCGGTGGCCGACATGGTCGAGAGGCGGCGTGGTGAGCGGCCGAACCAGTCGCGGGCCGCGCTCGCGAGCAGCACCCAGATCGCGTCGCAGCTGACGCCGATCGCGACGACGATGACGCCGAGTACGAAGAGCTGCAGCGGCACGGAGCCCGCGTGCAGGTCGACGAACTGGGGGAGGATCGCGAGGAAGAACGCGATCGACTTCGGGTTGGTGAGCCCCACGATGAAGCCTTCGAAGAGCAGCCGGGTGCCGGACTTGCGCGTGGCTGGCGCGGTCGCGGCTGCGGCGGCATCGTGCCGGTGCCGGATCGCCTGGATGCCGAGGAACACGAGGTAGCCGGCGCCGAGCACCTTCACAATCGTGAACAGGATCACGGACTGCGCGATCACCGTGCCGACGCCGAGGGCCACGGCGAGCACCAGCACGATCGATCCGACGGCGGTGCCGAGGATGCTGAGGAACCCGCCGACCCGGCCGAGAGCGATCGAGCGCCCGATCGTGAACAGCACCGTCGGCCCCGGGATCACGACCATGATGAACGCCGCAACGACGAACGCGAGCAGCGTCTCGGGAGCGAACATGAGCCGATCCTAAAGGCATATCGGCATGCTCTCCACAGATGTGGTTTATATGTCTTCACATGGGGTCGAACTGTCGTAATCTCCTTTCGAGATCGGAGGTTCGAATGGTTGATGATGGGTGGTCGGTATCGCCCGAACAGGTGTCGGTCGTGCTGCAGAACGTGGACGTCGCGGGGGAGCCTCTGGGGCAGGCGGTGAAGGATGCCCAGGCTCTCGCCGAGCGTCGCTCCGACCTCATCGTGACCGGGCGCACGACTCTCGCCGAGGCATGGGACGACTTCCTCGACGTGCGCGCACTGGTGCCGGGGAAGGCGATCACCGCGGTGTCGAATGCGGCGGCCGCAGTGGTGGAAGGCGTGCTCGCGATCACGGCGGGGGATGACGCAATGGCCGCATCGTGGCGTTCGGAGAATCCCGGCCTGTTCGAAAGGCAGGTGCAGCAGGGATGACCACGTTCGTATCGCACACGCTCCGCGAGGTTCTCCCGGGCGAAACCTTGACTGCGCTCGGCAAGACCGCCGAGACCCTCGGCGCGCTCGTGGTCGAGACCCTGGAGGCGGTCGGCGTTCAATGGGCGCCCCTGGAGTCGGCCTTCACGCTCGTCCCACCGGCAGACATGTCTCGAGCGCTCGTCACACCGACCGAATCGATCGGGGACTTTCGCGACGCGTTGGGAGAAGCGAAGAAAGCGCTCGATGACGCCGGCGTGAACGTCTTCCCGGCGCTCGCGCAAACGCGGACCGATCTGCAGGGAACTATCCAGAACCTCAATGAGCGCCACTATTCGTACGCAATGATCCTCGATCAGGAGGTCGCCGAGTTCCAGGCCGATCCCGAGAACGACCCCATCATCAACGCGCGGAACCATCCCGAGACGACGGTCTACACGAATGCGAAGGCGAATCTCGGTGTGCTCGACCAGGAGGCCGAACGCCTCGCGTTGGACGTCGAGATGTTCAACCGCGCGGTCGATCAGGCGGAGCAGGATCTCGCGGACAAGATCCGAGGCATCTCGGGCGGCGACAGCGTCTTGCAGGCGCGGGGGTCCGCGGTGACCGCAGCGCAAACAGCATGGGGCCTCACCCCGCCGGGGCCGCCGGCAGGCCCAGGCGAGACACCTCCTGCGGTGTCGCTCGGTGACTACCTCGATCTCGCCATCACCAGGGCGGCAGCTGATCGGATCAATTGGTTCACGACAGCGGGCGAGAAGGACGTCTCTGACTGGATGGCCGCGCACCCCGAGTTCTTCGCGGCCATCGGGCTCATTCCGCCTGCGCAAGCGAACGCGATCCTGGATCGGCTCCGCAACCGATCGACAGCGGATGCCTCGGGCAAATGGGTCACCGGCCCGTTGGCCACTCTGTGGGATCGAGCGCCTGGGTCGATCGGGAATCTCAACGGTGTCAAGACGGCGGATCGCGTGCCGTGGTCGACGCGCGCACTGGAGCTACTGCTTGACGATCCGGCGCTCACGGATGACCAGCGGGCAAAGCTCACGCTGCTCGCCGACCAAGAGCGGCTGGGGCTCAAGGTCCTTTCCGTTTTCCTCGACCAGAACGGTGCCCCTCGGGCGTCCCTTGTGCTGGGTGATCCCGACACCGCTCAACAGGTCATCACGGTCACCCACGGCATCCAGACGGATCTCGCGACTTTGGAGGAATGGGGAAAGGTCGCCTATGACATCTATAGCGGAACCAACCAGCAGATCGATTTCCGCAACATCGATTCCGAGACCGCGGTCGTCCTCCAAATGGAATGGGACTCGGGCTGGGTGGGCTCCGTTTGGGGAGAGGACCTGCCGTCTCGGGGAGCGAGCCGGACCGTCGCACTGGTCGAAGGGCTGCGGCACATAAACCCCGATGCCTGGCAAGAGGGCTGGGCGCATTCCCTTGGCACCACGTCGACTGCGGTCGCATCTGAGCAGTCAGC
Organism: Microbacterium sp. NPDC090225; assembly: GCF_044772365.1. Classification (NCBI taxonomy): domain Bacteria; kingdom Bacillati; phylum Actinomycetota; class Actinomycetes; order Micrococcales; family Microbacteriaceae; genus Microbacterium; species Microbacterium sp. NPDC090225. The sequence continues at coordinate 1,555,793 of NZ_JBIVYS010000001.1, read as the reverse complement.
GGGGGTGTTCGACCACCTAACGCTGTTCGGTTCGGCGGGACTCACCCCAGAGGCGAATGCCGCGTTGGAAGATGCCATCGCGAATGATGGGGTATCCGTCTCCGTGGCTGACGCCGATACCGACTGGATCCGTGGATTCGGCATGGTGCCGGGCGGCTCAACGCACCCGATCGATCCGGCGGGCAGCGTCGGTGTGGACATCATCGGAGCAGACGGTGGCGCTGTGCCGGACTACATTTCACCCGACGGTCAGCCGGTGATCGGGCTGCCCGTCGGTGGTCATAACGCCGGCGCCTCCACTGACATTCTGTATCGACTGCCGCGTTCGCCCGGCTGGAACCCGGTTCTGTTCCCGATGGCGGGGCCGCTTGGAGCGCTTTCGCTCATGCCGGAAGACAGCGTCGGTTACATGGACCCGCGAGGGCAGTCCTATCTCCAAGCCGTTGCAGATCATGCGGAACGTGTCGAGGAGCGCCGATGAACGTTATTCGTGCCAAGCGGTCGATCTTGGAGTGGGTGTGCGCCGCCGCGATATTGGGAGTAATCATGACAACAACCGGATGTGCGCCGAACGGTTCCGACCTATACAACGAGGCACGTGATGTTCACTCCTCGATGAACAGGCAGATCGCGAAACTGCAGCTTCACGTCTTCGACGGCGAGTGGGATATCGGCGGGTGGGGAGTGGCGCCGGCGCGATGCGGCTCCAATGGGTATCGATTTTCCTTTTATCGTTCGACACCTCTCGATGATGGTTGGTGGTTACCGCAACCAACGGCCGAAGGTAAGGCGAAGGCGCTAATGACGTGGCTCGACGAGCACGGGTGGAGTGAGATCCGCTTGCGGACGTACACGGGCGGCGTGAGTTCAGTGACAATCGAGGCCCGAAAGCCTTCTGCGTACATCGACGACCTCTTGATCACCGTCTCCGCGGGAACAGCGAATGACATCGTCAATCTCCGAGTCGTCGGAACTTGCGAGCCAGGAGACCAGGCGGAATTGCGTGAGCTCATGTTCCCGAACGGAACCCACGGGGACGAGATTCCCGAGCGTGCGCACCCGTCCGTGCTGCCGCCGTTCGGACTTCCAGCTCCGAGCCCGACTCCGACTCCGACTCCGACTCCGACTCTTGAATCATGAGCCACGACAGTGCAGGTGTGCCGCCCATCGCACCCCTTCAACGACCGCCGGCAGCGAAGAGGAAGCGCGACAAAGCCGAGACCTTCGGCGCGATCGTGGTGTTCACGCCACTGATCGTGACTGCGGTGTCGTTCATCATCTTGACCGTGCCGGTATACGGCATCATCGGTTTCGTCCTCTTCGGCTATCTCGCGATGGCCTGGTGGGTGTTCGGGGTGGCCTCGCTGTTGGTTCTGTTCTTCGCGCTGTGGGGCAACCGACAGGCGGCGCTCTATGGGGCGCTCGGAATGCTCGAATCGCTCGTGCTGGGCATGATCTACTCGCAGTTCCCGGGCGCATGAGCGACGACATCGAGCACGCGACCGAGCCCACGCATCCATATGTCCCGAACTGGGCGCAGCGAGAGCGAGCACGCGCTGCGGCCTGGATGACAATGGTCGCGGCGGGTGCACTCTGGATGGCGTTCCCGCTCTGGACGATCTGGTCCGTGTACCTGAACTTCGTCCCGATCTGGCAACACCTGCAGTACGGGGTGTCAATCGTGCTCGCCGCGTTCATCTACAAGAACGTGCACTTCCGTACTCGATTCGGATCGCTCGCGACCAAGATCTTCGGCGCGACGGGAGCGCTCGCCATCGCGGCGCTCGGTCCCGTCCTGCTCCTCTACATGCTCGAGCACCCGTGGGGGTGGTCATGAATGGTTTGGATCGGACTGTGTATAACTTCCAATGGTGTGCCCGGATCGCGGACACACTGTTCCGATGCGCATGAGAGATCGGATTCTTCTCGTGTCCGCCAAGCGGACGGAGGTGCCAAGTCGGCGCGGCCTCCGGGGCCGGGCGATCATCGCTTTGGTTGGGCTGTTGCTGGCGGTGCTGTCCATGGCGGGATGTGCGCCATCGGGTATAGCTCTGTACGACCAAGCGCGAAGTGTCAACTCCTCAGTCAAACAAGAGATCTCGTTACTGCAACTGAGGATCCTGGACGGTGAATGGGATGTGCAGAAATACGGCGACATTCCGAGCAAGTGCGGCAGCGACGACTACCGATTCGCGTTCGGCCGCTCGACGCCCCAGAACGATGGCTGGCGCTTGCCCGACGGTTCACCCGACCAGACGATCGATGCCCTTTCTGAGTGGTTCGGTGAGCACGGATGGTCCGGAATCGGAGTGCGTACATTCTCCTGCGACGTGCAAGACCTCGTTCTGGAAGCGCGCAAGCCTTCTGCGCACATCGAACTAGTCGTCATCACCGTTGCGACTGGAAAGTCACGGGACTGGATCGACATCGACGTCACGAGTACCTGCGAGCCGGGAAGCGAGGAAGAGCTCGTCGACCTCATGTGCCCGGACGGGCTGAACGGGCGGGACTGGTCGCAGCCGGAGCATCCGTCGGCTGAGCCGAAGTTTGGCTTCGCCACTCCGACTCAGACTGCAACTCCATGATGCGCGAACGCCACCCGACGAGCGAGCCGTTCATCTGTGCTGCACCGCCGCCGCGGTCGCATCTCGCCGCCGCGTGGGTCGAAGACGGCCCGCTTCTCTTGGCGAGGATCGTCTGGTTCACCCCACTCATCGCGCTGGCAAGCGTCGTCCTGATGCTGATCCTCCCGGTAACCGGTTTCGTCGCGCTCTTCGTGCTCACGGTTCTCATCAAGACCTGGTGGATCGAGGGAATCCTGGCGATGCTGGTGATCCTGCTCGCGGCCCGCCGCGACGCTCGCGCCGCAGGACTCGGCCGCATGGCACTGGCGCTTTCGCTCGCTTTCGCCGCACTCGGCTTCCTCATCTTCCGGTGACGGCGCCCACCGAGCATCCGTCCGCCACGCGCCGCCGCCATCGCCCCACAGAGCGGAACCGAGACGAGCCGAACCCGAGCGCATCGTTCAGGCCGTCGGCGGGCGACAGTCTGTCGGGCATGGTCTCCTCTTCTCCACGCGGAGCGCGGTCGTTCCCACTCGCTCTGACCGGGCAGTGGGGCGATCTGCGACACGACGGGCCGCCACGAGCGACCGCCGATGCTAGCCACAGATATGCCGAAATGGCAATGGCATTCTCCGATTCTCCGTGCGCGCCTATCGTCGGCAGCACAAACAGAATCACAGGAGCCCGCATGACTGCACAGACCCGCACATCCCCCGGCTCCGCGTGCGGAGGCGACGAGCCGAGCGCCGTCCAGAACTCCGCCGTCGGCACTCCCATCGCCCCCGAAGAATCGACGGGGCCCACCTACGAGCGCGTCGACCCCGACCGCTACGTCGTGCTGCACGACGGCCCGGTCGGCTTCGTCGAGGTCGTGTCGCCCGTCTTCGTCTGCTACGTCGGCCACCCCTACGCCCAGGCGAGCGAGATCGCCCAGGTCCACGACTTCCACCGCGCCGTGGAGATCGTCACCGAAACAGCCGCGTCATCGCGTGCGCCTAAGATCACGGCATGAGCCTCGAGATCTGGCCGGGAACGCCCTACCCCCTGGGGGCCACCTATGACGGACAGGGAACCAACTTCGCCCTCTTCAGCGAATGCGCCGAGAAGGTCGAGCTGTGCCTGTTCGACGCCGACGGCACCGAGCAGCGTGTCGAGCTGACCGAGGTCGACGCGTTCGTCTGGCACGGTTACCTGCCGGCGGTGCAGCCGGGGCAGCTCTACGGCTATCGCGTGCACGGCCCCTACGACCCCACCGAGGGTCAGCGGTTCAACCCGAACAAGCTGCTGCTCGATCCCTACGCCAAGGCCGTCGCGGGTGAAATCGACTGGGGGCAGTCGCTCTTCGGCTACGACTTCGGCGACCCCGACTCGCGCAACGACGAGGACTCCGCCGCGTCGATGGCGAAGGGCGTGGTCATCAACCCGTTCTTCGACTGGGCAGGCGACCGGCTGCTCAAGACGCCCTACGCGCAGACCGTGATCTACGAGGCGCACGTGAAGGGCCTCACCGTTCAGCATCCCGACGTGCCCGACGACCTGCGCGGAACCTACGCAGGCATCGCGCATCCCGCCATCATCGACCACCTCGTGCGCCTCGGGGTGACGGCGATCGAGCTCATGCCTGTGCACCAGTTCGTGCACGACTCGGTGCTCCAGGACAAGGGCCTCACCAACTACTGGGGTTACAACACGCTCGCATTCTTCGCGCCGCACAACGACTACGCCTCGAACGGCCAGCAGGGTCAGCAGGTGCAGGAGTTCAAGGCGATGGTCCGCGCCCTCCACGCCGCGGGCATCGAGGTCATCCTCGACGTCGTCTACAACCACACCGCCGAGGGCAATCATCTGGGACCGATGCTCTCGATGCGCGGGATCGACAACCGGGCGTACTACCGGTTGGAGGAGGACAAGCGGTACTACACCGACTACACCGGCACGGGCAACAGCCTCAACGCCGGCAGTCCGCACGCGCTGCAGCTGATCATGGACTCGCTGCGCTACTGGGTGACCGAGATGCACGTCGACGGGTTCCGCTTCGATCTCGCCTCGACCCTTGCTCGCGAGTTCTACGACGTCGACCGGCTCGCGGCGTTCTTCGAGCTCGTGCAGCAGGACCCGATCGTCTCGCAGGTGAAGTTGATCGCCGAGCCGTGGGATGTCGGCCCCGGCGGCTACCAGGTGGGCAACTTCCCGCCCCAGTGGACCGAGTGGAACGGCAAGTACCGCGACACGGTCCGCGACTTCTGGCGCGGAGAGCCGCAGGCGCTCGGTGAGTTCGCGTCGCGCCTGACCGGCTCGGCCGACCTCTACGAGCACTCCGGCCGTCGCCCCGTGGCCTCGATCAACTTCGTCACCGCGCACGACGGCTTCACCCTGCGCGACCTCGTGTCGTACGACGAGAAGCACAACGAGGCCAACGGCGAAGACAACAACGACGGCGAATCCCACAACCGCTCCGACAACAACGGGGTGGAGGGGCCGACCGACGACGCCGATGTCAACCGCCGCCGGGCGCGCCAGCAGCGCAACTTCCTGGCGACGCTGCTGCTCTCGCAGGGTGTGCCGATGATCGCGCACGGCGACGAGTTGGGCCGCACGCAGGGCGGCAACAACAACGGCTACGCGCAGGACAACGAGATCACCTGGGTCGATTGGGATGCCGCCGACCGGCCTCTGATCGAGTTCACCGCATCCGTCGCCCGACTGCGGCACGAGCATCCGACGTTCCGACGCAGCCGCTTCTTCGACGGGCGTCCCGTGCGCGACGAAGACGGCGAGCGCGTGCCCGACGTCGTCTGGCTGCGGCCGGACGGACGCCCGATGAAGCCCGAGGACTGGGACTCCGGATTCGGACTCTCGGTCGGAATGTTCCTCAACGGCTACGGCATCCGCGAGAAGGACGTGCGCGGGCGCCCCGTCACCGACGTGAACTTCCTCGTCTACTTCAACAGCGGGGATGCCGCGGTCGACGCCGTTCTGCCGCCGGCCCGGCTCGCGAAGGGCTGGGAGATCGTCGTCGACACGGCGGGTCAGTCGATCGAGGGCGCGACCCTGCGTCCGCGCGACGACCTCATCCTCGAGGCGCAGTCGCTGCTCGTGCTGCGCGAGCGCCCCGAGGCGGAGATCGACACCGACGACTCCGTCGAGGCATCGCTGCGCGCGCAGACCGAGCACGTCGAGGCGGTGGAAGCGGCTGCGGTCGAGGCGGCTGCGGCCGCATCCGCCGCCGAGGCCGATGACGCTCCGACCGAGGCACCGGACGAGGAGAACCCGTGACCCGTCGCCCCCTCTCGACGTACCGCCTGCAGATCACCTCGCGCCTCACGCTCGACGAGGCGGCGCGCGTCGCGCCGTACCTCGCCGCGCTCGGTGCGGACTGGGCATATCTCTCGCCGTTGCTCGCCGCGACTCCGGGATCCGACCACGGCTACGACGTCGTCGATCACTCGAAGGTCGATCCGAGCCGCGGGGGAGCGGAGGGACTCGAGCGCTTCGCGGCCGCGGCGCACGACGCGGGCCTCGGCATCCTTATCGACACGGTCCCGAACCACATGGGAGTCGGCGTTCCGCGCGCGAACCCGTGGTGGTGGGACGTGCTGCGCCTTGGGCGGTCGTCGTCGCACGCGGTCGCGTTCGACATCGACTGGCGACGGGGCGACGACCGGGTGCGCCTGCCGATCCTCGGTGCGGCTCCCGCCGACGTGGTGGCTTCGGGCGACCTCGTGGTCGATACGACTTCGCAGACGGATGCTCCGGACGGCACCCTCTCCTACTTCGAGCACGTTCTCCCGCTGGCCCCCGGCACGGCCGCGCTCGCCGACGATCTGCCGGCCCTCCTCGCGGCGCAGCACTACGAGCTGCGGTTCTGGGAAGACCAGAACACCGAGCTCAACTACCGGCGATTCTTCGCGGTGCCCGAGCTCGCCGGCATCCGTGTCGAGCTCCCCGACGTCTTCGCGTCGTCGCACCGAGAGATCGTCCGGTGGATCACCGAGGGCCTCGCGGACGGTCTCCGGGTCGACCACCCCGACGGTCTGTCGGATCCTGGCGGGTACCTCGAGAACCTGGCGGATGCCACGGGTGGGGTGTACGTGCTCGTCGAGAAGATCCTCGAGCCGGGCGAGGCGCTGCCCGACTGGTGGCGCACCGACGGCACCACGGGGTACGACGCCCTGGGTGAGATCGACCGGGTGCTCATCGACCCGGCCGGCGTCGCGGCGCTCGACGCGCTCGACTCCCGTCTGCGTGCCGACACCGGCCTGTCCGAGGCGGAGTCCTGGCACGACCTGACGCACACGACGAAGCGGATGATCGCCGAGTCGATCCTGCAGTCCGAGGTGCGGCGCCTCGTGCGCATTCTGCCGTTCGGCATCGTCGATGCGGACGACGCGCTCACCGAGATTGTGGCGTGCTTCCCGCTCTACCGCCCGTATCTGCCCGCGGGCCGCGAGCACCTGGACGGGGCGCTCGCCGAAGCCTCCCGGCGCCGACCGGATCTCGCGGGGTCGATCGCCGAACTCGCCCCGCTCCTCGCCGACGCGGCGCTCGAGATCGCCGACCGCTTCCCGCAGCTGAGTGGCGCGGTGATGGCCAAGGGCGTGGAGGACACGGCGTTCTACCGCTACACACGACTCGGTACCCTGACCGAGGTCGGCGGCGACCCGTCGATCGCGACGCTGACTCCGGCCGAGTTCCACGCGGCTCAGCAGGACCGCCTCGCGGCCTGGCCGCACTCGATGACGACGCTCTCGACGCACGACACCAAGCGCTCGGAGGACGTGCGGGCGCGGCTTTCGGTCCTCGCCGAGATGCCGCAGCGCTGGGCCGATGCGCTCGCCGATCTGCGCGCGATCGCCTCGACCGGTCACGGCCCCCTGGACTCCCTGCTGTGGCAGGCGGCGGTCGGTGCGTGGCCGATCACCTCCGAACGCCTGCGCGACTACGGCCTCAAGGCTGCGCGCGAGGCGGCCGAATCGACGACCTGGCAGCACCCCGACGAGGAGTTCGAGCGGGGCGTGATCGCCATCGCGGATGCCGCGAACGGAGCCGCCCGCGAGACGCTCGAGGGGTTCGTCGCCGAGATCACCGGCTTCGGTCGGTCGAACTCGCTGTCGGCCAAGCTGCTCCAGCTCACCGGCCCCGGCGTGCCCGACGTCTATCAGGGCAGCGAACTGTGGGATCTGTCGCTCGTCGACCCCGACAACCGACGCCCGGTCGACTTCGCCGCGCACGCGCAGCTGCTCGGCGCGCTCGACACCGACGTGGCGCACGGGCTCCTCCCGGCGGTCGACGGCACGGGTCTCGCCAAGATGCTGGTCACCTCGCGCGCCCTCCGGTTGCGCCGCGACCACTCCGAGCTGTTCACCCGCTACCGTCCGGCCGAGGTCGTGGGCGACGCATCCGCCCACGCCGTCGCGGTCGACCGCGGCCGTGTCACCGTCGTCGCGACCCGCTTGCCCGTAGGGCTCGCGGCCCGTGGCGGCTGGGGCGACACGCTCCTGATGCGCCCCGACAGTGCGGCCACCGATGTGCTCACCGGCCGCCGCATCGACCCGGGCCCCGTGCGCCTGGCCGAGCTGCTCGACACCTATCCCGTCGCCCTGCTGATGGAGGCGCGATGATCGAGGTCTGGGCGCCGCGGGCGCAGCGACTGCGGCTGCGCCGCTGGACGGATGCCGCGGCATCCCCTCACGACACCGAGCTGGCCTCGGCATCCGACGGCTGGTGGCGCGCCGACGTGGCGCTCGCCGAGGGCGACCGCTACGGCTTCGTGATCGATGACGCCGACGAAGCCCGCCCCGACCCGCGCTCGCGTCGTCAGCCCGACGGCGTGCACGGCCCGTCGGCGGCATTCGACGCGTCGACCTTCGCCTGGACGGATGCCGCGTGGACCGGCCGCCCCCTCGCGGGCGGCGTGATCTACGAGCTGCACGTCGGCACGATGACCCCCGACGGCACCCTCGACGCGCTGATCCAGCGGCTCGACCACCTCGTGGATCTCGGCGTCACCCACATCGAGCTGCTGCCGGTCAACGCCTTCAACGGCCTCTGGAACTGGGGCTACGACGGTGTGCTCTGGTATGCGGTGCACGAGCAGTACGGCGGCCCGCGCGCCTACCAGCGGTTGGTGGATGCCGCGCACGCCCGCGGTCTCGCCGTCATCCAAGACGTCGTCTACAACCACCTCGGTCCGAGCGGCAACTACCTGCCCGAGTTCGGTCCGTATCTGCGCGACGGTCAGCGCAACACATGGGGCGACTCGATCGACCTCGATGAGCCGGCGGTGCGCGAGTACATCATCGAGAACGCGCTGATGTGGCTGCGCGACTTCCACGTCGACGGGCTCCGCCTCGATGCGGTGCACGCGCTGCACGACGAGCAGCCCGTGCACATCCTGCAGGAGCTGGCCGAGCGGGTCGATGCGCTGTCGGCGCATCAGCAGCGGCCGCTCACTCTGATTGCCGAGTCGGACCTCAACGACCCCACGCTCATCCTCCCGCGCGAGGCGGGCGGCTACGGGCTCACGGCCCAGTGGTCCGACGACTGGCACCACGCCGTGCACGTGGCCCTGACCGGTGAGACGGCGGGCTACTACGAGGACTTCGCCGCGGCGGATGCCGTCGCCAAGGTCACCCGCGGAGGGTTCTTCCACGACGGCACGTTCTCGTCGTTCCGCGGGCGTCCGCACGGACGGCCGATGCCCGACACGGTGCCCGCCTGGCGACTGGTGACCTTCGCGCAGGATCACGACCAGATCGGCAACCGGGCAGCGGGCGACCGGCTTTCGCAGACCCTGTCGCCGGGGCGGCTCGCGGTCGCGGCCGTGCTCACGCTCACCGCTCCGGGTACGCCGATGCTCTTCATGGGGGAGGAGTGGGGAGCCTCGACCCCCTGGCAGTTCTTCACCTCGCACCCCGAGCCCGAACTCGGTCGCGCGACCGCCGAGGGCCGCATCGCCGAATTCGCCCGCATGGGCTGGGACCCCGATCAGGTGCCCGACCCGCAGGACCCGGCGACCTTCGAGCGCTCCCACCTCGACTGGGCCGAGCTCGACAAGCCGTCGCATGCCGGGCTGCACGCGCTGTACCGCGATCTGATCGCGCTGCGACGCGCCCGGCCGGAACTCACCGACCCCGATTCGTCGCGCAACCGCGTGACGGTCGAGGTGAGTGCAGACTCGGCCGGCAACGCACCCGACGCCCGCGTCTACCGGATCGACCGCGGTGCGCTTTCGGTGCTGGTGAATCTCTCGCCCGAGCCCGCGTCTTTCACGGTAGGCGCCGGTGACGAGGTGCTCCTGGCGACGGGCGAGGCGCGCATCGCCGACGGGCAGATCACGATCCCATCCGAGTCGGCGGTCATCGTCGCTCCTCAGGAGGGCCCGGGGGCCGCCGCGGAGTGAGAAGCTAGAAGGATGAGCACGTCGTCCCTCACCGCCCCGGCCACCCCGCTGAGCGATGACGAGGTGCGTCGGCTGCGCGAGGACTTCCCGATCCTCGCGAGCGCGGTGAACGGGCATCCGCTCGCCTATCTCGACTCGGGGGCGACCTCGCAGCGGCCCTTCGCGGTGCTCGACGCCGAGCGCGAGTTCGCGACCACGTTCAACTCCGCCGTGCACCGCGGGGCGCACACCCTCGCCGCCGAGGCCACGGAACTCTTCGAAGACGCGCGCGCCACCGTCGCGCGCTTCATCGGGGCCGACGACGACGAGATCGTCTGGACCTCGAACGCCACCGAGGCGCTGAACCTCGTCGCCTACTCGCTCTCGAACGCCTCGATCGGGCGCGGGGGCGCGGCGGCCGAGCCCCTGCGACTGCGCGCGGGCGATGAGATCGTCACCACCGAGATGGAGCACCACGCCAACCTCATCCCGTGGCAGGAGCTCGCTGCGCGCACCGGCGCGACCCTGCGCGTGATCCCGCTCGACGACGACGGGGCGCTGCGCCTCGATACCCTCGCCGAGCACATCACCGACCGCGCGAAGCTCGTCGCCGTCACCCACGTCTCGAACGTGCTCGGCGTGATCAACCCCGTCGAGCAGGTGATCGCGCGCGCCCGCGAGGTCGGCGCGCTCGTGATGCTCGATGCCTGCCAGTCGGCCCCGCACCTGCCGCTCGACGTGCGCGCCCTCGACGTGGACTTCGCCGTGCTCTCCGGCCACAAGATGCTCGGACCCACCGGTGTCGGCGCGCTCTACGGGCGCCGCGAACTGCTCGAGATCATGCCACCGTTCCTCACCGGCGGATCGATGATCACCACCGTCACCACCACCGAGGCCGAGTACATGGCCCCGCCCCAGCGCTTCGAGGCCGGCACGCAGCGGGTCTCGCAGGCGATCGCGCTGGCCGCCGCGGTCGACTACCTGACCGAGGTCGGGATGCCACGGATCGCCGCCCACGAGGCCCAGCTCGGTGCCCGCCTGCTCGCTGGACTCGGTGCGATCGACGGGGTGCGAGTGCTCGGCGCGGGCATCGCCCTGCCGCGCGTGGGTCTCGCGAGCTTCGACGTCACCGGCATCCATTCGCACGACGTCGGCCAGTTCCTCGACGACCGCGGCATCGCCGTGCGCGTCGGCCACCACTGCGCCCAGCCGCTGCATCGCCGTCTGGGCGTGACCTCGTCGACCCGGGCGAGCACCTACCTCTACACGACCGACGCCGAGGTGGATGCCGTGATCGACGGCGTCGCCGCGGCCATCGACTTCTTCGGAGCACGCTCATGACGTCCGGCGACCTGCAGAACCTCTACCAGGAGCTCATCCTCGATCACTCGCGCACGCCGCACGGCTTCGGCCTGCGGGGCGAGATCCTGGCGCAGTCGCACCAGGTCAACCCGACCTGCGGCGACGAGGTCACCCTGCAGGTGCATCGCGCGGCCGACGGCTCGGTCGAGGCGATCGCCTGGGAGGGGCACGGCTGCGCGATCTCGCAGGCCTCCGCCTCGCTGCTCGCCGAGCTCGCCGAGGGACTCTCGGTCGACGACCTCGAAGTGCGCATCGCAGCCTTCCGCGAGGCGATGCGCTCGCGCGGCAAGATCGAGCCCGACGAGGAGCTGCTCGGCGATGCCGCGGCTCTCGGCGGGGTGTCGAAGTACGTGGCGCGCGTGAAGTGCGCGATGCTCGCGTGGGTCGCCGCGGAGGACGCCCTGCAGAAGTCGACGCTGTCGCCGTTGTGAGCTGTCGCCGTCATCCGGCGACTTCTCGGAATACCCGCGGGCGTTGGGCGTTGGCCCCTGCATGACCACTATCGGAATCATCGGTGCAGGAAACATCGGCGCCCAGGTCGCTCGCGCGGCCGTCGCCACCGGCTACGACGTCGTGATCGCGAACTCGCGCGGACCCGAGACCCTCACGGATCTCATCGACGAGCTGGGTCCGAAGGCGAAGGCCGCGACCGCCGTCGAAGCGGGCACGGAGGGCGACGTCGTCGTCGTGACGGTGCCGCTCAAGGCGATCGGTGAGGTGCCGGTCGAGCCGCTCGCCGGCAAGATCGTGCTCGACACGAACAACTACTACTTCGAGCGCGACGGCCACATCGAGGCGCTCGACAAGGGCGAGACGACGACCTCGGAGATCGTACAGGCGCATCTGCCGACCTCGCGCATCGCCAAGGCGTTCAACCACATCTACGCCAGCGAGATCACGACCGACGGCACCCCGACCGGGACTCCCGACCGCCGCGCACTCGCGACCGCGGGCGACGACGAGGCCGTGGCGTTCCTCACGAAGTTCTACGACGAGATCGGCTTCGACACCGTCAACATCGGCCCGCTCAGCGAGTCGTGGCGGGTCGAGCGCGACCGTCCGGCGTACGTCGTTCGACAGAACGCGGCCGAGCTCGAGGCGAACCTGGCGAAGGCGAATCGCCTGCCCTGAGCCGAGATCGATTTCATGAAGAGGGGCGGAGGCTGCGGCATCCGTCCCCTTTTTATGCGGCTGCATATTATTACGGTGGGATACCAAAGTTGGCGATTTCGCTCTCCGAGTGCAAGACTGCCGGAATGACGGGGGCGGGGGCTACCGGCGAATTGGAGTCGGTGCGAGTGACGCGCATACTGCGCGATGACATCGTGCTGGGTCGGCGCGCCCCGGGATCGCGACTCGTCGAGCGTGACATCGCCGCCGAGCTGCACGTCTCGCGGCTGCCGGTGCGCGAGGCCATCCGCGTTCTCGTGTCGGAGGGCGTCGTCGTCGCACGGCCGCGTACGTGGGCCGTGGTGCGCGAGTTCACGCACCAGGACATCCAGGACTTCGCCGAGGTGCGCGAGGCGATCGAGACCCTGATCTTCGTGTTCGCCGCCGAGCGCCACGACGAGGACGGCATGGAGCGCATCCGCCTCGCCTACGAGCGCGAGATGGCGGCGGCCCTCGCGGGCGATGCCGAGGGAGCCCGGATCGCCGCGGGCGAGTTCCACGAGATCGCCGCGCACCTCGCCGGCAACGACATGCTCAACGAGCTGATCTCCGTCTTCCTCACGCGGCTGCAGTGGCTGTTCGGTCAGCACGACGACCTCGTGGCGATGGCCGAAGAGCACCGCATCATTCTCGAAGCGATCGAGGCCCGCGATTCCGACGCCCTGCGCACGTTGATCCCGCAGCACCTCGCGAGCGGGCGGCTCGCGGCCGAGCGGCGGTTGGCGCGCGGCGTCGAGGTCTGAGGGGCGGGGCGGTGCGCCGGTTCGGTCTCTGTGCGTGGCCCTAACTCAGGACGACCGGCCCCTGAAATCGGTATCTTCGCCCTCCGGACCCGGATCCGGCCCGTTCTTCCTGAGTTAGTGCACGCGGATCCGCCGCACTTCGCCCTCGCACGGCCCCGGCACACCGCTATATTGGGCCTGTTGGGTGTGTTCGCGTTCTCTGGGGAGCGGTATGCGAGGCGTAGCCGTCGTCGTCGGGGGTCTGTTGTTGATCGGGGGAGCGACGATCGTCGTGCTCGCAGACCAGCAGCGCGCGTCCGAGGTCGCCCAGCTCCACGAGCGCGTCGAGCAGACCACCGAGCGCGTCGATGAGATCGGTGTTGACAACCTCGACCTGGCCGCCCAGCTGACGGCCCTGCGTTCACAGATCGCTGAGCAGGATGCCGCGCTCACCGACACCACGGGATTCATGCAGTGATCCGACGCGCGATGGCGGTGACGATCGCTGCGGCGATCCTGGTGGGCGGCGCCGTGGTCGATCGAGCCGCCACCCTCGAGGCGGAACGCGCCGAGACTGTCGCCGAACTGATCGCCGTGACCGAGCAGGCGAACACCTCCGCCGCGCGCACCGCCTATCTCGAAGGGGCCGTCGAACGCGCCGAGGAGGATGCCGCCGACCGCGACGCGGTGCTCGAGGTGCGCCCCGCCTTCGTCGAGGAGATCGCCGCGCTCTCCACGGCGTTGGAGGGGGCGGACGGCAAGGTCGACACGGCGGCGCACCGGGCATCCGCTCTGGACGCGCAGCAGACCGTGCTCGCCGAGCGATCGGATCCCGCGGTGGTCGTCGCGGCCACCGCCACGGTCCACGCGCTCACCGAGAAGGTGGGCGAGGAGGTCGCCGACTGGCAGACGGCGCAGATCGTCACCGCGGGTCCGGCCGGGCCGGCCTGGAGCACGAGCGGACCCGGCGGGTACGCGCGCGTGCGCGCCGCCCTCGACCAGGTGGGCGGGGCGGGCGTCGGCCTGTACGAGTCGTCGTCGTGCGCGGGCGGCACGGCGCCGGCCTGCGCGAACAGCGGCGGCTACATCAAGTACCGCGCCGACATCGCGAACTGGAGCACCGGCCGCCTGCAGTGGGCCATGGCGCACGAGCTCGCGCACATCTACCAGTTCCAGGTGTGGGGTGCGCTCAACGCCTCGGGCTCTTACCAGTCGATGTTCGGGGGAGACCCCGAGTTCCTCGCGAACTGCATGGCCGTGGTGCGCGGGTACCCGGGCGATGTCGGGTGCAACGGCGACCAGCAGGCGTGGGCGTCGGGAATCTGGGTCGGCGCGGTGCGCTGACGGCCGGTCGCTGGCTCAGTCGATCGCTCAGTCGATCGGCGTCGTCGTGTCGATGGCCTCGCGCAGCGGCCCGCGCATGACGCGCCAGTAGCCGGTGGGGGAGAGGCGCGTGAGCACGTCGATGAGCCGGGCCTCGCGGCCGATCATGGTGCGCGCCCGGCGGTGGACGGTCGCACGCACGATGCGCGCCGCGGCATCGGCGGGTTCGGTGTGGTACATCGCGGCCTGCGCGGCGGCGGCCCGATCGGCGATGGCCGACGGGATCGCGGCGGCGTACCGACCGTGCAGGATGATGCCCGTGCGCACGCCCGCCGGATACACCGCGCCGACCGACACCGTGCTGCCCTGCAGCTCGTGCCGCAGGGCCTCGGAGAACCCGCGCACGGCGTACTTGCTCAGCGCGTAGGGGATGCGACCGGCCGGGGCGGCGAGGGCGTAGACGCTCGCGAGGTGCGTGATGTGGGCGGCGGGTGCGCGGCGCAGCGCGGGCAGGAGCGCCTTCGTGATCGACACGGTGCCCCAGAGGTTCACGTCGGTGAGCCAGCGCATCTCCTCCATCGTGAGCTGGTCGATGTCGCCGAGCATCGACGACCCGGCGCAGGTGATGAGCGCGGTGATCTGCGGGTGGGCGGCGGTGATGTCGGATGCCGTCGCGAACACCGCGTCGTCGTCGCGCAGGTCGACCACGTGGATGGTGACGGGTGGCGCGCTCGGGTTGCGCGGGCCCGCGAGTTCGGTCGAGAGGGCCTGCAACGCCTCGGCGTTGTGGTCGATGAGGGCGAGGTGCGCTCCGGTGGCCGCGAGCTGGCGGGCGACCTCGGCCCCCATGCCGCTGGCCGCGCCGGTGATGACGGTCGTGCTTCCGGGCAATGTCAGTGGCCGCATGCATACTCCTCGAGGGTGAGCCGGGCGGGCTCTTGCCCATTCTGGCCGAGGCTGCGCGCGGGCGATACGGGTACGCTCGAAGGGAGGAGGTTCCGGTGGGACGAACAGCGGATGCCATCGCCGAAGGCGTCGCGATCGCGACCGCTGCGGCGCGCCTCGCGATCAAGAACCACATCCTCGTCGGCACGATCGCCGAGGGAGGCGCCTTCGACACCGAGAAGTACATCGCCGACGCGCGCGAGGCGTTGCGAGCGATGGCCGAGGAGTCCGAGGCGGCGGCGTCGAACGTGACGGCGTTGCGGAAGCGCGCCCGCGGCCGGCACTCCGATCCGCGCGGCACGCACGACTACCGCGACCGCGACGTGCGCAATCTGCGGCGGCGGGCGAAGCAGTCGAGCGGGGTCGCGGCGAAGCTGCGCGAGATGATGGACGACCCCGAGCAACTCCGCGCGATGGTCGAAGAGGCGCGTGAGGGTGCGTGGTCCGACGTGCGGCACAACCTCGACCGTCGACTGCGGGTCGAGGGCATGCGCCCCGATCAGGATCCCGATTACTCCCGCATGCGCGAAGCGCGGATGCAGGCGCTACGGCTGGTCGATCTGCAGGCGCTGTCCTCGCGGCAGCGCGCCAAGGCGAAGCTCCGGAAGAAGCAGGACGACGCCGAGAACGGGGCGGACGAGGCCGGCTGATCGGCTCGTTTCGCTTTCGCGTCGAGTCTCATGTAGGCTATTCCACGGCCCGCTGAGCGGGCTGGGCGCCCGTAGCTCAATGGATAGAGCATCTGACTACGGATCAGAAGGTTAGGGGTTCGAGTCCCTTCGGGCGCACAGCAGGTGAAACCCCCGTCGCGAGAGCGGCGGGGGTTTTCTCGTACCCGGGGTGTGTCTCGTGGGGGACCCTTCGACAGGCTCAGAGACCCAGGTCTGTCATCCGACTCGGGCGCCGAGCTTGTCGAAGTGCCCCGTCCTGCACTGGTATGGGGCGTGCGTCCGGCGCCGATACCTCTCCGCGCCCGTCGCACTTTCTGTCGGTCTGAGCGGTTGATGGCGACAGAAAGTGCGACGGGAGCAAAGAAAAGAGGCGGATGCTTTGACGGCGGCGTGACGAGAGAAGCACGCTTCCGATACACCAATGTGCAAATGGGGCACGGTGGGATAGCGCTCGTGCTACCGCCAAGACGAGGCAACTCGCGTTTCATGACGCGAGAACGGGTTCTTTTCGACTCTCCGCGGCAAGGTGATCGAAGCAGCGGCTGGGAAGGACGGATCCATGGTTTTCGCCCTACCCAGAGGTGGTTGAGTACCTGGGGTGCGCGGAGGTGAGGAAACGCCTGGGTGCGAAGACCTGGGACTGCCTAGAGCGGCGGACGCCGAGATCGCTCGACCGTTGACTCGGGCAACGGCCCTCGGCGATATATCTCCCGAACTCGCGTGATGTTCGGCCGATTGCGGCGTCTCCTCTGTGACGGGCGCACCCGAGCGCCCCGACGACGGGAAGGACGCCACATGGCCGAGCCGAAATACCTCCAGGACAGTCGCTCCGCGACGCGCGACGATTCCGGATGCCGCGCATGACCCGGTCGGCAGTCGCATCTCTCGTCGTACTCTCCACCCAGACGCCGCCCGAGGCGATCACGCAGACGCTCGGAGTCGCGCCGACCAGCGTCGTTCCCCGGGGCTCCGCCCTGCGTTCCGGGCAGACGCAGGAGTTCCACGTGTGGAGCGTCGACTCCGGTCGGCTGCCCGACGCCCCGGGCGACCGCACCGGCACCGCTGCCCTGCGATGGTTGCTGGAGTTCTGCCGCGCAGCCACCGGCAAGGCGGCAGATCTTCCGGCCGACTGCGAGGCGCGTATCTGGTGGTCATCCGGATCCGACTCGCCCGACGACTTCGTGGTGCCCGAGGATCTCGCCGCCCAGGTCGCCGCCCTCGGCGTCGACATCCACACGGCGACGTCTCTCGACGACCGCGCTTGAGCGCTACTCCACCAGGCTCGTGATCGCCGGGTCACGCCGCGCGACCTCGACCGCGGTCGCCACGATCACCTTCCGCATGGCAGACACGGCGATCGCCGGCCGCACGTCCGAGCGGTGTGCGAGGCTCACCGTCCTGGTCATCATGGGGTGCGACAGACGCATCGACCGCAGGCCGGGCTGGTCGAGCAGCACCATCGCGGGCACGACGGCGACGCCGAGGCCGCGTTCGACGAAGCGCAGCACGGCGTCCATCTCGGCGCCGGCGAGCACGGGTGTGGGTTCGAGGCCCTCGCTGCGGAACGCGGCATCCGTCGTCGCCCGCAATTCGTATGTCTCGTCGAACACGATGAGCGGCAGGGTGGCGAGTTCGTCGAGGTCGATGGCGGATGCCGTCGACACCGGCGGCTGGGATGCCGACGACACGACGACCAGTTCTTCGGCGAGCAGCGGCATCCGCGTCAGGCTGACGCCCGCGGGCGGTGGGCCGGCCGACTCGGTGATGAGCGCCATGTCGACCGCGCCGACGGCGACCTGCTCGACCAGCGCGCGCGATCCCGCCTCGGCGAGCTGCAGTTCGACGCCGGGGTGCGACACGTGGAACGCGGCCAGCGCCTCGGCGACGAGGCTCATGCAGAGCGTGGGCGGGGCGCCGAGGCGCACGCGCCCGCGACGGATGCCGGCGAGTTCACCCATCTCCTCCTTGATCGCCTCGGCCTCGGCGAGCATGCGCTGCGCGCGGGGGAGCAGGGTCTCGCCAGCGGTGGTCAGGGCGATGTGGCCGCGGGCGCGGTGGAAGAGTTCGGCGCCGAGTTCGCGTTCGAGCGTCGAGATCTGACGGCTCAGCGACGGCTGTGCGAGATGCAGGTGCTCCGACGCTCGGGTGAAGTGGCCGAGGCGGGCGACCTCGACGAACCCGCGGAGTTGCTCGAGGTTCATGCTCATAGCGTACCTACATGGTTCAAAGAGAAACTATGCATTGGAGTTATTAGGATGACCTAACTAGCGTCGATGGCATGAGTATTCGCGAACGTCAGATCTCCACCACGATCCTCGTCATCGGCACCGGCGGATCCGGGCTGCGCGCGGCGATCGAGGTCGCCGAACACGGCATCGACGTGCTCGCCGTCGGCAAACGCCCGAGGCAGGACGCCCACACCTCTCTCGCCGCCGGTGGCATCAACGCCGCTCTCGGCACCATGGACTCCGACGACACCTGGCAGCAGCACGCCGCCGACACCATCAAGGAGAGCTACCTGCTCGCCAACCCCCATACGGTCGAGATCGTCACGCAGGGTGCCGAGCGCGGCATCCGCGATCTCGAGCGCTGGGGCATGGACTTCGCCCGTGAAGACGACGGTCGCATCTCGCAGCGCTTCTTCGGCGCCCACACCTTCCGCCGCACCGCCTTCTCGGGCGACTACACGGGCCTCGAGATCCAGCGCACCCTCGTGCGCAAGGCCGAGCAGCTCGAGGTGCCCATCCTCGACAACGTCTACATCACCCGTCTGCTCGTGCGCGACAACGTCGTCTTCGGCGCCTACGGCTTCGACCAGGCCGACGGCACGCGCTACCTGATTCACGCGGATGCCGTCATCCTCGCCGCCGGTGGCCACAACCGCATCTGGCGCCGCACCTCCTCGCGCCGCGACGAGAACACGGGCGACTCCTTCCGCCTCGCGGTCGACGCCGGCGCCCGGCTACGCGACCCCGAGCTCGTGCAGTTCCACCCGTCCGGCATCATCGAGCCCGAGAACGCCGCCGGCACCCTCATCTCCGAGGCCGCTCGCGGCGAAGGCGGAATCCTGCGCAACGCCCTCGGCGAGCGGTTCATGCCGAAGTACGACCCCGAGCGCATGGAGTTGTCGACCCGCGACCGCGTCGCGCTCGCCGCGTACACCGAGATCAAGGAAGGGCGCGGCACCGAGAACGGCGGCGTCTGGCTCGACGTCTCGCACCTGCCGCGCGAGACGATCATGACCCGCCTGCCCCGCGTCTACCAGACGATGATGGAGTTGCAGATGCTCGACATCACCACCGACCCGATCGAGATCGCGCCGACCGCGCACTACTCGATGGGCGGCGTGTGGGTGCGGCCCGAAGACCACCAGACCGACGTCGACGGCCTCTACGCCATCGGCGAGGCCTCGAGCGGACTCCACGGCGCCAACCGTCTCGGCGGCAACTCGCTCATCGAACTGCTCGTCTACGGACGCATCGTCGGCCAGTCCGCGATGGAGCACGCGGCCTCCCTCGAGGCGCAGAAGAGGTCAGCGGATGCCGTCGCCGGCGCACGAGCCGAGATCGACGACCTCCTCGCCGCCGACGGACGCGAGAACGTGCGCGCCCTGCAGCGCGCGATCCGCAACACCATGACCGAGCACGCCGGCGTCGTGCGCTCGGAGGAGGGGCTGCGTCAGGGTCTCGCCGAACTCGACCTCATCGAGGGGCGCATGGAAGACATCGGCATCCACCCCGACATCGCCGGGTTCCAGGACCTCGCGCACGCCTTCGACCTCAAGGCCTCGGCGCTCGCGGCGCGGGCGACGATGGAGGCGGCGCTCGAGCGTCGTGAGACCCGCGGATGCCACAACCGCAGCGACTTCCCCGACACCGACCCGACGCTGCAGGTGAACCTCGTCTGGTCGCCGCGCGACGGCGTCACGCGCGAGGCGATCCCCGAGATCCCCGAGGAGATCGCTGAGCTCATGCGCGAGGTCGACACGGCGGGCAAGCTCGTCGAGTAGGGCGGGGTTTCTGCGCGGCGGCGCGCTTCGACAGGCTCAGCGACCCAGCATCGGCTGGCGACCCAGGTACGCACTGGGTCCCTGAGCTTGTCGAAGGGTCGTCTAGAGCTGGGTCCCTGAGCTTGTCGAGGGTCCCCGCCGGAGCAGCCTCAGTCCTCGGTGTCGACGACCCCGATCCCGACCGCCTCATGGTCGGGTTCGGGCTCGTCGCGCTTCGGGGCCTTGGGCTCTTCTCCCGGATCCTTCTCGGTGCTCGGCTCCTGCAGGTCCTCGGTGCTCGGCACCTCGCTCGGATCGGCGTTTTCGGGTGACTCGGCCGCATCCGGCGTGGTCACTTCGCCCTCGGTATCCGATGCCGGAGTCGGCGTGGGCGTCTGCGCCTCGGCGGAGAGGTCGTCGGTGGGTTCGGGGGTGCTGCTCGTCATGATCGCTCCCTTCGCGATGTCTGACGTTCAGGATGCCGTCGCCGCCGCCTCGTCTGAAGGGGCTTGACGCGCGCTCAGAAGTGCATCTGCTGGAGCGTGCCGTACTTGATGACGATCTCCTCGACCTCGGGCTGGGCATCCGCCGGCTGCAGGCGCACGGTCTTGCCGGCGCCGTCGAGGAGCACCAGGTCGGGTCCGTTCGAGAACCGCAGGGTCGACCAGGGCGAGGTCCAGACGATCGAACTGTTCGCATCGAGGGCCGTCACGCCCGCGGCATCCATCGTCACCGCCGTGGTGCCGTGGTCGCCGCGCACGGGGAAGCGCGCGGGGAACTCGCTGTTCTCCCACTCGCGGAAGTACACCGACAAGCCGATCTTCGCCTGCGGGAACCCGGCGCGGAGGCTGCGGCCGATGCGCGAGATGTGCACGGTGCGGTCGTCGGGCTCGTCATCGGAGGCGATCTGCAGCGAGCCGCCGATCTCGTAGGTGAGGCGGAACAGCTCTTCCTGGCGCTTGTCGTCGAGGGCGAGGTCGCTGCTCTCGAGGAATGGCTGCGTGCCGATGCGGCCGGAGCGCACCGTGAACGTGCGGGTGGTCGCCTTCTTCTTGCGTCGCGAGCTCAGCACGCCGAAGAAGACGATGCCGATCACGACGAGAACGCCGACGGCGAGGAAGATCAGGATTCCGGTGTCATCGCTCACCCGCTCACAGTACTGAATCGGTGGGTTAACGAAGGTGAACCGAAACCGACGATTCGGCGTAGCCTGGAGGGGTGACAGCGTACGTCTCGGCCTTCGACCTCTTCTCCATCGGAGTGGGGCCCTCGAGCTCCCACACGGTCGGACCGATGCGGGCGGCTCTCGACTTCGCGCAGCGGCTCGCCGCCGCAGGATCGCTCGCTCGCGTCTCGCGCCTCGGGTGCACTCTCTTCGGCTCACTGGGCGCGACCGGCATCGGCCACGGAACCCCGGATGCCGTCGTCGCCGGCCTCCGCGGACTCTCACCCGAGACCTGCGACCCCGCCGCCGTGCGCTCGGCCTGGAGCGACTACCCCGCGGGGGCGCCTCTCACCATCGCCGGCGCGCACGAGGTCGCCTTCGCGAAGGACGACATCGTGTTCACCCCGCGCACGCGGCTGCCCGGGCATCCGAACGCGATGACGCTCACGGCGTGGGCGAGCGACGGCGAGGCGGTGGCGGAAGAGACCTACTACTCCGTCGGCGGTGGGTTCATCCGTCGCGAGGGCGAGGAAGCCGCGCTCGCGACCTCCGGATTCCCCTATTCCTATGCGGATGCCGCATCGCTGCTCGCGCTCTGCGACGAGCACGGCCTCTCGATCGCCGAGGTCGCGCGACTCAACGAGACCTCCCTGCGCAGCGAAGAAGAGGTCGCCGCGGGACTCGACGCGATCTGGGATGCGATGGCCGGATGCGTCGACGCCGGCCTGCACGCCGACGGTGTGCTGCCCGGCATCCTCAAGGTGAAGCGACGTGCCGGGGTGA
The DNA here is from genome assembly GCF_044772365.1 of Microbacterium sp. NPDC090225. NCBI lineage: Bacteria > Bacillati > Actinomycetota > Actinomycetes > Micrococcales > Microbacteriaceae > Microbacterium > Microbacterium sp. NPDC090225. The sequence goes on along the minus strand of NZ_JBIVYS010000001.1, from coordinate 1,533,719 downwards.
TCCGCGGGCAGCTCGACGCCTCGGAGGCCGACGGCCACCGCGAACTCCCGGGCGAATGGCTCGGCGCTTTCGCGCTCGCCGTCAACGAGGAGAACGCCGCGGGCGGGCGCGTCGTCACCGCCCCGACGAACGGTGCCGCCGGCATCCTGCCCGCCGTCGCCATGTACTGGTGGCGGTTCCTCGCCGACTCCGGCCTGGGCGCGGGCAACGCCGTCACCCCGTACGGCGAGCTGGTCGGCAGCGCCCTGCTGGGATTCGAATCGGATGCTCGAGCGCTCGCCGCCTCCGACGCGCTGGACGAGGAGCAGACCGCCGAGGCGAACCGCCGCCGAGGCATCCGTCGTTTCCTGTTGACCGCCACCGCTCTGGGGTCGCTCTTCAAGGCCAACGCGTCGATCTCGGGCGCCGAGGGCGGGTGCCAGGCCGAGGTCGGGTCGGCCTGCGCGATGGCCGCCGGCGGACTCACCGCCGTGATGGGCGGCACCAACCGTCAGATCGAGAACGCCGCCGAGATCGCGATGGAGCACCACCTCGGACTCACGTGCGACCCGATCGGGGGCCTCGTGCAGATCCCCTGCATCGAGCGCAACGCGATCGCCGCCTCGACCGCCGTCACCGCAGCCCGACTGGCCCTGCGCGGCGACGGCAGCCACTACGTCTCACTCGACGCGGTCGTCGAGACCATGCGCCAGACCGGACTCGACATGTCGACCAAGTACAAGGAGACGAGCGAGGGCGGCCTCGCGGTCAACGTCATCGAGTGCTGAGGGGTGGCTCGGGCATTCCTGCCGGAGCATAATCGCACCATGAGCGGTTCGGTGGGCGGCGAGGGAGCCGCGGTCGAGATCACGGGGCTGCGTGTGCGGCGCGGCGCGGTCCACGTCTTCGACGGGATCGATCTGACGATCCCGCGCGGCCAGATCACCGGGCTGCTCGGCCCGTCGGGCTGCGGCAAGACCACGCTCATGCGCGCGATCGTCGGCGTGCAGCGCATCGATTCCGGTCACGTCACGGTGCTCGGAGAGCCGGGCGGATCGCCGCAGCTGCGCCACCGCGTCGCCTACGGCACCCAGGGCGCCGCGGTCTACGCCGACCTCACGGTGCGGCAGAACCTCGCGTACTTCGCCTCCCTGCTGAAGGCCCCGAAGGGCGATGTCGATCGCGTGATCGCCGAGGTCGGGCTGCGCGCGCAGGCCGGGCAGCTCGTCGAGTCGCTCAGCGGCGGACAACTGAATCGGGTGTCGCTCGCGATCGCCCTCATCGGATCGCCCGACGTCGTCGTGCTCGATGAGCCGACGGTCGGCCTCGACCCGGTGCTGCGCGCCGAGCTGTGGACGCTGTTCCGCGGCCTCGCCGATCGCGGCGTGACGCTCATCGTCTCGAGTCACGTCATGGACGAAGCCGCGCGCTGCGACCGACTGCTGCTCCTGCGCGACGGCCGGATCATCGCCGACACCACCCCGCAGGGACTCCTCGATGAGACCGGTGCCCCCGACGCCGAGGCGGCGTTCCTCACGCTGATCGAACGCGATCAGGCCGCGGCATCCGCTCCTGCTGCCGGTCCCGCCGGCGCCGGCGACACCCGACGATCGCGCCGCGCCCGCGGGACGGAGGACCCGCTATGAACGGCGCACGGATGCTCGCCACCGCGGGCCGCGTGCTCGCCCAGCTGCGCCACGACCCGCGATCGATCGCCCTCATGCTCATCGCCCCGAGCCTGCTCGTCGGGCTCTTCGCGTGGCTGTTCAGCGACCAGGACGGCGTGTTCGACCAGTTCGGCGGGGCGATCCTGGCACTGTTCCCGTTCATCGTGATGTTCCTGATCACCTCGATCACCACACTGCGCGAGCGCCGATCGGGCACGCTCGAACGGCTCATGACGACGCCGCTCGGCAAGGCCGACTTCATCCTCGGGTACGCACTCGCCTTCGGAGTCATGGCCCTGCTGCAGGCGGTGATCACCGTGGCGTTCGCGGTGGGGGTGTGCGGGCTCGACGTCGAGGGGCCGCTCTGGCAGCTCGGGCTCGTCGCGATCGTCGACGCGCTGCTCGGCACCGCGCTCGGACTGCTCGCGAGTGCGTTCGCGCAGACCGAGTTCCAGGCCGTGCAGTTCATGCCGCTGCTCGTCTTCCCGCAGATCATCCTCGGCGGCCTGTTCATGCCCCGCGACCAGATGCCCGACGTGCTGTTCGCGATCTCGGACTGGCTGCCGCTCAGCCACGCGATCGACACGATCAACGCCGTCGCCGCGGGAGACGAGGGGTGGGACGTGTTCGGGCCGCTGCTCATCGTGGTGGCGTTCGCGATCGGCGCGCTCGTGCTCGCCTCGCTGACGCTGCGCCGGCGTACGCGCTGACCGCGGCGACCGGCCTCAGCGCGCGGCGCGGTTCTTCGTGTGTCGGGTCGGGGCAGCCGCCCAGGGATCCTCGGGCCACGGATGCTTCGGATAGCGGCCGCGCATCTCGGCCCGCACCTGCGCATAAGGGCCCGACCAGAACGAAGTCAGGTCATCGGTGACGGCGAGCGGGCGCCCGGCGGGGGAGAGCAGGTGGAAGAGCACCGGCACGCGCCCGTCGACGAGCCGGGGAGTCTCTGCCCAGCCGAAGCACTCCTGCAACTTCACGGCGACGACCGGCCGGGCGTCGGGATCGTCGAGGGTCGGATACGCGATGCGCACGCGGGAGCCGCTCGGCACCTCGAGCCGTTCGGGCACGAGCTCGTCGAGGCGCCCTGCCTCGGGCCACGGGAGCAGCCGCCGGAGCGCGGAGGTGAGGTCGAGCCTCGCTGCGGGGGTGCCGCTGGCCAGTGAGTCGAGCTCGGGTGCGAGCCAGGTGTCGAGGGCGGAGAGGAGACCGGCATCCGAGACGTCCGGCCACGGCGCCCCCCGCTCGCGGTGCAGCAGCGCCAGCCGGCTCCGCAGTTCGACGGCGGATGCTGACCAGGTGAACATGCTCAGCCCCTCGCGCTGAAGCGTGCGGCGCACGGCATCCCGACCCTCGTCGGCCGACGCGCGCACCGGAGCCGAGGATCGAAGGATGGCGCCCACCCGCCGCTCGCGACGCGCCTGGATGCGGCCGCCGACGAACTCCGCCTCGACGCGGTCGGTGAGCAGATGGCTCGCTGCCCGCTCCATCTGCTCCTCGGTGAGTATCGCTGCCGATCGGACGACGGCACCCGAGCCGGCGGCGGCGCGCCCGGACGCACGCGTGACATCGGCGATCGCCAGCCACTCGACCGCCGCGAGCGATCCGCTCACGCCGGCGCGGGTGCCCGAGGCCAGCAGGAACGTCGCCCCGTTCGCGGTGCGGTCGACACGGCGGGCGATCCGCTCGGGGAACGCCAAGGCGATCACCAGGCCGACACCGTCGAGATCGGAGCGCACACCGGGCGCGGACGTGGTCATGCGCTCGAGGCGATCCGCGTCGCTGCGCCAACGACGGGCCTCCGGGGTTCGTCCGCCGCGCAGGGTGATGAGGGCCTGCGCGACGTCGGAGTCGGCCGTGCGCACGTCGCCTCCCAGCAGCGCGACCACTTCGGCGGCGAGGCGCGAACCCACCACCGGGCTCCCGTCGCGCAGCGCGCGGGCGAGGCGCGGATCGGTCGGGATGCGCGCCAGGGCTCGCCCCTCGGACGTCGCGCGACCCTCGTCGTCGATCGCGCCGAGGCCATGCAGCACCGTGAGGGCGTCGGCCAGACTCTCGGAGGGTAGAGGGTCGATCAATCGCAGACCCTTCCCTCCCGGTGCTCCCCAGCAGGCGAGCAGCAGAGCGGCGTCCGCCAGATCGGTCGAGGCGATCTCGGGAGACGGCCGCGCGGGCGCCGTGGCGTAGGTGCGTTCGTCGACGCAGCGCACCACGGTGCCCGCCCCTTGGCGGGTGGCGCGACCGGCGCGCTGCACGCTCGACGAACGAGAGGCGACGGTGGTCACGAGCCCCGTCATCCCGCGCCCGGCGTCGCGCTGCGGGGTCCGGGCCAGGCAGGTGTCGACGACCAACCGCACGCCCGGCACGGTCAGCGCGGACTCCGCGAGTGAGGTGGTCACGATGATCCGGGGTGCGTCGGTCGGGCCGCGGCCGCGGATCACGGCATCCTGTTCGGCCGGAGGCATCCGACCGTGCAGCTCCCGCACGTCGAACACCTCGCTCGCGTCTCGGATGCGCCGGGCGACCTCCGACACCTCGCGTGCGCCCGGCGCGAAGACCAGCACATCGGCCGCGGGATCATCGCGGTGCAGATCGAGAGCAGCGGATGCCGCAGTGCGCGCGACGTGATCGAGGAACGCCCAGGTCACCCCGCGCTCGTCGAGGCGCGGAGCGGGGCTCGGCGCCCACCGCTCGGTGAGGGAGAAGGCGGGCACCGCGTGGTCGACGATCGGAGCGGGCCGGTCGTCGGTGCCGATCACGGCGGCGATGCGTTCGGCATCCAGCGTTGCCGACATGGCGATGAGGACGAGGTCGTCGCGCAGCTCGCGCACCTCCGAGAGCAGGCCGATCAACAGGTCGGTCTCGAGTGCGCGCTCGTGCACCTCGTCTATGATCACCGCATCCACGCCGGCCAGATCCGGGTCGTCGAGCAAGCGTCGCAGCAGCACACCCGCCGTGACGAACTCGACCCGTGTCTCGGGCCCGACCGTGCGCTCGCCGCGCACCGTGAAACCGACGCGCGTGCCGAGCGGCGAGCCGTCGAGCTGGGCGAGCCGGCGCGCTGCGGCCCGGGCGGCCACGCGGCGCGGCTGTGTGACGATCACGCGGCCGACGGATCGCGAGGCGAGCAGCGGCGGCACGAACGTGGTCTTGCCCGTGCCGGGAGGGGCGCTCACGACCACCGACGCACTCGTGTCGAGCGCCGCCTGGAGCTCGTCGATCGCGGAGGCGAACGAGAGCCCTGCGCCGATCGCGGCAAGGTCGAAGGCGGCGGAGGTCATGCCTCCAGTCTGCACGCGTCGAGAAGAGCGAGTAGACGTGGCGGGGCCGCGGCGGGTGTACCTAACTCAGGAAAACCAGCCGGGATCGGCCTGGATCGGGGAGGAAACAGGCTGCGCGGCCGAGTTCTTCCTGAGTTGGGTACGGCGGAAACGACAGATGCCGCGACCTGATCGGCCGCGGCATCCGCTGAGTGTTGCTGGTGACTACTCCGCGTCGTCGGCGGGGGGCGGGGGAGTCGTCGGGTTCGGCACGCGCTGCGTCGGCGCGGCAGGGGCTGCGGCGGCGGATGCTTCGGCCACTCCGGCACCGAAACCGCGGCCCACGGCCTGGCCCTGGATGATGCCGGCGAGGTCGAGACCGGTCGCCGACTGCACGCTGTCGAACACCGAGCGCAGTGCCTTCGCGCTGTCGGCGCCGACGACCTGCGAGGCGCCGTCCTCGCCGGAGCCGCCGATGATCGACACGTTGCCGATCGCCGAGTAGCCCTTGGCGAACTCGGCCATGATCGACGGCAGCACGTCGAGCACGCGCTGCGAGAGGAAGGCGTCCTGGTTGGAGGCGATGGCCTTCGCTTCGGCCTCGACGGCGGCGGCGCGGGCTTCACCCTCGGCGCGGATCGCGTCGGCTTCGGCGATGGCGATCAGGCGGCGGGCGTCGGACTCGGCCTCTGCCTTCGACCGCAGCGCTTCGGCCTCACCGGTCGCGCTGGCGACCGCGGCTGCGGCCTCACCGTCGGCACGGGCCTTGTCGGCCTGCGCCTGCTGTTCGGCGATGCGGGTGCGGGCCTCGGCCTGCTTGACCTGCTCGATCGCAGCGGCCTCGGCGGCGCGCTCACGCGTGTAGAGCTCGGCCTGGGCGCGGGTCTCGGCCTCGTACCGCTGCGCGTCGGCGACGCGCTTGACGTCGGCGTCGAGCTGGGCCTGCTTGTTCTCGGCCTGCTGCTGCAGAACGGCCTGCTGGGCCTGCTCGCGGGCGAGGTTCTCGGCCTGCTCCGCCTCGGCGCGCGCGCGACCGATGCCGGCGTTCGCGTTGGCGGTGTTGGTGTCGAGGGCGGTCTGCTCGACCAGGTTCGCTTCCTGGTTGGCGATGAACTTCTGGTTGATCGCACGGTCGGCGTTCGTCTGCGAGATCTCGGCCGACTGGCGCTTCGCCTGGATCTCGGGAGCACCCAGCGACTGGATGTAGCCGACCTTGTCGGTGATGCCCTTGATCTGGAACGAGTCGAGGATCAAGCCCTGCTCGGCGAGCTCCTGCGAGACGTCGGCGGCGATCTGGTCGGAGAACTTCTTGCGCTCGCGCATGAGCTCGACGACCGACAGCGTCGCCACGATGCCACGCAGGGCGCCCTCGAGCTGCTCGGTGGTGAACTGCTCGATGGCCTTGTCCTGCGAGGCGAAACGCTCGGCGGCGCGGCGCACGAGGATGGGGTCGGAGCCGATCTTGACGATCGCGACGCCGTCGACGTTGAGCGTGACGCTGTCGAGCGACTGCGCCTCGGCGTTCAGCGACACCTGGCGCGAGCGCAGCGAGATGATCTCGTGGCGCTGCGTGATCGGGTTGACGAGCGACTTGCCGTTCACGATGACGGTGACCGGCGACTCCGACATCTCGGGGCGGCTGGTGCCGTCGGCGCCGATCACGGCGCGTTGCACCTTCTGCTTGCGTCCCGAGATCACCAGCGCCTCATCGGCGCGGGCGACCTTGATCCAGCTGCGTGCGAACAGCAGCAGGATGAGCAGGACGACGACGACGATGACGACGGCGATGCCGACGATGACGAGGATGCCGACGAGTCCGGCGAGCTCCATGGGTGACCTCCCTGATCCCCCGAAGGGGAAGTCTGCGTTCCCGCGGCGTGCGGGACTCAGCTCCCACCCTGCCAGATCACAGGAACGGATGCCGAGGGGAGAAGTCCCCGTGTGGACAACCGTCGGTGTCGGGAGGTGCTGTCAGGAGCGGCGCAGTTTGTCGGAGAGTGCGCGAAGCGTGCGCAGCTCGTCGTCGTCGAGGGCCGACATGCGTTCGGCGATGGATCGCCCGTGCACGGTGGCGACCGCACGGAACGCGCGCGCACCGGCATCCGTCGCGGTGATGAGAGACCCTCGACCGTCGTCGGGGTCGGCGCACTTGGTGACCAGGCCGTTCGTGACCATCCGGTCGACGAGGCGCGAGACGCTCGGCTGACTGATCAGCATGTTCGCGGTGATGTCGCGCAGCCGCGCGGTCATGTCGGGGGAGCGGGTCACCGTGAGCATGACGTCGTACTCGGCCTGACTGATGTCGGTGCCGTCGAAGTCGGCGAGCATGTCGTGGAAGACCTCGTGCTGAGCGCGGAACAGGCTCTCCCAGGCGGCGAGGGCGAGCTTGCGATCGGTCATTCCTACAGGATACCGGCCCGGGGGGCAGCAGTAAGGGCCGATCGGAGAGGCTCCCGACCGGCCCTTGTCCCTTGCACCAAGAGTGTCCTGCAATCACATTCGGTGAGTGCCACAGCAAACATTCACCGTGTGATCACTGTATAACGGCGAGGTAACGAATGCAACGGTTTGATCACGGAATCTCGTTCGGGAATGCCAGTACGATCAGTCCGGTACCACCGCTCCGCCCCTGTCGCCACCGGAAGCAGTGAATGAAGTTCGTCGAAGTCCCCATGCTCCCGATCGTGATCCCCCTCGGCGTCGTGATCTTCCTCGTGCTCATCAAGGTGCTCCGCTCCCGCGGGCGCGTGACGCTGGCGCGGGCGAGCGTCGCCGCGGTGCTCGCGATCTACGCGGGCGGAGTGGTCGCCAACACGATCTTCCCGATCTTCCTGCGCATCGGGACGGGCTTCTACGACGGGCCGCGCCCGTTGGCGCTCTACCTCGTGCCCTTCGCCGACTACGGGCTCGAAGACGCTCTCATCAACGTCGCGGTGTTCGTGCCCCTCGGCATCCTCATCCCCCTGCTCGTCGCGCGACCCAGCTGGTGGAAGGTGGTGGTGATCGTCGCCGGAGCGAGCCTGGCCATCGAACTGACGCAGATGGCCGCCGCGGCTCGCCTCGACCGGACACCTCGCAGACATCAACGACTGGATGACGAACATCCTGGGCGGGGTCATCGGCTACGGACTGTTCCTCCTCGTCACGCGCTCCCGGACGATCGCCGGATTCGTCGAACACTTCCGGTGGCCGGTGAAGGTCGACCGACGCCCGTCGTCACAGGCGGCCCTCTGACGCGTCTTTCTTGTGGCAGGGACCCCAGGGAATCGGCGCACTCGGAAACCCGCCGTCCGCGCGCCGTTCACCGAACGGATGCTTCTCAGACAGCATCCGGGTCAGCAGCGTCTCTAGCGTGGGCGAGTTCCCCCACTCGAGACTCGTCAAGGAGTTCCCTTCCGTATGTCTGTTTCGTCCCCCACTCGCCGGCGCGTCTGCGCCGCGATCCTCGCCGCGACGATGGCCTCCGGTGCCGTCGTCGCGCTCGGAGGCTCCGCCGCCACCGCGGCCGAACTGCCCGAGACCTTCCTGAGCACGGCCGCCACCACGTGGTCGTACTCCGATGACAACACCGACCCTGCGGCCGGTGCCGCCGACCGCCTGGTCTGGACGCAGGCCGCCTACGACGACTCCACGTGGAAGACCGCCACGGGCGCGTTCGGCGCGAAGAACGGTCAGCCGACCGGCATCGGCTCGGGCTTCCCGATCACCACGCTGCTGAACCAGTACATCGCGGGCACGACCGACGACGTCCCCACCTTCCACTTCCGCACCGCGGTCGACATCGATGCCGAGCAGCTGGAGGCGATCGACGGTCTCTCCGCCACGCTCACCTACGACGACGCCGTGCAGGTGTTCGTCAACGGCGAGAAGGTTGCCGGATTCGTCGACGAGAAGGTCGAAGCGGCTCCCGAGGCTCAGCGCAACCTGTTGTACGCAGGCAACAGCGGCGGCGATCCCGTCACCTCGACGTTCACGATCGACGCCGACGACCTCGTCGCCGGCGAGAACACGATCGCCGTCGCGCTCTACCAGGACCGCATCACGAGCTCCGACATCTACTTCGACTTCCAGAGCCTCACCCCGAAGATCGCGGGCGTCGAGCCCGTGGCATCGTACGACGACGTGGTCCTCACGATCGGCGCCGACGAGTCGGCCCGCAACGTGACCTGGTACACGAACGTCGACTCGGCTCAGGAGCTGCAGTACGCACCCGGCACCGACACCTCGTCGTTCCCGGCATCCGGCGTCACCACCGTCGCCGCCACCGGCGGCCTCACGAGCAGCAACGAGTACAACCGTCGCGCCGCGCTCCAGGGCCTCGCCGAGAACACCACCTACCTCTACCGCGTGGGCTCCGAGGCCGGCGGCTGGTCGGACGTCCGGTCGTTCTCGACCGCGTCGTTCTCGGGCGACTACGGCTTCCTCTTCTTCGGTGACCCGCAGATCGGCGCCTCCGGCAACGCGGAGCGCGACGGTCAGGGCTGGGCCGACACGCTCGACATCGCCGAGCAGACCTACCCCGACAGCGAGCTGCTCTTCTCGGCCGGCGACCAGGTCAACACGGCATCCAGTGAGACCGAATACGGCTACTACCTCGCGCCCGACCAGCTCTCGAGCATCCCCACCGTGCCGGTCAACGGCAACCACGACGTGGGCTCGAAGGCGTACGCGCAGCACTACACGGTGCCCAACCTCGATGAGACCGCGGGCTCCGCGAGCAGCGGCACCTCGTCGGGCGGCGACTACTGGTTCATCTACAAGGACGTGCTCTACGTCGTGCTGAACACGAACAGCAACGACGACCAGAGCCACATCGACTTCATGGAGAAGGTCGTGGCCGAGCACGGTGCCGACGCGAAGTGGAAGGTGCTCGCGTTCCACCACTCGATCTACTCGGTCGCGTCGCACGTGTACGACACCCAGATCGAGCGCCTGCGCAACGCGCTGCCGACCGCGATCTCCGACCTCGGCTTCGACCTCGTGCTACAGGGCCACGACCACAGCTACACCCGCACGTACCTGATCAAGGACGGCGAGCTCGCCGACGCGACCGAGGTGCCCGGCCAGTCCGAGGTCTCCGCCGCTGAGGGCGAGGTGCTGTACGTCACCGCCAACTCCGCCAGCGGATCGAAGTACTACGACGTGAAGGCACCCGACGCCTGGTACGGCTCGGTCATCAACCAGGAGAAGGTGCGCAACTACTCGCACATCGAGGTCACCGACGACTCCATCACCGTCACCACCCTGCGCAGCCAGGCGAACGGCACGGCGTCGCCCGTGAACAGCGTCGTCGACGAGGTCACTCTCGTGCGCGACGACGTCACCGCACCCGAGATCGCCTTCCCGGCCGAGTCGGAGGTCGTGCAGGGCGAGAAGTTCGACGCCCTCGCCGGAGTCACCGCCACCGACGAGCGCGACGGTGACGTCACTGCGTCGCTCGAGGTCGAGGGTTCGGTCGACACCGCGGTGCTCGGCTCGTACGACCTCGTCTACACGGCGACGGATGCCGCGGGCAACATCGCGACCGCCGACCGCACGGTGACCGTCGTCGAGGCGCCGGTCACCGCTCCCGCGAAGCCTCGCGTCACGGTCTCGGGAGAGGCCGTCCAGGGTGGCAAGATCACGATCGCGGGCACCGGGTTCACCCCCGGTGACACCGTGTCGGTCGTCGTGCACTCCGACCCGGTCGACCTGGGTTCGTTCACGGTCGCGGCCGACGGCACGCTGGCCGCGACCTGGACGATCCCGACGACGTTCGAGGCCGGAGCCCACACGATCGTGGTGACCCTGCCCGACGGTTCGACGGTCGAGACCGCTTTCACGATCGCCGCCGCAGCGGCATCCGGAGCCGGTTCCGACGCGCTCGCCACGACCGGCGGAGAACTGCCCCTCGCGATCGGCGGCATCGCTCTGCTGCTGCTCGTGGTCGGCGGTGTGCTCGTCGCCCGTCGTCGCCTGGTCGCGAACCGCGACTGACGATCACGGATGCCCCGGGCTCTCGAGCCCGGGGCATCCCCGTACTTCCCGAGGAACCCATGAAGTGGTCAGCGCCCGCCGTCGGCCTCCTGCTCGCGATCGCGCTCGTCGGCTGCACGCCCGCCGTCGACGCGTCGGGCCCGCCGACCCCGACGCCGAGCGCCTCGGCATCGACGCCCGCCGAGCTCGTGCCGGGCTCGACCCTCGAGCGATCGGCGGTCACGGCCGCGGTACCGGACGGTGCCGCCCTCTCGGTGGTCGTGCCATCGGATGCCGGGGAGGAGGAGAACGCGGCGCTCGCCGCCGTGCAGGACGCGGCCGCCCGCCACGGAGCCACCGTGCGAGTGCACGCGGACACCGACGCCGTCGCGGCCGTGACAGCCGCTCTTGCCGATCGCCCTGATGCGGTCGTCGGCATCGGACCCGCGCTCGTCGGAGTGCTCGATCGAGCCTCCGCCGCCAACCTCGACGTGTCGTTCCTCGTGCTCGGCACGCAGCTCGCCGAGCCGACCGGCAACGTCATCGCCGTCACCTGGCCCGGGGCCGAGGAACGCGCTGTCTTCGCCGACGATCCGGCTTCCTTCTCCGGTGGCGCCGACTACGCCGGCGAGGCGCTCGAAGTCGGGCTCGCCGCGTTCGCCTCCGGCCTCGACGGGCACGTCATCGCGCTCGATTGAGGCGTTGCACGGCTCCGACCCCCCTGGTCGTACCGGCGACGCAGCTAGATCCGACCGGGCGCCACCCGATCGAGATCGGCGCGCACCTCGACGGGCTCCTCGCCCAGCGGCAGGTTGTCAACATCGTGGGCGCCGTCGATCCCGGTGTCGGGGTCGAGGGCGGCGAACAGCGGATCGAGGTCGGTCTGCGCCGGGCCCCGCTCGGCCACCAACTCGAACGTCTTGTTCGTCGCGGCATCCGATGTCAGCGATGCGACGAGCACCTCGGCGATCTGCGCACGCGCGATCACGCCGTCGGCCGGACTGCCGGCGGTTCGGGTGTCGCCCTGCAGGAAGTGCAGCTCGTGCTGGTCGTCGTCGTTGTAGTCGAACCAGCTCGGGCGCACGATCGTGTACGGGTGCCCGCTCGCGCGGACGAGGCGCTCGCCGCGGCGCTTCCAGTCGTGCGCATGGCTCGACCGGTTGTACGACCCGTCCCGATACGTGACGCCGATCGCGGTCATCAGCGCGATGCGCACGGGGCGATCGCCGATCGCTGCGAGGACGCTGCGCACACCGCCGTAGTCGACGTCGCGGAAGCCCTCCTCGCCGCCGTGGGTGCCGTGGGTGAACACGACTGCGTCGATGCCGTCGACCGCGTCGGCGAGTGTGGAGGGATCGGTGAGGTCGCCGCGCACCGTGCCCTCGCCGTTCGCGCGACGGCTGAGCACGCGGACCCGGTGGCCCGCGTCGGCGGCGACCCGGGCGACATGCCGACCGATGCTGCCGGTGCCGCCGACGAGGAGGATGTTCAGGGATGTCATGGTTCTCCGTATGCGTCAGGCTCTCGCCGCGTCCTTGATCTCGGCCAGAGCGTTCATGAACCCCTCGGAGCAACCGCTGGCTCCGGCCAGGCGGTCGAGGGCGATGGTGTCGATGTCGCGGCCGATGATCTCGTCTCCGAGCGCTGCGGCGAACCGCCGCTGGTGCTCGAGGGACGTCGGATCCTCGGCCGGTGTGGTGATGGCGACCTCGGTGACGCGGTCATCCTCGATGGTCAGCGTCACGTCCTGATGGGAGGGCAACGAGCCGTACCACCCGGTCGCCTCGTAGCTGCCGTCACGGTAGTCGACGGCATCCGTCGGTGCGGCGGCGCAGCCGGTCAGGCCCGCTGCCACCAGCGCACCCATCGCTCCCGCTGCGCCCGCCGCACGATGAGTCATGCTTCGGGGATCTCGCGGCTGAAGGTCTCGAGCGTGACGTCTTCGGGCTCGGGGCCCCGGCGCACATCGGTGTCGAGCGCGTCGATCGCGGTGAGCTGGTCGGCCGTGAGCTCGAAGTCGAAGACGTCGAAGTTCTCGGCGATGCGCGTGGGACGCACCGACTTCGGCAGCGCCGAGCGCCCCTGCTGCAGGTGCCAACGCAGCATCACCTGCGCGGGAGACTTGCCGTGCTCGGCACCGATCGCCTGCAGCGTCTCGTCGTCGAACGCGGATGCGCCATTCGGGCGGTACGCGGTGATTCCGCCGATGGGCGACCAGGCCTGCGTGACCGTGCCGGCCGCGGCATCCGCCTTCTGCACGTCGCGCTGCTGGAAGTACGGGTGCACCTCGATCTGGTTGATCGCGGGCACGACCGAGGTCTCACCGGCCAGGCGATCGAGGTGGCGGCGCATGAAGTTGCTGACGCCGATGGCGCGCACGCGTCCGTCGGCGAGCAGCGTCTCGAGAGCCTTGTAGGCGCCGACCGTCAGATCGAAGCGCGAGGGCAGGGCCTGGTGCAGGATGAGCAGGTCGAGCGTGTCGACGCCGAGCTTGCCGGTCGACTTCTCGAACGCGTGCAGGGTCTCGTCGTAGCCGAAGTCGTTGATCCAGACCTTCGTCTCGATGAAGATCTCGTCGCGCGCGATGCCCGAGCGGCGGATCGCCTCGCCGACCTCGCGCTCGTTGCCGTAGGCGGCGGCGGTGTCGATCAGGCGGTAGCCGGTCTCGAGGGCCGAGGTCACGGCCGCGGTGGTCTCATCGGGCGCGGCCTGGAACACGCCGAAGCCGAGCGCGGGCATCGTGACGCCGTTGTTGAGTGTGAGATTCATGGTCATACCTCCAGTGTGGGAGCGGATGCGGGGGAGTGGGAGGGGCTGGTGTTACCTCCCTGCACCCCGGCCGAACGGCGGCCGGGGACGATCAGAACGAGCGCCAGCGTCAGCGCGATACCGAGGAGCACAGCGGCTCCGGTGAGGGCAGCCGACACCTCGGCGGAGAGGGCGACCGCCGGGTCGGCGCCGGGAACATCGGATGCCGCGGCCACCGCGACGAGGATCCCGAGGCCCAGCGACATGCCCACCTGATGGAAGGTGTTCACGGCGCCCGAGGCGGCCCCGGCGTCCGACGCGGATGCTCCGGCGATGCCGAACGAGGTCATCGGGGCGAACGCCAGACCCTGACCTGCGCCGATCAGGAGCATCGGCAGGGCGACACCCGTGACATAGGTGCTGTGGGCGCCGAGCTGGCCGAGCCAGAGCATCCCGGCCAGCGTCAGCAAGATGCCGACGACGAGCGGCCACGTGCCGCCGATGCGACCCACGAGTCGCGGGATCGCGAGTGCGACGACGAAGTTCACCAGCGTCATCGGCAGGAAGGCGAGCCCCGCCTGCAGAGCGGTGAAACCTAGCACGCCCTGCAGGAACTGCGTCGTGAAGAAGAAGAACCCGATCATCGCGCCGAGGTAGGTGAGGCGCACGAGATATGCACCGGTGCGCGTGCGGCTGCGGAAGAGCCGCAGCGGCAGGATCGGCTGCGCGGCCCGGGCCTCGGCGAACACGAAGACGATGAGGAGGGCGACCGCGGCGGCGAACGAGGCCAGGGCGATCGGGTCGGCCCATCCGGCCTCCGACCCGTGCAGGAGCCCGAAGACCAGCGCGCCGATGCCGAGCGTCGACGTGAGGGCGCCCACGACGTCGAAGCGTCCGCGCGCCGTCTCGGTCTCGGGCAGGAACCGCGGGGCGAGGAGGATCATCGCGGCGCCGATCGGCACGTTGAGCCAGAAGCCCGCGCGCCAGCTCAGCAACGTGGCGGCTGCTCCACCCACCAGCATCCCGAGGCTCGCTCCGATGCCCGCCGTCGCGGCGTACCAGGCGACCGCACGGTCGCGCTCGGCGCCCTCGAAGCTCGCCGTGAGCAGTGACAGGGCCGACGGTGCGACGATCGCCGCGCCGACTCCTTGCAGCGCCCGTGCGGTGATGATCCACCACGCGGCGGGCGCGACGGCGATGAGCAGGGAGGCGATCGCGAACACCGCGAGTCCGAACACGAAAACCCGCCGTCGACCGAGCAGATCGCCGGCCCGGGCCCCGAGCAGCAGAAGGCCGCCGAACACCAGCGTGTAGGCGTCCTGCACCCAGGCGAGCTGAGACGGCGACAGCCCGAGCTCGGACTGCAGGCTCGGCAGCGCGGTGAAGATCACCGAGTTGTCGAGCAGGATCATGAAGTAGCTGACGAGGATGATCGTCAGGATCGCCGCTCTGTGCCGTGTCGAGGTCATGCCTCCATCACACGCCGGTCGCGCCATCCGGAGCAGTGACGGTCCTCCCCGGTACTGCCAGTACCTCCCTTCGCCGCGCTGCGAGGCGTACGGTCGGAGCATGGACACCCGCAGCGAAGCACGCGAGTTCCTCTCGACGAGGCGCGCACGCATCACCCCCGACCAGGCCGGACTCCCGGCGTTCGGGGGCAACCGTCGCGTGCCGGGGCTGCGTCGGGAGGAGGTCTCGCTGCTCGCCGGCGTGAGCGTCGACTACTACACGCGTCTGGAGCGCGGCGACCTCTCGGGCGTCTCCGACAGCGTCCTCGACGCGCTCGCGCGGGCACTGCAGCTCGACGACGCCGAGACCGCGCACCTCTTCGATCTCGCCCGCGCGGCCAACGCCTCACCCGTCGCGCGCAAACCGCGCAAGAAGACCGAGGCCATCCGCCCCAGCATCCAACGTCTGCTCGACGCGATGACGGGTGCACCCGCCCTCGTGAGCAACAACTACTTCGACTACCTCGGCGCGAACGCGCTGGGGCACGCGCTGTACGCGCCGCTGTGGTCCGAACCGAGCCCGAACAGCGCCCGATTCGCGTTCCTGAACCCCGCGGCGCAGGAGTTCTACATCGACTGGGACCGCAATACGCAAGACCTCGTCGCGGCCATGCGCGGCGAAGCCGGGCGCAACCCCTACGACCGCAAGCTCAGCGACCTCGTCGGCGAGCTGTCGACGCGCAGCGATCGGTTCCGGATGCTGTGGGCCGCCCACAACGTGCGCTACCACCGCAGCGGCACCAAGCGACTCAACCACCCGGTCGTCGGCGAGATCGAACTCGTCTACGAGGCCTTCGAGCTGCCGGCCGACCCGGGACTGCGGATGGCGACCTACACCGCAGAGCCGGGCACCCCCTCCGAGGACAAGCTCAAGATGCTCGCCAGCTGGGTCGCGACCGAAGCCGAAGGGGCCGACGCTCCTCGACCGTCGTCGGGCGCGAAGTCCACTCCCGCCCGCGACGCCTAGTCGTCTTCGAGCACGTAGGCGCCGGAGGCATCCGTGAACAGCGCCGTCTGGCCGGGCAGGGCCTTCTGCGCGAAGTCCGCGATCCACGGGAACCGGGCAAGGTACGAGTCGACCGACCACACCTCGTGGTTCGCGGAGTCGTTCATGTAGGCATCCGATTCGAGTCCGGTGACCGACTGCAGGTGCGCGCCCGTGAACGTGACCCAGCGGGGCGGATGCTCGGCGTGCAGCTTCGAGAGGAACACGGGGCGGTTGCCGGCGATGCCCGCGGGCGTGGCCACCATGTCGTCGCGGGTCACGTCGAGCAGCGCGTCGAGGGAGCCGGCCTCGGCGACCAGCGCATCCCAGCCGCGTGCCGCGGCGAACGCCGCCTCGGTATCGGTGAGCAGGCGCAGCGTGCGCACATGGCCGACGACTGCACCCTCGTGCCGCACCTCGTCGAACGAGCCGCCCCACCGAGAGCCCGTCGCCATGATCGCCGTGATGCGCGTGCCCGAGAGGAACGGCTCGGTATTGCGCCAGGGGGCGCCGACCGGAGGTACCCGGCGATTGCGGGCGATGTCGTCGCAGACGATCTCGATCGCGGCGAGAGCGGCGCCCTGCTGCCCGTCGATTACCTCGACCGCCAATTCGACCTGCTCACCGGTGTCGGTCGGCAGGCGCGAGGCGCCCAGCGTCATCACCGTCACCGGCGCGTCGGTCGGGCGCTTTTCGACCACACGGACCGACCCGCCGATCAGCTCGGGGAAGACCGTCGGCGCGACCCCCAGCGAATCGAAGACGTGTTCGGGGAAGCCGTGATCCGAGGTCATCGCCCGAGTCTTCCAGTCGCCGTGGGGCGAGGCAACGGGGGTGGGTACCGCCTCAGGCCTCGACGTACTCCTGGCGGACGGCGCCGTCGGTCGCCCGCTCGATGAAGCCGAAGTCCCGATCGGAGTTCAGGATGACCGCCTGATTCGCGACAGCGTAGGCGGCGATGAGGCAGTCGAATGCTGCGGCGGCGCGCACCAGGCCCGAATCCCAGAGCGCCTGCTGGATGGCGAGAGCATCGTGTTCGGATGGATGATCCCACGCCGGGAGGAGTCCCTCCATGTCCTCGCGGAGTTCGCGGTACTCCTGAGGTGTTCTCGCCGAATGGCAGTACTCGAGGACCTGCGGCGGACACGTGAGGATGAGATCCTGCGGGGCGATCTCCCGCAGCCGTCGAGCGATCACGTCGCTCGAACCCGCTTTCTGCCAGATGCTGTTGTCAATGAGGTATGTCGTCACGACGCGGCGGGCGAGGGCGTGATCGTCGGAGCATCGATCTGGTCGGCCTCGAACCGCCGAGCGATGATGCGCTCGACGGCGACCGGCTGTCGACGCACGGCGATCAGCGTGCGCAAGGCGAGGTCGACGGTTTCCCGGTTGGATGACGTGCCGGCGAGTTCCTTCGCCCGACGAAGTTCCTGCGGATCGATGTCGATAGATGTGACGGTCACGTCGCCCCCTTCGCTATATAAGCAAGTATATAACGAAGATCCATGTTCCGTCTAGGTCGAGCCGATGAGGCTGCGCTGCTCGATGAGCGGGCAGGTGAAGACGTCGCGCTCGCCGAGTCCGACCCGGTTGATGTAGCGCACGACGATCGCATACGAGGTGAGCAAGCCCACGGAGGTGTACGGCACGTCGTGCGTGCGGCAGTACTCGGCGATCATCGGCGCCGCACGGCGGAGGTGCGGGCGGGGCATCGACGGGAAGAGGTGGTGCTCGATCTGATAGTTCAGTCCGCCCATCACGACGTCGAGCAGGCGAGTGCCCCGCACGTTCCGGCTCATCATCACCTGACGCCGCAGGAAGTCGAGCGTCATGTCGCGCGGCACGACCGGCATCCCCTTGTGGTTCGGAGCGAAGGCGATCCCCATGTAGAAGCCGAACAGGCCGAGCTGCACGGCCAGGAAGACGAAAGCGATACCCGGCGACAGCACGAGGAAGACGAGCGTCAGAAAACCTCCGAGGCGGATGCCGAGGAAAGCGATCTCGACCCATCGCCGTTCGAGACGACCGCGCGCGAACACCCGGCGCACGCCCGAGGCGTGCAACGACAGCCCTTCGAACAGCAGGATCTGGAAGAAGAACACGCCCTGATGACCGCGCGTCCAGGTGAGCACCGGACCGCGATGCTTCGCCGCCGTCTCGGCCGTGACGGCGATGACGGGGAGTTCGATGTCGGGGTCGGATCCCAGCTTGTTCGGGTTGGCGTGGTGGCGGGTGTGCTTGTGCTGCCACCAGCCGTAACTCATGCCGACGAGCAGGTCGCCGAGGATCAGGCTGATCCAGTCGTTCCAGCGCCCCGAGACGAAGATCTGCCGATGTGCGGCGTCATGACCGAGGAAAGCGACCTGAGTGAAGACGATCGCGAGCGCGGCGGCCGTGAAGAGCTGCCACCACGACTCGCCGATCCAGACGAACGCCGCGAGGCACAGGGAGACGACCAGCGGCGCGGCGATGAGCTTCGTCCAGTAGTACCCGTATCGGCGGCGCAGCAGGCCCTGGTGGCGGACCTGCTGCGCCAGCTCGGTGAACGCGCGCGTCGCGCGCGCGGTGCCCTCGCGCGGACGGGTGCGGATGGTCGGGCGGATGTCGTCCATGACGACCTCCTTCTCCGGCGTCGCCGCTAGCTGCGGACTGCGCCTCCTTCTTCGACCCAGTCCTCGATGCGGGAGTCGTCGTCGTCGGACGACCGATCGCTTGTGGAGGGAGGGGTGAACACGACCGCGTCGCGATCAGCCTTGCGCGTGGACACCGCTGCGACGGCGTAATGGTCGGGGGCGTCGGTGGTCATCGGTGCGGCGGGAAGCGAACCGACGAGGACGGACCCCAGGCCCAGCAGTTCAGGGCTCTGCCCTGCGATCTTCAGTTGTACGTTCATTTCCCGACCATAGGCCCGGGGCGCGGGCGCGGGCAGGGCGTTGACTCCGCGGAACATGCGTGCGCGCGAATATGGCGCGCACGTACGGCATGCGCGGATCAGCCGTGCGCGAGCACCTGCAGGCCGATGACGGCGAGGCCGAGCGCCGCTTCGGCTCCGAGCGCGATGAGACGCTGGAGCCACGTCAGTGGCATCCGTCGAACCGCGATCCAGCCGATCACGATCAGCGAGAGGAGCAGGGCGATCGCGCTGGCGCGTAGCGCGGCATCCGTCGACCAGGCGTCGAGAGCGGCGAATCCCAGGAACACGAACGGCAGCACGACCGTGCCGAGAGCTCCGAAGCTCGACGCGAGGGCGTGCCGCAGTTCGGATCGAGTGAACAGACGCTCGTGCACGACGAGGTGCGAGATCAGGTCGGCGGTGAAGACGGCGAGCAGGGTGCCCATCACCGTGACGATGAGCGTCGTCGCCGCCTCGCCGGCGCTCACGTGGCCGTGGGCCGAGAGCGTGATCACGACGGCGAGCGCGGCGAACGTGAGGTAGATCCGCTCCTTGAGGTGGGCGGCGCGGGCGGCGCGTTCGGCCTCGTCGATCTTTTCGGCCATGGGACTCCTGGTTCGCTCTGCGGGTGTGCTGACCAGGCTACGTCGCCCCGCGGGAGACGTTGTGCCGCCCTCGACTGGTTGTTACGGTCGTCGGATGCTTATCGCCGGGCTTCTCGTCTCCACCGCCGGTCTCGCGCTCTTCCTCGCGTCGCTGATCCGAGTCGTGCGCGCCAACCCCGGGCGGCGGGTGCCGTACTGGCGTGAGGCGGAGATCACGCCGAAGTGGGCGATCGCGATGCGCGCAGGAGCTGCTGGTCTCCTCGTTCTCGGGGTGGGGCTGGCCTCCACGGCCGCCGACGTGGCCTGGCCGTGGGGAGCTCTTCCCCTGCTGCTGGTATGGGTCGCACTGACGATCGCCGTGATCGCCACGCACAACGCGCGCATCCGCCGCTGACGGCATCCGTTCAGGTCGCACGAGAGGTCGGTATCCGCTGCGATACCGGCCTTTCGTGCGCCCGGAACGAGGAAGCGCTCGGGGGAGACGTCGGATGTTCGGGTTGCGCATCGGCCTCGGCGGTGTTTATATTACGACGTAAAGTAATTCTCCCAAGAAGGTAGATATGACGCTCACCGTCGAGCACGACCTCCCCGCCGCGGCAGCGGCGGCTCCGGTGGAACGGCCGAAACGGCAGTCCCGGTTCCGCCGAAGCTTGCGCCGCTACTGGCAGCTGTACCTCCTGCTGCTGATCCCCATCATCTGGTTCATCGTGTTCCGCTACATCCCGATGGCCAATGCGGTCATCGCGTTCAAGAACTACAACCCGATCGACGGCGTCTGGGGGAGCCCGTGGGTGGGGTTCGACAACTTCGCGAACCTCTTCCGCAATCCCGTCTTCCCGCGCCTGGTCGGCAACACGTTCATCCTCGCCGCGTACACCCTGCTCGCCAGCTTCCCGCTGCCGATCATCCTCGCCCTCGCGCTCAACGAGGTGCGCCTGCGCTTCTTCAAGCGCACCGTGCAGATGGTCACCTACGCGCCGTACTTCATCTCGACCGTGGTCGTGGTGTCGATGACGATCCTGCTGCTCTCGCCGCGCGTCGGGCTGCTCGGCCGCACCTTCAGCTTCTTCGGCGCCGGGCAGGTCGATCTGCTCGCCAGCGCCGACTTCTTCCGGCACATCTACGTCGCCACCGACATCTGGACCACGACCGGATACTCGGCCGTCATCTATCTCGCGGCCCTCGCCTCGGTCGACACCTCGCTCTACGAAGCCGCCAAGATCGACGGCGCCAGCAGGCTCCAGAAGATCTGGAACGTCGACATCCCGGCGCTGCTGCCCACGGCATCCATCATCCTCATCCTGGGGGTCGGCAACATCATGGCGATCGGATTCGAGAAGGCGTTCCTCCTGCAGAACGCGCTCAACCTCTCGACGTCCGAGATCATCCCGACCTACGTGTACAAAACCGGCATCCTCAATGCGAACTTCAGCCTCGGAGCGACGATCGGGCTCTTCAACGCCGTGATCAGCCTCGTGCTGCTGCTCGTGGTGAACACGGTGTCGAAGCGAGTGACGGGAAACGGACTGTGGTGACCACGATCAACACCGAGGCGCTCCTGACCGAAGAGGTCGTCGTCGCGAAGAACAAGAAGCGTCGACCGAAGCGCGACCCGCTCACCCGCGGCGTCAAGGTCAAGGAGACCAAGACCGACCGCGTGTTCATCGCCGCGGCCTACATCCTGCTCACCGTCTTCCTGCTGGTCGTGCTGCTGCCGCTGCTGAACATCCTCGCGAGCTCGGTCTCGAGCCCGCAGGCCGTCTCGGCGGGACGCGTGCTGTTCTGGCCCGTCGACTTCACTCTCAAGGGCTATGAAGAGGCGCTCGGCAACCCCGCGATCCTCCGCGGGTTCGGCAACTCGATCTTCTACACCGTCGTCGGCACGCTCATCAGCGTGCTCGGCACCGTCGCCGTCGCCTACCCGCTCTCGCGGACCCAGCTCTTCGGACGCAAGGTCATCACCGGTGGCGTCGTGTTCACGATGCTGTTCAGCGGTGGCGTCATCCCGATGTACCTCGTCGTGCAGTCCCTCGGCCTGCTCGACACCCGCTGGTCGATGCTGCTGCCCAACGCGATCGGCGTCTGGCAGGTGATCATCGCGATCGTGTACTTCCGCTCGGCCGTGCCCGATGAGGTGTACGAGGCGGCACAGCTCGACGGGGCATCCGAACTGCGCATCCTCTGGACCATCGTCGTGCCGCTCGCGAAACCCCTGCTCGCCGTCATCGCCCTGATGTACGCGATCATGCAGTGGAACTCGTACTTCGACGCCCTGCTCTACCTGCGCAACGCCGACCTGCAGCCGCTCCAACTCGTGCTGAGGGGACTCCTGATCCTCAACGACTCGGGCGGTGGCGGCGATGTCGCCGAGCAGCTGCGACGCCGTGAACTCGCCGACCTCATGCGGTACTCGACCGTCGTCATCGCGACCATCCCGATGCTCGTCGCCTACCCGTTCGTCGCGAAGTACTTCAACAAGGGGATCATGGTCGGCGCCGTCAAGGGCTGACACCTCTCACAGACCCACCACCACACACCCCCATTACCCGGGCAAAGGAGATTCCGGCAATGAGACACAGCATCATCCGAGGAGCGGCGGCCGTAGGCGCCCTCGCTCTCGCCGCAGGAGCGCTGGCGGCGTGCACGTCGCCCAGCGACGACAACGGCAAGCTCGTCGCGTTCGGCCCGCAGGGCGACAACGGCTCGCTCAAGGACAACGCGTTCACGAAGCTGCTCGAGGAGAAGTTCGACATCGACTTCGACTGGCAGACCACCACCTACGACGGCAGCGTCGCCGGAGAGAAGCGCCAGGTGTCGCTCGCCAGCGGCGACTACCCCGACGCGTACTTCCTCGTGCCGTGGGTCGACGCCTTCTCGCGCAGCGAGGTGCTCAAGTACGGGCAGCAGGGCGTGCTCGTGCCCCTCGAAGACCTCATCGACGAGTACGCGCCGAACCTCAAGGAGCGCTTCGAGGAGAAGCCCGACTGGAAGCAGTCGGTCACCGCGCCCGACGGGCACATCTACGCGATCACCCAGTGGACCGAGTGCTTCCACTGCAGCTACCCGTCGAAGCTCTGGGTCAACACGACCTGGCTCGACAAGCTGGGGCTCGAGCAGCCGACCGACACCGAGGAACTGCGCGAGATGCTGCGCGCGTTCAAGAACGACGACCCGAACGGCAACGGCAAGGCCGACGAGGTCGCGCTCAGCGCCTCGTCGGGCGAACCGGTCATCAACTACTTCATGAACGCCTTCACCTACGCCCCGTACGGTTCGCCTACGAGCCCGCCGCCGATGGTGCTCGACGGTGACGAGGTCACGCTCTCGGCGACCACCGACGGATGGCGCGAAGGCCTGAAGTACATCTCGTCGCTCGCCGACGAGGGACTCATCGACACCGCGTCGTTCACGCAGAACGGCGAGTCGCTGCGCGCGCTGGGCGACAACGCCGAGGCCGAGATCCTCGGCGCTGCGGCGGTGCTGCACCCGTACGAGATCGTCACTCAGGATTCACCCGACGGGCGCGACACGCACTACGACGCGGTGCCACCGGTGAAGGGCCCCGACGGCACGCAGTTCGCGACCTACCGTTCGCCGATCAGCTCGCTGGGCATGTTCGCGCTCACGAACAAGTCGACCGAGGAGGAGCGCATCCAGGCGATCAAGGCGATCGACTACCTCGTGACCGACGAGGGCGACAAGCTCGGCGCCATGGGCCCCGAGGGCGAGGCGTGGGTTCCGGCCGAGCCGGGCGATGTCGCCCTCGACCCCGAGCTCGAGCCGACCTTCAAGCCGCTCACCTACGACGAGACGTCGAACGCCTCCTGGCGCTCGATGGGGCAGTACTGGGACTCGCTCGAGTTCCGCAACTCGCAGGTCGTTCCGGAGGACATCTACGCCCCCGACGGGTACGAGCGTCGTCTGCTCGAGGCTACGAACCTCTACGAGCCTTTCGCTCCCGACGAGAGCCTCGTCTTCCCGTCGGAGAAGCTGTGGCCGAACCCCGACACCTCGGCGGAGATCGCCGAGCTGCAGACGAACATCGCGACCTACATCACGCAGGCGCAGGCGGAGTTCGTCACGGGGCAGCGCGACATCAACGACGACGGCGCATGGCAGTCGTACATCGACGACCTGAACGGCCTGGGCGTCGACCGCTATCTCGAGCTGCAGCAGGAGCTCTACGACGCACTGTGATCGAGTGAACAGGAACTGCCCGGCGGATGCTTCCGCCGGGCAGTTCTGCGTGTGGTGGGTTGCGACGCTTCGGCAGCCGCAGTTCCGAACTGGGTCCCGGAGCCTGTCGAAGGGTCCCGCCCCGCAGGCTGGATTCGGAGCTGCGATGCTTCGACGGACGAGCTCAGCGCACGAGCGACTGGATCGCGGCCGCGGCGGCCCCGCGGGCCCAGTCCTCGAAGGTGTGCGGGCGTGCGACGATACGGCAGCGCGCCGCGGCGCCGAACGCGTGCGCCTCGAAGGCGCTGCGCAGCGTCTCGTCGAAGAGATCGAAGTTCGACACGCCCTCGCCGCCGATGATGACGAGCTCGGGGCCGGTGAGGTTCACGAGCGTGGCGATGGCGGTGCCGACGATCTCGGCAGCCTCGCGGAATGCTGCCTCGGCCGCGGGGTCTCCGTCGTGGGCGAGGCGCACGGCCTCGTCGATGCCGATGATCCGCCCGTGCGCGGCTGAGACCGCTGCTTCGATGGCGGGCGTCGCGGCCACGGCTTCGACGCAACCGTTGCGTCCGCACGGGCATACGCGTCGCGGGTCGGCGAGGGGCAGGTGCCCGATCTCGCCGGCGACGCCGTAGGCGCCGCTGACGACCTGGCCGTTCACGTGCAGGCCGCTTCCGATGCCACGGCCGATCGTGACGATCGCGAACGAGGCGGTGCCCAGGCCGATGCCGAACCAGTGCTCGCCGACGGTGAGCGCGTGCACGTCGTTCTCGAGAGTGACCGGCCGGCCGATCCGGTCGCGAAGCCGCGCGGCGAAGTCCTCGTCGGTCCAGCCCATGATGGCCGACTCGCGAACGATGCCGTGGCGGCTGTCGACGTCGCCTGAGATCGAGACGCCGAGCCCGGCGATCGCGGCGGAGCGCGGCCCGAGTTCATTCTCGAGAGACCCCACGACAGCGACGATGGCCTCGAGCACGGCATCCGGGTCGTGGGCCGCGAGCGCACGGTGCTCGGAGGCGAGCACGGTGGTCGTGAGGTCGGTGGCGACGGCGATGACTTCGTCGACGTTCACCTTCACGCCGAGCATGATCATCGCCTCGGGCACGATCGACACCGGGGCGACGGGCCGCCCGGGGTTGCCGTCGCGGTGCTCGGCGGGCGGTGCATCCACGAGTCCGGCCGCGACCAGCGGCGAGACGGCCTTGGTGACGGCGGCCTGCGACAGGCCGGTGTGCCGCGCGATCTCGATGCGGCTGATCGGGCTGCGCGTGAGGATGGTCGCGAACACCTTCGATCCGGCATCCGATGCGGATCGGATGAGGGTGGTGCGCGTCGACGTGTCGTGGTCCATCAATTCCTCGTTCGTTATCGGCAACCGTAGCGAATCACGGGCGCAGACGGGCGGCGGCGAACTCGAGGGCGTTCTCCTCGTCGAGGTCGCCACCGGCCTCGTGGCCGTTGTCGGGCCAGAGCACGACGTGCTTCTCGCCGCCATACGCAGTGAAGGCGGGGAGCACGGATGCCGGGGGCGTGACCCCGTCGCGCAGCCCGGTGCTCAGGAGCGCCGGAGCGTTCGCGCGCTTCGCGTGGTTCACGGCGTCGAAGTAGCGGAGGGTGTCGAGAGCTGCTGCTCGATCGAGCCGGCGGTCGGCGAAGTACTGGGTGAGCAGGGCGTAGGGCGCCTCGTCGCTGAGGTCGGCGGCGCGATTCAGTTCGCTGAGGAAGGGGGCCTGGATGATCGCGACGGCGAGGTCGGGTACGAGTCCGGCCATGGCGAGCGCGATGCCGCCGCCCTGGCTGGCGCCGACGACGCCCACGCGTGATGCATCGACCAGGTCGAGCGACCGGAGGGCCTCGACCGCCCGCACCGCGTCGGCGTAGACGCGACGGTAGTAGTACTCGTGCGGCGAGCGCAGACCGCGGGTGAGGAACCCGCCGGCCGAGGGGCCGCCATCGGGGTGGTCGTCGTCGGTGTCGCCGTGCCCCTGCCCGCGGGCGTCGACCACGAGGTGAGCGTAGCCGGCGGCGGCCCAGCGCAGGTCGCGCAGGGCGTGGCCGCGGCCGTTGCCGTATCCGAAGAACTGCACGAGCCCGGGGAGCGGTGCGGTGGTGCCGTGCGGCACGCGCAGCCAGGCGCGGATCTGCGTGCCGCCGAATCCGGCGAACGTCACCTCGTACACGTCGATGGCCGTCATCAGGGCGGGGTGCGGCTCGATCGTGACTCCGAGCGGATGCTGTCTGGTCTCGTCGAGCGTCTCCGCCCAGAAGGCGTCGAAGTCGGCGGGCTCGGTCTGCGTGGTCGGGGTGTCGACCGTCACGAACTCACCGCGCATCGGAGGCTCCGCTCAGAGAAGAAGCGCCGACCGGCACAGCGAGGGTGCCGCCCGCAGGCACGGTCAGCGTCACACGGCGCCCATCGTGCTCGACCTCGACCGTGCGGTCCTCGGCGAGCCGGTTGTGCAGCTGCGCTTCGGTGAGGTGCCCGTCCGACCAGGCGACGTCGGCGACGAGACCGGTGCGCACACCGATGCCCTGCACCTCACCGGTCGTCCAGGCGACGGGCAGCGCGGGCAGCAGCCGCACGACGCCGCCGTGGCTCTGCACGAACATCTCGGCGATCGCGGCGGGGAAGCCGAGGTTCGCGTCGATCTGGAACGGCGGATGCGTGCTGAAGAGGTTCGGCAGCAGGCCGCCCCACTCCGAGCCGTCGACCGGGCCGTGGCGCGTGGCATCGCCGTCGAACGGGGTGAGCGCTTCGTCGAGCAGCGAGGCGGCGGTCTCGCCGTCGCCGATGCGGGCGCGCAGCGCGATCTTCCATGCCCACGACCACCCCATCGCTCCGGGGCCGCGCGCATCGAGCAGGCGGATGCCGGCATCGAACAGCTCGGGGGTGCGCTCGCGCGTCGTCACCTCGAGCGGATACATGCCGAGCACGGGGGTGAGGTGGCGGTGCAACGGCTCGACCTCGACCACGTCGGCCGACCACTCGCTGATGCGCCCGTCGGCACGGATGCCGACCGGGGCGAGGGCGCCGAGCGCGCTCGTGATCTCGGACGCGAGCGTCGGGTCGTCGAGGTCGAGGGCGTCGATCGCCTGAAGGGCCCGCTCGAGCAGCCCCTGGACGAGCAGCAGATCGGATGCCGACGTCAGGCCGATCGCGGTGCCCTCGCCGTCGGAGGCGAAGAACGAGTTCTCCGGAGATGTGGACGGCGAGGTGCGCAGGCGTCCGTCGGCGTCGGGCACGAGCCAGTCGAGGCAGAACTCGACGGCACCGCGCAGCACGGGCCAGATGCGCGCGCGCAGAAGGTCGCGGTCGCCGCCGAACTCGTAGGCGTCCCAGAGGTTGTGGGTCAACCAGACCCCGCCCATCATCCAGATCGCCCAGCTCGGGGCGCCGTGGCCGTCGCCGACCGGCAGTGCCCAGCCCCACACATCGCTGTTGTGGTGGGCCACCCAGCCGCGAGCCCCGTAGAGTTCGCGGGCCACATCGGCGCCGTTCTCGGCGAGCTTCTCGACGAGCGCGAGCAGCGGCTCGAAGGAGTCGTCGAGACCGAGCACGGGAGCAGCCCAGTAGTTCATCTCGGTGTTGATGTTGATCGTGTAGTTCGACGACCACGCGGGGCGCAGCTCGGCGTTCCAGATCCCCTGCAGGTTCGCGGCCGGGCTGCCGGCGCGCGAGCAGGAGAGGAGCAGATACGCGCCGAACTCGGCGATCACGGTCGTCTTGAGGGCGAGGTCGTCGCCGCGCAGCAGATCGCGCTCGACGTCCCAGGTGCCCTCGCGCCGCCCGCCGATCGCGAACCGCGCCCGCGAGAGCGCGCGTCGGTCGGCGACGTGCTCGTCGAACAGGATGGATGCTTCGCGGCGAGCGGCGGCATCCGCCTGATCCGCCGCGCGGTTCCGGATCGTCTCGCGCGAGACATTCCGCCACTCCTCCTCGCTCGCGCCGGCCCACCACGACGCGGCGCGAGACGAGGAGGAGAGGAAGATCAGGAGGCGCCGGGCGCCGTGGATGGCGACACCATCGGCGGTCGCCTCGACACGGCCGTCGGTGCTCCACGCGACGGAAGCCGCGGCGAAGGCGTCGTAGCCCTCGTCGTCGGCGTACCGCAGCGGAGTCTGCAATGGTCCTTCGTGCAGAGGTGCCCCGTCGATGGGTGCGACCACGCCGAGCGTCATCCCGCCGTCGCGGACGTCGAGGCCATCGGTGTGCAGGGGAGTGGTCAGCGCGACGGATGCCGTGAACTCGGCGTCGGCCTCGATCTCGATCACGAGCACCTGCGCGGGCGCCGAGACCCACGACCGGCGACGCAGAGTGCCGCCGGGAATGCGCAGCGTCTCGAGCAGCACGGCGTCGTCGAGGTCGAGGATGCGCGCGGGGTGGACGGGCTCGGCGTCGGCGATCCGCACGTGCAGGTCGCCGAGCGGCAGGTACTCCTGCGAATAGGGCCCCTCGAACGCCATGAGGAGGTCTTCGGCGCGGCGCACGTCGTCGGCGTCGAGCGCCGCGCGCACCTCGGCCAGGCGTGCGGGGCCGGCGCCCGCGGCGATCACGTCGCGCAGCGCGCGGGCGGGGCCGTCGGGCGTCCCCGACCAGAGAGTGGAGTCGTTGAGGGCGTAGCGCGCGTCGGCGCCGCCGAAGGTCATCGCGCCGATCCGCCCGTTGCCGAGCGGGGCCGCTTCCTCCCATCGGGTCGCCGGGGCAGCCCACGAGAGCCGGAGATTTCCGGCCGCGGACGAGGGGTTTTCTGCTGCGGAGAGCGACATCGATCTTCCTGTCAAAACCTCGGATGTTTGCTTGCGGTCTCAGCGTATTCATGATTAATTACCGGTGTCAAGTAATTGGCCGGGCCGTCGGGCCCGGCTCTTTCCTGGGGACAACGCGACGGAGCGCCTGGGGTTTCACCGTCGAAACCACCGAGAGGAAATCATGTTCGACACCATCCGTTCGACAACACGGTTGCGATGGACGGCGGGCTTCGCCGTCGGCGCACTCGTGCTCGGAGCAGGTGCCGCCACGGCATCCGCAGCATCCGCCACCGAGGTCCCCGCGACCCCGGTCACCGCAGCGCTCGCGGCGAGCATCGTCGCCGCCACGAACACCGACGAGGAGACCCTCGCAGACAAGCCCTACATGGGCTGGAGCAGCTACAGCATGCAGGTCTACGCCGGCAACGGGCAGGCCTGGATCAGCGCCGACCAGATCATCGCCCAGTCCGACGCCATGCACGAGAAGCTGCAGAGCCACGGCTACGAGTACATCAACATCGACGCCGGCTGGAACGGCAGCAACGACGAGTACGGCCGCCCGATCCCGAGCGAGACGCTGTACCCGAACGGCCTGCAGGCCGTGATCGACCACGTGCACGGCAACGGCCAGAAGATCGGCCTCTACTTCATCCCCGGCATCTCGGAGTCGGTCTACGAAGCCGCGTATCCCGTCTACGGCGCCCCCGAGTGCACGACCGCCGACGTCGTCAAGCGGCCCGTTCAGCAAGCCGACTACTGGGGCATCGGGCACCGCATCGACTTCTCCACCCCCTGCGGTCAGGCCTACATCGACTCGATCGCCGACATGCTCGGCGAGTGGGGCATCGACTTCGTCAAGTTCGACAGCGTGACCCCGGGGTCGGGCGTCGGCGACCTCTCGCTCGATGCCCGCGACGACGTCGCCGCGTGGTCGCGGGCGCTCAAGCGCAACAACATCTGGTTCGAGCTCTCCTGGGCACTCGACATCCGCTACGCCGACTACTGGAAGGAGCACGCCGACGGGTGGCGCATCGACTGGGACGTCGAGTGCTACTGCGAGAACGAGGCCCTCACCACCTGGGACAACATCGCGCGGCTCTTCCCGAAGGCCGCGGAATGGTGGCGGCACGCAGGGCCGAACCCGGGCTGGAACGACTTCGACTCACTCAACGTCGGCAACGGCAAGATGGACGGCCTCACCAAGGACGAGCGCCGCACCGCGGCGACGTTCTGGGCGGTGTCGTCGGTACCGATGTACGTCGGCAACGACATGACGAACCTCGACGACTACGGTCTCGAGCTGCTCACCAACGACGAGGTCATCGCCGTCAACCAGGCCGGGCGCCCCGCTCACCCCGTCTCGACCGGCTCGTCGCGCCAGACGTGGTTCTCGACCCACCCCGACGGCTCCGTCACGGTCGCGGTCTTCAACCTCGGACGCACGGATGCCGACATCACCGTCTCGCTCGCCGACCTCGGCGTCGAGGGTGAGGTCAAGGTCCGCGACCTCTGGAAGAAGAAGAACCTGGGCAAGGCGACCGGCGAGTTCGTCGCGACCGACGTGCCCGTGCACGGCACCCGCCTGTTCACCTTCACCCCGGCGAAGAACAGCACGCTCACCCTCAACGACGACGACGCGCGGCTCACCTACGAGGGTGCGTGGACGCGCAACGGCCGCGCCGAGGTGCCCGCCCGCGCCCAGGCGCTGACCGTCTCGTCGTTCGACTCGTCGCAGGGCGGAACGGCTCCCGAGCCCGGCCCGTCGAACGTGCGCACCATCAACAACAACGACCCCGGCATCGTCTACAGCGGCACGTGGAGCCAGAGCGGCGGACGCGGCATGGGCGACTACCAGGACGACGTGCACTACGCCGAGGCCAACGGGTCGGCGTTCGAGTACTCGTTCGTCGGCACCGGGATCGACTGGTTCACCGAGACGCACTCCTCGCAGGGCGAGGCCGAGATCTATCTCGATGGCGTGCTGGTCGACACGGTCGACACCTTCCAGGCCGACGGCCGCGGGGTGCAGCAGCAGGTGTACACCGTGCGTGATCTGCCCAACGGTTCGCATGCGCTGCGCGTGGTGAAGAAGTCGGGCCAGTTCATGCTGAACGACCGCCTCGACATCGTGCAGGAGGGCGTCATCGACGTCGACCACCTGGCGTTCGACCGGGCGGCCCCGGCGGATGCCGTCGTCACGCTGCTCCGTGACCCGAGCGAACTGCTCGGCATCTCGCGCGACGGCACGGCTCTCGTCGACGGCACGGACTACACGATCACGGGTGACGAGATCACGTTCGCGAGCGGGTTCCTCGGCGCGCTGCCCGATGGCGACACGGGGCTCGAGCTGCGGTTCCGCGGCGACTTCCGCGACGACGTGCACGCCACGGCCGACGACGGAGCGGCAGTCTCGTTCACGTTCAGCGGCAAGAAGCTGACGCTGACCGGCGCGACCGGACCCGATCAGGGCACCGCCGAGATCTATCTCGACGGCAACCTGATCGAGACGGTCGACCTGCACAGCGACACCCGCCTCACGCAGCAGGTGCTCTTCACGCTCGAAGACGTGAAGAAGGGGGATCACACGATCAAGATCGTGAAGACCTCGGGCGACCTGCTCCGCTTCGACAGCCTGTCGTACGTGACGCGGTAGTGCTTCCGGAGTCGGGCGGAGTGTGTGCCGCCCGTCTCCGGCAACGCGGAGACGCCCCACCGGGCCCGACCGGTGGGGCGTCTTTCGTTCCCGTGCGAGGCGGATGCCGTCAGGCGGCGTCGGGCGTGATGACCAGCCGCGTGCCCCACGGGTCGGCGAGGCGCAGGGCGCGGCCGTCGTCGGCTGCGTCGACGCCGTGCGAGCGGATGCGGTCGGTGAGTGCCTCGACGTCATCGCGGGTGGGCACGACGATGCGCACATCGCCGAGGCCGAGCGACGCTGCACGCGGGCCGGCGCCGGCGCTCTGCCAGGTGTTCATCCCGATGTGGTGGTGGTAGCCGCCGGCCGAGACGAACAGGGCGCTGCCGAGATCGGCCGTCACATCGAACCCGAGCACTCCGGCGTAGAACGCCTTCGCCGAGGGGATGTCCCCGACCTGCAGGTGCACGTGACCGATGGCCGCCGTGTCGCCGGTGGTCGCGGCATCCGTCGTCAGCCACTGCTGCAGGAACGCGTTCGGGTCGAGGGCGAGCGAAGCCATCTGCACCCCGCCGTCGGGCAGGATCGTCCACTCGTCGCGCGGACGGTCGTGGTACAGCTCGAGGCCGTTGCCCTCCGGGTCGGTGAAGTAGAACGCCTCGCTGACGAGGTGGTCGGCGGAGCCGGTGAACGTCTGCGGAACGCGCTCGGCCATCGACAGGATGGATGCCGCGAGCTGGTGCTGATCCTGGAACAGGATCGCCGTGTGGTAGAGCCCGGCTCCGCGCGGATTCGCGTTCGGCAGGTCCTTCTCCTGGCGGAGCCGCATGATCTTCTGGGTGCCGCGGCCGAGGGTGGCGGTGGCTCCGGACTGGTCGAGCACGTCGAGCGTGACGGCCTGCTGGTAGTACGCGGTCATGGCGTCGAGATCGCGCACGAGCAGTTCGACGGTGTCCATGCGGGTGTCGTCGGGCGCCGCACCCGTCGTGGCGACGGATGCCGCGCGCCAGGCGCCGGCGGACGGTGCACTGCTCATCGGATGCTTCTTCCTTCGGTGATGGTTGACATTTCAACTAACGCATCGACCCCTCCGCGCATTCCTCTCGGCACTTCGGCGGGAAGCATCCGCTCGCATGCTTTATAGTGGGACGTACCAAGGGGAGTACTCCGCCACGGTGGTTTCGTCATTACGGATGCGTTCGCATCCCGGGCCGCCGGTTCCTGATCGTAGGAATGGAGAAGACTTTGGCGCTGCCGCCGCATACGCCGAGTCTGGAGTCCTCATGGATGTCACCCCCCTGATCTGGATCATCACGATCGCCGTGACGATCGCGTTCTTCGTGTACGAGTTCTTCGCGCACGTGCGCACACCGCACGAACCGACCATCGGCGAATCCGCGCGCTGGTCGATCTTCTACATCAGCCTCGCGCTGCTCTTCGGCGTCGGCATCGGCGTCGTCTCGGGATGGACCTACGGCGGTGAGTACTTCGCCGGGTACCTGACCGAGAAGGCGCTGTCGATCGACAACCTGTTCGTCTTCCTCATCGTGATGACCGGGTTCGCCGTGCCGAAGAAGTACCAGCAGAAGGTGCTGATGATCGGCATCGTCATCGCCCTGATCCTGCGCGGAATCTTCATCGCCGTCGGCGCGACGCTCATCGAGAACTTCTCGTGGATCTTCTACCTGTTCGGCGCGCTGCTGCTCGTGCTCGCCTACCGTCAGGCGTTCAGCAACCACGAGAGCAACCCCGCCAACGGCCGGTTCATGACGTTCGTCCGCCGCCACCTGCCGGTCAGCGACGAGTACAACGGAGACAAGCTCACGGTCGTCAAGAACGGCAAGCGCTTCGTGACCCCGATGCTGCTCACGATCATCGCGATCGGCTTCATCGACCTCGTGTTCGCCGTCGACTCGATCCCCGCGATCTACGGGCTCACCGACCAGGCGTACATCGTCTTCACCGCCAACGCCTTCGCGCTGATGGGTCTTCGCCAGCTGTACTTCCTGATCGGCGGCCTGCTCGAGCGTCTCGTGTACCTCGCACAGGGGCTCGCGGTCATCCTCGCCTTCATCGGCGTGAAGCTCGTGTTCCACGCCCTGCACGTCAACGAGCTGCCCTTCATCAACGGCGGCGAGCCCGTGCTCTGGGCGCCGGAGATCCCGATCTGGTTCTCGCTGCTCTTCATCGGTGCGACCATCGCCGTCGCCACCGTCGCCAGTCTCATCAAGACGCGCCGCGATCCCGCGGCCGTCACCCCCGCCGCCGATCTCACCGATCACGACAAATAAGGAGACCTCCTTGAACGCCCACTGTTCTGACTCTTCGGACTCTGACAGTACGAGCGCCCGGTTCACCCCGGGCGCGCACCCCTCGACCTCGCAGGTGACCCGCTGATGGGCGACCTGCTCTGGAACATCGCCCTGGTCTTCGCGTTCGTCCTGATCGGCGGTGTCTTCGCAGCGACGGAGATGGCGCTCGTCACGCTGCGCGAGAGCCAGATCAACGCGATCTGCCTGCGCGGCAAGCGCGGGGCGAAGGTCGCGGCTCTGGCCCGCAACCCCAACACCTTCCTCTCGGCGGTGCAGATCGGCGTGACGGTCGCCGGCTTCGCATCGGCGGCTTACGGTGCGACCTCGATCGCCCCGTCCGTCGCGCCGCTGTTCGAGTCGTGGGGCATGGACCCGGCGATCTCGCTCACGATCGCGACGATCGTGCTGACGCTCGTGATCGCCTACCTGTCGCTCGTGCTCGGCGAACTCGTGCCAAAGCGCCTCGCGATCCAGCGCAATGCGCAGTTCGCGTATGCCGTGGCGCCCGCGCTCAACGGCTTCGCGATCGTCATGCGGCCGGTGATCTGGCTGCTCTCGATGTCGACCAACGCGCTCGTGCGTCTGCTCGGCGGAGACCCGAACAAGACGGGTGAAGAGCTCAGCGACGAGGAGGTGCGCGACATCGTCGCCTCGCATCAGGGCCTTCCCGATGACGAGCGCCGCATCCTCGACGACGTGCTCTCGCTGCGCGGGCGCCAGATCAGCGAGGTCATGCGGCCCCGCCCCGAAGTGGTCGCGCTCGATGAGACCGCGACGGCCGCCGAGGCGATGGCCCAGGTGCGCGATCTGCCGTTCTCGCGGTACCCCGTCGCCGACAAGTCGATCGACGACATCATCGGCTTCGTGCACGTGCGCGACCTGTTCGAGGCGGCGGGCGATGACCCCTCGCGCCCGGTGATGACGCTGCTGCGCGACATCCCGTACATCCCGTCGACTGCCCGCGTGCTGCCGACCCTCACGCGCATGCGCGCCGACGGGCACCACATCGCGGTCGTCGTCGACGAGTACGGCGGCACCGACGGGCTCGTCACGCTCGAAGACCTGGTCGAAGAGGTCGTCGGTGAGATCTTCGACGAGTACGACACCGCCGAGTTGGACCTTCCGGGCGGAGCGATCGACGGGCGCCTGAACCTGCAGGACTTCGAGGAGGCGACGGGTCTCGAGCTGCCGCGCGGCTCGAGTGACACGATCGCCGGTTTCATCACCGAACAGCTCGGACGCCTCGCGGTGGTCGGCGACACGGTCGAGGTCCCGGGCGCGACGATTCAGGTCGCCGAGCTCGACCGCCGCCGCATCGCCCGCGTGCGGGTGACCCCGCGCGCGGAGGAGGAGCCGGCCCCGGCCGTCTGATCGCCGCTCTCTCTTCTCGCCGAGATCCCCCTTTCCGTACGAGCTGCCCCTTTATGGGCAGCGCGGATAGGGGGATCCCGTCCGTAAGAGGGGATCTCGGCGAACAGGACGAAGCGGATGCCGCGGCGCCGGGCGAGGGAACGCGCCGTGATCGTCGCATGTCGATACGCTGGCCGCGACATCGATACGGGGGACACTTCCATGCGCACTTCTCGACTCGCTCTTCTCACCGCCGGCCTCGGCCTTTTCGCCGCGGCGCTCACGGGCTGCACCTTCTCGGCATCCGCCACCGCCTCGCCCGACGAGATCGCGACCCTCGCCGAAGACGCGCTCGAGGCCGAGATCGGACAGCGCCCCGAGATCGACTGCGGCGACGACAGCATCCCGCTGAAGGAGGACTCGGTCGTGCCGTGCCTTCTCACCGATCCGGCCAGCGGTGCCGAGTTCGACGCCGACGTCACCCTCACGAAGGTCGACGGCACGAATGTCACGGTTTCGGTGCAGGTCGCGGATGCCCCGAACAACGCTCCCGCACCCGAACCGAGCGAGAGCCCCGCGGCCGACGCCGGTGGAATCCTGACGCTGACCGCCGAGGAGATCGGCGTCACCGCTGCGCGGGCGCTGACCGATGCGGGCGTGCTCCCGAGTCCGAGCGTGCTCTGCCCGGGCGGATCGCACGAGGTATCCAACGGCTACAGCCTCGAATGCACCGCGATCCAGGGCGGCGATCAGTACGCCGCGACCGTCACGATCTCCGAGATCGAGGGGTCGTCGTACTCCGTCAACGTCGTGATCCCGGAGCTCGCCGGCTGATCCCGCTCGCCGGCTGACCACGCTCGCGGGCTGATCGTTCAGGCCGGGAAGACCACCCCGGTCGCCGCATCGGCGGCCGCCCACAGCGCCGCACCCGTCGCGCGTGAACGCACGGCATCCGAGGCGGCGACTCGCTTCGGTGCTCCTCGGAACTCGAGCAGGCCGCCCGGTCCCCAGTAGTCGCCGCTCGCGGCATCCGGTGCCGTCGCCGCGTGCACGATCGGCAGAGCGCCGGCGTCCTTCCCCTGCACGAGCGCGCGCGTCGGCCGGGCCAGCGCCCGCACGAGGCGGGAGCCGGAGGCGAGACCGGGCCGTTCGGGCGTGAGCGGGTCCACCGCGTAGCCGGGGTGCGCGCAGAGCACCGAGCGCCCCGATCCGGACCACCGACGGTCGAGCTCGAACGCGAATGCCATCAGTGCCGCCTTCGAGCGGCCGTACTGGCGCAGGGATGATCCACGCCAGGGAGCGGTGAGGCGCGCGGGATCGAGCTGCGCGAAACGGTGCGCGAGCGAGCCGACCGCCACGACCCGGGCGTCGGGCGCGAGTACCGGCTCGAGCTGTGCGATCAGCGCGAAGTGCCCGAGGAAGTTCGTGCCGACCATGAGGTCGAGCCCGTCGGCGGTGCGGGCATCGGGTGTCGCCGCCTTCACGCCGGCGTTGCAGATCACGGCGTCGAGTGTTTCGCCGACCTCGGATGCCGCGACCGCGACGCTCTCGAGCGACCCGAGGTCGAGGGGCAGCACGCGCAGATCCGCGTCCGGTACCTGCCCGCGTACGGCGTCGACCGCCGTCGCCGCGCGCTCGGCGGAGCGGCATCCGAGCAGCACCCGCGCCCCACGCGCCGCGAGCTGCTCGACGCACCAGTAGCCGATGCCGGCATTCGCCCCGGTGACGAGGATCGTGCGGCCGCGCAGATCAAGAGCATCCATTCCCCCAACCTACGCGGCCGCACTCTCACACCGGGCGTCGGGATACGAGACCCGCCACCACGTCGATCAGCACGAAGCCCACGAGGGTCCAGCCGACCAGCGGCAGCCACAGCCCCACGACCGCGCCGACCGCGGCGACCGCGGCCAGTCCCCACCACGGGGCATCGCGCAGCACCCCGCGCGCGGGTGGCGAGCCCCCGAGCCTCCGTGCCGACCGCGGCGGTCGCCGCTTCCACCACATCACGTACCCGAGCACGACCATCCCGGCGATCGCGAGGGCGATCACGAACAGCGCGATCTGGTTCGCGAGACCGAACATCACCCCCATGTGCAGGTCGATTCCCCACCGCGCGAGCTTCGCCGGCAGCGAGAACTCGGCGAAGTCGACCCGGTCGACGACCTGCATCGTCGTGCCGTCGATCGCGACGGAGTCGACCTCGGTCGGGTAGCTCGTCTTGATCCCGCGCACGACCCATGCCGAGCCCGGCGCGGCGGGAGGGGTGATCTCCACGAGCCCGGTGTCGACGTTGGTGCGCTGAGCGATCGCGAGCACCGCGTCGAAGGTGGCGGGATTCGCCGCACCGGTCGGAGCGGAGACCGCACCGTGATGCCCGGCATGCTCGTCGGCCGGGGCATCCGCTCCGTCGAGCACGGTCGTGAGCTGCGGCGTTCCCCAATCCAGCGAGGCGCGCAGGTTCGACACGTTCGCACCCGCGAACTGCGACCAGGTGATACCGGTCGCCGAGAGGAACAGTGCCCCGAGCACCACCCAGACCCCGAGCGAGGCATGCCAGCCGAAGGCCCGCCGATACCCGGTGTGCCTCGGGTTCGGGCGCAGCAGATCGCGCTTCGCGCGCGCCCTGCGGATCCGGATGATCCACAGCGCGAGGCCCGCCACGACGACGATGCCCAACCACGACGCGGCGAGTTCGCTGTAGTACCGGCCGACCTCGCCGAGCTGCAGGTTGCGGTGCAGATTGTCGATCCAGGTGCGCAGCGGCAGCGCGCCGCTCGTGCCGTAGACGGTGAGGTCGCCACGGATCTCGCCCGTGCCGGGGTCGATGAACACGGCGCGGGATTCGCTCGCGGCGAGCCCGTCCTGCGCGAACAGGATGCGCGAGGTATCGCCCGGCTCGGGTGCGGGGCGCACCGCCGACAGCGTCGCCTCGTCACCGACGTGCTCCTCGGCGATCCCGATCTGCTCGGCGAGGCTGAGCGACGTCGACGATTCCGGCGCGTGCAGCTCGTGCGCGTAGACGACCTGCTCGAGCGTCGGGGTGAGCGCGTAGAGCGCACCGCTGAGCGCCGCCACCAGGATGAACGGCCCCACCAGGATGCCGGCGAAGAAGTGCAGCCGCAGCATCAGGGCTCCGAACCACCGGGGCCCCTTCGCACGGCCCGGTCGAGCAGCGGGCCGCGGCGCGGCCTCCGTCACCGTCACGACGCCCCGCCCAGCAGAGTCTCCCCGATGAAGCCGCCCTCGCGGCATCCGGGCGGGATGGCGAACACGGCCGAGCCGATCGGCGTCGTCCACTCGTTGAGCAGATCGAGGTCGGCGAGCCGTTGCTGCATCGGCGTGAACTGCCGGTCGATGTCGGCCTGGAACGACACGAAGATCAGGCCGGACTCCGACACGCTCGCGCCCGCCGGGCGCTCGTCGTAGTTGTAGGCGCGACGGAAGATCTTCTCGCCGTCGTCGCCGCGGGCGCGGCGCATGTGCGCGAACTGGGGGATCACGGGGAAACCCACCGCGGTGGTCGCGTCGAAGTCCGGTTCGTCGAACTCCTTCGTGCCGGTGAGCGGTGCGCCGTTCGCGAGCGTGCGACCGACGGACGCTTCGCGCCCGCTGCGATCCAGACGATCCCATTTGTCGAGGTCCATGCGGGTGCGACGCACGACCATCCCGGTGCCGCCGGCCAGCCATCCGTCCTCGATCCACACGACGGAGTCGAACTCGGTCGTTCCCGGTTCGGGGTTGGCGGTGCCGTCGACCTGGCCGAACAGGTTGCGCATCGTCGTGCCCGGGCGCTCGGTGCCGTAGGCGCGGCGGAAGCCCTGCTGGCTCCAGCGCAGCGACGCGAAACTGCGGGCGTCCTTCAACAGCATCCGCGCCGCGTGCGCGACGGTGAGCGGATCGTCGGCGGCGATCTGCAGCAGCAGGTCGCCGCCGGAGAACTCGGGCTGCAGACGATCGATCGAGAACGCAGGCAGGGGAGCGAGCCACTCCGGCGCCACGCCCGCCGCGCGCGCGACGAGTCCCGGGCCGAAACCGAACGTGACCGTCAGGCGTGCGGGGGCCGCAGCGAGCTCCGGTTCGGAGTCCGCGAGCGCTGCCTTCCCCTGTGTGAGCCGGGCGGCATCATCGGTGAGGATGCGCAGCAGCCGGGTGAGGCCATCACGATCCGTCGTGTCGAGCAGGTCGAGCGCGAGGAACAGTCCGTGCGCCTGTGCGGCGGTGTCGACCCCCGCCTGGTGCGTGCCGTGGAACGGCACGGTCTCCTCGCCGTTCATCGGCGTCGAAGCGGGGGCTGCGGTGCCGGCATCCTGCCGGTTCAGGGCGTAGTCGACCCCGATCGCCGCGACCGCGCCGACACCGGCGACAGCCCCTCCGAGGAGGAACTGCCGCCGGGTCGACCCGGAGCGATCGGAGCGCGCACCCTCGGTGCGCGGGGGCATCAGTGGTCCATGCCCTCGTGGTCGTCGCCCTCGTCACCCTCGTAGTTCTCGTTGGCGCCCGAGTAGTCCTTCACCGGAGCGGTGAAGGCGTATGTCGAGTCGTCCGAGAACGTGAGGGTGACGGTGACCTCGTCGCCCGCGCTGAGCGCGCCGGTGAGCCCCATGAGCATGATGTGGTCGGCACCGGGCACGAGCTCCAGCGAGCCGCCGGCGGGGATCGAGAATCCGCCCTCGATCTCGCGCATGACCATCTCGCCGGCCTCGTTCTCGACGGTCTCGTGCAGCTCGACCATGCCGGCGGCGGCGGTCTCGGCCGACACGATCGTGACAGCATCCGTGCTGCTGTTGGTCAGCGTGCCGAAGGCCGCCGACATGTCCTCGTCGGTCGCCTTGACCCAGGCGTCCTCGATGGCGACGGACTCGCCCGCGGGCGCCGTCTCGGTAGGCGTCTCGGCAGCGGCGCATCCCGTGAGGGCGAGCAGCGAAACCGCGACGAGCGCGGTCAGACGGGACAGGTTCTTCGTAGGGGTGTTCATGGAAATGCCTTTCACTTCTCTTCCGCGGCGTCGCCCTCGGCGGACGCGGCGGGTGCCGTCTTCGGACGGCGGAGGATTCGATACAGGACGAGGGCGACGACGGCGATCGCCGCGCCCGCGCCGCCGACGAGCAGCGCACGCAGGCCGCCGTCGGTCTCGTTCGGGGTCTGATCCGAGGCGTCCGGAACGTACGCGGGAGCATCGGCATCCGTCGGTGCCTGCGTCGTCATCGGTTCGGCGTCACCGATCGTGAAGGGGACGATGCCCGAGATCGGATGCCCGTCCTCCGAGACCACCTGCCAGCGCACCTGGTACCCGGCATCGGGCATCCCGGGCTCGACCGCGGCGGTGACGGTGTTGCCCGAGACCTCCACGTCGCCGGTCGCCCAATCGCGGCCGCTTTCATCGATCACGAGCACGACCGCGCCCTGGGTGGAATCGCCCAGCACGAGCAGCTCGCCCGAGTACGTCAGGGTGATGCTCTCGGGCGCCGTGGTCAGACTCTCGTCGGCTTCGGGCGTGCTGTGGACGAGCGAATCATGGGCGGATGCCGGCACGGCCGTCGCGAACACCGCGACAGCCGCCACCGCCATCCCGACCGCGAATCTGCGGACAGGGGACATGGATGACAGACCTCTCAACAGGCGCCGGGAAGCCGACGCCGCATGTGCGTTCGGATGCCCGCGCGGCAGCGTGCCGGCGCAGGCGTGATCACCTGCCGGCGCAGAGGCCGGAGGTGCGGATCAGATCGCGGGGGAGAGGGGCGGCGCTCGACCGCGCAGGGTCGACAGCAGCAGGCCATCGCGCAGGGCGACGGCGAAGGAGACGACGGCGGGAGCCGCGTGCGGGCGCGTCAGCGGCACGAACGTCGCGGACGCGACGCGGCGCTGCACCCAACGGATGCTCTGCTGCGCGAGGTCGCGCAGACCGAGCAGC
This sequence comes from Microbacterium sp. NPDC090225, assembly GCF_044772365.1. Lineage (NCBI taxonomy): Bacteria > Bacillati > Actinomycetota > Actinomycetes > Micrococcales > Microbacteriaceae > Microbacterium > Microbacterium sp. NPDC090225. The sequence continues at coordinate 1,492,992 of NZ_JBIVYS010000001.1, read as the reverse complement.
AGCCTTTCGCCGCGGTGCAGAGCGGCGATCGTGAGGACGGCGGCGACCAGATGCCCGATCCACATCGTGCCGTCGGCGACGACGGCATCCGGGATCGCGCCTGCGGCCGGGAGCACCAGCGGGGCGCCGTGCACGTGCGGGGCGACGACGCCCGACGGTGTGATCGTGCCGAGCACGAAGAGCACGTGGAAGAGGAACTGGCTGACGGCCACCGAGATGCTCAGGCGGATGACCGAGAGTCGGCGCCCGGCGAGGAGCACGCACACCATGAACGAGAGCATCCACGGCACGAGGATTCCGAGCGGCCCCGGCATCGCGCCGCCCGCGGTGACGTGCCCGGCCAGTGCGACGAAGATCGCCACGGCGGATGCCGCGAACCCGCGCAGGACGGCGGGTCTTCTGGACGGGTGCACGCGTCCATTCTGTCAGGTCGGGTCCGCCCTCCATCGCGCATGCCGTACCCCGAACGAGTGACCGTAGAAAATCTGACGATTTCCCGATCCGCCCCGATCTCGCGTAACGAATCGACCGATCGTTCGTCTATCTCGGTGGGGGATGGGTGCGCGGCAACGGGCTCCGCACTGGGGAGGAGAAAACATGTACGAGAAGAAGAACCGTCGAATCGTCTGGGGTGGAGTGGCCGTCGGACTCGCGCTGGCGGTGGCGGTCCCGGCCGCAGGATGGGCGGCGGTGGCCCCGGATTCCGGTCCGACCGCCGGCGGCACGACCGTCGAGATCGACTGCGGCGTCGTCCCGTCGATCGACCTGTTCACCGCGGGAGGCATGAACGCGATGATCGTCACCGATGACGATGCCGTTCTCACCTGGGGCGAGGACCGCTGGGGGTCGACGGCGCAGGGTGGGAACAGCGCCCCGTCGACGATCACCCGTGGCGAGATGCCCGCGGATGCCGATGTCGTCTCGGTCGCCTACGGCCAGCACACCGGCTACGCCGTGACCGCCGACGGAGAGATCTACGCCTGGGGGATGAATGCGTCCGGCGAGGTCGGGATCGGGTCGTTCGTGCAGTGGGAGTACCCGACCCCGGTGAAGGTGCATCCGGGGGCGATCCCCGCGGGTGTGAAGGCGACCGAGGTGATCTCCGGCTCCGGGCACGTCTCGGTGCTCGCAGACAACGGCTGGGTGTACAGCTGGGGTGAGCCGTCGAGCGGCGACGGCACGAACAACTGGCAGACGGAGCCCGTCGCGCTCTCGCAGGGGCAGATCCCCGCCGGTGTCACCATCACGCAGATCGCCGAGGGCAACGGCAACGGCTACGCCCTGGGCAGTGACGGATGGGTCTACGCGTGGGGGTCGAACTTCCTCGGCGCGACCGGTGACAGTAGCGGCAACGCGTCGACTCCGACCGTCCGCACGACACCGGTGCGCATCAGCCAGGGCGCCGTGCCCGCGGGCGTCACTTTCACCCAGATCGCCGCCGGGTCGTACAACGCCTACGGCATCGGCACCGACGGACACGTCTATTCGTGGGGCAACAACGGTAACGGGGCGCTCGGCATCGGCGACACCTCCGTGCCGTTCGTCACCGAACCCGTGCTCATGAGCGCGGGGGAGATCCCCACCGGTGCCAAGGTCACGAAGGTCGTGTCGAGCGAACTGCACGCGATGCTGCTCGCCGATGACGGCAACACGTACAGCATCGGTCTCAACTCCTCGGGTCAGCTGGGCGATGGTGGCACGACGAACGCCGCAGCCCCTGTGCGCGTCGACATGACGGATGTCCCGTCGGGGGTGACCTTCACCGACCTCGCGATCAACTACCGCGCGTCCTATGCGCTGGGGAGCGACGGACGCCTCTACACCTGGGGTGCGCTGGGCGCGGGTGAATCGACACTGCTCGGCAGCATCGCGACCGCGGGCACGACGCGGCCCGCGCTGGCCGTCAGCTTCGGCGTCACCGAGGTCACCTTCGACGGCATCCCCGGCACCGATCTCGACACGTCGGGATGCCCGATCACCGTCGTGACCCCGCCGCACGTCGACGGGCCGGTCGACGTGGTCGTCACCGCGGGGCTCGTCGCCGGCACGACACCCACGAACTACCAGGTCCCGACGACCTACCCCGGCGGCTTCACGTACACCGAGCCGCCGGTGATCGTCACGCTGAGCCTGCCCGGCGACACGGTCGGTCACGGCTACTCGCAGACGGCTGAGGCGACGGGGCCCGGCCCGATCACCCTGACGGTCACCACGGGAGAGCTGCCGCCGGGCCTCGCTCTCGACCCCGCGACGGGGGTCGTGTCGGGCACACCGACGACCGCGGGCACCTACACGTTCACCGTGACCGCGACCAACCAGTACGGCACCGACACGCAGGAGTACACGATCGTCATCGACGAACTCGACGTTCAGCCGACCGCGACGCCGACTCCGACCACGACGTCGCACGACGGGACGCCGAGCCCGTCGGCCGGCGGATCGACCGGCGGATCGACGAGTGCCGGCGGTGGCCTCGCCATCACCGGTGGCACGCTGGCCTTCGCCGGGATCGCCGGCCTGATCGGAGCGCTCCTCACGATCGGTGCCAGTGCTTACCTGCTGGTCTCGCGTCGGCGGGCTCGCGCGGGTTCCTGACACCTCTGAGAAAGGGTGAACGAGGGGCGTCAGATTTCCTGACGCCCCTCGTTGCTCTAGACGGGCCCTTCCCCAGGGCCCATGTGATCTCCCCGATCACGTCGGTGCTTCGGGCACCACACCCGAGGGGCGGCGGTCCCCACATGCCGCCCCTCATCTCCCTCCGGGGATCCCGAGTCAGGCGATGACGTGCACGGCGCCGCCGACGATGATCGTCAGGAGCGTGGTCCAGGCGACGATCGCGAGTCCCTGCCAGAAGAGGATCCGCGCCTTGCTGACGCCGGTCGCGGCGAGCATCGTGGCGGTGAACTGCGTCGGCAGCAGCAGCGGGCCGAGCAGACTCACCCCGGGGACCCCGTAACGATCGAGCGCGCTCTGGAACTTCTGCTTGCGGGGGCTCGCCGGCTCGGGTGCCTCGATCGCCGACGCATCCCCACCGGCCGCGACGAGCTTGCGGGCCTGGTTGCGCTGAACGATCGCCTGCCGTGCACCGGAGCTGGCGAGCACCAGGACGAGTACGCAGAGGAAGTTGCCGACGATGCCGGCGATCGCCGCGACGATCGGGTGGATGCCGCCGATGATGCCGATCGACGCGGCGCCCTCGCCCTCGATGAACGGGATGGCACCCGCGAGTGCGACGATGAGGGGCTGAACGAGCTCGGGCACCTGGGCGACCAGATTCTGGAAGGTCTCGATGAGGTTCATGGTGTCCTCCGGGTCTGTGCGGCAACGGTCTCTCCGTTGCGATGTATCCAGTTCATCCGCTTCCCTCCGATCGCGGCAGTGCCGCGATGTCACCGGAATCCACGCGCTCTGCACGGCCGAGGGGTGACAACTGTCACGGCTCTAGGGTGGTGGGGTGAGCACCCCCTCGACGCCCGGAGCCCGCCAACTCGCGCGCGGCATCATCGCCACCTGGTGGTACACGGTGTCGGGTGTGCTGTTCCTCGAGCTCATGCTGGTGTTCTTCTGGACGGTGCTCGCCTTCGCGGAACCCGAGAGCATCGTCCCCGGCATGATCGTGGCCATCGGTGGCCTGATCTGGTGGGCCTCCACGGCCCTCCTGCTGCGCGACTACCGGTATCGCGTCGACGCCGAGCCGGGCGTCGCGTGGCGGAGCATCCTGCTGCCGATGTCCGTCGCTGTGGTGTTCGGTGTCGTCGCGGGCATCGCGCTCGGCAGCTGGCAGCTCGCGCTCATGCCGATCGTGCAGTCGCTCGCGCTGCTCAATTGGCCCGCCGGGGTGAGGTACCGCGTCACCATCGCCGCGGTCCTGGTCATGGGCGTGCTCGGATTCATCGACGCGCATGACGAAGCGGCGGCCGTCTGGTGGATGCCGATCTTCTACACCGCGCTGCTGCCGATCATGACGGTGAGCACGCTGTGGTGGTGGGACGTGCTGAACACGCTCGACCGCGCCAGGGCGTCGGAGGTCAAGCTCGCCGCGACCCAGGAACGACTGCGCGTCGCGACCGACGTGCACGATCTGCAGGGGCACCACCTGCAGGTGATCGCGTTGCAACTCGAACTCGCGGAGCGCCTCATGCCGGTCGATGCGGATGCCGGCATGGAGCAGCTGCGCGCGGCCCGCGGCAGCGTCGATGACGCCCGGCAGGGGACGCGCGACCTCGCCACCCGCTTCCGCTCCGTGCCATTGGGCGATGAGCTCGCGAACGCCCGCGACCTCCTCACCGCCGCCGGCCTCGAGGTCGAGGCGCGGATCGCTCCCGATGCGGCACTCGCCCCGGCATCCGCTCTCGGACCCGTGATCCGCGAGACGACCACCAATGCGCTGCGCCATGGCGGCGGCGCGCGGGCCCGGCTCGCCCTGGAGCGCGACGGATCCCACTGGCGCTACGTCATCGCGAACGACCGTCTACCCGGCGAGGAGTCGGATGCCGAGGGGTCGGGCCTCGACGGCATCCGACGCCGCCTCGCCGAGGTCGGCGGAGCGCTCGACGTGCACGACGACGGCGAGGAGTTCGTCGTCACCGCGACCGTCCCCGCGGAGGACGCGCGATGATCCGCGTGCTGCTGGCCGACGACGAGGGCATGATCCGATCGGCGCTCGCCGCATTGCTGCGCCTCGAAGACGACATCGACGTGGTGGCGGAGTGCGGTGACGGCGACGAAGCGGTGGCCGAGGCGCTGCGCCTCGAGCCGGACGTCTGCCTGCTCGACCTCGAGATGCCGGGACTCGACGGCGTGCAGGTCGCCGAGCGGCTGAATCGCGCCATCGCGACCCGCTGCGTGGTGGTCACCCGTCACGCCCGTCCCGGTGTGCTGCGTCGTGCGCTGGCATCGGGGGTGTCGGGTTTCCTGCCCAAGTCCCGCGGCGCGAACGAGGTCGCAGCGGTCATCCGCAAGGTCGCGGCCGGAGGCAAGTACGTCGATCCGGAGATCGCCGCCGACGCCCTCAGCGACGAGCGCTCGCCGCTGACAGACCGCGAGCTCGACGTGCTGCGGGCCGGGCGACGCGGCGAGACGACCGGTCAGATCGCGCGGATCCTCTCCCTCGCCCCGGGAACCGTGCGCAATCACGTCTCGGCGATCCTCGGCAAGCTCTCGGTCGCCACCCGTCAGCAGGCGGTGCTGCTCGCCGAGGAGCGCGGCTGGATCTGAGCCGCCTATCCTGGGGTTCATGCCCTCTGAATCCGTGAAGCCCTCGGTTCTGTTCGTCTGCGTGCACAATGCCGGCCGCTCGCAGATGGCCGCCGGTTTCCTGCGCGAGATCGCGGGGGACCGCATCGAGGTGCGCTCGGCCGGATCGATGCCCGCCGACGCGATCAATCCGGTCGCGGTCGAGGCGATGGGCGAACTCGGCATCGACATCACCACCGAACAGCCGAAGGTGCTCACGACCGAGGCCGTCCAGGCATCCGATGTCGTCATCACGATGGGGTGCGGTGACGCCTGCCCGTTCTTCCCCGGCAAGCGCTACGAGGACTGGACGCTCGAGGATCCGGCCGGTCAGGGGATCGACGCGGTGCGCCCGATCCGCGACGAGATCCGTGCCCGCATCGAGAGCCTCGTCGCGGAACTCGTCTGATCGGGTCCGCGGGTCTGCGGCCGGAGGAGGTTCGACGAGTGTCGTGGTTCGCGACGATGCCGACGCCGGTGGGTGTCATCGGTGTGGTCAGCGACGGCGAAGCCGTCACGCGCGTCACGTGGATCACCGATGCCCCGTCCGGGGTCGACCTCGGTACGGAACCGCTGCTGACGGAGGCCCTCGGTCAGCTGGATGCCTACTTCGCCGGTCGGCTGACGCGGTTCGACCTGCCCATCGACCTCGGCGAGCAGACCGTCGCGACCCGTGCCGTGTTGACGGCGCTGTACGAGACGGTCGGTCACGGCGAGACCCTCACCTATGGCGGCCTCGCGGCCCGCAGCGGCACCGACGTGCCCGCCCGGGGGATCGGATCGATCATGGGCGCGAACCCGCTGCCGCTCATCGTGCCGTGCCATCGGGTGGTGGCCGGCGACGGCCTCGGCGGGTACTCGGGCGGCGCGCCCGGCCACGGTCTCGAGACCAAACGCTGGTTGCTCGAGCACGAGGGCGCGCTTCCCGCGTCGCTGTTCTGACGGATCGCTCCGCACTCATCGACGGGGCATCCGTCATCGCGTCATCGACGCGCCCGACGTCCTGCGAGAATGGACGTGCCGAAGTCCCGAGCCGAGGAGCCAACGTGCAGTTCATCTCCACCCGCGGCGGCATGCAGCCGCAGCCGTTCAGCGAGACGCTGTTGGAGGGCCTCGCGCCCGACGGAGGGCTCGCGGTCCCGGCCGAGATGCCGACCGTCGACACCGAGACGCTCGAGCGCTGGCGGGCGCTGACCTACCCGCAGCTCGCGACCGAGGTGCTCGGCCTCTTCGCCACCGACATCCCGCGCGAAGACCTCGCCCGGATGACCGAGGCGGCCTACGCGCCGTTCCCGGGCAACGTCGTGCCGCTGCGCTCGATCGGCGACGGCCTCACGCTCGTCGGCCTGTCGGAGGGACCCACGCTCGCCTTCAAGGACATGGCGATGCAGTTCCTCGGGCAGGTGCTCGAGTACGCGCTGGAGCGCAAGGGCTCGGTGCTCAACATCCTCGGAGCGACCTCGGGCGACACCGGGTCCGCCGCCGAGCACGCGCTGCGCGGCAAGGACCGCGTCTCGGTCTTCATGCTCTCGCCGCAGGGCCGCATGAGCGCGTTCCAGCGAGCGCAGATGTTCTCGCTCGATGACGCCAACGTGCACAACGTCGCCGTCGAGGGCGTGTTCGACGACTGCCAGAACCTCGTCAAGCACCTCGCCGGAGACCTCGACTTCAAGCGGGCGCAGAACCTCGGCGCCGTGAACTCCATCAACCTCGCGCGCATCACCGCACAGGTCGTCTACTACTTCTGGGCGTGGCTGCGGGCCACGGATGCCGACGGCCCGACCGAGGTGTCGTTCACCGTTCCCTCGGGCAACTTCGGCAACATCCTCTCCGGGTTCTTCGCGAAGCAGATGGGGCTGCCGATCCGCCGCCTCGTGCTCGCCGCCAATGAGAACAACGTGCTCGACGAGTTCTTCCGCACGGGTGTCTACCGGCCGCGCAATGCGGCGCAGACGCTCGCGACGTCGAGCCCGTCGATGGACATCTCGAAGGCGTCGAACCTCGAGCGCTTCATCTTCGAACTCGTCGGTCGCGATCCCGAGCGTGTCGTCGGCGCGTGGCGCGACCTCGACGAGCAGGGCTACTTCGACTTCGCCGGCGACCAGCCGCGCTTCGCGCTCGAGTACGGGATCGTCAGCGGTACGTCGACGCACGCCGACCGCCTCGAGACCATCCGTTCGGTGTACGCCGCGACCGAGGAGATCATCGACCCGCACACGGCCGACGGCGTGAAGGTGGCGCGTCAGTACGTGGAGGAGGGCGTGCCGATGCTCGTTCTCGAGACCGCGAAACCGCACAAGTTCGCCGAGACGATCAACGAGGCCATCGGCGTCGAGCTCGACTACTCCAAGGAACTCCGCGAGATGCTCGGCGCACCCCAGCACGTCACGGAGATGGCCGACGACGAGCACGCGCTGCGCGCCTTCATCGAGGCGAACGCTCTGCGCTGACCCGCTCGGTCCCGCGGACCCCGCGACCGCTGGGTCCCTGAACCTGTCGAAGGGCCCCACGAAGTGCGACCGCTGGGTCCCTGAGCCTGTCGAAGGTTCCCAGCACTGACGAGACGATCACTCCTCGGGGTCGCCGTGCAGCATCCAGTCGATCCCGAAGCGGTCGACGAGCATGCCGAACGTGCCGCCCCACGGCGGAACGTCGAGCGGCATGGTGATCGTCGCGCCCTCGGCGAGCTTGTCCCAGACCTCCTGAGTGCGCGCCTGCGTGTTGCCGCTGAGCGACACCGAGATCCCGGCGGGCTTCTCGTACGGCATCCCGTCGGGGGTGTCGGATGCCATGAGCACCAGGCCGTCGGGCGTGGTGAGCTGCGCGTGCATGATCAGATCCTTCTGGCTCGGATCCTGCACCATGTCGGGGAAGTCCCCGAAGACGCTGATGTCGAGGTCTCCGCCGAGCACGCTCTGATAGAACTCCATCGCCTGGCGGGCGTCGGTGCGGAACGACAGATACGGGTTGAGATTCGCCATGACTGCTCCTGGTGAGAGGGGTGCCCCGGGGCTCGAGACACGCCCAGTCTGCGTCCGTCGATGACCCGGCACAAGAGGAGACCTGCGGACCCGTCGCGGGTCAGGCGGGGAGAGCGCGAACCGCGGCGGTGAGCACCTGCGGAACGGTCGGCACGCCCTCGGCGCGGAAGACCGTCTCGCCACTCGCGGCACGGATGATGACCGTCGGGGTGAAGCGGATGTCGAGGGACTCCGCCGCGTCGGGATCGCGTGCCACGTCGATCTCGGTGACGGTCGCATCCGGCAAGAACCGCACGGCGTCGGCGAGGACAGCGCGAGTGCGCGCGCACGCACCGCAGAACGCCGATGTCACGAGCGTCAGCTCCATGTGCGTCTCCTCTCGGCGGATGCCTCCACCGATGCAACCGCCGTGCGCGGGTTCGTGTTCCCACCGCCAGGACTCGGTCGCGAGGCGCCGCGCTCAGAACGCGGTGCGCTTGACGAGGCCGCGATTCCTGCGGATGTGCTCGTAGTCCCACTGGATCGCGCGCGACTCCGCGAGCCAGGCGGCGACCGCGTCGGTGTCGACGTCGTCGGATTCGAGGTACAGTACATCGGCCGCCTGGAACGACCCGGATGCCGTGAGGCCCGGCGTGGCGAACGACTGGCCGCTCCAGAACATCAGCCGCATTCCGTCCTTCAGCCAGCTGTAGCCGACGATCGGATTGCCGTCGAGGAACCAGACGGGATGCGCGTGCCAGACCTTGCCAGCGGCTTCGGGAAGACCTCGTTCGATCTGCGCGGCGAGCAGATCGGCGATCTCGCGATCGGCCGGAGCGAGGCGTGCGTGGTACTCGTCCATAGCGGCCTCGCGCGTCATGTCGGTCACTCCCTGTCCAGGCCGAAGTTGCGCTTCACGAGCGCCTGCACGTCGCGGTCGAGCCCGTCGATGCGAGTGGACACCGCGTCGAATCGAGCTTCTACGGCGACGAATCGAGCATCGACGGTTTCGAACCTCGAGATCATCTCGGCGCGCAGTCCACCGATCTCGGCGCGCATGACCCGAGTGATGTGCGTCGACATGATCGTCATCATGCCGAACATCAGAGCGATGAACGCGCCGATCATCGTCCACGTCTGTGCTTCGGTCAAAGCGATCATCCTCCTATTGTGAGTGGCGATCCTCATCCTGCCAAGGTCCGGATCGCCTCGCGGCTCGCTACTCACGATCGGTGGAAAACTCGCTCAGGTCGTCATCTGTGGAGGGAAGCGCGCCCTCACACATCCCTCGCCGCCCGCGGATGCAGCACGCCCGAGGCGGCCCCGAGCACCGCGCCGACGATCGTGTCGACGATCCGCTCGCCCGCGACGTCCAGCGACCCGATGCTTCCGGTCGCCGCTCCCGTCAGCAGCAGCACGAGTGGGGTGATGAACACGAGGGCGAGAGCGTAGTGGCGCACCACGACGAGCTCGATCGAGAACTGCAGCAGCCCCAGCAGCAGGGCCAGCCAGATACCGGCCGGGTGCAGGAGGGCGAGCAGGATGTAGACGCCCGCGCCCACCACGGTGCCGAGCATCCGATGCAGTCCGCGCTGGAAAGCGGCACGTCGCGCGGCCGCGACTCCGATCACCGCGACGGCCGAGCCGACGATCCAGTAGGTGCGCTCGGGGTCGACCACGAGGCCGAGCAGCACGCCCACGATCGCGACGATCACGACGCGGAGCAGGAGCATCCGGGAATCCGCGTTCCAGGCCGGTCCGGGCAGGAGTTCCCGCAACGGTCTCGCCCGGATCCGCCGGATGCGGGGGAGCGCGAGCGGCGCGAGGGCGACGAGGTACGAGAACACGCAGCCTCCGGCGAGCGCGACCAGGTAGACGAACGGCGCGATCGCTCCGGAGGCCACGACGTGGGCGGACAACCCGTAGAGCAGCACGAAGAACAGAGGTCCGGGAGGACCGAGCCGGAAGCCGAACGCCAGAGCCGCGCTCACGGTCGCGACCACCACGACACCGATGCTCACGACGAGGGTGTTCCCCGCGACGAGGATGCCGAGGGCGGCGCTCAGGAGCAGCGAGACGGCCACGATCGGCAGCACGCGCGCACGATCGACCACCGGAGCGGAGCCCGCGTAGAGCACCGTGAAGGCGCCGGAGGCGGCGACGTAGCCGAGCGGCGCCTGACCGAGGACGGTCATCACGGCGATCGGTGCCGCGATGCCGATCGCGGCCTGGAGGGCGAGGGGCCACCGCGGTCCACGGGAAGGGGCGAAGGCGAAGAGGCTCACCCGTCCATTCTCCTCCTCGCCCCTGCGGCGACGGACGCGGTCGATACGATGGCGAACGTGACCCCCACCGTGCGCCCCGGCATCGACGAACGCCTCTCGCGGATGATCCAGCTCCCGACCGTCTCGGCCGAGCTCGACGAGCGTGGGAAGGAGCCGTTCGAGGCCTTCGTCGCCCTGATCGCCGAGCTCTACCCGTTGACGCACGAGCATCTGGCGCTCGAGCGCCACACCGATTTCGGCCTCCTCTTCCACTGGCGCGGGAAGGCGGAGGCATCCGACGGTCCGGTCGTACTGATGGCGCACTACGACGTCGTCCCGGTCGACGAGAGCGACGCCTGGACGCATCCTCCCTTCGCCGGTGTGATCGCCGATGGCATCGTGTACGGGCGGGGCGCGCTCGATGACAAGGGCCCGCTGATCGTCGTCCTCGAAGCCGTCGAGAACCTGCTCGCCGACGGCTTCGTGCCCGCGCGCGACGTCTACCTGTCGTTCGGCGGCAACGAGGAGACGTACGGGCACGCGGCGCAGGAGATCGCCGGAGTCTTCCGCGACCGCGGGATCGTGCCCTGGCTCGTCGTCGATGAGGGAGGAGCGGTGGTCGACGCGCCTCTGCCGTTCGTGCCCGGGCGCGCGGCGATGATCGGCGTCGGCGAGAAGGGCGTGATGACCGTGCGGCTCTCGGCCCGCGGGGACGGCGGCCATGCCTCCGCCCCACCGGCGCTCACGGCGGTGCGGCGCATCGCACGCGCGGTCGATCGGCTGGGGCCCACGACATTCCGGCCGCGGGCGTCGACCGCGATCCTCCGGATGCTGTCGCGCCTCGCCGATCAGACGCCCGGGTCGGCGCGGCACCTGCTCCGGTTGCTCGGTTCCGCGCCCCTGCTCACGGGGCGGGTCTTCGCCGCGCTCGGGGGAGAGCCGGCGGCGCTCGTCCGCACGACCGTCGCGCCCACGATGCAGTCCGGCGGGACCGCGGCGAACGTGCTCCCATCGCAGGCATCCGCCACCGTCAATCTGCGTATCGCGCTGGGCGAGACGACGCAGCAGACGGTCCTGCGCGTGCGTCGGCGTGTGCGCGATCCGCTCGTGAAGGTCGAGGTCATCGAGGCGAGCGAACCATCTCCCGAATCGTCGACCGAGAACGCGCAGTTCGCCCTGCTCGCCGCGGCGCTCGAGGTCTCCCATCCGGGGGTTCCGGCCGTGCCCTACGTGATGATGGCCGCCACCGATTCCCGCCACTTCCACCGCTTCTCCCCGGCGGTGTACCGCTTCGCTCCTCTGGAGATGTCGAACGCCCAGCGTGCATCGATCCACGGCGTCGACGAGAACGTCGAGATCGCCGCCCTCGCGCGGGGAGAGCGGTTCCATCGCGCCCTCCTCGAACGGCTAGTGTGATCTCAGTCGCCCCTCGATGGGTCCGGGGGCCCCACGAGAAGCAGGAGTCGCGATGACGCGCACGCGCACACTGGGCACTCTCGCCGCCGTTGTCGGCTATCTCGCGTTCGTCGAGTTCACGAGCGGCGTGCTGCAGGGGTACTACACCCCGATGCTCACCGACATCGCCCGGCATCTCGGCATCCACGATGCCGACGTGAACTGGCTCGAAGGCACGCAGCTCATGCTGTCGGCCCTCGTGGTGCCCGCCTTCGCGAAGCTCGGCGATATGGTCGGCCACAAGCGGATGCTGTTGATCTCGACGGCCCTCACCGCAGCCGCCGCACTCGTGCTGCCGTTCACCGACTCGTTCGGGGTCTTCCTCGTTGCCTGGACGCTCATGGGCTTCTACGTCGTGTGGCTTCCGCTCGAGATCGCCCTGATCTGGTCGCGGTCGCGTCGGATGGAGGGGCGCTCGACGATCACCGCGAAGGCCGCGGGTCTCCTCGTCGCCGCTCTCGAGGGTGGCGCGATCCTCGGCGCGCTCGCCGGAGGCGCGCTCGTCGACGTCCTGCCGTTGACGGTCGTGCTCCTCGTGCCGGCGACCCTCATCGTCGTCTGCTTCTTCGTGATCCTGTTCGGGGTGAAGGAATCGCCCGATCCCACGGGCGGCGCGTTCGACACGGTAGGGCTCATCCTCATCTCGCTCGCCCTCGTGTGCTTCACCGGGGGACTCAGCCTCCTGCGCCTCGAGGGCGGTCTCGTGAATCCGTGGTCGTGGGCGGTGGTGCTGCTCGGGATCGTGCTGGTCGTGCCGTTCGCGCTCTGGGAGCTCCGCCGGGACGACCCGCTGATCGATGTGCGCATGTTCCGCTCCCCGGCGCTCGGCCCGGTGTTCCTCACCGCCGGTCTCTTCGGTGTCAGCGTGCTCGGCGCGCAGGCCCCGCTGTCGACCTTCGCCCGCACCGATCCCGCCGTGCACGGATACGGACTGGGCACCTCGGGGTTCCAGACCTCGCTGATCATCGGGCTCTACCTGATCGCGATGATCGCCGGCGCTCTCCTGTTCCCACTGATCGCCCGTCGCACGACGCCCCGGCTCACACTGATGGGCGCGTCGCTCCTCGTGGGGATCGGGTTCCTGCTGTTCCTGCCGTTCCACGACACGTATGCGCAGGTCGTGACCAACATGGTGATCGCCGGGCTCGGCTCCGGCGCGCTCGTGGCTGCGCTTCCCGCGGCCGCGGCATCCGGTGCACCCGCGACGCAGACGGGTGTCGCGACCGGTCTGACGAACTCGGTCAAGACGGTGGGCGGGGCGATCGCCTCGTGCGTGTTCGGGATCGCGCTGCTGAACGGTGTGGCCGAATCGGCCGGCGCCGCGGCCGACGGCACCGCCGGGTCGCTCGCCGGGTACTTCACGGTGTGGATCGTGTGCGGTGTCACGGCCCTGGTGGCGGCCGTCACTCTCGTCTTCGTGCCGAAGACGGCGTTCACCGATCGTCCCGCCGAAATCGAGGCGTCGCCGGTCGTCTGAGCCCGGCACGCGCGAAGCGGTCAGTCGCGGTCGAGCCCGAACGTGCGCTTCACGATCGCCTGCACGTCTCGATCGAGCGCGTCGATCCGTGTGTTGACGGCGTCGAAGCGAGCGTTCATCTCGCTGCGCAGGCCACCGATCTGGCCGTTCATCTCGCTGCGCAGGCCACCGATCTGGCCGTTCATCTCGCTGCGCAGGCCACCGATCTCCGCTCGGACCACCCGGATGAACAGCGTCGAGACGACCGTGAGCATGCCGAACATCAGAGCCGTGAAGGCCCCGATCATGGCCCAGATCTGCGCGTCGTTCATGAATGCCATCCCCACATGCTCGCATCGTTCCGAGCAGTCTGCCAGCGTCGGCGGGGTGAGATTTCCGCGGGGGACGTGACCCGTGGATTACCCACGAATCACGTCCCCGGTGCAGGAGAGATCAGTCCCCCTTGACGTTCACGATCTGCCGCAGCGTGTGTCGGATCGCCACGAGGCTCTCGGCATCCGCCATGACCCGATCGATCGGCTTGTACGCCTGCGGGATCTCGTCGATGAACGCATCCGTGTTACGGAACTCGATCCCGACCATCGCCTCCCGCAACTGCTCGTGCGTGAACGTGCGCCGCGCCGCCGACCGGGAGTACTCCCGTCCTGCGCCGTGCGGCGAGGAGTTCAGCGACAGCGGGTCGCCCTTCCCCTCGACCACGTACGATGCCGTGCCCATCGAACCGGGGATGAGCCCCGGCCGACCGACGTCGGCCTGGATCGCACCCTTCCTCGACACCCACACCCGCTTGCCGAAGTGCTTCTCGGACTCGGTGAAGTTGTGGTGGCAGTTGATCCGCTCTTGCTCGTCGACCTGCGCTCCGACGAAGTCGGACATCTGCCGGATCAGCCGGTCCATCATCTCCTCCCGGTTCAGCAGCGCGAAGTGCTGCGCCCACCGGAGCTCCCGGATGTACCGCGTGAACTCCGGCGTCCCTTCGACCAGGTAAGCCAGGTCGGGGTCGGGAAGCTCGATCCACCACTGCTTCGCCATCCGCTGCGCCACGGAGATGTGGTGGCCGGCGATCCGGTTGCCGACGCCCCGCGACCCCGAGTGCAGGAAGAGCCACACCCGATCGAGTTCATCCAGCGAGACCTCGATGAAGTGATTCCCCGAGCCGAGGGTGCCGAGCTGCAGCCGCCAGTTCTTCGCGTACGAGGCGGGATCGAATCCGCTCTTCTCCGCGAGCGCCTCGAGCTCCGCGACGCGGGGCTCGGCCGTGGCCACGACCTTGTTGTTGTAGCGGCCGGCGGAGAGCGGGACGGCCCTCTCGACCTGCTCTCGCAGAGGGGCGAGGTCGCGCCCCGACACGTCGTCCTTCGTGAACTGCGTGCGGACGGCGATCATGCCGCAGCCGATGTCGACACCGACGGCGGCGGGGATGATGGCTCCGAGCGTCGGGATCACCGAGCCGACCGTCGCCCCCTTGCCGAGGTGCGCATCGGGCATGAGCGCCAGGTGCGGGTGGATGAACGGCATGCGTGCCGTGGTGTGCGCCTGATCGAGGGTCTTCTCGTCGATCAGCGACGCCCACGACAGCAGCCGCGCGGAGAGCTTCTCCATGGTTCCTTTCCTTCGTGATGGTTCAGTCACAGGTCAGGAACTCATGAAAAAAGCCCCGGACCTGACGGTGCGGGGCAGGGGACAGCGGATGCGGTCACACGGCGCGCGCCGGAGGGTACGACTCGTAGCGGTCGTGGCGCTTCTGCGGAAGCGCTGCGACCGCGGCGATGGGCTGATTCCGCAGGGCGGTCATCTGTCGTCTCCTCGGCTGAGTGCTGCGCCCGTCGGCACAGCCTTGCCAACGTAGGGGGTCGACGGGCGAGGTGTCAAGCGTCGCGCGGCGGGTTGTGCATGAACTCGATGCGGATGCCGCCGTCGTCCTCGACGAACGACGCGTAATAGCGCTCGGTGAAGCGCGGGTACTCCTTGGGCGCACGCACGGGCGTCCAGCCGGCTGTGACGGCGATGGCGTGCAATCGCTCGACCTCGTCGCGGGAGTCGACGGCGAAGGCGAGGTGCTGCCAGCCGACGCGTCCGTGGCGGTGCGGTTCGGGGTCGTCGTCGCGCGGCGCCATGAGGATCAGCTCGGTCTCGTCATCCTTGTTCCAGGAGAGCGAGTGATCGTCGCCGTACCCGATCGCGAAGCCGAGCGCGGCGAGCACCGGGGCGAACTGGGCGCGCCCGCGCTCGAGATCGGCGACCGTGATGCCGAGATGATCGAGGAGGGGCATCAGAGCTCGATGCCGTGGTCCTCGTCATTGACGCCGGCGTTGTGCCCGCGCCGCGACTCGTAGCCGAGGAACCACCCGATCCACACGATGGCGGCGAGCAGCACGCCGAGCCAGACGTTCTGGAAGATCAGGCCGATCACGACGCCCAGCACCAGCAGGCCGATTGTGACGATCAGGCGGAGCGCGAGTCGACGACGAGACGGGTTCATGGTCACAGCCTAGGGCTAGCGGGCGCGGTGGTCCTCGGGGGCGAGGCGCGGGCCCCGGCGCGGCTCCTGCACGCCGCTGGCATGGATGAGACGGAGCACCCGCTGGCGATGTCCCGTCCATGGGGCGAGGAGTGCGAGCATCCCGTCGTCGTCGGTGCGTCGGCCGGTCAGCGCGTAGCCGACCTGGTGGGCCAGGTGGTAATCGCCGACGCTCACCGCATCCGGGTCGCCGAGCGCGCGGATGCGAGTCTCGGCCGAGGTCCAGAGACCGACGCCCGGCAGGCTGGTGAGCACGCGGTCGCGGTCGACGCCGGTCTCGGCGGCGCGTGCGGCGCGTTCGATGCTGTCACCGCGCTGGGCCGCACGCACGATGGTCTTCGACTGCGGGGGCTCGACGCCGGCGCGCTGCCAGATCCAGGAGGGGATCGTGCGCCACACCGAGTGCGGGGGAGCGGCGTGCATCGGGCGGGGAGTCGGGCCGGGTGCGCGCTCGCCGTGGCGTGCGACGAGGAAACGCCATGCGCCGAAGGCCTGCATGCCCGTGACCTTCTGCTCGATGATCGCGCAGGCGAGCGCGTCGAACACCTCGTCGGTGCGCGTGAGCCGCAGGCCGGGGTGACGGTGGGCGGCATCGGCGATCAGCGGATGCTGCGCCGGATCGAAGCCCTCGGCGTCGTCGTCGGCCCCGCAGAGCCGGGGGACCCGGTCGAGAGCATCGCCGGCTCCCGGGCCCCAGGCGGTCGCCCGCACCTCTCCCGAGGAGGCGCGGAGTGCGATCGTCGCGATGCCGGAGGGGGTGCGCAGCGCGCGCCAGATCACACCGCCGTCGATGACGGTCGTCGGATCGTTCCGCCCGCGGCGCAGCATGCCGACGGTCCGCAGCAGATCCAGGGGGTGGCCCGGTCGGTACACGAGCTCGAGCGGAGGGCCGGAACGCGCGGCCTCGGCCGCACCGGCATCCGCTGTCATCGTCATGCGCCCACCCTACGTCGGGCGTCCGACAGAGTGGCGGGCCTGCGGGTCAGAAGCGGTCGGGCGAGGGAGTGCCGTGTCCGTAGCGGATGACGACGTCGGCGTGGCGATCGAAGCGGTAGCCGATGCCGCGCACGGTGCGGACGATGTCCTCGTAGCGGCCGAGCTTGGCGCGCAGGCGGCGCACGTGCACGTCGATCGTGCGCTCGCCGGGAGTCTCGTCGTCCTGGGCCTGCCACAGAGCCGAGACCAGCTCGGAGCGTTCGATCGTGCGGCCCTCACGGAGCACGAGGTACTGCAGCAGCTCGAACTCCTTGTAGGTGAACGCGGCGGACTCGCCGTCGATGAGCACGCGCTTGCGCGAGATGTCGACGGTCACGCCGCCCTCTTCGTCGACGGCGTCGTCCTCCGCCGCGGCCTTGGTGCGGGCGATCGCACCGGGCTCGTGCAGGGCGAGGCGCACCACGTCGAGGTCCTTGCCGCCGGAACCGTGCGGCGCGAGGGCCACCGTGGCGTGCGTCTCGGCGCCGGGCGCGAGCTCGGCGAGGGTGCGGCGGAGGGCGTCGACGAGCAGCGGAAGGGTCACGCCGGCCTCGGCGGCCTTGATCTCGTCGAGACCGACGTACAGGGCGAAGCCGCGCGGCGAACGGGCGGCGGGAAGGTCGGCGGCGGTGTTCAACGGTGCGTCTGCCTCGGTGCGTGCGGGAACGGTGCGCAGCGGGGCGGTGGCGGGACGCTCGAGAAGTGCGATGTTCGACATGATGATGAAGTCCTCAGGACGTGAGCCGATGGGCTCTGATGCGTTGCATGAATGACCGGGGCGAGCCGGGAAACGAGCAAAGGGTGGATGCTCGGGGACCCCTGCCTCGGAGATCGCGAGGGACGGGGTCGGGCGGGTGGCTGTTCGTTCAGCTGCACATTCGGCAACACATGCCAACGCGACCGGGCATCATCATCCCGGCAGTCCCGTTCGCCTCCTGGGCGGACAAAGGGCGTGCGTTGGTGGTCATGGGGGGATTATGTCCGATCGT
The DNA here is from genome assembly GCF_044772365.1 of Microbacterium sp. NPDC090225. NCBI lineage: Bacteria > Bacillati > Actinomycetota > Actinomycetes > Micrococcales > Microbacteriaceae > Microbacterium > Microbacterium sp. NPDC090225. The sequence continues at coordinate 1,475,116 of NZ_JBIVYS010000001.1, read as the reverse complement.
GTCGGCCCGTGTCAAAACGACCACACGATCGCGCGGCGGGCGTAACGTGGTTCCGATGACGAAATCGACGCTCGCCTCCGGCTTCATCCTCACCGACGAGAAGGACGCCTCCCGCTACACGCTGACCCGAGACGGACAGCTCGTGAGCGTGCTCGACTACCGTGACGACGGAAGCACCATCGCCCTCACCCGGGCCTTCACGATCCCGTCTTTCCGCGGGCACGGGTACGCGGGGACGGTTGTCGAGGGCGCGATCGCCGAGATCGAGGAGCGCGGAGACCGCAAGGTCGACGCGGTGTGCTGGTACGTCGCCGACTGGTTCTCGGCGCACCCCGAGAAGGCCTCGCTGCTGCGCGCGCGATGACCGTGTCGTCCGTGACGTTGTGTTACGACGTCGATTTGGAAGGATGGGACGCATGAAACTCGCCGAGGCACTCACCGCACGGGCCGATCTGCAGCGACGGATCGAGCAGCTCCGTGCACGGATCACCGCGAACGCCCGCTTCCAGGAGGGCGAGGAACCGTCCGAGGACGCGAACGCGCTTCTCGTCGATGCCGAGGCGGATCTCGCACGGCTTCGCGACCTGATCCGCCGGATCAACGCCACGAACGCTCGACTCGATCTGGGGGCGGACGGCACGATGACCGACGCGCTCGCGACGCGGGACGTGCTGCGGCTCCGGCATTCACTGCTGGCGGATGCCGCGGCATCGGCGTCCGGCAACACGCAGTTCCCCAGGCAGATGCGCTCGGAGCTGCGACAGATCTCGGCGCTCCCCGTGGCGGAGCTGCGGGCGAACGCGGATCGGGTCGCGCAGGAACTGCGCGAGCTCGACAACCGGATCCAGCAGGCGAACTGGACGAACGATCTGGAGGAGTAGCGGAAGTCGGTAGTCACGACGAGGCGGGCACAACCCCCGCCGGGAGGGGCAAGTCCCGGCACCTGTGGGCGGAGGGCAGCCCTGATCTCGCATCGCGCAGCCCCGCACGCCGCACAGGTGATCGCGCACCGCGCATCTCGCATCACCGCGTGCCGATCGTCGTGACGAGGGTGGGTCAGGGGACCTTCCGCTTACGAACCTCTCGATCGACTTGTTATAGTCGAGCTCTGCTCAGCCCCGTCGGCTGAGGTGGTCAGGCGCCCGCGGCGCGCTGGTCCGAGGCTCGAAACCTCCGGCATCCTTCACCAGACACCGGAGGTTTTTCCATGTCGTCATCCCTGCGCGCCCGCCCTCAGACCCGATGGTGGGCGCTCGTCGTCCTCTCGTTGACCCAACTGGTCGTCGTCCTCGACGGCACCATCGTCAACATCGCCCTGCCCCGTGCTCAGGCAGCTCTCGATCTCAGCGACGTGCAGCGCCAGTGGGTCGTGACGGCCTATGCCCTCGCCTTCGGAGCGCTCCTGCTCCTGGGCGGCCGGATCGCCGATTTCATCGGACGCAAGCGGGCGTTCCTGATCGGAATGCTCGGCTTCGGAGCCGCCTCCGTCTACGGCGGTCTCGCTCAGCAGGGCTGGGAGCTGGTCCTCGCGCGAGGCCTGGAGGGCGTGTTCGCCGCCCTCCTCGCGCCGGCGGCCCTGGCGTTGTTGACCGTGACGTTCCCGACTGGACGGGAGCGCAACACCGCCTTCGCCGTGTTCGGCACGGTCGCCGGCACCGGCGCGGCCATCGGCATGCTGCTCGGCGGCGTCCTGACCGAATTCGCCGACTGGCGTTGGTGCCTGCTCGTCAACCTCGTCTTCGTCGTGATCGGCGTGGCCGGTGGGGCGATCGTGCTGACCGAGAGCGCGGCTGAGGGCAGCAAGCGCCTCGACATCGCGGGTGCCTTGAGCGTCACCCTCGGACTCGGGTCCCTCGTCTACGGGTTCAGCCTCGCCGAGGGCGGGTGGGCGCAGCCCCTGACGATCGGCTTCCTCGTGCTCGGCGGCGTGCTCCTCGGACTCTTCGTCTGGGTCGAGAGTCGGGTCGCGCACCCGCTGCTCCCGTTGCGTGTGGTCGCCGACCGCGTGCGCGGCGGCGCGTTCCTCATCCAGGGTGTCGCCGGCGCGATCATGATCGGCGCGACCGTGTACCTGACGTTCCACCTGCAGTTCGTTCTCGGCATGGGAGCGCTCCAGGCCGGGCTCGCGAGCCTCCCGCTCCCGATCGCGACCATGGTGCTCGCGCCGATCGCGACCAAGCTGTTGCCCGTGATCGGCCCGCGCCCGATGCTCGTGGTCGGGCCGCTGATCGCTGCGGTCGGCCTGTTCACGCTCTCGGGAATCACACCGGACGGTGCGTACGTCGTTCAGATCGCCCCGGCGCTGGTGCTGCTGGGGATCGGGATGGGCTTCGTGTTCATCCCTCTGCAGAACCTGGCGCTCTCGGGGGTCGCGCCGCACGACGCCGGGGTGGCGTCGGCGGTCGCGAACTCGGCGATGCAGATCGGCGGGTCGATCGGGTTGTCGGTGTTCACGGCGGTCTACGCGGCCGCGGTCGGTGGACACGCGCAGACGGAGGTCGGTCCGGAGCGGCTCACGGATGCCTACGGCTGGACGTTCATCGCCGCATCGGTCTTCATGGTCGCCGCCTCGGTGATCGCGGCGACCATGGTTCGCGGATCGAAGAGCGAGCTGCTGCCGTCGCTCGGAGAGGCCGTCCCCTCCGCGCACTGAGCGGAGCCGGTCGCCCATCGGGCGGCGGATCGACGATCGGCCCCGTCGATCCGCCGCCGGGGAACGGCTGCTGCGGCACGCCTCGGACGGAATGTCGGTGGCCCTTCGTACCGTGTGATTATGCGCATCCTGCACACCTCCGACTGGCACATCGGCCGCACCTTCCATGGCAACTCGACCATGGACGCGCTGGCCGAGGTGCTCGGAGCGCTCACGGCGCAGGTGAGTGAGCACGCGGTCGACGTCGTGGTCGTGGCGGGCGATGTCTTCGACTCCGCGACGCCATCGGGTCCCGCCTACACCCTGCTCGGCGATGCGCTGGTCGCGCTGCACGACACGGGGGCGAGCGTCGTCGTGACGAGCGGCAACCACGACTCGGCGGCCCGACTCGGTTTCCAGGCCCGGCTGCTGCGCGAGGGCATCCACGTGCTCACCGATCCGCTGGCGATCGGCACGCCGGTGACGATTCACGATGTCGACGGTCCGGTGAACTTCTTCGGGATCCCGTACCTCGAGCCCGCGATCGTGCGCCAGCACTGGCCCGAGGGCGATGCCGAGGGGCGCCAGCTGCGCACCCAGGCGCAGACGATGGCGCACGCCATGGACCTCGTCCGTACGGGCATGGCGCAGCACGAGGGGCGCTCGGTCGCGATCGCCCACTGCTTCGCCGCCGGAGTCGATGCGACGACGGGGCTCGAGCGGGAGGTGCGCCAGGGCGGACTCGACGTCGTGCCGCTCGAGGTGTTCGACGGCCCCGATTACGTCGCTCTCGGGCACATCCACGGCCGCAACCGCCTGAGCGACCGCGTGCGCTATGCCGGAGCGCCGCTGCACTACAGCTTCGGCGAGCAGAGCAAGCCGCGCGGTTCCTGGCTCGTCGAGATCGGAGAGAGCGGGCTCGCCAGTGTCGAGTGGCTCGACCTCCCGGTTCCGCGCCGGCTCGTCACTCTGACGGGCACCCTCGACGAGATCCTCTCCGACGACAACGTCGCGGCTCACGCCGAGGATTGGGTGTGCGCGACCTACACCGACGCGCTTCCGCAGACCGAGCCGATGCGCCGCCTCCGCGAGCGCTTTCCGTTCTGCGCACTGGTGCAGCACATGCCGGCGACGACGGTCGAGAGCGGTGAGGGGTCGTACGCGGCGCGTCTGCGCGAGGCCGTGAGCGACGACGAACGCATCGCCGCCTTCCTCGAGCACGTGCGCGAGGGGCACGGTCCCACGACGCGCGAGCTCGAACTCATTCGAGAGGTGCTCGACGACCGGGTGCGCGCAGAGGCGCTCGTCTAGATGCGCCTGCACCGGCTGGAGGCCGAAGGATTCGGCCCGTTCCGCGCGCGCCAGGTCGTCGACTTCGACGCATTCGCCGACGACGGGATCTTCTTGATCGCCGGTCGCACCGGCGCGGGCAAGTCGAGCATTCTCGACGCCGTGTGCTTCGGGCTGTACGGGGGAGTGCCGCGCTACGAGGGCGGTGAGAAACGGCTGCGCAGCGATTACTGCGAGCCCGACGACATCTCCGAGGTCTCGATCGAGTTCAGCACACCGGTCGGTCGCTACCGGGTCACGCGCTCGCCCGAGTATCTTCGCCCGGCCAAGCGCGGAGGCGGTCTGACCAAACAGGCACCGGCGGTGGCTCTCGAGGAGCACACGGAGTCGGGATGGGTCGGACGAGCGGCGCGCGCCGTCGATGTCGCACATGAACTCGACGAGATCCTGCAGCTGAGCCGCGAGCAGTTCCTGCAGGTGATCCTTCTCGCCCAGAACCGGTTCTCGGAGTTCCTGCTCGCGAACAGCAAGGATCGACAGGCGCTCCTGCGGAGGCTCTTCGGTACCGAGCGCTTCGACGACGTCCAGTCGCGCTTCGACGAGCGGCGTCGAGCGTCGGAGCGCGCACTCGACCTGCGTCTGGCGACGATCGGAGCGCGGCTCGACGAGGCCGAGGCGCTCGTCGATCGAGAGGGGCTGGGCGCGGATGAGCACGCGCACACCGCAGAGTCCGAGGCGTCCGGAGAGTCCGCGGCGTCCGGAGACGCTGCGGCGGCGGATGAGCCGTTCGCTTCCGAGCCCGTCGGCGCTTCCGGCGGTGGGCCGACACCCGGAGCCGCGGCGTCGCGGGACGTACCCGCCGCCGACACGAGCGGACGCCTCGACGACCTTCGCCGCGCCGAGGCGCGAGCCGCGTATCGCAGCGAGCGCCGCCGTGCCGAACGCGACGATGCCGAGCGCGCACTCGCGGCGGCGGATGCCCGACTCGCCGAGGTTCGTGAGGAACGCGCGTCGCAGAGTGAACGCGACCGTTCGCGTGCCGCGCTCGCGATACTGGACGCCGAGCAGCCGCAGATCGACGAGGATCGGGTCGCGCTCGCGTCCGCGCGCAGCGCCGAGGCCCTCCGCGCAGTGATCGATGCCGCCGAACGGGCCGCACGCGCCGCAGAGTCCGCGGCGGAGTCGGCGCGGATCGCGGAGGACGAGTGGGGCGCCGTCGATGCGGGTCTCGACGCCCCCACCGTTGACCTGCTGAACGACTGGGTTGCCGAGCGTCTGAGCGAGCGCGGCGCATGGGAGCAGGCCGCTCTGCTAGAGGAGGGTTCCGCTTCCCGCAACGCGGATATCGAACGCGCGCGTGCCGCGGCGAGTGAGGCCGCCGCGCGCGTCGCCGAACTCGTGCGGGAGCAGGGCGACCTGCCCGCCGAGCTCGCCAGGGAAACCCACGCGCGTGACGAAGCGAGGCGCACCGCTGACCGTCTCGACGACCTCACCCGACGGCGCGACCAGGCGATCACCCGCGCGGAGGCCGTGCGTCGTCGCGAAGAGCTGCGGGAGCAGAGCGACGCGGCCGAGCGTGCGCTCGCGGAGGCGACCGACGAGCTGGCGACGGCTCAGACCGCGCTCGCGCTCCTGCGTCGACGGCGCCTCGACGGCTTCGCGGGAGAACTCGCCTCTACTCTCACGGCTCAGGAACCGTGCCCCGTGTGCGGGTCGCGCGAGCATCCGGCTCCCGCCGTGCACGCCGACCCGGTGTCGGCAGACGACGTCGAGGCGGCCGAGGCCGTGCGTGACCTGGCTGCTCGACGGGAACGTGCCGCCTCCGAGCATCACGTGTCGCTCCGCGAGAAGATCGCCGGAGCGGAGGCCGCCGCTGAGGGCCGTACGGCAGAGACGGCGCTGGCCGAACTCGAGGCGCTCGAGACCGAGCGGCGATCCTCGATCGAAGCGCAGAGCGCTCTCGCCACCTATGACGCCGCCATCGCAGCGATCTCCGCGCGAGCGGACGCCCTCGACGACGAGCGCGCCGCCGCGGAGGCGGCAGTGGGGGCGGCACGCGAGACGCTCGCCGCCCAGGAGCAGAGTGCCCGAGAAGCCGAGGCGCGCATCATCGAGGCACGAGGTGAATTCCCTTCGGTCGCATCGCGTATCGCGATCACCAGCGACGGCATCGCCGCTGCAACGGCGCTGGCCTCCGCGCTCCGCGACCTCGAACAGCGGGAGCTCGCTCGCGCCGAGGCCGAGACGGCTCGACGGAGCGCACTCGCCGACTCGCCCTTCGAGACGATCGATGACGCCCGCGCCGCACTGCGCTCGCCGCGCGAGTGCGACGCGCTCGAGGAGAAGATCACGCGGCACGCAGTCAGCCGCGAGAAGGAGAAGAGCATCCTCCTGCCGCTCGAGATGCGCGCGCTCCCCGACGAACCGATCGACATCGCACCGTTCGAAGCATCCGCTGCCGAGGCGCGGGCCGGATGGATCACGGCGGTTTCCGTCGCCGGTGCCGCGGCGAGCGTGCTCGAACGGCTGGGCTCGCTCATCGCCGCTGCCGCAGACGAGAACGATCGCAGTGCTGACGAATTGGCCGAGCACGCCGTGCTGCAGAATCTCGCCGATTCGATCGCCGGTCGGGGGCCGAACACGCGCAAGATGACGCTCGAGACCTTCGTGCTCGCCGCCGAGCTCGAAGAGATCGTCGAAGCGGCCAACCGTCGGCTGGGCGATATGTCCACGGGTCGCTACCAGCTCCGGCACTCCGACGCCCTCGCCGCACGCGGCGCCGCATCGGGGCTCGGCATCGTCGTCCACGACGCCTTCACCGGGCAGACGCGTCCCGCACAGTCGCTCTCGGGCGGCGAGACCTTCCTGAGTTCTCTCGCACTCGCGCTCGGACTCGCGGAGGTGGTCACGGCCCGGGCCGGCGGCATCCGTCTCGACACGCTCTTCATCGACGAGGGCTTCGGGTCTCTCGATGCCGACACCCTCGACGTCGCGATGCGCACGCTCGACGAACTGCGGCAGGGCGGTCGAACGGTCGGCGTGATCAGTCACGTCGAGGCGATGCAGGATCAGATCCCGGCGCAGCTCCGGGTGCGTGCGACGAGCGCCGGGCCCAGCGTCATCGAGACGCGCTGACGCGGCATCCGCTCAGGCGTGCAGACGCGGCATCCGCGCACATGCGCGGACGGCGGCGCCGTTCAGACGCCGTACTCCTGCCGGATGACCTCGCGCAGCTGGACGCTGCACCGGGCGATCGCCGCCCGGAAATCGACCAGCGCGCCCTCCTCGGCGCGATCCGAGATCGCGCGGAACGCCCGGATCGGCACCCCGAACTTCTCGGCGACCCAGATGTACGCGTAGGTCTCCATGTCGACGAGTCCGGCCCCGGACGGGCGGATGACCGCCGTGATGCCGGCATCGCCCACGAAGCTGTCGCCGGTCGCGATCAGCACGCCCTCGCGACCCGTCGACACGCGTGCCGGAAGGGAGACGTGCTGGCCCGCGATGCCGTCGAGATCGAACACATCGTGCTGCAGGGCGCTCCCGACCTCGTGGACGCTCGCGTCGAGATCCGGATCGATCCCGCCCGCCGTGCCGACGACGACGACCTCGTCGTAGGGCTTCGCGTCGAGCGCACGTGTGAGGGCGTACGTCGCCTGCATCTTGCCCTCGCCGGTGACGAGCTGATCGAATCCTTCGAGGTTCTCGGGGAACGCTTCGAGTTCGGATGCCATGGCGGCGACGAGAAGTTTCACCTCGCCATCCTGCCAGGTGCCGGCGGGCGACGCGAAGCCGCGCGGTATCCGCGATGCGTCATCCCTCCGTAACAGGACCGGGAGATACTGGGAGAAGGAAGAGTGGAGGAACCCGTGTCCCTGCAGAAGCAGATCTCCGATGCCCTCGGTGTTCGCGCCGAGATCGATCCCGAGTCCGAGGTCGAACGGCGGGTGCAGTTCCTCGCCGACTACCTCCGCACCACCGGCGCCCGCGGCTACGTGCTCGGGATCTCGGGTGGTCAGGACTCGACGCTCGCCGGTCGCCTCGCACAGCTCGCGGTCGAGCGCGTGCGTGCCGAAGGCGGAGAAGCCCGTTTCCTGGCCGTGCGCCTTCCGTACCGGGTGCAGCACGACGCAGCGGATGCCGAGGCGGCACTCGCCTTCATCGCCGCCGACAGCTCGGTCGAGGTCAACATCCAGAACGGCGTCGACGGCGTCGAAGAGGACATCGAGTTCGCCGTGACCAGCGACATCAGCGATTTCAACCGGGGCAACATCAAGGCCCGAGTGCGCATGGTCACGCAGTACGCGCTCGCCGGGCACGAGGGAGCCCTCGTCATCGGCACCGATCATGCCGCCGAGGCCGTGACCGGTTTCTATACGAAGTTCGGTGACGGGGCCGCCGACATCCTGCCGCTCTCCGGCCTTTCGAAGCGACAGGGGCGAGCTCTGCTGCAGTTCCTCGGCGCGCCCGACCGGCTCGCGTTCAAGGTGCCGACCGCCGACCTGCTCGACGGTCAGCCCGGCCGTGCCGACGAGGACGAGCTCGGCCTCACCTACGAGCAGATCGACGACTTCCTCGAGGGCCGCCCCGTCGACTCCGATGTCGCCGGCCGGATCGAAGCGCGCTACCTCGCGACCCAGCACAAACGTAACCTCCCCGTGACGCCCGACGACTCCTGGTGGCGCTGAACCGGGCCTCCTGAGCGGCGGCGATGTCGGATGCCGCGGCTAGTGTCGAAGCACGACGAAATGGAGCATCGTGCGGATTGACACTCAGGCGCAGCGCGTCATCTGGAGCGCCAGCGACCTCAAGGCCGCAGCCGAATGCGAGTTCGCCTGGAGCCGCGCGATCGACGCCAAGCTGGGCCGGGTTCCGGCGGTCGAGGAGCCCGAAGACGCGACGCTCGCGCGTGCGGCACTGCTCGGTGACGTCCACGAGCAGAACGTGCTCGCGCGCTACGTCGCCGAGCTCGGTGACGACGCTGTGCGCCAGATCGCGAAGGTGTCATCGACGGATGCCGCGGCGCTGAGCGCTGCGGTCGATGAGAGTCTGGCGGCCCTGCGTTCGGAGGCGGAGGTCGTCTTCCAGGCGGCGTTCGCGACCGAGGAGTTCGTGGGCTTCGCCGACTTCCTGCGTCGCGATGTCGATGGTCGGTGGCGGGTGCAGGATTCGAAGCTCGCCCGCAAGGCGCGGGTCACCGCTCTGATGCAGCTCGCGGCATATGTCGATCAGCTCGATCGGCTCGGAGTGCCGCGGGCCGACGAGGTCGACCTCATCCTCGGCGACGGCACGCTGAGTACCCACGCCGTCGACGACCTCCTGCCGCTCTTCCAGGTGCGTCGTGCCCGACTGCGCGCACTGATCGCCGACCGGAGCATCGAGGCGGGGGAAGCCGGAGATCCGCTCGCCTGGGGTGATGATCGCGGCGATCTGCAGGTCGTCGCGTGCGGCCGCTGCGCGACGTGCGAAGAGCAGGTGATCGCGCACCGCGACCTGTTGATGGTCGCGCGCATGCGACCCGTTCAGCGTGCACGGCTGCGCGAGGCGGGCATCACCACGATCGATGAGCTCGCCTCTGCGCACACCGCACCGGAAGGGATGAACGTCGACTCCTTCGCGGGACTCCGTGCGCAGGCGGCTCTGCAACTGCGCGCCGATGCCGACGGCACTCCGACGTTCGACGTGCACTACGCACCGGCGATCCACACCCTTCCCGTGCCGAGTCACGGCGATATCTTCTTCGATTTCGAGGGCGACCCGCTCTACACCGAGCCTGCTCCGATCGGGGAGTCTCACTGGGGCATCGACTACTTGTTCGGCTGGGTCGACAACGCGGATCATTACACCGCACTGTGGGCGCACACGTTCGCCGACGAACGACGGGCGTTCGAGACGTTCCTCGACTTCGTCGCGGTGCGTCGGGCCGCCCACCCCGGCATGCACATCTACCACTACGCGCCGTACGAGACCTCGCACCTGGTGGCGATGGCGGCACGGCACGGGGTCCGCGAGGGCGAGGTCGATCGTCTTCTCCGAGAGGGCGTCTTCGTCGATCTCTACCCTCTGGTGCTGCGCACGGTCCGCGTCGGTTCGCGCTCGTACTCGATCAAGAAGCTCGAGCCGCTGTACATGGGCGACGACGTGCGCACGAGCGACGTGCAGAAGGGCGACGACTCGATCGTGCAGTACGTCGCCGCGCGCGAGCTCGCGGCAGCGGGCGAGCAGAGCGAGGCCGATGCGGTGCTCGCCGATCTCGCCGACTACAACCGCTACGACTGCGTCTCGACGCGGCGTCTGCGCAACTGGCTGATCGAGATCGCCCGGCAGAAGGGTGTCAGCCCCGCCCCTCCCGACGCTGCCGACCAGGTGATCTACGAGCCGTCCCCGCGCTCGGTGGCGCTCCTCGCCGATGCGGAGCGCGCCGTCGACGCGGGCCAGGACGGCCAGGTCCACCGCATCGCCGCGGCGGCGATCGACTACTTCCCGCGCGAGGCCAAGAGCTTCTGGGTATCGCACTTCCAGCGGCTCCGCGAGCCCGTCACGATGTGGGAGGGCACGCGCGACGTGGTGCGTATCGATCCCGCCTCCTCGGTCGTGCGACGCGAATGGAGCGTCGGCGAGGGGCGTCGGGTGATGTCCCGCGACATCGAGATCCGCGGGGAGGTCTCGCCGGGAACGACGCTGGGCGTGGGGGCGCAGCCGTTCGCACTCTACGAGGCGCCGGCCCCGTTCGACGTCGACGTCCCCTCCCGTGCGGTGCACGTGCCGCACGTCGTGACGGTGGCCGAGGTTCTCGACGACGGGTTCCTCCTCACCGAGACGGCGATCCAGGGGCAGACCTGGGACGAGATCCCGCTCGCGCTGACGCCGGCCGCACCACCGCGCGTGGTGTCCCTGCAGGGCGCGATCGACGAATGGGCCGACGCCGTCCACGCCGCGGCCCCGGGGTTCCCGGAAGACCCGGCGACCGACATCCTGCGCCGGATCCCGCCGCGGACCCGCTCGGGCGCGCCGCTTCCCGCGGTGGATGCCGCCGCCGTGGATGCCGCCGCCGGGGATGCTGCTGTCGGGGGCGACCCCATCGACGCCATCGTCCGTGGGGTGCTCGACCTCAACCGCAGCTATCTCGCAGTACAGGGACCTCCCGGCACCGGCAAGACGTACACGGGCTCACGGGTGATAGCCCGGCTCGTGAACGAGCACGGGTTCAAGATCGGCGTCGTCGCGCAGTCCCACGCCATCATCGAGACGCTGCTCGCCCGTGTCGTCGCCGACGGCGTGGCGCCCGCGCAGGTCGCGAAGGCGCCGAAGGACCCCGACTCCGACCCTGCGTACACGGTGATCCCGAAGAGCGGCATGGCGGCGTTCCTCGCCGAGCACGCCGATGAAGGCGTCGTCGTCGGGGGCACCGCGTGGGACTTCAGCAACACCACCCGTGTCGAGCGTGGTGGTCTCGATCTGCTCGTGATCGACGAGGCGGGGCAGTTCTCGCTCGCCTCGACCATCGCAGTGGCGGCGGGCGCGAAGCGTCTGCTGCTCCTCGGCGACCCGCAGCAACTGCCGCAGGTCAGCCAGGGGGCGCATCCCGAACCCGTCGACACCTCGGCGCTCGGGTGGGTCATGGACGGCGACGCGGTCGTGCGCCCCGAGTACGGATACTTCCTCGCGCGCTCCTGGCGCATGCATCCGTTCGTCGCCGCACCGGTGTCGAAGCTCGCCTATGCCGGCAAGCTCGCGTCGGCTCCGGGAACGGAGAAGCGATCCGTCGACGGCATCGATCCCGGGCTCCACGTCGTGCCGCTGAGACATCGCGGCAACGCGACGCAGTCGCCCGAAGAGGCCGCCGAGGTCGTGCGCATCGTGCGCGATCTCGTCGGGCGCGCGTTCACCGACAACACCGGCACCGACAACGACGAGAACGCGACGACCCGCCCGCTCGCTCCGACCGACATCATCGTCATCACGCCGTACAACGCTCAGCGCCAGCTCGTGCACGATGCGCTCGCGGCCGCAGGCTTCGCCGATGTGCCGGTGGGAACGGTCGACAACTTCCAGGGCAAGGAAGCCGTCGTCTCGATCACGTCACTCGCCGCATCCAGCGGGCGTGACGCGCCACGGGGCCCCGAGTTCCTGCTGCTGCAGAATCGCCTGAACGTCGCGATCTCGCGCGCGCAGTGCGTGGCCTACCTGATCCACTCGCCGGCGCTGCTCGACGATCTTCCCTATACGCCCGAAGGCGTGGCGCGACTCAGCGCCTTCGCCCGACTCGTCGGAGCAGCGGAGGAGGCGCCCCGGTGAGAACCTCCGGCGAGAACCCGAGGCGGGCTCAGACCGTGCCGTAGAGGCGGTCGCCCGCGTCGCCGAGACCGGGCACGATGTAGCCCTTCTCGTTGAGGCGCTCGTCGAGGGCGCCCAGCACGAGAGTCACATCGCGGTCACCTACGAGAGCTTCGATCGCCGCGACGCCCTCGGGGGTGCCGAGCAGGCAGATCGCTGTGACGTCCTTCGCCCCGCGATCGAAGAGGAACTGGATGGCGGCGGCGAGCGAGCCGCCCGTCGCGAGCATCGGGTCGATGGCGAAGCACTGCCGGTCGCTCAGGTCGTCGGGCAGGCGTTCGGCGTAGGTCGTGGGCTCGAAGGTCTCCTCGTCGCGCACCATGCCCAGGAAACCGACCTCGGCGGTCGGGAGCAGCTTGACCAGACCCTCGAGCATGCCGAGACCGGCTCGCAGGATCGGGACGACGATCGGCCGGGGCTCCGAGATCTTCACGCCCATCGTGGTCGTGACAGGAGTCGTGATCTCGATCGGAGAGACCTTGACGTTGCGGGTCGCCTCGTACGCGAGGAGCGTCACGAGCTCCTCCGTCAGCTGGCGGAACACCGGCGACGGGGTGCGCGCATCGCGCAGCACCGAGAGCTTGTGGGTGACGAGAGGGTGGTCGGCGACGTGAACACGCATGGAATACAGGCTAATGCGCCGAGCGGCCCCGCACGACATCGAATGCTCCGCGCGCGGCGGAGCGGCACGCCCCTGTCGTAGGCTCGACCCGTGACCGCCGCCGACCTGCCCGCGATGCACCGCGCGCTCGCGCTCGCAGCGGACGCGAGTGCGGCCGATGAGATCCCGGTCGGCGCCGTGGTCATCGATCCCGCAGGTCGCATCGTCGCCGAAGGCCGCAACACCCGCGAGGAGACGCACGATCCGACGGGTCATGCCGAGGTCGAGGCGCTGCGCGGGGCGGCGGCATCCGTCGGCTCCTGGAATCTCGAGGGGCACACTCTCGTCGTCACGCTGGAACCGTGCCTCATGTGCGCCGGAGCGATCCTGCAGGCGCGCATCGGGAGGGTCGTCTTCGGCGCGTGGGACGACAAGGCGGGAGCCGCGGGCTCGATGTACGACGTCCTGCGCGACCGCCGCCTGCCCTACCGAGCCGAGGTCGTCGGGGGAGTCGAAGCGGACGCCGCGACCGCTCTGCTGCGCGACTTCTTCGCGCGCAAGCGCTGACCGTCGTGCCGACGTCCTAGCCCTCCGGGGTCGGGTCGCTCAGTCCGACGACTTGAGCACGAACGCGTCGGTCGGGGGCTCCGGGTCGAGGGCCGGCCGGTAGACGTCGGGCTCGATGTAGATCACGCGGGCGGCGGGAACGGCCTCGCGGATGCGGGCCTCGATCTCATCGATGTCGTCGGCGGCCTCGCGCACCGACTTGTCGGCGGTCAGTGCGATCTTCGCCGCGACCATGAGCTCGTCGGGGCCGAGGTAGAGGGTCTTGATGTGGATGAGCTTCTCGACCTCGTCGCCGGCGGCGATCGCGTCGACGATGCGGTCGAGGTCGGCGGTGGTCGCACCCTCGCCGACGAGCAGGCTCTTGGTCTCGATGCCCAGCACGATCGCGATGAGCACGAGCAGCACGCCGATCATGAGTGTGCCGATCGCGTCGAACACCGAGTTGCCGGTGATGACGGTGAGCCCGACGCCGAGCAGCGCGAAGCTCAGACCCGCCAGCGCGCCGGTGTCTTCGAGCAGCACGACGGGCAGTTCGGGCGCCTTGGCGCGGCGCACGAACGACACCCACGACTGCCCCTTCTCGCGCACGAGGTTGCTCTCCTTGATCGCGGTGCGCAGCGAGAAGCTCTCGAGCCCGATCGCGATGACGAGCACGACGATCGGCAGCCACCACCACACGGGGTCGAGTTCGTGCGGGTGCGTGAGCTTGTCGATGCCCTCGTAGATGGCGAAGAGGCCACCGAGCGAGAACAGGATGATCGATACGACGAACGCCGAGACGTAACGCTCGCGGCCGTAGCCGAAGGGGTGCGCGCGGTCGGCCTCTCGGCGGGACTTGCGTCCGCCGAGCAGGAGCAGCAGTTGGTTGCCGGAGTCGGCGATCGAGTGCACGGCCTCGGCGAGCATCGACGCGGAGCCCGAGAGCAGCCAGGCGACGAGCTTCGCGAGCGCGATGCCCATGTTCGCCAGGAACGCTGCGATGATCGCCTTGCCGCCGCCGGATGCACTCATGGGTCGAGTCTAGATCGCCCCCTCTGGGGATCGCAGGTGCGCCCGCCGTAGGATGACGACATGGCTGACTCTCTCCCCGCTCTCGCGTTCCTCGGTGCCGGTTCGATGGGAGGGGCGATCCTGCGCGGCGTCGTCGCCTCGGGTGTCGCCGTCGACGGGGGCATCACCGCCACGAACCGCTCGCGGGTGAGCGCCGCCGACCTCGCCGACCTTCCCGGCGTCACGACCATCGCCCTCGAAGAGCGCCCCGACGGCAACCGTGAGGCCCTGGCCTCGGCCCGGATCGTGCTCGTCGGTGTGAAGCCCGGAATGGTGCCGGATCTGCTGCGCGAGATCGCCCCGCACCTCGCCCCGGACGCCATCGTGGTGAGCCTCGCCGCCGGTGTGACGCTGGCCACGTTCGCCGATGCGCTGGGCGCCGATGCGCACGTCATCCGCTCGATGCCCAATACCCCGGCGACGGTCGGAAAGGCGGTCACCGGCCTCGCGGCCGGCTCGGCATCGACGCCCGACGACATGACGCTCGTGCGCCGCCTCTTCGAAACGGTCGGCGCGGTGATCGAGGTGCCGGAGTCGCAGATCGACGCCCTCTCGACGATCTCTGGTTCGGGTCCCGCCTACGTCTTCCTGCTCATCGAGGAGTGGACGAAGGTCGGCCTCGGGCTCGGCTTCAGTGAGGCCGACGCCCGCCTGATGGCGGAGCAGACGTTCATCGGCTCGACGGCGCTGCTCGACGCGTCGGGGGAGACCCCGACCGAGATGCGCCGACGGGTCACGAGCCCGAAGGGCACCACCGAGCGGGCGGTCGCGGTGCTGCAGGACGCGCACCTCGAGAAGACGTTCGCGGATGCTTCGGCAGCCGCGCTCGCGCGCGCCAGGGAGCTCGCCGCAGGGGCCTGAGCATGCAGCTGCGATTCTCGGGTGAGATCTGGTTCTGGCGCGGACCCGCGCCGTTCCACTTCGTGACCGTGCCCGAGGTCGAGGCCGCGATGATCGGTGAGATCGCGGCGGTCGTCACCTACGGGTGGGGGATGATCCCGGCATCCGTCACGATCGGCGGAACCCGCGTGACGACGTCGCTCTGGCCGAAGGACGGCGGCTACATCGTCCCGATCAAGAAGGCTCTGCAGGACGGCGAGGGCATCGCCGTCGACGACGTCGTCGACATCACTCTCGACATCGACGCCTGACGCCTCGCCCGACCCGAACGAGCCGCGTACGTCAGCGGTCGAGGGCGGCGAAGCGCTCGATGTCGCTGTTGGTGCCCGACACGATGATGAGGTCGTGATTCGTGACGATCGTGTTCGCCTCGGCGTAGCGGAACGGCTTGCCGGGGCTCTTCACGCCGACCACAGTGACGCGGTACTTCGTGCGCACGCCGGACTCGTTCAGACCGACGCCGCGGATGAACTTGGGCGGGTACATCTTCGCGAGCACGAAGTCGTCGTCGAAACGGATGAAGTCGAGCATGCGACCGCTGACGAGGTGGGCGACGCGCTCGCCGGCCTCGCGCTCGGGGTAGATGACGTGGTTCGCGCCGACGCGGGCGAGGATCTTGCCGTGCGACTGCGAGACGGCCTTGGCCCAGATCTGCGGGACCTTGAGGTCGACGAGGTTGGCGGTGATGAGGACGGATGCCTCGATCGACGAGCCGACGGCCACCACGGCGACCTGGAAGTCGCGCGCGCCGATCTGGCTCAGCGCCTCGATGTTGCGGGCGTCGGCCTGGACGGTGTGCGTCACACGGTCGGACCACTTCTGCACGAGCTCGAGGTTGTCGTCGATCGCGAGCACCTCGCGGTCGAGGCGGTCGAGTTCGCCTGCGCAGGCGGCGCCGAACCGGCCGAGACCGATGACGAGGACGGGAGCGTCGCCCCGGAGGACTTCAACCAACGATCGGCCTTTCCACGGGCAGTGAGTAATACTGCGATCGCGACGTCGCGGCGACTGCCGCGGCGAGAGTCACTGTACCAATGCGCCCCATGAAGATGGTCACGGCGAGGACGTACGAACCGGCATCGGGGAGCTCTGCCGTGAGCCCGGTCGAGAGCCCGACGGTGGCGAAGGCGGAGATCACGTCGAACAGCACGTGGCTGATGTCGGCCTTCGTGATCTGGGCGATGATGATCGTCGAGAGCGCGACGATCGTCGCACCCCAGGCGACGACGCTGAGCGCGACGCGCTGCACGTCGCTGGGGATGCGCCGGCCGAACACCTCGACGGACTGGCGCCCCTTCGCCTCGGACCACACCGCGATCGCGAGGACCGCGAGGGTGGTGACCTTGATTCCACCGGCGGTCGACGCCGATCCTCCACCGACGAACATGAGCATGCTCGCTGCGACGAGTGAGGAGCCATTGAGGTCGGCCATGTCGATCACGTTGAACCCGCCCGAGCGGGTCATCGCCGACAGGAAGAAGGCCTGGAACGTTGTGTCGGCGGCATCCATCGAACCGAAGGTCTTCGGGTTCTGGTACTCGAGGATGAGGAAGACGGCGGCTCCGAGCACGAAGAGCAGCACGGTCGTCACGAGCGTGAGCTTGGTGTGCAGCGACCAGCGCTTGACGTGCCAGACGTGCTTGGCCAGCGAGTAGATCACGGGGAAGCCGATGCTTCCGAGGAAGACGCCGACCATCAGCAGGGAGAGAACCAGGTAATCGTCGGCGAACACCGCAACGCCGCCGTCGTTCGGCGCGAAACCCGTGTTCGTGAACGCCATCGCGGCGAAGTAGGGGGCTTCCCAGAGTGCGGCGATCGGACTCACCCCGGCCATCACCAACCCGGGGTAGAGGAGCACGGCGAGTGCGCCCTCGATGATGAGGGCCGAGAAGGCGACGGTGCGCAGCAGCTGGCCGACCTCGCCGAGGCGGACCGTCTGGCTCTCGTTGACGACGCCGCCGTGCGCGCGCATCGGGTTGGTGTCGCCCGCGGCGAGGAGCTTGGCGCGAAGCCCGAGGCGCTTCGAGATCACCATGCCCATGAGCGAGGCGAGGGTCAGAACGCCGAGACCGCCGATGTTGACCCCGACGAAGATGAGCACGTGCCCGAACGGCGACCAGTGGTTGGCCATGTCGACGGTCGCGAGGCCGGTGACGCAGATGGTCGAGACCGCCGTGAACAGCGCGTCGCTGAGCGGGGTGACGGTGCGATCGGCCGCAGCGATCGGCAACGAGAGCAGCACCGTGAACACGAGGATCAGCAGGGCGAAGACGACGATCGCGAGACGCGAAGGCGAGGAGGTGAGGATGTGGCGCCCGTGGGCGGCGACATTGCGCAGGCGTTGCTTGGGGGACGACGCAGACACGATGCCCGACATCGCGTCCCCTTTCGTCTGCCTCCGCCGCAGATCGGCGCCGACTCGGCGCCTGCGACCGAGCCCTCGTCATGGTACTCCGTGCCGGGGACGACTACCCTGAACACATGACCGACATCTTCGACGTGATCGCAGACGGTACGAGGCGAGACATCCTCCAGCTCCTCCTGCGGCGCACCACCGAAGGAGAAACGGGCACGAGCGTCAGCCAGATCGTCGCCGACCTCGGCATCAGCCAGCCCACGGTGTCGAAGCACCTCAAAGTGCTCCGCGATGCCGAGCTGGTCACCGTGCGCGAAGACGGTCAGCGTCGTTTCTACAGCCTCGCGGTCGAGCCGCTCGAGGTCGTGGACGACTGGCTGGTGCCGTTCCTCGTCGACGCGTTCGGCGATGACGCCCCCGACATCGATTACCCGGGGGCACCGATCCCCGAGAGCGCGGCTCACGCGGCCGAGGTGGTCGGGCGGGCGGCGGCATCCGCGAAGCACGTGGTCGCGACCGCGCTCAAGCGCCTCGGCGCCTGATACCCCGCCAGACGCAGCTCGCCCCCGACGACCGGGGGGCTGTCGTCGGGGGCGATGCCGCGGGCCCCAGCCCGCGTGTCCCGGGGCGGTGCCTGCCCCGGTCCTGCGTTGAGTGTGACACTTCCGGCTGAGTGAACCTCGGAGAGAGGCTATGCCTCTCCTGTGATGAGCGTCAGTGCCTCGAGTCCCACTGTTCACACCGGCCCCAAGGGTTTACACGCGTCACTGCCAACCCATAGAGTGTGCTCATTCGAGAAAGGGGTATGTGGGATGCCCGAAGTTCCTGACGTCCGGTTCCTCACAGTTGCTGAGGTGGCCGGGATCATGCGCGTGTCGAAGATGACCGTCTATCGACTCGTGCACTCCGGCGACCTGCCGGCCATCCGTTTCGGACGCAGTTATCGCGTGCCGGAGTCCGCCGTGGCGGACGCCCTCCAGCGCCCGATCGCCGACGTCGGCTGACCGCGAGGATGCCCGTGTCGTCGGTGTGACGGCGCAGGCCCGACGGTTTGCTAGACTGATCCGAGGCATTTTTCCGTGCCCGTACCCGGGCGTCCGATCATCGCGACGCCCAACCCCCTGACTTAGTGAGGTTTCCGTGGGTTCTGTCATCAAGAAGCGCCGCAAGCGCATGGCGAAGAAGAAGCACCGCAAGCTGCTTCGCAAGACTCGCCACCAGCGCCGCAACAAGAAGTAAGCGGCCAAGACACGAGCGCCCCCGACAGCTCTCCGGAGCATGTCGAATGGGGGCGCTTTGTGTCTCTGCCGCAGGTCCGAGCAGCTCGAAGGAAGCCATGAAGTCGATCACCGTCACCGAACTCGCCGACCGCACGGGCACGCCGCTCATCGACGTGCGTGAGAAGGACGAGTTCGCAGCGGGCCACGTGCCCGGCGCCGTCAACATCCCGATGTCCGAGATCGGCAACCGGCTCGAAGAGCTGCCGGCCGAGTCGTTCGACGTGATCTGCCAGGCAGGCGGCCGCTCGGCACGCGTCGTCGAGGCGCTCGAGTCGCGCGGCTACGACGCGACCAACGTCGAGGGTGGCACGGGCGAATGGATCGCCCAGGGACGCGCGGTCGAGGTTCCGTCGGCGTGACCACGCTGACCCTCATCGGCAAGCCCGACTGCCACCTCTGCGACGTCGCCTCCGAGGTCATCGACGCCGTCGTCGCCGAGCTGCCGGATGCCGCAGCCGAGCAGATCGAGATCGTCGAGGCCTCGATCGCCGACGACCCCGCCCTGTTCGATCTGTGGTGGGAGAAGATCCCCGTCGTCCTGATCGACGGCGAACTGCACGCGCACTGGCGACTCTCGCCGGACCGACTGCGCACCGCCCTCGAGGAGGCCCTGAAGTGACCATCCGCCATGTCGTGTCCTGGAAGCTCGCCGCGGAGGACGCCGACGAGCGCGCCGCTCAGGCTGCCGAGGTGGCTCGCCGCCTCAACGCTCTCGACGGTGTCGTGCCGCAGTTGCTGTCGATCTCGGCGGGCGCGAACGTCGTGCTGCCGGAGTCGAACTGGGACGTCGTGCTCGTCGCCGACTTCGCCTCGGTCGAGACGCTCGAGGAGTATCAGGTCCACCCCGCACACGTCGAGGCGTCGGGCTACATCCGCTCCGTCGTGAGCGCACGGGTCGCTGTCGACTTCGAGATCTGAACCCCGCACGCGTAACGCACCGAAACAAAACCGTAATCCTGGATCGGGCACTCTTAGTAGGGCATCCACCCGGCACGTGCCAGGATGTTCACCTATCAGCCCACTTCGGTGGGCTTTACCCTGCCATCGACTCTCAGGAGCTGTTATGCACCGTCGCACTACCTTCGCCGGCCTCGCACTCGTGGCTGCCGCAACCCTCGCGCTCGCAGGCTGCGCCGGCGGAACCGACTCCGGATCCAGCGAACCCGCCGCTGGTGACGAGTACGGACTTGTCACGGCCGGCACGCTCACCGTGTGCTCCGACATCCCTTACGCTCCGTTCGAGTTCGAGGGCGGCGACAACGGAACCGGCTACACCGGCTTCGACATCGACCTGCTCGACGCGATCGCGAAGAAGCTCGACCTCGAGCTCTCGGTGCAGGACGTGGGCTTCGACGCGCTGCAGTCCGGAACGACCCTCGCCGCCGGCACGTGCGACATCGGCGCTTCGGCGATGACCATCACCGACGAGCGCAAGGCCAACATCGACTTCTCCGACCCGTACTACGACTCGCTGCAGTCGCTCCTCGTGCGCACCGACTCGGGCATCACGGGCATCGACGACCTCGCCGGCAAGAACGTGGGCGTCCAGCAGGGCACCACCGGTGAGACCTACGCGACCGAGAACGCCACGGGCGCCGAGCTGGTGCAGTACCCCTCGGACGGCGAGCTGTGGCCGGCCATGCAGTCGGGCCTCATCGACGCGATCCTGCAGGACCAGCCGGTGAACCTCGAGCACGAGAAGGCCGACAGCGCCTACGAGATCGTCGAGACGTACAACACCGACGAGTCGTACGGCTTCGCCTTCGCCAAGGGTGAGAAGGACGCGCTGCTCGCGGCCGTCAACGACGCTCTGCAGGAGCTGCGCGACGGTGGCGAGTACCAGACGATCTACGACACCTACTTCACGGCCAACTGAGCTGTGCGTCGTAGTCGTCTCGGAGGTCCTTCACAATGGCGTTGAAGCGAACTACCAAGAGCAAGCTGTACCGCTACATCGTCTACGCGGTCCTGATCGCCATCGTCGTCTGGGCGGCGGTCGGGACCAACTGGGCGAAGATCGGTCCGCTGTTCTTCAACCCGGAGATCGCGGTCAAGATGTTCCCCGGGATCATCACCACCGCACTCGTCAACACGCTGTGGTTCACAGCCGTCGCCTTCATCCTCGGACTGGTGCTCGGCGTGATCCTGGCGCTGCTGAAGATGTCGTCGATCCTCCCGTTCCGGTGGATCGCCACGGCGTGGATCGAGCTGTTCCGCGGGCTTCCCGCGATTCTGACGATCTTCGCCGTGGCCTTCATCCTGCCGATCGCGTCGGGGGTCCCCGGCAAGGACCTGGGCGGCCCCGTCGTCCTCGGCCTGATCGGTCTGATCCTCGTCGCCTCGGCCTACATGGCCGAGACGATCCGCGCCGGCATCCAGGCGGTCCCGAAGGGGCAGACCGAGGCGGCTCGTTCGCTCGGTATGTCGCCCATGAAGACCACGTTCTGGATCGTCGTGCCGCAGGGGTTCCGCATCATCATCCCGCCGCTCACGAACGAGTTCGTGCT
The DNA here is from genome assembly GCF_044772365.1 of Microbacterium sp. NPDC090225. NCBI lineage: Bacteria > Bacillati > Actinomycetota > Actinomycetes > Micrococcales > Microbacteriaceae > Microbacterium > Microbacterium sp. NPDC090225. The sequence continues at coordinate 1,453,596 of NZ_JBIVYS010000001.1, read as the reverse complement.
GCTCCTGAAGGACACCTCGCTGCTGTTCATCGCGGGGACGTTCATCTGGTCGAAGGAGCTCACCAACTTCGCCCGTGATGCGGCGACGCAGAACTCCAACGCGACACCGCTGATCATGGCGGCGATCCTGTACCTGATCGTGACGATCCCCCTCACGCGCTTCAGCGCGTGGCTCGAGCGAAGGATGGCGAGGCAGCGATGATCACCGACCTGATTGATGTCCATGCCCCGGCGATCGACGTGCAGGGCCTCGTCAAGACCTTCGGCGACAATGAGGTGCTCAAGGGCATCGACCTCACCGTCACCAAGGGCGAGGTCGTCTGCGTCATCGGGCCCTCGGGCTCGGGGAAGTCGACGCTGCTGCGCTCGGTCAACCTGCTCGAGGAGCCGACCGGCGGCAAGGTGCTGATCGAGGGGATCGACATCACCGACCCCGAGACCGACATCGACCGTGTGCGCACCCGCATCGGCATGGTCTTCCAGAGCTTCAACCTGTTCCCGCACCTCGACGTGCTCGGCAATCTCACGATCGCCCAGCAGCGCGTCAAGAAGCGGGGCAAGGCGGAGTCCGAGAAGATCGCGCACGAGATGCTCGAGCGCGTCGGTCTGGCCGAGAAGGCGAAGGCGTTCCCGGGGCATCTGTCGGGTGGGCAGCAGCAGCGCGTCGCGATCGCGCGTGCGCTGTGCATGAACCCCGACATGATGCTGTTCGACGAGCCGACGTCGGCGCTCGATCCCGAACTGGTCGGCGAAGTGCTGCAGGTGATGCGCACGCTCGCCGACGAGGGCATGACGATGCTCGTGGTCACCCACGAGATGGGCTTCGCCCGTGAGGTCGGCTCGCGCCTGATCTTCATGGACGGCGGCCACATCGTCGAGGAGGGTGACCCGCGCGAGGTCATCGGCAACCCGCAGCACCAGCGCACGAAGGACTTCCTCTCACGCGTGCTGTGACACGCATACGACGAAGCCCCCGGAGTGTACGCTCCGGGGGCTTCGTCGTATGAAGGTGAGGATCAGACCTCGACGACTTCGGCGTCGGGGGCGTTGGTGCGTACCGACTCGATCCCGTTCTCTGCGGCGGACTTCGAGGAGTAGCCCTCGCTCGTCGCGATGACCTGGCCGTTTCCGGCCTTGAGGCGGAACCGGTACTCGCCGGACCTGTCGGTGTAGAGCTCGAACTTGCCTGCCATGAGGCATCCTCTCTGTGGTGTCTGCGAGGCGGAAGGCCTCTCGTGCATCACGGTAGCGCCCGACCGCGTGCGGCGGTAGGGCGGGATTCAGGCGCGAGGGTGCACGGCCACCGGCTCGGGCGCGACCGCGATGCGGACCCGATCGCCGAAGGCGGGGTGGATGCCGGGGGCGTGCTGCACCCGGACGACCTCTCCCGCTTCGGTGCGCACGAGCGTGCGACGCATGCTGCCGAGGAAGGTGCTCTCCTCGACGATCGCGTCGGTCGCGGCATCCGCCTCCGAGGCGAAGTACACGTTCTCGGGACGCAGGTATACGTCGACCGGGCCGTCGGCGGGCGTCTGCAGCGGCAGCCGCTGCCCCCACACGACGACGTGGTCGCCATCGGCGACTCCGGCGACGATGCTCGAGAGACCCACGAACGCGGCCACACCGGCGGTCGACGGTGTCGTGTAGAGCTCCTCCGGCGAGCCGATCTGCTCGATCCGGCCCGAGTTCATCACGGCGATCCGGTCGGAGACGGCGAGTGCCTCCTCCTGGTCGTGCGTGACGAACACGGTCGTGATGCCCAGGCGCAGCTGGATGCGGCGGATCTCATCGCGCAGCTGCACGCGCACCTTGGCGTCGAGCGCCGACAGCGGCTCGTCGAGGAGCAGCACCTTGGGCTCGGTGACCAGGGCGCGCGCCAGCGCCACGCGCTGCTGCTGACCGCCCGACAGCTGGTGCGGGTAGCGGTCGGCGAAGTCGGCGAGACCGACCAGAGCGAGAGCATCCTTCGCGCGCTTGGCGGATTCGGATGCCGACACCCCGCGGCGGCGCAACCCGAAGGCCGTGTTCTCGGCGACGCGCAGGTGCGGGAACAGCGAGTACGACTGGAAGACCATGCCGATGTCGCGCTTGTTGGTCGGGACGCGCGAGACGTCCCGACCGCCGAGCAGCACCGCGCCCTCGTCGGAGCCCTCGAGGCCCGCGAGCACGCGCAGGAGCGTGGTCTTGCCGCAGCCCGACGGCCCCAGCAGCGAGACGAACTCACCCGCGGCGATGTCGAGGTCGACGCCGTGCAGCACGCGGTTGCCCGCGTAGCTCTTCACGATGCTCTGCAGCTGCACCCGGGTGCCCTCGCCCGCCTCGGCGAGCAGCAGGTTGTCCTGGGTGCGGGGGAGTGCGTGATCGATGGTCATGAGTGGGCCTTTCCGTTGCCGCGTGCGACGCGACCGATGAGGAGGAGAAGGAGGAACACGAGCGCGAGTGCCAGCAGCGTGAAGATCGCCGGCGCGTACGGGTCCTGCTTCTGCACGACGACCATCGCCGTCTGGAACACCTGCCGGTTCAGCAGCGAGGCGATGGTGAACTCGCCGAGCACCACCGCGATGGAGATGAGCGACGCGGCCAGCAGGCCCTGGCGCAGGTTGGGCGCCAGCACCTTGAGCACGACCGTCGGCCAGCTCGCCCCGAGCGATCGTGCGGCCTCGGAGAGCGTGCGCAGGTCGGCGGCGTCGATCGATGCCTGGATCGAGCGGTAGGCGAAGGGCAGCACGGTGATGCCGTACGCGAACGCGAGGGTCCACGTGCCGGTGCCCACCGAGCGGCCGATCTGCAGGTAGATCGGGGCGAGACCGACGACCAGCACGATCGCCGGGATCGAGATCGGCAGCAGCACCGCGAACTCGAAGATCGGCTTGAGCTTGCTGAAGCGCAGGTTCACCAGGATCATCGTCGGCGTGAGCAGGAACAGCACGATCGCGACGGTGACGACGGCGAGGATGAGCGAGTTGCCGAGACCGGTCCAGATCGGCTTGATCGCCGCGGAGGCGGCGGGGTCGAACAGCGCGATCCAGTGGTCGAACGAGAGTCCGCTCTCGGTGTCGCGCAGCGTGTAGAGGAATGTCGACACGAGAGGGATGGCGAAGAACAGGCCGACGAGGATGCCGATGACCCAGCGGGTCGTGAGTGAGGGGGCGAGACGGTTCACGACTGCCACCTCGCAGCCCGACGCTGGATCAGCGAGTACAGGGCCATCACGACGCCGACCACCACGATCATCCCCAGCGCGAGCGCACCCGCGAGGTTCTCGCGACCGAGCACGGTCTCGCTCGTCAGCGCGGTGCGGATCTGCAGCGGCACGATCTGCGAGCCCTGGCTCGCGAGAGCGGCGGCCGTGGCGTACGACGAGAACGAGTTCGCGAAGAGCAGCAGCAGGCTCGCGAGGAACGACGGGGCGAGCACCGGCAGTCCGATGCGCAGCCAGAAGCTCGTGCGGGTGCCGCCGAGGGTGAGGTTCGCCTCGGCCCACTGCGGCTTGAGCGCGGCGAGGGCTGGCATGAAGGTGATGACCATGAGGGGGATCTGGAAGTAGATGTAGGGCAGGATGAGGCCGGGCAGCTCGTAGAGCCATGTGCCGTTCTCGTAGATGTTGATGCCGAACGTGTCCTTGAGGAACACGGTCAGCACGCCCTGGATGCCGATCGTCGCGATGAAGGCGAACGCGAGCATCACGCCACCGAACTGGGCGAGAACGCCGGCCGCGGCGTCCACCGACGAGCGGATCGCGCCATCGGGGTTCATGCCGAGCAGGGCGTAGCAGACGAGCGCACCGACGACGGCGCCGACGACCGCGGTCAGGATCGAGAGCCAGGCGGAGTTGGCGAACGTGTTCAGCACGACGGGATCGCCGAGAGCCGACACGTTCGTCCAGGTGAACGAGCCGTCCTTGGTGAAGAAACCGGAGCCGATCGCGAGCAGCGTCGGCACGGCCAGGAACAGCACGATATAGGCCGCGAAGGGTACGAGACCCAACCAGGCCCAGGAAGGCGCGGACCGCCGGGCCCTCGCATCGTGCGAGGACCCGGCGGGGGTGACGGGGGCGGATGCCGGAGCATCCGCCCCCGTGTCGACCAGAGTCGTCACTGGACCGCCGCTGCCCACTTCTCACCGAGCAGCGTGCCGGCGCCTGCGGACTGCTCCTCGGTCGGGACGACCGTCTCCTCGGGAACCTCGGGCAGAGCCGCAGCGAGGTCGGCGTCGATCGTGCCGGCCTCGGTCATGGCCTCCATGCGTACGGGGCGAGCGCCGCCGCCGAGCCACAGATTCTGCACCTCGTCGCTGTAGAGGAACTCCTGCCACAGGCGCGCCGCAGCCGGGTGCGGGGCGTCGACGTTGACCGCCTGGTTGTAGTAGCCCGCGTAGCCGGTGCCGTCGAAGACCACGACCTCCCAGTTGGGGTTGTCGGCCTTGTGCGAGGCGTTCAGGTAGTCCCAGTCGAAGACGACGGGGGTCTCGCCGCTCGCGACGGTCGCCGTGGTCACGTCGACCTTGAGCAGGTTGCCGGCCTTCTGCAGCTCCGAGAAGAAGTCGATGCCGGGCTGGAAGTCGTCGAGCGTGCCCTCGGACTGGACGGTCGCGAGACCGACCGCGGCGAACGCGGCGCCGGCCTGGGTCGGGTCGCCGTTGATCGCGACGGCACCCTTGTAATCGGCCGAGAGCAGGTCGGCGAGCTCGGCGGGAGCGTCGAACTTCGAGGAGTCGTAGCCGACCGACATGTATCCGCCGTAGTCACCGACGAAGAGGCCGGTCGGCTCCTTGAGCTCGGCGGGGATGTCGTCCCAGGTCTGCACCTTGTAGGGGGCGAAGTAGTCGGTGTTCTGGAGCGCGACCGTGAGGCCGATGTCGAACACGTCCGGTGCGGTGTCGAGGCCCTTGTTGGTCTCGGCGGCCTGGATCTCCTCGGCGCTGGACACGTCGGGGGAGGCCTCGTTGATGGTGATCTCGGGGTACTTCTCGGCGAAGAGGTCGAGGATCTCGCCGTAGTTCGCCCAGTCGCGCGGCAGCGCGATGACGTTGAGCTGGCCCTCCGCCTTGGCGGCGGCCTCGAGGTCGGCGAACGTGCCGAAGTCGGCGACGGACGTCGCGGTCGCGGCGTCGGTCGAGCCCTCGCCGGCGTCGGTCGCGTCGGCGGCGCCGGAGCAGGCGGTGAGTGCCAGGGCGGCGGTGGTGACCAGTGCGATACCGGCGCCGATGCGCGCGCGGCGGGTGAAGCGTGCCATGAGTGTCCTCTCGGGTGACCGGCGGTGCGCCGGTTCGGGTTGCGAGAGGAAACTATGGGCCGTGAGTTACCGGCCGGAGCGGCGTGGGTGAACGGAGGGTGACCGGGTGGTGGCGGGGTGGGGTGTGCCGCGTCCTGGCGCGGAGTTCAGGCGGTCTCGACCGTGTATTTGAAACCGAGATGTGACCCGATATACCCCAACTTCTCGTAGAAGCGATGGGCGTCGGTGCGCGCGGCATCCGAGGTGAGCTGCACCATCGCCGCTCCGACCGCGGGTGCGGCCTGCTCGCCGACCCAGCGAATCACGGCCGATCCGATGCCCGACGACCGCAGGTCGCTCCGCACCCGCACGGCCTCGACCAGCAGCCGCCGGGCGCCCCGACGCGCCATGCCCGGGATCGAGGTGAGCTGCAGCGTTCCGACGATCGCGCCGTCGAGCTCGACGACGAGCAGGTCGTTCGACGGCTCGGCGAGGATCTCGAGAAGCGCCTCGGCGTACGCGGGCCGGTCGTCTGCCGAGGCGACATCGCCGCGCGCCGCGCTGATCGGGTCGTCGGCGAGCAGGGCGATCACGGCATCCGTGTCGTCGGCGGTCGCGCGGCGCAGCACCGCGCGCCCCAGGCGTGACGCGAACGGGTACGGCAGGGGGAGGGCCTCGATCATGCCTCCAGTCTGCCCTGCATGCCGCCGAGATCCCCCTTGCCGCACGAGCACCCCCTGTGCAGACGCGCGACAGGAGGGGATCTCGAACGAAACGGGGGATCTCGGCGCGGCACGACGACCGCCGAACGTCTGGAATCATGGCCAGGTGGATATCGGCGCCGTGCTCGGACTGGAGCAGCTCACCTGGGGGATGCTGCTGCTCGTCGTCATCGCCGCCTTCGCCGCGGGCTGGATCGACGCCGTCGTCGGGGGCGGAGGGCTGTTGCAACTGCCCGCGCTGCTGCTCATCCCCGGGATCGCGCCGATCCAGGCGCTCGCGACCAACAAGCTCGCCTCGGTGTTCGGCACCGCGACCAGCAGCGTCACCTACTACCGGCGGGCGAAACCCGACATCCGCACCGCGATCCCGATGGCCGTGATCGCGCTCGCCGGGTCGTTCGGCGGCGCGGCGGTGGCGACCCTGCTGCCCGCGGCGGCCTTCAAGCCGATCATCGTCGTCGCCCTGCTCGCCGTGGCGCTCTTCACCGCCTTCCGACCGCAGATGGGCGCCGCGACCATGCTGCGCTTCCACGGGCACAAGCACCACATCATGGCCGGCGCGGCCGGTCTCGTGATCGGCTTCTACGACGGAATGATCGGGCCGGGAACGGGAACGTTCCTCGTGATCGCGCTCGTCGCACTGCTCGGCTACGACTTCCTGCAGGCCAGCGCCAAGGCCAAGATCGTCAACCTCGCCACGAACCTCGGTGCGCTGCTGCTCTTCATCCCGCACGGCTCGGTGCTGTGGGTGCTCGGCGGGATCCTCGCGGTCGCCAACGTCGCCGGCAGCTACCTGGGGTCGCGCATGGCGATCTCGCGCGGCACGAAGTTCATCCGCGTTGTCTTCCTCGTCGTGGTGATCGCTCTGATCGCCAAGCTCGGCGTCGATGTGTGGAACGAGAACGTGGCGCCCGCGCTCGGGCTGGCGTCGTAGCGGCGGGCGACGGCATCCGTTTGCAGGGAGCGATGACGGTTGCAGGGAGGAATCGACGATTTCTCCCTGCAGATGTGTTTTCTCCCTGCGGATGAACCGTGCAACGCGGCACGCTTGCACGGAGCGCGCACGTCTGCACGGAGATACGAGCGGATGCTCCGTGCAGGTGTGACTCGTCCGTGCGGGTGTGCGGGGCGGGGCGTCGACAGGCTCAGGGACCCAGCTCATGTTGAACCCCGGGTATGCGACAGGCCCAGCACCCGGAACCGGGTTGCTGGGCCTGTCGACGCATCGCCGCAGGGGCCGAGGGTCAGGCCTCGTCGTCCTCCGGCTCGAAGTCGACGCCGGCCTCGGCGCGCTGCTCGGCCGAGATCGGTGCGGGCGCGGCCGTGAGCGGGTCGTAGCCGTTGCCCGACTTCGGGAACGCGATGACCTCGCGGATCGAGTCGGTCTTCGTGAGGTGCTGCAGCACGCGGTCCATGCCCAGCGCGATGCCACCGTGGGGCGGTGCGCCGAACTTGAACGCGTCGAGCAGGAAGCCGAACTGCTCATCGGCCTGCTCGTCGCTGATACCCATGACCTGGAAGACGCGCTTCTGGATGTCTTCGCGGTGGATACGGATCGATCCGCCGCCGAGCTCGGAGCCGTTGCACACGATGTCGTACGCGTAGGCGAGGGCCGATCCGGGGTCGGTGTCGAACGTCGCCTCGAACTCGGGCTTGGGGCCGGTGAACGCGTGATGCACGGCGGTCCAGGCTCCGGCGCCGACGGCCACGTCGCCCGAGGCTACGGCATCTGCCGCAGGCTCGAACATCGGGGCGTCGACCACCCAGGTGAAGGCGAACTCGTCGGGGTTCAGGTAGCCCAGGCGGCGACCGATCTCGACGCGCGCGGCGCCGAGGAGGGCGCGGCTCTCCTTCGTTGCACCCGCGGCGAAGAACACGCAGTCCCCGGCCTCGGCGCCGACGAGCTCGGCGAGACCCGCCTGCTCGGCCTCGGACAGGTTCTTGGCGACGGGGCCGCCGAGCGTTCCGTCCTCGTTGAAGAGCACGTAGGCGAGACCGCGGGCGCCGCGCTGCTTCGCCCAGTCCTGCCAGGCGTCGAGCTGCTTGCGAGGCTGACCCGCACCGCCGGGCATGCGCACAGCACCGACGTATTCGTTCTGGAAGACGCGGAACGTGGTGTCGGAGAAGTACTCGGTCGCCTCGACCAGCTCGAGGCCGAAGCGCAGGTCGGGCTTGTCGGAGCCGTACTTCGCCATCGCATCGGCGTAGGTCAGGCGCGGCAGCGGGGTCTGCACCTCGACGCCGATCGTCTTCCACATGGCGACGACGAGCGACTCCATCAGGCGGATGACGTCTTCCTGGTCGACGAAGCTCATCTCGATGTCGAGCTGCGTGAACTCGGGCTGACGGTCGGCGCGGAAGTCCTCGTCGCGGTAGCAGCGCGCGATCTGGAAGTACTTCTCGACGCCGCCGACCATGAGCAGCTGCTTGAAGAGCTGCGGCGACTGGGGCAGGGCGTACCAGCTGCCCGGGCTCAGGCGCGCGGGAACGAGGAAGTCGCGGGCGCCCTCGGGCGTCGAGCGGGTGAGCGTCGGGGTCTCGACCTCGGTGAAGTCGTCGGCGTGCAGCACGTCACGGATCGCCTTGTACACGTCGGAGCGCAGGCGCAGGGCGGATGCCGGGGCCGGACGGCGCAGGTCGAGGTAGCGGTACTTGAGGCGTGCCTCTTCGCCGACGGTCTCGCTGTCGGCGAGCGCGGTCGAGACCTGGAAGGGCAGGGGAGCGGACTCGTTGAGCACCTCGACGGTGGTCGCGATGAGCTCGATCTCGCCGGTGGGCAGGTTCGGGTTGGCGTTGCCCTCGGGGCGGCGCGACACCTCGCCCGTGACCTTGAGCACGAACTCGTTGCGCAGCGGGTGGGCGATCTCCTCGTCGCGGATGACGACCTGGGCGATGCCCGACGCGTCCCGAAGATCGATGAACGCGACTCCTCCGTGATCACGACGGCGATCGACCCACCCCGCGAGGGTGACGGTCTGACCGATGTGCTCGGCTCGCAGTGAGCCTGCCGAGTGGGTGCGAAGCACGGAGTATTCCTTCTGTTCTGTGAACGGGCGAACCCGCCCATTCTACGGGGGCGCGCGGCGTGTCTCCGGCGGGCGGAGGGGATCAGTAGGGTGGCAGGGAAAAGGAAGGTGCTCCTATGGAACTCGCCCTCGTCCCCGCCGCCGATGTACCGGTCGTCCCCGACTTCGTCTCCGCGTTCTTCTCGGGAACCACCAGCATCATCGGCATCATCTTCTACGTCCTGTTGGCGATCGCCTGGTGGAAGGTGTTCACGAAGGCCGGCTACCCCGGCATCCTGGCCCTGATCCCCGTCGTCAACGCGATCTTCCTGCTGCGCATCGCCGGGATGTCGGGCTGGTGGGTACTGCTCTACCTGGTGCCGATCGCCAACGTCATCCTCGCGATCGTCGTCGCAGTCAAGGTCGGCGATCGCTTCGGCAAGGGCGGCGCGTTCTCGTTCTTCCTGCTGTTCCTGATCCCGTTCATCGGGTACTTCATCCTCGGGTTCGGGGACTCCCGCTACCGCAAGGCCTGACGTGCCGGCGTCCCGTCTGCACCTCGTCCGTCACGGCGAGGTCCACAATCCCGGCCGCGTTCTCTACGGCCGTCTGCCCGACTTCCACCTCAGCGACGACGGGCAGCGCATGGCGATCGCCGCGGCCGAGCATGTCGCCGGTCTCGGCCGCGACGTCGAGGCCCTGCGGTGCTCGCCGTTGGAGCGCACGCAGGAGTCGGCGGCCCCGTTCGCCGAGCGCTTCCACCTCGAGCCGGTTCTCGACGAGCGGGTCATCGAGCCGACCAACGTCTTCGAGGGCACGCAGATGCGCCGCTCGCTGATGAACCCCCTGAACTGGTGGCATCTGCGGCAGCCGTCCGTGCCCAGCTGGGGCGAGCCGTACGTCTCTGTCGCCGAGCGCATGCGCGCCGCGATGGACGACCTGTGGCACACCACCGAGGCGGGGGACGCGGTGATCGTGTCGCACCAGGCGCCGATCTGGATCACGCACCTCTCGGTGGCCGGCCTCCCGCTGCGGCATGATCCGCGCACCCGGCGCTGCGCCCTGTCGAGCGTGACCTCGTTCGAGCGGGTCGGCGACGTCTGGCGCGAGATCGACTACGCCGAGCCCGCGGCGACCGGTGGCGCGGTCGATGTCGGCGCCGTCTGACTAGACTCCCTCGGCCATCAGCGACTGGATGTGGCCCACGGCGGCGAGCTGACCCGCCGCGACCGCCAGGGCGACCGCGGCCATCGCGCCGGGCAGCGAGGCGCGGTGCGCGATATCGCCCGCCGCTGAGACCCCGGCGAGGGACGTGCGGCCGAAGTCGTCGATCTCGATCGCGCCCGAGGGCAGCATCGCGAGGCCGAGCTGCTCGGCGAACGGCGCGCGCTGACGTGAGACCATCGAGGCGACGAAGACGCCGGCGACGGATGCTCCGCCCTCCGCCGTGGTCAACGTCACCGTCTCGCCATCCCGCGCGATCGACAGGGGAGCAGAGGGGGCGACGGTGGCGCCGAGCCCCTCGACGGTCGCGCGATCCTCGTCGGAGAACGAACCCGCGGCGGGGAAGACCGTGATCGACGACACGATCCGGCCGAGCAGTCCGATCAGGTGGGCGGCGCGGGCGGCCTCGCCGATCACGGCGATCGGTTTACCCGCGTGCTCGTGCCCATCGCAGAACGGGCAGCTGAACGCACCGACGCCCCACAGCTCCTGCAGCCCGGGGATCGCGGGCAGCTCGTCGGCCATGCCGGTCGCCAGAACGATGCGTCGTGCCTCGACCGTGCCACCGTCGGCGAGTGCCACGGTGAACGCCCCCTGCTCTCCGGCGATCCGCTCGACGCGGGCATCGCGCACCTCGACGTCCGCGTACTCGACGAGCTGGGCGCGGGCGGTCGCTCGGAACTCGGCGGGTGGGGTGCCGTCGTTCGCCGCGACGTTGTGCATGTGCTGCACCGTGCCGTTGCGGTACTCGCCCGAGTCGAGCAGCAGTGCAGAGCGATGCATCCGTCCCAGCGTCAGCGCCGCCTGGAGGCCCGCGGGGCCCGCGCCGATCACGATCACGTCGTACATGAGAGGTCCTTCCGACCGGTGGATCTTGCGTTCGCGATCAGTCTGTGACTTCATGTTAGGATGAAGTCAAATGCCGAGCATCCGTGGTCCGTCGGTGATGTCGCGGCCCGTGTGGACCTTATCAATCGGCTCGCATTGTGCGCCGTTTTCACCTTCAACCTGCGCTCGCGCCACCCATGTGACCTAACGCGCACTACTTGATCCTTGTTTTTCCGCGGATCCCGCACTTCGTCATCGAAAGGTCCTCATGGCCAAGTCTGAACGCCTGCCACCCGCAGAATTGACTGAGGAGTGGCCGAACACAGTCTCACCCGATGTGGCGGGGGAGACAGCTCGTCGTCTCGCCGTCAATCTACGTCGATCAATGGGCGATGCGAGCATACGATCCACCGCCGACATTGCGGGTGTTGACGAAGGCACGATCCGGAAGTTGCTGTCTGGTGCTCGGTGGCCGGATCTGCGGACGATTGTTCTGCTCGAGCAGGCCGTGGGGAGGCCACTCTGGCCTGCGAGCTATGGTGAGGGGACTGACCGGTGAAGCTCATGGACATCGGGGAGGTTGCGCATGAGATGGGGCTACCTACCAACGTTCTTCGGCACTGGGAAACGGTGGGGTTGGTCCTCCCGGAACGTGATGCTGCAGGTCGACGGAAGTACAGCGAGGACCAGATCGTGCGGATCGCTGTCGTTCAACGCAGCAAGAGCGCTGGAATGACGTTGAAGCAGATCGCGGTGATGCTCGACGAGGGGGCGAGAGAACGCCATCAAATCCTTCAGCAGCACCTCGACGACATTGACCGGCGCATGGAAGACATGCGACGCTCTCGGGCTATGACGGAGCACGCGATGAACTGTAGATCTCATGACATCGCGACGTGCCCGCGTTTCAGAGCCGGTGTCGAGGACGTCATGACCCGCTTCTAACCGCCTCGAGGGCGCTACGCCCATCGCTGACAACAGGTCACGTTGTGGCATGGAATCTGTTGCGTGACGACATTGGCGTGCCTGAGGAGAACCGCGCCATGTCTATTCATCCCGATAGAGTCAACTTCAGGGTGACGACAGGGGGAACGGCGAAAATGCAGGTGCTCAGCGCAGAGGATCTCGTACCGGATGAGCCGCTCGGTGCGAGGGCTTCGGGTATCGGCGAGAAGGACGATCTGCTGCACCACCGCGTGCTCGCCCGGCGAACAGCGGAACTGGCGGTATCCTCCCCCGGTAACGCGAACATCGCTTTGTTTGGACCCTGGGGGTCGGGCAAGAGCAGTTTCAACGCATTGTTGCGTGAAGAGCTCGGCAAGCAGTCGACCAAGACGCAACACATCACCTTTGACGCATGGAAGAACGCGGGCTCCGGTTTCCGCACGAATTTTCTCTCTGAGGTCGCCGCGCAACTCGATGCGGACGTGAAGATCTCAGACAAGCTCTTCCAAGCCACTACCTCCGTCCAAGGACCGCTCTCCGACCGGAAGTGGAGCCCACGTGCACGATTCTTCATCCTGATTGGTGTCCTCCTCGGGGTCTTCTTTGGCCTGCCTGCGCTGTGGACAGGTGTGCAACTTCTGTCCGGCATCAAACGCACGTACTTCAGCCTTTTCGTCGAGAACATCGGTGGGTTTGCGAACATGGCGGCGGGCGGCACCCTCATCGTCGTCGTGGCGCTGGCGATTATCGAGTTGTCGAAAGTGACTGTGTCGAAGTCGACGCCGAGTCACGTCGCGCAGTTCGGCAAGCTATTCGAAGAGATCCTTGAGACGAAGAAGAAGCATCGCTTCGTCATTTTCGTCGATGAACTCGACCGCTGCACGCCTGCGGACGTGATGGCGACTCTGGAAGGGCTCCGCACCTTCCTCGGCCACAAGGAGTGTGTCTTCGTCGTAGCATTCGACCGCGAGGCGGTGGCCGGCGTTATCGCCAGTCAGCTGAAGGAGAGCGCACCTCGTGACAACGCGGCGCCGTACTACCGCACTAGCGGGGAGTACCTCGACAAGATCTTCCAGTTCCAGTTGGCGCTCCCTCCTCAGCCTGTGCACACGTTTCGACGCTTCGCCAGTTCTCTGGTTCGGGAGCGAGGAGGGGTGTGGGCTCAGCTTCGATCTCACGACGCCGACCTTCTCGACCGGGTCGTGAACATCCTTTCGCCGATGCACCTCGCCAGTCCTCGACGAACAAAAGTGCTCCTGAATGACTTCGCGGTGAACGCGAGAATCTACGAAGGCATGAACTTCAAGTGGCTGGAGCGAGCCGAGGAAATCGCGGTTCTCACTGTCCTCCAAACCGAGTTTCCTCGCCTGGCAGCTGACCTGGAACGCGAGCCGGCTCTCATGCGATACCTCTATCACCAAGACACTCCCAAGCCCACCCGCCCGTCCCTGCTCAATCTCGTAAATCAGTACGTCGGCGAAGACAAGCGCGACACCGCTCTCGACGAGGTTGTGGGTGAAGACGATGCGGGTGAGGTGAAGGAGCAACTTGAGGAGAACCTCGAACGCTATCTGCGGCTGCTGAGGGAGCGGAACGTTCCCGAGCCTCGTGCAGACCTGATCATGATGCACACGGACGGCTCGCTCCTGGCATTCGACGATCCCGGGGTCTACCACGAGCTTCTCTCTGCCGCTGATATGCCCCGAGCTGATCTCCTCAACGGGCTTAATGAGGCCAGTGACCGCGATCTCGGAGAGGCGATTCGCTACCTTCTTGATCAGACAGAAAAGGAGACGCGAGACGTTTCGGACCGACTCGTCGTGCTGGCGGGTGAGATCGCAGCCGAGCTTGTCGAAGTCGGCCCCGACATTGCGCGCCTGCTGGGCGGCCGAGTCTCAACAGGTATCAGCGGCATGACTGTTCAGAGCCTTCAGGGCTACGGCAGAGCCGTCGCGGCCCCTTATATGCGTGGGGAGATGCACACAGTTCTCGCCGTCGCCCAAGAACAGACTGGCGTTGGTGTCGCAAGGGTCATCTGGTTCGTTCAAGGCACGATCCGGGACGAGGACTGGCCCAAAGCCCGCGCAGACATGCTGCCGGCGGTCCTCAAGCACGCTGTTGCGGAGCCGGATGTGGCATCTGCATTCTTCGTCAAGTTCTCTGAGGATCTTGAGGCGAGCCTCACCTTTGACCAGATCAAGCAGTTTGCAACCTCGCTCTCTGCGACTGCTCCCGAGCCTGTGGAACCCAGCGCGGCGACAGCCGCGGCGAAAGCTGTGGCGGACGAACAAGACGCGGAGAACAAGGCAGCCTACGAGCAACAGCGGGAAGCATATCGAGGCATCGCGGCGGAGATCACCTCCGGCTGGACAGAGATGGCCCTCGAATCGACGCTTCGACGGGACCTTCTGCGTGTCCTTCGACGGGTGGACAACTTCAGGGGCTTCCTTGACCTTCACGACTCGCTGATTGACCAAGACATCGAACGGGGGCAAGTGAGCGAAGCGAACTCGCTCCTACTAGACGCGATCTACAGAGCTCCCGCCCGTGCGAGGGCGCGATGGGCTGGCAGGCTGGACGGGAGTGTGACCGTATCGGCGTCATCGAAGCATGATGCTTTGCACGCCGTCATCAAGCTCGTCGTGGAAAGCGAGAATGAGGCGCTTCGTGAAGGTGGCGCTACCGTTGCCCAGAAGGTTGCAAGCCTTCCGTCTGACGAGTTTGACCTAGTTGAGATTGTCGAGTTGGTTCGAGGCGATCTCGAGGTGGACTGGGACGAGTACTCTGACTCGCGGTTCGAGACCCAGTTGCGGCTGCTTTCAATACTGGACGCCCTCGGCAGTGATGCGGTGACCATTGATGAGCTTCGCGAGGAGCTCTACCTGACTGCTGTCCAGTCCGCCCAAGCAGAGGCGGCGGCAGTGGACGTCATCGTCGCTTCGCTCGAATCCGAGAAGCCTGCTTCCGCGGAGCGAATCGCTGCTGCCATGATTTCGGAACAGCCGTGGGAGGACGCCAACCCGGAGCTTGCATTGCGCGTGCTGCTTACTGCGCATCATCGCGCACTTTCGGGCGGCATGGCTATCGTCCATCTACCTGTCGCGGCCCTATCTGCGGTGAGCGATCCGAAGACCGTTCGTTCCCTCAGGGCCTCCTGGTTGTCGTCGGCTCCTCCGGTCACCGACATCGAGCAGCTGCCTAGCGTGACGACTCTCCCTCAGGATGCGTGGCGTCGATTCGGGCAGAATGCTGACGAGATCCAAAGGGGTCAAGCCTGGAGACTCCTTGTGAAGCACGATTCGCACATAGGAGACCTGCGCGCGCTTAGCGAATCCGGCCAGGGCCTCGATGTCTACGAGGAGGTCGGAGCCAAAGTCCGTACAGCGAAGACGATCTCGCTACGAGAGCGTGCGGTGAAGGTCTTCCTCGCACTTCCCGTTCGCCGCGAGGCCGGGGATGAGGTCCGCGCCATGGTTAAGGTGATGGCACAGGACAATAAACGCGGAGAGTTGGCTCTAGGGATCTTGCTCCTGAAGGCTTACGCGGGAACACTTCCCGCGTCAGCGGTCAGGTCGCTCCGTCCCCTTGTGACCCCGTGGGCGGAAGAGGGGGAGGGGCTTGTCGCTAAGCGTGACATCTCCTGGCTTGTGAATCATGGTTTCGCAACGAGGAGTTCCTCGCTTTGGGAGGTTGTGCGGAAGATGTCCAAACGCTGACCGGTGATGCCTACGCTCCGCTGAACACCACGTTCGGCATACCGCTCCTCGGGAACCACTCCGGCGGCGTGACGCTGAGCGGGAAGTTCGACGTTCTGTGGAACGAGCGCTGGTCGACGCCGCGGTGGCGGGGAGAGCATCAAGCGTGTTCACCGGCGTCTTGGTCGAGTTCAGAACGGTAAGCTCCGGGAAGACCTGCTGGGCGATGTAAGCCACCGCATCCCACGCACGGACTTCCTGCTCTTCGGCAAGCGAGGATAACTTCGAGCTGGGTGCAGGCGTACTCGAACCGAAGCTCGCCGTCGGACGTGCGTAGGGCGTCGACGTTCTCCCGCTCCGAGAGGTGGATTGCCTCGTGAATCTCTTCGAATCCGAGGTCAGGGGCCAGTGCTCGGATGGGGATGCGGTGACGGCCGATGCGGAGCGTCTCGTCGAGCGGAACACCGGGCAGGTAAGCGGCCACCTCCTCGTAGGTAAGGAAGAGGGGGAAAGGGGTGCTGTTGAGGATGGTCATGCACCCTCTATGCGCGGCGACGAAGAGCGTGCCGCCCTGGCCGGGGCCCGCGCATTTGGCCCGAGCGTCCCACGCACCATAGGGGTACTCATCTCGGCGCCGACCCAGTTGACAGGGCCGATGCTCACCGCTTTTCTGTTGGACGCCCGCGCCACGGTCAACACGTTGGCCTCCGTCACGTTCAACCCGTTCTCGTGGGCACTCAGCGGAATCGGCGACGACGACGCGCTCGGCAGTACCGGTTGGTTGGATGTCACTGAATGGCTCCTGTACGAGGATGACCGTGAAGCTCACGACCTCAGGTTCCTGACTCCGCGTGGCTTGCCGGTCACGCCCGCGGTACTGCATCAACCGTCGAATCAAGGCATGCAGATGTACTCCGCCGAAATCACACCGATCTTCCTTGGCCGACTTCCGGGCTACCGTCCCAGTATCTGAGTCGCGGGCGGTGACGCTTGCGGTTAGACCTTGAACAGTTGCTTGCCGCTGAGCTCGTTTATGGCAGCGTGAATGTTCTCGTCGAACGTAAGTGCCGCCTTGCTAAAGAGATCGAGTCCGGCCTCGACGATCTTCAGCGTCGACTCGATGTCAGGGGCCACGTTTGACCGTCCTATCCCAACGCTGATGGAGCGTGACGTGCCGGAGATTGACACCGATGATGCCTTCGGAGTGCCGCCGTCGACCGTCTGCGGGCGCCACCGATGGAATCCCACGTTGCGAAGGTCGAGCAGCGCGGTCCAGCGTTGGTCGCCGAGAAGCGCAGAGAGCTCTGTCGCTGCGATGACCGCGGCAGGTGACCCAGAAACCACGGCAGCTTTCCGTGTCGCTTTCAGAATGGTCCGCTCGAAAGACACCCACGCGGCCTGGTCTTCACTGAACGGAGGGAACCCGTTCGCCGTCGGGCGAGCGTCGTTGACCACTTTCGCGGCATCCGGGTTCAGCAAAAGCATTCGCACGAGAGCGTTCGCCAGACCGTGTGCCGCGCTCAGGGTCCACATGGCCGCCATCTCCGCCTGAGCTCGAACTGCCATGGTCGCGAACTGGACATTCCATCCTGAAGCGTCAGGCGCAGTCCACCTGCGAGCGTCCCTGTTCGTGGCGAGGGCAATCGCGAGCTGCTCTCCCGCAGAGCCGACGCGCCCCAGGATCTCGGTGACCCGGTCCACCCACTCTGGGCCGAGGTGAACGAAGACGAACGCGCCGGTGGTGTCGGGGGCGCCTCCCGTCTTCTGAAGCTCTAGTGCGGTCGTTGAGATGTACTCTTCTCGGGGCGTCGGTGGTAGCGGTGTGACCGGGACCAATGTGGGCGGGACGAGCGCGATGGTGGTAGACGGCGCCTCTTCTGTCATGCGTCAGACGTTATCGGTACGCGAGGATCACCGGGCCTGGGGCATCGAACTCGAGACGCTAGCCTGAACGAAGGCGGGCCGCTCGGAGCCCACGAAGGACGGTTACTGCATGACGAGAGCCCGCAAACGACCCGTGTACGTACTCGGCGCCGGCTTCTCCCGAGCCATCAGTGCGTACATGCCCCTGACGGATGAGCTCGGCGACGAGCTCGGCCGACGTCTGCGCCTGGACTGGGCTAAGGGGGACGCCGTGTCATTCGAAGAGCGTTTGACGGTCCTGTCTACGCCGCTGCCGTTCTTGCAGGGGTACGAGAACACTCAGCGGCGGGCTGAGGCCGAGCGGATCACGGCAGCCATCGCAGATGTCCTCGACCGGAGGGTCGGATCCGCGACCAAGGGCGCACCGCCGTCCTGGCTACTGCAGCTTGTTGCGCTGTGGCACGTCGAACAGGCAATTGTTCTCACGTTCAACTACGACACGCTCGTGGAGAGCGCCTTCGGATCGCTCGGCGTCGTGCGACCGAACTATGACAACGGCGTCAGTTACGAGCTCGACGGGCGGCAGGTCGTATATCCGGCTCCGAGGTCCAGCGGAGCAGGTGGGTGGCAGGACGCGGCCTCCCCGGACGACACTTCCTTTCAGTTGCTGAAACTGCACGGCTCGCTGTCTTGGTATTGGTCATCTGGCGACGGATCGACCGTCGTGCAGGACAGCGTCCTCCCCATGTTCGAAAAGAAGCCGCGCGGTTCGTCCTCGGGAGTGTCCGGGATCAGCACGCTCGACCGTTTCCTCATACCGCCCGTTCTCAGCAAGGACAGCTACTACAACGTCAACATCGCCCACATGCTGTGGCGGACCGCACACGAGGCGATTGCAAACGCCTCACACGTAACGATCCTTGGCTATTCTCTACCCGCGGGTGACCGCATCACCGCTGAGCTTCTTCGCAGGATACCGAGCGGTATCCCGGTGGACATCGTCAACCGCGACGTAGGGGATTCTACGGATCCGACCTCACCGCTCGGACGCGCGGCAGCGTTGCATCTCAGCGTGACCGGCAACTGGAATGGTGATGACGCTGTCGCGTCGTACGTGAAAAAGCGGCTACTCGAGCGAATGACGGGTATCGAGGAGGCGCTCGTCGGATATGAAGACGAGGCTGTCATAGCGACCGTGAGCCTCCATGAGGCCCGAACAGACCCCGGTACTTTCCTGCTCCGGTCGTATGACGGGAAGAACGACGGCATCGAAGTGGATACCGTCGCCATCGGTCAGTCACCGAATCATCCGCACATTGCGGCGAAAGATTCCGTCCGTGCGTTCAGCGGCGAGGACGACTTCTACACCGTGAAGAAATTCAGAGACCTTGTCAGAAAGTCGGTCTTCCACGTCCAGCTCGCAGGCCGACGATACATCGCCATCGGAGCACGCAGAGCGCGAGTCGGCCAGTGGAAGGTTGTTGAGGTCCAGCTGTCGCCGGCGGGGGACTGGTGATAGGTGCTCAGCGTTCTTTACCGCGGACGCGACGTTAGCGGTACAGATCGTACGGCCAAACGAGATACGAGAAGACCCCGACTAGGCTCCAGGATGTGCTGGCGAGTTAAGCGCCAGGAGTGGACTATGGATCTTCCGTAAGCGATGAGCTCACGTGCCACGCTCTGGGGTTCCGCTCGGGACGGAGTGAAGGGCCGGCTCCGCACGTCACGTTCCGGGAAAGCTGAAGGTGTCCTACAGCGCCTGCAAAGGAAAGGGAGAGACGGTGCCAACTCAGAACGAACAGAAGGTCACCGTAGGGCGTCTGTTGTTGCTTGAGGACGCGCTATGGTTTGGCGACATCCTCACCAGCGCTCAACGACACCGTGGTCCAGCGCAGGCGATGGTTCCGCTCCTGCTCTCAGGGCACGCCGCACGGATTGTCTACGAAGGCCGCGCGCTGCTGACATCACCGAACGAAGACGTTGCGCTGCCCGATGTCGCCGAACTTCTTCCGAACGACATCCACCCCTCAATAGCTCCCGCGCGTCATGCGACGAAGATGCTCGACAATGCAGTCAAAAGAGGGCGTCCCGTCAACGAGTTCGAGCTGGACATCCACGAAGCATGGATGGCGCAACGCAAGGAACTGATGTCAACTGTTCGACGGGGATTCTCCTGGCTGCAGCCAGATCTCGGTTTCTACACTCTTCGTGGCGACGTCGTCGGCGCTACGATCCCTCTCCATCTGAGATTCCGACTCGATGATGTTCCGGTGGCGGAACGCAAAGCGTATTTTCGCAAGTTCGGCGAAGACCTCTACTCGTCGCTGCACGTTTTCAGTTGCCTGTCGGGCAAGGACGACGCCATCGTCTCGACCCTGGACCTCGCCGCCGTCGACTCGATCCAAGACAACGACCGTTCTGTGACCCGATATCTGAAGCGCGGCTTCGACGGCGTTGAGAGTATGGATCAGAAGCTGCTGCTTCTGCTCATCGAGTCGGAGGTAAACGCGGCGGCAACGCTGATCCCGCTGGTCACCGGGCTGCACGTCGCGGCTGCGTTCCGCGCGCGTCTCATCAGTCTCTGGCACGCTCTGTCTTCGGTGAGGAAGATACTCTCCTCTGAACCTCTGCTCACCTCACCTACTGCGGTACGAGTCCGCGAGGTTGCGGATTCGGCCAACGCGAGTCGTCTGTCTGCCCAAGGGATGGACGTGGTGAGGAACCGCAGCATGCACTACGAGATCAGAGGGAAGACGGAGTTCTCGTTCTCGAACGGCCCCATGTTCGGGATCATCGAGAGCGCTTCAAGCGAGACGTTCGAGAGCCTTGACAGCGTCGTCCGGGATGTAAGCGAAGACTTGAGTCACGCGCTACGCGAGTGGCGGACCTCCTGACCGCCACTCCTGATTTATCGCCGCTCACCTCAGTCGCTTCACCGCGGAGAGACCATCGAATCGAGGAGGAAACGCGGACTTTAGTCCGTGAAGTTGGTAAGCTCTGGCCTCAACGGAGGGACGGAGTGAGATGGACGCGCTTGAGTACGCGGACCGCATCGCGCTGGACGACGAACGTGTCGCAGTATGCGGTGACTGGCACGGCAACGTCGGCTGGGCAAGAACACTGGCCCGTATCATCCCTGCGTTAGCCCCTGATGTGACGACCATCTTCCAGCTCGGCGATTGGTGGATGCCGCCGGATACGGTCGACGAGATCTTCGCCGAAACCAACATCGACCGCATCTACGTCACACTGGGCAACCATGAGCCATGGCCCGAGATCACGCCGCTTTTCGATGAACGTCCCGGAGTCGCTGTGCGCGTCTCGACGACCACCTGGTTGCTGGCGCGGCCGGCTCGCCTTGTCATCGGTGGACGCTCGGTCCTTTCCCTCGGGGGTGCGGCATCCGTTGACCGACTATGGCGCATCAGCGGTGCAGGGTGGTGGCCGGACGAGGCTATTACCGACGAACACGTCGCGGCGGCCATCGCGGGAGGACCCGCCAGCCTGATGTTGACGCATGAGTCGCCGGCGCACACGCCTGTGCGCGCGGTTCGGGACGTGCTGCGAACCAACCCGATGGGTTTCCCCGACGAAACGCTGGCGGAGTCGAAAGGGTCGCGTGCTCGAGTGGCGCATATATGGGATGCGGTGCGTCCGGAACTGCTGATCCATGGACACATGCACGTCGCTGGCGGTGGGGCGACCGAAGATGGACGCCGGGTGGCGAGCCTCGGGCGCGATACGCAGGCGGGGAGTCTCGCCTTTCTCGACCTGCGCACGCTGCGCTTGGAGACGCCGAGCCTGCACCAGATGCGGACGGCGGCGTTTCCTGATGCGTGACGACCGCCTGGACCATTCACGGCAGCAACGACTTAGCGGTGTCCTTGAGGCCTTCCACTCTTGCTGGCTCGACGGCTTGAAACCGACTAGTGCGGCCATTCGTGACGGCTGGGACTACATCGAGGGGCGCCGAACCCTCGACGAGCTCATTGAAGACGTCGTTCGACGGCACACGCGGACAGGCCATGACCGACGAGACTGAGGTGAACTCTTGGGCTGAGCTCGTCGGCCCTTGTTACACCGCCGCGGGGATGGCAGACACGCTCGGTTGGACCGAGGCCGAGGTCGTACGGGCCGCAGACAGTCTTCTATTTCTGGCCGTGCGTACCTCTGACGGTGTCGTCCTGTACCCGGCCTTCCAGCTGCACGGCGGTCGAGTTGTCGACGGACTGCATGAGGTTCTTCGGATTCTGCGAACTGGAACGGCTGGTCGGTGGACGTGGGTGCAGTTCCTCAACGTCGCCATCCCCGGGGAGGTGCGGCAGATCGAGAACCTTTATGAAGGGCGCCTCGAAGATGTTCTTCGTGATGCTCGGCACGAGGCCGCCGCTTGGCGTTCGTGATTGCGGAAACGGCGTCAGGTCGAGGATGAAGTCGAGCGCCCAGATGCACCTCCTGCCATTCTCGCTTGCTCTCGCGGAACATCGATGCGCGCAGTCGCTGTCTCAGTGCGCCCAGCATGTGCGTCGGTTGCACGCATGGCGTCTCCTGTCAGTCAGTGGGGCGGTCGGTGGTCGCTGTTGCTTTCTACCCTGCGGCAGGTGAAAGTCTCGCGCTTGCAGGCGGTCGAGTGACATTTCTTTGCTCAGCGCCATTCGGATGTTCTTGGATGAATCATCGCGCCACAAACGTCGACGTTCACGCCAGCGACGGTCGCGCAGACCGGTTTCGGCCGAGAAGTCCATGTTTTCGTCCAAAACGCCAAGCTTCTGCCAAGGTCACCTTGGCTGGAGTTTGCTCTACTCCCGACTGGGATCGAGGAGCGCTGGCAAGGTTGCCAAGTAGTAGATAGTTCTTGTGAAGAAAAAAAAGAGAGATAGATATAGAGGGACAGCACTCTCTCGCTCCCCATAGGGATACATGTAGTGCTTGGCGCACTTGGCAATGTGAAAGAGTTTCAACTTCTGAACAGGTATAAGTTCAGTTTCTCACCTTGGCAAAACGAGCCGTGGCGTTGGCAGGTAGCCAAGCGGACCAGTCTCGTCGGGTCGTTCGCCGCAGGGTAGGCGTCGAGAGGCGGGTGCGGCCCTCGAACTAACAACTCCACAGCGAAACAACGAAGCAATCAGACCTCGGCGGTTCCGTGATGAACGTGAACGAGCGTCGCGAGATTTCGACTTGTCCGACAGGAGCGACCGAGGACGGGCGCAGGTCGGTTTGCGCGACGCGAACTCTGTGACCACCCATGCGGTGACAGTGACCACCGCGTACCCGGCCGTGATCTCGGGAAGCGAGATACCGCGGCTGCGGCGGGAGGAAGTGCTCTGGACCGAGGAGAGGCCGGGCGCGTGGGGCGACCCCCGGCCTCGTATGTCGGCTAGGCGGATTGTGCTACACGTTCCCGCTCGACGGCGCGCGGCTGGTCGCCCTTCGGCGCTGTGATGGCGTCGGCGGGTATGCACAGGGCGATAAGTGCGGCGACCACGGACACCCCTGCTCCGATGATCAAAGCGACTTGGAATCCAAGCTGAGAGGGGACGAGTGATCCGCCAAGCGGCGTGGTGAGCTGGGCAAGAATGACCCCGATGACAGCGGCGCCGATGGTCGTGCCGAGGGAGCGCATAAGTGCGTTGAATCCGTTCGCGGACGCTGTCTCCGAGAGGGGCACTGAGCCCATGATGAGGGCGGGCATCGCCCCGTAGGCGAGTGCCACGCCACTGTTGATGACGATGCCGGACGCGAGGATGCCCCAAGTGCTTACCATCCCGAAAAGGCCGACCGCGTAACCGACGGCGAGGATGCTGATTCCGAGAACAAGGGTGAACTTCGGACCCCGCGCGTCGGTGAGTTTCCCGCCCACCGGCGACAGTGCAAGCATCATCAGGCCAGCCGGTGCCATCCACAAGCCGGCAGCAAGAATTGACTGGCCGAGACCATATCCAGTCGCCGAACTCAACTGCAACACCTGCGGCATCACAAGCATGCTGGCGTACATCCCGAATCCGACGAAGACGGATGCAACATTGGTGAGGAGAACCCGAGGCCGAGCAGTCGTTCGGAGGTCTACCAACGGGTCCTTCGTCCGGGTCTCCCACACGCCCCACGCGGCGAAGGCGACAACGGCCAGGGCGAGTAGGCCGAGAGTCAGCGGTGACACCCAGCCCCACTCCGCACCCTTGGAGATGGCGAGAATGAACGACACCAGGCCGACGGCAAGCCCGAGAGCTCCGAGCCAATCGAATCGCTGTCCAGCGGCGCCGGCGATTGTCGACGGCACAACGAGACAGATTGCAATGAGTGCGAGCGCAGTGACCGCAGCACCAGACCAGAACAGAACGCGCCAGTTGGAAAACTCAATGATGGCAGCGGCCAGCGGCATTCCGATGGCGCCGCCGACTCCGAGGGTGGCGCTGACGGTTGCGATGGCCGACGAGAGCCGTTCGCGCGGCACGACGTCGCGGAGCAAGGCGATGCCCAACGGCACCAAGCCGGAGCCGACCCCCTGCAGCGCGCGTCCCGCAACCATGACCTCCACCGATGGCGCGAGGGCGCAGATGACGCCGCCCAGCATGAGCGGAACCGTCAGGATTACGAGCATCCGCTTCTTGCCAAACAGGTCACCGAGGCGACCCGAGATCGGCACCGCAACCGCTGCCGCAAGCAGTGTTGCGGTGACCACCCACGCCGTGTTGCCCGCCGATGTGTCGAAGATGCCGGGAAGCAGTGCGATGAGGGGCGTCACCATCGTCTGCGTGATGGATGCCGCTATGCCTGCGAACGCCAGGACTGCGACGATCAGTCGAGGGTGGCGCGTGGACGTCGTGGATTGCAATTCATTGTCCTTCACGGGTGTGGGCGATGTGCATCATGCATATGCAGAATACACATCTAAGATGGATGTGAGGTCAGGAGTCGCATGCGAAGACGAATCGCGGACATCGAGTACGAGCAAATGCTGCTCAGTCGTTACACCATTGCCCAGCACCGCAGTGACGACGGACTGGACCGAAGTGTCTACCTCGTGCTCGGCCGGATCCACGTCGATGGGCCGATGTCTATCGCAGAGCTCAGCGAGGCATTTCGGCTTGATGTCTCCACGCTGCAGCGGCAGACTGGCGCGGCGCTGCGAGCGGGTTTTGTCGAGCGCATCGCAGACCCCGACGGCGGACCTGCGCGGAAGTTCTCCTTGACTGACGCCGGACGCGAGCGGCTCACAAATGTGCGCGAGCGCTCGGTTGCGGCGCTCGAGCTCATTCTCGACGATTGGTCGGAAGAAGATGTGGGTCAGTTCGCCGACTATCTTCGTCGCTTCAATGCATCTATCGAGTCGTATAGCGCGGGCGAGCGTGGGAGAGGTTAGGCCTCACTCCAAGATGGAGGAGCCTTCATCTCGCGGTTGATGGCGCGGAGTGCGGTGACGAGCGCATCCAACTCGTCCTGTGACAATCCATCCAGGACATCGCTGCCCAGTTCAGGGCGAGCGGCGACCACGCTGCCAACCACGTCACGGCCGAGCCCTGTCGGCAGTAGCCGCTTGACGCGGTGATCCTGAGTGTCGGTCACTCTTGCCACGAGTCCCTGTGCGACGAGACGATCTGCGATCTTCGAGACGGCGGCTAGCGACGTTTTGAACTCTGAGGCGAGCGCGCTGATTGTCGCACCGTCGTTCACCACGATGGTCGTGAGGATCTTCAGCTGCTGAATTGTGAGGTTAGTTTCCAGCAGTGAGCCAAGGATGAGCGGTACAGATCGCACGGAGATCGCGATAGTCAGCGCCTCGATGCTCTCCCTTGCCTTGCGCGCGTCATCGTTCACACGCTCACGCTAGTCGTTCCCAGCTAGTCCTCAAGAAAATGGTTTCCATGAGGTTACGCTTTTCTCGAATGATCCGATCCGGTGTCGTGTTGGGCTACTCGGTGACTTCCTGTGTCAGCTCGACCCACCACTCTTTGGAGGAGAGCATGAACCAGCCCGCGAACAACACCGTCACTCTCGAGGAGCTCGCACTGCTTCGCGAGCACTATCGGCATGAACGCGACCGCCGGACCCGGCCAGACGGCGCGAGGCAATATCGACGCGCGGCCGGCGAGTTCAAGTACTACGTCACAGACCCCTACACCGACCGCGAGGATCGTGCGCCCAAGCAAGATCGCGTTGAAGTGCTCATCATCGGGGCCGGATTCGGCGGATTGCTCACAGGCGCTTTTCTGAGGGAATCTGGAGTTGCATCTGTCCGGCTGATGGATGAGGCCGGCGACGTGGGGGGCACCTGGTACTGGAACCGATATCCCGGAGTGCGCTGTGACATCGAGTCGTATGTTTACATGCCGCTGCTTGAGGAAACAGGATTCATGCCCACCGAGCGCTACGCGACGGGCGAAGAGATCCGACAGCACGCCGTGCGCATCGCCAACCACTACGACCTCTACCGCGACACGCTCTTTCAGACTCGGGCGACTTCGCTCACCTGGGACGAGATCGAAAATGAATGGAATGTCGTCACTGACCGCGGCGACGAGTTCCGTGCTCGCTACGTCATCACATCGTCCGGAACATTGACTCAACCGAAGCTGCCCGGCGTGCCTGGGATCGACCGCTTCCAAGGGCACACGTTCCACACCAGTCGTTGGGACTACGGCTACACCGGGGGATCACCAGCCGAGCCGATGACCAACCTCGCAGACAAACGGGTGGCTGTGGTCGGAACGGGAGCCACTGGCCTCCAGGTCATCCCCCAGCTTGCTGAGGCCGCGAAGGAGCTCATTGTTCTGCAGCGAACCCCGTCCACGGTGGACGTGCGCGACAACCGACCGACCGATCCAGATTGGGTGAGTTCGCTCGCGCCGGGATGGCAGCAACGTCGCATGGATAACTTCTTGAACGTTCTCGCGGGGGAGCCCGTCGATGAAATGCTCGTCACAGATGGTTGGACCCGGACCCCCTCCCTGCAGCGACACATCATCTCTGGCGCGGTGGACGATTCTCTCGAGGATGCGGAACGAGATCTTCGGGACGAACTAGACGACGCCGCGACCATGAATCGCATCCGTGACCGAGTCAACGAAGTAGTAACCGACCCTGCAACTGCCGAGGCGCTGAAGCCCTGGTATCGGTACATGTGTAAACGCCCAGGCTTCAGCGACACCTACCTCGAGACGTTCAATCGTCCCAACGTGACTCTCGTTGACACGGCCGATTTCCGCGGGATCACCGGGATGACGGAGACGGCAGTCCTTGTGGGAGACGATGCTTACGAGGTCGACTGCATCATCATGGCGACAGGCTTTGAAGCCGGCGTATCTGGAGTCATATCCGGTACCCTCCCCGTGTATGGGCGGGGAGGGACGCAACTTCTCCAGGCATGGGCGAAGGGTCCGCGGACGTTGCACGGGTTCTTCACCCACGGATTCCCGAACCTCTTCCAACTTGCTGCTATCCAGAACGCGAACAGCGTGAACTTCGTCCACATCCTCCAGGAGCAGGCTCGGCACATCGCCGCAATCATCACGCGCGCAACATCAACTGGAGCGGCACGCGTCGAACCGACCGCACAGGCGGAAGCAGATTGGGTCCTCACCGTGCAGCAGACCGCACGCGATGTCGCTGCCTTCCAGGCAGAGTGCACGCCGGGCTACTACAACGCCGAAGGAACTCAAGCAATTACCGGGTTCACTTACGCCCCCGGTCCCGTCGCCTTCCACCAGATTTTGCGCGAGTGGCGAGAGGGGGACATGAGCGACGTGTTGGTGCGCGATGACGACGACCTTCGAGCCCGCGATTCTGTTCTGAGCGGAGCGAACGCTTGAGCCTACGAACGCGCGCGTCGGCTGCGGTGGCCGTCGTCGGACTACTCGCCCTCACGGGGTGCTCGGCGGCACCTGACACGGCATCAGTGGCAGCCTCCGACGACTCCGCGGTGCAGACAGCGAAAGAAGTGGTGAAAGCGACAAGCGTGCATGAGGCCACTGGCGGAACTTTGCTCGAAGGGCCGACCTTCGGCGGAGACGGTCGACTGTACTTCGTTGACGTCATGGCGCCGGCGGGCGAAGCGAAAGTGCTCGCTCTAGATCTGGAATCCAGGAACGTTGCGGAAGTGTTCACTGACGGCGCTAGTGCCTTCACTTCGGCTCAATTCGGCCACGACGACAGGCTCTACCTCACAGACATCGCCTCGGGTTCTGTGCTCTCCCTCGAAGCCGACGGGAGCGACCCGCAGACCGTGTTCACGGGCGAGGTGGAAGGGAGCGTAGTGCTTCCTGATGACCTCGCGTTCGATGGCGACGGTTCGATGTTCGTCACAGACACGCGAGGCATGCAGGATCCCGGATGGCAGGCGCCCGGACGAGTCATCCGCATCGACAGCGACGGTGTTGCTTCTGTTCTTGCCCGCGATCTGCCATCCCCCAACGGAATCTCGTTCGACGAGCAGGGCGACGGGCTGTGGGTGGCGCAGTACAACGCCAACAGGCTCGACTACTACGCGCTGAATGAAGACCGAACTGCCGTTAAAGAGGCGTACCCCGGCATCTACGTCGACGCGGGTCGCGCCCGCGTCGACTCGACCGCGGTGGATTCCGACGGCAACATCTATCAAGCGTTCCATGGGCTCGCGCAGATCAATGTCTACAGCAACGACGGGAAGCTCATCCAGATCATCGAGGTTCCTGGTGAGAATCTGGAGTCTGCCACAAACGTGGCTATTCGTCCCGGCAGCACCGAAGGCTACATCACCGTCAGCGGATCCGCCGGCGGATACATCTATTCGTTCGACGCGCTAGGGGAGGGCACGCGTCAGTCGAACGGCGGGTAACGCGAGCGAGGGGGATGGGACTGCAACCCCACCCCCCTCGTTCGTCGTGCCCTCAGGAAACAAGCTCGACGCGCTTCTTGTGCAGGCGGCGATGCTCCACGCTCTGCAAGGCGACTCGGTGCGCCGATTGTTGACACAGGTTAGCGCTCGAACATAGGCTCAGTAACACGTGATACTGAAGGAGGGGCACTCGATGTTGAGCGACCGAGCTGGAACAGATGCCTGATGCGCACCAAATTCAATGACGGATGGAGCTACCGAGCGAAAGCGACGGCCTTTCAAGAGATCGGTGGTGCGGCGGACTCCGAGTGGAGCGAGGTCATGCTGCCCCATGACGCGGTCCTTCATACGTCGCGTTCAGCGGATGCCCCTCGAGGGGAGACAACCGGGTACTTCCACGGTGGGGCGTTCGAGTATCGACGCACCCTCTTCGTTTCCGAGTCCGAGCGCGGACGATTGCTAGCGCTTGAGTTCGACGGCGTGCACCGCCAGGCCAATGTCTACGTCAACGGTGCTCTGGTCGGCCAGGACGCGTTCGGATATTCGCGATTCGTGGTTCGCATCGACCCGTACGTGAAATTCGGCGCTGACAACGAGATCCGGGTTGATTGCCGAACACACCTGGACTCACGGTGGTACACGGGTGCGGGCATTTACCGAGAGGTTCATCTCATCTCGAAGGATCCGATCCACTGCGCTGTCGATAGCCTCACCGTCACTACCGTGGATGTCGACGATGAATGGGCGACCATCGAGGTCTCCGCGGCCGTCACGAATCTGAGTTCGACG
The DNA here is from genome assembly GCF_044772365.1 of Microbacterium sp. NPDC090225. Taxonomy (NCBI): domain Bacteria; kingdom Bacillati; phylum Actinomycetota; class Actinomycetes; order Micrococcales; family Microbacteriaceae; genus Microbacterium; species Microbacterium sp. NPDC090225. Next base: position 1,424,502 of record NZ_JBIVYS010000001.1, on the reverse strand, counting down.
ACCGTGACCAGCCGGGCCGAGGTCACAGTCACCTCCCCGACAGGCGAAGACGTGGCGACCGGAGTGGTGCCGGTGACGGTCCTCCCTCAAGGTCAGGAAGCTTGGAGGCAGGTGCTTGTCGTGCCCCGCCCGAAGCGGTGGAGCGTGGATGCGCCCGCGCTGTACCGTGCGCGTGTGGACGTGTCGACAGGCGACCACAGCGATGTGACTGAGGCGATCTTCGGCATTCGAACGATTCAGGTAGACCACGTGCGAGGGTTGAGGATCAATGGCGAGCTCGTGAAGCTACGGGGTGCGTGCATCCATCACGACAACGGCCCACTCGGCTCGGCGGCGTTCCCTGATGCCGAGGAACGCAAGATTCGACTTCTCAAGAACGCGGGATTCAATGCAATCCGCAGCGCCCACAATCCGGCGAGCACCGCACTTCTCGACGCGTGCGACAAACTCGGGATGCTTGTGATGGATGAGATGTTCGACATCTGGACACAGGCAAAGTCATCTTTCGACTACAGCTTCGACTTCGCCAACTGGTGGGAGCGAGACATCGAACGCCTCGTGGCAAAAGACCGAAACCATCCCTCCGTGATCTTCTACTCCATTGGGAACGAGATCCCCGAGGCCGGTGACCGGTTCGGCGCGAGATGGGGTCGAACGCTTGCCGAAAAGATCCGCGGTCTTGACTCCGCGCGCCTGATAACCAACGGCATCAATGGCTTCGTCGCGGTACTCGACATGGTGCTTGAGGGGCGCCGGCAGAGTTCGGGTAATGAAGCCCCCGCTGCTCAGGGCGGCGTCAATGGAATGATGGGCGCCATCGGGGCGATGATGAACCGGATCCAGACGTCACAGGCCGTGACTGAGCGGACTGAGGAGTCGTTCGCTGTACTCGATGTCGCCGGGATGAACTACGGGGTCGCGCGGTATGAGATGGACCGCGAACTTTTCCCGAATCGGGTCATCGTCGGCACTGAGACCTGGCCCGGAGATATCGACGCGAATTGGCAGTTGGTCCTCGAGAACTCACACGTGCTCGGAGACTTCACTTGGACCGGATTCGACTACCTCGGCGAGGCCGGAGCAGGTGTGCTGCGCTACAAAGAAGCCGGCGCAGATGAGCTTCGATCCAGCTTTGCCACCGACTTCCCCGGCCTCACGGCATTCACTGGCGATCTCGACATCACCGGAGATCGTCGCACCGTCTCCTTCTATCGCGAGACCGTCTTCGGTCTCCGGACCTCCCCATATATCGCCGTTGAACGCCCGTATCGCCACGGCCAGGAAATCGCCGCAGCTACCCCCTGGTCGTGGAGCGACACCGTCGCGAGCTGGTCGTGGGCAGGGTCGGAGGGCCGGACAACGGGCGTCGAGGTGTACAGCGACGCCGAGGAGATCGAGCTCATCCTCAACGACGAGTCTGTAGGGCGCGCGCAGGTCGGCGCCTCCCGGGCGTTCCGAGCTGATTTTGAGGTCGAGTATCAGCCCGGTCAATTGATCGCAGTCGCGTATTCACAAGGGAACGAAACCGGCCGCACGTCGCTGACTTCTGGCAGTCCAGAGATCGTACTAGCTCTGCGCCCTGAAGTGGCTAACTCGGCGAAAGAGCTCAGTTTCGTCTGGGTGCAATTCGAGGATGAACAGGGCGTCGTGCAGGTGACCGCTGACAGGCTCGTTGCGCTTTCCCTGAGTGGACCGGGTGAGCTTCAAGGGTTCGCCAGCGGACTCCACACCACAGAAGAAGCCTTCGTGGACGCCCATCACACGACCTACGACGGAAAGGCGCTAGCGGTTATTCGGCGTACGGGGCCAGGGGAGCTCAGCCTCCGCGCGGAGGCCGACGGGGTCACGCCAGCTGAGGTGCTCTTGCACGCCAATTGAGCGTCAGCCTGAGGCGTGCCGAGAAGCCTCAGGCTGATTCGCCTCGTACGAGCGTGAAGCCTGTGCGCGCCGAACGGTCGACCAGTTCACTACCGCCGAGAAGGTCCCGGAGCTCTTCAGCAATATCGTCAACCATCCCGATAAGGTCCGTATCGACGGTGGTGAGCCGCGGCGACCACATCTGCCCAACGGGGGAGTTGTCGACGCCCACCACGGCGAGTGTCTGTGGCACCGTCACATTCATGTCCCGTGCTGCCGCGAGCAGGGTGAGGGCGACGTCATCGTTGTAGCAGGCTACTCCAGCAGGTGTGGCCTGCTGGAGTATCGTCCCCAGTGCGTGCTTTCCGCTGTCGAGCGTCAAGTCGAGTGCAACGAGTTCTGCCCCGCCGAGGCCAGCGGTCTGGCTAACCTCTTTCAGCGCTTGGTGACGGCTAGGCACATACGGGTCGCGCTGGTAGTTGAGGGGGACCGCGAACCAAAGACGCTTCGGGTCGTGATCGAGCAATGCGGAGGCCTGAAGCTCAGTAATTCCGCCATCGCGAGCCGAGTGCGACTTCGCCTCGGTGAGGGACGGGACGATAAGAGTGCCCCGTGCCTCGAGCCATGTTCGTTCTTCGAGGCTCAAGACGCCGAAGTCGACGACCGCGAGCGGGCGAAGGACCGCGATGGCCTCAGACGTCGCGCGTGGGTTCTCGCCCGCGAGGCGAATGACGACGTTCCGCCCGATCTGCCGCGTGTTCCGCGCGACTCGTTCGACCGCGTCCTGGAAGTGCGCAGCAAAGCCAGCGTTCGCAACGAGAACCACAATGGTGTCTCCGCGGCCGCTGACAAGAGACCGCCCGGCCACGGAGGGCTGGTATTCGAGTTCTCGAGCGGCTTCGAGAACCCGCTTCCTGGTCCGTTCCGGGAAGCGCTCGTCATTGCCGTTCAGGATGTTGCTGACCGTCGACCGCGAAACGCCTGCGCGTTGCGCGACGTCAGCGCTCGTGGCCGGCCGCCCGAAATGTGGTGCTGCGGTCATCTGGCCATCATGACACGCACTGACACGTGTCACGATGACCGAAATGTTGTGCGTGTTCACAACTCATTCGAGGTACGGTAACACGTGTTCCTAGCACTGTGACCCGCGTTAGTATCACTCACCCTTCGCTGCTACTTGCTGATGGACGGGACCATCAGCACACTGCCCGACGAAGGAGTCCAAGAGTGTCTATTACATTGCGCATGAAAGTTGTGTGGGGGGGGGAGTCGCGGTCGCCGCTCTCGTCCTATCCGGCTGCGGCGGAAGCCGAGGGGGTGAGTCCCACACAACCTCCGGAGACGACCACACGTCCCGGCTTGCACTCACACACGTCCCGGCTTGCACTCAACGCGCCGCCGTCGATGTCCTCTATTGGCGCATGGTCCGGCGGAGACGCGACACTCCTCCTCTCAGTCTGTGCCACGCTCTTCCACCGTGAAGTCGATGGCCAGCTCACCGGCGGAATCGCTGAGCAGTGGGAGTACAAGGACGCCCTCCCGTAAGTGACTCTGCAGATTCGCGAAGGCCAGGAGTTCACAAGCGGAGACGTGCTGAACGCGCAGGCAGTTGCTGAATCGCTCGAAGCCGCTCGTCAGGGACCGTCAACGGCTGCTTCGTTGTCCGCCATCGCGTCCGTTGAGGCGCCAGACCCGTCCACGGTGACTCTCAAGCTGTCCAAGCCAGATGCGGCGCTAGTTCCCCTGTTCAGCTGAGTAGCAGGTGGGACCCCGAGCGTGCTGACTGATGAGAGCTCGAAGCTCGTCAGTGTCGGATCCGGCGCATACACGTTGAGTGACAAGTCAGTAGCAGGGTCCAATTGCGTGCTTGAGCGAAAAGGCGGCTACTACGGCTTGGACGCGTACCCGTACAACGCCGTGGAAGTTCAGATCCCCCAGGCCCGACTGCTGCACAGAACGCTAGATCTTTGACTCAGCCGCTTCGAACGGACCGAGGGCTGCCGGCTGACTCTCCGACTCGTCTAGGCCCAAGCTGCTCAGAAGGTAGCTCATGCGCTGGCATACATCGAAGGAATGGTCGTAGAGCCACTGAGACTGCAATCCGTCGAACGCTGCGGCGATGATCGCGGCTGCTGCGTCTGGGTCACCGTGCGCCGGGAACTCTCCGCGGGATTGCAGCTCACGGATCGCTGTCGCGGCGACTCGCCGAAACTCGACGTAGCGGTTGGCGATGAAGTCGTGAGCGACATGCTCAACCTCGCTCCCGGCCGCCGAAACGCTTAGCATGAGCTGGCTGATGCCGGCGGCCTCCAAACTGCCGATCAGAGCGTTGAGGATCCGCTCACGAAATCCGACGGCGAAGTCCGCATGCTCTGCATCAATCTGCACGGCGACCGATTCCTCATGATGGCGGAGGATCTCTACAAACAGGTTGTCCTTCGATTCGAAGTAGTGGAGCAGTCCGTTCTGGGACAGCCCGACTGCGTCGGCCAGCTGTTTCACGGTTGCTCCGCTGTATCCGTTCTGAGCGATCACTGTGAGTGCAGTGTCAAGGATCTCGGCGCGCTTTGCGACGCCCTTCGCGTACGGACCTCGTGATGCCATAACCGCATAATATGCGGCTTTGCTCTTGCGTGCTTGAATACCGCATGTCATGCTGGATTCAATCGCCGCCGATCCGTGAGGACATGGCCGTTCCGATGGCAGCGAGACATCACTGACGATGGGGATACCCGCATGAGTAACAACACAGCAGTTGAGCCCGGCCCGAAGCCGAAGAACGTCGTCCTGGATCCCGCGCAACCAGGGACGTCGCCGATCCTGGTGAGAGGCAAACTGTCTCGCAGGTACCTGACCTGGTACACGATTCTCACCCTTGCAATCACCGCGGTGTGGGGCGCCGTCCTGGGAATCCTCCTTCCGAACCAGGTGCAACTCCTCGAGTTTGGCAATTTCTTCACTGGTGCCGATGCTGGCCTCGACCTCCAGCAGCTCGCGCTTCTCCAGCAGCAGATCGACCTGGGTAGTGTGACGGCGACGCCCGAGCAGGCCCGGCAACTCGAGCTGTTGAGCGGATTCAACGCCGCTCGTGCGCAGTCTCTCGCAGTCATCACGTCCATTGGGGTCGTCTTGACCATGCTGATCCAGCCGCTGGTCGGCGTTGCTTCCGACCGCACTCGCACGCGCTTCGGTCGCCGTGCCCCGTACATCCTGTTCGGCACTCTGGCCGGTGCGGTGATGCTCGCCGGGCTGCGATTCGCGCCGTCGATCCTTGTCCTCGCGATTGTGTTCATGCTCGCCCAGGCGCTGATCAACGCCGGACTCGGACCGCTCACTGCGACGGTTGCAGACCGCATGCCGGAGGACCGCCGCGGTATGGCCTCTGCCCTCGGCGGGTTCGGCAACTTCTTTGGTGGCGTCATGGGCGGTGTTCTCGCTGGATCGTTCTTCGCGTTGCTCGGACTCGACCTGTACTTCGCCGTCGCCGCGTTCGTCGCCTTCGCAGGAGTGATGTTCGTCCTCTTCGCTCGCGACGGGTCGTCGAAGGACCTGAAAGTCGAGAAGTTGAACTGGAAGGAGTTCATGCTCGGCTTCACCATCGCCCTGCGATCCAAGAACTACCGTTGGGTCTGGGTGGCACGTATCCTACTGACCTTCGGCTACACCGTGTCCACAGCGCTGGCTCTGTACATGCTGCAGAGCTACATCCGCCCCGCGCTTAGCCAGGCAGAAGCGACGCAACTGGCCCCTCTTCTCGGCCTGGTGGGTATACCTTTCATCGTCATCGCCCTCTTCGTGGCCGGGAAGCTGTCCGACAAGCTCAAGAAGCGCCGCTCCTTCGTGATCTTCGCCTCCGTGCTGATGGCCGCCTCGATGTTCATTCCGGTGATCTCCCCGACGCTCCCCGCACTTTTCATCCAGGCGGTCGTCTCAGGCATCGCGTTCGGAACCTACCTGCCCGTTGACCAGGCGCTCTTCATCGACGTGCTTCCAGACCACAACGCGGCAGGGCGTGACCTCGGAGTCGCGGCCCTCGGATCGAACTTGGGGCAGGCGTTGGGACCGATACTCGCCGGTGTCGTCGTTGCCGCAACCGGTGGCTATTTCGGAGTTTGGATTGCCGCCGCAGTCTTGGTCATCCTCGCTGCCGTTGCGCTGATCCCCCTCAAGGGCGTTCGCTGAGCCTGACGGAGTCGCGCGACCTGACCGCGCGACTCCGCAGGGCCCCTCCTGCAGGCAAGTAGCTCCGCCTCAAGCCGCCGTCCGACGCCCGCCGTGCCCCTTCAAGGAGAACAAACGTGACGCATCACTTCACAGCCAGGATGATCACCGCCGCCGCCGACACTGGAACCGCCCCCTACCTGCGGGGCGAGTTCACCGTCGATCAAGGGCACGGAGAAGTGGTCGAGGCAGTCCTTCGTGCGACGGCGCTGGGAGTGGTGGAAGCCAGCATTAACGGCGAAGCCGTATCGCCGGATCTGCTCACGCCAGGATGGTCCAGCTACGAGTGGCGGCTGCGATTCGCCGAGTGGGACGTTACCGCGCTTCTCGAACCCGAGAACGTGATCGGTCTGCTCGTAGGCAACGGCTGGCACACGGGACATCTGGGTTTCGCTGGGGGGAAAGCCCTGTACGGCACCGAGCGAGCAGCACTCGGCGAGCTGCAAATCCGATTCAGCGACGGGCACGTACAGGTCGTCGCTACCGACACGAGCTGGCGTGCTGGATCTAGCGCCGTGCTCGCCGACGACCTGTACCACGGCGAAACAATCGATGCGCGTCTGCGTGATGACGCCTGGATGATGGCGGGCGCAGACCTGTGTGACTGGGGTGCCGTACGCGAAGTGCCGTTTGATCTCGGCCGCCTCACCCCCTATGTTGGCCCTCCCATCCGCCGGCAAGAGAGCATCAAGCCCCTCAAGCTCTGGACGTCCCCGTCTGGGGCGACACTCGTTGATTTCGGCCAAAATCTCGTCGGCTGGGTGCGACTAAGCATCACTGGTGAGTCCGGGCAAGAGATCGTGCTCAAGCACGCCGAGGTGCTCGAACATGACGAACTCGGCACCCGTCCACTTAGACTCGCCAAAGCCACCGACCGGTTCATCCTCTCTGGGCTGGACGATGTGTTCGAGCCCACGCTGACCTTCCATGGGTTTCGGTACGTCCAGGTCGACGGATGGACGGGATCCCACGATGACCTCCGCGCCGCGATCACTGCGCAAGTCATCGGTTCTGATCTGCGACGTACTGGAACATTCGAATGCTCCAATCCGCTGCTCAACCAACTGCACTCCAACATCGTCTGGGGCATGCGTGGCAACTTCGTCGACGTCCCGACGGACTGCCCCCAGCGCGACGAACGCCTGGGCTGGACCGGAGACCTCTCGGCGTTCATCGACACTGCGACATACCTGTACGACGTCGACTCATTCCTCCGGGACTGGCTCCTGGACCTCGCGGCCGAGCAGACCCATGCGGACGGGAACATCCCAGTCGTGGTCCCCGACAACATCAAGTACGAAGCGGTCACCGGACTGATCCCTGGCACGGACGCGGATATCCAACTCATCGCGCTCTGGAACGACGCCGCCTGCTGGGTACCGTGGGGGCTTTGGCAGGCATATGGCGACATCGCGGTGCTCGAGCAGCAGTACGAGTCAATGGCTGCGTACGCACGCCGGATCCGTTCCGCGCTGTCTGAACGAGGGCTCCTCGAAGCGGGCATCCAGCTCGGAGATTGGCTCGATCCGACGGCGCCCGCCGACGCTCCCTTCCAGGGCAAAGCGGACCCCTTCGTGGTGGCGACCGCATGCGTCTACCGGTCTGCAGACATCGCCGCACGGAGCGCAGAGCTTCTCGATAACCCCGTCGATTCTCGTGAGTTTCGTCTCCTTGCCGACCAAATCAGGGACGCCTTCAACACCCATTACGTTGCGGACGGAATTATCAAGAGCGACGCTGCCGCGGTCTACTCGCTCGCGATCTGTTTCGGCCTCCTCGACAAGGCCGCCAGTAGCACTGCAGGGGACCGGTTGGCAGAGCTTGTGGCCGAGAGCGGCTACACGATCACGACCGGATTCGCCGGCACCCCCTTCATCAACGCGGCGCTTACGGCTACGGGACACCTGGACACGGCGTACCGACTGCTGCTCCAGACCGGCTGCCCCTCCTGGCTTTACCCCGTGACCATGGGAGCGACAACCGTGTGGGAACGCTGGGACTCGATGCTCCCCGACGGGACCATCAACCCCGGGGAGATGACGAGCTTCAACCACTATGCCTTTGGTGCGGTCGCCACCTGGATGCATCAGGTCATCGGCGGTCTCTCGGCCCTTGAGCCCGGGTACTCCCAGATTCTGATCTCCCCGCAGCCCGGAGGCGAACTGACGTGGGCACGAGCCTCACTCGACACGCCCCACGGCAATGCGTCCGTGAACTGGCAACTCGAGGACTCCGAACTAGTCATCGAAACCGAGATCCCTGCTGGCGCGACCGGGGTGGTGCGCCTTCCCAACCGCGCGGATCGCACCCTACCTGCGGGCCACCACACCTTCCGAGTCACCCACGACCCGACCTCCGTCACCAATCGAGAGCGAGTTCAGGCATGAACGCCCCCGTACCCTCCACTGCAAGCACACTCGTTGATTCGCCGTGGACCTTGGATCTGACCGATCCGTACTTCACGGAACCATACGTGGACGTCGACGAGTGGCGCGAGACTCCGGTTGGCCACCGCCACGTGCATGGCGGATTCCGCGGAACTGACACCCGCTTCTCCTTCTACTTCCCTGAGGCGGATCGGTACGAAGGTCGGTTCTTCCAACATGTCACCCCGGTGCCGCAGAGCGAGAACCTCGCCCCGACCTCCGATGGCGAATACAACAAGATCGTGTTCGCCACGGACAGCGGCGCCTACTTCATCGAGACCAACGGCGGGGGCCCCGACGCCGCGAACCCGTTCTCGGGGATGGACCCGAGCATCGGCGCCTATCGCGCTAGCGCGGCCTCTGCCCGTTTCTCTCGCCATGTAGCGGCAGCGATCTACGGAGCGCATCGCCCCTACGGCTATCTGTACGGAGGCAGTGGCGGCGCTTATCGCACCATCGGTTCTTCTGAGAACACCAACGGTGTCTGGGACGGATTCGTGCCTTATGTTCCTGGGAGTCCGATGTCGATTCCGAACGTCTTCAGCGTGCGGATGCATGCTCAAAGGATTCTTCGAGACAAGTTTCCCGCAATCGTCGATGCTTACGATGTCGGCGGCGATCCCGCGTCTCTACACCTGACTCCCGAGGAGGCAGAGGCGTTGGAGGAAGTCACTCGAATGGGATTCCCGCCGCGGTCCTGGTTCGGCTTCAAGACAATGGGCATGCACGCGTTCAGCGTCCTCTACCCCGGGATGATGGCTGCTGACCCGAACTACGCTGACGACTTCTGGGCGGTCAAGGGGTATCTCGGAGCCGACCCCACCTCCTCCGCGCACCGTGACCGTGTCCGGCTGGACAGCACTATTGCGGAGCTGATCACAGGCGCCTCGACCGTTGGTGAGAAACTCGTCTCCGGGGGCGTTGACGAGTCCTTCTTGCACGTCGCGTCCGACAGTGGGATTGCCTCGGGCATCCGGCTCTCAAGCATTCCCGAGGGATGGGTGCTTGGCGCGCAATTGATCGTGAAATCAGGAGCTGGCGCGGGGTCGGTTCTGCGATTGTCTGGCGTCGAACACGATGTACTGACTCTCGAACCTGGGCAAGACGAAGCTGCAGAACTTCTGGCCGTCGGAGACGAGATCACCCTCGACAACTCCACCTTCCTCGCGGCGCAGACTTATCACCGCCACCAGGTTCCTGGCCCGGAGTACGCCGTGTGGGACCAGTTCCGCGACGATGACGGTGAACCGGTGTACCCGCAGCGGGGCATGCTGCTCGGCCCCATGTTCACTGTCGGCGCGGCAGGCACCGTCCCCACTGGCCAGATCAGTGGAAAGATGATCGCCGTCGCCTGTCTCCTGGACCGCGAAGCATTCCCTTGGCAGGCCGACTGGTATCGCTCACGGGTCGAGGAACACCTCGGTGAACAGGCGAATGACCGGTTTCGCCTGTGGTTCGTTGACAACGCCGTTCATGGCGATGATGACCCGCAGGAGTTTCCCGACCGCACAGTCACCTACGTCGGGGCTCTCGAAGCTGCGTTGCGACAGCTCGCGGCATGGGTCGAAGCCGGCGTGGAGCCGGCGCCCACCTCGACCTACCAGGTCGTCGACGGGCAGGTCACGCAGCCTGACACTGCGGAGGAGCGCGGTGGCGTACAGCCGGTCGTATCGATCTGTGTCAACGGATCCCCGAGCGCGGTGGTACGAGCGGGGGAGTCTGCCGTCGTCACCATCACCGCCGTGGCCCCCGGAACTGGCGTCATCGCTTCCGTGGATGTCGATCTGACAGGATCCGGTAACCCTGATACTGCTGTTCCCGTGCCAGCGGAGAATCAGGTCACCGTAGAACGCGTGCAAGCCTTCTCCGATCCCGGTACCTACTTCCTCTCCGCTCGAGTCGCCGCCCAGTCCGCGGGGGACGCAACCGACCCTCATGCGCGGGTACCCAACGTGGCACGGGCGAGGGTGGTTGTCATTGCCTGACGGGTGATCGGCACCCCGCCTTTGCAACCAGCTCCCGCTTCTGCCATTGAAGTCCTAGGCGGTGGCCGTCCTGATAGTCACTCGCGTCCACTCCGTCCTCTGACGGTCTCTCCTGGCACTACAGCAATAGAGGAATACTGATGACTGACCGCTTGTACCGGGACAGCACGCGACCCATTCGTGACCGCGTGGAAGATCTGCTTGGTCGCCTCACGCTCGAAGAGAAGGCGGGGCAACTCACCCAGTACTTCTACATGGGCGTAGCGATGAACCTCCCCGCCGACTTCGACTTCACCACAGTCCCCGAAGAGCAGCGCGCGTTCCTGCAGCAGCCACGAATGGTCGAGGCGGCCATCAAGTCCGGAACCGCCGGCGCCGTCCTGTTCGCGAAGGACCCTGCGACCATCAACCACCTGCAGCGCATTGCGGTCGAGGAAAGCCCGCACGAGATACCCCTGCTTGTCGGGTACGACATCGTGCACGGGCTGCGCACCATTTTCCCCGTCCCGATTGCCCTCGCCGCCTCCTGGTCGCTCGGCACCGCGGAGGCCGTACAGGCGGCTGCTGCGCGTGAAGCTCGCGCGGTCGGAATCAACTGGACGTTCGCGCCGATGATTGACATCGCTCGCGATGCTCGATGGGGGCGCATGGTCGAAGGCGCGGGCGAAGACCCTGTTCTCGGCGCGGCCCTGGCGGCCGCGCAAGTGCGCGGTTTTCAAGGAGACCTCAGCAGAACTTGTGTGATCTCCGGACCCAAACACTTCCTCGGCTATGGTGCTTCCCGAGGAGGACGCGACTACGACGACGCGGAGATTTCCGACTCGGAACTGTGGAACGTTCATCTACCTCCGTTCCGCGCCGCTGTCGAGGCTGGAGCTCTGAGCATCATGAGCGCCTACATGGACCTCAACGGCATCCCGGCGTCCGGCAACTCCTGGCTTCTCACGGAGCTCCTCCGCGACGAACTCGGTTTTGACGGCTTCGTCGTCTCCGACGCGAACGCCGTCCGGTCCATGGAAACTCAGCACTTCGCGAAAGACCTCACCGACGCAGCGACACGTGCCGTCGAAGCCGGACTCGACATGGAGATGGTCATGTTCGACCCCGCCTTCGACACGCTCCCGGACGCAGTGAACGCCGACCTGGTGCCCCTGCCCGTCATCGACCGAGCAGTGCGACGCGTGCTGACTGCCAAGTTCCGACTTGGCCTGTTCGAGAACCCCTACGTCGATGCCGCCGCCGCCGTAGCAGAGCTCAACTCCCCGGCGAGACGCGATCTCGCCCAGGAAGCCGCCGAGGCCTCCTTCGTTCTCCTCAAGAATGAAAACTCCGCACTGCCGCTGCACACGGACTCCCTCTCCGCCGTCGCGGTCATCGGGCAACTCGCCGCCAGCCAGCGAGACACGCTCGGCCCATGGGTGTTTGACCATGACACCGCCGAAACCGTCACCATCTTGGAGGGGATTCGCGCCCGAGCCGGCGATCAGCTGCGCGTTGACCACGCGCCCGGCGCAGCAATCACCGAGCGGCTGTACCCATCCCCGTTCGACAGGATGGATGCCACCGTCGAAACCACACCGGAGGGCTACGACGACGACATCGAGATCGACCGCGCTGTCGCCCTGGCTGCTGCCGCGGATGTGGCCATTGTCGTCATCGGGCAGCGGCAGAACCAGAGCGGCGAGAAGGCATCCGTCCCGACCCTCGACCTTCCCGGACGGCAGCTCGAGCAACTGCAGCGCATCGTCGCTACAGGCACTCCCGTGGTTGCCGTAGTCATGAGCGGAAGGCCGTTGGATCTGCAGTGGGCGGACCAGCACGTCCCCGCTATCCTTCAGGCGTGGTATCCCGGCACGCGAGGCGGTGATGCAGTCGCCGCTACGCTCTTTGGCGATGTCTCGCCTGCCGGACGACTTCCCTTCACATGGCCCCGTCACGTCGGACAAGTGCCGATGATTTACGCCCACAATCGTACTTTCGCTCCTCAGGATCAGGGGGAGCGCTACATAACCGAGCCCAGCACGCCCCTCTATCCCTTCGGGCACGGCCTCTCGTACGCTGAGTTCACCTACTCGAACCTGACACTCGACCGGAAGGTCATCGAAGTCGGAGAGGAATGTGTCGTCTCCGTGGACGTCACGAACACGTCGGACCGGACCGCAGACGAAGTGGTGCAGTTGTATATCCACCAGCGACACGGATCCGCCAGCCGCCCAGTCCGCGAGCTCAAGGATTTCGAACGACTCACCCTTGACGGAGGAGCCACGTCGACCGTTCAGTTCAAAATCCTCCCCGACGAACTCCGATACTGGAACGCCGCCACCCGGGCCTATGTCCAGGACGTCACCGTATTCGACATCTGGATCGGGGGATGCTCCACGGCCGACCTCGGCACGGTTCTCTCGGTCGAACGGGGTGACTCGTGATGGCCATGGGATATCCGAAGGAGATCTTCGAAGTCACCGACGACATCATCACCAACTGGGACAAGTACCAGGTGATCATCAGTGACACGTTTACTTTCGAAGACGTGCAGACCGCGCTAATCACTGCGGCGACCCCGCGCGCAGCCGACAGGGTTGTCGTTGTTTTCGACTAATAACACATCCGGCCAACATCGCAATTTTGAGGATCAATACAATGACTGAACTCGACGTGACCGCTCCCTCTTCTCCTGCCGGCGAACGCGCACCGCGAGGCGCCACCGCCCAATGGTTCGCCACGACACCAGGAGGCGCATGGCAGGAGCAGTCGCTTCCCGTGACGGGGATGGTCGCGATGCCTGATGTAATCGCGAAGATGGATGACCCGAAACAGGTAGTCGAAGGGTTTGGTGCGAGCTTTAATGAACTCGGGTGGACATCTCTCGGCAAACTCAACGACGCGCAGCGAGAAGAGATCTTTCGGGAGCTGTTCGCACCACGCGTTGGCGCCAGTCTCAACCTCTGCCGCATGCCTATCGGAGCGAACGACTTCTCACGCGACTGGTACTCATACGATGAGATCGACGGCGACTTTGCGCTGGACCAGTTCAGTATTAGCAACGATCTTGAGACGCTCGTCCCCTTCATTCGCGCCGCACAGAAGCACCACCCTGAGCTCCGTTTGTGGGCATCCCCGTGGAGCCCGCCCACGTGGATGAAAACGAACCACCATTACGCTGGTGCTCAACCCCACCCATTCATGAATGCCGCTCCGAATGGGCTGAGTGAGGATCAGATCGGGCATGAAGGTACGGACATGTTCCGTCTGGAGGAACCCTACCTGCGCGCCTACGCCGACTACTTTGGTCGGTTCATCGATGCCTATCGGGAACTCGGGATAACGATCAGCATGGTGATGCCCCAGAACGAGTTCAACTCGCCTCAAGTGTTCCCCAGTTGCACTTGGACCCCCGAGGGACTCGCGCGGTTCCTCAGCCACCTCATTCCCACAATGAGTTCCCGCGGAGTTGAAGTCTTCCTCGGAACCCTCGAGCGCGGCGACGAAGGGCTTGTCAGCGCTGTCCTCGGTGACCCCGTTGCGGCGGCGTCTCTGGCCGGGGTCGGGGTTCAGTGGGAAGGCAGACGTGCTGTGGCTGCGCTGCACACCCGCTACCCGGCGCTGCGGTTGTACCAGACGGAGCAGGAATGCGGCGACGGATCCAACGACTGGCGTCAGGCCCGACATGCCTGGTCGCTGATGAAGCACTTCTTCGATAACGGTGCGAACGCCTACATGTACTGGAACGTCTCTCTGCTCGACGGCGGTCTAAGTCGGTGGGGATGGACGCAAAACTCCCTCATCACGGTGGATGCCGAGGCGGGTACGTACAAATACACGCTTGACTACCAGGTTCTGAAGCACGTCAGCAGGTTCGTGATCCCTGGCGCGCGAGTGATTCACACCTGGAGCCTCGCTGGGTACGACAATCAACTCGTTTTCCTGAACCCGGACGGAAGCATCGTCCTCGTCATCGAAAACGACACCGTCGAAGACATGACGATCAACGTCAGCCTGGGTGAGCGGATGGTCAGCCCAACACTCGCTCCGCATTCCTTCAACACCATCGTGCTTGAGAAGCCCTAGTGCGTAGCCCGGACTTGGATCGAGAACGTTGACCGTCGCGTCGATACTCGGTCTGGATACCGTTGGGTCAGTGCGTGCGGGCTCAGACCACCCGACTCTAGAGAGTCTTCTGAGTGAGCGCGCGTCGTCGGCAGAGCTTGCGGTATTAGAAGGTTCAGCTCCGAGCGACCGAACGGGTCGTGGAGCGCCGCACTCGTTTATGAGGCCTGGGAGGGACCTACCCCTACCTTGTGGTGATGCGGGCGTGATTCACGCCAACTTTGCAGCGTTTCGCCTGCCGGGCCTCTCAACCGGGATATTGACACGGGTGCACATGCGTGGTCAGATGGACATGTCGGTAACACGTGTTACCGACATGTCTTGCAGTTTCTCTAACTGCCTCCTAGGGAGACGTGATGTCCTCGTCCATTGACCGCGCCGCCGTCGTCGCTCGCCATCGGATTCGTCTCACCTCACCAGACCCGCAGCATGTACTCACCGTGGGAAACGGTGACTTCGGGTTCACGTCAGACATCACCGGCTTGCAGACGTTCGCGAACTTCCATGATCCGGAGCGCGCGATGGGTGTCGGCGCCGTCGCCGTCAATACGGCGACGATGAGTAACTGGGGTTGGCACGAGATGCCGAACCCTGAGGGATACACGCTCGACGACGCCACAACTACGTACGAAACGGAACGTGGGCCGGTCAGGTACGCCGACAAGCACGACATGATGAGCGCGATGAGCGGCACCATCCCAAAGGAGTTCCAAGCCGGCGCGTGGCTGAACGCTAACCCTCAGCGCGTCGACCTCGGACGAATCGGCTTCGAACTCAGAAGCTCGGCGTCGGCGTCTCCCGCAACGGACCCCTCCGTTCTGTCGGACACGGAACAGACTCTTGACCTGTGGACGGGGGTGGTGGACAGTTCCTTCCGCTTTTCTGGAGAGGAGGTGCGAGTGCGCACGCTTGCAGCGCCCGACGAATCAACACTCGCGTTCCGGGTCGTTTCGCCGCTTCTGCGAGATGGACGAGCTCGGGTCGTGATCCGCTTCCCGTACGCGAGTGACGGCTTCTTCAAGACGGACGACTGGCACGCCGTCAACAAACACCAGTCCGAGTTGGACGAATCCGGCCGAATCCGGCGAAAGCTCGATGACTTCGAGTACGTCGTGGAGACATCGCTCAGCGGGGCAACGTTGGAGGCGACGGCCGAGCCCCACGTGTTTGTCCTTCTCGCGGACGGCGACGAGATCGATGCGGTGGTTCGGTTCTCAGCACTTCCAAGCACTCAACCAACGCGTAGTTTCGATGAACTCGAACAAGCCGCTGCGTCCGATTGGGAGCAGTACTGGACGACCGGCGCAATGGTCGATCTCTCGGGAAGTGCTGACTCCCGAGCGCACGAGCTAGAACGCCGGATTGTTCTGTCGCAATACCTCACCCGTGTGCATGGCTCAGGTCACCTTCCTCCGCAGGAGACGGGGCTCGTCACCAACAGTTGGCAGGGCAAGTTCCACCTGGAGATGCATCTATGGCATGCCGCCCACTTCGCAGTGTGGGGTCGGCCGGAACTGCTCGAGCGAAGCCTTCGCTGGTACCTCAGCATTCTTGGTCAAGCACGCCAGACGGCCGCCATGCAGGGGTACCCGGGCGCCCGCTGGCCGAAGCAAACGGCGCCGGATGGTCGTGAGAGCCCTAGCGATATCGGCGCTCTGCTCGTGTGGCAGCAACCCCATATTCTGCACATGCTTGAGCTGGTCTGGCAGGCCAGTGATGTGTCGGAGCGAACTCGATTGGTAGCCGTTTACGGTGAGTTGGTGGATGCCACGGCTGAGTTCATGGCGGCGTTCGCGAATGAGAAGGCGGGAACATTCCACCTGGGCCCGCCCATAATGCCGGCGCAAGAGTTTTACGATGCGCGTACCACCGTCGATCCGACTTTCGAGCTTGCGTACTGGTGGTGGGGGCTTGACGTTGCGCAAGCGTGGCGGGAGCGTGCGGGACTTCCAAGGAACACTGAGTGGCAGCGCGTGCAAGATGGCCTTGCCAGTCCCGGAGTTGCCGATGGCAAGTACACGGCGGTTGCAACGAGCGAACCTCTTCGTCGCGACGACCACCCGTCGCTGCTCATGGCTTACGGAGTGGTCCCCGGTACGCCCATTATTGACCCTGCCCTCATGCGCACCACCTTCGATGATGTGTGGGGGAACTGGGAATGGCCCACTGCGTGGGGATGGGACTTCCCAGCAATGACGATGACCGCGACGCGCCTCGGTGACACCGCCCGCGCTATCGACGCGCTGCTCCGAAACGAGGAGAAAAATCAGTACACCGCGGTAGGGCACAATCCGCAGATGCGCGGAGTTCTCCCTCTGTACCTGCCCGGGAACGGAGGCCTCCTCCTTGCTGTGGCGCTTCTAGCCCAGGAAGAGGCGAGCCTTCCTGATGGATGGGTGTGGCGAGTTGAGGGCTTTCGTCCCTTCCCTGCTGGAGTGGCAGAAGACCCACAGCGGCACCCCCAGGAGATTACGTTCAGCACTCCCGAAGCCAAGGCTCCGGCAGAACTGACGGCAGAAACGAGCATTGGCGACTGGCTCGACGACCCGGTCGGCGGCGAAGTTCTTCGAGGGTTCCTCGCAAAGACCGGAACGTCTGCTGAGAACCTCACGCAACTCCGAGGAGTGCCGCTGCAGCAACTAGTCGCGCTGAGCCAGGGGCAGATGCCCCAAGCGGCTATTGAGGCTCTCGTGTCCGCCGTGATCTGCGCCGGTTCCCCCGACTGAGGCGCAGCAGCAGTAGACCTTCATACGAGAGGTGAGGGGCGTCGGAAATCGCTGCCGACGCCCCTTTCTGCTTCCGGCCGAAGCATAAAGAGGGCGGCGCGCTACGCGTCGTCTCGCCATCGATGATTCTGAGACGCAGATCTTTCACGGGCACGGAATGCTCGTGCGGGAGATCGGCGAGCGGCGCTCGCAAGGCCTTCGCCTGGTGCCACACGAGCCTCCAGCCTGACTGTCCGTCGCAGGAGTATGCGGAGCAGTTCGCCCGCGACCTCAGCTGGACGGACCGACCGTTTGAGCCTACTCGCGAGAGCCTCATCGCCTCACAGACATCGAAGGCTCTCCACGTTGGTACCTACGAAGCCGCTATCGAGAACATGCTCCGACGCGTGGATGACCAGGACGACGGGACCTCCAAGTTCTACCTCTACCGGGTCGCTCTGCGTCTCGACTCAACTCTCGTCAACTCCGAGTTCCGTTACGAGAACCACGAAGACGCCGCTGATATCAGCGTTTACGAACTCGACCTCCGGAAGCTCTCGGCAGTGCGGTATCGCAACGCCCACGAAGCTATCGGGTCATTGTCGCTGGCGATCCGGCCGCGTTCAATCGCAGCCGTTCAGGGCATCGCCATCCCGCTGCAGGATCTCTCGGCGAACATCGACGTCAGCGCCATCGCGGCTGCGCTTGAGGAGACGAAGAAGACCGTTCGGAGCACGCCGACTCAGTGGCGCGCCTCGGTCTGAATCTTCGGGAGGTCAATCCGACGGCGCTGGGACTGCGCCCGGACCGGGGCGGGGCGGCGAAGAAGCACAAGGCGACAAAGCATCGGTACTACGCCCAACTGCGAGAGCTGGAGAAGGTCCTAACGGACCAGTGCCTGCCGAACGTCGGGGCGCTCGTTCGACGTAACTTCGTCGACGCCATCACGCAGCTCCGGACAGATGACGTCGACGCGTTCGTCGCGCAATATCGGCTCCACGCCACACTGCTCGCGCGTCCGGATCTCGTCCGCGACCGGCTCGTGACAACGCCGTGGCGCGTTGTCACGAGCGCCGCGTAGCGCGCGCGGTGCACACTGCGTCGACGCGGGCTACGCGAGGTCAGCAGCGATCTGCAAGTCCTCGCGCACGTCGCGCGGCTCCTCGTCCAGCGGCATGTTCGCGGCATCACTGGCGCCGTTGATCCCATCGTCGGGGCTGAGCGCTGCGAACAGAGGCTCGAGATCGATCTGAGCGGGTCCCTCCTCGGCCACCAGCTCGAAGGTCTTTCCCGTAGCGGCCGGCGAGGTCAGCGATGCGACGAGGACCTCGGCGAGCTGAGCCCGGGAGATGACCCCGTCCGCGGGGCTGCCGGCCCAGCGGGTGTCGCCTTGGAGAAAGTGCAGTTCGTGCTGGCTGGGCGAGTTGTAGTCGAACCAGGACGGACGGACGATGGTGTACGGGTGGCCGCTGGCCCGCACGAGGCGCTCGGAGCGACGCTTCCAGTCGTGGTAGCCGCCGGCGCGGTTGGTGACGCCGATGGCGGTCATGAGCGCGATCCGGACGCGGCGCTTCCCGATGGCCATGAGGATGTTGAGGACTCCGCCGTAGTCCACGTCCCGAACGAGGGGGCTTTGGTATGCGGCCCCGTGGGTGAACACCACCGCGTCGATGTCGGCCACGGCTGCGGTCAAGGTGGAGGCATCGGTGAGGTCGCCGGTGACAGCGACAGCACCAGCCGGAACGTTCGCGTTGCTGCGACGCGTGAGAACGCGGACATGGTGACCCGCAGCGGCTGCTCGGGCTGCGGCGAGGCGCCCGATGCTGCCGGTCCCTCCGACGAACAGGATGGTGAGTGACTCGGTCATGACTGGTTTCCTTCGTTGCTGGCTTGTTCTCTGATGTCGGCGAGTGCCGCCATGAACCCTTCCGAGCATCCGCTCGAGCCGGCCAGACGGTCGACACTCACGGTGCTCAGGGGCTGTCCGATGACGGCGTCGGGAAGCGCCTCCGCGAAGCGCTGCTGGTACTGCAGCGATGTGGGGTTCTTCGCAGGAGTGGTGATGTCGACGGAGACGACGATGCCGTCTTCGATGCCGAGGGTGACGTCATGGTGGGACGGCTGAGATCCGTACCACCCGACCGCGCCGTAGACGCCGTCAGCGTATGAGGTTGCCGGTGCGGTCTGCCCTGGCGTGGGTGTCTGCGTCGCGGTTGCGGCGGGTGTCGGTTGTTCGGCCGCGGCGCATCCAGCGACGCTCGCTCCTGACGCTGCGAGCAGCATCGCCGCAGCTGCTAGGCGCCGTTCAGCCATCCGCCCGCCGGCGAGCGGTCGGGGTGAGCTCGTGCGCCCCGTAGCTGTTGTCGTCCGGGTTGACGGTGACGCCGGGGGCGACGAGCTCGTCGATTCGGTCGAGGATCTCGGTCGAGAGGGTGATGTCCGCGGCGGGAAGGTACGACTCGAGCTGCTCCATCGTGCGCGGACCGACGATGGCGGAGGTGACGCCGGGGTGGGCGATGGCGAACGCAATGGACATCTCGATGAGTGTCATGTCATTGGCTTCTGCGAGGAGGGCGAGCTCCTCGACGATGTCGAGCTTGCGCTGATTGGCGGGGGAGGACATATCGAACCGCGCGGACGGGCGCGCCGACGAGGTCGGAGCGGCTGCGGCATCCTTCCTCCACTTTCCCGACAGCCATCCTCCCGAGAGTGGGCTGTACGTGAGTGTCCCCATGCCGTGCCGCTGCGTCGTGGGCAGCACGTCTTCCTCGATGCCGCGGACGAGGATGGAGTAGGGCGGCTGCTCGGTGACGAACCGTTCGAGGTGCCGGTCTCGGGCGGCCCACTGGGCCTCGACGATCTGGGATCCGGAGAACGACGACGAGCCGATGTAGCGCACCTTGCCCTGGTGCACGAGGTCCGAGAGCGCGCCGAGCGTCTCTTCGATGTCGGTGTCGGGACTGGGGCGGTGCACTTGGTAGAGGTCGATGTAGTCGGTGTCGAGACGACGGAGCGAGTTCTCCACCTCTCGGATTATCCATCGACGCGATCCGCCACGGTGGTTGAGGTCGTCGTCCATGGGCATGAAGAACTTCGTCGCGAGGAAGACGTCGTCGCGTCGTCCGGCGAGGGCCTTGCCCGTGATCTCTTCCGAGACCCCAGCGGAGTACACGTCGGCGGTGTCGACGAAGTTGATGCCCGCGTCGAGTGCGGTGTGGATGATGCGGATGCTGTCGTCGACGTCCTGGTTGCCCCAGGGGCCGAACATCATCGTGCCCAGGCAGAGCGGGCTCACCTTCACGCCGGTGCGGCCGAGAGCGCGGTAGTCCATGATGGTTTCCTTCTTTTCGCGGGTTGCGGGGTCAGGCTTCGTCGATGACGACATCGAAGAACGCGTCGCGGGGCTGGTCAGGGTCCGGACCGCCGCGCACGCCGGTGTCGAGAGCGTCGATCCGGGCGAGCTCATCGGTGGAGAGCTCGAAGTCGAACACGTCGAAGTTCTCGGCAATGCGCGTCGGGTTGGTGGACTTCGGGATCACGGAGCGGCCCTGCTGGACGCCCCAGCGGAGCATGACCTGTGCCGGGCTCTTCCCGTGCGTCTGTGCGAGCTCGGCGATGGTCGGGTCATCCAGCACGCTGCGCTTGCCATCGCCCCAGCCGGGGTAGAACGTGATGCCACCGATGGGCGACCACGCCTGGGTGAGGATGCCGTGCGCGGCATCCGCCTTCTGCACGTCCTGCTGAGTGAAGTAGGGATGCAGCTCCACCTGGTTCACCGCGGGGATGACGTCCGTGTCCTGCAGGAGTCGCTCGAGATGGTGCGGCATGAAGTTGCTCACGCCGATGGCGCGCACGCGGCCATCGGCGAGCAGGGCTTCCAGGGCCTTGTACGCCGCGATGGTCTTCTCGAAACGGGTCGGCACGGGCTGGTGCAGGATCAGCAGGTCGAGCGTGTCCACGCCGAGCTTGCCGGTTGACTTCTCAAACGCATGCAGCGTCTCGTCGTACCCGTAGTCCGACACCCAGACCTTGGTTTCGAGAAAGACATCGGCGCGGTCGACTCCGGAGCGGCGAAGGCCCTCGCCGACCTCACGCTCGTTGCGGTACGCCGCCGCCGTGTCGATGTGGCGGTAGCCGATCCGCAGCGCTTCGGCGACGGCCGCAGCGGTCTCTTCCGGGGCGCTCTGGAAGACGCCGAGCCCGATGGCCGGCAGGGCGACGCCGTTGTTGAGGGTGAGATCGGTCATGACTGATTCTCCTGTTCCGTGTCCTGACGTTCGGCGAAAACCCGTTTGGCGACGGTGACGGCGCTCATCGCGCGAGGCCAGCCGGCGTAGAAGGCCAGGTGGACGATGACCTCGGTGAGTTCCGCCTGAGTGAGTCCGTTCTGCTGCGCGATGCGGAGGTGACCGACGAGCTGTTCGATGGAGCCGTTGGCGATGAGCGTCGCTACGGTGATGAGGCTGCGGTCGCGAGGCGACAGGTCGCGTCGCTCCCAGACATCTCCGAAGAGGACGTTGTCGGTCAGATCGACGAGCTTGGGTGAGAAGCCACCGATAGCGCGTTGTGCCGGGGTGAGGTTGTCGGTCATCGCTGTTCCTTTCGGACGTCGTGGGCGGTTACGGGCGGACGAGAACTTTCAGGGCTTCGCGGTCGGCCATGGCCTGGTAGCCGGCGGGGACGCCGTCGAGATCGACGGTGCGGTCGAATACGCGGCCGGGGTTGATGGTGCCGTCGAGCACCAGCGGGAGCAGCGTCGGGATGTAGGCGCGGGCTGGCGCCACACCGCCGGTGAGGGTGATGTTGCTCATGAACTCTGGGAAGCCAAGGGGGACCTCAGAGAACTGAGGAGCGCCGACACGGCTGACTACGCCGCCTGCGCGGACGACGGCGAATGCGGTCTCGAGTGCGGGCTTGAGGCCGACGGCTTCGAGGACGATGTGGGTGCCGTCGCCTCCGGTGAGCTCGCGCACACGCGCGATGCCCTCGTCACCGCGTTCTGCGACGACGTCGGTGGCTCCGAACTCCACGCCGAGGTCTGTGCGTGACTTGTGGCGACCCATCAGGATGATCTGTGATGCGCCGAGAATCTTCGCGGACAGCACGGCGGACAGACCGACCGCGCCGTCACCGATGACCGTGACGGTCGATCCTTCCTTCACGCCGCCGGCGACGGCGGCGTGGTAGCCGGTGGACATGACATCGGACAGGGCGAGGAGGGAGGGAATGAGTGCGTCGTCGAAGCCGGCGGGGACGACGACGAGGGTGCCATCGGCGAGCGGGACGCGCACACGCTCGCCCTGTCCGCCATCATCCTGGCCGCCCCAGTGGGCGCCGTGTCGGCAGGAGGTCTGCAGACCTTCGAGGCAGAAGTCGCAGGTGCCGTCCGAGGCGACGAACGGGGCGATGACGAAGTCGCCGACTGCGATGTCCTTCACGTCGCTGCCGATCTCCTCGACGACGCCGACGAATTCGTGACCCATGCGGTTGCCGTGCTCGGAGTGGTCCATCGACGCGAAGGGCCAGAGGTCGGATCCGCAGATGCATCCGGCGACGACTCGCACGATGGCGTCGGTCGCGTCCTTGACGAGCGGGTCCGGGACGGTGTCGATGCGGACGTCTCCGGCTCCGTACATGACTGCTGCACGCATTGTGTTGCTCCTTGTTGTTCGAACCGTGGGTGGGTTCGAGGTTGGTGGTGTGTTGAAGTGGTAGTTCTATCCCAGTCCGGGAGGGGAGTGCGAGGAAGGTTCTGTTGGTACCTCCCTCATAGCCGGTCTTGGCGGATGTCAGATCCCTGTTGACTCGACCTGGACTGGGGCCTGGCTCGCCGTACGCGCATCCGCGGTCGCTGCGGGTGCGATGAGAGCGAGAACGGCGACGAGCGACGCGAGGAGGAACACGCTCGCGGTCGTGAGAGCCGCGGACGCCTCCGCTGTGATGGCCAGGGCTTGGTCGGCGCTGGTCCCGGCCGCTGCGGCACCAACAGCGACGAGGACACCGAGTCCGAGCGACGACCCGACCTGGTGGAAGGTGTTCACGATGCCTGAGGCTGCTCCGGCGTCGCGGGCGGTGGCTCCGCTGATTCCGAAGTTGGTCATCGGGGCGAAGGCGAAGCCTTGGCCGGCACCGATGAGAAGCATGGGCAGGGCAACCGCTGTGAGGTAGTCGCTGTCGACGGAGATGCGGCTGAGCCAGACCATTCCCGCGAACGTCAGAGTCGCACCGACGATGAGTGTGAGTGTGTCGCCGAACCTGCGAGTGATGCGAGGTATGAGCATCGCGACGGCGAAGTTCACCAGCGTCATCGGCAGGAATGCCAGTCCCGCCTGCAGCGGCGTGAATCCGAGCGCTTCCTGCAGGAACTGGCTGGTGAAGAAGAAGAACCCAATCATCGCCCCGAGATACAGCAGGCGGGTCACGTACGCGCCGGTGCGGATGCGGCTCGCGAACAGGCGCAGCGGCATGATGGGCTGCGTCGCGCGCGCCTCGGCGAACACGAACGCGGTGAGGACGACGGCCGCGAGGATGAAGCCGACGATGGTCTGGATAGTTCCCCATCCGAACTCTGCGGCATAGAGGATCGCGAACACGAGGGACCCGACGCCGACGGTCGAGGTGATGGCTCCCGCGATGTCGAACCGTCCGGGAAGCTTCGGGGTGTGTGGAAGGAACTTCGGCGCGAGGAGGATCATCGCCAAGCCGATGGGGACGTTGATGAAGAACCCCGCGCGCCAGGAGAACCAGGATGCGGCGGCGCCGCCGACGACGAGACCGAGGCTGGCACCGATACCCGCGGTTGCGGAATACCAGGCGACTGCTCGCGTGCGTTCCTCGCCTTCGAAGCTGACGGTTATGAGTGACAGTGCGGACGGGGCGACGATGGCCGCTCCGACACCTTGCAGCGCACGAGCCGAGATGATCCACCAGCCCGCAGGTGAGAGAGCGATGAGAAGCGACGCGACGGCGAAGACCACGAGACCGAAGATGAACACCGGCTTGCGTCCCAGGAGGTCGCCGGCGCGAGCGCCCAGCAGCAACAGGCCGCCGAAGACCAGGGTGTAGGCATCCTGCACCCACGCGAGCTCTGCGGATGAGAGGTTGAGGTCGGCCTGGAGGCTTGGCAGCGCGGTGAAGATCACCGAGTTGTCTAGCAGGATCATGAAGTAGCTCACCAGGACGATGGTGAGAATCGCGCCCTTGTGGAGCGGCGCCGTGCGAGTGGTGTCTGTCATGGGATTTCCTTCCGACATCAATGCCACCACCGAACGGTGGACTGTGACAGGGGCCGGTGTCCCAGGTACTGGCAGACCCTCCCACCAGGTGCGTGCTCGGCGTAACGTCAAGGCCATGGATCACCGCAGCGAAGTTCGCGAGTTCCTCTCCACCCGCAGAGACCGCATCACCCCCGACCAGGCCGGACTCCCCGCCTACGGGGGAAACCGGCGTGTACCTGGACTGCGACGTGAAGAAGTCGCGCTCATGGCAGGCGTCAGCGTCGACTACTACACCCGCCTTGAACGTGGCGACCTCTCGGGCGTCTCGGACAGCGTGCTCGACGCCCTAGCGCGCGCCCTCCACCTCGACGACGCGGAGACGGCCCATCTTTTCGACCTGGCCCGCACCGCCAACGCGTCCCCAGTGTCGCGAAAGCCGCGGAAGCGCGCCAACGAGATCCGGCCCAGCATCCAACGACTGCTCGATGCCATCACCGATGCACCCGCGATGATTCGCAACAACTACTTCGACTACGTCGCGTCGAACCAGTTGGGTCGAGCGCTCTACTCGCCCGTGTTTGCCGATCCCGCCCCGAACAGCGCACGCTTCGCGTTCCTTAACCCCGCTGCTCCTGACTTCTACGTGGAGTGGGAGAAGAACACGCAGGAGCTCGTTGCCACGATGCGCGGAGAAGCCGGCCGAAACCCCTACGACAAGCGTCTGTCGGATCTCGTCGGCGAGCTCTCTACTCGCTCGGAACGGTTCCGCACACTCTGGGCGGCACACAACGTCCGATATCACCGCACGGGCGTGAAGAAGCTCCATCACCCCATCGTGGGAGACCTCGAACTCACTTACGAAGCATTCGAGCTACCAGCGGACCCCGGCCTCACCCTGTCTACATACACGGCGGAACCCGGCAGTGCGTCCGCCGACGCATTGCGCATGCTGGGCAGCTGGGCCACCACACAGGATTCGCCCTCTCCCTCGACCTCGAAGATCTGATCTTGACGATGTTGAACACCGATAGCCGGCGTGCAGCCACTGCTCTGCCGTCGAATGCGGGATCAGAGGTGCTTCACACACCGCGCGTCCTCGCGTTCCACTTCCATCATCAGTTCGTTGTTCGACTCTTCATTGAGAAAGCATCATGACCGCCAGTGACCGCGACGCGCGAGGACAGGTCCTCGCAGCGTTCCATGACATGTGCGAAGCGATGGTGGACGCGGACACGTCTGCGCTGACGTCGCTCCTGAGCTCCCACTACACGCTCACGCACATGACAGGATACGTCCAGCCACGTACGGAGTGGTTCGAGGAGATAGAACGCGGGAGCATGACCTACCACGCGGTCACAGACGTTTCCGTGGACGTCGAGGTGAACGGTGACATCGCGACTCTGGATGCTCGCACGCACACGGATGCGACGATCTGGGGAAGTCACGCCCGCTGGCGTCTTCGCCTGGAAACGGCCTATGTGCGGTCCAATTTCGGCTGGGTCGCCGAGCACACGGTCGCCTCTACTTGGTGATTCCGTCCGCGCTAGTGCCGAGGGCGCGTCACCTCATGGATGTTGACGATGAGCCGGAGGGTCCTCAGGTTTGGGCACAGCCGCCTTACGAGCTCCACGCCCACGCGTCGTGTCTCGCCTCGAGGAGCACGTCCTCTAAGCGTCCTGCGAGCAGCATCTCGATGACGTTTGGCACCTCTGCGTGCTACCTACCTCGTTCGAGGTCGCTGTCCGCTGGGACAAGAGTGCCATGATGTCAACTCGCTACGCCTGCGCCGCCATCCGGCGGGCGCAGTGCACGGGGCCTCTAGTTGACGCTGATGATGTCGTGCGTGGCACTTCTCACGATGTCGGCTAGGTCGCGAAGTCCTCCGCTTCGAACACGGAATCGAGCATCGCGATGCTGTGGATCTGTACTGCCGGCAGCGACACAACATGCGGTTTGCCGCTAGCGCTTTCGGATTGCAGAACTGATATCTCGCGTCTGGTCGTGAGCCCGACGACTCGCTGCGTGATCCATCGGTGCGTAGTCTCGGGTGATTTCCGCTCCACCACATTTCTTGGATTGGAACCGAACTCGGACTTCTCGGCGATCCTCAATTGATGGGTGCTCCTCGCGGTCAGACCTAATCGCTGCCGGAACGCGGGGTGTTAGGTCTCGACCGCCTGGCCGAAGGAGGTGCGTGCCTCGGTGGCGATGATTGGTTCGGACGTGGGCTTCCGCCCTCGAATTGCACGGTGGAGGAGCGCTAGCGCAACGGCTATCGGATAGTTCTCTCTCGAGATCCGGGTGAGACGGGCCGGCGATGGCGCGGAGCGGATGCTTGCACCTGTGTCATACGCGGACTAAAGTCCGCGTATGACACGCCGCTCTTCCGGAACATTCCGCTCGCTCGCCTCAGGTGTATGTCGTTGCGTTCGAGATCCACGAATCCACCAGAGCCGCACCAAGCAGTCGTCGCAGGTGCCCGATGTCCTCAAGCTGCATGACCGTCTGCCCGTTCAGCATCCGCTGCACTCTCGGATACGGCATGTCCAGCCTCTCCGCGAGTGCGGTAATCGTGCGGATTTCCGAGGTCGGCAGGAACTCCTCCAGGACGCCGTAAGCCACCTGATGCTGCAGCTGAGCGGCATCGAGTTGAGCTACTTCCTTCTGCGACCAGGTGGAGTCCGGCTTTCGCCACTCGGCGCGCTGGCGACGCCCGAAATCGCGCGGTGGGAGCACGAAGGAACGGGGGAGGTAACGCGGATTGGACACGTCTAACAGCCTATATGTACGCGCTAAAAGATAAGTTCTTACGAAAAAGATGACAACTGCCAAGAAAGATGCTTTACTCGCTGAAGTTGATCCAAACGGAGGACAAGATGAGCAAGCTCAAAGGTTCGATTGCCCGCGGAGGGGATGGCGTGGAACGCATCGCCTGGTACGGGGCGAAGGAACGTCCGCAGCACACGCGCGTGTCCAACGTTCAGCGTCTGTACGAGATGGCGCCCACCAGAAGGGCGCGGAAAGCTCCGAAGTACACAGGGCAGCTCAGCTACCAAGGGCACTACTGGTTCGCGGGAGTCCAGCAGCTGATCTGGCACGAGTCGATGCTTGAGCACACCGGGCTCATGTTGATCGACCATCTCAGGGAAGTCCGCTCTGTTACTGCGCAACCGTTTCTCATCCAGTTCGCGGACGGCACCACTCACGTCCCGGACTACCTCGTCCTTGGCCGCGACGGAACACGCAGCATCTTCGACATGCACCTCAGAGCTCTCACATCAGAAGCTGACGAGCGTGCGTTCGCGGCGACGGAGCGAGTGTGTGACTCGCTCGGCTGGGAACACATCGTGATGGACCAGTTGGCAGACGTAACTGCATGGAACCTCGAAATGCTGGCGCGCTACCGGCATCCGATGTTCGAACCGGACGTGGACGTGCAAGACAAAATCCTGGCGCTGGCGCGCGAGACCCGGAGGTTCGGAGACCTGCGTCGAGCTCTGGCGACCGACAAGCCGGGGGAGCTTATACCAGCGATCACGCATCTGATGTGGCGTCGAGAGCTCGTCTTCGATATTGAGAAGCCCTTCACCGATCTCACTCTCATCACCGCGATCTGAACGACCTGAACAGGAGAACACCATGAAGAAGCCACGCACCATCAAGATCGGCCAGACCATCCAGCTCACGTCCGGACCCCGAATCGTCACGGGGTACGGCAAAGGCGTGTTCCGCCTTCGAGACGACGCCACCGGTGACATCGAGCTCATGCACTATCGAGAGCTCTCACGCCAGCTCCTCCCGGGGGAGTCTGTAGAGACGGAAGAAGCCCCGTCCCCGACCCTCGCTGAGACCATGGAGCATCTGAGCAACGAGGCTCGATTCCTCGCCCCGCACATGCAGGAACTCATTGACGGAACGCCTGCCGTCGGCACCGAGCCGCGACCTGAGTATGACGATTCCCTCCCTATGAGCCGGCGCCTGGCGAGCAAGGTCAGCGAGCTTAAGGCGCTCGGTATCGAGAAGATGTCAGAGCCGACGCTGAAAAGGCGTCTCGCGCGGTACCGCCAACTCGGCATGGCTGGTCTGACCGACCTTCGGACGGTCAGACCCACGAACCCGCTCTCGCGCGTCGACAAGATCATCCGAGAGACCATCGGCGAGCTGCTCGACGACTACGTCGGTCACTCCACCATCACGTATACAAAGGTCCGCGCAGACCTGCGGAGAGTCCTCCGCGAGCGCTTTCCGAACGCTGAGGAGCGACCAGCGCTGCCGTCGCTGTCCACCGTGATGCGTATCGTCAAGAGCGACTCCGGCGACCAGAACCCGACCAGAGCCGCGGCTCGACGCCAGACAGACGACCTCGTCCCCAAGCGATCCTTCAAACCTCGAGGAGCAGCCGCTCCAGGAGACGAATGCCAGGTCGACACAACGATGTTCGACGCGTTGGTCCGGATGCCCGATGGACGCATCGAACGCCCGCATCTCACGGTCCTCATCGACAAGAAGACCCGCAGCATCATCTCCCACGCATTCACCGTCGGAGCCCCGAGCGGGTACGACCATGCACTGCTGCTCGCAAACGCGTTGGTTCCGCGCCGCCTGCGTTCCTGGAGCAACAACTACGACCTGCACGGCCTGGAAGAGATGCCCTGGGCTGCCCACCTAGACGACCATCAGCGTGCGGCCTTCGATACCCATCGGCCGTACATCTTCCCGCGCCGGATCCTGATTGACAACGGCCAGGATTACAAATCGCTCGTCTTCCGCGCGGCTTGCGAGCGGTACGGCATCAGCATCACGGAAGCGCCCCCGCAGAGCCCCACCACGAAAGGCCATGTCGAGCGGATCTTCGGAACGATCTCCACGAAGTTCGCCCAGTTCCTGCCCGGATACGTCGGTGGGAGTGTCGCAACTCGGGGACAGAATGCCGTTCGAGCGAACGTGATGAATCTGCGTGACGTCGACGAGCTGTTCGACCGCTGGGTAGCGATTGTGTGGCAGAACCGCGAGCACGCAGGGCTCAAGGACTACGACGATCCTGCCTTCCTCCACACACCGAACACGATGTACATGGCATCCCTCGAACTGACCGGCCACTTCACAGTTGCCCTGGAGGAAGACGACTTCATCGCCCTCATGCCGTCAGAGCGTCGAGCTGTCCAAACGGACGGCATCAGCTTCCACAGCCGCACCTACGACAGCCCGCACCTGCTGCCTTACCGTCGACTGCGCAACATCGACGGATCGCCAGCTCATGTCGTCGTCCACTACGACCCGACCGACAAGAACCAGGTCTGGGTCCGAGGAAAGGACAACAGGTGGATCACCTGCGCGTGGACTGCCCTCCCCGGGATGCGACGTCCTCTCGACAGTGAACTCATGCGTCGGGCCGCCGACTTCTCTCAGAAAACGACCAAGTTCGACGACGAGACGTCAGACGAGCTCGTGACCGAGCTCCGCGATGCCGTTGCGAGCGAAGCGACGGATCGAGAGGCCGAAGTGAAGCGACAGCAACGCTCTGATCGGCTCGCCGTTCGGCGCGCGGCGAAGCGCGCCGAACGGGCGGCCGAGATCGACGACGACGATGACGACGACTTCATTCTTGAAGCCGGCTGATCAGCACGCGCAAACACAAGGAACGAGGACATCATGACCATCTTCACGGCTGCGGTAACTGACGACGGCCACTTCGACCGAGCGAAGACACTGATCAGGCTGCTCGAGAGTTATGTGCCATCGACCCCTGAAAAGGTGTCTGCCGAGACGTTCAGTGGCTGGAACGCAGCTGAGCAGGAACGCTTCAACGAGCAGAAAACCGCGCGGATTGCTGGCGGTATCGTGCTCATCACCGACGAGATCAAAGACCTGAATCTCGAAATCCGACGAGCTGAGAGGTTCGCCGCGCGCGACATCGGGCGCACCGGGGTCATCGTCAATGGCCCGCCCACGGTTGGAAAGACGACGGCCGCCTTCAACGCGATGGTCGCAGCGTTCCAACGGCACGCAGACCGATACCCGAACTGGAAGCGCGACAAGCACATCCCCGTCGTCTACGTGGAGGTCCCTCCCGGTTCCACCGCCAAAGGGATCATGGGGCGTTTCCTGCGGTTCTTCGGAGTCTCCTTCATCGAAAAGATGACGCTGGAAGAGCGGACGCGTCTTGTCACCAAGCACCTTCAGCGTGCTCGCCCTTCCCTCATCGTCATCGACGAGATGCAGAACCTCTCACGAGTCAACAACGGCGCCTTCGAATCCGCGCAAGCGATTAAGAACCTCCTCAACGCTGTCAAGAGTGTGCCGCTCTACGTCGGCTTCAACCTCGACCGGCTGCTCTCGCATGACGACCTGGGCAGACAGTTCGCGGCTCGTTCGACGGTCGTGAACCTGGAGCCCCTGAAGTCACGAACGACCCAAGGAAAGAAGATGTGGAGAGCGCTCATCCGGGGCTTCGAAGCGCAGTTCGCGCTCTTCAGCCACCCCGCCGGAACGCTGATCCCGCACGCCGACTATCTGTGGCAGCGAACGAACGGATCAATCGCGGCGCTATCCCGGCTGCTCACGGTGGCCGCACTCGAACTCATCGACGCGCCGCCAGAGAAACAGATCATCACTGTCCAATTGCTGAAAACCATCAAACTCGATCTCATCACCGAGCAAGGTGATGACAACCCCACGCTGGATCGTGAGCGCCGTGCTGCCTGATCTCGAAGCGCTACCTGTCCGCGTTCGCCCTGCGCCGCACGAAACCATCGACAGCTACGCCGACCGGCTGAGGGAAGAGAACTTCCTGCCCGTGAGGCGCTGGCGTAACGGACTACGCAGCGCACAAAGTGCGGGGACTGACACGGTCGCCAGCCTTGAGTCCGCCGTCGAGACCCTCGGCGAGCTTCGAGGCGGACACTTCGCAGCCGAGCGAATCTCACTTCCAGCTCACGAGGACGGCGTTACCTGCGCCAAGTGCACGACTGGTCTTGAGCTGCGATTCGGGTGCACGCGATGCACCGGAGGAGCTACCGCCCGACAGTCGGCGCACGACGGTAGTCGCGTGTGCCGAAAGCATCGTCGATGGATCGGGCCGGGAACGCCGGCTGACGAGCAGTACCAGGTCGGGGCAGAGGCCATCCGGGATGACGATGCGTATCGGAGGCTCCGGCGGGATGGCGTACTCGATGCGCACCGCCTCGCCGAGCTACTCGGCTCCATTGACTACTGGTGCCGTGCCGAAGTGGACGCGCAGATCGATCCCGCAACGAAGTTCGGCTACGCGATCTCTTTTGCCAAGCGCGTGCTCGCACCCCTGAAGAGCGGGCGACTGTGGGCGAGGACTGAAGTACCGTCTGAGCGCTATTCCGTGCTGGCTGAGATCGTCTTCTCGGTGGCTGGTGCTGCTTGCATCACCCTCGTCGACGCAATCTGGACCATGATTCGGACGGCGGAACATCAGGCCGACGACGATGCGCACCGCATCATCGTCCATCCCACTGCACAAAGCACCACAAGCCCGGATGACCTTGAGCCAATGCGGTCGTCCGCGTACCCGCAAGTGCGGCACAGACACCTCATCCAGTTCGTCAGCTCCGCCGAACCGGGCACACGCTTCGATCTCGCTCGGCTCTCATTCAAGGAACACGACTACGTCTGCGCATTGGGGCATCGATTCTCCACTTCCACCCGGACGATCTCTGGATACAGGGCGTCTGATGGCTGCAAATTTTGCGCACGACGCGCGCCGCTCGCCGGGTTCAACACACTCGCGGATACTCACCCTCACCTCGCGGCCGAGTGGCACCCCGTTCGCAACAAGGACCTTCGACCGGAGCACGTCCTGTCTGGTTCCTCGTGGACTGTGCACTGGCTATGCCCCAGCGGGCATTCCTACCCAAAGACCGTGGTTGAACGAACACGTGGAGTGAACTGCGGCGTCTGCGCGAACTACCTCGTCGATCCCCACACAAACTCTTTGGCTGTGACGCACCCGGAACTTGCCTCCCAGTGGCATCCCACCAAGAATGGTGAAACCACCCCCATGATGATCACGGCGGGCAGTAACGACGAGTACTGGTGGCTGTGTGCTGATGGCCACGATTTCTCGCTTCGCCCCATCATCCGGAAGCGCGGAAAGGGCTGTACCGTCTGCAACGGGCGGGCGCTCCATCGCACTACAACCCTGAAGGCCACCCACCCCGCGGTCGCAGCGCTCTGGCACCCGTCGCTGAACGGAGACATCGGGCCCGACGACATCGGTGCCGGATCGGGGAAACGAACCTACTGGTTGTGCGAACGGGGCCACGTCTCGCATCGGGTCGTGCGAAGCGTGGTCGGTCGGCCGACATGCGAAGAATGCGTGGATCGAGTCGATGATCCGGCCGAGTCAATGAGCGTCACCCATCCCCATCTCGCTGCCGAGTTCCACCCGACGCGAAACGGGTCGATCACGCCGGAGAAGATTCTGGCCGGCACGCGACTGAAGCTGTGGTGGCGGTGCGCGCGCGGCCATGAATGGCCAGCGACGGGAAAGAAGCGCGTAACTGGAGCCGGCCGTTGTCTGGTGTGCGCGAACCGCCGGGTAGTTCCCGGAGAGAACGACATGGCAACCACTCACCCTGCACTTGCGCAAGAGCTCCATCCTTCGAAGAATCACGGACTCTCGGCAACGAGCATCGTCGCGGGTACCAACAAGAAGCTCTGGTGGCGATGCGCGAAAGGGCACGAATGGCCGGCGACGGGCAACGCGCGGGTGGGGGGACGCGGCTGCCGGGAATGCGTCCACAAGTGCGTCAGTGGACTGAATGACCTGTCGACGACTCACCCCGCTATCGCGCGCCACTGGGATGGCAATCGAAACGGGAACCTCCTCCCGAGTGCAGTGCTGGCTACGACTGAAAGGAAGCGCTGGTGGATGTGCGAGCGAAGCCATGCGGCGTACGAGTCAGCAAAGGTCCGGGTTGAGCGCGGTGGGTGCGCGGAGTGCTAGGTCAGAAGTGTCGCCGAGGCTCCGCGCTGCCGGCGACTTCTACCTGCCAGCGGAGGCTCGGGTGCCGCGGGGCGATGGCTAGGATTGAGCTCCGCTTGCAGCAGCGGCTTGTGGAAGGAATGCTTCACAGAAGTGATGAGCAGCCAACAGATGGGAGCCTTGAGTGTGGATTACCGGGGACGTTGAGATCCCACAGCCGGTCGTCGACGCTCACGCCAACGGTGACCTGGTTTTCTTCGTCGGCGCCGGAGCATCCATGGGTCCGCCATCGCGTCAACCCTCGTTCAAGGGCCTAGCCGAGGCCATGGCGGAGGAAGCGGGAGAACCGTTCTCGAACGACGGCGGGCTCGATTTCTTCCTCGGTTCGCTTCCCGACGGGTTCGACACTCGACGGCACGTGCGCGACAAGATCCTTAGCGGTCCGCCGAAGTTCAGCCCGACCCACACTGCCATCGCCCAGTTGGCGGCGACGAGTGGAAGGTTCCAGGTCGTCACCACCAACTTCGACCTGCACCTTGAGAACGCCGCGAATGCGGCTGGTGTCAGCCCCGCAGACGTCTGGCACAGCCCCGCGCTACCTATCGGTTCGAACTATGCCGGCCTCGTGTACTTGCATGGGTCTGTACGTCGTCCGCCTGAGGAGCTGATTGTCACGGATCGTGACTTCGGACGCGCCTACCTCACTGAGGCGTGGGCCACGCGGTTCCTGTTGCCGATGTTCGACAACCGCACGGTGGTTTTCGTCGGCTACAGCCATGAGGACACCATCATGCGGTACCTAGCCCTCGGGCTCCCATCCAACACCCGCCGATATGCGTTCACCAGCGATGGGGACGATCCGAAGTGGGAGCACCTTGAGATCACCCCCATTCCGTACACGCTCCGCGGAAAACACGACCACGGCAATCTCGAGTACGCGCTGACCACGTGGGCCAATCGCGCCAAGATGGGAGCACTCGAGCACGATGCTCGCGTCAAAGAGATCATCGACGGCGAGTCCACAACCCTCCCGCTACCCGAGCGCGACTACCTCATCTCGCAAATCGAGACCGAGGAAGGAGCGCGCCGATTCGCAGCGAGCGCGACAGAGCATCGCTGGTTGCGTTGGCTAGAAGGCACGGACGTCTTCAAGGGTCTCTTCAATGGTGCAGCGGTTTCCGACCCGAGCGCCGTGCTCGCGCGGTGGTACGCAACGTTCATTGAGAACCCCGAGACGAGCGATCTCGCCCTCCACACGGTGCAGCGCCTCGGGCGGCGATTCTCAGACAATCTCCTCTTCTCTGTCGCCGTCGCGACTGAAGCGCTCTTCCGCATCGACCCCGACCGTGGCTCACGATGGCGCGTGCTCCTGATGACGTCAATCGAAGGCCGCACCGCGCCGGGGAATCCGGGCTCCGCTCTTCGCTTCGGGCGCGGGGGAATGTCCAACGAACGTGCTGTCGTCCGGTCCGTGCTGCGCCCATATCTGTCCCTGGAGCGAGGTTGGCTCCTTTATGACGATAAGAACAATCCGCCAAGCGCCAACCTCCAGTGGGCCGTGAGCCCGCGAGATCTGCATAAGATCGTGACCGAGCACGCGGAATCTACGGCTGGCGACGACACTCGAACCCTCAGCTTCTTCGAAGAGGCGCTCCACAGCGCCTACGACCTCATCGCGGCATACAACGGAGCGACAGAACACGCCAGCTTCCGTTTCAGCCGAAGCCGGATCGAGGAGCAGCCGCGGCATTCGAGGAACCACGTCGACGCAGTTATTGACGGTCTCCGTATTGTCGGCGAGCGTCTGATCCACGAGATGCCCGATTTGGCAGGTCGATGGTGGCAGTTCGAGCGCGTCCTGTTCCGCAGGCTGGCTCTTCATCTCATCGCCGAGGACACCAACCTCTCCGCCGACGACAAGATCGCGTGGCTGACGGCTCGTCAGGCCGTCTTCCTCGGCGGTCTGAAGCACGAAGTCTTCCGCATCCTCGCGGACACCGTAACTGCGGCAAGCGATGGGGCGCGGGAAGCGATCCTCGAAGAGATACGTCGCGGGCCGCAGTTCCCCGGTGGAATTGAAGACGCCGAGCGGCACATCGCGTACAGCAAGTTCAACGTCCTTGTCTGGCTCCTTCGTGCGGCACCCGACTGGGCGGAGGCGGCGGCCGATGTTGCCGCGATTCGAGCCGAGTTCGACTTCGCGGAGCGAGACGAACCTGACCAGGATTTCACGGTCAGCACCGGCACATGGGGCGGGGTCCTTCCCATGGAACCCGATGCGTTTATCGGCGCCGTCGCTGCCGACGGGGCAGAAGCCGCTCTGGGTTCCGTCGTCGCTCGCGACTACTCTGAGCGCAACTTCGATGAGCCCACCTGGGACGACGCCCTCGATCTGTTCCGCCGTGTGGCACGCGAAGACGCAGCATCCGGGCTTCAAGTCTTGCAGGTACTGGCGGCGCTCGACGATGAGAAGCGAGGAGAGATTCGGAACGCGACTATCTCCGGCTGGGCAGACGCAGTCGTGGACGAGGTCACACGGGTCAGCATTATCGACGCGATCTCTCAAGAAAGGACACTCGAAGGCTCTCCACGGCCAGTGGCGCAGTTCCTGCTCGGCCAGATCCGCCAGGTTGTAGACGATGGCGCATCGGCGTCCGCGGCCGGTCTGCGAAACCTCGCGCGAGACCTGCTCGCGAGGAACCAACACGACGAGAATGCGCTCCCCGCCGGCTACGACGGGCCGATGCTTGCGTTGAACTCCTGGCCGGGCGAGCTCGCAACATATTGGCTGGTCGAGATCGACCGGCGCTGGCGCAGCGACCGCGACGGCTGGGACGGCTTGAACGACGACGAAGAAGCCGCGCTCGGCACACTGCTCGCGCTGCCGACCTTCGCTCCAGCGACTGCGCCCGCCTTAGCCAGCCAACTCTTCTTCCTCTTCGCTGCCGACGAAGCATTCACCACAGAGAACGTCATCCCGCTCTTCATCGACTCGACCGCGATGGTGGGAGTCTGGAAGGCCTACCTCTACGGGGCTCGCGTCAACGACCGGATGCTGAAGAACGGAATGTTTGCCGCGTTGCTGAGCATGTGGGATCGGTTGTCGACTCTCGACGACGACGCGCTGGGTCGGCGTTTTCTCTCACTAGCCGCGTCCATCGCCTCGTACTCAGGGATCTCCGCGGCCGAGCGCAGACAGCTGTGTTTCAAGAGCGTCACGGCGGAAGGCGGCGCGCATGCGGCTCGCTTCGCCGAGGAGGTCGGCAGCGACCTGACTTCGGGTGCCGACGATGGAGAATCCGTCTGGGACACCTGGTTGCGAGATCATTTGGAGGATCGCCTCAACGGTGTGCCCCGCGAACCCGAGGGCGCGGAATTGGCTGCGTGGGCTGACGCTGTCCCCCTGCTCGGGGCGCGGGTTCCAGACGGGATCGCCCTATTCCTCGGTCGCGCACCGGGGCTGGGTCCGGAAAACGTCAATGTCGACATTCCCGCCGAGGCGCTCGACGCTTACGGATCGGGGCTTGTTGGATTCCTGGCGGAGCGGGTGACGAACAGCGAGCCGAACAACATGATGCTCGCGTACCAGCTCAACGACCTCATGGAAAGTTTGGCCGAAACACTCTCTCAAGCAGACCTCGAGCCGCTGCTGATGGCTGCCCGCGCGAAGGGCTATCTCCATCGCGAAGGTTGAGCGCAGCTAACACGATGGAGGCTCGATTTCCCAGGGGAATCGGGATCTCGCCTAGCCCTTGCGTTGCTGGCGCGCGGCTCTGGCAAGGTAAAGCAAACGGAGGAGCGCGAGATCCCCGCCCTGCGCATTGTCATGTGAGTGAACGTCCGCTCGCGCAGACCAGGTGGTCGTACACTCGGCGCGTAGAAAGAGTTTGGGAGATGCTCGCGTCCATCTCCCGTGGTCTTCGCAAGATCGGATCAACCGTTGCGACGAAAGTGCTGACGCGTCCTGGCCATGCACTGCACATTCTCGCGGATCATGTGTATCGCGAACGATCCAGGGTGGTCGACGGCTGACAGACCTGCCCACCAACGTGCTGCGCCACTGGGAGTCGGTCGGTTTGCTGACCCCCGCCCGCGACGACGCCGGCCGCCGCCGGTACGGCGAGGACGACGTCGTGCGCATCGCCGTGATCCAGCGCAGCAAGGCCGCGGGCATGACGCTCGACCAGATCGCCGTGCTGCTCGACGACAGCAGTTGGGGTCGGCATCAGGTGCTGCAGTCGCACATCGACGACATCGATCGCCGCATGGAGGAGATGCGCCGCTCGCGCGCGATGACCGAGCACGCCCTGCGCTGCCGCTCGCACGACATCGCCACCTGCCCGCGCTTCCGGGCGGGTGTCGACGACGTACTGTCGAGGTTCTGAGGGGCATCAGTAGCAGCGCTCGCATCCGGCCTAACCATAGGAACCTCGGCGTAAACTCGTAACCGTGCCACTCGCCTCGAGGATTCACCCGATCCGCAGCGGCCGCCCCTCCCGCACTCGCCGTTCCCGGCGTGCGGTCGGAGCCGCGCTCGCCGCGGTGCTTGCCGTCGGCCTGACCGCCTGTGCTCCGGATGCCGTGAGCGAGTCGTTCCTGAGCGGCGAGAACACCGGCTACGTCGCCGCCGATGGCGCGATCCAGGAGATCCCCGTCGCCGAGCGCGGCGAGCCGATCGACTTCTCGGGCGTCACCGAAGACGGCGAGGCCTTCGACAGCGCCGACATCGCGGGCCAGGTCACCGTCGTCAACTTCTGGTACGCCGGCTGCGCCCCGTGCCGGGTCGAAGCGGGAGACCTCGAAGCCGTCTGGCAGGAGTACGAGGATCAGGGCGTGTCGTTCGTCGGCATCAACACCCGCGATCAGGCCGACACCGCCAAGGCCTTCTCGAACGAGTTCGAGATCACCTACCCGAGCCTGATCGACGTCGACACCGCGCAGGCCAAGCTCGCCTTCGCGGCCGAGACGCCCATCCAGGCCACCCCCACCACTCTCGTGCTCGACAAGCAGGGCCGCGTCGCCGCCCGCATCATCGGGCCCATCGATGGGACCTCGATCCTGTCCACGCTCGTCAAGGACGCGCTCGCGGAGAGCGCGTGAATCCCCAGGACATCATCGGTTCGGGAGCGCTCTGGCTGGCGATCCCGGTCGCCCTGCTCGCCGGACTCATCTCGTTCCTGTCGCCCTGCGTGCTGCCGCTCGTGCCGGGATATCTCGGCTTCCTCGGCGGGTCCGTCGCTCCGCGGCCGGGCGCGGGCACGGGGGATGCCGTGGCCCCGGGCCGCGGTCGCCTCGTCGTCGGCGTGCTCCTCTTCATCGCCGGGTTCAGCGCCGTCTTCGTCGCGATCACCTCTCTCGGTGGCGTCGCGAGCGTGTTCCTGATCCAGTGGGGTGAGGTCATCACGCGCATCCTCGGTGTCGTGATCATCCTCATGGGGCTCGTCTTCCTCGGGCTGTTCGGCTTCGCGCAGCGCGAGCTGCGCTTCCACGTCGACGGCAAGTACGGCGTGATCGGGGCGCCGCTGCTGGGCATCGCGCTCGGGATCGGCTGGGCGCCCTGCCTCGGCCCCACGCTGACGGCGATCTTCGCCCTCTCCTTCAACGCCGGTGACCCGGTGCGCGCGGGCGCCCTCGGCCTCGCCTACTCGCTCGGCCTCGGCATCCCGTTCCTGCTCGTCGCCCTCGGCTTCGGCTGGGCGACGACGGCCATCGGATTCCTGCGCCGCCACATCCGCGTCGTCAACATCATCGGCGGCGTGCTGCTGATCGCCCTCGGCGTGCTGATGGTGACGGGGCTCTGGACCGACATCATGTCCCGACTGACGGCGGTGATGAGCAGTGTCATCCTCCCGCTCTGATCGCGAGACGTCCGAGAAGAAAACCCGGAAGAACGAGAGTGCCGTGAGCAGCAAGACGCCCAGGTCCAGCGATCCGCTGCGGCCGTCCGACCACGTCGACGGCGACGACTCGATCACGCAGCCGCGCCTCGGTTTCGTCGGGTGGCTGCGCTGGGGCTGGCGCCAGCTGACCTCGATGCGCACCGCGCTGATCCTGCTGCTCGTGCTCGCGGTCGCCGCGATCCCCGGATCGATCTTCCCGCAGCGCATGGCCGACCCGAACGGCGTCACGCAGTGGGAGCGCGATAACCCCGACCTCTTCCCGATCCTCGACGGCCTCAAGCTCTTCGACGTCTACCTGTCGCCGTGGTTCTCGGCCATCTACCTGCTGCTGTTCACCTCGCTCGTCGGCTGCGTGATCCCGCGCATCCGGCACCACTGGAAGGCGCTCCAGGCTCGCCCGCCCCGCACGCCCGCGCGTTTGCAGCGGCTCGACGACTTCCGGGCGGTCACCCGCGACCTCTCCTCGACCGCGGAGAACGGCGAGAAGACGGATGCCGAGGCCGCGGCATCCGCATCGATCGCCGTCGCGACCAAACAGCTCAAGGCCCTCGGCTATCGCGTCGAGCGCTACGACCGGGGCCGTACCTTCTCGGTGTCGGCCGAGCGCGGCTACTGGCGCGAGACCGGCAACCTGCTCTTCCATCTCGCCCTCGTGGGCGTGCTGGTCACGGTCGCCATCGGCGGCGGCTTCGCGTATACCGGTCAGCGGGTGCTGGTCGAGGGCGAGACCTTCGCGAACACGCTCGTCGACTACGACTCGATGAACCGCGGACGCTTCGTCGCCGACGACGCCCTCGCGCCGTACTCGATGCGCCTCGACACCTTCGATGTCTCCTACACGCCGTTCGGCGAGGCGGGTTCCGGCCAGGCCGGCGACTTCTCGGCCAACGTGACGGTCAAGGAGAACGGTGAGGAGCGCACCGGCTCCATCAAGGTCAACGAGCCGCTGCCGGTCGCCGACGACGACATCTTCCTGCTCGGCAACGGCTACGCGCCCACCATCACGGTGCGCAACGCCGACGGCGACGTGGTGTTCACGAACAGCGTGCCGTTCCTGCCGCAGGACACCAACATGACCTCGCTCGGCGTGATCAAGGTCACCGACGGACTCCCCGAGCAGCTCGGCCTGCTGGGCTTCTTCTACCCGACGACCGCCGTGCTCGACACGGGCGCGTTCTTCTCGGCCTACCCCGCGCTCACCAACCCGACCCTCACGCTCGACGTGTACTCGGGCGACCTCGGCATCAACGACGGCACCCCGCGTTCGGTGTACGTTCTCGACACCACAGACCTCACCCAGCTCACCGGTCGCGCGGTCGACAAGGACTCGATCGAGCTCGCCCCGGGCGAGACCGCCGACCTGCCGAACGGCATGGGAACGGTCACCTTCGAGGACGAGTCGCCCGAGGGCGCGACGGACGCCACGCAGTCGGTCAAGCGCTTCGCCTCGCTGCAGATCCACCGCGACGAGTCCGGCGTCTGGGTGCTCGGCTTCGCGGTGCTCGCGCTCGGCGGCCTCATGCTCGCGCTGTTCGTGCCCCGCCGACGCATGTGGGTCAAGGCCACGGCAGAGGGCGACGCCGTCTCTCTCGAGTACGCCGGTCTCGCCCGCGGCGAGGACCCGACGATCGCGGTCGCACTCGACGACATCGTCGCCGGCCACGGCCGTCTGCTCGATGCGGCCGGGGGCACGGTCGCCCGCGAACCCGCCGCCGACGACCTCGCCGACGACCTCACCGAAGATCTTGCGGACGCCGACCCGACGGCATCCGACTCCCCGAAAGTAGACTGACACCATGTTCGACCTCGAAGTGATCTCGCCGGTCCTGCTCTGGACCGCGATCGCGATCTACGCCGCGGCTTTCATCGCGTTCGCGTTCGACCTCGCTCGCCGCTCGCAGATCTCCGCCGATGCGCAGACCGTGCGCGAGGCCGAGCTGGTCGGCGCCGGCGCGCGCGGGGGAGCGACGCTCACCGCCACCGGAAAGCCCATCGAGCCGAAGCCGCAGCGCTTCGTCATGGCGCGCATCGGCACGTCGCTCACCGTGCTCGCGTTCATCTTCCACCTCGGCGCGACCCTCACCCGTGGTTTCGCGGCCGGTCGCGTGCCGTGGGCGAACCTCTACGAGTTCGCGATGATCGGCACGCTGCTCATCATCGCCGTCTACCTGATCGTGCTGATCAAGGTCGACCTGCGCTTCCTCGGCACGTTCATCACCGGCCTCGTGGTGGTGCTGCTGGGCCTGTCGTCGACGAACTTCTATGTCGAGGTCACGCCGCTCATGGACCCGCTCAAGAGCGTGTGGCTCGTGATCCACGTCTTCGTCGCCTCGCTGGGCACGGCTTTCTTCGCCCTCGCCTTCGCGCTCTCGGTGATCCAGCTCATGCAGTCGCGGCGCGAGCGCCTCGTCTCGGAGGGTGCGGCCAAGACCGGCCCCGGTTTCCTGCGCACGTTCCCGTCGGCGGAGCGCCTCGAGAGCATGGCGTATCGCTTCACGATCATCGGGTTCATCCTCTGGACCTTCACCCTCATCGCCGGGTCCATCTGGGCGTACTACGCGTGGAGCCGCTTCTGGGGCTTCGACGTGAAGGAGACCTGGACCTTCGTGATCTGGGTGCTCTACGCCGGATACATCCACGCCCGCGCGACCCGCGGCTGGCGGGGCAACCCCTCGGCCTGGCTCGCGATCGTCGGCTTCACGGCCGTGCTGTTCAACTTCACGATCGTCAACGTGTTCTTCAAGGGTCTGCACGCCTACTCCGGCATCAGCTGAGGCATCCGCCCTTTATCGACGACGCCCCGCTCCTCTTCTCGAGGGGCGGGGCGTTTTCGCGCGGCTGGGGAGTGCAGGGCATCCGGAGGGGAGAGAACGGAGACCGGATGCCGTCGGCCCGGCGTGTCCGTCGGTGGCGCGCCGTGCGGGCCGCCGGTGGTCTCCGTTTTCGCGCACTCATCCGCACAACTTCGGAGTTTCGGCACGGCGCGCCGTGGGGGACGGGGTGGTGGCGGCGTGTCGCGTCAGGACTCCGAAGTTGTGCGGATGGGGTGCGCGAACGAACGGGCGGATGCCGCGGCTCAGGTCGCGAGCACGACCTTCGCCGAGGTCGTGCGGCGGAGCGCCACCGCGAGGGTGGTCGCGATGAGGGCGAGCACACCCCACACGACGAGACCGGCGACGGCGGAACCGTTCCCGGCGATCAGGCCCGTGAACGCCGGCGAGGTGGGGAGCGCGGCACCGAGGCCCGCGAGCCAGTCCGGCACGGTCGAGATCAATCCGGTCGCGACGGCCAGCGCGCCGATCAGGGCGCTGACCCAGCGTCCGACTCCGCCGAAGATCGCGACGAGCGCCTGGTTCACCGCGGCGAAGACGACGCCCGCGAGTACGGCGGTGCCCGCGAAGGTCCACCAGGCGGCCGCATCGTACGAGGCGACGAACTGCACGATGATCGACACCAGCAATCCCTGTCCGGCACCGATCAGCCCGGCGGGCCAGAAGGCGCGCAGCGTGAGCGTCGGCGACGAACGGCGCGACGTCAGGGTGCGGGCGGTGTGCGCGCGCATCACGATGAACGATGCGAGGCCACCGAACCACAGCACCACCGCGGCGAGCAGCGGGATGGCGGTCGGGCCGAAGATCGTGTCCATCGACGAGGTCGACTCGACCGGGTCGGCGATCACCGAGGCGATCGACGTCGACTCGGAGTCGCTGAACGAGGGGAGCGAATCGGTTGCCGTGCGCAGACCGCCGGCGAGGTCGCCCGCACCGGTCGCGAGGGTGTCGAGGCCGGTCGCGAGTTCGGTGGCTCCGGTCGCGAGTTCGGTCGCGCCGCTGGAGAGCTGGCCCGCGCCGGTCGCCAGAGCACGGGCTCCCGCAGCGGACTGGTCGACGCCCTCGGTCGCGAGCTGGTTGAGACCAGCGGAAATCTGGGTGGCGCCGGTTCCTGCATCGCTCATGCTTGTCGACAGGGTGGAGGCCGCGGCCGGGAGGCCCGTGGCCACGGGGGTGAGGTAGGCCGATGCCTTACCGGCGGCGGTGGCGGATGCAGCACCGGAGGTGGCGGCCTTCGCCACGTCCTCGCAGAAGTCAGTGTTCGCTCCCGACTCCGCACAGGTCGCAGCGAGCGTGCCCAGCTGAGTGGCAGTCGAGGCCGACTCGGAAGCGGCGGTGGCGAGGAAGGGGGCCCCGCCCTGCGCGGCGCCGACCAGCTGGGCGAAGGCACCGTTCGGATCGGTCAGCGCAGCGGCCCCACCGGTCAGCCCGGCTCCGAGCTCGCCCGCACCGGCGGCGAGCTGCCGCGTGTTCGCGGCGATCGTGTCGAGGCCGGTCGCCAGCGACGTGGCTCCGGTGCCGAGGTCGCCGGCGCCGGTCGCGAGCTGGGTGGCGCCGTCGGGGATCGCGGCGGCACCGGTCGCGGCATCCCGAGCACCGTTCGCGAGGTCGAGCGCACCGGATGCGGCCTCGCCGATCTGATCGCCGATCGTCGTGAATCCGACGAGGATGTTCTCGGTCGTGGCCTCCGACAGAGTCGTGCCGAGCGTGGACGCCGCGACGTTCGCGATCTGCCCCGTGATGAGGTCGTCGGCGACGAGGCCGTCGTCCGGGGTGGTGACCTCGATCGTCGCCTTCTCGGGCGTGCCCTCGCCCTCGGAGATCGTGCGCCCGGCGGAGGTGGCTGCCGATGAGAAGTCCTCGGGGATGGTGATGACCGCTTGGTAGTCGCCGTTCGCGAGTCCTTCGGCGGCGTCGTCCTCGTTGGAGATCACCCAGGTGAGGTTCGAGTCGAGGTCGTCCGACCCCTCCACGAGTCCGGACGCGAGTTGACGCCCGAGGGGTGTGACCTGTCCGTCGATCTCGACCGGCTCGTCGAGGTTCACGATCGCGGCGGTCATGGAGTCCAGGCGCTCGGTCGGGTTCTGGAGAGCGGTGACGAGGATGCCGCCGATCGCCGCCGGCAGCAGCAGGATGCCGAGGATCGTCAGCCACGTGATGGGCTTGCGGGAGCGTGCGCGCTCGATAGGGAGGGTCATGCGGTCACCTCGGTGGTTGCGGTCGCCCGTCGCGGGGCGCGGGTGTCGAGAAGGTTCGCGTCGGGCCA
This sequence comes from Microbacterium sp. NPDC090225, assembly GCF_044772365.1. Classification (NCBI taxonomy): domain Bacteria; kingdom Bacillati; phylum Actinomycetota; class Actinomycetes; order Micrococcales; family Microbacteriaceae; genus Microbacterium; species Microbacterium sp. NPDC090225. Next base: position 1,380,031 of record NZ_JBIVYS010000001.1, on the reverse strand, counting down.
ACCGGCCTCCGCGAGGATCGTGCGGGCGGTCGCCGCATCGGATGCCGTGGCGAAGACGGCCAGGGAACGGGTGGCCGCGGCATCTCGCAGCATCGCCGTCACCTGGTCGCGTCGACCGCCGGACAGTCGGTCGATGCCGTCGACGACCACGATCTCCGAGCGCCCGCGCAGAGCTTCTGCGAGGTCGTCGAGCGCGGCATCCGCATCGTCGACGATCACACAGCCGACGTGCGCGCGCACCCAGGCGGCCCGGCCGGGGAGCAGGTGCCCGGCGACGCGGAGCCGCCCGTCGTCGGCGGAGACGCGGCCGGCGACGGCCAGAGCGAGGGTGCGCCGTTCGCGGGCGTCTCCACCGGTCGCGATCAGCGCCTCGCCCGGAGCGACCCGGAACGACAGAGCAGCGACGATCGGGGCGTCCGCGCTGACTGCGAGGTCGTCGGCCGCGACGACCGAGCCGTCGCCCGGCCACTCGGCCAGGTGCCGTTCGCGCTCGACGGCTTCGCCCTCGATGTCGACGCGGGGGAGGATGCGCTCGAGCCAGGCCGGGATCTGCCAGGCGCGCTCGCCGAGGATCGCCATGAGCGCGGGGATGAGCGTCATGCGCACGAGGAACGCGTCGATCGCGATACCGGCGGCGAGGCCCAGCGCGATCGGCTTGAGAGACGAATCGCCCTCCGGTACGAACGCGACGAACACGGCGAACATGATGAGACCCGCGGCGGTGACGACCTTTGCCGACCCCGTGAAACCGCTGCGGACGGCGCGCAGCGCGGCGGCCCGGCGTTCGGCCCGCGAGGCGGAGCGCGAGGCGCGATCGTGCACGAAGTCCTCGCGCATGCGGGAGACGAGGAAGACCTGGTAGTCCATCGCGAGTCCGAAGAGCACGCCCATGAGCACGATCGGCATGAAGCTGATGATCGGGCCGACCTTCGCGACGTGGAGCAGATCGGCGAACCAGCCCCACTCGAAGACCGCGCCCACCACGCCGAACGCGGCGACGATCGAGAGCAGGTAGCCGAGCGCCGCCGTCACGGGCACCCACAGCGATCGGAACACGATGGTGAGGAGCACGAGCGACAGTCCGATCACGAAGATCCCGAAAGGCAGCAGAGCGCCTCCGAGCTGGTCGGAGATGTCGATCCCGACCGCCGTGAAGCCGGTGACCTTGAGATCGATACCGAACTCATCGAGCCACTCGTCGTGGTGCGAGCGAAGCTCGCGCACGAGGTCGGCGGTGGCGGGGTCGTCGGGCGCGGTCTCGGGGATGATCTGCACGATGCCGGTGTCGGCCGTCTCGTTCGGGGTCGAGAGCGCGACGTCCTTCACCCCGTCGATCTCCGCGACCGCGTCACCGAGGTCGTCCATCAGCCCGACCGGGTCGGTGGAGGTGACGATCGTGCCGGTGAGGATGAGCGGGCCGTTGAAGCCGGGGCCGAACTCCTCGCCGACGATGTCGTAGCTCTGCCGGGCTTCGGAGTCCTTCGGCAGCACGCCGGCGTTGGGCAGGGCGAGGTCGAGGCTGAGGGCGGGAACGGCCACGATGCCGAGGCCGAGCACGACGGCGATCGACACGAGCACCGGATGCTTCGTCACCCCGCCGACCCAGCGCTCGCTGAAGGCGCGGCGCGGGGCGCGTGCGGAGCCGTCCTTCTTCGTCGCGGCGCGCTCGCGGCGGGGGCGGCCGACGATGCGGCCCTTCATGAAGCCGAGTACGGCGGGGGTGAGGGTGACCGCGATCATCACGGCGATCGCGACGGCGACGGAGGCGGCGATGCCCATCGTCGTGAGGAACGGGATGCCGGCGAAGCCGAGCCCGATCAAGGCGATGAGCACGGTGATCCCGGCGAAGACCACGGCCGATCCGGCGGTGCCGACGGCGCGGGATGCCGATTCCTCGGGGTCGATGCCGGCGCGCACCTGATCCTGATGTCGGGCCATGATGAACAGCGCGTAGTCGATGCCGACGGCCAGACCCAGCATGAGGGCGAGCAGCGGGGTGGTCGACGAGACGGTGGCGAAGGCGGTGGCGGCGAAGATGCCCGCCATCGAGATGCCGACGCCGAGGATGGCGGTGAGCAGGGGGAGACCGGCTACCACGAACGAGCGGAACGTGACGATGAGCACGAGGAGCGCGATGATGAGGCCGACCGCTTCGGTCGGCGTGATGCCCGGGATCTCGGTCGCGAAGAGATCGCCGCCGAGTGCGGTCTGCGAGCCGTCCGGGAACGCCTCTCGGAGGTCCTCGACCACGGCGCTCAGCTCGTCCTTGGTCGCATCCGAGACGTCGGTCGACTGACCGTCGAACTGCAGGCGCACGATCGCGGCGGTGTCGTCGTCGTTGACCATGCCGTCGACCATCTCGTCGTAGGGCGATGTGACGGCGAGCACGTCGTCGATGCCGCCGAGTTCGTCGACGGCGTCCTCGATGTGCGCGCGATAGTCGTCGTCGGTGACCTGATCGCCGTCGGCGGCGACGACGACGAACTGCGCGTTCGTGCCGCTCACCTGGGGGAACGAGCGGGAGAGCTGCTCGAGGCCGGCCTGTGATTCGGTGCCGGGGATCGAGAACGTGTTGTCCGTGCCGGAGCCGAGTACGAGTGCCCCGGTACCCGCGAGGCCGAGCACGAGCAGCCACGAGCCGAGCACGCGCCAGGGGTGCCGGAACGACCAGCGACCGAGTGAGGACAGGAGAGTGGACACGCGGGTTCCTCCGGAAGATGGGGGATGAGGTGGATACACAGATGTATCCAATACATAGATGTATCGTAAGGTGATCCGCATTCGGAAATCTGTGTGCGGGGTGTGAGAATCGTCACGATCGCGAACACTGCACGATCGCGAACACAGGAGGTCTCGATGTCGATACCGGCTACTCGCAGTCGCGAGAACACGCGCGCCCGCCTGCTCGAGGCGGCCGAGCAGCTCTTCGCCGAGGTCGGCCTCGACGGCGCCTCGGTCGAGGCCGTCTGCGAGCGCGCCGGTTTCACGCGCGGTGCCTTCTACTCGAACTTCGAGTCGAAGGACGAGCTCTTCCTGATGCTCGCCGGTCGTGTCGCCGAGACGCGTGTGAACGCGGTGCGCGAGCGCGTGACCGAGATCACCGCCGAGGGGGGCCTGGTGCCCGGCTGCGATCCGACCGACCTGCTGCAGAAGGTGATGGATTCCGGCAGCGACGACCGCATGGGCGTGATGCTCATGAGCGAGATCCGCATCCGCGCGCTCCGCGACGCCCAGTTCGGAGCCGCGTACCTGGCGCAGGAGCGTGAGATGGTCGGCAGCATCGCGCAGATCGTCACCGACATCGTCGACGCCGGGAAGCTGCAGTTGCGGGTGCCGGCCGAGGTCGCCGGACGCATCCTCATGATCGTCTGGGAGGGCATGACCGTGCGTGGCGCGATGGCCGGGCAGGACGACGCCCAGCTGCGGCGCGCGGGCAGCGAGGAGCTCGGCCGACTGGTCGATCTGCTCCTGGTCTGACGGGTCTCAGCTCTCTTCGAGCACCCGATAGCTGCGCTCGAGGCGGGCGAGCCACCAGGCGCGGCGCTCGTCGGAGGCGGCGAGGCGGTCGAGCGCCGCGCCGTCGGGGGTGACGCGGTCGGCGGGGATCACCCCGTCGCGGGGTCGGCGATCGGCGACATCGTCGAGGAAGAGCGATGCCGTGCCGAGACCGCAGTCGTAGTCGAGGTGGGGGAGGGCGGCGGCGAGGACTGCGCCCTGCGAGAGCCCGATCGCGGTGTCGAGAGCGCTCGACACGACCGCCGGGAGCCCGGTGGCGGCGATGAGCTGCAGGGCGTGGGTCACCCCGCCGAGCGGCTGCGCCTTCACGACGATCAGATCGGCGGCGCCGGCACGCGCCACCGCCAGCGGGTCGGACGACTTGCGGATGCTCTCGTCGGCGGCGACCGGGATGCCCAGGTACTTCACGCGGGTGCGCAGTTCGGCGAGCTCCTCGACCGTCGCGCACGGCTGCTCGACGTATTCGAGATCGAACTCGTTGAGCGCATGCACGGCGTGCTCCGCTTCGTCGACGTTCCAGAGGCCGTTCGCATCGACACGGATGCGGCCCTCCGGCCCCATCGCCTCGCGCACGGCGCGCACGCGGGCGATGTCGTCGGCGAGCGTCTGCCCGGGTTCGGCGACCTTCACCTTGGCGGTGCGGCATCCGGAGAACCGCACGAGCACGTCGGGCACGCGCGCGGCCTCGACCGCGGGGATCGTGGCGTTGACGCGGATGCCGTCGCGCAGGGGCGCGGGCTGCGGGCGCCAGGCGAAGTCGATCGCCGCGGCGAGCCAGGTGGCGGCCTCGGCATCCGCGTACTCGGTGAAGGGCGAGAACTCGGCCCATCCCTCGGGGCCCTCGAAGAGGAGCGCCTCCCGGGTGTCGACGCCCCGGAATCGCGTGTGCATCGGCAGGGTGACCACGCGTGCGGTGGAGAGGATCTCGCTGAGTTCGGGCGTCATGGGTCTCATTCTCATCTCCCGCCGCCGTTCTCGTCGCACTTTCTGTCGGTCCGGCCGGATCTTTCCGACGGAGAGTGCGACGGGAGCGGCAGTGCGCGCGGGAATAGGGTGGAAGCGTGACCAGCGCATTCGTCTCCGACCTGTTCGACCCCGCCGAGTGGCAGCTCGCGCCCGGCGCCGAGGACTACACCGACATCACGGCCCACGTCTCGAACGACGGAGGCATCGCGCGCATCGCCTTCCACCGGCCGGAGGTGCGCAATGCCTTCCGCCCCCACACGGTCGACGAGCTCTACCGCGCGCTCGACATCGCCCGTCAGGACCCGCGCATCGGCGCGGTGCTGCTCACGGGCAACGGCCCCAGCGCGAAGGACGGCGGATGGGCGTTCTGCTCGGGCGGCGACCAGCGCATCCGGGGGCGCGACGGGTACAAGTACTCCGACCCTTCGACAGGCTCAGGGATCGAGGGGGGAGGCTCAGGGGCCCCGGCTTCTCCGTCCCCCGCCTCGTTGGGCCGCCTGCACATCCTCGAGGTGCAGCGTCTGATCCGCTTCATGCCGAAGGTCGTCATCGCGGTCGTGCCCGGATGGGCGGCGGGTGGCGGGCATTCGCTCCACGTGGTCTGCGACCTCACGATCGCCAGCGCCGAGCACGGACGCTTCAAGCAGACGGATGCCGACGTCGGCAGCTTCGACGCCGGATACGGTTCCGCGTACATGGCCCGCCAGACCGGGCAGAAGATCGCCCGCGAGGTGTTCTTCCTCGCCGAGGAGTACTCGGCGCAGCGCGCCTACGAGATGGGCGCCGTCAACCGGGTGGTGCCGCACGCCGAGCTCGAGCGCGAGGCGCTGGCGATGGCCCGCACCGTGCTGACCAAGTCGCCGACCGCCATCCGCATGCTCAAGTTCGCATTCAACGCCGTCGACGACGGACTCGTCGGGCAGCAGGTCTTCGCGGGCGAGGCGACGCGTCTCGCCTACGGCACCGACGAGGCCGTCGAGGGGCGCGACTCGTTCCTCGAGAAGCGCGACCCCGACTGGTCGTCGTTCCCCTGGCACTACTGAGGCACCGTCATGACCGCGCTGATCCCCATCGAGGCCGATGACCCGCAGCCGCTGGGTCTCGCGTTGCGCCGGGCGCTCGACGGCGGTCCGGCGCTGGGCTTCGGGATGCTCGCCGACGTGCCCGATCGGGTGCCTGTGGGCACGGCCGTCGTGATCGCGACCTCCGGGTCGAGCGGCATCCCCAAGCGCGTGGCGCTGAGTGCCGAGGCGCTGCGCACGAGCGCCGAGGCGACCGCCGACCGCATCGGGTCCGGCCGCTGGCTGCTCGCCCTCCCGACGGGGTACGTCGCGGGGCTCCAGGTGCTCGTGCGGTCGATCCTCGCGGGCACCGAACCCGTGGCGCTGTCGGGCAGGTTCTCGCCCGAGGCGTTCGCGCACGCCACCCTATCGATGCTGCGACACGGCGACGAGGCGCTGTACACCTCGCTCGTGCCGGCGCAGGTGGCGACCCTGCTCGACGCAGCCGACGACGTCGCGGTGCGCGCTGCACTGCAGGCCTACCGCTCGATCCTCGTCGGCGGGCAGTCCCTTCCCGAGCCGCTGCGGGAGAGGGCATCCGATCTGGGCGTGCGCCTCGTGCGCACCTACGGCTCCACCGAGACCAGCGGTGGATGCGTGTACGACGGCGTCCCCCTCGAGACCGTCTCGGTGCGCACGGTCGACGGCGAGCTGCGCATCGCGGGCCCCATGCTCGCCGACGGCTATCTCGGCGACGACGAACTGACCTCCCGGGTGTTCGTGCGCGACGAGCACGGCATCCGCTGGTATCGCACGGGCGACCTCGGCCTAGTCGACGACGGGGCCGTGCGCGTGCACGGGCGCGCCGACAACGTGATCGTGTCGGGCGGCATCAACATCTCCCTCGATCGCGTCGAACGGATCGTGCGACAGGTGCCGGGCCTGCATCAGGCCGTCGTGGTCGGTGTCGCCGACGAGCGCTGGGGCGAGGCATCCGTCATCGTCGCCGCGCGCGGAGAGGTGCTGCGCCGCAGCGAATCCGACCAGCTCGTGCACGCGCGCGACGCGGTCGCCGAGGCGCTCGGCAAGCACGCGCGCCCGGCGAGCCTGATCCTCGTCGACGAGATCGCGACACTCGCTTCGGGCAAGCCCGATCGTGAGGCGATCCGCCGCATCGTCGCCGAACTGCACTGACCGGGGCGCCGGCGCGGCCCGTGCCAGACTGGGGCATGGCCACGTACACGCACGGACATCACGAGACCGTCCTCCGCTCGCACAGCTCCCGCACCATCGCGAACTCCGCGGAGTACCTCCGCCCGCACCTCGATCCGGCCACCCGACTCCTCGACGTCGGCGCGGGCCCGGGCAGTATCACGGCCGAGTTCGCGACGGTGGTCGCGCAGGTGACGGCCACCGAGATCGATGAGAACGCCCTCGCGCTGTCGCAGAGCCTCATCGCGGATCGCGGTCTCACGAACGTCGACTTCTCGATCGAAGACGTGCACGCGCTCTCGTTCGCCGACGACAGCTTCGACGTCGTGCACACGCATCAGGTGCTGCAGCACGTCGGCGATCCCGTGCAGGCTCTGCGCGAGATGCGCCGGGTCACGGTGCCCGGCGGCGTCGTCGCGGCGCGCGACGCCGACTACGCCGGATTCATCTGGTTCCCGCTGCTGCCCGAACTCGACGAGTGGCTGCGGCTCTACCGCGCGGCGGCCCGGGCGAACGGTGGCGAGCCCGATGCCGGGCGGCGCCTGCTCTCGTGGGCGCGCGCCGCGGGCTTCGACGACGTCATGGCGACGGCCTCCACCTGGTGCTACGCGACCCCCGAGGAGCGAGCCTGGTGGGGCGGCATGTGGGCCGACCGCATCCTCGAATCGGCGCTCGCGCGCCAGCTCGTCGACAGTGGTCTCGCGGGCCCTTCCGAGCTGCAGGCGATCAGCGACGCCTGGAAGCGATGGGCGGATGCCGGCGACGGCTGGTACCTCGTGCCGCACGGCGAGATCATCGCCCGGGCCTGATCCCGGTCCTGATCCGCTCTGCGCCTCGAGATGCACGGGGATACATCGCGAGACGGACGCGGCCGCCGAGCCGCTCGCGTAGCGTGAAGGAGTGATTCGCCCCATCTCCCGCGTCTGGCTCGTCGTCGACATCGTCGGTGCGGTCGTCGGCTTCGCCATCACGACGCCGCTGACGTTCATCATGGGGGCGGCGGGGCTCAGCGCGTGGATCCCGGATGGGGCCGCCGCGATGGTCGCCTACGTGATCGTGGGGCTCATCCTCTGGGGCGCCGCCGCGATCGCCCGCCTGTCCCCGGCTCTGGCGCTGTGCATCGCCTGGTTCGGTGCCGTGGTGCAGATGGCGCTCGGTCTGCCGCCCGCGGCCTACGACATCGGCATCCTGGTCGTGCTGTTCGCGACGGCCGCGTGGGGCACCACCCGGCTGCTGTGGATCGGCGGAGTCTCGGCCCTCGGCGGTGGCCTGGTGGGCGGCGCCTACTTCGGTGTCGTGTGGTCGGGCGAGCTGCTGACCGATGCCGCCAGCGCGCTGCGCGCCGCACTCATCGCCGCGCTGCTCGCCTCGGTCTTCGTGCTGATCATGGTGATGTCGTGGGGTGCAGGTTTCCTCTGGCGGGTGATCCTGTCGGGCCGGGCCACGCAGGTGGCGCGCGCGCAGGCCGAGACCGTGGCCGCCGAGGAGCAGGAGCGTGTGCGCATCGCCCGCGACATGCACGACGTGGTCGCGCACTCGCTGGCCGTCGTGATCGCGCAGGCCGACGGCGCGCGGTACGCCGCCGCCGCGAAGCCCGAGATGGCGACCGAGGCGCTCGGCACGATCGCGCAGACCGCCCGCGGTGCGCTGTCCGACGTGCGGATGCTCCTCACCCAACTGCGTCACCGTCAGGGCGACGGACCGCAGCCCACGCTCGCCGACCTCGAGGCGCTCTTCGCACAGGTGCGGCACGCGGGCATCGAACCCCGGATAACGGTCGATCCCATGCCTCCGGGCGAGCCGCCCGCGGCCATCCAGCTCGCGGTCTACCGCATCCTGCAGGAGGCCCTCACGAATGCGATCCGCCACGGCGACGGGGCGGTCGACGTGCACCTCGCGTGGTTGCCCGATCGGGTGGAGATCCGAGTGGCGAACACCGTCGCGCCGGGGTCCGCTCCCGTGCAGCTGGGGCAGGGTGGGCACGGCCTCATCGGTATGCGCGAGCGCGCCCAGCTGGTCGGCGGTAGTCTGCATGCCGAGCGCCGGGGAGCGCAGTTCCACGTCGACGGCATGCTGCCGATCGGACGCCCCGCGTGATCAGAGGAGTCCCGTCATGATCAGAGTCGTCCTCGTCGACGACCAGTCGCTGTTCCGCGCCGGTGTGCGGATGCTGATCGCCTCGCAGCCCGACCTCGAGGTCGTCGGCGAGGCCGGCGACGGGCGCGAGGCGCTCGACGTCGTGCAGCAGACCCGCCCCGACGTCGTGCTCATGGACATCCGGATGCCGGTCATGGACGGCCTCACGGCGACCGCCGAGATCCTTCAGCGCCCCGACGCGCCGCGCATCGTGATGCTGACGACCTTCGACCTCGACGAGGCCGCGGCCCGGGCCATCCGCCAGGGCGCGAGCGGGTTCCTGTTGAAGGACGCCGACCCCGAGTTCCTGCTCGCCGCCGTGCGCACCGTGCACGCGGGATCGAGCGTGATCGCGGCATCCGCCACCCGGGAGCTGTTCGCGCACTTCGCGGATGCACCGACCCCGGTCCCGCCGCAGTTCGCCGATCTCACCGACCGCGAACGGGAGATCTTCGCGCTCGCCGCCCGCGGTCTCTCGAACGGCGAGATCGCCACGCGCGAGTTCCTCAGCGAGGCGACCGTCAAGACGCACATCAGCCGCATCCTCTCCAAGCTCAGCCTGCGCGACCGCGTGCAGCTCGTCGTCTTCGCGTTCGAGCACGGCCTCGCCTGAGCACGGTTCACCCGGCATCATCCCCGCGGCATCCGCGGGATCATCCTCCAGGGGGAGGCGGATGCATCCGCCGGGCGACGACCGCGACGGCACCTGCTCCGTAGCGTCGGAGACATGGAGATCACGACCACCGACCTGGGCCTCGCCGCCCGCGTCCAGCACCTGAAGAAGACCTACGGTTCCGGCGAGGGAGTCGTGCGGGCGCTCGACGACGTCAGTGTCGGCATCCGCCGCGGTCAGTTCACCGCGATCATGGGCCCGTCGGGCTCGGGCAAGTCGACGCTCATGCACATCATGGCCGGCCTTGACACCCCGACCGAGGGGCGCGCGTTCATCGGAGACACCGAGATCACGGGTCTCGGCGACCTCGACCTCACTATCCTGCGCCGCCGACGCGTGGGGTTCATCTTCCAGGCGTTCAACCTGGTGCCCACGCTCGATGCGCTCGGCAACATCCTGCTGCCGTTCGAGCTCGACGGGCGCCGGCCGAGCGCGCTGGAGCGTGCGCGTATCGACGGACTCATCGAGACTCTCGGCCTGGGCTCGCGACTGCGTCACCGCCCCCACCAGCTCTCGGGCGGGCAGCAGCAGCGCGTGGCGATCGCCCGGGCGCTCGCCACCGCGCCGGACCTCGTCTTCGCCGACGAACCCACCGGCAACCTCGACTCGAAGACCGGACGCGAGGTGCTCCAGCTGCTCCAGGCAGCCAGCCGCGAGCACGGGCAGTCGATCGCGATGGTCACCCACGACGCGATCGCGGCAAGCCACGCCGACCGTGTGCTCTACCTCGGCGACGGTCGCATCGTCGCCGACCACCCGCGTCAGACCGCCGAGGAGATCTCGGCCTACATGCTCGCCGCCGAGGTGTCCGCATGAGCGCCGTCGGCACGGCATCCGCGATCGGCACCGTCGTGCCCGAGACGACCGCCACGGCCCCGCGCCTCGCGTGGCTGCGCGACCGGGGCATGGGCGCCAGCATCCTGGTCGCCGCGCTGTCGGCGGCGTTCGGGGTGATCCTCGTCGAGGTGACGGCGTTCATCGGCACGGTGCTGCAGGCAGATCCGTTCATCGGCGACAGCGAGACGCTCGCGATCGTCGTCGCCATCCTCTCGGTGCTGCTCACGGCGGTCGCGATGTACGTCGCCGCGATCGTCACCGCCAACACGTTCTCGACCATCATCGCGGGGCGCACCCGTCAGATCGCGCTGATGCGCCTGATCGGCGCGACCGCGCGCTCTCAGCGGGCGGAGGTCGGGCGGCAGGGACTCGTCGTCGGCGTGATCGGCGCGCTCACCGGCGTGATCGTCGGCGTCGCGGTCGCCGCGCTCGGCGTGCAGATCGGGGGGATGCTCCTCTCGAACGTGCCCTCGGACTTCTCGCTCGCGCAGCCGTTCCTGCTGCTGCCCGCGGTGGGCGTCGCGCTCACGACCTGGGTCGCGGCGTGGGTGGGCTCGCGCCGCGTGCTCACGGTGACGCCCCTGCAGGCGATCGGCGGATCGGTCGAGCGCGCCCACGACGAGGTGTCAGGCCGGGCCGGCCGTCACGTCGGTGCCTGGGTACTGCTCATCGCCGGTGCCGCGCTGCTCGCGGGAGGTGTTCTGGTCGGACTCGTGACGCCGCTCGGGGTCGTCGTCGCCTTCATGGGAGGCCTGCTCTCGTTCACCGGACTCGCGCTCGGCTCGGTGCTGTTCATGCCGCCGGTGCTGCGCCTGGTCGGGCGGATGTTCGGCTCCAGCGCCACTGCGCGCCTCGCCGCCGAGAATGCGCTGCGGTACCCCGAGCGATCGTCGCGCATGGCGATCGGCGTCGTGATGGGGGTGACCCTCGTGACGATGTTCGCGGTCGCATTGGAGTCGTCCAAGCGACTGATGATGAACCAGACCTCCGAGGAGGTGCCGCCGGAGTTCTTCGCCCCGTTCGACGCCTTCGCCTCGATCATGATGGTGCTCGTCGCCGTCTCGGCCGTGATCGCCGCCGTCGGTCTCGTCAATCTGCTCACGATCGGGGTGGTGCAGCGCCGGCGCGAGCTCGGTCTGCTGCGGTCGATCGGGCTGTCGAACGCCCAGGTGCGCCGGATGGTGCTGCTCGAGGCCACGCACATCACGGTGGCCGCGACGCTCACGGGGCTGGTGCTCGGCGTCGCCTACGGCTGGATCGCCGCGCAGTCTCTGCTCGGCTCGGTGCCGGTGCTGCCGGACTTCACACCCGCCGGGCTCGTCGCCCCGCAGGTGCCGTGGGTGCCGGTCGTGATCATCGTCGTCGCCACGGCGGTGCTGACGCTGGTGGCGGCCGCGACGCCGACCCGTCTCGCGACGCGTGTCGCGCCGGTCGAGGCGCTGGCGGCCGACTGACCGTGAGGGGTCCCAACACGCCGCGCGCTCGGGGGAGCGTGCGGCGTGTCTTGACCCCTCACGGTGCGGAATAGGCTGGACGGATGCCGTCGCCGTTCGATCAGTCCACCTACCAGGTCCGCCTCGACTGGGGTCTCGCCGGCCTCGCGCGGCTCGCCGAGGCCGACGTGGTCGTGATCGTCGACGTGCTGCACTTCTCCTCGAGACTGGCGGATGCCGTCGCCGACGGTGCTGCGATCGAACTGGCCGAGGCGGCCGTGTGGTCGACGGACTCCGTCGCCCCGGCGCTCGCGGTGACCGCGGCCGCCGGAGGAGCGACGGTGCTGGTCGGAGGCATCCGCAACGCCACCGCCGTCGCACGCACCGTGCAGCACATCCAGGAGGGCCGGCGGGCGCGCACCTCGGTCGCCCTCATCGCCGCGGGGGAGCGCGACGGCTCGAACGACGTGCGCTTCGCGGTCGAAGACCACCTCGCCGCCGGAGCGATCATCGCGGCGCTCACCGATCTCGGCATCGATCACACGGCGCCCGACGCGGCGGTCGCGGCCGAGGGTTTCCGTGCTCTGCGCCGTGCGCTCGGGCACCTGGTGTCGGCGAGCGGTTCGGCCCGCGACGCCGCCGATGCCGACGCGGTCGCCGCGGCATCCCGTCTCGACGCCGTCTCGGCGGTCCCCGTGCTCCGCGACCGGGTGTTCACGGCCTTCGCCTGAGATACTCAGCGGCATCTCGCAGATCTGCACCCGTTTCGCACCGATCGAGGCGACTCGATGCGAGGCCCGGGCAGATCTGCGAGATCCGGCACGCGCAGGATGCTCCCGCGGCACGCCCAGGGGCAGCACCGTGTGCGTGGGGCACGAGCGTAGGGTCGGGGCATGAGGTTCCTCCCCGCAGTCATCGTCGACGCCGTGCTGGTTCTGATCTTCGCCGTGATCGGCCGTGCCTCTCACGACGAGAGCCCCGCCGGATTCCTGCTCACGGCCTGGCCGTTCCTGGTCGCGATGCTCGTCGGTCACGCGCTCGCCGCATTGCTGCCCGGTCGCCCGCGCCGGCCGTGGTCGGTGCTGTGGGGCGTGGTCGTCTGGGTCGTGACCGTCGCCGGCGGCATGCTGCTGCGCGTGGCGACGGGGGACACCGCTCAGCTCGCGTTCATCATCGTCGCGACGCTGACCCTCGGCGTGCTGCTGGTGGGGTGGCGCGCGGTCACGGATCTCCTGCGACGCGGGCGCGCCTCGCGGGCAGCGGCCGACGGTCAGCAGGGCGCGACCCTCTCGCACGACGACCCGGAAGAAACGGCCTCCTCGGAGAACGCGAGCGACGGCCCGCGCACGCTCTAGAGCCCGGCGCCCTAGCGCGGTGACTGCGCGGCGAGCTTCACGTCGGCCGTGATCTCGCGCCGCGTCCACGTGAAGAGGTAGCGCTGGTCGAAGGTGCGCGAGCACTGCGCGCACGAGGTGGCCCGGGTCGGACGTCGATGCCGGAACGTCTCGTGCCCGGCGGGGCACCGTCCGACCCACGGCGCGAGTTCGACGGCGGTCTCGCCGCGATGCGTGGTGCCGCCGACGTAGCCCAGGTCACGTGCCACGCGCTTCCAGGCCGGGCCGTGCGCAGCGGCGTGCCCGGCGAGGGCATGGGCGACCTCGTGCAACAGCACCTGATGGATCTCGTCGTCGTCGAACCGTGCCGCGAGGTAGCGCGACACGGTGATGCGCTTCTTCGTGTAGTCGCACTGCCCGGCACGACGCTTCGCATGGTCGAAGCCGAACGACCAGGAGTCGTCGAGGTACATCGTCAGAAGCGCGTCACCCCAGATGCGCACACGGTCGAGATCCGCCATGCGCTCAGGCTAAGCCATGCCGCCGACACCGGGGCGAACGGCTCGTGCGCGGATCAGCCGGCGACGAGCTGCGACGGACGACGGCGCTCGGCCGCGTCGATCGCCAGCAGGGTCACCTCGAGCTCGCGGTCGGCCGCTCCGGCCTCGCGGCGCAGGAACAGCGACTGCTTGAAGCTCTCACGTGCGGTGTCGAAATCCTCGGCGTCGAAGGCGTTCTTGCCGCGGTGCTGGTGGGCGAACGCGGCGATCGTGATCCAGCCCTGGCCCTCGGCCTCCTCGGCGCACGCGACGAGTTCCTGCTCGGCGGCGGCGTGCGCTCCACGGAACTGCTGCACGGTCGCACGCAGCACACGCGCACGCAGCACGTCTTTGCGCGTGCCCGCCATGCGAGCCTGTCGCACCGTCGTCTCCGCGAGGGCGAGCGCCTCGTCGAGGCGTCCCAGCACCTTCAGCAACCACACGCGCTCCAGCAGAGCGGGAAGGCTGCGCTGATCCTCGATCTCTTCGAGCCGTACCGCGCACTCGTCGATATCGACCAGCTCGCGGAGGTTCTCCCGGTCGTATCCCCGGATGAAACTCATTGCTCTCCTTCCGCAGCGTCCCCCTCCAGTCTGCATGCCGTTCACGCGGTCGTCGGGTCGGCACGCCCGCGCGCCCGCATCCCGGACGCGGATCAGCGCAGGAAGAGCGACGCGTCGGGTCGCGGAGAGGCCACGGCATCCGCATCGGTGACGATGTGCGCGCCCTGCACGAACGTCTTGACTTCGGCGCCCTGGGCGATCTTCGCCGGATGCGGGCCCGCGGCGAGCAGACGGGGGAGCCACTCGGTGGGCAGGGGAGAGGCGGATGCCGCGACGACGAGGTTGCCGAACCGGCGGCCCTTGAGCACCTGCGTGTCGGCGAGCACCGCGACCTCGGGCAGCACCGCGGCGACGGTCGCGACCTGCCGGCGGGCGAAGGCGAGCCCTGGGCCGTCGGCGACGTTGATGAGCAGCACCCCTCCCGGGGAGAGCAGCTGAGAGACCTCGCGGTAGAACTCGACGCTGGTGAGGTGCGCCGGGGTCTGCGCGCCGGAGTAGACGTCCGAGACGACGAGATCGCACGCGCCGGTGAGGGCTGGGGGGAGCTTCTGCACGCCCTCGCGCGCATCCCCGATGCGGAGGCGGATCGACGCGCCCTTCGGCAGGGGAAGATGCTCGCGCACGAGCGCCGCGAGGGGCGCCTCCCACTCGATCACCTGCTGCCGCGAGCCCGGGCGGGTCGCATCGATGTAGCGGGGCACGGTGAGCGCACCGGCGCCGAGGTGCACGGCGGTGAGCGGTCCCGCGGGCAGCTGGTCGATCACGGCGCCCATGCGCACGATGTACTCGAAGTGCAGGTGCGTCGGGTCGTCGAGGTCGACGTGCGACTGCGGGGTGCCGTCGACGATGAGCTCGAAACCGCTCGTGAACTCCGAGGGGGCGATGGTGGCGACGCCGCCGTGGTCGAGCTTCGCCTGCGGATGCTCGGTGTCGCGTGCGCGCATCCGTCCCATGCCTGCGAGCCTACGCGCTCGTGCCGTGCCGGTCAGCGCTGGCGGCCGTTGGTGCAGGTCTCCTGTTCGGCGGTCTGACCCGAGATGCTCGGGTCGAGCGTGGCGCGGGGCGCAGGGGTCTCGGTCGCCGGGGCATCCGTCGAGGGGGTGGTGCCGGGGTCGGTCGTGGTGCCGGGGTCGACGACCTCGACGCCCTCGTTGTTGGTGGCATCGCCCGTGAGCTGGACGGGCTGCCCTGCCGCGAGCGCCGACCAGAGCGTCTCCGCGGCGTCGTAGTTCGGCACCACGCGATTGCTGTTATCGGGATCCTCGAACACGGGGTACTGCACGAACACGAAGTCGCTGAACGGCACGTCCTTGACCGAGAGGGCGAGCTGTGCGATCCGCACGGGGTTGCCGAGCTCGGTGCTGGGTGTGATGTTGTCGACGGCCGTGTTCGCGAGCCCGAGCACCTTCGCGGGATCGCTGAGCACCTCGTCGCTGAGGATCTTCTTCACCAGTCGCGACATGTACTGCTGCTGGTTCGATACGCGCGCCATGTCGCTGCCGTCGCCGACGCCGTAGCGCGTGCGGATGAACTGCAGCGCTTCGTAGCCCGAGACGGTGCGGGGGCCGGGGGCCCAGTAGTCGATGCCGGCCTGCTCGTCGCTGATGCCGTCACCGCCGATGCAGACCTCCACGCCGCCGATCGCGTCGGTGACAGCCATGACGCCGTCGAAGTCGATCTTCGCCGCGAACGGGATCTCGACGCCGCTGAGGTCGGTGATGGTCTTGGCGACGCACGAGACGCCGGCGTTCTGGTAGATCGAGTTGATCTGCGTCTTGCTGGTCGCCGAGGCGATCGACCCGTCGTCGCGCGTGCACTCGGGCGTCTCGATCATGAGGTCGCGCGGCAGCGAGACGACGGTGACGTTGCGGGGCTCGGCGGAGACGTGCACGAGCAGGTTCACGTCGTTGAGGATGCCGCCGTCGGCCTCCGAGCAGCGCTCGCCGAGGAGGCCGCTCGACACCTCGCCGCACTCGTCGGTGCCGACGAGCAGCACGCTGAACTCGCCCGGGTACGCGCTGATCGCCGGGGGCTCGACCTCGGGCGCGCCTTCCAGAGCGACCGCGTCGGCATTGAAGCGGTTGATGTAGTCGACGACGACGAAGGCGCCGACGGCGATGGCGGAGACAAGGATCACGCCGAGGCTGATCCCGGCGATCTTGAGGAAGCCCTTCATCGGCCCCGGGGTGGGGAGGGGAGCGTGGCGGGCCACGGTGGATCGATCCTTGTGGCGGGAGCGAGGCATCCCGAGAGCATAGTCAGGGCCCCGGGAGGATGCCTGTGAAGGCCCCACGGAAACGATTGTCACAAGCATGTGACGATCGTGTGAAAAACTTGCAGGCAATTAGTTAGTCGTAGATACTTATTCGACAGGGCGAGCACCCACTCGTCCATTCCCAGGACGTTTCAAAGAGGAGATCCACTGATGCACAAGCGCATTCTTCCGGTCGTGGCGCTCGGCGCCGTGGCTTCGCTCGCGCTGGCCGGCTGCGCCGGCGGCGACAACGGCGGAGCAGCAGACGGAGAGGGCCAGGAGCTCACCGTCTGGATCATGAAGGGCACGAACCCCGATTCCACCGCCTTCTACGACAAGGTCTCCGCGGCCTTCGAAGAGGAGACCGGAGCGACGGTCAACATCGAGGAGATCCAGTGGGCTGACGCGCACGATCGCTTCGTCACCTCGATCGCCGGCGGCACCACCCCCGACATCGCCGAGACCGGCACCACCTGGACCGCCGAGTTCGCCGACGCCGGCGCCCTCCTCCCGCTCGACGAGTACGTCGACGCCGAGGACGGCCTGCGCGACGACCTCGTCGAGGGTCTCGAGGTCGCGGGCACCTACGACGACGAGCTCTACGGCATGCCGTGGTACGCCGGCGTGCGTTCGCTCGTCTACCGCGCCGACGTGTTCGAGGAGCTCGGTCTCGAAGCTCCGAAGACGTGGGACGACATCGTCGCCGCGGGTGACGCCATCAAGGCCGCCAAGCCCGACATGCTCCCGTTCCCGGTTCCCGGTGACGCCGAGTTCCAGGTCTACCCCTGGGTCTGGGGTGCGGGCGGAGAGATCGCCACGAAGGACGGCGACACCTGGACCAGCGAGCTCGACAGCACCGAGTCGCAGGCCGGCATCGAGTTCTACACCGGTCTCGCGACCGAGCACGGCTTCTCCTCCGCAGGTGCCACCACCTGGAAGGAGACCGACCTTCGTGACGCGTTCACGCAGGGCAACGTCGCCATGATGCTCTCGGGCTCGTGGACGCCGAAGTCGCTCATCGAGGCGAACCCCGACCTCGAGGGCAAGATCGGCGCGGCGGTCATCCCCGGCGAAGACGGCGGCATCGCCCCGTCCGTGCTCGGCGGATCGCACCTCTCGGTCTTCAACACGACCAAGAACGCCGACCTGGCGTGGGAGTTCGTCAAGCTCATGACCACCGGTGAGTTCGCCGAGCAGTGGTCGAACGAGACCGGCTACTTCCCGGGCGTCCAGTCCGCGATGGAAGAGGCCCTCGCCTCGACCGACCCGCTCGTGGCACCGTTCGCCGAGCAGATGGTCGACGGCGGAGCATCCGTCCCGGTCACCCCGAACTTCGGCGCCGTCCAGGCGAAGAAGACGACCAACTCCATGATCCAGGCCATCCTCAGCGGGCAGAAGGACGTCGCGACCGCGACGAAGGATGCCGCCGCTGAGATGACGGACCTGCTCAACCAGTAAGGAAGCACTCCTTCCATGTCGATGGTGCAAGCGCCACTGCCGGCCACGAAGGCGGAGTCCCCCTCCGCCTCCGTGGCCGGCGGCCGGAAGCGTCGCGGTCTCTCGATCGTCACGGCCCGCCCCTGGCTCCTCCTCGCGCCCGGGCTGATCATCCTCGCGGTGCTCATGCTCTGGCCGCTCATCCAGGTGTTCATCTACTCGCTGCAGGACTATGGTCTGCGCGAGATCAACACCGGGGAGAACAACTGGATCGGCTTCGACAACTACGTCGAGGCGCTCACCAACCCGACCCTGTGGACGGTGGTCCTGCCCAACACCGTCGGGTTCGCCGCGGTGGCGGTCTTCGTCACCGTGGCGGTCGGCACGCTCGTCGCCCTGCTGCTGGCCCGCCTCGGCACCACGTGGCGCGTCATCGTCTCGAGCTGCATCATGGTCGCGTGGGCGATGCCCGCCGTGACCGGCACCTACGTCTGGACCTTCATCTTCGATGCCGACCGCGGCATCTTCAACTCGGTACTGCGCGACATGGGCCTCATGGACCAGTCGATCAACTGGTTCACGAACCAGTGGTCGTTCTACGCGATCGTGCTGCTGAACGTCGTGCACCACGGCTTCCCGTTCGTCGCGATCACCGTGCTCGCCGGACTCCTCGGCGTCTCGAAGGAGATGCTCGAAGCCGCAGCCCTCGACGGTGCCGGCGCCTGGCGCCGCTTCTGGAAGATCATCTTCCCGACCCTCAAGCCCGTCTTCTCGGTCGTGATCATCCTGTCGACGATCTGGGACTTCAAGGTCTTCGCCCAGGTGTACCTGATGCCCGGCGGTGGCGGCGGCAACCGCCAGGTGCTCAACCTCGGCGTCTGGTCGTACGTCGAATCGTTCGGTCAGAACCGCTACGGCTTCGGTGCGGCACTGGCCGTGCTGCTGACCCTCGTGCTGATCGGCATCACGATCGTGTACATCCGATCCCTCATGAAGGAGGACGAGCTGTGAACCCGCGCGCATCCCTCCGCTCCCGCATCGGTATCGGGATCGCCGTCGCGGCCGTCCTGATCTTCACCCTGTTCCCCGTCTACTGGATGGTCTCCAGCGCCTTCGACAAGAAGGCGTCGAGCGGCGGGCAGTCGCTGCTGCCGCAGGAGTTCACCTTCGACAACTTCGCCTTCGTCCTGACCGAGGGCGGGTTCGGCACGTTCCTGCGCAACTCGGCGATCGTGGCGATCGTCACCGTCGTCGTGAGCGCGCTCGTGTGCCTCCTCGCCGCCGTCGCGGTCGCCCGCTTCAAGTTCAAGTTCCGCACCACGATCCTCATGATGATCCTCGTCGTGCAGATGGTGCCGCTCGAGGCGCTCGTCATCCCGCTGTTCCTCCAGGTGAAGAGCCTCGGGCTGCTCAACAGCATCCTCGGCCTGATGGTCGTGTACGTGGCGCTCTCGCTCGCCTTCGGCATCTGGATGCTGCGCGGATTCGTCGCGGCCGTCCCGGTCGAGCTCGAAGAGGCCGCCTACATCGACGGTGCGAGCTGGTGGCGCATGTTCCGCTCGATCCTGCTGCCGCTGGTCATGCCGGGCCTGGTCGCGACGAGCATCTTCAGCTTCATCACCGCGTGGAACGAGTTCATCTTCGCGATGACGATCCTCGGCGCCCAGACCGACCAGTACACGGTCTCGATCGGTCTCAAGTCGTTCTTCGGCCTGTTCGCCAATGACTGGGGCAGCATCATGGCCGCGTCGACGATCATCACCCTCCCGGTCATGATCTTCTTCGTGATCGTTCAGCGTCGTCTGGCCTCGGGCATGGTGGCGGGAGCCGTGAAGGGATGACCGACGACCTCGAGCGCCTCGCGAACGGCGTGCTCTGGCCGGGCTTCTTCGGCACGGAGGCGCCCGCCTGGCTGACCTCCGAGCTGCGCGACGGCCTCGCCGGCGTGGTGTACTTCGGCCAGAACGTGGGTGAGGGGCTGCCGGCGCTGAGCGCCGAGATCCTCGCCGCGAACCCGGATGCCCTGATCGGCGTCGACGAGGAGGGCGGCAGCGTCACCCGCCTCGAGTCGGCCACCGGATCGACGCTCCCCGGAGCCGCTCAGCTGGGTACGCTCGACGACCTCGTCGCGACCGAGCGGACCGGTGCCGAGCTCGCCCGCCGCGTGCGCGCGGTCGGCGCGAACGTCGTGCTGGGGCCCGTCGCCGACGTCAACACCGATCCGCGCAACCCCGTGATCGGCGTGCGCGCGTTCGGCTCCGAGGAGCCGCTCGTGACGCGCCACGTGATCGCCGCGGTCGACGGCATCCAGGACGGCGCGGTGGCCGCGTGCATCAAGCACTTCCCGGGGCACGGCGACACGCATCTCGACTCGCACCACGCGCTGCCCGAGATCGCCCTCGACATCGACGAGTACGAGCGGGTGCACCTCGCGCCGTTCCGCGCCGCGGTCGAGGCCGGGGTCGACAGCATCATGACCGCCCACATCGTCGTCCCGGCGTGGGGCGACCAGCCCGCCACCCTCAACCCGCGCGTGCTCGGCATGCTGCGCGAGTGGGGCTTCGAGGGCGTCATCATCACCGACGCGCTCGACATGGCGGCCATTCGCGAGACCGTCGGGATCGGCGGGGGAGCGGCGCAGGCCCTCGCCGCCGGTGCCGATCTGCTCTGCATCGGCAACCCGACCAACCCCGGCGACGACGCCCTCCCCGACCAGGACGAGCGCGACTTCCGCGCCGCGCGCGACGGCATCGTCGCAGCGCTGCGCGACGGGTCGCTCTCCCGTGATCGCGTCGAGGAGGCCGCCGCTCGTGTGGCCGCGCTCGCGCGCAAGCTCCGGGTGGCCGCCGCAATGTCGGAGGGCGTCGACGAGTTCGACGCGACCGACGTCGTGCGTCGTGCGATCAGCGTCGTCGGAGACGCCCCCGCTGCGGCATCCGCTCTGTCGGTCGTCGACGCGCGCCGCCGTTCGACGCTGGCCGTCGACAGCGCCTCGGCGTACGTCTCGGCGACGCTCGCCGACGACGGACGCCGTGTGCGCCTCGACGTCGCGCACACCTCGGTAGAGGAGCAGGATCGGGTGCTCGATGACGCGGTGTCGACGGAGGGCACGACCGTGCTGCTCATCGACCGCCCCGACGCGGATGCCGCGCAGCGCGCACTCGTGGAACGCGCCGCCGTGCGCGACCCCCACGCCGTCGTCGTCAACGTGGGCCTCGCCGCACGCACGGCGCTCCCGCTGCCGACGATCGAGGTGGGCGCCGCCAGCAGGCTGGGCGCGCAGATGGCTCGAGAGCGGTTGGTCGGCGCCGCCGGCTGAGACGGGTGCGCACGATGGACGACGACGTTCTCGCGCTGGTCCGCCGCTCGGTCCCCAAGCTGAGTGCGGCCGAGACGCGGGTGGCCGAGCGGATCCTCGACGACCCGATGCTCGTGGTCGACCTCGCGATCACCGATCTCGCCGAACTGTGCAGCACGTCGCTGTCGACCGTCGCGCGCTTCGCGCAGTCGCTGGGTTTCAGCGGCTATCGCGAGCTGCGCGTGGCGGTCGCGCGGTCGGTGACCCTGGCCCAGGCGCAGCAGGCACGTTTCGGCTTGGATTCGACCACGATCTCGGCCGTCGACGGGCCCGCCACGATCGCCGCGAAGCTCGCGGCCCAGCAGATCGACGCGATCGAGAAGACAGCGCACGGGCTCGATGCGGCGACCCTCGATAGGGCGGCGCTGGCCATCGTCGACGCCCGGCACATCGACCTCTTCGGGCAGGCGGCCTCCTCGCTCGCTGCGCAGGATCTGCAGCTGAAGCTCTCGCGCATCGGCAGCGCGGTCTCGCACTCCGCCGATCCGCACCTCGCGCTGACCGCGGCCGCGCTGCGCACGTCGGACGACGTGGCGATCGCCTTCTCGCACAGCGGGGAGACGGTCGAGACGCTGCGGGCGCTGGAGGTGGCGAGGGATGCCGGTGCGCTCACCGTCGCGGTGACCGGGGTCGCCGATTCGTCGCTCGCGCAGACCGCCGAGCTGGTGCTCCTCACACACGCTTACGAGTCGCCGTTCCGGATGGCGGCGATGTCGAGTCGGATCGCGCAGTTGGCGCTCGTCGATGTGCTCTTCGTGCGCGTCGTGCAGCACCGGGGAGAGCCGGTGTCGATCCCGCTGCGGCTCACGCACGACGTCGCGGTGCACCACCGGCGCTGAGACCCGGAACCGGGGATCGCGATACCGGATCGCAACACTCTCGTAACGCGAGAGTCTTGGCATACCAACATCCACTGAGTAGCGTCGAGGGAATCACCATGCGGGCGACGATGCCCGCATGCGCAGCGAAACGCCCCACAGGGAAGGTTCATCCATGCACCAGTCACCACTTCGACGACGCGGTCTCGTCGCCATCACAGGGGCGACGATCGCCGCCCTCGCCCTCGCGGGTTGTGTCGCGAGCGAGCGCGGCGACAACGATTCGGAAGGTTCCGGCGACGTCGACGGCACCTTCGTGTTCGCCGCATCGTCCGACCCGGCCAGCCTCGACCCCGCCTTCGCGCAGGACGGCGAGAGCTTCCGGGTCTCGCGCCAGATCTTCGAGGGCCTCGTCGGCACCGAGCCGGGAACGGCCGACCCCGCCCCGCTCCTCGCCGAGAGCTGGGAGTCGTCGGAGGACGGCATGAGCCACACCTTCACCCTCAAGGAAGACGTGACCTTCCAGGACGGCACGCCGTTCAACGCCGAGGCCGTGTGCGTCAACTTCGACCGCTGGTACAACTGGACCGGTCTCGCCGCGTCCGAGGCCTTCGGCTACTACTACAACAAGCTCTTCAAGGGCTACGCCGACACCGCAGTGGATGCCGTCTACAAGTCGTGCACGCCCGACGGCGACTACTCCGTCACGATCGAGCTGAACAAGCCCTTCGCCGGTTTCGTGGCCTCGCTGTCGCTGCCGTCGTTCGCGATGCAGAGCCCCTCGGCGATGCAGGAGTTCGGCGCCGACGAGGTGGGCGGATCCGCCGAGGCTCCGCAGCTCTCGGAGTACGCCATGGGACACCCGGTCGGCACCGGTCCCTACTCCTTCGAGGAGTGGGCACCGGGCGAGCAGGTCACGCTCAAGGCCTACGACGGCTACTGGGGTGACGCCGGACAGATCGACGAGATCATCTTCCGCACGATCGACGACCCGACCGCTCGCCGCCAGGCGCTCGAGTCCGGCTCGATCGACGGTTACGACCTCGTCGGCCCGGCCGACACGAAGGCTCTCGAGGACGACGGCTTCACCATGGTGTCGCGCCCGCCGTTCACGATCCTCTACCTGGCGTTCAACCAGGCGATCCCCGAGCTGCAGGACCCGAAGGTCCGTGAGGCGCTGTCGTACGCGGTCGACAAGGACGCACTGATCAGCCAGGTGCTCCCCGAGGGCACCGAGAAGGCGATCGAGTTCGTTCCCGAGGTCGTCAACGGCTACAACCCCGATGTCACGACGTTCGACTACGACCCCGAGAAGGCCAAGGCGCTGCTCGCCGAAGCCGGCTACGACGAGGCCAACCCGCTGAAGCTCACCTTCAACTACCCGGTCAACGTCTCGCGTCCGTACATGCCGGACCCCGAGCAGATCTTCACGGTGCTGTCGTCGCAGCTCGCAGACGTCGGCGTCGAGACCACCCCGGTCTCGGAGGAGTGGGTCGAGTACCTCGACCGCACCACCGGCACGTCGGACCACGGCATCCACCTCCTCGGGTGGACCGGTGACTACAACGACACCGACAACTTCGTCGGCGTCTTCTTCGGCCAGCAGAGCTCCGAGTGGGGCTTCGACAACCCCGAGCTGTTCCAGAAGCTGAACGAGGCGCGCGGCGTCTCGAACCTCGAGGACCAGACGGCTCTGTACGAAGAGATCAACGAGATGGTCGCGCAGTTCATCCCCGGTGTTCCGCTCGCGCACCCGGCGCCCACGCTCGCGTTCGATCCGCGCGTCGAGAGCTACCCGGCCAGCCCGGTGAACGACGAGGTCTTCACGGACATCGTCCTCACCAAGTAGGCCCGACCGACGCGCACCCTTCGTCTCGTCGCTCCGCTCCTCGCTCAGGGACCGGCCTCCCGGTCCCTGAGCGAGCGGAGCGAGACGAAGGGTGTGCGCCCGATCTACGGAGATCTCTGTGCTGCGCACCATCGGCGGGCGACTGCTGTTCCTCATCCCCACTCTGATCGGCCTCAGCATCCTGCTGTTCGCCTGGGTCAGAGCCCTCCCCGGCGGCCCGGCCGTCGCCCTTCTCGGTGAGAAGGCGACCCCCGAGGCCATCGAGAGGGTCAACGAACTCTACGGATTCAACAAACCGCTCATCGAGCAGTACTTCGTCTGGGTGACGAGGCTGCTCCAGGGCGACTTCGGCACCTCGATCCAGACCAACCGGCCGGTCGTCGAGGAGTTCTTCCGCCGCTTCCCGGCCACCATCGAGCTCAGCGTCGTCGCGCTCATCTTCGCGGTCGGCGTCGGCATCCCGCTCGGCTACTGGGCGGCGCGCCGCCACGGCAAGTTCAGCGACCACGCCTCGGTGGTGCTGAGCCTGATCGGCATCACCATCCCGGTGTTCTTCCTCGCGTTCATCCTGAAGTACATCTTCGCCGTGCAACTGGGCTGGCTGCCCTCCGACGGTAGGCAGAATCCGAGGATCGATGCCACGCATCCCACGGGGTTCTACGTGTGGGACGGCCTCATCACCGGCGAGTTCGATGCCGCGTGGGACGCGATCCTGCACCTGATCCTCCCGGCGCTGGCGCTGGGCACGATCCCGCTCGCGATCATCGTGCGCATCACGCGTGCGAGCGTGCTCGAGGTGCAGAACGCCGACTACGTGCGCACCGGGCGAGCGAAGGGCGTCGGATCCTCGACGCTGCGCAACCGCTTCATCCTGCGCAACGCCATGCTGCCCGTCATCACGACGATCGGTCTGCAGACGGGCCTGCTCATCTCGGGGGCGGTGCTCACCGAGACGGTGTTCGCCTTCCCGGGGATCGGGTCGTTCCTGGCCCGAGCGATCTTCACCCGGGACTTCCCGGTGCTGCAGGGCTTCATCATCTTCATCGCGATCGCGTACGCGCTGATCAACCTCGCGGTGGACGTCTCGTACAGCTTCATCGACCCGAGAGTGAGGGTCCAATGACGACCATCACCGGCATCCGGAAGGGGGCGATGTCATGAGCGTCGCACTCCCACCCGCCCAGGGCGGCGGCGTCATCGACACCGTCGCGATCGCCCAGGCCGGCATCAAGGAAGGACCCGGCGGGTTCTGGCGCGACGTCTTCCGACGTCTGCGTCGCAACCCCACGGCGTGGATCGGCGCGATCATCGTGCTGCTCTTCCTGCTCGTGGCGGGCCTGGCCCCGCTGCTCGCCCCGTATCCCGAGACCGCGCTCCCCGGGGCGAAGTTCATCACACCGACCTACATCCCGGGGCCGGGGGAGCTGCCGCAGTTCCCGCTCGGGCTGGATCGGTTCGGCGGCGACGTGCTGTCGAAGCTCATCTGGGGCGCGAGGGCGTCACTGCTCGTCGGTGTCATCTCGACCGCGATGGGACTCGTCGGCGGCATGCTGCTCGGTCTCGTCGCCGGTACCTTCGGCGGCTGGGTCGACACCGTGATCATGCGGTTCGTCGACATCATCCTCTCGGTGCCGAACCTGCTGCTCGCGGTCTCGATCGCGGCGATCCTCGGTCAGACGCCGTTCGCGGTGATGATCGCGATCGGTGCCTCGCAGGTGCCGATCTTCGCCCGCCTGCTGCGCGCCTCGATGCTGCAGCAGCGATCGAGCGACTACGTGCTCTCGGCGCAGACCCTCGGTCTCGGTCGAGGCCGCATCACGATGTCGCACGTGCTGCCGAACGCGATCGGCCCCGTGATCGTTCAGGGCACGCTCACGCTCGCGACCGCGGTGATCGACGCCGCAGCGCTGTCGTTCCTCGGTCTCGGCGGCGGTCGCCCCGAGACGGCCGAGTGGGGCCGCATGCTCACCTACGCGCAGGCGGAACTCTCGATCGCGCCGTGGCTCGCCTTCCTGCCCGGCATCTGCATCGCGGTCACCGCGCTCGGCTTCACCCTGTTCGGTGAGGCGTTGCGCGAGGCCATGGACCCGAGGACGCGTGCCCGATGAACGCCCAGGAGAAGAAGATGAACGACGCTCCGCTGCTCTCCGTCGAGGGACTCGCGGTCGACTTCACCACCATGGACGGCATCGTGCACGCCGTCGAGGGGGTCGACCTCGAGATCTCGGCCGGTGAGACGGTCGCGATCGTCGGTGAGTCCGGTTCGGGCAAGTCGACGACGGCGATGGCCATCATCGGCCTCCTCGCGGGAGGGGGCAGGGTCGCCAGCGGCAGCATCCGTCTCGACGGGCGCGACATCGCGCACGCCGGCGAGAACGAGCTGCGCACTATCCGCGGACGCGACATCGGTCTCGTTCCGCAGGATCCGATGTCGAACCTCAACCCGGTGGCGAAGGTCGGAACCCAGGTCGCCGAGACCCTGCTCGCCCACGGACTCGCCACACGGCAGAACGTGCAGCAGAAGGTCGTCGAGGCCCTCACGGCCGCGGGACTGCCGGATCCGGAGAAACGGGCGAAGCAGTACCCCCACGAGTTCTCGGGCGGCATGCGGCAGCGTGCGCTGATCGCGATCGGACTGGCCTGCAAGCCGCGCCTGCTGATCGCCGATGAGCCGACGAGTGCGCTCGACGTCACGGTGCAGCGCACGATCCTCGATCAGATCGGTGCGATGACGCGCGAGCTCGGCACGGCCGTGCTGCTCATCACGCACGACCTCGGCCTCGCCGCCGAGCGTGCGGAGCGCGTCGTGGTGATGCACCGCGGCAAGGTGGTCGAACAGGGGCCCGCCCGCCAGATCCTCGAGGATCCGCAGCATCCCTACACCCAGTCGCTCGTGAAGGCCGCCCCCTCGGTGGCGGCCGCGCGTCTGCGGCCGGAAGCCTTCCATGTCGAGGAACGAGCGGATGCCGCGACCGACGCGTCCGCGACCCCGGACGGCTCCGCGTCGGCGACCGACAACATCGTCGAGATCGAGGGCCTCACCAAGGTGTACCCGGTGCGCGGACGCGGCGAGGACTTCGTCGCGGTGAACGACGTGTCGCTCGCGATCCCCCGCGGCGAGACGGTCGCGATCGTCGGGGAGTCGGGGTCGGGCAAGACGACGACGGCGCGGATGCTGTTGAAGCTGATCGAGCCGACCAGCGGTCTGATCCGTTTCGAGGGCAAGGACGCCGCCTCGCTCAGTCGTGCCGAGACGCGCGACTTCCGCCAGCGCGTGCAGCCGATCTTCCAGGATCCGTACTCGAGCCTGAACCCGATGTTCACGATCGAGCGTCTGATCGCCGAGCCCCTCGAGTTCTACCGCCGGGGGAGCGGGGCCGAGCGTCGTGCGCGCGTGCGCCAGCTGCTCGACGACGTGGCGCTGCCGCAGTCGATGCTCGGGCGGTACCCGTCGGAGCTGTCGGGCGGTCAGCGCCAGCGCGTCGCGATCGCGCGTGCGCTCGCGCTCTCGCCCGACCTCATCGTGTGCGACGAGCCGGTCTCGGCCCTCGACGTGCTGGTGCAGGATCAGATCCTCACCCTGCTCGGCGATCTGCAGAGCGAGTACGGGCTCAGCTATCTCTTCATCTCGCACGACCTCGCGGTGGTGCGACTCATCAGCGACTACGTGTGCGTGATGAAGGACGGCAGCCTGGTCGAGGCCGCGTCGTCGGAGGAGATCTTCACGAACCCGCGCGACCCGTACACGCGGCGTCTGCTCGCCTCGATCCCGGGGAACGAGCTCGACATCGCGTCATGAGGGGTGGGCGGCGGTTCTCCACAGGGGGACCGCCGCCCGGCCCGCGATGTCGCCGGCAGTCGATAGCATGGCCCGCATGCGCACTCCTCTTCGATCCGCTGCCCTGCTCGTCGCCGCCGCTCTCACGCTGACCGGGTGCTCGACGCTGATCCCGACCGAGCAGGAGACGAGCGGGTCGTCGTCGCAGGCCGAGACCGAGACCGGGACCGAGGAGACGACGGCGGGCGAGCTCGATGCCGCGCCCGCGACGGGAGCCACGATCGCCGGTGACGGCTACACCTTCAAAGCCCCCACCGGGTGGGACGACCCGCAGCAGGAGATCCCCGGGTTCGATCCCGACAGCTTCGCCGCGAACCTCCAGGACACCGACGGCTTCGCCGACAACGTGAACGTACTCAAGTCCCCGGTCGGCGTCGTGACGCCCGACCAGGTCGAGACGCTGGGGCTGAAGGAGCTCGAGACCGTGGGCGCCACTGACGTCGTCGTGCACGACCGCGTCGTCGTCGCCGG
Organism: Microbacterium sp. NPDC090225; assembly: GCF_044772365.1. Lineage (NCBI taxonomy): Bacteria > Bacillati > Actinomycetota > Actinomycetes > Micrococcales > Microbacteriaceae > Microbacterium > Microbacterium sp. NPDC090225. The sequence continues at coordinate 1,351,796 of NZ_JBIVYS010000001.1, read as the reverse complement.
TTCGGAGTCCGCGCACATCTCCGCGGCCATGTCGAGCGAGGGCGTCTCGTACGTCGTCGACCAGTACTACGTCAGCAGCGCCGACCAGACGTACGTCGTCACCTTCTCCTTCAGTGACACGGTGCCGGCGGCCGAGCGCCAGCAGATCGCCGAGTCGGTGCTCGTCACCTGGGCCTGGGTGTGACGCCCGGAACTGCTCGATGACGGATGCCAATACCGCAGCATCCGAAAATGGTCAAGGACTCCGCTTGCCATGTCGCAGATTCGTGTCTATAGTTAGTAGTTGCGCTCGCTTCTCCATGCCCTCATATGGTGGTCGGCATTTCGTTGAGCTTCTGAGCGCACACTCCACCTGACGACAAAGGAATCGAGAAGCCCTGCGGGGCTCACGGAGGTTATTCCCTTGGCTGCTGCTCGCAACGCATCCACATCCACCACCACCAAGAACGGACGCGGAGCTTCCCGCCTCTCGTTCGCCAAGATCTCCGACACGCTGACGGTCCCTGACCTTCTCGCCCTCCAGACCGAGTCCTTCGGCTGGCTCGTCGGTAACGACGACTGGAAGGCCCGTGTGGCCGAGGCCAAGAAGGCCGGCCGCACCGACGTCAACGAGATCAGCGGTCTCGGCGAGATCTTCGAGGAGATCTCCCCGATCGAGGACCTCGGCGAGACGATGCAGCTCTCGTTCACGAACCCGTACCTCGAGCCCGAGAAGTACTCGATCGAGGAGTGCAAGGAGCGTGGCAAGACCTACGCCGCTCCGCTGTACGTCGAGGCCGAGTTCATGAATCACCTCACCGGTGAGATCAAGACCCAGACGGTCTTCATGGGCGACTTCCCGCTCCAGACCGGCAAGGGAACCTTCATCATCAACGGTTCCGAGCGCGTCGTCGTCTCGCAGCTGGTGCGCTCGCCCGGTGTCTACTTCGACAAGACGCCCGACAAGACGTCCGACAAGGACATCGTCTCGGCGCGCGTGATCCCGAGCCGTGGTGCATGGCTCGAGTTCGAGATCGACAAGCGCGACCAGGTCGGTGTGCGCATCGACCGCAAGCGCAAGCAGTCGGTGACCGTCTTCCTCAAGGCCCTCGGCATGACGAGCGAAGAGATCCTGGCGGAGTTCGCCGGCTTCACCTCCATCGAGGAGACGCTCGCGAAGGACACCATCGTCACGAAGGAAGATGCGCTCCGCGACATCTACCGCAAGCTGCGTCCGGGCGAGCAGGTCGCCGCCGAGGCCGCGCGTGCGCTCCTCGACAACTTCTACTTCAACCCGAAGCGTTACGACCTCGCGAAGGTGGGTCGTTACAAGATCAACCACAAGCTCGGTCTCGACGCTCCGCTGTCGGACTCGGTCCTGACGGTCGAAGACATCGTCGCGACGATCAAGTACCTCGTGCGCATCCACGCGGGCACCGAGACCTTCCCCGGCATCCGTGGCGGCAAGAAGGCCGAGATCCGTCTCGCGACCGACGACATCGACAACTTCGGCAACCGTCGCATCCGCGCGGTCGGCGAGCTGATCCAGAACCAGGTCCGCACCGGTCTGTCGCGCATGGAGCGCGTCGTCCGCGAGCGCATGACCACGCAGGACATCGAGGCGATCACGCCGCAGACCCTGATCAACGTGCGCCCCGTCGTCGCCGCGATCAAGGAGTTCTTCGGAACGTCGCAGCTGTCGCAGTTCATGGACCAGAACAACCCGCTCGCCGGTCTGACGAACAAGCGTCGTCTCTCGGCGCTCGGCCCGGGTGGTCTCTCGCGTGACCGCGCCGGCGTCGAGGTCCGTGACGTCCACCCGTCGCACTACGGCCGCATGTGCCCGATCGAGACCCCGGAAGGCCCGAACATCGGTCTGATCGGTGCTCTCGCGACCTTCGCGCGCATCAACTCGTTCGGTTTCATCGAGACCCCGTACCGCAAGGTCGAGGGTGGCGTCGTCACCGAGCACATCGACTACCTCACCGCCTCCGAAGAGGTCGACTTCAACATCGCGCAGGCCAACGCCCCGCTCGATGCCAAGGGTCGCTTCATCGAGAGCCACGTGCTCGCCCGCCCCAAGGGTGGTAGCGGCGAGGTCGACATGTTCCTCCCGGAGGACATCGGCTACATCGACGTCTCGCCTCGCCAGATGGTGTCGGTCGCGACCTCGCTCGTGCCGTTCCTCGAGCACGACGACGCGCAGCGCGCCCTCATGGGTGCCAACATGCAGCGTCAGGCCGTGCCGCTGCTGCGCAGCGACTCGCCGCTCGTCGGAACCGGTATGGAGGGCTACACGGCCATCGACGCCGGTGACGTGCTCACCGCCGAGAAGGCCGGTGTCGTCTCCGAGGTCTCCGCGGACCGTGTCGTCGTCATGCTCGACGAGGGCGGCACGCAGGAGTACCACCTGCGCAAGTTCGACCGCTCCAACCAGGGCACGTCGTACAACCAGAAGGTCGTCGTCACCGCCGGTGAGCGCGTCGAGGTCGGAGAGGTCATCGCCGATGGCCCCGCCACCGAGAACGGCGAGCTGGCCCTCGGAAAGAACCTCCTCGTCGCGTTCATGACGTGGGAGGGCTACAACTTCGAGGACGCGATCATCCTGAGCCAGGACCTGGTGAAGGACGACACCCTCTCCTCGATCCACATCGAGGAGTACGAGGTCGACGCGCGCGACACCAAGCTCGGCAAGGAGGAGATCACCCGTGACCTCCCCAACGTCAGCCCGGAGCTGCTCAAGGACCTCGACGAGCGCGGCATCATCCGCATCGGCGCCGAGGTCCGCCCCGGCGACATCCTCGTCGGCAAGGTCACGCCGAAGGGCGAGACCGAGCTGTCGGCCGAGGAGCGTCTGCTCCGCGCGATCTTCAACGAGAAGAGCCGCGAGGTTCGCGACACGTCGCTGAAGGTCCCCCACGGTGAGCAGGGCACGATCATCGCCGTCAAGGAGTTCAACGCCGAGGACGGCGACGACGAGCTCGGCTCGGGCGTCAACCGCCGCGTCGTGGTCTACATCGCTCAGAAGCGAAAGATCACCGAGGGCGACAAGCTCGCCGGCCGTCACGGCAACAAGGGTGTCATCGCGAAGATCCTCCCGATCGAGGACATGCCGTTCCTCGCGGACGGAACCCCGGTCGACATCGTCCTGAACCCGCTCGGTATCCCGGGTCGAATGAACTTCGGCCAGGTGCTGGAGACCCACCTCGGGTGGATCGCCAAGCAGGGCTGGAAGGTCGAGGGCACCCCGGAGTGGGCCGCTCGTCTGCCGGAGCAGGCTTTCGAGGCCGCTCCCGGCACGAAGGTCGCCACCCCGGTGTTCGACGGAGCGTCGGAGGAGGAGATCGCCGGTCTCCTCGACGTCACGCTCCCGACCCGCGACGGTGTGCGCCTGATCGACTCGACCGGAAAGACGCAGCTGTTCGACGGCCGCTCCGGTGAGCCGTTCCCGGCGCCGATCTCGGTGGGCTACATGTACATCCTGAAGCTGCACCACCTGGTCGACGACAAGATCCACGCGCGTTCGACGGGTCCGTACTCGATGATCACGCAGCAGCCGCTCGGTGGTAAGGCGCAGTTCGGTGGACAGCGCTTCGGTGAGATGGAGGTGTGGGCCCTCGAGGCCTACGGCGCCGCGTACGCCCTCCAGGAGCTCCTCACGATCAAGTCCGACGACATCCTCGGCCGCGTCAAGGTCTACGAGGCGATCGTCAAGGGCGAGAACATCCAGGAGCCCGGCATCCCCGAGTCGTTCAAGGTGCTCATGAAGGAGATGCAGTCGCTCTGCCTGAACGTCGAGGTCCTCTCGGCCGACGGCACGCTGGTGAACCTCCGCGACACCGACGACGAGGCGTTCCGCGCCGCGGAAGAGCTCGGTATCAACATCTCCAGCCGCTTCGAGGCCGCCTCGATCGACGAGATCTAATCCTTCGGACGGGCCCGGGACGCAACTCCCGGGCCCCCCGAAGCAGACTTCTCAAAAAGAATTTCCGACACAGGAGAACTAGTGCTCGAGTCCACAACTTTCGATGAGCTTCGCATCGGCCTGGCGACCGCAGACCACATCCGCGCGTGGTCCTACGGCGAGGTCAAGAAGCCCGAAACCATCAACTACCGCACCCTGAAGCCCGAGAAGGACGGTCTCTTCGGAGAGCAGATCTTCGGACCGTCCCGCGACTGGGAGTGCGCCTGCGGAAAGTACAAGCGCGTCCGCTTCAAGGGCATCGTCTGCGAGCGCTGCGGCGTGGAGGTCACCAAGAGCTCCGTCCGTCGTGAGCGCATGGGTCACATCGAGCTCGCCGCTCCGGTCACCCACATCTGGTACTTCAAGGGTGTTCCCTCGCGTCTGGGCTACCTGCTCGACATGGCGCCGAAGGACCTCGAGAAGGTCATCTACTTCGCCGCGTACATGGTCATCTCGGTCGACGAGGATGCTCGTCACCGCGACCTGGGCACGCAGGAGAACAACGTCCGTCTCGAGCTGAAGACGCTCGGCGACCGCCGCGACTCCAAGATCGCCGAGCGCCTCGCTCGTCTCGAGGAGGAGCTCGCTGCTCTCGAGGCCGAGGGTGCCAAGGCCGACGCCAAGAAGAAGGTCAAGGACGCCGCCGAGAAGGAGATGTCGCTCATCCGCAAGGGTGCCGACGAGGCGATCGCCAAGCTCGAGCGCGTGTGGGAGGACTTCCGCACGCTCGAGGTCGGTGCACTTCGCCCCGAGGACGACGTCTTCCACGAGCTGCAGGACCGCTTCGGTCAGTACTTCGAGGCCTACATGGGCGCCGAGTCGATCCAGCGTCGTCTCGCTGCGTTCGACCTCGCGGCCGAGGCCGAGAACCTGCACCTGCAGATCGCCGAGGGCAAGGGCCAGCGCAAGATCCGTGCGATCAAGCGTCTCAAGGTCGTCAACTCGTTCCTCGAGACCGGCATGAGCCCGGCGGCGATGGTCCTCGACGTCGTCCCGGTCATCCCGCCGGAGCTGCGTCCGATGGTGCAGCTCGACGGTGGCCGCTTCGCGACCTCCGACCTGAACGACCTGTACCGCCGCGTGATCAACCGCAACAACCGTCTTCGTCGTCTGATCGACCTCGGTGCCCCCGAGATCATCGTCAACAACGAGAAGCGCATGCTGCAGGAGGCCGTCGACGCTCTGTTCGACAACGGTCGCCGTGGTCGTCCCGTCACCGGTACCGGCAACCGCGCCCTGAAGTCCCTCAGCGACATGCTGAAGGGTAAGCAGGGTCGTTTCCGTCAGAACCTGCTCGGAAAGCGCGTCGACTACTCGGGCCGTTCGGTCATCATCGTCGGACCGCAGCTCAAGCTGCACCAGTGCGGTCTGCCCAAGCAGATGGCTCTGGAGCTCTTCAAGCCGTTCGTCATCAAGCGCCTGATCGACCTGGGTCACTCGCAGAACATCAAGGCTGCGAAGCGCGCCGTCGAGCGCACCCGTCCCGAGGTCTGGGACGTGCTCGAGGAGATCATCCGCGAGCGTCCCGTGCTGCTCAACCGTGCGCCCACGCTGCACCGTCTCGGCATCCAGGCGTTCGAGCCGCAGCTCGTCGAGGGCAAGGCCATCCAGCTGCACCCGCTCGTCTGCGCGGCGTTCAACGCCGACTTCGACGGTGACCAGATGGCCGTGCACCTGCCGCTGTCGGTCGAGGCTCAGGCCGAGGCCCGCGTGCTGATGCTCGCGTCGAACAACATCCTGAAGCCGTCCGACGGCCGCCCGGTGACCCTGCCCTCGCAGGACATGATCATCGGTCTGCACCACCTGACCACGGTCAAGGAGGGCGCAGCCGGTGAGGGCCGTGCATTCGGTTCGGTCGGTGAGGCGATCCTGGCGAAGGACGAGGGAACCCTCGACCTGCAGGCCAAGATCCGCATCCGCATCCCGGGTCTGACGTTCCTCGAGGGCGAAGCGCCCGAGGGCTACGAGCGTCACGGTCTCGTGGACGCCTCGCTGGGTCAGGCGATCTTCAACGACGCGCTGCCGAAGGGCTACCCCTTCGTCCGCGAGCAGGCCGACAAGGGCAAGCTGTCGCAGATCGTCAACAAGCTGGCCGAGGAGTACCCGAAGGTCGAGACGGCTGCGTCGCTTGACCGCATCAAGGACGCCGGTTTCTACTGGGCCACGCGCTCCGGTGTGACCGTCGCCCTGAGCGACATCCTGACGCCGCCGAACAAGGCCGAGATCGTCGCGGGCTACGAGAAGCAGGCCGCGAAGGTCCAGTCCCAGTACGAGAAGGGCCTCACGACCGACGCCGAGCGTCGCCAGGAGCTCATCAAGATCTGGACCGAGGCGACCGACGAGGTCCAGGCCGCGATGAAGGCGCACTTCCCGGAGGACAACACCATCAACCGCATGGTGTCCTCGGGCGCCCGTGGTAACTGGCTGCAGATCCGCAACATCGCGGGTATGCGTGGTCTGGTGAACAACCCCAAGGGTGAGATCATCCCGCGTCCGATCATCTCCTCGTACCGCGAGGGTCTGTCGGTGGCGGAGTACTTCATCGCGACGCACGGTACCCGTAAGGGTCTGGCCGACACCGCTCTGCGTACCGCCGACTCGGGTTACCTGACCCGTCGTCTGGTGGATGTCTCGCAGGACGTCATCATCCGCGAAGAGGACTGCGGCACGTCGAAGGGCCTCGAGCTCCCGATCGCCGCTCCGAACTCGCAGGGTGAGCTCGTCCGCGACGCGAACGTCGAGAACTCGGTGTTCGCCCGTACGCTCGCCTCGGGTGTCGTCGACAGCAAGGGCGAGGTCCTCGCCGACGCCGGTGACGACGTGGGTGACGTGCTCATCGACAAGCTGGTCGCGGCGGGTGTCGAGACCATCAAGGTGCGCTCGGTCCTGACCTGCGACTCCGCCGTCGGTGTCTGCGCTCAGTGCTACGGCCGTTCGCTGGCGACGGGTAAGACCGTCGACATCGGCGAGGCCGTCGGCATCATCGCGGCCCAGTCGATCGGTGAGCCCGGTACCCAGCTGACGATGCGTACCTTCCACACCGGTGGTTCCGCGTCGGCCGATGACATCACGCAGGGTCTTCCCCGTGTGCAGGAGCTGTTCGAGGCTCGTACCCCCAAGGGTGCGTCGCCGATCGCCGAGGCCGATGGCCGCATCACGATCGACGAGACGGACAAGGCCAAGAAGGTCATCCTGACGCCCGACAACGGCGACGAGCCGGTCATCTACCCGGTTCTGCGTCGTGCGACGCTCCTGGTCGAGGACGGGCAGCACGTCACGGTCGGTCAGCCGATCCTGGTCGGCACGCTCGACCCCAAGGAGGTCATGCGTGTCATGGGTGCCCGCGAGGTGCAGCGTTACCTCGTCAACGGCGTCCAGGGCGTGTACCGCTCGCAGGGTGTGCCGATCCACGACAAGCACATCGAGGTCATCGTCCGCCAGATGCTCCGCAAGGTCACCGTCGTCGATCACGCCGACACGACCCTGCTGCCGGGTGAGATGGTCGACCTCAAGCGCTACCAGGCGATCAACCGCGAGGCCGTGGCCGAGGGCAAGCGCCCCGCGTCGGGCCGTTCGGAGCTGATGGGTATCACGAAGGCGTCGCTCGCGACGGAGTCGTGGCTGTCGGCCGCCTCCTTCCAGGAGACGACCCGCGTGCTCACCGAGGCTGCGATGCAGGGCAAGCGCGACCCGCTGGTCGGTCTCAAGGAGAACGTCATCATCGGAAAGCTCATCCCCGCCGGAACCGGTCTCTCGAAGTACCGCGACGTCACGGTCGAGGCTACGGAAGAGGCCAAGAGCGAGCGCTACCCGAACCGGATCTTCGCATCCGACGGTGCGTACGCCGACGGTGACTTCGGTTACGTCGACTTCGACGCGTTCTCGACGGACGACATCACGCCCGGAACCTATAACTGAGTGTGAGTGAACGAAGGCCCCGGGGTTCTCCCCGGGGCCTTCGTCGTACCCGGCCCGGCATCGGGCGGGCGGGGCGGATGCTTCAGTCGAAGATGCTCGCGATGATGCTGGCCGTGTAGCCGGTCGGTGCGAGGTTGGAGTACTGGGTGTCGATGAGGATGTCGTCGCGCCAGAACAGGGTGCGCCCGTCGGTCACGGGGTACTGCTCGTTCTGCCAGGTCTTCTCGCAGCGGGTGCCGCCGTCGGGCGTGAAGCAGCTGAACCCTTCGGTGTCGGCGAGCTGATTGAGCAGATCGAGCGCGGGGCCGCGGTTCATGCGCTCGATCGTCGTGACGAGGCCGGTGGTGTCGGCGCCGGGGTCGCGCCAGATGCACGTGAGGGTTCCGTCGGCGCCGACGCCCGACGGCCCGAACGCGGCGTCGTTCAACGGCGTCTCGCCGAGCTGCGACAGCACGTCGTCCGAGAGGATCGCGCGGCAGTCGGTCGGCAGCGCCACGGCAGCGGCCGTCGGCGTCGGTGACGGGGTGGGGGAGGCGGATGCCGACTCCGTGGGCGATTCCGATTCCGAGGGCGATGGCGAGGCCGAGGAGCCGCCGTCTTCGTCGGAGGCGGCGCCGCAGCCCGTGAGGCCGGCGATGAGCAGGAGGGCCGCGACGGCGGCAACGGAGCGTGCCTTCATAGCCACACCGTACTCCTCGGTCATCGCGAGTCGCGCGAGCCGACGATGACGGCGGGGCGCGGTAATGTCGGGCGGGTGAGCACAGAGACTTCTTCCCGATCCGCGGTCGTCATCGGAGACGCCCTGATCGACGAGATCCGCGATGAGGCGGGCATCCGCGAACTGGTGGGTGGCGCCGCGCTGAACGTGGCCGTGGGCCTGCGCCGATTGGGCGTGCCGACGACGTTGATCGCCATGGTGGGCGACGATGCGGCCGGCGAGCACATCCGCGAGTACCTCGCCGACCACGGGGTGACGCTGATCGCCGAGCCGGCCCCGCACGGCTCCTCGCGCGCGATCGTGCAGCGCTCGGCCGGCGGCGAGCCGGAGTACGTCTTCAACGAGGCGGCGCAGCGGCGCAGCATCCGCTACTCCGATGCCGCGCGGCAGGCGATCGCCGACTCGGATCTCGTGGCGATCAGCTGCTTCCCGTTCGATGTTCCAGCCGAGGTCGATGCCCTGGCGGATGCCGTCGGCGACGCGCGCCTCGCGATCGATCCCAATCCGCGCTCGGGCATGCTCAGCGACCGGGAGGAGTTCGTGCGCGGCTTCGAGCGTCTCGCCGCGGCGACCGAGATCGTCAAGGTCGGCGCCGATGACGCGACGCTGCTGTACGACGGAGACCTCGACGCGCTGCGCGCGCGACTGCGGTCGCTCGGTGTGAAGGCCGTGCTGGCGACGGCGGGCTCCGATGGGGCGGTGATCGAGACGGATGCCGCGACGATCTCCGCGCCGATCGCGACGCTGCCGGGACCGATCGTCGACACGGTCGGAGCAGGGGACGCGACCCTCGCCTCGGTCGCTGCGGGGCTGGTCGGGGCGCGTCCTGAGGCGGCGGAGGAGTGGCGGACGCTGCTGCATCGGGCGATGGACATCGCGGCGGCCACGTGCCGCGCCGAGGGCGGTCTGCTGCGCACTCCCGAGTCGCTCGCGGAGTCGGCGCGCGGCGTCCAGGGCAGCTGACAGCTCGATTTCATCCACCGGCGTTCGGCGGGTACTATAAATACTCGTGCCCCCGGTTGGCTGTTCAAGTTGGACGGGTGCGCTCTGGCGAGTTACCCAAGCGGCCAAAGGGATCTGACTGTAAATCAGACTGCACTGCATTCGGGGGTTCGAATCCCTCACTCGCCACCAGAAAGGCCCCGCGATCGCGGGGCCTTCTTCGTTCCGGGGTCGCGTTCTCGTCCGCTCACCGCAGGTACGACGCCCCGTTGAGATCGAGTACCGCCCCCGACGCCCACTGCGCCTCGGGCGACGTGAGATAGACGACCGCGGCGGCAACCTCCTCGGGTGTGCCGACGCGGCCGAACGGACTCTGCGCACGCACGGAGTCCCCTTCGGCGCCGGCGAGCTTCGGCTGCTGCCGTTCGGTCCCGACGAAGCCGGGGGAGACGGTCGCGACGGCGATGCCGTGCGGGGCCAGTGCGACGGCCAGCGACTGACCGAGCGCGTGCAACCCGGCCTTCGCGGCACCGTAGGCGGGGAAGTCGGGCTCGCCGCGCACGGCGCCCCGCGATCCGACGTTCACGATCGACCCCGGAGCTCCCGTGCGGATGAGTGCATTCGCGACGAGATACGAGACGTTGGCGGCGGCGAGCAAATCGACGTCGAGCATCCGCGTCCAGACCTGCTGCCAGGTCGCGTAGTCCACGGCATCCACCCGATGGAAGGTCGCCGGGCTCGGCGCGATCGCGGCGTTGTTCACCACCACATCGATCGCACCGAGGGCATCGATCGCCCGCGCGACGACTGCCGCCGCGGCATCCGGATCCGCCAGATCGCCGCCCACCAGGTGATGCCCATCACCATGCAGCAGGGCGAGCGTCTCGGCGGCGGAGTCCCGGTCACTGCCGTAGTGCACGACGACGCGATCGCCGCGGGCGCTCAGCGCGATCGCGGTGGCCCGGCCGATGCCGCGGGATGCTCCGGTGACGAGTGCGTGTGCCATCCCGCCACTCTACGAGCCGCCTGCGCTCCATGACTTCCTAGACTGGGACGATGCGAGCGCTCACCGAAGCAGACGTCCGGGCATCGTTCGTCAATGCGGATGCCGACGAACTCCGAGTCATGGAGATGCCGCACGACTTCGTGCTGGTCGACTGGGACTACCTCGACTTCTTCGCGTGGCGCGACCCGGGCGCCGGTCGTCGCGGGTATGTGCTTATCCCGCACGACGGCGAGATCGTCGGCATCGTCCTGCGCGCCTCCGACCCCGGTCGCGGCCGATCGGGCATGTGCGACATCTGCCGCACCATGCAGCCGGGCAACCAGGTCACGCTGTTCTCGGCGCGGCGGGCGGGGGAGGCGGGACACCGGGGCGACTCGTTCGGCACCTACATCTGCGCCGATCTCTCCTGCCATGAGAATGTGCGCCTTGCGCACCCACTCGCACCGAACGAGGTCCTGGCCGACGGACAGGTCGATTTCCGCCTCGACGGCACGCGCCGCCGTATGGAGTCGTTCGTCTCGCGGGTGTGGCAGTACGCCTGACCGCGATTACGCTGGACGCAACGTCCTGTGCTCGAAGGAGAAGCCATGAGCGATGCCATCCTGTTCTCGGTCGATGAGGGGATGGCTCGGCTCACGCTGAACCGCCCGGCTCGGCTCAACGCCTTCAACGCCGATCTCGCGCACGCGTGGCGCGACGCCACGGGCGAGGCGACATCGCGTTCCGATGTGAAGGCGATCCTGATCGATGCGGCGGGGCCCGCGTTCTGCGCCGGCGGCGACGTGATCGACATGGCGACCACCATGGGTTCGGGCGACGAGATCACGGCCCTTGCGGAGGTCATCAATACCGGCATCCGCTCGCTGACCGAGTCGTCGGTGCCGGTCGTCGCGGCTGCGCACGGCACGACCGCGGGCGGCGGGCTCGGGATCCTGCTCAGCAGCGACTACGCGGTGGTCGGCTCGCGATCACGGCTCGGCAGTCTCTATGCGAACATCGGCCTGACGCCCGACCTGTCGGTCTCGGCACAGCTCGCCCGCGCGGTCGGGCAGAGGCGTGCGCTCCAGCTCGTGCTGCAGGACCGACTGCTCACGGCCGACGAAGCCGTGGAATGGGGGCTCGTGGCCGAGGCGGTTGCGGGAGAGGACTCGGCGGCCGAGGCGGCACTCGTGCGGTCGCGTGGCGAGGAGATCGCGCGCTTCTGGCTCGCCGGAGCCGCGGATGCCTATGGGCAGGCGAAGCACCTGGTGCGCGCGCAGCCCGAGCGCAGCTTCGTCGAGCAGCTGTCGGCGGAGGCGCTCTCGATCGGCGCCGCGATGCAGACGCCCGACGCGCAGGCCCGGATCGCGGCGTTCGCGGCGGCTTCCGCGAAGAAGGGCGGCTGACTCGGACTGCACCGACGTCGGCTTTCGGGTGTTTGTGCACATCCGGGGCGCAGGGACAGTGCCCGCCCTGCGCGCATGGCAGGATGAGGGCAACGCCGCTAGAGGGGGAGGGTCGTCATGTCCCAGCCGGAGACCGTGACCGAAGAGAAGAAGAACATGTCGCTCCTGATCAGGGGAGCCATCTGGATCGCCATCGGGGCTCTGATCGCCGCAGCGCTCGTCTGCGTCGTGTGGGTGCTGATCGGTGACCAGGACGGCCTGATCGGCCGGGCATTCCTGACGATCCTGCTGTTCGCCGGATTCGCGGGCATCGCGATCCTCGAGGCGGGTCTCGCGCCCAAGCGCCCCGACTGGCTGGCGCTCACCAGCATGGTGACCTGGATCATCGCGCTGATCGTCGGCGCCTTCAAGATCTGGCTGCCCGAAGACGACTACTACTTCAACGGAGCGGCGCGGTTCTTCCAGCTCCTCCTCGTCGTCGGAATCCTGCAGCTCGCGCTTCTGCACGTGCGACTGTTCACTCCGGCCGCGCAGCGGCACCCCACCACGTTCAACCGGGTGATCTACATCGTCACGGTCGTCTTCCTCGGCGGTCTCGTCGCGATGCTCGTGTTCTACCTGACCTTCCCCGACTCGTTCGAGTACGTCGAGCTGTACTGGCGCATCGTCGTCGCGCTGACGATCCTCGCCGCTGTGGGAACGACGCTCGTCCCCCTGCTCAACGCGCTCTTCGCACCGAAGAAGCCCGCTCAGCAGGCGCCTCCGGCCAGCGCGTTCCTCTCGTGGCCGACGTTCGCCGACGGTGTGACCCCGTTGCCCGCACTGCCCGACGGTAGCCCCGACTGGAACGCCTATTACACGGGACAGCCCACGGCCTACGTCCCGCAGGCCGCGCTACCGGCCACGTCGTTCCCGGTGGCTCCCGAGCCGCAGGCGCCCGCGGTTCCCGGGGTTCCTCCGGTGCCGACCGCTCCCGCCGAGCCCGGATTCGCGTACCCGAGCGCGCCCCCGCAGCCCGCTCCTCCGCAGCAGTCCGCGCCCCCTCAGCCCGCACCGCCGCAGTCCGCGCCCTCGGCTCCGCACACGCAGGAAGCCTTCCCGCCGCCGCCTCCCGCCCCGCGTCCTCCGCAGTGAGCAACGAGATCGAGGTCGAGCTCGCCGAGCTCGCGCAGGAGATCGCACGGGAGGCCGGCGAACTCGCGCAGCGCCGGCGGCGTGAGGGGGTCACCCTCGCGGCGACCAAGACCACGCTGGCCGACATCGTCACCGAGGCCGACCGCGAGGTCGAGGCCCTGATCCGCACCCGGCTCGATGTCGCGCGGCCGGGTGACGGGTTCCTCGGCGAGGAGTCCGAGGCGGCGCAGAGCGAGACCGGTATCACGTGGGTCGTCGACCCGATCGACGGCACCGTGAACTACGCCACCGGCATCCCCGCCTACAACGTCAGCATCGCCGCCGTACGCGGAACGGCCGACCCGTCGAGCTGGGAGCATCTTGCCGGAGTCGTGTTCGCGCCGGCCCTGGGTGAGCTCTTCTCCGCCGCGCGCGGGCACGGCGCCTGGCTGGGCGACGAACGCCTCGCGGTCACCGACGAGACGCCCGCGGGTGCGCTCCTGGCGACCGGCTTCGGTTACGACCCCGCCACGCACGACGGCGACATCGAGACGGTCCGGCGCGTGATGCCGATCGCTCGTGACCTGCGACGGATGGGAGCGGCGGCACTCGACCTCGCCTACGTCGCCGCCGGACGCCTCGACGGATACTTCGAGCGCGGTCTGAAGCCCTGGGACTTCGCGGCGGGAGCCCTGCTCGTGCGCGAGGCCGGAGGCGAGCTCTCCCGCTTCGACGTCGACACTCCGCGCCCCCTGATCGTCGCCGGCGGGAGCGCCGTCCACGCACGCCTGATCGAACGGATCGGCGTGAAAGATGAATGACTCATGGCTTTCCCAGCCGAGTCGAGGTAGTGTTTATGCGATCGTTATTTCCGCCGCCCGAAGGCGGAAGATGAGTAAGCGCCCCCGAGCTTGACGTACGACCCCGAGAGAATCGTTTTGCCCTTCGAGAATCCCCAGGCTGCATCTGCGCCCACGCGCCGCTCCAGCCGACTCCGCACTCAGGCCCACGAGGCCACCGCGGTGGGAGAGACGGCGACAGCCTCTGCATCCCCCGCGGCCCCCGAGACCTCCGCGCCCCTGTCCCGTCGCGCCGCCCGCATGCTGGCGGCCGAGGCCATCGCCTCCGGCGAGTCCGTCGAGAAGATCGCTGCGCCCGAAGAGGTCGTCTCCGAGCTCGGCGAATCGACGCCGAAGCCGGCCAAGGTCCCGATCGTCGTGAGTGACGAGCCGATCATCATCGACGGCCCCGCCATCCCCGCGCCGACCGAGAACCTCATCGACGCGTTCGAGCAGGCCTCTCAGGCGTTCAAGGGATCGGCCTTCCACCGCGCGACCGCCTCGGTGCCCGTCGAGAAGTCCTCGATCGAAGAGATCGTGCACCTCGCCCCGCGCCGCTCCGGCCGCATCCGCAAGGTCGTGACCGTCGGAGCCTCCCTGGGTGTCATGAGCCTCGCCGGGCTCCTCGCGGTGTCGATGACGCTCCCCGCCGAGGCTCTCGCCGCCGTACAGGGCACCTCGACCGCCGCCACGTCGCTCGTCGCTCCCGCGGCTGCCGACGAGAAGTCCGCGGCATCCGATGAGATCCAGGCCTTCGTCACGTCCTCCGACGTGCAGAACGAGGCCCTCGACCGCGGCGACGACTTCAGCACGATCTCCCTCGTCGAGGTCGCGGCCGAACAGGGCATCAACTACTCCAACGAGGTCTTCACCAACGACCCCGAGGCGGCCATCCAGTGGCCGTTCCTCGTCGGCGTCGGCATGAGCTACGGCTACGGCATGCGCAGCGGCCGACTGCACGAGGGCATCGACTTCGTGCCCGGCAACGGCGCACCCGTCCAGGCGATCGCCGACGGCACCGTCCGCCTCGCGACCGAGCAGGGCGGCGCCTACGGCGTCACCGTGTACATCGACCACGTCATCGACGGCGAGGTCATCACGAGTCACTACGCGCACATGCAGTACGGCTCGCTGCAGGTCAAGACGGGCGACAAGGTCACCGTCGGAACCGTCGTCGGAAAGACCGGCAACACCGGTCGCTCCTACGGCGCGCACATGCACTTCGAGCTCATCGTCAACGGATCGACCATCGACCCGCTGCCGTGGTTGCGCGAGAACGCCGGTCGCTACGAGTATTGACCGGCTCGATTTCATGAGGACGCCACAGTGATGGTATTCTCGTGTGGTTGCCCCGCGAGGGGCAGCACGCCCCGATAGCTCAGTGGCAGAGCACTTCCATGGTAAGGAAGGGGTCGTCAGTTCAATCCTGACTCGGGGCTCGCAGCATTCGTCTCTGCAGAACGCGGATGCGTCGCGGCAGGGTAGCTCAGCTGGTCAGAGCGCACGACTCATAATCGTGAGGTCGCGGGTTCAAGCCCCGCTCCTGCTACAGGAATTCACCCCGGTCCTCGGACCGGGGTTTTCTGTTCTCTACCGCACTTCGGCCGACGAGGAGTCGGCGGGCGGCCGGCCGAGGATCAGGATGCGACGCAGGTGCATCGCCGTGAGCACACCAGGTCCGATCGACTGACGCAACTCGATCGTGCGGTCGTCGACGGTCTCGAGCAGCAGACGCACGGCACGCGTCGCCTCTCCACGGACGCGATGAGCGTCGGGCGAATCGGCGTCCTGCAGGGCGATCACCTCGGCGACCGCGTGGCAGGCGCTGGTCAACGGTGCGGGAAGGGCGGGATCGAGATCGATCGCCCCCGGCCGGCCCCAGATGGTGTCTGCGATCGTGTCGGAGACATCGCGGATGTGCTGCGCGATGCGCTCCAGCGCCTCCAGCTGCGCGTGCGCCTCGTCCGTCGCCGCCCGCTTCCCCCATGCGCGTGGGTTGCCGCGACGGCTCTCGTCGGCCTCGACGAGAGCAAGGCGCAGCTCGCTCGCGGTATCCGAGAGCGATGCGGCGTCCTCGGCCCACTGCTCTTTCTCGGGCGGCCACGAATCCGAGACGGCGTCTCCGACGTCGTGCAGATGCGTCGCCAACTTCCTGCGAAAGACCTCGAGGTTCGCCGTCGCCTCCGCAGTGAGGGGAGCGGGGGCGACGGCGAGGTTCACGACGAGTCCCACGACCACGCCCACGGTCATCTGCGCGAGATAGCCCAGAGAGTAGTCGTCGGCGTCCTGTCCGCCGACGATCAGCACGAACAACGCGGCCATCGGCACATACTCGCGACCGACCCCGAACCAACCGGTTCCGGAGAGGAGAACGCCGATCCCGACGATGATCGGGATCGACCACCACGTCGGCCCCACCGTCAGCACGATGACCGACGCCAGTCCGATCCCGACCGCGAGGCCGAGGATCGTCTGGAGTCCCGATTTCACCGATCCCATCAGCGTCGGGTACATGCTCACGAGAGCACCGAGCGGGGCGTAGTACGGATACTCCTGCGTGACGCCCGGCATGTACCGGGCGATGAACCACGCGATCCCCACGGCCAGTGCGGTCTTGGCGACCAGCAGCAATCGTGCGGGTCGTGTCGCCGCCTGCAGCGCGGAGCGGAAGGGAGGGCGTCGCATCAGTCGTCGGTGCGGAACCCGGCGGGCTTGTGCGTGCCGTCGCAGAACGGTTTGATCGCCGACAGCCCGCATCGGCACAGCGCGACGGTGCGTCGACGCTGTTCGATCGGCGCTCCGTCGGCGTCGACGAGGTCGACGGCGCCGCGCACCAGCAGGGGCCCGTCGGGATACGCGGTGATGGTCGGATGCTCGTCGTGCACGCTCATACGTCCACCCGCTCTCGGAGCGAGGACTCGTCCCGCGACCAGGCGTCGAGGACGTGCTCTCCGACCCAGCCGTCGACCGCGAGGCACGCGGCGGCTCCGAACATGATGTCCGGCAGCAGATCCGGTCGGTCCTCCGCGAGTCCGCCGGCGAGATCGCGTGCCGCGATCTGCTCGTGCACGGCATCCGCCTCTACGTGCTCGTCGAAGTAGTCCGTGACATCCTCGCCGTAGCCGAGTCGGCGCAACCCGTCGGCGTAGAGCTTGTTGGGGATCGACGACGTCATCTCGAAGGCCGCCAGATGACCCACGATCGCACCGACCAGTCGACGGTTCAGCCCGAACATCGACATCATGTTGTGCGACGCGAGAGTGATCGCCGGCACATCGTCGACGTAGGCGCCGTACGTGTCGTCGAGATCTGCGCCGCGCATCGCGGCGGCGAAGATCTCCGCGTGCACACGCTCCGGGCGCCCACCGCCGTACTCGTCGGACTGGATCTCGACGAGCGCCGCCTTCGCCCGCCCGGTGAGCCGCGGGATCGCCCATGAGTGGGGATCGGCCTCGCGCAGCGTGTAGACGGAACGCTGCAGGAAGAACTCGCGTGCCTGCTCAGGCGTCGCCTTCCGAGCGAGGTAACGCGAGAGGCTGGGGCCGTCGTCGCCCGCGGCGAGGGCGAACAGCGCGCGCCCGACGGCATCGACGGTGGGGGCCGGGATCTCCGGCATCGGCACGACCTCGCGCAGGCGCTGCTCGAAGGCCGTCTCCAGCACGCCGCGGACCGCGATCAGCTCGGGGTCCCACTCCAGGCGAGGATCCAGCCCGGGGAGCGAGCCGTATGCGGAGGCGTAGAGCAGGAAGAGCGCCAGCTGCACGTCATCGTCGTGCAGGAGATCGGATGCGGCGGCCACCGCGGCTTGCGCGCTCCGCACGGTCACGGCATCGGCTTCGCCGGTCAGGCGCTTCCGCACCGCCTCGCCGAGCGGTCCGCGCGGAGTGGGGAGCGGAGCGGGGGAAGTGAGGAGGGGGGAGGTCATGTGCTTCTCCGATCAGTGGGGCGGATGCAGTCTTCCGCGGTGCCGGTGAGTGCGTCAGGGTCTTGACGGCCGGCTCTGGGTGGCGCTACTGGCTGGAGGTCAGCGAGCACGTCCCTCGGCGAGGTATGCCAGGCGGTGCAGGGTCTCCGCGTTGCGGAGTCGCAGCAGCGGCGTGGTGATCAGGCTCGGGAGCAGTGTCGCCGGCCCCTTCACGGGTTCTTCGTCGATGCGCACCAGGGCACCGCCGTCCCGCGCGCGCACGCGCAGCGTGACGCGAGCCTCTCCGATCGGCCATCCCTTCGCGCGGATGATCATGCGGTTCGGGGGTGACCACTCCTCGACAACAGTGGTGTCATCGAGGAGGGCGGGCCAGACACCGACCGAGTGGTGCAGCCGCGATCCCTCGGCGGGCCAGCTCTCATCGACCTCGCGCATCCGTGACGCGCCGACGACCCAGGCCGGGTACAGCCAGCCGTTCTCGAGCACCTCGAAGACATCCGCCGGGGTGCATCGGAGCGTGCGCACGTTCTTCGCCATGCGCCCACCATCGCGCGCCGAACGCTACGCGCCCAGGGGCTTGACGTGGCGGCGGTTCGTCTCAGCGCGAGAGGTGCGCGCGCAGCGCCTCCACGACCAGAGCGTGGTCGGCGTGCATCTCGAGGCCGCTCACGCCGATCGCGCCGGCGAGCGTGCCGCCGATCCGGATCGGGAACCCGCCGCCCGCCGCCGCGTACAGCGCGGGGTCGAGGCGGGACGACCGCGTGAAGTCCTCTCCCCGGGAGAGGAAGTCATAGTGCACACCCAGGGAGGAACGTCCGAAGTGCTCGACGACACGGAACTTGCGCTCCAGCCACGCGTCGTTGAGGGCGCTCGTTTCCGGCGCCGCCATGTGGAAGGCGCGCTGGCCGCCGAGGACGACCGAGACGACGATCGGCAGCGCATCGGCGACGGCACGTGCGCGCAGCAAGGAACCCACGTCCCAGGCATCCGTCACCGTGAAACGAGCGAAATCCAGCCCCCGCTCCTCGGCGGTGATCGCGTCGAGGGCGGCCTGTGCATCGATGCTCATACTCGCGAGACTAGCGGCCGGCCTGCATCCGAGCGCAGAAAAGCCCGGAATCCGCGAAGGACACCGGGCTGTCTGCGACGCGAGCGTCGGACGGGTCACGCCAGCGGGCGGAGGCCCTCCACGAGCGGAGTGGTCGGGCGGCCGATCAGGCGCGCGAGCGTGCCGTCGGTGTCGGCCAGCGCGCCATCACGGATGCCGGCGTCGAGCGCGGTGACGAACCCGATGGTTCCCGCGTCGAGGCCCGCGGACTCCAGAGCTGCGGCGTGCTCCTCGGCGGTCAGTGCGCGGTACTCGACGGGGCTACCGATGACCGCGGCGATCGCGGCGGCGAGGTCGTCGTAGGTCCCTGCGACGTCGCCACCCAGCTCGTACGCCTGGCCGAGGTGGCCGTCTTCGAGCAGCACGACCGCTGCGGCATCCGCGAAGTCCTTGCGGCTCGCCGAGGCCACGCGGCCGTCGCCGACGCTGGCGGCCACGACGCCGGTGTCCCGGGCCTGCGCGATGTTGGCGGCGTAGTTCTCGGTGTACCAGTTGTTCCGCAGGATCACGGAGGGGATGCCGGACACGGCGATGAGCTCCTCGGTCGCCTTGTGCTCGGGCGCGAGCACGAGGTTGCTCGTCGGGGCCTTCGGTGCACTCGTGTAGACGAGCTTGCTCACACCGGCAGCCTTCGCCGCGTCGATGACCGCCTGGTGCTGCGCGGTACGGCGACCGACTTCAGAACCCGAGATCAGGAGCACCGAGTCGACGCCCTCGAGGGCTGCGGCGATCGTGGCGGGCTGGTCGTAGTCGACGACCGCGGTGCGCACGCCCTGGGCGGAGATGTCGGATGCCTTGGCGAGATCGCGCACGCCCGCGACGATCGACGACGGCTCCGCGCCGCGCTCGAGGAGGCTGTCGATGACGAGGCGGCCGAGCTGTCCGGTGGCGCCGGTGACGAGAATGGTCATGAGGGTCCTTTCGTGGGGATGACATCTTCGACAACCCGGCGCTGATTCAAAACCTTCCAACATGTGGGTACCCACTTTGAAGTAAGGTACCTACATGACGGTGAGTTATGCGCAGATCCGCGAGAGCACTCCGCTCGTCTTCGAGCAGGGGTGCAGCACTCGCGTGATCCTCGACCACGTGATGAGCAAGTGGGGCGTCCTCGTACTGTCCTCTCTGTCGGACGGAACGCTGCGCTGGGGCGAGCTGCGCCGAGAGGTCGACGGCATCAGCGAGAAGATGCTCGCCTCCACGCTGCGCACCCTCGCCGACGACGGCCTCGTGCACCGCGAGTCGTTCCCGACGGTGCCCCCGCACGTCGAGTACAGCCTGACCCCGCTCGGGCGCGACCTCATGGAGCGGATGCTGCCGCTGATGGCCTGGATCGCCGACCATGCCGACGGGATGCTCGGACGGAACTGAACTGCGGATTTCGTCGCGTGCGTATCCATTCGCGGATGGAATCAGTCGTTCAGAGAAAGTCATTGACGCGATAACCGCAATGGCCCTACTGTCTGACCATGGCAGCTACGACGCCCATCCACCTTGAACGGCCCGACGGCAAGGGGTTGGCGGCCGGCACACTCGGGCTCTGGGGTTCGACCGTCATCGGTCTCGCCTCCACCGCGCCCGTGTACTCGCTCGTCGCGACGCTCGGCTTCGTGGTCCTCGCGGTCGGCGCGCAGGCGCCCATCGCCTTCATCATCGCGTTCGTGCCGATGCTTCTCATCGCCTTCGCGTACCGAGAGCTCAACAACGCCGTGCCCGACTGCGGCACGACGTTCACCTGGGGCACCAAGGCGTTCGGCCCGTGGGTGGGCTGGATGGGCGGCTGGGGTGTCGCCGTCGCGGGCATGGTGGTGCTCGCGAACCTCGCGCAGATCGCCTCGGTCTACTTCTGGTCGCTGATCGGGCAGGACCTCGCGAACAACGATTGGCGTGTGGTCGTGGTGGCCGTCGTCTTCATCGCGGCGATGACGTGGGTGAGTTGGCGCGGCGTCGAGATCGGCGAGCGCATCCAGAACATCCTGCTCGGCATCCAGTACCTCGCCCTCGGCATCTTCATCGTCACCGCTCTGTGGCAGTTCTTCGCGGGAACGGCTCCGAACCCGACGCCCTTCGACATGGAGTGGCTGAACCCGTTCGCCTTCACCGACTGGTCGGGCTTCACCGAGGCCATCCTGCTCGCCCTCTTCATCTACTGGGGCTGGGACACCTGCCTCGCCCTGAACGAGGAGACCAAGGACCCGAAGCGCATCCCGGGTCGCGCGGCTCTGCTCACCACCGTCATCCTGCTCTTCACCTACGTCGCGGTCACGATCGCGGCCATGATGTACGCGGGCCTCGGCGAGACGGGCACGGGACTCGGCAACGAGGCCAATGCCGACGACTTCTTCCTGGCGATCAAGGACGGGCTGCTCGGGCCGTTCGGGTGGGTGCTCGTGGTCTCCGTGATCATCTCGGCGATCTCCTCGACGCAGACCACGATCCTCCCGACGGCGCGCGGCACGCTCGCGATGGGCGTCTACCGCGCGCTTCCGGCGAAGTTCAAGGACGTGCACCCGAAGTACAAGACTCCGTCGTTCTCGACGATCGTCATGGGCGTGGTCGCCTCGGTCTACTACATCGGCATGACCCTCATCAGCGACAACATCCTTCAGGACTCGATCCTGTCGCTCGGTCTCGCCATCGCGTTCTACTACGCGATCACCGGCTTCGCCTGTGTCTGGTACTTCCGCCGCGACATCTTCCGCTCGCCGCGCGAGTTCTTCTTCAAGGGTCTCTTCCCCCTGCTGGGTGGACTGATGCTCACGGGAGCGTTCGTGCAGTCGGCGATCGACATGTGGGACGTCGACTACGGCTACACCGTGCTGTTCGGCATTGGCGGCACGTTCGTGATCGGCATCGGATCGCTCGCGTTCGGTCTCGTGCTGATGTTCGTCTGGTACCTGTTCCCGCGGTCTAAGCGGTTCTTCCGCGGTGAGAGCCTGAACCGCGACACCCAGGTGATGGTGCCGGATGAGCCGGCGACCACCATCCGATCGATCGACGGCGGCATCTGACCTTTCCCGGATCGCGACGACGGCCCCGGCATCCGCGGATGCTCCGGGGCCGTCGCCGTCGGTGACCTAGGCTTGTCGACGTGCGCATCCGGCTCGACATCGCCTACGACGGAACCCACTTCCGCGGGTGGGCCCGGCAGCCGACGCTGCGCACCGTGCAGGGCACGCTCGAAGAGGCGCTGGCGCGGATCGTCGGTTCCGACGTGCGGCTGGTCGTCGCCGGACGCACGGATGCCGGGGTGCACGCCTCCGGCCAGGTCGCGCACGTCGACCTCGACGACGCGCAATGGGCGCGCATCGAGTCACGGCACGGACGCGCAGCCCTCGACCCGGCCGCCTCGATCGCCGGACGGATGCGCGGCGTACTCGGCGCCTATTCGGATGTGGCGGTGCATCGCACCTCGCTCGCGCCCGAGGGCTTCGACGCGCGGTTCTCCGCTGTCTGGCGCCGCTATCGCTACCGGCTCGCCGACGAGATCGCCGGATTCGACCCGCTGCGCCGCCTCGACACGACGAGCGTGCGGGGCCGGCTCGACGCCCCGGCGATGGATGCCGCGGCGCAGACCCTCATCGGCCTGCACGACTTCGCCGCCTACTGCAAACCGCGCGACGAGGCCACGACCATCCGCACGCTGCTCGACTACCGGTGGACTCGCGACGCCGAGGGAGTCCTGGTCGCCGAGGTCAAGGCCGATGCGTTCTGCCACAGCATGGTGCGCGCGCTCGTCGGTGCCTGCGTGGCCGTGGGGGAGGGGCGACTGGACGTCGGCGACCTCGTGGTGCTGCGCGATGCGCTCACCCGCACGAGCGAGTTCAAGGTGCTGGCGGCCCGGGGGCTGATCCTCACCGAGGTCGGCTACCCGGCCGACGATCTGCTCGCCGCCCGTGCCGAGCAGACGCGGGCACGCCGCGACAGCGAGTGAATCAATAACAGACCCGCGCGGCCGAGACAACCCGGAGCCGACCCATAGCGGCCGGGGGTAGCGTGGCAACGGTCATGAAGGTCATCTCGTACAACCTCCGCAAGCACCGGGCCGCCACCGAGCTCGTGGCTCTGGTCAGCGCGCACGATCCCGACATCCTGTGCCTGCAGGAGTGCGACGTGCAGCACCTGCCCGAGAGCATCGGCGGCCTCGTGCTCGCCGATGCGACGCAGGGCAACCGGTTGGGCCTGGCCCTCTACTACCGTTCGAGCACGTTCCGTCTGCGCGAGATCCGGGCGATCGGGCTCAAGAAGTCGCTGCACGACCGCATGCTGAAGCCCGCGCACGAGCGCATCCTCGCCGCGCGATTGGTCGACATCGACGAAGGGCGCGAGATCATCGTGGGATCGTTCCATGCGGCTCCGCTCACGGCGCTGAACTCGCTCCGTCGTCATCAGATCCGCGCGGCGCTGACATCGCTGGCCGCCCTCGGCGAGGGCCTGCCGCAGCTCATGGTCGGGGACTACAACTACCCGGTTTTCAAGGAGAACCTGGGGCAGGCCGTGCGTGATCACGGTTATGCTCTCACCCTCAGCGACGACCACACCTACACGCGCTACCGCGTCTTCCGCGGCCACTACGATTTCGCCACCTCGGTCGGGTTCGAGATCGAGCGGATCACGACCCTGCCGCAGGGGACGAGCGACCACCGTCCGATCCTCGTCTCGGCGCATCCGAACTGACGCGGCGGGCGCAGATGCCGCAGACTCGAAGCATGACGACGATCTCCGCAGTCCTGGTCGGTGGACCGACGCTGTACTTCACCTACGCCGGCTTCGGCTTCCTCACCGATCCGACATTCGACGAGCCCGGCGTGTACGAGGGCGGTTCCCGTCTGCGCAAGCTGACCGGTCCGGCCGTGCGCCCCTCCGCGCTCGGCCCGATCGATGTGGTGCTGCTGTCGCACGACGAGCACGCCGACAACCTCGACAACGCGGGCCGGGCACTGCTGCCCGAGGTGCCGCTGGTGCTCGGGACGGCGGAGTCGGCGACGCGGATCCCGCAGGTCATGGGTCTGGTGCCGTGGCAGGAGCATCGGATCGGCGACGTCACCGTGACGGCGGTGCCCGCGTTGCACGGCCCCGAGGGAGCGGAGGCCGTGGTCGGATTCGTCACGGGCTTCGTGCTCGAGGCACCCGGCGAGCCCACCGTCTACGTCTCGGGCGACAACGCCTCGGTCGACCTGGTGCGGCGCATCGCCGAGCGGTTCCCGGCGATCGACATCGCCGTGCTGTTCGCCGGGGCCGCGAACGTCGGAGCCTTCGGCGACACCGACCTGACCCTCAACGCGCGGACGGCGCTCGAGGCCGCGGGCGTGCTGGCGGATGCCGTCATCGTGCCGGTGCACGCGGAGGGCTGGTTCCACTTCTCGGAGACCCTCGAGCGGTTGATCGGGATGTTCGAGCACGCGGATCAGGGGCACCGGCTGCGTGTACTCGCCCCGGGGGAGCGGATCGATCTCGCGTGAGACGGGTTTGATAGGCGGCGCCCGGTAGCGTATGCTGTCTCTTTGGTGTGCCCGTGCCGTTCGTCGGTAGGGGGCATCATCCGAACGTGAGCCCTCCACTGGCGTGTTCTTCCCCCTCGGGAAGAACCACCCCGGAGTGGGATTCACGAACTTCTCCGTTCGACACAAGAAAGCAGCACTATCGTGACGCGCACTTACACCCCGAAGGCCGGCGAGGTCCAGCGTGACTGGGTCGTCATCGACGCCACCGACGTCGTTCTCGGCCGTCTCGCCTCGCACGCGGCAACGCTCCTGCGTGGCAAGCACAAGCCCACCTTCGCCAACCACATCGACTCCGGTGACTTCGTCATCATCGTGAACGCCGACAAGGTGGCTCTCACGGGTCAGAAGCTCCAGAAGAAGCTGGCCTACCGTCACTCGGGTTACCCGGGTGGTCTGAAGTCGGTCACCTACGCCGAGCTTCTCGAGAAGAACCCGGTCCGCGCCGTGGAGAAGGCCATCCGTGGCATGCTCCCGAAGAACAGCCTCGGACGCCAGCAGCTGTCCAAGCTCAAGGTGTACGTCGGTGCCGAGCACCCGCACGCCGCGCAGCAGCCGCAGACGTACACCCTCGACCAGGTCGCCCAGTAAGCGCCGTACAGACTTAAGGACATACTCGTGGCTGACATCCAGGACACCACCGAAAACCCCCAGAGCTTCTCGACCTCGACCCCCGAGAGCGACGCAGTCGAGGCGGCTCCCCGCCCCGTGCTGAGCGTTCCGGGCGCCGCAGTCGGTCGTCGCAAGCAGGCCATCGCCCGCGTGCGCATCGTTCCCGGCTCGGGCACGATCACGGTCAACGGCCGTACGATCGAGGACTACTTCCCGAACAAGCTGCACCAGCAGCTGATCAACGACCCGTTCACCGTGCTGAACCTCGCCGGTGCGTACGACGTCATCGCGCGCATCTCCGGTGGTGGCCCCTCGGGCCAGGCCGGTGCGCTGCGTCTCGGCATCGCCCGTTCGCTGAACGGCGTCGACGAGGAGAACAACCGTCCGACCCTGAAGAAGGCCGGCTTCCTGTCGCGCGACGCTCGCGTCAAGGAGCGCAAGAAGGCTGGACTCAAGAAGGCCCGCAAGGCGCCTCAGTACTCGAAGCGTTAAGGTCCACTGCTCCGATGCCGATCTTTGGCACGGACGGTGTGCGGGGGCTTGCCAACGGCATCCTCACCGCCGACCTCGCGCTCACCCTGGCCCAGGCGACTGCTGTCGTCCTGGGCCAGGGCCGTACTGCGGAGGCACGCAAAGCCGAAGGCAAGCGTCTGACCGCAGTCGTGGCTCGCGACCCTCGGGTCTCGGGACACTTCCTGACCGCTGCGGTCGCCGCCGGTCTCGCCTCCTCGGGCGTAGACGTGCTCGAGGCGGGCGTCATCCCGACCCCGGCGCTGGCGTTCCTCGTCGCCGACCGTGATGCCGACTTCGGTGTCATGATCTCGGCGTCGCACAACGCGGCGCCCGACAACGGGATCAAGATCTTCGCGCGCGGCGGCGTCAAGCTGCCCGACGTCGTCGAGCAGCGCATCGAAGCCGCCATGTCCGGCGAGATGCTGCGCCCGACCGGCGAGGGCGTCGGCCGCATCGATCGGTTCTCGGATGCCGAGGACCGGTACGTCGTGCACCTTCTGGGCTCGCTGCCGAACCGGCTCGAAGGCATCAAGGTCGTACTGGACTGCGCCCACGGCGCGGCCTCCGGCGTCTCGCCCGAGACGTTCCGCGACGCGGGTGCCGATGTCATCGTCATCGGTGCGGAGCCCGACGGCCTCAACATCAACGACGGCGTCGGCTCGACGCACCTCGACAACCTCGCGGAGGCGGTCGTCCGTCTCGGCGCCGACATCGGAATCGCCCACGACGGCGACGCGGACCGCTGCCTCGCGGTGGATGCCGCGGGCAACGTCATCGACGGCGATCAGATCATGGCGATCCTCGCGGTGTCGATGAAGCAGCGTGGTCACCTCACCGAGGACACGCTCGTCGCCACCGTCATGAGCAACCTGGGTCTGCACGTCGCCATGCGCGAGCACGGCATCACGGTGCGCCAGACCGCGGTCGGCGACCGCTACGTTCTCGAAGACATGAACGCCGGCGGCTTCGCCCTCGGCGGCGAGCAGTCCGGTCACGTGATCATGAGCGAGTTCGCCACCACGGGCGACGGCCTCCTCACCGGTCTGCATCTGGTCGCCGAGATGGCGCGCCAGGGCAAGACGATCGCCGAGCTCGCGGCCGTGATGACCGTCTACCCGCAGGTGCTCATCAACGTGCGCGGTGTCGACAAGGACCGTGTCGATGACGACGAGGTCGTCCAGACCGCCGTCCGCGCGGTCGCGACCGAACTGGGCGACACCGGGCGCGTGCTGCTGCGCAAGTCCGGCACCGAGCCGCTCGTGCGCGTCATGGTCGAGGCTGCCGATGCGGACTCCGCTCAGGCCTACGCCGAGCGTCTCGAAGGCGTCGTGCGCGAGCGCCTCGCGCTCTGAGCGTCGCACTCCTCGACGAGTCTGATCCCCGTCCTGAGCATCGGTCCGCGCCCGCGTGGCCGGATGCTCAGGACGCGGGCTGACCCAACTGCTCGATATAGCGCAGGAGTACGCCCTCGCGGAGCGCCCACGGTGAGACCTCGAGCTCGTCGACCTTCAGCACGGTCATCGCCGTGTGCAGCGAGACCGCGGCGGCGACGATCTGGAACGTGCGATCGGGCGTGATACCCGGCAGCTCCTGCCGGGCCGACGCGGGCAGGCGCGCGAGGCGCGGGATCCAGGACCCCAACGACGCACGGGGGAGCAGCATCCGCTCGGACCCCGACCACCCGGGCACCGGGTAGCCCACGAGTCGCGCCAGCGAGCGGATGGCCTTCGACGAACCGACCACGTGATCGGGCCGGGGGAGGGCCGCGAAACGGGGCAGTACCTCTTCGAGAGTCTCGCGGGCGTGCGCGCGCAACAGCTCGACGTCGTCCTCTCCGGGCGGATCGTTCGGCAGGAACTGCACGGTCATGCGCCCGGCGCCCAGAGGAACGGATGCCGCGGCATCCGGGAGTTCCTCGCCGCCGGCGGCGATCTCGAGAGAGCCGCCGCCGATGTCGAGGAGCAGGATCTGCCCCGCGGACCATCCGAACCAGCGCCGTACCGCCAGGAACGTCAGCTCGGCCTCGGTCTCGCCGTCGAGGACCTGCAGGGGCTGCCCGAGCGCGGCCTCGATCCGGGCGATCACGTCCGCACCGTTCGCGGCATCGCGCACCGCGCTGGTCGCTGTCGCCAGCAGGGCGTCGACGCGCTCCTCCTCGGCGACCCGGCGAGCCTGCGCGACCGCGTGCTCCAACGCCTGCACGCCGTCTTCGGAGATCGCGCCGTCCGGCAGCAGATAACGCATGAGGCGCAGCACCGAGCGGTCGCTCGTCGTCGCGAGGGGGCGCCCACCCGGCCGCACGTCGGCGGCGAGCATGTGGACGGTGTTGGAACCGATGTCGAGGACTCCGAGGCGCACGGGTAGAGACTACCGTCGCCCCGATACGATGGTCGGGTGACCACTGCCGACCCCACGCAGCCCCTCTCGCCTTACCGAGAGATCGGGCGGGCGGAATGGGCGCGACTGGCAGCCGACCTCGACCAGCCGCTGAGCGAGACCGAGGTCGTCGAGATTCGCGGCATCGGCGATCGCCTGAGCCTCGACGAGGTGCGCGAGGTCTACCTGCCCCTCAGCCGTCTGCTCAGCCTGTACGCGACGTCGACGAAGCGTCTCGGCGCGGCGACCAGCTCGTTCCTCCAGGAAGAGGACTCGACGACTCCGTTCGTGGTCGGTGTGGCCGGCTCCGTCGCGGTCGGTAAGTCGACGATCGCTCGTCTCCTGCGCGAGCTGATGAGCCGCTGGCCCGGCACGCCGCGCGTCGAGCTCGTGACCACCGACGGGTTCCTCTACCCGAACGCCGAGCTCGAGCGTCGCGGGCTGATGGAGCGCAAGGGCTTCCCGGAGTCCTACGACCGGCGCTCGCTCATCGAGTTCCTCACCGAGGTCAAGAGCGGGGCGGCCGAGGTGCGCGCACCCTTCTACTCGCACATGCGCTACGACATCGTTCCCGACGCGCACGTCGTGGTGCGTCGCCCCGACGTCGTGATCGTCGAGGGGCTCAACGTGCTCCAGCCGCCGGCCGCGCCGAACGACGTCGCGGTGAGCGACCTGTTCGACTTCTCGATCTTCGTCGACGCCGACACCGACCACATCGCGAACTGGTACGTCGAGCGGTTCCTCGCGCTCCGCGAGGGCGCCTTCAGCAACCCGTCGTCGTACTTCAACGTCTTCGCGCACCTCACCGATGAGGAAGCGATCACGACCGCGCTCGGGTACTGGAACGAGATCAACATGCCCAACCTCGTCGAGAACGTGATGCCGACCAAGCATCGCGCCCGTCTGGTGCTGAACAAGGGCGCGGATCACTCGGTCGAGAGCGTGCTCCTGCGCAAACTCTGACCCGCCGGGGCGGGGTCGATTGTTCGGACGGCTCGCAAAAAAACGCGCCTATTCTTGACGGCATGTGTGGAATCGTCGGATACGTGGGCCCGCGCCCCAGCCAGGACATCCTTCTCGCCGGTCTCGCCCGCCTCGAGTACCGCGGATACGACTCCGCGGGTGTCGCGGTCATCGACGGCGACGGAGCGCTCGGCATGCGCAAGAAGGCGGGCAAGCTCAGCGCTCTGCGCGACTCGCTCTCCGATGCCCCGCTGCCCGACGGCACGACCGGCATCGGGCACACCCGCTGGGCGACGCACGGCGGCCCGACCGACGTCAACGCGCACCCGCATCTCGCCGACGACGACAAGCTCGCGCTGATCCACAACGGCATCATCGAGAACTTCGCCTCGCTGCGCGACGAGCTCGTCGCCGCCGGCGTCGCGTTCCGCAGCGAGACCGACACCGAGGTGGCGGCCGCGCTGCTCGGCCGCGAGTACGCGCAGAACGGCGGCGACCTGCAGCTCGCGTTCCGCAGTGTCGTCAACCGTCTCGAGGGCGCGTTCACGCTGCTGGCCGTGCACCAGGACCACCCGGGGCTCGTCGTGGGCGCCCGCCGCAACTCCCCGCTCGTGATCGGCCTCGGCGAGGGCGAGAACTTCCTCGGCTCCGATGTCGCCGCGTTCGTCGAGCACACCCGTCACGCCCTGGCGATCGGCCAGGATCAGATCGTCTCGATCACGCCCGACGCCGTCACGGTCGTCGACTTCGACGGCACGCCGGTCGAGCCCGAGCCCTTCGAGGTCTCGTGGGACGCCGCCGCCGCCGAGAAGGGCGGATGGCCGAGCTTCATGGCCAAGGAGGTCTCCGAGCAGCCCGAGGCCGTCGCCAACACGATCCGCGGTCGCATCCACGACGGCCAGGTCGTGATCCCCGAGCTCGACGGACTCGACGATCTCTTCCTCGGCATCAACCGCGTCATCATCACCGCGTGCGGCACCGCCTCGTACGCGGCGCTCGTCGGCAAGTACGCGATCGAGCAGTGGGCGCGCGTCGCGGTCGACGTCGAGCTCGCGCACGAGTTCCGCTACCGCGACCCGGTGATCGGCGCCGACACGCTCGTCGTCTCGATCAGCCAGTCGGGCGAGACGATGGACACGCTGATGGCCGTCAAGTACGCCCGCGAGCGCGGAGCGCGCACGCTGTCGATCTGCAACACGCAGGGCGCGACGATCCCGCGCGAGTCGGATGCCGTCGTCTACACGCACGCCGGCCCTGAGGTCGCCGTCGCGTCGACCAAGGCTTTCTCGGCGCAGATCACTGCTCTCCTCCTTCTCGGTCTGCACATGGGTCGCGTGCGCGGTTCGGTCGCCGACGCCTCGACCGACGTCGACGAGCTCAGCGCTCTGCCCGACAAGATCGCCCGGGTGCTCGCCGACGAGAACGAGCACGTCGCCCAGCTCGCGGGCTGGATGGCCGACACCCGCTCGGTGCTCTTCCTCGGTCGCCACGTGGGCTACCCGATCGCGCTCGAGGGTGCGCTCAAGCTCAAGGAGATCTCGTACATCCACGCCGAGGGCTTCGCCGCCGGTGAGCTCAAGCACGGTCCGATCGCCCTGATCGAGCCCGGTCAGCCGGTGTTCGTGCTCGTGCCGTCGCCCCGCCACTCGGCGCTCGTGCACTCGAAGGTCGTCTCGAACATCCAGGAGATCCGCGCCCGCGGAGCCCGGGTCATCGTGATCGCCGAAGAGGGCGACGCCGCGGTGCTGCCGTTCGCCGACGAGGTCATCCGCATTCCGCTCGCCGGCGCGATGTTCGAACCGCTCCTGGCGGTCGTCCCGCTGCAGATCTTCGCCATGGCGCTCGCCACGGCGAAGGGGCTCGACGTCGACCAGCCGCGCAACCTCGCGAAGTCCGTCACCGTCGAATGAGGCGTGTTCGCGGTGCACGGGTGAGACCGTGCGCCGCGAGTAGGCTGGAACGGTGATCATCGGGACCGGCATCGACCTCGTCGACATCCCGCGATTCGAGCGGACCCTCGAGCGCACCCCTCGTCTCCTGGAGCGTCTCTTCGCGCCCGCCGAGCGGAGCCTCCGGCTTCCGTCGCTCGCCGCCCGCTACGCCGCGAAAGAGGCCTTGATCAAGGCGCTCGGCGGCTCGGACGGTGTGCACTGGACCGAGATCGAGATCGCTTCGGAGGAGTCGGGGCGGCCGTACTTCGTGCTGTCGGGATCGACGGCCGACGTGATCGTCGAGCGCGGGATCGCGACCCTGCATCTCACGATGAGTCATGACGCGGGACTCGCGACCGCGTTCGTCGTCGCCGAGGGAGGCCCGCTGTGACCGTTCCGTTCCGTGAAGCATCCGTCGACATCGATGCGATCGCCGACAACGTCCGCCACTTCCGCCGTCTGACCGGAGTCGAGGTCATCGCGGTCGTCAAGGCCAACGCCTACGGCCACGGTGCGGCCGCTGCCGCCGTCGCTGCACTGGCCGGCGGCGCTACGCGGTTCGGCGTCGCCGAGATCCCCGAGGCGCTCGATCTGCGCCGGCAGGGCATCACCGCGCCGATCCTCGCGTGGTTGCACGCGCCGGGCGAGCGGTTCGACCGCGCCGCGGCCGAGAACATCGAGCTCGGCATCTCCTCGTTCGATCAGCTCGAGGCCGCCGCGGCCGTCGCGAGCGTCGACCGCCCCGTCGCCGTGCACCTGAAGTTCGAGACCGGGCTGTCGCGCAACGGCATCGCCCCGGCGGACTGGGCGCGGGTGCTCGCGGAGGCGGCCCGGCACGAGCGCATCGGGCGACTGCGCGTGGTGGGACTCTTCAGCCATCTCTCCAACACCTCGCTCGACGACGATCGCGCAGCGCTCGCGAAGTTCGAGGAGGGGGTCGCGGTCGCGGCATCGTTCGGCATCCATCCCGAGATCCGGCACATCGCCGCCACCGCGGCAGCGATCGACCGACCCGAGATGCGTCTCGATGCGGTGCGCATCGGCGTCGGCATCTACGGGCTCTCGCCGTTCGACGACCGCACCTCCGCCGAGCTCGGCCTGCGTCCGGCGATGACGCTGCGCGGCGCCGTCGCCGCGGTGCGAAGGGTGCCCGCCGGCACCGGCGTCTCGTACGGTTACGACCACCGCACCGATCGCGACACGACCCTCGCGCTGGTGCCCCTCGGATACGCCGACGGCGTGCCCCGGCACGCCTCCGGCCGGCTGCCGGTTTCGATCGGCGGGCACCGCTTCACCAACGTCGGCCGCATCGCCATGGACCAGTTCGTGGTCGATGTGGGCGATACCCCGGTCTCGATCGGCGACGAGGTCGTGCTGTTCGGCGATCCCACCCTGGGCGTGCCCTCGGCCGCCGACTGGGCGGATGCCGCGAGCACGATCAACTACGAGATCGTCACCCGCATCGGGGCGCGCGTTCCCCGGAGGACGACGTGAGCGTCGATCCTGCCTTCCTCGGGCGCCGTGAGGTCGCCTCCGCCGACGACATGGAGCGCCTGGGATTCCTGATCGGCGAGCAGCTCGAGGCGGGCGACCTGCTGATCCTCACAGGTCCCCTCGGCGCCGGGAAGACGACGTTCACGCGCGGTCTGGCCGAGGGCCTCGGCGTGCGGGGACCGGTGCAGAGCCCGACGTTCGTGATCGCGCGCACGCATCCGTCGCTGGTGGGCCGGGCGCCTCTGGTGCACGTCGACGCCTATCGTCTCGGGTCCGGAGCGGAGCTCGACGACCTCGACCTCGACCTCGCCCGCTCGGTCGTCGTGATCGAGTGGGGTCGCGGTATGGCCGAGGACCTCGCCGATTCCTGGTGGGACATCGAGCTCGAGCGTCCGGTCGGCGGAGACGGCGGCGAGATCGATGCCTCCGAGCTCGACGCCGATGCGCCCCGGTTCTTCACGATGACGCGCGTCGAGGGCTGAGCCCCCTCCGTTCCGGCGCGACAGCCCGACCGGCGGGCACCCGTCATCGGCGACTACCCTGGAGAGGTGATCCTCGCCGTCGACACCTCCCTGGGCAGCGCCGTCGCGCTGATCGATCCCGACGGCGCACGCCGCGCCGAGGCGGGAACCGGCGACCCGCTCGGTCACGCCGAGGTGATCGGCGATCTGCTCGTCGAGACGCTGGCCGCGTCAGGCGGCGATGACGTCTCGCAGGTCGTCGCAGGCATGGGCCCCGGGCCCTTCACCGGACTCCGCATCGGGATCGCGGCCGCTCGGGCGTTCGCGCTCGGCCGGGGCATCCCCGTGATCCCCGTTCCCAGCCATCATGCGGCCGCGCTCACGGCGATCGAGACGGATGCCATCACCGGGCCATTCGCGATCGTCACCGATGCGCGACGACGCGAGGTCGCGATCACGGTCTTCGACGGCACCGATGCCGAGGGTCTCCCGCGTGTGCTCGCCGACACCGTGCTCGTACCGGCCGTCGACGCGGACACGCACCTCGACGGCATCCGCCGGATCGATGTGGCCGCGCTGTCGGCCGTCGATCTCGCTCGCGTCGGCGCCCGGGCTCAAGCCGCCGGCCGCGAACTCGCAGATTCCGAGCCCCTCTACCTCCGCCAGCCCGACGTGAAGCAGCCGGCCGCCCCGAAGCGGGTGGGGCTGTGACCCTGCGCGACGCGACCGCCGATGACCTCGATGCGATCATGGGGATCGAGCGGCGTTCGTTCCCGACCGACGCGTGGAGCGCCGAGGCGATGGCCGCCGAACTCGTCAGTGAGCACGGGCGCTACTTCGTCGACGACGAAGAGGGTTCGGTCATCGGCTACGGCGGTGTGCGCGCGCTGCGCGGCAGTGCGGATGCCGACATCCAGACCATCGCGTTCGACGCCGACCACCGCGGGGCAGGGCGCGGGCGGGCTCTGCTGCGCGCCCTGCTCGACGCGGCGCGCGAGCGCGGGGCGCGCGAGGTGTTCCTCGAGGTGCGAGCCGACAACCCGTCTGCGGAGGGGTTGTACCTCTCAGAGGGTTTCGAGGAGATCGGCCGCCGCCCCCGCTACTATCAGCCGGATGATGTGGATGCGATCGTGATGCGCCTCGTGCTGCGCCGGCCGTCCGGGAACGACTCCGACACGGCGAGCGAGGTGAGCGCATGAGCGAACCGCTGGTGCTGGGGATCGAGACGAGCTGCGACGAGACGGGCATCGGGATCGTGCGCGGGCGCACCCTGCTGTCGAACACGATCGCGTCGAGCATGGACGAGCACGCCCGCTACGGCGGAGTGGTGCCCGAGGTCGCCGCTCGGGCGCACCTCGAGGCTCTGCAGCCCGCCATCGAGGCTGCTCTGGCCGAGGCGGGCGTCGGCCTCGCCGATCTCGACGCCGTCGCCGTCACGAGCGGCCCCGGTCTCGCGGGCGCGCTCATGGTCGGCGTCGGGGCGGCCAAGGGCCTCGCCGTCTCGCTCGACAAGCCGCTCTACGCCGTCAACCACCTCGTCGGGCACATCGCCGCCGACATCCTCACGGCAGACTCCGACCCTCTCGAGTATCCGACGATCGCGCTGCTCGTATCGGGCGGGCACACGTCGCTCCTGCATGTGCGCGACCTCACGACCGACGTCGAGCTCCTCGGCGAGACGATGGACGACGCGGCGGGAGAGGCGTTCGACAAGGTCGCCCGTCTGCTCTCGCTGCCGTACCCCGGAGGGCCCGAGATCGACCGGGCCGCGGTCGACGGAGACCCGAACGCGATCCGCTTCCCGCGCGGGCTGTCCCGCGCCTCCGATCTGGCGAAGCACCGCTACGATTTCTCGTTCTCAGGGCTGAAGACGGCGGTCGCGCGCTGGGTCGAGAAGTGCGAGGCCGATGGCGTCGAGGTGCCGGTGGCCGACGTCGCGGCGAGCTTCCGCGAGGCGGTCGTCGATGTGCTCGTCACGAAGGCGCTCGCCGCGTGCGCGGATCTCGGCGTGCCCCGACTGCTGCTCGGCGGGGGAGTGATCGCCAATCGCCGCCTGCGCGATGTGGCCCTCGAGCGCGCAGCCGCGGCCGGCGTGACGGTGCGCATCCCGCCGCTCTCCTTGTGCACCGACAACGGCGCCATGATCGCGGCGCTCGCCGCCGAGCTGATCGCCTCCGGCAAGCAGCCTTCCACGCTCGCCTTCGGCGCCGATTCGACGCTCCCGGTGACGGAGATCCAGGTCGCGGAGGCGGTCGCGGTATGACCGACCCCACGGAGCCGACGTCCCCGCCGCCCACACCCCCGCCGAGTCCGCGCATCGACCGGCCGAGCGGAGAGGTCGAGAGCCCGGCGGGTTCCGCGCGACTCCCCGGAGCACGCCGTGACGGATACACGCGGCTACCGACCGGTCCCGTGGGCATCGAGCCGGTGGTCGCGAGCGGTCCGGATGCGGACGACCCCACCGGCCGCACCGCGTGGGCGCCCGCCGAGACCGAGATGGTCGTCGACGACGCTCGTCTCGCGCCGTGGGCGCTGCTCGCCGCGATCGTCGCCCTCGGCGCCTCGTTCTTCGTCGGCTGGGGTCTGCCGGTGGGGGTGGTCGCCGTCATCGCGTCGATCATGTCGCTGCGCCGACCGGTCGAGAGTCGGGCGATGGGTCGCTGGGCGCTCGTGCTCGGGCTGACCGCGACGGTCTACAGCCTGGGGTGGCTCGTCTGGGCCGGCATGCAGTTCGAGAGACTGGGCTGACGCCGGATGCTCGACGCCGAGGAAGCCGTCGAACTGCGCGCCCTGCAGGCGCGCGCGTACGGGCGCGAGGGTGCACTGACCACCGAGGAGAGCCGGCGACTCGCGGAGTTGAACGCGAAGCGCGCAGAAGCCCCGTCTGAAGTGGAACGCGTTCGACCGGAGAGCGACGAGACACCGCGCGAGGAAGCAGTCGCTCTGCGAGGCGACCAGGGGCGGACGGCGTCGACGGCCCTCGGGGCGACATCGGCCCCCGCACCGCCTCCGGCGTCGGCTCGCCGGCCGCGCTGGCCGCTGATCGCCGCTGCTCTTCTCATCGTCTTCGCGCTGGGCGCGACCGCCGGATGGGTGCTGACGCGCCCGTCGGAGCACGAGGTGGACCTCACTCCGGCGCAGGCGGCATGGCAGCAGGAACTCATCGACGGTGGCGAGTACGACGCTGGATCGATCCGAGCGATGGCGGTCGAGGACGGCATGGTGGTTTGGGCGGCCACGCAGAGTCGGGGACTGACGACGTGTCTCGTGCTGGGGGACGCCGAGGAACGCGTGCCCTCGTGCATCTCGACGGAGATCGTGCGATCGTCGGGGTTCGATACGGTGCGCACCGTCGATGTCGATGGGGAGCTCAAAAGGCAGGTGTCCGCGCAGGTCTTCCTCACTCCCGATAACGCTCCCGCCGTCGTCGTCGGCAGTTTCCTCTTCGCTCCGCCCGACGAATTCGGCGCGTCGTACGGAAGCGACGAGGAAGAAGCCTTCGCCGAGGCGCTGGTGGAGCATGGGTTGGAACGCACCAGCATCTGGATCGTCGGCTACGACGGCGAGACGCCGATCTGGACGGGGATCAAAACGTCGACCGGGCAGACCTGCGTCGCCTACGACTCGTCCGACCCGGAGCCGTTCTTGTTCTGCGAGGAGTTCGCGTCGGCGGGTAGTGCAGCACAGCGCGGGCTCGGCTTCGATCACGTCGATCCCGAGACCGGCGATTCTTCCTTCATCCAGTTCACTTTCGGAGATGGCCCGTCCTACCTCCAGATCACGCGGGAGCACGCATCAGGAGACGCGGAGTGAGCGCCGAGGACGAGTTGCGCGCCCTGCAGGCGCGGGCGTACGGGCGCGAAGGTGGTCTCGACGCGCAGGATGCGGAGCGTCTCGAGGAGCTCATGCGGGGGGCGGAGTCCGGAGCGGAAACGCCTCCGCCGCGGCCTGCACCGCGCCGCCCTCGCTGGGCGGTTCTCGCTGCCGTTCTCGCCGTCGGCATCGTGCTCGGAGCGACGGGGAGTTGGGCCGTACTCGCCCTCGGAAGGGCGGAGGCGCCGCTTCTCTCCGCCGAACAGCAGGGGTGGCAGGATGTCGCCTTCGCCGAGGACGGGTTCGACGCGGGTTCGGCGAAGCCGCACGCCGTCGTCAACGACGTGGTCACCTGGACCGCGACCAAGGGCGGCGGCGAGTGGACGTGCCTCGTGCTCGGACACGCGGAGCACACGGTGGCGGCGTGCAACCCGACGGACCTCGTCCGCGAGGCCGGCCTCTCCGCCTCGCTCACGACCGGGGAGGAGCCTGGCGAGCGTACGCGCGTCGCCGCAGATCTCGATTACACCGCGAGCGGAGAGCCATCGATCCGGGCCACGGCCACCGATCGAGCGCTCGAGCCGGGTGCCGGCCCCTGGTCGGCGGATGAATCTCAGGTTGTCGACAATCTCGTCGCTCACGGACTCGACCGCAGCAGCCTGCGGATCGTCGGCCGCGACGGATCGGTTCCGCTGTGGGTCGGGGAGAACGCGCAGACCGCGGAGACCTGTCTGATCGTCGGTGGTGCGGGGGAGCCGGAGATGATGTGCGATGAGTTGGGCCAGGGCGAGCGAAAAGGATTGAGCCTGGCCGCACGCGCGGCCGACGGTGGAATGAACGCCACCTATGGCTACGCGATCGACGCGGGCGGGGAGTCGCTCGTCGTGACACGTCAGCAGGCAGGCGGCGGGCCCGGATGAGCGATCTCGACGAACTGCGCTCACTGCAGAGCAAGGCGTACGGGCGCGAGGGCGGGCTGACGCACATCGAAGCGGCACGTCTGCGCGAGCTGCAGGAGGCACGATCGTGGGCGGCCCTGCCGGC
Organism: Microbacterium sp. NPDC090225; assembly: GCF_044772365.1. NCBI lineage: Bacteria > Bacillati > Actinomycetota > Actinomycetes > Micrococcales > Microbacteriaceae > Microbacterium > Microbacterium sp. NPDC090225. The sequence goes on along the minus strand of NZ_JBIVYS010000001.1, from coordinate 1,314,191 downwards.
TGTCGCCCCCGAGGTGATGGAGAGCGGCTCCGCGGCATCCGTGTCGGCGCCGGCCGCGGCATCCGATCGTCCGCCCGACAGCCTGCCGACCCTCGAGGAGTCCCTCGGACTCGACACGGGCGAAGAAGAGGCGGATGCCACGGATACCGCCACCACCGACGCGCGAGAACCGGACGCGGCTCCGGCGATGCGCACGGTGCTGCGGAGGCACTGGCGGTTCGCGACGGTCTCGTCGGTGCTGCTGCTCGCGCTGGGTCTCGGGATCGGCTGGGTCGTCTTCGCGCCGCCGTCCGATGCGATCGCGCTGACCGCGGAGCAGCAGGAGCGGCGTGCGCTCCTCGAAGACGAATCCGACTTCGATCCCGGCACGCTGCGCGCGGTCGGGCAGGATGACGATTCGGGCGCCATCGTCTGGCTCGGCACCAAGGGCGAGGGGGATCTGACCTGCGCCGTCATCGACGTCGACGAGGCGACGCAATCGCAGTGCCAGCGCACGTCGGACTTCGAGGACTTCGGCATCAACGTCTCGGTCATGCGCCCCGGCGAGAGCGTCGACGAGGTGACCGCGACCTTCACGACGGTCAACGCCTACATCGTGCTCGCCACCGATGGACAGCCGATCGCATCGATGCAGCAGTGGGACTCGTCGTCGTCGATCCTCGCCCAGTTCGTCGGTGACGAACGCACGCGGGCCGAGGAACTGGTCGCGCAGGGCTTCGAGATGAACCTGAGCGTCGTCGGGTACTTCCAGGAGAAGCCGGTGTGGATGGCGAACCGATACGGCGAGACGGTCGAGCCCGAGACCTGCCTGATCGTGGATGCCGCACAGCTGGACGCGGTCTGCCTGCCGTCCACGACGGCGATCGATGTCGGTCTGTCCTCCTTCGTCTCGGACGACGGATCGGGGTCCGGCCCCGGCTCGGCGCTCACCCTCGCCTTCACCGCCAGTCAGACGCCCTACCTGACGATCACCGCCGTCGGAGCGGGCTGAACCTCACTCGGCGGAGGAGACCCGGTCGGCGAGGATCGCGCGGCGCTGGTCTCCGACCCGCACCAGGATCAGCGTGGCCGCGGCACCACCGCGCAGCGTGAGCTTCTTGCGGAACTGCGCCGGGTCGATATCGACCCCGCGCTTCTTGATTTCCAGCGTGCCGATGTCATTGGCCTTGAGTACGGCATTGATCGCCTTCGGGTTCGCGGCCATCGTCTCGCGCACGCGGAAGGACTGCACGAACGGGCTGGTCAGCGCGGCGTCCGAGGTCAGATAGGCGATCTTCTCGTCGAGCATGCCGCCATCGAGGCTGCGAGCGACGTCGCCGATCAGACGCGCGCGGATGACCGCCCCGTCGGGTTCGTGCAGGAAGGCGCCGAGCGGGCGCACCTCGGCGTCGACGGCGTCGGCTCCGGCTGTGAGCTCGTACGAGCGCTCGCCGCGGATCACGAGCGCGGCGCGTCGCACGCCCTCACGAGCCAGGGCGCCGGTCCACAGTACGAGTTCGACGACACTGCCGTCGGCACTCACCCATTGCGCCTCGGCATCGGGGGGTAGCGCATCGCGATCGTGCGCGGGGCCGAGCTTGATCCCGGTCGGTACACGGGAGGCGAGTGCGAAGGCCCAGTCGAGCGAGGGCGAGTAGTCGTCGGGGGAGACACGGCGGGTCTCGCTGTGCCCGGCCGTGCGCCGCGCGGGGTCCATCCACACCGCGTCGCGGCCGTCGAGATCCGTGCTCTCGGCGGTGCCGTGCTGCACGGTCGCGTTCTCGCCGAAGGGCGCGAGGTTGTACGCCGCGATCGCTGCGGTGACCGGATCGGCGTCGACCGCGAGCACGTCGAGACCGGCGCCGGCGAACGCGAGAGCATCGCCGCCGATGCCGGAGCCGAGATCGGCGATTCGCTTCAGTCCGGCGCTACGCACGCGCTGCGCATGACGAGCGGCGACCCCGAGACGCGTAGCCTGTTCGAGGCCCGCGCGGGTGAACAGCATCCGCTCGGCGAACGGTCCGAACTTGGCTCCCGCCTTCGCGCGCAGGTGCGCTTGGCCGACCACGGCCGAGACGAGTTCGGGGGAGTGGCCGTCGACCCGCAACCGAGACACGGCGCGGGCGACCTCGTCGGTCGACTCGACCGTGCCGAGCGCATCCAGCAGCTCCAGCCCGACGGGGGTCAGCAGTGCTTGCAGCTCAGACATCTCCACCCGCACAGCCTACGCGGGCGGTGGGCGCTGGCACTCGCGTTGCATGAGTGCCAGCGGAGCGCCTACACTGGCGTTAGCACTCTCGGGTTGAGAGTGCGAACAAGTCTTTCGTGTCAGCGTCAAGAAAGAAGAGGTAGACCGTGTCGGTTTCCATCAAGCCGCTCGAGGACCGCATCGTCATCAAGCAGGTCGAGGCCGAGCAGACCACCGCGAGTGGCCTGGTCATCCCCGACACCGCCAAGGAGAAGCCCCAGGAGGGCGAGGTCGTGGCGGTCGGCCCCGGTCGCATCGACGACAACGGCAACCGTGTTCCGCTCGACGTCGCCGTCGGCGACCGCGTGCTCTACAGCAAGTACGGCGGCACCGAGGTCAAGTTCGGTGCGGACGAGTTCCTCGTCCTGTCGGCTCGCGACGTCCTGGCGGTCGTCGTCCGCTGATCCAGCGTGCCTGAGAAGGGGCCCGGATGCTTCGGCATCCGGGCCCCTTCTGCGTTCAGTGCGCGGCGGGGTCGTCGTCGTGCCCACGACGTCGGAGCCACGACGGTCGGGGAAGTCGCAGGGCACGCGCCGCGGAGGTGAGGCGCGATCCGATCTTCCACGACGTGCTCGTCTCGATCTCGTGCAGTCGGGCGCGTGCCTGAGCGAGCTCCGTCTGCGCGGCGCGGCGGGCGCGACGCTGCTCGTCACGATCACCCGCGAGCCGGAGTGCTTCGGCGGCTCGCTCCTTGCCGGAGCGAACCGCCTCGGCATGCTCGTGTTCGAGTCGCATGGCCGCGATCTGGAGCTGCGCGACCTCATCGATGCGGATGGCGAGTGCGTCGTTCTCCGACGCGTTGTCCGCGTCCGTGAAGACCGCCAGGGCGTCGACCACGCTCGTCCGCGCGGAGTCCGCGAGGGTTGCGGCATGCGCGGCATCCGGCTCGCGTTCGAGCGCTGCGGTCACGGCGGCAGGGAGGGTCGAAGGCTCGATGCCGAACGGGAAGTCCGCGTCCCAGGTCTCGGCGTAGACGTCGACCTTCGGCTTGGCGATGCTGAGCCTCTTGGTCCCGTAGGCGCACGCGAGGATGCGGCCGTGCAACGAGCTGCCGATCCAGAGGGAGGCCGTGGCGATCTCGCGCACGCGGTCGTCGATCGAGCGTGCGTCGCTGAGAGCGATGTCCCAGTCCGGGCGCTCGGTCGAGACCCGGTCGATGAGCTCGCGGTACAGCTCGATCGAATCGTGCGCGGGCGCGGAGCCGGCGACGAAGAGCCGGAGCGGGCGATCTCCGAGCTCCGAGCAACCGACGATGGCGGAGGTCCAGGCTTCGATGCCGTACGTGCGGATGTGTCCTTCCGAGAGCTGGATGAGCACGGCCCGGTTGCGCGGCGCATCGATCGGCAGAACGGACGCGATCGTGTGGACGAGATCGGGCGCGAGCCGGTGGGGGATACCGAGCCGGTCGAGCAGCGCCGAGGATTTCGGGTCGCGGACCGAGATGTAGTGCGCTTCGCGCAGGGCGCTCGTGGCGACGGCCGCACGCCAGGGAGTGAGGCCACCGATTCCCGAGACGCCCACGGAGTTGAGCACCAGGCGTGCCGCGCGGTTGCGCGGGAAGGCGCTCGGCCGCGGCACGTACGGCGATTCCATCCGCGCGTTCATGACCTCGTCCAGCAGTACGTCCTGCTCGGACGCGTCGAGCGAGGAGAACCGCTCCCACTCGTCGTCATCGACGGCTGTCCGGTAGACGTACTCGCGTTGCGTGGAGCCGACCTCGCCACCGACGGTCCAGATGCCCGTGGTGGCCTTCTCGGTGAGGGTCGTGCCGGTCGCGGTGATCTGCCGCCCGAGGAGAGCGGTCATGTCGACGGCGATCGGGGCGGTGTACTCGACATCGACGACCTCGCGCGCGAAGTGGTCGGCGACGACGAGAAAGAGCAGATCGCCGAGATTGTCGCGTTCGTAGGCGCCGCACGCGACGACCAGGGGGAGCGTGTGCGGGGGCACGGCACGTCCTTCGGGATACCGCCGCCGTCGGGTGCGGAGGCGGGGCTGTCCGCGACGGGAAACCGCGGAATCGCGAGGGCTCAGGCGACGCCGATCAGTATACCGATCGGCGTTTTCGGGCCGCAGGAGTGAAGTGCGGCATCCGCCACCCGGCATCCGATTCCTGCCAAACCTCCGCCCAGGCGCCTGAACCGCCAGTGGACGCGCGCCGCGGGCATAGGGTTGTCCGGTGAGTCCCGTCCCCCGCGCTTCGTCGAGCCAGACCTCCGGAGTCGCCTACGCGGGCGGTGCCTACCTGCTCTGGGGCGTGCTGCCGTTGTACTTCCTGCTCCTGGTGCCGACGGGGCCCTGGGAGGTCGTCGCCTGGCGGGTGCTGCTGTCGTTCGTCTTCTGCCTCGTGCTCCTCACCGTCATGCGGGGCTGGACGGCGTTCCTGGCGATCATCCGGCGGCCGAAGCTCCTCGCGTGGACGGCCCTCGCGGGTCTGCTCATCTACGTCAACTGGCAGGTGTTCCTGATCGGGACCCTGACGGGGAACGTCGTCGAAACGAGCCTCGGGTACTTCATCAACCCGATCACCACGGTGCTCCTGGGTGTGTTCGTTCTGCGCGAGCGGATCCGCCGGCTCCAATGGGCGGCCATCGCGATCGCCTCCGTCGCCGTCGTCGTGATCATCGTGGCCCACGGCGAGTTCCCGTGGATCGCGCTCTCGCTCACGGCATCCTTCGGTCTGTACGGCCTCATCAAGAAACAGATCGGTCCGGCGGTGGATGCCGTCAGCGGTCTGACCCTCGAGTCCTTCTGGCTGATCCCGATCGCCGTCGTGCAGCTCATCCTGGTGGCTCAGACCCCGGCGGGCCTCACGATGGGCGCGAACGGCGGATGGCACGCGGTGCTGCTGGCCTGCGCCGGGATCGCGACGGCCGTGCCCCTGCTGCTGTTCGCTGCCGGTGCGCGCCGGATCGATCTCACCGTCATCGGGATGATCCAGTTCATCACCCCGGTGATGCAGTTCGTCATCGGCGTCGTCTTCCTCCACGAACCCATGCCGGCCGAACGCTGGGCCGGTTTCGTGATCGTCTGGATCGCGATCGTCGTGTTCGTCGTCGACCTGCTGCTCGCCGCGCGACGAGGGCGAAGGACCGCTCCCACGCCCATCGTCTGAAACCGGTATTCCACCGCGTAGCGGATCGTTAACGCACCGAAACACTTGCGACCCCTACGGAGCGCTTCTGCGCCCTAGGGTTAGAGCACTCGACTGTGGTCACGTCCACTCTCAGTTACGCAAGGGAGCATTATGAAGGCACTGAAGGGTTCGCGCACCGCGAAGATCTTCGCAGGCATTGCGCTTGTCAGCGCGTCTGCCCTCGTCATCGCGGGTTGCAGCAGCACCCCGTCCGATGACTCGTCCGACGGCGGCGCGCCCGCCACCGATCTCACCCTCAAGCTCGGGTCTCTGCTGCCCAAGACGGGTTCGCTGGCGTTCCTGGGGCCGCCCATGGAGTCCGGCGTCGGACTCGCGGTCGAGGAGGTCAACGCGGCCGAGGCCGGCATCACCATCGACCTCACCGCTGAGGACGAGGGCGACACCGACACCAAGGCGTACGAGACGTCGATCGAGAAGCTGCGCAACGCCGACGTCAGCGCGATCGTCGGTGCGGCCGCCTCCGGCGTCTCGAAGCTGGTGCTCGACGGAAACGTGAGCGCGGGGATCCTCCAGATCTCGGCCTCGAACACGTCGCCCGACTTCACCTCCTGGGACGACGACGGACTCTACTTCCGCACCGCACCCAGCGACCTGCTGCAGGGCGAGGTGCTCGGCAACCTGATCGCCGAGGACGGTGCCAAGACGCTCGGCATCATCTACCAGAACGACGCCTACGGCACCGGCCTGAACGACGCTCTCACCACGACGTTCGAGGGCACCGGCGGCGAGGTCGTCGCGTCGGTCTCGTACAACGTCGGCGATTCGTCGTTCGACGCGCAGGTCGAGTCGATCAAGGCGCAGAACCCCGACGCCGTCGCGATCGTGTCGTTCGAGCAGTTCAAGACGATCGCCCCGCTGCTGGTCAACGCCGGCATCTCGGCCGACAAGTTCTACATGGTCGACGGAAACCTGTCCGACTACGGTGACGAGGTCGGAGTCTCGCTCGAGGGTGCGCAGGGCACGAAGGCGGGCCCCGCGCTCGAGGACGACTTCACGGATCGTCTGCAGGCGTCGTGGACGGCTGCCGGCAACCCCGAGGTCAAGGACTTCACCTACGCGGCCGAAGCCTACGACGCCGTGATCCTGGTGGCGCTCGCGTCGCTCGCGGCGGGTTCGACCGAGGGCGCCGACATCGCGGCCAAGATGCAGGAGGTCTCGGGTGGTTCCGGCGACGGTGAGAAGTGCACCAGCTTCGCCGAGTGCGCCGAGATCATCAACGGCGGCGGAACGGCCGACTACGACGGCTACTCCGGCGACGTGACGTTCGACGAGAACGGCGACCCGCAGGGCGCCACGATCGGCATCTACAAGTACGTTGCAGGCAACACCATCGAGCGCACCAACTGATCGCACCGATGAGTTGATCGACCGATCACTCGGAAGGCCCCGGATGCTCGCATCCGGGGCCTTCCCCGTGCGCTCGAGCATCGGCCGTGAACGGCGAGCGCATGCAGAAGGGGCGGGATGCTTCACGCATCCCGCCCCTTCTGGTACGGCTCAGGCGACGTCGTCGGCGAGAGTACCGAGGTACAGCCCGATGACCTTCGGGTCGTTCAGCAGCTCGCGTCCGGTGCCCTCGTACGCGTCCTTGCCCTGGTCGAGCACGTAGCCGCGGTCGCAGATCTGCAGGCAGCGACGGGCGTTCTGCTCGACCATGATCGTCGTGACGCCCGCCTTGTTGATGTCGGAGACGCGGATGAACGCGTCGTCCTGGCGCACGGGGGAGAGGCCGGCCGAAGGCTCGTCGAGCAGCAGCACCGACGGGTCCATCATGAGCGCGCGCGACATCGCGACCATCTGCCGCTCGCCGCCCGAGAGCGACCCGGCGCGCTGCTTGAGCCGCTTGCCGAGTTCGGCGAAGATGCTCGTGACGAACTCGAGACGCTCCGCGTAGATCTTGGGGTTCTGAAAGAGCCCCATCTGCAGGTTCTCCTCGATCGACAGCGAGGGGAAGACGTTGTTCGTCTGCGGCACGAAGGCCACACCGCGCTTCACGAGCTTGTCGGCCTTGAGTCCCACGATGCTCTCGCCGTTGAGCGTGATCTCGCCGTCGCGCACGTTGACGAGACCGAACATCGCCTTGAGCAGCGTCGACTTGCCCGCGCCGTTCGGTCCGATGATGCCGATCAGCTCGCCCTGACGAGCGACGAGATTGGCTCCGTTGAGGATGTTCACGCCGGGAAGGTAGCCCGCGTAGACGTCCTTGAGTTCGACGACGATGTCATCCGTGCTCATGCGTTGTCCTTCGTCTCGGGATCGACCGGGTCGGTGGCGGCGAGCTCCGCTTCGGCCTCGGCCTCGATCTGCTCGCGGATGCGCGCTGCCTCGGCGTCGGCCACGACCGGAATGCGGCCGGTGACGGCACCGAGGTCGACGTCCTGGTGGGCGCCGAGGTACGCGTCGATGACCGCGGGGTCGTCAATCACCTGGTCGGGCGGACCTTCGGCGACGACGCGGCCCTCGGCCATGACGACGACCCAGTCGGCGATGTGGCGCACCATGTGCATGTCGTGCTCGACGAAGAGCACGGTCATGCCCTGGTCCTTGAGATCGAGGATGTGGTCGAGCAGCGACTGCGTGAGGGCTGGGTTCACACCGGCCATCGGCTCGTCGAGCATCACCAGCGTCGGGTCGCTCATGAGCGCGCGTGCCATCTCGAGGAGCTTGCGCTGCCCGCCCGAGAGCGCGGCGGCGAAGTCCTTCTCTTTCGCGTCGAGCTTGAAGCGGGCGAGCAGCTCGCGCGCCTTGACCTCGATCTCCGCGTCCTGCGAACGCCAGAGGAAGGGGAACAGACTCGACCAGAAGCCCTCGCCGCGCTGGCCGGTGGCTCCGAGCTTCATGTTCTCGAGCACGGTGAGCAGCGACAGCGACTTCGTCAGCTGGAACGTGCGCACCTGACCCATGCGGGCGACCTTGAACGAGGGGATGCCCGACAGGTTCTTGCCGTCGAACGACCAGGTGCCGCTGTTGGGCTTGTCGAAGCCGCAGAGCAGGTTGAACAGCGTGGTCTTGCCGGCACCGTTCGGTCCGATGAGCGCCGTGATGGCGCCGCGGGGGATCTCGAGGTGGTCGACGTCGACGGCGGTCATGCCGCCGAAGCGTCGCTGCACGTCGTCGACGACGAGGATCGGGTCGACCTTGGCGACGCCGGGCTTGACCTCGCCCTTCGTCAGACCGGTGGTCTTCGGACGCTTGATGCTTCCCGTTGCCGGCGCTGCGGCCGGCTCGGGGGTCAGTTCACTTGACAAAGGTCATCTCCCTCTTGTCTCCGAGGATGCCCTGGGGGCGGAAGATCACGAGCAGCATGAGTGCCACGCCGACGACGATGAAGACGACGGTCGCCGCCTGCTTGTCCGTCATCGGCAGCAGACCGGCGTTCGCCATCTGCGGCAGCAGGCTCGCCAGGAACGCGTTGACCACCCAGAACAGAACCGCTCCGAGCGTCGGGCCGAACACGGTGGCCGCGCCGCCGAGCAGGAGGATCGTCCACAGGAAGAACGTCAGCGAGGTGGAGTAGCTGCCAGGGACGACCGCCGACGGGAGAACGAAGACGATTCCGCCCGCCGCACCGATCACGCCACCGACCACGAGGGCCTGCATCTTGTACGCGAAGACGTTCTTGCCGAGCGAGCGCACGGCGTCCTCATCCTCGCGGATGCCCTTGAGTACGCGTCCCCAAGGGCTGCGCATGAGTGCCCAGACGAGAAGGATGGCGAGTGCGAGGACGATGAGTCCGAACACGCGGTTCCACAGGTCGTTGGCCGTGTACGTCCACGGGCCGAAGCCGTACGTACCCGGAGGGAACGGGTTGGCATCGCGGAATCCGCCGTTGTACTGGGCGAGGCCGTCGGCCGAGTTCGTGAACTCGTCGAAGACCTGCGTCGTGAAGAGCAGACGCACGATCTCGCCGGCCGCGATCGTCGCGATGGCGAGGTAGTCGGCGCGCAGGCGCAGGGTCGGGATGCCGAGGAGCACGGCGAACACTGCGCCGCCCAGCAGGCCGATGAGCATGCCCACGAACCAGGGCAGGCCGAAGCTGAGCACCGAGATCGCGTAGCCGTAGCCGCCGATCGCCATGAAGGCCGCCATGCCGAAGTTGAGCAGGCCGGCGTACCCGAAGTGCACGGCGAGACCCGTAGCTGCCAGCGCGTAAGCCAGAGTGATCGGGCTGAACAGGTACGCGGCCGTGTTGGTGAAGATGGATCCGAAGTCCATGATGATCAGCCCAACCTTTCCTTGCGGCCAAGCAGGCCCTGCGGTCTGACGAGAAGGATCACGATCAGGATGACCAGCGCGCTCGCGTACTTCAGGTCGGAGGGGATCCAGAGTGTGGATACCTCGACGGCCATGCCGACGATGAGCGAGCCGACGAGGGCGCCGAAGGCCGTGCCGAGACCGCCGAGGGTGATGGCGGCGAAGATGAGCAGCAGCATCTGCATGCCCATGTTCCACGTCACGCCGGGGCGGAAGTAACCCCACAGCACGCCCGAGATCGCGGCGAGCGTTCCCGCGAGGATCCAGACGTACCGGATGACTCGGTCGACATCGATGCCGGATGCGGCGGCGAGCTGCGGGTTGTCGGAGATCGCCCGCGTCGCCTTGCCGATGCGGGTGCGGGTGAGGAAGAACGCCACGCCGATGATGACGACGATGCTGACGCCCATCGCGATCATGTCGATGTACGACAGGGAGATCGGTCCGAGTCGGATGGGCTCGGGACTCGCTCCCGGGAGCTGGTAGGTGCCGCCGCCGATCAGATACTGGAAGAAGTACCGGAGGGCGAGGGAGAGGCCGATGCTGACGATCATCAGTTGAACGACGCCCAGCCCGCGGCGGCGCAGTGGGCGCCAGAGGCCGGCATCCATTGCCCAACCCAGCAGAGCGCCGCCGACCACGGCGGCCGCGATGCCGATCCAGGGCGGGAGCATCCACATGGAGGTCGTGACGACGGCGACGAGGCCACCCCAGGTGACCATCTCCGCGTGTGCGAAGTTCGACAGCCGCGTCGTGCCGTAGATGAGCGCGGCACCCATCGACGCGAGCGCGAGGAGCAGACCGAAGTTCAGGCCGCCCACGAGTCGCGACGCCAGCTGATCGATGAAGCCGACGGTGATGCGCTCGCCCTCACCGAGGAAGAGGTTGAGGATCTTGGTGCCGGTGAGACCGAACTGCACCTCGAACGACGCCGTCGTGCCGGAGATCGGCTGGGTGCCCTCGGGGAGGAGCGACGCGTCGACGATCACACCGTCGGGGAGCGTCTCCTCGTTCACCGTGATCGTGTACGTCTCCTTCTCGGGGACGTACAGGCGCCACTTGCCCTCGGCATCCGTTTCGGTCTCACCCTCGAAGCCGCTGCCGGAGACCGAGAGCTCGACGCCCTCGACCGGCTCGTCGTCGAAGGTGATGACCCCGCCGAAGTAGAAGTCGGTGACCTCTTGCCCATCGTCTGTCGTCTCTGCCGAGGCGGCGAGCGGCGGCTGCATCAGGATCGCGCTGAGTGCGAGCAGCACTCCGATGAACGCGACCAGCCACGGCTTCTTCCGGTGGACGGCGATTGTTGTGGATCCCACGCAACCTCCAGTGTGAGTGCACCTTCGCACAGACTTCGACCGTCTCGGGTTGGACGACGCACTTGACTGTAGTGTGCGATCTGCGTTTCGCCTACACCTTTAATCTGATCGAAATGAGAGCGGTACCAATACACCGGTGGGCCACTCGGGGTCGTCACGGTGCCCGGCTCCGGGAATGTTCTCGGCCGCTCTCCGCTTAGAATCTTCTTACGGTTTCCCGGCCGGATCCGGCCGGCCCCACGAACTCGGCGTCGCGCGACACGCGCAGGAGGAGCATCCATGGAACAGCACGATCCCTTCGGTTTCGTCGGACTGACGTACGACGACGTTCTGCTGCTCCCCGGGCACACGGATGTCATCCCCAGCGAGGCCGACACCTCCTCGCGCGTGACCCGTCGCATCTCGGTCGCCACTCCTCTTCTCTCCAGCGCGATGGACACCGTCACCGAGGCGCGCATGGCGATCGCGATGGCGCGCGAGGGCGGCATCGGCATCCTGCACCGCAACCTGTCGATCGCCGACCAGGCGTCGCAGGTCGACCGCGTGAAGCGAAGCGAGTCGGGCATGATCACAGACCCGATCACCACGACCCCCGACGCGACCGTCGAAGAGGTCGACGCGCTGTGCGCCCAGTACCGCATCTCGGGCCTGCCCGTCGTCGACGGCGACGGGCGTCTCGTCGGCATCATCACGAACCGCGACATGCGCTTCGTCTCGGGCTTCGAGCGCCAGTCGACCCTCGTGAAGGACGTCATGACGTCAGAGGGGCTCGTCACCGCGTCGGTCGGCGTGGCTGCCGGCGAGGTCATCTCCCTCTTCGCGAAGCACCGCGTCGAGAAGCTCCCGCTGATCGACGCCGACGGCAAGCTCGCCGGTCTCATCACGATCAAGGACTTCGACAAGAGCGAGAAGTATCCCCTCGCCACCAAGGACGACCAGGGTCGTCTGCGCGTCGGCGCGGCGATCGGCTTCTTCGGCGACGCGTGGGAGCGCGCCGAGGCTCTGCGCGACGCCGGTGTCGACGTGCTCGTGGTCGACACGGCCAACGGTCAGTCGCAGGGCGTCATCGACCTCGTCAAGCGCCTCAAGGCCGACGAATCCTTCGCGCACATCGACATCATCGGCGGCAACGTCGCGACGCGTGAGGGAGCGCAGGCGCTCGTCGACGCGGGAGTCGACGCGGTCAAGGTCGGCGTCGGTCCCGGCTCCATCTGCACCACCCGCGTCGTCGCCGGCGTAGGCGTGCCGCAGGTGACCGCCGTGTACGAGGCCTCCCTCGCCGCCCGCCCCGCGGGCGTGCCGGTGATCGCCGACGGCGGCCTGCAGTACTCGGGCGACATCGCCAAGGCGCTCGTCGCCGGTGCGGATGCTGTCATGCTCGGATCGCTCCTCGCCGGCACCGACGAGTCTCCGGGCGAGATCGTCTTCCAGTCCGGGAAGCAGTTCAAGCAGTACCGCGGTATGGGCTCGCTCGGCGCGATGCAGACCCGTGGCAAGCAGACCTCCTACTCGAAGGACCGCTACTTCCAGGCCGACGTCCCCAGCGACGACAAGCTCATCCCCGAGGGCATCGAGGGGCAGGTCCCGTACCGCGGACCGCTCGCGGCCGTCGCGTACCAGCTCGTCGGAGGACTGCGGCAGTCGATGTTCTACGTCGGCGCTCGCACGATCGAAGAGCTCAAGTCGCGCGGCAAGTTCGTGCGCATCACCTCGGCCGGGCTCAAGGAGTCGCACCCGCACGACGTGCAGATCGTCGTGGAGGCGCCCAACTACAAGAAGTGATCCGCACGCGCGGATGAGAAGAGGGACGGATGCCGCGGCATCCGTCCCTCTTTCTCTGCGGCGTGTCCTTTCTCCGCGTGGCGTCGCGCGCCGTCGGGCGAAGGGCGTGTGCCACAATCGTGAGGAACCTGCTCGCCCTTTCCCGCGTGCTTCCGGTGGCGAACGCATCGGTGGCATACCGCCCCCCAACGGTCGGGAATCTCCCCAAGGAGAGCCGAATTGTCCGTAGATGCCATCCGCGTCCTCGTCGTCGATGACGACCAGGACGTCTCCCTGCTCGTGAAGACGGTGCTCGAGCGTCGAGCCGGCTGCATCGTCGACCTCGCGCCCGACGGTCTCGTCGCGGTCGAGAAGGTCGCCGAGATCCGTCCCGACGTCGTCATCACCGACATCGAGATGCCGGGCCTGAGCGGACTCGAGCTCCTCGCCGAGCTGCGCCGCAAGGTACCGGCGGTGCCCGTCGTCGTCATGACCGCTCACGTCTCGGTGGAGTACGCGGTCTCGGCGCTCCGTGCCCAGGCCGACGAGTTCCTCACCAAGCCGCTCGACAACGCGCGTCTCGTCGAGGTCGTCCGCAACCTCGCCGAGGAGGGGCGCCGCCGTCGCGAGGAAGGTCGCCGCAAGGAGATCGTGCTCGCGGTCGGAGCCCACCCCGACGATGTCGAGATCGGTGTCGGCGGAGTGCTCGCCGCGCACGCCGCCGCGGGCGACGAGATCACCATCCTCACCCTGTCCCGCGGTGCGCGCGGGGGCGATGCCGACAGCCGTCAGAGCGAATCGCTGGCCGCCGCCGAGCTGATCGGCGCCCGTCTGTTCCTCAAGGACCTGGTCGACACGGAGATCTCCGGTGGCGGATCGACCGTGCGCCTGATCGAAGAGGTGGTCGAGCAGATCCAGCCGACCATCGTCTACACGCACTCCGCGCACGACCGTCATCAGGACCACCGCGCCGTGAACGAGGCGACCACCGTCGCCACGCGTCGCGTCGGCACCGTCGCCTGCTATCAGAGCCCCTCCTCGACGATCGACTTCCGGCCCACGCGCTTCGTGAGCATCGACGGCTACGTCGACCAGAAGCTGCGCCTGCTCGACTGCTTCGGATCGCAGACCGCGAGTCGCGCCTACCTCGAGCCGGAGTTCGTGCGGGCGACCGCACGCTACTGGTCGCGCTTCGGCGGCGGCGTGGCCGTGGAGCCGCTCGAGATCGTCCGCGAGACGGCGGCTTTCATCGGCGCCCATGAACTCACTCGACAGGAGGGCTGACATGGCCCGCGTCCTCGTGACCGGAGCCGGTGGCCCCGCCGGCGTCGCCGTCATCCGATCGCTGCTGCGCCGACCGGAGCTGACCGTCTTCGCCGCCGACATGGACGGTTGGGCGGCAGGTCTCTACCTCGTGCCCGCCGAGCAGCGGCGGCTGGTACCTCCGGGCAAGGCCGACGATTTCGTGCCGGCGCTCGCGCAGATGGTGGCCGATGACCGCCTCGATCTCGTGATCTCGACCGTCGACGTCGAGCTCATCACGCTCGCCCGCCGACGCGAGGAGCTCGCCCCCGCCGTCCTCGCCGCGCCTTCGGCAGACACGCTCGACACCGCGCTCGACAAGCTGCTGCTCGCCGAGCGCTGCGCTCCCACCGGACGTGCACCGCGAACGGTGCTGGCCGGAGCAGACGCGCTCGCGATCGAGTGGGCGTTCCCCGTCTTCGCCAAGCCCCGCCAGGGTGCGGGGAGCCGCGGCATCCGCCTGGTGCCCGATCGGGCGGCGCTCGAAGCCCTCCCGCTCGACGAGGGACTCATCGTGCAGGACTTCCTGCCCGGTGAGGAGTACTCGGTCGACGTCATCGCCGACGCCGCGGGGAGGGTCGTCGCCGCCGTGCCGCGCACCCGCGCCCGTGTCGATTCCGGTGTCGCGATCGCCGGACGCACCGTGCACGATCCCGAGCTCGAGGAGACCGCCGCCGAGATCGCCCGAGCCATCGGGCTCGTGGGCGTCGCCAACGTGCAGCTCCGCCGCGATCGCACCGGCGCGGCCGTGCTGCTCGAGGTGAACCCGCGGTTCCCCGGAGCGCTGCCGCTCACGATCGCCGCCGGCGTCGACATCCCCTCGCTCGTGGTCGACCTGTTCCTGGGCGCGGAACTGCCCGCGCGCCTGCCGTTCCGCGAGCTCGCCTCGGTGCGCTTCCTCGAGGACATCATCGTCGAGATCGACGACGTGCTCGTCTCGGAGCACGCCGGCCATCAGGAGGGGGCGTGAGCATCGACATCCTCCGCGGCGACCACCACGTCCACTCCACCTTCTCCGACGACGCCGTCTCGACTCCGGAGGAGAATGTCGCGGCCGCCGTCGCTGCGGGTCTGGAGACCCTCCGCATCGTCGATCACGTGCGCCGCGACACCACCTGGGTGCCCGAGTACGTCTCCGCGATCGCAGCCCTCCACGCGCCGGACGGGCTGGCCGTGCTCACGGGTGTCGAGGCCAAGATCCTCGACACCTCGGGAACCCTTGACATCCCGGAGCTGCCGGCGGGGATCGACCGCATCCTCATCGCCGACCACCAGTTCCCCGGGGTCGACGGGCCCCTCGGCCCGACCGCCGTGCGCGAGCGCATCGCCGACGGATGGGCGACGGTCGACGTGCTGGACGACTTCGTGACCGGAGTCATCGCCGCGATGGAGCGACACCCGGGCAACCAGCTCGCCCACTGCTTCTCGCTGCTGCCGAAGATCGGCCTCGCCGAGAGCGACCTGGGCGACGAGCGCCTCACGGCGTGGGCGCAGGCCGCTGCCCGCACGGGCACGCTCGTCGAGGTCAACGAGAAGTGGGGATGCCCCGAACCCGCCGCGCTTGCCGCGCTCCGTACCGCCGGTGCGGACCTGGTGGCCTCCACCGACAGCCACGATGCCCGTGACGTAGGACGGTACGCCCGCGTGCGCGACCTGCTCGGAGCGGAGGCGCTGTCATGATCGACCAGCTCGAATGGTGGCAGACGGCGATCGTCATCGTCCTCATCCTCTGCATCCTCGTCGGCACGCTGCCCGTCATCAATACGGGACTGCAGTTCCTGTCGCTGCCGATGCACGCGTTCCGCAACCACTACGCGAAAGCCGCCCCGCATCACCCGAACGTCGCGGTGATCATCCCCGCGTGGAACGAGGGGCTCGTGATCGGGCCCGCGATCGAACGCCTGCTGCAGCTGCAGTACCCGGAGGAGCGGCTACGGATCTTCGTCGTCGACGACGCGTCCACCGACGACACCCCCGACATCGTGCGCGCCAAGGCCGCGCAGCACCCGGGGCGCGTGGAGCACCTGCGGCGCGAGGTCGGCGGCCAGGGCAAAGCCCACACGCTGAACCACGGACTCGACATCGCCCTCGCCGACCCGTGGACCGAGGCCGTGCTGATCATGGACGCCGACGTCATCTTCGCCCGCGATGCCCTGCGCAAGCTCACCCGGCACCTCGCCGACGAGAAGGTCGGCGCAGTGACCGCATACATCGCCGAGGGCAGTCGCGATCGCAACTACCTCACCCGGTTCATCGGGGTGGAGTACATCATCGGCCAGCTCTCCGCCCGACGCACCCAGAACGTGCTCGGAGCGATCGCCTGCCTCGCGGGCGGGGCGCAGCTGCACTCGCGGGCGAACCTCGAAGCGATCGGCGGACGCATCCCCACCGGGACCCTCGCCGAAGACACCATGACCACCTTCGAGGGCCAGCTGAAGGGGCGGCGTGCGGTCTTCGAGCCCTACGCGGTGGTGCTGGCCGAGGAGCCGCGCACGATCGACGCGCTCTGGAAGCAGCGTCTGCGGTGGGCGCGCGGCAACGTGCAACTGACGTCGATCTACAAGCACCTGTGGTTCCGACCGAGCCCCGACCACCAGCTGGGCAGCTTCTCGTTCGGGCTCGCGTGGTTCACGATCCTGCTGCTGCCGGCCTTCATGCTGGTCGCGGCGACCGCGCTCGTGATCCTGCTGATCTTCCACAGCGACATCGCGGAGTTCGTCTTCCGGTTCATGTGGATCGCGGCCGCGTGCATCTATCTGTTCTCGATGCTCTACTCCGTGCAACTCGACGGACGCATCGGTCGGCACTCCTGGCGCGAAGCCATCATGTTCCCCGGCCTCGGTGCGCTCATCCTCATGGCCATCGCGCTGTTCCCCTGGGCGTTCGAAGACGCCGTGATCGCCCTCGGCGGGTCGGTGAACGACGACTCCCTCTTCGTCTGGGCGCTCGTCTTCTACCTCTGGGGCCCGATCTCGATGCTGGGCGTCTGGCTGGCCCGGGCCGTCGAGAAGCTGCCGGGCGGGCGGTTCTTCGCCGGCCTCCTGCTCTACATCTGCGGATACGGCTCGTTGCTGTGCGCCATCACCGTGGATTCCTACATCAAGGAGTGGCGTCGTGCGGACGCCTCTTGGATCAAGACCGAGAAGGTCGGACGGGTCGACTCATGACCGAGATGCCCACGCCCCAGGCCGAGGCCGACGAGATCGAGCAGGACGCGCGGTCCGAGAAGCGGCTTGTCTGGCAGGCTCTCGCGGCCATCGTCGTCGTCGTCGTGGTCGTCGTCGTCCGCGAGATGTTCCTTCGATGAGCGCACGGCCGTTGGCCCTCGTGGTCGAGGACGATCTCGACCAGATGTCGCTGTTGCGTCGTCATCTCGACCGCGAGGGCTTCGACGTGTTCTCCGCCGGTGACGCCGAGTCGGCGATCTCGGCCTTCCCGCACATCGACCCTTCGCTCGCGGTGCTCGATCTGCTGCTCCCGGGTATCTCCGGCACCGAGTGCGCGCGCCTGGTGCGAGAGACGTTCCCGCGGTGCTTCCTCGTGATCAGTTCCGTGCTCGACGTGGCGTCGTACCCGAAGGCGGATGCCGCGCTCCCCAAGCCCGTGCGCGGAGCAGCGTTGCGCAACGCCGTCGCCGGAGTCCGCCGATGAACCGCTACGAATCCCTCGGCACGGCGGCCGCCCCCGCGCCCCCGCAGCGTGGATGGCAACGGTACTTCGACGACCCCACACCACTCATCAAACAGGGCCCCACCGCCATCGCCGTCGGCATCGCGGGGCTCCTCGTGGTCGTGGTGCCGGGCATCGAGGCGACGAACCCGCCGGCGGCGATGGTCGGCATCGCCCTGGTGGCTCTGGTCACCGTCCTCGCTGCGGTCCTCGCGGCTCGGGGTGTGCACGACGGCTGGATCGTGCTGCTCATCCCCGCCGTCGACATCCTCGCCATCGGCGCTCTGCGGCTCGGCACCGGGGGAACCGCGTCGCTGTTCTCGTCGTTCGTCCTGCTCCCGGTGATCTGGCTCGCCGCCGCACCGGGATTGAGACCTGTCTTCCTGATCGGCATCCTGACGTCGATCGCCTTCCTGATGCCGATCGCGCTCGACCCGGCATCCGGCGATCTCGCCTGGCTCCGCGGCGTGATCAGCCCCCTCGTCTTCGCGGTGGTCGGCGCGATCGTGAACGAGCTCTCGCGTCTGCAGCGCCTGCGCACCGCTCAAGCGGAGGCGCTCGTCGTCGAGCGCACGGCGGCGCTCTCGGCGAACCTCTCGATGGTCCAGCAGCTCCAGGCGAGCGAGAAGCAGTATCAGTTCCTCCTGGAATCGTTCAGCAGCCTGTGGAGCTCGATCACCTCCCAGGCAGTGATCGCCACAGACCGTCAGGGCGTCGTGATCGCCTGGAATCCCGGGGCGGAGCGCCTCATCGGGCTCTCGGTCGACGAGGCGCTCGAAGGCGTGACCGTCGATCGCTTCTTCGACCCGGCCGCGCTGGCGCTGTTCGCAGATCCCTCCACGCCTCGAGCGGTCGACGACGAGTCGAACGGGATGCGTGCGCTGCTCGACGAGGTGGACGCGGGCCGGACGGTCGAGGCCGATGTCGACATGACCACCGCCGGGGGCTCCATCGTGCCGGTGCGTCTCACCCTGTCGCTGTACCAGGGCACGGACGGCGCTCGGCGCGGTTACCTGCTCGTCGTCACGGACGAGACGAAGGCCGTCGAGGTCGCGCGCCTCAAAGACGAATTCGTCGGCATGATCTCGCACGAACTGCGCACGCCGCTGAGTGCGATCATCGGCTTCCTCGATCTGCTCCAGAACGACCCGGAACAACCGTTGACCGACGACCAGCAGGACTTCGTCGCCGTGATCGAGCGCAACGCGAAACGCCTTCTGAACCTCGTGGGTGATCTGCTCTTCACGGCACAGGCGGAGTCGGGTCGATTCCCCCTGGAGAAGGCGGACACCGACCTCTCTGCTCTCGTGCGCTCCGCCGTGGAGTCAGCGGGACCGCACGCGCAGAAGAACGACATCGAACTCATCTCGGACATCCCCGCGGATCCGATTCACCTGGTCGTCGACGCCGGCCGGATCGGTCAGGCCGTCGACAACCTCCTCTCAAACGCGATCAAGTTCACCCCGCGCGGCGGACGCGTCACGGCGCGCCTGGAGATGTCGGACGGCGAGGTGCGCATCTGCATCGAGGACACCGGCCTCGGAATCCCGGAAGAGGAGCAGGGAATGCTGTTCACGCGGTTCTTCCGTGCATCGACGGCGACCCGGAACGCCGTGCCGGGCGTGGGCCTCGGCCTGACGATCACCCGTGCGATCGTGGTCGCCCACGGCGGGAGCATGAGCATGCGCAGCGAGGTCGGGGAGGGGACCGAGTTCTGGTTCACCCTTCCGGTCGCTTTGCGCACGGAGGCGCTGCGTCTGCCGGACCTGCTCAACGGGTGACCTCCCGGTGAGGGGCCACGACTCGCCGCGTGCGGATGCCGCCGTGCGGCGTGTCTCGACTCCTCAGCGCGCGGCGGGGAGGCGGAACGGCTCGGCGGCTCGCGCCGACTCGTCGAGCGCGAGATCCGCGAGCGTCGCCCCGATCCCGGTCGCGAACTTGAAGCCATGGCCGGAGAAGCCCGCACCGACGACGATCCGCCCGCGTCGATCGAGCACGAAGGCGCCGTCGTCGGTCGACGTGTAGGTGCAGCTGATCGGCACCGCGCTCGCCGCATCGAGTCCGGGCATCCACTCGCGCACGTACGCCGCGAGAGCGTCGAGATGCGTGGGGACGTGCGGGCGGGCGTCGGGGTCGACCTCGTCGCCCACGCGGTGGAAGCCGACCTTCACACCCTCCCCGGGGGTGGGCATGCCGTAGACGGTCGCCGGGTACATGACCGGATCGACGTAGTGGTTGAACGACGGCCAGGCGGCGTCATCGTTCGGAAGGAAGTGCGCAGGCGTTTCCTCGGTGACCCTGAGCCGGGGGAGTCCGAGCCCTCCCGCGAGTGTCGTGCTCCAGGCGCCGACGGTGATCACGACGGTCTCGGCGCGAAGGCGCGAGCCGTCGGCGAGGACGATGTCGACACCGTCGTCGCCGTCGTCGCGGTCGTCGATCGACGCGACCGGTGTGTTCCAGCGCACGTCCCCGCCGGCGGCGAGGATGCGACGCTCGAACTCGACCAGGGCGTCGGATGCCCGGACCACGCCGGCGTCGTCGGACCACAGCACATCGCCGTCGAAGTGCATGCCGGACCAGCGGCGGTGCGCCTCGCCCGCCGACAGCACCTCGGCGGGGATCCCGCGCGCGGCCAGGCGCTCGTGGATCCGCCGGAGGTCGATATCACCGTGCGTGACGAGGCCGTGCAGCCGCAACAGGGGAGCGCCGCCGACATCGCCGAGGGCGTCCCATCCCTCTCGCGCACGCACGAGGAGGTCGAGGTAGTGCTCCTCGTCGTAGGCGTTGTTGAAGTTGCGCGTGGCTCCGTGCGAGGCCCCCTCGCGGTGGCCGCGGGCGAACCGCTCCAGCACGACGGGGCGCTTCCCCCGTCGTGCGAGTTCCCAGGCGGTGGCGAGTCCCATGACCCCGCCGCCCACCACGACGACCTCTGCGGCATCCGCTCCCATGCATCCTCCCGATGTCGCTCCCAGTCTCCCAGCCATCGACCGGCTCCGCGCCCGGGTAGTCTGGAGTGGTGACCATGGAGATCGAGCTCGGCCGAGGAAAGCGCGCGCGTCGCGCGTACACGTTCGATGACATCGCGGTGGTGCCCTCGCGGCGCACGCGCAACCCGGAGGACGTGTCCACCGCCTGGACGATCGACGCGTTCGGTTTCGGCATCCCCGTGCTGGGTGCGCCGATGGATTCCGTGGTGAGCCCGCAGACGGCGATCATGCTCGGGCAGCTGGGCGGCCTCGGCGTGCTCGACCTCGAGGGCCTGTGGACCCGGTACGAGAACCCCGAGCCGCTGCTCGCCGAGATCGCCGGCCTCAGCGACTCCCAGGCGACCGTGCGCATGCAGCAGCTGTACTCCGAGCCGATCAAGCCCGCGCTCATCACGCAGCGCCTCGCCGAGATCCGCGAGGCGGGCGTCACCGTCGCCGGCTCCCTCACCCCGCAGCGCACCCAGGAGTTCTACGACACGGTCGCCGCGGCCGGTGTCGACCTGTTCGTGATCCGCGGCACCACGGTGTCGGCCGAGCACGTCTCGAGCGACATCGAGCCCCTCAACCTCAAGAAGTTCATCTACGACCTCGACGTGCCCGTGATCGTGGGCGGCGCGGCCACCTACACGGCCGCCCTGCACCTCATGCGCACGGGCGCCGCCGGTGTGCTCGTCGGCTTCGGCGGGGGAGCGGCGTCGACCACGCGCGCGACCCTCGGCATCCACGCTCCGATGGCGACCGCCGTCTCCGACGTCGCCGCGGCGCGTCGCGACTACCTCGACGAGTCGGGCGGACGCTACGTGCACGTCATCGCCGATGGCGGCGTCGGCACCTCGGGCGACATCGTGAAGGCGCTGGCGATGGGGGCGGACGCCGTCATGCTCGGCGTCGCACTGGCCCGCGCCACCGATGCGCCCGGTCACGGCTACCACTGGGGCCCCGAGGCCCACCACCCGAAGCTGCCGCGCGGTCGTCGCGTGCAGGTCGGAGGGATCGGCACGCTCGAGGAGATCCTGTACGGCCCCGCTCCCGTGGCCGACGGCACCGCGAACCTCATCGGCGCGTTGCGCAAGTCCATGGCGACCACCGGATACTCCGACCTCAAGGAGTTCCAGCGGGTCGAGGTCGTCCTCGCCCCGTACGAAGCCTGATCGACCGCTCCGCCACCATGTCGTCCGCTCCGCTGTTCCCGCCGACCCTCCGTGAGGTGATGCTGCGCGGGCGCTGGATCGGCATGCTGCTGTTCTGCCTGTTGGTGGCCGGCGTGTTCGCCTGGCTCGGCCAGTGGCAGCTCGAACGGGCGATCGAGACGGACCCGCCCGAGCCGGGGGCGACCGAACAGGTGCAGCAGCTCGACGAGGTCGTGGTACCGGGGCAGTACCTTCCCGAGCCGCTCGTCGGCCAGCGGGTCGAGACCTCGGGCACCTGGGTGCCCGGCGACTTCCTCGTCGTCTCGCAGCGGTACAACGACGGCGTCGAGGGCTACTGGGTGACCGGTCAGCTGCGCGTCGCCGAGCGCACCTCGATCGCCGTCGCGATCGGATGGGCACCCGACCGCGAGAGCGCGGACGCCGCGATCGACGAGCTGAACGGCGACGACGGCGGAACCGTCGAGATCGCCGGTCGCATCATCTCCGACGAGGGGCCGGTCCCGCCGCCGCACGACCAGCCCGACCGGATGAACCGGATGTCGACGGCCGCGCTCCTCAGCGTCTGGCACGACACCGACCAGCTCGACGTGTACCGGCCGTATCTCGCCGCGACCGAGGCATCCGCCGGGCTCGTCGACATCGACTCTCCCGCGCCGAACGAGATGTCGCCGGTCAACTGGCTCAACGTCTTCTACGCCGCCGAGTGGGCGATCTTCGCGGGCTTCGCGTTCTACCTCTGGTACCGCCTGGCGAAGGACGCGTGGGAGCGCGAGGTCGAGGAATTCGAGGACGCCGCAGCGGCGTCCGCCTGATCGCCACCCTCGCCGCGCGGGGCTGCGTGTCGCCGGTGAGCACTCGGTGACCAAACGGCGAACACCATTGAGGATGTCGGACCCTCTCCGTAGGGTCGAAGACATGCGCGCGTCCGGACACACGCTTCGGGCGCTCGCACGACAGGCCCCACAAGGGCCCGACGTCACCGAAATCCACAATGTCGAGGAGACCGTTCGCATGTCAGCCCCCCACGACGACGCCCGCACGGGAGTCGATTCGTCAGAATTCCGGAAGCGGGGGCGCACCGGCGCTCTCGCTCTGACCACCGCCGTCGCGTTGACCTTCGGGTCGCTCGCCGCGGCCCCCGCCTTCGCCGAGGAGCCCGTCGATGCCCCCGCATCGTCGAGCACCGAGACGGAGGCTCCGGCGACCCCCGCGCCGGACGACACCGCATCCCCCGCACCGGAGGAGACCCCGTCGACGCCGCCCGCCACCGAGGACGAGGCCGACGACGCGGCGGAAGCGCCCGCGCCCGAAGAGGCTCCGGCTACCCCCGCGGAAGACGCAGCGGCCGCCAGTACGCCGGCCACGCACACGATCGCCGAGGTGCAGGGCACCGGTGACGTCTCTCCCGTGAACGGCCAGACCGTCACGGTCGAGGGCATCGTCACCGCGGACTACCGCACCGGTGGCTACAAGGGCATCGTGATCCAGACGCAGGGCTCCGGCGGTGCCGAGCACGCGACGCCCGGTGCCTCCGACGGTGTGTTCGTCTTCCTGAACGCGCTCGCCCCTACGCTCGAGATCGGCGACCTCGTCTCGGTCACGGGCCGCGTGAGCGAGTACTTCGGCCAGACCCAGATCTCGCCCACGGCTCTCGCGGGTGTCGAGGTCGTCACGGCCGATGCCGGTCTGCCCGAGGTGACCCCTCTTCCCGACACCGTCGTGGGCGCCGACCGCGAGCAGTACGAGAACATGCTCGTCGCCCCTGCCGGCACCTACCGTCTCGCGTCGAGCCACCAGCTCTACAACTTCGGCACCCTGTGGCTGAACGCCGGTGAGGACCTCAACGTCAAGAGCACCGAGACGACGCGTCCGGGTGACGACGCCGCCGCGATCGCGGCCGCCAACCGGGCGAACCGCATCCTGCTCGACGATGCGTGGTCTCTGCAGGTCAACAACAACAACCACCCGGGTCAGCAGCCGTACTTCACGACCGACCAGGTCGTGCGCACCGGCGACGTCGTCGACTTCAGCGACGCCGGCTACATCCTGCAGTGGGGCTTCGATGACTGGCGGCTGCAGCCGACCGTGCCGATCGACGACTCCTCTCCCGCCGAGCTCAAGGTCGGCTTCGAGCAGACCAACCCGCGCCCCGAGACCGCTCCGGACGTGGGCGGTGACGTGCAGGTCGGGTCGTTCAACGTCTTCAACTACTTCACGACGCTGAAGAGCGAGAACTCCGACGCGCGCGGCGCGGCGAATGCGGAGCAATTCGCGATCCAGAAGTCCAAGATCGTCGCGGCGATCAACGGACTCGATGCCGACATCGTCTCGCTCATGGAGATCGAGAACTCGGTCAAGCTCGGCAAGCCGATCGACACGGCGCTCGCCGACCTGGTCGACGGGCTCAACGACGCGGCGGGCAGTGAGGTGTGGGCGTTCGTGCCGACGCCCGAGGCCCTGAACGACGCGGCGACGACCGACTACATCACCAACGCCATCATCTACAAGAAGGATGCCGTCTCACCGGTCGGCGACAGTGCGACCGTGACCGACGAGTCGGTGTGGGGCAACGCCCGTGAGCCGATCGCGCAGGCGTTCGACATCGACGGACGGGTCGTGACGGTCGTCGCGAACCACCTCAAGTCGAAGTCCCCGCCCACCGGCGCCGGTGCGGAGCCGGCCGACGGCCAGGGATTCTTCAACGCCGACCGCGTGGCGCAGGCCGAGGCGATCCTCGACTTCGCCGGCGACCTCGAGGAGTCGACCGGGAGTAGCGACCTGCTGCTGATCGGCGACTTCAACGCCTACGGCAAGGAAGACCCGAT
The DNA here is from genome assembly GCF_044772365.1 of Microbacterium sp. NPDC090225. Classification (NCBI taxonomy): domain Bacteria; kingdom Bacillati; phylum Actinomycetota; class Actinomycetes; order Micrococcales; family Microbacteriaceae; genus Microbacterium; species Microbacterium sp. NPDC090225. The sequence continues at coordinate 1,289,542 of NZ_JBIVYS010000001.1, read as the reverse complement.
CGACGTGTTCACGTCGGCGGGCTGGAGCGATCTCGTCGCCGACAAGACCGACGGACAGTACACGTACTCGTTCGACGGTGAGCTCGGTTCGCTCGACCACGTGATCGCGTCGCCGTCGCTGGCCTCCTCGATCACCGGAGCGGGCGTCTGGGGCATCAACTCGCCCGAGTGGAGCGACCGCGGCTACGCGTTCGGCGCCACCGAGGCGGGTACGCCCTACCGCTCGAGCGACCACGACCCGATCCTGGTCGGCGTCTCCTCGGAGATCCCGCCGGTGAGCATCGACGTCGTCACGGTGAACGACTTCCACGGACGCATCGAGGCCGACGGCGCCGCCGCCGGTGCCGCGGTGCTCGCGGGAGCCGTGCAGCAGTTCCGCTCCGAGAACCCGAACACGATCTTCGCGGGAGCGGGAGACCTGATCGGTGCATCGACGTTCACCTCCTTCATCAACGACGACAACCCCACGATCGACGCGCTCAACGCGGCCGGTCTCGACGTGAGCTCGGCGGGTAACCACGAGTTCGACCAGGGCTGGGAGGATCTGCGCGATCGTGTGCAGGATCGCGCGGACTGGGAGTACATCGCGTCGAACGTGTTCGTGACCGAGACCGGCGAGCCCGCTCTGGCACCCGCCTGGGTCAAGGAGCTCGACGGCGTCAAGGTCGGCTTCATCGGAGCCGTCACCGAAGACCTCGACTCGCTGGTCTCCCCGGAGGGGATCGCCGACCTCGAGGTGCGCAGCATCGCCGACTCCGTGAACGCGGTGGCCGACGATCTGCGCGACGGCGACGAGTCCAACGGCGAGGCCGACGTCATCATCCTGCTCGTGCACGAGGGCGCCGAGAGCACCGATGTCGCGGCGGTCACGCCCGACTCTCCGCTCGGCGAGATCGTGTACGGCGTGGACGGCGACGTCGATGCGATCGTCTCGGCGCACACCCACCTCGCGTACAACCACGTCATCGACGGCCGCCCGGTCGTCTCGGCGGGGCAGTACGGCGAGAACCTGGGGCTGATGAACATCCAGGTCGACCCGACCACGAAGGACCTGATCTCGATCGCCAACGAGATCAAGCCGCTCACCGCCAACGGACAGCCGCTCTACCCGGCCGTGCCCGAGGTCGCCGAGATCGTCGCGAAGGCGAAGGCCGAGGCCGACGTGCTCGGTGCGGTCGAGGTCGGACAGATCACGGCGGACTTCAACCGGGCGCGTCAGGCGAACGGTGCGGAGAACCGCGGTGGCGAGTCGACGATCGGCAACTTCGTCGCCGACGTGCAGAAGTGGTCGACGGATGCCGACATCGCCCTCATGAACCCGGGCGGTCTGCGCGCGAACCTCGCGTACGCGTCGAGCGGGGCATCCGATCCTGACGGCAACGTCACTTACCGAGAGGCGGCGAACGTGCAACCGTTCGCCAACACGCTCGTGACGCTCACCCTGACGGGGGAGCAGCTCAAGGGCGTGCTCGAGGAGCAGTGGCAGCCTGCGGGAGCGGCGCGTCCGTTCCTGAAGCTCGGCGTCTCAGAGGGACTCGTCTACACGTACGACCCCACCGCGGCGCAGGGCTCGCGGATCACCTCGATCACGCTCGATGGAACTCCGATCGACCCGGCGGCCGAGTACACCGTCGCAGCGAACTCGTTCCTCGCGGCGGGCGGCGATAACTTCGTCACCTTCCGGGAGGGCACGGGCAAGCGCGACACCGGCAAGATCGACCTGCAGTCGATGGTCGACTGGTTCGACGCGAACGGCACTGCGACGCCCGATCAGGCGCAGCGCGCCGTCGGCGTCACGGTCAGCCCGGCGGATGCCGACGGCTACAGCGCGGGCGATCAGGTGACCGTCGCGCTGTCGTCGCTCGCGTTCAGCGCGGGTGAGCCGGCGCCGGGCGAGGTGACGCTCTCACTGGGCGACACCCAGCTCGCCGCGGGTGCGGTCGACCCGGCGATCGTCGACACGACCGACGAGGCCGGGCGGGCGACGCTCACCTTCACGGTTCCCGCGGGAGTGACGGGCGAGCAGTCGCTCACCGTGTCGGTCCCCTCGACGGGTACGACGGTGCAGGTGCCGTTCACGATCACGGGTGAGGCGGAGTTCGCCGGCACGATCGACCTGGGCTCCTCGAAGGTGACGGCAGGCAAGAAGCTGCAGATCACCGGTGAGGGATACGAGCCGGGCGAGACCGTGACCGTGCAGCTGCGACCGAAGAAGGGCACGACGATCGAGGTCGGCACGATTCAGGTCGCGGGCGACGGCTCCTTCGACGGCTCGGTGACGGTTCCGAAGAACACGAAGGCCGGGGACTACACGGTCGCAGTGTCGCAGGCGGACGGAGACGAGGCCACGGCATCCGTCACCGTCAAGAAGGCGAGCACGATCGGCGGGATCATCGGCGGCATCATCGATTGGATCCTCGACCTGATCGGCGGATGGTGGTGACTCCACCCCGCTGATCGAGGCGGAGGCCGCCGGGAGTGATCCCGGCGGCCTCCGTCGTCGTCAGGTCGCCGTCAGGGGACGAGCACCTGCACATCGGCCTGCGCGAGTGCTGCGGCGATGCGCGGGGTCGGCGGGGCATCCGTGATCAGGTAGTCGGCGCGCTCGAGCTGCGCGATCTGCGCGAAGAACCGGCGCCCGATCTTCGAGGAGTCCGCCAGGATCGCCGTGCGCTCGGCGCGCTGCATCATCTCGGACATCATCGCGGCGTCGCCGAGGTTGGAGGCCGAGTACCCGCCCTCGTCGACCGCCCCGACGCCGATCAGTGCGAGGTCGCAGCGGATGTCGACCTCGGGTCCTCCGGGTGTCATCGTGAACGTCACGGGGCCGGTCGTCGCCTGGGTGATCGATCGCACGGCGCCGCCGAACACGTACAGATCGCGGAACGCGGTGGGCGCGATCTCGGCCGGTATGCGCAGATTGTTCGTCGCGATCGTCAGGTCCTGGTGGTTGCGGAGTGCGCGGGCGACCGCCAACGTCGTCGTCCCGGCGTTCAGCATCACCACCGAGCCGTCTTCGATGAGTCCGGCGGCGATACGGGCGATGCGCTCCTTCTCCTCCGTCTGCACGCGCATGCGCACGTCGAGGGCGCGGTCCTTGAGCGGTCCGGTCGCGGAGCTCACGGCGCCGCCGTGGGTGCGCACGAGTACACCCTCGCGGTCGAGTTGATCGAGATCGCGGCGGATCGTGTCGATCGAGACGCCGAAGTGCTCGGCGAGATCGCCGACCGTGACCTGTCCCGTCTGCTCGACGTAACTCGCGAGATCGGCCTTCCTTCCCGCGGGGAGGCGACGACGATGTGCCGGTGCGGATGCTTCCATGCAGACATCTCTAGCACATGAAAGCGTCGAACACCGCAGACTCGTGCAGAAAACGGCATATCGATTGCGCGCCTGTTTTCTGGGGAAAGGAGGCCCAGATCGCAGAAATCTGTAACGACATCTTCAGATTTACCCTTGACGTCTCAGCAAATGCGGGCATAACATGGCTCAAAACCGCATGAACAAGCATTGAAGCGCGTGATGCGGCACGATCTCGAAGAGGAGAAGTGATGAGCACAGTGCGACTGGGGCAGCGACGCACCCGGAACTTCGTCGGAGCCGCTGCGGCGGCCGTGACCCTTCTGGCGGTGGCGGGCTGCGCGCCCAGCACCGGCGGCGACAGCGGTGGCGACGGCGGCGACGTGACGATCGAGTTCGCCCAGTGGTGGGAGCCGGAACTGCCCGACGGCGAGTTCCGCGCCCTCATCGACGAGTTCGAGGCGGCGAACCCCGGGATCACGGTCGATCTCGTGAGCGGTCCGTACGCTTCCACCAAGGAGCAGCTGTTCGCGGGCGCCGCGTCCGGCACCATGCCCGATGTCGTCGGTCTCGACGGCGCGTGGGTCAACGACTTCGCCTCGCAGGGCGTCGTCGCAGACCTCAGCGCGCTGATGGAGGAGTACGACTACGACGACAGCGAGCTCGCGAGCCAGATCCAGGTCGACGGCAGCACGTACATGATTCCGGTCGTCAACTTCGTGTATCCGATGTTCACGAACGACGCGCTCCTCGCCGAGGCCGGTGTCGACGCTCCGCCCGCCACCCGCAGCGAGTTCGCGGATGCCGCGGAGAAGGTGTCCGCCCTCGGCGGCGACGTCTCCGGGTGGGTCCTCCCGCTCTCGCTCGAAGCGCCGAACGGTGTGCAGAACGACGTCATGTCGTGGGTCTGGGCATCCGGCGGCTCGATGCTGAAGGACGGGCAGCCCGATCTCACCAACGACGACGTGACCTCCGCGGTCGAGTACATCGGCGAGCTGTGGGACGCGGGCGTGATCGCCTCCGGTTCGTTCACGATGAAGGAGCAGGACAAGGTCGAGGAGTTCACCAACGGCCGGGCCGGGATGATGATCGACTCTCTCGCGCACATCAACCTCATCCGCGAGACGAACCCCGACCTCGAGTTCTCGATCTCGGCGATCCCCGCCGAAGACGGATACGAGGGCGAACGCGGCATCCCCTACGCCTCGTGGGGCATCGGCGTGGCCGAGAACTCCGAGCACAAGGAGGCGGCGTTCAAGCTCGTCGAGTTCCTCATGAGCCAGGAGACCAACTCCACTCTGTCGACGATGGCGAAGGCGTTCCCCGGCAACTCGACCTCGGTTCCCGACTTCGTGAACGACGACGAGCTGTTCAAGCAGGCATTCGACATCTACCAGGCCGGCTACCCCGCCAACGAGTTCACCGGGCTGCCGGTGGCGGAGGAGCTCATGCGCCAGCTCGGCGAGCAGCTGCAGTCCGCTTTCGACGGGCAGCAATCGATTCCCGACGCGCTCAAGGCGGCGCAGACGTCCTGGGAAGCGGAGTTCTGAGCTCCTCGCCTCCCGCCTGAACGGGGTGCCGCATCGCCGATGATGCGGTGCGGCACCCGACCAACCTAGGAGCCTGCACCTCATGAGCCTGAGAACGACCGACGACACCGAGGTGATCGTCACCGGGGTGCCGCACTCGCGGCGCCGACGGCAACTGCGCAAGACCACCGAGTCGTACGCCTTCCTCTCTCCGACGATCATCCTGCTGTTCGTCCTGATGATCGTGCCGATCGTGATGGTGATCGGCTACTCGTTCCAGGACAACGTGATCCTGAACAAGTCGCCGGAGTTCGTGGGAATCGGCAACTACGTCGAGATCCTCTCGGACCCGCGCTTCTGGAAGGCCACCGGCAACACGATCCTGTTCACGGTCGCGAGCGTGCTGGCTCATCTGGTGCTCGGACTCGCGTTCGCGATGATGCTGAACAGCCCGCTCCTCGGCCGGGTCTCGCGCTCCCTGTTCCGGGCCCTCTACGTTCTGCCGTGGCTGTTCACGGTCGCGGTGATCGCGGTGCTGTGGCGCATGCTCCTCGCCCCGAACGGCGTGATCAACTTCCTGCTCAACACCGACATCGAATGGCTCGCCTCTCCGCAGCTGGCATTGGGCACCATCATCTTCATCAACATCTGGGCCGGATACCCGTTCTTCATGGTCAGCCTGCTCGCCGGGCTCCAGGGCGTTCCGGCGGAGCTGCACGAGGCGGCCACCGTCGACGGCGCCAGCAACGTGCAGCGCTTCTGGAACGTCACGATCCCGCAGTTGCGGCCGATCATCGTGAGCCTCGTGCTGCTCGACCTGATCTGGACCTCGCAGCAGTTCGCCCTCATCTGGATGACCACCGGCGGGGGTCCGATCGACGTCACCGAGGTGCTCAGCACCTTCACCTACAAGCTGGCCTTCGCCAAGTACGACTTCTCGCTCGCCGCCACCTCGGCCGTGCTCGTGCTGCTGATGTCGATGGTGCTCGCCGTGTTCTACGTCCGTCACCAGAAAGCGAGGGACTGATCATGGCGCTCACCGTCAAGAACCGCCGCATCGTCGCGAAGGGTTCGCTGATGATCGGACTGATCATCGGAGCCGTCTTCGCCGCCGGACCCGTGCTCTGGATGCTCTCGAGCTCGTTCAAGTCCAACACCCAGATCTTCGAGCTGCCCCCGCGGCTCGTGACCGACACGTTCTCGTTCGACGCGTACATCGCGATCTTCACGAACGCCGAGACGGTGCGGTTCTTCCTCAACAGCTACATCGTCGCGGGGTCTGTCACGATCCTCACCCTCATCGTCGCGATCCAGGCGGCCTACGCCTTCAGCCGCTTCGACTTCCGGGGCAAGCGCATCCTCAACGTGGTGATCGTGAGTGTGCAGGCCGTGCCGCCCATCACGTTGCTGATCCCGTACTTCGGCCTCATGGTCGCCCTCGGCCTCTACAACTCCTACGCCGGGCTGATCCTCACCTACATGGTGTTCACCCTGCCCTACGCGATCATCATGATGACCGGGTACTTCAACACCCTGCCGCGCGAGCTCGACGAGGCCGTCCGCGTCGACGGTGCGGGGTCGTTCACGGCGCTGTGGCGGATCCTCGTACCGATCTCGGTGCCGGGCATCGTCTCGGTGGGCATCTACACGTTCATGATCGCGTGGAACGAGTACCTGTTCGCCCTGACCCTCACGCGCACGATCGACATGCGCACGGTGCCCATCGGCATCCAGCTCCTGATGGGCCAGCACTCCTACGAGTGGAACCAGATCATGGCCATGAGCGTGCTCGGGTCGATCCCGGTGCTCATCCTCTTCCTCTTCTTCCAGCGCTACTTCATCAGCGGCCTCACGGCCGGTTCGGTGAAGAGCTGACAGCCACCCCGTCCGGGGTCCTCGACCATCACGAAAACAGGAGAAACACGTGCTCTACACCGGAAAATCCATCCTCGACGTCGCCAACGCGCACAACTTCGCGATCCCGGCGTTCAACATCAGCGACTGGGCGATGTTCAACGGAGTCATGGACATCAGCGAGGAGAAGAACGCGCCGGTGATCATCGCGATCCACCCGGACGAGGTCTCGCACATCACGACCGACCTGATCGCGGCGATGCACTCGCGGGCGCACCGCTCGAGCGTTCCCGTGGCGATCCACTGGGACCACGGCGGCAGCTACGAGCAGATGATCACGGCGATCAAGGCCGGGTTCACCTCGGTCATGATCGACGCGTCGCTGCTGCCGTTCGACGAGAACGTCGCCCTCACGCGCAAGGTCGTCGAGGCCGCGCACGCGGTGGGCATCCAGGTCGAGGGCGAGCTCGGCACGATCGGTGCGAACGACAGCTACGGCGAGTCCGGCGCTGCGGAGATCATCTACACGAACGTCGACGACGCCGTCCGCTTCGTCGAGGAGACGGGCGTCGACAGCCTCGCGATCGCGATCGGCACCTCGCACGGGCTGTATCCGGCCGAGAAGAACCCCGAGCTCCGCCACGACCTGCTCCAGGAGATCAAGGCCGCGGTCGGCATCCCGCTCGTGCTGCACGGCGGATCGGCGAACCCGGACTCCGAACTGCGCCGCGCCGTCGAGCTCGGCATCAACAAGATCAACATCTCCAGCGACATCAAGGTCTCGTACCACAACCGCATGCGCGAGATCCTCGGCACCGACGAGCGTCTGCGCGAGCCGAACGCGATCCAGCCCGAGCCGATCGCCGCCCTCAAGGCGACCGCGGCTGAGAAGATCGAACTGTTCGGTGCGGACGGCAAGGCCGACCTGTACTGACCGGCACGGATCTCGACGGGGAGGACGATCGACGGATGACGCGTGATGTGGACGGTCGGCTTGTGCTGGGGCTCGGCGGAACGGTCGACTTCGAACTGCGGTGGGATTCCGCCGTGGTCGGTCGGTTGGCTCGGGAGCATCGCATCCGGCGGCACGAGCTGACCGCCACGGCGCCGATCGTCGACGAGCGCTCGCTCCTGGTGGCCGTGCTCGCGTTCGTCGCGGCCGGCACCGGAGCCGAGCGCTTCGTCGAGTCCTCCGCCGTGATCGAGCACTTCGCCGCGCACTTCGACGTGGCGGTGACCCTCGGGGGCACGGGGGTGCGGGCGGGGCTCGTGCTCGACAGCCTCGGCATCCCGAGCGTGCAGCATCTGGTGAGCATCGACGACAACGTCCGCCGTCTGCTGCCGGAGCGCGTCTCGTACGTGTCGTCGGCCGAGCACGACACCCTCGATCCGCACCTGATCGTGCAGTACCCGGTCGGGGCGCACGTGCGACTGATCGACGGTGAGATCGTCTCCCCGAGCGCGAACCGCCTGATCTTCGCGAACGACCCGCCCAATCGTGAGATGCGGCTCGCCGACGATCTGCCGACGGCCCTGGCCCGAGCATCCGTCTTCCTCGTGTCGGGCTTCAATACGATGCAGGACCACGATCTGCTCGAGCGCCGGCTCGACGAGCTTCTCGCGGCGCTCGCGTCACTGCCCGACGACGCGCTGGTGTACTACGAGGACGCCGGGTTCTACACGCGGGCCTTCTCGCACACGGTTCGTGACCGGCTGCTCTCCCGCATCGACGTCTACGGCATGAACGAGGACGAACTGCAGGAGTATCTGGGCCGATCCGTCGACCTGCTCGATCCGACCGACGTGATCGCCGCGCTCGCCGCGATCGCCCGGCTGATCCCCGCGCCCGCCCTCGTCGTGCACTCCCGGCACTGGGCGATCGCCGTCGGATCGGATGCCGTGCGCCACCGTGCAGCGCTCGAGAGCGCGGTGCGGGTCGCGGCCACGCGCTACCGGCTCGGCGATGGATTCTCGTCATCGGATGCCGAGGAGACCGCCGGCATGGCGCGCAGCCGACGAGGCGCCGAATTGGTCGCCGCCGTCGAGCGCGTCGTACCCGGCGCGGTCGGTGTGCCGGCCTTCGCCCTCGACATCGTGGAGCCGACCACGATCGGTCTCGGCGACACGTTCGTCGGTGGATTCCTCGCCGCGCACGCCGACGGGGACGCCGCGCACGCCGACGGGGACGCCGCGCACGCCGATACGGACGCCGTGCACGCCGAAGTGAATGGAGAACCCCGATGACCCCGATCTCCCTCGCCCCGAACCGCCCGGCGGAGCGCTTCTACCGCGGTGGTGAGCGCCTCCGCGCGTTCCGCGGCGATCAGGGGTCCGCATCCCGCGAACCCGAGGACTGGGTCGGATCGGTGACGACCGTCCGCGGCGAGGAGACCCTCGGCCTCAGCACGCTGCCCGACGGGCGGCTGCTGCGCGAGGCGATCGCCGAGGATCCGATCGTCTGGCTGGGGAAGGAGCACGTCCGCCGTTGGGGTGACGACGCGCGCCTGCTCGTCAAGCTGCTCGATGCGGGGGAGCGGTTGCCGGTGCACGCGCATCCGCACGACGACTTCGCGGCCGGGCATCTCGGCCGCGCGCACGGCAAGGCCGAGGCCTGGTACATCCTCGAGGGAGGGACGGTGCACGTCGGCCTGCGGGAGGACGTGACGGCGGATGCTCTCGCCGACCTGGTCGCGCGCCAGGATGTGGCCGCGCTCCTCGGTCTGCTGCACGCGATAGAGGTCGGGCCCGGCGATGTGGTGTGGGTGCCTCCGGGGGAGCTGCACGCGATCGGCGCGGGTGTTCTCCTGCTCGAACTGCAGCAGCCCGAGGACCTCTCGATCCTGCTCGAGTGGGACGGGTTCGCGATCGACGGCCCCGCCGAGGGGCATCTGGGTCTCGGGTTCGATCTCGCCCTGACGGCGGTGAACCGCGCCGGGCGTGACCGGACACAGCTCGACGGGCTCGTACGCGCGGCACCGCGATCGGGGTCGGCGTTCCCGGCCGCCGCCGACGAGTACTTCCGCCTCGATCGGGTTCCGGTCGACGGAGAGCCCGTGGTGCTCGATCCCGGGTTCGCGATCGTCGTCGTGGTCGACGGCGAGGTCGCACTGGGTGGACAGGGGTTCCCCGCGGGGTCGACGGTGCTCGTTCCCGCCGCGGCATCCGAGCGCGCGCTGACGGGTCACGGCGAAGCGCTGGTCGCCCGGCCGCCCGCGCCGTGAGTGCGTCGCGAGCGGGTGATCCACGCCGGATCGAGCGGTCCGGCGCGCCGACTAGACTGGACGCATGCCCGAACCGAAAGTCGCCAACTTTCCGGCGATCCGCGGTGCGCTGAAGTTCTACCAGATCGCGTCGATCATCACCGGAGTCATGCTGCTCCTGCTGCTGGCCGAGATGGTGCTGAAGTACACGCCGATCCACCTCGAACTGTTCGCCGGAGGATCGGGGGGAGCGCTCTGGTTCGCGGGAGTCCTCGCCGGGCCCGACTGCCAGTGGTGGTCGCTGTTCGCCCCGATGACGAACTCCTGCGAGATGACCTCTCTCGGCGATGGGTTCAACCTGTCGACGGCGATCCTCGTCGCGCACGGCTGGTTCTACGTCGTGTACCTCTTCGCGTGCTTCCGCATGTGGAGCCTGATGCGCTGGCGCTTCCCGCGCTTCATCCTGCTCGCGCTCGGCGGCATCATCCCGCTGCTGTCGTTCTTCATGGAGGCCGTCGTGGCCCGTGAAGTCAAGACCTACCTCGCCACCCGAGAGGCCGCCGAGGTCTCCGCTCCCGCCCCGGAAGGTGCCCGTTGACCGAACAGTCCGAGACCCAGCAGCGCCCCGCGCTCGTCGTCGACTTCGGCGCGCAGTACGCGCAGCTGATCGCCCGTCGTGTGCGCGAGGCCGGCGTCTACAGCGAGATCGTGCCGCACACCGCGACCGCCGCCGAGATCGCCGCCAAGAACCCCGTCGCGATCATCCTCTCCGGAGGCCCCTCGTCGGTGTACGAAGAGGGGGCGCCGCGCCTCGACCCCGCGGTGTTCGACCTCGGCGTGCCGACGCTCGGCATCTGCTACGGCTTCCAGTACATGGCTCAGACCCTGGGCGGCGAGGTCGCGAACACCGGCCTGCGCGAGTACGGGGCGACGGATGCCGTCATCACGGGCGACGGCGGAACGCTGCTGGGTGGCCAGCCCGTCGAGCAGAACGTGTGGATGAGCCACGGCGATCAGGTCGCCCGCGCTCCCGAGGGTTTCGACGTGCTCGCGACGACGGACGCGACCAAGGTCGCGGCGTTCGCGAACGAGGACCGCGGCTTCTACGGCGTGCAGTGGCACCCGGAGGTCAAGCACTCCGACCACGGCCAGCGCGTGCTCGAGAACTTCCTGCACAAGGGGGCGGGCCTCGCCTCCGACTGGAACAGCGGCAACGTGATCGCCGAGCAGATCGAGCGCATCCGCGAGCAGGTGGGCGACGCCCGCGTCATCTCGGCGCTCTCCGGCGGCGTCGACTCCGCGGTCTCGACCGCCCTCGTGCACAAGGCGATCGGTGACCAGCTCACCGCCGTGTTCGTCGACCACGGGCTCCTCCGCAAGGGCGAGCGCGAGCAGGTCGAGAAGGACTACGTCGAGTCCACCGGCGTGCGTCTGATCACGGTCGACGCGGCGGACACGTTCCTCGGCCACCTGAAGGGTGTCACCGACCCCGAGGAGAAGCGCAAGATCATCGGGCGCGAGTTCATCCGCGCCTTCGAGAAGGTGCAGCTCGACCTCGTCGCCGAGGCGAAGGCCTCGGGCGGCGCCCCGGTCAAGTTCCTCGTGCAGGGCACGCTCTATCCCGACGTCGTCGAGTCCGGCGGCGGCGCGGGCACCGCGAACATCAAGTCGCACCACAACGTGGGCGGGCTGCCCGACGACCTCGACTTCGAGCTGATCGAGCCGCTGCGCGCGCTGTTCAAGGACGAGGTCCGGGCGATCGGGCGCGAGCTCGGCATCCCCGAGGCGATCGTCGGTCGCCAGCCGTTCCCCGGCCCCGGCCTCGGCATCCGCATCATCGGCGAGGTCACGGCCGACCGTCTGGAGATCCTCCGCGAAGCCGATGCCATCGCCCGTGAGGAGCTCACGAAGGCTGGGCTCGACCAGGAGATCTGGCAGTGCCCCGTCGTGCTCCTCGCCGACGTGCGCTCGGTGGGCGTTCAGGGCGACGGCCGCACCTACGGGCACCCGATCGTGCTGCGTCCCGTCTCGAGCGAAGACGCGATGACGGCCGACTGGACGCGTCTGCCGTACGACGTGCTCTCCAAGATCTCGAACCGCATCACCAACGGTGTTCGCGACGTCAACCGCGTCGTGCTCGACGTCACGTCGAAGCCGCCGGGGACCATCGAGTGGGAGTAGGGGAGACGATGCTCCCCGAGTCGGCGCCGGCCCTGCCGGACGCCGAGTACCTGGTGCTGTCGAGCCGGCTGATCCCCGACCTCGACGGCGGCTACACGATCGCGACGCTGTCGCGCGCCCGGCAGCTGGCCGGTGCGGGCGTGGCCGAAGGGCGCGGGCCCCAGCTGCTCACCTTCGACCCGGGAACCGCGGCCGACCACGCGCAGCATCGGGAGACGTTCGTCTCGCGCGGTGCGCTGGTCGACGCCTCCCGCCTGCGCAATCTCTTCGACGAGGCCGTCGACGACGGCGGAGGAGCGGCAGCCTGGCTGCGCTCCGTCGCCGACCACGCCCTGGTCGCGAACCCGGGGGTCGAGTACCGCACGATCGCGGATGCCGAGGGTCGGCCGTTCGTCGCGCTCCCGGTGATCCCGGGTAATCCCGACTGGCACCTGAGCGTCGAGCCGGTGCAGATCTTCGACGCGGACGGCGAGGTCGTCGGCGGCGTCGCCGGTTTCGGCGGACTGTACCGCTCCTGGCTGTCGCACCTGGCCGCGGGCCTCGGAGACCGCCCGATCGTCGTCATCTGCGAATCGCGCCAGCTCGGCGAGCTCATCGTGGGGTGGCGGGACCCGCGCGTGCGCATCCTCCACACGATCCACACCATCCACCTCGAGGCGCCCTACACGGCGGATGCCCCGACGAATGCGCTGTGGACTCGCTGGTTCGCCCTCTCCGACCGCTTCGACGCCGTGATCTGGCCGACGGCCACGCAGCGCGACGACGTCGTGGCCCGCTTCGGTGCGGCCGCGCGGAACGAGACCGTGCCGAATCCGATCGCCGCCGTCGCGCGCCGCGACGATCTGCGGGAGCCGGGACTGGTCGTGGTGCTCGGACGCCTGGCGCCGGGCAAGCGCGTCGATCAGGCCATCCGCGCGTTCCTCGCGGCCGACGTGCCCGACACTCGTCTCGAGGTCTGGGGCGGGGGACCGGAGCAGGAGCGACTGGCCGCGCTCATCGCGGAGCTCGGTGCGGGCGACCGTGTCGTGCTCGCCGGGTACACCGATGACCCGGGGCGCGTGCTCGACCGGGCCTCGGTCGTCCTCACCGCCACCGCCTTCGAGGGGCAGCCGCTGTCGATCGTCGAGGCGCTGCTGCACGGAGCGCCGGTCGTGTCGTACGACGTGCGATACGGCATCCGCGATGTTCTCGGCACGGGCGGAGGAGTGCTCGCTCCGAGCGGCGACGTCGAGGCGTTGGCAGCCGCCCTGCGCGGGGTGCTGGCCGACCCCGCTCTGCTCGCGCGGCTGAGTGCCGAGGCCCCGGAGGTGGCCGCGGCGTGGAGCCCCGAGAAGTCGCTGAACGCGCTCACCGCCGTGATCGATGCCGCCGTGCGTCGGCCGCCGCGCCGCTGAGCGCGCCCGTTCGAGAACGCTCGCGAGAAGAAATATCGGAGAATTCCGGATCGTGTGTCGATCCGACGCATTCCCGTTCGACGTCTTTGATGAGAGGGTCGAGACACGATCCCATCGATCAAGGAGAACACCATGAAGTACATGCTCATCATGCGCGCGACCGACGAGGCCGTCGAGGCGTACAAGGAGATCCCCTTCGAGCAGGTCATCGAGGCGATGGGGAAGTACAACGAGTCCATGATCAAAGCCGGCGTGCTGGCCGCGGGCGAGGGACTCACCGATGCCGCGGAGGGCTTCGTCGTCGACTTCAGCGCCGAGACCCCGCTCATCACCGACGGCCCCTACGGCGAGACCAAGGAGCTGTTCAACGGCTTCTGGATCCTCGAGGTGTCGAGCCGTGAGGAGGCCGCCGAGTGGGCGAGCCGTGCACCGCTCGGACCCGGGTCGTTCCTCGAGGTGCGCCGGGTGACCGACGCCTCCGATTTCCCCGCCGACAACGAGTGGATCGAGAAGGAAGCCGGCTGGCGCGAGGAGCAGGCGCAGCGCGCCCAGCAGTGAGATGACTCCCTCCTCCGACGACGCGACGGTGCGTCCCCTCCCCTCGCCGGGGTCGGTGGAGCGCACCGTCGCCGCGGTCTGGCGCATCGAGTCGGCGAAGATCGTCGGCACGCTCGCCCGCATGGTCGGCGACTTCGGGTGGGCGGAGGATCTCGCCCAGGAGGCATTGCTCGATGCGCTGCGGCAGTGGCCGGTCGAGGGTGTGCCCCGCAACGGCGCCGCCTGGTTGACGGCGGTCGCGAAGCGCAAGGCGATCGACGGATGGCGGCGGCAGGAGCGCCTCGACGATCGCATCGCCGTGCTCGCCCACGATCTCGAGCGCGAGCAGGCCGAGGGTACCGATGCGGCGCCCTGGGACCCGGATGCCGTCGACGACGACGTGCTCCGGTTGATGTTCATCGCCTGCCACCCGGTGCTGTCGCGGGAAGCCCAGGTGGCGCTGACTCTGCGCGTGGTCGCCGGGCTGTCGAGCGAGGAGATCGCGCGTGCCTTCCTGGTTCCCACGGGCACCGTGCAGCAGCGCATCGTGCGGGCGAAGAAGACGCTGGCCGCAGCTGCTGTTCCCTTCGAGACGCCTCCGCGCGAGGAGCACACCGCCCGGCTCGGGGCGCTCCTCGGCGTCGTGTACCTGATCTTCAACGAGGCGCACGCGGCGAGCAGTGGACCGGAGTGGATGCGGCCCGACCTCGCCGACGAGGCGATCAGGCTGGGCCGTGTGCTGGTCGGGCTGATGCCCCGGGAGCCGGACGCCCTCGGGCTGCTCGCCCTGATGGAGCTCACCGCGGCGCGATTCCCGGCGCGGATCGACGCGCACGGCGATCCGGTGCTGCTCGGCGACCAGGACCGACGGCTGTGGGACCGCAGCCGGATCACGCGCGGCCGCGCGGCGCTGGCGCGGGCGGATGCCGTCGGCCGGGGCCGGGGCGCCTACGGGCTGCAGGCGGCGATCGCCGAATGCCACGCGCTCGCGCCGTCGATCGAGGAGACCGACTGGGATCAGATCGTCGTGCTCTACGAGGCGCTCGGGCGGCTCGCGCCGTCGCCCGTCGTCGAACTCAACCGCGCGGCGGCCGTCGCGATGGCCACGGGGCCCGCCTCGGCACTGAAGGTACTGGATCAGTTGGAGGCATCCGGAGTTCTGCGCGGCTACCACCTGCTGCCGGCGACCCGAGCCGAGATGCTGCGCCGCCTCGGACGGGAGGACGAAGCGCGCAGCGAGTTCGCGACGGCCGCCGCCCTCGCCGGGAACGACCGCGAACGCGCGCTGCTCGAGGCGAAGTCGCGCGGCGACCGGACATGACTTCGCCCCCACCGGGAGCCGGAGGGGGCGAAGCGCCGCGATCAGCGCACGGAGCGGTGATCAGGCCTTGCTGCGGCTGCCTCGACCGACGATGAGGCCGTAGATCAGCAGCACGATGATCGATCCGCCGATGGCGAGGAGCCACGTGCCGAGATCCCAGAACTCGGTGAGCGGGCGGTTGAGGATCAGCGAGCCGAGCCACCCGCCGAGCAGGGCGCCGACGACACCCAGCAGGAGCGTGATGAACCATCCACCGCCCTGCTTGCCGGGAAGGATCAGTTTCGCGATGGCCCCGGCGATGAGACCGAGAAGTAGAAAGCCGAGAAAGCTCATGGTGACCTCCTGTATGCAGACGGGGTTCGTCTGGTCGTGACGATTCTGCGCTCTCAGGAAGCTTTCAGGAAACCCCTTGCGCTGGCGAGCGGAACATGACAAGAGGCCCGCCTCCGAAGGGAGACGGGCCTCTCGACCGACAGGCGTCGGATGTCAGTTGTTGCCGCGGACGATCGCGATGATGCGCAGGATCTCGACGTACAGCCAGACGACCGTGACCATGATGCCGAAGGCACCGAGCCAGCCGTAGACGCGGGGAGCACCGTTGCGCACACCCTGCTGGATCTGGTCGAAGTCGAGCACGAGCGAGTACGCGGCCATGATGACGACGAGCACACCGATGATCAGGCCGAGCGGGATGCCCATGATCTCAGCGCTGTAGAGGCCGAAGGCCTGGCTCGGGGGCAGGACGCCCGTCCACATGAGCACGAGGTTGAGCAGCGAGAAGACGAGGTAGCCGACCATCGCGACCATGAAGATCTTGGTGGCCTTCTTCGACGCGCGGATCTTGCCGCTGGCGAAGAGCGCGAGGGTCACACCGACGACCGAGATCGTGGCGAGAGTCGCCTGCAGCACGATGCCCGGGTAGAGCACCTCGAAGAACGCCGAGATGCCACCGATGAACAGACCCTCGAGGGCCGCGTAGGCGAAGATCAGCGCCGGACGCACCTTCTTGCGCGAGGTGAAGGTGATGACCATCGCCAGGACGAAGCCGCCGAGCGCGCCGATCATCCACGGCACGAGCGAGACGGTCGAGAACGAGTTGATGTCGGTGCCGCCGAGCGTCCACACCCAGCCGATGGCAGCGGTGACGAGGAGGATGCCGAACAGGCCGGCCGTCTTCCAGACGGTGTCCTCGACGGACATGCGGTCGGTCTCGATCGAGCCCGCCGGGGGAGCCGCGTACATGCCCTCGAGCTGCGCGTTGGCCGCGGCGTCGACGGTGGCGTGCTGGAACGATGCGGCCTGGGCACCCTGAGCACCCTGCGGTGCGCCGGGGTAGGTCGCGACATTGCGCGGATCCTGCTGCTTGAAAGCAGGGTTGTTGAATGCGAAGTTGCTCATGGTGGGCCTCACTCCAGAAGGGTGTCGTAGGTCGCTTTCCTCCACGATACCGGGGCGGGGCGTGCTGCGGGGTGTTCTACGCTGAGAGCGTGCCCAGGAAATCGCCCCTCGTCATCGGACACCGGGGCGCGCCCGGCTATCGCCCGGAGCACAGCCGCTCCTCGTATGAGCTGGCACTCGCGATGGGGGTGGATGCCGTCGAGCCCGACGTCGTCGCGACGAAGGACGGCGTGCTGGTCGTGCGCCACGAGAACGAGATCTCGGGCACGACCGATGTGGCGGAGCATCCGGAGTTCGCCGATCGCCGCACCACCAAGCGGGTCGACGGGCAGGCGCTGACGGGCTGGTTCACCGAGGACTTCACGTGGGACGAGCTCTCGACGCTCCGCGGGCGAGAGCGCCTGCCGGAGGTGCGCGCCACGAGCGCGAGCTTCGACGGCGGCCAGCCGATCCTGCGTCTCGTCGATCTGCTCGAACTCGTGCGGAGCGGATCGATCGAGCACGGGCGCGAGATCGGTGTGGTGCTCGAGGTCAAGCACGCCACGTACTTCGCGAGCATCGGTCTCGACCTCGTGCCCCTGATCGAGCGCGATCTGCGCGCGGCGGGGTGGGCCGACGGCGAACTGCCGCTGATCATCGAGTGCTTCGAGCAGACCGTGCTGGGTCAGCTGCGGGCCCGCGGCATCCCGGCCTCTTACATCTACCTGATCGAGTCGTCCGGCCGGCCCTACGACCAGCTCGTCGCCCACGGCAAGAAGGCGCTCACCTACAAGGCGACGGTCGCACCGCGGGGCCTCAACGGCCTGATCGGCGTGGTCGACGGCATCAGCGTGAGCAAGAAGATGCTGCTCGCGCACGGCAACACGATCGTCGCCGACGCGCATGCGCGGGGTCTCAAGGTCTTCACCTGGACGTGCCGGCCGGAGAACGCCTTCCTCGCGCCCGAGTTCCGCGGAGACGGGGGCAAGGGCGCCTTCGGCGACTACGAGGCGGAGTGGGGCGTGATCGCGCGACAGGGGATCGACGGCGTCTTCGTCGATCACCCCGACCTCGGCGTGGGGTTCTTCCGCAGCTGAGCGGGAGCGTCGCCGGAAGGCCCGGCCTCAGAGCGGGCCGAGCACCTCGGTGACGTCGCGGTCGAGCACCAGCGCGCGCAGCGGGGCCAGGATCTCGCGCTCCTCGAAACGGAAATGCGACTCCATGATCGCTCGGATCCCTTCGAGGTGCCGCCCGATCGTCGCGGTGTCCTCCTCGCGCTCGGCGGCGGTGCGCAGCGCGCCGAGCAGGTGCGAGAGCATCGAATGATCCTGCATGAGCTTGTCGATCGTGTCGCCGAGCTCGGGATGCTCGCGCCGGAGCTCCGGGAAGAGTGCGCGGTCCTCGCCGCGGTGGTGTCCGTCGAGGGCCGAGCAGAAGCCGATGCAGAAGAGCAGCAGATCGGACGCGGCATCCGCCGGGCCGTCGCCGTCGTCGAGCGCCTGCCGGGTCGCAGCCAGAGCCGCCCGGAGACGGGTGTGCGCCGCACGGAGCTCGGCGTCCCAGGCGATCAGACGGGCGGCATCCATCGGCTCAGTGTAGGACGGCGGTGCGCGACGCGCGCGTCGGAGGGGGATGCCAGACTTGCCCGCATGAGTGGAATCGTCGTGGAAGACGTCAGTCGGGCCTTCGGGACGGTGCAGGCCGTCAGGTCGGCCACACTGCACGCCGAACCGGGGCGGGTGACCGGACTCGTCGGGCCGAACGGCGCGGGCAAGACGACTCTGCTCCTGATGCTGGCCTCGTTGCTCGCCCCCGACACCGGCACGATCCGCATCGGCGGCGTCGACCCGATGGTCGATCCGCTGGCCGCCCGCAGGCTGCTCGGGTGGATGCCCGATGCGCTCGGCGCCTGGCCCTCGCTGACCGCCCGCGAGACGCTCGTGACGACGGGCCGCCTGTACGACATCGCCCCGGCGGATGCCGCGCATCGGGCCGCCGCGCTGCTCGACCTCGTCGGGCTCACCCCGCTCGCCGATTCTCCCGCGAAAGTGCTCTCGCGCGGGCAGAAGCAGAAGCTCGGGCTCGCCCGGGCGCTCGTGCACGACCCGCAGGTGCTGCTGCTCGACGAGCCCGCCTCGGGACTCGACCCCGAGGCCCGTGTGCAACTTCGTGTGCTGCTGCGCCGTCTCGCCGCCGAGGGACGCACCGTTCTCATCTCGAGCCACATCCTCTCGGAGCTCGAGGAGGTCGTCGACGACGCCGTCTTCCTGGTCGCCGGGGCGGTGGTCGACGCGGCACCGGCACAGGCCTCCGTTCGGGCGTGGCGCATCCGGCTCGTCGGCGCCTCGACCGAGCGGTTGGCCGCCGACGCCTGGCAGGTCGCGTCGGCGCTCGGGGTGGCGCCGGATTCGCTCGGCGCCGACCGCGGCGCCGTGCTGATCGGTTTCGAGACCGAGGAGTCCGCCGCGCACGCGCTGCAGCGACTGGTCGCCGCGCAGATCCCGATCTCGGAGTTCGCCCCGGCGCAGAGCGCGCTCGAGCACACCTTCCTGCACCTGAACCCGACGGTCGTGCCCCCGCCGCCGCACGCGGCCCAGTCCGGAACGGAGGCCGGAGCATGAGCATCGCGCACATCGGCACCATCGCCCGTCTCGAACTGACCCAGCGCCTGCGGAGCGTCGGCTGGTACGTGCTGCTCGGCGTCTTCGCCGCGGTGCTCCTCGGCGTCACCGCGCTGTCGTTCGCCGTCTACTCCTACGGAGATGCCCCGGGTGCGGGCGTCTTCTCGATCGTCGTCAACATGGTGCTCCTGCTCGTCGTGCTGGTGTCGCCCACGCTGAGCGGCAATGCCATCAACGGCGATCGCGAATCGGCGACCCTCGCCGCGATCCAGGTGACCGCGGTCTCGACGGGCGACATCATGCTCGGCAAACTCGTCGCCGCCATCGCGACGGGTGGGGCGTTCCTGCTCGTCGCACTGCCGTTCCTCGCCTTCTCGCTGCTCGGCGGGGGCGCGGACCCGCTGGTACTGCTCATCTCGATCCTCGTGCTGGCCGCCGAGATCGTCATCGTCGCGGCCATCGGGGTGGGGCTGAGCGGTCTGATCGCGCGTCCGCTGTTCTCGGTCGCCACGACGTACCTCGTCGTCGCCGGCCTGGTGATCGGCACGCTCATCGTCTTCGCGCTGGGCGGGCTCGCCGTGCGGGGAGAGGCGACGAACTACAGTCGCCCCTACGACGAGAACGGTCCGATCTGCGACCAGTGGGAGGAGTACACCTACGAGGTGCCGCGCTTCGATCTCGTGTGGTGGGCGCTCGCCGCGAACCCCTTCGTCGTGCTCGCCGACGCCACGCCCACCGAGTACGGGAGCGGCGGGTACCCGGTCGACCTGTTCGGGCAGATCAAGTACGGGGTGCGCAGCGCGCAGCTGTCGCCTCTCGAACAGCGCTGGGACGACTGCGCGGTGGGGAGCCCGGGTCCGACGCCGGAAGAGGTGATCGACTCCACGGTGCCGAGCTGGTTCGTCGGGCTCGGCGTGCAGGTCGTGATCGCGGGGTCGCTGTTCGCCGGGGCCTGGTCGCGCACGCGCACACCCGCACGGATGCTGCCACCGGGCACGCGCATCGCCTGAGCCCGGTCACCCGTGGAGCGAGGCGCAGGCGGCGGCGGTGTCGGTGGCGCCGCCTAGACTCGTAGAGCCATGACCGAAGCTCCTCTCATCGTTCCCGGAACCGCCGGCCCGCAGGGTCAGGACGACCTCCTCGACGGCCTCAACCCGCAGCAGCTCGAAGCCGTCACCTATCGCGGCTCTGCGCTGCTCATCGTCGCGGGTGCCGGATCGGGCAAGACGAGCGTGCTCACGCGACGGATCGCCTCGCTGCTGCGCAGCCGCGAGGCCTGGCCGAGCCAGATCCTCGCGATCACCTTCACCAACAAGGCGGCGGGCGAGATGCGCGAGCGCGTCGAGGGCCTGATCGGCGACGCGGCACGCGGGATGTGGATCTCGACCTTCCACTCGGCGTGCGTGCGCATCCTGCGGCGCGAGGCACAGCAGTTCGGGTTCACCAAGTCGTTCACGATCTACGACTCCGGCGACTCGCGCGCGCTCATCAAGCGTCTGGTCAAGGAGCACGAGGCCGACGCGTTCGGCCTGACCCCGGCATCCGTGCAGTCGCGCATCTCGAAGCTCAAGAACGAGCTGTCGGATGCCGAGTCCTACGCGCGGCAGGCCAACATGTCCGACCCGGCCGAGCGGATCTTCGTCGAGGTCTTCGCCGACTACCAGCGTCAGCTCCAGAAGGCGAACGCCTTCGACTTCGACGACCTGATCGGGCAGACGGTCTACCTGTTCCGCGCGTTCCCCGAGGTCGCCGACACGTATCGCCGCAGGTTCCGGCACATCCTCGTCGACGAGTACCAGGACACGAACCACGCGCAGTACGCACTCATCCACGAGCTCACCCGGCCTCTCGCATCGTCGACGGCACCCGACCCGTATGCCTCGAACGGCATGATGATCTTCGAACCCGAGCCCGAGCCGAAGAACGCCGACACCGCCGGAGCCTCGCTCACCGTCGTCGGCGACTCCGACCAGTCGATCTACGCGTTCCGCGGCGCCGACATCCGCAACATCAGCGAGTTCGAACGCGATTTCCCCGGCGCGCGTGTGGTGCTGCTCGAGCAGAACTATCGCTCGACGCAGAACATCCTCTCGGCGGCCAACGCGGTGATCGGCAACAACTTCGACCGCAAGGACAAGAAGCTCTGGAGCGACCGGGGCGAGGGCGACAAGATCATCGGTTTCACCGGCTACTCGCAGCACGACGAGGCGCAGTTCGTCGCCGACGAGGTCGAGGCGCTGCACCGCGCCGGCATGCCGTACTCGGAGATGGCGGTCTTCTACCGCACGAACTCCCAGTCGCGCGCACTCGAGGAGATCTTCATCCGGTCGGCCGTGCCCTACAAGATCATGGGCGGCACCAAGTTCTACGAGCGCGCCGAGATCAAGGACGCACTGGCGTACCTCGTTGCGGTCGCGAACCCCGCCGACGAGATGGCGGTGCGCCGCATCCTCAACAAGCCTCGCCGAGGCATCGGCGATGTCACCGAGACGGCGATCGCCCGCTTCGCGGAGGAGCAGGGGATCACCTTCCGCGACGCCCTCTCGATGCCGGCGCAGCTCGGCTTCGGCCCCAAGATCCAGGGGGCGATCGCGCAGCTCGACGCCGTGCTCACCGAG
This sequence comes from Microbacterium sp. NPDC090225, assembly GCF_044772365.1. Classification (NCBI taxonomy): domain Bacteria; kingdom Bacillati; phylum Actinomycetota; class Actinomycetes; order Micrococcales; family Microbacteriaceae; genus Microbacterium; species Microbacterium sp. NPDC090225. The sequence goes on along the minus strand of NZ_JBIVYS010000001.1, from coordinate 1,267,610 downwards.
GCGACGGCCATCATGCTGCCGTCGACGGGCGAGGTACCGGCTCCGACGTCCGTGGCCGACGGCCTGAGCCTGCTGCTCGCCAAGAGCGGTTACCTCGACGCGCTGCGCGCCAGCCGCGACCCGCAGGACGAAGCGCGCGTCGAGAACCTCGACGAGTTCGTCGCCGTTGCGCGCGACTTCGCACGCAACAACCCCGAGGGCACGATCGTCGACTTCCTCACCGATGTCGCGCTCGTCGCGGATGCCGATGACCTCGACGACGAGTCGGGGTCGGTGTCGCTCATGACGATGCACACCGCCAAGGGACTCGAGTACGACGCGGTCTTCGTCACGGGCGTCGAGGAAGACCTCATCCCGCACCGCATCTCGGCCGGAGAACCCGGTGGTCCGCAGGAGGAGCGCCGGCTCTTCTACGTCGGGATCACCCGCGCGCGCAAGCGTCTGCACCTGTCGCTCGCGATGACCAGGGCGCAGTTCGGCGAGGTGACCGTCGCGATGCCGAGCCGCTTCCTGCAGGAGATCCCCGTCGCACTGATCGACTGGCGCCAGTCGCCGGGCGACGTCAATTCCCGCGGCGGCATGCAGTCGCGCGCTCTCAACGCACGCCGCGCGGGCGGATTCGGTGGTTCGGGATCGGGCTCCGGCTCCGGCTCCGGCGATCGTTTCGGCGTCAAGCCGCTCCCCGGCCGCGATTCGCTCAAGCCGCTCTCGACCGCCATGGATCGATTCCCGAACCGTGTCACCGCCAAGGTGCGCGACAACGGCGACCTCGAGCTCACCGCGGGCGACCGCATCCGCCACGTCGACTTCGGCGAAGGCCGCGTCGACGCGGTCACCGGTGAAGGCGCCAAACGCATCGCGCACGTGCGCTTCGACACGGCGGGGCAGAAGAAGCTCCTCATCAAGGTCGCACCGATCGAGAAGATCTGACGGCACCGGGTCTGCGCCGCAGAGTCCGGAGCCGCAGAGTAGGGAGCCGCAGAGGGTTAGGCTGGCTCATATGGCCCTCTTCTCCCGCCGCAAGAAGTCCGCTGACGACGCCGTCTCGACTGCATCCGACTCCACGGAGGCGGTCGACACCCCGACGGACGAGACGGCAGTGAGCGACGCAGTAGTGAGCGACGCAGCGTCGAACGAGGCGTCGTCTGAGCCCCCGGTCACCGCCGCGGAGGAAGCCCCCGCGGCACCGTCGATCGGCATCTCGGTGCAGGCGTTCCGCGGCGTCGGCGCCGAAGCGGGCCCCGAGGTCTCGCTTCCCGACCCCGACGCGAAGCCCGCGCCTGCGGTGCAGGCCGCGCCCGCGGCACCCGCCGCCCCTGCTGCTCCGGCCGCCGAGCCGCGTCTGCCGCTCGCTCCGGCGTCGCCGCCCGAGCAGACCGAGTCCGTTCCCGGCATGAAGGACAACGTGCTGCTGCGCGAAGCCCTGAAGCAGGTCGAGAAGGGCGCGACCAACGAGCAGCTGCTCGGCGTGATGCGCCAGGCACTGCAGGGACACCTCTTCATCCGTGTCAACGGCGACGCGCGTGCGCAGATCGCCGAGGGCAAGCCCCTCGCCGTCGCCGTGGTGCGCGACGAGGAGCGCCAGTTCATGCTGGCCTTCAGCTCGGCGGCCGCCGTGCGCGACTCGGTGAAGCTCGAGGCCGACCCGTCCGCGACCTCGGCCGTGGCGCAGCCGTCGACCTCGGTGATGCAGCAGGTCGTCGCCGGCGACTTCGCGGGCCTCATCATCGACAACGCCTCGGCACCGCACCGGGTCGTGTTCCCGACCGAGCTCCTGCAGAAGACGCTCGATCAGGCCGACGCCGAGATGACGGTCAAGGCCATCGTCGCGGCGCCGCGCGAGCAGGACTCCGCGACCCGCGCCGGCGAGGCTCTCGCCGAGACCCGCATGTGGGTGGCCGTGAACGACGGTGGCGCCGACGGTCAGGTCGGCATCGCCGAAGCGCAGACGACCGACGGCAAGCGTTTCCTTCAGCTGTTCTCGCACCCGCTCGAGGTCATCGCCCTCGGCCGCGGCGACCGCCCGCTGCCCTTCGAGCCCACGCAGCTCGCGAAGGTGCTCGCCGGGCACGCCGAGATGGCGGGCGTCGTGATCGATCCGGCGGGTCCCACCCTCATCGTCGAGCGCGACGCTCTCACGCGCGTGCTCGAACTCGCCCCGGCGACCGAGGACTGACGACCCGGCGACTGAGACGCGCAGCCGCGGCACCCTTCCGTGGGCGACGGCCGCGCTCTAGGGTCGTTGCATGGCCTCCGAACGCGTGCCCGTGACCGTGTCCGACCCCGAGGGGGAGCGCGAGGTCGTGCTCTCCAGCCCCAACCGGGTCGTGTGGCCGGAGGTCGGGATCACGAAGGCGGAACTGGCCGAGTACGTGCAGCGCGTCTCCGAGCCCTTCCTCGCATCCAACGGCGACCGCCCGGTCTCGCTCGAGCGGTTCCGCGACGGCGTGGGGAGCGAGGGCTTCTTCTCGAAGAACCCGCCGAAGGGCACGCCCGACTACGTCGACGCCGTGACGGTGACGTACAACAGTGGGCGTCGGCATCCGCAGATCGTCCTGAACCGACCCTCGGCGATCGTCTGGGCCGTGCAGATGAACACGATCGTCTTCCACCCCTGGGCCTCGCTCGCGACCGATCCCGACAATCCCGTCGAACTGCGCATCGACCTCGATCCGCAACCGGGCACGGACTTCGCGGATGCCGTCACCGCCGCGCACGGTCTGCGCGAGGTGCTGAGCGAGGCGGGACTCGAGGCGTTCGCCAAGACGAGCGGCAACCGCGGACTGCACGTGTTCGCGCCGATCGAATCCACCCACGAGTTCCTCGACGTGCGGCACGCGGTCATCGCCGCGGGTCGCGAGCTCGAACGCCGCATGCCCGATCGGGTCACGATGAGCTGGTGGAAGGAGGAGCGCGGAGAGCGCATCTTCATCGACTTCAACCAGGCGAACCGCGATCGCACGATGGCCGGCGCCTACAGCCCGCGCGCTCTGCCCGGCGCGACCGTGTCGACCCCGGTGCACTGGGACGAGCTCGACGGCCTCGATCCGACGCGGTTCACGGTGCGCACCGTTCCACAGCGCCTCGACGATATCGGCGATCCGTGGGCCGACAAGCAGCAGACGCCGGGACGAATCGACACCCTGCTCGCCTGGTGGGAGCGTGACGTCGCCGACGGCCTGGGCGAACTGTCGTTCCCGCCCGAGTTCCCCAAGATGCCCGGGGAGCCACCACGCGTGCAGCCCAGCAAGAAGGTGGCCGCGCACTGGGATGCCGACGGGGAACCTGCCGCGAAGGAGTGACTCAGCCGATCACGTCGGCGAGGTCGTAGCCCGCGACCGTGTCGAGCTGCGCGTAGGTGCACGATCGCGCCTCACGATCGGGCCGCCAGCGCTCGAACTGCACGGTGTGGCGGAAGCGTGCACCCTCGAGTTGGTCGTAGCGCACCTCGAGCACGCGCTCGGGGCGCAGGCGCACGAAGGAGACGTCCTTCGATCCGGTGAAGCGAGATCGCTCGCCCTCGCCGGTGACGGCGTCTCCGGAGTCGTCGCGCTCGACCAGTGGCGCCAACTCTTCGACGAGCTCGCGGCGCCGCGCATCGCTCCACGCGGCGACGCCGCCCACCTGGCGCAGCGTTCCCTCGTCGTCGTAGAGACCGACGAGGAGCGAACCCACACCTGCGCCCGACTTGTGGATGCGGTAGCCGAGGGCCACGACGTCGGCCGTGCGGGCGTGCTTGATCTTGATCAGCGTGCGCTTGCCGGGGGCGTAGGGCTGGTCGAGGGGCTTCGCGACGACGCCGTCGAGGCCTGCGCCCTCGAACTCCGCGAGCCAGCGCACGGCGGCATCGTGATCGCGAGTCGTGCGGGTGATGTGCAGCGGATGCGGCACACCCGCCAGGAGTGACTCCAGCCGGGAACGCCGCTCGGAGAACGGGCGGTCGAGCAGGTCGTCGTCGCCCTCGGCGAGCAGGTCGAATGCGATGAACATCGCCGGGGTCTCGGCGGCCAGGCGGGTCACGCGCGAGGCGGCCGGATGGATGCGCTGGCTGAGTGCCTCCCAGTCGAGACGCTGCGCGCCCTCCGCGCCCGTCGCGACGACGATCTCGCCGTCGAGGAGGCACGGGCGGGGGAGAAGCCGTGGAATGGCCTCCACGAGTTCGGGGAAGTACCGCGTGAGGGGCTTCGCCCCGCGGGACCCGATCTCGACCGTCTCGCCGTCCCACGCGATGAGTCCGCGGAATCCATCCCACTTGGGCTCGAAGAGCAGGCCGCCGGGCGCCTTCGCCGGATCGGGCACGGTCGCCGCGGCCTTCGCGAGCATCGGGGTGGGGATGTCGTAGCGCATGCCTCCATCCTGGCGAGCACGCGCGCGCGGCGGAAGGGGACGTGAGGAGTCACGACATGCCGCGCTGGCGCCGCGAGGCGCGGCGTGTCCTGACCCCTCACGGGAATGGGGTGTCAGGGGAAGAGGTCGACGAGCTCGTGCGGTTCGCCGGCATCGGCGAGGGCCGTGCGGGCGGCGAGCCAGCCCGACATGCCGTTGACGCCGGGGCCGGGCGGGGTCGCGGCGGAGGCGAGGTAGACGCCGCGCATCGGCGTGCGCCAGGGGGCCGCGGAGAGCGTCGGCCGCTGCAGCGCCTGCCGCATCGTGAACGCCCCGCCGAGCACATCACCCTGGATCTCAGCCGGGTTGACGGCCTCGCGGGCGGATGCCGGCACCGAGCGGTGCGCGAGGATGCGGTTGCGGAACCCCGGGGCGAAGCGCTCGACCTGTCGGGTGATGAGTTCGGTCGCGTCGAGGTCGGAGTCGAGGGGCACGTGGATGTACGTCCAGAGCACGGCCTTGCCCTCGGGTGCGCGGGTCGGGTCGAAAACCGAGGGCTGCACCGCGAGCACGTAGGGGCGCTCGCTGACCCGCCCCCGCGCGACGGCGTTCTCACTGGCCCGTACCTCGTCGCGGGTGCCGCCGAGGTGCACGGTGGGTGATTGCGCGACGTCGGCGTTCGCCCACGGCACCGGTCCGTCGAGCTCGAAGTCGACCTTCGCCGCGGCGGGCCCGTACCGGTAGCGGGAGAGGGCGCGAGCGTACCCGGCGGCGATTCCCGGGTGGGTCAGGGCGAGACGCGGCGAGGTGTTCAGAACGAGCAGGTCTCCGCGTGCGGGATCGCCCCAGTCGAGGATGCCGAGGTCGCGCACGTGCAGGCCGGTCTCGATGCCGCCGCCGTGCGCTTCGAGGTCGGCGACGAGGGCATCGGCGATCCGCTGCGCGCCCCCGCGCGGGTACATCCACCCCTGCGCATGGCCGAGCGCGGCGAGCAGCAATCCGGCAGCGGCCCCCGGAAGCGACGGCACGGGCGCGTTGGCGTGCGCGAGCACACCCGTCAGCAGCGCCGCGGCCTCTTCGGTGCGGAAGGCGTGCGACGCGAGCGGGGTGCCCTGATCGAGCATGCGCAGGGCGTATCGCGCGGCGGTGAGCGGCTCGTGCGGCCAGCGCGGGATCTGATGGCCGGTGAAGTCGACGACGCCGTCGATGTGCTCACTGAGCGGCCGTAGCCGGGCGAGCCACGCACCCCGATCGGCGCCGAGGCCCGCTGCCGTGCGTTCGATGTCGCGCCAGGCGATCGCCGCCCGGCCCCCGTCGAGCGGGTGCGCGTACGAGATCTCCGGACGGATCCAGTCGATGCGGTCGGCGAGGCCGAAGGCCTGGAAGAAGGGCGAGGCGAGGGCGGCGGGATGCACGGCCGAGCACACGTCGTGGCGGAAGCCGGGAAGCAGACCGTCGGTCGTGCGCACGCCGCCGCCGATCGTGTCGGATGCCTCGAGCACCCGCACTTCGTACCCCGCCCGCGCGAGCGACACGGCACTCACCAGGCCGTTGGGCCCGCTGCCGATGATCGTCGCCCGCACCATGCCGCCAGTCTTGCACGCGGATCACCGCCGGGCCCGGAGCGGATGCGGTCGAGGCGGCTCCGGGATCGTGCGATCCTGGAAGGGATGAACGAAGTACAGGGCCCGACCCCGACCGGCACCTCCCGTCCCTACCGCTCCCTCGCGGAGGCGCTGCGCGCGCACCGCATCGACCCGGTGAACCACGAGTTCATCGGTGCGATCGTCGATGCCGTGGGTGTGACCTCGTTCATCGACCGTGGCCGGTACATCGAGGCCCTGCGCCGCGGCGACCGCGCCTCGCTCCACATCGGGCGCACCTACACGAACGGGTTCGCCGAGGACGAGACCGTCGTCGTCGGCTCCACTCCGCTGCGCCTGCAGCCCAGCGAGGGGCGCGCGCCGTACTTCTACGTCACCCACCCGAGCGAGTACGCGCCCTCCGTCCCCGCGCGTGCAGCGAAGCGCTCGTCGACGCCGCGCACGCCGTCGGTGCCGCGCGAGAAGGCGCCGAAGCCCGTGACCGAGCGCGACTACGGCGTATGCGACGTGTGCTTCATGGTCAAGACGCCCTCGGGCGGCTGCGGCTGCGACTGAGCGCCGCTCCGCCGGCATCCGCCCGCCGGCATCCCTCGTCCGTCGTCAGGCGAACGCGCTCATCCCGGTGATGTCGCGACCGAGCAGCAGCGCCTGCACGCTCTCCGTGCCCTCGTAGGTGTGGATCGCCTCGATGTCGGCGAGGTGCTGCATCACGCCGTTCTCGAGCAGGATGCCGTTGCCGCCCAGCAGGTCGCGGGCGGTCGAGGCGATGCGGCGCGCGGCGCGGGTGTTGTGGAACTTCGCGAGCGACGCCTGCGTCGGGCGCAACGCGCCCGCCGCCTCGAGGTCGGCCATCCGGCGGCAGTAGAGCTGCATCGCGGTGAGGTCCTCGAGCATGTGGGTGAGGCGCTCCTGCACCATCTGGAACTTCGCGAGCGGCTTGCCGAACTGCACGCGCTGGGTCGCGTACGCCAGGGCGGCCTCGTAGCAGGCGGTGGCGTGACCGAGTGCCGACCAGGCGACGCCGGAGCGGGTCGCGTAGAGCACGACCGACGCGTCCTTGAAGCTGTGCGTTCCGGGGAGCACGGCATCGAGAGGAACGCGCACGTCTGCGAGCCGGATGTGCGCCTGGTGGATCGCACGCAGCGACGCCTTTCCGCGGATGACGGTGCCGGTGTATCCGGGGGTGTCCTGCTCGACGAGGAAGCAACGCACGGCACCGTGCTCGTCGGCGGACTCGTCGTCGACGCGCGCCCAGACGAAGGTGATCCCGCCGGACGCCCCGTTGCCGATCCACTTCTTCGTGCCGCTGATCACCCAGGCGTCCCCGTCGCGGCGCGCGACCGTCTCGAGCGAGACCGAGTCCGATCCGTGGTCGGGCTCGGTGAGGGCGAAGGAGCCCAGCACGCTCGCATCGGCGAGAGAGGTCAGCCATTTCTCCTGCTGTGCGGGCGAGCCGAACAGAGCGAGGGTGCGGAGGGCGAGGCCGCCCTGCACCGCGAGGATCGTGCCGAGGGAGCCGTCGCCGCGAGACACCTCCATGTTGACCAGGCCGGCGGCGAGGGGGGAGAGACGCGTGAGGGCGGGGTGCTCGACACCGTCGACGACCAGATCCATCTCACCCATGCGGCGAGCGGCGGTCAGCGGGTACTCGGCGCGGTCCCAGGCATCCGCCATCTGCGGAGCGACCTCGTCGACGTAGGCCTGCGCGCGCTCCCAGGCCGACCGGTCGGCATCCGGGATGTCAGCGAACACGGCGTAGTAGTCGCTGCCCTGCCGTCCGGTGATGTCGTACGACGAGACGCGCTCGCCGGGCAGGGGGGAGGAATCGATGCTCATGGGGCTCCTTCGTGGCACCAGGTATCGTACTCCTAGAAACTGAGTTCCACGACTCCGGGTATGCAGGAGCGGAGCCCCGCCGCACCGCGCTCAGTCCAGCTGCGAGCGCAGGCGCCGGGTGACCTCGGCGACCGGCATCGACCGCGGGAACACGGCGACGACGACATCGTCGGGAGCGCTCGCCGAGGCATCCGCCGGCACGCCGTAGCGACGGCGCACGTCGGCCAGCGCCGCCTGCAGGGTCGCCAGGGGCACCTTCTTCGTGCCACGCAGCAGCTGGCGCAGCACGTGGTTGTGCACCGCGGTCACCAGAGCCGCGAACCCGACCGCGTCGAGCGGGTCGACTCCCGGGAGCGCCCCGCGCAGGTAGTCGTCGAACAGGCGCTCGTAACGGAAGACCGTGATGATCTCGCGCTCGCGCAACACCGGAACCTCACGCACGATCCGATAGCGGCGGCGGGCGAGGTCGGGATCGTGGGCGAAGTGCGAGAAGACCGATTCGGATGCCGCGCATACCGCGCCCCACGGATCGTCGTGCCCCTCGGCGAGGAACACCCGCAGGCGCTCCAGCAACGCCTCGTGGTCGGCGAAGACGACGTCCTCCTTGCCGCCGAACTGGCGGAAGAAGGTCGATCGCGAGACGCCCGCCGCCTTCGCGATCTGCTCGACCGAGGTCTGATCGAAGCCCTGCGTGTCGAAGAGCTCGAGGGCAGCGGCCACGACGCCGGTGCGCAGTTCTGCGGATTCGTGCATGGCACGAGCCTAGACCTCGCACTGTCGAGCATGCGGACGGTGTGACGCGGACGGGGCCCGAGGGAGCATTCGGGCCCGCAGGAGCGTCCAGTCCGAGGTAGTAGGCTGGGGGACTGGTCGATGTCTCGACATCGAGAGAATTACCAGACAGCAGCCCAGTGAAGGAACCACAGTGGATCTGTACGAGTACCAGGCACGAGACGTTTTCGAGAAGTACGGAGTGCCGGTTCTCGCCGGCATCGTCGCCGACACCCCCGAGGAGGTGAAGGCAGCCGCGGAGAAGATCGGCGGCGTCGTCGTCGTCAAGGCGCAGGTCAAGACCGGTGGTCGTGGCAAGGCCGGCGGCGTCAAGGTCGCGAAGACGCCCGAAGAGGCCTACGAGGCGGCCAAGGCCATCCTCGGCCTCGACATCAAGGGCCACATCGTCAAGCGCGTCATGGTCGCCCAGGGCGCCCGCATCGCCGAGGAGTTCTACTTCTCCGTGCTGCTCGACCGCGCCAACCGCTCCTACCTGAGCCTCTGCTCGGTCGAGGGCGGCATGGAGATCGAAGAGCTCGCCGTCGAGCGCCCCGAGGCCCTCGCCCGCGTCGAGGTCAACCCGCTCACGGGCATCGACAAGGAGAAGGCCGTCGAGATCGCGCGCGCCGCGAACTTCCCCGAGGACCTCGTCGAGAAGGTCTCCGACGTCTTCGTCAAGCTCTTCGACGTCTACAAGGGCGAGGACGCGACGCTCGTCGAGGTCAACCCGCTCGTGCGCACCGAAGAGGGCGACATCATCGCACTCGACGGCAAGGTCACCCTCGACGACAACGCGTCGGAGATCCGTCACCCCGAGCACGAGGCTCTGGAAGACAAGGATGCCGCCGACCCGCTCGAGGCCAAGGCCAAGGCATCGGGCCTCAACTACGTGAAGCTCGACGGCGAGGTCGGCATCATCGGCAACGGCGCGGGACTCGTCATGTCGACGCTCGACGTCGTCGCCTACGCCGGTGAGAACCACAACGGCGTCAAGCCCGCCAACTTCCTCGACATCGGCGGCGGCGCCTCGGCCGAGGTCATGGCCGCCGGCCTCGACGTCATCCTCGGCGACCCGCAGGTCAAGAGCGTCTTCGTCAACGTGTTCGGCGGCATCACGGCGTGCGACGCCGTCGCCAACGGCATCAAGGGCGCGCTCGAGACGCTGGGTGCCGCGGCATCCAAGCCGCTCGTCGTGCGCCTCGACGGCAACCGCGTCGACGAGGGTCGCGCGATCCTCGCCGAGTACGCGCACCCGCTCGTGACCCTGGCCGCCACCATGGACGAGGGCGCCGACAAGGCCGCCGAGCTCGCCAACGCTTGAGACTGAAGGACTAGAAGAATGTCGATCTACCTCAACAAGGACTCCAAGGTCATCGTCCAGGGCATCACCGGCGGCGAGGGCACCAAGCACACGGCGCTCATGCTCAAGGCCGGCACCCAGGTCGTCGGCGGCGTCAACGCCCGCAAGGCCGGCACCACGGTGTCGCACACCGACAAGGACGGCAACGCCGTCGAGCTGCCCGTCTTCGGCTCGGTCGCCGAAGCCATGAAGGAGACCGGCGCCGACGTGTCGATCGCCTTCGTGCCGGGCGCCTTCACCAAGGACGCGATGGTCGAGGCCATCGACGCCGAGATCCCGCTGCTCGTCGTGATCACCGAGGGCGTGCCCGTCGGCGACTCGGCCGAGGCCTGGGCCTACGCCCAGAGCAAGGGCAACAAGACCCGCATCATCGGGCCGAACTGCCCCGGCATCATCACCCCCGGTGAGGCGCTCGTCGGCATCACGCCGGCGAACATCACCGGCAAGGGACCGATCGGCCTCGTGTCGAAGTCGGGCACCCTGACCTACCAGATGATGTTCGAGCTGCGCGACCTGGGCTTCTCGACCGCCATCGGCATCGGCGGCGACCCCGTCATCGGCACGACGCACATCGACGCGCTCGCCGCGTTCGAGGCCGACCCCGAGACGAAGGCCATCGTCATGATCGGCGAGATCGGCGGCGACGCCGAGGAGCGCGCGGCCGAGTACATCAAGGCGCACGTCACCAAGCCGGTCGTCGGCTATGTCGCGGGCTTCACGGCTCCCGAGGGCAAGACCATGGGCCACGCCGGTGCGATCGTCTCCGGTTCGGCCGGAACCGCTCAGGCCAAGAAGGAGGCCCTCGAGGCCGCCGGGGTCAAGGTCGGCAAGACGCCGTCCGAGACCGCCGACCTGATGCGCGCGATCGTCGAAGCGCTCTGACGCGTTAGACTGTAGGAGAAGGCCCCGGGCTCCACCCCGGGGCCTTCTTTCATGCCCGGGGGCATCCGGCATCTCGTTCGGACAACGGCATCCGTTCGTCTTGCTGTCTTCGGTGCGGGGGCCCTGGGGACACATGTCGGACGCGGATGCCGATTCGGTCCGACAACTGTCCTCTCAGCCCCCGAACTGACGGGGCTCGTTTCGAGCAAGAGGCGTCGGTGACGCGAAAGAGGGGGCGGATGCCGCAGCATCCGCCCCCTCTCGTCGTCTCGGTGTCAGATCCCGACGCCGAACAGCGCCTCGATCGGTCCGCGGGCGAAGAAGATCACGAAGCCCGCGCCGACCACCCACAGCAGCGGGTGGATCGTCTTGGCGCGACCCGAGAAGGCGTTCACGACGATCCAGCTGATGAAGCCGGCTCCGATGCCGTTGGCGATCGAGTAGGTCATCGGCATGACCGTGGCGGTGAGGAACACCGGCAGCAGCACGCGGAAGTCGCTGAGATCGATGTTCTTGATCTGGGCGAGCATCATCGCACCGACGAGCACGAGCGCGGCGGCCGCGACGGCTCCGGGCACGAGCGAGGTCAGCGGGGTGAAGAACATCGCGACCAGGAACATCGCACCCGTGATCAGGGTGGCGAAACCGGTGCGTGCGCCCTCGCCGATGCCGGCGCCCGACTCGACGAACACCGTCGCCGACGACGAGGAGGTGCCACCACCGGCGATCGCGCCGATGCCCTCGACGACCAGCGCCGACTTGATGCGCGGGAAGTCGCCCTTCTCGTCGGCCAGGTCGGCCTCCTTCGCGAGGCCCGTCATGGTGCCCATGGCGTCGAAGAAGTTCGAGAACAGCAGGGTGAAGACGAACATCACGAGGGCGACGATGCTGACCTTCTGCAGGTCGAAGCCGAAGTCGACCTGGCCGACCAGGCTGAGGTCGGGGAGGCCCACGATCGATCCGGTGAAGCCGAAGTCGAGGCCGAACGGCCAGATGAGGTTGACGATGCCGCCGAGCACGGTGCCGCCGACGAGGGCGATCAGGATCGCGCCCTTGACGCGCAGCGCGGTCAGCACGCCGCCGATCAGCAGGGTGACGACGAAGAGCAGGGTCGGGATGGACGCGACGGATCCGCCGATGCCGAGGTCGACGGGCGGCGAGGCGTTGCCGGTCGCGGTCACGAAGCCGGCGTTCACGAAGCCGATGAACGCGATGAAGAGGCCGATGCCGACCGTGATCGCGAGCTTGAGCTGCACGGGGACGGCGTCGAAGATCATCTTGCGCAGGCCGGTCGCGGCGAGCAGCACGATGATGACACCGTTGATCATGACGAGCGCCATGGCTTCGGGCCAGGTCACCGAGCCGACGACCGAGAAGGCGATGAAGGCGTTGATGCCGAGGCCGGCGGCGAACGCGAACGGCAGACGCGTGATCACGCCGAACAGGATCGTCATCACACCGGCGGTGAGTGCGGTGGCGGCGGCGACCGCGGAACCGGACAGGACGTTGCCGTCGACGTCGGGCGTCGCGAGGATGATCGGGTTGAGGATCACGATGTACGCCATCGTGACGAACGTCACCAGGCCACCTCGGATCTCGGTGCCGAAGGTGGAACCGCGCTTGGTGATCTCGAAGAAACGATCCAGGGCGTTCTTCGGCTCAGCGGCGGTGGGTGCGGGGGACGGGGCAGTTGTCATTCGGGTGAACCTCCGGATGAGACGATATCGTCTCTCCCGCGCCGCGCGCGCCCACCGGCATCCGTCCGGGTTCTCGTCGTAGTCTCGAAAGGCTATGCAACGCCTTCTCGTCGCCCTCCTCGCCGCGTTCGACGCCGCCATCGCGGCCGCCGTCGGACTCGCCGTGCTGCTGGCGCCGCTCACCCTGCTGTGGACCCTCGCCTTCGGCGCCACGGCCGACTGGGGCGCGCTCTGGCCGCTGACCGGCACGCTGTGGGCGTTCGGGCACGGGGTGCCGCTCGACATCACGATCGCGGACGCGGCACTGGTCGCGGTGGGTGTTCCTGCCGCGGCGGCGTCGTTCACCGTGTCGGTCGCCCCGCTGGCCCTCCTGGTCTTCACCCTGCTGTTCGCGGCGCGCTCGGGCGCGCGAGCCGCGAACGCCGGCTCGTGGGTGACCGGTGTGCTCTCGGGCACGGTCGTGTTCGCCGTGATCGCCGCCGGCGTCGGCCTCACCTCGCGGCTCGATGCCGCGAAGACCTCCCTGCTCCTCGCGATCCTCCTGCCCGCGGCCGTCTACCTCACGGGTGCGGTGTGCGGGGCCGTGCGCGTGGTCTGGGAGGACGGCGACGGAGGGCCGATCGACGCGATCCACGACCGGCTGGATGCCTGGACCGAGTGGACACCGGTGCCCGCGGCCATCGTGCGGGGAGCGGCGTTCGCCCTCATCGCCGTGCTCGGCGTCTCGGCCGCGGCGCTCGCCCTCCTCACACTCTTCCGCGGCGGGGAGGTCGTCGCCCTCTTCCAGGCGGCACGGGTCGACGTGCTCGGCGCGGTCGTGATCACCCTCGCCCAGTTCCTCTACCTGCCGACGCTCCTCGTCTGGACGGCATCGTGGATCGCCGGCCCCGGATTCGCCGTGGGCGTCGGCACCGCGGTGTCTCCGGCTGGCACGCAGCTCGGCGTCGTGCCCGGCATTCCGGTGCTGGGGTTGCTGCCCGAGAACAGTTCGATCTGGATGCTCATCGTCGTGCTGCTGCCGGTCGCCGCCGGTGCCGTGGCCGGCTGGGCCGTGCGCTCTCGCCTGGTGTGGGAGGGGACGCCGCTGCGGATGCTGCCGCGCGCCGTGATCGCGGTCGGCATGGGTGCCGTGACCGCGGGTGTCGCCGCCCTCGCCGCGCTGCTCACCAGCGGGTCGATCGGTCCGGGGCGTCTCGCCGAGACCGGCCCGTCGGTCGGCGTCTTCGCCCTCGCCCTCGGGGGAGAGGTGCTGCTGGGCGCCGCGATCCTGCTGCTGTCGCCGCGCAACCGCGACGAGCTCGCCGAGGAGCGCACCGATCGCTGGGTCGCCGAGATGACGGCATCCGATCTCGACGAGACGGCGCCGCACTCCTTCGACGAGACGGCCCCGCAGCCCTTCGCGGAGACGGCGCCGCTCGACGACGTCACCGGGGAAGGGCGCCCTCCCGCGCCCCGGTAGACTGGGCGCGTGCTCACGGTCGCCGTTCTCATCTCGGGCACCGGCTCGAATCTTCGTGCCCTCCTCGAGGCCGCCCGCCACCCGGACTTTCCCGCGCGGGTGGTCGTCGTGGGCGCCGATCGCGAGGCCGATGGCCTGGCCCACGCCGAGGAGTTCGGCATCCCCAGCTTCACCGTGCCGTGGCACGAGCACGAGAGCCGAGAGGCCTGGGGCGAGGAGCTCGGACGCCAGCTCGCGGTCTGGAACCCCGACCTCGTCGTGCTCAGCGGTCTCATGCGTCTGCTGCCCGCCTCGCTCGTGGCGCAGTTCTCCCCGCGTCTCGTGAACACCCACCCGGCCTACCTGCCGGAGTTCCCGGGCGCGCACGGGGTGCGCGACGCGCTCGCCGCCGGCGTCGCCGAGACGGGCGCGAGCGTGATCGTCGTCGATGACGGCGTCGACACCGGGCCGATCCTCGCCCAGGAGCGCGTGCCGATCCTCGACGGCGACACCGAGCACACCCTGCACGACCGCATCAAGCCCGTCGAGCGCCGCCTGCTGATCGATGTCGTGCGGCGCATCGCGACCGGCGAGCTCGCACTCGACGCCGCTTCCTGATCCTCTTCCTCCCCTCTCTCACGCACGACGCACGAAGGAGCACCACCATGGCCGGCCCCCGCCACGACCCCTCGCTGTACCGCGATCGCGACACGGTGCCGATCCGCCGGGCGCTCGTCTCGGTCAGCGACAAGACCGATCTGCTCGTCCTCGCGAAGGCGCTCGCCGACTCCGGCGTGCAGATCGTGTCGACCGGTTCGACCGCCGCGACGATCCGCGAGGCGGGCTTCGAGGTGACCGACGTCGCCGCGGTGACCGGTGTCGCCGAGATGCTCGACGGTCGCGTCAAGACGCTGCACCCGAAGATCCATGGCGGCCTGCTCGCCGACCTGCGCCTCGAGGACCACGAGCGTCAGCTCGCCGACCTCGACATCGCACCGTTCGAGCTCGTCGTGGTGAACCTGTACCCGTTCGTCGAGACGGTCGCCTCGGGCGCCCAGGGCGACGACGTCGTGGAGCAGATCGACATCGGGGGCCCCGCCATGGTGCGCGCCGCCGCCAAGAACCACGCGAACGTGGCGATCGTCGTCTCGCCGCAGTCGTACCCCGGGATCATCTCGGCGATCGCCGAGGGGGGCACCTCGCTGTCGCAGCGCCGCGAGCTCGCGGCCCGCGCGTTCGCGCACACCGCCGCCTATGACACCGCGGTCGCATCGTGGTTCGCCGAGGGCACCCTGCAGGACGACGGCGACCTGCCGGCGCACCTGACGATCCAGGCCGAGCGCCTCGCGACGCTCCGCTACGGCGAGAACTCCCACCAGCGCGGCGCCATCTACACCCGCGCGGGCGGTCACGGCATCGCCCAGGCCACGCAGCTGCAGGGCAAGGAGATGTCGTACAACAACTACGTCGACGCGGATGCCGCACTGCGCGCCGCGTACGACATGATCAAGCCGGCCGTCGCCATCATCAAGCACGCGAACCCGTGCGGCATCGCGACCACCGCTCCGAACGCCCTCGACCCCATCGCCAGCGCGCACCTGCGCGCGCACGAGTGCGACCCGGTCTCGGCGTACGGCGGCGTGATCGCCGCGAACGGCACCGTGACGCTCAAGATGGCCGAGAACCTCAAGGACATCTTCACCGAGGTCATCGTCGCTCCCGCGTTCGAGCCCGCCGCCCTCGAGGTGTTCAAGGCGAAGAAGAACCTGCGCCTGCTGCAGCTCCCGGAGGACTGGCAGCAGGAGCGCATGGACGTGCGTCTCGTCTCGGGCGGTCTGCTGCTGCAGGACGCCGACCGGTTCCCCGACGACATCGTCTCGGTCGCCAAGAACTGGGAGCTCGTCTCCGGTGAGCGCCCCAGCGACCTCGAGATGGAGAACCTGATCTTCGCGTGGAAGGCGTGCCGCGCGGTGAAGTCGAACGCGATCGTGCTCGCGAAGGACAACGCCACGGTCGGCGTCGGCATGGGCCAGGTCAACCGCGTCGACTCGTGCCGACTCGCGGTCGAGCGGGCGGGGGAGCGCGCGGCGGGTTCGGTTGCGGCATCCGATGCGTTCTTCCCGTTCGCCGACGGCGCCCAGGTGCTCATCGACGCCGGTGTCACGGCGATCGTGCAGCCCGGCGGCTCGGTGCGCGACGAGGAGGTCGTGGACGCAGCCCGCAAGGCCGGCGTCACGATGTTCTTCACGGGGGAGCGTCACTTCTTCCACTGAGCATCCGCACAGTCTTCTCGAGGCCCCCATCCGCAGACCGCGGGTGGGGGCCTCGGTCCGTTCGCTCGCTCTGCGATGGACGTGAGGAGTCACGACACGCCTTCTCGCGCGGCGCGGATGCGGCGTGTCCTGGCTCCTCACCGTGATGTCCGATTTCCGCCAGTCGATGTCGGAGGCCCGTGACAGCATGGAGTCATGAGCCTCCCCGTGACCGACTTCGACGAGCGGTACCGCGCGATCGACGCACGCGACACCCGTTTCGACGGGCAGTTCGTGACCGCCGTCCGTTCGACGGGTATCTACTGCCGGCCGAGCTGTCCGGCGCGCACGCCGAAGCCCGAGAACGTGACGTTCTATCCGACCAGCGCTGCCGCGCACGAAGCGGGCTACCGGGCCTGCAAACGCTGCCTTCCCGAGGCGGCACCGGGGTCGCCCGCCTGGAATCTGCGCGGCGATGCCGCGGCCCGCGCGATGCGACTCATCTCCGCCGGTGTGGTGGAACGCGAGGGCGTGTCCGGCCTCGCCGCGCGGCTCGGGTACTCGAGCCGGCATCTGAACCGCGTGCTGGTGAGCGAGCTCGGCGCCGGGCCGCTGGCCCTCGCCCGGGCGCACCGCGCGCACACCGCGCGCATGCTGCTCGTCGGCACCGACATGCCCGTCTCCGACGTGGCGTTCTCGGCGGGGTTCGCCAGCATCCGGCAGTGCAACGACACGATCCGCGAGGTCTTCGCCCTCACGCCCAGCGAGCTGCGCGCGCGACGACGGATGCCGATGGCCGCTGCCCCCGGCACGATCGACCTCGTGCTGCCCTTCCGTGGGCCGCTCGACGCCTCGGGCCTCTTCGCCTGGATGGCGGCTCGCGCGTTGCCCGGTGTCGAGGTCGCCACCGAGACGTCGTTCGCCCGGCACCTGCGCATGAGCGGAGGGCCGGCGTGGTTCGAGGTGCGGCAGGACGCCGCCGAGCGACTGCATCTGCGCGCGCGGGTCACGCAGCTGGGTGATCTCGCGCCCCTGGTGAGCACGGTGCGACGCCTGTTCGATCTGGACGCCGACCCGCGGGCCGTCGATGACGCGCTCGGTGCGCACCCCGAACTCGCGCCGCTGGTCGCCGCGACCCCGGGTATCCGGGTGCCGGGAGCGGCCGACCCCCACGAGATGCTCATCCGCGCGATGGTCGGTCAGCAGATCACGGTCGTCGCCGCGCGCACGGCGCTGACCGCGCTCGCCGACGCTCTGGGAGAGCGCACCGACGACGGCGTGCTCTTCCCGACGATGACGGCGATCGCCGAGCACGGCGCCGAGGTGCTCCGGGGGCCCGCCGCGCGCATCCGCGCGATCACGGGTGCCGCAGCCGCGCTGGCCGACGGCTCGCTCACCCTCACGGTCGGCGACGATGGGGCCGAGCAGCGCGCCGGTCTGCTCGCTATGCCGGGCATCGGACCGTGGACTGCCGATTACGTGCGCGTGCGCGTTCTCGGTGACCCCGACATCCTGCTCCCGGGCGACGTCGCGATGCGAGCGGGAGCCGCAGCCTCCGGTCTCCCGGGCGAACCGCGTGCCCTGACGGCGTGGGCGGAGCGGACGGCTCCGTGGCGGAGCTACCTCACCGCGCACCTCTGGCGCGCGGCCCCCGTGCGTGTGGCGAAGAGCGCCGCGAAGGCATCGAGCACCACGGCATCGACCACGACGGCATCGAGCACGACAGCATCGAGCACGACGACATCGAGCACGAAGGAGACCCGATGACCGCCCTCATCCAGACCATCGACACCCCGGACGGGGCATTCACGATCCTCGCCGACGACGAGCAGCGCGTGCTGGCCTCCGGGTGGACGGCCGACCACGGCGCGATCCTCGGAAGGCTCGCGGCGGCCGTGCGCCCGGCAGAGGTGCGCGAGGGCGAGACCGACGCAGCGTCGGCCGTGCAGGCGTACTACGCGGGCGACCTCGCGGCGATCGACTCCGTGCCCGTGCAGCAGACCGGCACCGTGCTGCAGATGTCGGGGTGGGCCGCACTGCGGCAGATCGTCCCCGGCGAGCCGCTGACCTACACCTCGTTCGCCGCGGTGCTCGACAATCCTCGCGCCGTGCGGGCCGCGGCATCCATCTGCGCACGCAACGCCCCGGCGCTGTTCGTGCCGTGCCACCGGGTGCTGCGCACCGACGGCAGCCTCGGCGGCTTCGCCTGGGGTCTCCACGTGAAGGAGCGCCTGCTCGCGCGCGAAGGCACCATGCGCTGAGAGGCCGGAGACGGCGGGATACGCAGAGGAAAGGGGAATTCCTCTTGCGCACAGCTTGTTCACAGCAATAGGCTGGAGGGCTGTCGCACCAACCGGACGACACCGCCGAGCCCTGAGGAGGACACCATGACCACGATCCTGGTCACGCAGATCGCAGCGCTCGGCACGACCCCGGTGGACACTTTCCACTAGAGCCGCACCGCGCTCCGCGCCCCGCCTCTTCCCCGCCGGACGCCGGACTCGTCGAGTCCACTGCACGCACCGAGACCGCGCCGCGTCCGCCTGCTCCGCAACCTCTTCCGCACGAACCGTCTGAGAGACATGTCTTCCTCGCAGAATCCCCCCGCTTCCTCCCTGTCGACCGTCGCAGCGCTGTGGCGTCTCAAGCCCTTCGTCCGCCCCGTCATCTGGCGCCTCGCCGGCGGGGCCGTGAGCGCGCTCGCCGCGGCCATCATCGCGCTGATGATCCCGATCGTCCTCGAACAGATCATCCAGGGTCCCGTCCAGACCGGCGAGTTCGGAGCCATCGCCTGGGGCGCCGTCGCCGTGCTCGGCCTCGCCCTCGGCGAAGCCCTGATGGTGTTCCTGCGCCGGCAGTTCGTGCTCAAGCCCTCGACCGAGGTCGAGTACCGCATGCGCACCGATCTCTACGCGCGCCTGCAGACCCTGCCCGTCGCTTTCCACGACCGCTGGCAGTCGGGTCAGCTGCTGAGCCGCATGATGCAGGACATCGGCCTCATCCGCCGCTGGCTCGCCTTCGGCCTCGTGCTGCTCGTGGTGAACATCCTCACCATCATCATCGGAGCGGCGCTCCTGTTCCGGTGGCACTGGCTGCTGGGCACGATCTTCATCGTCACCGCCATCCCGCTGTGGATCCGCGGCTACCTGTTCGAGAAGCGTTACGGCGCCCTCACCCGCCGCAGCCAGGACCAGGCGGGGGACCTCGCCACGAGCGTCGAGGAGAGCGTGCACGGCATCCGTGTGCTCAAGGCGTTCGGGCGCGGCAAGCATGCACTGAGCCGCTTCAGCCGCCAGGCCGAGACGCTGCGCGAGACCGAGATGAGCAAGGCCGGGGCGATCGCCTCGATCTGGTTCTGGCTCGACCTCATGCCGCAGATCGCCTTCGGCCTCAGCCTCATGTCGGGGATCTGGCTCATCTCACAGGGCGCGATCGACCTGCCCGAACTGTTCGCGTTCTTCGCGATGGCGACGGTGCTGCGCTGGCCGATCGAGTCGATCGGCTTCCTGTTCTCGTTCATGCTCGACGCCCGCACGGCGACCGACCGCGTGTTCGAGATCTTCTCCGAGACGAACACGATCACCGACCCCGAGAACCCCGTGCACATCGAGAACCCGCGGGGCGAGCTCGCCTTCCAGAACGCGCACTTCCGCTACCAGGACGCCGGGGCGCAGGAGCGCGATCTGCTCGACGGCATCGACCTCGTGCTGCGGCCGGGCGAGACCATGGCACTGGTCGGTCTCACCGGTAGCGGCAAGACCACCCTGACGACCCTGCCGACCCGCCTCTACGACGTGACCGGCGGCTCGGTGACGCTCGACGGCGTCGACGTGCGCGACCTGCCGCTGGCCGAGCTGCGCCAGCACATCGCGATGGCGTTCGAAGACGCGACGCTCTTCTCGGCGACCGTGCGCGAGAACGTGCTGCTGGGTCGCGCCGAGCTCGACGTGCACAGCGACGAGGCGGAGCGCGTGCTGCGCGAAGCCCTCGACGTAGCTCAGGCGTCGTTCGTCGACGCGCTGCCCGACGGGGTGGAGACGGTCATCGGCGAAGAGGGGCTGAGCCTCTCGGGCGGTCAGCGTCAACGACTCGCGCTCGCGCGCGCGGTCGCCGCGAAGCCGAAGGTGCTCGTGCTCGACGACCCCCTCTCGGCGCTCGACGTCGACACCGAGGCGCTCGTCGAGGAGGCGCTGCGCCACGTGCTCGCCGACACGACCGCGATGATCGTCGCGCACCGGCCGTCGACCGTCGCCCTCGCCGACCGCGTGGCGCTGCTCGAGGCCGGGCGCATCACCGCCGTCGGCACGCACAGCGAGCTGCTGCGCAGCAGCCGCCATTACCGTCACGTCATCTCCAGCCTCGAAGCCGAGGAAGCGGCCCGCACCGGTGCGATCCCCGTGATCCGCGACGAGGAGGCCGACGACGCACACGACATCGAGGCGGGCATCCGAGCCCAGAGCGGCGAGCAGCCCGACGAAGATCTGATCACCGAGAAGGAGGTGCGGTCATGAGCGCCCTCATCGGAACGCAGGACGAAGACCGCTCCCGGTACACGAAGGAGGAGAGCAGGGCCATCCGGCAGCGCTCGCTGCGCCTGCTCGGCTCGCTCGTGAGCCCGCTGAAGGCGCGCATCGTGCTGGCAGCCGTCGTGCTCGTCATCTCCACCGCGCTGCAGGTCGCCGGCCCGATCCTCATCAGCATCGGGCTCGACCGGGCGCTGCCCGCCGTGCTCGAGCACTCCGACTGGGTGCCGACGTTCATGATCGGCGGCGTCTACCTGCTCGCCGGCGCCGTGGCTGCGGTGCTGATCGCGTGGTACGTCATCATCGCCGCGAAGCTGACCCAGGCGGTGCTGCTCGATCTGCGCAAGCGGATCTTCCTGCACACCCAACGTCTGAGCCTCGAGTTCCACGAGTCGTACACCTCCGGGCGCATCATCTCGCGTCAGACGAGCGACCTCGACTCGATCCGCGAGCTGCTCGACGGCGGCCTCAATGAGCTCGTCTCCGGCGTGCTCTTCGGCCTGTTCACGTTCATCGCGCTGTGCATCTGGGACTGGCAGTCCGGACTCATCCTCGCGATCGCGGGTGTTCCGTTGTTCTTCCTCATGCGCTGGTTCTACTCGCGCTCGCAGCTCGTCTACCGCGAGTCGCGCGTGATCAGTGCGCAGGTGATCGTGCAGTTCGTCGAGACCATGACCGGCATCCGCGCCGTCAAGGCGTTCCGCAAGGAACCCCGTAACGATGTCGCGTTCCAGAAGATCTCGGGGGAGTACCGCGACGTCAACCGCCGTTCGCTGATGTTGTTCGGCACCTTCGAGCCCGGCCTGATGGGTGTCGCGGCGCTCACGCTCGGCATCGTCGTGCTCTGGGGCGGCGTGCGCGTCGCCGAGGGTGCGCTGACCGTCGGCGTGCTGCTGTCGGCCGTGCTGTACGTGCGCAACTTCTTCGCGCCCATGCAGGAGATCGCGATGTTCCTCAACTCCTACCAGTCGGCCACCGCCGCGCTCGAGAAGGTGTCGGGCGTGCTCGAGGAGGTTCCGACGGTGCCGGACCCCGAGAAGCCGGTCGACCTGTGGGAGTCCCGCGGGCACGTCGAATTCGACGAGGTGACCTTCGGGTACAACGGCGAGAAGACGATCCTCCCGAACTTCTCGCTCGACATCCCCGCGGGGCAGACGATCGCGCTGGTCGGCACGACCGGCGCGGGAAAGTCGACGCTCGCGAAGCTCATCTCGCGGTTCTACGACCCGTCGAAGGGCACGGTCACGCTCGACGGCGTCGACCTGCGCTCGCTGCACCCGAAGGACCTCCGCCGCGCGATCGTCATGGTCACGCAGGAGGCCTACCTGTTCAGTGGCACGGTCGCCGACAACATCGCGCTCGGCAAGCCCGACGCTTCGCTCGATGAGATCCGCGCGGCCGCGCGGGCCGTGGGCGCCGACGGGTTCATCGAGGCGCTGCCCGACGGCTACGGCACCGACGTCAACAAGCGCGGCGGTCGTGTGTCGGCGGGGCAGCGTCAGCTGATCTCGTTCGCCCGCGCGTTCCTCGCGGACCCCGCGGTACTGATCCTGGATGAGGCAACGGCGTCGCTCGACATCCCCTCGGAGCGGTTGATCCAGGATGCCCTGCAGACGCTGCTCGCCGACCGCACGGCGATCATCATCGCGCACCGCCTCTCGACCGTCGCGATCGCCGACCGGGTGCTCGTGATGGAGCACGGCGAGATCATCGAGGACGACACCCCCGATGCCCTGATCGGCGGCACGGGCAAGTTCGCCCAGCTGCACGCGGCATGGCAGGAGACGCTGGTCTGACGCGACGGACGTCGCGTACGGAGCATACGAAGAACGGCGCACCCCGGGAGATCCCGAGGTGCGCCGTTCTCGTGTGCAGGGCGCCCGCGACTAGGCCTGGATGAACGCCAGGATGTCGGGGTTGATCACGTCGGCGTGCGTGGTGAGCATGCCGTGCGGGTAGCCCTCGTAGATCTTGAGTTCGGAATTCGGAAGGAGCTCGTGCTGCTTCAGCGCGGCGTCCTTGTAGGGGACGACCTGGTCGTCGTCGCCCTGCAGCACCAGCACCGGGACCGTGATCGACTTCAGGTCCTCGGTCTGGTCGGTCTCGGAGAACGCCTTGATGCCCTCGTAGTGGGCGAGCGCGCTGCCGGTCATCCCCTGGCGCCACCAGTTGGCGACGACGGGCTCGGAGACGGCCGCGCCCTCGCGGTTGAACCCGTAGAAGGGACCGGAGGCGACGGCCTGGAAGAAGTCGGCGCGGTTCGCTGCGAGCGCTTCGCGGAAACCGTCGAAGACCGAGATCGGCGTGCCCTCGGGGTTCGCCTCGGTCTGCACCATCAGCGGCGGAACGGCCGAGACGAGCACGGCCTTCGCGACGCGCCCCTGGGGCTGGCCGTACTTGGCGACGTAGCGGGCGACCTGGCCGCCTCCGGTCGAGTGGCCGATGTGCACGGCGTTCCGCAGGTCGAGGTGCTCGACGACCGCCGACGCGTCACTGGCGTAGTGGTCCATGTCGTGGCCGGTGCCGATCTGCGAGGAGCGTCCGTGACCGCGACGGTCGCTGGCGACGACGCGGAAGCCCTTCGACAGGAAGAACAGCATCTGCGCGTCCCAGTCGTCGGACGACAGAGGCCAGCCGTGGTGGAACATGATGGGCTGGGCGTCGCGGGGACCCCAGTCCTTGAAGAAGATCTCCGCGCCGTCTTCCGTGGTTACGAATTCCATGAGGGCCTCCATCGTTCGTGCCGGGCCGGATCGTGATCGGTCCGACTGCGGGGGTTGTGCGCCCATCGGAAGCGACGAGCAGGATCAACGTAACCCCGCGCGACCGGTCGAAACAGGGGATTCCGGAAGGATTCGACACCTGTTCAGTGAGGTTCCCTCCCCGGTCCTGCTCAGCGCCCCGGCCACCGGCTCGATAGCATCGGAGGATGGACCCGTTGATGCTCCTCGGGGAGTGGTGGTGGATCGCGGCGGTCGGTGCCGGCGGTGTCACCGCGGGCGCCGTCGGGCTGCGGCGACGCAGCACGCGCAGCGGTCGGCGCCTCGCCGTCGATGCCGCACGCCACGATCTGCGGGCGGCGAAGGTCGCGGTGGTCGAGAAGCGCGCCGCCGTGAAGGTCGCGCGCGCCGATCACACCCGTATCGCCGCCGAGCGCACCGCGCGCCGCGCATCGGCGGAGCACGTGGCCAGCGCCAAGCGGATGCTGCGCGACGCCGAGCGGGATGCGAAGGCTGCCGCGGCCGATGTGCGCGCGAAGCAGGTGCGGCTGAACGCGGCCCGCGCCGCGCTCCCCGCAGCATCCGCCCCGCGCCCGTTGGAGCGGTTGCGCGCCGACCACGATGCGATCGTGGCGCGCTGGATGACCTACGAGACCGACCCCGGGCTGCAGATCGCGTACCCGGCGATGTCCGACGTCAAGCAGCCGGCGACCGCGGCCTATTTCCGCGCCGCGAATCGTGCGGCCGAGGCGCGGCGCACGGCGGGGGAGCGCCCGACTCCCGCCGAGTTCGGCGACTATCGCGACGCCGTCGACGCTCTGGCTCGCGCCTTCGAGATCGCCGAGTACACCGCCCGAGGCCGAGGAGAGACGACGACGGCGGCGGGGTGGCAGGACGCCGCGCAGGACGCGATCTCGCGCTCCGCCGAGGCGATCGATCGGGCGGCGGGGGCAGCGGCATCCGCTTTCGCCGCGTGGTCTGCCCGCAAGCGCCCGCGCGGTGACGACAGGGAGGGCCACGACGACCGCGAGAGGTGAGGACCGGCGGGAATCCGCGGCGCCTCACCTCACCCGGTCAGGGAGCGATCGTGCGACTGCGCACCAGCTCGCGGTACCAGTGCCCGGAGTCCTTCACCGTCCTCTCGAGCGTGTCGAAGTCGACGCGCACGATGCCGAACCGCTTGGCGTAGCCGTAGCCCCACTCGAAGTTGTCGAGCAGCGACCACAAGAAGTATCCGCGCAGGTCGACGCCGCGTTCGATGGCCCGGTGCGCAGCGGTGAAGTGCCGGCGCAGGTAGTCGGTGCGCTCGGGGTCGGGCACGGTGCCGTCGGCCGCGATCTCGTCGTCGAACGCGGCGCCGTTCTCGGTGACCATGAGCGCCTGCTCCGGGAACTGCTCGGACAGCGAGACCAGCAGCTCTTCGAGTCCCTCGGGCGCGATGTTCCAGCCCATCGCCGTGTACGGACCGGGCTGCTCGACGAACTCGACGAGCTGATCGCTCCCGGGCCAGGCCGTGCCGCCTTCGGTGCCCTTGTGGCCGTCGTTCTGCTGCTTCGGCGAGACGCCGTCCCAGAGCCGGACGGTCGCGGTCGAGTAGTAGTTGACGCCGAGCACATCGATCGGCTGGTGGATGGCCGCGAGGTCACCCTCCTGCACGAATGACCAGTCGGTGACGGAGGAGGTGTCGTCGAGCAGATCGGCGGGGTACTCGCCGCGCAGCATCGGACCGGTGAACGCGCGGTTCGCGAGGGCGTCGATGCGCCGCGTCGCTTCGGCCGCGCCATCGCCCTGACCGCGCAGCACGTGGAAGTTCAGCGTGACCGAGTAGTCCGGGTCGCCCGTCGAGGTCGCCCGCAGCGCCTGCACCGCGCGTCCGTGCGCGAGGTTGAGGTGGTGCACGGCCGACAGGGCGGATGCCGGTTCGTGGCGCCCCGGTGCATGCCCGCCCTGACCGTAGCCGAGGTAGGCCGAGCACCACGGCTCGTTGAGCGTGGTCCACGTGTGCACGCGGTCGCCGAGCGCCGAGCCCATGATCTCGGCGTACCGCTCGAAGGCGTCGGTCGTGGCGCGGGCGGTCCAGCCGCCGGCATCCTCGAGGTACTGCGGCAGGTCCCAGTGGTAGAGCGTGGCGACGGGACGGATGCCGCGGGCGAGCAGCCCGTCGACGAGACGAGAGTAGAAGTCGACGCCGGCTTTGTTGACCTCACCGGACGCCGTGGGGACGATGCGGGGCCACGCGATCGAGAACCGGTAGGCCTGCAGCCCGAGGTCGGCCATCAGGTCGAGGTCCTCCTCGGTGCGGTGGTAGTGGTCGCAGGCCACGTCTCCCGTGTCGCCGTTCCACACCTTGCCGAGGGTCTTGCTGAACGTGTCCCAGATCGAGGGGGTGCGCCCGTCCTCGGCCGCGGCGCCCTCGATCTGGTACGACGCGGTCGCCGACCCGAACGTGAAGTCCGCGGGGAAGACGAGTCCCGAGCCCCGGTAGTCGTCGCGGGGCGTGAGCAGCGTGGTCATGCGGTGATCTCCTCGAGGTCGGCCGTGTAGGTCTCGGTGCGACCGTCGGGATTCGTGACGGTGACGGCCGCGGTGCCGGTGCCGCCCGCGAAGACGCGCAGCTGCAATCCGTCATGGTAGTCGTAATCCGGCCGGTCGACCCGGGCACCCCAGGGGAGAACGGTGCCGGGGCGCACGTACAGCGGCAGCGAGTCGAAGCAGTGCGTCTCACGCCGCCAACCGCCGCCGGTCACGGTCTCGCCGGTCAGCAGCGAGGTCCACTCGCCCGCGGGCAGGTAGAACTCGACCTCGCCCTCCTCGGTGAACACCGGGGCCACGAGAAGGTCGGAGCCGAGCATGTACTGCCGATCGAGGTATGCCGTCGCCGGATCATCGGGGAACTCGAGCACCATCGGCCGCATCAGCGGCACACCCGTCGAGGCCGCCTCCAGACCCTGCTGGTAGAGGTAGGGCATGAGGCGCATCTTGAGGTGCGTGAACTGGCGCGTGACGTCCACGGCCTCGTCGTCGAACGCCCACGGCACTCGGTACGAGCTCGAACCGTGGAAGCGCGAGTGCGAGCCGAGCAGCCCGAACGCGGTCCAGCGCTTGAAGACCCCGGCATCCGGCATCCCCTCGAATCCACCGATGTCGTGGCTCCAGAACGCGAAGCCTGAGAGGGCGAGCGACAGGCCGCCGCGCAGGGTCTCGGCCATCGAGGTGTAGGTCGACGTCGAGTCGCCGCCCCAGTGCACGGGCATGCTCTGCCCGCCCGCGGTCGCCGATCGGGCGAAGAGCACGGCGTCCCCCTCGCCGCGCGCCTCGGTGAGCACGTCGTACACGGCGCGGTTGTAGAGGTCGGTGTAGAGGTTGTGCATGCGCTCGGGGTCGGCACCGTCTGCCCAGACCACGTCGGTCGGGATCCGCTCGCCGAAGTCGGTCTTGAAGCAGTCGACGCCCTGCGCCACGAGGGCGCGCAGCTTCGACTGGTACCAGGCCGTCGCGGCGGGGTTCGTGAAGTCGACGAGACCCATGCCCGCCTGCCAGAGGTCCCACTGCCACACCGACCCGTCGGCGCGCTCGACCAGGAAGCCCTGGTCGGCCGCCTCACGGAACAGCGGGGAGCGCTGGGCGATGTAGGGGTTGATCCACACGCAGACGCGCAGGTCCTTGTCGTGCAGGCGGCCGAGCATGCCCTCGGGGTCGGGGAACACCCGCGGGTCCCACTCGAAGTCGCACCAGTTGAACTCGCGCATCCAGAAGCAGTCGAAGTGGAAGACCGACACGGGCAGCTCGCGGGCGGCCATCTCGTCGAGGAACGCGGTGACGGTCTGCTCGTCGTAATCGGTCGTGAAGCTCGTCGACAGCCACAGGCCGTACGACCAGGCCGGCACCACGGGCGGGCGTCCGGTGAGCGCGGTGTAGCGCCCGAGCACATCCTTGGGAGTGGGCCCGGCGATGACGAAGTACTCCAGCTGCTCGCCCGACACCGAGAACTGCACGCGCTCGACGGCCTCCGAGCCGATCTCGTACGACACGTGACCGGGGTCGTTGACGAGCACGCCGTAGCCCCTGCTCGACAGGTGGAACGGCACGTTCTTGTACGCCTGCTCGCTCGAGGTGCCGCCGTCGGCGTTCCACACGTCGACCGTCTGACCGTTCTTGACCAGCGGACCGAAGCGCTCGCCGAGTCCGTAGATCTGCTCACCGACGCCGAGGTCGAGCTGTTCGTGCACGAAGGCGGATGCCGTCGGCATCCCGCCGCCCTGACGCGCGTTGCTCACGATCCCCGGGTCGACCTGCGCGCCCTCGGCGAGCTGGACGTAGCCCTGGGCCTTGTGGCCGCTGCCGGTGACCCGGCGGCCGTCGACCGCGAACGACAGATCCCACGGTGCGCCCGGGGTGACCGTCGCCACGAGGGAGCCGGCGTCGAGGACGCCGCCGGCATCCGACACCGACACGGATGCCACGGCCCCACCCGCTCCGGGGAGGGAGAACCCGCCGTGCCACCGTCGGCCGGTGTGGTGGGCGATCCGCACCCGGATCACGCCCTCGGCGGGGGAGGAGAGGGTGGTCGTGAGCACGGGGCGGTTGAGGGTGTCGCCGCGCTTGGAGATCACCATCGTGGGGGCCGTGATGACGAGGCCGGCGCCGTCGGGGGTGTCGGTGGTCTCGGCGATGTCGTACGCCTCCTGCGCGTACAGCGCGGTGACGCCGGGGCGCAGCTGCCAGAACCCGTCGGTGAACTTCATTACTTGACTGCTCCTGCCGTGATGCCCCGGGTGAGGGTGCGCTGGAAGATGAGGAAGAAGATGAGCGTCGGGATGATGCCCAGCAGGGCCGAGGCGCTCGTGGTGGTGACGTCCATGAGCCGGTCGCCCTGCAGCACGCTGATCGCGACCGGGACGGTCTGGTTCGCGTTCGACGCGAGGAAGGTCAGCGGGATGAGGAACTCGTTCCACGTCCAGATGAAGAAGAAGATGAGCAGCACCGACAGCGTCGGGCGGCTGATCGGGAAGACGACGCGCCACAGGATCTGCCAGCGGGTCGCGCCGTCGAGCGAGGCGGCCTCGAGGATCTCCTTGGGGAAGGTGCCGTACACCGACGACAGCAGGTACGTGCCGAACGCGGCCTGGATCACCGTGAACACGATGATGACCGACCAGACGTTGTCGTACAGTCCGACCGATTTGAACATGTAGTACAGCGGGTACAGCAGCGCCTCCTGCGGCAGCAGGTTCGCGAGCAGGAAGAGCAGCACGATCCAGGAGCGTCCGCGCACGCGTCCGATCCCGATCGCGAAGGCGTTGAGCATCGAGATGACGACCGCGAGCACCGAGACGATCCCGGCGATGAAGATCGAGTTCCACACCTTCTCGGGGAAGTTCACGCGCTCCCAGAACTTGATGATCCCGCCGAAGTCGAGGGTCTCGGGGAACGCGAGGGGGCCGGAGGTCGCATAGTCGAGCGGCGACTTGAAGGAGTTCACGAGCACCAGGTAGAACGGTGCGATCACGAGCAGAGCGCCGACGATGACGAGGGCCAGCAGGAGCCAGTCGACGGGACGCTTCTTGGTCATGCCGCCGCGCGGGCGGCTCGCGGCCTTCTTGCCGGTGACGATGGCGGTGGTGGCGTGCATCACAGACCCGCCCTTTCCTTGCGCTCGAGCGAGTTCTGGACGCGGATGAAGATGATCGACACGATGACCACGACGATCGTGAGCACGGTCGCGATCGTCGCGCCGTAGCCGACGTTCCGCTTCGTGAAGAACTCCTGGTAGGCGTAGTACGCCGGGACGAGGGTCGACCCCGCCGGTCCGCCGCGCGTGATGATGTACACCGGTCCGAAGACCTTGAGCGCGGCGATGGTGCACGTGAGGGTGACGACGAAGATCTCGGGGCGGATGATGCTCATCGTGATCGCCGAGAAGCGCTGGAACCAGTTCGCACCGTCGAGCTCCGCGGCCTCGTAGAGCTCGGGGTCCACGCGCTGCAGCGCGGCCATGAACACCACGACGGGGTAGCCGAGCTGCACCCAGACCATCACGACCATCAGCACGATGAGCGCGGAGGGCATCTGTCCGAGCCAGTCGTAGGCGGGGATGCCGAACCAGGCGAGGATCTGGTTGAGCGCGCCGTCGCCGCCGGGGCGCACGATCCAGCCGATCACGATGCCGGCGACGGCGATCGGAAGGATCTGGGGGAGGTAGTAGGTGGCCCGCAGGAAGCTGCCGACCTTGCCGCCGAACTTGCGTCCGACGACGTCGAACAGGAGGGCGGCGACCATGAGGCCGATGATCGTGGGCACGACGACCATCGCGAGGATCATCCACACCGAGTTGGTGAAGGAGGTCCAGAAGTCGCTGTCGGTGAGGATCTTCTGCCAGTTCTCGAGCCCGATGAACTCGGGCGTGCGCACGCCCTTCCACTTCGTGAAGGTGAGGTACACGTTCCAGATCAGCGGGACGATGACGACCACGAGCAGCAGCACGAAGCCGGGGAGCAGGTACATCCAGTAGGCCCCGGTCCCACCGCTGCGCTGCGGGATCGACGGTTCTTCGGGCGGCAGCTTTGTGCGGCGGCCCTCGCGGGTGGCGAGTGACATGTTCATCTCCAGGAGGGTGCGGGGGCGGCGCCGGTCGGACGCCGCCCCCGCGGGCGGATCAACGGAATTCGGCGGTGCCCTCGTCGTACTGCTCGCCGAGGTTCGCGTTCGTGGTCTCGGCATCCTGCACGCCGGTGACCAGACCCTGCAGCTCCTGCACGATCACGTCGTAGAAGCCGGGTGCGGGCCAGTCCGGGTAGAACGACAGGCCGTCGGCGTCGAGCACGCCGTTGAACGTCTCGATGAGCGCGGCGCTCTTCTCGTCGGTGATGTCGGCGGTGTCGGCGGCGACGGGGAGACCGCCGTTGTTGCCGATGATCGCCTGGATCTCGGGGCGCATGGTGATGTCGATGAACTCGTACGCGAGCTCCTTGTTGGCGGCGTTCTCGGGAACGACCCAGAGGTTGCCCGAGGAGCCGAGCGAGAGGTCGGCGCCCGGGAAGGCGTTCATCGTCCACTCGAAGCCGGTGGCCTCGGCGACGAAGCGGCCGAACCACCATGAACCCGACACGAAGATCGGCGAGGTGCCGTTGATGAACGAGACACCGGCGTCCTCGGCCTTGACGGAGGACACATCGGAGGCGATGTAGCCCTTGTCGACGTACTCCTTCAGGGTCTCGGTCGCGGAGGTGATCTCCGGACCCTGCCAGTCGACCTCTCCGTCGTAGAGCTGGTACGCGTCGACGAAGCTGCGATCGCCCTCGAGCAGGGCGAGCTGGTACCAGAGCTGTCCGAGCGGGTACTCGGCGCCGGCCTCGGCCAGCGGCGTGACGCCCTGCGCGACGAAGGCGTCGAGCACGTCGACGAACTCCTCGTACGTGGTGGGGATCTCGAGCCCGGCCGCGGCGAAGGCGTCCTGGTTGTAGTAGACGCCGACGAACTCGCCGTAGTTCGGCACGCCGAACCATGTGTCGCCGCCCATCACGCCGTCTTCGGAGTACTTGGCCGTGGTCTGCAGCGACGGGGCGAGCTTCTCGTCCCAGCCGTACTCCTCGACGGCGTCGGAGATGTCGGAGATGAGGCCGGTCGAGGCCAGGAAGCCCGCCGTCGCGTTGCCCTTGTTGAACTCCATGAGGTCGGGGGCGGCGTCGGTGTCGAGCACCTGGCTCGCGGTCTTCTGGATCTGCTCGAACGACTTCTCCTCGAACTCGACCGTTGCACCGGTCTCCTCTTCGAAGATCTTGATCGCTTCGTCCCAGGCCTTGCCCATGGCGCTGTCGGCGCCCTCGTAGTGCCAGAGCTTGAGGGTCTGGCTGTCTCCGCCGTCATCTGACGCTCCGGCGGTGCAGCCGCTCAGCGCGATACCGGTCGCGGTGAGGGCTGCCAGGGCGGTGAGCGTCTTCGTCCTGCGTGTCGTGCGTGCCATCGTCGGCACTCCTTTCTCGGTGGCCCCGGAGGGCCGAACACTGCATCGGTGGGGTGTTCAGTTGTGGCGATCGCGTGATCGTCGAAGCGTTTCGATCTTGGCGATACAGGGAGGAGGTCTAGGGGGAGGTCAGTCCCGGGGTGGGCGGACGGAACCCGCGCCGCGGTACTCGGGCGCGATGAGGTGGATCTCGGGCGGGACGTTCGTCTCGTCGAGGTGGCGCACGGCGATGTCGACCGCGAGCTCGCACGACTGCTGCGGCACCAGCGGGATGGTGTCGATCGGTGCCGCGAGTACGGAGGTGTCGAACGAGGCCGCGGCCGAGATGACCGAGACGTCGTCGCCGAGCGCGAGGCCGCGCTCGCGCAGTACGTCGAGGAGCACGTCGTGCACGTCGCCGACGGCGTGCACGACGAACGCGCGGATGCCGTCGTCGAGAGCCGTTTCCGCCGATCGCCGCACGAGAGCGGGGTCGGTGGTCGAATCGCCGGTCGCCGTCCAGCTCAGGACGATGCCGCGGTCGGTGGCCCGCTCCTCGACCCCGCGGAGGAGGCGCCGGGGGAAGTTCGACTTCCGGTACGACACCTCGGTCTGGCCGAGGAGATGCACCGCGGTGTGCCCGGCATCGGCGAGGCGGTCGATCGCGAGGTGGCCGGCGGCCTCGAAATCGAGGTCGACGCAGGTGAGGTCGCGCTGATCGTCGGGGAGGCCGATGAAGATCGTCGGCGTGCGCACCGAGCGGGCGATGTCGACGCGCTCGTCGTCGGGCGCCACGTCGAGCACGAGGATCGCATCGACGAGGTTCGATGCGGCGACGCGGTTCATGCCGTCGGAGGTCTGCTCGTCGGTGAGGAGGAGGATGTCGTAGCCGCGGCGACGGGCGGCGACCGCGGTGGCGAGCACGAACGCCATGTGCGTGGGGGCGTGCGTGTCGGCGCGCAGCGGCTCGGTGAGCGCGAAGATGTGGGTGCGGCGGCCCGCGAGCATCCGGGCGCCGGCGTCCGGCTGGTACCCGAGCGTCTGAGCGGCGTCCTCGATGCGGCGGCGCGTCTTCTCCGACACGGGACGCTTGCCGCTGAGCGCGTACGACACGGTGCTGATCGAGACACCGGCGGCCGCGGCCACCTCGTGGATCGTCGTCATCGTGACTCCATCGTCGCTCTGGATGAGATTGTCGAAGCGCTTCGCTCAGGCTTCTTCAGCGATGATAGACACGGTTTGTGGTTCAGCGCAACATATTTCTGTCACGCGGATCGACACGCACGTGGGCACGGTCGCTCGACGCCCCGGCCGAAGGCGACGGGGTCTCGATGGGGGAGGGGATTCGAGACCCCGCCGCCGGCTTCAGGACGTTATGCGGATCGAGGCGATGACCTCGGCGTACTCCGTCTCGCCGACGGGCGTGAAGCCCACCCGCAGGAAGAACGCCTCGGGGCCGTCGTCGCCGGCCTCGTAGATCACGTCGACATGGTCGAGGCCGCGTGAGCGGGCCTCGTCGATCAGTTTCTCGACCGCGAACCGGCCGACGCCACGACCCTGGTCATCGGCGTCGACGTTGATGCGCCACAGCACCGAGCGGAAGTGATCCTCCGGGGCCTCGGGATCGAAGTTGGCGCTCACGAAGCCCACGACGGCATCGCCGTCGAGGACGACCCGCTGCCACGACGTGGCCGGGTTGATGACGGTCGCCGCGATCCCGTAGGAGACCGGAGCGAGGAACTGCTCCTGCCCGGGCTTGAGCGACATGTTGTTCACGGCGACGATCGTCGCAGCGGAGAGTTCGACCATGCGCAGTTCGGACATGACCCCAGGCTAACCCCTCGCGCGCACGCGCACACTCGATCGGGTCGAGATTTCTCCCACAGCGTTGCGGGTATCTTGGTATCGAGACAAATCGCCCTTGTGAACGGAGATCATCCGGTGACTGACGACGCCATCATCTACACCTACACCGACGAGGCACCGGCGCTCGCCACCGCCTCCCTCCTGCCGATCATCACGGCCTACACCGGTCAGGCGGGCATCGAGGTCGAGACCAGGGACATCTCGCTCGCCGGTCGCATCCTCGCGGCCTTCCCGCAGAAGCTCACGCCCGAGCAGCAGGTCGGCGACGCGCTCGCCGAGCTCGGTGGCCTCGCCACGCTGCCCGAGGCGAACATCATCAAGCTGCCGAACATCTCGGCATCCATCCCGCAGCTCAAGGCAGCGATCGCCGAGCTGCAGAAGGCCGGATACGACATCCCGGACTTCCCCGACGACCCCACCTCGCTCGACGAGAAGGACGTGCGCGCGCGCTACGACCGCATCAAGGGCTCCGCCGTGAACCCGGTGCTGCGCGAGGGCAACAGCGACCGCCGTGCGCCCCTCGCGGTGAAGAACTACGCGAAGAAGCACCCGCACCGCAACAAGGCCTTCGCCGAGGGCTCGAAGACCCGCGTCGCGACGATGGGTCACGACGACTTCAAGTCCAACGAGAAGTCCTGGGTCGCGGCATCCGACGACGTGCTGAGCATCCGCCACACGGCCGCCGACGGCACCGTCACCGTCCTCAAGGAGGGCCTCAAGGTCCTGCCGCGCGAGATCATCGACGCGACCTTCCTCTCGGCGACCGCGCTCGACGCGTTCCTCGCCGAGACGCTCGAGCAGGCGAAGTCCGAGAACGTGCTCTACTCGGTGCACCTCAAGGCCACGATGATGAAGGTCAGCGACCCGATCATCTTCGGTCACGTCGTGAAGGCCTTCTTCGCCGACGTGTTCGCGACGTACGGCACACAGCTCGCCGAGGCGGGTCTGCGTCCGAACGACGGCCTCGGCTCGATCCTCGCGGGTCTCGCCGGTATCGCCGACGGAGCCGCGATCACCGCGGCGTTCGAGAAGGCCATCGCCGAGGGCCCGCGCCTGTCGTACGTGAACTCCGACAAGGGGATCACGAACCTGCACGTTCCGAGCGACGTGATCGTCGACGCGTCGATGCCCGCCCTCGTGCGCAACGGCGGCAAGCTGTGGGGTCAGGACGGCGGCGAGGACGACACGATCGCGGTCATCCCCGACTCGTCGTACGCCGGCGTGTACCAGGCCGTCATCGACGACGTGATCGCGAACGGTCCGCTCGACCCCGCCACGATCGGCACCGTGCCGAACGTCGGCCTCATGGCGCAGGCGGCCGAGGAGTACGGCAGCCACGACAAGACCTTCGAGATCGCCGCGGCCGGTGTCGTGCAGATCCTCGACGGCGAGGGCAACGCGCTCATCGAGCACGAGGTCGAGGCCGGAGACATCTGGCGCGCGACGCAGACCAAGCACATCGCGGTCATGGACTGGGTCAAGCTCGCGGTCACCCGCGCCCGCGCGACCGGTGACCCCGCGGTCTTCTGGCTCGACGCGAACCGCTCGCACGACGCCCAGATCATCGCCAAGGTGCACCAGGGTCTCGCGCTGCTCGACACGCACGGCCTGACGCTGACGATCCTCGCCCCCGAGGAGGCCACGCGCTACACGCTCGCGCGCATGCGTCACGGACTCGACACCATCTCGGTGACGGGCAACGTGCTGCGCGACTACCTCACCGACCTGTTCCCGATCCTCGAGGTCGGCACGAGCGCCAAGATGCTCTCGATCGTGCCCCTGCTCGCGGGCGGTGGCCTGTTCGAGACCGGTGCCGGTGGCTCCGCGCCCAAGCACGTGCAGCAGCTCGTCGAGCAGAACTACCTGCGTTGGGACTCGCTCGGCGAGTTCTTCGCGCTGGCGGCCTCGCTCGAGCACTTCGCCGACCGCACGGGCAACGAGAAAGCCCGCGTGCTCGCCGAGACCCTCGACGCCGCGACCGGCACCTTCCTCGAGGAGGACCGCTCGCCGGGCCGCGCGCTCGGCACGATCGACAACCGCGGCAGCCACTTCTACCTGGGGCTGTACTGGGCGCAGGAGCTGGCGAAGCAGACGAAGGATGCCGAGCTCGCGGCCGCGTTCGCACCGGTCGCCGCAGCACTCACGGAGAACGAGCAGACCATCGTCGCCGAGCTCAACGCGGTGCAGGGCTCGCCCGTCGAGATCGCCGGGTACTACCGCCCCGACGACGCGCTCGTCGCGGCGGTCATGCGTCCGTCGGCCACCCTGAACGGGATCATCGACGCGCTGAACTGATCGCAGACACGACGAAGGGGCGGATGCTTCGGCATCCGCCCCTTCGTCGTTCCCGGAAGAGCCGGGGATCAGTCCTGGACCGAGCAGGTCAGTTGTGGACCGAGACCTCGAGGCCGACCGGCGACCAGTCGTAGACGTACTTCGCGAGGTCGATCGGCAGGTTGACGCAGCCGTGGCTCATCCGGTTGCCGTAGTTGTTGTGCCAGTAGGTGCCGTGGAACCCGATGTTGGTCGTGAACCAGGTGATCCACGGCACGTCCTCGGTGCAGTACGGGGCGCCCTCGTAGCAGCCCATGTCCTGCATGCGGGTGTGCGCGAAGACCTTGAACTCGCCGGTCGGGGTGGGGGTGCCGGGAAGACCCGTCGACACCAGCCAACTGTTGACGACCTGGTCGTTCTCGTAGAGTGTGGCGCGCTGCGTGCTGAGGTTGATGTCGATGTGGCGGTAGAGGTTCACCGACTCGAAAGGCACCTCGGAGACGGCGAGCGG
Source organism: Microbacterium sp. NPDC090225 (assembly GCF_044772365.1). Classification (NCBI taxonomy): domain Bacteria; kingdom Bacillati; phylum Actinomycetota; class Actinomycetes; order Micrococcales; family Microbacteriaceae; genus Microbacterium; species Microbacterium sp. NPDC090225. Next base: position 1,231,608 of record NZ_JBIVYS010000001.1, on the reverse strand, counting down.
GAACACTCCGTCGCCCGCTTCGATCTTGGCGGCGACGTCGTCGGCGATGCCGGTCGTCTCGCCGATCGTGCGACCGGTGACTCCCTCGGTCTCGGAGCGGAGCACGTTGCCTGCCGAGTCGACGATGTTGCTCGCGTTCACGGGCGCGCGGTCGACGATCCCGGGCAGCAGGTCGACCGTCTTCTGGATCTCGGCGGCGTCGGCTGCAACCGCCAGCTGGCCGCCCTCGTCGGTGACCGTGAGCCACGAGGCGACGACGTCGGGCGTGAGCGGCACGGTGCGCTCCTCGCCCACGTAGAACCCTGCGGTGCCGAGCAGCGTGTTCAGCGAGGCGGCGGTGGTCGCGGCGTCGTCGTCGGTGACGGCGGCCGCGGCCTCGGTCGGGTCGCCCGAGAAATCGACGTTCGAGCCCCCGGCGGCGACGGTGTCGATGATCGCGGCCGTGAGGGCGTCGACATCGATCGCGGTGCCCGCTTCGGCGGGCGTCGTGACGTACGTTCCGCTGGCGGCGTCGAAGGTGACGCCCGCATCGGTGGGGTCGACGAAGCTGGAGGGCACGGCGGCGCGCAGGGCGCTGGTGGCCGTCGCGGTGTCGAGCGTGATGTCTCCCGCGATCGGCTCGCCCATCCAGGCACCGAGGTTCCACATCGGACGCTCGGCGAAGGCCTGGTTGCTGAGGGCTTCGCCGTCGAGGGCGATACCCAGGTCGCTGCCGCTGAGGACGGTGCCGTCTCCGGCTCCGGTGAGTGTGATCTGCGTGTCGGCGAGGTGCGACTCGATCGCATCATTCGCCGCTCCGGGCGTCATCCACCCGACGTTGATGCCGGCGACCGTGGTGCCGGGAGCGATGAGGATCATCGAGGCCGCGCCGGCGCCGAGGGCGACGACGCCGAGACCGAGGCCGATCCAGAGGCCCAGGCGGCGCTTCTTGGGGGCCGGTTCGTTGGGGGCCCAGGCGAGGGGCTGCTCGCCCGTGGGCGGCTCGGACTCCGCTGCGGCGGGCGCTCCGTCGAGCGCTTCTGTTGCAGCTTCGTGAGTCGAGATCACATCCGTCACGAACTTCACCCCCCGGATATCAAACGTGCCGTCTTTGACAAGAGTACCGGAGAGCGTATAACGGGGAGGCAACGGTCGCCCGTGGCCTCCCCGTGAGAATCACTCGACGATGGCGATGCCGTCGATCTCGACCAGCATCTCCTCGCGGGGCAGGCCCGTGAAGACGGTGGTGCGCGAGGGCAGCACGCCGCTCGTGGTGTGCGCGGTGACGAACGCTCCGTAGGCGTCGTTCATGATCGGGAAGTCCTCGCGCTTGGTGAGGTACACGCGCAGCATCACGACGTCGTCGAACGTCGCGCCGGAGGCCTCGACGATCGCCTTGACGTTCTCGAGGGTGCGGGTCGTCTGCGCCGCGACGTCACCCGGGTAGAGGTACTCGTTGGTCACGGCGTCGACCGGGCCCTGGCCGGAGACCTGGACGAAGGGGCCCTTGCGCACGCCCTGCGAGAAGGTGTGGGCGGGAGCGGGGGCGGCGTCGGTGGAGATACGGGTCTTCGCAGTCATGAGGCCAGCCTAGTAGCCTTGTTAGATGCCTCAACAAATTGCGGATGCCGTGGTCGGAGCCCCCGACGAGGCCCTGGTGCTCAGCGCCGAGAAGGCCGCGGACGGTCGGGTGCGCGTGTACCGCGGCGCGACCGTGGTCGACGGCACGGGTGCGGATCGTTTCGTCGCCGACGTGGCGGTCGAGGGGGCGCGTGTGGTGGCGGTCGTGCGGGAGGGCGCGGACTCGCCGTCTTCGGTGCTCCCCGAGGGAACGGTCGAGGTCGACGCGCGCGGACTCGTGCTCGCACCGGGCTTCATCGACATGCACGCCCACAGCGACCTCGCGGTGCTCACCGGCGCCGCGCACGACGCGAAGATCCTGCAGGGGGTCACGACCGAGGTCATCGGCCAGGACGGGCTCGGCTACGCACCGCTCGACGATGCGACCGCTCCCGTGATCGCGGCGCAGATCGCGGGCTGGAACGGGCCGAGCACCGCTCCGTGGCGCACCGTCTCCGACCTGCTCGACGCGATCGATCGGGCATCCGTCGCCAACGCCGCGATGCTGGTGCCGCAGGGCAACCTGCGGATGATCGTTGTCGGCCACGAGAACCGTCCGGCGACGACCGACGAGATCGATCGGATGTGCGCGCTGCTCGCCGAGTGCCTCGACGCGGGCGCCTTCGGCATGTCGAGCGGTCTCACGTACACGCCGGGGATGTATGCCGACACCGACGAGCTCGAGGCCCTGTGCCGGGTCGTCGCCGAACGCGGCGGCTACTGGGCCCCGCACACGCGCAGTTACGGCGGATCCGCGCTCGACGCGTACCGCGAGGCTCTCGACATCGGACGGCGCACCGGGTGCCCGATCCACCTCACGCACGCCACCATGAACTTCGCGCCGAACCGGGGGCGCTCGGCGGAACTGCTCGACCTCATCGACCGGGCGATCGCCGACGGTGTCGATGCGACGCTCGACACGTATCCCTACCTGCCGGGGGCGACGACGCTCGCCGCGCTCCTGCCGAGCCGGCTCTCCGAGACCGGCTCGCTGCTGAAGACGCTCGCGGATCTCGACGACGTCGGACGCGAGCGCGTGCGGGTCGAACTCGAGGAGATCGGCTGCGACGGATTCCACGGGGAGCGCGCGGACTGGAGCCAGATCCAGATCTCGGGCACTGCGAACCCGGAGTTGGCCGACCTCGTGGGCCGCACCATCGCCGAGATCGCGACGGCCGACGGTCGCCGCGCGGTCGACGTGGTGCTCGACACGATCATCGCGGATGCCGGGGCCACGGGCATCCTCATGCACATCGGCGACGAGGCCAACGTGCAGGCGATCATGCGGCATCCGCGCCACACGGCGGGGAGCGACGGCATCCTGATCGGTGCGCGACCTCACCCGCGGGGACGCGGCACCTTCGCCCGCTATCTCGGTCACTACGTGCGCGAGCTCGGCATCCTCACGCTCGAGGAGGGCGTGCGGCATCTGTCGGGTACACCCGCGCAGCGCCTCGGCCTCGACCGCGGCGATGCGCCCCGAGGCGTGATCCGCGAGCGGGCGACCGCCGACCTCGTCCTCTTCGACGCGCGGACGATCGCCGCGGGTGCCACGTTCGAGTCTCCTCTCGAGCCGCCCGTGGGCGTGGTCGAGGTGCTGGTCGGGGGAGTGCCGGTCGTCGCGGACGGTGCGGTCACGGGAGCCACCCCCGGTCGGGCGCTGCGCATGGCGCCGCCCGCCCACCGCGCGACCGTTCCGCGGATCGCCGCACGCATCGACGCGAGCGCCGCGGGATTCGCCTGGTCCCCGCGCACCCCGATCGTCGGATCCGCCGACCTGGTCGCCGCGATCCGGCGCCTCGGCGGCGGGGGGCGGGCGGAGGAAATGGGCGCGAACGTCTCCGCCATCCGACTCCGCGTCGACTCCGCGCTCGCCGAGGAAGCTGATTCCGAGGGGCGCATCGGCGCCGAAGCCTTCCGCCTGTCGGTCGGCGCCGGGGGCATCGAGATCGTCGGCGCGACGCCGGCCGGTGTCTTCCGAGGCGCGACCGTGCTGCGTCAGCTGCGCGACCCCGATACGGCGGCGGAGGCGGATGCCGTGATCCCCGCGGGCGTCTGGGAAAGTGCTCCGGCCTACGGTTGGCGCGGGGCGATGCTCGATGTCGCGCGGCACTTCCGGCCCGCCGAGGACGTGCGTCGCCTCATCGACCTGCTCGCCGATCACCACCTGAACGTGCTCCACCTGCACCTCACCGATGACCAGGGCTGGCGCTTCGAGGTGCCGGGCTTCCCCCGCCTCACCGAGGTCGGCGCGCGGCGCGAGGCCACGCAGCGCGGTCACGGCCCGCTCGCGACCGTGGAGCCGGGCGTGCACGAGGGCTTCTACACGCAGGCCGAGCTGCGCGAACTCGTCGCGTACGCGGCCGAGCGCTTCGTCACGCTCGTGCCGGAGGTCGAGCTGCCCGGTCACATCCAGGCGGCGCTCGCCGCCTACCCGGAACTCGGGAACACCGACGTCGGGGAGCCGATCACCGGACCGTGGGAGCGCTTCGGCGTGAACCCGCGCACGCTCGCGCCGACCGAGGCGTCGCTCGCCTTCGGGCGGGCCGCCATCGATGCGCTGTGCGACGTGTTCGACGCGGAGTGGATCGGCATCGGCGGCGACGAGGTGCCGGTCACGGAGTGGGCGGAGAGCCCAGCGGCGCAGGCGCGCATGGCCGAGCTCGGACTCGCCGACCCGCACGACGTGCAGCCCTGGTTCACCGCGCACTTCGCCGCCCATGTGCGCCGTCGCGGTCGCACTGCGCTCGCCTGGGACGAGGTGCTCGAGGGCGATGTTCCCGAGGGGGTGCGCATCCTCGCCTGGCGCGGGCCGGTCGCGATGCGCGAAGCGGTGCGCCGCGGCATCCCGGTCATCGCCTGCCCCGACCTCGAGGTGTACCTCGACTACGCGCAGGCGGATTCGACCGAGGAGCCGATCCGCGTCGGGCCGCCGCTGACCATCGAGCGCAGCTACACGCTGCGGATCGAGGAGGGCGCGGTCGGCGGGCAGGCGAACGTCTGGACCGAGCACCTGCCCACGCGCGATCGTGTGGACTTCGCGATGTTCCCGCGCCTCTCGGCGATCGCCGAGAGGCTCTGGGAGGGCGGGGACCCCGGCCCGTTCGACGACTTCGCGCGTCGCCTCCCCACGCACCTGCGCCGCCTCGCGGCCGCCGGGGTGCGGTACCGTTCCCCTGACGGGCCCTCGCCCGCGCAGCGACGACCCGGCGTACCCGGTAAACCGATGACGATCGAGGCTCGCGAGCGGATCGTCGAGGGTCTCGTGGCACGTCTCGTGGAGCGGGCGGAAACGGCCCCCGACGAGGTCGTCACACAGAAGTAACGTTTCGGTAACCTCGCGGACTCGCTCGGCGAGCGGGGTTGCGTAAATTATGTTCGTAAGGTCTACTAACAAACATGTCCGTGTCGGATGAACAGCGCACCGCATCGTCGTCGGAGTACGTCGATGCGAACACGCACGCCTTCGGTCCCGGCCGTCACCTGCGCTCGCGGTCCAAGGTCCTCCCCGAGCACGCGCGCGGCCACAACCGCGCCCTCGTGCTGCAGACGCTCTACCACGCGGGAGCGATGAGCCGCGCCGATCTCTCGCGCGAGACGGGTCTCACCCGCGTCACGATCTCCGACCTCGTGGCCGAGTTCATCGCCGACGGCATCGTCATCGAGATGGGCGTGCGCGAGACCGCCGGCCCCGGTAAGCCGCCGATCCTCATCGACATCGACCGCGTCGGTCACCAGATCATCGGGCTCGACCTCTCGGGCCCGCACGCGTTCATCGGAGCCGTGCTCAGCCTCGACGGCGACGTGCTCGAACGCCGCGAGGTGCCCCGGCCCGAGTCCGCCGACGGCGACGCGGCCTACGCCGCCACGCTGGAACTCGCACGGTCGCTGGTCGCCGCCTCCACGCGCCCACTCCTCGGCGTGGGTATCGGCACCCCCGGTGTCGTGCGCCCCGACGGCATCGTGCTGAGCTCGCCGAACCTGGGCTGGACGAGCTTCCCACTCGAGGCCAAGCTCGGCGCCGACCTCGACCTGCCCGTGCTCGCCCGCAACGACGCCAACGCCGCCGTGCTGGCCGAGTACACCTTCGGCGAGGCGAAGGCCGACTTCATGCTCATCAAGATCGGCCGCGGCGTCGGCGCCGGTCTCATCACCGGCAGCCAGCCGCTGCTCGGCAGCCGCTTCGCCGCCGGCGAGATCGGTCACGTCACGGTCGGCACCGACGGCGGTCCGCGCTGCGCCTGCGGCAAGGACGGATGCCTGGAGGCTTGGCTCAGCGAGACGCGCCTCAGCGAAGCCGTCGCCGCCGACCCGTCCGCCCGCGACGAGATCCTCCGCGACGCCGGCACGCGCATGGCGATCGCCATCGCCCCGATCGTCGCCGCCCTCGACCTCTCGGAGGTCGTGCTCTCGGGCCCCGCCGACCTGCTCGACGGCATCCTCATCGACGCGGCCGTCGAGACCCTGCACGCCCGCACGCTGGAAGGCGTGTTCGAGGACGCCCTCATCCGCCTCACCGTGCAGGACGACATCGTCCTCCGGGGAGCCGCGGTGATGGTGCTCTCGGGCCAGCTGGGAGTCTCGTGACCCGCACGACCCCGAGCCCCGGTATCCCGGAGCTCTCGACTCGTCGAGGCGCCGGCGAGTCCGCCGGCCGCGCCGTACGCGTCGGACTCGACGTCGGCGGTACCAAGATCGACGCCGTCGCGGTCTCGCCGTCGGGCGAGATCATCGGTCGTCTGCGGCGTCCCACCGGCTGGGGAGATGCCGCCGTGGTCGAAAGCATCGTGCTCGCCGTGCGCGCGCTGGCCGCGGAGAACGCGATCGCGATGACCGACATCGGCTCGGTGGGCATCGGCATCCCTGGTCTCGTCGACGTCGAGAGCGGGCGCGTGCTGCACGCGGTCAACCTCGGCGTCGAGTCGCTCGACCTCGCCGCCCGCGCCCAGGCCGAGCTCGGCATCCCCTTCCGCGTCGAGAACGACGTCAAGGCGGCAGCCCTCGGCGCCGCCGTGCTGCGCGGTGCGACCGGATCCATGGCCTACCTCAACCTCGGCACCGGCGTCGCCGCCGGTATCGTGATCGACGGTCGCATCCACCGCGGTTCCCGTGGCACCGCCGGGGAGGTGGGGCACATCTCCGTCGACCCCCGCGGACGCGTGTGCGGATGCGGGCAGCGCGGCTGCATCGAGACGCTCTGCGGCGGCGGTGCGCTCGCCAAGGCCTGGGGCAGGCCCGGAGCGCTCCCGGTCAAGGACATCCTCGAGGCGGCAGACGCCGGCGACGCCGACGCGCTGCGCCTCCGCGCCGACCTGCACCACGGGGGAGCGGCCGCCGTGCGCGTGCTCGTGCTCTCCGCCGACGTTGACACCGTCATCATCGGCGGCGGTCTGACCGCTCTCGGCCCGCGCCTGGAGGACGGCATCCGCTCAGCTCTGCAGGCGGATGCCGAGACGTCGCCGTTCATGCGATCGCTCCACCTCGATGAGCGCATCGAGATGCTTCCCGCGGGGTCACCCGCTGCCGCCTTCGGCGCCGCGCTCGTCGGCGCCGCCGTCCCCGAGAAGGAGATCGTCTTCCATGGCTGAGGTCGTCATCGTCGAGAGCAAGGAAGCCGCCGGCTCCCTGGTCGCCACCGAGATCGTCGAGCTTCTCGACACCCGCGCGGACGCCGTGCTGGGTCTCGCCACCGGGTCGACCCCGCTCCCCGTGTACGAGGCGCTGCGCGTGCAGCTCGCCGGTCGCGATCTCTCGCAGGTGCGCGGCTTCGCGCTCGACGAGTACGTGGGCATCGACCCGCAGCACCCCGAGAGCTACCGCTCGGTCATCACGCGCGAGGTCGTCGAGCCGCTCGGCCTCGACCCCCGCCGCATCCACGTGCCGAACGGCGCGAGCGAGACGATCCAGCACGCCGGCGACGACTACGAGGCCGCGATCGCCGCCGCGGGAGGCGTCGACCTGCAGATCCTCGGCATCGGAACCGACGGCCACATCGGCTTCAACGAACCCGGCTCGTCGTTCGCCTCGCAGACCCGGGTGAAGACGCTCACGGCACAGACCCGCGAGGACAACGCGCGCTTCTTCGACTCGATCGACGACGTGCCGATGCACTGCATCACGCAGGGGCTCGGCACGATCCTGAAGGCGCGCCACCTCGTGCTGCTCGCGTTCGGCGAGGGCAAGGCCGAGGCCGTGGCCGCCGCCGTCGAGGGTCCGCTCACGGCGTCGCTGCCGGGGTCGGCGATCCAGCTGCACCCGCACGCGACCGTCGTCGTCGACGAGGCGGCCGCGTCGCGTCTCGCCCAGGCCGATTACTACCGGTACACGTTCGCGAACAAGCCGGCCTGGCAGGGTATCTGAGCACGGCCGGGCGGGCCTTCGTGCCCTCACCGGTGTCGAAGCGACGTCAGCGCCGAAGGGTGTTCACCCCAGGCGGCCCAGAGCGGGCCACGCCAGCGGGAGCAGGTGCTCGACGCTGAGGGGCGCGAGGGGGAGCCCGGGCACGTCGTCGGGCGTGATCCAGCGCAGCTCCTCGAGTTCTGCCTGCACGCTCGCCTCGCTCGGGTCGATCGTCGCGCGGAACGCGTCGGCGACCACGCGGTGACCGGGTTCGTTCGCCGCCGCTGAGACGAACCGCCCGAGGGGCTCGATCGCGTTCTCGTCGAGCACGAGTCCCAGTTCCTCGTGCAGTTCGCGCAACAGGGTCTGTGCAGGCGTCTCGCCGTGCTCGGGCTTGCCGCCGGGCTGCATGAAGCGCGTGGTGCCGCGCTTGCGCACGACGAGCACGCGTCCGGCGCCGTCGTCGATGATCGCCGCGCTCACATGGATGTCAGGCATCGGGCGCGAACACCTTTCCCGGGTTGAGGATGCCGAGTGGGTCGAACACCTGCGCGATCTGCCGCTGCAGCTCCCACTGGTCGTCGCCGAGCTCGTCGGCGAGCCAGCGGCGCTTGAGGGTGCCGATGCCGTGCTCGCCGGTCAGCGTGCCCCCGAGGGCGATCGCCGCGCGGAACAGGTCGTCGGCCGCCTGCCACACGTGCGCGGGCGTCTCGGCGCCCTCGAAGAGGAAGTTCGGGTGCAGGTTGCCGTCTCCCGCGTGCGCGACGGTGGGGATCGTGAGTCCGTACTGCCGCTCGATGCGCGCGATCTCGTCGAACATCGCCGGCATCGCGCTGCGCGGCACCGAGACGTCCTCGATGAGGGCGGTGCCCAGCGACGCCATCGCCTGGTGCATCGACCGGCGGATCGCCAGCAGGCGCTCGCCCTCGACGGGGTCGTGCGTCACGGCGACGGTGCCGGCGTTCGCACGCAGGATCTCGGCGATCGCATCGGCCTCCTCCTCGGAGGCGGGCCCGTCTGTCTGGATCGTGAGCTGCGCGGCACCCGGCGTGGGGGCGGGGAGGTCGAGGACGGCGTGCACGGCGGCGAGGCTCGCGGCGTCCATCAGCTCCATGATCGCGGGCTGCGCGCCCGAGGCCGTGACGGCGGCGGAGGCGGTCGCGGCGCTGCGGACGTCGGGGAACGTCGCGGCGATCGTGCAGACCGTGCCGACCACGCGGCGGCGCAGCTTGAGCGTCGCGCCGACGACCACGCCGAGGGTGCCCTCCGAGCCGATCACGAGCGAGGTCAGGTCGAGGCCGGTGACGCCCTTGACGCTGCGGTGTCCGAGCTGCAGCAGGCGACCGTCGGCCAGGACCAGGTCGATGCCCAGTACGGCATCGCGCACCACGCCGTACTTGGCGCACAGCAGACCGCCCGCGCCGGTGGCGATGTTGCCGCCGACCGTCGAGATCTCGCGGCTCGCGGGATCGGGCGCCCACCACACGCCGTGCTCGGCGAGGAGACGGTTGAGGTCGGCGTTCAGGATGCCGGGTTCGACCACCGCGAGGAGGTCGTCGGGACGCACTTCGAGCACCGCGGTCATGCGGGCGGTGGAGAGGACGATCTCGCCGTCTCCGGCGTTCGCGGCTCCGGCGAGGCCGGTGCCGGCACCCCGCACGACGACGGGGGTACGGGTGGCGGTCGCGATGCGCATCGTCTCCTGCACGTGCGCGACGGTCTCGGCGTGCACGATGGCGAGCGGACGCCCCTCGGCGGCGTGCCCGGAGCGGTCGGCCCTGGCCTCCTCGAGCGCAGTGACGCGAGTATCGACGAGATCGCCGAGGGCCGCCGTCAGCTGCGCGAGGACGCTCATCCGAGTGCGCGTCGTCCGCTGATCAGACCGGTGACGATCGCGACGAGGGCGAAGGCCGACCCGATCAGCGCCTGATCCATCGACCACCAGGCGATCGTGACGCCCACGTAGATGAGCAGCTCGACCGCGGCGCGCAGGAACGGGTGCACGCGCAGCACGGGACGAGGTGAGAGGAACAGTGCCCAGACGAGGATCACGACGACCGGGGCGCCGATGCCGACCACGATGTTCCAGGGGAGGTCCCAGGTCGCGAAACCCCACAGGGCGAGAGAGGCGACGGCCACCACCAGCACGACGGCACGGATGACGTCGATGACCGTGATGACGGGGCGCTCGACGCCGGGTACGGGGGTGGGATCCTGGGGCATGGATCCAGTCTATTCGGCGGGAACCGGCTCCTCGTCCGGTACCACGACGACCTCGGGGGTCACGGCGGCGTCGACACGGGCATCCGTTTCGGCGGGAGCGGTCTCCGCCGTCGGCTGCTCCTCGACCGGTGCCGGCGCCGGTTCCTCGACGGGCGCGGGCTGCTCGACCGGAGCCGGCTGCTCGGCAGGAGCGGGCTGCTCTTCTGGTGCCGGCTGATCGGCTGCGGGCTCATCGAGCAGAACCACATCGACGGAGCACTCAGCGAGCGACCGCGCGGGGATGTCGAGAACGCCGACCGGCTCGCTCGGAGTACCCTGCTGCTCACCCAGCGTGTACATGATCGAGACGCCCGCGTTGTCGAGAAGCTGGTCGAACGTCGGGCGCAGCTCGACGGTCCCCGTGCCGTTCGCGTCGAGCGTGCCACCCGTCGTGCCGGCGGTCGAGCCGTCGAGCAGAGGCTGCACCTCTGCTTCCGGCTCTCCGTCGATGGTCAGCGTGTAGCGAGTGACGAATCCACGATCGATGCAGATCTCGGCGGACACGATCGTCGGTGATCCCTCGGGCAGAGCAACGGGATCGGTCGGGTCGGTGGGATCGGTCGGATCGGTCGGGTCGGTGGGATCGGTCGGATCCGTGGGGTCCGTCGGGTCGGTGGGGTCCGTGGGATCCACCGGACCGGTGCCCGGGTCGGTTCCGGGGTTCTCTCCGGGGGTCTCGCCGGGGTCGGTTCCCGGGTTCGTCCCGGGACCCGAATCGCCGCCCGAGCCCGGAGCCGGATTCGCCGGAGTCGTGACGACGGGGGCCGCGGGGACGTCCGTGCCGGTGTCGGCATCCGTCTCGTCGTCGGCCACCGGGGGAACGGTCTCGTCCTTCGGCTTCTCGACGGGCTCGTCGAGCTCGTCATCCACGGGTTCGGTGCTCATCGAGGCGTCCGGTCCGACGTCCGAGGAGATCGACGACGAATCGGAGTCGCCGGCACTCGGCAGCGACGTCGACGGGTTCGCCCCGGCGAGGCCGGGGATGATCGTCGCCGCGGCGACGACACCGGCCACCACGAGAGCGGCCGAACCGGCGCCGACGAGGGCGCCCATGCCCGACAGCATCCCGCCGGATGCTCCGGCCGAACCGCCGGCACCGCCACCGGCCGATCCGCCTGCTCCACCGGCTCCGCCCGCACCGCCAGCTCCCGCGCCACCGGCGGTCGTTCCCGCCGTGAGGGCTCCGGAGCCGCCGTCGCCGGCGACCACGCCGCCGGGGATGCTGGAGGGCATCGCCGCGAGCGCGACGATCGGTGCGCCGCCGCCCTGCAGGGTCGCGAGGTATCCCGCGGCACCCGTGACGCCGAGCACGAGGGGGAGCAGCACGAGCGCGAGGCGCTTGGAGACGTCCTTCGCCTCGGCGGCCACGATCATGCAGCGCGCGCACTCGTCGAGGTGCGCCTCGATGCGCCGGTGATCACGCGATCCGAGGTTGCCACGCGAGTAGGCGCCGAGGTGCTCGATCGTCCACTGGCACTCCGAGCCCGGGGCCGAACTGCGCAGGTGCGCCTGGATCCACGCCTCGCGCAGACCTTCACGGGCGCGGAACGCGAGCTGCGAGACCGCGCCGGACTTCATGCCCAGGAGCGGAGCGACCTCCTGCGGGCGCATCTGCTCGATCTCGGTGTACCAGAGCACTTCCTGCCAGCGCGTGGGAAGGCTGCGGAACGCCTGCGCGGTGAGGCTCCGGTCGAGGGCGTCGTTCGAGGCCTGGTCGGTGCTGTCGGGGTCGGCGACCGTGTCGAGCTCGTCCATCGCGTCTTCGCGACGCGAACGCCCCCAGGCGGCGGCGGTGTTGCGGATGCTCGTGAAGAGGTAGGCGCGGAACGAGCCGTTGGGCCCGCCGCCCTTGATGATCGCCTGATAGATGCGCGTGTACGACTCCTGCACGAGGTCGTCGGGATCGATCGACGAGGTGACCGAGCGCGCGACCGCGATCCCCGAGGGGTAGTGACGACGCCAGAGTTCTCCGAAGGCCCCCGTGTCACCCGAGCGGGTACGGAGGATGAGGTCTGCATCGGCGATCGTGTCGCCCAGGTGAGGAGTGTTCTCTTCGTGCACGGTGATCCCTCGGTCGTGGGGCACGGATATGTGCCTTCACAGAGTGAGACGCGCGATGGGCCGGATCATCACGCGGGTTCTCCATTCTCTCTCGGAACTCGTTCCAGGGCCAGCCCTCGCGGGAGTCCGCCGACGAAAAAGTTTGAAAAAGAAAATCCCGGTCAACGTGGATTATTCACGAGTCTCGGAACTTTTCTCAGATTTTTTCCCAGGTTCGCGTAATGAATCGGCCCTCACGTCGTCTCATCTGTAGAGACAGCCACGACGAACTCCACCGGGGGGCGGGGTTCGGGCTCCGATGCAGGGGGTTCGCGCATCGGTCGGGCGGGTCGGGAGCCTCGGGGGAGGAGTTCTCGGCCCCCCTCTCTACGTGGGGGAACCCGAGGGTGCCGATCCGGGGGGATCGGCACCCTCCACTCTCCCCGCGCGAAGGGACCGGAGCCGCACGCGCTGCGCGGCGGCGCGCGGTGGAAGGAACTAGGCCCTGCGCGGGCGCTCCCCGACCCACACGCGCGCCACGCGTAGTTCGGCATCGAGCAGCACGGCATCCCCCACCATCCCGGTGCGCAGCGCGCCGAGCTCCGACGCGAAGCCCACGGCCCCGGCCGGCGTCTCGGTCAGCGCGCGCACGGCGTCGGCGAGTGCGACGCCCGCGGCGACCGCGCGTCGCAGAGCCTCGTCCTGCGTGAGCGTCGAACCGGCGATCGCCCCGGTCTCGACGGTCCGCGCGACGCCGTTCTCGACCGTCACGCGCACCGCGCCCAGGTCGTAGCGACCGTCCGCGCTGCCCGCGGCGGCCATGGCGTCGGTGATCAGGGCCACGCGCGCGGGGGCGGCGTCGAACACGAGCTTGACGACGTGCGGGTCGAGGTGCACGTCGTCGGCGATCGCCTCGAGCACCACCCGGTGATCGGCCGCCGCGGCGAGCACGGGACCCGGAGCGCGGTGGTGGATGCCGGGCATCGCGTTGAACGCATGGGTGAGGATCGACGCCCCCGCCTCGAATGCGGCGACGGCCATGGCGGCATCCGCATCGGTGTGCCCGACGGCGGCCGCGGAGCCTGCCGCGACGATCCGGCGGATCGCGTCGAGCCCTCCCGGAAGCTCCGGGGCGATCGTGATCTGGCGGATCGTGCCGCGACCCGCAGTGAGCAGCAGGTCGACGTCGTCTCGCCGCGGTTCGCGCAGGAGGGACGGGTCGTGGGCACCGTGGTGACCCGGATCGAGGAACGGCCCCTCGAGGTGCGAGCCGAGGATGTCGGCATCCGTCTGCATGAGGTCGGCGATCTGCGCGGCACTGCGCGCGAGGTCGTCGAGCGGCGCCGTCACCAGCGATACGACCGCCCGGGTCGTGCCGTGTGCGCGGTGCAGGTCGCGGGCGATGCGGATGGAGTCGACGCCGTCGTCGAAGGAGGCTCCCGCTCCGCCGTGGCCGTGGATGTCGACGAAACCCGGCGTGAGAAGCGCCCCGGGGCCGGCGACGGATGCCGCGTCGACGACCTCGTCGGCGGGCGTCCAGTCGGCGCCCGTTCCGCGCGCGGAGATTCGGCCGGCCTCGACGCGCACCCAGGCGTCGTCGACGATCTCCCCGCGGTCGACGACGCGTGCGGAGTGGACGACCAGGCTTCCGGTGGCTGCGGGGTGGACGCTCATCGGTCGCTCCAGGGGATGTCTGCGGCGGGGTGGAATCGGGTCCCCTCAGCCTTCCACAGCGGCGCGAGCGTGCCGAGCCGCTCGCGGAACGACGACCACTCGCGTCCGTCGCCGTGCTGCGGCGACCAGGCGATCTCGGCCTCGGCTGCGGCCCGCGGGAAGACGAGCAGCTCGACGTCGTCGATCGTGCGCGTCGTCTCGGACCACAGCGGTGCCTCGGTGCCGAGGATGGCGGCGTCCGGAACGTCGAGTACGGCGGTGGGCTCCCACTCGTACGCCGTGCGCACGTCGATCACGGCGGCCCAGGTGAGGCCGAGCGGGTAGTCCTCGTCGTACTTCATGTCGAGGTAGGTGGCATCGGCGGCCGACATGATCAGTGCGCCGCCGCGTTCGACGAAATGCTCGGCCTCGGCGGCGTGCGTACCCGTGGGTACCTTCATGCCCCAGTACTGGCCGATCGTTCCCTCGGCGATGCCGGCGGCGGCACCCATCTCGTGCCAGGCGACGGGGATCTTCCCGGCATCCACGACGATCCGCGTCGCGCGCTCGGCGAAGTGGTCGAAGTCCTCCTGCGAGGTGCCCAGGGACTCGTCACCGCCGATGTGGAGGTACGGACCCGGGGTCATCTCGGCGAGCTCGCGCACGACGTCGCGTACGAAGTCGTAGGTGCGCTCCTCGCGGATGCGCACGCTCGAGTGACCGACGCCCCAGCCGAGGTACGTCTCTCCGGCGACGGGCAAGGGCTGCCCCAGCGTCTCGGACTGCGCGACGAGGGCGTCGTTCAGCACGGGCGCCTCGACGAGCTCGGGGTAGGCGACGCCGACCGCGTGGGTGTGCCCGGGCAGGTCGATCTCGGGGACCAGCACCATGTGCCGGGACGCGGCATGGGCGACTATCTCGCGGTAGTCGTCCTTCGTGTAGAAGCCGCCGGGGTCGCCGCCGGCGGACGTCGCCGAGGACCGCTCGGTGAGCAGCGGCCAGGAGTCGATGTGCACCCGCCACCCCTGATCGTCGGTGAGGTGCAGGTGCAGGCGGTTGAACTTGAGTGCGCTGGTCGCGTCGATGAACCGCTTCACCTCGGCGACGTCGAAGAAGTGGCGCGCGACGTCGAGCATGACTCCGCGGTGCATGAAGCGCGGGGAATCGTCGATCTCGACGTGCGGGAGGCTCCAGCCCTCGCCATCCTCGCGGAGCAACTGCAGCAAGGTCTGCACACCGTAGAAGAGGCCGGCCTCGTCGGCGCCGGCGATCTCGACGTGTGTGCCGACCGACAGGCGATAGCCCTCGGATGCCGCGGCCTCGGGGTCGATGCGCAGCACGATGTCGCCGGGGGCCGGGGCCTGCTCCGGCTCGTCGGCGGGCGTGAGCCGAGGGGCACCGCGTCGTGCGGCAGCGGCCGTCAGGACGTCGATCGCGGGGGAGGAGCCGTGCACGCGCGTCGTCGCGGTGATCGGCATCCGTCCGTCGTGCACGACGGCTGCGGCGGGCACCGGGACGAGGGGGAGCTGATGTGTAAAGACCATGAACAAACCCTAGCCGCGCAGCGGGGAGCCGACCAGGGGGAATCCGCTATGCTCGTTCTGTCGCGACTGGCGTCTGGGTGGGTTACCACCGGGGAGCGACCGACCACGGAATTCGACCGCGCGCCTGGGCCGATGAGAACACCCTTCGAATCCGTCGTCAGAGGAGCCCGTCATCATGACCGACCGTTACTTCAACGCCCCGCTCGCCGAGGTCGATCCCGAGATCGCCGAGGTGCTCGACCGCGAGCTGAAGCGTCAGCAGACGTTCCTCGAGATGATCGCATCCGAGAACTTCGTGCCCGTCTCGGTGCTGCAGTCGCAGGGCTCCGTGCTCACGAACAAGTACGCCGAGGGCTACCCCGGCCGCCGTTACTACGGTGGCTGCGAGGAGGTCGACGTCGCCGAGGAACTCGCGATCTCGCGCGCCAAGAGCCTGTTCGGAGCCGAGTTCGCCAACGTCCAGCCGCACTCCGGTGCCTCGGCCAACGCCGCCGTGCTGCATGCGATCGCGCGCCCCGGCGACACGCTGCTCGGCCTCTCGCTCGACCAGGGTGGCCACCTCACGCACGGCATGAAGATCAACTTCTCGGGCCGCCTCTACGACATCGTCGCCTACGGCGTGAACCCCGAGACCTCGGTCATCGACATGGACGAGGTGCGTCGCCTCGCCATCGAGCACAAGCCGAAGGTCATCATCGCCGGCTGGTCGGCGTACCCCCGCACGCTCGACTTCGCGGCGTTCCGCGCGATCGCCGACGAGGTCGGCGCGCTGCTCTGGGTCGACATGGCGCACTTCGCCGGTCTCGTGGCCGCGGGCCTGCACCCGAACCCGGTGCCGCACGCCCACGTCGTCTCGTCGACCGTGCACAAGACGATCGGTGGCCCTCGCTCGGGCTTCATCCTCACGAACGACGCCGACATCGCCAAGAAGATCAACACGGCCGTGTTCCCGGGCCAGCAGGGCGGTCCGCTCATGCACGTGATCGCCGCCAAGGCGACCGCGTTCAAGCTCGCCGCGACCCCCGAGTTCGCCGAGCGTCAGGAGCGCGTGCTGCGCGGCGCATCGCTGATCGCCGAGCGCCTCTCGCAGCAGGACGTGAAGGATGCCGGCATCGCCGTGCGGTCCGGCGGCACCGACGTGCACCTCGTGCTCGTCGACCTGCGCGAGGCCGAGATCGACGGCAAGCAGGCCGAAGACCTGCTGCACGACATCCACATCACGGTCAACCGCAACGCGGTGCCGAACGACCCGCGTCCGCCGATGGTCACCTCGGGTCTGCGCATCGGTACGCCCGCGCTCGCCACCCGCGGTTTCGGCGACGCCGAGTTCACCGAGGTCGCCGACATCATCGCGCTGGCGCTGCAGCCCGGTGCCGACGTCGAGGCCCTCCGCGCCCGCGTCGACGCGCTCGCCGCCGGCTTCCCGCTCTACCCGGACCTGCAGCAGTGACCGCGGTCGTCCTCGACGGCAAGGCGGCGTCGGCCGAGATCAAGGCCGAGCTGACCGAGCGCGTCGCCGCACTGCGCGCCCGCGGCATCACCCCGGGCATCGCCACGGTGCTCGTCGGAGCGGACCCCGCGTCGCAGCTGTACGTGGGCATGAAGCACCGCCAGTCCGAGGCGATCGGCATGAACTCGATCCAGCGCGAGCTGCCCGCCGATGCCACGCAGCAGCAGGTCGAGGCGCTGATCGACGAGCTCAACGCCGATCCCGACTGCCACGGCTACATCGTGCAGCTGCCGCTGCCGAAGCACCTCGACACCGATGCGATCCTCGAGCGGATCGACCCGGCGAAGGACGCCGACGGCCTGCACCCGACGAACCTCGGTCGCCTCGTGCTGAACGTCAACGGCCCGATCCACACGCCGCTGCCGTGCACGCCGCGCGGTGTGATCGAGCTGCTGCTGCGCAATGATTACGACCTGAAGGGCAAGCACGTCGTGGTCGTCGGTCGCGGTGTCACGATCGGCCGCTCGATCGGGCTGCTGCTCACGCGCCGCGACATCAACGCGACCGTGACGCTCACCCACACGGGCACGGTCGACATGCCGCGCTACCTCCGCGAGGCCGACGTGATCGTGGCCGCCGCGGGCGTCGCGCACCTCATCCGCGCCGAGGACGTCAAGCCCGGTGCGGCCGTGCTCGACGTGGGTGTGACCCGCACGACCGACCCCGAGACGGGCAAGAGCGTCGTCTCCGGCGACGTTCACCCCGACGTGGCCGAGGTCGCCGGCTTCATCTCGCCGAACCCGGGCGGCGTCGGACCGATGACCGTCGCGCTGCTCATGACGAACGTGGTCGAGGCGGCAGAGCGCCTCGCCTGAACGAAGACGCTGACGGCATCCCGCTCGACGGATGCCGTCAGCGTCGGCGCACCCGTGCCTGCACGGTGTCGTACACCTGGGCGGCCTTCGCCTGCAGCTTGTCGTCCACCTGGTCGTAGATCATCCAGCCGATCAGCAGCAGGAACGGCGGGATGACGTAGCCCCAGAAGCCGTGTGCGTTCACGCCGCTCAACCACACGGTGAGCGCCCAGACGATCAGCTCGACGATGTACACGAGCACGTACTGGACGACTTTCTCGCCCGCCTTCGTGCGGTCGGCGGCCGACTTCGCGGCAGATCGGCGAAAGGCGGCGGCGAGCGTCGGCTTCACGAACAGCGCGGCGAGGGTGAGGATGATCGCCGCCCAGAACGCGTGCCATCCCACGGAGACGCCCCGCAGCAGCAGTCCGATCAGCAGCAGCACCACCACGTTGAACACGTAGAGCGAGCCGAACCGCACGATTGCCTTCTTCATGGGATCAGAATCCCACAGCCCGTGCGGAGTGCGCATCCCCGGAGCGACCGGGACTGATGTCAGCTCTGGCCGCCGAGCGAACTCTGCACGTTCGAGATGCGGGCGTGCTCGTCGAAGCTGAAGGTGGCGGAGCCGGTCGCGTCGACCACGGTCGCGCCCGAGAAGGCCTCATCGGTCCAGGTGAGGGTCCAGCCGGCGAGGCGCGCGAGATCCCACACCGAGGTGCGTGCGTCGGGCAGGGACACGCTCGCGAGCATGCGTGGCATCACGATCATGGCGTCGGCCACGGTGAGCTGCGGCAGCGGAGCGTCGAGCAGGAAGACGGCGCGGGTACCGCCGCCGACCGGGGCGGAGTAGTACGGGGAGCGACCGGTGAGTTCGACGGCGACGCCGCCCACGGTATGCGCCGCCGCGGCGATCCAGTCCTCGTCGCCCGAGGCCTCGGCGGGGAAGGGGACCTCGGCGGAGGTGAGTTCGGCGATGCCGTGCTCCTCGCCGTAGGCGCGCAACTGCGCGGCGACACCCTGCGCGTCGCCCTGCGGATGCGCCCACGCCCAGAGCATCGAGCGCGGTCCCGGAGCGATCGTCGCGATCAGGTGCGCACGCGTCACGAGCTGGCGCGAGGGGTCGGCGTTCGCGGTGAACGTGAGGGTGCCCGCCGTCATGTCGGCGTCCCAGCGATGCTCGCCCAGCGCATCGGCAGCGGCCGAGAGCTGATCCTGGCGGATCACGGAGTAGAGGGCGGCACGATCGGCGAGAGGCTGGAGCGCAGCGAAGGTCATGCGAACAGTTTCGTGGCTGAGCCTATGAATCCGCCAGTCAGTAGCTCTGTTTCTCACCACGGTTCGGTGCGTCCGGGGCATCCGCGGCGATGAAGCGCGCGGCGAGGGCTTCGGATGCGCGGGCGAGCAGCGCCACATCGGCGCCGACCGCCACGAAGTCGGCGCCGGCGGCGAGGTACGCCTCCGCGGCCACCGGATCGAAGGCGTTCACCCCGACGGGGGTGCCGGCCGCCTTCGCCGCGGCGAACACCCGCTCGACGGCGGCCACGACATCCGGATGGGTCTGCTGACCCAGCAGGCCCATCGAGGCGGAGAGGTCGGAGGGTCCGACGAACACGGCATCCACCCCGTCGACGGCCGCGATCTCGCCCGCCGCCTCGACGCCCGCCGCGGTCTCGATCTGCACCGTGAGCGACGTGTGCTTCGCCGAATCGCGCAAGTAGCCGTCGACGCGGTTCCAGCGCGCACTGCGGGCGAGGGCGCTGCCGACGCCCCGCACGCCCTCCGGCGGGTAGCGGGTGGCGGCGACCGCGGCCCGCGCCTCGTCGGCGGACGATACCATCGGCACGATCACGTTCTGCGCGCCGAGGTCGAGGATCTGCTTGAGGGCCACGACGTCGTTGGCCGGCGCACGCACGACCGGCGTCACCGCATACGCGGCGACCGCCTGCAACTGCAGGAGCACCGACTCGAGCGTGTTGGCCGAGTGCTCCATGTCGATGAGTAGCCAGTCGAGGCCGGAGCCCGCGGCGACCTCGGCGAGCAGCGGGCTGCCCGAGCACACCCACATGCCCACGAGCGGGCGATCGGATGCCGCGAGCCGGTCGCGGAACGGCGGATCTAGATGAAGCGGCATGCGATCGTTCCCATCGGTCCGTAGTCGCACAGCACGTCGTCGCCGCGCGACACCCACATCGGGCGTGTGAACGATCCTGCCAGGATGATCTCCCCGGCCTCCAGGCGCGCGCCGTGCTGGTGGAACTTGTTCGCGAGCCACGCGACGCCGGTCGCCGGGTGACCGAGCACGCCCGCGGCGACGCCGGTCTCCTCGATCTCGCCGTTGCGCGACAGCACGCCGGGCACCCAGCGCAGATCGATCTCGTCGGGACGCTTGCGCACCGAGCCGAGCACCATCGCCCCGTAGGCGGCGTTGTCGCTGATCGTGTCGACGATCGTGCGACCCTCCAGCTCGATGTGCGAGTTGAGCACCTCGAGCGCGGGAACCGCGTAGTCGATAGCCGCGAGCGCGTCGTCGAGCGTGCAGTCGGGGCCTTCGAGCGGATGCTTCAGAACGAACGCGAGTTCGACCTCGATGCGCACGTTGGAGAAGTGATCGACCGGGATCTCGGCGCCGGATTCGTAGACGGTGTCGTCGAACATCACGCCGTAGTCGGGTTCGGTGATTCCCGTGGCCTGCTGCATCGCCTTCGAGGTCAGGCCGATCTTGCGGCCGACGAGCGTGCGGCCCGCCGCGATCTGCGTGTCGCGCCACACGCCCTGGATCGCGTAGGAGTCCTCGATCGTCGCCTCGGACCAACGCGCCGTGATCCGGGGGATCACCGTGTGCTCCCGGTCGGCCTCGGCCAATTCGGCGGCGATCTGCGCGATCACCTCTGCTGACAGCATCCGCATCTCCTACAGCTGGTGGCCGAGCTTGTACTCGCCCTGCTTGTACTCGGGCATCGACTCGTCGTCGCCGGGGCGCGTGTACGAGAAGCCGTCGGCGCCGATCGTCACCGCCATCTCGCTGGAGTCGGTGCGGGCGATCACCGGCTGCGGGTTGCCGTCGAGGTCGAGTACGAGCGACGCCTCGGTGTACCAGGAGGGCACGACGGGGTTGCCCCACCAGTCGCGGCGCTGGTTGTCGTGCACGTCCCACGTGATGACGGGGTTGTCGGGGTCGCCGGTGTAGTAGTCCTGCGTGTAGATCTCGACGCGGTGTCCGTCGGGATCGCGCAGGTACAGGTAGAAGGCGTTCGAGACGCCGTGGCGGCCGGGGCCGCGCTCGATCGCGTCGGAGCGGCGCAGGGCGCCGAGCTTGTCGCAGATCGCGAGAATGTTGTGCTTCTCGTGGGTCGCGAACGCGACGTGGTGCATGCGGGGGCCGTCTCCGCCGGTCGCCGCGGTGTCGTGGACGGTGGGCTTGCGGCGCATCCACGCGGCGTACACGGTGCCCTCGTCGTCCTGGATGTCCTCCGTGACGCGGAACCCGAGGTCCTGATAGTGGCGCACCGCGCGGGGCACGTCGGGGGTGACCTGGTTGAAGTGGTCGAGGCGCACGAGCTCGCCCGGGGTGTGCAGGTCGTAGCGCCACGACAGACGCTCGACATGGGTGGTCTCGAAGAAGAACTCGTAGGGGAAGCCGAGCGGGTCGACCACGCGCACCGAGTCGCCGATGCCCTGCACGAAGCCGTTCGGCTCGCGGCGCACGTCGCAGCCGAGCTCGGTGTAGAACGCGACGGCGCGGTCGAGATCCGCCGCGCTGCGCACCCGGTACGAGAACGCGGCGACCGCGGCTATCGGCCCGCGACGCAGCACGAGGTTGTGGTGGATGAACTCCTCGGTCGAGCGCAGGTAGATCGCGTTCTCGTCCTCAGCGGTGACATAGAGCCCCAGCACGTCGACGTAGAACTGGCGCGAGGCGGCGAGGTCGGTGACCACGAGTTCCATGTAGGCGCAGCGCAGGATGTCGGGCGGGGTGCTGGTCGGTGTCGCGACCGGGTTGTCGGAGTGGATCGGTGCCTCCTGCGACACGTAGTAGCCGGAGGAGGTGAGCGTCTTCTGCGTCTTGTCGGTCATGTCAGCGTCCTTGCTGTCGATTCCTGCGTGACAGGAGGGGGTCAGTTCTTGCCGAAGGTGGGGTTGTGGGCGCCGCCGAGCGTGATGTGCACGCTCTGCTGGTCGGTGTAGAAGTCGATCGAGCGATAGCCGCCCTCGTGGCCGAGGCCCGAGGCCTTCACACCGCCGAACGGGGTACGCAGATCGCGCACGTTGTTGCTGTTCAGCCACACCATGCCCGCTTCGACGGACTGCGCGAAGTTGTGGGCGCGCTTCAGATCGTTGGTCCAGATGTAGGCGGCGAGGCCGTACTTCGTGTCGTTCGCGAGCGTGAGCGCCTCCTCGTCGGAGTCGAAGGGGGTGATCGCGACGACCGGGCCGAAGATCTCCTCCTGGAAGATGCGCGCGTCGGGGGCGACGTCGGCGAAGACGGTCGGTGCGACGAAGTTGCCCTCGTCGAAGCCCTCGGGGCGGCCACCGCCGGCGACGAGTCGGCCTTCGGTCTTCCCGATCTCGACGTAGCTCATCACCTTCTCGTAGTGCTCGGGGTGGACGAGAGCTCCGACCTCGGTCGTCGGGTCGTGCGGGTAGCCGACCTTCACGCGCTTCGCCTGGGCGGCGTAGCGCTCGACGAACTCCTCGTAGATCGATCGCTCGACGAGGATGCGCGAGCCCGCGGTGCAGCGCTCGCCGTTGAGCGAGAAGACGCCGAAAATCGTCGCGTCGACCGCGGCTTCGAGGTCGGCGTCGGCGAAGACCACGGCCGGCGACTTGCCGCCGAGCTCCATCGACAGGCCCTTGAGGAAGGGGGCGGCGTTGCCGAAGATGATCTGCCCGGTGCGGCTCTCGCCGGTGAATGAGATGAGGGGGACGTCGGGATGCTTCACCAGGGCGTCACCGGCATCCTCGCCGAGTCCGTTGACGAGGTTGAAGACGCCCTGCGGCAGGCCGGCCTCCTCGAAGATCCCGGCCCAGAGCGAGGCCGACAGGGGAGTGAACTCGGCGGGCTTCAGCACCACCGTGTTGCCGGTCGCGAGCGCGGGGCCGAGCTTCCACGACTCGAGCATGAAGGGCGTGTTCCACGGGGTGATCAGACCCGCGACGCCGATCGGTTTGCGGTTGACGTAGTTCATCTGTCGACCGGGCACCTTGAAGGCGTCGTCGGACTGCGCGACGATCAGGTCGGCGAAGAAGCGGAAGTTCTCGGCCGCTCGGCGGGCCTGGCCCAGCGCCTGCGTGATCGGGAGACCCGAGTCGTACGACTCCAGTTCGGCGAGGCGGGCATCGCGCGACTCGACGATGTCGGCGATGCGGTGGAGCACGCGCGAGCGCTCACGGGGGAGCATGCGCGGCCAGGGGCCCTCGGTGAACGCGCGGCGGGCAGCGGCGACGGCCAGCTCGATGTCGGCCTTCTTGCCCGCGGATGCCGTCGTGTAGGTCGTGTTCGTGACGGGGTCGAGCACGTCGAAGGTGTCGCCGTCGACCGAGTCGACGAAGGCGCCGTCGATGTAGTGCTGGATGTGGTCGGGCAGGTCGGCGGGGATGCGCGGATCGGTCATGACTGTCCTCCGGTCGTGGGGGCGGTGCGAGTGTGCAGGGCGTCGAGGAACGCGTCCATCGTGCGCCAGCGGTGGTTGCGGGCGGCGAGTTCGATCTCGAGCGGATCGGCGCCCGCCCGGATGAGGTCGAGGATCTCGGTGTGCTCCTCGACGGAGTGCTGGGCGCGGCCGGGGATCGACGCGAAGGTCGAGTCGCGGATGCCGGAGAGCCGCGACCACCCGCGATGCACGAGGTCGAGCAGATGCGGGTTCGGGCACGGCTCGAACAGCACCGAGTGGAACTGCCGGTTGAGCTCGGTGAAGGCGTGGGCGTCGAGGTGGTCGAGCATCCTCGCCATGCGGTCGTTGATGCGGGCCGCCTCGTCGAGGGCGTCGTCGTCGAGCAGCGGGGCGGAGAGCGCGGTCGCCGAGCCCTCGACGATGCCGAGTGTCTGCATCGTGTGGGCGTACTCGCTCTCGTCGACCAGCGTGACTCGGGCGCCGACGTTGCGCTCGAAGGTGACGAGTCCCTCGGCCTCGAGTCGGCGGATTGCCTCGCGCACGGGCACGACGCTCATCTTCAGGTCGTCGGCGATCGATCCGAGAACGAGGCGGTAGCCGGGACTGAACATGTGTCCGGTGATGCGCGAGCGGATCCACTCGTACGCGACCTCGGACTTGCTGACGGCGGTGGTCGTCATGCGCTCGTGCCCGTCTCGTTCTGCGCAGTGGTCTCGTTCTGCGTGGGGGTCTCGTTCTGCGTGGCGGTCTCCGCCTCGTAACGGGCGCGCCAATCGGCGTTCAGGGGGAACAGGCCGTCGACGGGATGCCCCGCTTCGACCTGCGTCGCGATCCACGCATCCTCGTGCTCCTGCGCGATCGCGGCATCCGCGATCTCCTCGGCGAGGGCCGGCGGGATCACGATCACGCCGTCTCCGTCGCCCACGACGATGTCGCCGGGCTGCACGGTCGCCCCACCGCAGGCGATCGTGACGTCGACCTCCCAGGGCACGTGCCGACGACCGAGCACCGAGGGGTGCGCGCCCTGCGAGAACACGGGGAGCCCGATCTCTGCGACCTGGTCGAAGTCGCGCACGCCGCCGTCGGTGACGACGCCCGCTGCACCGCGCGTGCGGGCTCGCAGGGCGAGGATGTCGCCGAGCGTGCCGGTCGTGGCGTCGCCGCGGGCCTCGATCACGATGACCTCGCCCTCCGCGACGGCGTCGAACGCGCGCTTCTGGGCGTTGTAGCCGCCGCCGTGGCTCGCGAAGAGGTCTTCGCGGAAGGGGACGAAGCGCAGGGTCTTCGCGGTGCCCACGATCTTCGAACCCGGGATGTTCGCGGAGACGCCGTCGATGAAGCAGGAGTGGTGGCCGCGCTTGCGCAGCTGGGCCGAGAGCCCGGCCGTCGGGGCGTCGAGGAGCTTCGCGCGGAGGGCCGGGGAGAGTGAAGGGCCCGCCACCAGACCGGCGGCCTCGGCGGAGCCCCACGCTTCGGTGCGCTGCAGGTCGTCGACGGAGGGGAGTGACCCGATCGTCTCGTCGAAGGGGACATCGCCCTGCGTGACGGTAGTGACGAGCCGGCCCGAGGTGGGAGAGCCTGAAGCGTCGGGAGCATCCACCTCGATCTCGACCACGTCGCCCGGGACGATGACGGATGACCCGGCCGGAGTGCCGGTGAGGATCACGTCGCCGGGCTCGAGCGTGAAGTGCTGCGACAGGTCGGCGACGAGCTGCGCGAGCGGGAAGATCAGCCCGGCCGTCGTGTCGTCCTGGCGGAGCTCGCCGTTGACCCAGGCGCGCACGCGCAGTGCTGTCGGGTCGACCGTGCTCGCGTCGATGAGGTGCGGGCCGAGGGGCGTGTAGCCGTCGCCGCCCTTCGATCGCACGTTCGAGCCCTTGTCGTTCGCTCGCAGGTCGTAGAGGCCGAGGTCGTTCGACGCCGTGACGTGGGAGACGTGCGCCCAGGCATCCGCCATCGCCACCCGCCGGGCGGGGGTGCCGATGACGAGCGCGATCTCGCCCTCGAACGCGAGCAGCTCGGTGCCCGCGGGACGTTCGACCGTGCCGCCCGAGACCCCGACGGAGCTCGACGGTTTGAAGAAGTACGAGGGGGCGGCGGGGCGGCGGCCGCGCTGATCGGCGCGGGAGGCGTAGCTCAGATGGATCGCGATGATCTTGCCGGGGCGGGCGATGGTATCCGTCACGGGGCGCCTCCTCGCGCATTCTCCGACACCTTGTGCGTCGTATCCGAAATCATATATCATCGCTTCCACCCCCGGCAAGCACCTCCGACCGAGACTCGGATGCACGCCGTGACAATGCAGTCACGAACAAAGGAGACACCGCATGAGCGGTCAGTCACAGGCGGGTTTCACACCCACCGGAACCATCGCGACGGCGGCCGACCGTCGCCGCGTCGTCTTCGCCACGGTGGTCGGGACCACCGTCGAGTGGTACGACTTCTTCATCTACGCCACGGCCGTCGGCCTCGTCTTCGGGCAGCTGTTCTTCGCGCCGCTCGGCGCCGACAGCGCCCTGATCGCGTTCGCCACGGTCGGCGTGAGCTTCCTCTTCCGCCCCCTCGGCGCGTTCCTCGCAGGCCATTACGGCGACAAGCTCGGACGCAAGACCGTGCTCATGTGGACGCTCATCCTCATGGGTCTCGCGACCGCACTGATCGGTCTGCTGCCGACCTACGAGACGATCGGCATCACGGCCCCCGTACTGCTCGTGCTGCTGCGCATCCTGCAGGGCATCTCGGCCGGTGGCGAGTGGGGCGGCGCGGTGCTCATGGCCGTCGAGCACGCCCCTCGCGCCAAGCGCGGCATCTTCGGTGCCTCGCCGCAGATCGGCGTTCCGCTCGGTCTGCTCCTCGCCTCGGGCGTCATGGCGCTCATGACGGTGATCGCGCCCGGCGACCAGTTCCTCGCGTGGGGCTGGCGCGTGCCGTTCCTGCTCAGCGTCGTGCTGATCCTCGTGGGCTACTACGTGCGTCGCCGCGTGGAGGAGAGCCCGGTCTTCGCCGAACTCGCCGAGCGCAAGGAGAAGGCGAAGATGCCGATCGTGCAGCTGTTCCGCAAGCATGCGCTGCTCGTCATCATCGCCGCGCTCGTGTTCGCGGGCAACAACGCCGTCGGCTACATGACCACCGGCGGCTACATCCAGGGTTACACCACCAACCCCGAGGGCCCGATCGGGCTCGAGCGCGGACCGGTGCTCTGGGCCGTCGCGGGCTCGGCGGTCACCTGGCTGATCAGCACGCTCGTCGCGGGCTGGATCTGCGACCGTATCGGCCGCCGCACGACCTACATCATCGGCTGGGTGCTGCAGCTCGGCGGCGTGTTCGCGCTGTTCCCCCTCGTGAACACCGGGGAGATCGGGCTCGTCTTCGCGGGTCTCGCGATCCTCACGATCGGCCTCGGCTTCACCTACGGTCCGCAGGCGGCGCTGTACACGGAGCTGTTCCCGGCCAGCATCCGCTTCTCGGGCGTCTCGATCTCGTACGCGATCGGTGCCATCGCCGGCGGCGCGTTCGCCCCGACCATCGCGACCGCCATCGTCGCGGCGACCGGTTCGACGCAGGCCGTCACCTGGTACCTCGCGGGCATGACCGTGATCGGGCTCATCGCGACGCTGCTGCTGCGCGACCGCTCCGGCATCCCGCTCGGCCCGGATCACGAGGAGGAGCAGGCCGTGAGCCCGATCCACGGACTCGCCCGGGCCTGATCCGCGGATCCTTCCCGTCGCACTCTCCGTCGGCTCGGTGCGCCAGGGCCGACGGAAAGTGCGACGGGAGCGCAGAAACCGCGCACAATGAGAGAAGTTCGGAAGGAATCGACGACGATGCAGTTCCACCACCACGGCTATGTCTCCGGCGACCCGCGCGTGCAGGATGCCGCGGGCACGGGTATCGAGCGACCCGATGACCTGCCCGACGAGGTCGACGTACTCATCGTCGGATCGGGGCCGGCGGGCATGCTCCTCGCGGCGCAGATGTCGCGGTACCCGGGCGTGACGACGCGCATCATCGAGAAGCGCGACGGACGGCTCGTGCTGGGTCAGGCCGACGGCATCCAGCCGCGCAGCGTCGAGACCTTCCAGGCGTTCGGGTTCGCGGAGCGCATCACGGCCGAGGCCTACAACATCGGCTGGATGAACTTCTGGGGGCCCGATCCCGATGACCCCGCCGGCATCGTACGCACGGCGCGCACCGCCGACTACGCCTACGACATCTGCGAGTTCCCGCACCTGATCGTCAACCAGGCCCGCGTGCTCGACTACTTCGCCGAGGCCGCCGCCGACGGGCCGGCACGCATCGTGCCCGACTACGGGGTCGCGTTCGAGGGGCTGACCGTGCACGACGAGGGCGAGTACCCGGTCGAGGTGCGGGTGCAGCACGTCGCGGGGGAGCGGGCGGGGGAGGAACGGATCATCCGGGCGAAGTACGTCGCCGGGTGCGACGGTGCTCGCAGCCGGGTACGCGAGGCGATCGGTCGCACCCACGTCGGCGACATGGCCGCACACGCCTGGGGCGTCATGGACGTGCTCGTGAACACCGACTTCCCCGATTGGCGCACCAAGTGCGCGATCAACTCGCGGGCGGGGAACATCCTCCACATCCCACGGGAAGGCGGCTACCTCAGCCGCATGTACATCGATCTCGGCGAAGTGGCGGACGACGACGACCACCGCGTGCGGCAGACGCCGATCGAGGAGATCATCCGCCGGGCGAATGCAATCTTGCATCCGTACACGCTCGACGTGCGTGAGGTGGCGTGGCACAGCGTCTACGAGGTCGGCCATCGCGTGACCGACGGATTCGACGACGCCCCCGAGGATTCCGGGCGCTCGCCGCGGGTGTTCCTGACCGGCGACGCCTGCCACACGCACAGCGCCAAGGCCGGCCAGGGCATGAACGTTTCGATGCAGGACGGCTTCAACCTCGGGTGGAAGCTCGGGTCGGTGCTCACCGGCCGCGCGCCCGAGGCGCTGCTCGCGACGTACGGCGCCGAACGGCGGCCCGTGGCGCAGCAGCTCATCGACTTCGATCGCGAGTGGTCGAGCCTCATGGCGCGCAAGCCCGAGGAGATCTCGGACCCGCAGGAGCTCGCGACCTACTACCTCGCGACGGCCGAGTTCCCATCGGGGTTCATGACGCAGTACTCGGCATCGATGATCACCGGGACGGATGCGCATCAGGCGTTGGCGTCGGGCTTCCCGCTCGGGAAGCGGTTCAAATCCGCGGAGGTCGTGCGGGTGGGGGACGGAAACGTCGTGCACCTCGGTCACCACGCCCGGGCCGACGGGCGGTGGCGCGTCTACGCCTTCGGCGACACGTCAGGGGCTGCCGCCGGCGGGCGGCTGGCGGAGTGGGCCGAGGCGGCAGCGCCGGTGTTCGAGCGATTCACCCCGGCGGATGCCGATGCGGATGCCGTGTTCGATGTGAAGGCCGTGTACCCGCAGCCCTTCGAAGACGTCGAGGTGACGACCGCACCGGCGCTGTTCCAGCCGCGGACCGGGCCGCTCGGCCTGATCGACTGGGAGAAGGTGTACGCGGCGGGGCCCAGCAAGTGGACCGATGTCGACATCTTCGCCGAGCGGGGGCTGTCGCGCGACGGAGTCGTGGTGGTGGTGCGGCCCGACCAGTACGTCGCCGCGATCCTGCCGTTGGATGAGGCGGGCGTGCGGGAGCTTGCGGAGTTCCTGGCCGAGGGGATGCTGCCGGCGCGGTGAGGCTGAGGTTCTTCTCCCGCCTGCTCTGGCGAATGTCGGTGGCCCGGCCTACCGTGGACGCGAAAGGGCGATGGCGCCCGCCGTGACCTGAGGAGTGGCGTGATGGACTGGAAGATCGAACTCATCTTCGTGCCGGTGTCGGATGTCGACCGAGCGAAGGACTTCTACGTGAAGATCGGCTTCAACGCCGACCACGACCAGACCCCGACCGAGGGGCTGCGGTTCGTGCAGATGACGCCGCCGGGCTCGGCGTGCTCGATCGCGTTCGGCACCGGGCTGGGCCTCGATCTCGAGCCGGGTCAGCAGAACACGATCCAGGTCGTCGTGCCCGACGCCGATGAGGCGCTCGCTCAACTGCGGGGCCTCGGGGTCGATGCTCGCGGCGTCGAAGATCTCGACTGGGGGCGGTTCGTGTCGTTCGACGACCCGGACGGCAACACGTGGACGCTGCAGGAGCTGCCCGACTACGGTGCGCAGGGCTGACGAGATCAGATCTCGTCTGCGACGATCTCGACCTTGAAGCCGGCGGCGTTCTCCAGCCATCCGGCGTAGTGGTCGGGGCCACCGGCGTGGGGATAGCGCTCGTGGTAGAGCGGGTGCCAGCCGTTCTCTTCGGCGGATGCCATGATGCCGTCGACGGTCGATTCTTCGCCGCCGTGGAAAGCGAAGTGGTTGACGCCGGGTCGACGGCGGTCGTGGCCTCGTTCGTCGATGCGTGGGGGCGACGTGATCGTGAGGTAGGGCCCGCTGTCGGCAGCCCAGGTCTGGCCCTCCGGCCATTCCTGCTGCAGCGAGAATCCCAGCCGAGGGAGGAGCCACCCCCAGTCGCGGCGAGCGGAATCGGGGTCGGCGACCCATACTTCGACGTGGTGGAGACCGGGCATGTCATCGATTCTGGCAGGGGCAGGGGCAGGGGCAGGGGCAGGGGCAGGGGCAGAGGCAGGGGCAGGGGCAGGGCAGGGGAAGGGGAAGGGGAAGGGGGCTGACGTGCGCCCAAGACGACGCGGGGGGTTCAGGCGTGGCGGGCCCGTGCTCGTTCTTGGGTGACCCGTCGCCGATCGCCACGCTGTGTTCATGCGCGGATCGGTCGTGCTCGGCGCGCCGGGGTGGTGTGGCGCGTGGTGTGGCGTGTGGTGGGTCGTGGTGTTCGCCATTTCTGGTGGGGGTCCCACCAGGCGGGTCCGCGGATCTCGGGTGTGCCGTTGTGCATGCGGATGTGCCAGCCCGAGGTGTCGAGGGTGCGGTGGTGGTGCCAGCAGAGGGTGACGCCGTTGTCGGTGCTGGTGGGGCCGCCGCGGGCGTGCTCTATGACGTGGTGGATCTCGCACCAGCTCGCGGGCACGTGACATCCGGGGATGATGCACTCCCTATCGCGGAGCGTGATCGCACGACGTTGGTGGGCGGTGAACACCCGGTCGGTGGTCTCGATCCCGATGATGCGCCCTGCCGGGTCGGAGGTGACGCGTTGGATGCTGCCGCCGCAGGCGGTGTGCCGGGCGGTCGCGAGGGAGACAGGGGCGTCGTCGACGCCATCGACGTGCGCCCAGCCCCGCCCGGTCGCATAGTCCTCCACAGTCACCGACACGACCAGGGTCGGGGCGGCACCGCCGAGGGAGGGCATGTCGTGGTGGCGGGCGGCGATCCCGAGGGCGGCGGCGAGGGCGTCGTGCTGCTTCTGCGCACGGGATCGGTTATCCAGCATCCCGCCGGGATCGCCGGAGGGGAGGACACCATCAGACGGGAGGACGCCGTCGTCGAGAGGGCGGAGGGGGTCGGCGAGGAGGCGGTGCGTCTCCTCGTTCAGTGCATGCTCATCCGCACCGAGCGATGCGCCGTCGGCGGAGGGCACGAACCGCACCCCGCTGGCCTCGCCCACATCAGGCAGCGGGATCGCCGGCACGGGCGGCCCGTCGACTTTCGGGTTCAGGTACGCGTCCCAGATCCGCTGCAACTGCCCCGCCGTCTCTGGGAGGAGCGACCCGCGGATCGGGATCACCCCGTCTTTCACTCGGCCGAGCACGATTCCCCGCGCACGCATCGCGCGTTCTTCGGCGGGTTCCGCGCCGTCGGGGTCGAGGTACGTCACGATCACCCGCGACAACAGCCTCAGGTCCTCCGGCGTGGCCGATGGACCTCCTTCGACACGATGCTCCGTGCCGGCATCGGCATCGCCGCTCTCATCGGAGTCCCCGTCATCGCCGCCGTCACCGTCACCATCGGCTAGTCCACGCGCGTATTCGGCCAGCTCGGCATCGGCACGCAACCGGTCCGCCGCACCGATGCGGGGCCCGGCCTGCTCGACCGGCCCGGTCGCCGCCAACAGTCCCGCCACCCCGACCGCCCCGTCCAGCAACGTCTCCCGCAGGGCCGGCCAGCGGGCCGGCAGCAGCGCACCGGACGAGTAGTCCAGCTCCCGCCGCACCACCTTCCCCGCTTTCACGACCCGTGCAGCCCCGGCCGCGTCCGTGCGCAGCACCCGTTGGACGAGTTCATTCATCGTCCGGCATCCGAACCTCCCACAGAACGCCAGCTCCCCCGACCCGGCCGGGCGCTGATCCACCGACCCGACCGTCTCCACGATCACCGCATCCACCCGGCGGGCGACTTCACCGGCGGCGCGGAGGATCTGCATCTTCTCCGCATCCGACAGCCCCGCCACGACATCTGCGCGCAGCACCGTGGTCAGGTCGGCGGCGACCCGATCCAGGAGTTCGGCGGTGCTGTTCATGTTACTCAGTCCACCAGGGGCCACCGACATTCGGACGCGAAAAGACCAGGCCACAGGCACTATCGGCGCGAATGGTGGAGAACTCGTAACAACACGACGGCGGTGCAGAACGAGTGCACGCGGGGCGGGGCCCTTCGACAAGCTCAGGGACCCAGCTATGAGACGCGGCGGCCCTTCGTCTCGCTGCGCTCGCTCAGGAACCGGAAGTGCAGGCGGAGTGCGGCCCTTCGTCTCGCTGCGCTCGCTCAGGAACCGGGACTGCGCACCGGGCGCGGCCCTTCGTCTCGCTGCGCTCGCTCAGGGACCGAGAGTCTCGCTCCGCTCGCTCAGGAACCGTCGGCGGGGAGCGCGAAGGCGCCGCCCGAGACGACGATGCCGCCGGACGCCGGGATCGTGACGATCAGCTCGCTCGGACGCCCGACATGCGTGCCCTGGCGGATGCGGATCGTCGTGCCCGCGTATCCGTGCTCCCGCAGGTACGCGCCGGTCGATGCGGCCGCGGAACCCGTCGCCGGATCCTCGGTGATGCGTCCGACCGGGAACAGATTGCGCGCCTCGAACTCGGCGGAGTCGTGGGCGTACACCACCGTCACGGTTCCGAGCCAGCCCTGTGCGCGCATCAGAGCGGCGACATCGTCGGGCCGGAAGCGGAACTGATGGAACAGCTCCCGATCGGCGATGAAGACGATCGGATGCCAGTTTCCGGCGAACGACTCCTGCACGGGGAACCGCGGATCGACGTCGGCCACGGTGAGACCCAGCAGGTCCAGCAGCCGGTCGCGCACCGCCGGGTCGAGCTCGCGCACCTGCGGCTCGACGCTCGTGAAGGACACGGTGATCGCGCCCGCGGCATCCGCCACCGACTCCAGGGTCACTGAACCCGCTGCCGTCTCGAACACGACCGTTCCCACTCCGTCGCGTTCGGCCAGGGCGACGGCCGTCGCCACCGTGGCGTGACCGCAGAACGGAACTTCAGCTCCCGGCGAGAAGTACCGCACCCGGTGGTGCGGCACCCCCTCCACCTCGGAGCGCCCCGTCAGGAACGCGGTCTCGGAGTATCCGACGTCGGCGGCGATCCGCAGCATCCGTTCGTCGTCGAGACCTGCTGCGTCGAGCACGACCCCTGCCGGGTTGCCGCCCTCGGGCGTCGCGGCGAACGCACTGTAGCGCAGGATCTCGGGGCTTTCGGGCATGGATCGGAGCCTAACGGAGAGGAACCGACGGGCGGGAACGACGGATGCCGCGCCTACGAGTTCACGCGGATGATCTCCTGCTGATACGGCGCGATCACGTCACCCGAGATACGCAGATCGAGCAGCAGGAAGCGCCGGGTCGTCGGGTCTTCGGTGGCCCACGACTCCAGTCGATCGAGATCTGCGAGCGTGCGAACGACGACGCCCTCGGCGCCGACCGCTGCGGCGAAGGCGGCGAAGTCGACCTCGGGAATGCGCATCGGCGCGTCGGCGAGACCCTTCAATCCATACAGGTTGACCTCGGCGCCATAGGCGGCGTCGTTCCAGATCACCGCGATCCCGCGACCGGCGGCCGCACGCACCGCGGACTCGAGGTCGGCGATCGCCATCAGGCCCCCGCCGTCACCCGACGTGAGCACGACGGTGTCATCGCGCCGGGCGAGAGCGGCACCGACGACGCTCGGCCAGCCCTGTCCGATCGATTGGAAAGCCGTGCCGATCATCATCATGCGGTCGGGCGCGGCGACCGGCCAGTACATGTTCGCCCAGCCGATGAAGTGCCCGCCGTCCGAGACGACCACGCGGTCCTCCGGCAGCAGCGCGGCGATGCGCCGGGCCGCGGATCGGGGGTCGAGACGCCCGTCGGGGGCGAGGTCATCTCCGTCGTCGTACGCCCGCGCGGCGGCGACCTCGACGACCTCGCGCCAGGGCGCACCCGCAGAACCCGCCGCCCGCGGCACCCGCTCCACCAGCGCCTCGGCTGCGAGACGCGCGTCGGCGCGCACGAAACCGCCGACGTGGGCGTGCGTGGCCGCCGGTGCGATGTCGATCTGGAAGACCTTCGTGCCCGGTGCGAACAGCGCGCCGAAGCGCATCGTGAACTGGTTCAGTCCCGCGCCGAACACGACGGCGACATCGGCCTCGCGGATCAGCTCCATCGCCCCCTCGGCCCCGAAACCGCCCGTTACGCCCAGGTCGAAGCGCGTGTCGGGAAAGACTCCGCGGCCGAGTGCGGTGGATGCCGTGAGCGCGCCGGTGGACGCTGCGAGCTCGCCCAGCGCCGCGCTCGCCCCGGACAGCCAGGCGCCGCGGCCGGCCAACAGGAACGGCCGCTCGGCGGTGGCGAGGGCGTCGGCGATCTCGTCGAGCATGCCCTCGGCGAACTCCCCGCGCGGGGCGAGCGGTGCCGGCACCCGCGGCTCCGGCGCCGGCGGGACGGACCCCGCCTCCAACGCTGCGACGTCGTAGGGGATCGCCAGCACGACGGGCACGCGGTAGGTGAGGGCGTGCTCGATCGCGATGACGGTCGTCGCCGCGGCATCCGCACGTCCGACCGTGTAGGTGCGTGCGCCGACGGCCGAAGCCAGCGCGATCTGATCGACGTCCCACGGGCGCGGTCCGGACGTGGGCTCGTCACCGACGACGAGCACCAGCGGCACATGCGCCTGCACCGCCTCAGCCAGCGCCGTGAGGGTATTCGTGAACCCGGCACCGTAGGTCGAGGTGCCCGCGGCGATGCGACCCGAAGCGCGGAAGTGCGCGTCGGCCGCGACCACGGCACCCTGTTCGTGGCGCACGGCGGTGAACACCGCATCGGTCTGCGTCTCGATCGCGTCGAGGAAGTAGGCGTTGCCGTTGCCCATCACGCCAAAGACGGCGTCGATGTGCTGGGCGAGGGTGAGCGCGACGTGCGCGGAGACGGAGGGCATGGCGAAGCCTTTCGAGACAGGGACGGAGAACGACGTTCCGTATGTGTCTCGCACCCGCGTCGGCGAGGAGTGCTTCGTGCCTCTTTTTCAGGCACCGGTCGCAGGGCGGCCGGACGTGGTCAGTCTATCGCCGCGATGGAGGACAATGGATCGGGTGACTGATGCATCGAACGAGCGCGAGACGCTCACCTGGGACGGCTTCGGCGCCGCCACCCGCGACCTTGCCCGTGACATCCTCGCCAGCGGCTTCGAGCCCGAGGTCGTCGTCGCGATCGCCCGCGGAGGGCTCCTGCCCGCCGGCGCCATCGCCTACGGTCTCGGCGCGAAGAACTGCGGCGCGATCAACGTCGAGTTCTACACCGGCATCGGCACCGTGCTCGACGCCCCCGAGGTGCTCCCTCCCGAGCTCGACATGGCGTACCTCGACGGCCGCCGCGTGCTGCTCGTCGACGACGTCGCCGACTCGGGCCGCACCCTCGCCCTCGCGGTTCAGCTGCTGAAGGACAAGGGTGCCGACGTGCGCTCGGTCACGATCTACACCAAGCCGTCGACCATCATCCAGCCCGACTACGCCTGGAAGGACACCGATCTCTGGATCAACTTCCCGTGGTCGTTCCAGGGAACCGTGCGCGAAGAGGACCTCGGGCTCGCGCCTTCGGCCTGAGCGGATGCCGCAGAGCGCGCTGTTGCCGCAGCCGATGCTTGCGACGCGAGATCACTCCCGCAGCAGAGTTCGGAGTGTCTGGATCGTATCGGCCTCGGCCGGCGCCTTGTCGGGGCGGTAGCCCTTGACGCGCGCGAAGCGCAGCGCGATACCCCCGGGATAGCGAGGGGAGCGTTGAACGCCGTCGATCGCGATCTCGACGACCAGTTCGGGCCGAAGGAAAACGGTGCCCTGCGTGCGGCGGGTCTCGAGCGTCGGGAACGTGGCGGTCTGCCAGCGCAGCAGCTCG
The DNA here is from genome assembly GCF_044772365.1 of Microbacterium sp. NPDC090225. NCBI lineage: Bacteria > Bacillati > Actinomycetota > Actinomycetes > Micrococcales > Microbacteriaceae > Microbacterium > Microbacterium sp. NPDC090225. The sequence continues at coordinate 1,195,955 of NZ_JBIVYS010000001.1, read as the reverse complement.
TCGGTGAGCCCCTTGAAGGTCTTGCCCACCATGACGAGACCGCCGGGTTCGCCGAACTCTCCGGCGGGATCGAGCGCCCCGAGGTGCAGGTTCGACAGCAGTCCCTGACGGCGCCCCGAGCCCCACTCGGCCGCGAGCACCACGAGGTCGTAGGTGAGCACGGGCTTGACCTTGACCCACGACTTGCCCCGGCGGCCCGCGGCATAGGGCGAATCGATGGCTTTGGCCACGATCCCCTCGTGGCCGGCTGCGAGGGCATCGCGCGAGACCTGTTCGGCGGCGCCGGCATCGGCCGTCACCGTGCCCGGGATGCGCCACGGCGAGGCGACCCGATCGAGCTCCGCGAGCCGCACGACCAGCGGCTCGTCGATGAGGTCGCGGCCGTCGACGTGCAGCAGATCGAAGAACCAAGGGCGAAGGGCGAGCTCGCGCGCCGCGTCGGCCCCGAACCGCGACATCGTCTCCTGGAACGGACGCGGCCCACCGTCTTCGTCGAGGGCGAGCGTCTCGCCGTCGAGGATGAGGTCGTGCGCCGGGAGTCCGCGCACGATCTCGACGAGCTCGGGCACGCGGTGGGTGATGTCGGCGAGGCTGCGGGTGTACACCGATACCTCGTCGCCGTGGCGGTGCACCTGGATACGGGCGCCGTCGAGCTTGTACTCGACCGAGGCCTCACCCGTGATCCCGAGGGCGTCGGTCGGCGTCGCGGCGGTGGCGGCGAGCATCGGCAGCACGGGACGGCCGACGCGGAGCCTTACCTCGTCGAGCGATTCGGCGCTTCCGGTGAGCGCGATCAGCGCCGTCTCTCCGAGGTCGCCCGACAGCATCGCCGCCCGGCGCACGGCGGGTACCGGCCGATCGGATGCCCGGGCGATCGCGTCGAGCAGCACGCCGCCGAGCGCTCCGGTGCGCAACTCGCCCAGCATGGCGCGAGTGAGGAAGTCCCACTCCGCCGCGGTCGCTCGCGCGGCCAGCGCCTGCAGGGTGCTGCTGCGCACGCTCGCCGAGCCGGTTCCGGATGCCGCGGCGAGCCGCTCGAACGCCTGATCGACGTCGGTGATCGCGAGTGTCGAGGCGTCGGCGTGGACGACCTCCAGTGCGGCGATGCCGCGCCAGCCCACGCCGAGGCGCCCCTGCCGCGGGGTCGCCAGGAGGAGCCCGGTCAGCGGCGCGATCTCATCGGCATCGACCTGCGCGAGCAGCCGGGCCAGCGCGTCGATCTTGGACAGGCGCGACGACGTGGCGGCGACCTCCTCGGTCGTCGAGACCAGCTGCGAGAGCATCATCTCCGAAGTGTGACACCGGGTACCGACATCCGGCAGAGCGTTGACATCCCGGTGCCTACCGATTCATCTGCTCAACGGATCACCGCCCGACTCACCGCCCGCGGAACCGCGGCTTGCGCTTCTGCTGGAACGCCGCGAAGCCCTCGCGGTAGTCATCCGTGTCGCTGAGCGCCGCCTGCGCCGCGTTCTCCAGCTCGACCGACTCCCAGAGAGCCAGCCGCTCGTCGCGGATGCGCGCCACGAGGCGCTTGCTGGCGAGGAACGCGGCCGTCGGTCCGAGGGCGGCCGTCGCCGCGGCATCCGTCGTGGCCCCGTGCGCCTCGTCGTCCGGCAGCACCCGGGAGAAGAGCCCCGCGCTCACGGCCTCGACGCCGGTCATCAGGCGTCCCGTGTAGATGAGGTCGAGGGTGCGGTGCGCGCCCAGGCGATCGAGGAAGAGAGCATGCCCGCCGGAGTCGAGGGTCGCACCGAGAGCGGCGAACGGCGAGCCGATCTTCGCCGACTCCGCGACGTACACGACGTCGGTCGCGATCAGCAGACCGAGGCCCACGCCGAGGCAGGCGCCGTGGGCTGTGGCGAACGTGGGGGCGGGGAAGCGTGACATCCGCTGCAGGAGCGGGGTGACGAGTCCGCCGAGATATCCCACGACGTCGTCGTCGCGCGGATCGACGCCGGAGATGTCGCGGCCGGCGCAGAACGCGCGCCCCTCACCACCGAGCACGAGGGCGCGCACTCCCGCCGTCTCCGCCTCCGCGTAGGCGGCGTCGAGCCCGTGGAGAGCCTGCTCGTCGAGGGCGTTGAGCCGCTCGGGAGCGCGCAGGGTGACATGGGCGACGTCGTCGGCGATGCGGAGATCGATCATGGGGTGCGTTCTCCCTCACACGTCGTAGTCGACGACGACGCGGTCGCTGGTCGGATGGGACTGGCAGGTGAGCACGAACCCGCGCTCGATCTCGTCGGGCTCGAGCGCGTAGTTCTCGGTCATCGTCACACTGCCCTCGACGACCCGTGCCCGGCAGGTGCCGCAGACGCCGCCCGCGCACGCGAAAGGAGCGTCGGGACGCACGCGCAGCGCCGCGTTCAGCACCGACTCGTGCGCATCCACGGGGCTCTCGACCGTGGAGGAGACGCCGTCGAGCGTCACCTCGATCGTCGTCGTGCGCTCGCCCGCCCGCACCCGCACCGGTCGGGCGGCACGAGCAGGCTCGTCACCGGTCGTGAACAACTCGAAGCGGATGTGCTCGCGGCCCACGCCGACGTCGGCGAGCACCTCGCGGCAGAGGTCGACCAGGGCGAGCGGCCCGCACAGGAACCACTCGTCGACGTCGTCGGGCGGGAGGAGGGTCGTGAGGATCGTGCGCAGTTTCGGTTCGTCGATGCGGCCCGACAGCACCGGCGCAGTACGCTGCTCGCGCGACAGCACATGGTGCAGCGTGAGGCGCGTGGGGTAGCGGTCCTTCAGATCGGCGAGATCCTCGAGGAACATCACGTCGAGGGTCGACCGGTTCGTGTAGAGCAGGGTGAACCGCGCGGTGTCCGACCGCGACAGCACCGTGTGCGCGAGCGCCATCAGCGGCGTGATGCCGGAGCCGGCCGCGATGCCGACGACGTGTCGGTGGTCGAGGTCGGGCAGGGCCGAGGTGAACGTGCCCTGCGGACTCATCACGTCGATGCGGACCCCGGGTCGCAGCCCGGTCTGCGCCCAGGTCGAGAACCGTCCGCCCTCATCGCGCTTGACGGCCACACTCAGCCGGGCGTCGGAGCCATCGGTACGGTGCTCGGGAGCGCGACACAGGGAGTAGGAGCGCCGCACCTCGACCCCGTCGAGCTCGGTGCGCAGCGCGACGTACTGACCGGGCAGATGATCGTACTCGCCGGCGAGTGCGGCCGGCACCGTGAAGGTCACCTCGACCGCGTCGTCGGTGAGCGGGCGCACGGCTTCGACGACGAGCGTGTGGAAGCGGGCCCGTCGGCGGGCCTTCGGCACCTCGCGGGGCGGGGCCGGCGGAGCGGATGTCGTGGCCGGCGCGAACAGCGACATCAGTGCACCTTGAAGTGGTCGAAGGGCTCGAGGCAGGCGCGGCACTCGAACAGCGCCTTGCACGAGGTGGAACCGAACCGCGACACCTCCCGGGTGTCGAGCGATCCGCATCGCGGGCAACGCACGCTCAGCGTGAGAGGGATCGGGCCGTCATGCACCGCCGCACGCCCGGTCGGAGGGGCGATGCCGTACCGCTCGAGCTTGCGTTTGCCGGCATCCGACATCCAATCCGTCGTCCACGCCGGGGCGAGCACGAGTCGCACCTCGACGTCGTCGAAGCCCGCCGCGGTGAGCGCCAGGATCACGTCGTCGCGGATCGTGTCCATTGCGGGGCATCCGCTGTAGGTGGGCGTGATGTCGACGCGCACGCGCGCACCGTCGGACTCGACCGCACGCAGCACGCCCAGGTCCTCGATCGTCAGTACCGGGACCTCGGGGTCGGCGACGGCGGCGGCGATCCGCCAGGCATCCGTCGTGATCGTCGTCACCATGTCGCCCCCGGGTACCGTCGCGCGAGCACCTGCATCTCGGCGAGGATGTGCCCCATCGGCGTGGCGTGGGACCCGTGCCGTCCGCCCGCGGACGATGCCGCGATCTCGGGCACCGCGAGGTCGGCCTGCGCGAAGATCGTCTCGATGACGGCATCGAAGCCCGCGCGCAACGACGACGGACGGGCGGCCGCCTCGCCGAGCCGGTCGACCAGCGGGTCGTCACGGAACAGCTCGTCGACGAACGGCCAGACGTCGCCCACGGCGCGGATCATCCGCGTGCGCGACTCCTCGGTGCCGCCCGCGAGCCGCAGCGTCCACTGCACCGCGTGGTCGCGGTGGTAGTCGACTTCTTTGAGCGCCTTCTCGGCGACGGCCGCGAGGGTCTCGTCACTGCTCGATCGCAGCGCCGCGTAGAGCTCGACCATGTACGTCGAGACGACGAGCTGCCGCGCGATGGTCTGCGCGAAGTCGCCGTTGGGCTGCTCGACGATCCACGCGCTGCGGAATTCGGGCTCGTCGCGGAAGAACGCCAGATCATCTTCGCTGCGTCCGTCGACGGAGCCGGCGTAGCGCAGCAGCGAGCGGGCGTGGCCGAGCAGGTCGAGGGCGATGTTGCCGAGCGCGACGTCCTCCTCGAGCTCCGGAGCGCGCGAGATCCAGGCGCCCAGCTGCTGCGACAGGATCAACGCGTCGTCGCCGAGGCGCAGCGCGTATTCGGCGATGTCGGCGGATGCCGCGCGCTCACCGGAGCCCGCGAGCTCCTGCGCGAGGTGCAGCTCCTCGACGGTGACGTCACCGTGCGTGCTCATAGGTGCGGCACCCCCTCGGAGGCCGTGTAGTAGACGGCGTGCCGATAGTTCTTGCCCGCGGAGCTCTCGAAGTACGCGCCCTTCGCATCGGGGTCGCTCGTCGTGATGGCCTCGGCGGGCACCGCCCAGATCGAGACGCCTTCGCCGCGCCGGGTGTAGAGGTCGCGGGCGTTGCGGATCGCCATCTCGGCATCCGGTGCGTGCAGGGAGCCGACGTGCACGTGGCTGAGCCCACGGTTCGCACGCACGAAGACCTCCCAGAGCGGCCACGCCCCACCGTGGGTCCCTGAGCCTGTCGAAGGGTCGGTGCCGGAGCTCGCCATCAGGCCACGTCCTTCTCGACTACCGAGGCGAATGCCTGCTTGCGGGCGTACTCCGCCGCGGCCTCGCGCACCCACGCGCCGTCCTCGTGGGCGGTGCGCCGTCGCTCGATCCGCTCGGTGTTGCACGGGCCGTTGCCGCGGAGCACCTGGAAGAACTCGTCCCAGTCGATCTCGCCCATCTCGTACCGCCCGGATGCCTCGTCGAAGCGCAGCTCGGGGTCGGGGAGGGTGACGCCGAGGATCTCGGCCTGCGGAACGAGCATCCCCACGAACCGCTGGCGCAGCTCGTCGTTCGAGAAGCGCTTGATCTTCCAGGCCATCGATTGCGCGGAGTTGGGGGACTGGTCGTCCGGCGGGCCGAACATCGCCAGGCTCGGCCAGTACCAGCGGTCGACGGCATCCTGCGCCATGCGCCGCTGCTCCTCGGTGCCCTGCATGAGGGTGAGCAGGATCTCGAAGCCCTGGCGCTGGTGGAACGACTCCTCCTTGCAGACCCGCACCATCGCGCGGCCGTAGGGTCCGTACGAGGCGCGGCAGAGCGGGACCTGGTTGCAGATCGCGGCGCCGTCGACCAGCCAGCCGATCGCGCCCATGTCGGCCCAGGTGGGAGTCGGGTAGTTGAAGATCGAGGAGTACTTCGCCCGCCCGTCGATGAGCTGCTGCATCATCTCGTCGCGGGTGATGCCGAGGGTCTGCGCCGCGGAGTAGAGGTAGAGGCCGTGACCGGCCTCGTCCTGTACCTTCGCCATCAGGATCGCCTTGCGTTTGAGGCTGGGTGCGCGCGTGATCCAGTTGCCCTCCGGCTGCATGCCGATGATCTCGGAGTGCGCGTGCTGCGAGATCTGACGGATGAGGGTCTTGCGATAGGCCTCGGGCATCCAGTCGCGGGGTTCGATGCGCTGCTCGTTCGCGATGAGCTCGTCGAAGAGGCGTTCCTCGTCGGAGAGCGCTGCGGAGATTTCTTCGCTGATCGCGAGGTCTGCGGGGGCGTTCATCGTGACTCCTCCCGGTCAGCATCTTTACTGACCGATCGTTAGGTAATTCTGTCACGGTGCGACGGGATCCTCAAGACGGGAGCGCCCGCCTCTTCGGTCAGTGGGAGCGCGAGACCAGCTCCAGCAGTGCGCGGCCGTACGCCTCGGCGGGGTCGGGATGCTCGAACGACAGGTCTTCCCCCGAGATCTCCACGCGCACGCGGAAGGTGTCGTCGAGGCGCTCCAGCGTACGGAAGGTTCCGCGCAGCAGCTCGCGCAGCTGATCCTCGCGGGGGAGCCACACGGCATCCGCGAGGGTCACGGCGTCGAGCGCCCACTCGGTCGTGCCGTTGAAGGCGAGGTCGGTGCCGCTCGGCGTCTGCCGCGCCTCGATCGTCATCCCGCTGACGGTGAACACGTCGGCCTCGGATTCGAGCTCCACGTCGTTCGGGAGGTCGAGCTGGAAGCGGTCGCCCTCGATCGGATGCCACACGAGGCCGGCGGCCCGGAGGGCGACGGCCAGGTCTCGGGTGATCACGCCTTCCACGCTAGACGACCGATGGCACGGCGGGGCCGGTGCGCCGACGTCGAGATCGCGGTGTCGGAGGGGTGGGGCAGAGTGGGGGGATGACCTCCGAACCCTCCGTCGGCACCCGCGCGGCCGCTCTCGCCGCCCTCCGCGAGCTGGTCGGACGCTCCGATGCCGACTTCCACGATGGGCAGTACGGGGCCATCGAGGCGCTCGTCGACGGTCGTCGCCGGGCTCTCGTCGTGCAGCGCACGGGGTGGGGGAAGTCCGCGGTCTACTTCGTCGCCACACGCTTGCTGCGGAGCCAGGGTGCAGGTCCGACCGTCCTGGTCTCGCCGCTGCTGGCCCTGATGCGCGACCAGATCGCCGCCGCCTCCCGGGCCGGGGTGCGCGCGGTCGCCATCGACTCGACCAACGCCCACGAGTGGACCGACGTCCTCGCGCAGCTCGATCGCGACGAGGTCGACGTGCTGCTGGTGTCGCCCGAGCGCCTCAACAATCCGAGCTTCCGCGAAGAACGGCTGCCGGCGCTCGTGAGTCGCATGGGGATGCTGGTGGTCGACGAGGCGCACTGCATCAGCGACTGGGGGCACGACTTCCGCCCCGACTACCGACGGCTGCGCGACCTCATCGCCGAGATGCCGACCGACGTTCCGGTGCTCGCCACGACGGCCACGGCGAACAGCAGGGTCATGGTCGACGTGGCCGAGCAGCTCGGCGCGAGCGCCGGGACCGCCCGCCCCGATGCGGGGGTGCTGACGATTCGCGGGCCCCTCGCGCGCACGTCGCTGCGTCTCGGGGTGCTGCGTCTGCGCGACTCCGCGAGCCGCCTGGCCTGGCTGCTGAGTCACCTCGACGACCTCCCCGGCTCGGGCATCATCTACACGCTGACGGTCGCGGCGGCGGTCGACACGGCCCGCCTGCTGCGCGACCACGGCCACGACGTGCGGGCGTACACCGGGCAGACCGACACCGAGGAGCGCGCCGAATCCGAAGGGATGCTCAAACGCAACGAGGTGAAGGCGCTCGTGGCGACCAGCGCGCTGGGCATGGGGTTCGACAAGCCCGACCTCGGCTTCGTGCTGCACCTCGGCGCGCCCTCATCTCCCGTCGCGTACTACCAGCAGGTGGGTCGCGCGGGACGCGCCAGCGAGAGCGCTGACGTGCTGCTGCTCCCGGCTGTGGAGGACCGCGACATCTGGCACTACTTCGCGACCGCGTCGATGCCCGACCGCGAACGTGCGGAACGGGTGATCGGGGCACTCGGCGACGCGCCGATATCGACGCCGGCTCTCGAGGCGATGGTCGACATCCGTCGGACCCCTCTCGAACTGCTGCTGAAGGTGCTCGACGTCGACGGCGCGGTGCGACGCGTGCAGGGCGGGTGGGTCGCGACCGGGGCGCCCTGGAGTTACGACGCCGAGCGGTACGAGCGCATCGCGGGGGAGCGCGTCGCCGAGCAGGAGAACATGATCGCGTACGAGCAGACCGACGGATGCCGGATGGAGTTCCTGCAGCGCGCCCTCGACGACGACACGGCGAAGCCCTGTGGGCGGTGCGACAACTGCGCGGGCGAATGGTTCCCGCGCGAGATCGGCGCGGCGGCCACCACGCAGGCCTCGGAGTCGCTCGACCGGGTCGGGGTGCCGATCGAGCCGCGCCGCGCGTGGCCGACCGGGGCCGACCGGCTCGATGTCCCGGTCAAGGGGCGCATCGCCGCCGACGAGCAGGCGGGCGAGGGGCGGGCGCTGGCGCGATTGACCGACCTCGGGTGGGGTGGCACGCTGCGCACGCTGTTCGCCGCGGGGGCACCGGATGCCGTGGTGACGCGACAGGTGCTCGACGGCTGCGTGCGCGTGCTGGCCGGGTGGGAATGGTCGCAGCGCCCCGTCGCGATGGTCGCGCTTCCGTCGCGCTCGCACCCCCAGCTCGTCGGCAGCCTCGCGCGCGGGCTGGCCGAGATCGGCCGGCTCCCGTACCTGGGCGAGCTCGGTCTCGTCGGCGGCGGTCCGAGCGGTCAACCAGGAGGCAACAGCGTCTTCCGGCTCGGCGGCCTCTGGGATCGGTTCAGCGCCGACCACCTCGAGATCCCCGAGGGCCCGGTGCTGCTCGTCGACGACCTCGCCGACAGCAGGTGGACGCTCACGGTCGCCGCGCGCACCCTTCGACGCGCCGGTGCGAGCGAGGTGCTGCCGTTCGTGCTCGCCCTGCGCGGGTGAGGCGGAGGCGTCGAGGAAGGTCGAAGCGGTGAGTCCGCGGGCCGGATCAGAGGTTCGATCTTGACAAGTCCCGTCGTCCCGAGCATGTTCGACAGTGACGGCGGTGTCGCCTGTTCCCAGGTCGCCTGCTTTCGCGACGTCGGCCATGCGGCCGGCATCGACACCCGACGGAAGAGATCGAAGGAGATCGGACGATGAAGAAGCTCATCAACGCCCCGGAGGACGTGCTCGTCGAATCGCTCAAGGGAGTCGCGCTCGCGCATCCTGAGCTGTCCGTCGACCTCGAGACGCACGTCATCACGCGGGCCGAGCCGAAGGCGGAGGGCAAGGTCGCGATCGTCTCCGGCGGCGGGTCGGGGCACGAGCCCCTGCACGGTGGCTACGTCGGCGTCGGGATGCTCGACGCCGCGGTCGCGGGCGAGGTCTTCACCTCGCCGACGCCCGACCGCGTGCAGGCCGCGACGAAGGCCGTCGACCGGGGGGCCGGCGTGCTGCACATCGTCAAGAACTACACCGGCGACGTGCTCAACTTCGAGATGGCGGCGGAGCTCGCCTCCATGGAGGGCATCGAGGTCGGCACGGTCGTCGTCGACGACGACGTCGCGGTGCAGGACTCGCTCTACACGGCCGGACGACGTGGCGTCGGCCTCACCGTGCTGCTCGAGAAGATCGTCGGCGCGGCCGCGGAGGAGGGACAGGACCTCGCCGCCGTCGTCGCCCTCGCACAGCGCGTCAACGGCCAGGGGCGCTCCATGGGCATGGCCCTCACCAGCTGCACGGTGCCGGCCGCCGGCAAGCCCACCTTCGACCTTCCGGACGACCAGATGGAGATCGGCATCGGCATCCACGGCGAGCCCGGACGCCACCGGGAGCCCCTGGCGCCGGCATCCGACATCGCCCGTCAGCTCGTCGAGCCGATCCTCGCCGACCTCGACTTCGCGGGACCCGCGATTGTGATGGTCAACGGCATGGGCGCGACCCCGCAGATCGAGCTCTACCTGATGTACGCCGAGGTCGCGGCCCTGCTGGAGGCGGCGGGCGTGCAGGTCGTGCGCAACCTCGTCGGCAACTACATCACCTCTCTCGACATGGCCGGATGCTCGGTCACGGTGCTGAAGGTCGACGACGAACTGCTGCGGTTGTGGGACAGCCCGGTCGTGACCCCCGGTCTGCGGTGGGGCGCCTGATGGCCGCGGATACCGTCTCGGTCGCCACCCTGCAGGACTGGATCACCCGCTTCGGTGCGGCCATCGCCGAGAAGCGCGAATGGCTCACCGAGCTCGACTCCGCGATCGGCGACGCCGACCACGGCGCCAACATGTCGCGGGGCATGAGCGCCGTCACCGAGAAGCTCGCCGCGAGCGCTCCGGCTGCGGCGGACGACCTCTTGAAGACCGTCGGGATGACGCTCGTCAGTTCGGTCGGCGGAGCCAGCGGCCCGCTCTACGGCACGTTCTTCCTGCGGATGGGGATGACGACCGGCGCGGTCCAGGATCTCGACGCCGCAGCCCTCGCCGCCGCGCTGCGCGCCGGGCTCGAGGGAATCGTCGCACGGGGCAAACCCGAGGCGGGTGACAAGACGATGTTCGACGCCATGTCACCGGCGGTCGACGCGCTCGACGCGGCCACCGCGGGAGGTGCCGACCTCGACGAGGCGACGCAGGCCGCGGCCGTCGCCGCCGCGACGGGACGCGACGCCACGCTGCCGCTCGTGGCCCGTAAGGGCCGGGCCAGCTACCTGGGTGAACGCAGTGCCGGGCACCTCGACCCCGGTGCCGCATCGACCACCCTGCTCTTCGAGACGCTCGCCGCGGCGATCGCGGCGAGCTGATGATCGGCATCGTCGCCGTCTCCCACAGCGCACGACTCGGGGAGGCGGCGCTCGAGCTCGCCCTGCAGATGGTGCAGGGCCCCGGGGTGCGGGTGCGCGTCGCCGCCGGCGCGGGGACGGATGCCGACGGCATCCCGATCCTGGGCACGGATGCCGTGGCCGTGGCCGGAGCGATCGACGAGCTCGCCGCCGACTGCGACGGTGTGCTCGTGCTCATGGACCTCGGGTCGGCCGTGCTCAGCGCTGAGCTCGCACTCGAACTGCGTCTGAGCGACGTGCCGGTCAGGCTCGCCCCCGCACCGTTCGTCGAGGGGCTGCTCGCCGCCGTGGTCTCGGCGGCGGCCGGGGGAGACCTCGATGCGGTCGCGGCGGAGGCGTCCGCGGCGCTCGGTGCGAAGACGGGGCAACTCGGTGCGGAGGAACCGGCACCGGAACCTGCCGCCACTTCTTCCCGCGCCGACGAGATGCAGACCCGCCATGTGCACGTGCGCAACCCCCAAGGTCTCCACGCGCGTCCCGCGGCGCTGATCGCCGAGGCATCCGGTGGCGTCGATGTGCGCCTGCGGCGGCTGCCCGACGGTCCGGAGGCTTCCGCGGCGAGCCTCTCGCGCCTGCTGACCCTCGGCGCGCGTCAGGGAGATGAGATCGAGATCTCGGCGCACGGGGTGGATGCCGCTGCCGCTCTCGAGCGGATCGCGGCGCTCTTCGATGACGGCTTCGGGGAGGGGACGGACGTGCTCCCCGGCGCGGCTCCGGACACGGAGTCGGCGCCGGTCGCGCCGCAGCCCGATCCTCCGCTGGCTCCTGCGGTCCCGGTGGCCCCGGGCGAGGTGCTGCGCGGACGCGGCGTGAGCCCCGGGGTCGCCGCGGCATCCGTCGTGCACCTCGCTCCCGCGCTGCCCGAGCCCGATGGCGGAATCGTCGTCGCCGAGAGCGAGCGCGCCGCCGAGGTCTCGGCGGTCGAGCGCGCGACGGTCGCCGTCGCCGAGCACCTGCGTGCGCGCTCCGCGGAGTCGGCGGGGGAGGCGCGGGACATCCTGGATGCAGCCCGCCTCATCGCGTCCGATCCCGAACTGCTCGCCGATGCCCGCGCGCTCGTGCTCACGCAGGGCCGCACGGCCGCGCGCGCGGTATGGGAAGCGGCCCGATCGCACGCGACGGCCCTCGGGGCGCTCGGGGGGCGGATGGCCGAGCGCGTCGCCGACATCCGCGACGTGCGTGATCGCATCGTCGCCGAGATCCTCGGAGTCGACCTCCCGGGGGTCCCCGAGCGCGAGGAATCGTTCGTGCTCGTCGCCGTCGACCTCTCGCCCGCCGATACGGCCGCGCTCGGCGGCGGGCGCTGCGTCGCGCTCGTCACCGAGCAGGGCGGTCCCACCTCGCACACGGCGATCATCGCTCGCTCGCTCGGGCTCCCGGCGGTCGTCGGCGTCACCGGTGCCACGGGCATCCGTGAGGGGGAGACCGTGCTCGTGCACGGTGATCGCGGCACTGTCGAGGTCGGCCCGGATGAGGAGCGAGTGGCGTCCGCGCGTGCGGCCGCCGCCGTCGTCGAGTTCGACGGGCAGGGCCACCTGGCGGATGGCCATCCGCTCGCATTGCTCGCCAACGTCGGAGGCGCGGCGGATGCCTTCGCCGCGGCGGAGGCGCGCGCCGAGGGCGTGGGGCTGTTCCGCACGGAGTTCTGCTTCCTCGGGCGCACGGATGCTCCGTCCATCGATGAACAGGTCATCGCGTATCGCGGGGTGCTCGCCGCGTTCCCCGGATGCAAGGTGGTCGTGCGCACGCTCGACGCGGGGAGCGACAAGCCCCTGCCCTTCGCGAACGCCGACGACGAGGAGAACCCGGCGCTCGGTGTGCGGGGTCTGCGGATCGCGCGTCGCAGCCCGCGTCTGCTCGACGAACAGCTGCGCGCACTCGCGCTCGCGGCAGAGGCCGAGTCGGCCCTCGTCGAGGTCATGGCACCGATGGTGGCGACCGTCGACGAGGCCAGGGGATTCGCCGAGCGAGCGCGGGCCGCGGGGATGAAGCGTGTCGGGATCATGATCGAGACGCCGTCGGCCGCCCTGCTCGCCGCCGAGCTCTTCGAGGTCGTCGACTTCGTCAGCCTCGGCACCAACGACCTCGCCCAGTACACGCTCGCCGCCGATCGGCTCCTCAGCGAGCTGGGCGATCTCAACGATCCGTGGCAGCCTGCGGTGCTGCGGCTCATCGGCGCGGTAGGCGCCGCGGGGCGCGCGGCGGGGAAGCCGGTCGGGGTGTGCGGCGAGGCCGGGGCCGACCCCGCGCTCGCTCCGGTGCTCGCAGGGCTCGGAGTCACTTCGCTCTCGATGGCGCCGCGCGCGCTCGGGCGGGTCGGCGCGGCGCTCGCGGCCGTCGATCAGGACGCGTGCCGACGTGCGGCCGATGCGGCCCTCGCAGCGCCGACCGCGGCGGCGGCGCGGGAGGCAGTGGGCGCCGTTCTGGCGGACGTGAGCGGGCTCTGACACCTTCCGTCGCGGCATATATGCGCCAGCGGGCATGCGATTCGTATCGTTCTGATCTCGACCGGCGGTCGGGGCGGGCGGGATGCCCGGAGCGACCGCTACGCTCGCCCTAGGGGAGGCGTCGGCTGGCGGCGCAGCGGATCATCGGAGGGTCATATGCCGCACGCGCGGTCGTTCACGAATCTCATCTTCGGCCTGGTCACGGTCGGGGCACTGCTCGGACTCTCGGCGTGCGCGCCCGAACCCGACCCGACGCCGGATCCCACCCCGACGGCGGCCCCCGAGACTCCGGAGCCCGCGGCCTACGACGGACCGCTCCACTTCGTCGGCGACGAGCTCGACTGGTTCCTGCCGTCGGAGGAGGAGATCCGTGCGCTCCTGCCGGGCATCGCGGAAATGTCCGAACCGTCGAGCGCGTTGGAACAGATCTCCGACGGGGGTGGGCCGGTGCCCGTGCCCTCGATCTGCGGCGCGCTGTCCGCAGAGATGTCGTTGGGCTCCGTCGGGGCGCGAACCCTCACCTGGACGCTCGAGGGGAGTGATAACGCCGTCGGGCGCCTTCACGTGCTGCAGCTCGCCGACGAGGCGCAGGTCGCCGCCCGCATGGACCAGCTCCGAGCGGCGGCGGAGCAGTGCGGCTCCTACGTGCTCGAGCGGGATTCCGGGTTCGACGCGGAGATCGTCGGAGAGAGCGACGGCGCGCAGGCGATCGCCGGAACGCTGACCGAGGGGTTCATCGACGGCGAGTGGCGATATCACAAGGGCTACGCGTCGATGGGCAACGTGATCGTCGAGCTGTTCCAGACCGGCGTCGACGGATCGACGATCGACGCCGCGGCCGTGGCGGAGATGCTCCGCGAGCACAGCCGCTCCGCTCGCGATGCCCTCATCGGGGAGCTGACGGCGAATCCGCCGACTCCGTCGGAGACACCGACGGCGGCCGACCCGTCGGCGCCGTGGAGCGCGTGGGAGATGAGCACCGCGGCCGTCGGTCCGATCGTGCTCGGCAGTGATCTCGATGCTGCCCTGGCCGCTGTACCGGGTGCTCGGGCGGTCGAGCCGGAATGGTCGGGGAGCCCGTGGTGGCTGACCGCAGCCGACGGATCCGCCTCGGTCGGGATCTGGACCGATGAGAGCGGCGAACGCGTCGAGAGCGTGACGGTCGGAGTGTCGAACGTGTACGGCGAACCGGTCCACCCGGGAGGCTCCTTGCCCTCTGCCGGCGGAGTGCGCGTGGGGGATCCCGTGAGCGCGGCCATCACGGCGTTCCCGCAAGGGACTTTCGTGACCGTCGTCGCCTCCGGTGAGTACTTCTACGAGTCGGCCACACGAGACGGCGGATTCGTGCGGTTCCGCTCCGACCGCGACCCCGCCGATCCGGCAGCGGTCGTGACGGGCATCGGCGTGGAGGATGCGACGTTGCGCGCGCCGCTGGTGTTCGGATGAACGGGCGGACGGTGCCGCCGACGCGGTCGTTCACGAGGCTTCTGGTCGGCATGGTCGCTGCCGGATCGCTGCTCGGGCTCTCGGCGTGCGCGCCCGAACCCGAGCCGACGGCGGATCCCGCTCCGACGGCGGCTCCCGAGACTCCGGAGCCCGCGGCCTATGACGGACCGCTCCACTTCGTCGGTGACGAGCTCGACTGGTTCCTGCTCTCGGCCGACGAGATCGCCGCGGTCGTCCCGGGTGCGGCGGACTTCTCCGAGCCGTCGGCCTCGCTGCTGCAGGTCGCCGACGGGTACGGCGCGATGTTCGATCCGGAGACCTGCGGCGTGTTCTTCCTGGAAGCGTCGCTCGGTTCGATCGGAGCGCGGAGCATCACCTGGCAGGCGGAGAACGAGCGGCAGGGGCGCTTGAGCGTGCTGCAGTTCGCGGACGAAGGACAGGCCGAGAGACGGATGGACGACTACGTCGCCGCGTCGGAGCAGTGCGCGACGTTCACGTTCGACCAGAGCGCGTCCTCGTTCGACAGCGCGGCGATCGACGAGGACGGTGTGCGCACCGTCGTCGGATCGATCGAGCTGGGCACGCCCGACAGCGGCTTCCGGCACTATTTCGGGATCGCATCCGCGGGGAACGTGCTGGTGGAGTTCTGGCACTCGTACACCGGGGATTCGGTCATCGACGCCGACGCGACTGCCCGCGCTCTGCATGCCCGCGCCGACCAGGCGCAGGAGCTCCTGATCGGCGAGCTGACGGCGAACCCGCCGGCGCCGCCGACCGAGCCCCCCGCCGCTGACGCTGCGGCGGCCTGGTCGGACTGGACGATCGGTTTCGACGGCGTCGGTCCGCTCCGCCTCGGGGACGACATCGATACGGCCGTGGCGACGGTGCCCGACGCCGAGGTCTCCGCCTCGGAGTGGGCTCCGGACCAGCGCACGCTGACGAGCCCCGATGGATCCGCGAGCCTGCAGGTCCAGGCTCAGGAGGGCGGGAAGGCCGTCGCGACGATCCTTGCGGGGAAGATCGCGCTGTACGGTGAACCGCCCGTCGACGGTGCCGTGCTTCCTCGCGCCGGAGAGATCAGGATCGGCGATCCGATCGAGAACGCCATGACGGCGTTCCCGGAGGGCACCTCGGTGCGTGTCGTCGCCGCCGGACTCCACTTCTACGAGGTAGCGACGCGCGGGGGCCGGGTGTTGCTCTTCCACGCCGATCGCGACATCGCGACGCCGGGAGCCACCGTCATCGGGATCACCGCCGAAGACGGCACACTGCGTCGCGAGTACACGATGGACGCTCTCCGGAGTCAGGCGGAAACCGACTCGCCCTGAAGCTGCTTGCTCACGAGCGTGAGCACGTCGTAGGTCGCGACGGTCTCGTCGCGCTGATTGCGGATGACTGCGTCCCAGCGCACCTCGCCGTAGTCATCGGTCTCGCGCGGTGTGATCTGCTTCGCGGTCAGTTCGACGCGGATCTCATCACCCGGTGACACCGGCGTGACGAAGCGCAGATCTTCGAGGCCGTAGTTCGCGAGCACGGGACCGGGCTCGGGATCGACGAAGAGTCCCGCCGCCCACGACACGAGCAGGTAGCCGTGGGCGACCCGCCCCGGGAAGAACGGATTCGCCGCCGCCGCGGTCTCGTCCATGTGGGCGTAGAAGGTGTCGCCGGTGAAGCGGGCGAACGTCTCGATGTCGTCGAGCGTCACCGTGCGCGAGTGCGAAGCCACCTGGTCGCCGACCCGCAGTTCGGCGAGCGATCGCCGGAACGGATGCCGTCCGTCGCTGCGCACGGCGGCGCCCGCATGCCAGACTCCGGTGAGCGCCGTCAGCATCTCGGGCGACCCCTGCACCGCGGTGCGCTGCATGTGATGCAGCACCGCCCGGATCCCGCCCAGCTCCTCGCCGCCCCCGGCCCTCCCCGGCCCACCGTGCACGAGGTTCGGGAGCGGGGATCCGTGTCCGGTCGACGAGCGCGCATCGTCGCGGTCGAGCACCAGCAGCCGCCCGTTGAACGGTGCGATGCGGGTCGCGAGCGCCACCGCCTGCACGGGGTCGTGCGTGGCGATGCTCGTCACCAACGAACCGCCGCCACGGGTGACGAGGTCCGCGGCCTCCGCGATGGTCGAGTAGGTCAGCAGCGAGGCGACCGGGCCGAACGCCTCGACCTCGTGCACGGCATCCGCCCGGGCGTCGTCGAAGCGCAGCAGCATCGGCTCGACGAAGGCCCCCTCCGGGACCTGCCCCGTGGTCCCGTCGGCGCACCGCACATCCGGCGTCCCGGCCGTGCCGATCACCAACCGCCCGCCGGCATCCTGCAACGCCGCGACCTGCCGGAGCACCTCGTCGCGCTGGGCGAGCGAGGCGAGGGGGCCCATGGTCACGCCCTCGGCGAGGGGATCTCCGAGCACCGTGCGCCCCGCGAGGCGGGACCGCACCGCCTCGATCACGGCGTCCGCCGACCCCTCCGGCACGATGGCGCGACGGATCGCGGTGCACTTCTGCCCGGCCTTCGTCGTCATCTCTGTGACGAGCTGGCGCACGTAGGCGTCGAACTCGGGCGTGCCGGCCGTGGCATCCGTGCCGAGCACCGAGGCGTTGATCGAGTCGGTCTCGGCCGTGAAGCGCACACCTCCGGTCTGCACCGAGGCGCTCCGGCGCAGCGACTCGGCGGTCGAGGCGCTGCCGGTGAATCCCACGAGGTCGCCGAGGAGCAGGTGGTCGAAGAGACCGGGCACGCTCCCGCTCACGAGCTGCAGCGTGCCCTCGGGCACGAGACCCGACTCGATCAGGATGCGCACCATCGCCTCCGCGAGGTACCCGGTCGGCGTCGCGGGTTTGATCAGCGTCGGCATGCCCGCGAGGAAGGCCGGGGCGAACTTCTCGAGTGCACCCCACACGGGGAAGTTGAAGGCGTTGATCTGCACGGCGACGCCCGGCAGCGTCGTGTGCACGTGGCGCCCGAGGAAGGACCCGTCCTTCGAGAGGGGTTCGACCGGGCCGTCGATGCGCACGGTGCCGTTCGGGAGTTCGCGTCGTCCCTTGCCCGAGTAGGAGAACAGCACCCCGACACCGCCGTCGATGTCGACCCACGAGTCGGCGGTCGTCGCCCCCGTGCGGGCCGAGATCGCGTAGAGCTCGTCCTTGCGGGCGGTCAGCGCCAGAGCGAACTGCTTGAGCAGCACGGCCCGCTGGTGGAACGTGAGCGCTGCGAGGCTCGCCTGCCCGACCGTGCGGGCATGCGCGAGGGCCGACGCGAGGTCGAGACCCGTGGTCGACACACGGGTCACGAGCTCGCCGGTCGATGCGTCGCGCACCTCCGTCGAGAGTGATCCGGCCGCGGGCGTCCACCAGGCGCCCTCGATGTAGCTGGGCAGGTACTCGGTCATCGCGTCTCCTTCGGAGAGTCGGGGTGGGTCCAGTCGTAGAAGCCCGCGCCGCTCTTGCGCCCCAGTCGCCCCTCGGCGACCATCCGGCGCAACAGGGCGGGTGGCTCGAAGCGCTCGCCCAACTCGCGGGCGAGCTCCTGGGCGATCCCGAGGCGTACGTCGAGCCCCACGAGGTCGGTCGTGCGCAGCGGCCCCACCGGATGCCGGTACCCCAGGGTCATGGCGGCGTCGATGTCGGATGCCGACGCGACGCGCTCCTCGAGCATCCGGATGGCTTCGAGCCCGAGCGCGACGCCGAGGCGCGACGACGCGAAGCCGGGGGAGTCAGCGACCACGATCGGCGTCTTGCCGAGCAGGGCGACCCACTCGCGCGCCGCGTCGACCACGGTCGGGTCGGTGGCCGAGCCCCGCACGATCTCGACGAGCGCCGACGAGGGCACCGGGTTGAAGAAGTGGAGGCCGAGGAATCGCTCGGGCCGACGGCGGGCGAGGGCGAGGTCATCGATCGAGATCGACGAGGTGTTCGAGGCGAGCACGGCGTCGGCCGACAGCACCTCGTCGACCCGGGAGAGCGCGTCCTCCTTGAGCACGCGGTCTTCGGGCACGGCCTCGACGACCAGCGCGGCATTCGCGCACGCGCCGACGTCGGTCGTGAGCCGGAGGCGCGCGGCGCACTCGCCCGCATCGAGGCCGGGGGCGCGGTCGGCGGAGCGGCGGAGGGTCTCCTCGACGCGGTGCGCCGCGGCATCCGCGCTCGCCGCATCGCGCTCGACGACGATCACGCTCGATCCCGCGAGCAGGAACGCGTGCGCGATGCCCGCGCCCATGCGTCCTCCGCCGATCACACCGACGACGGCCGGGGCGCTCACGAGCGGGCCTTGCGATCGAGGAAGGCGGTCATGCGGCGCTCCTTCTCGGGGCTCTCGAACAGTTCGGCCTGCAGTTCCCCGTCGAGGTGCGGGTGCTCCGCGCGCGGAGCGCGAAGGGCGCGCTTGGTGTGCCGTGTGGCGAGCGGGTCGTTCGCGGCGATGCGATCCGCGATCGCGTGCGCGGCCGGCAGCAGCTGCTCGGACGGATGGATCGCCGAGACGAGGCCCCAGGCGAGGGCGTCGTCCGCTCCGAGCGCACGGCCGGTGAGCAGCAGATCGGCGGCGCGGGCGTGCCCGACGATCTCGGGCAGGCGCCAGGTCGCCCCGGCGGCGGCCAGGATGCCGAGCCCGGTCTCGGGGTTGCCGATCCGCAGCGACGCGGTGGCGATGCGGATGTCGGCGGCGTAGGCGAGTTCGGCGCCGCCGCCCAGCGCGTAGCCGTCGAGGGCGGCGATGACCGGCATCGGCAGTTCGGCGATCCGGATGAACGCCGAGGCGTTGATGCCGCGGCGCGCATCGTCGGCGCGCCGCTCGCGGAGCTGGGCGATGTCGGCACCGGCCGCGAAGTCGCCGCCCGCACCCGTGAGGATCAGTGTGCGAGGCTCGGCTTCCAGCTCGTCGCAGAGCTCGTGCAGGGCCTCGATGGTCGCGAGGTCGATGGCGTTGCGGCGCTCGGGTCGGTTCAGCGTGGCGAGAACGCGGTCGTCGCGTCGTTCGATCAGCACCGGGTCGCTCATGCGACCCGCTCCAGGATCATCGCGGTGCCCTGTCCGACGCCCACGCACATCGTCGCGAGGCCGAGACCTGCTCCCTCGCGCTCCATGCGTCCGAGCAGCGTGACGACGATGCGGCACCCGCTCGACCCGAGCGGGTGCCCGAGCGCGATCGCTCCGCCGTCACGATTGACGCGCTCCGGGTCGAGTCCGAGACGGCGGATCGAGGCGAGCGACTGGGAGGCGAACGCCTCATTGAGTTCGACGGCGCCGATCGCATCGACCGCGAGGCCGGTGCGCCGCAGCGCCTTCTCGGTCGCCGGCACGGGACCGAGACCCATGATCTCCGGGGCGAGTGCGGCGGAGGTCGCCGTGACGATGCGGGCACGGGGTGTGAGGCCGTAGCGACGCACGGCCTCACCCGAGGCGACGATCACGGCGGAGGCCCCGTCGTTCAGCGAGCTGGAGTTGCCGGCGGTGACGACCAGGCCGCCCTCCACGACGGGACGCAACGCCGCGAGCGCGCCGATGTCCGTGTCGCGGCGCGGCCCCTCGTCGACGTCGACCGTGCCGGCGCGCGTGGGCACGGCGACGATCTCGTCGGCGAAGCGTCCGGCGTCGATCGCGGCGGTCGCGCGTCGGTGGCTGCGGAGCGCGAAGGCATCGGCATCCTCGCGCGTGATCCCGTCGCGTCGGGCGACCTCCTCGGCGGTCTCGGGCATCGAGAGCGTGGTGCCCTCGCGCGCCGAGAGGCGCGGGTTCGTGAACCGCCAGCCGATCGAGGTGTCGACGACGGCGCCCGGTTTCGCCCACGCCCGCTCGGGCTTGGCCTGCACCCAGGGAGCGCGGGTCATCGATTCGACGCCGCCGGCCACCAGGAGATCGGCGTCGCCCGCGCGGATCGCCTGGGCCGCCACGGCGATGGCCGACATCCCCGAGGCGCAGAGCCGGTTCACGCTCAGGCCCGGGATGTCGTCGGGGAGCCCCGCGAGCAGCACGGCCATGCGTGCGACGTTGCGGTTGTCCTCCCCTGCCTGGTTCGCGGCCCCCAGGATCACCTCGTCGATCGCGGCATCCGGCACCCCGGCGCGATCGACGACGGCGCGCACGCTGAGGGCGGCGAGGTCGTCGGGACGGATGCCGGAGAGGGCGCCGCCGTAGCGCCCGATCGGGGTGCGGACCCCGCCGATGAGGAACGCCTCGGTCATGTCGGCCTCCTCACACGCGCCCGTAAGCGCGCAACGGCTGTTCGATCAGCGCGACCAGTCGCCGCAGGAAGCTCGCGGCGTAGCCGCCGTCGCAGACGCGGTGGTCGAA
The DNA here is from genome assembly GCF_044772365.1 of Microbacterium sp. NPDC090225. Taxonomy (NCBI): domain Bacteria; kingdom Bacillati; phylum Actinomycetota; class Actinomycetes; order Micrococcales; family Microbacteriaceae; genus Microbacterium; species Microbacterium sp. NPDC090225. Next base: position 1,175,236 of record NZ_JBIVYS010000001.1, on the reverse strand, counting down.
CACCAGCGACAGCTGAGCGATGCGGCGCGCGACGATCTCGCCGTCGACGACCCAGGGGCGCTCGAGCACGCGTCCGATGCCGAGGATCGCCACGTCGGGGTGGTTGATGATCGCAGCCGACCCGTCGACGCCGAGCCCGCCGTAGTTGTTGAGGGTGAAGGTCGAGCCGCGCATCCGCTCGGGCGGCATCGCCCCGGCCCGGGCGGTCTCGGCGAGCTCGCGCAGCGCGGCGTCGAGTTCGGCGACGCTCAGGGCGTGGGCGCGGGGGACGACCGGCACGAGCAGTCCGCGCTCGGTGTCGGTGGCGACCCCGAGATTCACCCCCTCGAAAGCGATGATCTCGTCGCAGTCCTCACTCAGGCGCGAGGCGAGCACGGGGTGGTCCTCGAGGGCGAGCAGGGCGAAGCGGGCGAACAGCGCGGTCAGCGACGGTGCGCGCTCGCCGGTCGCGGCGATCTCGCGCCGCAGATCCCAGAGGCGGGTCGCGTCGACGTCGACCCAGACGGTCGCCTCGGGGATCTCGGTGCGACTGCGGCTCAGACGCGTGCTCACGGCCCGGCGCAGCGGGGACAGGCGGTCACGGGCGCGCACCCGCAGGCCGTCGATCCCCTCGCCCGGGGACGACGATCCAGCGGATCCCGGTGCGACCGTGCCATCGACGGGGCCGTCGACGGCATGATCGACCGCGGCCCGCAGCACGTCGGCCCGCGTCACGGCGCCGTCGGCCCCGGTCGCGGGGATCGCGTGCACGTCGAGACCGAGGTCGCGGGCGAGTCGACGCACGATCGGCGAGCGTACGGCGACGGTGCGGGTGGAGGGCGCCTCCGGTGTCGGTGTCGGTGTCGGTGTCGGGGCCGCACCCTGCGTCGCCGAGGGGCGACGGCGTCCGCTCCCCGCGCGTTCGCTGGTGCCGTAGCCGATCAGTACGTTGCCCGAGCCGGCTCGTTCTTCGGCTCGATAGCCCTCGTGCGCAGCACTCTGAGCCGCGGCATCCGCCACCTCCAGCACCGCGGCATCCGCCACCTCCAGCACCGGGGCGCCGACGGCGATGGTGTCGCCGGCCTCGCCGTGCAGAGCGGTCACCACACCCGCGAACGGGGAGGGGAGTTCGACGATGCTCTTCGCCGTCTCGACCTCGGCGATCGCCTGGTCGACGGTGATCGTGTCGCCGACCGCCACGAGCCACTGCACGAGACCGGCCTCGGTGAGGCCCTCGCCCAGATCGGGCAGCCGGAAGACGTGCGCGGTGAGGGTGCTCACGATTCGTCCTCCCAGTGCAGCGTGTCGATCGCGTCGAGCACGCGGTCGACGTCGGGCAGATACCAGTGCTCGAGCTTCGGCGGGGCGTAGGGGATGTCGAATCCCGTCACCTTGCGCACCGGCGCTTCGAGGTGCTCGAAGCAGCGCTCGAACACCCGCGACTGGATCTCGGAGGCGACGCTCGCGTATCCGGGGGCCTCGGCGATCACGACCGCCCGCCCGGTGGCGCGCACGGCAGCCGTGACCGTGGCGTCGTCGAAGGGCGAGAGCGAGCGCACGTCGACGACCTCGACGCTGCGTCCTTCGGCGGCCGCGACATCGGCGGCTTCCAGCGCGAGCGGCACGGCCGCGCCGTAGGCGAGCAGCGTCACGTCGGTGCCGGCGCGCGCGACCCGGGCGCTGCCGAGCTCGACGCGGTGCGCGGTGTCGACCTCGCCGCGCGTCCAGTACAGCTTCTTGGGTTCGAGGAACACGACGGGATCGGGTGACTCGATCGCCGCCCGCAGCAGCGAGTAGGCGTCCTGCGGGGTCGACGGACACACGACCGTGAGGCCCGGGGTGTGCGCGTAGTACGCCTCCGACGAGTCGCAGTGGTGCTCGACCCCGCCGATGCCGCCGCCGAACGGGATGCGGATGACCAGCGGCATCCGCACCCCTCCGCGCGTGCGGTTGCCGTACTTCGCGACGTGGCTCACCACCTGCTCGAACGCGGGAAGAGCGAAGGCGTCGAACTGCATCTCGACCACGGGGCGCATGCCGTTCATCGCCATGCCCACCGCCGTGCCGACGATCCCGGATTCGGCCAGGGGGGTGTCGAAGCAGCGGTCCTCGCCGAAGCGCGCGGTGAGTCCGTCGGTGACCCGGAAGACCCCGCCGAGCGCCCCCACGTCCTCCCCGAACACGACGACCTCGGGGTCGTCGGCCAGGGCATCGACGAGGGCGAGATTCAGTGCCGCGGCCATCGTGAGGGTCGCGGGCGCGCGGCCGGTCGCATCGCTGTCGAGGCGGATGTCGTCGTGCGCGATCGTCATCGGGATGCTCCTTCTCGAGGGGCGGACTCCGCCTGGCCGGATGCCGCCGCCGTGCGCTCGATCTCGCCCCGCAGCATCGACCATTGCTCCTCGAGCTGTGGGGAACGGGTCGTGGTCACGAACCGGAAGAGATCCTCGGGGTCGAGGCCGGGGTCGGTGTTCAGGGCGGTGCGCAGCTCGGTCGCCAGGGTCTCGGCGTCCGCGGCGAACCGGGCCTCGATCTCGTCGTCGAGTGCTCCGACCGCGCGGAGGTGCGTGCGCAGCCGCAACAGCGGATCGCGCTCGACCCAGGCCTGCACCTCGGCGCGTTCGCGGTAGCGGGTGTCGTCGTCGGCGTTGGTGTGCGCCTGCATCCGATAGGTGTGCGCCTCGACGAGCGAGGGGCCGCCGCCCGCACGCGCACGATCGACGGCGGCACCGAGAACCGAGAGCACGGCGGCGACGTCGTTGCCGTCGACCCGCTGCCCCGGCATCCCGTAGCCGATCGCCTTGTGCGCGAGCGAGGGCGCCGCGGTCTGGCGCGAGAGGGGCACCGAGATCGCGAAGCCGTTGTTCTGCACGAAGAAGACGACCGGCACGCGGAAGACCGAGGCGAAGTTCATCGCCTCGTGGAAGTCGCCCTCGCTGGTGGCACCGTCGCCGCACAGGGCGAGCACGACCGTGTCGTCGCCCCGGCGTTTCGCGGCGTACGCGAAACCGACCGCGTGCAGCAACTGGGTCGCGAGGGGCGTGGACTGCGTCGCGACGCGGTGTGCGCGCACGTCGTACCCCGAGTGCCAGCCGCCCGCGAGCAGCACCATCGTCTCCGCGGGCGAGACGCCGCGCCCGATGATGGCGACGGCATCGCGGTAGGTGGGGAACAGCCAGTCCGCCGCGCCGTCGAGCACCCGCGCGGCCGCGACCTGGCAGGCCTCCTGCCCGTGCGACGAGGGGTAGACCGCGAGGCGGCCCTGGCGCACCAGCGCGCTGGCCTGGTCGTTGACGCGGCGTCCCTCGACGAGTCCGCGGTACGCGTCGATCAGTGTGCCGCGGTCAGGGAGCGGATAGTCCGCGTCCTCGGTGAGCGTGCCGTCGGGGGCGATGAGCTGCACCGCCTCGTCGCGGGGGAGCATGTCGTCGTTCATCTGGTCGCCTTCCTCGCCGAACCTGATGACGACAGCATGCGCTCTCGCGCGCAGTCGTCCAAGAGGTGCGGCCGAATGCTGGACGATTGCATGATCGTTGCCCTCGCGCTCGCCGAAGTGTCAGAATTCGAAGCGGGACGAAGGAGTGCCATGACCACGCTGGATGACATCGACCGCGCGATCCTCGACGAGCTGCGACGCGATGCGCGGGCGTCGATGACCGCGCTGGCGGATGCCGTGCACATCTCTCGGGCGGGCGCCCATGCCCGCATCCGCCGGCTCACCGATGCCGGGGTGATCACGGGGTACACGGTGCGCACGGACCCCGCCAAGCTCGGCCATCATGCGAGTGCCTACGTCACCCTCGCGATCGAACAGGCCAGCTGGCAGCTCGTGCAGGAACGGCTGCGGGCGATCCCCGAGATCGAGCACATGGCGCTGGTCGGTGGGGACTTCGACGTGATCCTGCTCGTACGCGCGAACGATGCGCGAGACCTCCGCCGGATCGTGCTCGAGGACATTCAGGCGATCCCGTCGATCCGCACGACCCGCACGACCCTGATCTTCGAGGATTTCGAGCGCTGAGCGGCCACCCCTCGTCGCGCGGCCCGCGTGCCAGACTGGGGCGATGAGCGCAGCCGACCCCGTTCGCCGCGGGCGCCCCGGGTACGACCGGCGGGGTCTGCTCGACGCCGCGGTCGCGGTGTTCAACGAGTCCGGCTACGACGGCACCTCGGTCGCGGCCCTCGCCGCCCGGCTCGGGCTGTCGAAAGCCGCGCTCTACCACCACTTCGCCTCGAAGGAGGAGATCCTCGAGACAGCCCTCGACGAGGCGCTCGACGGTCTCGAGGGCGTGCTGGCCGCGACGGATGCCGTGCGCCCCGGCGATCGTCTGGCCGCGGTGCTCGAGGGCGCCGTCGGTGTGCTCGTGGCGCACCTGCCCTCGGTCACGCTGCTGCTGCGGGTGCGAGGGAACAGCGAGGTCGAACGGCGTGCGCTCGAGCGTCGGCGCGCCTTCGATCAGGCCGTGACCGCGATCGTGCGCGCGGCGCAGGAGGAGGGCGCGGTGCGCGCCGACGTGGATGCCTCGGTCGCCACGCGCCTGCTCTTCGGCATGGTCAACTCGCTCGTCGAGTGGTACCGCCCGACTGGCGCCGAGGGGGCCGAGGCGCTCGCCCGCGACGTGCTGGCCGTGGCGCTCGACGGGCTCCGCACGCGCTGAGCCGCGGCATCCGTCCCTCCGAAGCGGGCGGCGCCGGGCGTCAGCCGATCGTGAGCGTGAATCCGTCGTCGGTCGCCGTCACGGCGACGCGGGTGAGGTCGTCGACCTGCACCTCGGGGGAGTGCGCGTGAGCGTGCGGTCCGACGCCGACCACCCGCATGCCGGCGGCATGCGCGGCCTGGATGCCGGCGCCCGAGTCCTCGAACACGATGCAGTCGGCGGGAACGATGCCGAGCTCCGCCGCGGCGCGGAGGAAGCCCTCGGGGTCGGGCTTCGACGCCGACACGCTCTCAGCGGTGATCGTCAGCGCGGGAAGCGAGAGCCCCGCCGCGCCCATGCGCGCGGTCATCAGTTCGACGTTCGCCGAGGTCACGATCGCGTGCGGGTGGGGGCGCAGCGCCTCCAGCAGCGCGGCGGCGCCGGTGATCTCGACCACGCCGGCGACATCGCTGCTCTCGTTCGCCAGCATGACGGTGTTCTCGTTCAGGTTGATCGCGTGATCGCGCTCGGGCAGCAGGATCGACATGCTCTGGTGGCCCTGGCGGCCGTGGATGACCCGCAGCACCGTGGCGGGGTCGAGCCCGTGCGGCTGAGCCCACTCGAGCCAGAGGCGTTCGACGACGGCGGTCGAGTCGACCAGGGTCCCGTCCATGTCGAGGAGGACGGCGCGGGCGTGGAGGGTCTCGGTCACCCCTCCAGGCTAGCGGCGCAGCGCCGCGGCATCCGCCCCCACCGGCGAGCGCCGCGACCCTAGGATGGCGGCGGGAGGTGCAGCATGCACGCGATCGCCGAACGGGTCCGTCAGGTGCTCCGACAGGTGCGGGGACCGGCGCGCGACGACGCCGTGCTCGAGGCCGCTGCACTGATCGTCGGGGCGCTCTTCCTCGTGATCGGGTTCCTGGTCGCGTTCCCGGTGTTCTTCGGTCATGAGATGGCGATCAGCGGCACGGGATCGATCGGCAACTTCGCGGCGTACGGCGGAGCAGCCACCGCGGCCCTCGCCTTCGCGCTCGGTCGTCTCGTCGCGCGCCCGGAGGAGGCCGATCCGGATGCCGTGCGCGACGGGTTCAGCGTGCCGGGCGACCGTCTGCGCTGGTACGACCTGCTCGCGATCGCGTTCGCCCACGCGGCGATCGCCTATCTCGGCTGGCTCGGAATCGCGAAGCTGCTCGAGCAGAGCTTCACCGATGCGCCCGTGTTCGCCTTCCCCGGGGCGGTGCTCATCGGCGTCGCCTTCGCGCTCACCGCGTACGTGTCGTTCCTCAGCTCCGTCGCGCTCACCCCGATGACCCTGTCGCTGGTGCTCGCGGTCTTCCTCGTGATCGGCGCCTTCGCGAGCATGCTCGCCTCGAGCGATCCGCACTGGTGGCGCGACAACCTCTCGGCGTTGGGCATGAGTTCCAACAGCGCCTCGTACGCCTTCAACATCACCCTGATCATCGCGGGCGTCATGGTCACGACGATCTCGCGCTACGCGACCGCGGGCCTTCCCGCGACCGACCCGGTCGATCGGCGCGGCCGCACGATCGTGCGCACGGGGCTCATCCTCATCGGGATCTTCCTGGCGTGCGTGGGGATCTTCCCCGTCGACGAATTCTTCGCGGTGCACAACACCGTCGCCACGGGGATGGCGGTGGCCTTCGCCGTGATCGTCGTCGGACTTCCCTGGTTCCTGCGTACCATCCCGCGCGTCTTCGTGCTGCTGGGGTGGGCCTACGTGCTGGTGATCGTGCTGCTCGCGGTGTTCTTCGCGACCGGGTACTACAACCTCACTGCCGTCGAGCTGATCGCCGCGGTGCTCATCTTCAGCTGGATCATCGTGTTCCTGCGCACGGCGGGCTCGATCCACGAGCGGGTGCCGGAGCCCGCGGCGGTGCCGGCCGCCGACGTCGCCTGACGAACGATCACTCGCCCCGCAGCGCCCGGGTCGCGGCGGCGCTGCGCTCGAGCGCGTCGACCGCGACCTCGCGCCGCAGCTGCGCCGCTCCGATGAAGAGGCAGTCGACGAGGGCGAGCTGAGCGATGCGGCTCACCATCGCGCCGGCGCGGAAGCGCGATTCGCGTGCGTGGGTGAGGAGGAGGTGGTCGGAGGCGCGAGCGAGGGGAGAGGTGCCGGATCCGGTGATGCCGATCGTGGTGGCACCGGTCTCGCGGGCGGCCTGCAGGAAGAGCACGGCTTCGGTGGTGGTTCCCGAGTTCGAGAAGCCGATCGCGACGGTGGGCGAGGTGCGCAGTGCGGCGGCGGCACTCGCCTCGTGCGCATCGTCGAGGGCGATCGCGTTGTGGCCGATGCGCAGCAGCTTGTGGCCGAGGTCGGCGGCGGCCAGGCGGCTCGCGCCGATCCCGAACAGCAGGATGCGCCCCGAGCCCTCGATGGCCTCGGCGGCGGTTCCGAGCGCGTCGTAGTCGAGGCGCTCGACGGTCTCCTCGATCGCGAGACGTTCGAGAGCGGCGAGCTTGCGGGCGGCGTCGCGCAGGCTGTCGTCGGCGGCGATCTCGGCGCCGAATCCGCTGTTCGTGCCGAAGTTGACCGACTCGCGCCCGAGCTCGGCGGCGAGCGTGCGGCGCAGGGCGGCGTATCCGCTCACGCCGATCACGCGGCAGAAGCGCACGACCGAGGCGACCGAGGTGTCGCACGAGGCGGCGAGCTCGGTGATCGTGCTCTCGATCACCTGCGTGGGGTTGTCGGCGACGGCGCGGGCGATCCGGGCGAGGGAGGGCGGCAGGGTATCGACCGATGCCGCGATCGTCGTCTGGATGCTCATGCCGTTCCTTCTTCTCGCTGTGAATAATTCTTTCAGGTCGACGCCGAAACGCGTAGACTATTTTTATGACCTCGATGCCCCGCGTGCTCGCCGTCGACCTCGGCAAGTCGCGCTGCCGACTGGTGGTCGCCGATCCGACACGCCGGCCTGCACATGAGGGTACAGGTGCGCCGGGGCTCGCCGCCGCCGACGGTGTCAGCGCCGCCCTCGCGGCGCTCGAGACCGTGCTCGCCGAGGTACCGGACGGGACGATCTCGGCCCTCTCGATCGGGGCGGCAGGTGCATGGGCCGCGCCCGCCGCCGCGCAGCGTCTCGCCGGTCTCCTCGCCGCCCGGGTGCTCGCGCCCGTCGCCGTGACCTCCGACGTCGTCACCGCCCACGCCGGCGCGCTCGACGGTCATCACGGCGTCCTGCTCATCGCCGGCACGGGCGCCGCGGCCCTCGGAACGGATGCCGCCGGCGCGCGTCTCGTCGACGGCTGGGGCCCCGATGTCGGCGACCTCGGAAGCGGCTCCTGGCTCGGCCGCGAGGTGCTCCGCGCCGTCCTGCGCGCGGCCGACGGTCTCGGCCCCACGACCTCTCTCGCGGAGGCGATCGCGGAACCCGTGGGCGCGGCATCCGACATCATTCCGTGGCTCGCCCACGGCGACCCGCTCGCCCGCCGCCTCGCGACCCTCGCCCCGCTCGCCCTCGATGCCGCCGAGGCCGGAGACGAGGCCGCCGGGGCGATCGTCGCCGAGGCGACCCGCCTGCTCACCGCCTCCGCCGTCGCGGCATCCACGACGCCCGACGTCGTGCTGCACGGCGGACTCACCGACCACCCCTGGTTCCGCGCGCAGCTCACCGCCGCGCTCGCCGCCGCCGGCCGCCGCGTGCAGCCGCCGGTCGGCGACGCGATCGACGGCGCCCTGCTGCTCGCCACCCGCTTCGATCTCCCTCACGAAAGGTTCGTGCACCGTGCCGAATGACGACACCCGACTCACCGCTCTGATCGAGGAGCTGTCGAAGCTCGACACCGAGGCCGCGACCACCGAGCGCGGCGACCTCGATCTGCTGACGAGCGCACAGCTCGTCGAGCGCATGAACGCCGAGGACGCCCGGGTGGCGGGAGCGGTGGCCGCGGAGGCCGCGCAGATCGCCGCCGCCGTCGACGGCATCACCGAGCGGTTCCGTCGTGGAGGGCGCCTCATCTACATCGGTGCGGGGACGGCCGGTCGCATCGGCGTGCTCGACGCGAGCGAGTGCCCGCCCACCTTCGGTACCGACCCGTCACTCGTGGTCGGCATCATCGCGGGTGGTGAGACGGCGATCCGCTCGGCCGTCGAGAACGCCGAGGACGACGCCGACGCCGCGGCCGCATCACTGGCGGAACTGCAGCTCACCGCAGCCGACACGGTCGTCGGCATCTCGGCCTCGGGCCGCACGCCCTACGTGATCGGCGGGCTCGACTACGCCCGCGGTCTCGGCGCACTCACGGTCGCGATCGCGTCGAACCGGGCCTCCGCGATCGGTGCCGCCGCCGACATCGCGATCGAGGTCGTGACGGGCCCTGAGTTCATCTCGGGGTCGACGCGCCTGAAGTCGGGCACCGCGCAGAAGCTCGTGGTCAACATGCTCACGACGCTCTCGATGATCAAGCTCGGCAAGACCTACCGTGGCGTGATGGTCGATCTGCTCGCCACCAACGAGAAGCTGCACGCGCGGTCGATCCGCACCGTGTCGCACCTCGCCGGGGTCGACACCGACGAGGCCGCACGGGCGCTCGCCGCCGCCGACGGCTCGGTGAAGCTCGCGGTGCTCATCCTCGCGACGGGCGCGACGCCCGCGGACGCGGCCTCCGCGCTCGACGCCGCCGACGGCCTGCTGCGCGAGGCGATCGCGGCACTGAGCACGAGCTGATTCGAGCGGTGCTGAGGCGAGCGGTGCTGAGGCGAGCGGTGCTGAGGCGAGCGGTGCTGAGCCGCAGCTTCAGTGCCCGAACTCGATCAGTGCGACACCGACCGCGATGAGCGCGACGCCCGCGGCCATCATCGCCGAGAAATGGTCCTTGAAGAGGACGCGGCCCATGACGGCGGTGATCGCGACGCCGGCGGCGGCCCAGATCCCATAGGCGACGCCCACGGGCATTCCCATCGCCAGGATCGCGCCCAGCAGCGAGAACGCGGCGAGGTAACCGACGACGATCACGGGGATCCAGCGCCTGCGGCGCAGGCCCCCGGAGGCGCGCAGGCTCAGCGTGGCGGTGACCTCGCTGGCGATCGCGAGCACGAGCAGCAGCCAGATCATGAGGCGACCTCCGCCGTCGTCGTGCGGGCGTGCGACCCGAGCTCGACGAGCAGCACGCCGATCACGATCGCGCCGACCCCGATGATCTGCACCGTTCCGAGCGTCTCCCCGAACAGCACGGTGCCGAGCACGGCGGTGAGCACGACGCCGATCGCCGACCAGATGCCGTAGGCGACGCCCACCGGCATACCCCGGTCGAGCACGATCGACAGCAGCCAGAGCGACCCGGTGTACCCGGCGACGACCACGATCAGCCAGAGCGGATGCGTGAAGCCCTCGGCCGCGCGGAGCGACAGCGTCGCCGTCACCTCGAGCGCGATCGCGATCAGCAGCGGAGGCCACGGCGAGCGGCGGGGGAGGTCTGTCATCGAGGGCCTTTCGGAAGCGGCGACGCCGACGGCGGATACCGGGGACTCGTGCGCCGCAGGGGAGAACGCGTCGGATGCTCGCAGGATTCCCTGTCCGGCAGGTGAACGGGTGTCGGAGGAACGGGTGTCGGAGGCACCGGGCATCATGGGGACATGAACCGCACATCGTTGCGCCGCGAACGTCTCCGCTCGCATCGGCTCACCGCCCGCGCCGCGTCGGTGGTCGAGGCGGCGCGCCACATGCTGGCGGTGCAGAGCCAGGACTTCGCCGCCGGGCGCTGGACGCTGGCGGCCCGCACGCGCGGCACCGTCACTCTGGGAACGGTCGATCGAGCCTTCGATCGCGGCGATCTCGTGCGCGCCTGGACGATGCGCGGCACCCTGCACACGATCCCGGCACGAGATCTGGGGTGGGTTCTGTCGGTCACCGGGGCGCGTCAGCTGGCGGCAGCCGCGACGCGCCATCGCGATCTCGCTATCGACGACGAGCTGCTACGACGCGCGGCCCGGATCATCGACCCGGTGCTCCGCGATGGCGGCTGCTCCCGCGCCGAGGCCTTCGCGCGATGGGCGGATGCGGGGATCGACCCGCGCGATCAGCGCGGCGTGCACCTGCTCGGGGCGCTCGCGATGCGGGGCGAGATCTGCCAGGGTCCGGTCGTGTCCGCGACGACCTCCGCGGGGATCGCACGTGAGCAGCGCTTCGTCGCGACCGATGCGTGGATCCGTGATCCGATGCGGCCCGACGATCCGCTCGCCGAACTGTTCGTGCGCTACGTCGACGGCCACGGGCCGGTGCGGGTCGAGGACTTCGCGTGGTGGTCGGGGCTCACCCTCGGTGCATCCCGCGAGGCGGTGGCGCGCGCGGGGGGACGCGTGGTCGAGGTCGAGGAGGGCGTGTATGCGGCGATCGCGCCGCCGCGTCGCTCACCGGGGGCATCGCGGGTGCAGGTGCTCGGCGCTTTCGACGAGTACTACATCTCCTACGCGGATCGCACCCTCGTCTGTCCGCCCGAGGGGCTGGCCGCGGTCGGTCCGGGCAAGAACGGGATGGTGCGCCCGGTCGTGGTCGTCGACGGCGAGGTGGTCGGGGTGTGGCGCCTGCCCCCGGCATCCGGACGCGAGGGTGGCGAGGCGGTCATCGAGCTTTTCTCCGCGGGGGAGCGGTCGCCCCTCGAGCCGGCGATCGACGAGCAGCTGCGCGCCGCACTCGCCCGGCATACGGCGTTCCTCGGGGCGGCTCAACCGACCGCCGGGCGACCCCGCGAGTGATCGCCGAGGATCACTCCTCGGCGTGACGTCCGAGGAACTCGTAGACCTCGCTGTCGTCGACGCCGGGGAAGGCGCCGCGCGGCAGCGGCGAGAACATGTGAGTATGCACGCGGGCGCTCGGCCAGGACTTGCCGTTCCAGCGCTCCCTCAGCTCCGATGACGGGCGTCGGCAGCACGATTCGTCGGGACAGTTCGACACGGCGCGATCCGTCGTCTCGCGCCCGCGCCACCAGCGCGCGTCGTCGAAGGGGACGCCCACCGTGATCGAGAACTCGCCGTCGGCCGACGATCCGGTCTGCGTCGAGCACCAGAACGTGCCCGAGGGAGTGTCGGTGTACTGGTGGTGCTCGGTCGTGCGGTTCTGCTGGCCGAAGGCCGCGCGGGCCTGGAAGTTGCGGCACACGCGCTGGCCCTCCACGGCCCCGGTGACGTCCATGGGCAGGGGCAGGTCGTCGTTCTCGTAGACGCGGGTGATCGCGCCGTCGGAGTCCACGCGCAGGAAGTGCAGCGACATCCCCAGGTGCTGGGTGAGGAGGTTGGTCATGCGCATGCCCGCGGCCTCGTGGGTGACGCCGAAGGCATCGCGGAAGTCCTCGACCGCGAGGTTGCGATCCTTCTTGGCCTGCTGCAGGAAGGCGACGGATGCCGTCTCGGGCAGCAGGCAGCAGGCGCCGAAGTAGTTGATCTCGAGGCGCTGCTGCAGGAAGTCGGCGTAGTCGGTGGGCGGGGTGTGACCCAGCAGGCGATGTGCCATCGCCTGCAACGCCATGGAGCGCAGACCGTGGCCGCCGGGGATGGAAGCGGGCGGCAGGTAGATGCGCCCGTTCTCGAGGTCGGTGACCGAGCGGGTGGAGTGCGGCAGGTCGTTGACGTAGATGAGCTCGAAGCCGAGGCGCTCGGCCATGATGCTCACGGTGCGGTGGCTGAGCGCGCCCTGCACGTGACCGGCGGCCTTCAGCTGCTTCTCGGCGAGCTTCTCGATGTCGGCGAGGTAGTTGTTCTGGGCGCGCATGCGCAGCCGCAGCTCGGTGTTGGCGCGGCGGGCCTCCTCGGGCGTCGCGATGGCCTCGCGCTCGCGGCGCTGGAGCTCGCGGTGCAGGCCGAGCACCGACTCGATCGTCTCGTCGCTCATGCCCTTGCTCACGCGTACGGGGGAGATGCCGAGCTGGCGGAAGACCGGACTCTCCTGCGCGCGGTCGAGCTCGATCTCGAGCGCGGCGCGGCGGTTCGGCGGCTCGCCCGAGATGAGGTCGGTGACCTCGGTGCCGGTCGCCTGGGCGATGGCCTGCAGCAGCGACAGCTTCGGTTCGCGCTTGCCGTTCTCGATCAGGCTGAGCTGGGATCCGGCCACGCCTACGAGCGCTCCGAGCTCGTCGAGGGTGAACCCCTGCGCCTGCCGGTGGTGCCGGATGCGATGGCCGAGGGTCGTGAGGTGGATGCCGGAGGACGCCATTCCTTGATCTTAGACGAAAGAATCGCAATATTTACGACCAGAATCGTCGAAAAGTCGAGAGGAATGCCGAAGAAGATGGGTTCAACGCCCCACACTTCAAAGGAGCAGTCCATGGCCATCGCCGAAGTCTTCACCCCTCGCACCTCGCCCGTCGCCGCCGCGCGCACCTTCGGCGCGGTGCCGGCCTATGACACTCCCGCGATGGCGGAGCTGGTGGCCTGGGTCGACGGGATGGCGGAGCTGACGCAACCGGATTCCGTGCACTGGGTCGACGGGTCGCGCGCCGAGAACGACTGGCTGCTGCGCGGCCTCGTCTCCGAGGGCAAGCTCATCAAGCTCAACCCCGAGTGGCGTCCCGGCTCGTACCTCGCCCGCTCGCACCCCAGCGACGTCGCCCGCACCGAGGGGCGTACGTTCATCTCCTCCGAGAAGGAGGAGGACGCAGGGCCCACGAACAACTGGGCACCGCCCGCCGAGATGCACGAGAAGATGACAGGCCTCTTCGCCGGGTCCATGCGCGGACGCACGATGTACGTCGTGCCGTTCTCGATGGGTGCGGTCGGCGGCCCGCTCTCGCACATCGGGGTGCAGATCACCGACAGTGCGTACGCGGTCGCCTCGATCGGGATCATGACCCGCGTCGGCGATGCCGTCACCCGGCAGATCGCCGACGGCGCCCCGTGGGTGCGTACCGCGCACACCGTCGGTGCCCCGCTCGCGCCGGGACAGGCGGATGCCGAGTGGCCGTGCAACGACGAGAAGTACATCGTGCACTTCCCCGACACCCTCGAGGTGTTCTCCTACGGCTCGGGGTACGGCGGCAACGCGATCCTCGCCAAGAAGTGCTTCGCGCTGCGCATCGCCTCGGTGATCGCCCGCGACGAGGGCTGGCTCGCCGAGCACATGCTGCTCATCCGCGTGATCGATCCGCAGGGCCGTGCGTTCCACGTCGCCGCGGCGTTCCCCTCGGCGTGCGGCAAGACGAACCTCGCGATGCTGCGTCCCACGGTCCCCGGCTGGAAGGTCGAGACGCTCGGCGACGACATCGCGTGGATCCGTCCGGGTGAGGACGGGCGCCTCTGGGCGATCAACCCCGAGGCCGGCTTCTTCGGCGTCGCTCCGGGCACGGGCGAGGCGACCAACGTCACGGCGGTCGAGACGCTGTGGGGCAACACGATCTTCACGAACGTCGCGCTGCGCCCCGACGGCGATGTGTGGTGGGAGGGGCTGACCGACACCGCTCCCGCCGAGCTCACCGACTGGGAGGGCAATGCCTGGACCCCGGACTCCGGTCGCCCGGCCGCGCACCCGAACTCCCGCTTCACGGTCTCCGCGGCCCAGTGCCCGCAGATCGCGGAGGACTGGGAGGAAGCCGTGCCCCTCGACGTCATCCTGTTCGGCGGGCGTCGCGCCAGCAATGTGCCGCTCGTCGTTGAGGCGACCGACTGGACCCACGGCGTCTTCCTCGGATCGAACATCTCGTCCGAGCGCACCGCTGCGGCCGAGGGCACCCTCGGCGAGCTGCGCCGCGATCCCTTCGCGATGCTCCCGTTCTGCGGCTACAACATGGGCGACTACTTCGGCCACTGGTTGAAGGTCGGTCGCGGGCTGCGCTTCGATCGTGCGCCGCGCATCTTCCAGGTCAACTGGTTCCGCCGCGGTGACGACGGCCGCTTCCTGTGGCCCGGGTTCGGCGACAACTCGCGGGTCGTCGACTGGATCATCCGCCGGATCTCCGGCGAGGTGCCGGCTGTCGACAGTCCGATCGGACGCCTGCCGCGCACGCAGGACCTCAACCTCGATGGGCTCGACATCCCGCAGGCCGACCTCGACGAGCTGTTCGAGGTCGACCCCGCGGCGTGGCGGGTCGAGGCCGATCGCACCGAGGAGTTCTACGACACCTTCGGCGACCGACTTCCGGCCGCCCTGCGTGCCGAACTGGCGTCGCTCCGGTACCGCCTCGAGAAGGTGTGACCGGAGCGCAGGGCCAGGTGCCGGTTCGGGGGAGCCGGCACCTCCGAGTCCCCGTCAGGGGGCTCGCATCAGACCCGCGACGGCGGGATGTCGGAGACGAACCCATGGCTGAGTGGTCTCCGGCATCCCGCCTTCGCGTTGTTCGCGTGCGCGCTGCGTGTCAGGCGAGCAGCTGGTGGCGGGCGAGGTCGCGGTACAGCGGCGTCGACTCGACGAGCTCCGCGTGCGTGCCCTGACCGACCACCGCGCCGTCCTGCAGCACGACGATGAGGTCGCTGTCGACGACCGTCGAGAGGCGGTGCGCGATCACCACGAGGGTGCGGTCGGTCGAGACGGCGTCGATCGCCTCGCGCATGCGCTGTTCGTTCACGCCGTCGAGCGAGGAGGTCGACTCGTCGAGCAGCAGGATCGGTGCGTCGGTGAGCAGAGCGCGGGCGATCGCGAGGCGCTGGCGCTCGCCACCCGAGAGCATCACGCCGTCCTCGCCGACCGGTGCCGCGAGGCCCAGGGGGCTGCGCTCGAGCACGTCGCCGAGGTTGACCGCGCGCAGGACCCGTTCGCAGTCCGCATCGGATGCCGAGGGAGAGGCGAGTCGCAGGTTGTCGGCGAGCGTGCCGGCGAGGGTCGGAGCATCCTGCTCGACGTAACCGAAGTGCGCGCGCAGCTCGTCGCGCGGGTAGGTGCGGGCGTCGTGCCCGTGCACGCGGATCGATCCGCCCGTCGGGTCGTAGAAGCGCTCGACGAGCGAGAGGATCGTGCTCTTGCCGGCGCCACTCGGGCCGACGAGCGCGACGCGCGCCCCGCGCGGAACCGCGAACGAGACGCCGCGCAGCACCTCGCGGTCGGGGGTCTCGGTTGCGGCGGTAGCTTCGGGGGTCGTATCCGGCTTCTCGACGTGGGCGTCTTCGAGCAGCGTCCGGGCGGCCTTCGCTGCCGCCTCGCGCGCAGCGACCACGTTGTCAGGGTAGCGGAAGTGCACGTCGCGGAACTCGATCGCCGGGGCATCCGCGGCAGGCTCGGTGCGCAGGATATCGGCGGCGATCCGCTCGTCGTCCTGCGTCTCGGTGGGCAGGTCGAGCACCTCCTGGATGCGCCCGAGCGCGCCGAGCGCTTGATTGACGGAGGTGATCGCCCCGAACGTCGTCGCGAGAGGCATGACCAGCAGGAACAGGAACATGATGAACGCGATGAGCGAGGCGATCGAGAGCGCGCCGGCCGCGACGCGGAACCCGCCGACGCCGAGCACGACGATCAGCGACAGCTGCAGGGCGATTCCCGCGACCGGCACCACGAGCGAGGAGATCTTCGCGATCCGCACGCCGATGCCGTAGGCCTCGTCGGCCGTCTCCGACACGGTCGCCGTCTCTCGCTCGGTTGCACCGGATGCGCGGATCGTGCGGATGGATCCCACTGCGCGCTCGACCCCGGAGGCCAGCTCGCCGACCTTCTGCTGCTGCGCGGTCGAGGCCGTGCGGATGCGACCGCTGAGCGTCACGACGACGACCACGGAGACGCCGATCACGAGCACGATCAGCAGCAGGAGGATCGGGTCGATCACGAGCATGGCGATGAGGGCACCGACGAACAGCACGGCGCTGCCGACGGCATCCGCCAGTCCCTGCGTGAGCACGGCGTAGAGCAGGGTCGTGTCGGTGCCGACGCGCGAGACGAGGTCGCCGGTGCGGCGCGCATCGAACTCCGAGGTCGGCAGGTGCAGGATGCGGGCGATGAGCTTGCGGCGGCTGGAGAGCACGACCGCAGTACCCGTGCGCTGCAGTAGGTAGTGCTGAAAGCCGGAGATGATCGACGACACGATCACGAACCCGATCAGCAGCCACACCAGGATCCCGAGCGTGCCGCCGGACTGCACGGCCTCGATGACCTGTCCGACGAGCAACGGTTGCACCAGCGAGGTCGCCGCACCGAAGACGCTGAGCACGGCCACGACGACGAGCGTGCGCTTGTGCTCGAAGAGGAAGGGGAGGAGCTGGCGGAACGTGGCGCGCGGACCGTCCTGCTGCGCGCCGCGTCCGCGTCGGCGCGGTGTCGCCGTCCGGGACATGGAAGACCTCGTTCTGAGAAAAAGGGAGTACTACGACCGTACTTCGTGCGGAGGGGGTGTGCGGTCGCTCAGGAACGCCCGAACCGGCGGTGGGCAGCCTGCTTCGAGACGCCGAGGGCGCTGGCGATGGCCTGCCAGGAGTAGCCGCTGTTGCGGGCCCGGCGCACCTGCGCCTCCTCGGCGCGCGAGATCTCGCGGCGGAGCGCCGTGAGCCGGTTCAGCTCGGCGAGGGGCTCGCCCTCGGGGTCGGTCGCGATCGCGGTGCGGATGCTCATGCGTCAACGGTAGTTGACGCAGTCTCGAAACGTCAACTCGTCTTGACGCGTACGCGTCTCCGCTCCCGGCACGAGAAACGCCCCCGTCCCCTCGCGAAGCGAGGGCCGAGGGCGTTCCCACGGGTGCCGTTACGGCTGCGGGGTCGCCGCCACGCCGAGGTCGTCCTCGTAGTCGACGTCCTTCGTCTCCTTCGAGAGCAGCAGCGCGATGAACGTCAGCGCGCCCATGGCGGAGAGGTACAGGCCCACGAGCCAGGGTTCGCCGCCCCCTGCCTGCCACAGCCACACCGCGATCAGCGGAGCCACAGCGGCGCCGAGGATCGACGAGACGTTGTACGAGATCGCCGAGCCCGAGTAGCGCACGTTGGTCGGGAACAGCTCGGGCAGCAGCGCGCCCATCGGGCCGAACGTCGAGCCCATGAGCATGAAGCCGAACACGAGGAAGGCCTGCGTCAGCGCGCCGCTGAACTTCGGGTCGATCGTCGGCAGCAGGAACGCGTTGAACGACAGGCCGAACACGATGATGAGTCCGGTCACCCAGAGGAGCAGCTTGCGGCGGCCGATCCTGTCGGCGATCGGACCCGACAGCAGCGTGAAGATTCCGAAGAACACGACGCCGATGATCTGCATGAGCACGAAGTCGGTGTACCCGAACCCGAGGCCCGGGTAGAACTGGGCGGCGAACGCCGAGGCGTCGAAGTCCTTGCCTGCCGCCTCCGCAGCGGCCTGGGCGGCAGCGGAGGCCGTCTCCAGCGATGCGGGCTTCGTGCCGTACGTGAGCGTGAAGTTCGTCATCAGGTAGAACAGCACGTACGTCGCCAGCATGATGAACGTGCCGAGGATGAGTTGCTTCCAGTGGTGGCGGAAGACGGTCGCGAGCGGGAGCTTGCGGATCGTGCCCTTCGTCTCGGCCTTCTTGAAGGTGTCGGACTCGACGAGCTTCAGTCGCACCCACAGGCCGATGATGACCATCACCGCCGAGAACAGGAACGGGATGCGCCAGCCCCACGAGAGGAACGCCTCGGACTTCAGCGCCGGGTTCTCGGCGTGGGGGAGCAGCCAGTTGATGCTGAGGAACAGCAGGTTCGCGATGATGAAACCGAGCGGGGCGCCCAGCTGCGGGAAGGTGCCGTACCAGGCGCGCTTGCCCTTGGGCGCGTTCTCGGTGGCGACCAGAGCCGCACCCGACCACTCGCCGCCGAGCGCGAAGCCCTGCGCGAGACGCATGATCAGCAGCAGGAGGGCGGCCACCCAGCCGATCTGCTGGAACGTGGGGAGGAGCCCGATGAGGAACGTCGCGATACCCATCGTGAGCAGCGAGGCGACGAGCGTTGCCTTGCGGCCGTACTTGTCGCCGAAGTGTCCGAAGACGACCGCGCCGATCGGGCGGGCGACCATGGCCGCGCCGAAGACGCCGAACGAGGCGAGGAGGGAGGTGGTGTCGTTGCCGGTCGGGAAGAAGAGGACCGGGAACACGAGCACGGCCGCCGTGGCGTAGGCGTAGAAGTCGTAGAACTCGATGGTCGTGCCGACCAGGCTCGCGGTGATGACACGCGAGCGGGGATTCGCCGGCGCTGTGGTCGTACTCATGCTGCTCCTTAGGAATAAGCGCCCCGGTATACCGAGGCACTCGGGCGAGTTTACGCCTTCCTGAGTGTTCGCTGGACGCCGGGCGGCGTCGGAGGGAGTTGTGTGACGCGATGCGTAGAGTCGGGCCGTCGAGGGGACATCTTCATGGCGACCGAAATGCCCGTCTACCGGGCCCCGATGCGCTCGCGTGACGACTCCGTGCCGCGGGGTGTCGGAGCCGAGCGGGCGCTCGCACTCGGGATCTGCGGCATCGGCGGCCGAGTGTCGCCGACGCCGACGGTGCTGGAGGACGCGCTCACCCGCGCCGACGAGCAGAGCGGCATCCGTTTGGCGTGGAAGATCGAGCGCTTCGCCAAGGCGCCGATCGGGGCGTACGCCTGGACGCGCGACATCGACGGCCTGAGCTATCTCGGCCGGCTCACGGGACCGTGGACTTACGACGCCTCGGCGGAGGCGCTCGCTGCGGATCTCGTGCACGTGCGCCGGTGCGACTGGATCCTCGAGCCGATCCCGGACGGTCTCGTCCCGGCTGCCGTTCAGGCGGCGTTCGGCCGCGGCGGGCGCAACTGGCAGCGCATCCGGGCCGAGGGGGTCACTCCACCGACCGCTGCCGTGTGGCAGCGGTATCGCGACGAGGAGTGACCCGCCGGCGTGGTGTCGGCTACTCCTCGGTGTCGCCGAGGCACAGTCCGCGCACGAACTCGGCGCGCGGCGAGAGCAGTTCCTCGAGTTCGAGCACGACGACGCGGTTCGCCCCGGCGCGGGTCGCCGGTGCCGGCACGAACAGTGTGCGCTGCGGCCCGTTGCGCCAGTAGCGTCCGAGGAAGAATCCGTTCACGAACGCGTATCCCTTGCTCCACGCGCCGGTGTCGAGGAAGAGGTCGGCTGGCGCATCCAGCGCGAGGACTCCCGTCCAGGCGCGGGGTCCGTCGCCGGGGCGGGGGACGCTACTGCTCGCGATGTCGTCGGCGATGGCCTGCACATCGAGCGGAGTCGACGTCCACCCGGTGAGGGGCGCACCGTCGAGCGTCGGGGCGCCGATCAGGCCCTTCTCCTCGCCGAGACGGTGGTCGTAGTTGACGCGGCCCTGTTCCTCGACGAGGATGCTGAGGGTTCGGCCGGCGGGGATCCGCAGCGCCTGATCGTGCCGCGTGCGCGACAGAGTGCCGACGGGCTGGCCGTCGACGCTCACCCAGGCGAGATCGCGCACCTCCTCGACCGTGAGCAACCCGGGGCCGCTCATCGCCGGCAGGGCGACGTCGTAGCGTACGAGGGCGCTGAGGTGTCCGAGCTCATCGAACGTGGCGGGGAGCGCGGAGGAAGAGGTGGATGCCGCGGCATCCGCCCATGCGCCGGCGGGCGTGAGCTCGATGCTCGCGACCGGGGCGGAGGCCCGTGGCGCGGGCAGCTCATCGGGAACGGGCGCGTACTTCGCGATCACGTCGCGGAAGGCGAAGAACTTCGCCGTCGGATCGCCGGCTTCGTCGAGCGGGGCGTCGTAGTCGTACGACGTGACGATCGGGAGGTAGCGGCCCTTGTGGTTCGCGCCGTTCGTCAGGCCGAAGTTCGTG
Organism: Microbacterium sp. NPDC090225; assembly: GCF_044772365.1. Lineage (NCBI taxonomy): Bacteria > Bacillati > Actinomycetota > Actinomycetes > Micrococcales > Microbacteriaceae > Microbacterium > Microbacterium sp. NPDC090225. Next base: position 1,154,983 of record NZ_JBIVYS010000001.1, on the reverse strand, counting down.
CCACCGTGGAACATGTAGATGTTCACCGATGCCCCTGCGGCGAGCAGGGCGTCGAGATCGGATGCCGCGGCCTCCACGCCGGTCGTGTGGTGGACCCCGCCCCACCAGTCGAACCATCCGTCCCAGAACTCGGAGCACATCAGGGGGCCGGTGGGCTGGTGCGCGCGCAGGGTCGCGAGTCGCTCGGTGCTGCGCGATCCGAACGAGCCGGTCTTGTGGAGCTCGGGCAGGCTGCCGTCGGCGAGCATCTGATCGGTGGGCTGATCGACGGTCGTGAGCGGCACCGTGATCCCGGCCTCGCGGGTGAGCGCCACGAGGGCTTCGAGGTAGGCCTTGTCGGAGCCGTAGGCGCCGTACTCGTTCTCGATCTGCACGAGCACGACGGGCCCTCCGCGATCGATCTGTCGCGGGACGACGATCTCGTACACGCGGCGCAGGTAGGCGCTGATGTCGGCGAGGAACGCCGGTTCGGAGGAACGCAGCGCGCGGTCGCCGGCGGTCAGCCAGGTCGGCAGGCCGCCGTTGTGCCACTCGGCGCAGATGTACGGCCCTGGTCGCACGATCGCGTCCATGCCCTCGGCGTGCACGAGGTCGAGGAAGCGGCCGAGGTCGTTCCATCCGGTGGCATCCCACTCGCCGCGCCGCGGCTCGTGCGCGTTCCAGGCGACGTAGGTCTCGATCGTGTTGAGACCCATCAGACGTGCCTTGCGGATGCGGTCCTGCCACTGGTCCGGGTGGATGCGGAAGTAGTGCAGGGCGCCGGCGATCACCTGGTGCTTCTGTCCGTCGCGGAGGAAGTCGGTGTCGCCGATGGTGAAGGAGGTCACGATGTGGAGTGCTTTCGGTAGAGAAGCGGCCGGATCGGTCCCTGAGCCTGTCGAAGGGCCCGATCCGGCCACCGTGTTACTTGTTGACGCTGAAGCCCTGCGAGTTGCCGTACTCGACCAGCGCGTCCTGCCAGGCGATGAGGCCCTCGTTCAGATCGGTGCCGTTCTGGTAGGCCTGGCCGACGGTGTCACCGAAGATGCTGATGCCGTAGACCTGGTAGGGGAGGTAGCTCCAGTCGGGTACGACGTCCTCGGCCGCTGCGGCGAGCACCTCGTTGATCTTCTGGCCGCCGAAGTACTCGGGGGCGTCGGCGAGGAACTCCTCGCTCGACAGCTCGGCGGAGGTCGACGGGAAGCCGCCGCTCTCGAGGAACAGCGAGATGCTGTCCTCGGAGTTGTTGAGCCACCACAGGAATCCGGCCGCGAGCTCGGGGTTCTCGCTCTGCGTGGTGACGGCCTGGCCGCCGCCGCCGTTCTCGGCGCTGGCGGGGGTGCCGTCGTAGGTCGGCATCGGGGCGACGCGCCAGTCACCGGCACCGTCGGGCGCACCCGAGATGAGGTTGCCGGGCATCCAGGCGCCGATCACGAGGGTCGCGATGCTGCCGTCGCCGAGGGCGCGGAACCACTCGTCGCTCCAGCTGCTGACCGGGGCGACGAGGTCCTCCTCGACGAGGCGGTTCCAGTTCTCGGTCCACTTCTTCGAGCCCTCGTCCTGCAGGTCGATCGTGACGTCGGTGCCGTCGGTCGAGAAGGGCTGGCCGCCGGCCTGCCAGATCATCGACGTCGCGAAGCCCGCGTCGCCGGTGTCGTTGGTGATGTAGGCGTCGGGGTTCGCGGCGTGGATCGCCTTCGCGGCCTCGTAGTACTCGTCCCACGTGGTCGGCACGGCGATGCCGGCGGCGTCGAAGACGGACTTGTTGTAGAACAGCGCCATGGGGCCCGAGTCCTGGGGGAGGCCGTAGATGGCGTCGCCCGAGGTGACCGAGTTCCAGGTCGAGGCGGTGTAGTCGTCCTCGAAGTCGCCGAAGCCGTACTGCGACAGGTCGACGAAGGCATCCGTGAGGGCGAACTGCGGGAAGGCGTAGTACTCGACCTGCACGACGTCGGGTGCACCGGAGCCCGCCTTGATGGCGTTCTGCAGCTTGGTGTACTCGTCGGTGTTGGTGCCGGCGTTGACGACGTTGACCTTGACGTTCGGGTACTCCTCCATGAACGCCGCGGCCTGGGCTTCGGCGGAGGGGGTCCACGACCAGTACGTGATCTCGCCGCCCTTTTCGAGCGCGGCCTCGACCGAGTCGAACGAGCCGTCGCCCGAGGCGCTACCGCCGCCGGAGCCTCCGGTGCTGCAGCCGGCCAGTGCGAGGGCTGCGACGGTGCCGACCGCGAGCACCGTCAGGGTGCGGCGCGCAGCGGGGTGAGGAAGGTGCTTCATTGCTGTGTCCTTTCGGGGGTGCGATCCAGCATCGGATCGACGTTTTCTGCGATGCGAGGTGCGGGGAGCGGGGTGCTTACTGCTTCACGCTTCCCGCGGTGAGACCTGACTGCCAGAACCGCTGCAGCAGCAGGAAGGCGATCACGATCGGGATGATCGTGAGCAGCGAGCCCATGATCACCAGGTTGTAGATCGGCTGTGATCCGGCGCCGATAGCCTGCGAGCTCCACTGGTTCAGGCCCACGGTGAGCGGGTACCAGGCGGGGTCGGAGAGCATGATCAGGGGCAGGAAGTAGTTGTTCCATGTCGCGACGACCGTGAAGAGGGCGACGGTCACGATGCCGGGTGCGAGCAGGCGCATCGAGATCGTGAAGAAGGTGCGGAACTCCCCGGCACCGTCGATGCGCGCCGCTTCCAGCAGTTCGGTCGGTATGGATTCCGAGGCGAACACCCAGATGAGGTAGAGCCCGAAGGGGCTGATGAGCGACGGGATGATGACCGCCCAGGGAGTGTTCGTCAGACCCAGCTCGCTGAAGAGCAGGAAGGTCGGCACCGCGAGCGCCGTGCCGGGCACCGCGACCGCGCCGAGCACGATCGCGAAGACGGCGCGACGGCCGGGGAAGCGGTACTTCGCCAGGCCGTAGCCGGCCATGGTCGCGAGCAGCGTCGCGCCGCCTGCACCGACCACGACGTAGAGCAGGGTGTTGCCCAGCCAGCGCAGGAAGATGCCGTCGCGGAACGAGAACGTCGCGACCAGGTTGTCGATGAACGCGAAGTCGTCGGCGAACCAGAGGCCGAACGAGCTGAAGAGCCCCGACTGCGTCTTGGTCGAGCTGAACAGCAGCCAGACGAGCGGTACGAGCGTGTACAGCGCGTAGACGACCATCACGATGAGCAGCGTCTTCGACGACCGCGGGTTCATCGGGTCATTGCGCTTGCGTGTGGAGCGGGCAAGGGGGAGTGCCATCTCAGCGCACCTCCGACTTCGAGCCGCGCAGTTGCACGACGTAGGCGATCACGGCCGTGATGATGCCCATGATGATGGCGATCGTCGCGGCGTAGTTGAACTGCTGGCCGGCGAACGAGAGGTTGTACGCGTACATGTTCGGGGTGAAGTACGTCGTGATCACGTTCGGGGCGAGGGGGCGCAGGATGTTGGGCTCGTTGAAGAGCTGGAAGCTGCCGATGATGGAGAAGATCGTGGCGATGACGAGCGCGCCGCGCACGGAGGGGATCTTGATCGAGAAGATCGTGCGCCAGGCGCCGGCGCCGTCGAGCGATGCCGCCTCGTACATCTCGGTGGGGATCGTCTTGAGCGAGGAGTAGAAGATCAACATGTTGTAGCCGACGAACTGCCACGTCACGATGTTTCCGATCGAGACGAGGATCCACTCCCGCGCGAACGGGGTGATGAGGTCGCTGCCGAGGAAGTCGTTGAAGTTCGACGTCAGGCCGAACTGGTCGCCGTAGATGTAGCCCCACATGAGCACGGCGACGACGGCGGGGACCGCGTACGGCAGGAAGATCAGGATGCGGAAGAACGAGGCGCCGCGCAGGCGTGCGCTGTCGAGGGCCAGGGCCGCCCCGAGCGCGAGGGCGAGCATGATCGGCACCTGCACGACGAGGAAGATCAGCACCCGGCCGAACGCCTCCCAGAACTGGGGGTCGGTGAGGGCGCGCACGTAGTTGTCGACGCCGACGAACGCGGTGCCGCCGATGAGCTTCTCCTGGAAGAAGCTGAGGTACAGCGCGTACGCGAGCGGGGTGAGGAACACCAGCGCGAACACGAGCATGAACGGGCCGACGAAGGCCCATCCCTTCCAGTCGCGCTTCTCGCGACGGCGGATGCCGGCGGCTCCGGGGGCCGCAATGATTTCAGTCGTCATCGACGAGACCTTCTCCATGTCCAGGCGCTCACTGCGCCGTGTGTCAACGTCAACATATGCGATCCACTGCTAGTGTGTCAACGTCAACACATGAATGGATGATCAATCGTGTCCCTGGAATCCTCGACAGAGCAGTCGCCGCGCCGGCGAGACCCCTCGATGGAGGACGTGGCGCGCGAGGCCGGCGTCTCCGGCCAGACCGTCTCCCGCGTGGTGAACGCGCGCGGCTATGTCGGTGCGGCGACCAGGGAACGCGTCGAGCAGGCGATGCAGCACCTCGGCTACCGGCCCAACAGTGCGGCCAGGGCCCTGCGATCGGGACGCTTCCGCGCCATCGGCGTGATCATGTTCTCGTTCAGTTCCTACGGCAATCAGCGCACGCTCGACGCGATCGCCGTGCGCGCCTCGCAGATGGGGTACGCGCTCACTCTGATCCCCGTGGAGTCCAGCGCCCGCGAGACCGTGGCGGGCGCGTTCCGCCGCCTCGAGGAGCATGCCGTCGACGGCATCATCATCGTGGTCGAGGCGCATCAGCTCGACGAGGCCGAGGTCGAGATCCCCGACGGGTTGCCGATCGTGCTCGTCGACTCGAACCGTGGTTCGACGCATCCGTTCGTCGACACCGACCAGGCGCAGGGCGCCCGCCTCGCCACCGAGCACCTGCTCGACCTCGGTCACGAGACGGTCTGGCACGTGTCGGGTCCGACCGAGTCGTACTCCGCCGAGCGTCGTCGCGAGGCCTGGCGGTCGACGCTGGAGGCGCAGGGTCGCCGTGTTCCCGAGATGATCCCGGGGGACTGGAGCGCTGCCTCCGGCTACCGGGCCGGTGTCGAGTTACGCGATCGCGACGACGTCACGGCCGTGTTCGCCGCGAACGACCAGATGGCGATCGGCGTGGTGCGCGCGTTCCGCGAGGCGGGCCGAGATATCCCCAGCGATGTCAGCGTGGTGGGCTTCGACGGACTGCCCGATGCGGCGCAGATCTGGCCGCCGCTCACGACGGTGCAGCAGCACCCCGAGAAGGTCGGCGCGCTCGCGGTCGACGCGCTGCTCGCCGAGCTCGACGGGGGAGAGGTCGCCCAGACGCCCCTCGTCGGAACCGAACTCGTCGTCCGCGAGAGCACGGCACCCCCGCGCCCCGCCGAACGGGCTCCCTGAGCTTGTCGAAGGGTCCCGCCCCGCGACCCTGTGGATAACTTCCGGGGGTGCGCTCAGAATCGGGCTACTTTGTGGCGGTGATGTCGACCCGATACCCCGCTGCCACCCTCGCACTCGCCCTAGTCGCCGCCGCGGTCAGCGGCTGCGCGCCCGCCCCGGAACCCTCGCCCACCCCGACGCCCGCCTTCGCGAGTGAAGAGGAAGCGTTCGCTGCCGCGGAGGAGGTGTACCGGGCGTACAACGAGGCGGGGAACGCGCGGATCGCAGGTGAATCGTCCCCCGACCCGCAGGACTTCCTGATCGGCGAGGCGTTAGAGGCCGACATCGACGGGGTGCGCTTCCTCCAGGAGGAAGGTCTGTTCCTATCGGGTGTCAGTGCTCTGACCTCGTTCACGGGCGTTGACGTTGCGGATCTGAGCGGAGATCCGACCGTTCGCGCTCGTATTTGCCTGAATGGGAGAGAGCTTCGGGTACTGAATTCGAACGGGATGGACGTCACACCCCAAGATCGGAATGAAGTAGTCGCTCAGCTCGTCACATTTGTGCGCGTCGATGACCAGCTGATGATCACGACAGAGTCCGACGCACCGGCGGAAGAATGTTGAGGACGATGAGAGGAGCGAGCACGGCACTTGCCCTCGTTCTCGTCCTGCTTCTCGCTGCATCTCCAGCACACGCAGCCGCTCAGGAATGCTCTCCGGCGATCAAGAACGCAGGCCTCTGCGGCTCGACCAACGGTTCCTCTGTCACCGTCACCGGCACCCAGCCAGGCCCGCAGTATCCCGGGTCATCGCCATACCCGGGCGCGAACCCCGGGTCTTCGAACTCCGAAACGTCCGGTCCGCGCTACTCCCGCCCGCAGCAGAACTACGACACCGACGACTGCCGCGGCGTCTCCGACCTCCGATGCGTGCGTGGCGCGGAACCGGATCTAGCGCCGGAGCCCCCGGCATCCGCCCCCGCAGCCCCGACGATCTCGATCACCGACCTCGTCACCCTCACCCCGGCGACCGCGACCCCGACCGCCGACCCCGGCAACGTCGGCATCGCCGGACTGCCCACGAACTTCGTCGCCACCGCATCCGTGCACACCCGCACCGGCACCCTCTTCGGCGCACCCCTCACCGCCCGCTTCACCCCCACCGGCTACGACTTCACCTACGGCGACGGCACCACCGCCCACACCGCCACCGGCGGCGCCACCTGGGACACCCTCGGCCAACCCCAGTTCACCCCCACCGCAACCAGCCACACCTACACCGACCGCGGCACCTACGACACCACTGTCACCATCCACTACACCGCCGAGATCGACCTCGGCACCGGCTGGATCCCCCTCGACGGCACCCTCACCACCCCCGGACCCACCCAACGCATCCGCATCTACGAAGCCCACACCGCCCTCGTCGCCCACACCTGCACCGAACAACCCACCGCCCCCGGCTGCTGACACAGCATCTTCCCTGCAGGGCACACGGGGCGGGGCCCCTTCGACAAGCTCAGGGACCCAGGTACCGCGCCTCCCGCCGTCTCATCTGCACGGCTCGATCACACCCGCACGGCGAACCCGGCGGATGCTCCGTGCAGACGTGACACCTCCGTGCAGACGTGCACGGACGCAGCGAAACGACGCGACAGACGCGAGTCTCGCGTCGACTCAGCGCCAGATCGCGGCGATGGCGGCGTTCGCCGCAGTGAGGATGCCGACCAGCCAGAACATGATCGGGGGTACGGATGCTCCGCGCTTCTGCCGCGCGGTGCCGATGCCGAGCAGTGCGCCGATGACGAGCAGCAGCACGAGCTTCACGCCGATCTTGACGTAGTTCAGCTCGTACGAGATGCCCCACGGGGCGGCGAGAGCGAGACCGGCGACCGCGGCGATCGCCATGCCGATGCTCATCAGCCGCGTGAAGACGCGCTTACCGCCGAAGGCCTGCGCCGCCCACGCCCCGAAGAGCACGGCGAAGCCGATCAGGTGGACGAAGAGAACGATGTGGCGCAGGGTCTCCATGATCCTCACCGTACGAGTCCGAGCCTTCCCTCCGCTACGAAGGGAAGGCTGGCCTCAACGCACCGTCAGCCGCGCAGCTCCTTGATGACGAGGGCGGTGCGCAGCGCGGCATCCGCTGCCTCGGCGCCCTTGTCCTCCTTCGATCCTTCGAGACCGGCACGGTCGAGGCCCTGCTGCTCGTCGTCGAGGGTGAGAACGCCGAAGCCGACGGGCTTGCCGGTGTCGAGCGAGACGCGGGTGAGTCCGTCGGTCGTCGCCGCCGAGACGTACTCGAAGTGCGGGGTGCCGCCGCGGATGATCACGCCGAGCGCGACCACCGCATCCGCGCCACCGGCGAAGGCGGCCTGCGCGGCGACGGCGAGTTCGAACGACCCCGGCACGCGCACGAGGCGGTGCGTGGCCTGCGCCTCGTTCAGCACGCGCTCGGCCCCGGAGATGAGGCCGTTCGTGATCGTGTCGTGCCAGGTGCCCGCGATGATGACGACGTTCACGCCGCGTCCGTCGATGTTCCCGGTCGTGGGTGCTCCTGCGCCGCTCATGCGTCGTCCTTCCGTCCTGCGAGGGCGGCCTTGAGCTCGTCCTCGCCGATGATGTGACCCATGCGGTCACGCTTGGTCTCGAGATACTGGTGGTTGTTGGGTCCGACGCCGACGATCAGCGGCACCTGCTCTACCACGTCGAGCCCGAGTTCGCGCAGCTGGTTCACCTTGTCGATGTTGTTCGTCAGCAGGCGCACCTTCGATACGCCGAGGTCGGCGAGGATGCCGGCGGCCGCTGCGTACTCGCGCGCATCGGCGGGCAGCCCGAGCGCGAGGTTCGCGTCGACCGTGTCGAGCCCCTCCTCCTGCAGGCTGTAAGCCCGGAGCTTGTTGATGAGCCCGATCCCGCGCCCCTCGTGCCCGCGCATGTAGATGACGATGCCGCCGTCCTGCTCGATCGCGTCGAGCGCGGCGTCGAGCTGCGGGCCGCATTCGCACTTGAGTGAACCGAAAGCCTCGCCGGTCAGGCACTCGGAGTGCACCCTCACGAGCGAGGTCTCCTGCGGTTCGCCCGAGACGACGGCGATGTGGTCGGTGCCGGTGACGCGATCCTTGTAGGCGAGGAACCGGAAGGTGCCGTGCGTCGTCGGCACGGTCGCATCGGCGCGCAGGCTCACGCGACGGTTGCGCACCGGGCCGTTGTCGCCCTGCGGGTCGACCTCGTTGAGGTGGTCGATCAGCTGCTCGATCGTGATGACGGGAACGCCGTCGCGGGCACCGAGCTCGAGGAGCCCCGGCAACCGCATCATGCTGCCGTCCTCGGCGACGACCTCGGCGATCGCCCCCACCGGCTGCAGGCCCGCGAGGCGCATGAGGTCGACGGCGGCCTCGGTGTGGCCGCTGCGTTCGCGCACACCGCCGTCGACGGCGCGCAGCGGAAGCACGTGTCCCGGGCGGATGATGCTCGTGGCCGTCGACGCGGGGTTGGCGAGCACGTTGAGCGTGTGTGCGCGGTCGTGCGCGCTGATGCCGGTCGTGACGCCCTCGGCGGCGTCGACGCTCACCGTGTAGGCGGTGGCGCGCGCGTCTTCGCTCGCGGCGACCATCGGCTGCAGGTTGAGGTCGTCGGCGCGGTCGGCGGGCATCGGCGCGCAGATGAATCCGGACGACCAGCGCACGGTCCACGCGACCCACTCGGGGGTGGCGAGCTCGGCCGAGAGGATGACGTCGCCCTCGTTCTCGCGGTTCTCGTCGTCGGCGACGAGGACGGGGCGCCCGGCGCGCAGGGCGTCGAGGGCGTCGGCGATCGTGGAAAGGCTCATCGCGAGCCTCCTTCCGGTGCGGTCCGGAACGCGAGCAGGCGCTCGACGTGCCGGGCGAGGATGTCGGTCTCGAGGTTGACGCGGTCACCGACGGTGCGGGTGCCGAGCGTCGTCGCCACGAGGGTCTCGGGGATCAGGGAGATCTCGAACCACGGGTCTGCCGCGGACGGATCGCTGACCGCGCTGACGGTGAGCGAGGTGCCGTCGACCGAGATCGATCCCTTGTCGACGACGAGCGGGGCGAGATCGGCGGGAAGAGCGATGCGCAGCACGCTCCACTGGGCTCCCGGTCGCACCTCGACGACCGTGCCGACGCCGTCGACGTGGCCCTGCACGATGTGCCCGCCCAGGCGCGCGCCGACGGGCATCGCCTTCTCGATGTTGACGCGGGTGCCCACGGCGGCATCACCGAGCGCCGCCACGTCGAGGGTCTGCTTCATGACGTCGGCGTCGAAGGAATCGGCATCCGAGGCGACGACGGTCAGGCAGACACCGGAGACGGCGATCGACTCGCCGTGCACGGCGTCGGTGGCGGCCTTCGGAGCGCGCACGGTCAGACGCCAGCCGTCGCCCGATGGCGAGATGGCGGTGATCTCGCCGATCTCCTCGATGATCCCGGTGAACATCAGACGGCTCCTTCGGTCGACACGGTGGGGAGAGAGGTGGGGAGGGAAGCGGGGTGGGCGATCGCGAGCAGATCGGCACCGAGAGGCACCCACTCGTCGATCGTCAGGCGATGCGCCTCGCCGATGGACGAGACGCCGATGTCGGTGAGGGCGAGGCGGCTTCCGCCCAGCAACACGGGGGCGACGTAGGCGAGCACGCGGTCGGCGAGTCCCGCCGCGACGAACGCGCTCGCAAGGGTCGGGCCGCCCTCGACGAAGACGCTCTGGATCCCGCGTCCGTGCAGGTCGGCGAGCACCGCGTGCAGGTCGTGCCCGTCGAAGAAGAGGGGAGTGTGCGGATGCCGGCGCACCGCCGCATCGGGCGGCGTGGGGCGCGAGCCGATCACCACCGGGACGGGCTGGTCGGGCAGCAGTGCATCGCCGTCGCGCGCGGTGAGGGACGGGTCGTCGGTCAGCACGGTTCCGGTGCCGACGACGATGGCATCGGATGCCGCGCGGCGGCGGTGCACGTCGGCACGGGCCGCGGGACCGGTGATCCACTGGCTCGATCCGTCGTCGGCCGCGGCGCGTCCGTCGAGGCTCTGCGCCCACTTCACGGTGACGTGCGGGCGGCCGAGGCGCTGTGCGGTGAGCCATCCGTCGATCACGGCGTGCGCGGCATCCGCCTGCTCGCCGGCCTCGACGCTGACGCCCGAGGCCCGCAGGCGCTCGGCGCCTCCACCCGACACGGCGCCGGGATCGTCGAGCGCGTAGACGACGCGGCTCACGCCGGCGTCGATCAGGGCGAGCGCGCAGGGGCCGGTGCGTCCGGTGTGGTTGCAGGGTTCGAGAGTCACGACCGCCGTCGCACCGCGGGCGGCGCCGGGGGCGAGCTTCGACAGGGCGTCGACCTCGGCGTGCGGGGTGCCGGCGCCGTGGTGCCAGCCCTCGGCGAGGATCGTGCCGTCGGGGGAGAGGATGACCGCGCCGACCTGCGGGTTCACGCCGCGGGGGCCGAGCGCCGCGAGCGCGAGAGCACGGCTCATCGCCTCGCGCTCGGTCTCGTTCACTGCCATCCGTCGTCCTTCTCTGAAGGCTCCGGGGGAGGACGGACGGCGCGCACGGCGGCGCATCGTGCTGCCTCCCTTCCGGACTAGCGGGATCTCTCCCGCATCACCGTCGGTCCCGGATTTCCACCGGATCGGCACCTCGGTCGAAACCGAGACGCTCGCGGACTGTCACCGCCGGTTCGGATTCCCACCGACCCCGGAGCACGTTGATGTTCTGAGTGTACTCAACGCGCCCGCGCAGAATTCATTCCTCGTCATCCGGCGACGTCTCGGCTCATTTCAGCAGCCGCGACAGGCGCCGATCGGCGAGCACCTTTCCGCCCGTCTGGCAGGTGGGGCAGTATTCGAGAGAGCGGTCGGCGAAGAACACGCTGCGCACGGTGTCGCCGCAGACCGGACAGGTCTCGCCGCGGCGGGCGTGCACCTGCATCCCTCGGCGCTTCGCGTCCTTCAGGTCGGCGGGTGGTTTGCCGGATGCCTCGGCCAACGCCTCGCGCAGCGTCGCCTGCATCGCGGTGAACAGGGAGTCGATCGCCGCATCATCGAGCGTCGCGGCGATCGCGTAGGGCGACATGCGCGCGGCGTGCAGGATCTCGTCGGAGTAGGCGTTGCCGATGCCGGCGATCACCGCCTGGTCGCGTAGCAGACCCTTGATCTGCGTGCGCTTGCCGTCCAGGAGACCGGCGAACACGTCGCGGGTGAAGGCGTCGTCGAGAGGATCCGGGCCGAGACGGGCGATGCCCGGCACCTCGGCGGGATCGCGTACGACGTACACCGCGAGGGACTTCTTCGTGCCCGCCTCGGTGAGGTCGAATCCGCTGCCGTCGTCGAGCGCGACGCGCAGGGCGATCGGCGTCTTACCGGGCTTGATGATCGTGGTGGGCAGGGTCTCGTACCACCGCAGCCAACCCGCCTTCGCGAGGTGGAAGACGAGATGCAGATCGTCGCCGCAGGAGAGCACGATGAACTTGCCCCGCCGCGAGGCGCCGCTGATCACGGCACCGTGCAGGGCCGTGTTCGGCGGGTCGTAGGTCTTCAGCGCCGCGATCGCCGCGACGCTCGTGCGCGTGATCGTGCGCCCCACGACGCGCTCGCCGAGGAAGTCGACGAGCCCCTGCACCTCCGGCATCTCGGGCATGCGAACATCCTGCCACCGGCATCCGACATCGTCACCCCGGTACCGGGAAGGAGACGGTTCAGAGCACGGGCCAGGCCACCGGGGCCCGGTCATCGGTGGGGAGGAGCCCCGCCACCCAGCCGTCGTCGCGGCCGCGCGGGCCGGTGAGCAGCTGACGCTGGAGACCCTCGTAGCGGAAGCCGAGCGCGCGGGCGGCGCGGGCCGAGGGGACGTTCCCGACAACGGCGCGCCAGGTGAGGCGTGCGAGACCCAGCTCGTCGAAGCCCCAGTCGATGACGGAGCGGGCCGCCTCGACGAGATATCCCCGACCGCGGGCGGATGCCGCGACCCAGTAGCCGAGTTCGGCGTGGCCACCCGCATCGTGCGGGGTGATGTGGTGCAGCCCGATCGAGCCCACGAGCTCCTCGCCCGCGTGCATGCTCCAGACCGCCTGCGACCCGTCGTTCCACCACTCTCCGGTCAGACGCACGTAGTCGGCGGCGTCGTCGCGCGAATAGGGCGAGGGAACGGTGGTCCAGCGCGGGATCTCCGGGTCCTGGCACGCGGCCGTGATCGCCTCGATGTCGGCGTCGGTCGGCGCCGCCAGCACGAGGCGCTCGGTTTGAAGTCGTACAGCTTCCATCGGCCCAACGTAACGCCTGTCCTCTCCTTCCGCCGAGCTCCCCCTTTCTGCGCGACATCTCCCTCTGCGCACCGTGCGCAGAGGGGGTGCTCGTGCGCAGAGGGGGAGTTCGGCACCGGGACGGCGGATGGGACGGGCGGAAGCCGGAGCCGATGTCGGAGGCGGCGGCTAGTCTTGTCCGGTGACTGTTCCAGGGATTCTGCGCGCCTTGGAAGAGGCGTCTCTGTACCGTGAAGCGCTCGGCTGGGCTCAGACCGATGCCGACCTCGGGCTCGTCGACGGACTGGATGCTCCGGCCCTCGCGGGACTCCTCGCCAAGCGCGCCGCCGCGGGGCATCCGCAGGCGTTGCTCGCCGTCGTGCCCACGGGCCGTCGCGCCGAGAGCCTGGCGCAGGCGCTCGGCTCCTACATCCCCGACGCCGAGGTGCTCACGTTCCCGGCCTGGGAGACGCTGCCCCACGAGCGCCTCAGCCCGAGCCCCGACACGGTGGGTCTCCGACTGCAGACTGTGCGCCGCATCCGCGAGTGGGCGGGTGATCATCCGCTCGTCGTCGTCGCCTCCGTGCGCGCGGCCCTGCAGCCGATCGCCGGCAACCTCGGCGAGATCGAGCCGCTCGAGCTTGCGATGGGCAGCCGCGGCCTCGAACTCGACACCGTCGCCGCCCGTCTCGTCGAGCGCGCCTACTCGCGTGTCGACATGGTCTCGCGCCGCGGTGAGTTCGCGGTGCGCGGCGGCATCCTCGACGTGTTCCCCGCGATCTCCGAGCACCCGTACCGTGTCGAGTTCTTCGGCGACGAGATCGACCAGATCCGTGCGTTCTCGGTCGCCGATCAGCGTTCCCTCCCCGGAGACATCGGTGCCGTCGATCTGCCGCCCAGCCGCGAGCTGCTGCTCACCGACGACGTGCGCGACCGCGCGCGTGCGCTGATCGGTGGCTTCCCGGCGATCGCGGGCATGCTCGAGAAGATGGCCGAGGGCATCCCGGTCGAGGGCATGGAGTCGCTCCTGCCCGCGGTCTCCGGACCCCTCTCGTCGCTCGCCGAGTACCTCCCTGCGGGGGCGGCGACCGCCGTGGTCGACCCCGAGCGCTCGAGCGCCCGAGCCATCACCCTCGGCGAGACCAACCGCGAGTTCCTCGACGCGGCGTGGAGCGCAGCGACCTCGGGTGCCTCCGCTCCCATCGATCTCGGCGCGGGCGATTTCCTCACGATCGCCCAGCTGCGCGAGGTCGTTCGCGACCGTGGCGGCGTGTGGTGGCGGCTCAGCCCCTTCGGCGCGGGCCTCGGCGAGGACGACGCCGAGGCGGCGAACCTCGACGCCACCGTGATCCCGTCGTTCCACGGCAACGTCGACGGCGCGATCTCGTTCGTCGCCGGGCGCATCGCCGAGGGCTGGCGCGTCGTGGTCATCGCCACCGGTTCGGGTCTCGTCGATCGCGCCCGTGACGTGCTCGCCGATCGCGGCATCGCCGCTCGCATCCTTCCCGAGCTGAACGATGCGCCCGAGCCCGGCGTCGCGACCCTGCTCACCGGCTCGGTCGAGGCCGGATTCCAGGTGCCGGAGGCGAAGCTCGCCGTCCTCACCGACAACGAGTTCTACGGTCGCACGATCGGCGGCGACCAGCGCGTCGTCAAGAAGCTCGCCTCCCGCCGCAAGAACGTCGTCGACCCGCTGCAGCTCAAGCAGGGCGACTTCGTGGTGCACAACACCCACGGCATCGGACGCTTCGTCGAGATGACGAAGCGTGAGGTGTCGACCGGCGGCCGCAACGCCACGAAGTCGGTGCGCGACTACCTCGTGCTCGAGTACGCGCCGTCGAAGCGGGGCTACCCGGGCGACAAACTCTACGTGCCCACCGACCAGCTCGACCTGCTCTCGAAGTACGTCGGCGGCGAGGGGCCGACCCTCTCGAAGATGGGCGGCAGCGACTGGTCGCAGGCCAAGGGCAAGGCCCGCAAGGCCGTGCGCGACATCGCCGTCGAACTCGTCAAGCTCTATTCGGCGCGCATGAGCGCGAAGGGCTACGCCTTCGGCCCCGACACCCCCTGGCAGCGCGAGCTCGAGGAGGCGTTCCCCTTCGCCGAGACGGCCGATCAGCTGCAGACGATCGACGAGATCAAGGCCGACATGGAGCGGCCGATCCCGATGGACCGTCTGCTCTCGGGCGACGTCGGCTTCGGTAAGACCGAGGTCGCCGTGCGCGCCGCGTTCAAGGCCATTCAAGACGGCAAGCAGGTCGCGATGCTCGTGCCGACGACGCTGCTGGTCAAGCAGCACCTCGAGACGTTCACCGAACGCTTCGCCGGGTTCCCGGTGAAGGTGCGCCCGCTCTCGCGCTTCCAGACCGACAAGGAGGCCCGCCTCACGCTGCAGGGTCTGCTCGACGGCACGGTCGACATGGTCATCGGCACGCACCGCATCCTCACCGACCAGGTGATGTTCAAGGACCTCGGTCTGATGATCATCGACGAGGAGCAGCGGTTCGGCGTCGAGCACAAGGACACGCTCAAGAAGATGAAGACGAACGTCGACATCCTCGCCATGAGCGCCACCCCGATCCCGCGCACGCTCGAGATGGCGGTCACCGGCATCCGCGAGATGTCGACGCTGGCCACGCCGCCGGAGGATCGGCATCCGATCCTGTCGTTCGTCGGTCCGCGCAGCGACAAGCAGATGGCCGCCGCGATCCGCCGCGAGATCCTGCGCGAGGGCCAGGTCTTCTTCGTGCACAACCGGGTGCAGTCGATCCAGCGCGTCGCCGCGCAACTCGCCGAGCTCGTGCCCGAGGCGCGCATCGCGGTCGCGCACGGGCAGATGGGCGAGCATGCTCTGGAGCAGGTCGTCGACGACTTCTGGGAGCGCAAGTTCGACGTGCTCGTCTCGACGACGATCATCGAGACCGGTCTCGACATCTCGAACGCGAACACGATCATCATCGACCGTGCCGACCGTTACGGCCTCAGCCAGCTGCACCAGCTGCGTGGACGCGTGGGCCGTGGTCGCGAGCGCGCCTACGCCTACTTCCTGTACGACGAGATGAAGCCGCTCAGCGAGACGGCGGCCGACCGACTGCAGACGATCGCCGTGAACAACGACCTCGGTTCGGGCATGCAGGTCGCGCTCAAGGACCTCGAGCTGCGCGGCGCGGGCAACCTGCTCGGCGGCGAGCAGGCCGGTCACATCGCCGGCGTCGGGTTCGATCTGTATCTGCGCATGATCGGCGAAGCCGTCTCGACGTTCCGCGGCGAGGAGGTCGAGTCCGGCCAGGAACTGCGTCTCGAGTTGCCGCTCGACGCACGCATCCCCGAGTACTACATCGACAGCGAGCGTCTGCGGCTCGAGGCCTATCAGAAGCTGTCGGCAGCCTCGATCGCGACAGCGAAGGACGACGCGATCGATCTGGTGATCGACGAACTCACCGACCGCTACGGCACGCCCCCGGCCGAGGTCGAGGGGCTCATCGCGATCGCCCGCCTGCGCCGCCGTGCGGCCCGTGCCGGGCTCGCCGATGTCGTCGTGATGGGGTCGAACCTGCGTATCGCTCCGGCTCGCCTCGAGGATTCGATCAAGGTGCGCCTGCAGCGCCTCTACCCGAAGGCGAAGCTCGTCTCCGGAGGCGAAGCGCTGGTCGTGCCGATGCCCACGGTGCCGGCCGCGGTGGGGGTCGGGCTCGAACCCCTCCCAGATGCCGAGCTGCTCGAGTGGGTGGGACAGCTGTTCACCGCGATCTTCCCGGAGCCCGTGAAGGCGGAGACCGCGTAGCCCGAGCGACCGCATAGCCCGCGAGACTGCGTAGCCCGCTAGACCAGCAGAGGGCGCGCGTCAACGGGGTGTGGCACCTGTGCAGGGCGGCGGATGCTGAAGCCATGTGGATTCTCCTGATCATCCTGCTCATCGTGTGGGCCGGCCTCGCCGTCTTCGGCTTCGTGGTCAAGGGCCTCGTCTGGCTCGCCGTCCTCGGCATCGTGCTGTTCCTCGCGACCCTCGTCATCGGCATGCTCCGACGCACAGCAGCCACCAAGGAGTGACCGAGGCGCGACCGAGGAGGAGGCCTCCCACCGCGCGCTCCCGCGCCACTACGCTGTGAGCATGTTGTACGAGCACCTCGGGGCTCGGCCCCGGATCCACGACACTGCCGTCATCGCTCCCACCGCCGTCGTCTCCGGCGACGTCGAGATCGGAGAGGGCTGCCAGGTGCTGCACGGCGCCGTGATCACGGCCGAGGGCGGGCTGATCACGCTCGGCGCGCACGTGATCGTGATGGAGAACGCCCTCGTGCGGGCGACCGCCGCGAACGCCGTGCACATCGGCGATCACACCCTCGTCGGCACGCTCGCGAGCATCGCCGGCGCCACGGTGGGCGAGGAGGTGTTCCTCGCCTCGGGTGCGCGGATCTTCAACGGCGCGGTCGTGGGCGCGCGCAGCGAGGTGCGCGTCAACGCGATCGTGCAGCGCCGCGCGCGCGTTCCCGAGGGCACGGTCGTGCCGATCGGCTGGGTGGCGGTGGGCGATCCGCTCCAGTTGTTCTCGCCGGATCGCGATGCCGAGATCGCCGCGGCCCAACCCGACCTGGACTTCCCGGGGCACGTGTTCGGCGTCGATCGCGACACCCCGGATCTGATGGTGCAGCTCACCGAACGGTACGGTTCTTCGCTGGCGCGGCACGCCCATGACCTCCCGCTCGGCGACGTCCGTGGCTGAGGCCGGCGCAGGGCTCGTCCGGCCGGACCTCGACGAGGGCGACGCCGCACGCATCGCCCGCGATCTCTACGGCGTCGAGGTCGTCGCGAGCGAGCTCGGCAGCAACCAGGACCGCAACTTCCTGCTCACGGAGGCCGGCGGCTCGCGCAGCGTCCTCCGCATCGACAACCCGGTGTTCGGCGACGAGGCGCGCGAGGCCCAGCACGCCGCCCTCGAGGCCTACCGGGCGGCGGGTGTGGCGGTGCCGGCGGTTCTTCCGGGCCTCGACGGGGCGCTGACCCAGCGCTGGCGAGGATTCGCCGTGCGCCGCAGCGAGTTCGCCGTCGGGGAAGAGGTCGTCGACGCCGGATATCTCGCGCCGGTCGTGCTCGCCGAGTTCGGAGCACTCGCGGCGGCATCCGTGAACGCGCTCGCGCCCCTTCGGCATCCGGGGCTCGATCGCCCGCACATGTGGGACATGCGCGTGGCCTTCGACGAGACGGCGAAACTGGCGGACTCGATCACCGACGACGCGCTGCGCGGGCGCGTGCTCGCGGCGTCCGGGGAAGCCCGGGTGGCGCTCGCCGCGGTCGAGGGCGACCTTCCGATCCAACCGATCCACGGCGATCTCACCGATGACAACGTCATGGGCCGACGAGGCGCCGACTCCCGCCTGCACCCGCACACCGTCCTCGACCTCGGCGACCTGGCTCTCGGATGGCGCGTGGCCGAGCTCGCGGTGTGCGTGTCGTCGATGCTGCATCACGAACCCGATCGCCCGTTGCGCGTGCTCGACACGGTCGCCGCCTTCCACGCCGATGCGCCGCTGAGCGAGGCGGAGGCCCGCGCGGTCTGGCCGCTCGTGGTGCTGCGCGCCGCGCTCCTCGTCGCCAGCGGGTGGCGGCAACTCGAGATCGACGGCGACAACGACTACGCCCGCGAACGGATCGCGGGGGAGCAGGCGATCTTCGACGCGGCGACGCTCCTGTCGCTCGCCGAGATGTCCGAGCACGTGCTCGAGCGACTCGGCGTCGAGGCCCCGCAGTTCTCGGGTCGGGCAGAGGGCGCGCCGCTCACCGCGCTGCTCCCGGACTTCGCCGGCGCCGTCGAGGTGGTCGATCCGGGCGTCGAGTCGGACGCCCTCGACGCCGGACGCTGGCAGCGAGCGGATGCCGATGCGGCCCTGGTCGTGTCGGCGCTGGCCGCGGGAGCCGGGGCGGCCGTGCTGCCGTACGGGGTGTTCCGGCTGACCCGCACGCGCATCGATGTCGCGGATGCCGCACCCACCTGGCCCGTGCACACGGAGATCCATCTCGGGCCCGGTCCTCGGCTGCGCGTGACGAGTGCCGTCGATGGAGCGCTGCGGGCGAGTCGCGAGGAGCCGCGCATCGTCCTCGACGGGTGGGTCGTCGACCTGCGCGGTGTGGAGATCGACGACCGGGCGGCGATGCGCGTGTCTGCGGGCGACATGGTGGGGTGGCTCCCGGCATCAGACACCGACCGCGTTCTCACCCTCGGCCTCCGGCGGTCGGATGCGCCGGAACGGCCTCCGCGCGCTCCCGGCGCCGCGCTGGTCGAACCCGCGCGCGTGCCGGCCTGGCGGCGTCTCACGGCCGATCCCGCGCCGCTGCTGGGCATCCCGTCCCTCGCACAGCACGACGAGTCCGCCGAGGAGCTCGCGCGGCGCGAGCGGATCTTCGCGGGTGCGCAGGAGCGCTACTACGAGCATCCGCCGCAGATCGAGCGCGGCTGGCGTCACCATCTCGTCGACACGACGGGTCGCTCCTACATCGACATGGTGAACAACGTCGCCGGTCTCGGGCACGGCCACCCGGGGGTCGCCGCCGCGGCCGATCGGCAGCTGCGCACGCTCGGCACGAACTCGCGTTTCCTCTTCCGCGAGCTCGCGGAGTACAGCGAGCGCCTGCTCGCACTGATGCCGGAGGGGAGCGGTCTCGATACCGTGCTGCTCGTCAACAGCGGCTCGGAGGCGGTCGACCTCGCGATCCGTCTCGCGCAGGCGGCGACCGGGCGTCGCACGGTCGTGGCGCTGCGCGAGGCGTATCACGGCTGGACGATGGCGAGCGATGCGGTGACCACGAGCGCCTACGACAACCCGTTCGCCCTCGAGACGCGGCCCGACTGGGTGCACGTCGCCGACGTGCCCAATCGGTATCGCGGCACGTACCGGGGCGATGGCACGGCGGGGTGGTATCTCGACGACCTCTCGTCCGATCTCGTCGCCCTCGATCGCGACGGCCGCGACGTCGCCGCCTTCCTGTGCGAATCGGTGCTCGGCAACGCCGGGGGAGTGCTCCTGCCCGAGGGGTACCTCGCGGGCGCCTACGATCGTGTCCGCGCCGCGGGCGGTCTGTGCATCGCCGACGAGGTGCAGGTGGGCTTCGGCCGCCTGGGATCGACGTTCTGGGGATTCGAGCAGGCGGGCGTCGCACCCGACATCGTCACGATCGCCAAGCCCATGGGCAACGGCTTCCCGATCGGCGGGGTGATCACCTCGAAGCGCATCGCGGATGCTCTCGCCACGCAGGGGCAGTTCTTCTCGTCGGCCGGGGGCAGCACACTGAGCTGCCGCGTCGGACTCGCCGTGCTCGACGCGATGGTCGAGGACGACCTGCAGCGCAATGCCGAGAACATCGGCGCGCGGCTGGCCGCCGGGCTACGCGCGCTCGGCGACGAGCATCCGATGGTGGCCGTCGTGCACGGCACCGGGCTGTATCTGGGCGTCGAGCTCGTGCGCGACCGCGAGACCATGGAGCCAGCGGATGCCGAGGCCGCGGCGATCTGCGAACGGATGCGTGAACTCGGGGTCGTGGTGCTGACGACCTCGGAGCGGTCGAACGTGCTGAAGATCAAGCCGCCGCTGTGCCTGACGGCGGAGAGCGCCGACCATGTCGTCGCGATGCTGGGGCGGGTGCTGCGCGAGGGCTGGTGACCCCGTGATCTTCGAATCACGCGCATTTTCGTCATGTTAAATGCGTATTTCGAATCGAAATTGGGGGTCGCGCTGAGGAATACCTGTGCTCCATACTGATCCTCAACCGCCGGCCGACCCGAGTCCGGCCCCTGGCGCTGTTCCAACGAGGAGTACCCATGGCACTGAAGACGAAGCCGCTCGCGCAGGGCGGCGGAACGCTCAGACGGAATCTCGGCCTCTGGGCCATCGTCGGTCTGGGACTCGGATACATGACGCCCACCGTGGTGTTCGACACGTTCGGCATGGTCGCGCGGGACACGAACAACGTCGTTCCCGCCGCCTATCTCGTCGCCCTCGTCGTGATGGTGTTCACGGCCATCAGCTACGGCAAGATCGCCGGGGCCATCCCGAGCGCCGGTTCCGCGTACACCTACGTGCGCGAATCGATCCACCCGAACCTCGGGTTCATGGTCGGATGGACCTCGTTGATCGACTACGTGCTGCTGCCGATGGTCAACTGCCTCATCATCAAGAGTTACCTCGAGGCGATGTTCCCCGAGGTCCCGGCCTGGATATGGGTCGTGCTGTACTGCATCCTCGTCACGAGCATCATCTACATGACCATGCGCGGCACCTCGAATCTCAACGTGATCCTGCTGATCTTCTCGATCATCGTCATGGTCGTGTTCGTGGTGCTCGTGGTCGCGCAGCTGCTGCGCGGCGACGGAGCGGCGACCATCCTCTCGGTCGGCGCGTTCCTGCACGACGACGTCACGTTCACCGCCGTGCTGACGGGTGCGACCATCGTCTGCTTCTCGTTCATCGGCTTCGACGCGGTCACGATGTACGCCGAGGAGGCGAAGGACCCGAAGACCATGCCGAAGGCGATCCTGCTCACCGTCCTGATCGGCGGCGGCATCTTCCTCGTCTCCTCCTACGTCTCGCAGCTGCGGTTCCCGGACTGGAACGAGTTCGCCCCCGGTGGCGACATGCAGTTCGTCGAGGACTCGACGCTGCCGATCATCGGCGACCTCGTCGGCGGCAACGTCTTCATGGCGGTGCTCACCGCCGCCGGCTTCTGCGCCACCCTCGCCTCGGGTCTCGCGTCGCATGCCTCCGTCTCGCGCATGCTGCTCGTGATGGGCCGCAACAACGTGCTGCCGCAGAAGGCCTTCGGCTACATCAACCCGCGCACCCACACGCCCACGTTCAACATCGTGCTCGTCGGCGTGATCTCGCTGCTCGCGATCCCCTTCACGCTCGAGCTGATCGCCGCGTGGATCAACTACGGCGCCCTGATCGCGTTCACCTTCGTGAACATCTCGGTGATCGCCTGGTTCGCCATCCGCAAGGGCCGCCGCAAGACGCCGGCCGACATCTTCAACTACATCGTGATGCCGACGATCGGCATGCTGCTCACCGGGCTGCTCTGGGTCAACCTGCACCAGGACGCGCTCATCGGCGGTCTCACCTGGACCGCGATCGGATTCGTCTACCTGCTCGTGATCACGCGCGGCTTCCGCAAGAAGGTCGCAGCCTTCGACGAGAACCAGGCCGTGACCGGGTTCAACAAGGTCGTGAAGGTGCCGGTCGACGAGAGCTGAACGCGCCCGCGCGCACGAAGGGCCGTCTCCCGAGGGTCAGGGGAGACGGCCCTTCCGCAGGGGTCAGATGACGCCCTGCGCGAGCATCGCCGCAGCGACGCGTTCGAAACCGGCGATGTTCGCGCCGGCCACGTAATCACCCTCGACGCCGTAGCGCTCGGCCGCGTCGAAGGACGCACGGTGGATGTCGCCCATGATCTCGCGCAGCTTGTTCTCGCTGTCGCCGAACGTCCACCGCTGACGCGAGGCGTTCTGGCTCATCTCGAGGGCCGAGGTGGCGACGCCGCCGGCGTTCGCCGCCTTGCCGGGGGCGAAGAGCACGCCCGCCTTCTGGAACGCCTCGACGGCCTCGGGCACGCACGGCATGTTCGCGCCCTCGGAGACCGCGCGCACGCCGTTCGCGATGAGGGCCTGGGCGTCGGCGAGGGAGACCTCGTTCTGCGTCGCCGAAGGCACGGCGATGTCGACCGGCACCTCCCAGACGCTGCCACCCTCGACGAAGCGAGCGCTCGGGCGACGGTTCGCGTACTCGACGATGCGAGCGCGCTCGACCTCCTTGATCTGGCGCAGCAGATCGACATCGATGCCGGCGTCGTCGACGACGTAGCCGGAGGAATCGGATGCCGTCACCGGAACGGCGCCGAGCTGGGTCGCCTTCTGGATCGCGTAGATCGCCACGTTGCCCGAGCCCGAGACGCCGACGCGCTTGCCCTCGAAGGAGTCGCCCTTCACGACGAGCATCTCCTGCGCGAAGAAGACGGCACCGTAGCCGGTGGCCTCGGTGCGCACCTCGGCACCGCCCCAGCCCGTGCCCTTGCCGGTGAACATGCCCGACTCGTGGCGGTTGGTGACCTTGCGGTACTGGCCGAAGAGGTAGCCGATCTCGCGGCCGCCCACGCCGATGTCGCCCGCGGGCACGTCGGTGTGCTCACCGAGGTGGCGGTACAGCTCGTTCATGAACGACTGGCAGAAGCGCATGACCTCGGCGTTCGAGCGGCCGTGCGGGTCGAAGTCCGAACCGCCCTTGCCGCCGCCGATGCCCTGGCCGGTGAGCGCGTTCTTGAAGATCTGCTCGAAGCCGAGGAACTTGATGATCGAGAGGTTGACCGAGGGGTGGAAGCGCAGGCCGCCCTTGTACGGCCCGAGCACCGACGAGAACTGGATGCGGTAGCCGCGGTTGACCTGCAGCTTGCCCGAGTCGTCGACCCACGGCACGCGGAAGAGGATCTGCCGCTCCGGCTCGACGAGACGCTCGAGGATGCCGCCGTCGACGTACTCCGGGTGCGCCGCGAGCACCGGTGCGATCGACTGCAGCACCTCGTGCACCGCCTGGTGGAACTCGGGTTCGTGCGGGCTGCGGGTGAGCACCGTGTCGAACACGGGCTGCACGGCGGCGTCGAGCGGGTGGAAGGCGGCAGGGGAGAGTGCGGTCACGCGAAAGACTTTCTGGGGTGGGGGAGGGTGGTGCAGGCGATCGTGTCGCGTGAGGCTTCGCCGGATCAGGCGCGAGATTTCACTCTAGCGCGCGTGCTCCGCACGCCGTCCCGCCCCCACGATGACGCGCGGTCACCCGGTGTTCTGCAGACCCGCCGCGACACCGCTGACCGACAGCAGCAGCAGTCGCTGCTGCTCGGCATCGGCTCCGGAACCCGTCGCCTCGGCATCCGCCGGCGCACGCAGCGCACGCAGCGCGCGCAGCTGGAGCAGCGAGAGCGCGTCGACGTACGGGCTGCGCAGCTGCACCGCGCGCTGAAGAACGGGCTTGTTCTCGAGGAGTCCCTCACCACCGGTGAGACGGATGACCCACTGGCGCGTGAGGGCCAGTTCGTCGAGCACGAGAGCGGCCAGGTCGTCGCGATCGCCGAGCGCGAGGTACTCGCGGGCGATGCGCTCGTCGGTCTTGGCGAGGCTCATCGCGACGTTGTCGATCATCGTGCGCAGCAGCGGCCACTCGCGGTAGGCCTCGGCGAGCAGGGCCTCGTCGCCGACGGCCTCGAGCGCGGTGCCGAGACCGAACCAGCCGGCGAGGTTGATGCGGGCCTGCGTCCACGCGAACACCCAGGGGATGGCGCGCAGGTCTTCGAGCGACTCGACCGAGAGGCCGCGGCGCGCGGGGCGCGAACCCAGGGCCAGCAGACCGATCTCCTCCATGGGGGTCACGGTGGCGAACCAGGGCGCGAAGCCCTCGGCCTTCACGAGCGAGAAGAAACGATCGCGCGAGGAGCGGTCCATCACCGACGCCACCTCGGCGTACCGGGCCGCGGCACCGCTCGTGCGCTGCTCGACCGAGGGGGAGGAGGCGAGCAGAGTGGCCGCGGCCACCTGATCGATGTGGCGCATCGCGATGGCCGGCTCGCCGTAGCGGGCGAAGATGACCTCGCCCTGCTCGGTGAGCTTGAAGCGGCCGTCGACCGAGTGCGGCGGCTGGGCGAGGATCGCCGAGTTCGCGGGTCCGCCGCCGCGCCCGAGGGCACCGCCGCGGCCGTGGAACAGCGTCAGCTCGATGTCGGAGTCCTGCGCCCACTGCGCGATCTTCTCCTGCGCCTCGTAGAGCGCGAGGTTCGCGGCGACCGGGCCGACGTCCTTCGACGAGTCGGAGTACCCGAGCATGACCTCGAGGCGGTTGCCCGTCTCGGCCATGCGCGCCCGGAACTCGGGGAAGGTCACGGCCTCGGCGAGGATGCCGGGGGCCGCCTGCAGGTCGGCGAACGTCTCGAACAGCGGCACGACGTCCAGCACCGGGGCGTCGTCGCCGAGCGCGTGGCGGGCGAGGCGGTGCACGTTCGCGAGATCGGAGGCCGCCTGGGTGAACGAGACGACGTAGCGGCCGGCGGCCCGCAGACCGCGGTCGCGCTGGATCTCGGCGATCGCGCGGAAGACCTCGAGCACCTCTTCGGTCTGGGCGCTGATCGGCTCGTCCGACTCCAGCTCGGCCAGGGCCGTGGCGTGCACCTGCGAGTGCTGGCGCACCTCGAGCTCGGTGAGGTGGAAGCCGTACGTCTCGACCTGCCAGATGAGGTGCTGCACCCCGCCGAAGGCGTGGCGGCGCGCGCCGGAGGCGGCGAGCGACGCCTGCACCGCGCGCAGATCGGCGAGCAGTTCCTCGGGCGTGCCATAGCGCTGAGCGCCATCGCCCCGGCGCGTCGCCGCGACCCGGTGCGCGAGCAGTAGCAGCACGCGACGGTGCGGTTCGTCGGGGGAGCGTGTGGCCAGGGCCGCCGCAGCATCGGCATCGGCGCCGGCGAAGTCGTTCCACAGGGCGGTGACCTCGGCGCTGGGCGGCGTGGTCTCGGCGTCGAGCGTGAGCGTGCGGCCGATGCGCTCGAGAGCGCGCTCGAGACCGCGGAGCACGTGGTCCGAGGCGATCTGCGATGCCTCGCGGGTGACGGATGCCGTCACGAACGGGTTGCCGTCGCGGTCGCCGCCGACCCACGACCCGATGCGCACGAACGCCGGGACGACCGGTGCGCTGGCGCCGGACTCCTCGCCGCGGAGGGCGTCGTCGATGCGGCGGTAGACGTGGGGGACCGTCGTGAAGAGGGTCTCGTCGAAGACGCCCATGACCGTGCGCACCTCGTCGGTCGGAGACGGCTTCTGCGAGCGCAGCGGCGCGGTGCGCCACAGGGTGTCGATCTCCTCGAGCATGCGGCGGCGGGCACGGTGCTGCTCGGCTCCGCCCGCGCTCGCCGCATCGTGCTGCGTCAGCAGGTCGGAGAGACGGCGGATGCTCGACGAGACGGCGCGGCGGCGGGCCTCGGTCGGGTGCGCCGTGAAGACGGGGTGGAAGCGGAGACCCGCCAGGCGACGGCGCGCCTCCTCGTCGCCGACCTCGGTGCGCAGACGCGCGTAGGCGGTCGCGACGGTGTCGGCGGCATCCTCACGGCCGGGCTGCCCCGCCCGCTCGCGCAGCACGCGCACGCGCTGGTGCTCCTCGGCGAGGTTCACGAGGTGGAAGTAGCAGGTGAAGGCGCGGGCGACCTCGTCGGCGCGGGAGATCGTGAACGACTCGGCGATCGCCGAGGCCCGCTCGAAGGCGTCCGAGGTCGAGTCCTCGTAGGCCTGGATGGTCGCGAGGCGCAGTCGCTCGACGTCGTCGAAAAGATCGTCGCCGCCCGCCTCGCGCAGCACCTGTCCGAGGAGTCCGCCCAGCATGCGCACGTCGGAGCGCATCGCGTCCGGTATGCCCTGCCCCGCCTCGAAGCGCCCGATGACGCGGATGGCTTCGGTGTTGGTGGGCTCGGTGAAGACGTGTTCGGGGGTCACCCGTCGAGCGTATCCCGGTCGGCGGGGCCACCTCGAACGCATGACGGTCTGCGACGTCATGCAGACGCCTAACATGAGGGTGATGCGCATCTCGGTGAATCCCCTTCGCGGGCAGCAGTTCCCGGCCGTCCTCCTGCTGGTGGCAGCGGGGCTCGGTCTCCTTCTCGCGAATCTGCCGACGCACGACCCGATCGCCGCGGCGCTCGACGTGCATCTCGCGGTTCCGGGCACGAGCCTCGACCTCTCCCTCGCGCACTGGGTGTCGGACGGTCTGCTCGCCGTCTTCTTCTTCGTCGTGGCGATCGAACTGCGCCACGAGCTCACCCACGGCGAGCTCGACTCGCCCCGCAAGGCCCTCCAGCCAGCGATCGCGGCGACGGGCGGAGTGCTCGTCCCGATCGCGATCTACCTGCTGATCGCGGGCGAAGGGGCGACGGCATCCGGCTGGCCGATCCCCACGGCCACCGACATCGCGTTCGCGCTCGGAGTGCTGGCGATGTTCGGGCGTGGACTGCCCTCGAGCGTACGGGTGTTCCTCCTCGCCCTCGCGATCCTCGACGACATCATCGGCATCGTCTTCATCGCGGTGCTGTTCGCCCGAGACGTGCAGTGGGTGCTCCTCGGAGCGGCCGTCGTGGGTGTGCTGCTCTTCTGGCTGCTCAGCCGCCGGCTCGGAGCTCGCGGTCACTTCGCCATCGCCGTGACGATGATCGCCGTGGGCGTGGTGTGCTGGGGCCTCGTCGCGGCATCCGGCATCCACGCCACCATCGCCGGGGTCCTTCTCGGCCTCGTCATGGCCCCGACCCCGGCGTCGCGCAGTCGCCACGCCCTCGAACCCACGGTCAACGGTGCGATCCTGCCGCTGTTCGCCTTCGTCGCGGCGTTCGTCGTGATCCCCGCCGTCTCACCGAACGAGTTGTCCCCGGCGTTCTGGGGCATCGTCGTCGCCCTGCCGGTGGGCAAGATCATCGGGATCGGGGTGTTCGGGTGGCTCGCCATGCGCATTCGGCCACGCGGGACCGAGCCGACGCTCCATCTACCCGACCTCCTCGCCGCCGGGTCGCTCGGCGGCATCGGCTTCACGGTCTCGCTCCTCCTCGCGAACCTCGCCTTCGCCGACGACGCGGGCATCCGCGATCAGGCGATCCTCGGCGTGCTCGTCGGTTCACTGCTCTCACTGGTGGTCGCGGGCTTCACCGTCTCGTCGCGCGCACGCCGCCATCGCCGCCTCGCCGCGGCGTCCTGACCACCCTCCGACGGAACGAGGACACATGACCGGCAGGCCCGAGCAGTCGAACGCCGTCGACCCCCTCCGCGCGGCGGCCGACACCATGCGCGCCGTGCGCGAGCGCTGCGTGTGGTCGCAGCAGATCACGCACCGCGACCTCGTGCCCTACCTGATCGAGGAGTCGCACGAGGTGATCGACGCGGTCGAGAGCGGCACTCGCGACGACCTGCGCGAGGAGCTCGGCGACCTCCTGTGGCAGGTGCTCTTCCACGCGGCGATCGCCGCACAGGACCCCGACGACCCCTTCGACATCGACGATGTCGCCGACACCCTGACCGAGAAGATG
Source organism: Microbacterium sp. NPDC090225 (assembly GCF_044772365.1). NCBI lineage: Bacteria > Bacillati > Actinomycetota > Actinomycetes > Micrococcales > Microbacteriaceae > Microbacterium > Microbacterium sp. NPDC090225. The sequence goes on along the minus strand of NZ_JBIVYS010000001.1, from coordinate 1,127,376 downwards.
GTGCGGCGGCATCCGCACGTCTTCGCGGGCGAGACCGCGACCACGCCCGAAGAGGTGCTCGTGCACTGGAACGCCGCGAAGGCGGCCGAGAAGCGCACGCGCACGAGCGTGCTCGACGGGGTGCCCCGGGGGATGCCGGCGCTGGCGCTCGCGCAGAAGCTCACCGGTCGCGCGGCAGGCGCCGGCGTCGAGGCTCCGGTGGCCGACGGCCCGTCGAGCGAGACCGAGCTCGGAGAGGCGCTGCTCGCCCTCGTGGGGCGCGCACGCGCCGAGGGCTGGGATGCCGAGCGGGCATTGCGCGAACGGCTCCGCGCCCTCGAGCAGGACGTGCGGTCCGCCGAGGGCTGAGCACCCCTGGACCGCTGAGTCGTCCCTGGGTCGCTGAGCAGCCCCCTGGGTCGCTGAGCAGCCCTGGGTCGCTGAGCAGCCCTGGGTCGCTGAGCCTGTCGAAGCGTCCCAGGCCCCGCAAGAGACCTGGAAAGATGGAGTCGTGGCTACTGTGAACCCGCCGCGCGGCATGCGCGACATCCTCCCCGCCGACAAGGCCCGCCGTGAGCGCGTGCTCTCCGTCATCCGCGAGCGCTACCGGGCGCACGGATTCGACGAGATCGAGACGCCGGTCGTCGAGGAGTACGCGCGTCTGCACGCCGGCATCGGCGGCGACAACGAGAAGCTCGCGTACAACGTGCTGCGCCGTGGGCTCGATGCCGACGCCATCCGCGAGGCCGCCGACGACCCCGCCGCGCTGTCCGACCTCGGGCTGCGCTACGACCTGACCGTGCCGCTCGCACGCTTCTACGCCAGCAACCGGGCGCAGCTGCCCGCGGTCTTCCGCTCGATCCAGATCGGCGCGGTGTGGCGGGCCGAGCGTCCCCAGAAGGGGCGCTACCGCCAGTTCGTGCAGTGCGACATCGACATCATGGGCGACGACTCCTCGCGGGCCGAGGCCGAGCTCATGGTCGCCTCGCTCGACGCCGTCGACGCTCTGGGGCTCGAGGGGGCGACGGTGCGCATCAACGACCGTCGCGTGCTCGACTGGATGCTCGAGAGCTTCGGCTTCGCCGAGGACGAGCGCCCCGGCGTGCTCATCACGATCGACAAGCTCGACAAGATCGGTCCCGACGGCGTCGCCGCCGAGCTGCGCGAGCGCTCCGCGACCCCGAGCGCCGTCGACGCCTTCGAGGCGTTCCTGCGCCGCCCGCAGACCCGCGAGTACCTGCCCTACGGCGAGGCGCAGATCCGCAAGGCGCTGCCCGCGGACGCCCCCGACGAGATCGTCGCCCACCTCGTGGGCATCGGTGAGGCCGTCGCGGTCGGCCGCGCGTCGGAAAAGACGGATGCCGCCGGCATCCCGCTCGTGTTCGACCCCTTCCTCGTGCGCGGTATGGGCTACTACACCGGTACGATCTTCGAGCTCGCGCACCCCTCGGTCGGCTACTCGCTGGGCGGTGGCGGTCGCTACGACGGCATGATCGGCCGCTTCCTCGGTCAGCAGGTGCCGGCGGTGGGCTTCTCGCTCGGGTTCGAGCGTCTCGTCGACCTCGTGACAGCGGGCGGCGACGACCGTGAGGAGGCGATCGTGCTGGTGCACGACGCCGACGTCCCGGTCGCCGAACTGCTCGCGCACAAGACCGCGCTGATCGCCGAGGGCGCGCGCGTGCGCCTCGAGCGCCGCACGAAGAACCTCAAGGCACTGCTCGAGCGGGCATCCGCCGACGGCTTCACATCGTTCGCGACGGTGTCGGCCGGTGCGGACGCCGTGGAGCGCAAGCCGCTCGCCTGACGGACCGCTCCGCCGCGTTCACGCGGCGTTCACGTCTTCGGGGTCGAATCGGGGCATGGGACGAACACGCCTCCCCATCCTCCTCGGCGCCACCGCACTGACCGCGGGCGTCGCGGTCGGCGGGCGGATGCTCCTCACCCGCCAGGCGGCGATCGCTCGGCGCCGGATCGGCAAGCCGCTGGGGGAGGACTCGCTGGATGCGGACCGCATCTGGCGACGCTCGCTCGACGGTGAGCCGATCGAACTCCTCGTGCTCGGCGACTCGCTCGCCGCGGGACTCGGTGCGGCGCGGCGCAAGGAGACCCTCGGCGGACGTATCGCCAAGGGCATGGCCCTGCGCCTGCACCGTCCGGTGCGGTTGCGCACCGCCGCGATCGTCGGCTCGGAGTCCCCGGATCTCGACGCGCAGCTCGACGGTCTCGCGGCGGGGTACCGGCCCGATGTCGCGGTGATCGTGGTGGGGGGAAACGACGTGACGCATCGTCTTCCGGTCGCGACATCGGTGCGGCATCTCGATGCGGCCGTCCGGCGGCTGCGGGCGCTCGGCGCGGAGGTCGTGGTGGGCACCTGTCCCGATCTGGGTTCGCTGCGTCCTGTGCCGCAGCCGCTGCGACGGATCGTGTCGAGCCTCTCGCGACGGCTCGCGATCGCGCAGACGGATGCCGCGCGGCTCGCCGGAGCCGAACCCGTCGACCTGCGGCGATCGGTCGGCCCGATGTTCTTCGACGAGCCGGAGCAGATGTTCAGCCTCGACCGATTCCACCCCAGCGCACTCGGCTACCGCCGCACGGCAGAGGCCCTGTTACCGGCGGTCTGCCGAGGAGCGCAGCGGTCGGTCAGGACGCGTCCTCGCTCGGCGTCGGGGTGAACGAGGCGGCCCACTCCGCGACGCGGCGCGAGCTCTCCTCGTCGGAGAGGTCCTCCACACGGCTCATGATCGACCAGCGCACGCCGAACGGATCGCGGATGCTCGCGTAACGGTCTCCCGAGACGAAGTGCGAGGGCGCTTCGCGCACCGTCGATCCGGCGTCGACCGCGCGCCCCACCACCGCATCCACGTCTTCGACGTACAGACCCATCGAATAGCAGTCGTCGTCGCCCTCCGGTGCAGGGACCAGGTGGTAGTCGGGGCTCGGCTCGCCGAGCTGGAGCAACCCCGTGCCGAAGTCGAGGTCGGCGTGCGCGACCACGCCGCCGAACTCGGTGACGTCGACGACGCGCGCCCCGAAGATGTCGCGGTAGAACGCGATGGCGTCGGCCGCGTGCGGGATCGCGAGGAAGGGGGTGAGCGAGGTCGCGCTGTGCGGGCGGCCGGCGGTGGTGTGGGTTCCGGTCACGCCGGTGGTGGGGATGTCGGTGGTCATGCGACGACCATACGGCGGTGCGGATGCTGTGCGCTTGAAGATCCGCGACAACCCGTGCCGGCCACGGGATCTAGGGTGGGCGCATGGTGGATCCGACTCGTGGCGTGCTGTATCCCGAGCGTCTGCCGACGTTCCACCGTCTGGCGCCCGACGGGGAGGAGGCCGAGCTCGTGGAGTGGTTCTGGATCCCGGAGTGGCGGCTCCCCGATGGTGACGTCTCCCGCCAGCACATCGTCGGATATCCCGGGGTGAATCTCGTCGTCGAGTACGACGGCGTCACGGTCTCGGGTGCAACGACCCGGGCGTCGTTCCGAGATCTGCGCGGTGAGGGATGGGCGGTCGGTGCGCTCCTGCGTCCGGCGGCGGTCGGGGCGCTCCTCGACGATCCGGCGGCGTTGGTCGACGGCATCCGCCCGTTCCCCGCGCCGGAGCTGTATGACGCGGTCGCGCAGGCGATGCGCTCGGGCGACGGGCATCGGGAGCGCGCGACCGAGGCGTTCGGTGCCTGGCTCACGGCGCGGGTCGGCGCGCTCGACGACGCCTCGCATCAGGCGAACGCGCTCGCGGTCGAGCTGCTGGGGGAGCACGGTGCGAGCTCGCCCGAGGAGGCGGCGACGCGGCTGGCCGTGTCGGTGCGCACGCTACAGCGGATGGCGCACCGCTACGTCGGGGTCGCTCCCGCGGCGATGATCCGGCGTCGGCGCCTGCAGGAGGCCGCGCAGCGCGTGCGCGATGATCCTTGCGCCGACCTCGCGGGGATCGCGGCCGAGCTGGGCTACGCCGATCACGCGCATCTCACCCGCGACTTCCGTGCGGTGCTCGGGTTCGCCCCGCGCGATTACCGATCGGATGCCGGCGGCTGAACGCGAGGTCCTCTCGTGCGCCGGACACGCAGCACGATGGCTCTCCCACCCACGCCGACGAGTACGACCGCAGTGCCGATGAGCGAGGCCAGCACCGGGAGCGTATTCACCAGCACCAGGCACCCGAGCGCGCCCACGACCTGCAGCGCGCGGGGGAAACGGCGGGCCGCGCCCTCCTGCCGGAAGGCCGCGGCGTTCGCGATCAGGTAGTAGAGCAGCACCCCGAACGACGAGAACCCGATCGCGTCGCGCAGATCGGCCACCAGGACGATCCCGATCACGACCACGCCGATCGTGATCTCGGCCCGGCGGGGCACCTGCCAGCGCGGATCGACCTTCGCGAGCACCGCGGGGAGGTCGTGTTCGCGAGCCATCGCGAGGGTCGTGCGCCCGATGCCCGTGAGCAGCGCCAGGAGCGCGCCCAGCGATGCGGTCGCCGCAGCCACGCGCACCACCGGCGCGAGCCACTCGCCGCCGGTCGCCGCGAGCACGTCGACCAGCGGGGCGGGGCTGGTCGCGGCATCCGCCCCCAGCGTGAGCATCACGACGGCCGCGACCGCGCTGTAGACGACGACCGCGCCGGCGAGCGCGAGCAGGATCGCGCGGGGGATCGTGCGCGCGGGGTCCACGACCTCCTCGCCCATCGTCGCGATGCGGGCGTATCCGGCGAACGCGAAGAACAGCAGGCCCGCGCCCTGCAGCACGCCGTACGCCGTCGCATCGGGAAGGGGAGGGGCAGCGCTGGCGGGCGATGCACCGACCCCCGCGGCGACGACGACCGCGAGCCCGATCAGCGAGACCACCACCAGGATGCGCGTGAGCAGTGCCGTGCGCGTCACCCCGAAGCAGTTCACTGCGACGAAGGCGGTGACGGCGACCACTGCGACGGGCGTCTCCCACCCGGCGGGGGCGGAATAGGCGGCGAACGTCATCGCCATGGCCGCGCAGCTCGCGATCTTGCCGATCACGAAGCTCCACCCGGCGGTGAATCCCCACCAGGGGCCGATCTCGGCGCGGGCGTAGGCGTAGGTCCCTCCCGCGACGGGGTGGGAGGCGGCGAGCTGGGCGGATGCGGTGGCGTTCGCGTAGGCGACGACCGCGGCGATCGCCAGGGCGACGGGAAGGCCCGCGCCGGCGACGCCGATCGCGGGCGCCCAGACCGAGAAGACCCCTGCGCCGATCATCGAGCCGAGCCCGATGAACACGGCATCGGAGAGTCTCAGTCGGCGGGCGAGGGGCATCCGGTCATCGTCGCATCGATCGGTGAACGACGGGTGACTCAGGTCACCGACGCGCCTCGGTGACCCGCTTCTTCTCGCGGATGTAGACCTCGCGCCGCACGCGCGCGACGACATCCCCCTCGCGATCGGTGATCTCGGTCTCGAACCACTCGAGCACCTTGCCGCCGCCGTGCGCCTTTCGCCGGATGTCCTCCGCGCGGGCCTGAGACACCGCGAACTCCGCGGTCAGCACGCCGCGCCCGGGCTTGATCAGGTCGATCTCGCCGCGGGTGTCCCACACGACGTAGTCCCGGCCGAGCTGGTGCATCACCAGCATGAAGAAGTAGGGGTCGGTCATCGCCGACATCGACCCGCCGAAGGCCGTCTTGACGTAGTTGCGGGTGAACACGTTGACGTGCAGCTCGACGGTCGCACGGGTCCAGTCGTCGCTGAAGCGACGGACGCGGATGCCGCTGAACAGATTCGGGGCCCACAGGCTCATGCCGATCGCGAGGCGGCGGGGAGTGATGCGCATGGCGCCAGTGTGGCCGAGTGCGCCCGGACGGACGAAGTTCGCTGGAGGATTGCGACAGTTGTTATAGTTCTCCTATAATTACTAGAGAAACAAGGAGGCGGGATGCTCATCAGGGTCGACATCGACAGCACACGGCCGCTGTACGACCAGGTCGCGGCCTCCGTGCGGGCCGACATCCTCGCGGGCACCCTCCGCCCCGGCGACCGACTGCCCTCCGCGAAAGAGGTCGCGGCGGCCCTCGACATCAACCAGCACACCGTGCTGCACGCGTACCAGGGGCTCCGCGACGAGGGGCTCCTCGACCTGCGTCGGGGGAGGGGTGCCGTCGTCGCCGCGTCCGCCGCGCCCCTCGCTGAACTCGCGAGCGATGTCGCAGAGCTCGTGCAACGCGCCGCCCGGCTCGGCGTCTCCTCCGACACGCTCGCCGCACTGATCCGTTCCCATCGCGCCGGTACGCCCGGCGCCGCAGGCCCCGAGGAGGTCACCCCATGACCACGCACCCATCCGCGCAGGCATCCGAGAGCCGTCGTGCCCGTGCGGCGTTCCTCGCCGTCGGTGTCGCGCTTCCCGTCGCGCTCGTCGCGATCGGCTTCGCCGTCATCGCCGCGTGGCTGCCCTCTCTGCCCGACCCCGTCGTCATCCACTGGGGTACCGCCGGGGCGGACGGGTTCGCCGCGCCGACCTCGTACTTCTGGCTGCTCCTCGCGGTCGGTCTCGTGCTGCCGCTCGCGCTCGCGCTCACCTCGTTCGGCGCGTCCCGCGGCAGATGGGGCGCGACGACGCGTCTCATGGGCGGCTTCGCGGCCGGGCTCTCGGCATTCGGCCTGACGCTGTGCCTCGGGTCGCTCGCCCTGCAGCGCGGACTCGACGATGCAGCCGACACCCCCGACGTGGGGCTCGTCCTCCTGCTCGCGTTCGTCGTGCTGGCCGCGGGGACGGTCGCGGGGTGGGCGGTCCAGCCGCGTGTCGTCGACGAGGGGGCCGGCGTGCTCGAAACCCGGCTCGACGTGCGGGTGGCCGACGGCGAGCGGGTCGTCTGGCTCGGCACCACGACGATGCCGAGGGCGGCGCTGCTGTCGATGGCGGGCCTCGCGCTCCTGCTCGCCGTGCTCGCGGCGTACATGCTCGCGGCGGGTGTCGCCGGCGGGTGGGTCGTCGCGATCAGCGTGATCGTGGTGGGCGGTGCGCTCGCCGCGTGCTCCGCGTTCCGCGTGCGCATCACGCCCTCGGGCTTCGCCGCGCGCTCTCTGGCCGGGTGGCCGAAGTCGGTGATCCCGATCGACCGGATCGTCTCGGCGCGCGCCGTCGATATCTCCCCGTTCGGCGACTTCGGCGGATGGGGATGGCGAATCGCCTTCGACGGCCGTCGGGGCATCGTGATGCGGCGTGGAGCGGCGATCGAGGTCGAGCGTCGCGACGGCAAGCCGTTCATCGTCACGATCGACGGCGCCGAAGAGGCGGCGGCGCTGCTTCAGGCGTACGCCGATCGCCATCGAACCGACCATGACCGATCCGACCGCTGACCGATCCCACCGCTGACCGAGAGGCCCCCTGATGTCCCGCGAGTATCCCTTCCCCACCCGGCGCGTGCCCTGGAGCGCGGTGATCGTGTTCGTCGCGCTCGCCTGCGGTCTCGCGTGGCTCGTCGCGCTACCGCTGTGGCTCGGCGCCGGGCTCGCCTCGCCGCTCACCCCGGTGCTGCTGCCGGTGATGATGTTCACCCCGGCGCTCGCCGCGCTCATCGTGACCTTCGCCCTGCGCGTGCCCGCCCCGGGCGGCCGTGCTCGATTCCTCGGACTCTGGCCGCTCCGCCCGGCGAAACGCGTCGTCTGGCTGATGGTGGCGGGATGGCTGGTCCCGCCCGTGCTCGTCGTGCTCACGATCCTCGTCGCCGCCGCCCTCGGGTTCGTGCAGATCGATCTCGCCTTCGGTGGCTTCGCGGCGCAGGTCGCCGCGCTGCTCCCGCCGGGCACCCCGGTGCCGCCGATCGAGATGCTCGTCATCGCGCAGTTCGCGATGATCCCGGCCGGCGCCCTGTTCAACAGCCTTCTCGCGTTCGGCGAGGAACTCGGGTGGCGCGGGTGGCTCCTCCCCGCATTGAGACCGCTGGGCACCTGGCCGGCCCTCCTCCTCAGCGGAGCGATCTGGGGGCTGTGGCACAGCCCGATCATCCTGCTCGGGTACAACTTCGGCCGCATCGATCTCACGGGCGTGCTGCTGATGGTCACCGGATGCGTCGCCTGGGGCATCGTGCTCGGATGGCTGCGGCTGCGGTCGGCCTCCGTCTGGCCGGCGGTGCTGGCGCACGGCGCGCTCAACGCGGCCGCCGGTCTCGTCGTGGTCGTCGCGGCCTCGACACCCGACATGGCGCTGGCCGGCCCGCTCGGGGTCGCCGGGTGGATCGTGATCGCCGCCGTCGTGCTCGTGCTCGTCGTCACCGGCCAGTTCCGCCATCAGCCCGAACTCGCCGACGCGCACGGCCGACTGCTCTCGGTACCGCGTGAGGAGGGCGTGAACGCACCCTCTTGACGGTGCCGGGTGCGGCGGGTTGGCTGAGGCCATGGAATCCACACCGCAGACCTGGTCGGACGCCGACGTCTTCCTCGCCGACACCCTCGTCGGGCACGACGACGCGCTGGAGGCCGCGCTCGCCGCGCAGCGTGCGGCGGGCCTTCCCGAGATCGAGGTCGCGCCCGTCGGCGGCAAGTTCCTCCATCTGCTCGCGCGCCTCAGCGGCGCGCGTCGGGTGCTCGAGATCGGCACGCTCGGTGGATATTCGACGATCTGGCTCGCCCGGGCGGTCGGCCCCGAGGGGCGCGTCGTGACCGTCGAGGCCGAGTCGGCGAACGCCGCCGTCGCGCGGTCGAGCATCGATGCCGCGGGCGTGGGAGAACGCGTCGACATCCGGATCGGGCGGGGTGCGGATGTGCTGCCGACTCTCGTCGGCGGGTTCGACCTGGTCTTCATCGACGCCGACAAGGAGTCGAACACGATCTACCTCGACTGGGCCGCGAAGCTCGGTCATCCCGGAACCGTGATCGTGCTCGACAACATCGGCCGGGAGGGCGAGATCGTGCGCGAGGACTCGAGCGATCCGAAGGTGGTCGGCACGCGCGAGGGACTGCGGATGCTCGGCACCGATCCGAGATTCGACGCGACCGCGCTGCAGACCGTGGGCATCAAGGGATGGGACGGGGTGGCGATCGCCCTGGTCGTCTGACGTTCGGCTGCCGTTCGCCCCGGGAGGGCTTCGGAGCGTCCGAGGGGGCGGGCTAGACTGAGCCTCGGATCGAAGACGCTCCACAACACTTTTCCCCCTGAACAAGGAGCACATCAGTGGCACTGATCGAGGCTGTAGGCGCACGTGAGATTCTCGACTCGCGCGGAAACCCGACCGTCGAGGTGGAGGTGCTCCTCGACGACGGCATCGTCCAGCGTGCCGCCGTCCCCTCCGGTGCCTCCACGGGTGCGTTCGAGGCGTACGAGCTGCGTGACGGCGACAAGAGCCGCTACGGCGGCAAGGGCGTGCTGAAGGCCGTCGAGTCCATCATCGACGAGCTCGGCCCGGCCCTGGAGGGCGTCGAAGCCAGCGAGCAGCGCATCGTCGACGAGATCCTCATCGAGGTCGACGGCACCGAGAACAAGAAGCGCGTCGGCGCGAACGCCATCCTCGGCGTCAGCCTCGCCGTGGCGAAGGCCGCGGCCGACTCGGCCGATCTGCCGCTGTTCCGCTACCTCGGGGGACCGAACGCCCACGTCCTGCCCGTTCCGCTGTTCAACGTCATCAACGGTGGCGAGCACGCCGACAACGGCATCGACATGCAGGAGTTCTTCCTCGCGCCGATCGGCGCCGAGACGTACTCAGAGTCCCTGCGCTGGGGCGTCGAGACCTACCACGTGCTGCGCAGCGAGCTGAAGGCGGCCGGCTACGCCACGGGCCTCGGCGACGAGGGCGGCTTCGCTCCCGACCTGCCCAGCAACCGCGAGGGACTCGACTTCCTCGTCAAGGCGATCGAGAAGGCCGGTTTCACGCCGGGTCGCGACATCGCGCTCGGCCTCGACGTCGCCGCGACCGAGTTCTTCACCGACGGCGTCTACCGCCTCGACAACAAGGACTGGGACGCCGAAGCCCTCACCGAGTACTACGTGGGCCTCGTCAACGACTTCCCGATCGTCACGATCGAGGATGCTCTCGCCGAGGACGACTGGGACAACTGGAAGCACCTCACCGAGGCGCTCGGCTCGAAGGTCCAGCTCGTCGGAGACGACCTGTTCGTGACGAACCCGGCCCGCCTGGCCGAGGGCATCAAGCGCGGCGTCGCCAACTCGCTGCTGGTCAAGGTCAACCAGATCGGAACGCTCACCGAGACGTTCGACGCGGTCAGCCTCGCGCAGCGCTCGGGCTACACGGCGATGCTCTCGCACCGTTCGGGCGAGACCGAGGACACCACGATCGCCGACCTGGTCGTCGCGACGAACGCGGGTCAGATCAAGGCGGGTGCGCCTGCTCGCAGCGAGCGCGTCGCGAAGTACAATCAGCTTCTGCGCATCGAAGAGGAGCTGGGCGACGCGGCGGTCTTCGCCGGCCGCTCGGCGTTCCCGCGCTACCAGGGCTGATCGCAGCTGAGACATCGACGAAGGAGGAGCCGTGGTACGACGACCGGCTCCTCCTTCGGCGTCTCCGGGGCCGTCCGCGACGGCATCCCCGAAGGGTCCCGTGACGAAGACCGCGAAGCGTCGCGGACGTGCGGCCGAGGCGAAGGTCGACGTGCGGGAGTGGGCCGCCGGCATCCGCCTCTCGGCGTTCTCGGTGATCATGCTCTCGCTCGTGGTCCTGGGGGCCTGGGTGCTCGTGCCGACGCTCGGGACGTTCATCGACCAGCGCCAGAAGATCGCGGCGCTCGAGGCCTCGGTGCAGGTGAGCGAGGAGCAGATCGCCGCGCTCGAGAAGGAGCGCGAACGCTGGGAGGACCCGGCGTACATCACCACGCAGGCCCGGGAGCGCCTCTACTACGTCAAGCCCGGCGAAGTCGTCTTCCTCATCGACAACGACCTCGAGGCCACCGATCTCCCGCGCGAGCAGGGTCCCGTGAGCGACACGCTCGAGGAGAAGCCGGCCGACTGGATGCCGCAACTCCTGCGCACCCTGGTCTCGAGCGGTCTGAGCGACACCGCTGCCGTCACGCAGTGACCCCCGCTCCGAGCATCCTCTCGGCAGCCTCCCCTACGCTGGTGGGGTGACCACGCCGCCTTTCCCCGCGCCCACCGCCGCCGAACTCGCCGTCGTCTCGGCACAGCTCGGGCGCCCCGTCCGCGGCGTCGTCGGCATCGCCGCACGCTGCACGTGCGGTAACCCGACCGTCGTCTCCACGACGCCCCGGCTCCCCGACGGCACCCCGTTCCCGACGTTCTACTACCTGACGCACCCGGCCGCGACGGCCGCGATGTCCACGCTCGAGGCCACGCAGGTGATGCCCGAGTTCGCTGCGCTCCTCGAGAGCGACGACGACGTGGCCGCGGGCTATCTCTCCGCGCACCGGTCCTACCTGTCCGACCGCGCGCAGTTCGGCGAGGTCGCCGAGATCGAGGGGATCTCGGCCGGGGGGATGCCGACGCGCGTGAAGTGCCTGCACGCGCTGGCCGGCCACGCGCTCGCGGCGGGTCCCGGAGTCAACCCGATCGGGGATCTCGCTCTCGCCCGATCGAGCTGGTCGCCCGAGGTGTGCCGCTGCGAGGTGCCCGGAGCGGCGCTCCGCGACAAGACGGATCCGTCGGCGTGACGGTCCGGCGGACGCTGCGCACCACCGCCGCGGCGGCGCTGGTGGCGGTGTCCGTCCTGCTCCTGGGCGCGACGGCGACTCCGACTCCGGGACCGGGCGCCGGTCCCGTGCCCGATGACCCCACGGATCCGGTGCGCGCGCAGGAGTACTGGCTCGACGGTGCACGGATTCGCGAAGCCTGGCAGACCACGCGGGGTGAGGGCGTCACGATCGCGGTGATCGACACCGGGATCGGCAAGGTGCCCGAGGCTTTCGGCGACGCGGTCGTCGGCGGTACGGACGTGTCGGGAACGGGATCGCCCGACGGCCGCACCGCGCTGGGTGCGGTCGACGGCAATCACGGTTCCTGGGTCGCGTCGCTCGCCGCCGCCCGTGGTGCTGCCGACGGCACCGGCATGATCGGGGTCGCCCCCGAAGCGAATCTCCTGTCGATCTCCGTCGGCTTCGGTGCCGCGGCCGCCGTGCCCTTCAGCGAGCAGGTCGCCGAGGCGATGCGCTGGGCGGTCGATCACGGCGCCGACGTGATCAACCTCTCCTTCACCACGAACACGCTCGACTGGGATGAGAGCTGGGACGACGCATTCCTCTACGCCTTCGACCACGACGTCGTCGTCGTGGTCGCGGCCGGCAACCGGGGGAGCGGCACGAGCATCATCGGTGCTCCGGCGACCATCCCGGGCGTGCTCACGGTCGGCGGCGTCGACCAGACCGGCACGGCCAGCGTCGAGGCGTCGACCCAGGGCATCACGATCGGCATCTCGGCCCCGAGCGAGGGGCTGCTCGGAATCTCGGCCGACGGCAGGCTCGCCTCCTGGAACGGCACCAGCGGTGCGGCGCCGATCGTCGCGGGCATCGCCGCGCTGATCCGGTCGGCCCATCCCGACATCAAGGCCATCGACGTGATCAACCGCATCATCAAGACCGCGATCCCGGTGCCCGGTGTCACGGAGGTTCCCGATCCGCTCTACGGTTACGGACTCGTGGATGCCGCGGCGGCGATCTCCGCCGATCTCGCCGCCGTCGACAAGAACCCGATGGGGGATCTCGCCGAGTGGGTGCGGCTGTACCGCCGGGCCGCCGCGACCGATCCCGAGCCGGAACCCGAGGCGACGCCGGTGCAGGTTCCGCCGCTCCCCGCCGCCGATGCGCCGACCGAAGCGGGTTCTCCGCTCCTTCCCAGCGCCGATTCACTGCGCTACGGTACCCTGCCGCTCGTCGCACTCACAGTCCCTGGTATCCTGGTGGGGCTTGGCGTCACCGCAGCTGCCCGGCGCATCCGATCGGCGCGCGTTCGACGTACGCCACATTCCTGACTCCGAGGAGTTGTCCCCCTGTGCCTCAGAACAGCACTGTGCCCAAGATTCTGATCGTCGGTGGAGGCTACGCAGGCTTCTACAGCGCATGGAAGCTCGAGAAGCACCTGCGCAAGGGCGAAGCCGACGTCACCATGGTCGACCCGCTGCCGTACATGACGTACCAGCCGTTCCTGCCCGAGGTCGCCGCAGGCTCGATCGAAGCGCGTCACTCGGTCGTCGCGCACCGTCGCCACCTCAAGCGCACGAACGTGATCACCGCCAAGGTGACCAACATCAACCACGCCGAGAAGGTGGCCACGATCACGCCGCCGTCGGGTGAGCCGTACGAGTTCGCCTACGACCAGATCGTCGTCACCGCCGGTGCCGTGTCGCGCACGTTCCCGATCCCGGGCATCGCCGACAACGCGATCGGCCTCAAGACGATCGAAGAGGCCGTCGCGATCCGTGACCGCGTCATGTCGAACTTCGACAAGGCCGCGTCGCTGCCCGCCGGTCCCGAGCGCGACCGCCTGCTGACGGTCGTGGTCGTCGGTGGCGGGTTCGCCGGTATCGAGGTCTTCGCCGAGCTGCGCTCGCTCGCCTCGTCCCTGGTCGGCAAGTACCCGCAGCTGAGCTTCGAGGACACGCACTTCCACCTCATCGAGGCGATGGGCCGCATCATGCCCGAGGTCTCGCTGCCCACGAGCGAGTGGGTGCTCAAGGATCTCGCCAAGCGCGGCGCGAACGTGCACCTCGACACGCAGCTCACGGGCGCGGTCGACGGCAACGTCGAGCTGTCGACCGGCGAGGTCATCCCGACCGACGTCATCGTCTGGACCGCCGGTGTCATGGCGAACCCGACCGTCGTGCGCGGCGGCGACCTGCCCGTCGAGGAGCGCGGCCGCATCCAGACCCGTGCAGACCTGCGCGTCGGCACCCCGGAGGCCTTCGTCGAGGGCGCCTGGGCCGCCGGTGACGTCTCGGCCGTCCCCGACCTCTCGGGTGGTGGCGTCGGCGGCTTCTGCGTGCCCAACGCCCAGCACGCGGTGCGTCAGGCCAAGCTGCTCGCGAAGAACCTCGTGGCCGTCCTCCGTGGTGAGGACCCCAAGGAGTACTTCCACAAGAACATGGGCGCCGTCGCCGGTCTCGGCCTCTACAACGGTGTCTTCCAGTCCGGGAAGATCGCCCTCAAGGGCTTCGTCGCCTGGGTCGCGCACCGTGGCTACCACGGTCTCGCGATGCCGACGTGGGAGCGCAAGTGGCGCGTGCTGTGGGGCTGGTGGAACAACCTGTGGCTCGGTCGCGACATCGTGAACCTGCAGACCGTGCAGAACCCGCGCTACGTCTTCGAGGAGTTCGCCGCTCGTCCGCGTCCGGCCGCTCCGGCCGCAGCGCCCGCCGCCGAGACGGCTCCGGCCAAGACGGATGCCGCAGCCGAGAAGGCCGACAAGGCTCCGGCTGACAAGGCTCCGGCTGACAAGGCTCCGGCGAAGAAGGCTCCGGCCAAGAAGCCCGCCGCGAAGAAGCCGGCTGCCGAGAAGGCCGCCGAGCCCGCCGCAGCGAAGTAATCCGCGTCATCGAACGCCCCGACTCCCGCCCGGAGTCGGGGCGTTCGTGCGTCAACCCGTATTCGCACGGGGCTCATAGGAGCGATCGCTACTCTCGAGCATGCAAGGGGAGTACTCCCGTCTGCGGTGGTGTCGTCATTACGGACATGTCGATGTGTCCCGGCCCACCGGCCCCGTCCGGGGTGGAGGAGACCTGGCGTCCGCCGTCGCGGACAGCCGTGGATCCCTCGTCTCCTCCCGTCGTGGTTCCCGTGGTCGTCCGCACACGACCCGAAGGAATCGCATCATGGGAAAGCTCTCCCGCCTCATCGGAATGGCCACGCAGGCGCTCGACCTCGACTCCGGTGATCGCCGCCGGGATCAGGCCGCGCCGCAGACCGCGGCTCCGCGACAGCCGGCGCGCGGCCACGACCCCTACTCGCCGCCGCCCGCGCCGGGAGCGTATGCCGACGCTCCGCGTGCCGGCGCCGCGGCCTCCGACGCCGACCGCGCGGCGATCGCGCGCTACGACTACCTGATGCAGACCGCCGACCCGCAGCGCATCGAGCAGATGCATCGCGAGGCGTTCGAGCGCCTCACGCCGGCGCAGCGCGCACAGATCGAGGACCGCATGCGCGCGGAGCTCCCTCCGCACGAGCGCCCGGCATCCGACTCGGTCGACAATCTCGCTCGGGCGGCCGGCCGCGCCGAGGCGGCGAAGCCTGGACGGATGCGCGGGCTGCTCTCGCGCGTCCGCGGTGGCGGTCGCGGGCTCGGCGCGGCGGGTGCCGTCGGTGGCGCGGCGGTCGGTGTCCTCGGCGCGGTCGCGGGCGGTGCAGTGCTGAGTACCGTCGCCGGACCCCTGCTCGACCAGGCGGCGAACCTGGGCGTCGACTTCACGGCTCTCGCCGAGGGCGTCGACCTCGAGGCGATCGCAGCGGGCATCGACGTCGACGGCTTCGCGGGCGCGGCCGAGGGCGTCGTCGGATCGGCCGGAGAGGCGGTCAGCGGGCTGGGCGAGACGGCGAGCGGGTGGGGCGACAAGCTCGGAGAGCTCGGGCTGCCCGACATCCGCGATCTGTTCGGGCGGTGATCCGCGACCACGAGGAGTGCCCCCGCTGGGACTCGAACCCAGACTGAAGCGATTTTAAGTCGCCTGCCTCTGCCATTGGGCTACGGGGGCCTCGTCGTGGCCAGCCTATCGAAGCCTCCGTGTGCGATCCGGTTCCGCGATCCGTGACCCTGAGTCCGAGAAGCCGTAGGGTGGGGGAGTGCTCGACCTCACAGCCGAACTGAGCCCCGATCCGCACCGAGCCGTGGTGGCCCCCGAATGGGAGGACTCCGCGAGGTACTGGCCGCGCCTGTCGGCCGCGACCGCGCATCTGCCGGCTCCGGTCGCGGTGATCGATCGCGACGCGCTCCGCTACAACGCCATGGACATGCTGGTCCGGGCGGGCGGTCTGCCGATCCGGGTCGCGTCGAAGTCGGTGCGCGTGCGAGCCGTACTCGACGCGGTGCTGGCACTTCCGGGATACCGGGGGATCCTCGCCTTCACGCTTGCCGAGGCGCTGTGGCTGGCCGAGACGCACGACGACATCGTCATCGGCTATCCCACGGTCGACCGGGCCGCACTCGCGCGGCTCTTCGCCGATGAGCAGGCGGCCCGGCGCGTCACCCTGATGGTCGACGACCCTGCGCACCTCGATTTCATCGACAGCGTCGCCGGTCCCGGTCATCGGCCGGAGGTCCGCGTCGCGATCGACGTCGACGCGTCGTGGCGCTCGGCCCTGCTCGGTCACATCGGGGTTCGCCGCTCGGCCCTCTTCAGTGCGGGTGAGGTCGCGGCGTTCGCCCGCGAAGTGGCGGCACGCCCCGGGTTCCGGCTGGTCGGGTTGCAGATGTACGACGCCCAGATCGCCGGGCAGGGCGACGACGCAGGGTCGGATGCTCCGCTCATCCGTCTCGTCCAGGCGCGTTCCCGGGCCGAGCTGCGGGAGCGCCGGGCCGCCATCGTCTCGGCGGTCGCCGAGGTTGCCCATCTCGACTTCCTCAACGGCGGCGGCACGGGTTCGCTCGAGTTCACGGCGAGTGACGAATCGCTCACCGAGGCGAGCGCCGGGAGCGGTCTTCTCGGAGGCCACCTCTTCGACGGGTACCGCTCGTTCCGACCCGCTCCGGCCTCCGCGTTCGCGTTCGACGTGGTGCGACGCCCCGCCGCTGACATCGCCACCGTTCTCGGCGGGGGATGGATCGCGTCGGGTCCGCCCGTCGCCTCCCGTCAGCCCCGACCGGTGTGGCCGGAGGGTCTGCGCACCCTGCCGAGGGAGGCCGCGGGTGAGGTGCAGACGCCGCTGCAGGGCCCCGCTGCCGCCGCGCTCAGCGTCGGCGACCGCGTCTGGTTCCGGCATGCGAAGAGCGGTGAGCCGGCGGAGCGCATCGATCGCTATCAGCTCGTCTCGGGCGACGAGATCGTCGACGAGCTGCCCACCTATCGCGGCGAAGGAAAGGCGTTCCTGTGACGAGAATCGGCGGCACCTGGCAGAACTGGGGGCGGTCGGCATCCGTCAAGCCCGTCCGTGTCGAGCGCCCGCGCACGCCCGAAGGGGTGCAGCGCGCCGTCGTGGCCGCCGCCTCGCAGGGGCTGACGATCAAAGCCGTCGGCGCCGGGCACAGTTTCACCGGGATCGCGGTCGCCCCGGGCGTGCTGCTCGAGCTCGACGATCTGCAAGGCCTGGTGTCGGCGGATGCCACGACCGGCCGGGTGACCCTGCTCGCCGGCACCCGACTGCATCGCATCCCGGGTCTGCTCGCACCGTTCGGCCTCGCGATGGAGAATCTGGGCGACATCGATCGGCAATCCATCTCCGGCGCGATCTCCACGGGCACGCACGGCACCGGCACCGGATTCGGCGGGCTCGCGACGCAGGTCGTCGGCGTCACCCTGGTGACCGCCGCCGGTGAGTTCCTCCGGGTCGACGACGAGCAGAACAGTGAGCTGCTGCCCGCCGTCGCGCTCGGACTCGGAGCGCTCGGCATCATCGTCGAGGTGACACTGCAGTGCGTGCCGGCCTTCGTGCTGCACGCCGTCGACGCGCCTGCACCGTTGGCGGACGTGCTGGCGACGCTGCACGACCGTGCGGCGGCATCGGATCACTTCGAGTTCTACTGGTTCCCGCACACCGACGTCGCGCTCACGAAGCGGCAGACCCGTCTCGACGAGTCGGCGGTGCGCAGGCCGCTTCCCCGCGTGGGCAAGTGGGTCGACGAGTCGCTGCTGTCGAACGGCGTCTACCGCGCGGTGTGCGCTGCCGGTCAGGTGGTTCCCGCCGTGACGCCGCCCTTCAGCCGGCTCGCCGTGAAGCTCACGGGCGACCGGGAGTACACCGACCTCTCGCACCGGGTGCTCACGCAGTCGCGCAACGTGCGCTTCCGTGAGATGGAGTATGCGGTGCCGGCGGAGCGGATCGTGCCGGTGTTCCGTGCCGTGCAGGCCCTGATCGCCCAGCGCGGGTGGCGCATCGAGTTCCCCCTCGAAGTCCGTTTCGCGGCGGAGGACGACCGCTGGCTGTCGACGGCCTACGGGCGCCCCAGCGCCTACATCGCGGTTCACCGGTATTGGCGAGCCGACCCCACGGAGTACTTCGAGGCGGTCGAACAGATCATGCACGAGCACGGCGGTCGACCGCACTGGGGCAAGCTGCACACCCTGAGCGCCGATCAGCTGCGCGAGAGGTATCCCCGGTTCGACGATTTCGTCGCGCTGCGCGACAGGCTCGACCCCGATCGGCTCTTCCGCAATCGGTATCTCGACCGCGTTCTCGGAGCCTGAAAGCATTCACAGGTCGGAGACGCGTCATGCCCAGTCCACGTGCAGGAGCGATGGATAGGATGAAGGAAACACGAGGAAGGGTGGGCCTCTGATGGAATGGCTCGTGCCGGTACTGATCATCGTCGGCGTGATTCTGCTGGTCGGAATCTATCTGTGGGCCACGTACAACTCGCTGGTGCAGTTGAACGTCCGCGTCGACGAGGCATGGAGCGGCATCACCGTCCAGCTCAAGCGTCGAGCCGATCTCATCCCCAACCTCATCGAGACCGTCAAGGGCTATGCCTCGCACGAGAAGGCCGTCTTCGAGAACGTGACCCGTGCGCGCGCCGAGACCCTCTCCGCCAGCGGACCCGGTGCCGCCGGGATCGCCGAAGGTCACCTGCAGCAGGCCCTGCGCAGCCTGTTCGCCGTCGCCGAGGCGTATCCGCAGTTGCAGGCCAGCACCAACTTCCTCCAGGTGCAGCAGGCCCTCGTCGACACCGAGGACAAGATCCAGGCCGCGCGCCGGTTCTACAACGGCGGGGTGCGCGAGCTCAACACCAAGATCAAGGTCTTCCCGAACAACCTCTTCGCCAAGGGGCTGGGATTCACTGAGCGCGAGTTCTTCGAAGTCGCCGACAGTGGTGCGATCTCCGAGCCGCCGCGCGTCCAGTTCTGACCGCGTTCCGTTCCCGCTCTCGTGAATGACCCTCACCACACGGTGAGGGTCATCTCGTCTCCGGAGAAGGCCACGTCGCCGCGGACCGCCCAGTTCTCGCTGCGATAGGTGGTCGTGCGGGGCGCACTGCCGTCGTGAGCCGTACCGGTGAGGGTCGCCACGAGCTTCCCGCCAGTCGCGGTGAAGCTCGCGCCATCGTCGGTGAGCACCAGGGTCGGCATCGTCTCGATGCGGAACGCGGCGTCGTCGACCGTGCGGAATTCCGTGCCCCACGGGATGCGGATGCCGCAACCGTCAGCGGGGAGGGCGGTTTCGGCTGCGCACGCCTCGAGGAGTTCGTCGAGTCGCTCCTGCGCTGCTTCCGTCGCTTCGGGGCGCAGCGATGCGTCGACCTCGACGTGGTCGGTTGCGCCCGGAAGCGCCACGACAGCGATCGAGCCCGTCAGATACGCGGTCGGCGCGGCCGCGACCGTGTAGACGGCAGGGATGAGGGAGAGCGCGTCGGAGGCTTCGAGCACTGTGTCTCCGATCGAGACGGCCGAGCCCACGGTCGTCGAGACCGTCACCTCGGCGAGACCCGATCCATCCGGCACCCACCGCCCGTCGGAACGAACGAGCGCGAGGTCGGCCTCGTGCTCGGTCTCTCCCAGCACGAACGACACGTGTGCCGTCGCGCTCGATCCCGTCTGGTCGACCGAGATCACGGTGGCCTCGGAGACGAGCGAATCCGCGCCGTCGAACGCCTGCAGCGCCTCGTCCGACACCTCGACCCCGGTGCCCTGCACGGCCGAGGATTCACCGGACTCCAGCGCACGGAGGTACGCGTGCGCGGCATCCTCGGCGGAGTCGGCCCGCGACTGCGACTGCCAGATCACGATGCCCGCGGCGACGAGGAGCACGAGCACGATCACGACGACGAACCACACCCAGGGCCGGGTGTTCCGACGCTGCGCGCAGGGGCGCCGATCCGTCGTGCTCTGGTCGGTCATCTCACGACCTCCCGTGCGTGGACGTGCCGACGCACGACGCCCCCGAGGGTGTGCAGTGCGTCGTGGATCGCGTCGGAGGCGTCGCCCCAACCCGACACCGACACGTGCTCGAGACCTTGCCAGGCGGCGGCGAGAGCGAGCTCGCGGGCGATCGGTTCGGCATCACCGGGCCGGGCCTGCGGCTCCCACCACACCGACTGCACCTGCAGCGTGGAGGACGAGCGATCGGCCTTGAGGTCGACGCGGGCGACGATGCGGTCGCCGACGACGACGGGAAGCGAGTAGTAGCCGTAGCGACGCTTCTCGGCCGGGACGTAGATCTCGATGCGGTAGTCGAGGTCGAAGGTACGCAGGGCGCGATCGCGGAACCATACGACGGGATCGAACGGGGTGAGCAGGGCGGCGGTCCCGACCGTACGGGGGAGGACGCTGTCTCGATGCCGCCAGGCGGGAAGCGGGCGCCCGGCACGCTCCCACCCGCGGACCTGCACGGGAACGAGCTCCCCGTCATCCGAGAGATCGACGATCGCCTGGGACACCGCGGCCCGGTCGCGGATGCGGTAGTAGTCCGCGAGATCGGACTGCGTCGCGACGCCGGACGAACGGGCGGCCCGTCGCACGAGTTCTCGGATCGCCTCGGAGCGGGGGATCGTCTGCGCGCGCACGTCGGCGGGGATCACGTGCTCGGCGAGGGCGTACGTGCGCTCGAATCCCTTGCGGCCGCTGATCGCCACGTCTCCCGTGCGCCAGAGGTGTTCGAGAGCGAGCTTG
This sequence comes from Microbacterium sp. NPDC090225, assembly GCF_044772365.1. Taxonomy (NCBI): domain Bacteria; kingdom Bacillati; phylum Actinomycetota; class Actinomycetes; order Micrococcales; family Microbacteriaceae; genus Microbacterium; species Microbacterium sp. NPDC090225. Next base: position 1,106,742 of record NZ_JBIVYS010000001.1, on the reverse strand, counting down.
ACGTCGTCCCAGTCCCACCACGTGCCGCGCTCGCGGGGCGCATCGTCGCGGAGGTCGACGGGACGCAAAGGGCCGCGGGTGCGCAACTCGTCCTGCACCCACGCCAGAGTGCGCGCGTTCTGGCTCGTCCAGGAGTCGGCACCCGACCAGCGTCGCCGGAAGTCGTCCATCCGGAACTGCCAGAGCGGCCAGTCCTCGATCGGGATGAACGTCGCCTCGTGGGCGAGGTACTCGACGTAGTGCGTGGCGCGAGAGAGGAACACGCGGTCGAGGAGGGACGGATCGTAGGCGCCCAGCCGGGAGAACAGGGGCATGTAATGCGACCGGGCGAAGACGTTGACCGAGTCGATCTGCAGCACGCCGAGCCGCTCCATCGCCCGGTGCACGTGCCGCGCGGAGACCGCCGTCGGTCGCGCACGGGTGAAGCCCTGAGCGGCGAGGGCGATGCGTCGTGCCTGGGTGGCGCTGAGGGTTTCGGTCACGACGGAAAGCGTAGCCCCGGCCGCCGACATCGCGAGCGCGCCTGCGCCCGCGAAAGGATGCGCCTGACGGCATACGGCATCGCCGTAGACTTGGGCGATGAGCGACGAGCAGCGACCGCGGTTGAGGGATCTCCTGCGTCCGCGTCCGGTCTCGACCGACCGGACGGTGACGACCGAGGCGGAGGAGGCCGTACCCCTCCCGTTGCGCATCACGGCGGGGTACGCGTGGCGTCTGCTCCTGATCGCCGCGGTCATCGCGGGGTTCATCTGGATCGTCATCCAGCTCAAGCTGCTCGTGATCCCGTTGATGGTCGGCATCCTCATCACCGCCCTGCTGTGGCCCGCGTTCGAGTGGATGCTGCGGCACCGGTTCCCCCGGTGGCTCGCCGTCGCCATCGCGATCCTCGGCACGATCGCGATCGTCACCACGTTGATGTGGCTCGTGGTCTGGCAGATCCGCGCTCAGCTCCCGGATGTGCAGGAGCGCACGGGGGCCGCGGTCGAGCAGTTCCGCCAATTCCTCCTCGAGGGGCCGCTGCATCTGACCGAGAAGCAGATCCAGGGCTACATCGACCAGGGCTTCGCGCTCCTCAACGAGCAGGCCCAGCTGCTGTTCAACGGCGCCCTCGCCGTCGGCACCACGGCCGCGCATGTCGTGACCGGGGCCGTGCTGTCGCTGTTCATCCTCATCTGCCTGCTCGCCGACGGCGCCGGGATCTGGCGGTGGACGCTCCGGCTGTTCCCGCGCAAGGCGCGGCCCGCCGCCGACGCCGCGGCCCGCAACGGCTGGTCGACGATCATCAACTACGCGCGCACGCAGCTGCTCGTCGCCGCGATCGACGCGGTCGGCATCGGCACCGGAGCCGCCCTCCTCGGCGTGCCCCTCGCTCTCCCGGTGGCGGTTCTCGTGTTCCTCGGGTCGTTCATCCCGATCGTCGGTGCCGTCGTCACCGGTGCGATCGCGGTGCTGCTCGCCCTCGTCTACAACGGCCCGTGGATCGCCCTGGCGATGCTCATCGTCGTGCTCGGGGTCCAGCAGCTCGAGGGCCACGTCCTGCAGCCGATCCTCATGGGGTCGGCCGTGAAGGTGCACCCGCTGGCGGTCGTGCTGGTGGTGGCCGGAGGATCCATGATCGGCGGTATCCCCGGCGCGCTGTTCGCCGTGCCGCTGGCCGCATTCGTGAACGTGGCCGCCGTGACCGTCAGTACGGGGTCGTGGCGAACCGGAGACCAACCAGATGCAGATCTGATCTGGAGCACAGTACCGCGACAGCGGAGACGGAGAAATCGATGAGCGCAGTCCCCAGCCTGACCGAGTTCGAGCACGCCGCTCAGAGTCTGGCTGAGGTGATCTCGCACACGCCCACGCTGCCCTCGCGCGCGCTGTCCGACATCCTCGGCGCCCCGGTGCTCCTGAAGATGGAGAACCTGCAGCGCACCGGCTCCTTCAAGATCCGTGGCGCGGCGTACCGCCTGTCGCGATTGAGCGCCGAGGAGCGCTCTCGCGGCGTGGTCGCGGCATCCGCCGGCAACCACGCGCAGGGTGTCGCGCTCGCAGCTCAGGCGCTGGGTATCCCCGCGACGATCTTCATGCCGCTGGGCGTGCCGGTGCCCAAGCTGCTCGCCACGCGCGGTTACGGCGCCGAGGTCGTGCTCGAGGGCGAGACCGTCGCCACCTCGCTGCGACTGGCCGCGGAGTTCTCCGAGCGGACCGGTGCGGTTCTCATCCCGCCGTTCGACCACCGCGACGTGGTGATCGGCCAGGGCACGCTCGGGCTCGAACTGCTCGCCGACGCCCCCGACGTCGATACGATCGTGCTCGGCATCGGCGGGGGAGGGCTCATCGCCGGCGTGGCCGCCGCGGTCAAGGCGCGCGCCGCCGAGCTCGGCCGTGAGGTGCGCATCATCGGTGTGCAGGCCGAGAACGCCGCGGCCGTGCCGCCGTCCCTCGAGGCCGGCCACCCGGTCGACATCGAGACGCGCCCGACCATCGCCGACGGCATCCTCGTCGCCCGGCCCGGTGCGATCCCGTTCGACATCATCAAACACCTCGTCGACGAGGTCGTCACCGTCTCCGACGACGACCTGGCCCGGGCCATCCTCATCCTCCTCGAGCAGGCGAAGGTCGTCGTCGAGCCCGCGGGCGCGGCGGGCGTCGCCGCGATCCTGTCGGGGAAGATCAAGGCCACGGGCACGACCATGGCCGTGCTCTCGGGAGGGAACATCGATCCGCTCCTGCTGCAGCGCGTCGTCTCGCACGGCCTCGCCGCCTCCGGCCGATACCTGACCATCCGCATCCCGCTGCCGGATCGTCCCGGGCAGCTCGCGCGCGTCTCCGAGTTGATCGCCGAGGCGGGTGCGAACGTCATCGAGGCGATGCACACCCGTCATGGGCACGGCCTGCAGATCAGCGACGTGATCCTCGAGCTCAGCGTCGAGACCCGTGGACCGGAGCACTCCGAGCACACGCTCGACACGCTGCGCCGCGAGGGCTTCGAGCCTCTCGTCGTTCCGGACTGACACCTGACGCAGAACGCCCCTCGGCCTACAGGCCGAGGGGCGTTCTGCGTGAGGGGTTATCAGCCGGTGTAGGTCTCGACGTTGACGATCTCGACCGCGATCGAGCGCCCGTTCGGAGCCTCGTACGACGACTTCTCGCCGACCTTCAGCCCGAGGATGGCCTGCCCGAGCGGGCTGGCCTCGCTGTAGACGTCGAAGTCGCTGCCGACCGCGATCTCGCGGCTGCCGAGGAGGAAGACCTCTTCACCGCCGGCGACGAGCGCCGTGACGACCGTGCCGGGCTCGACGACGCCGCGGCTGGCCGGAGCCTCGCCGACCTTGGCGGTCTTGAGCAGGTTCTCGAGGGTGCGGATGCGCGCCTCCTGCTTGCCCTGCTCGTCCTTCGCGGCGTGGTAGCCGCCGTTCTCCTTGAGATCGCCCTCTTCACGGGCGGCCTCGATGCGCTTCGCGATCTCGTCGCGGCCCGTGGTGGAGAGGTTCTCGAGCTCGGCGACGAGCCGGTCGTAGGCTTCCTGCGTGAGGAAGGGAACCTGAGCGTCCGTGGACATGACGAAGCTCCTTCTTTCGGTATCGCTCCCGCTCGCTGCGGGGGATATGCCAAGACGCCCCGGCACTTGCCAGGGCGTCGTCGTTCTGCGTCGAGTCTAAGCGACCCAGCAGGTGTTCACCAAACCTGTCGTGGCCTCGGCCACGGTCGGGATGGTGGCGGCCAGGGCCTGCGCATGGCTGTCGCCGGCGGGGATCTCGACGACCTTCCACCCGACCACGCCGAACTCCTCGTCGAGGGCCTCGACGATGCAGACCACGTCCTTGCCCTGCGCGCCCGTGATCTGGAACCTCACGTCGACGCTGTGCTCGTCGACCAGGGTGTACCCCAGATCGTCGGCGTCGACCTGGTTCATCGACTGCGCCACGATGCCCCAGCCGTAGCCTCCGACGAGCAGGATCGCGACGATCCCGGCGATGATCCAGGGGGTACGTCGCCGACGGGTGCGTCCGTAGCGTTCGTCGAGCTGCTCTGGGGTCGTCACGCTGCAGGTCTCCCGATCGTTAGGCTGGTGATACCAGGTTATGCGACCTGCGTACGAAAGGCCGATTCATGCTCGCTCTGTCCGAGACCCCGATGCCGACGCCCACGATGACCGTCGACCCGGAGTCCGTCACCCCCGGCTTCGTCGGGTTCGCGGCGATCGTCGTCGTCCTGATCGCCGTCATCCTGCTGATCTGGGACATGAACCGCCGCATCCGCCGCGTGCGGTACCGCGAAGAGGTGCGCGACGAGCTCGACGCCGAAGAGGCCGCGCGCGCCGCCGACGAGGCGACCGAGACGGATGCCGACCTGCCGATCGTGCGCGAGGGCGACGACGACCCTGCTGACGACGGCCCTGAGGGCGACGGTCCGCGCCGCGCCTGACCGATCAGGCGGGAACGCCGAGTGACGGCGACAGCGGCGCGAGGGCGATCAGCAGGCACGCCGTCCAGTGGCAGAGGAACGCCAGCACCGTGCACACGTGGAAGATCTCGTGGAAACCGAAGTGGCCCGGCCACGGGTTCGGTTTCTTGAGCGCGTAGACGATCGCGCCGCCCGTGTAGAGCAGCCCGCCCACGATGACGAGCACCATCATGGCGACGTTCACGTTGAGCAGGTCGACGATGTACATCACTGCGGCCCAGCCCAGCAGCAGGTAGAGCGCGACGTAGAGCCACCGCGGGGCGTGTATCCAGAACACTCGGAACAGGATGCCGAGCAGTGCGCCGCCCCACACCAGGAAGAGCAGCAGCGTGCCCTTCTCCGGCGGAAGGGCGAGCGTCGCCAGCGGCGTGTAGGTCCCGGCGATCAGCAGCAGGATGTTGGCGTGATCGATGCGCTTGAGCACGATCTTGGTGCGCGGTCCCCAGTTGAAGCGGTGGTACACGGCGGAGTTGCCGAAGAGCAGCAGCGACGACGCCATGAACACCGCGGCGGCCCACTTGGCGGGCGCTCCCTCCGAGAGCACGATGAGCACGACACCGGCGGCGAGGGCCACCGGGAAGGTGCCCGCATGGATCCACCCGCGCCACGAGGGCTTCACTTCGATCGCGGCATCGGCGGCCGCCGCCTCCATGAGAGGCAGCTGAGGAAGGTCGGGGCCGGAGTCTTCGGGAGTGCTCACGTGCACACTCTATGCGGGGTGGCATTCCGCCCGCCGTACATGTCCACAGCATCCGCTCCGGTGGCACGGAGGAGGACGCTGTAGCGTAGGAAGGTGATGTCACGGGATAACCAGGGGCGTGGGCCGCTGTACCGGCTCTACAGCAACCGGCTGCGCCGCCGCCTCGATCCGGCGTCCGTTCCGCACCACATCGCCATGATGATCGATGGCAACCGTCGATGGGCGCGACAGCTCGGTTACGCCACGGCCGCCCACGGGCATCGTGCCGGGGCGATCAAGATGCGCGAGTTCCTCGGCTGGTGCGACGAGCTCGGCGTGCGCGTCGTCTCGCTGTACCTGCTCTCGAGCGACAACCTCCTCAAGCGGGACTCGGCCGAACTCGCCGACCTGATCGAGATCATCGCCGATCTCGCGGAGAGCCTCTCGTGGGAGGGCAACTGGCGGGTCAAGCACGTCGGGCGCTCCGACATCCTTCCCGCTGACCTCGCCCGCGTCCTCGCCGATGCCGAGGAGCGTACGAAGGACCACACGGGTCTCCACGTCAACCTCGCGGTCGGCTACGGCGGTCGTAATGAGATCGTCGACGCCGTGCGCAGCATCCTGGTGACGCATGAGGCCTCCGGCGGCACGATGGAGGACCTCGCCGCGCAGCTCACGCCGGAGATGATCGGGGAGCACCTCTACACCGGTGGACAGCCGGATCCGGACCTCGTGATCCGCACCAGCGGCGAGCAGCGCCTCAGCGACTTCCTCCTGTGGCAGAGCGCCCACAGCGAGTTCTACTTCGTCGAAGCGCTCGGGCCGGACCTGCGCGAGGTCGACTTCCTCCGGGCGATGCGAGATTTCGCGGATCGCGACCGTCGCTTCGGGCGGTGACGGGGGTCCGAGAGGGAGTCGTCGCCGCGTCGGCATCGTGCCAGACTTACTCGGTGAGCACCATCCACGACTATCTGGCCACGTTCGACGTCGAACCCGGTTATCTCAACTGGGCCGCGTTCGGACCGCTGTCGCCATCCGTGCGCGAAGAAGTGTTCGCCGACGCCGACCTCCTCGGCAGCGGACGCCCCGCCTCGCTCGCGCTCGTCGCGGAACGCGTCGCGCAGGCGCGCGAGGTCGTCGCCGACATCCTGCAGGCGGATGCCGAGGACGTCACGGTGCAGCCCTCGTCGACCCAGGGCCTCGCGCACGCGCTCTACGGTGCGCGTGGCACCGTGATCGCCTCGACCGCCGAATTCCCCAGCGTCAGCCTCACCCTCGACCGCGCGGCGGCCTTCTCCCAGGGCGCGGTCGTGCCGCGCTGGATCAGCCCGGCCGACGGCCGCGTGACCCCGGATGCCGTCGCGGAGGCGCTCGACGACGATGTCACCGCCCTCGCCGTCAGCCACGTCGACTTCCGCACGGGTTACCGTGCCGACCTCACGGCGCTGCGGGACGTGATCGGCCCCGACCGTTTGCTCATCGTCGACGCCGTGCAGTCCTTCGGCATCGTCGACACGGACTTCCGCGTGGCCGACGTGGTCGTGGGTCACGGTTACAAGTGGCTGCGCGCCGCTCGTGGGACCGGCTTCGCCTGGTTCTCGGCTTTGGCGCGCGAGCGCATCGCCCCCGTGCTCAGCGGGATCACCGGCACCGAGGGGGAGGGGCTCGCCGTCGACGAGCGCCCTGCGCCCGCGGCATCCGCTCGTGCCTTCACCACCAGCGGGCCCGACACGCTCGCGGCCGGTCGTCTGGCCGTCGGTGCGCGCACCGTGCGCGATGCGGGCATCTCGGCGATCGAGGAGCATCTCGCGGGCCGCGTCGATGCCGTCATCGAGATCGCCGATCGGCACGCCATCGCCGTCGTCTCACCGCGCGAGCGGGAGCGACGCGCGGGGATCGTCGCCCTCGCGCCGGAGGAACCCGCCCGCCTGGCCGCAGCCCTCGCCAACGCCGGACTCGTTGTCACCGCCCGCGGTTCGGCGGTACGCGTCGCCCCGCACGCCGGCACCGACGACGAGACCATCCGGATGCTCGACGACGCGCTCGCCGGATTCGGCAACGAGACGTTCACCATCGCGTAACACATCGCTGGCGTGTCGAGCCGAGGAAATGTCGGCGGCTGGCCGTACCTTCAAGGCATCGGGCATGGTGCCCGTTCGGGTCGGCCATAGGCAAGCGACTCGTGACCCCCTGGTCGACTCGTTCGAATAGCCGGGATTCCCCGGGTCGGGAGTGGGTCGTGACCACACGTTCAGCGCAGCAGTCCACCAGCACCGCGCAGCAGTCCACCCGTCAGTCGAATCGACGGGCGTCGTCATCGGATCCGGATCAGGATCTCCGCACCTACGTCCTCGACACCTCGGTTCTGCTGAGCGACCCGCAGGCGTTCTTCCGATTCGCCGAGCACTCGATCGTGCTCCCCGTGGTCGTGATCACCGAGCTCGAGGGCAAGCGGCACGACCCCGAGATCGGCTACTTCGCCCGACAGGCGCTCCGGCACCTCGACGATCTGCGGATCGAGCACGGACGCCTCGACTTCCCGGTCGAGGTCGGGGAGGGTGGCACGCTCCGGGTGGAGCTCGCGAACACCGACTCCTCGGTTCTCCCCGCGGGCATCCGCCTCAGCGACAACGACACCCGCATCCTGTCGGTCGCGATGCATCTCGCCCAGGACGGTCAGGACGTCACGATCGTCTCGAAGGACTTGCCGATGCGGGTGAAGGCGGCGTCCCTCGGCCTGCGAGCCGAGGAATACCTCGCCGAGCAGGCGATCGACTCCGGCTGGACCGGCATCTCGACCCTGAATCTCTCGGGCGACGACATCAGCGACCTGTACGAGAGCGAGGTCGGCATCAGCGAGGAGGCCCGCGGTCTTCCGGTGAACACCGGTCTCATCATCCACTCCGAGCGGGGGTCCGCTCTCGGGCGGGTGACCGGGGAGGGCGAGTACAAGTTGGTCCGCGGGGACCGCGACATCTTCGGGATGCACGGGCGCTCGGCCGAGCAGCGGATCGCCATCGACCTGCTCACCGACCCCGACGTCGGCATCGTCTCGCTGGGTGGTCGTGCGGGCACCGGCAAGTCGGCGCTCGCGCTGTGCGCCGGGCTCGAAGCCGTGCTGGAGCGGCAGCAGCAGAAGAAGATCATCGTCTTCCGTCCGCTGTTCGCGGTCGGCGGGCAGGAGCTCGGGTACCTCCCGGGCGACCAGGGCGAGAAGATGGGCCCCTGGGGTCAGGCGGTCTTCGACACCCTCGGCTCGGTGGTCTCGGGCAACGTGATGGAGGAGGTCGTCGAGCGCGGAATCCTCGAGGTCCTGCCGCTCACCCACATCCGTGGCCGCTCGCTGCACGACGCCTTCGTGATCGTCGACGAGGCCCAGTCCCTCGAGCGCAACGTGCTCCTCACGGTGCTCAGCCGCATGGGGCAGAATTCGCGGGTCATCCTCACGCACGACGTCGGGCAGCGTGACAACCTCCGCGTGGGGCGCCACGACGGCATCGCCAGCGTGATCGAGACCCTGAAGGGGCATGATCTGTTCGCGCACGTCACGCTCATGCGCTCCGAGCGCTCCGCGATCGCGGCCCTGGTCACCGAACTCCTCGAGGGCGGTGAGCTGAGCTAACGGTTCGTCCCCGAGCGCCACGCCGTTCCAGTTCGGGGGCCGAGAATGCAGATGTCGGGCCGAATAGACGATTCGGTCCGACATCTGTCATGTCGGCCCCCGGCTTGGCTTGTCCGTCAGGCATGCTCACGAGTGCGAGTGACTGCCGCGACGATCGCAGCCTGCACCCGCGGCCAGTCGTGGATCACCTGGGCGTAGTCGAAGCGAAGAGTCTCCAAGCCGAGCCGTGACGCTGCTGCATCCCGTTGAAGATCTCTATGTCGGTGGGCGCCACTCGCGTGGTTCTCCTCACCGTCTATCTCGAGGATCAATCGGCCATCGATGAGGAAATCGACTCGCCCGACCCCGGATATGTCTACTTGGCACTCCAGAAGGATGTCGAGGAGGTGCAGGCGCAGGCGCACCAGCGACTCGAGACCGCTGTCGGCATCCGGTCGTGCAATGTCCACCAACCACCTCGCGCGTGCGGGGATCGCGGTGCGAATGCGAATGCGAGCCGCAGTGGAAAGCATCCGTTGACGCCATGCGGACTCGTACGCCGCGAAGAAGACCTCTTCGCCACCGCAGTGCAGAACGTGAATCAGAGCGGTCTCCACGTCGACGAGGCCGAGAGGTGGCGTCCCGTGGAAGAAGTGGCTGACGCATCGGCAGCCGAGATGCTCGTGGATTCGCCCGCGACGGCCGACCCAGACGTGCGGATGCTCGTCCTGGCCGAGTATCCAGATGCCGTGTTGGCGCAGCGCAGATCGACAGGTGAGCGCACCGCCGTGCAAGGCGGCCGTGCGGACACTCGCATCGAGCGAGGGAGCGGCGAAAAGTCCCGGACGAAGCCGCTGGATTCTGCCCGCATCGACGGCCTGTCCCAGCGCCGACCTGGTGATGCCGTACTGCTGAAGACGGGTGCCGCGAGCGAGCCCGCCGAGGGTGGTGAGGATGGCGAGGGGCGCAAGCATCCGCCCAGCCTTGCCTGGCGCCCGTCGGGATGAGCCGCGCTGTCGCCGAAACGGGGGAGAAGTCCTGAGCACGTGGTCATGTGCAGAGCACGTCGGGCCGCGCGGGCCGGGGGCCGGGAAGACAGTTGTCGGACCGATTCGGGGATTCTGCCCGGCATCTGTCCTTCGCGCCCCCGGAGTGGAGACGACCACGAGCGGGAACGCAAGAACGCCGGCCCCGAAAGGGACCGGCGTTCTCGCGTGGGCGGGCGGATCAGCCCGGGTGCGTCATCGACAGCAGGTCGAGCTTCTCGTCGAGCTGCTCGAGGGTCAGGTCGCCGCGCTCGACGTAGCCGAGGTCGATCACGGCGTCGCGCACCGTGATGCCCTGGGCGACCGCGTGCTTGGCGATCTTGGCGGCAGCCTCGTAGCCGATCAGCTTGTTCAGCGGCGTCACGATCGACGGGCTCATGCCGGCGAACGCGGCCGCGCGGTCGAGGTTCGCCTGCAAGCCGTCGATCGTCTTGTCGGCCAGCACGCGCGAGGCGTTGGAGAGCAGACGGATCGACTCGAGGAGCGCCGTGCCCATGACGGGGATGGCGACGTTCAGTTCGAACGAACCGGATGCTCCGGCCCAGGCGACGGTCGCGTCGTTGCCGATCACACGGGCGCACACCATCAGCACGGCCTCGGGGACGACCGGGTTGACCTTGCCGGGCATGATCGAGGATCCGGGCTGCAGATCGGGGATGTGCAGCTCGCCGAGACCTGTGTTCGGGCCGGAACCCATCCAGCGCAGGTCGTTGTTGATCTTCGTCAGCGAGACGGCGATCGTGCGCAGGGCGCCGGATGCCTCGACGAGGCCGTCACGGTTGGCCTGGGCCTCGAAGTGGTCCTTCGCCTCGGTGATCGGCAGTTCGGTCTCGGCTGCGAGCAGTGCGATGACCTTCTGCGGGAAGCCGAGCGGGGTGTTGATGCCGGTGCCGGTGGCGGTGCCACCGAGCGGAACCTCCGCGACGCGGGGGAGCGCCGACTGCACGCGCTCGATGCCGAGACGCACCTGGCGGGCGTAGCCGCCGAACTCCTGGCCGAGGGTGACCGGCGTCGCATCCATGAGGTGCGTGCGGCCGGACTTCACGGCGTCCTTCCACAGCTCGGCCTTGGCCTCGAGCGCCACGGCGAGGTGGTCGAGCGAGGGGATGAGCGTGTCGATGAGCGCCTGGGTCACCGCGATGTGCACTGAGGTCGGGAAGACGTCGTTCGACGACTGCGAGGCGTTGACGTGATCGTTGGGGTGCACGTCCGCGCCCAGGATGCGCGTCGCCAGCGTCGCGAGCACCTCGTTCATGTTCATGTTCGACGACGTTCCCGACCCGGTCTGGTAGGTGTCGACGGGGAACTCGCCGTCGTGGGTGCCGGCGGAGACCTGGTCGGCGGCCTGCGCGATCGCGTCGGCGATGGCGCCGTCGAGCGTGCCGAGATCCTTGTTGGCGAGCGCTGCGGCCTTCTTGATCCGGGCGAGGGCTGCGATCTGCGTCGACTCCAGCCCCTTGCCCGAGATCGGGAAGTTCTCGACGGCGCGCTGCGTCTGCGCCCCGTAGAGCGCGTTCACGGGCACCCGCACCTCACCCATGGTGTCGTGCTCGATGCGGTACTCGGTGTCGGTCATTCCGATCCCTCCTGCGTTTCGGGGTCGATCCCCACGGTGATGACGGGCACGGCCGTGCCCTCGGCCAGACGGTAGTTGGCGCCGACGATGCCCAGGCGGCCCTCGGCGACGGCGTTGCTGATGATCTCGGAGGACTGCAGCAGGTCGGCGACGGTGTTGCGCAGGTGCTCCTGGCCGACGAGCTCGGCGTCGATCTCGGCGACCGTCGTGCCGCCGCTCTCGGCGAGCACCTTGCGAGCGGCCGGGACGATCGGAGCGATGAGCTTCCAGATGTGCGGGGGCACGGGTGCCGCGTCGATCGCGGTACCGTCGATCGCGGCGCGCACGGCGCCGCAGGAGTCGTGCGCGAGCACCACGATGAGCGGCACGTTCAGCACGGCCACCGCGTACTCGAGGCTCGCGACGATCGACTCGCCGATCACCTGGCCGGCATTGCGCACGACGAACAGATCACCGAGTCCGAGGTCGAAGATGATCTCGGCGGCGAGGCGCGAGTCCGAGCATCCGAAGAGAGTGGCGACGGGGTTCTGGGCCTCGGCGAGACCTTTGCGGCGGGCGACGTCCTGATTCGGATGCCGCGGCTCCTCGTTCACGAAACGGCGATTGCCGTCGCGCATCTGCTTCCAGGCCGCGGCCGGGGTCAGGTCGTGCGTCATGAGGCCTCCGAGAGGGTGCGGATCTGGGGGGTGAGCGAGGCGGCCAGCTCGGCGGTGGAATCGGCCGACCGCGAGCCGTACAGCAGCACGTAGTCGTCGCCGGCCTGCGTGCCGAGGGCGTAGGAGATGTTCGAGGCCGAGTCGCCGGGGGAGAAGACGTCCCACTCGATGCCGTCGATCGTGACCGTGTCGGTGGGGGCCGTTCCTTCGAGGCGCTGCGGTGCCCAGCGGGAATCGGCATCGAAGGCCTGGGCGACCTTGATGAACCCGCGCTCGTCGTCGGCGGCAGGGGCGAGCGTGATGTCCCACACGACGGTGGCACCGCTCTGCAGCTCGGCCGCGTTCACGCGCCAGAAGTCGCCGAGCTCGGGCACGATCACCACGCTGTCCATCGTGTTCTCGACGTCGGCGGCGATTCCGGTGAGGTCGACGGAGGGCGCGGATGCCGGCTCACCGCGGGGGACGGCGAAGATGATCACGGCCAGCACGGCGAGGGTCGCCAGCAGTGCGGCGATGAGGCTGCGCACGGTCTGGCTCGAGCGGTAGGCCTTGCTCGATGCGGCCTTTCGGGCGGCCGTCTCCTCCGGGGTCTCGGGGCGTCCGAGTTCCGCGACGATGGGAGCGGGCTTGTTCATCGCTCGTCTCCGTCGTCGGCAGCGGCTCGGGCGGCCTCGAGACGGCGCTTGGCGCCGAGGAGCCACTCCTCGCAGCGAGCGGCCAGCGCCTCACCGCGCTCCCAGAGCGCCAGCGACTGCTCGAGCGTCGGCGCTCCCTGCTCGAGCTCGGCGACGACGGTGACCAGCTCGTCACGAGCGGCCTCGAACGTCAGCGTCTCGACAGGGGTATCGTTCAGCGCGCTCACTCCTCCATCCTACGGCGTGCCATCGCGATCGGTGAGCGGCTGCGGGTCGTGCGCGATCAGGACGCCTCGGCGACTTCGCCCTCGGATCGCGCGGCCACCGAACCCCGATCGACGGTGATGGTCAGGGCGCTTCCGGCCGGGGCATCCGCCGCATCGCGCAGGATCACGCCGCCCTCGAGATGCGCGATCGCGTAGCCGCGCGCGAGCGTCGCCGCCGGCGACAGCGCACGCAGGGATGCCCGTAGTTCGCTCGTGCGACGACCGGCCGCATCGAGGTGGCGCGTGAGGGTGTCACGACCGCGCGAGAGCAGCAACCACAGCTCCTGAGAGCGGGACTCGATGATCGGGTCGGGGGAGCGGAGCACGGGGCGCGAGCGCAGCTGTTCGAGCTGCGCGATGTCGTGCGACAGCCGCTGGGTGAGCCGCGTGGTCGCCCGGGAGCGCAGCTGCCCGATCAACGCGCGCTGCTCGCCGACATCGGGGACGACCCGCTTCGCGGCATCCGTCGGAGTCGAAGCGCGCAGGTCGGCGACGTCGTCGAGCAGGGGGTGGTCGTTCTCATGCCCGATCGCGCTCACGACGGGCGTGGATGCGGCGGCGACGGCGCGCACCAGACGCTCGTCGCTGAAGCCGAGGAGGGTCTGCGGATCGCCGCCACCGCGGGCGATGATGATCACGTCAACTTCGGGGTCCGCGTCGAGGCGGGCCAGGGCCGCGAGCGTGTCGGGCACGCAGCGCTCGCCCTGCACCGCCGCGTACTCGGTGCGGAAGCGCACCTGCGGCCAGCGCAGCTCGGCGTTGCGGTGCACGTCCTTCTCGGCGTCGGACCTCTCGCCCGTGATGAGGCCGATCACGTGCGGCAGGAACGGGAGTCGCTTCTTGCGCGACGGGTCGAAGAGGCCCTCCTGCCGCAGCTGCGCGCGCAGCTTCTCGAGGCGTTCGAGCTGATCGCCGAGTCCCACGTGCTTCATCGAGGAGACGGTGAAGCTGAAGTCGCCAGCCTTCACGAAGTAGTCGGCCTTGACGGCGGCGACTACGTGATCGCCGATGCCGAGATCGGAGGGGATGCGTCCTCGCACGCTCGACCACACGCGGATCGAGATCTGCGCGTCGGACTGCACATCCTTCAGACGCGCGAAGACGTTGCCGCCGCGCACGTTCCACGAGGTGATCTCGCCCTCGACCCACACCGTGTTCCAGCGCGCGACGAAATCGCGGATCGTGGCGTTCAGCCGGGCGATCGAGGTCGGTGCATCCACCGTGGAATCCCGGGGCGAGACGGCATCCGCCGGCGGGTTCTCGCCGGGACCGGTGGCTGCTTCGAAGACCGTCATCTGCTCTCGTCCCTGGGGTTGTCGTGCGGGGGAGGATTCCCGGCTTTCTCAGGGTGGACGCCGGTAGAATCGAGGGGTGACCTCGACTGCCGTGCATCTCCCCATCCCTCGCCTCCCACGCGTGCGTGCGGCGGCCGGGAGGCTTCAGGATAACGCGGTGGCCGGACGCAAGCGCGTGCTGCTCGCCGCGCCGCGCGGATACTGCGCGGGCGTCGACCGTGCCGTCGTCGCCGTCGAGAAGGCGCTCGAGCGCTACGGGGCTCCGGTGTACGTGCGCAAACAGATCGTGCACAACATCCACGTCGTCAGCGAACTCGAGGCCAAGGGGGCGATCTTCGTCGAGGAGGTCGACGAGGTTCCGGCCGGATCGCACGTGGTCTTCAGTGCGCACGGCGTCTCGCCGGCCGTCGTGAACGCGGCATCCGACCGGGGTCTGCACGCGATCGACGCGACCTGCCCCCTGGTCACGAAGGTCCACCGCGAGGCCGTGCGCTTCGCCCGCGACGATTTCGAGATCCTGCTCATCGGACACGAGGGCCACGAGGAGGTCGAGGGCACCGCGGGCGAGGCCCCCGATCACGTGACGATCGTCAACTCGCCCGACGAGGCCGACACCGTCGTCGTGAAGGACCCGAACAAGGTCGTGTGGCTGTCGCAGACCACGCTCTCGGTCGACGAGACGATGGAGACGGTCAATCGCCTGCGCACGCGCTTCCCGGAACTCCACAATCCGCCGTCCGACGACATCTGCTACGCGACGCAGAACCGTCAGGTCGCGATCAAGAAGGTCGCCGTCGGTGCCGACCTCGTGATCGTGGTCGGATCCGCGAACTCCTCGAACAGCGTGCGCCTGGTCGAGGTCGCGCTCGAGTACGGCGCGAAGGCCGCGTACCGCATCGACTACGCCGAGGAGATCCAGCAGGAGTGGCTCGACGGCGTCGAGACGGTCGGCGTGACGAGCGGGGCATCCGTTCCCGAGGTCCTCGTGCGCGAGGTGCTCGACGCGATCGGCGATGCCGGATACCGCGACGTCGAAGAGGTGAAGACGGCCGAGGAGGACCTCATGTTCTCGCTGCCGAAGGAACTGCGTCAGGATGCTTCGGGCAAGCGCGACGATCGAGCTCTGGGCGGACGCGCGACCGGAGGAGGCGCATAGCGTTGAGCGCCGCCGAGGCGCCGGAACCCACGCTCATCGGATCGGTGCAGCGGGCTCTCCGTCTGGTCGACATCGTCGCCAACTCCCCCCGTCCGCTGCCGACCAAGATGCTGGCGGCGATCACCGGGCTCACGCCCGGCACCACCTACAACCTCGTGCGCACGCTCATCCACGAGGGATACCTGTCGGCCGAACCCGACGGGCTCGTTCTCGGCGCACGGTTTCCGACCTTTCAGCGCGAGATCGACACGCGAGGCGTCTTCCTCGCCCGCGTGCGCGCGGCTCTGCGGTCGGTCACCGATGAGGTCGGGGCCACCGCCTACCTCTCGCGCTACGACGACGGGGAGCTGCACCTCATCGACATCGTCGATGCCGAGCAGAACCCCCGCGTCGAGTTGTGGGTCGGACTGCAGTCGAGCGGACACGCGACCGCGCTGGGCAAGCAGATCCTGGCGGAGCTTCCCGACGAGGACCGCTTCGACTACCTCTCCCGGCATCGTCTCGAAGAGCTCACTCCTCGGACCATCAGCGATCGCCGCACGCTGTTGACGCAGCTCGAGCACTCACCGGGGTGGACTCTCGACCAGGAGGAGTACGTGATCGGCGCGACGTGCGTCGCGGTCCCCGTGATCGCGCCGAACGTCACCGCCTCGCTGGCGATCTCGCTGCCGTCCGATCAGGCGATCGTCGACCGCGAACTGGTGTCGAAGTTGCAAAGGGCCGCGCGGCGGTTGTCGATGCAGCTCGGGGCGGATGCACTCGGTGGCCTCGAGCCGGGACCCGAGTTCACTATCTGAAAAACCTCAGTGGTGTTGGCTTCCGGCGTTGCCTATCCTTGTAGTCGTAGGCGTCTGTGCATCACGGCACTACGGGTTGCGAGCAGGTTCCCCAGTCCCTCGCGACTGACTGGGATGAGGATGCGTCCCCAGCGCACCTCGTCCGCGGCCCCGAGAAGTCCCCACTTCTCCGGGGCCGCCACCATTTTCGGCGGGATGCTCCGCTGGGAGCCCGGGACAGCCGTGGCCGTTAGCATGGCGGGATGACCGAACAGCGGCCCCAGTACGGCGAGATCGCCACTCCCGAGGAGCAGCGGCGTGCCGCCGGTCTCCCGCCTCTCTCCGAGCTGCCGCCGGTGGAACCCGCCGTCGCCGTGCCGGCCGCTGAGGCTCCGACGGATGCACCCCGGCGCGCGCACCCGGCGGACCGCTTCGTGACGATCGGCCTCCTCGCCTACGGGCTGGTCAACGTCGTGGTCACCGGCCTGCAGTACCTCGACCTTCCGAGCGTGATGAACCAGGTGTTGTCGGTCCTGGGCGCCTCCGGCGAGTTCACCAATTTCGCACAGGGCAGGGTCTGGGGGACGATCGCCTCCGTCGTGCTCATCGCCGGGTGGGCGCTGACGGCCACTCTGTCGATCCGTCGCCTGCGCCGCGGGAAGATCACCTGGTGGCTGCCCTTGGTCGGTGCCGTGGTGACGCTGGGCATCGCCTTGATCTGCATCGCGATCCCGATGATGGGAGACCCCGCGTTCATCGCCTACATGCAGGGCGGCACCGGCTCCTGATCGATCACGTGCTGCCGCTGCACGGACCAAAAAGAACGGGTGCCCCGCCTCGCGGCAGGGCACCCGTTCTCACGTTGCGGTGGGTCAGCTCTTCGACTGTCCGTACGAGCCGAGCTGGCGCGTCGACTCGATGACGCGTGCGGCCATCGCGGTCTCGGCGACCTTGCCCCAGGCGCGCGGGTCGTACTGCTTCTTGTTGCCGACCTCGCCGTCGACCTTGAGCACGCCGTCGTAGTTCTTGAACATGTAGTCGGCGATCGCACGCGTGTAGGCGTACTGCGTGTCGGTGTCGATGTTCATCTTGATGACGCCGTTCGCGACCGCCGTGGCGATCTCCTCGTCGGTCGAGCCGGAGCCGCCGTGGAAGACGAGGTCGAGGGGCTTCGGGCCGGTGCCGTACTTGGCGGCGACCTCTGCCTGGATGTCGCCGAGCAGCTCGGGGCGCAGCTTCACGCCGCCCGGCTTGTAGACGCCGTGCACGTTGCCGAAGGTGAGGGCGGCGATGTAGCGGCCCTGCTCGCCGAGACCGAGCGCCTGGACGGCCTGATCGACGTCGGAGAAGGTCGTGTAGAGGGCATCGTTCGAGCCTTCGTGCTGGACGCCGTCCTCTTCGCCGCCGACGACGCCGATCTCGACCTCGAGGATCGCGTTGATCGCCTTCATGCGGGGGAGGAGATCCTTCGCGATCTCGATGTTCTCGGCGAGCGGCACGGCCGAGCCGTCCCACATGTGCGACTGGAAGATCGGGTTGCGGCCGGCCTTCACCTCTTCTTCGGAGGCGGAGATCAGCGGCTCGACGAAACCGGCGAGGGCGTCCTTCGGGCAGTGGTCGGTGTGGAGGGCGACCGTGATCGGGTAGTTCTTGGCGACCTCGGTCGCGAAGCGGGCGAAGGCGAGGGCGCCGGTCGCGCGGCCCTTGACGGTGTGGCCGGCGAAGTAGTCCGCGCCGCCGGTCGTGACCTGGATGATGCCGTCGGAGCCGGCCTCGGTCAGCCCCTGGAGGACGGAGTTGATCGTCTGCGAGCTCGAGACGTTGAACGCGGGGTATGCGAAGCCGCCGGCCTTCGCGCGGTCGAGCATTTCGGCGTACTGATCCGGGGTGGCGACGGGCATGAGAACTCCTGCGGTAGATGAAGCCTGGGACAGCAGTCACTCTAGCCGGGAGCGCGGACGGATGCCGGGGGCCGACGTTCGACCCCCTCATGTGTCTCCTGCCGTTCTGTTAAGAAACGCGAATCCTTCACTGTCTCGACGGCGAAAACAGGGCACTTCGGCCACGACCGCTGGCTAGGCTGACCTCATGGTGAGTCTTACTGCTGATCTGAGCCCGCTTCGACCCGACCGCAACCTCGCGATGGAGCTGGTGAGGGCGACGGAGGCGGCGGCGATCCGCGCCGTGCCGTTCATCGGGCGGGGAGCGAAGGAGGCCGCCGACGGTGCGGCCGTAGACGCGATGCGCGCCTTCCTCGGCACGGTCGACTTCCAGGGGCGTGTGGTGATCGGCGAGGGCGAGAAGGACAACGCTCCGATGCTGTTCAACGGCGAGGTCGTCGGAACGGGACGCGGTCCGGAGTGCGACATCGCCGTCGATCCGATCGACGGCACCTCCCTCACGGCTGCGGGACGGCAGAACGCCCTCTCGGTCATCGCGGTCTCGGACCGCGGATCGATGCTCGACGCGTCGACCGTCTTCTACATGGACAAGCTCGTCACGGGGCCCGCAGGCGTCGGTGTCGTCGACATCCGCCTCCCGATCGCCGAGAACATCCGCCGCCTCGCCGGCGCTCTCGAGAAGCCCGTCGACGAGATCGTCGTGTCGGTGCTCAACCGACCCCGGCACGAGCAGCTCATCCAGGAGATCCGCGATGCGGGCGCGGGGACGCGTCTGATGAGCGACGGTGATGTCGCCGGTGGCATCAACGCGGCACGCCATGACGCGCGCACCGACATGTGCGTCGGCGTCGGCGGTAGCCCGGAGGGCATCGTCACCGCCTGCGCGATCAAGGCCCTCGGCGGACACATCCAGGGCCGCCTGTGGCCGCGTGACGACGACGAGCGCCAGCGCGGGATCGACGCGGGACTCGAGATGGAT
This sequence comes from Microbacterium sp. NPDC090225, assembly GCF_044772365.1. NCBI lineage: Bacteria > Bacillati > Actinomycetota > Actinomycetes > Micrococcales > Microbacteriaceae > Microbacterium > Microbacterium sp. NPDC090225. The sequence continues at coordinate 1,087,721 of NZ_JBIVYS010000001.1, read as the reverse complement.
CGCGTGTACGAGGCGGACGATCTGGTGCAGGGCAACAACACGATCTTCGTCGCGACCGGTGTCACGGACGGGCAGCTCGTCGCCGGCGTGCGTCGCGAGCGCGGGTACGTCTACACCGAGAGCGTCGTGCTGCGCGGGGCATCGGGAACGCTGCGACGGATCGCCTCGGAGCACCTCGTCTCGAAGTGGTTGTGATCCTCGCTCGGTGAGGCGTCGAGGCTTCCGGCGCGAGTTGGGGGTCTCGGCATCGTTACCGACCCGGTATCCCTCTTGCGCGCCGGATCCTGCGATTCTGCGCGGGTCGTGTCAGACTTGAGCCTGGGTTTGTCGCCGAGGACGGAGCCATCTGGCACCGCAGGCACAGGAGGGCGAACACATGACCACGCCGCAGACACGCAGCTCGAAGGCCGCACCGACGAAGATCGTCACCACCAACACCGGACGCATTCTCCGCGTGAGCGCGGCAGATGCCGAGGGCAGCATCGCGGCGGCCACGCCTGCCGTTCCCGCCGCTCAGCCGGTCGTCGACCCGGCCCGTCGAGCCGATGTGCTCTTCCGCAAGCGCCGTGCCGAAGGTCAGGAGATGAGCTCCTGGTGGATGATCGGAGCCTTCCTCGCGACCAGCGGACTCGTCATCATCCTGCTCAGCGGCGTTCCGGTGTGATCGGAGCATCGATGCGGTCGCGGACCGCACCGATCTCTGCCTGAACGGTCTCTTCTCGTACCGGTTCCTCGACCAGTTCCGATGCCGTGAATCTGCGCGCGCTCGCGGTGATGGGCGCCGGCTGGGAATCCAGTGTGGTCGCGTCGATGCCGGGGAACTGGCGGGCGGTCACCAGGACTCGGGTCTCGAGCGACCCGGCGAAGCGGTTGTAACTGTCGACTGTGCGCTCCAGCGCGCGGCGGAGGTCGTCGGCATGTCCTGCGAGCGTGCCGAGGCGGTCGTACAGCTGGGTGCCGAGGTTCAGGAGCGTGCGGGCCTCGGTCGACACCTCCTGCTGCGTCCACGTGTAGGCCACGGTCTTCAGGACAGCCCAGAGATTGACCGGCGAGGCGAGTGCCACGCGTCGACCGAACGCGTAGTCGAGGAGGGTCGGGTCCTCGTCGATCGCGGCGGCGAGCAGTGATTCGCTGGGGAGGAAGCAGATCACGAACTCGGGGCTCGATTCGAGCCCCGCCCAGTACGCCTTCTTGGCGAGAGCATCGATGTGCGCGCGCACTGCCTTGACGTGCTTCTGCATATGCGCGCGGCGCTGAGCCTCGTGCGCATCGCCAGAGGGTAGCGCTGACGCCTCGAGGTACGCGTCGAGCGGCACCTTGGCGTCGACGGCGATCGAGGCGCCGCCGGCGAGACGGATCACCATGTCGGGGCGGCCCTGCCCGCGATCCGACGAGATCGTGGTCTGCAGGTCGAAGTCGACGTGCCGCGTCAATCCCGCCGCCTCGACCACGCGCCGCAGTTGAGTCTCGCCCCAGACACCACGCGTGGCGGTCGAGCGCAGAGCACCGGCGAGCGACTCCGTCGTCGCGCGCAGCGCCTCATCGGATTCCTGCGCTCGCCGCAACTGCTCGGCGAGCGAGCCGAACTGGGCGTGGCGCTCCTGCTCGATCGTCGCGACCTTCTGCTGCATCTGCTGCAGGCTCTCGCGCACCGGGGCGAGGGCGGTGAGCACGGCGTTCTGCTGCTGCACCCGCTGCGCCTCCGCACGCTGCTCGACGCGCGCGTGCTCGACGGCATCGCGGTAGAGGTCGTACTGGCGATCGCGATCATCACGCGCCGCGGCGAGCTGGGCCTGCACGCGAGCGAATTCGGCGGCGCCACGACCGGCGCGCAGGAACCAGCCCAGTGCCGCCCCGGCGCACAGCGCGGCGATGACGAGGAGAACGATCAGTGGAGCATCCATGTGCTCATGATGCCCTCGGCCTCCGACATTGCCGGGAGGCGGCCCGATCAGGCGACGGCGCGCTCCTCGCGGGCGACCGTTGCGCCGCCGAGCCGGAGCCCGAGCATCTCGGCCAGCATCTCGACGTCCGAGGCCGCGGCGCGACGCGCGGCATCGATCACGATCTGCGCGCAGGCACGTGCATCCGCCAGCGCGTCGTGATGTGAGAACTCGGCGAACCCGGCTGCTGCTGCCGCCTTCGGGAGCCGGTACGAGTCGAGCTGGTAGGTCTTGCGTGCGACCTGGAGGCTGCAGAGCGAGCGGTACGGCGGGCAGACGCCGCCGGTCGCCTCGGAGGCGCGGCGGAGCACGTTGAGGTCGAAGCCGGCGTTGTGCGCGACGAGCACGTCGGAGCCGGCGAAATCGCACAGGCGGTCGAACTGCTCGGCCCAGGTCGCGGCCGTGAGCACGTCTTCGGCCTGGATGCCGTGGATGCGGACGTTCCACTCCTGGAACTCGTCATGCCCGGGCGGGGGCTGGATCAGCCATCCGGCCTGCGCCACGACTTCTCCGCCGCGCACGCGCACGAGGCCGACGGAGCAGGCGGAGGCGGGGCTGGAGTTCGCAGTCTCGAAGTCGATCGCGGTGAAGTCCAGGGGCACGTATCCACTCTCGCCCGCGCGTCCTGTTCGCGGCGGGCGGCGCGCCGTATGCTGACGACATGGCGGACAACAGAGCGACGTCGTTCGGCGCGCAGGCGCAGGACTACGAGGCGGGGCGACCCGAGTACCCCTTCGACGCGGTGGCATGGATGCTCGAGATCCTGCCCGCCGGGGCGCAGCGCGTCGCGGACGTCGGGGCGGGGACCGGCAAGCTCACCCGCGCCATCGCGCACGCTCCGGGGGCGCAGATCGTCGCGATCGATCCCGACCCGGCCATGCTCGCCGCCCTGCGCGAGAACGTGCCGGGCGTGCCCACGTTCCTCGGCGCCGCCGAGTCCCTCCCACTTCCCGGCGACAGCCTCGATGCCGTCGTGCTCGGTCAGGCCTGGCACTGGGTCGACCCGGTCCGCGCCTCCGCCGAGATAGGCCGCGTGGTCCGCGCGGACGGCGCACTCGGACTGATCTGGAACATCCGCGACGAGCGTGTCGATTGGGTGCGCGAACTCAGCCGCATCATGCATCGCAGCGCGGCGGAAGAGGCGCTCGCCGCGGGTAATCCGGAGGTTGGTGCCCCGTTCGGCGCCCTCGAGAGCGGGGTCTGGGAGTGGTCCCGGCCGATGACGCGTGAACAACTGCATCGGATGGCCGCATCGCGCAGCGCCGTGATCGCCTCCGCACCTGAAGAGCAGGAGAACATCCACCGGGAGATGGACGTGCTGTTTGACTCCCTCGACTTCGCGGACGGGGTCATCGATCTCCCGTACATCACGAAGGCTTTCCGCGCGCGTCGCGGAGACAGGTGAACGAGCACGCGGTCGAGGGCGCCGCCCCGACGCGCCGCGACAACTCGGCACACCGGCGCCGTCGCGTGGTCGTGGTGCTCACCGTTCTCGCCGTGGTGATCGGTCTGCTCGTCGCCGACGGCATCCGTCGCTATGCCGAGGGCGAGGCGGAGCTGAGAACGGATCCGACGTTCTACGCGTCGCCGTCGCCGTCGCCGTCGCCGACAGCCGAACCCGGAACCGTCATCCGCAGTGAGGAGATCGCGAGCGCGCCGGCCGGATCGACCGCCTGGCGCGTCCTCTACGCGTCCCGTGATCTCGCCGGTGCCGAGATCACGGTGTCGGGCGTCGTGATCGTTCCGAACAGTCCTGCGCCCACCGACGGGCGCACCGTCGTCGCGTGGGCGCATCCGACCACGGGAGCGGCGACGAAGTGCGCTCCATCACTCGGGCTCGACCCCTTCGAATACATCGCCGGGATGCACGAGCTCCTCGACCAGGGCTACGCCATCGCCGCGACCGACTATCCGGGACTCGGAGTCGACGAAGCATCGTCCTATCTGCTGGCTGTGCCCGAATCGAACAGCGTGCTCGACATCGTGCGTGCTGCGGGTGACATCGAGGATGCGCAGATCGGCGAGAAGTTCGTGCTGTGGGGGCACTCCCAAGGCGGCCAGGCCGCGCTGTTCGCCGCGGAGAGGGCCGCGGCCTATGCGCCGGAGCTGACGCTCCAGGGCGTCGCGGTCGCCGCGCCCGCCGCCGATCTGACGACGCTAATGAGCGATGACATCGACGACGTGTCCGGTGTGACCATCGCGTCCTACGCGATCCCCGCTTACACCGCCGCCTATGCCGATCGCTTCGGGAAGGACGCCATCGAAGCGATCCTCACTCCGGCCGGCGCCGCCGCGACACCGGACATGGCCGCGCTCTGCCTCCTCACCGAGAACGAGAAGATCCACGCGATCGCCGGACCGCTCGTCGGGGGATACGTCACCAGCAATCCTGCGACGACGGAGCCCTGGCAGACGATGCTGCGCGAGAACAGCGCCGGAGGCATGCCCATCACCGTTCCGGTCTTCGTGGCACAGGGGCAGTCCGACGAACTCGTCGCCCCGGCCGCCACCGACGCCTACGTCGAGCATCTCTGCGCGCAGGAGACCGACGTGGCCTTCCATCGGCTTCCCGATGTCGATCACGGCCTCGCCGCTTACGCCGCTCTGCCCGAACTGCTGCTCTGGCTGGGCGAACTCGAAAGGGCAGCGCCCCAGGGCAACTGCCCCTGACCGCGGCGCCGGTCGCGACAGGTAGACTCGTTCCCCGTGGCTCTCACTATCGGAATCGTCGGCCTGCCCAACGTCGGCAAGTCCACCCTCTTCAACGCACTCACCAAGAACGACGTGCTCGCAGCGAACTACCCGTTCGCGACGATCGAGCCCAACGTCGGTGTGGTGAACCTGCCGGACCCGCGGCTAGACAAGCTCGCGGAGATCTTCGGCAGCGAGCGCATCCTGCCCGCTGCGGTGTCGTTCGTCGACATCGCCGGCATCGTGCGCGGCGCCAGCGAGGGGGAGGGGCTGGGCAACCAGTTCCTCGCGAACATCCGCGAGGCCGATGCGATCGCTCAGGTCGTGCGCGGCTTCGCCGACGACGACGTCGTGCACGTCGACGGTGCGGTGAACCCGGCATCCGACATGGAGACGATCAACGCCGAGCTGATGCTCGCCGACCTCCAGACCGTCGAGAAGGCGATCTCCCGGTACGAGAAGGAGGTTCGCGGCAAGAAGATCGACCCGTCGGTCCTCGATGCGGCGAACGCGGCGAAGGATGCTCTCGAGCGCGGTCAGCTGCTCTCGGTCAGCGGCCTCGACCTCGAGCCGATCCGCGAACTCGGGCTCCTCACCGTGAAGCCCGTCATCTTCGTCTTCAACGTCGACGAGGCCGTCCTCACCGACGACGCGCGCAAGGCGGAGCTCGCCGCGCTCGTCGCTCCGGCTCAGGCGATCTTCCTCGATGCGAAGATCGAGTCCGAACTCATCGACCTCGAGCCGGAGGACGCCGCCGAGCTGCTCGCGGCGACCGGCCAGGACGAGTCCGGCCTCGACCAGCTCGCCCGCATCGGCTTCGCCACGCTCGGCCTGCAGACGTACCTCACCGCCGGTCCGAAGGAAGCGCGCGCCTGGACGATCCCGCAGGGCGCCAAAGCTCCGCAGGCGGCCGGTGTCATCCACACCGACTTCGAAAAGGGCTTCATCAAGGCGGAGATCGTCTCGTTCGAGGACCTCGTCGAGACCGGATCGGTCGTCGAAGCCCGCGCCAAGGGCAAGGCCCGCCTCGAGGGCAAGGACTACGTCATGAAGGACGGCGACGTCGTGGAGTTCCGCTTCAACAACTGAGCGGGGTCGGCGCGATCAGCTGACCGCTCCGTGACGCCCGAGGTCCTGTCTCAGCACCTCGGGCCAGGCCTCGATGTCCTCGGGCGTGCGCGCAACCGTCAGGGTCGCGTGCGGGAGAATCTCGACGAGGGCTTCCGCCGTCGACAGCGGATGCCCCGGGTCGTCGGTCCACGCCAGGATCGATGTCGGCACCTCGATGCGGGCGACGGCCTCTGGCGTGGGCAGATCGCTGAATGCCGCACCCCGCAGGACCGACGGCAGAAGCGCCTCGGTGACGTCGGGCCCCGGATCGGGCACGGCCTCGGCCTCGGGCGAGGGTGCGGGGCCGCGCGTGCTCGCAAGATAGGCCTCCATGCCGTCGGAGTCGATGAGATCCGCCGCTGCTCGGTAGTTCGCGGCCTGAGCGGGTCGGGTGCCCCACGCCGTGGGCGGTGCCATGAGTGTGAGCCCGGTGAAGCGTTCCGGCTCGATCGTCGCTGCGTGCAGCAGGGTCGCGGTGCCCATGGAGGGGCCGACGCCGTGAATGCGCTCGCCGGGGAACCAGTGGTCGAGCAGTCGCAGAAGGTCGTCGGCGAGGGTCTGCCAGCGATAGTCCTCGGGAACCTTCCGCCCGGTCGACCGGCCGTGGCCGCGTGCGTCGTAGCGCAGCAGTCGCGTTCCGCTGAGTCCTCGGCCGAGGTCGAGCTCGAGTCCTCGGTCGCGGGCCCGGCTCGCGGTGAGGCCGTGCAACTGGACGACCGGGTGCCCGCCCTCATCGCTCATGGCGACGGCCAGCTCGGCTCCGGGCACCTCGAATGTGGGCATCAGACTCCTCGATCGACGACGGAACGAGTCCGCTCGGGCTGTGGTTGTGAGATCACATTATCCGGAGGATATGGTGCTCCCATGCGCCTGACCAATGTCTCGCACCTCCGTCTGCCCTTCGGACGGCTCTGGGGGTACGACGTCACCGCGTCCGCGCCCGGACGACGTCTCCCCGTGTCGTTCGACCAGCGGCTCCATGTCGGGGCGGGCGATCGCCCCGGATCGTGGATGGCGCTCTCCTTCCGGTTGCCTGCACCGATCCCTCGTGCGTCGATCGCCGACGCCTGGCTGGAGGTGATCGCTCGCCACGGCACGTTGCGCACAGCGTTCGCACCGGGTGCGGACGGCGAGCCGGAACTGCACGAGATAGAGATCGGTCCCGGAAGCTGGGTCGAGCATCAGGTCGGCTCGGGGCAGGCCGTCAACGACGCGTTGCGGGACGTCCTCGATGCGGCATGCTCGCCGTACCGGCATCCGTCGCACCGCCTCTGCGTGTTGGAGACCGCTGCCGGTCTCACGGTCGTGATCGCCGCGGACCATTCGCACGTCGACATGTGGTCGATGCTGGTGATCGCGCGCGACCTGCTGTCCGCGCTCGACGCCGGGCGCGTCGGTGCGAAGCCGACGTCGCGGCCGGCACCGGCATTCGTCGAACACACGCAGACCCTGTTGGATCGGGACGCGGCACCCGACCACGTGCGTCGGCGGTGGGAGGACATCATCGACGGCAGCGGCGGCGTGATGCCGCAGTTCCCGTTGTCGCTGGGTACTCCCGAGCCGCATCGTGAGCGCGTAGAGGTGCGAGATGTGTTCGATGTCGACGACGCCGCGGCATTCGCCGCACAGGCCCGGGACGACGGCGTCTCGACCCTCGCGCGCGCCGTCGTGGCGATGACCGCGGTGACCCGAGAACTGGCGGATGCCCCGCTTCGCGCCGTGTTCCCCGTGCACAGCCGATTCGAGGACACCTGGCACGACTCGGTCGGATGGTTCATCACCAACTCCGTCCTCGAGTCGGACGTCGCAGAACCGCGCGCGGCGGCGGCCGCAGTCAGAGAAGCGGTGCAACTCGGCGCCTGGCCGCTCGCGGACGTCCTCGCGCCGTGGGGCGGCATGCCCGTCGCCCCCGGGATGTTCGCGATTTCGTGGCTGGACCTGCGCAGGCTTCCCGTGCGCATCGACTCCGTCGGCCTCGACGCCCAGTACGTCAGCGCGGCGACCGACACGGACGGAGTCATGCTGTGGTTCATCCTGGATGAGTCGGGCCTGCACCTGAGATGCCGCTACCCCGACACGGCGGAGGCTCGCGCGAACGTCGGCGGATGGCTCGACCTCCTCGTCGCCCGGCTGCAGGCGGATGCGCGGTCGTCCGTGCGGGGACGCCTGCAGGTGGCGGGCCGAGAGTTTCGGCTCGAACGGGCGAATCGAGACGACATCGGGGCCATCGCCGCGCTGCTGCTCGACGATCAGTTCGGCCGGGATCGGGAGAGCGTCGAGCTCGAGCGCTACGAGGCGGCCTTCAGCGCGGTCGCGCGCGACGGATCCAACTACCTGGGGGTCGTCCGCGACAGCGACGATCACCCGGTCGCCACGATGCAGTTGACCGTCATCCCGGGCCTCTCCCGGGGTGGGTCGACCCGGCTCCAGATCGAGGGACTGCGCGTCGCTGCAGGGACGCGGTCACAAGGGCTGGGCGCGGCGATGCTCGAGTGGGCGCACGAATTCGGGCGAGTGCGCGGGGCCCGGCTGTCGCAGGTCACCACCGACGATGCGCGGGAGCGGACGCGCGCCTTCTACACCCGACACGGATACCAGACCGCTCATGTCGGGCTGAAGCGCGAGATCTAGCCGAGCCCTCCGCTAGAGCGTCCACACCGAGAGCATCTGCCAGCCCTCGGGAACCTGCGCCTCGAGCGAGCCCATGTCGTCCGCCGAGATCTCGCGGACGCCGCTCCGGCGATCGAACCGGGCCGTCGCCTCGATACCTTCCGCGCCCTTGAGCATGCGCACGGGAGCCGACACGAGATCGAACCCGTCCGGCGCATGACTCGAGATCTGCGCGTACACATCGTCGAGGGAGGTACCGGCGACCTCGACGGTGTGCGATTCGACGGGACGGATGAGAGCGGCGAGCATCACACCAGCCTAGATCGACGGGCCCGGGCGCACGGTCGTCACGCTGCTGACGGACGTCGCTCGATCTGCGGATGCGGGTATGCCGGGTCGCGGTCCTGGAAGCTGAGGATGCTCGGATTCTGCACCACGCCGTCGCGGATCTCGATCGCGCGGGCGAGCGTACTGCTCGCGTCCCAGGAGGCTTCGCCCTCCATCACCGCACGCAGGAACGGCAGCGTCGCCTCGCTGATCTCCCAGGTCGCCGAGTTCCACAGGTACGAAGGGCTGTGGTCGACGGCGTAGTAGACGATGCCCTCGCCGACGGTGAGTATCGGCTCGTCGAAGGTGGTGGGAGTCGCCCACTCGAATCCCATGCCCTCGTCGCAGGACACGTCGATGATCAGGCTTCCCGCTGCGAAACCGTGCAGATCTTCCGCGCGCAGATAGGTCATCGGTGCGGCGACGTCCTGCAGCGTGCAATTGACGACGATGTCGTGCGACGCCAGGAAGTCCGGCAGCAGCACGTCACCGGCATCCGTGGTGACCATGCTGAGGTGCGTGGCCCCGCTGCCATCGGTGTGCAGCTGTGTCATATGCGCATTGTGGATGGGAGAGCCGACGGCCGCTACTCCGCGCTGCGTGAGCACCTGAATGTCATGGATGCCGTGCGCGTTGAGCGCGGTGACCGCGCCACGCGCCGTCGCGCCGAATCCGATCACGACCGCGCTGAGGCGCGGGCCGTAGTCCCCGGTCGAGCCGACCAGGCTCAGGGCGTGCTGCACCGAGCAGTAGCCGGCGAGCTCGTTGTTCTTGTGGAACACATGCAGGCTCATGTCGCCCTGCGGCGTCCAGTGGTTCATGGCCTCGAACGCGATCAGCGTGAGGCGGTTGTCGATCGCGGTCTGGGTGATCTCGGCATCCTGCACGCAGTGCGGCCAGCCCCAGAGCGTGCGTCCGACCGGGATCGCGGCCACGTCGGCCGCCTGCGGCTTCGGCAGCAGCAGCACGTCGGCGGAGGCGAGGACCTCGGCGCGGTCGGCGACGCGCCCGACTCGCGACTCGATGTACCCGGGGGAGAGCCGGAAGTCGGAACCGTATCCGCGCTCGACGACCATACGAGCGCGCAGATCCGGGTCGATGCGATCGAAGTGGTGCGGGTGGATCGGCAGTCGTCGCTCGTTCTCCATGGAGGAGCCTGCGAGGAGGCCGAGTGAGAGCAAGGCGGTGGAGCGGGGTGCGGCGTCGGACAACGTGATTCCCATCATCGGAGAACCAGGGTCAGTTCCTTCTTTGACAGTACGCCCCGGGGATGCACGGCGGGGCCGCATGTGCGAGACCCGGCTTCGTGACTTCCGCGACCGCCCGGTACGCTGGGTTAGGCCCACCTCACCAAAGGAGACTGCCGCACTATGGCTGACATTCAGATCTTCGAACCCGCTGGACGCGCGATCCCTTTCACCGTCGAAGGTGAGGGCCCCGCACTGATCCTGATCGCCGGGCACGGTCTGAACGTCACCTACCTCGAGCTGCTGTCGCACTCCGTGTCGGAGGAGGACTTCCGGGTCGTGAGCATCGGCTCGCGTCGTCCCTCGGACACCGCGGCCACGATGCACGATCTCGCGCAGGACGTCGTCGACCTCATGTCGCACCTCTCGATCTCGGATGCCTGGGTCGGCGGGCACGCCTTCGGTGGTGCGGTCGCCCGCGTCGTCGCTCTCGACCACCACGATCGCGTCAACGGCGTGCTGCTGCTCGGCGTCGACGAGACCGGTCCCTCGGCCGAGGCGATCGCCGCGATCCCCGCCCCGGCCCGCGACGCCGAGGTCGATGCGTTGCAGGCCGCCGCGTGGGAGACCCCCGCCCCGCTCGCCGAAGGACTCCCGGTGCTCGTGGTGCAGGGAACCGAAGACCCGATCGCCCCGCTCATCAATGGCGAGAAGCTGCAGACCGCGGCCCCCGACCGTGTCAGCGTCGTGCCCGTCGAGGGCGGTGGATACCTCTTCCCGTTCACCCACATGGGGGCGACCTCCTGGGCGATCGAGGATTACCTCGACTGGGACTGACCTCTCGGGCTGAGAGGATGGTCTGATGACCGCCACGCTCGTCGCCCAGAACCTCTCCGGTGGGTACGGCCACCGCATCCTCTTCGAGGGCGTCGACCTGACGGTCGCTCCCGGAGACGTGATCGGCGTGGTGGGCGCGAACGGCGCCGGCAAGTCCACCCTCCTGCGCCTGCTCGCGGGGGCGGACGCCCCGATCGAGGGAAGCGTCGCGCTCGCTCCCTCCGACGCCTTCGTGGGATGGCTGCCGCAGGAGCACGAGCGCGTCGACGGTGAGACCGTCGCGGAGTACATCGCGCGTCGCACGGGCTGCGCCGAGGCGACCAGACAGATGGATACCGCGGCCGAGGCTCTCGGCGATCCCGCGCTCGCGGCACCCGGTGTCGACCCGGCCGACGCCTACTCGACGGCCCTCGACCGTTGGCTCGCGAGCGGCGCGGCCGACCTCGACGAGCGGCTGCCGGCCGTTCTGGCCGACCTCGGGTCGTCGAGCGGGGGAGCGCTGACGCCCGAATCGATGATGACCTCGCTCTCGGGCGGGCAGGCCGCCCGCGTCGGGCTGGCGGCCCTGCTGCTCTCGCGATTCGACATCGTGCTGCTCGATGAGCCCACCAATGACCTCGACCTCGATGGCCTCGATCGGCTGGAGGCGTTCGTGCGCGGGCTCCGCGGGGGCGTCGTGCTCGTCAGTCACGACCGCGAGTTCCTGGCGCGCAGCGTGACGAAGGTGCTCGAGCTCGACCTCGCGCAGGGCACCAACCGCCTCTACGGTGGCGGATACGACGCGTTCATCGAGGAGCGCGCGACGGTCAAACGGCATCTGCGCGAGCAGTACGACGAGTTCGCCGAGAAGAAGGCCGACCTGGTCGCGCGGGCGCGGACGCAGCGCGAATGGTCGAGCCAGGGCGTGCGCAACGCCATGAAGAAGTCTCCCGACAACGACAAGATCAAGCGCAAGGCGTCGATGGAGTCGAGCGAGAAGCAGGCGCAGAAGGTGCGCCAGATGGAGAGCCGCATCGCGCGCCTCGACGAGGTCGAGGAGCCCCGCAAGGAGTGGAAGCTCGAGTTCACGATCGGGTCGGCACCGCGATCGAGCACCGTCGTGTCGACACTGAGCGGGGTGGTCGTGCGGCAGGGGGCGTTCACGCTCGGACCGGTGACCCTGCAGGTCGACGCGGGCGACCGCATCGGGATCACGGGCCCGAACGGCGCGGGGAAGTCGACGCTTCTGCGAACCCTTCTCGGTACGCGCAGCCCCGACGAAGGGAGCGCGAGCCTCGGCAGCAGCGTGCAGATCGGCGAGATCGACCAGGCGCGTTCCCTGCTCGTCGGCGACGCGCCGCTCGCGGATGCCTTCGAACTGCTCGTGCCCGAGATGGCATCGGCCGACGTGCGCACGCTGCTGGCCAAATTCGGGCTCAAGGCCGACCATGTCACCCGCCCCGTCGATGGCCTGTCTCCGGGGGAGCGCACCCGTGCGGCGCTCGCGCTGCTGCAGGCCCGCGGTGTGAACCTGCTCGTGCTCGACGAGCCGACCAACCACCTGGATCTGCCCGCGATCGAGCAGCTCGAGCAGGCCCTCGAGTCGTACACGGGCACACTGTTGCTCGTCACGCACGATCGGCGGATGCTCGACGCCGTCGAGACGAACCGGCGCTGGAACGTCACCGACGGGAACGTCGCCGAACTCTGAGCGTCAGCGCCCCTGGCGCTTCTTGTACGGCTTGGGCTGGCCCTTCACGATCGGGGCGCGGCCTTTGCCCTTCGATGCCTTGGCCTTACCGCCCGCAGGGGCGAGGGTCTTCGCGGCGGGCGGGGGAGCAGCGGCGACGGCCGCTTGCGCCTCGACGAGGAAGAGTTCGCCGACGTGGGTGAGTCGCGGCGTGCCCTCGCGGTTGATCAGCGTGTGCCCGACCTCCTCCTCGAGCTTGTCGAGCGACGTGTAGAGCGAGGCGAGGGGGATACCGAGCGATTCGGCGGCACGCGGGAAGTGGAGCGTGTCGGCGAGGACGACGTAGCGGCGCAGGAGGGCGATCTTCATCAGATGTCGCTGAAGTCGTTGCCACCGGTGCTGACGCTGCTGACAACGTCGTCGGTGATCTTCAGGGTGAGGTACTCGATGCCGACCGCGCCGGGGGTGGTGAGCGATTGTGTTCCCGGCACCTCTCGCATGCCGATCCTGAGGTAGTCGGCGATACCGTCGCCGTTCTCGTCCCAGTCATCCTCCGCCCCGGCTGCCAGCGCTTCGGCTCGGGCGGAGCCGAGGGCGATGCCCTGCTCGGTGGTGAAGACGACCCCGGGAGCCTCGGCCGAGATCGTGAGGGTGGCCCGCGTGTCGGCGACCAATGCGCGAACCGACGCCCAATCGTAGGCGGTGTAAGCGGAGTCGTAGGGGCCGTCGACCGTCGACTCGTCGGGGGCGGTGCCGAACAGGTCGGTGAACGAGGCGACCAGACCGTCCACGTCGTCGAAGGGGACGAGCGCCCCATCATCGACCGACGCCCCGTCGAGGGAGATCACCACCACCTGGACGTCGGGGGTCGCGGATGGGGAGGGCGCAGGTGTCGCCGTCGGCGATGAGGTGGCCGCAGATTCGATCGGCGCGGAAGGTGCGCAGCCCGCGAGCATTCCGTTGGCCGCTGCGAGAGCGACCAACGAGAGGACGAGGCGGGACCGAGGATGCATCATGGCCTCAGATTATCGTCGGATCGGTCGGACACAGCGGATGCCGCGGCTCTGGTGAGCCGCGGCATCCGAAGTCTGTGGGTCAGGCGACCTGGGGCAGGACCGCGAACGACACGGCCCCTTCGTCGTCGACTCCCGCGTCGAGGATCTTGTCGTCGAGGGCGACGGCGGCGGTCTCGTCGAGGAACAGACGCGTTCCCGAGATCTCGACCACCTGGTCCTGCGGCTCGGGATCGGTGGTGACGAGCACGGCGAGGCGGGACTCGCCGCTCGGACCCTGGGCCTCCGTGGAGTGGATGCGGAGACCGGCATCCGGAGCCTCGCTCTGGCGGCTCACGAGCGTGGTGACGATGGCGGAGGCGTTATCGGTGAGGGTGAGCACGAGACTCTCCTTCCGGTTGGGGAACGCCGCGGTCGCGACGTGTCCGGGCCACGATGCCGAAATGCCAACCCGCTTTCAACCTCGACGCGCCGGTTCGGAGGAACCTCTCACCTGGGTAACAGCTTTCGCAGGAACACCTGCTCAGTGCCGTCCCCGTCCGGTATCCGTTCGCTCTCCACGTAGCCGCACGCCTCGTACAGGCGGATGTTCGCCTCGCTGCGGCTGCCGGTGAAGAGTTCGGCCTCCGGGGCCGTCGATGCCTGCTCGGCTGCTTCCAGGAGCGCCCGTCCGATTCCTTCTCCCTGCATATCGGGGGCGATCGCGATCCGTCCGATCAGCAGGAGATCGGAGCTGTCCCGGAATCGGATCGCACCGACCACCCGACCGTCGAGGCGGGCGGCGAAGCCCTCGCCCGCGGCGAGTTCCGCGCGCACCTCATCGAGGGTCTGTGTGAGCGGCGGCATGTCGGCACTGCCGTAGATCTGCGCCTCCGAGACGAACGCGGCGCGCTGAATCGTGAGCACTTCACCGGCGTCCTCCTCCCGAAGAGGGGAGATCTCGAGGGTCGGGCCCTCGTGCGGATGATTCGGCGATGTCTTCTCTCGTGCGGTCACCTGCCCACGTTCGGCGCACCGGGGGTGGAGTGTCAACCCCCTCGGAAAGGCGGACGTTGAACGATACCGTCGCGCTCAGGAGGTCAGAACATGGCAAGCAAGACCACGTCCACGCCGGCCGCGAAGAAGACCGGTACGAGCAAGCGCGGCGCGAAGACGACGCGCACCCAGAACGCGGAGAAGGGCTTCACCGCGTCGCCGACCCTGGCCGCGAACCTGCAATCGGTGCTCGTCGATCTGCTCGAGCTTGCCCTGCAGGGGAAGCAGGCGCACTGGAACGTCGTCGGTCGCAACTTCCGCGACATGCACCGCCAGCTCGACGAGATCATCGACGACGCCCGAGCGTTCAGCGACACCATCGCCGAGCGTATGCGCGCGCTGCATGCCGTGCCCGACGGCCGTAGCGCCACGATCGCGGGGGCGACTTCGCTTCCCGAGTTCCCCGCCGGCGAGGTCTCGACCACCGAGACGGTCGATCTCATCACCGAGCGCCTCGAGGCCACGGTCGGCACCCTGCGCGATGTGCACGATGCCGTCGATGACGAGGACCCGACCTCCGCAGATCTTCTCCACGCCATCATCGAACGCCTCGAGCAGTTCGCCTGGATGGTGAGCGCGGAGAATCGAGAGCCTGCGGGGCGCTGAAGGGAGCGGTCCGCACGGCCGCGCGTCAGGGGAGCGGCGCGTCGGGGTGCGGCCGGGTCAGTCCTTCGGGCTGTCGCCCGGCCGCACCGAGCGTCGGATGACGCGCGGCAGAACGATCCAGAGCGCGGTGACGGCGATGATCGCCGCGACGAGGGCGATGAGTCCCGCGGTGCGATCCACCGTGAAGTCGATGATGAGCGTCGTGACTCCGATCGTCAGCGCGCCGATGACGATGAGATCGATCTTCACGATGCGCGCGGCGATGTGCACGAGTTCGGGTTTGCGTCGTCGGCCGAAGAACACGCGGTGCATCCCCACCGGAGCGAGGGCGAGGATCGTTGCGATCGCGGCCAGCGCCACCAGCACGACGTACAGATCGCGCTGCAGCTCGTCCATGTCGGTGAAGCGCGGCTGGAAGGCGACGGCGAGCAGGAATCCCGTGAGGATCTGCGTGCCGGTCTGCATCACTCGTAGTTCCTGCAGCAACTCGTCCCAGTTGCGGTCGGCGCGTTCGTTGGGGGTCTCGTCGCGGCCGTCGGCGCGGTCGTCGTACTCGGCTGCAGACGCATCGGCACCACTCATGGCCTCAGTCTGTCGACTGCGTCGGATTCCTGTCCAGATGCTTGACCCGGAGGGGAGAATGACTGCATGACTCTTCCACCTATCCACGACTGGTGGCCGCAGCTCTCCGCCGACGCGCAACGCACCCTCCTCGACGGCGACCTGCCGCATCTGACCGACGCCGTGCGCGAGGAGATCCGAGAGATCACCGGTGCGGTGGTCGGCATGCAGGAGACCCTGTCGGATGAGGACCTCGACTATGCGCGCGCCGAGGTCGAGGCATCCGAGCAGTGATTCCTCAGCCGATGGGGGTATCGGTCGGCTGCTCCTCGCGCAGGCGCGGTTCGGTGCGGCGTTCGGGGCGCACGCCCGCCTTGTCGGCATAGAAGGCGCGGATGCGGTCCATGTCGGCGCGCACGTCGCCGGTGACCTCGATCGTCGGACCGAGCCCCGTCGTCATGGTCGTTCGGTCGACGAAGCCGAGCGTCAGCGGCATCCCGGTCTCGGTCGCGATGCGGTAGAAGCCCGACTTCCAGAAGTCGTTGCCACCGCGCGTGCCGTCCGGCGTGATCACCAGTCCGAAGACTTCGCCCGCGTGAACCTGGCCGACGACGTCGGACACGACCCTGCCCGGGTTCTCGCGATCGACGGGGACACCGCCGAGTCGTCGCATGATCGGGCCTTTCCAGCCGCGGAAGAGGCTCTTCTTACCGAGCCAGTGCACGTCGATCCCGAGTCGCCAGGCGATCGCGAGCATGAGGACGAAGTCCCAGTTCGACGTGTGCGGTGCTCCGATGAGGATCGTGGGCCTCGTGGGGACGGCGTTGTTCCCGACGAGCGTCCAACGGCTGAGGGCCCAGAAGAGGCGGGCTATCGAACGCGTGATCATGTCTCCACCGTAGGGGGAGTGGCTATCCCCCTGCTGGCGAGGTGGATGCTTCGGAGTCGCCCGCGAGGCGGATGAGAGCGGCCGCGGTACCCGGTGGAAGCCCCGGCACCGCATCGACGGGCACCGCGAGAGCCTGCAGCGCGCGGCTGAAGTAGTTGCGCAGGGATGCCGCGAGCGTGATGTCGACGATCTGCCGATCCGAGAATCCGAGATCGCGCAGCTCCTGGGAATCGGCATCCGTCATCGCGCGCGGCGCGGTCGAGAGGCGGGCGGAATATCGCACCACCGCCTGCTCGGCCGGGCCGAATCCATGATCGTCGTGGGCCGTGAACGCGGCGAGTCCCGCTTCGTCGAGCACTCCGACAGCGAGAGCACGTCGACCGTGCGCCAGCAGGCAGTGCGTCGAGCCGATCGCGCGTGCCGCGCCGAGTGTCGCGGCCTCGTACACGCGCACGCCGATCGACGGCACGATCGCTCGGATGATTTCCTCGAAGGCGGCGTACGCCTCGGGGTTCATCGCCATCGCCTGCGTATGGGCGTAGACGAAACCGTCTTCAGCGATGTCGTCGGCGTACATCTCGGCGGCGTGCCCTTCGACGGATGCCGCATCCGGGGGAGTGATGATCATCGCTGCTCCTTCGCCTCGGCGCTCGGGTTCACAGCGAACGTTACGCCGCGTGGGCGCGACGCAACACCCGGATCGACGCCGATCCCTCAGGACAGGCGTACGATCGAGGGATGACCGATCAGCAGGGAGACACCACCGAGCAGGACGCAGCCCTCGGGCTGGCGCCTCTGCCCGGAACCCTCAATCTTCTCGACGGGGATGCCGCGGGCCTCTGCAGCGGCGGCGTCTGCCATTTCCCCGCTCCGAAGAGGAGATAAGCGCCAGACGCCGCCACCAGCGTCAGTGACCGCCGTGGAACTCTCCGCCGGCGTCATCGGCCGGCTTCCGGACGAACGGGCTCAGCGCGACCGCCGCGAGCGAGATGATCGCCGCGATCAGGAACGCCATGCGTGCGCCGGGTGCACCCGCCAGAGCGGTCGAAAGCCCCTGCTCCTCGCCCGTGTGCAGGATCGCGGAGTAGGTGACGAGAAGCACGGCCACGCCGGCCGCCCCCGCCACCTGCTGCATGGTGTTGAGCACGGCCGAGCCGTGCGAGTAGAGCGAACGCTGCAATGAACCGAGCGATGCCGAGAACAGCGGCGTGAACGACATGGCGAGGCCGACCGACATCACGGCCTGCACGATCACGAGCACCCACCACTCGGTGTGCTCGCTGACGGTCGAGTAGAAGAAAAGCGCGGCCGAGACCAGGATCGTGCCGGGGATCAGCAGGGGGCGGGTGCCGCGTGCGTCGTAGACGCGACCCATGATCGGTCCGAGCAGACCCATCAGCACCGAACCGGGGAGCAGGATGAGGCCCGCGGAGAAGGACTCGAGGCCCACCACGTTCTGCAGGTACTGCGGGAGCAGAGTGAGCGTTCCGAACATCGACAGCGCGAGGATCGACATGATGATCACCGAGAAGGTGAAGTTCGTCGAGCGGAAGACGCGCAGGTCGAGCAGGGCGTCGTCGACGCGCTGGAGCACGAGCTGACGCCAGACGAACAGACCGAGCGACACGACTCCCACGACGAGCGCGACGACGCCCGTGGTCGCACCGGCGCCGGCGCCTTCGCCACCGAGCTGGCTGATGCCGAACACGATCCCGCCGAAACCGAGAGCGGCGAGGGGGATCGAGACGACGTCGAGGGGCATGCGACGGGTCTCGCCGAGGTTCGTCATCCAGCGGATACCCATGCCGAGGGCGATCAGGGCGATCGGGAGGATGATCGCGAACAGCGCGCGCCAGTTGAACACCTCGAGCACGGCGCCCGCGAGCACGGGGCCGGTCGCGGGAGCGAGCGAGATGACCATGCCGACGCGACCCATCATGCGGCCACGCGACTGCGGGGGCACGACGTTCATGATCGTCGTCATGAGCAGCGGCATCATGATGCCCGTGCCGACGGCCTGGATCACGCGACCGACCAGTAGCACGGCGAAACCGGGGGCGATCAGCGACACCAGGGTGCCGAGTGAGAACGAGATCATCGCGGCGATGAACACCTGCCGCGTCGTGAAGCGCTGCAGGATGAACCCGGTCGTCGGGATGACGACGGCCATCGTGAGCATGAAAGCGCTCGTGAGCCACTGCCCGAGCTCGGGCGGGATGCCGAGGTCGGTGTTGAGGTGCGGGATCGCGATCCCCATGGTGGTCTCGTTGAGGATCGCCACGAACGCGGCGACGAGGAGCAGCCAGATCACCCGCATGTCGGAACGCGCGATCGTCCCGTCGGCGGGAGCGGTGGTCGGGATCGACCCGGTGTCGACGGCAGACATACGGCCTCCAGGGCACAGGAAGAGAGAAAAGGGTGCGCGAGTGCGCCAGGATCATTCAGCGTAACCACAGGGTCGGACATTTCATTCCGAGTCGGCGATATATCTGCTGACGGCCGACACCGCGGCCCCGATGTCCCCGGCGCTGGCTACGCTGACCTCATGAGCATGGGCGGCGGAATGGGTGGGAGGCATCCCGGGGGTTTCCGGGGCGTCGACGAAGACGCGCAGCGCCGGATGAACGCCGAGGCGCCGCGAATCAGCGGCCTCGGTGCCCGCGTGGTGACGCTCTTCCGACCTTACAAATGGCGGATCGTCGTGACCGGCATCCTCGTCGTGCTGGGCGCGGGCATCGCCGTGATCCCGCCGCTGATCGTGCAGCGCGTGTTCGACGACGCGCTCTTCCCCGTCGACGGGGGCGGTCCGCACCTCGAGCTCCTCGTGTGGCTCGTCGTCGCCATGATCGGGCTGTTCCTCGGATCCGCGGCGCTCGGTGTCGGGCAGACGTGGCTCACCTCGACCGTCGGCAACAGCGTCACCGGTGACCTGCGAGTGCGCCTGTTCGAGCATCTGCAGGCGATGGAGCTGGGTTTCTTCACCCGCACCAAGACCGGCGTGATCCAGTCCCGCCTGCAGAACGACGTCGGCGGTGTCTCCGGCGTGCTGACGAACACCGTGACGAGCATCCTCGGCAACGCGGTCACCGTGATCGCCTCCCTCGTGGCGATGATCCTGATCGACTGGCGCCTGACCCTCATCGCGATCGTCCTCATGCCCTTCCTGATCATCGTGCAACGCCGCGTCGGACAGGTGCGCGCACGCATCGCGGGCGAGACCCAGGAGTCGCTCTCGGAGCTCACCTCGATCACGCAGGAGACGCTGAGCGTCTCGGGCATGCTGCTGTCGAAGGCGTTCAACCGGCAGCGCGCGGAGTCGCAGCGCTACCAGGCCGAGAACCGCAACCAGGTGCACCTGCAGGTGCGCCGGGCGATGAGCGGGCAGGGCTTCTTCGCGGTGGTGCAGGTCATCATGGCGAGCGTGCCCGCGATCATCTATCTCGTCTCGGGATATCTGATCGCCGGAGGCACCGGCGCGATCACCGCCGGCACCGTCGTCGCCTTCACCACGGTGCAGGCACGACTCCTGCAGCCACTCATGGGGCTCATGCGCGTCTCGCTCGATCTGCAGACCTCGTCGGCGTTGTTCGCGCGCATCTTCGAGTACCTCGACCTGGTGCCCGAGATCGAGGACGCCCCCGATGCGCTCTCGGTGGCGGAGGCTCCGGGGCCGCGCGGGCGCGTGGAGTTCCGCGACGTCGTGTTCCGCTACCCCGACGCGACCGATGAGGCGAGACCCACGCTCGACGGGGTCTCGTTCGTCGCCGAACCGGGGCAGCACGTGGCGTTCGTCGGTCCGTCGGGGGCGGGCAAGACCACGGTGCTCTACCTCGCTCCGCGTCTCTACGAGGCCCGCGGCGGCGCCGTGCTCTTCGCCGGCGCCGACGTGCGCACGCTCACGCAGGAGTCGATCATCGACAACGTGGGCATCGTGTCGCAGGAGACCTACCTCTTCCACGCGACGATCCGCGAGAACCTCTTGTACGCCAAGCCGGACGCGACCGAGGCGGAGCTGATCGAGGCAACGACGGCGGCGAACATCCACCACATCATCGCCGGATTCGAGAACGGCTACGACACGATCGTGGGCGAGCGCGGCTACCGGTTGTCGGGCGGCGAGAAGCAACGCATCGCGATCGCGCGCGTGCTGCTCAAGGACCCTCCCGTGCTGTTGCTCGACGAGGCGACGTCGGCTCTCGACACGGTTTCGGAGCGCGTCGTGCAGGAAGCGCTCGACGAGGCCGCGAAGGGTCGGACGACGATCTCGATCGCGCATCGCCTCTCGACCGTGATGGGCGCCGACGTGATCCACGTGCTCGAGGCGGGGCGCATCGTCGAGTCCGGCACCCACGCCGAACTGCTCGCACACGACGGTCTCTACGCCGAGCTCGCCGCCCAGCAGGTGGCCGCTTCCCGCGTGCTCGCGACCGAGGCGGCCGTCGAGATGACCGTCACCGGGGGCATGGCCACCGCACTGAGCGACCGTCGGGCCGATCGCGCTCCGGAGGACTCCGTGTCGGCCGACGCGGTCGAGACTCTCACGGCATCCGTCCCGCTGACGGCATCCGTCCCGCTGCTGGATGCCGCGAGCGGCGATCGGGTCTACCCGCCGCAGGAGTGACCGGCCGCGAGCGGATCGCGATCAGTGCGCCGAGAGACCGCCGTCGACGAAGAGTGAGTGCCCGGTCACATAGGCGGAGCCTGCGCCGGCGAGGAAGACCGCGGCGCCGGCGAAGTCCTCGGGCAGTCCGTTCCGACCGATCATCGTGCGCGCCGCGAGGTTCGCGACGGCCTGGGGATCCTGCTGCAGCCGCGCGTTGAGCGGCGTCAGCACGAATCCGGGCACGAGCGTGTTGCTCGTCACACCGGTGCCGCCCCAGGCTTCGGCCTCGGAGCGCATGAGGGATTCCACCGCGCCCTTGGACGCCCCGTAGATGCCGCTCGTGGCGAAGGCCCGGTGCGCCTGTTGCGAGCTGATGTGGATGAGGCGCCCGTAACCGCGCTCCGCCATTCCCGGCGCGTAGCGCTGGCCGAGAAGGAAGGGAGCGAGCGCGTTGACGGTCATGGTCGCGTCCCAGTCGTCCTCCGTGATCTCGGCGAAGGGCGGGCGGATGTTGATCCCGGCCGAGTGCACGACGATGTCCGGCTCGCCGAACGGCCGTGCCGCGTCCTCGGCGGCGGCGCGGATGCCGTCGCGGGAGCTGAGATCCCCGACGACACCGTCCGCGGTTCCGTCCGCGTCGCGCAGCGCGCGAACGGTCTCGGCGATGCGCTCGGCGCCGCGGGCGACGATGACGGTCGACGCGCCGGAACCGGCGAGGGCGGTCGCGATCCCGCGTCCGATCCCGGAACTGCCGCCCGTGACGATCGCCGTGCGTCCGGTGAGCGAGAAGAGGCTGTCGAGATAGGTCATGGGTTCTCCGGTACGCGTCACCAGCTGAGGGCGGCCGTGAGCGAGTGGTCGGGGGCGGCGTCGGCGAACTCGGGCAGCGCCTCGATCTCGGCGACGAAGCCCGAGACGGCCGCCGCGTAGGCGGGGTCGAGGTGCGTGCGGGCGATCTCGTGGAGCGGGGGCAGGTCCATCGCGACGATGAGTGAGAGGCGGGCGGCGACGGCGGCGTGGGCACCGGCATCCTGGAGCACGCGGATGCCGCCACGCAGGGCCGCGAGATAGTCGAGCAGCACGGGGAGTCGTGCTTTGCCCTGGGTGATCGAGGTGCCGTCGGCGCGGACCCGCCAGTGCGCGATCACGTCGGGGATCACGTCGAACGCCGTCGCCCGGGTGTACATCAGCTGTGCCACCACCTGATCCTCGTAGGCGACCCCCTCGGGGAAGCGCAGGTCTCCCCAGAAGTCGGTGCGGGTGAGCTTCGACCAGGCAACGATGTTCGCCGACGCGGCAGGGTGGTCGAGGATCGTCGTGCCGAGGCGCTGCGGATCGGTTGCTGCGGCTACCCACGGCTGCACGCGACCGGCGACGTAGGCGTCGCCCTGCGGGTGGGAGCGCACGTACGCTCCCACCACGAAGTCGCTGCCGCTCTCGACGAGGGTGCCGGTCAGGCGGGCGAGCGCGGTCGGGGCGAGTTCGTCATCGGCGTCGAGGAAGCCGAGGAGCGGCGTGTCGACGAGCTCGAGTCCGGCGTTCCGCGCGGCGCCGAGACCGTGGGCCTCGTCGCGGCGGAGCAGGCGGAAGCGCGAATCGTCGGCCGCTGCAGCTCGGAACACGTGGCCGGTGCCGTCGGTCGACCCGTCGTCGATGAGGATCGCCCGCCAGCGCTGTTCGGTCTGCGCCCGCAGCGAGTCGATCGCGGCGGGGGCGAAGGCGGCGATGTCCCGCCCGGGGACGATCATCGTCACGATCGGGTCGGGTGCGCTCACTCCCCGATTCTATGGCCGCGGGGTCAGGCGAGGACGGCGCGCACCGACTCCGCGACGAGCTGGGCGAGATGCTCCGGGGCGTCGTCGGGAAGCACTCCGCGACCGAAGGTGAAGCGCACCGAGGTCTGTGCGGTGGCGGGAGCGATCCCGCAGGCCAGAAGCACGGGGGAGGGCTCGTCGCTGCCCGCGGCGCACGCCGATCCGCTCGACGAGATGACCCCGCGTCGTTCGAGCTCCAGGAGCACCGACTCCCCGCTCGTGCCGGCGAACGTGAAGCTCGCGACTCCGGGAAGCCGGTGCGCGGGGTCTCCCGTGAGCGCCGCCCGCGGCACCGCCGCGAGGACCGCGGAGATGAACCGCGCCGTCGATCGCCCGACCCGTGCGACGGCGTCGACCCGCTCGGCCTCGGCCAGTTCGAGCGCCGTGGCCAGTGCCACAGCGCCCGCGACGTTCTCGGTTCCCGACCGACGCCCGCGCTCCTGCCCGCCACCGTGCAGCAGCGGTTCGAGCGGTACGCGCCCCCGCACGGCCAGTGCGCCCGTGCCCTTCGGGGCACCGAGCTTGTGTCCGGCGACGGACACGGCATCCGCGCCCAGCGCATCGAGGGGGAGCCACCCGGCTGACTGCACGGCGTCGAGATGCAGGGGAACCCCGGCAGCGCGGGTGACCGCGGCGAGGGCCGCGGCATCCTGCACCGTGCCGACCTCGTTGTTCGCATGGCCGACGCTCACGAGCGCGGTGTCGTCGCGCAGGAGACTCTGCACGTCGGAAGCCGAGATGCTCCCGAATCCGTCGACGGGCAGGAGTGACACCTCGATGCCGTGGAAGCGGTGCAGGAAGTCCGCGGACTCGAGGATCGACTCGTGTTCGATCCGCGAGACCACCAGATGGCGCTTGCCGCCCGCGAGGGCACCGAGCACGATGCCCTTCACTGCCAGGTTGTTCGCCTCGGTGCCGCCGGACGTGAACACGACATCTCCCGCGCGCATGCCGAGCACGCGCGCGACTCGACGTCTCGCGTCGTCGAGTGCGCTCGCCGCGGCCTCGCCCACCGTGTGGTGGCTCGAAGGGTTGCCGAAGACGTCCGTGAGATACGGCCGCATCGCCTCGAGGACCTCCGGGCGCACCGGTGAGGTCGCGGCGTGATCGAGGTAGAGCACCCGCGTCAGCCGATCCGCAGATCCAGACCGAGGTCGAGTGCGCGAGCGGAGTGCGTGAGCGCACCGACCGAGATCACATCGACTCCGGTCGAGGCGATCGCGGCGACCGTGTCGAGATTCACGCCCCCGGACGCCTCGATCGTGGCACGCCCGTCGATCAGGTCGACTCCCGTGCGGAGATCTTCGAGGGTGAAGTTGTCGAGCAGCACGGTGTGCGCCCCACCGTCGAGCACGGCCGGGATCTGGTCGAGGCGATCGACCTCGACGACCACGTGCGCGGTGTGCGGAAGGCGCGCGATCGCACCCCGCAGCGCCGTGGCGGTGTCGGCACCGGAACGGGTGAGGACGGCGAGATGATTGTCCTTCGCCATCACGGCATCCGACAGGGAGTGCCGATGGTTGCTGCCGCCGCCGGAGGCGACGGCATGGCGTTCGAAGGCGCGCAGTCCCGGTGTCGTCTTTCGGGTGTCGGCGATGCGGACGGGCGTCTGCGCGACCGCTCGGACGTAGTCTGCCGTGATCGTCGCGATGCCGCTCATGCGCTGGGTGAAGTTCAGTGCGACGCGCTCGGCGGTGAGGATGCTGCGCGCCGGGCCGGAGACGGAGGCGAGCACGGCACCCGAGGCGAACGCATCGCCGTCGCCGACGTGGAGGTCGACGGCCACCGAGGGGTCAGTGAGGGTGAAGGCTGCGGCGAAGACGGCACCGCCGCTGAAGACGCCGGGCTCCCGCGCGACGAGGTCCGCGGTGGCCGTGGCATCGGCGGGGATCAGCGCCTCACTCGTCAGGTCGCCCCACGGAGCGTCCTCCTCGAGGGCGGCGGCGACGACACGGGTGAGGGTGGCGGCGGTGAGCATCAGACTCCGATCAGGGCGGGTTCGCGGAAGTGGGCGCCGACGGAGGCGGGGCGCAGGAGAGCAGCGGATGCCGTCGCCTCGGCGAGCACCAGCAAGTTCGCGTCCTCGTGCGCGGCGACGTCGGTCGGGACGGCGAGGGCGGTGCGCCAGGAACGGATGGTCGCGAGCGCGTGCCGCAGTCCGTCGTCGGTGCGCAGCAGTCCTACCTCGTCCCACATCAGCCGCTGGAGAGCGGCGCGCGAGAACGGAGGTGCGGAGGGTGTCATTGCACCCTCGACGATCCCGTGCGGTTCCGGCATCCGTTGCCGGGGCCACGGCGCACCGATGGCCGCGGCGGCGCGGGCTCCGAACACGGCACCCTCGAGCAGCGAGTTCGAGGCGAGGCGGTTCGCCCCGTGCACGCCGGTGCGGGCGGCCTCGCCCACGGCGAAGAGACCGGGCATGGTGGTGCGCGCATCGAGATCGGTCACGATCCCGCCCATCAGATAGTGCGCTGCCGGGGTCACGGGAATCGGCTCACGCGCCCAATCGAAGCCGCATTCGCGAGTGACTCGGTCGATCGTCGGGAAGCGCCGAGTCAGGGTCGGGGCGCCGAGCATCGTGGCGTCGAGGCGGACGGGCGAACCCTGCTGGGCGGCCTGCTGCGCGATGGCCCGCGACACGACGTCGCGCGGCGCGAGTTCCCCGTCGGGATGGCTGTCGAACGTGAAGCGGCGGCCCGTGTCGTCGATCAGCGTCGCCCCCTCTCCGCGCACGGCCTCGGAGATCAGGAAGGCGGGATGCGCGTCGAGGATCGTCGGGTGGAACTGCACGAACTCGAGGTCGGCGACCGCCACGCCGACGCGCAGGGCGGCGGCGATCCCGTCGCCGGTGGTGCCCTCGGGGTTGGTCGTGTGCGCGTAGAGGTGCCCGGCGCCCCCGGTCGCGAGCACGACGGCATCCGCCCCGAACTCGCTCGGCTGCCCGTCTCGCAGCAGACGGATGCCGCGCACGGCAGGCCCGTCGACGATCAGGTCGACGAGGAATGCATGCTCGACGACCGTGATCGCGGCGCCGCGCACGGCGGCGGTGAGGGCTCGGGCGATCTCGGCGCCCGTGGCGTCGCCGCCTGCGTGCACGATGCGCGCGTGGCTGTGCGCGGCTTCGCGGCCGAGCAGGAGCGTGCCGTCGGGGGTGCGATCGAAGGCGGTCCCGCGGGCGATCAGCTCGGCGATCCGCGCCGCACCGTCCGCCACGAGCACCCCGACCGCCGCCTCGTCGGAGAGCCCGGCTCCGGCGGTCATGGTGTCGGCGGCGTGCTGAGCAGCCGAGTCTCCCGCCCCGTAGACACCCGCGACTCCGCCCTGCGCGTAGCCGGTGCATCCGTCGCCGAGCGCGCCCTTCGTCACCACCGTGACGGTGTGGCCGGCCTCGTGCGCGTGCAGGGCTGCGGTGAGGCCCGCGACGCCAGAGCCCACCACGATGACGTTCATCGCGCGCTCGCAACCACCGGCGGCTTCGCGGCGAGCATCCGCTCCAACGAGAGGCGCGCGGGGTCGGCGACATCGGATGTGACGGTGATGCGGTTCGGCGTGCGGCCCGCGACGAGCTCCTCGAGCACCCAGGCGAGGTAGCCGGGGTGGATGCGGTACATCGTCGAGCACGGGCACACGACCGGGTCGAGGCAGAAGATCTCGTGCTGCGGGTACTGCGCCGCCAGACGCTTGACGAGGTTGATCTCCGTGCCGATCGCGAACGTCGTGGGTTCGGTGGCCGCGTCGATCGCGCGCCGGATGTAGTCGGTCGATCCCGCCTCGTCGGCCGCATCCACGACCTCCATCGGGCACTCCGGGTGCACGATCACGCGCACGCCCGGGTGCTCGGCGCGCGCCTGCTCGATCTGGCCGACCGTGAACCGGCGGTGCACCGAGCAGAAGCCGTGCCACAGGATCACCCGAGAGTCCTCGAGGGTCGAGGCGCTCGACCCTCCGAGGGGCTTGCGCGGGTTCCACATCGGCATCTGCTCGAGCGGCACACCCATCGCCTTGGCGGTGTTGCGGCCGAGGTGCTGGTCGGGGAAGAACAGCACGCGGCGTCCCCGTTCGAACGCCCACTCGAGCACGGTCTGCGCATTGGACGACGTGCACACGATGCCACCGTGCCGGCCCACGAAGCCCTTGATCGCGGCCGAGGAATTCATGTAGGTCACCGGGATCACGGGTACGCGGCCGTCGTCGTCGGTCGCGTCGAGATCACCCAGCACCTCTTCGAGCTGCTCCCAGCACTCCTCGACCTGATCGATGTCGGCCATGTCGGCCATCGAGCAGCCGGCCGCGAGGTTCGGCAGGATCACGGCCTGATCCGGGCCGGAGAGCAGGTCGGCGGTCTCGGCCATGAAGTGCACGCCGCAGAACACGATCGCCTCGGCATCCGGTCGTCCCTTGGCCGCCGTCGCGAGTTGGAACGAGTCGCCCACGTAGTCGGCGTGACGCACCACCTCTTCGCGCTGGTAGAAGTGTCCGAGCACGACGACGCGGTCGCCGAGGGCATGCTTGGCGGCCCGGATGCGGTCGTCGAGCTCGGCTTCGTCGGCCTCGCGGTAGGCGCGGGGGAGTTCGCCCTGACGCGGGGCTCCGGTGGGGATCACGTCGCCCATCGAGGAGCCGGGGCCGTAGCCGGGGCGGGTGTCGAAGTCCCAGGGGCCGACGGCGAGGTCGGTGGTACAGGTCTCGTCGATCGACGCGCCGGTGACGATCGCCTGGATCGCGTGATCGACCGAGCCGTCGCGCGGGGGAACGGCGGGTGCGGGGACGAAGGTGATGCTCATCGGATGCTCGTTTCTTCGGGACCGAGGGGGCCGCGGGCGGCCAGTTCGACGTCGGTGTTGTCGCGGTACAGGCGGGCGGGACGGTGGCTGCCGGTGCGGAAGCGGTCGGTGGGGATGAGGTTCCCCGTCGCCTCGACCTGGCGCCGGAAGTTGGCGGGATCGAGCTGGCGACCGAGGATCGCCTCGTAGGCCTCGCGCAGGTCTGCCAGCGTGAACTCGGAGGGCAGGAAGCCGTGCGCCACGCGGCTGTAGCCGACCTTGCTGCGCAGGCGCCACAGGGCGTACTCGATGATGTCGGCGTGATCGAAGGCGAGTTCGGGGAGCGCATCGACGTCGAACCATTCGACGTTCTCGGGCGCGCGTCCGGATGCCCGGTGCGCGGCGCTCTGCGCGAGGACCTCGTCCTGACGCAGGAGCGCCCAGTAGACGATCGAGATGACGCGAGTGGGGGAGCGGTCGACGGCGCCGAAGGCGTACAGCTGCTCCAGATAGGACGGGGTGAGACCGGTGGTCTCGGCGAGCGTGCGCGCCGCGGTGTCGATCGGGGATTCGTCCGGAGCGATCCAGCCGCCGGGGAGCGCCCAGCGGTCGGCGAAGGGCTCGCGCGTGCGCCGCACGAGGGGCAGCGCGAGCGCGGGAGTGCCCGACGGCGACGGGCGCAGCGTCAGGATCACGGTGGATCCCGCGACGCGGATGCCGTCAGTTCGAGTCATAGGTACCTTAACCTCCGTGTCGATCTTAGTGTCATCGAGACACTTAGTGCCAATGGATGACGTTGGGTGGCGTCGAGTCCGAAACGTTATGCGAACGCGGAGAGAACTCTTGTCCCCCCGGACGGGGTTTGTTAGGTTACTGTCCTAACAAACCCCGTCGCTCGGCAGAGCAGCCGACGACGGCCACGATCCCCACCCCCGAGGATCGGCTCCACACCCGGAGCACCCCTCCTGCAGTGCAGCACCGAGAGGAATCAAGAATGATCCGTAATGGCAAGCGCAAGATCGCGCTCACCGCGGTAGCGGGGGCATCCGTCCTCGCTCTGGGCCTGACCGCCTGCGGTTCGGGCGGCAGCGGCGACTCCGACGCGAACGGCGACCGCGCCCTCCGTGTCTGGGCGGGCAGCCAGACCCCGATCACGGCCAACTACAACCCCTTCGCGCCCACCGTGCTCCACGGCGCGCTCGGCCCGATCTACGAGCCGCTGTTCTTCTTCAACAAGACCGCGGACACCGAGCCGGTCGGCCTGATCGGCGACACCTACGAGTACAACGAGGACGGCACGGTGATCACCGTCACCATCAAGCCCGACCTCAAGTGGAGCGACGGCGAGCCCCTCACCGCGGCCGACGTCGCGTTCTCGTTCGGGTACGAGGCCAACAGCCCCGACGCCAACGGGCTCGTCTCGGCCGAAGCCACCGACGACACCACCGTCGTGCTCACCTACGACAGCGCGCAGTACACCACCGAGTTCCAGCGGCTCGGTTCGACGTACATCCTCCCCGAGCACATCTGGAAGGACGTCGACGACTACGCCAACTTCGCCAACGAGGATCCGGTCGGATCCGGCGCCTACGTCGTCGACAAGACCACGAGCGAGTCCTACACCCTGGTCGCGAACGAGAACTTCCGCGACGCCGCCGACCTCGGCGTCAAGAAGGTGCAGTACATCGCGGTCGACAACAACCAGACCGCGCAGGACCTGCTCGCGGCCGGAAAGCTCGACTGGACCGGCATGTTCATCCCGAACCCGGATGACGTCACCGCGAACGGCGCGATCGACTGGATCAACACGCCGCAGGACCCGACGGTGCTCTACACCTGCTCCAACGCCGACCTCGGCTGCACCGGTCCGCAGACCGACGTCGCCGTGCGCCAGGCGCTCAACGCCGCCATCGACCGCGGCACCATCAAGGAGAAGGCGTTCGTCGACCTGACCGCCGAGATCTCACCCACCTACGCCCTGCTGCCGCGTGACGAGAAGTGGGTCGCCGACCCCGCGAACGAGCTCAGCCCGCAGGAGGCCAACGCCGCCGAGGCCGGATCGATCCTCGAGGCCGCCGGCTACACGAAGGGCTCCGACGGCATCTACGAGAAGGACGGCGTGCCCGTCGAGCTCAGCCTGACCTCGGTCGACGGCTGGACCGACTACAACGACGCCGCGAAGCTCATCGCCGAGCAGGCCGAGGCCGCGGGTATCAAGATCAACGCCTCGACCGTGCAGTGGCAGGAATTCTCCGACACCCGCCAGAGCGGCGAGTACCAGCTCATCGTCGGGGGAATGATCGGCACCTCGGTCGCCGACCCGTTCCAGATCTACCGCGACTGGTTCGGCGGCACGGCCGTCGCATCGACCGGCCCCGTCGGCGAGGAGATCCCCACCGGGCGCTGGAACTTCAGCCGCTACGACAACCCGACCGTGGACGCCGCGATCCAGTCGGCGATCAGCACGAACGACGAGGCGACGAAGAAGGAGCTGTACGCGACGATCCAGACCGAGATCGTCCGTGACCTCCCGTACATCCCGCTGGTGATCAACGCCACCCAGACCTTCTACAACACGAAGGACTACACGGGCTGGCCGACGGAGGACGACCTGTACGCGTTCCCGCCCTCGTGGGGCGCGATCGCGGCGGGCTACGTCCTGACGCATCTGCAGCCGGTCAAGTAAGCACCGACAACGGGGAAGCAGGAAGTCAAGGAAGACATACATGAAGTTCTATGCACGACGGATCGGGTTCTACGCCTTCACGCTGTGGGCCGCGATCTCCATCAACTTCCTGCTTCCCCGCATGATGCCGGGCAATCCTGCCGACATCATGATCGCCAAGATGCAACGCGCGGGCGGTGACGTCTCGGAGACGACCATCCGCAACATCAAACTCCTCCTCGGCGGCGACGACTCGTCGCTGTGGGAGCAGTACCTCTCGTACTGGGGGCGGATGTTCCAGGGCGACCTGGGCGTCTCGGTGACGAAGTTCCCGACCCCCGTCGCCGAGCTCATCGGTCAGGCGCTGCCGTGGACGCTGATCCTCGTCGGCACCGCCACCGTGATCTCGTTCATCCTCGGCGTCGTGCTCGGCGCCTGGGCCGGATGGAAGCGCGGCACGTGGGTCGATCACCTGATCCCCGCCACGACCGTGCTCCAGTCGATCCCGTACTTCTGGATGGCGCTCATCCTCGTCGCCGTGTTCGCCGTCGGTCTCGGCTGGTTCCCGATCTTCGGCGGCTACGACGTCTTCGACTTCCCGGACGGCCCGGAGCCGACCTGGGCGTTCTTCACGAACGCGGTCTCGCACGCGATCCTCCCGGCGGTCACGATCGTGATCAGCTCGGTGGGCGGATGGCTGTTCGGCATGCGCAACATGATGGTCTCGACCCTCGCCGAGGACTACGTGCTCACGGCCGAGGCGAAGGGGCTGCGTCCCCGGCGCATCCTCACCACCTACGCCGCCCGCAACGCGGCCATCCCGTCGATCGCGGGCTTCTCGATCACCCTCGGGTTCGTGGTCGCCGGGTCCATCGTCATGGAGCAGGTCTTCACCTACCCGGGCATCGGCAAGCTGATGTTCCAGGCCGTCACCAACAACGACTACGCGCTGATGCAGGGGCTCTTCCTCGTCATCACGATCACCGTGCTCGCCGCCAACTTCTTCATGGATCTCATCTACGGATTCATCGACCCGAGGGCTCGCCAGAATGTCTGACACCAAGCTCACCCCGATGCAGATCGTCAAGGAGCAGCCGACCGACGAGCCGGCCACCACCATGACCCTCGCGACCGCGACCGGCCGCCCGAAGCGGGGGCGCGGGCTGATGCCCACCCGCTCGGCGAAGTTCGTCACGGGCCTCGTGCTCGTGCTCGCGATCGCGCTGTTCGCGATCGTCGCGCCGTTCTTCACGCAGAACCCGCGCAGCACCGACAACGCGGCCCTGCAGCCGCCGTCGGCCGAGCACTGGCTCGGCACGACGAAGCTCGGCAACGACATGCTCGCGCAGCTCGCGATCGGCGCGCAGGGGTCCTTGCTCGTCGGGATCACCGCGGGCGGGATCGCGATCGTGCTGTCGCTGCTGTTCGGTGTGCTCGCCGGCTACCTCGGCGGATGGCGCGAAGACGGACTCGCCCTCATCACCAACGTGATGATCGTGATCCCCGGCCTGCCGCTCGTGATGGTGATCGCGTCGTTCGTGCCGCAGCGCAGCTGGCAGCTCGTGGCGTTCGTGCTCGGCATCACATCGTGGGCGGGCGCCGCCTACGTCCTGCGGCTGCAGACGCGTTCGCTCCGCACCCGCGACTACGTGTCGGCCGCGAAGGTGGCCGGTGAGCGGTCGTTCCGCGTGATCCTCGTCGAGATCATGCCGAACCTCCTGCCGCTGCTGACCGCGCAGTTCCTCTTCGCGATCATCTTCGCGATCCTCGGGGAGGCGGGCCTGTCGTACCTGGGACTCGGCCCGAACTCCTCGATCACCTGGGGCACGATCCTCAACGACGCCCAGTCCGGACAGGCGCTCGGCCGCGGAGCCTGGTGGTGGTTCGTGCCGCCGGGCGTGATGATCGCGCTCCTCGGAGCGGGGCTCGCACTCATCAACTTCGCCATCGACGAGATCATCAACCCGAAACTGCGCAATGCACCGGATGCTGCGCGCCGTGTGCGGCGGGCCGCCAAGACGAAGGGGGTCGTGGCATGAGCGACGCCGTCCTCACCGCCCGTGACGTCTCGATCGAGTACGAGGTCGACCCGCCGGTCAAGGCCGTCCGCAACGTCTCGCTGACCCTCCACCGCGGGGAGATCCTCGGACTCGCGGGGGAGTCCGGGTGCGGCAAGACCACCCTCGCGTACGGAGTGAACAGGCTGCTCAAGGCACCCGCGCTCATGACGAGCGGCGAGATCGTCTTCCACGACCGCGACGGATCGGACATCGACATCGTCGGCCTGCGCGACGACGGGTTGCGGGCCTTCCGCTGGGACAAGATCTCGATGGTCTTCCAGGGCGCGATGAACTCGCTGAACCCCGTGATCGATGTGCGGGCGCAGATGTACGACATCTTCGACACGCATCGCCCCGGTATGACGCGCGCCGCGAAGAAGGAGCGCGCCGAGGAGCTGCTCACGCTGGTGGGCGTCGACCCCTCGCGGCTGACGAGCTTCCCTCACGAGCTCTCGGGCGGCATGCGCCAGCGCATGATGATCGCGATGGCCCTCGCCCTCGACCCGCAGGTCATGATCATGGACGAGCCCACGACGGCGCTCGACGTGGTGGTGCAGCGCGGGATCATCCGCGAGATCATGCGGCTGCGCGAGAAGCTCGGTTTCGCGGTGATCTTCATCACCCATGACCTCCCGATGCTGATCGAGATCTCCGACCGCATCGCCGTGATGCTGCAGGGCGAGATCGTCGAGCAGGGAACCGCCGAGGAGATCTACCGCTCTCCCCAGCACGAGTACACGAAGCGGCTGCTGTCGAGCTTCCCCAGTCTGCGCGGAGAGCGCGGGGACTTCGTCCGCACCGGAATGCACGAGAGTCAGGAGCAGGTGCGATGAGCGCCCACACGGATGCCGGTGCCACCGCGCGCACGCTCGAGGCGCGGCACCTCACGAAGGACTTCCACCTGCGGTCGGGCGTCAAGACCAGCATCCTGCACGCGGTGAAGGACGTCTCCTTCACGCTCGAGACGGGCAAGACGATCGCGCTGGTGGGGGAGTCGGGCTCGGGCAAGTCCACGATCGCGCGCATGCTCATGAAGCTCGAGACGCCCACCAGTGGTCAGATCCTGCTCGACGGAACCGAGACCGGCACGCGCGGACAGGCACTCGCCCGCTACCGCTCCGACGTGCAGATGGTGTTCCAGGACCCGTTCGCCTCGCTGAACCCGTTCCACTCGATCGTCCACCACCTCGAGCGACCGCTGCGCATCCACCACCCCGAGCTGAGCGGGGCGCAGGTGCACGAGCGCGCTCTGGAACTGCTGGACCGCGTGCGACTGTCGCCCGCGAAGGGTTTCGCCGAGCGGAAGCCGCACGAGCTCTCGGGCGGGCAGCGCCAGCGCGTCGCGATCGCGCGCGCCCTCGCGCCGGGTTCGCGCTTCATCGTCGCCGATGAGCCGGTCTCGATGCTCGACGTGTCGATCCGTCTCGGGGTGCTCAACCTCCTCGCGGATCTGCAGCGCGAAGACGATCTCGGCGTGCTCTACATCACGCACGATCTCGCCACGGCCCGTCATTTCTCCGACGAGATCATGGTGCTCTACAAGGGCGACGTGGTCGAGCGGGGGCCGGCGGACGAGGTCATCCTGAACCCGCAGCACGCCTACACGAAGACGCTGCTGGGAGCCGCGCCCGAGCCCGAGAACCTCGGCCGTCTGCGCGACGAGGTCAGGCGGGAGCTCGCGGCGGAGACCCGCTAGACTGGGCGCACAATCGAACACGGGCCGAATGACCCCCGCGGGAGAGCCCCGGCGAACGCAGCCGGGCACCGAAGGAGCAAGCCTCCCCGCCAATCTCTCAGGTACGCGTACCGCGCGGTTCCGGCCACTCTGAAAAGCGATCCCGCCGGTCGGGGGATCCGCCGACGGTGAAAGCCCTGCGTCAGCGCGGGCGAAACTCTCAGGCCCATGACAGAGGGGGAGTTCCGAGGAACGGCGATGCCGTCGTTCCGCCCGTCTGCATCCGGGAGAACTCCATGTCCGATCCCCGTTACACCCCGCTCCGCGAGCGCCATGAGGCGCTGGGCGCGTCGTTCACCGACTTCGGCGGCTGGCAGATGCCGGTGCGCTACACCTCCGACCTCGCCGAGCATCACGCGGTGCGTCAGTCGGCTGGTCTCTTCGACATCTCGCACATGGCGGAGTTCCTCGTCACCGGGCCATACGCGGGGGAGTTCCTCGATTACGCGCTCGCCGGCCGCATCTCGGCGATGCCCGTCGGCAAGGCCAAGTACTCGCTGGTCCTGGCCGCCGACGGCGGGATCGTCGACGACGTCATCGCGTACCGCATCGCCGACGATCGATTCCTGGTGATCGCGAACGCCGGCAACCGCGGATTCGTCGACTCCGCCTTCGCCTCGCGCGTGCGCTCGTTCCCCTCGATCATCGAGCGGCAGCAGGAGCGCGCGGAGGGCGAGGAGCGCAGCTTCGCCGGATTCCTGGGCGACCGCGGCGTCGACGTGGAGGACGTCTCGGACTCGTTCGCCCTCATCGCGGTGCAGGGCCCGGCGGCGCAGGCGATCCTGGCCGACACGGCGGGCATCGACGCCCTCAGCGTGCCCTGGGACGAGCAGAAGTACTACGCCTGGGCCCAGGCGACGTTCCTCGATGAGCCCTTGCTCATCGCCCGCACGGGGTACACGGGTGAGGACGGCTTCGAACTCCTCGTGCGCGCCGACGATGCCACGGAGCTGTGGGACGCAGTCCTCGCCGCCGGAGAGCCGCACGGCCTCGTGCCGGCGGGGCTCGCCGCCCGCGACACCCTGCGGCTGGAAGCGGGAATGCCGCTCTACGGGCACGAGCTCACGACCGAGACCAAGCCCGCTCAGGCGGGGCTCGGCCGCGTGGTCGCCGCCGACAAGCCGAGCTTCATCGGCAAGGACGCGGTGGATGCCGCGGCCGATGCCCCCGTGCTCGTGGGGCTCGTCGCCGAGGGCAAGCGCGCGGGCCGTGCAGGCTACGGCGTCGTCGATGCCGCCGGTGCCCCGCTCGGCGAGATCACCAGTGGTGCGCTCAGCCCCACTCTCGGCCATCCGATCGCGATGGCCTACGTGACCCCTTCTTCCGCGGAAGAGGGAACCGCAGTATTCCTGGATGTGCGGGGGACGAGGATCCCCGCGACCGTGACCGCTCTGCCTTTCTACCGGAGGACGAAATGACCGATCTCAGCACCCTGCACTACACCGAGGAGCACGAGTGGATCGCCGTGGACGGCGACACCCTCACCGTCGGCATCACCGACTACGCCGCCGACAAGCTCGGTGATGTGGTCTTCGTCGAACTGCCCGCCGTGGGCACCGAGGTCGCCGCGGGCACCGTCGTCGGCGAGATCGAGTCGACCAAGTCGGTGGGCGAGCTGTACGCGCCCGTGACCGGCACCGTCGTCGAGGTCAACGACGCCGTCGTCGACGACCCGTCGCTCGTCAACGCCGAGCCCTTCGCGGGCGGTTGGCTCATCAAGGTCTCCGTCGCCGGCGGAGCGCCCGACGGACTGCTCGATCGCGACGCCTACGTCGCACTCACGGAGGGCTGATCCGCACGTGGTCTCTTTCGCCGATCGTCATATCGGACCCACGGCCGACGCGCAGCGTCGGATGCTCGACGCGCTCGGCATCGGACCGGACGCCGACCCCGAGGGGCCGCTCGAAGCGCTGATGACCGAGGCGGTGCCGTCGTCGATCTTCACGGCCGCGCCGTCGGAGTCCGCGCTCGCGGGCAGCAGCATCCCCGCCGCCGTCAGCGAGACCGAGGCGCTCGCGGAACTGCGCTCCCTCGCCGCGCGCAACACGGTGAACCGGCCGATGATCGGTCTCGGCTACTACGGCACGATCACCCCGCAGGTGATCCAGCGCAACGTGCTCGAGAACCCCTCGTGGTACACGGCCTACACGCCGTACCAGCCCGAGATCTCGCAGGGCCGCCTCGAGGCGCTCATCAACTTCCAGACGATGGTCGCCGACCTCACCGGGCTCTCGACCGCCAACGCGTCGATGCTCGACGAGTCCACCGCGGTCGCCGAGGGCATGCTCCTCGCTCGCCGCGCGTCGAAGGCGAAGACCGACGTGTTCGCCGTCGACGCCGATGCCCTTCCGCAGACGCGTGCGCTCCTCGAGAACCGCGCGGATGCCGTCGGCATCCGTCTCGTCACGGTGGACTTCGCCGCGGGCGAGCAGCTGCCGGCCGAACTGTTCGGCGTCTTCGTGCAGTACCCCGGTGCCTCCGGTCGCGTGTGGGACCCGTCCGCCGCGATCGACGCGGCGCATCTCGCCGGTGGCCTGGCGGTCGTCGCGGCCGACCTGCTCGCGCTGACCCTTCTCACCTCGCCGGGAGCCCTCGGTGCCGACGTCGCCGTGGGCACGACCCAGCGCTTCGGCGTGCCGATGGGCTTCGGCGGCCCGCATGCCGGATACATGGCGGTGCGTGCCGGTCTCGAGCGTCAGCTCCCCGGCCGTCTCGTCGGTGTGTCGGTCGACGCCGACGGCAAGCCCGCGTACCGCCTGTCGCTGCAGACGCGCGAGCAGCACATCCGTCGCGAGAAGGCGACCTCGAACATCTGCACCGCGCAGGTGCTGCTCGCGGTCATGGCCTCGATGTACGCGGTCTACCACGGGCCCGATGGGCTGACGGCGATCGCCCGGAGCGTGGCCGGCAAGGCCGGGCTGCTGCGTTCCTGGCTCGTCGAGGACGGCGCCGACGTCGTGCACGACGCGTTCTTCGACACGCTGCAGGTGCGTGTCCCCGGGCGCGCGGCCGAGTACGTCGAGCAGGCCCACCACGGCTACGGCATCCTGCTGCACGCGGCGGATGCCGACACCGTGGGCATCTCGGTCGACGAGACCACGACCGTCGACGAACTGCTGCAGGTCGCCCGCGTCTTCGGCGGCCGCACCGAGCGTGCCTTCGCCTTCGTCGGCGACGCGAACGCCCTGCCCGAAGGGCTGCTCCGCCAGGAGGAGTTCCTCACGCACCCCGTCTTCCACGCGCACCGCAGTGAGACGGCGATGATGCGCTACCTCAAGAGCCTCGCCGACCGCGATTACGCGCTCGACCGCGGCATGATCCCGCTGGGATCGTGCACGATGAAGCTCAACGCGGCCACCGAGATGGCGGCGATCACGTGGCCCGAGTTCGCGGGCATCCACCCGTTCGCCCCGGCATCCGACGTCGCCGGGTACCTCGAGCTGATCGATCAGCTCGAGGCGTGGCTGGCCGAGGTCACCGGGTACGACGCGGTGTCGCTGCAGCCGAACGCGGGTTCGCAGGGCGAGCTCGCGGGGCTCCTCGCGATCCGCGGCTACCACCTCGCGAACGGCGACGAGCAGCGCACGGTGTGCCTGATCCCGTCGTCGGCGCACGGCACGAACGCCGCATCCGCCGTGCTCGCCGGCATGAAGGTCGTCGTCGTCGCGTGCGACGAGCTCGGCAATGTCGACCTCGACGATCTGCGGGCGAAGATCCAGGCGCACGCCGGCGAGCTCTCGGCGCTGATGATCACCTACCCGTCGACCCACGGCGTGTACGAGCACGACGTGGTCGAGATCACTTCCGCCGTGCACGATGCGGGCGGTCAGGTGTACGTCGACGGCGCGAACCTCAACGCGCTGCTCGGTTACGCGCGCTTCGGCGACCTCGGTGGCGACGTCTCGCACCTCAACCTGCACAAGACGTTCGCGATCCCGCACGGCGGTGGCGGACCGGGTGTCGGGCCGGTCGCGGCCAAGGCGCATCTCGCGCCCTACCTGCCCTCGCACCCCCTCGCGCAGCGCGCGGAGCACGCGGGAGGCCACGTCTTCGCCGGCGGCGTCGTCTCGGGTGCCCCCTACGGTTCGGCGGGCGTGCTCCCGATCTCGTGGGCCTACGTGCGAATGATGGGCGGTGCGGGCCTGCGGCGCGCGACCGCCGCGGCCGTGCTCTCGGCGAACTACATCGCCGCTCGTCTGGGCGAGCACTACCCGGTGCTCTACACGGGCGAGAACGGGCGGGTCGCGCACGAGTGCATCCTTGACCTGCGCCCGTTGAAGGAGGCGACGGGCATCACCGTCGACGACGTCGCGAAGCGTCTGATCGACTACGGCTTCCACGCGCCGACCATGTCGTTCCCGGTCGCGGGCACCCTGATGGTCGAGCCGACGGAGTCGGAGGACCTGGCCGAGATCGAGCGGTTCATCGAGGCGATGATCCAGATCAAGGCCGAGGCGGATGCCGTCGCGGCGGGTCGCTGGTCGGCCGACGACAACCCGCTCGTGCACGCACCGCACACGGCCGTGTCGCTGATCGCGGGGGAGTGGACGCACGCGTACACCCGCGAAGAGGCCGCCTATCCGGTGCACGCGCTGATCGCCGGCAAGTACTGGCCTCCGGTGCGGCGGATCGACCAGGCGTACGGCGACCGCAACCTCGTGTGCGCCTGCCCGCCGATCGAGGCGTTCGCCTGATCCGATAACACGCCGACGGCACCGTTTCCTCCGGGAGACGGTGCCGTCGGAAGTTTTACGGCGTGTTGCCGTGTGTTTCGGCGATGTTTCAGATGGTCACCACTCAGTAACGGTTGATTAGCCGGGCGCGTCGGGCGCCGGATGCCGAGATACTCTGAAATATCCCTACGTGCTCGACGATGAGCGCGCAGTCAGAAGTACACGTCCTAGGAGGACACATAGTGAAGCGCAACAAGATCGCCCTTGCGGGCACCGCGCTGTTCGCGATCGGCGCCCTGGCGCTCGCGGGCTGCGCGAGCGGTGGTGGAAACGACTCCGACGGCGGCAGCGCCGCGGGCGAGGCGAACCCGGACGCCATCATCACCACGAACGGCTCCGAGCCGGAGAACCCGCTGATCCCGACCAACACCAACGAGGTCGGCGGCGGAAAGATCCTCGACGAGATCTTCGCAGGGCTCATCTACTACGACGCCGACGGCGAGCCCGTCAACGACGTCGCCGAGGAGATCACGACCGAGGATCCGCAGCACCTCACGGTCAAGATCAAGGAAGGCCTCACCTTCACCGACGGTGAAGAGGTCACCGCCGACAACTTCATCAAGGCGTGGAACGAGGGCGCGAAGCTCTCCAACGGCCACCTGTCGAGCTACTTCTTCGAGGACATCGAGGGCTTCAGCTACGACGAGGACTCCGAGCTCACGGGCCTGGAGCAGGTCGACGACTACACCTTCACCATCGCGCTGAACAAGCCGGCCTCCGACTTCGCTCTGCGTCTCGGCTACTCGGCGTTCTACCCGCTCCCGGACGTGGCCTTCGAGGACATGGACGCGTTCGGTCAGAACCCGATCGGCAACGGCCCGTACAAGATCGACGGCGACGACGCGTGGCAGCACGACGTGCAGATCGACCTCGTCCGCAACGACGACTACGACGGCGGCCGCAAGGCAGCCAACGGTGGCCTGACGATCAAGTTCTACGCGACGCAGGAAGCGGCGTACGCCGACCTGCTCTCGAACGAGGTCGACGTCATCGACGCGATCCCGACGAACTCGCTGGCCGTCTTCACCGACGAGCTCGGCGACCGCGCCGTGAACCAGCCCTCGGCCGTGTTCCAGTCGTTCACCATCGGTCAGTTCCTCCCGCACTTCTCGGGCGAAGAGGGCAAGCTGCGTCGTCAGGCGCTGTCGATGGCGATCAACCGCGAAGAGATCACCGAGACCATCTTCTCGGGCTCGCGCACCCCGGCCGCCGACTTCACCTCGCCGGTCATCGCCGGCTGGTCGGACTCGGTCCCCGGTAGCGAGGTTCTCGACTTCAACCCGGAGAAGGCGAAGGAGCTGTGGGCCGAGGCCGACGCCATCGCCCCCTGGGAGGGTGACTTCAAGATCGCGTACAACGCCGACGGTGGGCACGACGCCTGGGTCGACGCGGTGAGCAACCAGATCAAGAACAACCTCGGCATCAGCGCCTCGGGCGACCCGTACCCCACCTTCCAGGACCTTCGCACGAAGATCAACGACCGCACCATCACCACGGCTGCGCGTTCGGGCTGGCAGGCGGACTACCCGGGTCTGTACAACTTCCTCGGACCGCTCTACGCCACGGGCGCCGGTTCCAACGACGGTGACTACTCGAACCCCGCGTTCGACGAGCTCATCTCGGCCGGTATCAGCAACCCCGACTCCGACGCGCAGATCGAGGACTTCACCAAGGCTCAGGAGGTCCTGTTCCAGGACCTGCCCGCCATCCCGCTGTGGTACTCCAACGTGACCGGTGGATTCAGCGAGAACGTCGACAACGTCACGTTCGGCTGGAACTCCGTCCCGCTGTACTACGAGATCACGAAGGCCGGCGAGTAAGATCTAACGGCACTTCACCTGTGAGGCGGTGACGATTTTCGTCACCGCCTCACAGGCTTGTGTTCGCACGGTTTTCTTACTCCCCCTTCAGAAGGGACAGCGGATGCTCGGTTACATCCTGAGACGTCTCCTGCAGGTGATCCCGGTCTTCTTCGGGGCCACCCTGCTCATCTACTTCCTCGTGTTCGCCATGCCCGGCGACCCGATCCTCGCCCTGTTCGGCGACAAGACCCCCAACCCGGCGGTCGTCGAGCAGCTGCGCGAGCAGTACCACCTGAACGACCCGTTCATCGTGCAGTACTGGTACTACATCACCGGTGTGTTCCAGGGTGACCTCGGCAACACGTTCTCGGGCCGTCCGGTCTCCGACGTGCTCGCCGCGACCCTCCCGGTCACCGGCCGTCTCGCCGTCATGGCGATCGGCATCGAGTTCACTCTCGCGATCATCATCGGCACCGTCTCGGCGCTGCGCAAGGGCAAGATCTTCGACAACGTGTCGCTCATGGTCGCGCTCGTCGCGATCGCGATCCCGATCTTCGTCGTCGCCTTCCTCGCGCAGTACTTCCTCGCGATCAAGCTGGGGTGGTTCAAACCGACGGTCGGCGCCGACAACGACTGGGGTGGTCTCTGGCTCCCCGCCATCGTCCTCGGCTTCAGCCTCTATGCCGTGAGCATGCGCCTGATGCGAAGCTCCGTCATCGAGACCCTCAACCAGGATTGGGTGCGCACCGCCTACAGCAAGGGCCTCTCGCGCAGTCGTGTGATCCCCGTGCACGTGCTGCGCAACTCGCTGATCCCCGTGATCACGAACTCCGCCACCAACTTCGGCGTGCTGCTCGTCGGCGCGACCGTCACCGAGGGCATCTTCAACGTGCCCGGTGTCGGAAACACCCTGTTCCAGGCCATCCAGCGCGGTGAGGGGCCGACCGTGGTCTCGTTCGTCACGGTGTTCGTCATCCTGTACGTCCTGGTGAACCTGCTCATCGACCTGCTCTACGGTCTGCTCGACCCGAGGATCCGCTATGCCTGACCCCACGACCCAGAAGCACTACGTCGCTCCGGTCGAGACCGAGTCGATCGCGGTCGACGCGGTCCGTATCTCCGAGAAGCCCAGCAACCTGTGGCGCGACGCCTGGAGCGACCTGCGCCGTCGTCCGCTGTTCTGGTTCTCCGTCGTCCTCGGACTCGTGTTCCTGCTGATGGCGGTGTGGCCGACGCTGTTCACCGCCACCCCACCTGACTCCTGCGATCTGGCGAACAGCAACGGCGGCCCGGCTGCCGGGCACCCGCTCGGCTTCACGTTCCAGGGCTGCGACATCTACGCCCGCATCGCCTGGGGTGCGCAGACGTCTCTCGCGGTCGGACTCATCGCCACTCTGATCTCGTCGTTCCTTGGCCTGATCATGGGCGCACTCGCCGGTTTCTACGGCGGGTGGCTCGACGGTCTGCTGTCGCGCATCGGTGACATCTTCTTCGCGATCCCGTACATCCTCGCGGCCGTCGTCGTCATGACGGTGTTCCGCGACTCGCGTTCGGTCTGGACACTGGCCCTCGCGATCGGCGGGTTCGCCTGGGCCTCCACGGCCCGCGTCGTGCGCGCAGAAGTGCTGCGCGTGCGTCAGGCGGACTTCGTCATGGCCTCGCAGGCGCTCGGCCAGTCGAAGTTCAAGATTCTGCTGAACCACGTCATTCCGAATGCGATCGCGCCGCTGCTCGTCGTCTCGACCCTCGGCCTCGCGGCGGCGATCGTGGCCGAGGCCACGCTGTCGTTCCTCGGTGTGGGCTTGGGCAGCGACGTGATGTCGTGGGGTAACGACATCAGTGATGCCCAGGCGTCGCTCCGTGTCGCCCCGATGGCGCTCATCTATCCGTCGATCGCGCTGACCCTCGCGGTGCTCGCGTTCGTGACCCTGGGTGAGCTCATCCGAGACGCCCTCGACCCGAAGGCGAGGGCACGCCGATGAGCGAGCGCATCACCGATCAGGCGCCCCTGCTGAGCATCCGCGACCTCAAGGTCGCCTTCCGCACCCAGGAGGGTCTGCGCGAGGTGCTCCACGGCATCAGCTTCGACGTCTTCCCGGGCGAGACCGTCGCGATCGTGGGGGAGTCGGGCTCCGGCAAGTCCACGACCGCCACGGCGATCGTCAACCTGCTGCCGGGCACCGGCACGGTGACGGGCGGATCGATCACCCTCGAGGGGCGGGAACTCACGACGCTGAGCCGTACGGCCATCGAGAGCGTGCGCGGCCGCGACATCGGCTTCGTGCCGCAGGACCCGATGTCGAACCTGAACCCGGTGTGGAGCATCGGCTTCCAGGTGAAGGAGGCCATCCGCGCCAACGGCATCGCCCAGGGGCGTCAGGCCGTCAAGGCCCGTGCGATCGAGGTGCTGCAGCAGGCCGGTCTCGCCGACGCCGAGCGTCGACTGCACCAGTTCCCGCACCAGTTCTCGGGTGGCATGCGCCAGCGCGCGCTGATCGGGATCGGCCTCGCAGCCGACCCGAAGCTCCTGATCGCCGACGAGCCGACCTCGGCCCTCGACGTGACGGTGCAGCGCGTGATCCTCGATCACATGGCCTCGCTGACGCGTGACAAGGGCACCTCGGTGCTCCTCATCACGCACGACCTCGGCCTCGCGGCCGAGCGCGCCGACAAGATCATCGTGATGAACGGTGGCAATATCGTCGAGGCGGGGCCCAGCCGGCAGATCCTCGAGGACCCGCAGCACCCGTACACGAAGCGCCTCGTCGCGGCGGCGCCCAGCGTCGCCTCGCAGCGCATCCAGGCGGTCGTGGAGGACAGGGGGATCGAGACCCTCGAGGACCTCTCGGCCCTCCCGCCGACGGTGCGCGTGGCCGGACTCACGAAGGACTACAAGATCCGTCAGGGCGGCTTCCGCAGCGAGGCCTTCCGTGCGGTCGACGACGTGTCGTTCGAGATCCCCAAGGGCAAGACGCTGGCTCTGGTCGGCGAGTCCGGCTCGGGCAAGTCCACCGTCGCGAAGATGGTGCTCAAGCTCGAGGAGCCCACCGCGGGAACCATCGAGATCGACGGGCAGGACGTGTCGAAGCTGTCGAACGCGCAGGCGTTCGGTCTGCGCCGCCGCATGCAGCCCGTCTTCCAGGACCCGTACGGCTCGCTCGACCCGCTGCGCAACATCGGCAATACCATCGCCGAGCCGCTGCAGATCCACGGTGTCGGCGACCGCGCCTCGCACCGCGAGCGCGTGGAGGAGCTGCTCGACCAGGTCGCCCTTCCGCGGGCCCTGGCGACGCGCTACCCGAACGAGCTCTCCGGTGGTCAGCGTCAGCGCGTCGCGATCGCCCGCGCTCTCGCGCTCAAGCCCGACATCATCGTGCTCGACGAGGCCGTCTCGGCCCTCGACGTGCTCGTGCAGGACCAGGTGCTCCAGCTCCTGGCCGAACTGCAGTCGGAGCTCGGCCTGACCTACCTGTTCATCACCCACGACCTCGCGGTCGTGCGCGTGTCGAGCGACCTGGTGTGCGTCATGGAGAAGGGCCGGATCGTCGAGCAGGGCACCGTCGACGAGATCTTCGCCAACCCGCAGGAGGAGTACACGGATCGTCTGCTCCAGGCGATCCCCGGTGCGTCCATCCCGCTCGGCGGAAGCGGCGCGTGACCGCTGCCGATAAGCCCGAGGACGCGCGGATCTTCCGCGCGTCCTCGGGCACGGCCGTGCTCGTGACCTCGGGAGCGCTCGCTCTCTTCCTGCTCGGCGACACGGTCGTGCGCGGCAGCTGGACGCAGATGCTCCTGGTGGCACCCTGGGTGCTGCTCGGGATGTGGGTCGTCTACGAGCTCAGCTTCGTGTCGATGGTGCGCATCGACGGCCGAGGCGTCGTCGTGC
Organism: Microbacterium sp. NPDC090225; assembly: GCF_044772365.1. NCBI lineage: Bacteria > Bacillati > Actinomycetota > Actinomycetes > Micrococcales > Microbacteriaceae > Microbacterium > Microbacterium sp. NPDC090225. The sequence continues at coordinate 1,043,182 of NZ_JBIVYS010000001.1, read as the reverse complement.
AGAACATGCTCCGCCGCACCTCCTTCGGCTGGGCCCGCGTCCGCGACGTGGACTTCCGCTGGCAGCTGGAGTTCTCCCTCGACGACGACTCGCGCGTCAGCGCCTACGGCGGACCCGCCCGCGCGCGTCCCTCTCGTCGTGGTGCGGCCGAGGGTGAAGTATCCAAGGCCCCGGCGGGCATCCGTGATCTCACCGAGATCCGTGACCGCTGGGATGCGGCGAACGGGGCGGATGCTCCGATCCGCCGTGAGTGGGACGCACGTGCTCTCCTCGCCCTCGGTGCCATCGTGCTCTGGGCGATCGGTGCCGTGCTGATCGCGAACGCCGGCTGAGCGCGAGTTCGCGCCGGCCAGAGCCCTCGGGCGGTCAGCCCGGGAGGCCGAACAGCGTCGGCCACGTCGCCGCCGCCCACGGGTAGCCGACGAACACCGTCGCGTCGATGAGGAAGTGCGCGACGAGGAACGGCAGTAGGCGTCCGGTGCGCAGGAACAGCCAGCCGAACAGCAGCCCCATCGCGAGGTTGCCGATGAAGGCTCCCGGTCCCTGATACAGGTGGTAAGACGCCCGCAGCACCGAGGTGGCGATGATGATGGTCCACGGAGACCAGCCCAGCTGCTTGAGTCGGGCGAACAGGTAGCCGAGCACGACGAACTCCTCCTGCAGCGATGCTCGCGCGGCTGCCAGCAGCAGGATGGGGATCGTCCACCAGTGGGTGTCGAGTCCGCCCGGGTTCACCGCGACGAACAGGCCCAGTGCCCGGCCGGCGACGTACAGGCCGAGGCCCGGGATGCCGATGGCCAGCACGAGGAGTGCGCCGCGGCCGATGTCGCCGCCGACGCGGGTGCCGTCGAGGCCGAGACGGGCGAGGTGCGGTCGACGGCGCTGCCAGAGCAGGAAGCAGACGAGCAGCACCGGCACCAGCGAGAATCCGATCGAGAGCACCTGGTAGATCAGGTCGAACACCTCGCGGTCGCTGCGCGAGGGGTTCAGCGTCGCGGTCTGGTCGGCGAGGGGGGTGTCGTCGGTGAGCCGGTAGGCGAGCTGGACGATCGCGTAGATCGCCGACTGGCCGAGACCGAGGGCGAGCACGATCGCGATCTCCCACCACAGCCGCGGCGCGGACGGTGCCGCCGTAGGGTTCCAGAGCGGTCGGTCTGCCTGTTCGTGCCTCACTTTTCCGATGGTACGGCCTCCGTTCAGCCGGGGGTCCTGCGCGTGCGTTATCCTGGAACGTCGGTTTCCCGACTCCTCCCACTCCTCTTCTTAGGATTCCTGCATGGCTCACGCCCTCCGCTCTGACCTCCGCAACGTCGCCATCGTCGCTCACGTCGACCACGGCAAGACCACTCTTGTCGACGCGATGCTCCGCCAGACCGGCTCGTTCGGCGAGCACTCGCACGTCGAAGAGCGTGCGATGGACTCGAACGATCTCGAGCGCGAGAAGGGCATCACGATCCTCGCCAAGAACACGGCGATCACCTACAAGGGCAAGCACGCCGACGGCAAGGAGATCACGATCAACGTGATCGACACCCCCGGCCACGCCGACTTCGGTGGTGAGGTCGAGCGCGGTCTGTCGATGGTCGACGGCGTCGTGCTGCTCGTCGACGCGAGCGAGGGCCCGCTCCCGCAGACCCGCTTCGTGCTGCGCAAGGCGCTCGAGGCCAAGCTCCCCGTCATCCTGCTGGTCAACAAGACCGACCGTCCCGACGCCCGCATCGCGGAGGTCGAGGAGGAGGCCCACGACCTGCTGCTGGGCCTGGCGTCCGACCTCGTCGACGATGTGCCCGACCTCGACGTCGACGCCCTGCTCGACGTGCCGGTGGTCTACGCGTCCGGTCGTGCCGGCGCGGCGTCGCAGAACCGTCCCGCCGACGGCTCCCTGCCCGACAACGACGACCTCGAGCCGCTGTTCGAGGCGATCCTCGAGCACGTCCCCGCTCCGGCCTACGACGATGAGGCGCCGCTGCAGGCCTGGGTCACGAACCTCGACTCCAGCCCCTTCCTCGGCCGCCTCGCGCTGCTGCGCGTGTTCAACGGCACGCTGCAGAAGGGCCAGACGGTCGCCTGGGTGCGCTCCGACGGCACCACCAGCAACGCCCGCATCACCGAACTGCTCAAGACCCGTGCGCTCGAGCGGTACCCGGCCGAGTCCGCCGGCCCCGGAGACATCGTCGCGATCGCGGGCTTCGAGAACATCACGATCGGCGAGACGATCGCCGACCCCGAAGACGTGCGCCCGCTCCCGGCGATCACGGTCGACGACCCCGCCATCTCGATGACGATCGGCACCAACACCTCGCCGCTGATGGGCAAGGTCAAGGGCCACAAGCTCACGGCGCGCATGGTCAAGGACCGTCTCGACAAGGAGCTCATCGGTAACGTCTCGCTCAAGGTCGTCGACATCGGACGCCCGGATGCCTGGGAGGTCCAGGGCCGCGGTGAGCTCGCCCTCGCGATCCTCGTCGAGAACATGCGTCGCGAAGGCTTCGAGCTCACGGTCGGCAAGCCGCAGGTGGTCACGAAGAAGATCGACGGCAAGACCTACGAGCCCTTCGAGCACCTCACGATCGACACGCCGGAGGAGCACCTCGGCGCGATCACCCAGCTCCTCGCGAACCGCAAGGGCCGCATGGACAACATGACCAACCACGGCACCGGCTGGGTGCGCATGGAGTTCATCGTCCCGTCGCGCGGTCTGATCGGCTTCCGCAGCGAGTTCCTCACCACGACCCGCGGCACCGGCATCGCGAACGCGATCTCGCACGGCTACGAGCCGTGGGCCGGCGCGATCACCACGCGTCAGAACGGCTCGATCGTCGCCGACCGCCAGGGTGTCGTCACCCCGTTCGCGATGATCGCCCTGCAGGAGCGCATGTCGTTCTTCGTGCAGCCGACCGCCGAGGTCTACGAGGGCATGGTCATCGGCGAGAACTCGCGCGCCGACGACATGGACGTCAACATCACCAAGGAGAAGAAGCTCACCAACATGCGTGCGGCCAGCTCCGACTCCTTCGAGTCGATGACGCCGCCGCGTCAGCTCACGCTCGAGGAGAGCCTCGAGTTCGCGCGTGACGACGAATGCGTCGAGGTCACGCCCGAGTCCGTGCGTATCCGCAAGGTGAACCTCGATGCGAACACGCGTGCGCGCGAGACCGCTCGTCTCAAGCGTCAGGACGCCAACGCCTGATTCCGATCAGGACGCCGAGTCTTCGGCATCCGAAAAGGGCCCTGGGGCCGCAGAAATGCGACCACAGGGCCCTTTTCTCATGAAAAGCCCAGGTGAGACCTATATTCCTTCCAGCCTCCACGGAGGGTTCGTCCAGAAAGATGACACAGAATCGATGACTTGCGTCCGATGAGTCGGCTCCCGATGAGCCGCCCTGTCCGCAGGTCCGGGCGCTCGACGACCCGAAAGTCGATTCTTTGCTTCACCTTCAGAACACCCGTGCTTCCCGGCGCGCCCTCGAGGCCGCCACCGCCCACTCGGCCGTCCGTTCGCGCCGTCCGTTGCTGCTCCTCGGCACCGCCGTCGGCGCGATGCTCGGCATCACGCTGACCGCCGGACTCGTCGCGGGCCCGGCTGCCGGCGCCACCCACACCGTCGACGCATCGCCCTCGGCGACCACGGGCAACACGCCCGTCGAGGCGTCGGATGACGTCGCCGCGACCGCGACCGCGGCGACCGACGCCATCGACGCGGCCGATGCGCTCTCCGCCGAGATCGACGCCGCCGGCTTCGACCTGAGCGGAGTCGTCCCCGCCGTCGAGACCGCGCAGTTGCAGAGCAACGTCGACTCTCTCGACGGTCGCAAGGTCGTTCCGGCCGTCGAGCTCACGCTCACGACGGTCATCGCCCAGCAGAACACCGAGAAGGTGATCTCCCAGACCGCCGCACTCCAGTCGGCTTTCACCGCCGCGCAGGAGAAGAAGGCGGCGGACGAAGCGGCCGCCGCTGCCGCCGCACAGGCGCAAGCAGAGGCCGAGGCGGCTGCCGCCGCCCTCGCCTCGTCGAACACGGCCGAGGGTGCCAAGGCGACCGCGCGCGTCATGGCGGCCGACCAGTACGGCTGGGGCGACGACCAGTTCTCCTGCCTGAGCTCGCTGTGGCAGAAGGAGTCGAGCTGGAACTACCAGGCCTACAACCCGAGCGGCGCGACCGGCATCCCGCAGGCGCTCCCCGGCAGCAAGATGGCGTCGGCCGGCAGCGACTGGCAGACCAACGCCGCGACGCAGATCGCCTGGGGCCTGGGCTACATCTCCTCGGTCTACGGCACCCCGTGCAGCGCCTGGGGACACTCGCAGGCGATGAACTGGTACTGATCCCGCAGGCACCACCGAACGCCCCCGGCAGACCTCTTCTGCCGGGGGCGTTCGAGCGCTATCGTGGCGATCGACGGCTGGGGCGTCGTCGAACGCGAGGAGAGCCCGTGGACACGGCCGGATGGGACGACGTCCCGCAGCAGGTCTCGACCGGGGCATTGCCCGGGTGGGGAGACGTCGAGCGGCTGGTGGGCGACGCGCACGCACGCTTCGCCGAGGATTCGGACGGCACCGTCGCCGACTACATCCCCGTGCTCGCCGAGGTAGACCCCGAACTCTTCGGACTCGCCGTCATCGAGGTGGGCGGGGGAGTGCACGACGCGGGCGACGCGCAGCATCCGTTCTCGATCCAATCGATCTCGAAGATGTTCGTCTACGCCCTCGCGATCCAGGAGCACGGGCACGAGCGCGTCCGTGAGATCGTCGGCGTCAACAACACGGGCCTGCCCTTCAACTCGGTGATGGCGCTCGAGCTGAACGCCGGGCATCCGATGAATCCCATGGTCAACGCCGGCGCGATCGCGACCACCGCGCTCATGCCGGGTGAGACTTCCGCCGAGCAGTGGGAGCGCGTCCGCGACGGGCTGTCGGCGTTCGCCGGGCGAGCGCTTGGGCTCGACGGCGTCGTCTACGCCTCCGAGGCGCGCACGAACGACCGCAACCGGGCGCTCGGACGCCTTCTCACCAGTTACGGGCGCCTCGAGGGCGACCCCGACGAGGTCGTCGACGTCTACACCCGTCAGTGCGCTCTCGCCGTGACCGCGCACGACCTGGCGGTGATGGGCGCGACGCTGGCCGACGGCGGCGTCAACCCGATCACAGGGCAGCGCGTGGTCTCCGCGGGGGTGTGCCGTGACACGCTCGCCGTGGTCGCCTCCAGCGGCCTGTACGAGCGCTCGGGTGAGTGGCTTTTCGAGATCGGGCTTCCGGCCAAGTCCGGTGTCTCCGGAGGCATCGTCGCCGTCGCCCCCGGCAAGGGTGCCGTCGCGGGCTTCTCACCGCGTCTCGACGGCGCCGGCAACTCCGTCCGCTCGCAGCGCGCGATCGGCTACCTCTCCCGGGCCCTCGGGCTCAACCTGTTCGCGTCCGCCCCTGCCGCTGCACCCTCCGCTGTACTCGCCCCCGAGGAGTCCCGATGACCGAGTCCGTGCCGCAGACGGCATCCGTCGCCGTGAAGTCGTCATGGCTCCCCATGATCAGCCTGTTCATGGCGCAGGTGCTCATGTCGTTCAACGTCGCGGCCCTCCCCATCTCGCTCGGCGGAATGGTGAGCGAGTTCGGCGTGCCGCCCACCGTCGCGAGCACCACCATCGTCATGTACGGACTCGCCGTCGCTGCGCTCGTGATGACCGGTGCGAAGCTCGGCCAGCGCGTCGGGTGGGTGCTGATCTTCCGCGTCGTGATCGCGCTGTTCGCGGCGTCGTCGGTTCTCATGCTGATCGCGCCGAGCATCGGGTGGGCGATCGCGGGGCAGGCGGTGGCGGGAGCCGCGGCCGCGATCATCGTGCCCTCGATCGTCGCGCTCATCGCCGAGAACTACCGCGGCGCGCAGCAGGCGACGGCCATCGGAGCGATCGGTTCGGCGCGGGCGATCTCGGGCGTCACCGCCTTCCTCATCGGCGGCACGCTGGGCACGCTCGTCGGCTGGCGTCCGATGTTCTTCATCGTGCTCGGAATCGCCGTGCTCGTCTTCGCCTTCAGCTTCACGCTGCGCGGCGACCGCGGCGACCCCGGCATCCGCATCGATCTCGTCGCCTCGTTCCTCATCGGCGCGGCGATCGTGCTCCTCACCCTCGGCTTCAACAACCTCAACGGCTGGGGTGCGATCGAGGCGACCGAAGCCGCACCGTTCGACATCCTCGGTCTCTCCCCGGCGCCGCTCTTCATCGTGGCCGGCATCGTGCTGGGCCAGGCGTTCTTCCTGTGGACGCGTCGGCGGATCGCCGAGGGGCGCGTGCCACTGATCGATCTCAGCATCCTCCGCTCGTCGAAGGAGCGCGCGGCGGTGTACGCCATGTTCATCGTGGTCGCGCTCGAGGCATGCGTGAACTTCACGATCCCGCTGTACATCCAGATCGTGCAGGGCCGTACGCCCTTCGACACCTCGATCGCGATGATGCCGTTCAACCTCACCGTGTTCATCACGGCGACCCTCGTGGTGCGGTTCTACAAGCGGTACCCGCCGCGCGTGATCGGGGTGTTCGGGTTCCTGCTCACGACCGGTGCCCTCGTGTGGCTCTCGTACGTCGTGAACAACAACTGGGAGACGCTGCCGACCATTCTCGGGCTCGTGGTCTTCGGCATCGGGCAGGGTGCCCTCGTGACCCTCGTCTTCAACGTGCTCGTCACCTCGGCGCCGTCGTCGCTCGCCGGTGACGTGGGATCGCTGCGCGGGACGACCCAGAACCTCGCGTCGGCGGTGGGAACGGCGGTCGCCGGTGCGCTGCTCGTCTCCCTGCTGGGCCTCAGCGTCGGGCGTGCGGTCGTCGAGCACCCGGAGCTGCCGCCCGCGCTCGTCGCGCAGGTCGATCTCGACAGCGTGAACTTCGTGAGCAACGACGACCTGCGGGTGGTGCTCGAGCGCACCGATGCGACGCCCGCCCAGGTCGACGCCGCCGTGGCCGTCAACGAGGAATCCCGCCTGTCGACACTGCGATTGGGTCTGCTCGTGCTCGCCGGGATCAGCGCTCTGGCGATCCTCCCGGCCTCGCGCCTCCCGCGCTACAAGCCGGAGGAGATCCCGGATCCGTCGCCCGTGGCCGCGTCGGACTGAGCCTCAGCGCAGCTCGGAGATGAGCACGGCGCTCGTGCCCGGGGCCGTGGCCTCGAAGACGTGCGGGGCGTCGCCCGGGTAGGTGAGGTAGTCGCCGGGGTTCAGCAGCGCGGCCGTCTCGGCGGGGCCGACCCTCGCCTGCCCCGACATCAGGACCACGTGCTCGATGGTCCCGGGGTGGTGCGGGTCGGAGCGTCGAGCCTCGCCCGGTTCGGCGGAGATCAGATACAGGTCGCGCCGCGCGCCGGGGGGAGATGCGGCCAGGAGGGTGGCGCTGTATGCGGCGGCCGAGGAGGGCACGCCGGTGAGGTCTTCGCGGCGGATGAGGGTGGGCCCGCTCTGGGGCGGATCCACGAACACGGCGAACGGCACGTCGAGCGCGACGCCCAGCGCCCAGAGCGTTTCGACGCTCGGGTTCCCGGCACCGCTCTCGAGCTGCGAGACCGTGGCCTTCGAGACGCCGGCCCGCCGGGCGAGTTCCGAGACCGAGAGGGTCGCGGCTTCACGCTCCCGGCGCAGTGTGCGGGCGATGCGGGTACGGAGATCCTCCATGTGTTCATCATGTCAAACGATCGTTCGCTTGACTAGCCGTTGTCGGTTGTTCAGAATGATGATCATGTGTTCATCGCAGCGAACGATTTCTGTGGGGATCGCGTCGTGACCGCCGAACGCGAGGTCTGGCGCGAGGCCCTCGGTGTCGTGCTGGCGACGAGCGCGTACGGCATCTCCTTCGGCGCGCTCGCCGTCGCGGCGGGGCTCGACGTCTGGCAGACCTGCGTTCTGAGCCTGCTCATGTTCACGGGAGGCTCGCAGTTCGCCTTCGTCGGCGTCTTCGCCGCCGGCGGTCTCGCGGCGCTCCCTTCGGCGATCGCCTCGGCGGTGCTCCTCGGCGTGCGCAACGTCGCCTACGGCATGCGCATGTCGCCGGTCATCGGGGGAGGGCCCGCGACCCGTGCGCTCGCCGCCCACTTCACCATCGACGAATCGACCGCGGTCGCGATCGCCCAGAGCGATCCCCGCCTGCGTCGGGTCGGGTTCTGGGTCACCGGCATCGGGATCTTCGTCGGCTGGAACATCACCACCCTCATCGGCGCACTCGTCGGCAACGTGCTCGGCGATCCGAAGGATTGGGGCCTGGATGCCGCGGCGGCAGCCGCTTTCCTGGCACTGCTGTGGCCGCGCCTCCAGCGACGCCAGGCGATCGCGGTCGGGATCGCCGCCGCGGTCGTCGCCGCCGCGCTCACGCCCTTCCTCCTCCCGGGGTTGCCGGTGCTCGTCGCGGCCGTCGTCGCCGTGATCGTCGGGTGGTTCAACTGGCTGGGGCGCCCGGCATCCGATGTCGGCGGAGCGGATGCCGATGAGAAGGGGGCCTCATGACCCTGTGGAGCGCGATCCTGCTGGCTGCCCTCGTCTGCCTGTCGCTGAAGGCCGTCGGGTATCTCGTGCCGCCGAAGGTGCTCGAGGCGCCGAAGCCCGCGCGCATCTCCGACCTGCTGACCGTCGCCCTGCTCGCCGCGCTCGTCGCGGTGCAGACGCTCGGCGACGGCCAGGCGATCGTCGTCGACGCCCGCGTGCCGGCGCTGCTCGTCGCGGGAGGCCTGCTGTGGCTGCGGCAGTCGTTCCTCGTCGTGGTGTTCGCGGCGGCGCTCACCGCCGCTCTGCTGCGCCTGTTCGAACTCGCGGCCTGACCGCGCGTAGGATCGGAGGGTGCGGGTGAGTCGGTGGTCGAGAGTTCTGTCGTGGGTCGCGTCGGCCCTGGTCGGCGGCGTCTACGGTGTCGCCGGCACGATCGCGCACAGCCAGACCTGGGGCCCGATCCCGACCGGCATGATCGTCGGAGCGATCGCATGCGCCGCGATCCTCGTCGCCATCCGCGTGCTCACCCATGACCGCGGCTCCGCGGTCGCGGCCGGCCTCGGGATGGTGGGCATGCTCCTCCTGATCTCCGGCCGGGGACCCGGCGGATCCGTCGTCGTCGAGAACACGCTCGCGGGGCAGATCTGGACGTACCTGATCGCCGCGATCGTTCTCGTCGTCATCGCGTGGCCGTCGTTCCGGTCGGTGCCCGTCGCCACGGAGGCGGAGAAGTAGACTGGACGGGTGACGTATGTGATCGCCCTCCCGTGTGTCGATGTGAAGGACCGAGCCTGCATCGACGAATGCCCCGTCGACTGCATCTACGAAGGCGAGCGCTCCCTCTACATCCACCCGGACGAATGCGTCGACTGCGGCGCCTGCGAGCCCGTGTGCCCCGTCGAGGCGATCTACTACGAGGACGACCTGCCCGATGAATGGCAGGACTACTACAAGGCGAACGTCGAGTTCTTCGACGAGGTCGGCTCGCCCGGAGGCGCGGCCAAGGTCGGCGTCATCGCGCACGACCACCCGATCATCGCGGCCCTGCCGCCCCAGGGCGAGTAGGTCGGCGCCCGTGAGTGTCCGCGACCTCGCCGACTACCCCTGGGATGCCGTCGTCCCCTTCCGCGAGCGGGCGTCGGCGCACGCCGGCGGGCTCGTCGACCTCTCCGTCGGTTCGCCCGTCGACCCCACTCCTGAGATCGTCCGGCGTGCTCTCGCCGAGGCGACCGACGCGCACGCCTACCCGCAGACCGTCGGCACCCCGGCACTGCGCGAGGCGATCGTCTCCTGGTACGCCCGCCGGCGCGGCGTCGACGACCTCACGGTCGCGAACGTGCTCCCCACGATCGGCTCGAAGGAGTTCGTCGCGCTCCTACCGACCCTCCTCGGTCTGGGGGAGGGCGACATCGTCGTGCACCCCGAGGTCGCCTACCCGACCTACGACGTCGGAGCGCGCGTGGTCGGAGCGACACCGCTTCCCGCCGATGATCCGGCGGACTGGCCCGAGGGCACAAAGCTGATCTGGATCAACTCCCCGGGCAATCCCGACGGTCGTACCTGGACGGTCTCCGAGCTGGCCGCAGCCGTGCGCCGTGCACGTGAGTTGGATGCCGTCATCGCCAGCGACGAGTGCTACGCCGAGCTCGGCTGGGACGGTGACTGGGCTACCGAGGCGATCCCGTCGATCCTCGATCCCCGCGTGACCGGGGGATCGCGCGCCAACCTGCTCAGTGTCTACTCGCTGAGCAAGCAGTCGAACCTCGCGGGCTACCGCGCCGCGTTCGTCGCCGGATGCGCGCGCATCGTCGGTGACCTGCTGACGGCGCGCAAGCACCTGGGCCTCATGCCGCCCGAGCCCGTGCAGCACGCCATGGCGGTGGCGCTGGGCGACGACGAGCACGTGGCCGTCCAGAAGGAGCTCTACCGCGAGCGACGGGATCTGCTGCGCCCGGCGGTGGAGGCCGCCGGTTTCCGTCTCGACGGCTCCGAGGCAGGTCTCTACCTCTGGGTGACCGAGGGCCGTGACGCCTGGGAGTCGATGGCCCGACTCGCCGACCTCGGCATCCTGGCGGGCCCCGGCCCGTTCTACGGAGCGGCGGCGGCCTCGCACGTGCGTCTCGCGCTGACGGCGCCGACGGACCGCATCGCCGAGGCCGCGCGACGACTTCTCGCCGCCGGATCGTAGAGAATCTGTAGGTTTCCCCCTCTCAGCGTCGATCCGTTTGGCGGATGCGACAGTAGGCGCACGGGCCTACTAGGCTGTAAAGGCGATTCGGTCGTGACCCGACCTGGCGCTGTGCGCCGTGCGATCGCCCGCTCCGATGAGATCAGGTTCCAAGGATGACCGATCTGCTCGGGGCGAGACGAGACAGACTACGGGCAGAAACCCCAAGGAGGTCCGCGTGAGTGCAGCGGCAGACCAGCAGGCCACGGCGAAGCTGACGATCGGTGACACGACCGCCGAGTTCCCCGTGCTGCAGGGCACGGCGGGCCACAACAGCATCGACTTCTCGACGCTGACCCGTCAGACCGGCTACACCGGGCTCGACTACGGGTTCGTGAACACGGCGTCGACGAAGTCCGACATCACCTTCATCGACGGAGACAAGGGCATCCTGCGCTATCGCGGTTACCCGATCGAGCAGCTCGCCGGTCGCACCAGCTACCTCGAGGTCGCCTGGCTGCTCATCTACGGCGAGCTTCCGTCGGAGACCGAGCTGGCCGAGTTCGACGAGAAGATCCGTCGCCACACGCTGCTCCACGAAGACCTCAAGCACTTCTTCTCGGCCCTGCCGCACACGGCGCACCCGATGTCTGTGCTGTCGTCGGCCGTCGCCGCCCTCTCGACCTACTACGAGGGCCAGACCGACCCGCACAACCCCGAGCACGTCGAGATCAACACGATCCGCATGCTCGCGAAGCTCCCGGTGATCGCGGCGTACGCGCACAAGAAGAGCGTCGGCCAGGCCTTCCTCTACCCCGACAACTCGCTCGGCTTCGTCGAGAACTTCCTGAAGCTCAACTTCGGCGTCAACTCCGAGCCGTACGAGATCAACCCGGTCATGTCGAAGGCCCTCGAGCTGCTGCTGATCCTGCACGAGGACCACGAGCAGAACGCATCGACCTCGACCGTGCGCCTGGTCGGCTCGACCGGTGCGAACCAGTTCGCCTCGGTGTCCGCCGGCATCCAGGCGCTCTCCGGGCCCCTGCACGGCGGAGCGAACGAGGCCGTGCTCACGATGCTCGGCCAGATCCGCGACTCGGGTCAGAGCGTCTCGCGCTTCGTCGAGCGGGTGAAGAACAAGGAAGAGGGCGTGAAGCTGATGGGCTTCGGGCACCGGGTGTACAAGAACTACGACCCGCGCGCCAAGCTCGTCAAGGATGCAGCCGACGAGGTTCTCGCCTCCCTCGGCGTCACCGACCCGCTCCTCGACCTCGCGAAGGAGCTCGAGGAGATCGCTCTCGCCGATGACTACTTCCGCGAGCGTCGCCTCTACCCGAACGTCGATTTCTACACCGGCGTGATCTACAAGGCGATGGGCTTCCCCACGCGCATGTTCACGGTGCTGTTCGCCATCGGCCGTCTGCCGGGCTGGCTGGCGCAGTGGCGAGAGCTGCAGCTCGACCCGCAGACCAAGATCGGGCGCCCCCAGCAGCTGTACACCGGGTCGCCGGAGCGCTCCTACCCGAACCGCTGACACCACGCCGATGCCCGTCGTCAGCGCCGAGGCTTTCGTCCCGGTCGATCCGGCGACGGCGTTCGCGGTGTCGCAGACGACCGGTGCGGTGCGCCGGCGCTGGGACGGTTTCATCAGTGAGCAGCATTTCCTCGACGGTGCGCAGAGCGCCGCGAAGGGCGTGCGCACCTTCACGCGCCAGCGGTTCGGTCTGTCGATGGTGAGCCGCTACGTGTCGTACGCTCCGCCCACGAACGTGGGGATGGTCATGGAGGCCGGCCCCTGGTTTTTCGAGAAGCTGGGCGGTGGCTGGCGCTTCGTCGCCGCAGCCGACGGTTCGGGCACGATCGCGACGTGGAAGTACAACTTCTCGTGCCGCCCGGCTTGGCTCGCGCCGGTGGCCGAACGCGTCGGCGGGGTGATCCTCGGTTTCGAGATCCGGCGGCGCCTCGCAGGGTTCGTCGCCGGATGCACAGACCCCGAGGTCATCCGTTCCGTGCGGAACGGGACCCCGGGGTCGTAGACGTGCGGATGCTGCGGGTCAGCGTCCCTGCGAACCGCGGCCGCCCTGGCGGGACTGACCGCCCTGGCCGCCCTGGCGACCCTGGCCGCCCTGGCGGGCGAAACCGCCGCCCTGGCTCTGGCCCTGGCCGCCACCGGAACGGGGGCGACGACGGCGTGCGGGCGGGTTCGCCGCTCCGCTGCGCTCGCCACCGGCGGGACGCTGCTTGGAAGCCTGGCGCTGCGGGGCCTGCACCGGGACGGGGCGCACGTGCGGTGCGCGCTCCGGGACGAGCTCGGTCACGGCGCCGGCGGTGACGTCTTCGAGAGGAGCGACGATCGCGGCCTTGCGGAGCAGGTCCTTGACGTCGCGGCGCTGCTCGGGAAGCACGACGGTGACGACGGTACCGGCGGCACCGGCGCGGGCGGTGCGGCCCGAGCGGTGCAGGTACGCCTTGTGCTCCATGGGCGGGTCGACGTGCACGACCAGGTCGACGTTGTCGACGTGCACGCCACGGGCCGCGACATCGGTCGCGACCAGCACGCGCACGCCGCCGTCGGCGGGATCGGACGAGAACGCGCCGAGGTTGCGCTCACGCGCGTTCTGCGACAGGTTGCCGTGCAGGTCCACGGCGGGGATGCCCGCTGCGGTGAGCTGCTTGGCGAGCTTCTTCGCCTGGTGCTTGGTGCGGGTGAACAGGATGCGGCGACCGGTGCCGGACGCGAGCTCGCGCACGAGGGTCGTCTTGTTCTCGGTGGAGTCGACGACGAGCACGCGGTGCGTCATCTCGCCCACGGGGACGCTCTCCTCGTCGACCTCGTGGCTGACGGGGTTCGAGAGGAAGCGGCGGGCGAGCGAATCGATACCGCGGTCGAGCGTCGCGCTGAAGAGCAGACGCTGGCCGCCGGCCGGTGTCGCGGTGAGGATGCGCGTGACACCGGGCAGGAAGCCGAGGTCGGCCATGTGGTCGGCCTCGTCCAGAACGGCGACCTCGACTGCGCTGAGTCGCACGATCTGCTGCTTCATGAGGTCTTCGAGGCGGCCGGGGCACGCGACGACGATGTCGACGCCGCCGCGGAGCGCCTGCTCCTGCGGGCGCTGGCTGACGCCGCCGAAGACGGTGGTCACACGCAGGCCGGCGGCCTCGGCGAGGGGGGAGATGGTCGCGGCGATCTGCGTCGCGAGCTCGCGGGTCGGGGCGAGCACCAGGCCGCGGGGGAGACCCGCGCGGCGCTGCTTGCCGGACGCGGCGAGGCGGGCGACGAGGGGGAGCGCGAAGGCGATGGTCTTGCCGCTGCCGGTGCGTCCACGACCGAGCAGGTCACGGCCGGCGAGCGAGTCGGGGAGGGTGTCGCGCTGGATCGCGAAGGCTTCGGTCTTGCCGGAATCGGCGAGAACGGCGGCGAGTTCGGCGGGAACGCCGAGTTCGAGGAAAGTAGGCATGGATGACTCCGTCCGTACGCGAGAAGACACGCACGATAGTGGGCTGAGGTGGGCGACGGCGCTCGCAGGGGGCGTGCGCATCGGTTCGCCGTGCGAAAGGCCAGCAGATCGCTGGTGGTGGGAGCCGGGTGACTCGCTTCGGTCCTCAGAGACCCCGTGACGACGACGACGTTGGCGAGCTCGTGCTCGGGCAACGGACACAGTCTATCAGCGCCCGCTCCTCGGCGGCCGCAGGTGGGGATGACCGCGCGTCAGGCGTGCAGCGCCTCGTTGAGGGTGACGCCGACGCCCGCGCGACGCACGGCCTCGACCGCGCCGCTGATCGAGTTGCGGCGGAACAGCAGTCCGTTCTGCCCCGACAGCTCGGCGCCCTTCACGCTGGTGCGGGTGCCCTCGGCCGTCACAGGACCGTCGACGAGCACGATCTTGGTGCCGGCGGTGACGTAGAGGCCCGCCTCGACCACGCAGTCGTCGCCCAGCGAGATGCCGATACCGGCGTTCGCGCCCAGGAGCGTGCGCGACCCGATCGAGACGCGGTGCGAGCCCCCGCCCGAGAGAGTTCCCATGATCGATGCGCCGCCGCCGATGTCGCTGCCGTCGCCCACGACGACGCCCTGCGAGATGCGGCCCTCGACCATCGAGGCCCCGAGGGTGCCCGCGTTGAAGTTGACGAAGCCCTCGTGCATCACGGTGGTCCCCGGCGCGAGGTGGGCGCCGAGGCGCACGCGCGAGGCGTCGGCGATGCGCACGCCCTGCGGCTGCAGGTAGTCGGTCAGGCGGGGGAACTTGTCGAGTCCCTGCACCTGGATTCCCGCGCGCTGGAGCTGCGGACGCAGGCGGGCGGCATCGGCGGGGAGCACGGGCCCGGCGTTCGTCCAGGCGACGTTCGGCAGGTGCCCGAAGATCCCGTCGAGGTTCAGCTCGTTCGGGCGCACGAGCAGGTGCGAGAGCGCGTGCAGGCGCAGGTAGGCGTCGGCGGTCGAGGCCGGAGCGGCATCGAGGTCGATCTCGAGCCGCACGGGCTCGACGGTGACGTTGCGCCGCGCGTCGGGGCCGGTGAGTCCGTCGAGATCTGCCGCGGCATCCGAGGGCAGGGCGCCGGTGCCGAGCGCGGCGAACCAGGCGTCGAGAACCGTGCCGTCGCCGGCGATGGTCGTGAGTCCGATTCCCCACACGGTGCGCGCATCAGTCATGCCTCCACGGTACCGGCTCCCACGATACGCCCCGGCCCGTATGACCACCGTGCGGTTCCAGTGCGTCGAGGTCATAGGCTGGGGGCATGGTGCTCGATCTGACCGCATCCTCTCTCGACCTCACGCGCGCGATCTGCGACATCGCGAGCGTCTCCGGAGACGAGAAGACCCTGGCCGATGCGATCGAGCAGGCGCTCGCGCCGCTCGATCACCTCGAGGTGATCCGGCACGGCAACACGATCGTCGCCCGCACCGATCTCGGTCGCGCTCAGCGCGTGGCGATCGCGGGTCACATCGACACCGTCCCGATCAACGACAATCTGCCCACGCGTCTGATCGACGTCGACGGCGAGGCGTACCTCTGGGGCCGCGGCACGGTCGACATGAAGGCAGGCACGGCCGTGCAGCTCAAGCTCGCCGCCGAGCTCACCGACCCCGTCATCGACATCACCTGGATGTGGTACGACAACGAGGAGGTCGAGGCCTCCAAGAACGGACTCGGTCTGCTCGCCGCCGTGCGTCCCGATCTGTTCGTCGCCGACTTCGCGATCCTCGGAGAGCCGTCCGACGGCGAGGTCGAAGGCGGATGCAACGGCACCATGCGCGCGATCGTGCGCACGAGCGGCGTCCGCGCGCACAGCGCACGCGCCTGGATCGGCGAGAACGCGATCCACCGCGCGGCTCCCATCCTCACCCGCCTGGGAGAGTACCGGGCGCGCGAGGTGCTGGTCGAGGGCCTTCTGTATCGCGAGAGCCTCAGCGCCGTGCGTATCAGCGGCGGCGTCGCCGGCAACGTCATCCCCGATGCCTGCGAGGTCGAGATCAACTACCGGTTCGCCCCGAGCAAGTCGGCGGCGGATGCCGAGGCGCACGTGCGCAGCGTGCTCGCCGGCTTCGACCTCGAGGTCACGGATTCGGCGGAGGGTGCACGTCCCGGCCTCGATGCGCCGATCGCGCAGCAGTTCGTGGCCGCCGTCGGTGCGGAGCCGCGGCCCAAGTACGGCTGGACCGATGTCGCCCGGTTCTCGGCGCTCGGCATCCCCGCGGTCAACTACGGCCCCGGTGATCCCCATCTCGCCCACCACGACGAGGAGCGCGTCCCCGTCGCGCAGATCGACGCCGTCGAGCGGGGACTGCGGGCGTGGCTCAGCTCGCACTGAGCGCCGCGCGTCGGTGGGCGCAGATGCCGCTCCCGCTGCGCATCGCCGTCATCTATCTGCTCGCCCGGCTCGTCACGACGGGCTTCCTGCTGTTCGCGGCATCCGCCTCGACCTCGCTGTCGCGCTTCGGAGCGGATGCCGGTCTGGCCGACTTCGTGCTGGGCTGGGATGCGCAGTGGTACTGGCTGGTCGCGGAGAGCGGCTACCCATCGACGCTCGAGCTGACGGATGCGGGCACCGTCGTCGAGAACCAGTGGGCCTTCATGCCGGTCTTCGCCTACGCGGCGAAGGCGCTCGGGTTCCTCTTCGGTTCGTGGGGGGTCGGGGCGTTCCTGCTCTCGTTCGTGGCCGGATACCTCGCCTGCCTCGCCCTGCATCGGCTACTGCGCGATCGGATCGGATCCTCCGCGGCGCTGTGGGCGGTGGTGTTCTTCGCGGCGGGACCGCTCGCGGCGATGTTCCAGGTGGGATACGCCGAGACGCTGTTCCTGCTCCTGCTCTTCCTCGCGTTGGATGCGGTGATCCGGCGCCGATACGTCTGGCTCTACGTCCTGCTGCCGATCATGGCGTTCACCCGCCCCGGCATCCTCGCCTTCGCGCTGCTGCTGGGCTTGCACGGCATCGCCCGATGGGTGAACCGCCGCCGCGAACCGCTGACGACCGTCGAGATCGTGCACATCGTCTCCACGGCGGCGCTGGCGACCGTCGCCGGGTTCTCGTGGCAGGTGATCGCCGGTCTCGTCACGGGCGACACGGGGGCGTACCTCGCCACCGAGCTCGCCTGGCGGCAGCACTGGATCAGCGGGGGCGTGGCCGGGTTCGTACCCTTCGAGGGCTGGATCCAGGCGTCGCAGTTCTGGTTCGCGCAGTGGGGCATCCCCGCGTGGTGGGGGCCGATCGGACTCGTGGTGATCGTCGTCGCGACCGGGCTCGCGCTCCTGCGCTCGCCGCAGGTGCGGGCGCTCGGGCTCGATCTGCGGCTCTGGAGTGCGAGTTATCTGCTGTATCTGCTGGCCGTGTTCTTCCCGCAGTCGAGCACCTTCCGGCTGCTCCTGCCCATCAGTCCGCTCTGGGGAGCGGTGGCGGTACCGCGCTCACGGATCTGGCGGTTGAGCGTGTTGGCGCTGTGCCTCGTGGGTCAGGGCGTGTGGATCTTCTTCGTCTACGCGCTCGGGAACACGTTCTGGCAGGTGCCGTGAACATGAAGAATCGATGCATTTCTTCACAGGTGACGCTCAGGTCGCGGCGACACCGATAAACTCTTCCCATACCACCGAGGAAAGGAAGCCGCGATGGCAGCGATGAAGCCGAGGACCGGGGACGGCCCCATGGAGGCCGTGAAAGAAGGACGACTCATCATCGTGCGCGTTCCGCTCGAAGGAGGAGGCCGTCTGGTCGTCTCCGTGAACGACGCCGAGGCCAAGGAGCTTCACGACGTGCTGGCAGCCGTCGTGGCGCCGGCCTGAGTCACCCCGATCCGTCTCGACGGATCAACCGAAGGAGGCGGCGGATCATCTGATCCGCCGCCTCCTTCGTCTGTCGGGGAGCGTCAGTCGCGCTCGGCGACGCTGATCAACTGCAGCAGGCCCTCACCGGCGGATGACACGGTCGCCAGCACCGCCGACGACTCCTGGGTCTCCTGGATCAGCGAGCGGTAGCCCGTGGTGACCTCGTCGCGGGCGACCGGGTCGGCCACGCGGCCGCCGGCGAGAACGCGGGGGACGAGCACGATTCCGCCGCGACGGACGAGGCGCAGTCCGTGCTCGACGTAGTCGATGACGTTCTCGGGATCGGCGTCGACGAGAACGATGTCGTAGGCGTCCTCGTTCATGCGGGGGAGCACATCGGCGGCGCGCCCCGTGATGAAGCGGGCGCGGGTGGCCGGGATCTTCGCGTCGGAGAACGACTGGCGGGCCGCGGCGAGGTGCTCGGGCTCGTTGTCGATCGAGGTGAGTACGGCCTGCGGCGCGCCGCGCAGCAGCCAGAGTCCGGAGACTCCGGCACCGGTGCCGATCTCGACGATCGAGCGGGCGGCGGTCGCGGCGGCGAGCACGGCGATCTGCGAGCCGACGGCGGTGCTGATCGGCGCCGCTCCGAGCTCGACACCGTGCGCACGGGCGCGGGCGATCGCATCGGGTTCCCTGAGGGACTCACGGATGAAACGTGCGTTCGCGTCGTGTTCGCTCATGACCTGATCCTCCCGTCCACGCTGTGACTCCTCCCAGCGTATGGGCTCGGTGCGCACGCGGAGCGCAGGCGCGGCGGTAGCCTGGAGAGATGCAGTTCGGGTTGACCTTCGAGAAGCTATTGCTGATCGGTCTCATCGCGGTGCTCATCGTGGGTCCCGAACGTCTTCCGCGCATGGCAGAGGGCTTCGCCAAGGTCGTGCGCCGGGTGGGCGAGTACCTGCGCGATACGCGCACCCGCGTGCGCGATGAGATGGGGCCCGAGATCGACGACGTCGATTGGCGCAAGCTCGATCCCCGTCAGTACGACCCCCGCCGCATCATCCGCGACGCGCTGCTCGAGGAGCCGACTCCTCCGACGCACCCGATGGCAGCAGCCGTGATCGCCGAGCCCGAGCCGCGCACGCCGCCGCAGAGGTTCACTCCCGGCGAGTTGCCGCCCTTCGATCTCGAAGCCACCTGACCACCTGCCGCCGCCCGGCGGCAGGCCTCAGCTCAGCGACATCGGGAGGGGTCGGCCTGCGAGACCGCGTCCCTGTCCTGCGAGCGAGCGCGCGAGCGAGCGGATGGCCGTCGCTGCGGCATCCGGTTCGGCATCCAGCACCACCGGCGAGCCCACGTCGCCGCCGGCGCGCAGCGCGGGGCTGAGCGGGATCGACGCCAGGAGCGCGACGTCGGCACCGTCGGAGGACAGCGCTTCGGCGACGGCCGCCCCACCGCCCGTACCGAACAGATCGACCACGGTGCCGTCGGGAAGGGTGAGACCCGCCATATTCTCGACCACCCCGATCACGCGCTGACCGGTCTGGCGGGCGACGAGTCCGCTGCGGATCGCGACTTCGGCGGCGGCCGCCTGCGGGGTCGTCACCACGAGCACCTCGGCGTGGGGCAGCAGCTGTCCGATCGAGATGGCGATGTCTCCGGTGCCCGGAGGCATGTCGATCAGCAGGATGTCGAGGTCACCGAAGTGCACGTCGGTGAGGAACTGCGACACGGTGCGGTGGAGCATCGGCCCCCGCCAAGCGACGACGCCCTCGCCCTCGCGCAGGAACATGCCGATCGAGATGGTTTTCACACCGTACGCGACCGGCGGCAGCATGAGGTCGTCGATGCGGGTCGGCTGCGTGCCCACGGGGATGCCCAGCAACCCGGGGATCGAGAACCCGTGCACGTCCGCATCGACGAGACCGACCGCGAGGCCGAGGTCTGCGAGGGCGACGGCGAGGTTCGCGGTGACGGTCGACTTGCCGACCCCGCCCTTGCCGCTCGAGACCAGGATCACGCGGGTCAACGAGTCCGGGCCGAAGGGCATCTGCCGGGGCGCCCGGCCGTCGCGCAGCTTCTCGGTCAAGCGCTTGCGCTCTTCAGGAGTCATCACCCCGACCTCGACGTCGACGGCGTCGATGCCGGGAACGGATGCCGCGGCACGGCGCACGTCGGACTCGATCTTCGTCGCGGCGGGGCACCCGACGATCGTCAGGACGATCCCGACCCGGGCGCTACCGCCCTCCACGACGATGTCGCGCACCATGTCGAGGTCGCCGATCGGACGCCGGAGTTCCGGATCCGAGACCGCGGCGACCGCACGACGTACGTCATCGGCGGAGGTCATGCGCGCGGACGACGCGGAGGTCTCGTCGCCACCGGCCCCGTGGTCGGTGCGGGAGCGGGCGCCGACGCCTCGGGCTCCGCGTCGTGCTCGCCGAGGTCGGCGAGCAGCGCCTTGAGCTCCTGTCGCAGCACGTCACGCGTGACGACGTGGGCGTTGCGCTCCTCGAGCGCCATGCGCAGGGCCACGATCTCGCGGGCGAGGTACTCGGTGTCGGCGAGGTTCCGCTCGGCGCGCTGGCGGTCCTGCTCGATCTGCACCCGGTCGCGGTCGTCCTGCCGGTTCTGCGCGAGCAGGATCAGCGGCGCCGCGTACGAGGCCTGCAGGGAGAGCACGAGCGTCAGAGCGGTGAATCCGAGGGCGGCGTCGTCGAACCGGAGGCTCGTGGGTGACATCGTGTTCCACACGATCCACAGGATGCAGAACAGGCTGAGGATCAGCAGGAACGCCGGGGTGCCCATCGCGCGGGCGACCCACTCGGTGAACCGTCCGAACCGGTCGCGCGAGGTCGGACGCTGACGCGTCGTGCCGCGCCCGAGCGGGGCGTCGAGGCGGGGGGAGCGGGCCATCAGCGCACCTCCGTGGTCGTGTCGTCCGACACCTCGTCGACGTCGTGCGTGCGCCAGTCGTCGGGCAGCAGGTAGTCGAGCACGTCGTCGACGCTGATCGCGCCGACGAGCCGGTGCGCGGCATCCACGACGGGCAGTGAGACGAGGTCGTAGCTGGCGAGCAGGCGGGCGACCTCGGCGGCGGAGGCCGTGGCCGACACCGGCTCGAGGCTGTCATCGACGATCGCGCCGAGGCGCTCGTGGGGCGGGTAGCGCAGCATCCGCTGGAAATGCACGACACCGAGCAGGCGGCCCGTCGGCGTCTCGAACGGGGGAAGGGTCACGAACACCGCGGCCGCGAGGGCGGGGTGAAGCTCATGCCGCCGGATCAGTGCGAGCGCTTCGGCGACGGTCGCGTCGGCGGAGAGCACGATGGGCTCGGGCGTCATGAGTCCGCCGGCGGTGTCGGGGCCGTAGCGCAGCAGCATGCGCACGTCCTCGGCCTCCTCCGGCTCCATGAGCTCGAGGAGGTGCTCCAGGCGGTTCGGGGGGAGCTGGGCGAGCAGATCGGCCGCGTCGTCCGGTTCCATCTGGTCGAGGATGTCGGCGGCGCGCTCGTCGCCGAGCCGGTCGAGGATGTGCACCTGCTCGTCCTCGGGCATCTCCTCCATGGCGTCGGCGAGGCGGTCGTCGGACAGCTCTTCGGCGACCTCGATCATGCGCTGCTGCGGCAGATCGAGGAGGGTGTTGGCGAGGTCGGCCGCGTGCAGCTCGGAGTACGACGCGACCAGTTGCTCGGCGGACTGCGACTCCCCGGGTGCGCGCTGCTCGGTGACCTCGCTCCAGGCGGCGAACGTGGTCGACCCCTTCGCGAACGGTGAGGCGCTGGTCTTCGGCTTCCGGAGGAACAGCTGGCTGACGGCCCACTCGCCGAGTCGGTTCGGCTCGATGGCGACGTCTTCGATGACGGCCGTGCCGCTGCCATCGGCGAAGCTGACGCGGCGCCCGAGCATCTCCGCGAGGACGCGCACCTCGCCGGCGCGCGGCGAGAAGCGCCGCACGTTGATGAGGCCGGTGCTGATGACCTGGCCGGAGCGGATCGAGGTGACCCGACCGATCGACAGGAAGACGTGGCGACGGCCCGGGATCTCGACCACGAGTCCGATCACGCGGGGGGCCGCGGTACTTCGGTACACGATGACGACGTCTCGGACCTTGCCGAGCCGGTCGCCCACGGGGTCGAAGACGGCGCAGCCTGCCAGGCGCGCGGCGAATACCCGTTGTGTGCTCACTCGTCCAGCGTAGTCCGCGCGGCCCCCGGCGTCCCGCGGATCGACGCTCCGAGGACGCGCGCATCGCGGCGTGGGACAATGGGCGGATGAGCATGCTCAATCGACCCGTGAACAGCGCCGACACCGGAGAGATGGTCGCGTCGACCCGCGACTACGCGACCGCGCAGAAGACCGTGTCGACGCTGATCGCCGCCGAGATCCCCGCCCGTGACATCGCGATCGTGGGCCAGGGCGTCCGCACGGTCGAGCGGATCACCGGTCGCCTCGGCTACGCGACGGCCGCGCGTTCCGGCGCGGTGAACGGCGTGCTCATCGGGCTCTTCCTCTCGGCGATCCTGGTGATCGGCAACCCCGAGGTCCCGATCCAGCTCTTCCTGGGCTTCGTGCTCATCGGCGTGGCGATCGGCATGATCCTCAGCCTCGTGACGTTCGCGATCGTCCGCCGTCGTCGCGACTTCGCGAGTGTGACGCAGCTGGCGGCCGACCACTACGAGGTCACGGTGCTGCCGGCGTCGCTGGCGAAGGCTCGTCAGGCGCTGGGGACCGCCCGCCAGGCGCCCGTGCGCCCGCCGGTCGATCTCGACGAGCCCCCGCGCTACGGCGAGCGGATCACGCCGGGGAGCCAGGGCCAGGCGCCCGTGCCCTCCGGCGAACCGGTGATCCCGCCGCGGCCCGCCGCTCCGGTCGCTCCCGGAGCAGACGCGCCGACCGCGCCCGAGGGCGCCGAGCCCGGCGACACGGAGCAGGGCAAGCCCGCGAAGCCGGGCGAGGGCGACGCTCCCGCTGCAGGTACGCCCGAGCCCGCCTGATGCTCGCATCCGGACGCTCGTCGTTCGAGGTCGCCCTGCCCGCAGGTGGCACGCAGGTCTCGGTCGAGCGCACCCCGGGCGAGGGTCGTACGACGA
The DNA here is from genome assembly GCF_044772365.1 of Microbacterium sp. NPDC090225. Lineage (NCBI taxonomy): Bacteria > Bacillati > Actinomycetota > Actinomycetes > Micrococcales > Microbacteriaceae > Microbacterium > Microbacterium sp. NPDC090225. The sequence goes on along the minus strand of NZ_JBIVYS010000001.1, from coordinate 1,020,212 downwards.
TCCTGATCGCGCACGGTGCGGGCGCCGGAATGGACCACCCGTTCCTCACCGGGCTCGCCGCGGCGTTGACGGAGGCCGGGTTCTCGACCGCTCGGTTCAACTTCCCCTACGTGGAGCAGGGACGGCGGATGCCGGGCCCCGCCGCGCACGCGATCGCGACGTGGCGCGCCGCCGTCGCCGCGGAGCGGGAGCTCGACCCGACGGCGCGGATCATCGCGGCCGGCAAGTCGTACGGCGGCCGGATGGCCTCGATGGCCGTGGCCGAGGGACTCGACGTCGACGCTCTCGTCTATCTCGGCTATCCGTTGCACCCGCCGGGCGCCCCCGAGAAGCTGCGCGCCGAGCATCTGCCGGCGATCGCCGTGCCCCAGCTGTTCATCGAGGGCTCGAACGACCCGTTCATCCAGCCGCTCACGCAGTTCGAGGAGGTCGTCGAGACCTGCCGGGATGCGCGCGTCGCCTGGATCGACGGCGGAGGTCACAGCTTCGAGGTGAAGGGGCGCAAGCGTCCGGCATCCGATATCGGTGCCGGGCTCGCGCCCCTCCTCGTGGACTTCGCCGCCCGGATCTGACTCCCGAGAGATCAGCTCTGGACGCGGGCGATCCAGGCCTCGATCTCGTCGGCCGTGCGGGGGATGCCGGCCGAGAGGTTGACGGGGCCGTCCTCGGTCATGAGGATGTCGTCCTCGATGCGCACGCCGATCCCGCGGAGCTCGGCGGGGACGGTGAGATCGTCGATCTGGAAGTACAGGCCGGGCTCGATCGTGAACACCATGCCCGGGGCGACGATGCCGTCGTAGTACATCTCGCGGCGGGCCTGGGCGCAGTCGTGCACGTCGATGCCGAGGTGGTGCGAGGTGCCGTGCACCATGTAGCGGCGGTGCTGGCCGCCGGCGTCGGCGTCGAGGGCCTCCTCGGCCGTGACGGGGAGCAGACCCCACTCCGCGACGCGAGCGGCGATCACGGTCATGGCCGCGGCGTGGATGTCGCGGAAGCGCACCCCGACCTTCGCGGCGGCGAAGGCGACGTCGGCCGCTTCGCGCACGGCTTCGTAGACACGGCGCTGCACATCGGTGAACGTGCCGGAGACGGGCAGCGTGCGGGTGATGTCGGCGGTGTAGAGGCTGTCGGCCTCGACACCGGCGTCGACGAGGATCAGATCGCCGGGCACCACGGCGCCGTCGTTGCGGGTCCAGTGCAGGTAGCAGGCGTGGGGCCCGGAGGCGGCGATGGTGTCGTATCCCTCCCCGTTGCCGTCCTCGCGCGCCCGGCGGTGGAACACGCCCTCGACGACGCGCTCGCCGCGCGCGTGCGCCACGGCGGAGGGGAGCTCGCGGATGATGTCGTCGAAGCCGGCGGCGGTGATCTCGACCGCACGTCGCATCTCGGCGATCTCGAAGTCGTCCTTGATGAGGCGCAGCTCGGAGACCGCACGGGTCAGCGCCTCGTCCTCATCGAGCACCAGCTCGCCCTCGGCCGGCGCGAACTCGGCCAGGTGCGCGGTGGCGAGGGCGAGGTCGGCGGCGACACCGGCCAGCGAGGGGCGCGGTCCGATCCAGAACTCTCCGACGGTGGCGTCGGCGTAGAACTCGGTCGTGGTGCGGTCGGCACGCTCGCGGAAGTACAGGGTCACGTCGTGACCGTCGTCGGTCGGGTCGAAGACGAGCACCGAGTCGGGCTCGGTGTCGGATGCCCAGCCGGTGAGGTGCGCGAAGGCGGAGTGCGCACGGAACACGTAGTCGGTGTCGTTGCTGCGCTGCTTGAGGGAGCCCGCCGGGATGACGAGGCGCTTACCGGGGAACGCGGCCGAGAGCGCGGCGCGGCGCACGGCGGCGTAGGGTGCCTGCTCGCGCGCGCCGGGAAGCGTCTCGGGACGCTCGGCCCACCCGGTCGAGATGGTGTCGAGGAAGCCCTGCGGGAACGGCTGCTTGCGATTCGTGTTGCTGTTCTCGACGTCGGGTTCGGCGATCGTGTCGCGTTCTGCTGCGGTGCTCATCCCTCAAGTCTCTCACTCGGGGATGCACGCCGCCTCTCAGCCGGCGGGCTCGAGCTGCACCACGAGGGCACGGTGATCGCTGCCGCCGGCGTCGTCGAGCACGACCGAACCGGTGGGCGTCCAGTTCTGCGAGGCCATCACATGATCGATCGGCGCGCCCGCCAACGGGGGCAGCGAGCTGGGCCAGGTTCCGACGACTCCGTTGCCGGTGCGCGAAGCGACATCGCGGCAGTACCCGATGTCACCGCCCTCGATGCCGAGACCGGCCATGTGGTCGATCGTCGCGTTGAAGTCGCCCGCGAGGATGAAATCGCCCGCGGGGCACTGGTCGGCGATCCACTGGAGATCGGACTGCCACTGCTGCATCTCCTCCACGCGGGGCGCCACGGCGTGCACCGCCACGACCGTCGGCCCGCTCCCATCGACCGGCATCAGCACGACGCTGGGCACCGAGCCGGTGTTGCTCGTGCCGTCCTGCGACGATTCGATGACCGAGTACTCCCCGAGGTCGGGGGAGACCAGGACGGTCGTCTGCCAGGACTGCGGGCCGTCGGGCACGTCGGGGCGGAACTGCACGTGGTGCACCCACATCGGATGCCCCTGCTCCCGCAGCATGAGCGCGATGCGCTCGCCCACGGCCTCGGTCGTCTCGGGGAGGGCGACGATATCGGCGCCCTGACCGAGGATCTCCTCGGCGATCTGATCGGCCGACACCGCCTCCCCGGCGGTGTTCCAGGTCAGAACGCGGACGCTCGTCTCCGTCTTGTCGGGCAGACCGGTCGTGCCGAATCCGCGCGTCGCTCCGATGATGCCTGTCGCTCCGGCTCCGAGCAGCGCGACGATGAGGATCGAGGCGGCGAAGCCGCGCAGGGGCCGGGCGAGGAGGAGCAACAGCGCGAGGAGTGCGATCACGACGAAGATGCCCAGCACGACGCCGCGCGCCGCGACGACCTGCGCGAAGGGATAGGTCTGCTCCAACCGGAAGAACTGCGGCCACACCACGACGGCCGTGGCGGCGGCGAACAGCACGGTGATCAGGATTCCGAGGAGGCGAAACATCCCCTCCAGCCTAGGAGCGCCGCCTGTGAAGTCCCTGCCGCGACAGGCCGGGCTCGGCGCCCGCGCGCCCGGCCTCCGCCGCGCTCGGTACGCTCGGAGGATGTCCCCTGAGCACTCCCGTCGATTCGTCGGTCCCGCCGACCTGCATCTGCACTCGAATCACTCCGACGGAACCGAGGCGCCGGCCGAGGTCGTGCGTCAGGCGCACGCTTACGGACTGCGCACGATCGCGCTCACCGACCACGACCGCACGACCGGCTGGGAGGAAGCGGCCGAGGCGACGGCGGCGCTGGATATGACCTTCCTGCCGGGGATGGAACTGTCTGCGAAGCACGAGTGGCGCAGTGTGCACGTGCTGGGGTATCTGTTCGATCCGGACGACGCGGCCCTGCGGGCGGAGACGGATCGCATCCGCGGCGACCGGATCGGCCGGGCCGAGCGGATCGTCCGCAGCATCGGCCGCGACTACGACCTGCATTGGGACGACGTTCTCGCCCAGACCACGCCGGACGCCACGGTCGGCCGACCGCACATCGCGGACGCACTCGTCGCCCGCGGAATCGTCCGCGACCGCACCGAGGCGTTCGACGGCATCCTGCATCCGCGCGAGGGTTACTACGAACCGCACTACGCGCCCGATCCGCTCACCGCCGTCCGGCTCATCACGGATGCCGGGGGAGTGGCGATCATCGCCCACCCGGTGACCTCCGGTCGCGACCGCATGATGCCGATGTCGTTCCTGGAGCGGCTGATCGATGCGGGGCTCGGCGGTTTCGAGATCGACCACCGCGAGAACACCGAGGCGGGCAAGACCCTGCTGCGTGACCTCGCCGCTCGCCGAGACCTCATCGTCACCGGCTCCAGCGACTACCACGGCAGCGGCAAGCCGAACCGGCCGGGCGAGAACACGACGAGCGACGAGATGGTGGAACGACTGATCGCGCGCGCCTCCGGTACCACACCGCGCTACCCCTGACGGGGCTTCCCGGGATACTGGCGGTCGACTCCCGGCGCTCTCGCCGTCGTCGTCGATACGCTCGCCCGATGCAACGCGCCACCTCGCTCGAGCGCCGCATCGACGCGGCCGCTCATCGACTTCTCCGCGACGCCCCGGCGAACGGCATCCGCTCGTTCCTCGTCGAGTTCGCCGTCTTCGTGCTCAAGCAGGCATGGGCGTGCATCTTCGGCGCGGCGCTCCTCGTCGTGATCGTCGCGGCGCGGCTCTGGTACCCCGATGACGCTCTCCTCGCCCGGAACGACGCCCTGACGATCGCCGCCGTGCTCATCCAGGTCGCGATGCTGGTGTTCCGGCTAGAGAGCGGACGCGAACTCTGGGTCATCCTGCTCTTCCATGTCACCGGCACGGTCATGGAGCTGTTCAAGACCGATGTGGGTTCGTGGGCGTATGCCGCCGACGGCATCCTGCGCATCGGCGGGGTGCCGCTGTTCAGCGGCTTCATGTACGCCGCGGTCGGCTCGTACATGGTGCGCGTCTACCGCCTGTTCGACCTCGGATTCACGCGCTACCCACGACGCTGGCTCACCGCACTCGTCGCCGTGGGGATCTACGCGAACTTCTTCACGCACCACTACTGGTGGGATGCACGCTGGGTGCTGCTGATCGCGGTCGTGGCGTTGTGGCTTCCGACGGTCATGCACGCGCGAGTCCGGCGACGCACGCTGCGAATCCCGTTGCTGCTCGCGTTCGCCGGTGTCGCGGTGTTCATCTACTTCGCCGAGAACATCGGCACCCTCGCCGGTGCGTGGGCGTACCCGGATCAGGCCGACGGCTGGCAACCCGTCTCGCCGAGCAAGCTCGTGTCGTGGTTCCTGCTCATGATTATCTCGGTCGTGCTCGTGACCTGGGTGTATCCGCCGAAGGTCCCGACGCAGGTCCGCGCCGAGAAATGACGAAGGGGCGGATGCCGCAGCATCCGCCCCTTCCTCAGAGAATGACTCAGGCGCCGGCGACCGGTGCCGCGCCCGCTCCGCCGGAACCTCCGCGACGACGACGGCGACGGCGAGCCGGGGCGGGCTTGCCGTCGTGGTGCTCCTTGCCCGCACCATCGTGCGTTCCGGCGCCCTCAGCGCTGCGATCGGCGGCGGGGGCGCTGTCGCCCTCGCCCGAGGCCGCAGGCGCCGCGCCCTCGGTGAACGTCGAACCGACGGGGTTCGATCCTCCGCGACGGCGACGACGGCGGCGCGTGCCGCCCTCGTCGGTACCCTCGGCCGCGGCATCCGCAGCGCGCTCGGGGCGCGGGGTGCGCGGGGGGCGAGTCGACTCCGCCTTCGGCGCCGAGACGAGACGGCCCTTCGTGCCGGCGGGGATGTCGAGGTCCTCGTACAGGTGCGGGCTCGACGAGTACGTCTCGACGGGCTCCGGCTGACCGAACTCGAGGGCGCGGTTGATCAGCGCCCACTTGTGCAGGTCCTCCCAGTCGACGAACGTGACCGCGATGCCGGTCTTGCCCGCGCGGCCCGTGCGGCCCGCGCGGTGCAGGTACGTCTTGTCCTCGTCCGGGATCGTGTGGTTGATGACGTGGGTGACGTCGTCCACGTCGATGCCGCGGGCGGCGACGTCGGTGGCGACCAGGACGTCCTTCTTGCCGGCCTTGAACGCCGCCATCGAGCGCTCGCGCTGATCCTGGCCCATGTCGCCGTGCACGCCGCCGACGTTGAAACCGCGGTCGCCCAGCTCGTCGACCAGTCGCTGGGCCGCACGCTTGGTGCGGGTGAAGATCACGGTCTTGCCGCGGCCCTCGGCCTGCAGGATTCGGGCGATGACCTCGTCCTTGTCGAGCGAGTGCGCGCGGTAGACGAGGTGCTTGATGTTCGCCTGCGTGAGGCCCTCGTCAGGGTCGTTGGCGCGGATGTGGATCGGGTTCGTCATGAAGCGACGGGCCAGCGCCACGATCGGGCCGGGCATCGTCGCCGAGAACAGCTGGGTGTGGCGCACGGCCGGCACCTTCTGGAAGATCTTCTCGATGTCGGCGAGGAAGCCGAGGTCGAGCATCTTGTCGGCTTCGTCGAGTACGACCTCGGTCGCGTTCGACAGGTCGAGCAGACGCTGGCCGGCGAGGTCGATCAGACGACCGGGCGTGCCGACGACGATCTGCGCTCCGGCCTTGAGCTGGTCGATCTGACCCTCGTACGCCTTGCCGCCGTAGATGGCGACGACGCTGGTCGAGCGGTTGCTGGTGAGCAGGTCGATGTCCTCGTAGACCTGCACCGCGAGCTCGCGGGTCGGCACGACGATGAGTGCCTTCACCCCGTGCTCGGGGTCGAGCCCGAGGCGCTGGACGACGGGGATGCCGAAACCGAAGGTCTTGCCGGTACCGGTCTTCGCCTGGCCGATGATGTCCTGGCCCGGGAGGCCGAGGGGGATGGTCTGCTCCTGGATGGGGAACGCGTCGACGATGCCCTTCGCAGCGAGTGCGTCGACGATGTCCTGATCGATCCCGAGGTCGGAGAAAGTAGTCACTGTATTCAGATTGCCTGTCCGGCGGTCGTGCTGAGACCGCCACGTTAACGATCCACGCCGTCTCTTGTGCCACAGGCGCGGGCCCCGCTCCAACGGCGGGGACACGCCCAGCCTACCGGAGGGGGCTCGAAGACCCGAGGAGGGCCCCGCCCCCGGGTATTGTGATCGTCGTGGCGAACTCGGTAGGGAGACCTCGTGGTTAAGTGGTTCTGGCAGCGCGACGACGCGCCGCGACGCACGCTCGCCCTGCGCAGCCGGGGCGATCAGGGCGATGCGACCCGCGTCGACTTCGCCGATCTCGCGCCCGAGCTCCCGCGCTTCCTCGGACAGGCCGCCTACCTGCAGCTGGGGTACTTCGAGACCCTCACCCGTCTCATCCGCGCGACGCCGGAGCTCGCCGAGAAGGAGGCGCTCTCCCGCGCAGCCGGCGCGGCACTCACCAAGCACCGCGGCATCGTCGAGGTGATCGCCGAGCGCGGCGACGACCCCACTCAGCTGATGCTCCCGTTCCGGGAGAACCTCGATGCGTTCCGCCGCAAGACGATCGGCGCGCGGCCGCGCGAGACCCTCCTGGCCGTCTACATCACGGCCGGGATGCTCGACGACTTCTATCTCGCCCTCGCGTCGAGCTATGGCGAGACCGGTCGCCGCATCGCCGAGATCCTGCGCGAGGACGACGCCCGCCACGAGATCGTCTCGATCATCCAGGAGACGATCGAGAGTGACGAGGAGTGGCGCTCGCTGCTGTCGATGTGGGCGCGACGCCTGGTCGGCGACACGATCCTCGTCTGCCGCTCGGCGTTGAAGCCCGAGGTCTTCGTGGCTCCGGACGACGAGCGCATCGAGCCGGTGTACACCGAGCTCATGGGTGCGCACGCGCGCCGTATGGATGCGATGGGCCTCGCGTCCTAGACGCACCCGCCTAGGACGCGCTGCTCTGCAGCTCTGCGCTGCTCTCGTGCATGCGCGTCGCCTCGAGACGGCGCGTGAGCCGCCAGGCGATCACGACGGGGATCGCGCCGATCACCCCGAACGAGATGTCGATCAGCTGCCACCCGAGCGGGATGCCGCGGACGCTGCCCGCGATGAGCGCGAGCGGCACGATGCCGATGCACGCGATCACCCCGAACTGGGTGACCCAGATGTTGCGCACGGGGTCGACGAGCGGACCGATGAACACGATCGCGATGACGAGGTGGGCGTACGCGAGCCAGTCCGTGCCGTAGGCGATGAAGGGGTAGCGTACGTCGGCGTCCGCGAGGGCATCAGCGACGCGATCGACCCAGCCGACGGCATCCGGCAACCACTGGGCTATCGGTGTCGCATGCAGGAGGTCGGAACCGAGGGCGAGTTCCAAGCGGAGGGGGAACGCGGTGACCCCGCTGACCACGAGCCCGAGGATCAGGATGCCGATGCACACCCGGATCCAGAACAGGAGGCGCCGCGCGCTCACGCCGGGCCGCGCCTTCCGCTCAGATGCCGAGGGCCGCGGACTTCGCCGCGTCCGAGCGACGCCGGGCCGCGACCAGAGCGAGCGTCGCGATGACGGCGACCAGGACGCCACCGATGATGCTGGCGAGCCACAGCCACACGTTGTCCTCACCGATTCCCGCCCACTGCAGCCCCGTGTAGAGCGCGGCGGTGACGACCGTCGCGATGCCCGGGGTCAGTGCGGCGCCGCGGAGATCGCGGCCGTCGATGAGGAAGTGCGCGGCGATGCCCAGAGCGCAGGCGGCGACGAGCGCGAGGAGGATGTACATCGCGATCAGGCGACGAAGCCGACCCGGCGCGACTCCTCGGTGCCCAGCTCGATGTAGGCGAGGTTCGCGGTGGGGACGATGTAGGAGTTGCCCTTGATGTCGGTGAAGCTGAGGTGCGCGGTGCTCTGGTCGAGCGCTGCCGCGACCTGGGTGCGGATCTCTTCTGCTGCGGTGGCGGTCTCGAAGCTCAGCTCGCGGCCGGTGTTGATGATTCCGATGCGGATTTCCACGCGTACTCCTTGGAGTGTCAGGACGATGTCGTCGTCCGAGGTCTGCGCCAACTCTACCCCGCAGGTGCGTCGCCGGATCGGCGCGCGGGAGCGGTTTCGCCCTGAGCGCACACGCACCCGACCCGCCGCGGGAGGCGATGTCGGCGCACGCCGCTAGCGTGGAGTGCATGACAGGGGATGCCGCGCAGCGAGCCGTGATCGACGCCGCGGCGACCGCATCCGGAGTCATCATCGGCGGACCGGGAACGGGCAAGACGCGCACGTTGATCGAGCGCATCGGTCGGCTGCTCGATCAGGAGGGTCTGCGGCCGGAGGAGGTGCTGGCCCTCACCCCGAGCAGGCAGGCGGCGACGGCGCTCCGCGACCGCATCGGTGTGCGCGTCCGCCAGGCGACACCGGGTCCGCTCGCGCGCTCCCTCGGCTCCTTCGCCTTCCAGATCGTTCGCGGAGCGATGGTGCACGCGGGTGCCGAGCCGCCCGCGCTGCTCACGGGCGCCGATCAGGACCGCATCATCGCCGAGCTCCTCGCCGGCGATGCCGAGGACGACCGCATTCGATGGCCCGACGCGCTCAGCGCATCGGTGCGCGCGTCGAAGGGGTTCCGTTCCGAACTGCGCGCCCTCATCGCCGAGTGCACCGAGCTGGGCGTGCTCCCGGCCGAACTCAAGGCATCCGGCGATCCGATCTGGGCGGCCACCGCCGACTTCGTCGTCGAGTACCGGTCGGTGCTCGATGCGCTGCGCTCGGCGCATCGTGATGCGGCAGACCTGCTCAGCGAGGCGAGCACGATCCTCCGCGACGCGTCTCCCGGCACGCTCGGCCCCCTGGCGCCGTTGCGCGTGGTGCTCATCGACGACGCGCAGGAGCTGACCCGCGGTGGCGTCGCGGTCGTGCAGGCGCTGCGTGCCCGAGGGGTGGCCGTCCTCGCGTTCGGCGATCCCGACATCTCCTCCGGCGCGTTCCGAGGAGCGAGCCCCGAACTCTTCGCCGATCTCGTCTCGGCGCTCGGGGACGTGCACGTGCTCGACGGCGCCCACCGTCAGCACCCGGCGCTCACCGCGCTCACCCGCACCGTGACGCAGGCGATCGGAGTCTCGGGACGGGTCGAACACCGGCGCGCACCGCAGACCGGCGCGATAGAGGGGGCGGATGCCGCGGTCACGTCCTTCCTCGCCCCGTCACCGCACGAGGAGTTCGATCGCATCGCCGGGGTCATGCGCGAATGGCACCTCATGCAGGGCGTCACGTGGGATCGCATGGCCGTCATCGCGCACGACACGCGTCAGGTGACGCTGCTCGAGACCGAGCTCGCCGCGCGGGAGATACCGACACGTGCCGCGGGCGTGCAGCGTCCTCTCGGCAGTGAGAGCGTCGTCCGTGACATCGTCGGCATCGTGCGCCTGGCGCTCACCCCGACGGCGGACCGCACCTCCGCAGATCTCGAGGAGGCCTTGCGCACCCCGTTCGGCGGCATGGATGCGATCGCGCTGCGTCGTCTGCGCGCACGACTGCGACACCTCGAGCTCGAACAGGGCGGCGCCACGCCCGCTCGCGAGCTCCTGCGCCTGGCGATGGCCGACCCCGAGCACTTCACGCTCATCGACGCCCCCGAGTCGCGCACGGCTCGGCGATTCGCCGAGACGATCGACGCCGTGTCGACCGCCGCGCGATCGGGGGAGACCGTTCACGATCTGCTCTGGCGGATCTGGGAGCAGTCCCGGGCCATCGACGGCCGACGTCTGCACATCGCATGGCGGGAGGTGTCGTCTCAGCCCGGTGGGGCGGAGACCGCGCGATCGCTCGACGCTCTCGTATCGCTGTTCGACGCGGCCAAGCGCTTCGTCGAGCGCACACCGAACGAGCGCCCCGAGACCTTCGTCCGCGACATCCTCGACAGCGAGGTTCCCGAGGACTCGCTCTCGACCCCCGATCGGCCGGGGCGGGTCACTCTGCTCACGCCGGCGACCGCGCTCGGCACCGAGTTCGACGCGGTCGTCGTGGCCGGTCTTCAAGACGGCGTCTGGCCGAACCTTCGGCTCCGAGGAGGGATGCTGCAGACGTGGCGTCTCCCCGACGCCGTGACGTCGATGCGCACGGGGGTCCCCACCGAGATCCCGGGCATCCTCGATCGTCGGCGCGGGGCGCTGCACGACGAGCTCCGACTGTTCGTCCGGGCCATCTCGCGTGCGCGGGCACGACTCCTCGTGACCGCGGTCGATGACGACGACCAGAGCCCGAGCCCGTTCTTCGCTTTCCTGCCGACGCCCGACGCTCCGGAGGATCATGCATCGGCCGAACATCCGCTCACGCTGCGCGGACTCGTCGCGCGCCACCGGCGCAGCCTCACGACGGCGGCCTCCGACCAGACGCGTCGTGTCGCGGCGGAGCAACTCGCGATTCTCGCTGCCGAGGGCGTCGCCGGAGCGGATCCGCGGGACTGGTACGGCGTCACGCCACCGAGCACCGACCACCCCCTGCGGGACCTCGCCGCCGACGGCGCGCGGGTGTCGCCCTCGAAAATGGAGTCCTACGAGGAGTGCGGCCTGAACTGGGTCGTCTCCGCTCTGGGAGGTGACACCGTGATGCCGCCGACCGCAGGGATCGGCACGATCATCCACGAGGCGATGGAGAAGGTGCCGGACGGCGATCTCGAGCAGATGCGGGCGATCGTCGCGGAGCACTGGCCCGAACTGGACTTCGAGACCGAGTGGATCGGGCGCAAGGAGCGGCGCCGCGCCGACCTCTACGTCGACCGGCTGCACACCTATCTCGGCGACGTGCGACGCGACGGCGGGCGGGTCGTCGGCAGCGAGACGCGGTTCGACTTCGCCGTCTCCCTGCCCGACGACGACGGCCTCCCGGTCGTGCACGACATCGACGTCGATGACAGAGGGGCGCGCGCGATCGTGAGCGGGTACATCGACCGGGTCGAGGCCTACCCGCCGGGGGCGGGGGAGCACCCCCCGGCACGAGGGCGAGGATGGACCGAGATGACCGCGGCGGGCGAGGGCGAGCGCGCAGTGGTCGTCGACCTCAAGACCGGACGCACCGACCCGGAGGCCGATGCGGGAGTCCGCGAGCACGCCCAACTGGCGGCCTACCAGGTGGCGGTCCAGCAGGGGCTGATCGAGGGTGCCCCCGCCGACGCACTCGCCGGGGCACGTCTCGTGATCGTCTCGAAGACCCTCGCCAAGAGCGACTACCGCATCGCCCACCAGCACACGCTCGACGACACCGCACGTGAGGCGTTCCTGCGGCGCGTGGCCGGTGCCGCCCGCGGGATGTCGGCCTCGAGCTTCACGGCGCAAGTCGAGTCGCACTGCGCCGACACGCAGCGCCGCATCCACCCCTGTCGGATCCATACGGTCCCGGCGGTGAGCGCGTGACCGGCTGGGGTGGCGGCCTCGGCCTGTCGGCGACCGACGTCGCGGCGGCCCTCGGCCAGCCCTCGCCCACGCCCGCCCAGCAGCGGGTGATCGAGGCGCCGCCCTCGCCGGCCCTCGTGGTCGCGGGAGCGGGCAGCGGCAAGACCGAGACGATGTCGGGTCGCGTGGTGTGGCTCGTCGCGAACGGTCACGTGCGGCGCGACGAGATCCTCGGACTCACCTTCACCCGCAAGGCGGCGGGCGAACTCGCCGAACGCATCGGCCACCGACTCGCCGTGATCGACGAGTTCGGTCGGCGCGGTCTGCTGCCGCACGTGCCGGAGATCGTGGCGTCGCACGCCCTGCGGCGGGTCGAGGAGGCGGTCGCGGGGCGTCAGCGCGACCTCGTGCGGATCCACGTGCTCGACGAGCTCGCGGATCGTTACGACACCGGCTGGGACCCGACGGCTCCCCGTGCCGCTGAGGAACTGATGATCCGCCCGCGGGTGTCGACCTACAACGCCTTCGCCGACGGCATCGTGCGCGAGCATGCCGCCCGGATCGGTCGTGACGCCGATGTCGCCATGCTGAGTCAGGCGGCGTCGTGGATGCTCGCGCGGGAGGTCGTCTTGCGCGCCGACCTCCCGGAGCTCGAGGGGATCGAGTACGCACTCGGCACGGTGATCGACGCGGTGCAGCGTCTTGCGGGGGATGCGCTCGACCACCGTGTCGATCTCGACGCGGCCGAGCGCATCGCACGCGAGACGGCGGATTCGTTCGAGCCGTACCGCGGCAACGGCGACGTCGAGAAGGCGGCGACGAATCTGCTGAGCCTGCCCACCCTCGCCGCCCTCGTGCGCGAGTACATCGCCGAGAAGGGGCGCCGAGGTGTGCTCGACTTCGCCGATCAGGTCGGTGGTGCCTACGACATCGTCGAAGCGGCTCCCGACGTGCGCGCCGAACTGCGCGAGCAGCACCGCGTCGTGCTGCTCGACGAGTACCAGGACACCTCGGTCATCCAGACCCGCTTCCTCGCCGAACTGTTCCACGACAGCGCGGTGATGGCGGTGGGCGACCCGCACCAGTCGATCTACGGCTGGCGCGGGGCGAGCGCCGACAACCTGTACGCGTTCTCGAGCGCCTTCGCACGCGAACAGGAGGCGCAGACCTACAGCCTCATGACCAGCTGGCGCAACGATCGCGGCATCCTCGACATCGCCAACCGCGTGCTCGAGCCGTTGCAGCGGCCGGGCCTCGACGTACCCCCGCTCGAACCGCGTCCCGGAGCGGGCACCGGAACGGTCGACCTGCGCTTCCCGTTCACGGTCGACGACGAGGCCGCCGATGTCGCTCGCTGGTTCGTCGAGCGACGGGCCGCGCACGATGCGCCCGCCGCCGGGCGCCCGCACACCGGTGCGCTGTTGTTCCGCTCCAAACGTCATATGCAGACCTTCGCCGCCGCGCTCGCCGCAGAGGGAGTACCGCACCGCATCCTCGGGCTCGGCGGACTTCTCGCGACCCCCGAGGTGGTCGACGTCGTCTCGACCCTGCGCGTGGTGCACGACCCGACCGCCGGCTCAGCGCTCATCCGCCTGCTCACGGGTCCGCGGTTCGGGGTCGGGGTGCCCGACATGGCCGCGCTCTACGATCTCGGCCGTACCCTCGCCGAACGCGACACCTCGATGATGCCGCTTCCCGAAGAGGTGCGCGTGCGACTGCGTTCGTCGCGCGGCGCCGATGAGGCGGTGTCGATCATCGATGCCGTCGACGTGGTCCGTGCGGTGCGCGACGACTACCGCCTGCTGGAGGGATTCACCCCTGACGGGCGATCGCGCATCCGTGCGGCAGGCGAGATGCTCGAGCGGCTCCGACGTGCGTCGTCGCAGCCGCTGACGGAGCTGTTGCGCCTGATCGAACTCGAGTTGCGCCTCGACATCGAACTGGCGGTGAACGAGACCCGGGGTCCGGCGCGGGTCGCCTCGACGCAACTCCGCGCGTTCTCCGATGAGGTGCGCGCCTTTCTCTCCGCCGACGACCGCGGCACGATCGGCAGCCTGCTCGCGTGGCTCGACAAGGCGGAGAGCACCGACGAACTCATGCCCCGGCCGGAGCCCCCTGAGCCGGGCGTGGTGCAGTTGTTGACGATCCACGGATCGAAGGGTCTGGAGTGGGACGCGGTGGCGGTCGTCCGCCTCGTCGCCGACGAGTTGCCCAGCCGGGTGTCCGACACCTCGGGCTGGTTCGGCTTCGGGGTCGTGCCGTTCGCCCTCCGCGGCGACCGCGACGCGCTGCCGCGATTCGACTGGGATCCCGGCGCCGCGGCCGACGGCGAGCTCGACCCGAAGAAGCGCCAGGCCCTCGCCCAGGCGTCGCTGTCGGGCGGGGCGACGAAGGCCAATCCCCAGGGCGGGGCGATCAAGCGCTTCAAAGACGCGTACCGCGCCTATCAGCAGCAGGAGGAGCGACGGCTCGCGTACGTGGCGTTCACGCGGGCGCGCACAGACCTGCTCCTCAGCGGCGCGCACTGGGCGGGGCAGAAGGCTCCGCGCACGCCGAGTCCGTTCCTGCTCGAGGCGATCGATGTGCTGGATCGCGAGCCCATCGAGCCGGTCGATCCCGACGAGAACCCGTACGACGGTCCCGGGGCGACGATCACCTGGCCGCTCGATCCACTCGGCGCACGTCGTCCGCTCGTCGAGTCGGCGGCGGAGATGGTGACGGAGGCAGCCGCGCGACCCGAGACGCTGGCTCCCGCCGAAGAGCTCGAGCGGCTCCTCGCCGAGCGCGCCGCGCGACTCCGCGGCATCGATGCGACGGCGCCGACGCGCGTCCCCGCCTCCCGCTTCAAGGACTACGTCACCGACTACGGCGGAACGGTCTCGGCGATCATCCGCCCGATGCCGGAACGTCCGTACCGACAGACCCGGCTCGGCACGCTCTTCCATGCCTGGGTCGAGCACCGGTCGTCGATGGTGGGCGTCGGTGCCCGGGTCGACGAGGCTCTCTGGGAGATCGACGAAGACGATGTGAGCGCCGAGATCGGACCGGCATCAGGGGAAGCGCCAGGAGACGCGGCGGATGCCGCCGACCTCGCGATCCTGCAGGCGACGTTCGAACGCAGCGAGTGGGGCACACTGCAGCCGATCGCGGTCGAGATCGAGATCGACTTCGCGCTCGGCGCCGGGCTCGCAGCGCCCGGGCGCGAAGGTGCAGACGAGCCGGCTGACGCGCACATCGTGATCTGTAAACTCGACGCCGTCTACCGCCGCGACGATCGCGGAGGCAGGATCGAGATCGTCGACTGGAAGACGGGCAAGCCGCCGAAGGGCGACGCGGAGCAGGACGAGCGGATGCTGCAACTTGCGCTGTACCGTCTCGCCTACCACCGCCGATTCGGGGTGCCGCTCGACGAGATCGACGTCGCGCTCTACTACGTCGCCGACGACCTCGTCATCCGCGGAGACCGGGTCTACTCCGAGTCGGAGCTCTTCCAACGCTGGAGTGCTGCGCGCGCCGCGCGCTGAGCCTCGTCGTCATCGCGTTCGTCGTCATCCGCATCGTCATCGACATCCGCCGGTGCGGTGAAGATATCGCCGACGCCCGTGAGGTCCTCGGTCTCGACGTCGACCATCGCGGCGCGACGCGCCGCTTCGGAGGTGTTCTCAGCCGAGATCGACTCCTCGTCGGACTCCTGCGCCCAGAGGTCATCGGGGTTGTAGGCATCCGTCTGCATCGAGGTGTCGATCAGCGCGGCGGCCTCCGCGGGAACGCGGTCGAGCGCATCGAGGGCCGAGTCGACGCCCTCGTTCCGTGCCGCGACGACGGCGAGGTCATCGGCGCGGAGTCCCTCGGCGAGAGCCTCGAGAAGGGCGGCTGCGTCGTCGACGATGTCGGGCCGGTGCAGCGAGTCCCCGTGCACCAGCCAGCGCGCGAACTCGAGCTCGGCGAGCATCCGTGCACGCACATCGATCGCGCCGTCCGGCGAACGCTCAGACGACCGGGCGTACGCGGCCTGCACGTCGGCTGCCGCATCGGGGGCGGCCGACAACCAGGCGAGGTCGACGGCCGGGTCGCCGACCGAAAGGCCGTGCCAGTTCAGCAGTCCGGTGACCTGCGGCCCGCGCTCGTCGTGGTCCTCGAGCAGGAAGGAGGTCGACTGCACGCCGTTCAGTGTGACGGTCGACTCGAACCGCCACAGTTCGTCGTCGGCGACGGCATCCCGCCAGCGCGCCGTCAGCCGGGCGGGGACGCGGCCGGTGGAAGCCGCGTCGTCGACCAGGCGCCGGATGTCCTCACGGCTCTCCTCGGCCGAGCGGGACACGAGGCCGGCGCTGCGCACGATCGAGACGGGCAGGCCGTGCACCGCCGCGATGGCGGCGCCCATCGACTCCGCCGTGCCGCGTCCCGCCGGTACGTGGGCCGCCTCGACCTGGAAGCCGGGCAGGAGTTCGGTGACGAGCGCGCGACCATCGCCGACGCGGGTCTCGCCCACGTACTCGGGCGCGCGGAACGGGAGGATGGCCCGCGCTCCGGCCGTCAGAGCGCGCAGCGCCAGGGATTCTGCGGCGAGCTCGCGCGCGGCCTCGTCGTCGTCGGCGACGCGGATCGCGAGTTCGCGCCCGTCGGCCAGCGAGGCGACGGCGGAATCGAAGCGTGCGTCACCGTCGGCGCTCAGCGTGCGAGTTCCCGTGACCTCCGCGCCGGGCAGTGCCGCTGTCACGGCCGCGGCTAGAGTGAAAGGTGAGCGTCCCATGCCCTAAGGGTAGGTCGGCTCAGGGGCGGTCCCGCCTCCGCCACGCCCGTGAGAGAGGGAGTCGATCACCCATGCACCACCCATCTCTCGATCGCGCGGCCGAGCTCCGTGAGGAATCCGGCGTCATCGATCGTCTGCGCGCAGAAGAGCCGACACGGGTGATCGTCGTTCGCGACGGCCGCGTGCGCGTGGCCGATGATCTGCTCGTCCGGGTCGCACCGACCGAGCCCGTCGATGCCACGTGGGCGCTGCTCGGACGCGACGAGTCCGGAACTCCGCTGTTGCTGGCGGCGCTCCCGACCGAGAGCGCATCGATCGATGCGGCCCCCGACGAGACCTGGTTCGGGCTGCGTGATCTCGGAGCGCGGCTCCCGGCGCATGAGAGCGAGATCCTCATCGAGGCGCTGGCGCTCGCCGCCTGGCTGCGAGACGCGCCGTTCTGCTCGACCTGCGGCGGAGGCACCGAGATCCGTCAGGCGGGATGGTCGCGTCGCTGTCTGGTCTGCGGGCGAGAGCACTTCCCGCGCACCGACCCCGCCGTGATCGTGGCGGTCGAGAGCCGCGACGGCGAACGTCTGCTCCTCGGCGCGAACGCGAACTGGGGCGGCCGGATGTACTCGTGCTTCGCGGGCTTCGTCGAGGCGGGCGAGTCGCTCGAGTCGACCGTCCATCGCGAGCTCGCCGAGGAATCGGGGGTGCGTCTCTCCGCGCTGCGTTACGTGTCTTCGCAGGCCTGGCCTTTCCCGCGCTCCTTGATGGTCGGCTTCCGGGCGGTCGTCGACGATGAGGCGGATACCCGCCCCGACGGCGAGGAGATCATCGACGTGCGCTGGTTCACCCGCGCGGAGATCACGTCGTCTCTGGCAGGGGAGGGGCCCGTCGGGCTGCCCGGTCACGCATCGATCGCGCGCGCCCTCATCGTGGACTGGCTCGAGGCGGGCGCGTGAGCGCTCTCGATGCGCTCGACGAACGGCAGCGGCAGGCGGCATCCGTGCTCCGCGGTCCGGTCGCGGTGCTGGCGGGCGCCGGCACCGGTAAGACCCGCGTGATCACCCATCGGATCGCGCACGGCGTCGATACCGGCGCGTACTCGCCGGCGCGCGTCATGGCGGTGACCTTCACGGCGAAGGCCGCGGGCGAACTGCGCGGACGCCTGCGTGCGCTCGGGGTCGAGGGTGTCGCCGCCCGCACCTTCCACGCCGCCGCCCTCGCGCAGCTCAATTTCTTCTGGCCGACGCTCGCCGGACAGCCCGCCCCGTCGATCATCGACAACAAGGTGCGGATGCTGGGACAGGTCGCCGACGCCATCCGTCTGCGTCCCAGCACCGCGACCCTGCGCGACATCGCTTCGGAGATCGAGTGGCGCAAGGTCTCCATGCTCTCCGTCGAGCAGCATGCGGCGCTCGGGCGTTCGGTGTCCGGCGTCGACGCGACCCAACTCGCCGAGCTCCAGCGCGGATACGAGGCCCTCAAGGACGAGCGTCACCAGCTCGACTTCGAGGACGTGCTGCTGGCATGCGCCGGGATGCTCGAGGCCGAGCCTCGCGTCTCGGCGTCGGTGCACGAGCAGTACCGCCACTTCACGGTCGACGAGTACCAGGACGTCTCGCCTCTGCAGAACCGTCTGCTCGACCTCTGGGTCGGCGACCGGCACGACATCTGCGTGGTCGGCGACGCCAGTCAGACCATCTACTCGTTCGCGGGGGCCGAGCAGCGATTCCTGCTCGAATTCGAGCGCCGCCATGCAGACGCGACCGTGGTGCGGCTGGAGACGAACTACCGCTCGCAGGCGCCGATCCTCTCCGCCGCGAACGCGCTCATGAAGGGGCGCCCGGGAGCGCTGGAACTCACTCCCGCCCGCGAGCAGTTCGCGACCGAGCCGCCCACCGTCACGGCTTACGACAGCGAACGCGATGAGGCGGAGGGCATCGCCGCGGCGGTCTCGGCTCAGATCGCCGAGGGTATCTCCCCGGCCGACATCGCGGTGCTCTACCGCGCCCACGCCCAGTCGGCCGCGCTGCAACAGGCGCTCGCCGCGGAGGGGATCGCGACCACGGTGCTCGGCGGCACCCGATTCTTCTCGATGCCGGAAGTGCGTCAGGCGATCCTCGCTCTTCGGGCCGCGGCCGTGGCGCCCGTGGAGCAGGGCTTCGTCCCCGCGGTTCAGCGCGTGCTGCGCGAGCTCGGGCTCACCGAAGAGCCGCCGGCCGCGGGCGGCGCTCAGCGCGACGGGTGGGAGGCGCGACGCGCGATCCTCCGCCTCGCCGAGGAGGCCGGGCCGGAGGCGACCCTGCGCTCGTTCGGTGACGCCCTCATGGCCAGAGCGAAGGACCAGCACGAGCCGACGCTGCGTACCGTCACGCTGTCGACCCTGCACGCCGCGAAAGGCCTGGAATGGTTGCACGTGCATCTCGCCGGCTGGGCGGAAGGGGCGCTGCCGATCTCCTACGCGACGAGCTTCGAATCGATCGACGAGGAACGTCGTCTCGCATACGTCGGGGTCACGCGAGCCGCGCGAACGCTGTCTCTGTCGTGGTCGCGCTCGGCGGGACGAGGCGAACGGGCTCCCTCACGGTTCCTGGCCGAGATCGGGACGACGGGGCGCGGCACAGGCATCCTTCGTGAAACGTCACCGCTCGCGAGTCGCGGGAGCCGTCAGCGCGGAGCGTGACGATCTCGCTCTCCGCCATGGGCGTGGCGGCGAGGAGGCGCGCGGCGATCGCTCCGGCACCCGCGACGAGCACGGCGCGAACCCGCCCGGGGTCGCGAGACACGAGCTGCGTGTGCAGCCGGGGCCACGCCGGGTCGAGATCGCTGGCGTGGAGGTCGCGGCAGGTCAGGCACGGCGTGTGGCCGGGCACTACCATCGGGCCGATCGTCACCTGATCGTGGCCGACGGCGACGGGCAGGTGGGTCGCGTCGTCGCGGAGGTACGGCGCCAGCTGCAGCGCGGCCGCGCTGCCGGCGAGGAGGACCACGGCCGCGTCGGACCGGGAACCGTGTTCACCGACCGGAACACCCTCGTCGGCGAGGCTCTCCCGTAGACGATGCTCCGTGCGCGCATCGGTGACGCCGAGACGCTCGACCCAGGCCGCCCGCGGTGTGGGCGAGTCCTCGATGAGGAAGTGCTCCAGTCGGCCGAGCAGGGCGCGCGCCTCCTCGCGCGGCGCCCCGATGGCGTGCGCGATGACGTCGAAGGAGCCCCGGCGGAAGCCGGAGCTCATCCGTGACAACAGCATCTCGACCCATTCGCCCTCGGCGTCGATGCGCAGATCGCCGCCGAGTCCGAGCTGCAGCGTACGGTCGTCGCGCCAGAGCAGGGGGAGGGTGGGCGTGAGGCGCGTGACTGTCGTCGGTGTGAGCGGAGGCATCCACCGATTCTGGACATTCCACGCCGCCCGTGGGGCGGCGTACAGGCATCCGTGGACAACGCGACTGCTCCTCTCCGATGGGGAGGAGCAGTCGCGGTTCAGACCGGGCGGTCACCCTCCGGGCGCTCTTCCGACTCGTCTCCGTCAGAAGAATCTCCGCCCGGGGTGCCGTCCGAGTCTCCCGAGAAGTCGTCTCCGTCGAGCAGGCGAGCCAGCGCCTCGTCGAACTCGTCTGCGACCGGCTGCTCGCCCCGCGCCGTCGCCTGCAGGCGGGCGACGAGAGCCGTCGGGTCGTCGATGTCGTCGGCGGTCGGCATCAGATCGGGGTAGTCCCAGAGCGCGTCTCGGGCGGCGATGCCCACGGCATCCGTGACCTGCTGCCACATGGCGGCGGCCTCGCGCATGCGGCGCGGGCGCAGCTTCAGTCCCACCAGGGCGCCGAGCGCATCCTCAGCGGGACCGCCGACCGCGCGCCGGCGACGCGCCGCTTCAGCGAGTCGTGCCCCGTCGGGGAGGCGCGAGGTCGCCTGCGTCGTGACGACGTCGACCCAGCCGTCGATGGTCGCGATGAGGTTCTCGAGCCGCGTCAGCGCCTCGCGCTGCGCCTCGGTCTGCGTCGGCAGCAGCGCGCCGCCCTCGATCGCGGCCCGCAGCTCCTCGGGGTTGGAGGGATCGAGGCGGCTCGCCACGTCTTCGAGTGCGTCCACGTCGACCGTCACCCCGCGTGCGAAGTCGGTGATCTGGGCCATCACGTGCAGGTGCAGCCACTTGGCGTGCCGGTACAGGCGGGCGTAGGCGAGCTCGCGCGCCGCGAGGTAGAGGGCGATCTGGTCGTCGGGGATCTCCAGTCCCTCGCCGAAGGCGGAGAGGTTCTGCGGGATGATCGCGGCGGTGCCGGCGGGGAGCACGGGGATGCCGACGTCTCCGCCCGAGACGACCTCGAGCGAGAGGTTGCCGAGCACCTGCCCGAACTGCGCGGCGAAGACCGAACCGCCCAGCCCGCGCATGAGCCTGCCCGCCCCCTGCACGACGTCGCGCATCTCCTCGGGGACCTGCGTGTCGAGTGCGCTGGTGAGCGCATCGGCGATGCTGGTCGAGACGGGACCGGCGATCTCCTTCCACACGGGGAGGGTCTTCTCGACCCATTCGCCGCGGGTCATCGCGACGGGCGCCTGGGCGAGGTCGGAGATCGTGGTCGCCTCGCCGAGCCAGAGCCCGGCCAGGGCGAATGCATCGACGAGCGAGGTACGCGAACCGTCGGTGATTCCCTGCCCGTCGCGGTTCGCGATGTGCAGCGCCTGACGGAGTGCGTTGTCCCAAGCGTCGCCGCCGAACGCGCCCTGCAGCTGCGACATGATCGTCTGCATCATCGCGGGGTCGAGCGCCAGCCCGTCCATGCCCTCGAACGCTCCGCGCAGCGCCTCGGGGTCGATGTCACCGCCCTGGCCTGCGAGCATCCGCCGCAGGAACTCCTGGAAGTCCTCGGGTGTCGGGTCGTTGTCTGCCATGTCGATCGCCCTCTCAGCACGCCTATAGCCGTGCCATCTACGCTAGTCACAGGTTCATGCGAGCGAACCCGATGCGGGCAGATCCCTGTACGCCGCTCGCGAACGACGGAGGATGCTGTGGAACGAACGCGGCCTGTGAAGCTCGGACTCGGCGTCTGGGCGTTGATCGTCGCACTCGTGGCACTGGTCGTCCTCACCTTCCTCCCGACCCCCTACGTCATCCAGCGACCGGGCCCGGTCTACGACACACTGGGCACGGCCGCGGGTGCGGACGGCGAGAAGGTGCCGCTCATCAGCATCGAGGGCGCCGAGACCTTCGAGACCGGCGGCACGCTCGATCTGACCACGGTCCAGGTCGTCGGCAACCGCGAGCGCACCCCCAGCTGGTTCGAGCTCGCACTGGCGTGGACCGACTCCTCGCGCGCCGTCGTGCCGCTCGATTCGGTGTTCCCGGAGGGCGTGACCACCGAGCAGCGCGATGAGCGCAACGCCACCCTGATGGTCGACTCGCAGCACGAGGCGACCGCCGCAGCGCTCGGAGAGCTCGGGTACGACACCGGGGCCGAGGTCGTCGTGGTCGAGGCCGTCGAGGATTCCCCGGCCCAGGGCATCCTCGAACCCGACGACGTGATCACCGCGATCGACGGCGACCCCGTGGTGTCGGCGAAGCAGCTGCGTTCTCGCATCCAGGACATCGGGGGAGCGGAGATCGACCTCACGGTCCTGCGCGACGGCCAGGAGCAGGACGTCACGATCACCCCGCAGGAGTACACCGAGGGCGACACGACCACGTGGCTGATCGGTATCACCCTTCGCACCGACTACGACTTCCCGATCGACGTGACGATCCAGCTCGACAACGTCGGCGGCCCCAGCGCGGGGATGATGTTCGCTCTCGGGATCATCGACCAGCTCACCCCGGGCGAGCTCAACGGCGGCGAGAACGTCGCCGGCACCGGCACGATCGAGGCCGACGGCACGGTCGGCCCCATCGGCGGCATCCGTCAGAAGCTCTACGGCGCGCGCGATGCGGGGGCCGAATTCTTCCTCGCTCCGGCGTCGAATTGCGACGAGGTCGTGGGCCACGTGCCCGACGGATTGCAGGTCATCCGCACTGCGACGCTCGAGGAGTCGCTCGACGCTCTCGAGGTCATCGCGGACGGCGGAGACGTCGCGGCGCTGCCCGCCTGCGCCGCGTCGTGACCTCGCCGTGACCGGGATGACAGCCGCAGCCCAGTAACGCGTGCCTAGGATGGGGGTGTGACCTCGACCTCAGCTCCGAACCCGGCCACTCCTCGAACCTCCCGACGTATATTCGGCATCTCGCTGGTGATCATCGCCGCATTGATCGCGGTGTTCTTCGTCTTCGCGTCGCTCTACACGGAATTCCTCTGGTTCGATCAGGTGGGCTTCACCGGTGTGCTCACGACCCAGTGGGTCGCCACCGTCGTGATGTTCGTCATCGGCTTCCTCGGGATGGCGGTGCCGCTGTTCGTCGTGATCCAGCTGGCGTACCGCCTGCGCCCCGTCTACGTGCGTCTGAGCTCGCAGCTCGACCGCTACCAGGAGGTCATCGAGCCCCTGCGTCGTCTCGCCATGTGGGGTATGCCGATCTTCTTCGGTCTGTTCGCCGGTTTCTCGGCTGCCGGGCAGTGGAAGACGGTGTGGCTCTGGGCCAACGGCGTCGCGACGAGTGACGTCGATCCGCAGTTCGGCATCGACACCGGCTTCTACATGTTCGCGATGCCGTTCTACTCGATCGCGCTCGCGTTCGTCTCGGCGGTGCTGCTGCTCTCGCTCCTGGTCACGGCGCTCGTGTCGTACCTCTACGGCTCGGTGCGCATCGGCCAGGGAGAGCTGCGCATCTCCAAGGCGGCGCGCATCCAGCTCGCGGTCATCGCCGGTCTCTACATCCTGGTGCAGGCGGTCAGCCTGTGGCTCGACCGCTACAAGACGCTGGTCACCCCCGACGACCGCATCACGGGTGCCGCCTACACGGGCGTCAACGCCACGATCCCCGGCCTCGCGATCCTCGCGATCATCGCCGCGCTCGTCGCGATCCTCTTCTTCGTCACGGCCGTGATCGGCCGCTGGCGCTTCCCGCTCGCCGCTACGGCTCTGTTGATCGTCGCCTCGCTGGTCGTGGGTGTCGGATACCCGTGGGTCGTCACGACCTTCCAGGTGAAGCCGAACCAGAACGCCTACCAGGCCGAGTACTACCAGCGGAACATCGACGGCACGAAGGAGGCGTACGGGGTCGCGAACCTCGAGACGACCACTTTCGAGGCCGAGACGGATGCCGAAGCCGGTCAGCTGCGCGCCGATGCCGACACCACGGCTTCGATCCGCATCATGGACCCGAAGGTCATCAGCCCCACCGTGCGGCAGCTCGAGCAATACCGCGCGTACTACCAGTTCGAGGAGACGCTCGACGTCGACCGCTACGAGATCGACGGCGAGATGCAGGACACGGTCGTGGCCGTCCGCGATCTCGACATCACCAAGCTCGGCGAGGGTGACAACTGGAACAACCGCGTGGCCGTCTACACGCACGGCTACGGCCTCGTCGCGGCCGCGGGCAACCAGCGCACGAGCGACGGCGAGCCCGTCTTCCTCGAACGCGGTATCCCGTCGTCGGGCTTCCTGACCGACCGCGAGAACTTCGAGCCCCGCGTCTACTTCGGTGAGAACTCGCCCGAGTACTCGATCGTGGGAGCCCCGGAAGACGCCGACCCGGTCGAGATCGACTACCCGCGCGGCAAGGACGGAGCGAGCGAGACGAAGACGACGTTCGACGGCGAGGGTGGCCCCGCCATCGGCGACACGTTCACGAAGCTGCTCTACGCGCTCAAGTTCCAGTCCGAGCAGATCCTGTTCTCCAACCTGGTGAACGAGGACTCGCAGATCCTCTACGACCGCGACCCGAAGACCCGTGTGGGCAAGGTCGCGCCGTACCTCGAGCTCGACAGCGACCCGTACCCCAGCGTGGTCGACGGACGCATCGTGTGGATCGTCGACGGCTACACGACCAGCTCGACGTACCCCTACGCGACGAGCGTGAGCCTCTCCGACGCGATCACCGACTCGAACACGCGGGCCCCGAGCCTCGCGATCGACGAGATCAACTACATCCGCAACTCGGTCAAGGCGACCGTCGATGCGTACGACGGCACCGTCACGCTCTACGCGTGGGACGCCGAGGACCCGATCCTCCAGACCTGGCAGAAGGTCTACCCGTCGACGGTGAAGCCGATCAGCGACATGTCGGGCGAGCTCATGAGCCACGTCCGCTACCCGACCGACCTGTTCAAGGTGCAGCGCGACATCCTCGGTATCTACCACATCGACACCGCCGGGTCCTTCGCCCAGCAGGACAACCGCTGGCAGACCCCGAACGACCCGCGCAGCGACGCTATGCTGCAGCCGCCGTACTACCTGACCATGCAGATGCCGGGCCAGGACAGCGCG
Organism: Microbacterium sp. NPDC090225; assembly: GCF_044772365.1. Lineage (NCBI taxonomy): Bacteria > Bacillati > Actinomycetota > Actinomycetes > Micrococcales > Microbacteriaceae > Microbacterium > Microbacterium sp. NPDC090225. Next base: position 995,221 of record NZ_JBIVYS010000001.1, on the reverse strand, counting down.
AGGTTCTCGATGTTCTCGACGTTCATCCCGGCGTCGCAGGGCGCCGGCAGCAGCCGAGACGTGCTGATGGGTTATCTGGCAGTGGATTCGGATGCCGGGTCGGAGCAGGGCGTGAAGGCGGAGGGCTACGGTCAGCTGCGCATGCTCGAGATCAACGACGACACGACGGTGCCCGGCCCCGGTCAGGTGCAGAACACCTACAACTCCGACACGGCGGTCGTGCCGCAGCTCAACCTGCTGCAGCAGGGTGAGTCGGAGGTCATCTACGGCAACCTGCTGACGCTGCCCGTCGGTGGCGGTCTGCTCTACGTGCAGCCGGTGTACGTGCAGTCCTCCGAGGGTACGCAGCTCCCACGTCTGCAGAAGGTGCTCGTCGCCTTCGGTGACAGGGTCGCGTTCGAGAACACCCTGACGGAGGCCCTGGATTCCCTCTTCGGCGGTGATTCCGGTGCCACCGGCGGAGATGACGAGGTCGAACCGGTCGATCCTTCCGAGGTCGACCCCGACACCGGTGAGGTGCCGACCACCGAGCCGACCGAGCCCACGACGCCGACCGACGAGCAGGCCGCCGCCCTCGCCGACGCGCGACAGGCGCTCCTCGACCGCGACACCGCTCTGAAGGCCGGTGACCTCGAGAAGTTCGGCGAGGCCGACAAGCGTCTGACCGAGGCCGTGCAGAAGCTCCTCGACATGGAGTCCACGTCGGGGGAGTGATCCTCGGACCGCAATGACGAATGCCGCATCCTCCGGGGTGCGGCATTCGTCATTTCCGGGTGCGGGTGATCGTGTCGGTCCACGCATCCATCGGGCAAAGCGAAAGGCCCCTGATCTGGATTTCTCCCGATCAGGGGCCTTTCGTGTGTCGCATTCTCGTTGCGGGGACAGGATTTGAACCTGCGACCTCCGGGTTATGAGCCCGGCGAGCTACCGAACTGCTCCACCCCGCGGCACGTTGAATAGCCTAACACGGCGATCGGGAGCGCGCGAATCGAGGCGTCCTGCGCGAGGATGCGCGAGGATGAGGGCATGTCCGAGAGCCCCGCCGTTCCCGTCGCCGTCTGCCAGTTCGCGCCCACCGACTCCCGGGAGGGCAATCGCGAGCGCATCGCAGAACTCGTGGCGGATGCCGCGGCTCGGGGCGCGCGTCTGATCGTTCTGCCCGAGTATTCGAGCTACTTCGTGAATCCCATGGACGAGACTCTCGCCGCACACGCGGAGACGCTGGAGGGCGACTTCGTGCAGACCCTGATCGCGCTCGCGGGGGAGTTCGCGGTCGTGATCGTCGCCGGACTCGTCGAGAAGTCGGGCGACACCCATCGCGTCCGGAACACGGTGGTCGCCGTTCGGGGCGACGGCATCCTGGCCGTCTACCGCAAGCAGCACCTCTACGACGCCTTCGGGCAGACCGAGTCTGACTGGGTCGAGCCGGGCGCGGTGGGCGAGGCGGCGACGTTCGACCTCGCGGGCCTGCGCTTCGGTCTGCTGACCTGCTACGACCTGCGCTTCCCCGAGGTGGCCCGCACCCTCGTCGACGCCGAGGCGGATGTCCTGGTGGTGCCCGCCGAGTGGGTGCGCGGCCCGCTCAAGGAGCATCACTGGACGACCCTGCTCGCAGCGCGGGCGATCGAGAACACGGTCTACGTCGTCTCCGCCGACCACCCCGCACCGATCGGCGTCGGCCACTCGCAGGTCGTCGATCCGCAGGGGGTGGTGCTCGCCGGTGTCGGGAGCGCCGAGGGGATCGCCGTCGCACCCGTCGAACGCGCGGTCATCGACCGGGTCCGCGAGACGAACCCGTCGCTGCGGGTGCGCCGGTACGCCGTCGTCCCGCGCTGAACGCACAGCTCCCGCAGGGTGGTGGGGCAGCGAGTCAGTCCCTCAGACGGGCCAGGCGCGAGACGGCCTCCTCGAGGACCGAGACCTTCTTGCACGCGGCGAACCGCACGATGCCCGCGTACTCCGGGTCGGCCCGGTGCGCCGGGGGCAGGAAGGCGGCGAGCGGAATCGCGCCGACGCCGACGCGATCGGGCAGGGTGCGGCAGAACTCCGCACCGTCGACGCCGCCGACCGCCGTGGCGTCGGCGAGGGTGAAGTATCCGCCCTGCGGTGCGAAGACGGTGAATCCCGCAGCCTGCAGCCCGGCGCCGAGCACCTCGTGCTTGTGGGCGAGCGTCGCGGCGGCATCCGCGAAGAAGACGTCTCCGAGGCGGAGCCCGACCGCGACGGCCGGCTGGAAGGGGGCGGCTCCGACATACGTGAGGAACTGCTTCACGGTGATCACGGCGGTGATCAGGGCGGCAGGTCCGTGGATCCACCCGACCTTCCATCCGGTGGCCGAGAAGGTCTTGCCCGCCGAGGAGATCGTGAGGGTGCGCTCCGCCGCGCCGGGCAGGGTCGCGATCGGGATGTGCGGGGCGTGGAACGCCAGGTGCTCGTAGACCTCGTCCGTCACGATGAGCGCATCGTGCCTCTCGGCGAGGCGCACGATCTCGGTGAGCACGTCCGTGCCGAACACGGTGCCGGTCGGGTTGTGCGGATCGTTCACGAGGATGATCCGGGTGCGGTCGGTGACGGCATCCGCCAACCGATCGAGGTCCGGCTGGAAGTCGGGCACGCGCAGCGGCACCGTGCGCAGCGTGCCGCCGGCGAGCGACACCGCGGCCGCATAGGAGTCGTAGTACGGCTCGAAGACGACGACCTCGTCCTCCGGGCCGTCGATCAGGGCGAGGAGCGTCGCCGTGAGGGCCTCGGTCGCTCCGACCGTGACGAGCACCTCGGTGTCGGGGTCGACGTCGAGCCCGTAGAAGCGCTTCTGATGCTCGGCGATGGCGAGCCGGAGGTCGGGGGTGCCGCGCCCCGGCGAGTACTGGTTGACTCCGTCGGCGATCGCTTGCCTGGCGGCTTCGAGAACCTCGGCCGGGCCGTCCTCGTCGGGGAACCCCTGCCCGAGATTGATCGCTCCCGTCGAGGCCGCGAGGGCCGACATCTCTGCGAAGATGGTGGGCGCGACGGCCCCGTCGGGCGAGAGCAGGCCCGCGCCCGCCGCCGTGCGCCGCCATGCACCGGTGATGACACTCATGAAGAACAGGCTATGGCCATAAGGGAAACTCACCTTCGCCATATGAAACGCACAGACTCGGAGAGCACTCTGAAGGGGCGTTGTTGAAGGAGCACACACCATGAACGAAGACAACACCCCCGACCACTCGGCACCCGACGTGCCGTCCACCGAGGCAGCAGAGGTCGCCGACCGTTCGGCGCCGCAGGCAGCCGCTGACATCCCCGCCACGCCGGCCGCGGAGCCCGCCGCCCCCGTGGCCGCCGAGTCCGCTCCCGCGTCGCACCCGACCGCGGGCCACCAGGTGCCCTCGACGTTCGCGTCGCCCGCTCCCGCCGCATCCGCGCCTCTGATCGCCCCGGTCACCGCGCAGCAGTTCGCGGGCTCGACGGCGACCTCGCCGGGAGCAGCATTCGGACTCCACTCCGGTGCCGCTCACACCCAGCCCACCGTTCCTCTCGGCGGAACCGCCCCCATCGGCTTCGGTGACACCCCTGCCGATCCGAACGTGAAGACCAAGGAGCCCAAGCCGCGCGGCGGCGTGCGCCTCGCGGCCATCGTGGTCGCCGCCGCACTCGTCGGAGGTGTCGCGGGCTTCGGCGGCGGCGCGATCTGGAACGCGGTCGGCACCGCGCCCTCGACCGGCGTGGCGGAGGGGCCGCAGACGGTCACCGTCAACAACCCCGGCTCCGTGAACGAGACCACCGCCGTCGCCACCAAGGCACTGCCGTCTGTGGTCACGATCGAGGTCGCCGGCACCAGTGAAGCCGGCAGCGGCTCCGGCGTGATCATCAGCGATGACGGCTACGTGCTCACCAACACGCACGTCGTGACGCTCGGCGGTGCTGTCGCCGACCCGACGATCCGCGTGACCACCTCCGACGGGCGCATCTACTCGGCGACCGTCGTGGGCACCGATCCCATCTACGATCTCGCGGTCATCAAGCTCACCGATGCCACCGACCTCACGCCCATCGAGTTCGCGGACTCGTCCGAGCTGAACGTCGGCGACACGGCGGTCGCGCTCGGCGCGCCCCTCGGCCTGTCGAACTCGGTCACCACCGGCATTGTCAGCGCTCTGAACCGCAGCATCCAGATCGCCTCGTCGGCTCTGCCGGACTCGTCGAGCGAGGACGCACCGCAGGAGCAGACACCCGAAGACGGCCAGCAGGACGGTCAGCAGGGTCCGTTCCAGTTCGACCTGCCGGGCAACGGTCAGCAGCAGACGTCGGAGTCGATCTCGATCGCTGTGATCCAGACCGATGCCGCGATCAACCACGGAAACTCCGGCGGTGCCCTCGTCAACAGCAAGGGCGAGCTGATCGGCATCAACGTCGCGATCGCCAGCTCCGGATCGTCTGAGGAGTCCGGCTCGATCGGCCTCGGCTTCTCGATCCCCTCGAACATCGCCCAGCGCGTGTCCGAGGAGATCATCGCCGACGGTGCGGCCACCCACGGGTTGCTGGGCGCATCGGTGCAGGATGCGGCCTCCGTGCAGGATGCCGACGTCGCCGGGGCGTACATCGCCGACGTGACCAGTGGGGGAGCAGCGGCAGCCGGCGGCCTCAAGGCCGACGACATCGTCACCGCCTTCAACGGCGTGCCGATCACCAGCGCCAGCGACCTCACGGCTCAGGTGCGCGCCGCGGCCGGCGGCAGCGACGCGAAGGTGACCTACATCCGCGGCGGCAAGGAGTACCAGATCGAGGTGACGCTCGGCGAACTCGCCGGCTGATCCCGCCGCCCAGAGAAGGACGCCACCTCCGCGATAGGCTCGCGGGGTGGCGTCCTTCTCTTTCGGGTCCGGCAATGCGGCCAAGCTGCTGAGGATCCCGCTCTCCCTCGCAGGGCGCCTCGGCACGCTCCTCGTGCCTCGCGGTGACCGGTGGGTGTTCGGATGCGGTGCCGGGATCGGTGACGGCGCTCTCGCCCTCCATCGCTACGCGACCGCGCAGGGCCACGACGCCGTGTGGTTGACCCGCTCGCAGCGCGAGGATGACGATGCGGCGGCGCTCGGCATCCGCACGCTTCGCAGATCGAGCATCCGGGGCTGGTGGGCGACCGCACGCGCAGGAGTCCTCGTCGTCACGCACGGCCTCGGCGACATCAACCGGTACGCCGACGGCGGCGCGTTCATCGTCCAGCTCTGGCACGGCATCCCCCTCAAGCGGATCGGACTCGACTCGCCGGCGACGACCCAGGTCCCGAGCGTCCCGGGAGCGGGAATCCTGCGGCGAGCCATCGCGATCCTCTACCGGGCCGCCGCGCAGAGGATCCGCGTGCTCCCGGCCGCTTCCGATCGCTCGCGCGGGCGGCTGGAGTCGGCGTTCGGTCTCCCGAGCGACCGCGTCCTCGTGACCGGGGAGCCGCGCGTCGACGTGCTGTCGGAGGGATTGCCGGAGGACCGTCGCGCGCGGGCATCCGTCCGGTTGCACGCAGCGCTCGATGGCCTTCCCGATGGGTCGCGGACGGTGCTGTACGCGCCGACGTGGCGCGACGGTGCGACGGACCCCGCCGTTCCCTCGTCCGACGACTGGGTGCGGATCATCCGAGTGCTCGAGGAGCGCGATGCGACCCTGATCATCCGATCGCACCCGCTCGGCGAGGGTGGGTACGCCCCACCTCTCCCGAGTCGTCGGGTGCGGATGCTCGGATCCTCCGAGCTCGCGGACGTGACCCCGGTCCTGCCGGCGGTCGACGTGCTGATCACCGATTACTCGTCGCTCGCCTACGACGTCGGACTCCTGGCGATGCCCGTACTCTTCCTCGCCCCCGACGCGGAGGAGTACGCCCGCTCGCGCGGCTTCTACGGTCGCTTCAGCGACGTCGGGGGAGCGGATGCCGCCACCTCTTGGCCGGAGGCTCTGGCGCAGCTCGATCGACTGCTGTCCGACGAGGTGGCGTTCACCGAGCGAGCCGCCCGTTCCGCTACGCTCAGCGCGGAGATGCACGCCTTCCGCGACGGCCGAAACACCGAGCGGGTCTATGGTGCGATCCGCGCGCGGGGAATCCGCGCACCGAAGGGAGCAGTATGACAACGGCCCGGATCGATGAGTCGGCGCAGACGCTGGTCATCGCAGGAACCGGACCGCGCCCGGCGCACGCCGAGCTGGTCGGCCCGCGGGCGCGAGTCGACGCCCGCCTGTCGGGCGGGGGGACGACCTGGAAGGCGGTGTTCGCACTGCAGACCGCCCGGTGGGGCGGCCCCGCACTTCCGCTTCCCGCTGGTGAGTACCACTTGACGGTCGCCGGCACCACGTTCGACGACATCGACGTCGCTCCGGTGCTGCTGCCCGGGCTCCGCGTCGAGGTGGCCGGGGACACCGTGAAGATCGCCGCACCGATCGATCCCATCTACGAGACCGCCGAGGGGCAGGCCACCCTCGAGGAGCGCTACGTCGCCCAGGCCGGCGGCACCGAGAACGCGGTGTTCTTCGAGAGCTTCTACGGCCGGAGCGTGGGGTGCAATCCGCAGGCCATCGACCGCGAGATCGCGAAGCGCGCTCCCGACGTCCGTCGGTACTGGAGCGTGGTGGACTTCTCGGTCCCCGTGCCGGAGGGCGCGATCGCCGTCGTCGAGGGAAGCCCCGAGTGGTGGCATGCCCGGGGGGCGGCGCGCTTGCTCGTCGTGAACGACTGGCTGCGCCGGAGGTTCGCGCGCAAGCCCGGCCAGAAGGTGCTGCAGACCTGGCACGGAACCCCCCTGAAGCGGCTCGCACTGCATCGTCCCGGCTTCGACCCGCGACGGATGGCGGCCGTGGTCAAGGAATCGCGGCGCTGGGACGTGCTGCTCGCGCAGAACACCTACGCCGAGCGCATCCTCAAGAAGGCATATGCGTTCCTCGGGCGTCCGATCTGGGTCGAGGGATATCCACGCAATGACGCTCTCACGACCATCGATCCGGCGGTGATCCGCGCGGCGCTGGGCATCGGCGCCGAGGAGCGCGTGCTGTTGTACGCGCCGACGTGGCGCGACGACCGCACCGAGATGGTCGACTTCGTCGACGCCGAGCGGCTGGCCGAGCAGACCGATGCGGTCGTGCTGGTGCGCGGACACTCCCGTACGCTCGACGCCGGACGCGACCACGCCGGTGCACGCGTGATCGACGTGACCGGGTATCCCGAGACGGCGCAGCTGCTGCTCGCTGCCGACGCCCTCATCACGGACTACTCCTCGGTGATGTTCGACTTCAGCGTCACCGGCAAGCCGATGTACTTCCTCGTTCCCGACATCGACCACTATCGCGGGACCCTGCGTGGCTTCTACTTCGATCTCGAGACTCGCGCCCCCGGGCCGCTCGTGACGAATCAGGACGAGCTCGTGCGTGCGCTCGCCGCGCCCGACCACGAGCAGGTCTACGCCGAACGCTATGCCGCCTGGCGGCGTCAGTTCAACGCGCGCGATGACGGACGGGCTGCCCAGCGCGTCGTGGACCGCATCCTCGACCAGGGCTTCCTGACGGCCTGAGCAGCCACGGCCGTTCCTGGAGCGGTCAGGGCAGGGGAGTGTTGCGGGTGCCGAGGCGGGAGGCATCGACGGTGTCGCGGGCTCCTCGCAGCACGCCACCGAGGAAGCCCCACCCCCAGGCGAGGTGCATCGTCGGCAGTACGAGCAGCGTCCACAGTCGTTGACGGATGCCGCCTCCGCCCGGTGCGGCGGCGACCACGACGACGAGCAACGCGTACGCCGCGAGCGGGGCGTAGACGATCGAGGCGATGAGCGAGGCGAGGCCGCTGAGTACCCCGGTGAGCTGCAGGACGCCGATGATCACCGCGACGATCGTGAGCAGCACCAGAGCGGGCGGGGCGAAGAAGCGGATGCCGTTGCGCCGCCCGAATCGCCGCACCAGCTCTCCGCGCCAGGCGCCCGTCGCACGGAACTGGCGTGCCAGGCGCACCCAGCTCTCGCGGGGCCAGTACGTGACCGCGAGCGTGGGATCGAACCAGACGCGATGACCGGCCTGGCGGATGCGGAGGTTGAGCTCCCAGTCCTCGCCGCGTCGGATGGTCTCGTCGAAGAGGCCGACCTCGTCGAGGACCTCTCGGCGCATCACGCCGAGGTACGCGGATTCCGCTTCCCCCTCGTGCGCACCGCCGTGATAAGCCCCGCCGCCGAGGCCGACGGGGGAGTTGTACAGGCGGGCGACGGCCTTCTGGAAGGGGGCACGCCCCTCGGCGTGCATGACGCCTCCGACATTGGCCGCGCCCGTGCGTTCGAGCGTCTGCATGGCACGGGCGGCATAGCCGGGGGAGAGTTCGGAGTGCGCGTCGACGCGGATCACGGTCGAGTAGCGTCCGGCTCGGATCGCGGCGTTCAGTCCCACCGGGATGTGCGCGGCGGGGTTGCCGACGAGACGGATGCGCTCGTCGGCGGCGGCCAACCGGTTCGCGATCTCGGTGGTGCCGTCGGTCGAAGGGCCGAGAGCGAGGATGAGCTCCACGGGAACGTCGAGATCCTGGGCGAGGGCCGACTGCACGGCGTGCTCGAGATACTCGCGCTCGTTCAACACGGGCATGACGAAGGAGACCCCGACGGGCGGCGCGTGCGAATCGTCATCGTGCATCCGTCGATCATGTCATGGGGCGTCGGACGTTCGCTGATCGAGATCTTGGCCTCGCTCCCGGCTCGGTATCCTGGAGGGATGGGTGCATTCTCCGACGCGAAGAAGGCGTACCGTCTGCTGAAGCGGGCGGTCGCGTCGAGAACGGCCGTGCAGCGCGTGCGCCGCAGCCTCGCTGTCAGCGAGCAGTTCCCCGAGGGGCACTTCAAGATCGCCGTCTACTTCGCCGACGGCGCCGTGAACATGTACCAGATGCGTCAGTGGTACCGGCCGCTCGCCGAGCTGTCGAAGCGCTGGCCGGTCGTGGTGCTCGCGCGGCAGGCGACGGGCGCCGAGAAGCTGCTCGCCGAGGACGCCCCTCCGGTCGCCTTCGTGCCGACGGTGCGCAATCTCGAGAAGTTCGTCGCGGAGCACGACATCCGCATCGTGCTGTACGTCAACCAGAACACCCGCAATTTCCAGATGTTCCGCTACGGACGCCGGTGGCACGTGTTCATCAACCACGGCGAGTCCGACAAGATGTACATGACCACCAACCAGTACAAGGCGTACGACTATGCGATGGTCGCGGGCCAGGCGGCGCGTGACCGTCTCTCCCGCACTCTCTGGGCCTACGACGTCGATCGGCGCACCATCGAGATCGGCCGTCCGCAGGCCGACCACTACTCGGGTGAGCTCCCTTACGCTCCGGACGACCGCACCGTCGTCCTGTACGCACCCACCTGGGAGGGCGACCGGCCGAGCGCGCACTACGGATCGATCGCCACGCACGGCGAGCGTCTGGTGTCGGCGCTACTGGCGACCGGATCGCACCGGGTCATCTATCGTCCGCATCCGCGCAGCGGTGTCGTCGACCACGACTACGGGGCGGCGCACCGACGGATCATCGCCGCGATCGCCGCGGCGAACGCCACCGACCCGCGCGCACAGCACGTCTACGACGACGGCCCCGAGCTCGGATGGCAGCTGTCGGCCGCCGACGTGGCGGTCGTCGACATCTCCGCGATGGTCTACGACCGTCTCGCCTCGGGCAAGCCCCTGATGATCACGCGTCCGGCCGACGAGCGCGCGTCGATCGACACCACGGGCTATCTCTCGGACTGCGAGTGGCTGACCGCGGATGCCGCCGCCGACATCGTGGCGGAGGTCGAGCGGGTCCGGGCGGACGATGCGGCGATCGCCCGTCTGCGCATGTGGGTGCAGCACTACTTCGGTGACACCACTCCCGGCGTCGCGACGGCCAAGTTCCACGCGGGCATCGAGCAGCTCATGGCCAAGTGGGACGACTGGGAGGCGCACGAGATGGGCGCCGTCCGGCCGGATCTCGACGACGACGACGAAGAAGGCGACGAGGAGGAGATCTGACCATGGATCTCCCGCTCGCGCGCGACGTCACCCCCCGGGTCGAGTACGTGCCGGCATCGGCATCCACGAACGCCGATCTGCGGGTGCTCGCCGAGGACCTCGTCGGCTGGCCGCACCTCTCGACCCTGGTCACCCGGAACCAGACCGCCGGCCGTGGGCGGCTGGACCGTGTGTGGACGGCTCCCGATGGGGCGGCGCTGGCGATCTCGGTCGTCGTGCGCGTCTCGGTGGATCCTGCGCTCCGCGGCTGGATCCCGCTGATCGCGGGCATCGCGATGGCGGATGCCGTCGCCGCGCAGCTCCCCGCGCACACGGTCGGCGTGAAGTGGCCGAACGACGTGCTCGTCGACGATCACAAGATCTGCGGCATCCTGGCCGAGGCGACGGTCGATGCGATCATCATCGGTGCGGGGGTCAACACGGCCATGACGGCCGAGCAACTGCCCGTGCCCACCGCGACGTCGTTCGCCGTGCAGGGCGTCGTCGCCGATGAGGATCGGCTGCTCGCGGACTACCTCCGCGAGCTCGACGCGCTCCTCACGGCTCTCGTCGATGCCGGCGACGCGGTCGCCAGCGGGCTGCACGCCGCGGCGACGGATCGGATCACGACTCTCGGTCGTTCCGTACGGGTCTCGTTGCCGGGGGACCGGACACTCGAGGGCACGGCGCGAGAGCTCGACGATGAGGGGCGTCTCGTGGTGCGCCACGGCGGGGCGGACCATCCGATCTCCGCCGGTGACGTCGTGCACGTGCGCCCGCTCCAGGATTGACACGCCGCCCGGCCGCGCGTCGATGTCGGAGATCACGGGCACAATGGTGGGGTGACGCAGCCTGTGACGCTCAGCGGTCGGCCGATGATGCCGCCGCCCGGCGCGCCGTCCGAGGAGCGTCTCATCGCTCGCTTCCGCGGCCATGCGCGTCGGCTCTTCTGGTCGGCGCTCGCGCTGGTGGCGACCTTCGGCGCCACTGCCTACTTCTACGACAACCTCCCGGCGCCGTTCGAGAACTGGATGCTGCTCTCCGCCGCCGGCGGCGTGGTCCTGCTGCTCGTCGTGATTCCGTTCACGGTGTGGCTCGCACGTTCGACGACGGTGACGACCCGGCGGGTGATCGTCCACGGCGGTGTGGGCGCGCGCAACCGTCGCGAGATGTCGCACGCCCGCGGGTACACGATCGGCGTGCGCCGCGGACCGCTGCAGCGTATGTGGGGCGCGGGCACGATCACGCTCTCGAACGGTGTCGACGCCCCGCTGCGACTGGTCAACGTGCCGAACGTCACTCTCGTTCACGAGACGCTTGCGGATCAGATCGAGGTCAGTCAGATCCTCGCCCACCGTGACGCTCAGACCGGTACCGAGGGTTTCGCGCCCGCGTGACCGGCGCTCGTGCTGCCGCGCACCGCGGCTCTCGGGATGTCATCCGCATCGGCGGCGATGCGCGAGAATGGTCGAGACGAAAGGGAGACGGCACATGGCTTTGCGTGTGGGCGTGATCGGCGGCGGACAGCTGGCTCGGATGATGATCGCTCCGGCGGTCGAACTGGGCCTCGACCTCCGGGTCCTCGCCGAGGGCGAGGGCATGTCGGCCCAGCTCGCCGCGACCGCGGTCGGCGACTATCACGACCTCGAGACGGTTCGGGCCTTCGTCGCCGACGTCGACGTCGTCACCTTCGATCACGAGCACGTGCCGCAGGAGATCCTGCGCGCGCTCGTCGCCGACGGCGTGGCCGTGCACCCGGGCCCCGACGCCCTCCAATTCGCCCAGGACAAGCTGGTCATGCGCGCGCGCCTCGCGGATCTCGGAGTTCCCCAGCCCGATTGGGCGGCTGTCACCTCCGAGCAGGAGCTGCAGTCCTTCCTCGACGCCCACGACGGCCAGGGCGTCGTCAAGACGCCGCGCGGCGGGTACGACGGCAAGGGCGTGCGCGTCGTCCGTGCCGCGAGCGATGCCCGCGACTGGTTCGCGGCCGTGCCCGCGGGCGAAGCGCTGCTGGTCGAGGAGCTGGTGCCCTTCGTGCGCGAGCTCGCGCAGCAGGTGGCGCGTCGCCCGAGCGGTGAGATCGCGGCCTACCCCGTTGTCGAGACCGTGCAACGCGACGGCGTCTGCGCCGAGGTGATCGCGCCGGCGCCCGCGGCCGCCGAACGCCTCGTCGAGGTGGCCGAGAGCATCGGTGTGCGCATCGCCGAGGGACTCGGCGTCACCGGGATGCTCGCTGTCGAGCTGTTCGAGACCGACGACGAGCGCATCCTCGTCAACGAGCTGGCCATGCGCCCCCACAACAGCGGGCACTGGAGCCAGGACGGCGCGGTCACCGGCCAGTTCGAGCAGCACCTGCGAGCGGTGGCCGATCTTCCGCTCGGCAGCACGGCACCGCGTGCACCGTGGTCGGTCATGGTCAACATCCTCGGCGGTCCCGCCGAGGGCGGGCTCGGCGAGCGCTTCGCGAGCGCGATGGTCGCGCATCCCGAGGCGAAGATCCACACCTACGGCAAGGAGCCGCGTCCCGGGCGCAAGGTCGGGCACGTCAACGTCTCGTCGAGCGATCTCGACGACGCGGTGTACGTCGCGCGCGCCGCAGCCGCGCATTTCGACTGATTCCTCGCACGAGGCTGCCCGCCGGCCGCGTGCCGTGGGGGCAATCTCCAGCACCAGACCGTAGCCTGTTGTGGTGACCGAGCCACTGCACTCTTCCGCCGCGCCCCTGGTCGGCGTCGTCATGGGATCCGACTCCGATTGGCGCGTCATGAGCGACGCGTCCCAGGCGCTCACCGACTTCGGCATCGCGCACGAGGTCGAGGTGGTCTCGGCGCATCGCACGCCCGACAAGCTCATGAGCTATGCACGCGAGGCTCGTGGCCGCGGCATCCGAGTCATCATCGCCGGTGCCGGCGGTGCGGCGCATCTGCCGGGCATGCTCGCCTCGATGACGCCGCTGCCGGTCGTGGGCGTCCCCGTGCCGCTCGCCTACCTCGATGGAATGGACTCGCTGCTGTCGATCGTGCAGATGCCCGCGGGTATCCCCGTCGCCACCGTGTCGATCGGGGGAGCGCGCAACGCCGGTCTGCTGGCCGCACGGATCCTCGGGACTGCCGATGAGGCACTCGCCGATCGCATCGAGGAGTACGCCCGCGAGCTCGAGGCCCAGGTCGAGGCCAAGAACGAACGGTTGAAGGACTCCCTGTGACCCTCGCGCCGCCGCGGGCGGGCGGGCGGCCGCTGATCGAGACCCGACCGATGCGGCATCCGGACTCCGCCGACGCCGGGGCGATGACGAAGCGCGGCTGGTGGCTCGTCGCGCTGAACGTGCTGCTCCCCGGTTCCGCTCAAGTCGTCGCGGGCAATCGCAAACTGGGGCGCATCGGTCTGCGGGCCACCCTGCTCGCCTGGTTCCTGGTGATCGTCACGGCGGGTTTGGCACTTTTCGCTCGTCCCGTGCTGCTGTGGCTGACCGTGGGTGCGGGATGGTTCTCCGCACTCGTCCTCACGCTCGTGCAGATCCTCCTCGTCGTGTACGTGGTGCTCTGGGCAGTGCTCACCTTCGACGTGCTCCGCATGGTGCGATTGGTGAAGGTTCCGACGGCATCGCGGTTCGCGATCCCGGTCGTCGCGCTGATCCTGCTGGGTCTCGTCGGCGGGGGAGCGGCCTATGCCGCGACGGTCGTGGGGTCGACACGCAACACCATCAGTTCGATCTTCGGGCAGAGCGGGCCGAGCCTGCCGCCCGACGACGGCTACTACAACATCCTGCTGCTCGGAGCCGACAGCGGCGACGGCCGCGACTCCATGCGCTTCGACAGCATCTCGGTCGTCTCGGTCAATGCCGATACGGGAGCGGTGACGATCACCGGTATCCCGCGCGAGCTGCCGAACGCGCCGTTCAGCGAGGGTAGCCCGATGCTCGAGCTCTACCCGAACGGGTTCGAGGGGCACGGCTCGTCGACCTGCGGGTGGAACGGGTGGATGAACCACGTGCGCAACGCCGCAGAGGTGTGCCGCGACGACAACGGCACGGGTCTCTACCCGAACGCGCAGGCTCAGGGATCCGAGCCCGGTATCGAAGCGACGAAGGATGCTGCGGAGGGCGTGCTGGGGATCAAGATCCCCTACTACGTCTTCGTGGACATGCACGGTTTCGCCGATCTGGTCGACGCGCTCGGCGGCGTCGACATCACCGTGACGGAGCGCCTGCCGAAGGGCGGCCCGCCCGAGGGCTGGCACGGGACGGATGTGAACGAGTGGGCGATCGGCTGGATCGAGCCGGGCGCGCAGCACATGGATGGCGACACCGCCCAGTGGTACGCGCGCTCGCGATACACGACCAGCGACTGGGACCGCATGAAGCGGCAGCGCGAGCTGCAGGCGGCGATCCTCGCCCAGTTCACCCCGCAGACCGTCCTCACCCGCTTCAACGAGGTGGCAGCGGCCGGTACGGCACTCATCAGCACGGATCTGCCGCAGGACAAGCTTCCGGAGTTCTTCGATCTGATGATGAAGGCCAAAGAGCTGCCGGTGAACACCATCGAGCTCACGCCGGAACACGGTGTCGACGAGTTCCAGCCGGACTACGCCTACATCCACGAGATGATCCAGCAGGCGCTGCACCCGCCGACACCGACGCCGACACCCGCTCCCTGACGAGAGTGAACCAGGGCGGGAATCTCCGTCTCCGGGCATGAATGTGCCCACGGCCTCCTCGGGAGAGTGTGGAGGAGGCCGTGGGCTTCCGGCGTATCACCGGATTCGCCAGACGACGGTGATCGGAGGGGGAGGGATCACCGTCGTCCAGCCGACCGCCGCACGAGGCGACGATCAGACCTAGGCGCGCTTGCGGCGGGCCGCGCCGATGACCACGAGGCCACTGCCGACCGCGAGTGCCGCAGCACCGCCGCCGATCACCCAGGGCGAGATGCTTCCGCCGGTGAGCGCGAGTTCGATGGAGCCGTCACCCGTGAGCGGCAGTTCGGTGCCTGCAGTCGCGACGCTCGGGTCGTGGGCGCAGCTCGACGTGCCACTGACCGTGATGACGGCGGTGTACTGGCCGATGCCGGCGACTGATGCCGCACGAGCCGCCACGTTGGCGCCCGCGCCCGTGAACGTGATCGCATACGCACCCGAACCGCCGGACGGCGGGCGGAACGAGACCGTGAGGCTACCGTCGGCAGCGGCGGTATTACCCGAGATCTCGGCTTCTTCGGCGCGGAGGCCGGAGACGGAGACGCCGACGACCTCGGAGGGCTGGAACGATCCGGCCCCGAAGACGATGGTCGAGACGTCGCAGATGTCGATGATCGGATCGCTGACCGTCACACTCGGCTTGTCGGCATAGGAATCGGACGCTGCCGCAGAGGCGGCGGTCGGCGCGGCGAGAATGATGACGCCAGCGGCAAGGCTGATAGCAGCCAGTTTCTTCAGCATGATGTTTCCCCAGAATTTCACGCGGAATCGCACCCGGATACACCCCTGCATCCGACTGCGTGGACCCTCCCTGCCCCCACGGCAGGTTTTTAGAGCCCAGATATTCCCCAGTGAGATGAAGGTACCCCATCCCGGGGAGAAAGTCACGACGTGCAGCGCAGTTCTTCGCGTGTCGCCTTCGGTGCATCGATCGTGGGCGTCTGGATGACCGAGTCGATGCGCTCTCCGGCGCCCTCGCCCCGGAACTGCACGGTGATTGTGGTGGACTCGCCGGGGGTGAGCAGAACATCGTGCTGCACGACGGAACGCGTCCCGAGGAGCGTGGTCTGCACGGGTTCCTCGTCGCCGTCACGATCGGCGCGCGACAGCGTCGCTCCCTCCGGGCCGTAGATCGCGACGAGAGTGCGGGTGCTGCCCGGCGGCACGCCGAAGTTCCCGCCGCCCGTGACGTACGGGGGTAGAGAGGTCGCGGCATCCGCCGGCGCATCGTTCGTCCATGTCACGCTGACCTGCGTAGTCGGAGTGCCCGCGCAGCTGCCGATCGCGGTGGCGACCGTGGCATGCGCGTAGAAGTCCATCTTGCCGCCGGTGGTGTCGTTGATCAGCACGCCCACGTGCGTCCCGTCGTCCGTGTCGATCGGGAGCGTGCCTCCGACCGTCGATGCGGCGAGGACGCTCTGTTCGTCCTCGTGCGCGCTCCAGATACGGATCCGTCCCTCGTCCGCCGAGGTGGCGAGCGCGCCGAGCAGCGCTCGCGGATCGCCACCGGCGAGTGCCGCGCCGAAGAGGCCGGTGGCGGCCTGGGCGAACACCTGGTCCTGGACGACCGGATCCGGGATCGCCGCATAGATCTCCGAGAGCAGGATGCTCACCACGTTCTCCGAGTTCGCGGTGAACGGGCCGAAGGTCAGTTCGCCGATCGCCTCGACGAGATGCTTCGCGACGACTGTGTCGACCGCGATCACCCCGTCGACCGGGCCCCCGAACACGCCCTCCCAGCGGGCGGCGACGGCGGGACCCGCCTCGGCGAAGTCCGGGATGCTCGTCAGATTCTGCAGATAGCGGCCGGGGCCGTCTTCGAACAGGGCGACCGTGCTCTCGCTCAACGCGAGAGGGTCCGTCAGGGGAGGGAAGTCCAGAGTGGATGCCTGTCGCTCCAGGGAGATCCTGCCGTTCTCGGCCCGCAGCAGCGCGATCGAACCGATGATGCCGCCGGACGATCGAAGTTCGGCGTTGTTCTGCATCGCGAGGACGTAGGTTCGGGGACCTTCGCCGCCGAGCATCGTGGGCAACAGGATCGCGGCACCGTTCAGCGTGCCGACCACGGTCGCCGCCTCGGTGACGTTCGTGCGCACTTCTCGCACGGCATCCGCCAACGGAGGGAGTGTGGCATCGGCATCGATGCCCTCCGCTCGCACGAGCGCCTCATCCAGGACGCTCGAGGCCTCCGCGAGCGGCTCTCGGATCGTGGCGAACGGGGCGAGATCGATCGCTCCGCCGGAGAGCCCCAGACTCGCCAGATCGACCTCTGCGGCGACGTCGAGCAGAGGCGTGAGCGCGTCCGTCCCGACGCTGTCGGCGATGCTGGCGATGTCGCTCACCGCGCGGAAATTCGGGCCGATGAACGGCACGGCGGCGAAGCCCTGCCACACGAAGTCGGAGGTGAGGTCGTTCGCGGATGCCGCGTGCCGGGCGATGCTGCCGGAGACGTCTGCGGCTCTTTCGAGGTCGCCCTCGGCGATCGCCGCTTTCAGATCCGAGGACTGCTCGGCGATGCGCGTCAGGTTGTCGACCGCTCCGATCCCTCGCACCGTCACCCAGCCGAGGGCGAGGACGAGGAGCGTCAGGACGATGCCGACGGTCCACCCCACCCATCGGCGCCGTCGTGGAAGTCGCCCGTCGCTCACGTGAGCATTCAAGCATGAAGGCCGGGGTGCGGGCGAGGATGCTGAGGAAGCGCTGTCAGTAAGAGCGACGCGTCGGCCGTCCTCCGGGGTCGACGGGTGTTGCAGAGATACTCTGAACACATGGGTGCTCGACTGCGTGTGGTTCTGGATCAGCTGGTGCAGGTGGTCGACCCGGATCACGCCGCCGCTGCGCTCGACCTCACCCGAGGACTCGTCGCCACAGCGCCCTCGGGGTGCGATGTCGAAGCGATCGTCGCGGCAGGCAGCGAGGTGTCGATCCCCGGTGTCTCCGAGGTGCGTACACTCGGCCTGGCGCGCCGGGAACTGGCCGCATCGTGGCAACTGGGGATCGCTGCAGGCGCCAGCGGGGGACTGATCCATTCGCCGACGCTGATGGCGCCGCTCGTGCGGCACGACCGTACCCATGACAACGACCAGACGACGGTGACGCTCTGGGGTCTCGAGGCCTGGGAAGCTCCCGATGGTTTGTCCCGCGCCGCCGTCGCGTGGCAGAAGGCGATGCTGCGCCGCGCAGCGAAGCACGCCGACGCGGTCGTGGTGCCGACCCACACGATCGCGCAGCGGATCCAGGAGATCGCTCGTGTCGGGGATCGTGTGCGGGTGATCGCGGGCGCGGCACCCGAGGGATTCGTCACGCCGTCAGACGCTGCGGCGCGGCGCGATGTGCTCTCCCTACCGGAGCGCTACGTCGTCGTGCACGGCACCTGGGACTCGGTGTCCGAGGGGTTCCGTGGCGCGCTGGCGGCCGGGGCGCATGCGGTGGTGCTGGATGCGGCGGAGGGCACGGAGCCCCGGTACTCCGACATCGCGTCGTCGGCCGGACTGGCGGAATCGCGCGTGCACGTGCGAGGTGCTCTCGATGCGGACGACCGTGCCTCGGTGCTCGCCGGGGCCGCGGCCTACGTCGCGAGCAGCCCGGTCGCCGCTTGGCCCTGGCGTGCGGTGGAGGCTATGCGTCTCGGTGTACCGGTGGTGGGGGCCGACTCGGGAACGCACCGCGACGTCCTCGCCGACGGAGGCCTGCTCGTCGACGCGAGTGACCTGGCGGATGCGGTCGAGAGCGCGACCGGAGGCGAGGGCGCGCGACTCTCGGTACTCGGGGCAGACCGCTCGCGGGCGTTCTCCTGGGCGGGATCGGCCGAACGCGTATGGGGTCTGCACGCTGATCTGTGAGGGTGCGAAGGCGCCTGGGAGATGCCTTCGGATCGGACGGACACGCCGACACGCGGTAGCCGATATTCCGTAACAGTGGCATCATCACGTGACTTCCGTCACACTGGTCACATGTCTCGACGTGCCCCACGCTCGCGAAACAACCGGAAGATCACCCGTCTCCTCACTTGTTTCCTCGCTGTCACCGCTGTTGTCGCCGGAACCGTGCTCCCGGCCGGTGCGGCATCCGCGGCTTCCCCTGTCGCGGCCCCCGCGGCGACGACGGTCTCGAACGCCGTCTCACAGGTCGTGGGAGACCCGGCGGCATCCGGCATCGTGAAGTCCACCCTCGTGGGCTTCAACCCGGGAAACATCATCAGCGACGCCGTGTTCACCAACAAGGGCACGATGACCGAGGCGCAGATCCAGGCGTTCTTCAACAGCAAGGTCTCACGCTGCCTCGGCGGCACCGACGAGAACGGCAAACCGATCGTCTGCCTCAAGGACTTCAAGATCACGTCGGTGACGCGTCCGGCCGATCAGTACTGCAGCGGATATTCGGGAGCTGCGAACGAGTCGGCCGCGCGGATCATCTACCGCGTCTCTCAGGCGTGCAACATCAACCCGCAGGTTCTCATCGTCATGCTCCAGAAGGAGCAGGGGCTCATCACCCACACGTGGCCGAGCGCATGGCGGTACAACATCGCTCTGGGACAGGGCTGCCCCGACACCGCGCCCTGCGACCCGAATTACATCGGGTTCTTCCACCAGATCTACGGCGCCGCGCGTCAGATGCAGATCTACATGGAGGGGCGCTGGTTCCAGTGGTACGCCCCGGGCAAGACCTGGAACATCCTCTACAACCCGACAGCCAGCTGCGGCTCCTCTCCGGTGTACGTCGCGAACAAGGCGACGTCGGCGCTCTACTAC
This sequence comes from Microbacterium sp. NPDC090225, assembly GCF_044772365.1. Classification (NCBI taxonomy): domain Bacteria; kingdom Bacillati; phylum Actinomycetota; class Actinomycetes; order Micrococcales; family Microbacteriaceae; genus Microbacterium; species Microbacterium sp. NPDC090225. The sequence continues at coordinate 975,812 of NZ_JBIVYS010000001.1, read as the reverse complement.
TACACGCCCTACCAGCCCAACGCGGCCGCTCTCCGAGCGGGATACGGCAACGGCGACGGATGTTCCGCCTACGGCAACCGAAACTTCTACAACTACTTCACCGACTGGTTCGGTTCGACGCAGGGGATCAAGTACCCGGACGGGCCCATCGTCAACGTCGGTAAGGACATCTACGCGATCTCCAACGGCACGGCGTACCACGTCACCGCGGATGTCTGGCCGGAGTACAAGGCTGCCTACGGCAATCCGGCGGCTACGGTCAGCGCACATATCGCTTCGCTCGGTCAAGGCGGGGCTGCCTCACTGTTCCTCCGCGACGCCACGGCGGGCACCGTGTCCTACCTCAACGGCGGCAAGACCCATCGGTTCGCGAGTTGTGATCTCGTCGCGAAGTGGAAAGGCAACTGCGCATCGCTCACGACATTCGACTCAGATGACTTCCGCAGTCCGGGTGCCGGTGCCGAGATGACGACTCGTGCGAATGTGAAGGGCGATGGCCGTATCTTCGCACTCGAAGGTTCCGCCCTGGTGCCGTATCAGAACGTCGCGGCGATGACGGCGTGGGGACAGCAGACGCCCTCGGCGTTTGCGGCGACCATGCCAGCCGCTCACGCGGCGAAGTATCCGGCGGTGCCGACGCGGTTCGTCCCGGGGCAGCTCATCACGGTGGTCGGATCGGATCGGGTGTTCCTGCCCACCGCTGACGGCCAATTGATCTATCTGCCGAAGTTCGACAATGCTCGGAGCATGGGGCTGTCCACAGACGTCCTCAAAGCAGTGCCGACCGCGTCGATCGTCAATCATCCCGGGCGGTCGAACCTCGGTCGCTACGTCGTCTGCAACGGCGGTACGTACTTCACGGCGAACGGAGCCCTGTACAGAGTGCCCTCCTCGGGCGGGTTCACCGCTGTGACGCCGGACAGTCGTACGTGCGCTCTGCTGAAGATCGCCGACGACGTTCAGGGGCCGCTGTTCGTCAACGCCACGGGCGATTCCACCATCTACATCGCTGACGGAGGTTCGTTCCGCCACGTCGGCAATCCGGCCACCCTCACCGCACTGAACGGACCCGGCGCGACGCGAGTCGTCACCCTCGCTCCCGCCGACCTGGCGGGTCTGCCGAAGGGACAGGTGCTCAGGGCCGACATCGGCTTCGTGGTGACGCCTGCCGATGGCAAGGTCTATCTCGCGGATGCCGGACGACTGCTGTACCTCAACTCCTGGTCGGTGGCCGATGCGCTCGGACTACCTCGCGCGGCGGTCTCCATCTCCGACGCCGCCGGCGAGGCGATGCCCAAGAGCGGCACGGTGACGCCGGTCGTCAAGTGCAACGCGCAGTTGTACTCGGCGGCGGGCGGCACTTTGACGAAGATCACCGACGCGGGAGGTGTGACCGTGACAGAGCTCTCGGCCGCGAACTGCGCGACGCTGCGGCTTCGCTGACGAGCGCCCACGTCGATCTCATAGAGCGGACCCGGGTGCGCTGACGGCTTCCATCCAGCCTGACGGGCTACGATGAAAGACGGTATGCGTGCCGATCGAGGCGCGCGACGAGGAGGCGCGGTGGTAGTCAGGTGAGCACGGTCGACGCACGCTTGTATCAATCTCCGGGGCGTGGCCGTGGAGTGCTCGACATCTTCCGTCGTCGTTATCTCCTGCGCCTGCTCGTGCGCAAGGCGACGGCGACGCGGTACCGCAACTCGGTTCTGGGCTGGACGTGGTCGTACGTCAAGCCGTTGTCGCAGTTCGCGGTCTACTACTTCGTGATGGGGATCATCCTCAACATTCACCGGGACGTGGACAACTTCGCGATCTATCTGTTCTCGGGAATCGTCATCATCAACCTCTTCAACGAGGGGTTCAGCAACGCGACGAACTCCATCGTCGACAACGGGGCTCTGGTGAGGAAGATCTATCTCCCGAGAGAACTGTTCCCGGTCGCCGCGATCATCGTCGCGTTCGTCCATTTCCTGCCGCAAGTGGCGGTTCTGCTGGTGATCTGCCTCCTCCTGGGATGGACTCCGTCCCTGATCGGCCTCGCGGCGATCCTGGGCGCGGTCGCGATCGTCATGGTCTTCGCCATCGGCCTCGGGCTGTTCTTCGGCGGGATCAACGTCCGCTTCCGGGATGCGCAGAACGTGGTCGAGATCATCCGGATGTTCTCGACCTGGACCTCGCCGGTGCTCTACATGTGGACGCTGGTGATCGACAAGATGCCGCCCTGGTTGTTCCACATCTACATGTCGAACCCTCTCACGGTGGCCGCCGAGCTCTTCCACGTCGGTTTCTGGGCGCCGACGGCATCGTCGACGCCCGGGCTCCCGCCGCATTTCATGATCTACACGTTGGCGGCGTGCGTGGTCAGCCTGATCATGCTCGTCGTCGGACAGACCGTCTTCCGGCGCTTCGAGCGCAGCTTCGCCCAGGACCTGTGAGCACCATGCAAGATATGATCACCGTCGAGACCCTCACACCGCCCACGATCATCGTGGAGAGCGCTTCGAAGTTCTTCCTCCGTCGCAACTCGCACTCCTTCAAAGAGGCGTTCATCGGCTGGATCCAGCGCAAGAAGGTCGGGACCGATCACTTTCTCGCGCTCGATGACATCAGCTTCCAGGTGGGTGAGGGCGAGTCCGTCGCGATCCTGGGCATGAACGGCTCGGGAAAGTCCACCACGCTCAAGCTGGTGTCCGGTGTCCTCGAGCCGGATTCGGGGCGGGTGCTCACCCGCGGACGCGTCGCCGGCCTCATCGAGGTGGGTGCAGGATTCCACCCCGATCTCTCCGGGCGCGAGAACGTGTACCTGAACGCCGCGATCCTCGGGATGTCTCGCAAGGAGACCGATGAGAAGTTCGACGACATCGTCGCGTTCTCCGAGATCGGCGATTTCATCGATCAGGAGGTCAAGCACTACTCCTCCGGCATGTTCATGCGCCTGGCTTTCTCGGTGGCCATCCACGTGAAGCTCGACACGCTCCTCGTCGACGAGGTGCTGAGTGTCGGTGATGCGCCGTTCCGAGCCAAGTGCGCTCTCAAGATCAAGGAGCTCACCGCCCGCGGCGTGACGATGCTCGTCGTGAGCCACGACAGCAACATGGTGAAGCAGTTGTGCTCCCGCGGGATCGTGATCGCCAAGGGTAAGAAGGTCTTCGACGGACCGATCGAGGAGGCCGTCGATTTCTTGAAGGCCTGAGCGGCGGTCAGCGGCGACGCAGGCGACGCATTGCGCGGCGCCAGAACGACGAGGCGACGATCTCTGCACGGATGCCGTTCTCGACGTCCACGAAGCGCTGATCGATGAACTTGGTCAGATAGAGCACGAGTCCCGTGCCGTTCTCGTCGACCCAGCTCCGGAGGGCCTCGTCGCGGATGCTCGCGTCGTACTTCGCGTGATCGCTGCGCGCTCCCGCGACGCTGTTCGCCGCGTTGCCAGTCGCTCCGCGGCGCTGATGCCAGTATGCCAACGGCTTGTCGCCGAGGTACTCCAGCGGACCTCGGGACAGAACCTTGAGATTGAAGTCCCAGTCCCCGACGACGGGCAGTTTCTCGTCGTACAGGCCGAGCTCCGCATGCAGGGAGCGACGGTACAGGAAACCGATCGGGACGAAACGGTTGAAGAGCAACGTGTCCGTCAGCAGGGGAGCGGTGAGCTGCGCCTGGAACTCCTCGCGCTCATCCACGACGAAGCGTCCGTTCTCCTCGTGTTCCCACACGATCTCGATGCGGGAGACGACGCCCTGACGCTCTGCATGGGCATCGAGGTACTCGACCGCCCGCGCCAGGAAGTCGCGGTGCCAGGAGTCGTCGTCATCGTGCAGAACGAGGAACTCGCCCGCCGCCGCGAGGACGCCCGCGTTCGCCGAGACCCAACGTCCCCGGGACTCCTCGTGGTCGATGATGCGCATCCGGTCTCGATCGGCCGCCCGCGGCAGCCCGGCGACGACGGCGGCGACCTTCGCGGGGTTCCCGCCGTCGTTGACGATGACCGCCTCCCAGCCCTCGAAGGACTGACCCGTGATGCTGGAGAGGGCGCGCTCGAGGAAGTCCGGTCGGTCCTTCGTCCGGACGACGATGCTGACGCGGGGGGCGCTCACGGTCGGCCCATGCCGTGGTACGTCCATCCCGCCGAGCGCCAGGCCTCGGGGTCGAGGCAATTGCGTGCGTCGATGATGATCCTGGCCGTGGTCGCGGACGATACCGTGGCGGGGTCGAGGTCGCGGAACTCGCGCCACTCGGTCGCTACGACCACGACCTCTACATCAGCGATCGCAGCGATCGCGGAATCTGCGTAGCTCAGATCGGGTGCCACGCGCCGCGCGGTCTCATTGGCAGCGGGGTCGAACGCCCGCACCTCGATGCCTGCGGCGTGCAGACGGCGAGCGACGTCGAGCGCCGGAGAGTCCCGGGTGTCGTCGGAGTCGGGCTTGAATGCGAGCCCGAGAACCGCCACTCGCCGACCATCCGCGGCGCCATCGAGGGCGCCGAGCACGAGATCCGCCACGCGCTGACGGCGGCGCAGGTTGATGGCGTCGACCTCGTGCAGGAAACGGACCGACTCGCCGACGCCGAGCTCCTCGGCGCGCGCGGCGAAGGCGCGGATGTCCTTGGGCAGGCATCCGCCACCGAATCCGATACCCGCGTTCAGGAATCGGCGGCCGATGCGGGCGTCGAAGCCGATCGCATCGGCGAGCTGGGTGACATCCGCACCCGTGACCTCGGCGATCTCGGCCATCGCGTTGATGAACGAGATCTTCGTGGCCAGGAATGCGTTCGCGGAGACCTTGACGAGTTCTGCCGTGGCGTAGTCGGTGACGACCCGCGGTGTTCCCGAGTCGATGGCCGGCCGATAGATCTCGTCGAGTACGGCGACGTCAGCGGACGAGAGATCGTCGCTCTCGACGCCGTAGACGAGGCGGTCGGGTTCGAGAGTGTCCTGGATCGCGAAGCCTTCGCGGAGGAACTCCGGATTCCAGACCAGGCGCGCACCCGTCGACCGGATCGCATCCGCGAGCCGCCGGGCGGTGCCGACCGGAACAGTGGACTTTCCGACCACGAGGTCGCCGGGGGAGAGCACCGCAGTCAGCGATGCGATCGCGCTGTCGACGTAACGGAGATCCGCGCCGTCGCCATCGGAGCGCTGCGGGGTCCCGACGGCGACGAAGTGCACCGTCGCGTCGGACGCGGCGGTGAAGTCCGTCGAGAAGGTCAGCGTTCCCCGGTCGCGCGCCTTCGTGAGGAGATCGTCGAGACCGGGCTCGAAGAACGGAGCCTTCCCCGATGCGAGCGTCGCGATCCGGCTCTCGTCGACGTCGATTCCGACCACCTCATGGCCGAGAGAGGCCATCGCGGTCGCGTGAACGGCGCCGAGGTATCCGCAGCCGATGACGCTGAGCTTCATTCCATCAACCCTTCAGACCTGCGACGTAGGTGCGCAGGGATTCTTCTGCCGGCACGGGGGTGAAGCCCGCCGCGACGATTTTGGCGAGGTCCAGGTGACTGTTCCGGGGACGCGGGGCCACCGGGCTCGTCGCCGAGGCGAAGTACTCTTCGGTGCTGACGGCCGTCACGCGCTCGGGGTCATGGCCACCGAGTCGGAATACCTCGCGAGCGATCTGAGCCCAGGACTGGACGTCGCCCGACCCCGTCACGTTGTAGACGCCGTAGGCGGCATCCGATTCGTAGAGGTGAGCGATCGCGTCTGCGATGTCCGAGGTGAAGGTCAGGCGCCCGAACTGGTCACCCACGACCCGAGGGTCGATCCCGCGCTCGGCGAGCGAATGCATGGTGCGGACGAAGTTGCCGCCCTCGCCGATGACCCAGGAGGTGCGCACGACGTAGTGCCGCGATGCGGTCGAAGCCGCGAGATCTCCGGCGGCCTTGGTCTGTCCGTAGACGCCGAGCGGGCGCAGCGGTGCGTTCTCGTCGTAAGCGCCGTCGAGGGTGCCGTCGAAGACGTAGTCGCTCGAAACGTGCACCAGGGTGATGCCGTGATCGTCGGCGACACGGGCGAGCGCGGCGACGGCGCTCGCGTTCGCTGCCCACGCCTTCTCTCGTCCTTCCGCCGTCTCGGCCGTGTCGACAGCGGTGTACGCAGCTGCGTTCACGATGAGGCCGTAGTCGCGCCAGCGTCGAGCGGACGCGAGGTCCGAAGCGGTCACATCGATGTCGTCGCGCGTGGCGTACTCGATGTGGGCGGCGTCGCCGAAACGAGCGCGCAACGCGAGTCCCAACTGCCCGGAGGCACCGAGGACGAGGATGCGCTTCGGTGGGATCGGGGTGACGTCGGCGAGCCGGGGGTGCGCCTTGTCCTTCTCCGAGATCTCGACCTCGGAGAGCGGAATGGGCCAGGCCACGGCGGCCGTCTCGTCGGCGAGGTTCAGGAAGGAATACGACGCATCGGGGGACCAATGGTCGTTGACGAGGTACGTATAGGCGGTGTCCGCCTCCAGGGTCTGGTACGAGTTCCCCACGCCTCGGGGCACGTAGATTGCGCGCGACGGGTCGATCTCCGTCGTGAACACCGTGCCGAAGGTCGGTCCCTCGCGCAGGTCGACCCAGGCGCCGAAGATGCGCCCCGTCGCGACAGAGACCCACTTGTCCCAGGGCTCGGCATGAATGCCGCGGGTCGTGCCGACGGCGTCGTTGAACGAGATGTTGTTCTGCACGGGGCCGAAGTCCTCGAGCCCCAGCGCCAGCATCTTCTCTCGCTGCCAGTTCTCCTTGAACCATCCGCGCGAATCGCCGTGGACGGGCAACTCGAACACGACGAGGCCCGGGATGGGCGTCTCGATCCGTTCGAGCTGCTTCCCGAACGCGGCGCTCACTGGCCCTTGCCCGCGTAGAACGCCTCGACGGCGTCCTTGGACGGCGCCCACCAGGCTTCGTTGTCGCGGTACCACTGGATCGTCGAGGCGAGTCCGGCTTCGAAGTCCGAGAACTGCGGAGCCCAGCCGAGCTCGTCGCGCAGTTTGCTCGAGTCGATCGCGTAGCGGAGGTCGTGGCCGGCGCGGTCGGTGACGTGGTCGTACGCGTCCGCAGGCTGGCCCATCTCGGTGAGGATCAGTTCGACGACGGACTTGTTGTCCTTCTCGCCGTCGGCGCCGATGAGGTACGTCTCGCCGATCGCACCCTTCTCGAGGATCGTCAGCACGGCCGAGGAGTGGTCGTCGGCGTGGATCCAGTCGCGCACGTTCTGCCCGGCGCCGTAGAGCTTCGGACGGATGCCGCGGATCACGTTCGTGATCTGACGGGGGATGAACTTCTCGACGTGCTGGTACGGGCCGTAGTTGTTCGAGCAGTTCGAGATGGTCGCCTGGACTCCGAACGACCGCACCCACGCGCGCACGAGCAGGTCGCTTCCCGCCTTGGTGGAGGAGTAGGGCGACGAGGGGTTGTAGGGCGTCGACTCGGTGAACCGCTCGGGGTCGTCGAGCTCGAGATCTCCGTAGACCTCGTCGGTCGAGATGTGGTGCAGACGGACGTCGTGACGCCGCGCCGCCTCCAGGAGCGTGTACGTGCCGATGATGTTCGTGTCGAGGAACGGCCGAGGGTCGTTCAGCGAGTTGTCGTTGTGCGACTCCGCGGCGTAGTGCACCACGGCATCCGTCTCGGCGAAGAGGCCGTCGACCAGGCCTGCATCCGTGATGTCGCCGTGGACGAACGTGAGCCGATCCTCGGGGAGCCCCTCGAGCGAGCGACGGTTCCCGGCATAGGTGAGGGCATCGAGCACCGTCACGTGGTGCTCGGTGTTCTCGATCACGTGGTGGACGAAGTTGGAGCCGATGAAGCCGGCCCCTCCGGTGACGAGCAGACGGGTCATGCGTGGCCTCTCTTGAGGATGTCGAGCAGATAGGCGCCGTAGCCGGACTTGACGAGCTTCTCGGCGCGTTCGCGCAGCTCGTCGTCGCTGAGGAAGCCCTGGCGCCAGGCGACCTCCTCCGGCATCCCGATCTTCATGCCCGTACGGCGCTCCATCGTGCGCACGTACTCGGCCGCGTCGGTCATCTGGTCGAACGTTCCCGTGTCGAGCCAGGCGGTACCGCGGGGGAGGACCTCGACCTGGAGCTTTCCGCGCTCGAGGTACTCGCGGTTGATATCGGTGATCTCGTACTCGCCGCGGGCGCTGGGCGCCAGGTTGCGCGCGATCTCGATCACGTCGTTGTCGTAGAAGTAGAGGCCGGGAACGGCGTAGTTGCTCTTCGGGGTGGCGGGCTTCTCCTCGAGGGAGACCGCACGCCCTTCGGCGTCGAACTCGACGACGCCATAGGCCTCGGGCTCGGCGACCCAGTAGGCGAACACCGCTCCACCATCGATGTTCTCGAACCGCTGCAGGCGGCTGCCGAGACCCGGTCCGTAGAGCAGGTTGTCTCCGAGGACCAGAGCGACCGAATCGTCGCCGATGAAGTCCGCGCCGATCGTGAACGCCTGCGCGAGCCCGTCCGGAGACGGCTGCTGCGCGAAGGTCAGGTTCACGCCGAACTGCGACCCGTCGCCGAGGAGGCGCTCGAAATGCGCCGCGTCGTGCGGCGTCGTGATCACGAGGATGTCCTTGATCCCCGCCAGCATCAACGTCGAGAGCGGGTAGTAGACCATCGGCTTGTCGTAGACCGGGATCAGCTGCTTGGAGACGCCCAGCGTGATCGGGTGCAGACGCGTGCCGGACCCGCCGGCGAGAATAATGCCTTTCACGCCTCTATGTTGTCATACCGAGCCTGGATCGCCCGTGTCAGCGACGCTCACGGACGCGCTCACCGAGATCGCAGCCCCACCGGGATATCCTGGGTCGGTTGTCGGTGAGAGGGTCTGGAACACATGGAAATGCTCGAACTGCTCTGGCCTGCCGCCGTGCTTCTCGCGCTGTACGCCGTCTTGGGCGGAACGCTGGCCTGGCTGATCGGACTCCGCGGGCTCTGGGCCGTGGCCGCGGCGCCGGCGTTCGCGATGACGGTCGTGGGGGGCGCGAGTCTGCTCGCCGGCTTCGCCGGCACCGGCTGGTCGATCGTGCCGTGCCTCCTCCTGGCCGCCGTGATCGGGGTGGGGATCCACCTCGTGCGCCGCCGCGGACGGCGAGGCGTCACCTCTTCGCCGTCGACCTCGCGGTGGTGGACCATCGGCGCCGCCGTCGCCGCGGCTGTCGTCATCGGACTGCAGATCTTCGCGGTGATCGGTCAACCGTCGGCGATCTCGCAGACGTTCGACAACGTGTTCCATCTCAACGCCATCCGCTACATCATGGAGACCGGCGCTGCCTCGCCGCTCGAGCTCGGGCAGATGACGAGCCCGAACGGCGGAGTTCCGTTCTATCCGTCGGCGTGGCACGCGACGGCGGCCATCGTCGCGCAATTGAGCGGCGTCGGCATCCCCGCGGTCGTGAACGCGCAGACTCTCGTGATCGCCGCGGTCATCTGGCCCGTGAGCGCGATGCTGCTCGCCCGGACGCTGATGGGGAAGACGGCGACCGTCACCGTCTCCGCAGCGATCGTGAGCACGGCGATTCCGATGTTCCCGATCCTGCCGATGGACTACGGAGTTCTCTACCCCTTCCAGCTGGCTCTCGCGATCGTCCCCTTCACGGTGGCGGCGACGGCATCCGCCTTCGGAATCGGCACGGCGGCGAAGGATCTCGCGCCGGGCTGGTGGGGATTCGTCGCGCTCGGCGCGATCCCCGGCGTGGCGCTCGCCCACCCGGGCGGATTCGTCGCCTGGCTCGCCTTCTCGGTCCCGATCGTGCTGGTCTTCGTGGTGCGCCTGTGGCGCGCGCATCGTTCCGGCCGGGTACGCCTGGCCCTCGCCGCGGGTGTCGTCGTCTACTTCGGCATCGGTGTGCTCCTGCTCATGGTGCTCCGCCCGCCGCTGCCCACCCGAGGATGGCCGACCGAGCGGACTCCCGGCCAAGCCGTGCTCGAAGTCGCGCAGGCGTCGATGTTCTACGGAACGATCGCGATCGGCGTCGCGATCGCCGTGCTCCTCGGCCTCTTCTGGGTGGTGAAGGAGCGCAGTGAGGCGCTCGTCGTCGGAGCATCTCTCTGGGCGATCGGCGCGCTCCTCTTCATCGTCGTCATCTCCCTGCCCATCGGTCCGATCCGCGACGCGTTGACGGGGAGCTGGTACAACAACTGGCCACGCCTCGCCGCGGTCTTCGGGATCGCGCTGGTTCCGCTCGCGGCCCTGGGGATCGCCCGCACGGTCGAGGCGATCGGGCGGGTCTGGTCGCGGCTCCAGCCGGACGGACGTCCCCTGCGCGTGATCGCCGGCGCCGTCGCCGCCGCCATCGGCTTCGCCGTCCTGCCGCTTCCCGCCATCCCGGCCGCTGTCGCGCAGGCGCAGATCCGCTTCGTGCTCGACGAGGGTTCTTCGCTCATCAGCTCCGATGAGATGGCCCTGCTCGAACGCCTTCCGGAGCACGTCCCGGCAGGCTCCGTGATCGCCGGCAACCCGTACACCGGTACGGCTCTCGCCTATGCGATCGGTGGGCGCCAAGTGCTCATGCCGCACATCCTGGTGGATGTCTCGGACGACGCGGCGACGATCAACGACCATCTCGCCGATGCCGAGTCGATGCCCGCGGTCTGCGACGCGGCCGAGGCGCTCGACGTCCGGTTCGTCCTGGACTTCGGCGAGCGGGAGGTCCACGGCGGATCGCATCCGCTCGCGGGCCTCGAGGATCTCGAGGAATCGGGAGCGGTGCGCCTGGTCGACAGCCAGGGCGATGCCAGACTGTACGAAGTGACCGCCTGCGGTCTCGGCTGAACACGGAGAGATTTCCCTCATGAGCGACACCACGCGCATCGATCGCGTCCTCGTCCTCGTTCCCGCGTGGAACGAGGAGCGCAGCGTCGGTGACACCGTGCGCGAGATCCGTGCGGCGTCGTCGCGGTACGACGTCGTCGTGATCGACGACGGCTCGACCGACGACACTGCGGAGGTCGCCCGCGACGCCGGCGCGTCCGTGCTCTCCCTGCCTTTCAACCTGGGGGTGGGCGGCGCCATGCGCACGGGGTTCACCTATGCGGCGCGCGAGGGGTACGGGGCCGCCATCCAGGTGGATGCCGACGGGCAGCACGACCCCGTGGAGATCGACCGGGTGCTGGCCGGTCTGGAGCACGCAGACATCTCGATCGGAGCACGCTTCTCCGACGTCGGCGACTACTCGGTGCGCGGCCCCCGGCGCTGGGCGATGGTCTTCCTGGCGTCCGTGGTCTCACGCATCGCCAAGACCCGGCTGACCGATGTGACGAGCGGCTTCCGCGCGGCGAATACGCGCGCGATCGCCCAGTACGTGCACTACTACCCGGCCGAGTACCTCGGCGACACCCTCGACTCGCTCGTCGCCGCCCTGCACGCAGGGCTCAAGGTCACGCAGGTCGGCGTCGCGATGCGCCCCCGCGCGCACGGCAACCCCAGCCAGGGGCCGCTCGGTTCCACCGTCTACCTGCTGAGGTCGGTGTTCGCGCTGCTGCTGGCCGCGATGCGACGTACAGGTTCGCGGCGGAAGGAGGAACGCGCATGATCGTCTTCGTGGGTATCGCTCTCGCCGTCCTGATCCTCGTGATCGTGCTGTGGATGCTTCTCACACGCAAGCTGCGCGAGAAGTACGCCGTGCTCTGGCTCGTGATCGCCGTCTCGGTGCTCATCGTCGGGCTGTTCCCCGGCCTGCTGGGCGCGCTCACGGCGTTGCTCGGTGTGCAGGTCCCCTCCAACCTGCTCTTCGCGACCGCGATCCTCCTGCTCCTCGGCGTCGCCCTGCACCTCTCGTGGGAGCTCAGCCAGGTCGAGGAGGAGACGCGGCGCCTCGCAGAGGAAGCAGCCATCCTCCGCACGCAACTCGAAAGCGTCGAGAGCCGACTCGCGAAGCTCGAGTCCCCCCGGACGGGGTCGGACGGCGATCCCTCCTGAGGCGTGCGTCAGCGCCGTGGCGCGGTGACCGCCCGAGCGGCGGCGCGTCGGCCGCCGCTGAGTGCTCCGCCGATCCAGCTCGCCCGGTACTCCCAAGTGAAGCGTCCCGGGACGATCTCCCGCGCTCGCCCCGCACGGAGCAGTGACAGTGCGGTGCGCAGGCGGCGCGAGCGACCGAACGCCAGCTCCTGACGGGAGTCGGTCGTCTCGTCGGTACGCCGCGCGGCGAGGGTGTCGACCATGAGTTGGCGCCAACCGACGTAGGCCCAGAATGTCATCCGGAAGATCGACCGAGGGCTGCGTGAACCTTCGAAGCGCTGGGACTGCGCGAGCACGTTGGTGATGGAACTGCGGATGCTTCCGCTGCCCAGTCTGCTCGGGTCGCCGAACACGTTCGCATCGTGCTGGACGTAGTCCTGGACGACGTCATCGATGATGCGCGTGCCCCGGTGCGCCGACGCGACGACGGCGAGCCAGTGATCGTGCGCGGCCGCCCGAGTCGAAGCTCGGGGGAACGGCAGTGCCGTCGGCAGCACTTCGGGGTGGAACACGCAGAGCGAGCCGGTGAACTCGTTGGAGAGGATCGTGAAGATCGCGCCGTGGTCGTGACGCGTCGTACGGCCCGTCTCCACTTCGGAGGGGTACGAGACGAGCCGGGCCTGGGCCGAGACGAGAGAGACCTCGTCGAGGTGCGGGAGGAGCTTCTCGATCTTGTCCGCGTCCCAGCGGTCGTCCTGGTCGCAGAGGGCGATCCATTCGCTGCGCTCGTCGACGGCGAGGAGGCCGCGCTCGAAGTTCAGGTAGAAACCGAGCCGCGAGCCGTCGCCGACGATGCGGAAGCGGGCGTCTCCCTCGGTGATCTCCGCCACCAGCGCCGCGATCGGTTCGGGCTCGCCGTCGACCGAGATCACGCATTCCCATTCACGGACCGTCTGCGCCTGCAGCGATGTCAGCTGGCGTCGGAAGAGCTCCGGATCGGGGGAGTAGGCGGCCAGCACGATCGTGCCGAAGGGATGTGTCGACACAGGCGGCCTTCCGGGTCTGCGGGGATTGAACAGCGAATGAAGCTAGTCTAATTGCGCCATGCTCGTGATTCCCCTCTCCGTTCGTCGTCCGGTGCGTGTCGGATGAGCGCCTTCCCTGTGTGGGCGGTGTTCTCGACGTTCCGCCCCGGTGACGCCGCTCTGGAAGCCGTCTCCTCCGTCGCCGATCAGGTCGCGGGCGTGATCGTCGTCGACGATGGCTCCGGACCTGTCGCCGAGGCGGTGCTCGATCGTCTCGAGAGTGCGGGCGCGATCGTCGTCCGCAGGCCCGCCAACGACGGGATCGCCGCCGCGCTCAACGACGGCATCGAACGTGCGATCGGCGCCGGTGCCGCTTTCGTGATCACCTTCGACCAGGATTCCCGTGTGACGGAGGGGTTCGTCCGAGACCTCGTCGTCGCGCATGAAGCCGCGACCCGCGCCGGGGTCCGCGTCGGTCTCGTCGTGCCGGAGTACTTCGCGGGCGTGCGGCAGCAGGCGGGGCCTGAGGCACCCTACGGTGACGCGGCGAACGTCATCCAATCGGGGATGCTGATCCCGGCAGCCGTGATCGCCGAGGCGGGACTCCTGCGGGAGGATTTCTTCATCGACCTCGTCGATATGGAGTTCGGACTGCGGATCCGCGCTCGCGGCTGGCGCGTGCTCGCGGCCGGGGGGGTGCGCATGGAGCACACGCTCGGCACCCGGTATCGGCGCGAGCTGTTCGGCCGCACGGTGGCGCTGCCCGGGGTTCCCGCCGAGTTCAGCCTGAGCACGCCGTTCCGGTACTTCTACCGCGTGCGCAATCGTCTGATCCTCAACCGTGAGTACTTCTTCTCCGCACCCGGGCAGATCATCCGCGAAACCCTGCTCGACGGCATCCACTTCGTGAACGCCTGGTGGGTCGCGAAGCCGCGCCGCGCCCTGGCGCGCGTGTATCGGGCCGCTCTCGTCGCCGCCGTGCGCGGTCGCATGGGGCGGATGCCGGATGCGCTGATCCCGATCGCCGCCGAGATCCGGTGGGACGCCCCCGTGGTCGCGGAGGGGGAGAAGTGAGCGGCCCCATCCGGACCGCGGTCGGTCGTCTCAGCGGATTCACGATCTCCGTCGGCGTCGTGACGCTGATCGGGATCGTGTCGATGCCGCTCCTGAACCTCGCCCTCGGTGAAGCCACCTGGGGCACCCTCGCACTCGTGCAGACCGTCTCGCAATTCGGCGGTATTCTCGTCGCCTTCGGGTGGGGAGCGACGGGTGCGGCGACCGTCGCCGGCATCCCCATCGGGCAACGCCAGGCCTTCTATCGCACGTCGCTGCGCGCCCGCGCGTTGCTCTACGTGCTCGTGCTGCCGGTCATCGCCGTGATCCTGACTCTCCTCACACGCGGCGACGTGCTGATCTCGGTGCTCGGCGCCGCGGTGTACCTGCTGCCGCACCTCGGTGCGATCTGGTACTTCACGGGTGAGGGGAAGCCGATGCGGCTCCTGCTCTGCGACACCCTCCCGACCGTCGCGGGAGGCATCGCCGGCGTGATCGGCGCCGTCGTCACGGGGGAACTCTGGGTCTACCTCGTCGCGCAGGGAATCGGCTTCATCGGTGCCGTCGTGCTCGATGCCGTCGTCGTGCTGCGAGGTTCGTTCGGGGCCGCGCACACTCCGGTTCCTCTGCGCACCGCACTGAGCGGGCAGCGCCACGCCGTGTCGGCGACACTCGTCAGCGGTCTGTACGTCACCCTGCCGATGGTGGCCGTGCAGGCGTTCCTCCCCGCGCTGCAGCCGATGTACGCCGTCGCTGACCGCCTCTTCAAGTACGCGTCGATCGCGCTGCTCCCCATCCAGCAGTACTTCCAGAGCTGGGTGCCCGACCCCGAGGCGGATTTCCGTCATCGTGCGCGCATCGCGGCTTTCGCCGGCGCGCTCATCGGTGTCGTCGGTGGCGCGTGCATCGCTCTGCTGAGCCCCTGGGCTTCGACGATCCTCTCCGCGGGGAAGATCAGCGTGCCGTGGCAGGTGTCGTTGCCCCTCGGCGTCGCCTTCGTGGGGATCGCCACGGCCGCCATCGTCGGCTATGCGTGCCTGGTCGTCGTCGGGCGCGTGCGCGCGCTCGCCGTGTCGACGCTCATCGGTGCGATCGTCGGAGCGCCGCTGATCCTCGTCTTCGCCGCAGCCGGATCCGTTCCGCTCGTGGCCTGGGCCGTGGCGATCTCCGAGCTCTGCGTCGGCGGCTATCAGGTTCTCGTCCTGCGGCGGGAGCTGCGCAAGCCGATCACGGAGGTGGCGTCATGAGCGCGGTGCGGGTGAGCGTCTGCATGGCGACGTACAACGGCGAGCGGTTCCTCGGCCCGCAGATCGAGTCGATCCTGCGGGAGCTCGAACCCCAGGACGAGCTCGTCGTCGTCGACGACGCCTCGAAGGACGGAACCGTCGCCGCGCTCGAGGCTTTCGACGATCCGCGCATCCGCGTGCACGCACGCCAGGAGAACCGCGGGTACGTCAAGACGTTCGAAGAGGCTCTGGGACGAGCGACCGGAGACATCCTGATGCTGTCCGATCAGGACGACGTGTGGATCCCGGGCCGTCGTGCGCTGTTCGTGGCCGCGCTCGAGGACTCCGCCGTCGCGGCCTCCAACCTGGTGCTGCTCGGTTCGGATGAGCCGTTGCCGAATCCGCTCACGCGTCGCCCGTGGCGGTTGCGCGCGGCGTGGTCGCGTCAGGGGATCCGGAACGCCGTGCGGATCTTCGCGGGCATGGCGCCGTACTACGGGTGCGCGATGGCGATCCGCCGCGACGTGGTGGATCGGGTTCTCCCGTTCCCGAACTACCTCGACGAGAGCCACGACCTCTGGATCGCGCTCTTCGGCAACGCTCACCGCACCATGGCGCACATCGAGACGGCGACGATCCGCCGCCGCATCCACGACGCGAATGCCTCGCCCTCCCGTCCGCGAGGCATCGGGGCCGTGTTGCGCGCGCGTGTGATGCTGCTTCGTGCGTGGGGGAGCGCCCGCCGCCGCTGATCAGCGGAGGATGTGCCGCCAGAGGGCGCGGCGGCCGGCTGCATCGCCGTGGCGCAGTACCGTCGGCACCGTCGTGAGGGCATGGAGCCGCGCGAACAGGCGGGCCCGGGCGGCTCGGGCCGTCGAGCGCCACCCGCGCGCATCGGCGCGCTGGGCGGTCTCGAGGAAGAATCGACGGTCGTCCGTGAAACGGGAGCCGTCGAGGATCGCCTTCTGCGAGGCGCTCTCGGTGTGACGTCGGTAGGCGAAGACCTCGTCCTCGATCACGACCAGCGAGCCGCCAGCGAACGCGATGTCGAGCAGGATCGCGAGGTCGAGCACGATGGGCAGGTCATCGCGGAACTCGTGCGCGCGGATCGCTTCGGTGCGGAAGAGCAGAGAGGGCCAGTACAGCCAGTTCCCCCGCGTGAGGCTGGTCGCGAGGCGTTCGTCCGACAGCACGGTGTCGCCGGCGCGGGTGTCGGGGCGCAGCATCCGCTGCTTCACGCGGTCGACGAGCGGCAGCGACGGCGTGCCGCTCTCATCGATGACCCGCACGCCCGGCTGGAAGACGGCGGCATCCGGATGCCGCTGCACGGCGTCGCGCAGGGCGGCGACGTAGCCCGGGAGGAGCAGGTCATCACTGCCGAGCACCATGAGGTGATCGGCCGTCGCGAGCTGCACGCTGGTGCGGAAGTTCTCGATGATCCCGACGTTCACGTCGTTGCGCACGTACCGGACGCGCGGGTCGTCCAGCTTCGCGAAGTACTCGGCCACGGTCGGATCGGGATACGCGTCATCGATCACCGTCAGCCGCCACTCGGGATCGGTCTGCCCGAGCACGGATTCGACCGTCTGTCGCAGCAGCAACGGATCGCCCCAGAAGGGCAGCATGATATCGATGGTCATCGTGTCTCCAGCATACGAAGGGCTCCGCCGCCGACGGCTCAGCCGCGCGTGAGGAGGTCCAGACGGGCGCGCATCACGCGGTCGAGACCTTCCGGGAGGTTCGTGCCGATCACGGCGTCGAGGTCGGGCCAGACCTCCGACCTCACGCGCAGATCCAGGGCCTGTCCGACCGCAGCGCCCTGCCCGACGAGCGAGAAACCGGAGCGACGTCGCAGCCTCCGCAGCTCGCCGATGATCGCCCCGACCGAGACCGCACGGCCGGTTCCGATGATCTTGGTCACGGTCTCGCCGGCACCGAGCTGGCGCGCTCGTGCAGCGGAAGCGCTGATCACCGCCGCGGCATCGTCTTCGTAGATGTAGTCGCGCAGCGTGTCGAGTGAGACGTAGATCGTGGCCGGCTGCAGGGTGACGGCACTGTTGACCAGCGTGGAGATCAGCCCCTGGCCCTTCGAGAGGTCCTGCCCCGGTCCGTAGAGATTGGTGAGGCGTCCGATGACCGTGCGCCACCCGTGCGCCTCGCCGTATGCGCTCGCGAGCCGTTCCATGTCGAGCTTGGCTTCGCCGTAGGCCGAAGCGGGTGCCGCGGGGCTGTGCTCGGTGAAAGGCCCTCCGACCGCACCGCCGTAGGCGCCGCCGACGGACGAACTCAGGAAGAGCACCACGACGGCATCCGACTCCGCGCTGGTGCGTCCGAGCGCCGCGAGGAAGGATTCGAAGACCGCGACCTCCTGTTGCAGGCGCTCGCGGGGTGTCGACGTCACGCCCTTCCCGGCGCACCAATAGATCTCGTGCACGCCCGAGGGGGCGAGGAAATCGGTCAGAGCGGAGGACAGCGTCTGCTTCGTGCGTTCCGCGTCCGTCCAATCGACGGGCACGGAGAACGGAGTGTCGGACCGGGAGCGCGCGACCGCCTCACCGAGGAGCCCGCGTCCGATGATCCACCTACGCGCCGCGCTCGCCACCCGGTTCCTTCGAGGCAGGCTCGCGGTGCCCCAGAGGGCCGGAAAGGGGATCGCGCACGATCAGGTACGTCGGACGGCCGAGGGCGGAACTCACCGCGACGCCCAGGTACTCGGCGACGATCCCGAGCGCCATGAGGATCGCCCCGATCCCGACGGCGGTCAGCACCATCTGCGACGTCCACCCCGCCGGTATGTCGACCGCGAAGGCACGCATGATCACCAAGTAGAGGGCGAAGAGGATGCCACCGATGAAGAACAGGGCTCCGACGCCGGTGACGAAACGGAGCCCCCGCGTGCCGGAGGTCAGCACCATCCGCCAGAAGTGCGCGAAGAGACGACGATACGAGTAGCCGGAATCGCGGTCGCCCTCCTCGCGGAGGAGGACGGGAGAGGTCACCGTGCGCGCCGAGACCCAACTCAGGGCCACATCGAGGTAGACGCCGGTCCCGGCGTATGCCGCGACGCTGCGCGCGATCTCGCCGAGGATCAGGCGGTAGCTGTTGAACTGCGAGGCACGTCCGCCGCCGAGGAACGACTCGAGCAGCTTCTTCGAACCCTTCGACGCGGTGTTGCGCACGAAGCCGTGGGGCGGACGATTGCTGGGCGCGGCGTACACGAGATCCGCCTGCTCCCGCAGGGCGGTGTCGATCATCCCGCCGATGAAGAGGGGGTCGTGCTGGCCGTCCTCATCGAGCGTCACGACCCAGTCGCCGCCCGAGCTCGCGATCCCGGCGAGAGTCGCCGCGTGCTGACCGTAGTTCCGGCTGAGCCAGACGGGTCGGATCCAGGGCTGGGATGCCGCGAGTCGGCGGATGACCGCACCCGAGTCGTCAGGGCCGCGGTCGTAGCTGAGGATGACCTCGGTGACGATCGCGCGATGACCCTCGGGGGTCGAGAACTCCTGCGTCCAGGGCGCGATGCTCTCGACCAGCGCGTCGAGCGTGCGCTCGCCCTGGTAGACCGGGGTGACCACGCTGATGCGATGGACGTAGGGATCGCTCATCGGTTCCTCCATCTGAGCACTGTGTACGAAAGTCGGCGCAGTCTGGCCATGACGCTCGCGCGGAAGTTTCCGATCCGCAGGTCCCAGGCCGAGACGACCGAGGGATGCTCTTCGCGGAACCAGCGGTGGAAACGGCGCGCCTGGTCGGCCTGCGAAGCGATCAGCACGGCGCTCCACTGGGAGTCGGAGAGGCGGAACGTCGCCCCCACCTCGGAGTCGGGGACGAAAGTGCCGTCGAGGAGGACGCGCGAGTACGTCGCCTGGTCGATCAGGTACGGGAACGTCGCGTCCCACCCGCCAGCACGCTCAAGCGAGTCGCGCCGCATCGTCACGGAGGCCGGCTCCCCGAACAGGTTCGACCCCGCTCGCACGGCCTTCGCCGCCGCGCGTGCGCCGTCCATCGGCGCACCGAGGCCGCGCAGGCCCCATGCCGGCATCAGCACCTTGCCGTCGGCATCCGTCACGTCACGTCGGCAGGCGGTGAGCACTGCACCGCTCGTTCTGAGCAGCGCGACCTGTCGGGCGAGGATGCCCGGTCGCAGAACGTCGTCGCCGCAGACGAGCTTGATGAACTCCCCGTGCGCCTCCGCCGTCACCCGATTCCAGTTCCGCTCCGCGCCGCCGCCGCTCGCGGTGGTGAGAATCGTGACGCGCGCGTCGTCGCGGTAGCCGTCGAGCACCGCATCGGAGCCGTCGGTGGAGGAGTGGTCTGCGACGATCAGCTCGAAGTCGATGCCCTCCTGAGCCAGCACCGAATCTATGGTCTCGGCGAGAGTGCGAGCGTTGTTGTAGGCGGGGATCACCACACTGAGGGGAGGCGTCGTCACGCGGTGGGCTCCTTGCGTCGGAATGAGAAGAGGCTGTGCCCGAAGTAGCTCACCATCGTCGTGACGAAGACGATGAGCGCCTGGGCGACGATGGGCTCGAGATGCGCGAACTCCACGAGGAGCGGCAGGAGCACGGCATTGATGCCGAGCGAGGTCAGATACACCAGCTCGAAGCGCATCAGATCGGTCCAGACATGACCGCGCACCCGGAAGACGAGTCGGCGGTAGAGGACGAATGCGCACAGGACGCTGGCGACGTGTGCGAACAGTAACGTCACCATGTAGCCCCACAACTGACCGACGGTGATGTCGAAGAGGGCGAACCAGCCGAATCCGACGACGGTGTTGATCCCGCCGACGAAGAGGAAGGCGACACGACGATCGCGGAACAGGCGAAGCAGGGGGCCGTCGGGCCCGCGCATACCGCCGACCGAGCGGTCTTCCTCTGTGGTCGGCTCGCCCGCAGCGGTGACGGAATCGGTGCCGCTCGATTCGCTGTCGTCTCGACCGGTGCTCATCGGCTCGCTCACCTGACCTGCGCTTTCGCTCACCACCGCCGTGCCGGTGCCCATCGAGACTACCGCATGGCGCCCCGCCGACCCTGAGCAGGCGGCGGCGTCGTCGCAGGTAGCATGGGTACGCTAACGGCCGCCCACCGACGGGTCCGGTCGCGACGGGTCCCTCGACGGGGATCCAGACAGGAAAGAAGCATCCATGGACCTCCTCATCGTCGGCTCCGGTCTCTTCGGACTCACCATCGCTGAGCGCGCAGCAGCCGCCGGACGCAAGGTGACGATCCTCGATCGACGCCACCACATCGGCGGCAACGCTTACAGCGAGGCCGAGGCGACGACCGGCATCGAGGTCCACCGCTACGGCGCGCACCTCTTCCACACCTCGAATGCGACCGTGTGGGAGTACGTGAACCGCTTCACCACCTTCACGAACTACGTCCACCGGGTGTACTCCGCTCACAAGGGAGTGGTCTACCCGCTCCCCATCAACCTGGGAACGATCAACCAGTTCTTCCAGGCTGCGTACAGCCCCGCCGAGGCGCGGGCGCTCATTCAGGAGCAGGCGGGCGAGTTCGACCCGGCGACGGCGACCAACCTCGAGGAGCGGGGCATCGGTCTCATCGGGCGCCCGCTGTTCGAAGCCTTCATCCGCGACTACACGGCCAAGCAGTGGCAGACCGAGGCGAAGGACCTCCCGGCCTCCATCATCAGCCGGCTCCCGGTGCGCTACACCTACGACAACCGGTACTTCAACGACACCTGGGAAGGGCTCCCCACCGACGGGTACACGGCGTGGCTCGAGCGAATGGCGGATCACCCCAACATCGACGTGCGTCTCTCGACGGACTTCTTCGACGAGGCCCAGCCCCTCAACAAGGCTGCCGTCGTCGGGCAGGTCCCCGTCGTCTACACCGGGCCCGTCGATCGCTACTTCGACTACACCGAGGGCGAGCTGAGCTGGAGGACCATCGACCTCGAGGAGGAAGTCCTCGACATCGGCGATTTCCAGGGCACGAGCGTCATGAACTACCCGGATGCGGACGTGCCGTTCACACGCATCCACGAGTTCCGTCACTTCCACCCTGAGCGGGCAGACCGGTACCCGAAGGATCGCACGGTCATCATGCGGGAATTCTCACGGTTCGCGGGCCGTGACGACGAGCCCTATTACCCGGTGAACACGGCGACCGATCGCGAACGACTTCTCGCCTACCGCGACCTCATGGCGGGGGAGAAGGACGTGCACTTCGGGGGACGCCTCGGCACCTACCAGTACCTCGACATGCACATGGCCATCGGCTCTGCGCTGTCGATGTGGAACAACACGCTCGCCTGACCGGCGGCCGGACGATGCACCTCACACCGGGATGAGCGAGACCTCGATCGGCGCGCCGGGTTCGGCGCGCCGCTACGTGCACTCCCTCTGGCTCCTGTCGGCACGCGATCTCCGCGTGCGCTACGCCACGAGCTGGCTGGGATATCTGTGGTCGGTTCTCGACCCGCTGCTGATGAGCCTGATCTACTGGTTCGTCTTCACCCAGGTCTTCTCCCGTACGGTCGGAGAGCAGCCGTACATCGTCTTCCTCATCTCCGCGCTGCTGCCCTGGGTGTGGTTCAACTCGGCGGTCACCGACTTCACCCGCGCGTTCAGCCGAGACTCCAAGCTCGTGCGATCGACGGCGATCCCGCGCTCGATCTGGGTGAACCGGATCGTGCTGAGCAAGGGGATCGAGTTCCTCTGCTCGCTGCCGGTGCTCGCCGCTTTCGCGGTCTTCGCCGGCGCGACGGTGTCGTGGCAGTTGCTGTGGTTCCCGGTCGCGATCCTGCTGCAGGCCGTGCTGCTGGTGGGGCTCGGTCTTCTCGTTGCGCCGCTCTGCGCGCTGTATGCCGACCTGGAGCGCACCACGCGCCTGATCCTGCGGGTGCTGTTCTACGCGTCGCCGATCATCTACGCGGGATCCGATCTTCCGGGTGCTTTCGGCGAGTTCGCTGCGGCCAACCCGTTGTTCGGTATTTTCGGCCTCTACCGGGTCGCCTTCTTCCCCGACCAGTGGAATCCCACGGAGATCCTGGGCGCGGTGCTGGTCAGTGCCATCGTGCTGGTGCTCGGCATCCTCGTCTTCCGGCGTCTCGAGCCCGCCGTCCTGAAGGAGCTGTGATGAGCGCGATCGAGGTCGTCGATCTGGGCGTCCGCTTCCGTCGCAATCGACGGGGCCGCCGGAGCTTCAAGGATCTCTTCGGAGGCAAGGGCCGTGGCAAGCGTCCCGGCGAGTTCTGGGCGCTCCGGGGCGTCTCGTTCACGGTGCAGCCCGGCGAATCGATCGGCGTCGTCGGCCGCAACGGCCAAGGAAAGTCGACGCTGCTCAAGCTCGTGGCCGGGGTCCTCCTGCCCGACGAAGGACGCGTCGACGTTCACGAGGGGGTCGCTCCACTCATCGAACTCACCGGCGGCTTCGTCGGGGATCTCACCGTGCGCGAGAACGTGCGTCTCACGGCGGGATTGCACGGTATGAGTCGCGCCGAGATCTCGCGTCGTTTCGACGGCATCATCGAGTTCGCCGAGCTGCAGGACTTCCTCGACACCCCGTACAAGCACCTGTCGAACGGCATGAAGGTGCGTCTTGCGTTCTCCGTCGTGTCGCAGCTCGAGGAGCCCATCCTGCTCGTCGATGAAGTGCTCGCCGTCGGCGACAAGGCGTTCCGCGAGAAGTGCTATCGACGTATCGACGAACTGCTCGCCGAGGGGCGCACGCTCTTCTTCGTGAGTCATAACGAGCGGGATCTGCGTCGGTTCTGCGAGCGCGGTCTCTATCTCGACAAGGGTGCGCTCGTGCTCGATGGGCCGATCGGCGACGTGCTCGACCGGTACAACGCCGACAGCGCCCCGGCCTGATCTCAGAGCGGGCCGGGGCAGCTGGTCACTGCGTCGACGGCTCCGGTGTGCGGTACAGGATGAGCTGAGGCCCGCCGTTCGCTCCGCCGGCTACTTTCGCGAGGAAGTCGATGCTCTGCCAGATGCGCACGGGCTCCCACGGTGAGGCGGGGGCGATTCCCACGCTGTTCCACTGCGTGTCGACGGGGAGCTGCTGGATCGCCGAGTACACGGCCTGTTCCTCGGGCATGTTGTCGGCGCGCAGATAGCGGTTGACCATCGACGACGACGTCAGGATGTACGGCAACGAGTCGATCCCCTCACGAGGGGTGACGGCGCCGTCGACGACCATGAGCTCCGCGGCGAGATTTCGGGGACCGTCACTTCGGAACGGTGTGTAGCCGTCGTAAAACGTGTCGTCGGCGTCGATTCCACGATCGGCAAGGTCTGCTGCTGAGGTCTGCCGGGTATCCGGTGCGAGTGCAACGGCGAGTTGGGCGAAGGAAGCCAGGAGGAGCGATGCCGCGGATACCGCCGCCAGGGCGCCCACGATGATCCGCGGCACGCGGCCGCGCGTGGATGTCCAGCGCCAGACGGCATCGAGCCCGACGGCTGCGAGCAGAAGCGGGGTGATGAACATCGGCAGGCCCCAGCGGTCCCAATGGAGGGTGAGCACGGAGATGGCCACCCAGAAGACCAGGCCGGTCAGGAGGGGGGTCATGTCCCATCGTCGTCCGACGACGGCGGCGACGAGACCCGCGGCGGCGAAGAGCACGATGATGATGCCGCCGTTGTTGAGGAACGAGGAAGCGTAGAAGAGCGCGTTCCCCGACCAGTCCAACCCATCGGCGCCGAGGTGCCCCGTCGAGTTCTGCTGGAAGAGCTGGGCGCGGACCTCGGAGAAATTGGTGAACAGCGTCGGCGACAGCGCGAACGTGAAGCCGAGGACCATGACGATCGCCGCGGCCCCACGCACCGGGATCCGCCAGTAGTGGCGGGACCGGATCGAAGCGATGACCACGGCGACCGCGATGGTGGACGTGGCCGCGACGGCCGGATATTTCGCCGTGATGCCGATGGCCACACCGGCCGACGCCAAGACGAGCCAGGGCCAGCTCTCGCGCTGGATGTAGCGCACGGCCCCGAGGATCGTCAGGAGCACCGCGAAGACCAGGGGAACGTCGGGCGTCGCGTAGCGGGAATGCTCGACGAACGGGGGGAAGAACGCGATCGCGAACGCCGACCACAGGCCGGCCGTGCGGGTGTACGAGCTGCCGATGAAGTAGGCGACGACGATGGATGCCGTGCCGAGGGTCGCCGTCGTCGCCCGCGCGAGGGCGTAGAAGGGCGCCGGATCGACCGCGAAGAGCGCTTCGGGGGTTCCGCCTCCGAAGAGGTGAGACCATGCCTGGTAGACGATGTAGCTGAGCTGCGTCTCGAGGTGGTCAGGACGGAAGAAGAACGGCGGGGCGAAGGAGTTCCGTTGCGCCATGTCGATGGCACCCTCGACGACGACCCACTCGTCCGCGTGCAGCGGCAACGGCAGGCCCCATCCGATGCCGCCGAAGCGGACGGCCGCTCCGACGATGACGACCGCGAAGAGCCCCCAACCGATGAGGTCCGGACGATGCAGGCGACGCCGCGCTGCGCGGGCTTCGGTCGCGCTCACCGCCGGCCCTGCGCAGCGAGATCGGCGATCGCGTGATCGAGGAGGATGCGGGCGCGCGCCGCGAACGAGTGCTCTTCTCGGATGCGCTCACTGATGAGCGCCAGAGCGTCGTCCGTCGGGAATCGTGCGTCGAGATCGCTCTCGAGGAACGGCACGATCTCGGATACCGCGTCGTAGGTCTGCACCGCTCCGCCGAAGATCTGGTCGATGCCCGGAACGTCGTCGCTGAACGCGCGCCCTCCAGCCGCAACGACATCGAACAAGCGATTCGAGATGAACCCTTCGCGCTGCATGTCGGCCCAA
Organism: Microbacterium sp. NPDC090225; assembly: GCF_044772365.1. Classification (NCBI taxonomy): domain Bacteria; kingdom Bacillati; phylum Actinomycetota; class Actinomycetes; order Micrococcales; family Microbacteriaceae; genus Microbacterium; species Microbacterium sp. NPDC090225. The sequence continues at coordinate 950,843 of NZ_JBIVYS010000001.1, read as the reverse complement.
TGATCGTTGAGCACGACCGATGCCGAGGAGTAGAGGCGTCCGAGGTCGGTATTGTCGACCCGTTCGCCGGTGATGGCGCCTTCGGGCAGGAACCGCTCCCAGTCGCCTCCGTAGAGCTCGAGGGGGAGTCCTGCTCGGACGGATTCCATGACGGTCGGTCGCGGAATGCCCCGGCTGTTGCCGACGAAGAGCGGTCCGCCTCTGCCCGTCGATTCCGTGCTGTCCTCCGGGTGGAAGCGCTCGGGATCGGTGCACTGCAGCAGCGCCTCGACAGGGATGCCCCAGCGTTCGGACTGCTGGGCCGACCAGCTCAGGGAAGCGGCGAAGACCCGGTCGAAACGCTGCGCTTCGCCTCTGCTCACCATGTCCGGGTGACTGATCACCCAGAGGTAGGAGAGCGCGGCGGGTGAGGGGGAGTAGATGTCGAGACCACGCAGCTGGATCACGACGTCGTCGAGGTAGTCGGTCTCACGGCGTTGCGCCTCGCGGGCGTCGACGACGGTCTCCTGGCCGAGGGATTCGAGTGCCGCGGCGAGGGACCTCCCGAAGTGGGTGTCGCCCCAGGTCTCGCCCGCAGGTCCTGCCGGCGAGGCGGTCTTGATCGCCCAGCGCAGACGGGGAACAGCACGTCCGTCGATCTCGATGTCCCCCCGGTCGCGCGTCACGACGGGGATGAGCGGAGCGGGCAGTGCGGCTGACTTGCCGATCTCGTGGGGTTCGAGGGGTGCAGGAACCTCTCGGCGCCAGTGTGCGATGCGCAACCCTGCTCGCGCGTAGGCGCTTTCGGCATCGGACGAATCCACCGGGAGAGCGAGGGCTCGCAGAGCATTGTTCGTGCCCGTCGGATCGACGACGGTGAACTCGCGCGGTCGGTCGAGCTGCGTGAACGTGAGATCCGTTCGGGCCGTGAGGTGGCGCCCGGCCAGCCCGCCAGCCAGGCCGGCGAGCTCGTGCTCGTTGTAGAGGAGCGGGTCGATTCCGCCGATCGAATCGAGGAGTTCCCGGGCTATGGCGAAGCTCCGCCCGGAGAGCGCTCTGAGGGCGACCCGCGTACCGAGTCGTCGAGCGTCTTCAGCGGGGTGGCCGCCGAGGATCGCGACGGGAGAACCGTGCGCACCGACCAGCATCGATCCGACGCTCTCGACCGTGCCGTCGGATCCGAGGGTGAGCGGGATGACAGCATCCGAGGCGTTCGAAGCCACCTCGTCGATCAGCGCGAGGAGAGCCTCTTCGCTGAAGGTCGAGCGGGGATCGATCACGGCGAAGACGGCGCTCCTGCTGCGATGCAGCTCCCGGTCGACGACGTACGCGAAGGGCTCGCCGTCCTGATGGAGGGCGGCGGACGTACCGTCGCGGTGAAGCGTCGCAGCCCGGATCTGGCGCCATTCGTCGGGGCGTACACCGACGCCGACGAAACGCACCTCGGTGCCCTGGGGGGCATCTGAGAGACGGGCGAGTTTCGCGTGCAACGTCAAGTCGTGTCGCTGCAGGAGCACCACGATCGTCGCGTCGCCGACGAGGCTGGAGGGTTCGATCGCGGAGTGGCGAAGGCGAACGGACGTGTTCCATCCGATCGCTTCGGTCGTCGAGATGCGGTCGGCAGCGTCCTCGGAGTTGTCGTAGTGCGCGCCGAGCGTCGGGACGTGCGTGATCGGGGAGTGCGCGGCGAGTTTGAGGATCAGGTCGTAGTCCACGGCGCGACGCAGAGTCGGGTCGAATCCTCCGACCTCGAGCACGACGTCCTTCCTCGCGACCAGAGTGTTGAGATCGATCGAGTTTCCGAGGATGAGGCTCTTCGGATCGGGCGACCCGTAGCGGAAACGCACGGTTTCGCCGTCGTCGAGGGCGATCGTGGCGTATGCGCTCGTGAGCGACTCTCGCTTCATCGTCGTGACCATGTCGCGCAGGAAGTGGGGCTTCCACGTGTTGTCGCTGTCGAGGAAGGCGATGAACTCGCCTGTCGCCTCGGCGATGCCCGCGTTGCGCGCGGCACAGACACCGAGGTGATCCTGGCGGATGAGCCGGATACGGGAGTCACGCTTCGACAGGAGCTCGGCGACGGCCACCGTGTCGTCCCACGAACCGTCATCGATGATCAGCAGCTCCCAGTCCTCCCAGGACTGGGCGAGGATCGAATCGACGGCCTTGCGCATCGCTCCGCCACGATTCCACACCGGCATGATGATGCTGGCACGCGCACCCGACGCGCCTTCGGCGACGTCGAGCGATTCCGCGTGCTCGAGTTCCGTGCGCGGATAACGGTTGCGACGATCGCGCTGGAGGGCAGCCCACTCCGCCGTCGCAGCGAACAGGACGGGGTAGATCTCGGACCACGGCATCGAGCGAACGCCGCCCGACTCGACGATGATCTCCGTCTCCGGGTCGCGCGTCACCCGCTCCCAGAGATGTCCCACCGGGCCCGCAGGGTGTTCGAGGGACTCGGGGTGCTCATCCGCATAGCGTCGAACGCTCCATGCCCCGCTCGTGCTCGCATGCCACGCCTGAGAGTTGAAGTAGTCGTAGAGGGCAGGACGGTCCGTGCGGATCATCGCGCGACGGATCACATACGGATCCGTCAGCACGTTGAGCGTGTATCCCCAGCGGAACCCTTCGGCCGCGTAATGTGCCGCCGCCTGCTCGACGGTCAGAGAGGGCACTCCGAGTTGAGCCGCGTAGAGCGCGGCATCGATGATCCCCGTTCGCGCCAGTCGCTCCGCGCGACGGCGCGGGTCTGAAGATTCCAGTACGTCCCGCACGACGGGAACACGCCGGGCGAGGCGCGAGATCTCACGAATCGACGACATCGGACGAGCGTCCTCTCTTGTTCAGGGTCCGCGGGGCGCGGTATCCGAAGACGAGGCGTTCGACGGCGTTCAGGCGCGCGAAGCCGTAGTTCTCGTAACGGCGCTGGCTGTAGTACGGCTGCGTCGCGAGCAGGTACTCGCGCACGCCGTCCATCTGGGCGGGGTACTTCTTCTCGAGATCGTCGAGGAGAGTGCCGGCGCCGAGCCAGTACGGGTCGTACCGCAGCGTGTCGAGCTTGATGAGCGGAAGTCGCCCGTGATCGAGGCTGGAGTCGGCGAACGCACTGGACCAGTTGAGGTTGTCGGCCTGCGCGGGGTCGCGCCACGCTCGCACGTCGAAGTATCCGTCCTCGAGCGTGTCGAACCGTGCGGGGAAGCGCTTCCTACGCTGACGGAGCCAGTGCACTCCGCGACGAGTGGCGCGCAGTCGTTCGTCGCGCGTCGGGTCGAAGTAGGCGCCGAAACGATAGCCGGCTTCGGACATCGCGCGGCTGATGCCGACTTCCTGGAACTGGATGGCGCTCTGCCGGTCCGGAGCCGGCTTCGAGTCCGTCCAGAAACGGCGGAAGGCGAGGGAGTGGAGAGCCTCGCTCGTGAAGTGCAGGTAGTAGCTCTGCACATGCGGCGAGTGTCGTGCGCTCTGCGTGATGCCCCACAGCTCCACCGGCCGCGTGCGCATCGTCTGCATGACCTCACCCAGCGGGCGGAAGAATCCGACGTAGGAGTCGTTGGTCAAGAGGACCTCGTCATAGGACTGTGCCCAATCGAAGCGCTCGAGGCAGTCCCGCCACGATCCGAAGTCGTGCCCGTAGTTCGCGCGCCGGATCAACGTCGCGCGCGAGGAGATCGCCGCTGCCGCGGCCGGGGAGAGGTCGACGGTCGTCGCCAGCACGACCTCGTCGAATTGGGATCCGAGTTCGTCGAGCTGACGGAGGACGTGCGGGGCCGCCTCGCCACGCGGGTCGTAGTGTGCGACGAGCGCGAGCCGTTTCGTCATGCGTCCTCTCCGGTGGTCTTCCGCTCAGCCATGTCCGTATCCTTCGTCCGATCGAAGCGCGTGGGGCGCATCATGCGCAAAAGTGCAGTTTACTGGTCGCTTCGCAGGCCGAAGCCGCATCAGATCCCGAGGAGTCCTCGGAGCGTCTGGAGCCGCTCGCGAGCCGTCGTCACGGAGTCCGCCGTGCTCCCGCCGTTCTCGGCGGTGGAGCGGACCTGGGTCAGCGCGGTGGAGTACTCCGAGACGGCGGTGAACCAGGAGTCCGAGATCGAGGTGGGAGGTGTCGTCTCCGCCAGCCGCTGGGCGTCCTGCTGCAGCTGATCGACGACTCCGACGGCATCCTGCCCGCTGAGCTGGGCGAGCATATCGAGGCCGCGGACGCCGTCATCGAGGCGCGGCTGGACCTGCGCCACGAAGGCGGAGAGGTCGGGCGCCGGCGCAACCGGAGGAGTGCCCGGCTCCTCGGACGGATTCTCGGAGGCTCCCGGATCGGGCTCGCCCGACGGCGAGGGGCTCGCGGTCTCCGAGGACGACGGAGACGGCGACGGGGCGCCGTCCGGGGTCTCGCCGCGGAACAGGAAGAACCACAGCAGTGCCGCGACGATCGCGAGGGCCAGGATCACCGAACCGATGATGATCCAGATACGGGCGCGGCTCTTCGGTTTGGGCGGGATGGGGGCCCAGCGCAGTTCCGGCTGAGGGGTGTTCGACATCACGCCTCCAGGGGCGACATCGGCTGCCAGGAGCGATCCCGGGAGATCTTCCGCCCCTCCTTGAGACCGCGGAACAGATTGCTGGTCCCGCGCACGGTGCGCTCCACGAAGACCAGGCGGATCAGCTCTTTGGCGAAGGTCATCGCCGTGCCCAGGCCGAAGAGCACCGGGTTGTAGTTGTCGTGGATGCGGTAGTAGTGCTTGATGTGGGCGCGGTTGCGCATGATGTAGAAGCGATAGGCGTTGCTCGAGGCGTTCATGTGCCGGATGCCCATGTCCCACTGCTTGATCTCGCGAGTGCGCCGCAGCACGAACTCATCGACGATCACGGCTGTCGTGAGGCGCGAGGCCAGCCACCCGTACATCTGGTCGTCCCAATAGATGAAGAAGCGATGGTCGGGCAAGCCGATCTGCTTCACGATCGAGCGGTGGATGAACATGCCCTCGAAGCATCCGCTGTTCATCTCCTTGAACCCGGACGCGTCGAAGCCGGACGGTGCGAACGGGATCGGGATGCCCATGCGCTCGGCGATCCGGTACTGCCAGTAGAACTCGCTGCCGTCGTAGTCGTAGCGGCGTCCCTGGATGCTCTTGAACCGCGAGGACCAGGTGCCCATCTTCGCGAGACCGTCGGGGATGACCTCGACGTCGTCGTCCATCATCCAGATCCACTCGGAGCCCAGCTCGTACGCCGTGCGCATGCCTTCGCTGAACCCGCCGGATCCGCCGGTGTTCGTCTCGAGGCGGCGGTAGACGATCTCGGTGCCGATGCCCGCTCGGAACGACTCCACGACCTCGGTCGTGTCATCGGCGGATGCGTTGTCGATGATCACGACGTGACCCGGCTTCGGGTCCATCGCCGTGATGCTCTCCAGCAACCCGGTGAGCAGGTGCGAGCGGTTGTAGGTGACGATGACGATCGTCGCCGCGGCCGGGTCGAAGGCGACGGATGCCGCGGTCATGCCTGCTCCTCGAAGATCTGCTCCCAGGATTCTGGCGAGACGAGTCCGGGCAGCGCATCGCGGTACTGCTTCTGCAGCTCCGGCCACCTGCGCTGCAGTTCTGCGTGAAGGCGTACGCTCTCGCGCAGCATCCGACGGTACTTCGCGCGGTCGCGCGTGTAGATGTTCTTGCCCGACCCGTCGGCCGTGCTGACGAGTGCGCTGTCGAAGACCGGAAGGCGCCACCAGTGCGCGTCGTCCTTACCGAACTCCACCTCGGGCTGGGCCACGTTGGCAGGGTTCGGCTTGTGGAGCCAGTGCGCGATCAGCGTCGTGAGTGTGAACTTGCGCAGTGCCAGACCGCTCGGGCTGTCGTACTCGTGCCGCGAGCGCTGCCGCTGGAAGACCTGTCGTCCACGACGGGAGTGCAGCACGGCCGACGGGTCCTTGTGGATGACCGTCTCGGGGTACTCCGACGACAGGGCGCGGGCGGCGGGCATCGCGGTCGCGAGCGTGCGCTGCATGTGGTCCGGACCGGAGAGCACGTCGCGCAGGGCGCGCGCGCGGAGGGCCACGGGGTAGTACTGCATCATCATGAGGTGCTTGAGGTCCACGCGACGGCTGTGACGGATCAGGTGCCCGCCCTTCGGCGCGTTCGAGTGGATGAGCCCTGCCACGATGCGGTTGCGGGCGTGGAAGTATGCCTGCCAGTCGATGGTGTCGTCCTTGTTGACCCACGAGACGTGCCAGAGAGCGACGCCCGGCATCGACACCGTCGGGAACCCCGCTTCGCCGGCACGCAGGCAGAACTCCGCGTCGTCCCACTTGATGAAAGCGGGGAGCGAGAGGCCGACCTTGCGGATCGCGTCGAGGGGGATGAGGCACATCCACCAGCCGTTGTAAGCGGAGTCCATGCGCATGTGCAGGAGGGGAGACTGGCGCAGGTTGGAGACACCGAAGTCGTGCGGCATCTCCTCCTGGTAGAGGTTGCGCCACATGAACGGCGCTTCGTCGACGACCTCGGCCCAGCCGTGAAGCTTGGGTCGGTCGAGCAGATCGAACATGTGGCCGCCCACGAGCACCGGGTTCGTGGCGTACTGCCCGAAGACGACGGAACGACGCAGCGACTCCGGCTCGATGCGCACATCGTCGTCGAGGAGTTGCACGAAGTCGCTCTCCGGGCGCTGGAGGGTCTCGTGCATCGCACGGGCGAAGCCGCCGGACCCGCCGAGGTTCGCCTGCCGGATCACCTGGAGGGTCTCGCCGAGCTCTGCCGCGACCTCCGTGAATCCGTCCTGATCCGCGACGAGCTGGGTGCCCTGGTCGACGAGGAAGATGCGGTCGACGAACTCGAGCGCATCGGGCGATGCGGCGAGAGCCTGCAGGGTCTCGATGCAGTAGTCGGGCTTGTTGTAGGTCGTGATTCCCAGCGAGGCCTTGCCCGTGCGGGCCGGCTCCTGGTCGGTGGTCCACTCCGCGCCCTCGAGGATGACGTTGCTCTCGTCGGCGACGATGTCGAACCAGAGCCATCCGCCGTCGCTGTACTGGGTGAGTTCGAGGTCGAATGTCGTCGACGATTCGCCGGTGACCTCGCTCGTGGCGACGCGCTGACGCACACCGGAGCCGTTCGAGCGGTACACGAGGACGGTGGCGGATCCGCTGGTGCGGACGGTCAGCTGCACCTGGCGGATGCTCGTCCAGTGCTGCCAGTACGAGGCGGGGAACGCGTTGAAGTACGTGCCGAGCGACACGCGTCGACCCGCGACGATGCGGGCGCGGTGGCGGCCGAGGATGTTGCCGAGATGCGCACGGTTCGACACGCGCACCGGCTCGTTCTCGATGACCGACCACGTCTCGGGGTCGGCGTACAGCGGGAGGAGGTCGGGGTCGCGATCGAGCGGGAAGACGACGTTCTGCAGGACGTGGGCCACGGGGGAGTTCTCCGGAGGGGTTTGCGCCGACTGCCGCCGGACGGGCGGAGCAGTGGACTCTGCGAGCAGTGAGTAGCCTACCCTCCGCCACCTCGGGATCCGCGGAGAGCGGCCGCGTCCCGGGTGGTGTCGGGGGCGCGGGATAGGATGGCGGGCGATGAAGGTATTGATCACCGGCGGTGCGGGATACATCGGATCGACTGTCGCGACGGCGTGCCTGGAGGCCGGGATCGAGACGGTCCTGATCGACGATCTGTCGACGGGGCTGCGCGCGTTCGGCGAAGGGCGCGGGCTCTACGTCGGCGACATCGCGGATGCCGCGGTCCTCGACCGGGTGCTGGCCGACCACCCCGACATCGACGCCGTGGTGCACTGTGCTGCTCGGATCGTCGTACCGGAGTCCGTCGACGACCCCCTCGGCTACTACGACACGAACGTGGGCAAGACGGTGCTGCTCCTCGCACGCCTGCGCGCGGCCGGAATCGATCGGATCGTGTTCAGCTCCTCCGCCGCGGTCTACGAGGCCGAGACCGGAGGCGGGGTCGACGAGTCCGGGGCGCTCGCGCCGTCGAGCCCGTACGCCTCGACGAAGGCCATGGTCGAGCAGATCCTCCACGATTCGGCGGACGCCGGCGACTTCCGTGCGATCGCTCTGCGCTACTTCAACCCGATCGGCGCCGATCCCCGTCTGCGCACGGGACTCCAGAACCCGCGGCCGACCCACGCGCTCGGCAAGATCATGCAGGCGAAGGCCGAGGGCGTGCCGTTCACGATCACCGGCACCGACTGGCCCACGCGCGACGGTTCCGGCCTGCGCGACTACATCCACGTCTGGGATCTCGCCCTCGCCCACGTCGCCGCCGTGCAGCGCTTCGATGACATCGTGACGACGCCCGATCCCTACCGGGTGATCAATCTCGGAACGGGCGACGGCGTCACCGTCCGAGAGCTCGTCGCCGCGTTCGAGCGGGTGACGGGGGAGCCGCTCCCGGTCGTCGAAGCGCCGCGTCGCGCGGGGGACCAGGCCGGAGCGTTCGCGATCGTCGAGCGGGCGCACGATCTGCTCGGTTGGCGTGCGGAGCGATCGACCGACGACGGCGTGCGCGATGCCCTCGACTGGGCGGCGAAGCTGCCCGCCGTGCGCGCCGCGTCCGACTCGCTCTGATCGAGCTGAGGCGCCTGATCGAGCTGAGGCGCCTGATCGAGCGCTCGCTCAGCCCTGGGCGCGCAGCGTCGGGATGACCCCCGTCTGCGCGGCATCGATGTTCTCGCGCCACGAGCGCGATTGCCCGGCGCGGAGTGCGCAGAGCACGAGAAGGAACCATCCGGCTCCCACCAGGGTGAAGCTCTCGAAGACCGAGTCGACGGCGAGGGTGATCAGCGTGATGGGTGTCCACGCATAGACGACCGAACGTCTCACGCTCGCGACCAGCCACGACCGCACGAGCGCGACGCCTCCGAGCAGGAGGAACAGGACGAGTCCGGCGGTGCCGAGCTGGAGAAGGACGTCGAAGAAGGCGTTGAGGGCGCTCTGATGACGGTCGTCGAGCAAGAAGTTGATGTACGTGAAGGGGTACTCGCCCCGTGCCCAGGACCCGAACCAGCCCCACCCCTCGATGGGCTTGAGGGCGACGAAGTCCAGGATGGTGTTCCACAGCGTCGCGCGGATCGAGAAGTCGGAACCGGCATCGAGCAGCGCGATGATCTGGTGGCGGAAGGCGAAGGCCACCGCCAGGGCAGCGGTGACGAGCACGCTGAGCGACCATTGCACGATGCTCCGCCGTGCCGGGGGCGAGTGCCGGACCAGTGTCAGCGCCGCCGTCACGATCCCGACCGCGACGGCGAGCACCAGCACGGTCGGGGAGGAGGACAGGACGGCGAGGGCGCCGGCGAGCGCGATCGACGGAATGGCGAGGGCCCGATTCACCGACTGGGTCCGCCACTCGATCACGAAGGTGATGAGGGCGATCACGGCGACGAAGCCGAGCATGTTCCGGCTGCCGAAGATGCCCTGGACGGGGCCGCCGGCCGCGATGCTGCCCTGGATGCCCAGGGCGACGAACGGAACGTCGAGCAGGATGCCGGAGAGGATCTCGAGCACGAGAGAGACGGCGAGGAGCCCGCGCAGCGCATCGCCGAGGGCACGGACGGTCTGCAGCGTGTCGCGGATATGCCCGACGGTGAGGGCGAGGAACGCGTAGCCGAACAGCGACGACCACCCCAGCAGCGTCTCGCCGCGGTCGGTCGTCCACACCAGGCTCACCAGGGCCCAGCCGAGGAAGGCGTAGAGCGAGAACGGCGCCAGGCGCAGGGCGGAGAGCTCCTCGCGCCGCGCCCACAGGATCGCCGCTCCCAGAAGGCAGAGCACGGCGATGATCGTCGCGAGCGTCACGCGCGAGGTCAGCCGCTCGATGGCGAACGATCCGAAGACCGCGGTGATCACCGCGAGCGTGAACGCGCGGGCCATCTCGACCGATCCGAGCAGCCGGACCGTCCGGGTGGTCGACGTCACGGGATCCGCCGGGCGCGCGCGCCGCGGTCGAACAGCTGCTCGCGCTCACCGACGCCGATCAGGGGCACCGACTTGAGCTTGAACGTGAACATCACCAGCAGCATCCATCCCCAGAGCATGATCGGGGTGGACTCGGAGAGGCCCTGCACCAGCAGCACGATCGTGAACAGGATCGGCAGGAGCGTGATCGGCGAGAAGTTGCGCGCGGAGTTGAGGTCCCATCGCGGGCGGTCGACGGCGAAGAACCACGACCGCCAGAGCAGGCTCAGGTAGGAGATGCCCATCAGGATCACGCCGAGGACGCCGAGCTGCATGAGCACGTCGAGCCACATGTTGTGCGCGTGGAAGACGGTGAGACCGTGGTCGACGATCCAGCCGTCGAAGGCGGGGTCCTCGGGAATCCAGGGGCTCGAGAAGCCGTTGCCGAACACCGGATGCCGGGCAGCGCGCTCGAGCACCGCGGTCCAGATCTTGTCGGAACGGCCGGTCAGGTCGGCGCTGCGGCCGACCAGGCCGAGCAGCGGCTCCCGCAGCAACCAGACGGCGCCGGCGAGCACTGCGGAGCCCCCGATCGCGATCACGTAGATGCGCGTGCGCTCCCCGGGCGTGCGAGCGCGTCGCATGAGGAGGGCGACCGCCAGCGCGACACATACGGCCGCGGCGCAGATGAGAGCGGTGGTCGAGGCGGTGCGCACGAGGAAGAACGCGGCGAGCAGCATCCACAGCGCGAGCGTTGTCCGCCAGCGCGCGCGGGCGGCGAACAGCACCCCGAAGGTGAGGATCGCGAACAAGGAGATGATCGCGAGGATGTTCGCATTGGCCACGATTCCTTGGAGCCGGCCGCCGTCGAACAGATTGTCGCGCACCCAGTACAGCTGCGGGTCGATCCCGTCTTCGGGGATGACGACGAAGTTCGGCAGCAACGGGCCGTGGATCACCAGGGATACCCACAGTTCGAGGGCGATCGACAGCCCGAGGATCCACTTGAACGTCGACGAGAGCGCGCGCACGATCTCGTGCCACGTCAACACGTGCGCGACGAACAGGCCGTTGATGGTCACTGCGGCGAGGAGCAGCCAGGTGAGCAGCGTCGGCCCCCGCCACTGCGACCACGCGACCGAGACGAGCGCGAGGGTCGTGTAGGCGAGTGCCGTCCACGGCAGGCGCCGCCAACGGAAGGCCTGAGGGCGGTTGCGCGCCAGCATCGGGACGCCGATCGCGACGGTGGCCAGCGTGAACACGACGAGCACGACGGCCGCGCCGAGCATGCCGAGGAGGTTGTAGACGGCAGTGTGCGCGAACGTGACGAAGAGCGTGAGGATTACGTACCCGCGCAACAGCAGATGCCCCGTCGATTCCCGCTCGGGGGCGGTCGGCGGGGCGCTCACCGGATGCTGGGTGTACTGGGCCATCGCGATCAGGGTATCGCGAGGCGGTCGGGTGCGTCTGTGAGCGGCGTGGCGCGGCTCTACGCTGGGAGCATGCTGCTGCACCTCACCAATGCGCCCCGCGACTACGCCTGGGGATCTGAGACCCTTCTCGCCGAGCTCGAAGGGCGTGCGCCGAGCGGCGCCCCCGAGGCGGAGGTCTGGTTCGGGGATCACCCGGGCGACCCCGCGGACGTCGTGGGCGGCGGCACGCTCGACGCGGTCACCGGTGGAACGCTTCCCTACCTGTTGAAGCTGCTCGCGGCCGCCCAGCCGCTGTCGATCCAGGTGCACCCGACCATGGCGCAGGCGAAGGACGGGTGGGAGCGCGAGAGCGACCTCGCGCTCGACGACCCGCAGCGCAACTACCGCGACGCGAACCACAAGCCCGAGCTGCTGGTCGCGCTGAGCGAGCGATTCGAGTCGCTCAGCGGTCTGCGTCCGGTCGCGCAGACGCTGCGGCTCATCGACGCTCTCGCACCGACAGCCGACGTCGCCGCACTCCGCGAGCGTCTCTCCGCTGAGGGCGATGTCCTTCGCGACACCCTCGAGTGGCTGCTCGACGGGTCGGCCGGCGAAGCCGTGCGCGGCATCATCGACGCCGTCGTCGCTGCGTCACGGGAGGACGCGGGGGAGTGGAACGAGTCTCTGCGCGCGGTCGCTCGGATCGCCGACACCTATCCCGGAGACCCGGGTGTCGTGGTCGCGCTGCTGATGAACCATGTCGTGCTCCGCCGGGGCGAGGGCGTCTTCCTTCGCGCCGGGCTCCTGCACGCCTACCTCTCGGGCCTCGGCGTCGAGATCATGGCTGCAAGTGACAACGTGCTCCGTGGGGGGCTCACGCCGAAGCGGATCGACGTGCCGGAGCTTCTCTCGCTCGTCGACACCACGCCGGGAGTCGTGCCGGTGCTGCGTCCTGCCGAGGACGGGGCGATCACGACCTACGACGTGCCGGTCCCGGACTTCGCACTGCGCCGCATCGTTCTCGACGGCTCGTCGGCGAGCACACCCGTCGACGGCCGGACCATGGTGCTCGTGACGAGCGGCGCGGTCCGCGTCGAAGGAGCGGATGCCGCGGTCGATCTGCCCGTCGGCGCCGTCGCCTATGCGTCGGACGACGAGACCGAGCTGCGCCTGTCCGGCGTCGGCGAGGTGTTCATCGCGTCGCCGGGGCACTGACGCGTCACGCCCCCACCCGAGTCCGCCTCCCACGCGCGACACGCCGATATACCGTCAAGAACCTTCAAGACGGGATTGAGGGTTTACGATCCGCGACTTGACCGGAGCGAATGACACGGGTGTAATTAGTGGTGCACGGCCCGGCGGGGGGCGCGATATGAGGGGTTGGAGGTCGAGATGACGGGATACCGATCCGACGTTCCGGAGAACTGGTTCGTCGACCCGGTCAACCTCGGTGTACCCGGGGTTCGCAAGGTCGAAGCAGACGACGAGAACGCTCTCGCCTGGCAGACCGACGCCCTGTGCTCGCAGACCGATCCCGAGGCGTTCTTCCCCGAGAAGGGCGGATCGACGCGAGACGCTAAACGCATCTGCACCTCGTGCGATGTGCGTGGAGAGTGCCTCGAGTACGCGCTCAACAACGATGAGCGGTTCGGCATCTGGGGCGGACTTTCCGAGCGCGAGCGTCGCAAGCTCAAGCGTCGCGCCAGCTGATTCCGTCCGACGGTTTCTTCGGGAAGCCTTCGCGGGCGCGCCGCACCGGCTGCCTTCCCCCGCGTCGCACCGCGCTTAGGCTGACGATGTCATGCCAGCCCGAGTTCACGCCATCATCGTCGCGCGCCCCGGATCCTCAGCCCGCGCGCAACTGCTCCGCACCCTCGAGGCGCTGAGATCGCAGACCGCACCGGTCGAAGCCGTCACCCTCGTGATCTGCGGCGACGCCGCATCGGCTCGTACCAGTGAGGCCGTCGCGCAGACGGTCGAAGGGATCGTCGAGGCCCGGCACTCCACCTCGTTCGCCGAGGCCGTCGAACTCGCGCGTCCCCGGGTCGCGGAGAACAGCGCCGTATGGCTGCTCGCACACGACACCGCGCCGCATCCTCGGGCGCTGGAACGACTCGTGGGGATGCTCGAGCGATCGCCGTCCGCGGCGATCGCCGCTCCCAAGCTGGTCGCGACCGACAACGATCGAGAGATCGTCTCCCTGGGCGTGAGCATGACCGGCCTCGGTCGCTCGGTCGAGCTCTCGGCCGGTGAGCTCGACCAGGGGCAGCACGACGGCCTCGACGAGGCGCTCGCGGCGGACATCCGCGGCATGCTGATCCGCAGCGAGGTGCGCGATGCCCTCCGCCCCGACCCGGCGCTCGCCGGTGCCGATGAGGGCCTCGATCTGGGCGTGCGCGCTCGACTCGGGGGCGGACGTGTGGTTCTCGCGCCGACCGCCCGGATCTCGGTCTCGCCCGATGGCCCGGCATCCCTTCCGCGCGGCCGCTCCCGGCGTGCCTACGTCACCCGTCTCGCGCAACTGCATCGGCGCCTCGCCTATGCGCCGGCGATCGTCGTGCCGCTGCACTGGATCGCGCTCCTGCCCCTCGCACTGTGGCGCTCGATCGCGCACCTCGTCGGCAAGCGTCCCGAAGAGGTCTTCCCCGAGTTCGGCGCCGCCGTGGTCGCGATGCTCCGATTCGGAGCGCTCGCCCGTTCGCGCGCCGCCATCCGATCTTTCCGCACCTCGTCGTGGGCCAGCATCTCGCCCCTGCGCGTGACGGCATCGCAGCTCCGCCGTCGTCTCGACGACGGCCACGGCAGCGAAGGCGGCGCCGTCAGCGAACTGCACTTCTTCGGCGGCGGTGGCGCGTGGGCCGTGCTGGCCGCCCTCGCCGTGAGCGTCGCGTCGTTCACCTCCCTGCTCGCCTGGCCGTCGCTCGGCGGCGGAGCCCTCCTGCCGCTCCGGCAGACCGTCGCGGGACTCTGGCAGGATGCGGTGTGGGGAGTCCGCGGACTCGGCCTCGAGGTCGTCGGCCCGGCCGACCCCTTCGCCGGCGTGGTCGCCGTTCTCGGCTCGCTCTGGCCGGGATCGCCGTCGTTCGCCCTCGTGCTCCTGTGGGTGCTCGCGCTGCCGCTCGCTGTTCTCGGTGGGTGGTTCGCCGCGACGCGGGTGACGGATCGCGCGGGGCTCCGCATCTTCGCGGGAGTCGGATGGGCTCTGGCGCCGACGTTCCTCACCGCGCTCGTCGACGGCCGCCCGACCGGCGTTCTCGTGCATCTCCTCCTGCCCTGGCTGTTCCACGCGGCGGTGGTCGCCCATCGGTCCTGGGGTGCGGCGGGAGCGGCATCGCTGCTGTTCGCCGCGGTCGGCGCATGCTCCCCGTCACTCGTCCCCGCGCTCCTCGTGCTGTGGGTCGTCGGGCTCGGGATCACCCTGGGAACCGCCCAGTTCCGCGGCGCCGTTCGTCTGCTCTGGACCCCGATTCCGGCCCTCGTACTCTTCGCACCGCTCGCGTACGCGCACTTCGTCGACGGATCGCTCGTCGCCCTCCTGGCCGATCCCGGGGCGATCTGGGCCGGCCCGCAGGCGGCGGCGGATGCCGCAGGACGCCTCGCCCTCGCAACGGGATATCCCACTGCGGATGCCGCAGGGTGGGTGGAGTTCCAGATCGCGCCGCTGGGCGCCTGGGCGGCCGTGTTCAGCGCGCCTCTCGCCCTCCTCGCACTCGGTGCGGCGGTCGCGCCGCGTTGGCGTGCGGGTATCACCCTGCTCGTCGTCTCGCTCGCCGGCTTCGCCACGGCGTTCCTGGCCGTCGGCATCACGGTGAGCTTCGCGCAGGGCACTCCGGTCGCCATCTGGCCGGGTGCCGGGCTCTCGCTCGCGTGGATCGGCATCGTCGGTGGTGCGGTCGTCACCCTCGACACCGCTGTCACGTTGCCGCGACTGCGTACGGTTGTGACCGGCATCGCCGCGGTGGCTCTGGTGGTCGGCGCGGTGCCGGCGCTCACGGCTCTCCACCTCGACGCCTCCGCTCTGCGCAACGGACCAGACTCGACGCTCCCCGCATACGTCGCGGCGCAGGCGGCCGGGGACCAGCAGGTCAGCACACTCGTCCTCACGCCGCAGAACGACGGCGGGCTCGCCGCCGAGGTCGTATGGGGGGCGAGTGAGACCCTGGGTGCGCAGACCACGCTGCTCTCGACGGCGGAACAGCCGCGAGGCACCGACATCGCTGCACTCTCGGTCGACCTGCTGTCCGCACGTGATTTCGACGCTCCCGGTGAGCTCGCCGCGCACGGGATCAGCTACGTGCTCGTCGCGCAGGTGCCGGGCGACGAGGCCGACCAGGCTCGCTCGATGCGGACATCGGCGATCACGGCGATCGATCAGCGTGCCGGTTTCGTGCACGCCGGCACCACGGATCGAGGCGTGCTCTGGAGGGTCGACGTCGACGTCGCCGAACCGGCGACCCTCACGAACGCGCAGGAGCATCAGGCGCGACTCGTCGTCACTCTGCAGCTGATCTTCCTGTTCGCCGCCCTGCTCCTCGCTCTGCCGACACGTTCGTCGCGACGTACGGCGCGTGCGCAGTCGCGCATTGTCGGGCGTGCCCCCGAGGAGCCGCTCGTGCTCCCGCGGCACCGCGAGGAGCTCGCGGAAGCCTCGATCGTCGAGCCGGGTGGCGTCGACGAGCTCGCCGAAGCCGCGATCGTCGGCGAGACGCCGGCCGATGCACTCCACGAGCCGACAGTCTCCGACGGCGAGACCGCCGCACCCGACGCGGTGTCGGGTGGAGCAGATGTCGCTCCGCCGGTGGAGGATGCCGTCAACGCCGAGGATGCGGTCGATGACGTCGACCCCGCCGGAGACCCCGACACCGAGGAGCAGCAGCGATGAGCCGCACGCGAGTCTTCCGAGTGGTCGCCACCGGCGCGCGCGTCGCCGTGGGAGCCGTGGTCGCGGTCGCCTGCGTCACCGGCGTCGTCACGGCGATCCACGCACCGTGGCCGGAGGTCGCGCATGAGCCTGCGCACGTGGAGGTCACGCCGCTTCCCGGAGCGCCGATGCTCGTGTGCAACGGCGACTTCCGCGCGATCGGTCGCGACTCCTCCGACCCGCTGAGCATGCGCTCGGCGGGGTCACCATCGGTCACCGTGGACGGCACCGGTGGTGCTCCGGCATCCGCACCGATCGCCGCCCCCGATCTCATCGGCGGCGCCGAGGTCGACCGATTCACCGGAGAGGTGGTCGACCGGAGCGCGCCACTCATCGCCGCGACCGAGTCGATCTCGGTGTCGGCGACGGACCTGGCGGGCTTCGCCGCCCTGCCGTGCGGCGAGAGCAGGCTGGAATCCTGGCTGGTCGGCGGAAGCGTCGCCACCGGCACCAAGGACATCGTGACCCTCACCAATGCGGCGGCCGTGACATCCACCGTGACCCTGTCGGCCTACGGCGAGTCGCGGAGCAACCGCACCGTGATCATCCCGGCGATGACGCAGGTCGCCCTCCCGCTCAGCTCGATCGCGGCGGGCGACACGGCACCCGTGATCAAGGTGACGGCCGAAGGCGCGCCCGTGCGGGCGGTTCTGCAATCCTCGTTCGTCCGCACGCTCGACCCGGCGGGTATCGACCTGCAGGAAGCGGTCGCGGGGCCGCAGCGGCATCCGGTCATCGTCGGTGTTCAGTCGTTCGACGGCGACGGTGACAATGCCGACATGACGGTGCTCCGGATGCTCTCGGCGGGAGAGGACGGACGAGCGGTCGTGACCGTGCGTGCCGTCGGCTCACCGGATATCGTCGAGGAGTTCACGGTGGATCTCGTGGCCGACACCCCGGCGGAGGCGTCGCTCAGTGCGCTCACGCCCGGGTCCTACTCGGTGTCGATCGAGGCCGATACTCCGGTGGTCTCGGGAGTCCGACAGCAGAGCGGATTCGGTAAGGGCGCGGACTTCTCCTGGATGACGCCGGCGCCGGAGATCGGAGCGGATGCCGTCTTCGCCGTGCCGAACGGACCCGCGCCGGCGCTGTATCTGATGAACGAGGACGGTGCCGACGCGACCATCACGCTCGAGAACCTCGGAAACGGAAACTCCCGCGAGGTCGTCGTGCCCGCCGGTAGCTCGGTGGCGGCGACGCTCAACGGCGACACGGTTTATCGCCTGAGCACTTCCGACGCGGTTCGCGCGGCGGTGAGCCTGGCCGGGGCGGGAGCGCTCGCGACCTGGCCGCTGCAGCCCAGCGCGGGCGCGGAGAAGAGCATCACCGTCTACCCGTAGTCCGGTCGATGCGCTCCGGTCAGTGATCGTGTCCGAGGTCCCACGGTTCGCGGCCGACGTACTCCGCCGCGGCGCGGAACACAGCGCTCTCGATCGCCATCCGTCGATGCGCATTGTCGTCGTGCCCGGGCGGGAGCAGGCGCTCGATCGGCAGGCGGAAGAGCACGATGCGCGCGTGCGTGCGGTCGAGATACCAGCGCGGTACCTCGTCTCCCGACTCGAAGTCGGGCATCGCGCCGATCTCGAACCGCACGTCCTGCAGCTCCGGCCACGTGCCGCGGAGGAACTCGACCGCGGTTCCCACCGAGAGGTCGAACCGGTCGAGGCGTCCATCGAGCGGAGCCAGGGGAGGCCGCACGACCTCGCTGCGGCCGAGACGGCCGTGGCGCCCGTGCCGAGCGCCGCGCCGGGGCGTTTCAGGGGTGCGGGTGGCGCGTCGTCGGGGCATGACGAAAGTCTAGGCCGTGTGCGGAGCCGGACGGCGCGGCATCCCCGTCGGACACGCACCGGACCGTAGCCTGGCACGGATGGACGGACGACTCTGCTCGAAGGTGGGCTGCGCGCGAGAAGCGGTGGCCACGCTCACGTACGACTACGGCGACCAGATGGCCGCGCTCGGTCCGCTCGGACTCGAGCGTCACCCGCATGCGCACGATCTCTGTGCGCAGCATGCTGACCGCTTGTCGGTGCCTGCGGGGTGGATCGTCGTGCGCCACGAGGCGCTGCGCGCCTGAGCGTCAGACCCCGACGCGCCGGCCGGTGAGCCGTTCGGCGCGGGCATCCGAGGCGGTGAGTGCGCGTCGCTCGCGTTCACGCCGGATGACCGTGATCGCGACCAGTGCCCGCTCCGGTGCAGCCTGCGGCAGGGGCGAGACGAAGGCGGATGCCTCGGCGAGCAGTTCGTCCGCGACACGTGCACGGGCCCCGGGCACGAGCTGGTGCGCGGAGGCGAGGAACTGCGAGATCCGTCGGGCGAGACGGTCGGGGAGACGCGCGACGTCGGCGACCTGCGACCAGCCGAGAAGCTCGCCGGGCATGGCCGGAACGTTCTGGGCCAGCGTGGGCGTGCGTACGCGCTGGCTGTAGGTGCCCGCGACGAGATCTCCCAGGCGCTGGGATCGGGCGGTGAGGGCGCCCGAGAGCACGGCGAGGCCGCCGAAGGTCATGTAGATCTCGAGCACTCCGAGAAGAGCGCGGATGAACGCGTGGCGGAATCCGGTCGCTCCGCCGTCGAGCCGGGCGATGCGCCCGCCGACGGCGAACTTGCCGAGGCTGCGACCCTTCGTCAGCATCTCCATCGTCAACGGGAGGATCAAGAAGCTCACCACGAGCGACGCGACGGTTGCGATCCGGTCCGTTGCCTCCGTCAAGATGCCCGCGTCGAGGAGCCAGACCCGCAGGAACAGCCACAGGATGAAGACCCCATAACCCAGCAGCATGTCGATCAGGGATCCGAGCGCCCGGAAGAGGAAACCGACCGGCTGCACATCGATGGCGACGGCTTCTCCGGAGAGCATCTCGTCGGTCGTATCGATCGGCACGGACATGAGTACAGTAAATCAGGTGGATGCCGATGCGTTGACCGATGCACGCCGCGCCGAGTGGGCGCGGCTGGATGAGCTCAGCCGCGCCTCGCTGGACGGCGCGGCTGTCGACGAACTCATTGTGCGTTACCGCGCCGCATCGGCGGACCTCGCTGAGCTCAAGACCTCGGTCGGGGACTCTCCGCAGGGCAACTACCTCTCGACGATCCTCGCGCGCGCCCGCATGCGTCTCACGGGTGCTTCGGACAGCATCTTGACGCAGGCGTCGCGGTTCTTCGTCGATCAGCTTCCGGCGGCACTTTACCGACTCAGGTGGACGACGCTCGTCATCGCCGTCTCCTTCGTCGCGATCGCACTGGGAACCGCCTTCTGGATATCGAACGATCCCGCTTTGATCGCCACACTCGGCACCCCGGACGCGCTGCAGCAGTACGCCGACGAATCCTTCACCGGCTACTACACCGAGAATCCCGCTGCGGTGTTCATGGGGATGGTCTGGACGAACAACGCGTGGATCGCGCTCCAATGCGTGCTCTTCGGCGTCACGGGAATCTGGCCGCTCTACATGATCGTGCAGAACGCTTTTGGTCTGGGTGTGTCCGGTGCCGTGATGATCGCGCACGGCCAAGGTGACGTCATGCTGCTGTACATCCTTCCGCACGGAATGCTCGAGCTCACGTGCATCTTCGTCGCCGCAGCGGCAGGTCTCCACCTTTTCTGGTCGTGGGTCGCGCCAGGGCGTCGCGCGCGCACCGAGTCCTTGGCGATCCAGGGCAGGTCACTCGCAACGGTGGCGTTGGGACTCGTCTTCGCCCTCTTCCTCGCCGGCCTCGTCGAGGGCTTCGTGACCGGCTGGGCTCTGCCGTGGCCGCTCAAAATCGGCATCGGCGCAGCGGCGCTGGCCGTGTTCCTGATCTACATGCTCGTCGTCGGCGGACGCGCATATCGCCGCGGTGAGACGGGCGATCTCGTCGAGTACGAAGCGGGCACGCCGCGACTTCTCGCGGGGTGACGCGGGCGCTCAGAGCCGGCCGGCGGCCTTGAGCTCGAGATAGCGGTCGGCGATCCGGGGTGGGAGATCCTCGGGGTCGGCGGAGATCGCCTCACCGCCCGCTCGACGGATCGCATCCTCCACGTTCTCGGCATCGCGCAGGGTGCGTTCGGCGGCTGCCGCGAGGTAGACCTCCTCGCGCGAGCCGCGCTGCTGCGCGAGCTCGACGATCGACTCGTCGGTCACGGAGCCGACCAGGATCGACGTCGCCCGCGAGGCATCCGGGAACGCGCCGAGGAATCCACGAGCCGATTCCGCGGCATCCTGCGCGGTGAGCACGACGATCAGCGAGGGACGGGTCGTCAACGTACGCACGGCGGCGAACGCACCATGCCAGTCGGTGTCGACGAGGCGCGCGTGCACCGGGGCCATGGCATCGGTCAGCGCGGGCAGGAGGGCGTTGCCCTCGACGCCCGTCACCCGCGCCCGCACGACACGGTCGTACATCAGCAGGTGCACGTGGTCGCCTGCGCGCGCCGCGAGAGCCGAGAGGAGAAGGGAGGCCTCGAGCGCGGCATCCGCTCGTGTTCCATCGCCCACGCGGGCGGCAGCGGTGCGTCCGGTATCGATGATGATGACGACGTGCCGATCGCGTTCCGGTCGCCACGTGCGCAGCATCGTGGTGCCGGCGCGGGCGGTCGCCCGCCAATCGATCGATCGCACATCGTCGCCGCGCACGTACTCGCGCAGCGAATCGAACTCGGTTCCCTGACCGCGCACCTGGATGCTCGTGTTGCCGTCGAGCTCGCGAAGGCGGGCGAGACGGGACGGGAGGTGCTTGCGCGAGGAGAAGGCGGGGAGCACGCGGATCGCTCCCCGCACGCGGTGCACGGCCTGCCGTCCGGCGAGACCGAGGGGACCGCGTGACCGGATCACCACGAACTCGCTCACCAGCTCGCCGCGTCGGCGGGGGAGGAGCGGGATGTCGACCCGCCGGCGTTCGCCGCTCGGGATCTCGAGGGCCTGCCGTGCCGTTCCCGCCCCGGCCGTCGGCTGCCAGGCGTCGCGAAGCAGTGCGTGCAGCTCCCGGGAGCCGTGGTTGTGCACGGCGACGCTCACCGGCACGGCCTCGCCGAGGCGGGCACGGGCGGGCACGCGCCGGCTCACGGTCACGGAGCGCGGGCTCGCGGCGAAGGCGACGTCGATGACGACCAGCACGACGCACACGCCCAGCCACGCGCCGAGCACCGCGTACGGCGGAAAACCCGCGAGCCCGGCGATGACCAGGGGCACGACGCCCGCAGCCACGGCGAGCGCGAGGCGACCCGTGACGAACACTTAGATCGGCACCCGGGTCTGCTGCACGACGGAGGTCAGCACGGCATCCGCCGAGACGCCCTCCATCTGCGCGTCCGGGCGCAGCTGCAGACGATGCCGCCAGACCGGCACGAGCATCGTCTGCACGTGGTCGGGGGTGACTGCCGTCGAACCGTTGAGCCAGGCCCAGGCCTTCGCCGCGGCGAGGAGGCCGGTCGAGGCGCGCGGGCTCGCTCCCAGCTCGACCGACGGGGATTGGCGCGTAGCACGGGCCAGATCGACGACATAGCCGAGCACGTCGTCGGTGACATCGACGCGTCCGGCTGCGGCTTGGGCCGCACGGATCTCCTCGGCGGTCACGACGGCTTCGACTCCGGTGAGCTCGCGCGGCGAGAATCCGGAGGCGTGCTTGCGCAGCACGGACACCTCCGCGTCGCACTCGGGCATCCCGACCACCAGCTTCATGAGGAAGCGGTCGAGCTGAGCCTCGGGCAACGAGTACGTGCCCTCGTGCTCGATGGGGTTCTGGGTCGCCGCGACGAGGAACGGGTCGGGGAGGGCCCGGCTCGTGCCGTCGGCCGACACCTGCCGCTCCTCCATCGCCTCGAGCAGCGCCGCCTGCGTCTTCGGGGGCGTGCGGTTGATCTCGTCTGCCAGCAGGATGTTCGTGAACACGGGACCTGCGCGGAAGTCGAACTCGCCCGTGCGCGCGTCGTACACGAGTGATCCGGTCACGTCACCGGGCATGAGGTCGGGGGTGAACTGCACGCGCTTGGTGTCGAGGCCGAGGGCCCGGGCGAACGAGCGCACGACCAGGGTCTTGGCCACACCCGGAACGCCCTCGAGCAGCACGTGCCCTCGGGCGAGCAGCGACACCAGCAGGCCGGTCACCGTGCCGGCCTGACCGACCACGGCCTTGTCGACCTCGCTGCGCACGCGGTGCATCGCCCCGCGCAGGGCCGTGTCGTCGGCGGGATTGTACTCAGCGGTCACGGGTGTCCTCGGCTTCCGTCGTGGATGGAGTATGTGCGGACGGTGCGTCCGTCGCGCGGGCGGTTCGATGCGTCTTCTCGACGGCCTCCTCGAGGTCGGCGAGGCGTCGAGCGAGCTCGACGAGTGCGGCGTCGTCGGTGGGCAGCGGGCCGGCGAGGAGCGCCTGGAGCGTGCCCCGGGGGATGCGCAGACGATCGGATGCCGCATCTGCCACCTCGTCGGACGTCGCCCGTGCCGTCAGCCCGAGTCCCCGGGCGAGGCGGCGCTGCGCGCCGTCGCGGATCGCGAGCGCCGCGTGCGGGGCATCCGCCGCCTTCGCCGTCAGGCGTGCGCGGCCGTGCATCGTCTCGGAGGCGCGGACCGTGACCGGCAGCGTCTCGGCGACCAGCGGACCGAACCGTCTGCCGCGCCACAGGGCGGCCGCAGCGCCGGACAGGATCAGCAGAATGATCGCCGGGGTGACCCACGGCGGCGTCAGAGTGCCCAGCGTGTCGGGAGACGTCGCCTCGATGTCGGAATCGCCGAGCGAGGGGACGTACCAGACCACGCGATCGGTCTGGCCGAGCAGGGCGAGCGCGAGCGCGGCGTTGCCGTTCTCGGCGAGATAGGCGTTGCTGAACAAGCGGGAGCCGTCGACGATCGAGGTGCGTCGACCATCGCTGTCGTCGATGAGCACGGCCGCGCCCTCTTCGTCGCCGAAGCACCACTCCACGCCGGAGTGAGGAGTCATCAGTCGATCGGGTTCGATCGTGCCGACCTCGGCGAACTCCCCGGCGGTGCACTGCGCGTCGACCTCGGCGAGCGGCGCCGAGGAGTAGGCACCGAGATCGAGGTCGTCGAGCAGATGAGCTCCAACGGACAGGAAGACGACACGGTCGGCCGGCCCCATCAGCTCGGCGAGACCCTCATCGCTGAGTGTGTACGGATTGGTCATGACGAGCGTCGCGTTCTCGTCCAGAGCGGCACGAGCCTCGACGCGCGATCGATACACGTCGACCTCGACTCCCTGGTCCCTCAGGATCTCGGCGAGCGCCAGCGCGCCCGCATCTCCGCGGCCCTCGGGGTCGAGCGAACGGCGCTCGCTCGGGGCGGTCGCGGCGATCTGGAGCCCCACCCACGCCACACCGACGACGAGCGCGGCGACGATCACCCAACCGATGATCGAGCGCAGTCGTCTCGTCGGTTCCGCGGTGGGCGGAGGGGTGATCTGCTCCTCGGTGACGGTCATGGGGTCACCACCGCCGGCCTCCGGGATCGCAGACGCTCGTCGGTGGCGGCCAGGGAGGCATAGGACTCGGGCGTCGCGGGGTGGCGAAGATAGCGGACGTCATCGAAAGCGGTCGCGGCGCTGCGCATCGGCTCGGACTCGTCGGCGAACACGGTGCTGGCCTCTCTGGCGATGGCCTGGGCCGTGGCACCCGGAGCAGGGTCGATGATGTCGCGCTCGAGCAGGTCACGGGCGATCGCGCGGAACCGCAGGATCGTTGCGGCATCCCAGTCCTCGGCGCGGGCGTTCCGCTCCGCATCCGCTCGCAGCTGCGCCGCCGAGCGATCGTCGTCGACTCCGAGGAGATCGGTGCGAGCACGGGCGACGGAGCGGGAGCGTCGCGGTCGCCCCCAGACGATCAGCGCGACGATCAGAGCGGCGCCGATCAGGATGCAGACGATGACGAGGGCCGACGGCCCGACGGCTGCGCCGTTGTCGGAGCTGAAGAGGTTGCCGATGAATCGGCCGATGTCGCGCGCCAGGTAGTCGAACCATGAGGGCTCGGCATCCGCATACCGCGGGTTGCTCAACTCGTCTTCGGCCCACCGGCGCGCGTCGTCGCCGTCCGGGACGAACAGATCGTCGAACGGTCGGGTCATGCCCGGGAATCGCCGTCGCCCGGAGCGGTCCACGGTGAGTCTGCGGGCGGCGCAGCGACAGGCGGTGCCGGGGGAGCGGGAGGCGCGGTGTACGCGGGGGGCGCGGGCGGCGCGGCGTACGGCTGCGGCGCCGGCGTGTACCCGTACTGCTGGGGTTGCGGTGCGGAGTACGGCTGGGGCTGCTGCTGCTGCGCGTAACCGTACGGAGCCGGGTACCCGGGCTGCTGCAGTGTGCCGGTCGGGACGGGGTACGCGTACGACTGCGACATGAGAACGTAGTCGGGAACGGCCTTGGGCGGGGGTGCGCTCGAGACGGCCCGCGCCGGGTCGACCGCGTAGGGGTCACCGAGCTGCTCCTCGTTCCACCCCATGTCGCTGCGCTCCATGTAGGAGACGAGCGTCTGGTCGAGCCCTTCGTAGCGCATGCGGGAGTCGAGGTAGATGAGAGCCGCGCTCGTGCTCTGCACGACCAGAGTGATCGCCTGAAGCACGAGGGTGAGGATCTGCGGGGCGAGGAGCAGGAGGATCATGCCGATGATCGCGCTGGGTTCGGGGTCGCCGGTGGGCACGAGCACCGTGCCGAACATCTGGGCGAACAGCTGCGCGGGCACGGCCACCACGTTCATCGCGATGCCCATGATGAAGCTGATGATGATGCTCACACCGAAGGCGACCCAGAAACGGCCGCGGATCAGCCGCCACGAGCGCACGATCGCGTCCTTGAGCCGCGCGCGCTCGAACACCAGGATCGAGGGCACGAGCATCAGCTTGGTGCTGAGCCAGACGTAGAGCGGGATGCAGGCGAGGAAGAAGACGACCACGACCAGCACGATGAGGCCGACCGTCTCGGGGGAGGCTCCCATCCCGCCCGCGATGCCACCGGCGATGATCCCGAACAGGATGAGCGCGACCACGATGACGAGGCCGAAGACGGCGACCATGACGAGCGCCGAGTACGCGACGAGACGCCAGAAGGCCGGAGTCATCCGGCGCCACAGCATTCGCAGCGTGGCCTTCTTGCCGACCGTCGCATAGCTGACATCGGCGGCGATCACGCCCTGCATGATCGCCGTGACGGCGACCGAAGCGAGACCGACCAGGATGCCGGCGACGATGTTGATCGCGATGGTCCCGGCAGCGATCGCCTCGAAGTCCGGGCTGGCGGTCGACACGGTCTCGAGTCGGGAGAAGGTCGTGAAGAGTACGAGCCCCATCGCGAGCGCTGCGAGGATGAGGACAGCGAGCTGGAGGATGACGGCGAAGCCGAAGAGAACCTTGGGGTTGTGCCGCAGCGCGGCGAACGCCTTCCCGAGCAGCATTCCGAACGTCATCGGATGCAGGGGGATGATGCCCTTCTTCCGGGCAGGGGTCCAGGTCTGGGCGCTCACAGCACTTCCCTCCGTCGTGCGCCTCCATCGTGCCATATCCCCGGTGTTGGCGCGCAGACCTGGGGAACGTGAGACCGAGTGCCATAAGGTAACAGTTATGACCTCACGCATCCTTGTGGTCGATGACGACACCGCGCTCGCCGAGATGATCGGCATCGTGCTGCGCACCGAAGGATTCGAGCCCGTGTTCTGCGCCGACGGAGCACGAGCCGTCGACGAGTGGCGCGCCCAGCGCCCGGACCTCGTCCTCCTCGATCTGATGCTCCCCGGCATGGACGGGATCGAGATCTGCACGCGCATCCGCGCCGAGTCCGGCGTACCCGTCATCATGCTCACGGCCCGCACCGACACCGCTGACGTCGTGCGTGGCCTCGAAGTGGGCGCCGACGACTACATGGTCAAGCCGTTCAACCCGAAGGAACTGGTAGCCCGGATCCGCACGCGGCTCCGCCCCGTGCCGCAGACCACCAGCGAGCAGCTTCGCGTCGGCGATCTGACCGTCGACGTGGATGCGCATGAGGTGCGCCGTGGCACGGCCCCGATCGCGCTCACCCCGCTCGAGTTCCAGCTGCTCGTCGCTCTCGCCTCCAAGCCGCAGCAGGTCTTCTCCCGCGAGATGCTGCTCGAGCAGGTCTGGGGCTACCACTACAAGGCCGATACGCGTCTCGTGAACGTGCACGTGCAGCGCCTGCGCGCGAAGGTCGAACTCGACCCCGACAACCCGCGGATCGTGATGACGGTCCGCGGCGTCGGCTATCGCGCCGGGAGCGCTGTCTGACACGCCCATGGCCGTGACGACAGCGACCACCACGGCGGTCGCCGTCCTGCGCGATTGGCGCGGGTGGCCGACGGTTTTGGGCGCACTGTGGCGCAGATCGCTGCGGTTCCGCACGCTGGCGGTGACCCTGCTCGCGACGTCGCTCGCGATCCTCATCACCTGCGTGACGATGGCGCTCGTGATCCAGAACGACCTCTTCGTCTCGCAGAAGAACCAGGCGCTCGAAGACGCCCGTCGTGCGGTCGACGTCGCCCAGAGCACGCTCGATGTCGCCGAGGTGGGAGACGACCCGGCGGCCCTCGCCGATCTGTGGAACACGATCCAGGCCGGATTCGCCCAGAACTCGAACGCCGATCAGCTCACCGGCATCCGTGTGGACGCCGACGCGAACGGCGTGCGCCTCAACGGCTTCACCGCCGGGCTGAGCGCCAGTCTGCTCAGCGACGGCCTCCGCGCCCGCGTCGTGGAGTTCGACGACCGCCAGGCCTGGCAGTCGGTCGCCCTTCCCGTCGAAGGAGGGGGAGAGGTGCCGGGCATCATCGTCGGACAGCAGGTCGTCGTCCCCGAGGCGGGACCGTTCGAGATCTACTTCGCCTACGACCTCTCCGACGCGGACCAGACGCTGGTGTTCGTCCAGCGGACGCTGTGGATCGCCGGGATCGGCCTGGTCGCGATCGTCGCGGCCATCTCGTGGATCGTCCTGCGCACGGTCTCGACGCCGATCATCCAGGCGGCGGAGACCAGTGCGCGCCTCGCCTCCGGTGATCTGGCCGTGCGCCTGGAGGTGCACGGCGAGGACGAACTCGCGACGCTGGGCCGTTCGTTCAATGCGATGGCCGACAGCATCGAGTCGCAGATCAAGGAGCTCGGGGAGCTGTCGATGGTGCAGCAGCGGTTCGTGTCCGACGTCTCGCACGAGCTCCGCACGCCCCTGACGACGATCCGTCTCGCCGCCGACATGCTCAACGATCAACGGGCGGACTTCGACCCGGTCACGGCGCGGGCCGCCGAACTCATGCATGCGCAGGTGCAGAGATTCGAGACGCTGCTGTCGGACCTCCTCGAGATCAGTCGCTACGACGCCGGTTCGGTCCAGCTGGAGCTGGAGGCGACGAGCCTCGCGCACGTCGCGGAGGACGTCATCGAGCAGATGCGTCCGCTCGCCGATGGACACGGCACGGAGCTGCGACTCGTCGCTCCGGGCGGGTATTCCCCGGTCGACATGGATCCGCGCCGCGTGCGCCGTGTGCTCCGCAACCTCATCGGGAATGCGATCGAACACGGCGAGGGCCGTCCGATCGTCGTCACCGTCGACAGCAACCAGCATGCGGTCGCCGCCGGCGTGCGCGACTTCGGGTTGGGCATGGACCCGGCCGACGCCGAGCGCGTGTTCGACCGCTTCTGGCGCGCCGATCCGTCGCGTCAGCGAACGATCGGGGGCACCGGGCTGGGGCTGTCGATCGCGCTCGGCGATGCCACACTCCACGGCGGCACGCTGTCGGTGTGGTCCGAGCTCGGCGTCGGCACCAACTTCGTGCTCACCCTTCCGCGTCACGGCACGACCCTCGACGGGCCGAGCCCTGTGTCCGTCGAACCCCAGGACTCCCTCGCCGAACTCGGCGACGCCACGCAGCCTCTCTCGCTCACGGACGTGCGGCGCGAGATGCTCGACGGGGGTGAACACCGATGACCGCCCGACGGATGCGGAATCTCCTGCGGGGCATCGCGCTCGCCGCAGCGAGCCTGGTGCTGCTCACCGCGTGCACCGGTCTCCCCACGTCGGGCGACGTGAACGTCGGCCTCGAGCTCGGTGAGTCGCCCGACGACGCGGACTTCCTGCCGCTCGCCTCCGGCCCCGCGCCGGGCGCCGGACCCCGGGAGATCGTCGAAGGATTCATGGAGGCGGCGATCACGCCGGCCGAGAACTGGGAGATCGCCCGCCGGTTCCTCACTCCCGACATGCAGCGATCGTGGCGCCCGAGCACGGGCGTGGCCGTCGACGCCTCCGCCGCCGACCGCGCGATGTCCTCCTCGGTGCTCGACGAGGACATCGACGACGCGGATGCCGCGGACGTCCAGGTGCAACTCGACCAGGTGGCGAGCGTCGACTCCTCCGGGGAGTATTCTTCGGCGGCGGGGCCGGCGAATCTCGCTTTCGCGGTGGAGCGCACCGAGGCGGGGGAGTGGCGAATCTCGCAGGCTCCCGACGGCATCGTGATCGATGAGGAGCGCTTCTCGACCGTGTTCGAGGGGTATCCGCTCCAGTACTTCGACCGCACGTGGTCGCGACTCGTGCCGGACGTGCGCTGGTTCCCGCGTCGTACGAGCATCGCGACGACCGTGGTGCAGGCTCTGATCAGCGGGTCTCCGAGCTCGTGGCTCGAGCCCGCCGTGCAGACGGCCTTCCCCGCCGACGTGCAGCTCGCGCAGGACGCCGTACCGATCAACGCCAACCAGGTGGCCGAGGTCGCTCTGACCCGCCCGGCCGCGGCTCTCGAGACGCAGACGCTCGCCCGGATGCGCACGCAACTGCAGGAGACTCTGCGCGCATCGGGCGTGCACGTCTCGCAGGTGCGCTTCACGGTCGACGGGCGCACGCTCGACGCCGGGGTCGTGAATGTCGTCGCGCCCCCGCAGGAATCCGGTCCACTCGTGCTCACGGACGGCGCATTCGGCACCCTCGTGGGCGACGAGGTCTCTCCGATCGACGGACTCAGCGACGAGATACTCGCCCTCTCCCAGCCGATCACCGCGATCGACGTCGCGGAGGACGACGGAGTGGCGGCGGTGCAGCTCGCCGATGGCCACGCGTACCTGGTCGGCGACGGCCGACTCGATGAACTCGACGTCCGGGGCGGGCTCATCGCTCCGTCGCTCGATCCGTACGGCTATACCTGGACGGTGCCGACGGCGAGCCCCACCGAGGTGTTCGTCTCGGGCAGCGATGTGGTGTCGCACACCGTGGCGAACGCGTGGCCCGACGCCTCGACCGTCCTGCAGATGCGGGTGGCGGCGGACGGCTCGCGGATCGCTGCGGTGATCGAAGTGGGCAGCCAGCGCTGGGTCGTGGTCGCCGCGGTCGTGCGCGACGAGAGCGGTCTCCCGACCGAGCTCGGGCCGATGAAGCAGCAGACCCGTGTCGACGGAGACGTGCAGGGACTGGTCTGGGTCGGCGACTACCGGCTGGCGGTGCTGGCGGACTCGCCGAGCCCCGACCTGCTCACCCAGGTGGTCGGCGGGACCGCGACGGTGGAAGCCGCCCCGGCCGGTGCGACCGCGCTCTCCCGCGCGCGCACGGTGTCGGGTGTGCGGGTGCTGTCGACCGACGGCGCTCTCCTCGCGCACGCCGGATCGGCGTGGCGAGAGGTCGCGACCGGCGTACGGGTGCTGGCCACGCGCGCGGGACAGTGACGCACGTCTCTCCCTGCGCAGCCGTGAGAGATGCGGTTTCTCGTCCGAAACGTGGATGTCCGGCGCGACGAGCAGCCACAGGCACGCGAGCATGGACGGATGTTCGCCCTCTCGACCCTCGCATCCCTCGGTGATGAACTCCTCGCTTTCCTGCTCGCCGCATCGTGCGCGGGCTGCAGCGCGGGAGGGACCATACTCTGCGCAGACTGTCGTGCTGAACTCCGCCCTGCGCCCCGGACGGTGCGCACCCCTGGCGGACTCGAGGTGCGAGCGGCTCTCGAGTTCACGGGTGTCGCCGCACGGTGCATCCGCCGGTTCAAGGGCGAGGGTGAGACTCTGCTCGCCGCCGCGCTCGGCGTCGCACTCGCCGGGGTGCTGACGCCATCGGCGGCGAACGTGCACCACGTCGTACCGGTGCCCACGTCGAGATCGGCCTTCAGGCGGCGAGGCTATCGGGTACCCGAGATGCTGCTGCGCAGGGCTGGCACCGCTCCGGCATCGCTGCTGCGGTCGGCTGCGCGCCGCGTCGACCAGCGCGGACTCGACGCCCGGGAACGAGCCGCGAACGTCCGGAGCAGCATGGCCGCCCGACGGCGTGGCGACGGCGCTCCCGTCCTGGTGATGGACGATGTCGTGACGACCGGGGCGACGCTCGACGAGGCGGCTCGAGCGCTCACCGAGGCGGGCTTTCGGGTCGTCGGCGGCATCGCGCTCGCCGCCACGCCGCGTCACGGGAGACTCATCGAAGACTCTTCCGCGACACGGAGGAACTGACCCGTGACATCCGCACCCAAGCGGACTAGCGTGGGGGGTCACAAGGCGACCACGGTCCGCCCTTGGCCGGGAGGACCGGGACAAGGAGGCAGCAATGGAAACGAGCATCGTTGGCGTCGGAGTGGGTATCACCGATCGCTTCCGAACCGTTGTCGAGGAGAAGATCGCCAGGATCCAGACATTCGCGGCTCGCGCGCAACGCCTGGACGTGAAGGTCACCCACCGGGTCTACCGCAACGGGCAGGTGCCGGAGGAGACCGTCGAGCTCACGCTGGTGAGCAAGGGTCCGGTCGTCCGGGCCGAGGCGACCGACGGCGACAAGTTCGTCGCCCTCGACCTCGCCATCGACAAGATGGCCGAGCAGTTGCGCCGTGCCAAGGAGAAGCGAGTCGACGGTCGCCAGCACCCGCGGGGCGCGCACTTCGAGAAGGGCAGTGGTGCCCTCGAGGGGATCGACGTCGAGCCGGCATCCGTCGACGTCCTACGGGCCGTCGCCACCGGCAACATCCCGGTTCAGAACGACGAGGAGGAGGCCTACTCGCCCGTCGTCATCCGAACGAAGAACTTCGATGCCGAGTGGATGACGGTCGAAGAGGCCGTCGACCGGATGGAGTTGGTCGGACACGACTTCTTCCTGTTCGTCGACGCTCGTACCGATCACCCGAGCGTGGTCTACCGCCGAAAGGGCTGGGACTACGGTGTCATCGCGTTGAGCGCGCAGGCTCCGCCCGCCGAGGCTCTCGCCTCCTGACCGCACGAGAGAGCGGCCCGGTCCCCGAAGGGACCGGGCCGCTCTCTCGTGCGTGGGGGCGTCAGTCGAAGATGCCGTCGAGGAGGCTCCCGATGACGAGACCGCCGAGGATGCCGGAGGCGATGTCGCCGCCGCCCCCTCCGCGTCGGCCGCCGCCCCATCCGCCGCCACCACCCCATCCGCCGTCGCCGCCCCAGCCCTGGTCCTGCGGGCGGGAGGAGTCGATGTCGCGCTGAGCGAGCTGGAGGGCCTCGGATGCGAGGTGCGCCACGCGGCGCGCGGCGGCGAGTGCCTGCTCGCGCGTCTCCTCGGCGGGCAGGAGGTCGCCCAGATCGACCCGCAACCGCTCCGCCTCGGCGAGCCGGGTGCGGGCGTCGGCGCCGATCCATCCGCGGTGACCGGAGATGAGCCCGCGGGCGACTCCGAGCTGGCGGTCGGCGTCATCGATGGCGTGCTGAACCTGGGCGAGCGAGGGAAGCGGGTTCGCGGCGCGATGCTCGGCGGTCGCGATCGCGTCGTCGAGCCCGGTGTTGGCGTCGCGCAGGCGGGAGAGCTCGGCGAAGGGATCGTTCGGAGTCCCCGAGGGGGTGAGAGCGCTCAGTGCCTCCTGGAGGGCGGAGACGGCAGCCGCGACCGCGGGGACCTGCGGTGCGTTGCGAGCGGCGATCAGATCGCCTCGTGAGTCGGCGATGACCTCGGCCAGCGTGGACTCCGCGCGCAGCGCCTCGATCTCGAAGTCCTCGACGGCGTCGAGCAGCGTCGCCGCACGGCGGGTCGCCTCGGTCGCGGTCTCGAGCGCGAGGTTCGCCTCCTCGTTCTGCTTGGCGGCGCGGCGACGTTCCGAGACCGACGCACCGTGCACCGCGAAGGCGATGAGCTGCTCGGCCTCGCGGGCGCTCGCGGTGATCTGCGTCATCGCCGATGGGGCATAGCGGGAGGAGAGGCGCTCGATCGTGGAGGTCGTCGCCGGGATGCGCGCGCTGAGCGACTCGGCATCCGCCCGTACCTTGGCGATCACCTCGGGTGCCCGCCGCACCTTCGCGACCGACTCGGCGAGGACGGCGGTCTTCTCGTCGAGGAGATCCTGCGCCCAGTCGCACAGCTGGATGATGCGCGCGTTGCGCGTGCGCAGCTCCTCCGGGGTGTCGGGGATCTCGTCGTGGTTGAGCTGGTGCAGCTGGAACGCCTCGCGCAGGTGAGTGCGGACGGCGGCGAGCGCCTTCTTCAGATCGCCGGTGAGCGATTCCCCGAGCTCGGCCTCGGCGAACGCCAGCTCGTCGGATGTCGATCGGATCCGCTCATCGGCGGAGACGAGTGCCTGCTCCGCCCGGCGTGCGAGATCTGCGTCCTGGACCGCGAGGGCTTCCTGTTCGCGTTTGCGTCTGCCCCAGATACCTGCCATGACCCGATCCTACTTTCCGCAGACGAGCGGATGCCTGTGCATCCGCTCCAGGCGAACGCGGGTTTCGCGGCCGCGGCTCAGATCAGTACCGCGTCGCCTGTGCTCTTCGACGGGCGACCGCGCTTGGGGCGATCCTGCGTGAGGCCGAGCGCGAGGGCGTGCCGGGGATGGGCCGCGAGTCGCTCCTCGAGATGCGTGAGCCAGCGCTCCTCCGCCTCCGCAGCGAAGATCAGGGAGTCCATGACGAGCGAACGCGCGAGGTGCTCGGCGTCGTCGGTGTCCCCGACCGTCGTCGCTTCCGCGCGCAGGCGGGCGAGGCGTCCGCTCGTCTCGACGCGCTGCGTGCGGATGGCCTCGCGTGCGTCGACACCGGGCAGCGTGGCGGCTACGGCCAGTTTGATCGCGACCTCGTCGCGGACGGCAGCCGTGCGGACGACGGGGGAGGAGAGCCACCGGGCGACCTCGGTGGATCCCTCAGCGGTGATCCGCCAGTAGATGTGCCCCTGGGCATCCGCATCGAGTCTCGCGACGAGCCCGTCACGCTCGAGCCGCTCGAGCGTGTTGTAGATCTGACCGACGTTGAGCGGCCAGCGCGATCCCGTGCGGCGATCGAACTCGTGCCGCAGCTGGTAGCCGTAGCACGGCCCCTGGTCGAGGATGGCGAGCAGGCTCTGCCGTACGGACATCGTGACCTCCTGAAGTGTTTTCCCAGCATATGCATACCTGGAAAAGGGTGGGAGCGCGTCCATGCAGGCGACGTGGAGGTCACGGCCCGGTAACATGACAACATATGCCTGGGGCACGCACCGTCGTGCGCCGGCACTTTACCCACCAACAGGGAGATGACATCCGTGGCCAATCCTCTTGAGAAGCTGCTGCGCGCTGGCGAGGGGCGGGTCATCCGCCGCCTGAACCAGGTGGTCAAAGCCGTGGGAGCGCTGGAAGAGGACATCTCCAAGCTCACCGACGACGAGCTGCGCAACGAGACCGCCGAACTGCGTGCACGCTTCGAGAAGGGTGAGACGCTCGACCAGCTGATGCCCGAGGCGTTCGCCGCCGTCCGCGAAGCGGCCAAGCGCACGCTCGGCATGCGCGCCTACGACGTGCAGATCATGGGTGGCGCCGCGCTCCACCTCGGCAACATCGCCGAGATGAAGACGGGTGAGGGAAAGACGCTCGTCGCGACGTTCCCCGCCTATCTCAACGCGATCGCCGGCAAGGGCGTCCACGTCATCACGGTCAACGACTTCCTCGCGAGCTACCAGGCCGAACTCATGGGACGCGTGTACCGCGCCCTCGGCATGACGACCGGGATCATCGTCTCGGGACAGACACCGGCCGTGCGCCGCGAGCAGTACGCCGCCGACATCACCTACGGCACGAACAACGAGTTCGGGTTCGACTACCTGCGCGACAACATGGCATGGCGCAAGGAGGACCTCGTCCAGCGCGAGCACTTCTTCGCCGTCGTCGACGAGGTCGACTCGATCCTCATCGACGAGTCCCGCACCCCGCTCATCATCTCCGGTCCGTCCTCCGGTGAGGCCAACCGCTGGTTCGCCGAGTTCGCCAAGATCGCCCGCACCCTCGAGGTGGGCGTCGACTACGAGGTCGACGAGAAGAAGCGCACCGTCGGAGTGCTCGAACCCGGGATCGAGAAGGTCGAGGACTACCTCGGCATCGACAACCTCTACGAGTCGGCGAACACCCCGCTCATCTCGTTCCTGAACAACTCGATCAAGGCGCTCGCGCTGTTCAAGAAGGACACCGACTACGTCGTGATGAACGACGAGGTCATGATCGTCGACGAGCACACCGGACGAATCCTCGTCGGACGCCGCTACAACGAGGGCATCCACCAGGCCATCGAGGCGAAGGAAGCGGTGCCGGTCAAGGCCGAGAACCAGACCCTCGCGACCGTGACGCTGCAGAACTACTTCCGCCTCTACGAGAAGCTCGCCGGCATGACGGGTACCGCAGAGACCGAGGCCGCGGAGTTCATGTCGACGTACAAGCTCGGCGTGATCCCGATTCCCACGAACCGGCCGATGATCCGCAAGGACCAGGCCGACCTGGTCTACAAGAACGAGACCGCGAAGTTCGCTCAGGTCGTCGAGGACATCGCCGAGCGCCATGCCGAGGGTCAGCCGGTCCTGGTCGGCACGACGAGCGTGGAGAAGAGCGAGTACCTCTCGCGTCTGCTCGCGAAGAAGGGCGTCAAGCACGAGGTGCTCAACGCGAAGAACCACGCACGCGAGGCCGAGATCGTCGCCCGCGCCGGTCGACTGGGCGCCGTCACGGTCGCGACCAACATGGCCGGTCGTGGTACCGACATCATGCTCGGCGGAAACGCGGAGTTCCTCGCGGTCCAGGAGCTCAAGTCGAAGGGGCTCGACCCCGTCGAGACTCCCGAGGAGTACGAAGCGGCCTGGGATGAGACCTACGCGTCGATGAAGGGCATCGTCGCGGAGGAGGCCGAGAAGGTCACCGAGGCCGGTGGCCTCTACGTGCTCGGAACCGAACGGCACGAGTCGCGTCGTATCGACAACCAGCTGCGCGGTCGTTCCGGCCGTCAGGGCGACCCGGGCGAAAGCCGGTTCTACCTCAGCCTCACCGACGACCTCATGCGCCTCTTCCAGTCGGGGGCCGCCGAGGCGATCCTCTCCCGCACGAACTTCCCGGACGACGTCCCGATCGAATCGGGTCTCGTCTCGCGCGCTATCCGCAGCGCGCAGTCGCAGGTCGAGGCGCGCAACGCCGAGATGCGCAAGAACGTCCTGAAGTACGACGACGTCCTCAACCGTCAGCGCGAGGCCATCTACGCGGATCGCCGGCACATCCTCCAGGGTGACGACATCGCCGGTCGGGTGCAACACTTCATCGAGGACGCCATCAGCGGGGTCGTCCGCGATCACACGGGCGAGGGCCACAACGAGAGCTGGGACTTCGACGCTCTGTGGACCGAGCTCAAGACCCTGTACCCCGTGAGCGTCACGATCGACGAGGTCGTGTCCGAAGCGGCCGGTCGCAAGGGCGGCATCACCGCCGACGGACTGACCCGCGAGCTGCTCTCCGACGCGAAGATCGCGTACGAGACCCGCGAGGAGACGCTCGGCGAGGCGGCGACGCGCGAGCTCGAGCGGCGCGTGGTGCTGCAGGTGCTCGACCGTCGCTGGCGCGATCACCTCTACGAGATGGACTACCTCAAGGACGGCATCGGGCTGCGGGCGATGGCTCAGCGCGACCCGCTCATCGAGTACCAGCGCGAGGGCTACGCGATGTTCCAGTCGATGATGGGACAGATCAAGGAGGAGTCCGTCGGCTACCTCTACAACCTCGAGGTCGAGGTGCGCCGCGCCGGCGACTCCCAGGTGACCGAGGTCGAGGCGAAGGGCCTCGCCGAGGGTGCCACCGAACAGCGTCTCGAGTACTCCGCGGCCAACGACGCCGGCGAGGTCGAGGTCCGCAACGACCGCGGCCAGGTCCAGCAGGCGGCGACCGACCGCCTGCGGCAGGCAGCCGCGCGTACGCAGGCGCCCCAGACCGAGCCCGAGGAGGCCCCGCGCGGAGCCTTCGGACAGCGCACGGATACTCCGGCTCCGGCCGCCGGCAACCGTGAGCAGCGCCGGGCGCAGGGCAAGAAGAAGAAGTAGATCTCACCGGGATCAGGAGGGCCAGTCCGTGTGGATTGGCCCTCTTTCCGTCCCTGTAGGCTTGGGCGATGACACCAACGCGCCACTTCGACCAGTCGTCGAAGCTCAAGAACGTCCTGTACGAGATTCGCGGAAACGCCCTCGTCGAGGCGGCGCGCTTGGAAGCGGAGGGTCACAAGATCCTCAAGCTGAACACCGGAAATCCTGCGATCTTCGGCTTCGATGCGCCGCAGCAGATCGTTCAGGACATGCTCGCTGCGCTGCCGACCGCACACGGGTACAGCGACAGCAAGGGCATCGTCTCGGCGCGCCGCGCGGTCGTCAGCCGCTACGAGGAGATCGAGGACTTCCCGCGCTTCGGACCGGAAGACGTGTTCCTCGGGAACGGCGTCTCCGAGCTCATCACGATGACCATGCAGGCACTCCTCGACGAGGGCGACGAGGTGCTGATCCCCGCACCGGACTATCCGCTCTGGACCGCGATGACGAGCCTGGCCGGAGGGACGCCGACGCACTACCTGTGCGACGAGGACAACGGCTGGCAGCCGGACCTCGAAGACATCCGCTCGAAGATCACGCCGCGCACCAAGGCGCTCGTGATCATCAACCCGAACAACCCCACGGGTGTCGTGTACTCCCGTGAGGTGCTCGAGGGTCTCGTGCAGATCGCACGGGAGAACCAGCTGCTTCTGCTCTCGGACGAGATCTACGACCGCATCCTGTTCGATGACGCGGTGCACATCCCGACCGCGACCCTCGCGCCCGACCTGCTGTGCCTGACTTTCAACGGTCTGTCGAAGACGTACCGCGTGGCGGGTTATCGCTCGGGATGGCTCGTCATCACCGGTCCGCAGGAGCACGCGAAGGGTTTCCTCGAAGGCATCACCCTCCTCGCTTCCACGCGTCTGTGCCCCAACGTGCCCTCGCAGCACGCGGTGCAGGCGGCGCTCTCCGGAGTGCAGTCCATCGACTCCCTCATCGCACCGAGCGGCCGCCTGCATGAGCAGCGCGACGTGGCATGGCAGGGTCTCGAGTCCATCCCCGGTGTCTCGTGCGTGAAGCCCGAGGGTGCGCTCTACGCCTTCCCGCGGCTCGATCCGAACGTGCACGAGATTCGCGACGATGCGCGACTCGTCTACGACCTTCTGGTCTCCGAGCAGATCCTCCTCGTGCAGGGCACGGGCTTCAACTGGCCGACTCCCGACCACCTTCGGATCGTCACGCTCCCCGAACCGCGCGTGCTGAACGAAGCAATCGAGCGACTCGGGAACTTCCTGGCGAGTTATCGGCAGAACTAGTGACCTGCGCGGCGCTCGGCACCATCGAGGTCGCCAGGCGTCGCGCACCGGCGACGAGCGCTGATCGTGGGGTCAGGTCCGACATCGGCCGTGCGTGCAGGAGTGCGGCGTCGGCCGCGCGCTGGTCGTGCGGCAGGAAGATCGGGTCGACGATCCCGGCGAACCGGTCGAGTGTGTTCCGGATCTGCCCGCGCGCATCCAGGCCGAGCGGCCCCGGTCGCACCTGATTCACGACGACCGTGACCGGCGTCGGTGCCGTGAGATTGCGCAGCTCGGCGTAGTCGCGGAGGAACCGGCTGATCCCGAGGGGGTCCGCCGAGGCGACCGCGATGATCGTATCCGCCTCGCTCAGGGCTGCTGTGGTCGCGGCATGCCGGCGAGGTCCGAGAACGTCGTACGTCGCTTCCTCGTCCGCATCGAAGGACCCCGCCACGTCGATGACGGTCTCCTCGGTCCAGTCCCGACAGGTCTGCAGCGCTCGGGTGAGTCGGGAGGCCGAGAGCTCGGGCCAGCGGCTCGGCCGATTGATACCGGGGAGAACGTCGAGATCTCCGGCGCTCGTCGGTACGACGGTGGCGAGACGGGTGAGTTCCGCGCTGTCGAGCCCCCCGAGCTCGGCGCGTCGGCAGGCGGCGGCGATTCCGGGAGCGTCATCGCCGAGTCCCAGGAGCAACGCGAGCGAGGGGGCGACGGTGTCGGCATCGACGAGTGCGGAGCGTCGACCGAGGCGGGCGAGTTCGACGGCCAACAGCATCGCCACGGTCGAGCGCCCGGGGGAGCCGTGCGGTCCCCACACGACGGTCAGACGATGCGGGAGGTCGCCGGGCGCGCGGTCCTGGGACATCGTGGGCGAGCGGAGCGCGCCCGCGATCTGCCATCCGGTGGCGTCGATCGGCAGTCCGGGTCCGAGGCCGAACTTCTGGAGCAGGCGGCTCTCCGCTCCGCCGAGGGCGAGGATCCTGACGCCGGCTCGGTCGCAGGCGGACACCAGCTCCGGCGTGAGGGTCTCCCTGCTCGCGGGGATCACGAGCGCCTGGGCGCCCGCGAGAAACGTCGTGGCCGAGGTCGCCGATGCGATCGCGATGACGTGCTCGCCCTCGAGCTCGAGCTCACGGGCGAGAGCGCTCGCTCTCGGTTCGTCGATCGCGAGGATCAGTCCGGTCATGAGCCCGCACCGACCGGCACGACGGAGAGGGCGGCATCCCCCGAGATCGCCGCGAGCACGTCGGCGACGTCGGCGCGGTCGATCACGATCTCGACGGCGCTGCGCGAAGCGGAGAGCATCCCCTCGGAATCGATCACCTCTGCCACGATCGCGTCGGCGACGAGGATGCGCGGCGCGTCGTGCGCGCGGCCGTCCTCGAGCAGCGGCGCCTGCCAGAGCTCGACGACCGTGCCCGCGTCGACCCCCTCGGGGATGCCGATGCTGCTCTCGACGACGAGCGTCGTGCTGCGGCTGTCAGCGGCCGTGCCGGATGCCGTATGCGGAACGAGCTCGCCCTCCTCGATGGTCCGGGCGGCGACCTGACCAGATCCGAGGTCCTGGGGCTGTAGATAGTCGTCGGTCGATGTGCCCAGGGAGACGTCGACGACACGGAAGTCCGCGGCGGTGATCGTCTCGCCCTGGACGATCGTGCGGTCGGCCTGCAAGACCGGCGTCGCGGAGTCCGCGGATGACACGATCAGCCAGACCCCGGTGATGGAGAGTCCGACGAGGGCGATGCCGATGAGGAAGCGGAGGTCGCCCCAGAAGGCGCGACGCGGCCGAGAGAAAGTGCTCATGGCGACCCATGCTCACAGATATCCGCGAACCGGTCCGAGAGTTATCCACAGTGGGGATGTCCGGATACGGTGCGGATGCCGTGCGGGGCAGAATGGGGTCATGCCCGATTCGTCTCGTGTCGCTCCGCGCTACCTCGCCCCCGCGCAGGTGGCGGAGCTGTTGAGCATCGAGATCGACGAGGTGCTCGAGCTCGTCGTCGCCGGGCACCTGCGTGGCGCACAACTCGGCGTCCCCGCACGATGGCGCATCGAAGAGGCGAGCATCGAAGGATATCTGGCCGCGCAGTCCGAGGAATCCCGTCGGATGGCGCTCTGGCGTCAGTCGCAGGAGGCGAGCTTCCCCGAGATCTGGGGTGCCTCCACCGCTCACAGGCGCTGATCGCCGGCGAGCCGGATGGCGACCAGTGCCTCGAAAGGCACGATTCGGAAGCTCTGCACCGCACTCGCAAGTCTCGCGGTGCCCGCATCGTGCACCGCGAGATCGAGGTGATCGGCGCCCGCACGATCGATGGTCCCGTGCACGTCATCGCCCCTCGTGGTGCTGAGGTGGAGTGCGACGCGTCTGCGCGCCAGATCGCGGAGCACGAATCCGAGCGTCATCCTCTCGCGGAGGACGCTGGGGGGATCGGCCTCCTCCTCGAGGCTGCTCAAGAGCATTCCGTGATCGCTGCTCAGGCTCTGGATCGCACGAAGGGGAACGACGAGCATCGACCGGGCAGCAAGAGCGCCGAGCGCGGTCGAGATCTCGGCCGCGAGCCAGTCGGCGCCCACGGTGCGCAGGATCACCGGCATCCGTCGGCCGTTCGTGAGCTCGATCACGATCGAGGCGCGCCTCGTGCTCATCACGCGGAGGCGAGTTCGCAGCGCGAGCTGTGAGATGCGCACGCGCTCCGACTCCGCATCGAGTGCGGCGCGCTCCGCCTCCCACTCCGACGCGAGCTGACCCTCGAGGTCCTCAAACAGTCTGTCCCAGTTCATCGGATCGAGCGTAGGGGAGTGCGAGGACCGACATACGAGTTATCCACATACCTCTCGCGGATGCCCCTGCGGGCATGCGTCTGCGTGCTCTACTGGCTCGCGTTCCCCCCGACTGAGAGTGTGACGATGACGCTTCATGAGTACTTCGCACGGCAGACGACCCCGACCGTCGAACTGCCCGATCCCGCACCGCTGCTGCGCAGCCTCACCCAGGGAGTACTCGAGGTACTCGCCGGCGTGCGGGAGGTCGACCAGCTCGCACGCTGGTTCAGTGAGGAGGCATACCGCAGCCTGGTCACCCGGTCGAACCTGTCGGCACGCGCGCGGAGCGCACGGGGAGTGGTGCCCGCACGCCCGAGCTTCGAGATCCGCTCGCTGCGCATCTCCGAGCCCGTCGACAGTGTGATCGAGGCCGTCGTCATCGTGGCGGGACCCGGACGCACACGCGCCGTCGCCGTGCGTCTGGAGGGGCTGGACCGGCGGTGGCGCGCGACGTCGCTGGCGATCCTGTAGAGCGAAGGACCGTAGGCTGGTGGGGTGTCGACCCTCACTGATCTCGCCCATGCCCAGGGCCGTCTGAACGACGGCGATGTCGAGTGGCTGCATCGCCTGGCCGGTGACGGCCAACTGCTCGCCGATCTCTCGTCGGCCGACATCGTCGTCTGGGTGCAGACCGACGACGGTTCGTTCATCGCAGTCGCCCATGCCCGCCCCAGCGGTGCGGCGACCCTCTTCTATCGGGACATCGTCGGGGAGCGTGTGCGCCCCCAGTGGCGCACCCAGGTGCAGGGGGCGTTCGACACCGCGGAGATCGTGGACTCGTCTTCGCCCGACTGGTTCGAGGAGACCCCGACGCGGGTGCGCGCCGTGCCGATCGTGAACGTCCGGCGTGCGGGCGATGTCGCTCCGTCCGTCATCGGCGTCGTGACCCGGCACACGAACCTGGGTGAGGCGCGCACGCCGTCCCGCCAGCAGATCACGTTCGACGACTGCGCCAACGACCTGTTCCGGATGATCGCCGACGGCAGCTTCCCGGATCTCGCGGCCCCGACCTCACCGCGCCGCGGCGCTCCCCGTGCCTCGGACGGTCTGATCCGGATCGACGTCGACGGCATCACCACCTTCGCGAGCCCGAACGCGCTGTCGGCGTTCAACCGCATGGGGTTCGATGACGAGCTCGAGGGGGAGTCCCTCGCCGAGGTGACCACTCGTCTGGTCCCGCCGTCCCGACAGGTCGACGAGTCGCTCCCCGTCGTCGTGACCGGTCGGGCGCCATGGCGCACCGACATCGAGGCGCGCGGGGTGACCGTTTCGCTTCGTGCGATCCCGCTGAAGGATCACGGCACACGGATCGGCGCCATCCTGCTCTGCCGCGACGTCTCGGAGCTGCGTCATCAGGAGCAGGAGCTCATCACGAAGGACGCGACGATCCGCGAGATCCATCACCGCGTCAAGAACAACCTGCAGACGGTGGCATCTCTGCTGCGCATCCAGGCGCGCAGGACGCACTCCGACGAGGCCAGGGATGCGCTGACCCAGGCGATGCGACGCGTCGATGCGATCGCGGTCGTCCACGACACGCTCGCCCAGGGGTTGACCCAGAAGGTCGATTTCGACGAGGTCTTCCATCGCGTGCTCAAGCTCGTCGCCGAGGTCGCCTCGGCACCGAACACACGCGCGCAGACGCAGTCGACCGGTCGGTTCGGCGTGCTGCCGAGCGAGTACGCGACGCCGCTGGCGCTGGCGCTCACCGAGGTCGTCACCAACGCCGTCGAGCACGGGCTCGCGGGCCAGGAGGGCCTCGTCACGATCGACGCGGCCCGCACCGAGGAGAACCTGCGGGTCACCGTGCACGACACCGGGCACGGGCTTCCGGAGGGACGGATCGGTCAGGGCCTCGGTACGCAGATCATCCGCACGCTCATCCAGGGCGAGCTCGGCGGCACGATCGAGTGGCGCGGCAGCGAGGGGGAGGGGACCTCCGTGGTCATCGACATCCCACTGCGCTGGCTGCAGAAGTGAGCCTCCGGGCGCACTGAGGGCACACGAAAGCCCCGCCGGACGAGGAGTACTCGCCGGCGGGGCTTTCGTGATGCGTCAGGAGGCGCGGCGGGCGCGCGCGGCACGGCGCTTGAGGGCGCGGCGCTCGTCTTCGGAGAGGCCGCCCCAGACGCCGGAGTCCTGGCTGGACTCGAGTGCGTACTGCAGGCAGATCTCGGTGACCGTGCAGGTGGCGCAGACGGTCTTCGCCTTCTCGATCTGGTCGACGGCCGGGCCGGTGTTGCCGACCGGGAAGAACAGCTCGGGATCGACGGTCAGGCAGGCGGCTTTGTCGCGCCAGTCCATGGGGGCTCCTCGGTGTGGATTTCAGAATCGCGATGCGATGTCTCGATTCGGGTGACGGCTCGGGATCCGTTACCCTGTGTGAGATGCGGACGGTTGCCCGCGAAGTGTGATGCGGGCAAGAGAGCCCGCCCCACGCCGCTGTGGGAGCACATGACTGTTTCTATTGTGTTACAGGAAACCTTCGAAATCAAGGCTTTTCGCCATTCACCCTCGATTCCCAGGAGACTCCGTGCGCGCACCCGGACTCGCTCTCGCCGCCGCGGCGGTTCTCGCCGTCGAGGGAGCCGCTCTCGTGGTGTTCGCCCTGATCGAGCTGATGGGGATCGGCGCCGGTGACGCGGCATCCGTCCCCACGGCCGTCGCGCTGATGGTGCTCACCCTGATCGGTGCGGCAGCGCTCTTCGCTTTCGCCTGGGGCGCACGCGCGGGGCGCTCCTGGGCGCGATCCGGGGGAGTGGTGTTCCAGATCCTCGCGGTCGTGATCGCTCTCGCGTCACTGACCCTGCAGCCGATCCCGTGGGCGTTCGTGCTCGGGGCGGGTCTGCCGGGACTGCTCGGATTCGTGCTCCTGATCGCGAGCACGCGCCGTGAGGCCGACCTGCACGAGAACGACGCCCCCGCGGGCGACTGACACGTCTCAGGCGTCGATACCGAGCAGCTTGCGCAGTCGGGCCACGTGCCCGGTCGCCTTCACGTTGTAGAGGGCGTGCGCGATCACGCCGTCCTCGTCGAGGACGAACGTCGATCGGATGACGCCTTCGATGACCTTGCCGTAATTGACCTTCTCGCCCCAGGCGCCGTAGGCGCTGTGCACGGCGTGGTCGGGGTCGCTCAGAAGGGTGAAGGTCAAGCCGTCGCGCTCGCGGAACGCCGCGAGCTTCTTCGGCTCGTCGCGCGAGATGCCGATCACGCGATAGCCGGCGCCCTGGAGCGACGAGATGCTGTCGCGGAAGTCGCAGGCCTGCGTCGTGCAGCCAGGGGTCATCGCGGCCGGATAGAA
Source organism: Microbacterium sp. NPDC090225 (assembly GCF_044772365.1). Taxonomy (NCBI): domain Bacteria; kingdom Bacillati; phylum Actinomycetota; class Actinomycetes; order Micrococcales; family Microbacteriaceae; genus Microbacterium; species Microbacterium sp. NPDC090225. The sequence continues at coordinate 907,021 of NZ_JBIVYS010000001.1, read as the reverse complement.
GTAGAGAACGGTCTTCTCGCCGCGCAGATCGGTGAGCGAGACGCTCGTGCCGTCCTGGTCGAGAAGGGTGAAATCGGGGGCGGGCGTTCCGGCTTCGAGGCGCTGAGTCACCCGTCCAGCCTATCGGCCGGTCGCCTGCTCCGCCTTGTCGGCGAAGGTCTGCAGCAGGCGCTGGAGCGAGTCGAGACGGGCGAGACCGGTTTCGCTGAGTTCCCCTCGCTCGGCTGCCTCGATGAGGGCGCAGTCCGGGGCATCCGCGAGGTGGGTGCATCCGCGCGGACAGTTCTTCGCGATCTCGGCGAGTTCGGTGAAGGCGGCGAGGATGTTCTCGGGTTTGACGTGCCCGAGGCCGAACGATCGGACACCGGGAGTGTCGATGACCCACCCGTTGCCAGCCGGACCCTGATAGCGGAGCGAGACCGTCGACGACGACGTGTGCCGGCCGCGACCCGTCACCTGGTTCACGTGTCCGGTCGCCCGACCGGCGGTGGGCACGAGCGCGTTCACGAGCGTCGACTTACCCACACCCGAGTGGCCGACGAACACCGTGGAGTGCCCGACGAGCGCGGATCCGATCTCGTCGACGGGCATCACGTCCTGGGCGCTGGTGAAGACGGTCAGATCGAGACCGTCGAAGTGCGAGAGGAAGTGCGCGGGGTCGGCGAGATCGGTCTTCGTGACGACGAGGAGCGGGCGGATGCCGGCATCGAGAGCGGCGACCAGATAGCGATCGACGAGGCGCTCGCGGGGCTCCGGATCGGCGGCCGCGACGACGATGAGCATCTGATCGGCGTTCGCGACGATCACGCGCTCGACCTGGTCGGTGTCGTCGGCGCTGCGCCGCAGGAGGGACGTGCGCTCGACGATCCCGACGATGCGCCCGAGCGTTCCGTCCTCCCCGGAGAGATCTCCGACCACGCGCGCCCGATCCCCCGTGACGATGGGATTCCGGCGCAGTTCCCGCGCACGGGCGGCGGTGATCGTGCGCTCCGACGGGGAGTCCTCGTCGAGGAGCACGGAGTAGCGTCCGCGATCGACGCCGAGCACGCGTCCGATCTCGGCGTCCTCATGCGCAGGGCGACGTTTGGTCCGGGGCCTGTTGGCCTTCGGATTGGGCCGGGTGCGGATCGCGCTCTCGTCGTAGTCCTCGAAGTCGTCTTCGAGGTCGTCGTCGCCGTCGAGCCAGCTCACGCGGCTGTGCCTCCCAGCATCCGCTCCCACAGCAACGTGAACTCGGGGAGCGTCTTCGCGGTCGTACCGATGTCGTCGATCTCGACTCCGGGGACGCGGAGCCCGATCAGGGCGCCGGTGGTCGCCATCCGGTGGTCGTGGTGAGCTGCCCAGGTGCCGCCGTGCAGCGGGCGGGGGATGATCCGCAGGCCGTCGGAGAGTTCTTCCGCCTCGCCGCCCAGCGCGCGGAGGTTGCCGATGAGAGCGGCGATCCGATCGGTCTCGTGCAGACGGATGTGTCCGATCCCGCGGATCGTCGTGGGGCCGTCGGCGAAGGCCGCGAGACCGACGAGGGTCGGGGTGAGCTCACTCGCCGCCGACAGGTCGAGGTCGAGGCCGCGGATGACGCCGCCGGAGCGGACGGTGAGAGCGCCGCCGTGCCGGCTGGCGTGCGCGCCCATCGCCTGGAGGATCTCGGGCAGCAGCGCGCCCGGCTGGGTGGAGTGCGCCGGCCACCCGGTGATCGACACCGCGCCTCCGGTCACCATCGCCGCCGCGAGGAACGGGGCGGCGTTGGAGAGATCCGGCTCGATGGCGATCTCCTTGGCGCGCGGGACACCGGCCTCGACGAGCCACTCACCGGCGGCCGGACGTTCGATCCGGATGCCGCGGCGACTGAGAGCCTCGATGGTCATGTCGATGTGGGGGAGGCTGGGCAGGTGCTCCCCGGTGTGCACGAGGTGCAGGCCGACGTCGAAGCGCGGGGCGGCGAGCAGCAGGCCCGAGACGAACTGGCTCGAGGCGGAGGCGTCGATCTCGACGCGTCCGCCGCGGATGCGTCCGTGCCCGCGGATGGTGAACGGCAACGCCCAGGTGCCCTCGTCGTCGATGTCGACCCCGAGGTCGCGCAGAGCGCTGATCAGGCCGCCCATGGGGCGGTGCAGCGCATTCTCGTGCGCGGTGAGGTGCACGTCGTGGGCCGCGAGGCCCGCGAGGGGCGCGATGAACCGCATGACCGTGCCGGCCTGGCCGCAGTCGACGGTGGTGCCTCCGGCGAGCTTCGCGGGGGTGACGACGAGATCGGGGCCGAACTCGCCCCCTGCATCCACCTCCTCGATGCCGACGCCGAGCGCGCGTAGCGCGTCGACCATCCGACGCGAGTCGTCGGAGTGCAGCGGGCTGATCAGACGACCGGGGCCGTCGGCGATCGCGGCGATGATGAGTTCCCGGTTCGTGAGGGACTTCGAGCCGGGGATCGTCAGCGTCGCGTGGATCTGATCGTCGAAAACCGGCGCGGTGTAGGCGCCCGTGACGGGGGGAGGGGAATACCTTTTGGCGCTCATCGGTTTCCACCTTAGTGAACGGCGGCACACCCGCCGAGGAGGAGAGCAGGATGCTGGCGACGTTGGAGCGTGGGTCGGTGGACATCAGCGGCCTAGACTGGCCGGTGATGGATGACACCGCAACCGCAGCGACCTCGAGCGACTCTCAGCGTGAGTTCGAGGAACAGGCGATCCCGTTCATGGATCAGCTGTACGCCGCCGCCATGCGCATGACGCGCAATCCCGCTGACGCCGCCGACCTCGTTCAGGAGACGTTCGTGAAAGCGTACGGCTCGTGGGCGACCTTCTCGCAGGGGACGAACCTCAAGGCGTGGTTGTACCGGATCCTGACGAACACCTACATCAACATCTATCGCAAGAAGCAGCGCGAGCCGTTCCAGGGCACGATCGACGAACTCGAGGACTGGCAGCTGGGAGGCGCGGAGTCGACGACCGCGTCGCACAGCAGATCGGCGGAGGCCGAGGCGATCGACCACATGCCGGCGTCCGTCGTGAAGGACGCCCTGCAGGCGGTCCCAGAGGACTTCCGGTTGGCGGTCTACCTCGCGGATGTCGAGGGCTTCGCCTACCAGGAGATCGCCGACATCATGAAGACCCCCATCGGCACCGTGATGAGCCGTCTGCACCGTGGCAGACGGATGCTGCGGGAGCTGCTGGCAGATTATGCCGCGGAGCGGGGCATCGCCGCGGCTGAGAAGAGGAGCGGGAAATGAGCGACTGCGGTTGCGACAAAGCGCGTCAGGATCTGGAGGAGTACCTCCGCAACGAGGTGTGCAAGACCGAGCACACCGAGATCCGCGAGCACCTCGAGAACTGCCCGTCGTGCCGCGACGAGGTTCTCGTGGCGACGACGCTCACCGAGGTCATCGCGCGTGCCTGCAAGGAGACCGCTCCCGAAGAGCTGCGCGATCAGGTCTTCGCCCGTCTGCGCGAGGCTCAGGCAGCACAGCACTGACATCTCGGACTCCGATGTCGTCACCCACCCGTAGGGTGGATGCATGACGCTCATCGACGCCCGCGACATTCCCGCCGACGCGACCTCCCGCGGCCGACTGAACGGTTCGGGTCTCGATTATCGTGTGGTCGATCTGAGCGACGACGCGGCCGCGACGCCCTTCCTCCGCGCGGTCGGCCGCGGATTCCTCGGTGAGGAGTCGACCCCCGAGGCACTCGCGCACAGTCGGGCGACCGTCTCGCAGCGCCGCACCACGGGGGTCTTCGAGATCGCCGCGGCCGCCGACGATCTCCCGGTCGCGACCGTCGACTCGTGGGTGACGCCGTTGACGGTGCCCGGGGGAACGGAGATCGAGATGTGGGCGATCAGCGGGGTGACCGTCGCCGCCACGCATCGACGCCGCGGCATCGCTCGTTCCCTCCTCGAGGGCGAGCTGCGGGCCGCTCACGGCGCGGGGATCGCGATCGCCGGACTCACCGTGTCGGAGGCCACGATCTACGGCCGCTACGGCTTCGGGTCGGCCCTGCCCGCCGTACGGTTCACGGTCGACACCCGCCGGGCGGGGTGGGCCGGGTACGAGCCCTCCGGTCGGTTGGAGTACCGCGAGCGCGCACAGCTCGTCGACGACCTCGCCGCGGTGCACGACCGCGCTCGCCGCACGCGCGCCGGGCGCATCGCCGGTTGGCCGGGGCGTTGGGAGCAGTTCGCCGGCACCGCTCCGGGAGAGACCGACCGCGACAAGGTGCGCGGTGTGCGTCACGTCGACGCCGACGGCGAGACCCGCGGTGTGCTCGTGTACACGGTGACCGATCGCAGCGGCAGCTTCCGGTTCGGGCTGACCGTGCGGATGCTGGTCGCCGAGACGGCGGATGCCCGTGCAGCCCTGTGGCGGTTCGCTCTGCAGCACGACCTCGTCGACGAAGTCACCGCCGATCTGCAGGCGGCCGATGACCCGCTGCCCTGGCTGGTGGCCGATCAGCGCGGCGTCACGCAAGAGTTGCACGACCACGGCTGGCTGCGAGTCCTCGACGTCGCTCGCGCGCTGACCGCACGGCAGTACTCGGTCCCCGTCGACCTGGTGCTGCGCATCCATGACCCCCTCGGCTTCACGGCGGGGGACTGGCGACTGCGCGTCGATGGATCGGGCACGGCGACCGTCGAAGCGGCGGACTCCGCCGCGCCGGACGCCGTTCTCGGCGTCGCCGCTCTGTCGTCGCTGTACGCGGGAGCGGTGCGCGCGAACGCACTGGCCGGAGCAGGGCTCATCGACGCCGAGGCATCCGTCGTCGACCTGCTCGACCGTGCCTTCTTCACGTCTCCCGCGCCCTCGCTCGACATCTGGTACTGATCTCGCGCGGTCGCGCCGACCACACGTAGAAGGGCCCCCGACCGGAGTCGGGGGCCCTTCTACGTGTGAGGGAACGTGTCAAGCCGTGGTCAGCGCGTCTCGCAGGAGAGTGGCCTGCTCGGCGGCGTGCACCTTCGACGACCCGGTCGCGGGCGACGCCGACGCGGCGCGAGCGATCGGCCGGAAGGTACGGTCGCCGGGCACGTCCGCGAACGCGAGTGCCAGGAACGGCCAGGCCCCCTGGTTCTCCGGCTCCTCCTGCACCCACACGAGCTCGGCGTTCGGGTACGAGTCGGTGATGGCCTTCAGCTCGTCGATCGGCGTCGGGTAGAGCTGCTCGAGGCGCACGAGGGCGACCTCGGGGTTCGGCTTCTTCTCGAGCTCGGAGCGAAGGTCCCAGTGGACCTTTCCGGAGTGCACGAGCACGCGCTTCACGGCGTTGCGATCGAGGTCGCGGGCGTCGTCGATCACGGGCTCGAAACGTCCTTGAGTGAACGCCTCGACCGGGCTGGTCGCGCCGCGCAGGCGGAGCATCGCCTTCGGGGTGAAGACGATCAGCGGCTTGCGCGGACGGGCGTAAGCCTGACGGCGGAGCAGGTGGAAGTACGAAGCCGGCGTCGAGGGACGCGCGACGATCATGTTCTCCTGGGCGCACAGCTGGAGGAATCGCTCGATGCGTGCCGACGAGTGGTCGGGGCCCTGGCCCTCGTAGCCGTGGGGGAGCAGCAACGTGACGCTGGACTGCTGTCCCCACTTCTGCTCGGCGGCCGAGATGTACTCGTCGATGACGGACTGTGCGCCGTTGACGAAGTCACCGAACTGCGCCTCCCACAGGACGAGCGCCTCGGGCGCCTCGACCGAGTAACCGTACTCGAAGCCGAGTGCGGCGTACTCGCTGAGCAGGGAATCGTAGACGAAGAAGCGACCCTGGGCGTCGGAGAGGTTCGAGAGCGGCAGCCACTCCTGGCCGTTCGCGCGGTCATGGAGGGTGGCATGGCGCTGCACGAAGGTTCCGCGGCGCGCGTCCTGGCCCGCGAGTCGCACCGGGGTGCCCTCGACGAGGAGCGACCCGAACGCGAGCAGTTCGCCGAAGCCCCAGTCGATGCCGCCGTTGCGGCTCATGTCGAGGCGCTTCTCGAGCAGCTGCTGGATCTTCGGGTGCACCGTGAAGCCCTCGGGCTTGTTCACGAACGCATCGCCGATGAGCTGGATGACCTCGCCCGCGACACCCGTGACGTCCGGGGCGCCCACCTGGTCGTCGACCGCGGGCTGCTCGGGCGGGATCGGAGTGGCTCCGGTCTCGGCGGCGTGCGTCTCGGCGAAGGCGATCTCCAGACGGTTCTGGAAGTCGGCCTTGGCCTCGTCGTACTCCTGCTCGGTGATGTCACCGCGGCCGACGAGCGACTCGGTGTACAGGCGGCGAACGGAGCGCTTGGCCTGGATCAGGTCGGTCATCAGAGGCTGCGTCATCGAGGGGTCGTCGCCCTCGTTGTGACCACGACGGCGGTAGCAGACGAGGTCGATCACGACGTCGCGGTGGAAGCGCTCGCGGTACTCGAACGCGAGCTGCGCGACGTGGATCACCGCTTCGGGGTCGTCGCCGTTCACGTGGAAGACCGGAGCCTGGATGGTCTTCGCGACGTCCGTGGCGTACACCGACGTGCGAGCGTCGTTCGGAGTCGTCGTGAAGCCCACCTGGTTGTTGACCACGACGTGGATCGTGCCACCGGTGCGGTAGCCCCGCAGCTGAGACATCTGCAGGGTCTCGACCACGACGCCCTGGCCGGCGAAGGCCGCGTCGCCGTGCACGAGGATCGGCAGCCAGGCGAACGTGCCGATCGGCTTGCGGTCCTGCTTCGCGCGGACGATGCCCTCGAGCACGCCGTCGACGGTCTCGAGGTGCGAGGGGTTGGCGGCGAGGTAGACCGGGAGTTCCGATCCGTCGTCGGCCACGAAAGTGCCCTCGGTGCCGAGGTGGTACTTCACGTCGCCGGAACCGCGCTGGTTGCCGGGGGTCTGGGTTCCCTCGAACTCCTGGAACACCTGGCCGTAGGTCTTACCCGCGATGTTCGTGAGCACGTTCAGGCGGCCGCGGTGCGCCATGCCGATGGCTGCGCCCTCGAGGCCGGCGGTCGCCGCGCCCTGCAGGATCTCGTCGAGCAGCGGAACGAGCGATTCGCCGCCCTCGAGCGAGAAGCGCTTCTGGCCGACGAACTTCGTCTGCAGGAAGGTCTCGAACGCCTCGGCCTCGTTGAGCTTGCGGAGAACCCGCAGCTGCTCGTCGTGGCCGGGCTTCTGGTACTTGACCTCGACCTTCTCCTGGAACCAGCGGCGCTGCTCCGGGTCCTGGATGTGCATGTACTCGATGCCGAGCGTGCGGCAGTACGAGTCGCGCAGCACACCGAGGATGTCGCGCAGCTTCGCGATGCGACGGCCGCCGAAGCCACCGGTGACGAATTCGCGGTCGAGGTCCCAGAAAGTGAGCCCGTGGCTCTCGATCTCGAGGTCGGGGTGCGAGCGCTGGCGGTACTCGAGGGGGTCGATGTCGGCCATGAGGTGGCCGCGCACGCGGAAGGAGTTGATGAGCTCCTGCACGCGGGACTGCTTGTCGACGCGCTCGGCGAGGTCGACGGCGATGTCGGGGTTCCAGTGGATCGGCGCGTACGGGATGCGCAGCGCGGCGAAGATGTCGTCGTAGAAGCCGCGCTGCCCGATCAGGAGCTCGTGCACCTTCTTGAGGAACTCGCCCGATCCCGCACCCTGGATGACGCGGTGGTCGTAGGTGCTGGTGAGGGTGATCGTCTTCCCGATCGCCAGCTCGTTGAGCGTCTTCTCGCTCGCGCCCTGGAACTCGGCCGGGTACTCCAGGGCGCCGGCGCCGATGATGCAGCCCTGGCCCTTCATCAGGCGGGGGACGGAGTGAACCGTGCCGATGCCGCCCGGGTTCGTCAGCGAGACCGTCGTGCCCTGGAAGTCGCCGGCGGTGAGCTTGTTGTTGCGGGCGCGGGTGACGAGGTCCTCGTAGGCCGAGAGGTACTCGGTGAAGGTCATGGTGTCGGCGCGCTTGATGCTCGGCACCATGAGGGCGCGCGTGCCGTCGGGCTTCGGCAGATCGATCGCGATGCCGAGATTGACGTGCGCGGGGGCGACGACGGAGGGCTTGCCGTCGACCTCGGCGTAGAACACGTTCTGGCTGCGGAACTCGTCGAGCGTGCGGATCAGCGCCCAGCCGATGAGGTGGGTGAAGCTGATCTTGCCGCCGCGGGTGCGCGCCATGTGGTTGTTGATGACGATGCGGTTGTCGATCATCAGCTTGGCGGGGATCGTGCGGACGCTCGTGGCGGTGGGGACGGTGAGAGACTCATCCATGTTGGCCGCGAGGGTCTTGGGCATGCCGCGCAGGACGGTGACCTTGTCCGCCTCGGCCTCGTCAGCGGGAGCCGGGGACGGATCCTTCGCGGCGGGCTTGGGGGCCTGCGCCGGGATCGGAGCTGCCGCCGCGGGCTTCGCCGTCGTACGCGCCACGGGCTGCGCGCCGATCACGGGGATCGGGGCCGTCACCGGGTGGGCGGGCTGCTCGGTCGCCGGGGTGCTGGCGGGGGCCGTCGCACCGGCGTTCTCGGAGTGGTACTTCTCGAGGATCGGCCACCATTCCTTGTCGACGGAATCGCGGTTCACCTTGAACTGCTCGTAGAGCTCTTCGACGAGCCAGGAATTGGCTCCGAACCCCCCGTCGCCCCCGACGCCGGTCACCTGGTTCGACACGCTCGATCGCCCTCTTTCATCGCTGAAGATTCACAGTGCTCGCAGGACGCAGGATGCGCCCAGGTCCGCACACTCTCGATCTGCAAGCCTAACGTGTTTCCCGGTGCGATTCTTCGACGCCATGCCCAGGGAGTGCTCGATCTCGATACCGTGGAGTCATGGAGTTCTCAGGTGCGCAGCCGACCGTCGATCTGACCTATTCCGACGTGTTCCTGGTGCCCCGACGATCGTCGGTCACCAGCCGGCTCCAGGTCGACCTGGCGCCGCAGGACGGCACGCCTGCGACACTGCCCCTCGTGGCGTCGAACATGAACTCCGTCACCGGGCCGCGCCTGGCTGCGGTGATGGCACGACGCGGGGGACTCGGGGTGCTGCCGCAGGACATGCCGCTCCAGGATCTCGACGCGGCGATCCGCGATGTGAAGGCGCAGCCGGTGCTGTGGGACACGCCTCTCGTCCTCCCGCCCCATGCATCGGTCGCCGACGCGCTTCGGCTCCTTCCCGCCGCTCCCGGTCACGGGATCGTCGTCGCCCACGGCGCCGCACCGATCGGAGTCGAGGACATCCTCGGCATCCTTCCCGCGAGCCGGCTCGCGACGGCCCTTCCGGATGCGCAGCTGGGCGACCTCGTGCACCGGGGGACCCCGTCGATCGACGCCGACGACATCGGATCCGAACGGCACGCCTTCGACGTGATCACCGAGGCCGGTGCCGAGATGGTCACCGTCGTGCACCACGGGCACCTCGTCGGGACGCTGAGCGCGCGCAGCGCCCTGCGCTCCACCCTCTACCGCCCTGCGCTCGACACCGACGGACGGCTCACGGTCGCCGCAGCGGTGGGCATCAACGGCGACGTCGCCGCGAAGGCGACCGCGCTCGCGGGTGCCGGGGTCGACGTGCTGGTGCTCGACACGGCGCACGGCCATCAGGACGGGATGCTGCGCGCTCTGCGCACCGTGTCGGATCTGAAGCTCGGGCTCCCTCTCGTCGCCGGGAACATCGTGACCGCCGACGGCGTGCACGATCTCGTGGACGCGGGTGCCGCGATCCTCAAGGTGGGCGTCGGCCCCGGCGCGATGTGCACGACCCGAATGATGACCGCCGTCGGCCGCCCTCAGTTCTCGGCGGTGCTCGAGACGGCGCAGGCGGCCCGCGAACTCGGTGCGCACGTCTGGGCGGACGGAGGGGTCCGGTACCCGCGCGACGTCGCCCTGGCGCTCGCCGCGGGCGCGGCATCCGTGATGATCGGCTCCTGGTTCGCCGGGACGATCGAGGCTCCTGGCGAATTGCAGCGCGACACCGAGGGGCGCATCTTCAAGGAGTCCTGGGGGATGGCGTCGACCAAGGCGGTGCAGGCCCGCTTCGGCAGGCTCGACGCCTACGAGCGGGCGCGCAAGGAGCTCTTCGCCGAGGGCATCTCGTCGTCGAAGATCTACCTCGACCCGCTGCGGCCGGGCGTCGAGGACCTGCTCGACATGATCACCTCGGGTGTGCGCTCGTCGTTCACCTATGCCGGAGCCTCCACGGTCCCCGAGTTCCACGATCGTGCGCTCGTCGGCCTGCAGTCCGCCGCGGGCTACGAAGAGGGCAAGGCGCTGCCGGTCAGCTGGTAGCGGAATCGCGCGCGGGCGACGCGACCGTGCGCGAGTGGATTCGGTAGAATCGTCCACACTATGGACGACCCTCCCAGTTGCAGTAGATCGCCCCACCGTCCCCCTCTCTCCCCGGAGAGGAACCTCTGATGGACTACGTCATGTTGGGCGTGGGGCTCCTGCTCACGATCGGCACCGGCCTGTTCGTCGCGAGCGAGTTCGCACTGGTCAATCTCGACCGCGCGGATCTCGAAGCGCGACAGGCACGTGGTGAATCCCGACTCGCTCTCACCATCAGTGCTCTCAAGCACACCTCGACGCATCTCTCGTCGGCCCAGCTCGGCATCACGCTCACGACGCTGCTGACCGGTTACACGATGGAGCCGGCGCTGTCGAACCTGCTGCGGCCGACGCTCGTCGCCTGGCACATTCCGGAGCCCGCGATCGCGCCGATCGCCACGGTCGTCGCGATGTTCGTCGCCACGGTGCTGTCGATGATCCTCGGCGAACTGGTGCCGAAGAACTTCGCGCTCGCCCTGCCGCGCGCGACCGCGAAGCTCGTGATCCCCTTCCAGGTCGCCTTCACGACCATCTTCAAGCCCGCGGTCGTCGTGCTCAACGGCAGCGCCAACGGCGTGCTGCGCAGTATGGGCATCGAGCCGAAGGAGGAGCTCTCCGGCGCCCGCAGCGCCGAGGAGCTGTCCTCGCTCGTGCGCCGATCGGCGAGCGCCGGTGTGCTCGAAGCCGACACCGCGACGCTGCTCGACCGCACCCTCACCTTCTCTCGCCTCACGGCGGCGGACGTCATGACCGCCCGCCCGAGCATGTACGCGATCGCGGCCGGCGACTCGGCCGACGACGTCATCCAGCTCGCCCGCCGCACGGGGCACAGCAGGTTCCCGGTCTACGACGACGACCTCGACGACATCATGGGGGTCGTGCACCTGAAGGCGGCGATCTCCGTGCCGCGCGACCGCCGCACCGAAGTGCCGGTCGGCGCGCTCGCGACCGAGCCCCTGCGCGTTCCCGAGACCGTGCACATCGACGGCCTCATCTCCGAGCTCCGGGCGCGGGGCTACCAACTCGCGGTCGTCGTCGACGAGTACGGCGGGACCGCCGGTCTCGTCACCCTCGAGGATCTCGTCGAGGAGATCGTCGGCGAGGTGTCGGACGAGCACGACCGTACGCGGGCCGGCGTGATCCGGGGCCGCGACGGCCTCACCTTCCCGGGCGAGCTGCGCCCGGACGAGCTGCGCAGCCGCGCGGGGATCGACGTCCCGGAGGGCGATGTGTACGACACGGTCGCAGGCTATGTGATGAGCGTTCTCGAGCGCGTCCCCGCCGTCGGCGACGAGGTGGCGCTCGACAGCGGCATGCTGCAGGTGGTCCGCATGGACGGTCGCCGCGTGGATCGGATCCGCTTCGTTCCGAGCCCCGTCGACGCGGATGAGGAGGTGACCCGATGAGCGATTGGGGAGGACTCGCCTGGCTCGTCGTGCTGCTGGTCGCGAACGCGTTCTTCGTCGGCGCGGAGTTCGCGGTGATCTCGGCACGCCGCTCTCAGATCGAGCCGCGCGCCGAACAGGGTTCGCGCGCCGCGAAGACGGCTCTGTACGCCATGGAGCACGCGACGCTCATGCTCGCGACTTCGCAGTTGGGCATCACCATCTGCTCGCTCCTGATCCTGAACGTCTCGGAGCCGGCCATCCACCATCTGCTGGCCGTGCCGCTGCACGCGCTCGGATGGCCCGATGGCGCCGTCGATGCGGTCTCGTTCACGATCGCCCTGCTGATCGTGTCGTTCCTGCACGTGGTGTTCGGCGAGATGGTTCCGAAGAACCTCGCGTTCTCGGTGCCGGACCGCGCCGTGCTGATCCTCGCGACCCCGCTCGTGTGGGTGTCGAAGGTGTTCATGCCGGTGATCTGGGTGCTCAACGCGGCCGCGAACGGCGTGCTGCGCCTCTTCCGGGTCGAACCCAAGAACGAGGCGGCTTCGACGTTCACGCTCGAGGAGGTCGCGACGATCGTCGACCAGTCGCGCCGCGAAGGTGTGCTCACCGACACGGCGGGGGCCGTCGCGGCCGCCGTCGAGTTCACCGACAAGAAGGCGCGCGATGTCGCGGTCCCGCTGGGCGACCTCGTCACGCTGCCCGCCACGACGACCCCCGACGACATCGAGAAGGCGGTCGCGCGGTACGGGTTCTCGCGCTACGTGATCGTCGATACCGAGGGTGCGCCGATGGGGTACGTGCACCTCAAGGACATCCTCCGAGCCTCGGATGGCCCGGATGCCGAGGTGAAGATGGTCGAGCCCCTTCCCGCCAAGCGCATCCACCACATGGTGCCGGTGCAGGAGGACACCGACCTCGAGGACGCCCTCGCGGTCATGCGCCGTGCCGGCCGTCACCTGGCCAAGGTGCGCGATGCCCGGGGCGAGACCACGGCCGTCCTCTTCCTGGAGGACATCCTCGAAGAGCTGGTCGGAGAGGTGCAGGACGCGACGCGTCGCGTCCGCGGGCACTGAACTCGCACACGACGAAGGCCGCCGACTCGATCACGGGTCGGCGGCCTTCGTCGTTCGCGGGTCGTTCGCGGATCGTGTGCGGGAGATCAGCGCCAGCGCGCGCGGTCGTACTGCGGGGGCCAGGCGACATCGACGCCGAGATCGTGCGCGGCGCGCAGACCGAAGTGGGGGTCGCGCAACCACTCGCGCCCCGCGAAGATCGCATCGGCGGCACCGCTGGAGAGCACCTGCTCCGCCTGCTCGGCGGCGGTGATGAGCCCGACCGCGGATACCGGGATGCGCCCGCCCTGACGGACGGTCTCGGCCAGGGGTACCTGATACCCCGGGAACACGCTGATCTGCTGGTGGGCGACGAGGCCGCCGCTGGACACGTCGATGAGGTCGGCGCCGTGGGCGGTCGCCCACTCGCCGACCTGCGTCGCCTCGTCGGCGGTGAATCCGCCCTCGGCGTGATCGGTGGCCGATATGCGCACGAACAGGGGAACTCCGGGTCCCGCGACCTCGCGCACCGCGTCGAGGATGCGCAGCAGCAGGCGGGCTCGGTTCTCGAGCGGGCCGCCGTAGTCGTCGTCGCGCCGGTTCGACAGCGGGGAGAGGAACTGGTGCACGAGGTAGCCGTGGGCGCCGTGGATCTCGAGCACGTCGAACCCGGCAGCGAGGGCGCGCCGAGCGGCATCGGCGAACCCCGAGACGATGCGGTCGATTCCTGCGGCGTCGAGGGCGTCGGGCTCGGCGTACCCCTCGAACGCGAGGGCGGACGGCGCGGTCGTGGTCCAGCCGCCGTCGGCGACCGGAACGGAACCGCGCAGCTCCGCCCAGGGCCACCAGGTCGAGGCCTTCCGGCCCGCGTGCGCGAGCTGGATGCCCGCGAGTGAGCCGCGCTCGTGGATCGCCCGCACGATCGGCACCCACGCATCGCGCTGCTCGTCGTTCCAGAGTCCGACGTCGCGCGGCGAGATGCGGCCCTCGGGGACCACGGCGGTCGCCTCGGCGACGATCAGGCCGGCGCCGCCCGAGGCGAACTGAGTCAGATGCGTGTGGTGCCACTCCTGCACGACGCCGTCGATCGCGCTGTACATGCACATCGGCGACACCCAGAGACGGTTGGGGAACTGGACGGAACGGATGCTCAGGGGAGAGAAGAGAATGCTCACCGTTCGACGCTACCGTCGCTCGCACGGGCCGAGGGCCGTCGCACTAACGTGGAGTCATGATCGAGGTGCGTGGGTGGTCCCGCAGCGATACGGCGCGGTTGCTCCGGGCTCCGTCTGCGGACGACGACAAGTACTCGCGCGGTGTCGTGGCATTGCGCACGGGTTCTGCGGCGTACCCCGGCGCGGCGGTACTGGGCGTCGAAGCGGCGTGGCGCGCCGGCGCGGGGTTCGTGCGCTTCGTGGGCGAGCGCCGGGTGTCGGATGCGGTGCTCGCCCGTCGCCCCGAGACCGTGACCGGAAGCGATATCGGGCGCACCCGCGTGGATGCCTGGGTGATCGGGTCGGGGACGGATGCCGCGCACCGCACCGCCGACGAGGAGGCAGCGCTCCGCGCTCTGCTGACGGGGAGCGCCCGGGTCGTGGTCGACGCCGGAGCGCTCGACCTCGTCGACCGTCCGACCGCTCCCGTACTGCTCACGCCCCATGCGGGGGAGTTCTCGAAACTGCGTGCACGCCTGCGCGTGACTGCTCCCGAGGGAGACCGCGTCGCGAGCGCCGGCGAGGTGGCCCGCGCTCTCGACGTCACCGTGCTGCTGAAGGGGGCGCGCACACTGATCGCGTCACCCGACGGCGGAGTCATCGCCGTCGCAGCGGGAACCGGCTGGCTCGCCACGGCGGGCACGGGCGACGTGCTGGGTGGAGTGCTCGGTGCGTTGCTCGCCGCGAACCCCGGTGCGCCACTGGAAGAGGCGGCCGCCGCAGGAGCGTGGTTGCACGGCTACGCCGCCCGGATCGCCTCCGGCACCGCGAACGGTGAGCCGGGGCATCCGATCGTCGCGTCGGACGTCGCGCAGGCGCTGCCGCGCGCGATCGCGGACGTGCTGGCGTGAAACGCGGAACGGGGCGGCTCATCGCGCTCTGGGTCGTCTTCATCGCGGTCCACGCGCTGACCGCGTGGCTGGGGTGGGTCTACCCGAGTCAGCCGATGGGCGATGTCGTGCTCGTCTACGAACCCTGGGCGACCGCGGCCGTCAGCGGCGGGCCGATCGTCGGGATCACCGAGACCTGGGTGTACCCGCAGCTCGCCCTCGCCCCGATGCTGTTGGTGAAGGCGATGGCGGTACCGTTCGTCGGTTTCCTCGGCGTCTCCGGGGCGTACCTCGTCGCTTGGGCTCTGTTCGTGACCGCGCTCGACGCACTCGCCTTCGCGGTACTGCTCGGGCGCTCCCCGTCAGCGCCGCGTCGCACCGCCGCCTGGTTCTGGAGCGCCGCCCTCCTGCTGCTGGGACCGATTGCGCTGTACCGGCTGGATGCCGTCACCCTGCCGATCGTGGTGGTCGCCGGCCTCTGGCTCGTCTCACGTCCTGCGCTCGCCGCAGCCCTGCTGACGATCGGCGCGTGGATCAAGATCTGGCCCGGAGCGGTACTGCTCGCGGCGCTGATCGCCGGTCGCCATCGTCTGCGCCTGATCGTCACGGCGCTGGCGGTCACGGCGGCCGTCGTGGCGGGTCTCCTCCTGCTCGGAGCGCGCGAGCATCTTTTCGGCTTCCTCACCCAGCAGGGCGGGCGCGGTCTGCAGATCGAGGCGGTTGCGGCGACGCCCTTCCTGTGGGCGGTGCCCGGCGGGTCCGCGCGCATCGAATACAGCTTCGACATCCTCACGTTCCAGATCGCCGCTCCGGGCGCCGATATCGTCGCCGTGGCGCTCACCGGGGCCATGGTCGTCGTGGTCGCCGGCATCCTCGTGCTCTCGGGCTGGAAGGCGATTCGCGGAGCCGCGTTCGCACGCCTCCTCCCGCCGCTCGCGCTCTCGCTCGTGGCGGCGCTCATCGTGACCAACAAGGTCGGCTCCCCGCAGTTCCAGGTCTGGCTGATCGCGCCTGTGATCCTGTGGCTCGTTCTCGATCGGGTGCGGGCGGTCCTGCCCGCCGCCGTGGTGCTCGTGCTCTGCGCCCTCACCTGCCTCGTCTACCCGATCGGCTACGACGGCCTCTTGCACGGGCAGATCCTGCCGATCGTGGTGTTGTCGGCGCGCAACCTCCTGCTCGCCGTCCTCCTCGTGATCGGCATCCGTGCCGTCGTGCGCACGCCCGCCAACGGCAGTGATCGAAGCCAGAGCCTATGATGCGTCGTGTGGAAGCAGCAGTGGTCGCGCAGGCGGCGGACGGACGAGAGATCTGGATCACACTTCTCGGAGACTCGGAGGGCCTTCCCCTCGTCGTCCTCCCCGGTGGCCCGTGCCGGGACCCCGAGTACCTCGGGGACCTCGCCGGGCTCGCGGAGGTCCGGCCGTTGGCGATCCTGCACGTCCGCGGCACGTCGAGGACCGGGGGAACATCGTCCGGGTGGTGGAGCGATGCGGCGGATGCCGTCGCCGCGCTCGATCGTCTCGGTCTCGACAGCGCCGACGTGCTGGCGCACTCCGCGGGGACGCGACTGGCGCTGTCGCTCGTCGCCCAGCACCCCGCGCGCGTTCGCTCGCTCGCCCTGATCACCCCGCCGTCCACGTGGCTGAGCGGCGTCGAGTACGACGGCGCCGCGCTCGTCGCGGATCGCGCCGAGCCCGAGGTCGCGCAGGCTCTCGCCTCAATGCTCGGCCCGGACCCCGCCGATGAGGACGAGTTTCAGCGGGCATGGGAGCGCGAGCAACCCGCAGGCTATGGGCACTGGACCGAGCGCGAACGACGCCACGCGCCCGTGGGCGGGATGGCGCTCGCCCCCTCCGCGGCCTGGTTCGACGGCATCCCCGCCGATGCCCGCGAGAGAATCCTCCGTGCACCGCTGCCGCCGACCCTCGTCGTCGGCGGTGCGCTCGACATCCTCACCGGCGTCGCCCCCGTCCGCGCCTACGCCGAGCACCTCGGCGCAGAGCTCGCGATGATCCCCGACTCCGGGCACTACCCGTGGGTCGAGCAGCCGACGGCCTTCCGCCGGGTCATCGATCCCTGGGCGACGGCGACCCGCTGAGACCCGCACACCACCATCGAACAGACACGAGGTTTCCCATGCTGATCGCCTTCTCCGTCGCTCCTTCCGGAACCGGTCGCGAAGACGGCTCCGTGCACGTCGCCGTGGCCGCAGCCGTGCGGGTCGTCCGCGAATCCGGGCTGCCGCACCGCACGACGAGCATGTTCACCGAGATCGAGGGCCCCGACTGGGACACCGTGATGGACGTCGTCAAGCGCGCCACCGAGGCGGTCATGCCGTTCGGCTCCCGCGTGTCCCTGGTGCTCAAGGCCGACATCCGTCCCGGCTTCACGGGCGAGCTGGACGGCAAGATCGAGCGGCTCGAGCGCGCGATCGACGACGCGGAGTAGAGCGCGCCTGCTCGGGACGACCCCGGGTGCGGTCGCACCCTCGGCGGGCCGGTAAGCTGAACCGGTGAATCCCTCGACTGAATCGAGGGGTGCGGCGAAGAGGGCGCTCCTCTCTCTCGCCATAGGCAGTTTCGGCATCGGCATGACCGAGTTCGTCGTCATGGGCCTGCTCCCGAACATCGCCTCCGACCTGCTTCCCTCCCTCTGGGCCACGAGCCAGGAGGACGCGCTGAGCCAGGCCGGATGGCTCATCTCGCTGTATGCGCTCGGCGTCGTGGTGGGTGCGCCGACCATCGCCGGTTTCGTGGCACGCTTCCCGCGCCACCGCGTCATGATCGTCCTGGCGATCGCGCTCACCGTCTTCAACGCCCTCACCGTAGTGCTGCCGACGTTCGAGCTCGTCGGGGCGTCCCGCTTCCTCGCCGGCCTCCCGCACGGCGCCTACTTCGGCATCGGCGCGCTCGTCGCGGCCGACGTGATGGGACCGGGCAACCGCGCCAAGGGCGTCGCCTTCATCCTCACCGGCCTCACGGTCGCGAACGTCGTCGGTGTTCCGCTCGGTACGTTCCTCGGTCAGGCATGGGGATGGCGTGCCGCATTCGGCGTCGTCGCCCTCGTCTTCGCGCTCGCGACGATCTGCATCGTGTTCTTCGTGCCCGAACACCCGGGCTCCCCGGGTCGGACCATGCGTCAGGAACTCGGCGTCTTCCGCATCCGGCAGGTCTGGTTCACGCTGGGCATCGGCGCGATCGGCTTCGGTGGTTTCTTCGCCGTGTACAGCTACATCGCCCCGCTCGTGACCGAGGTGGCGGGGTCGCCCGAGTGGGTGGTGCCGATCGTTCTGGTGCTGATGGGCATCGGCATGACGGTCGGAAACCTCGTGGGCGGTCATCTCGCCGACATCGATCTGCGGCGCACGCTGCTGTTCGGGCTCGCGGCGATGGCGGTCGTGTTCGCCCTGCTCGCGGTGTTCTCGTTCTGGATCATCTCCCTGAGCCTGCTGGTGCTGATCGTCGGGTTCGTGTCGTCGGTGCTCAGCCCGACGATCCAGACCCGCCTCATGGATGTCGCCGGAGACAACCAGTCGATCGCCGCCGCGATGAACCACTCGGCGCTGAACATCGGTAACAGCCTCGGGGCGTTCCTCGGCGGCGTCGTGATCGCTGCGGGCTGGGGCTTCATGGCTCCCGCGTGGACGGGGGCGGTGCTCGCGATCGCCGGTCTGCTCATCGCCCTGCTGTCGTACCGCGTCGAGGCCCATCGCCCCGCGGCCCTGGTGGGCGCGCCGTCGTAGGGTGAGGGGATGCACATCCCCGATGTTCTTCCGGTGGCCGGCACGGCCGTGCTGGTGCGCGATTCGACCGGCGGTGTCGAGGTGCTGATGATCCGACGGCCGGAGCGGGGGTCCTTCGCGGACGCGTGGGTGTTCCCCGGCGGCAAGGTGGAGCAGAGCGACCGACGCGAGGGCTCGGAGGAGATCGACGACGCCCGTCGCGCCGCCATCCGCGAGACGCGGGAAGAGGTCGGTCTCGAGATCGACGCCCTGGGGGCGCTGTCGCAGTGGCATCCGCCCGCCGAGGCTCCCACTCGGATCCGGACGTGGTTCTTCGTCGCCCCGGCACCGGATGCGACGCCGGTCCCGTCTCCGGACGAGGTCGTGGCCTACGCCTGGACGACACCGGCCGCGGCTCTGGAACGTCACGCGAGGGAGGAGTGGACGCTGTTCCCGCCGACGTGGATGACGCTGCACGCACTGACCGCGGCCACCGACACCGCATCCATGCTCGCCGCCTCATCGCCGCCCGCCCTGTTCCGGACGCGGGTGATCCCGACGGATGCCGGGCACGACTTCGCCTGGGACCAGGGGCGTCTGCAGACCGGTGGACTCCCGTGGCAATTCATCGAGGCGCCCGTCACCAAGTGAGTCGTTGGGGCGTCAGCTGTCGAGCAGACGGCGCAGGTGCGCTCCCACGGCCTCGTTCTCGATGAGGAACCCGTCGTGCCCGAAGTCACTGGTGAGCACGACCGCGTCCTGACCGTCGAGGGTGTTCGGGATGCTCCGGGCGATGCGGTGCTGCCCGTCGACAGGGAAGAGGCGGTCGCTGTCGATGCCGAGCACGAGCGTCGTCGCGGTGACGGTGCGCAGAGCCTCCTCCACACCGCCACGGTCGCGCCCGACGTCGTGCGAGTTCATGGCCTCGACGAGAGTGATGTAGCTGTTCGCATCGAAGCGGCGCGTGAACTTGTTGCCGTGGAAGTCGAGGTACGACTCGACGGCGAAGCGCCCGCCATGTCCGAGCGGTGAGACGCCCGACTGCCAGGAGCGCTGGAACCGCTGATTGAGTTCGATCGGGCTGCGATAGTTCAGCAGAGCCATCCGCCGGGCGAGGGCCAGCCCCCGGTGCGGGCCGTCTCCGTCGCCGAGGTCGTAGTACTCGCCGCCCTGGAAACGCGGATCCATGCGGATCGTCTCGAGCTGCACGGTGTTGAGCGCGATCTGGTCGGCGGTCGTCACGGGAGGCGACGAGAGCACGGCGAGGCGCTCGACGCGTTCCGGATGCGTCACCGCCCATTCGAGCGCGTGCATGCCTCCCATCGATCCGCCGATGACCGCGGCCCACGTATCGATGCCCAGGGCATCGGCGAGGCGCACCTGAGCTGCGACCTGATCGCGGATCGTGAGGTACGGGAAGCGCGAGGCCCATTCGTAGCCGTCGGGAGCGACGCTCGCGGGGCCGGTGGAGCCCTGGCAGCCGCCGAGCATGTTGGGGGCGACGACGAACCAGCGGTCGGTGTCGAGCGGCGCGCCCGGACCGGTGAGCTCTTCCCACCACCCGGCGGTCGGATGCCCCGCACCGGCCTCGCCGCGCACGTGGCTGTCGCCGGTGAGGGCGTGCAGCACGAGCACAGCGTTGTCGCCCGCGGCGTTCAGTTCGCCCCACGATTCATACGCGATGCGGATGCTCGGGAGCTCGGCACCGCTCTCGGTCCGGAACGCGCCGGAGCGCGCGAAGAGACGCCCGCCCACGGGATCGCCGTCGCGCCAGGCGCCGGTCGCGGGAGGTCGCGCGCGGAGGAGCCGGACGTCGGCCTCCGTCACGAGCGCCGAGGGCACCGTGTCTTCAGAGGTCGTCTGCCAGTCCATGCTTCCATTCTCGCGTGACCTGCGGGCCGGGCGGCGAACGTTACGCCACCGGAAGACACGGATGCCCCGGACTCCGGGAGTCCGAGGCATCCGTGGTGGACGAATCGTCAGGCGCGAGCGGCCTCCGAGACACGACGGGCAGCGGCGAGAGCCTGGTCGAGGTCGGCCTTGAGGTCGTCGACGTTCTCGATGCCGACCGAGAGGCGCACGAGGCCGGGCGTGACGCCCGCCGTGAGCTGCTGCTCGGGGGTGAGCTGCGCGTGAGTGGTCGATGCCGGGTGGATGACGAGCGAGCGCACGTCGCCGATGTTCGCCAGGTGGCTGAACAGCGAGAGGCTGTTCACGAACTCGCGACCCGCCTCGACGCCGCCCTTCAACTCGAACGACAGCACCGCTCCGACGCCCTTAGGGGCGTACTCGTTGGCCTTGGCGTACCAGGGGGAGGACGGCAGCCCCGAGTAGTTGACGGTCGCGACGTCATCGCGTCCGTCGAGCCACTCGGCGATCTCCTGCGCGTTCTGCACGTGACGCTCGATGCGCAGCGACAGCGTCTCGACGCCCTGGATCAGGTTCCACGCGCTCTGCGGGGCGATCGCTGATCCGAGGTCGCGGAGCAGTTGCACGCGCGCCTTGATGATGTAGGCGAGCGGGTCGCCGACCGCGGTCGTGTAGCTGGCGCCGTGGTACGAGGGGTCCGGCACGGTGAGACCCGGGAACTTCTCGACGTTCTTCGACCACTCGAACGAACCGCCGTCGATGATGACGCCGCCGATCGTGGTGCCGTGGCCGCCGAGGAACTTGGTGACCGAGTGGATCACGATGTCGGCGCCGTGCTCGAACGGACGGATCAGGTACGGGGTGGCGATCGTGTTGTCGACGATGAGCGGCACACCGCTGGCGTGCGCGACGTCGGCGACGGCACGGATGTCGAGGACGTTGATCTGCGGGTTGCCGATCGTCTCGGCGAAGAACAGCTTGGTGTTCGGGCGGACGGCGCGGCGCCACTCCTCGGGGTCGTCCTGGTTCTCGACGAACGTGACCTCGATGCCGAGCTTGGCCAGCGTGTACTTGAAGAGGTTGTACGTGCCGCCGTAGATCGAGCTCGAGGCGACGAAGTGGTCGCCGGCCTCGGCGATGTTCAGGATCGCGAAGGTCGATGCCGCTTGACCGCTCGCGAGCACCAGTGCTCCCGTGCCGCCCTCGAGGGCCGCGAGGCGCTGCTCGAGGACATCCTGCGTCGGATTCTGGATGCGGGTGTAGATGTTGCCGAACTCGGCCAGGGCGAAGAGGTTCGCCGCGTGGTCGGCGCTGTCGAACACGTATGACGTGGTCTGGTAGATCGGCGTGGCACGCGCCTTCGTCACCGGGTCGGGTGCAGCGCCGGAGTGGATCTGCTTGGTCTCGAAACGCCAGGTCTCGGGTGCGGACATGTTGTTCCCCCTGGAACGATCGATGGTCGGATGGCGGATGCCGTTTCAGTGACAGTACGGAATATTCCCTGCTGTCAACAATGAGTGGGAAATGTGACGTAACAGTCTCGATCGGCGAAAAGCCGCGGAACATCGTACGGTGGAGGCATGGTGAACAGACGTGCAGTTGTGACGGGAGCGAGCTCGGGGATCGGGGCGGCGACGGTGCGGGAGCTCCGCTCGCGCGGATGGGACGTCGTGGGCGTGGCCCGTCGGGAGGACCGGCTGGCGGCGCTCGTGGCCGAGACCGGGGCATCCGCCATCGCCTGCGACCTGACCGACTCCGTCGCCGTCGACGCGCTCATCGCCGAGCTGGAGGCCAGCGGCCCCGTGCACGCGCTCGTGCAGGTGGCCGGGGGAGCGCGCGGGACCGACCGCATCGAGGATGCCTCGGTCGAAGACTGGCAGTGGATGTTCGACGCGAACGTGCTGTCGACGCAGCGGCTCGTGAAGGGCCTGCTGCCGCTGCTCCGCCGCGCCGCGGCGGCCGACGGCCATGCCGACACCGTGTTCGTGACGTCGACGGCCGCTCAGTCCGCGTATGCGGGCGGCGCCGGGTACAACGCGGCGAAGGCCGCCGAGGCGATGCTCGTGCGGGTGCTCCGTCAGGAGCTGAACGGCGAGCCGATTCGGGTCGTCGAGGTCGCACCGGGAATGGTGCACACCGAGGAGTTCACCCTCAACCGCCTGGGCGGGGACTCCGTCGCGGCCGAAGCCGTCTACGCGGGAGTCGAGGCTCCCCTCGTCGCCGGAGACGTCGCCGACGTCATCGCCTACGCGCTCGACGCGCCGGGGCACGTGAACCTCGACCTCGTCACGATGCGTCCGGTCGCGCAGTCCGCTCAGCATCTGCTGGCACGCGGACCGCTGCGCGTGCGATCCGCCGAGTGACGATGGCACGCACCCTCGCCGAACTCGCCGCGGACGGCGAGATCGACCCGGGATGGGCGGAGGCGCTCGCGCCCGTGCAGCACGACATCACCGCTCTGGGTGATCGTCTGCGCGGCGAGGCGGAGGCCGGCCGCGGATACCTTCCGGACGGGGCGAACGTGCTTCGGGCGTTCCGGCGACCACTTGCCGATGTGCGGGTTCTCATCACCGGTCAGGACCCCTACCCGACCCCCGGTCATCCGATCGGACTCTCGTTCGCGGTCGACCGCGACGTGCGGCCGCTACCGCGCAGCCTCGCCAACATCTATCGCGAGCGGGAGAGCGATCTCGGCATCCCGCCCGCGCCGCACGGCGATCTCGCGGCGTGGAGCGATCAGGGTGTGCTGCTGCTGAACCGGGTGCTCACCGTGCAGCCGGGCGTCGCGGGATCGCATCGGAGGTGGGGCTGGGAGAAGGTCACCGAAGCGGCGATCCGGGCGTTGGTCGCGCGCGATCGCCCGCTGGTGGCGATCCTGTGGGGCAAGGATGCCGAGAACCTGCGCCCCCTCCTGGGGGCGACACCGGTCATCGCGTCGGCCCACCCCTCGCCGCTGTCGGCTCGTCGGGGCTTCTTCGGGTCCCGCCCGTTCTCCCGCGCGAACGAACTGCTCGAGGGCCTGGGCGGGGCACCGATCGACTGGCGGGTAGAGGGCGAACGCCCCGGATCCCTAAGCTGAGCGCATGCAGTTCGAACCGGGGGACCGACGTCGCATCCTGCCGCGCCATCTGCGTCCTGCGGCGGCCCCCGAGATCTTCTCCTACACGATCCGCCCCGCCCGTCCGGGCGATCTGCCCTCCGTCCGCGAGATCTACAACCACTTCGTGAGCAACTCCGCCGTGACGCTCGATGAGAAGAGCAGCAGCATCCCGTACTGGCG
This sequence comes from Microbacterium sp. NPDC090225, assembly GCF_044772365.1. Taxonomy (NCBI): domain Bacteria; kingdom Bacillati; phylum Actinomycetota; class Actinomycetes; order Micrococcales; family Microbacteriaceae; genus Microbacterium; species Microbacterium sp. NPDC090225. Next base: position 883,431 of record NZ_JBIVYS010000001.1, on the reverse strand, counting down.
CGACAAGTTCGCGCTGCTCGATCGGCTCGGGCTCCCGTTCCTCGTCGCCGTGTCCCCGTCGGGAGTGGTCATCGGATACGCGCTCGCGCAGCCGTGGGCGGGAAAGAACGCGTATCGCTACACGGTCGAGGACTCCATTTATCTGGGCCCGGGAGCCGGCGGCAAGGGCCTCGGCGGCGCGCTGCTCCAGGCACTGATCGATGCCTGCGAACAGTTCGGCATCCGCGAGATGGTCGCGGTCATCAGCGACAGCGGTGCCGAGGCGTCGATCCGTCTGCACGCACGCCTCGGTTTCGTCGAGGCGGGACGAATGGCGCGGGTCGGCCACAAGTTCGGCCGCGAGCTCGGCACCGTGTACATGAAGCGCGCACTGAGACCCGTCGCACGTCGCCGCCGATTCCTCGTCGCCGGTCGCGGTCACTGACCTCGCGGAATCACCGGGATCGCGGCCAGCAGCGCCTTCGTGTAATCGTGCCCCGGGCGCAGGAGCACGTCGTCGGTCGGGCCGCGCTCGACGATCCTGCCGTCCTTCATCACCACGACGGTGTCGCTGAGGTTCTGCACCACGCCGATGTCGTGCGAGACGAGCACGAGGGTGAGATCGGTCGTCCGCCGCAGATCAGCGAGGAGTTCGAGGATCTGCGCCCGCACTGTCACGTCGAGGGCCGAGAGCGGCTCGTCCCCGATGAGGATGCGAGGACCGTGCACGATCGCGCGGGCCAGCGCGATGCGCTGACGCTGGCCACCCGAGAACTCGTGCGGATATCTGTCGCCGGCATCGGGCTCGAGACCGACGCGGGCGAGCACCTCGCGCACGCGCGCCCGATGATCGCCGTCGATGCCGAGGGCCCAGAGCGGTTCGCGCACGATCTGCCCGGCGGTCATCCGGGGATCGAGGGAGGCGTAGGGGTCCTGGAAGACGAGCCCGGTCTGCCGGCGCAGCCACCGGAGCGATTTCGCGGATGCCGACGCGTCGACGCGTCGTCCGTCGACGGTCACGGTTCCCGATGTCGGTCGGTCGAGTCCCAGCAGGAGGCGCACCAGCGTGGACTTGCCCGAGCCGGACTCGCCGATGATCCCCACCGACGAGCCCTCGACGATGTCGAGGTCGGTCGGCTCGAGGGCCGTCTGCCGCCGTGTGCGCTCCAGCGCGGAGCGCTTCGGGACGACGAATTCACGGGTGAGGCCGCGCGCTTCGATGAGACTCATGCGGTGCCTCCATCCGGACGCCACAGCGTCGCCGTCGCGTCGCGGAGAAGTCCCTGCGTGATCGGGGAGCTCGGCGCGGTGAGCAGATGCGAGACAGGGGCCGCTTCGACGACTCGGCCGTGCTCGAGCACGACGCCCTCCGTCGCGACCTGCGCAAGCACGGCGAGATCGTGCGTGATGAAGACGAGCGACATGCCTTCGTCCTGCACGAGGCGCAGCAGGAGTGCCAGGATCTCGGACTGGATGGTGACATCGAGCGCCGTCGTCGGTTCGTCGGCGATCAGCACTCGCGGTCGGCAGGCGAGCGCCATCGCTATCGCGACGCGCTGGCGCTGGCCGCCCGAGAGCTGGTGCGGATAGCGGTCGACGATCGACTCCGGATCGGGGAGGCGCACACGGGCGGCTTCCTGGATCGCGCGTGCGCGAGCCTCGCGTCGCCCGATGCCTTCGTGGATCCGGATCGCCTCGGCGATCTGCCGACCGACCGTGCGGATCGGATTGAGCGCAGTGCGCGGCTCCTGGAACACGATGCCGATCTCGTCTCCGCGCAGGCGAGCGAGCTCGCGATCCGGCATCCCGATCAGCTCCGCGCCGTTCCATCGGATGCTGCCGGCAGCCGTCGCGCCGTCGGGGAGGAGCCCGAGGATCGCGAGAGCCGTGAGCGACTTGCCCGACCCGGACTCGCCGATCAGGCCCAGGCGGGCGCCGTCCGCTACCTCGAATGAGACGCCGTCGACGACGCGACGCCCGTCGATATCGACGGTCAGATCTTCGACGACGAGGCTCATGCGACGACTCCGGGGGTGTGCGTCTCGGCGCGGCGGTGACGCAGCGTGGGGTCGGTCGCTTCGCGCAGCCCGTCGCCCAGGAGGTTCAGGGCGAGGACGGTGAGGGTGATCGTGAGGCCCGGCCAGATGACCGAGAGCGGGTGCACGCCGATGTAGCGCTGCAGGTCGGCGAGCAGCAGGCCCCAGCTGGGCTCGACGACGGATGCACCGAACCCGAGATACGACAGCCCGGCTTCGGCGAGCACGGCGACGGCCATCGACCACGACAGCTGCACGATGAACACCGGAGCGACGTTGGGGAGCAGGTGGCGCAGCAGGCTCTGTGCGGGAGTGAGGCCGGATGCCTTCGCCGCGAGGATGAAGTCGCTCTGCTGCACGCGCCGCAGCTCGGGGCGGGTGACGCGCGCGATGTTCACACCGAAGCCGATGCCCACGGCCCAGATCACGACCCAGAGCGAGCCGCCCCAGACCGAGGAGATCATCATCGCGATGATGAGCACCGGGAAGGCGATCAGGATGTCGACCAGCACCGCGATCGTCTCGCGCAGCCACCGGGCGGTGAGGGCTCCGAGCGCGGCGAGGGCGATGCCGACGACGGTGGCGACGACTCCGGCACCGATGCTGACGAACACCGTCGTGCGCGCCCCCGCCATGATCAGGCTCAGGATGTCGCGCCCGGTGTCGTCGGTGCCCAGCAGGTGCGGCCAGCTCGGACCGAGCCACCGGTCGCTGATGGTCGAGGACTGCGGGTCGAACGGCGTCCAGAAGAGCGCGACGAGGGCCGTCAGACCGATGAGGGCGACGACGATCAGCCCGAAGGCACCTGTCGGGGTCGCCCACAGACGGCGGAGCCACAGCGGGGCCATCATGCCTCCCTCTGGCGCGGGTCGATCGTACGGTGGAGCAGGTCGACCAGGAATCCGATCACGAGCACGAAGCCGGTGAGCACGAGGAGTTCGCTCTGCACCTTGATGAGGTCGCGGGTGCCGACGTCCGCCACCAGCATCCGTCCGATGCCCGGGAGGGTGAACAGCTGCTCGATCACGACGGATCCCACGATGATGCCGGCGATCTGCAGGCCGAGCACAGTGATGATCGACAGCCCGACGGCGGGGATGCCGTGCCGGATCAGCGCCTGCGTGCGGGTGAGTCCCTTGGCGGCGGCCGTGCGGACGAAGTCCTGGCCAGCCGCCTGCAGCGTGGCACTGCGCACGAAGCGCATGAGCATCGCGCCCTCCACGATCCCGATCGTGAGAGCGGGGAGGAGGAGAGCCTGGATGGCCTCGCCGGGAGTGCTCCACCCGGTGCGGGGGAACCCCTGCGGCGGCAGCCACCCCAGCCAGACCGAGAAGACGACGATGAGCATCATGCCGGCCCAGACGACGGGGACGGCGGCGAGGGCCTGTGCGCCGACGCTGAGCGCCGTGCCCGCACGGCGTCCGCGAGCGAGAGCGGCGAGGATGCCGAAGGGGATCGCGATCACGACCGCGATGAGGAGGGACATCAGCCCGAGCGGCACCGTAACCTGCGCCTTCAGCAGGAGCTCTTCGCCGACCGAGGCGCCGGAGAGCAGTGAAGTGCCGAGGTCGCCGCGGAAGATCCCGCCGATCCAGTCGGTGTACTGCGACAGGAGCGGCCGGTTCAGGCCGAGCGATTCGCGCAGCGCCTCGACCTCGGCCGGCGATGCTTGGGTGCCGGCGATGAGCTGGGCGACATCCCCCGGGAAGACGCGCAGGGTGAGGAAGATGAGGGCGCTCGCGACGAGGAGCCCTGCGATGAGCAGGGCTCCTCGGACGAGCGCGTATCGGATCACGGAGGACGAGACCGTCGCTTATTCGGCGGACGAGACCGTCACGCCGGCCAGGTTGATGCGCGAGTTGATCGAGTCCTCGGGGAAGCCGGTGACGATCGGTGCGACCGCGGTGATCGTCTGACCGTTGTACAGCCAGTCGGCCGCGTGGTCCTCCGAGACGATCCGCGCCGCCTGGGCGAGGAGTTCGGCGGACTTGTCGGGGTCGACCTCGGCGAGGGCCTCGGCGTAGAGGCTCTGCACCTCGGCGTTGTCGTATCCGAAGTAGTAGTCCGGGTTCGCGAAGTTTCCGAAGTCGCGCGGCTCGACGTGCAGCACGTAGCTGAGGTCGTAGTCGTGGTTGGTGTAGACGTCTTCGAGCCAGGTGGCGAACTCGACCGAGTCTACGTCGAGGGTGACGCCCACCTTCGCGAAGTCCGAGATGAGCACCTTCGGCACCGTGGTGCCGTAGAACGAGGGGATCGTGAGGGTCAGCTCGAGGTCCTCCTGCCCGGCCTCTGCCAGGAGTTCCTTCGCGCGCTCGGGGTCGTAGGAGACGACGTCGGAGAGGTCTTCGTACCCCGGGTCGAGCTCGGGGATCGGTCCGTAGAGCGGGGTGCCCGCGCCGGCCGCCTCGATGAGCGCGTCGTGGTCGATCGCCAGGCGCAGAGCCTCGCGCACGCGGACGTCGTCGAGCGGCGCCTTCGCGTTGTTGAACGCGAGCGTGGCCTTGTCGGTCGTGCGACCGGTGGTGAGAGTGAAGTCACCTGAATCCTCGAGCTGCGATGCGAGGTTCGGATCGACGGCGGTCAGCACATCGACGTCGCCCGCGATCGCGGCGTTCACACCCGCGGTGAAGTCGGGGATGTACTGGAACTCGACCGATGCGACGCCGGCGGGCTCGCCCCAGTAGGCGTCGCTGCGCGCGAACGTGATCGTGCTGCCCTTGTTCCAGCGGGTGAGGGTGAACGGGCCGGTGCCGTTCTCGGCCGTCTGCAGATCGGTGGTGTCACCGCTCTTGAAGATCAGGCCGGCGGGGCCGGTCAGGGCGAAGAGGAAGTTCTGGTTCGGCTCCGAGAGTACGATCTCGACGGTCTTCTCGTCGGGCGCGGTGATCGAGGCGACCGAGGCGAACTCGGCGTTGCCCTGGATGGTCTCGTCGGTGCGCACCTCCTCGTAGGAGGCGACGACATCGGCCGACGTCAGAGGCGAGCCGTCGTGGAAGACCACTCCGTCGTTGAGGGTGAACGAGTAGGTCAGGCCGTCGTCCGAGACCGAGTAGTCGGAGGCGATGCGCCCTTCGATCTCGTTCTCCTGGGTGCGGGTGACCAGGCCCTCGTAGATGTTGTCGATGAGGATCTGCTCGAGTGCGGCACCGCTCGTGTGCCGGATGTCGAGGTTGGTCGGCTCGAGCACGAGACCCACGTGGAGGGTCGCGTCGGGGTCGACCTCGCCCGTCGAGGTAGCGGCGGGCTGAGGGCTGCCGGAGCACGCGCTGAGGATGACAGCGGTGGCGGCGAGCGCGGAGATGAGCGCTACGCGTCGGGAGCGTCGGAACATGGTGGTTTCCTCTCGGTGCGGCAGGTGCTGTGTGCCGGTTGAACGAGCCTAGGGATGAGCGAGAAATCGAAGGGTGCGGTGTGGAACGCGACGTCACATTCCGTTTCACACCGACGCGGAGGCCGCGGCGACGAACTCGGCGAGCTCGACGGGAGCGGTCTCCTGCACGTTGTGGGTGGCCTCGAACACCACGACACGCGCGTTCGGGACGCGGCGCTGCAGCTCGTCGGCATCCGCTTCGCTGACGAAGCCCCGCGTCGCACGGATGAGGGTCAGGGGAGCGTGGACGGCGGCGAGATCGTCCCACCCGGTCTCGTGCAGGACGGACGGTGCCGCCGGTGTTCCCGGGTCGTGGGATGCGAGAGCCTGTGCGGCGAGGTGCGCGAAGTGGTGCTTCCACTCGATGCGTCCGTCCGGGCGCACCCGGGTGTTCAGGAAGACACCGCGCTCGGTCTCGGGGCGTGTCCCGCCGAACCCGAGCGCGATCGCCTTGTCGACGAGTTCGTCGCGGGTCGCGAAATCCACGGGCCCGGCGTAGAACTCGCGCAAGGCCGCAGGGCCGGCGGAGGTGTCGATGCCGGGGGTGATGTCGACGACGATGAGTTCGGCGACGAGGTCGGGGCGGCTCGCGGCCAGGGCCGCGCCGGTCAGACCGCCCAGGGACTGTCCGACGACGATCTGCGGACCGTCGGTCCAGGCATCGAGCGCCGCGGCCACGTCGACCACGAGGGTGCGCGGCGTGTAGTCGAGGTCGTCGCGCCACGACGAATCGCCGTGCCCGGCGAGGTCGATCGCGAGCAGCGGGATACCGAGGGCGAGCGCCGTCGTGTCCCAGGTGTGGGCGTTCAGGCCGGCGCCGTGCAGGAGCGTCACGCGGGCGGGTTCCGTGCCGAAGCGCAGCGCGCTGACCGTGCGGCCATCCGGCAGGGGGAGGGTGAGCCGTTCGACCGGAGGAACGGGGACGTCGAGCGCCTCGGCCTGCGCGGGAAGATAGCTGAACTCGCTGATGTCGATCACCACGCCCATATTCTGCGCCCCAGCGCGGCCATCGCGAAATGGCGGATCAGTGTGCACGGATAAAATCGCATAAGACTTGTAGATATGATCAGTTTAATCACGTCCAGCCGAGCTTCTTGCATTTCTTGATGACGGAATGCGTCGGCCGTACGCCATCGACAGCCGAATATCATGGAGTCATGAGCGAGACGCGAGTGCACCTCTCCAAGACCGAGCCGACCGCCTACCAGGCCCTCGATGCGTTCTCCCGCACCGTCGGTGAGATCTGCGCCGCCAACGGGATCGACGACCGTCTCAAGGAGCTCGTCATGATCCACTGCTCGCAGCTCAACGGCTGCGCCTACTGCACCCGCATCCACGTCGATCGTGCCGAGGCCGCAGGGATCGATGCCGACACGATGATGCAGATCGCCACGTGGCGCGAGAGCGGGGTGTTCAGCGAGCGGGAGCGTGCGGCGCTGGAGCTCGCCGAGGCGTTCACGTTCATCTCGGACGAGGGTGTGTCCGACGAGGTGTACAACCGCGTCGGCAGTGTGTTCACCGAGAAGGAGTACGCGGCTCTGAGCTGGGCGTGCGTGTCGATCAACGCGTTCAACCGCGTCGTGGTCGCCGGGCGCTACCCCGTGCCGGCGCGTGCACCGCAGGCGCAACCGTGAGCGTGCTCGACGTCGGAGGCGTCAACAACGTCCGCGACGTCGGCGGGATGCCGGCGGTCGGCGGACGCATCCGCCGCGGCATCCTGTTACGTTCCGGGCAGCTCTCCGGCGCGACGGCGAAGGGGGCAGAGGAGCTTCGTGGCCGTGTCGCGCACATCGTCGATCTGCGCGACGGCGAGGAAGTGGCAGCGGAGCCCAGCGGGATCGTCGGGCCGGAAACCACCCACCTCCCACTGTTCCTGGGGTCGGTGCGCTCGTTCTTCGAGACGGACACGAGTCTCGAGGACCTCTATCTGCATCTCCTCGAGGAGAGCGGAGGGAGGCTCGTCGACGCCATCCGGATCATCGCGGAGGGGGAGCCGACCCTCGTGCACTGCACGGTGGGCAAGGATCGCACCGGTGTGACGGTGGCGCTGGCGCTCTCGGCCGTCGGCGCGGATCGCGAAGCGGTGATCGAGGACTACGCGCTGACCGAGTCGCAGCTCCCGCCCGAGCGGAACCGCCGGATCGCCGCGTACCTGACAGAGCTGCACCCCGAAGCCGTGAACGCGGTCGCTCTCGCGACCCAATCGCCCGCCCCGGTGATGCGCCGTCTCCTCGAGATGGTCGACGAACGCTGGGGGTCGGCAGCCGACTATCTCCGCGCCCAAGGGATGACGGATGCCGAGCTGGAGGCACTCACCGCAGCTCTCGTCGAGCCCGCCGGCTGAATCGAATCTCCTAGCAAGGTTAGGCATGCCTTCATCGGTGTTACGATGGAAGAACTATGGAGACCTCGTTCGACACCCGCAGCACGCGCGCAGCGCGCCGTGCCGCTCGTCAGCGCTCGCACCACCTCGTCACGGCAGACGAGACGTCGCTCGTCGACCTCGAGATGTTCCTCTCCACGCTGCCGCTGTGCGCATCGGGTCGGATTTTCATCGAGGTTCCGACCGCCGCCGACATCCAGGTCATCGAGGCGCCCGCACGCATGACCGTGACCTGGCTGGCGCGTTCCGACCGCTCGGGAGTCCCGGGCTCCGGCCGTTCCTGCGCTCCGGGTCAGGCGCTCGCGCGTGCCACGTGCGCCTGGGCCGACGAGATGCTCTGCGACGACGAGGTCTCGACCCGGATCACGCTCCTCGGCGGTTACCTCGGTACCGCCGATATCGTCGACCACCTCACGACGGGCCTCGCGGTCGAGGCGACGTCGATCCACACCCCCGAGCGCTTCGGCCTTCTCCCGATCGATCGCTGACCGTCAGCGGGAGCGGCGCACGTAGTTGCCGTCTTCCAGCCCGGCTTCGATCTCGAAGCGGTTGCGTAGCGGATCTCGCCCCGCGACGAAGTACAGCACCGGCATGAGGAACCCGTAACGCAGCCACTGCGCTTTATGGACCGCCTCGTGGCGCAGCACGGCATCCGTCGGACGAGCGTCTCCGGTGAGGAAGCATCCTCCGACGCACACTCCGCCGCGGTTGAAGGTCCACGAAGGCATGCCCCGGAAGATCCAGAGTCCGGCGCGACGCTCGACGGGACCGGTGCTCCACAGCGACCCCCAGAGCCATCCCACCGCCGTTCCCCAGGCGTAGCCGATGCGGCTCACGGGGGAGCGGAGCAGGAACGCGGGGATGCGGCGGTCGAAGCGTCGTCCGCGCGCCAGCGCCTCCTCCGCGGCGGGTCTCCAGTCCGTCGTCATGCCACGGCGCCGATCAGGCGCAGGATCGCGCCGAGGTCATCCACCGCATCCGCGGGCGTCCGCGGCGCGAAGCCGGAGATGGTCGCCCCCGCGAGGGGGATCTCCTCCCGGAGTCGTCGGATCGCCGAGGCGAGCGCCGCCGGGGTGAGGCCGAAGGGCGCCGGATCGGAGACCCCGGTGATCTCGGCAGGATCGAGAACGTCGACGTCGATGTGCACCCACACCCGTGAGGCGCCGGTCGCGCGCACGGTATCGAGCAGCGCGTCGGTGTCATCGAGATCGGCGACCTGCAGATGGGCGAACGAGGAGATTTCGTCGACCTCGGCGTCGTCGAGAGCGCGCATCCCGACCGTCACGATGCGCTCGCGGGGGAGGGCGGCGGTGAGCGCGAGTTGCGGTTCGCCCTCGCCCAGGATCGCGCGGAGCGCCATGCCGGAGAAGGCCCCGGACGGAGACGTCTCCGGTGTGTTCAGGTCGGCGTGCGCGTCGCACCACACCACGGCCAGGTCTTCGGTGCCGTCGGGCAGCGAATCGAGGGCCGCGACGGTGATGCTGCAGTCTCCGCCGATCAGCACGCTGTACTCGTCGGTGAGATGCTCGCGGATCAGTTCGCGCGTGCGCAGGAGAGCGCTGAGTCGCCGCACACCGGTGCCCAGTGACTCGCCGGCTTCGACCGGCACGTCGAGGGTGGTCGTGCGGGCGCGGGGCAGATCGCCGGCGATGGCCGATGCGCCGTCGACGAGGAGCATCGCGCGGGCGGCCGGCGACCCCTGCCACTGCGGGACGACGAGGAATCGCACCATGAGTGCCTCCCGGGAAAGAGGAAGTGCGGATGCCCCGGACCGCGTGTCCGGGGCATCCGCGGGGTGGGTCAGTTGCCTTCGATGGCCTGGCGCGGAGCCGTGCCGCCGGCCTTCAGCTCGGCGAGACGGGCCTCGACCTCGGTCAGCTCGCCGAGGTCTTCGAGGCTCTCGAACTGGGCGTCGAGGCTCGACGCCGCGAGCTCGATCTTGCCCTGCGCGATGGCCTCCTGACGGCGGACCTTGTCTTCGAAGCGGCCCAGCTCGCTGGTGGGGTCGAGCACGTTGATCGAACCCACGGCGTCCTGCACCTTGGTCTGCGCCTCGGCGACCTTGGCGCGTGCGAGGAGCTCGCTGCGCTTGTTCTTGAGCTCGCCGAGCTTGTCCTTCATGCCGTTCAGGCCGCTCTTGAGCTTGTCGACGATCTCGGTCTGCGCGGCGATCTGCGGCTCGGCGCCGCGGGCCTCGCGCTCGGCGCTGATCTGACGCTGCAGCGCGATCTTCGCGAGGTTGTCGAACTTGTCGGCATCGGTGGCATCGCCGGATCCGCGCATCTCATCGGCCTTGCGGCTGGCGGCGAGGGCCTTGTTACCCCACTCGGTGGCCGACTGCACGTCTTCTTCGTGATCGCGCTCGAGCAGGCGCAGGTTGCCGATCGTCTCTGCGATCGCGGACTCGGCGTCGGCGATGCTGTTCGTGTAGTCGCGCACGAGCTGATCGATCATCTTCTGCGGGTCTTCGGCAGAGTCGAGGAGCGAGTTGATGTTCGCGCGGACGAGGGTGGAGATTCGTCCGAAGATGGACTGCTTGGTCATGCGAGGTTCCTTTCAGAGGGCCGTTGTCGAAGTCTTGCCGAGGAGTCTGTGAAGTTCAGAAGCGCCCACCTCCGGAGCGGCCGCTGCGGCCGCCGCTGGAGCGGCCGCCCCCGAAGCCGGAGCTGCGGAATCCGCCGCCTCCGCTCGAGCGCCAGCCGCTGCTCCGGGAGGAGGACCGGCTGCCGCCGCCACCTCCGCCCGCGAGGAGGCCGCCGATGATGCCGCCGAGGATGTCTCCTCCGAGGCCGGATCCGCCGGACGAGCCGGAGCCCCCGGAACTCCCGAACGGCCCGCTGCCCCAGCCGTCGTAGCCGCGCGAGTTGTACGCGGACACGTCGGCGGAGGCGGAAGAGATCGCCTGGCGCGCGAGGTCGAGAGCTCGGGTGGCCTCGGTGAGTGCGGCGTCGGGAGCCGTGGCGCGCAGGCCGAGTGCCTGCGTCAGGCTCGCATCGGCCTGCGAGAGGCGGGTGCGGGCGGTCGAGCCGACCGTTCCGCGCCGGGTCTCGATGAACTCGCGGGCCGTGCGTATCTCGGAGCCCGCCTGGGTCAGGGTCTGCTCGAGCATCTGCTGCGTACGTCGGGTGCGCTCCAGCGCTTCGCGCCCCTGTGCGATCGCGGCATCGATCTGGGCGTTCGCGGCGGACAGGGCATCGAACGCACGCTGCGGATTGCGAGCGGTACCGCTGAGATCGGACTGCGCAGCCTGCAGATACTGCAGTGTCGTCGAAGCGGCGGCGGAGAGCGCTCCGCCGGCGTCGGGAAGCTGTTGCGCGGCGGCGACATCGGACTGCAGCTCGGCCACGAGGGCCTGTGCTTGTGCTTCGACGGCGGTGAGGTCGGAGCCGAGGGTCGTGATCGCCTGTACGAGCTGGATCGCCTGAGCGACGGACTGTTCGGCCGTGCGGATGGCGAACGCCGCTTCGCCCGTGCGGCCCGCCGCGATCGCCTGGCCCGCGGCGTCGATCGCGTGGTCGGCGAGCGCCGCTCGCTCCTGGGCCTGGGCGGGGTTGTCGGCGACGGTGCTCAGCGCCTCGCCCGCGTAGGTCGCCGACAGCGTCGCCAGGGTCGGGGCTGCTCCGGCGAGCACGGGCGCGAGTGCGGCACGCTCACGGCGCACGCGCTCGAGCTCCTGCGGGGCGTTCTGCTCGAGCTTGCGCAAGGAGTCGAAGGCGTCGGTGTTCGCGTCGAGGAGATCGTCGATCTCATCGGCGATCCGGATGATCCGGATGTTCCAGGCACGCTGCTCGTGCACCGTGTCCTCGATCTCGTCATCGAGCTTCTGCTGGAGGTCGAAGGCCTCCGACAGCTTCGCCTTCGCCTGATCGACGGCGGTCGTGAACTCGGCGGTCGCGCTCTCGCCGAACTGCGCGATGGCGAAGCCCAGCTCCTCGCGACTCGAGGTGATGGCGTCGTCGGCCTGCACGAGTGCCGAACCCGCCTGCGTCTGCACCTGCTCATCGGTCAGCGTCGAGAACGGGTCGGCCGGATCCGGATGCTCCGGCATCGCCCCGCGCTTGCGGACCGCGGCCGCTCGGCGGCTCCGCCGGACGAGGGCGATGACCAGCCACACCACGAGTGCAAGGGCGATGAGGCCGGCCACGACGAGGAACGCCTGTAGCGCTCCCGCGCCGCCGTCGCCCTGGATCTCGTCGGCGGCGAGGAGGACCGCTCCGTCCCAGTCGTCCTGTGCGAGCAGGGGCTGGATCTCCTGCTCGATGTCGTCGAGGCGGGAGTTGCTCAGCGGCCCTCCCTCGGCCGCGGAGATGTAGTAGCTGCGCTGGTCGGTCGCGATCGCGAGCAGGTACTGATCGGGGCCGAGGTTGCTGCGCGTCGCCGTGGTGTCCGCCCATTCGACCCGATCGCTCGGCGAGGTGAACTCGTCGACGAAGACGACGAAGAGATCGGCGGACGAGTTCTCGGTGAGCTCCTGGAGCCGCGTTTCGACGGCGTCCTTCTCGCTCGCGCTGAGGACGCCCGCGGCATCGGTCACGTACCCCGAGTCGAGTGTGAGGGGATCGGTCGCGGAGGCGGCTCCCGCGGAGAGCAGACCCGCCGCTGCGGCGAGCACCGCGGCGCTCAGCGCCAGCCACCGTGTCTTCATCGTTTTCCCTCCGACCGGCAGGCGAGCCCCATGTGCCGAGTCTATTCACTCCGCCCGACACGCGACAGCATCAGGGGGCGGATCGCCGTTCGCCCTCAGCGGAGACGCATACGCTGGAAGGCATGGACGACAGGTACGGATCGGATGTGCTCGCATCGGGCTGGCGCGAGCGCGGGGCGAAGCAGGTGCCGACGGTTCCCGCGGAGGTAGATCTCGTCGTCGAGGTCGCCGACGACGGGTACTGCGGAGCGGTCACGCGCGTGCAGGGCGGAAACGTCGAGCTCGAGGACTGGAAGGGCCGCAAGCGCCTGTTCCCGCTCGGTGGCGGATTCCTCATCGAGGGCCAGCCGGCGCGGCTGGCGCCCCCGGTGCCGAAGACGCAAGCACCGCAGCGCACGGCATCCGGATCGTTCGCCGTCGGAGACCAGCGCGCGCGCATCGCGCTGCCGAGCCGCATCCTCGTCGAGGGCAAGCACGACGCGGAGCTCGTCGAGAAGGTGTGGGGCGCCGACCTCCGCGTCGAGGGCGTCGTGGTCGAGTACCTGCAGGGCGTCGACCTCCTCGACGACCTGCTCGCCGAGGAGCCTCCGTCCGCGAAGCGGCGCTACGGCGTGCTCGTCGACCACCTCGTGCCGGGCTCGAAGGAGTCGAGGATCGCGGATGCCGTCGCCCGGGGTCCGCACGGGCGCCACGTGCGCATCGTCGGGCATCCGTTCGTCGACGTGTGGCAGTGCGTCACCCCACGTGCGCTCGGCATCGCGCGCTGGCCCGAGATCCCGCGCGGCACGGACTGGAAGACCGGCATCTGCCGCGCCTTCGGATGGCCGCACGAGACCCAGGCCGACACCGCGCGTGCCTGGCAGCACATCCTGAGCAAGGTGCACACCTACCGCGACCTCGAACCGGCGCTGCTCGGTCGGGTGGAGGAGCTGATCGACTTCGTGACGGAACCCGCGGGCTGATCCACGCGCAGGACGGGGGGATGCACCCGGCTACCCTGGAAGCATGCCCGAACCCCGAACCTTCCGTGACGAGCCGGTGTCCTTCGTGCGCCGGAGCGGACGGATGTCCGAGGCGCAGGACCGCGCCTTCACCGACCTCGCCCCGCACTACCTGCTCGACGTGCCGCGGGCCGTCGCCTGGACCTCGGTGCACCCGGAGGCTCGCCTCGACGTCGCCGCCGAATACGGTCGTGACGCCGCTCTGATCGTCGAGATCGGATCGGGGCAGGGCCACGCGATCGTCGCCGCCGCCGCCTCGCGACCCGATGACGACTTCCTCGCGGTCGAGGTGTTCCGCGCGGGGCTCGCCCGCACCATGCTCGACGCCGATCGCGAGGGCGCGACGAACCTGCGGGTCATCGAGGCGAACGCGCCAGAGGTGCTCTCGTCGTACCTCCCGGAGGCCGCGGCCGCGGAGACGTGGATCTTCTTCCCCGATCCCTGGCACAAGAAGAAGCACACGAAGCGTCGCCTCGTGCGTCCGGGATTCGCCGACAACGCGGCCAGGGCGCTCGTCGATGGCGGCCTGCTCCGTCTCGCGACGGACTGGGAGGACTACGCGCTGCAGATGCGTGAGGTATTGGATGCCGAACCGCTGTTCGAGCGCGCCTTCGAGGGGGAATGGGCCGAGCGCTTCGACGGACGTGTCATGACGGCGTTCGAGCGCAAGGGCATCGCGAAGGGGCGCGACATCCGCGACCTCGTCTACCGACGTCGCGCGCGGCCGTGACCGACGTACGGAGCGACGTGCGCACGCGGGGCATCGTCCCGGCGGTGCTCGTCTGCGCCGCTGCACCCGCGTTCTTCGTGGCGGAGATCGCCTGGCTCGGATGGGTGCTGTTGGCGGTCGGGATCGGGATCTCCTGGGCGATCGAACGCGGACGGGTGACGGCATCCGCCCCCTCGCTCACGCGCGACCTGTCGCTCATCGCCCTCGGCCTGCTCATCGTGAGCGTGATCCCACTGGCCGCCGAACTCGACAACCTGGCGATGCTGCGCTTCACCCTCGCGCTCGGAGGCGCGGTCGCCGTGCCCTATCTCGTCTCGCGCTTCGTCTATCGCGACCGGGCGATCTCGTTCCCCTGGCGGGCGCATCGCCGCTGGGGACGACTGCAGTGGGGCTGGCTCGTCGCGGTCCTCGTGCTCGGCTGGCTGATCCTGCCGTTCTACTTCATCACGAGCGGCGTCTACGCGAACTGGCCCGTCGTCGACACCCCCGATCTGATCGCACGGCTCTTCGTGGGCGTCGGCGCTGTCGGTATCTGGGACGAGCTGTTCTTCATCTGCACAGTGTTCGCGTTGCTGCGTCGGCACTTCCCGGATGCACTGGCGAACGTGCTGCAGTCGATCGTCTTCGTGTCGTTCCTCTGGGAGCTCGGCTACCGGGAGTGGGGGCCGCTCCTGACGATCCCGTTCGCGCTGCTGCAGGGCTTCATCTTCCTGCGCACCCACTCGCTCGCCTACGTGGTCACGGTGCACCTGCTGTTCGACGCCGTCGTGTTCGCGGTGCTGGTGCACGCGCACAATCCCGGACTGCTGCCGATCTTCCTCGTGTGAGACCGCGCGCGATGGCGCGAGTCTGCGACAATCGGAGGATGCTCATCGCCGGACTCGTCCTCGCCGCGGCCGCTGCCGCCTTCCACGTCTTCATCTTCGCGCTCGAGTCGCTGAAGTGGACCGAGCCCGAGACCCGCAAGATCTTCGGCGTCGCCAGCGAAGCGGATGCCGTCACCATGAAGCAGCTCGCCTTCAACCAGGGCTTCTACAACCTGTTCCTGGCGCTCACGACCCTCTTCGGCATCGGGTTCACGATGTTCGGCTTCGCCACGATCGGGCTGACCCTGGTCTTCGCCGGCACCGGGATGATGCTCGCCGCCGCTCTCGTGCTCGTGCTCTCGGACCGCACGAAGGCTCGCGCCGCCGCGATGCAGGGCACTCTGCCGCTGCTGGCGGTCGTCGTCACCGCGATCGGTGCGTCGCTCGCCTGATCACGTCGCCTGATCGAGGGAGGCCCGTCAGGCGCGTACGACGGCGGCGACGGCGCTGATCTCGATCAGCGCACCCGGAACCCCGAGCGCCGAGACGATCGCGGCGGTCACCAGCGGAGGCTCGCCGTCTCGGGCGAGCCGCGAGGCGACCGCGCCGTAGGCGGCGCGAAGATCCGCATCCTGATGGATCAGCACCGTCCAGCTGATCACGTCGTCGAGCGTCGCCTCGACCGCAGCCAGAGCGATCGCCGCATTCTCGACCGCGCGGATCGACTGCTCGGCAGCATCGTTGGAGACGATCCTCCCGGACTCGTCGACGCCGTTCTGGCCGCCGACGTGGATCGTCGTCGCTCCCGGCGGGACGACGGCGACATGGCTGAACGCAGGACTCCTGACGAGTCCCGCCGGTCTGATCAGTGAGATGTCCATGAACGAAGTATGGGCCGGGTCGCCGACATCGGCGACCCGGCCCACACTCGTCGGAGGGTGTCAGAAGCGCAGCAGCACCTTGCCGACGCGTCCCGGGGTCTTGCTGAGGCGCACGGCATCCGCGATGTCGGCGGCGTCGAAGGTGCCGGCGACCGGGAGGGTGAGCGTGCCGTCGGTGACGCGCTGGATCAGCTCGCCGAACAGGGCGCCGCGGGTGGGGGCATCCATGGTCTGGATGACCTTGCTGCCCCAGAAGCCCTTCACCGTCGCCTGCTTGAAGATCACATCGGACGATGCGATCTCCATGACGGGGGAGTTCA
Source organism: Microbacterium sp. NPDC090225 (assembly GCF_044772365.1). Lineage (NCBI taxonomy): Bacteria > Bacillati > Actinomycetota > Actinomycetes > Micrococcales > Microbacteriaceae > Microbacterium > Microbacterium sp. NPDC090225. The sequence continues at coordinate 867,280 of NZ_JBIVYS010000001.1, read as the reverse complement.
TGGCGCCGAAGGCGACGAGTGTGCCGCCCTCGCCGATCAGCGACAGCACGTCGCCCGCCGACGATCCGCCGACCGAGTCGACGCCGGCGACGACCGCGGCACCGCCGGTCAGCGCGGCGGCCTGCTCGCGCCAATCCGCCTGGTCGGTCGCGATGACGTTCTCGATGCCCTGTGCACGCAGTTCGTCGACGCCGGCCGAGCGCCGGACGAGGCCGAGCACGTTCACGCCGCGCGCGGCACCGAGCTGGGCGAGCATGCGCCCGACGGCGCCGTTCGCCGCGTTCTGGACGATCCAGTCGCCCTCGTTCACATCGAGGAACTGCAGCAGGCTGATCGTGCTGAAGGGCATCGAGACCAGCTGCGCGGCGCTCTCGTCGGAGAGGCCGTCGGGCACGGGGATGAGCCCTGCCGCGTTCGCGACGATGTACTCGGCCCACGCGCCGAACGTGCCGCCCGTCGCGACGCGCTGGCCGAGGGTGAGGTGCTCGACCCCCTCCCCGAGGGCGTCGACGACACCGAGCGCTTCCGTGCCCGAGGCTGCGGGGAGCTCCGGCTTGAAGCCGTAGGTACCGCGCACGGTCCAGAGGTCGTGGTTGTGGATGGGGGAGAGGGCGACGCGGAGACGGACCTGACCGGGCCCGGGCTCGGGGACGGGCCGCTCTTCGAGGGCGAGGACGTCTTCGGCTTCGCCGAAGGTGTGGTGGATGAGTGCGTGCATGGGGATGCTCCTTCGGTCTCAGTCGTCGGAGACGGTGATCGTGACGTCGATGTTGCCGCGGGTCGCGTTCGAGTAGGGGCACACCTGGTGCGCGGCATCCGCGAGCGCCTGCGCCTGCTCATGGGGGAGCGTGGGGATCACGACCTCGAGTTCGACGGCGAGGCCGAAGCCGCCCTGGCCGTTCGAACCGATGTGCACGCGCGCGCCGACCGAGGAATCCTCGATCTGGACCTTCTGCGCCCGGGCGACGGACTGCAGCGCGGAGTGGAAGCAGGCGGCGTAGCCGGCGGCGAACAGCTGCTCGGGATTCGCGCCGTCGCCGCTGCCGCCCATCGCCTTCGGGATGGCGAGATCGAACTCGACGCGGCGGTCGTCGGTGGCGACGTGGCCGTTGCGGCCGGCGCCGGTGGCGAGGGCCTCGGCTGTGTAGAGAGCTTCCATGGTGGTTTTTCCTTCCGGGAGAGTGGTCATTCGGATCCGCGGGCGCGTGCGGCAGCGCTGGCGGGAGACGGGGTGGATGCCTGGAGCAGGCGCGTCAGCTCGTGAAGCTCGGAGATCAGTCGCAGCCGGTGCGCGTCGTCGTGGATGCCGGAGAACCCGGCGACCTCTGCGGGGATCTTCGCCAGGTCGCCGCGGAGTGCCTGGCCCTCCACCGTGAGCTGCACCGTGACGACCCGCTCGTCGTCGGAGTTGCGCTGCTTGCGCACGAGTCCCGACTGCTCGAGGCGTCGGACGAGGGGCGAGAGCGTGCCCGAGTCGAGCTGCATCGCCTCGCCGAGGGAGCCGATGGTCTGCTCGCCCTCGTGCCAGAGGATCGCCAGCACGAGGTACTGGGGGTAGGTCAGTCCCCACGGTGCGAGCAGGGCGCGATATGCCTGGGTGGTCGCACGCGCGGCGGAGTACAGCGAGAAGCACACCATCTCATCGGTCACGGCCATGCAACAAGTCTTGCATGCAATTCAATTGTGCACAACCGAATATCTCGCGCGGCGCACTCACGGGGGACGAACGCCGCCGCGCCGCCGCACCTCGGAACCGTCGGGTATGCCCCGAGAGAAGAAGAGGGAGAGGAGGCTGATGACGATCAGTCCGACGAACGAGATGCGCAGTGCCGACAGTTGCGAGCCGCGATAGATGGCGGACAGCCGCTCGGCATCCGCATCGTCGAGGCCGGCCGTCTCGGCGATCTCGACGACCTCCGAAGCCGGGACGATCGTCACCCCGCTCTGCGTCGCCTCGCTGATGGTGGCCCGGGTCGACGCCGGGAGGTCGCTGCTCGCGACCTCGGAGGCGAACGACGTCGTCAGAGCGCCGATGAGTACCGAACCGATCAAGGCGGTTCCCAGCGAGGACCCGAGGTTCTGGAAGACCCCCTGCAGGCCGCCCACCTCGCTGGTCTCCTCGGGGCCCACACTCGACATGTTCACGTTGCCCAACTGCGAGGCGAGGAGACCGAGGGCGGATCCGGAGAGGAACATGCCCGCGGCGAAAAGGCCGCCGCGCAGATCGCTCGTCGCCGAGGCGAGGAGGATGACGGCGCTGAAGACCAGGAGCAGTTGGCCCGCATGCGCGATCCGGCGGGGCGACAGCCGTCGGGAGAGTCGCGTGCCGACGACCGAGAAGAGCACCAGGGCGACCGAGAGCGGGAAGATCCGGAACCCCGTCTGGAGGGCGTCGAACCCCAGCGTCATCTGCAGGTAGACGGGCACCATGAAGAACAGCCCCGCTGTCACGGTGTATTGAGCGCCGAGCACCGCGAGCCCGCTCCGCAGCGAGGCGATCGAGAACATCCCGACGTTGACGAGCGGAGTGCGCTCGGTCCGCACGAGCACGCGCTGTCGCGCCACGAACATCGCGAGCAGGAACACGCCGAGCACGATGAACCACGTGGTGAGGGAGATTCCGAGCGGGGCGACCGCCACGCCGCCGATCTGCGGCGCATGCAGCGGCAGGATCCATCCCCAGGTCTTGCTCTGCAGCATCCCGAGGACGACCGCCACCAGGCCGAGAGACGACAGCACGACGCTGACCGCATCGATGCGGATGCTCGCGCGCACTCTCGTGTCGTCGATGATGCGGGCGAAGAGGACGACCACGACCATGATGACGACCTCGGCCACGAAGACGTAGCGCCAGCTGAAGTACGTCGTGACGAAGCCTCCGATGAGCGGTCCCGCGGCCACGGCTGCACCCGAGACCGCGCCGATCACCGCGAACGCCGTCACCCGGTCGCGGCCGTGATAATTGTCGGCGACGAGTGCGGCGATGGCGGGGATGACCAGGACGGCGCCGAGTCCCTCGATCACCGACCACCCGATGAAGAGCAACTGCACGTTCGGGCTCAGCGCCGTCACGAGAGAGCCCGCCGCGTACACGCACGAACCGATCACGAATGCTCGCCGGCGACCCCAGGCGTCACCCAGCTTCGCACCGAGGAGCATGAACGCCGCCATCGTGAGGGTGTAGAACGTGATGGCCCCCTGCATGGCGGCCACGCTCGTGTCGAGGTCGCCGACGACGGTCGAGATCGACACGTTCATCACCGTGCCGTCGAGCACCATGACGAACTGGGCGCAGCCCAGCACGACGACGACGCGCCACCGCGTCATGAGGCGTCCTCCGCGAGGGGCCGAGCCGATGTCTGCGCGGCGTTTCGCCGACCCGTCCCTTGCATGATGCGGGCGACCGCGGTGATCAGGAACAGCTGACCGGTGATCGCCTCGGTCACCGCGATCGTCTGACCCGTGGTCGTGGCCGGCGCGAGATTGCCGTAGCCGGTGGTGGTGAGCGTCGTGAAGGAGAAGAAGAGCTGGTCGGCCAGCGAGTCGGCGGCGGCATCGCCGAACAGCGGCGCGGGGGAGACCAGGGATGTGAGGTTGTACACGAACGTGAAGAGCAGCCCGACGAGCACGTATGCGGTGATCGTGGCGAGGAGCGCCTCCAGGTTGAACCCTCGACGCCGAGCCTGATGCGCGACGATCGCCGCCGGCGCGATGAGCAGCGCGAGGATCGATGCGCCGGAGAAGGCGATGTCGAGGAGGCGTCCGGTGGCCCCGATCGCCGACGTCACGATCGCGGCCGCGGCAGCGAGCGCGAGGATCCCCCAGGACACGTGTTGGATGGAGGACCGGACGGCGGTGACGCGGAACACGACGGCGACGGTCGCGAGGATCGCGAGGAAGGCGACGGGGCTCGGGTCGGTCGTGCGCTGCGCGCTGCACAGCGCGTAGGAGAGGATCAGGAGGGCGAGTGCGCCGACGTAGCCGGCCGCGCCGTGCCGATCGCGGTGCGCCGGACGTCGGGCGCGGGGCCGAGGACCGGGAGGGTCGGCAACGGCGTTCACCGCCGCGCCTCCGGCGGCGGGGCGGAGAGGCGCCCGGACCGCATCGCGGCGACGAAGGCCCGGTGGTCCTCGGCGTTCTGCACGGCGTAGGTCTCCGCGAACGCGACGACGGCTCGCTCGAATCGGCGCCCGCGGCCCAGATACCCCGCGACCTCCAGCCGATCGCCGCTGCGCGCGTGGGCGCGCGCGAGGGTCTCTCCGCACACTCGCGCATAGAGCGCGGCGCCGCGGGGCTTCATCGTTTCGGCATCGATCCCGCCCTTCCAATCCTGCAGCTGACGCACGTAGAAGTCGCGCGTGCGTCCGTCCTGCCCCCGCAGTCGCTGCCAACCGAGGAAGAGATCGCTGGATGCCTGCATCAGACGCTGTCCGCGGACGACGCGCTCTCCGCCGTTGGCGGAGGCGCTCGGTCCGAGGAACCGCTCGAGCACGGAGGGTTGCGCCTCCTTGGCCTGGAGCAGCAGCGGATCGGAGTCGTCGCGTCCGCTGAGCAGGATCACCCAGGCGCGCGTCCCCACGCTTCCGACGCCGACGACCTTGCGCGCCATGTGGCGGTAGCGATACTCGGCGAGGGGATGCCGATCCCCGGGGAGCGTCCGCCCGTACTCGTCGAGCAGCTCTCGCATGAGCGATGCTTCCGCACCGTCGCGGTCGGACGTCGCCAGGAGGTCCTCGACCGGAACGATCTCCGGCGGGTCCGCGAGGATGCGCAACTGCCCGTCGACGACGCCGACGAGTCGGGCGAAGGAGCGGAAGCGGTCGCGCGTGCGTGCCTTCCGCAGCGCGGCGTCGAGGCGGTCGACGGTGGCATCGTCCGCGCGTTCCCGGCGCCGCTCGGCTCGGACGCGTCGACGCGCACTCTCCTCGTCGAAGCGTTCGTACCAGGCATCGAGCACGGGGGCGTCCGCCGCTCTGTTCATCGCGACCCGATAGCCGTGCACCGCCGCCGTGACGCACGCGCGGATCTCGGAGGCGTCGAACCCGCGCTGCCGCCCCGCGACGGCGAAGCTCGCGGCGAGACGCTTGACATCCCATTCGAAGGGGCCGGGGAACGTCTCGTCGAAGTCGTTGATGTCGAACAGGAGCTGCCGTTCCGGCGTGCCGAACAACCCGAAGTTCGAGAGATGTGCGTCGCCGCAGAGCTGGACGATGACACCGCTGTGGGGAGCCGTGGCGAGATCGGAAGCCATCAGCAGGGCGGAGCCGCGGAAGAACGCGAACTCCGACTGGGCCATGCGCGCGTGACGCAGGGGAACGAGTTCGGCCACGCGTGACGAGGCCTGCTCCTCGAAGAGGGTGATCGGGTCGATGCGATCGGCCGGCGGCGACCACGGGCCCTGAGCGGCGCGCGGAGCACGGGTGCGCGCATCCTTTCCCCGACTCCTGCGGACCACGAACTCCGGCGAGACGGGAGCCGGAGACGCGAGGCGTCCGTGGGACGCGGCAGGCATGTCATCACCTCACCGTCGAGTCAGCTTCGATGTCGGGGGGAGCGTCCGGCGACCCGGGGTCGGCTGCTCCCGGATCCTCCAGCACGGTGAGGATCGCGACGGCGACCGCCGCGACGACGGCCGTCCAGATGATGAGAGCGGGCGAGAGCGGGCGGACGAACAGCACCACGGCCGCGCCGATCACCGCGATGAGCACGCGAAGGAGGGTCCGCTGAGCGTGGAGTCGGCGTCCGCCCCGCCCGCGAGCGAACCCCTGCCGTTCCGCGGCATCCCGCAGCCGCGACGCGGCCGATCGCCCGGCGGCGCGAAGGCGTCGAGGAAGCGGGAAGGGGCCGCTCAGCCAGACGACGATCGCGACAGCCACCGCGAGGACCAGCACCGAGACGGTGATGTCGCGCAGGGGCAGGGCGACGGTCGCGTACATCACGTTCGCGGCATCCGACGGGATCAGGGTCGATCGCAGCGCGGAATCGACGGCCACGCGCCCCACGACATACCCGGCCAGAAGCAGGACCATCGACGACCCCAGCGCGATGGCTGCGGCGAGTGCGGACGCCGAACGACGGTGCGCGGCGAGCACGCCGGCAGCCAGCAGGAGCAGCGAGACCCAGGGCAGCCAAGGCGCGGCCGTCGTGATCAGCCCGTACACCAGGTGCACGGCGGGAAGGGCGTCGGAGGTCGCGATGACGACCGTGCGCTCGACGGACGGGATCGATCCGGCGATTCCCACGCCGCGCTCGACCAGCACATCGGAGACCCGGTCGATGATCGGGCCGAGCTCCAGTCCGATCGTGCCGTCCGCATCGAGCACCACGGCGGCGTCGGGATCGTTCCGCAGCGCACCGGTCACCTGCGTGTGACTGATCCGGAGCGCCGAGGCCCACACCTCGCCGAACGCATCCGATTCGACGAACCGCTCCACCACCGCGCCCACGAGCGACCGGATCCCCTCGGCGGCGGGGCCCTTCAGCAGCTCCAGCGCTCGCGTCGCGCGCTCACCCGTGCCGAGGTCGATGATGCCGTCGATCACATCGGAGGTGAGGGAGGGGATGTCCGTCTGCTCATCGATCGCGGCGACGACCTGATCGATCACCAGTCGCTGCACGGCGGGGTCGTCGGCGAGGGGGGCGAAGGTCTCCACGAACCGCTCGGTGTCGGTCAGCTCCGTGTTCGCCCAGGTCGCCGCGACGGCCACCGGAGCCACGGCCGCGCCGAGAACGATGAGGACCGTGCTGAGAAGCGTTCGCGCCCAGCCGTGCGCGCGTCGCCGAGGCGCGGGGGCGGAGGCCCCGGCCTCCCGGAGGGCTGCGTTCTCGGCCTCCAGAGCGGCGAGACGCTGCTGAAGGCTCTGCAGCTCGCTCATCGTGCCACTGTGCGGCGTCGTGGTGCGGTGCGCGTCACCCTTTCCGGGCGATTCGTCCGACGCGATGCCGCATCGGACGCCGGCCTGCGCGATACCGGGCGAGGGGAGCCTGCCGCGAGCGCTCGTCTGCATCTCCGTCGGGAACCGGCTCATCCGGAGGGGGTGAGGCCGAGATCATCCCCGGAGCGCCTCGCTCAACCAACGGGCGTAGAGGTTCCAGGGTTCGCCCGCGCGACGCAACCCGGCCACATGCGCCGCGAGCGGCGCCGAGAGGGTGAACCACTCGCCCCCTTCCCGCGCGTCGGCGAACTCGACGTGCCGCTGATGCTCGAGCATCCGATCCCCCTGTTCGAACGCGAGGAGCTCGTGGTGGCGGATGCTCGCCAACCGCTGGCGCGGGCGTCTGCTGGTCCCGATCTTCACCCGACGGTCGTAGCGCAGGTAGTAGACGACATCGATGCGGGGGAGGGGCAGGTCGTCGTCGGGGACATCGCCGAAACGCCAACCGCAGACGGCGCACACCCACCCGGCCTCCGAACGGACGCCGACCGCGTTCCCGCACAGGCGGCACGGCGCGGGAAGCCGATCCGATGTCGTCATGCGGGCGACGATACGCGCCGCCTCCGACATCGCAGAGCCGCAGGGCGATGGATACACTCCCTGCTTCGTCGATGCAAGGGGTGATGATCCGGCGGGGCCCTGTGACAGGTTGAGCACATGTCAGCCGTCTGGAGAATCGCATGAGCGACGTCATCGAGCCCGCGCCGGTCACCTCTTCCATCCCCATCCTGACCCAGGAGCCGTTCCCCGACACCCCGGGCAGCCCCGCCCCCGAATGGTTCAAGACGGCGGTGTTCTACGAGGTCCTGGTCCGCTCGTTCAAGGATGGCGACGGCGACGGGTCGGGTGACTTCCGCGGGCTGATCGACAAGCTCGACTACCTGCAGTGGCTCGGGGTCGACTGCCTCTGGATCCCGCCGTTCTTCCCCTCCCCGCTGAGAGACGGCGGGTACGACGTCGCCGACTACACGGGCATCCAGGCCGACCTCGGCACGACGGCCGACTTCCAGGAGTTCCTCGACGCGGCCCATGCGCGCGACATGCGGGTGATCATCGACTTCGTCATGAACCACACCAGTGACGAGCATCCGTGGTTCCAGGCGAGCCGGAACGATCCCGACGGCCCCTTCGGCGACTTCTACGTGTGGAGCGACACCGACGACCTCTACGAGGACGCGCGGATCATCTTCGTCGACACCGAGCCCAGCAACTGGACGTGGGATCCGGTGCGCCAGCAGTACTTCTGGCACCGTTTCTTCTCCCACCAGCCCGACCTCAACTTCGACAACCCGAAGGTGCACGAGGCGATGATCGACGCCATGCGGTTCTGGCTCGATATGGGGCTCGACGGATTCCGCCTCGACGCCGTCCCCTATCTCTACGAGCGACCGGGTACCAACGGCGAGAACCTGCCCGAGACCCACGACTTCCTCAAGAAGGTGCGGCGGATCGTCGACGACGAGTACCCCGGTCGCGTGCTGCTCGCCGAGGCGAACCAGTGGCCGGCCGACGTCGTCGATTACTTCGGCGACCCCGAGGTCGGCGGCGACGAGTGCCACATGTGCTTCCACTTCCCGGTGATGCCGCGGATCTTCATGGCGGTCCGGCGGGAGTCCCGGTATCCGATCAGCGAGATCCTCGCCGAGACCCCCTCGATCCCGTCTGGGTGCCAGTGGGGGATCTTCCTGCGCAACCACGACGAGCTCACGCTCGAGATGGTCACCGACGAGGACCGGGACTACATGTGGAGCGAGTACGCGCAGGATCCGCGAATGAAGGCGAACATCGGCATCCGTCGCCGTCTCGCGCCACTCCTCGACAACGACATCGACCGGATCGAGCTGTTCACGGGACTGCTGCTGTCGCTGCCCGGGTCGCCGGTGCTCTATTACGGCGACGAGATCGGGATGGGTGACAACATCTGGTTGGGCGATCGCGACGGCGTGCGCACACCGATGCAGTGGACTTCGGACCGCAACGCGGGTTTCTCGACCGCCAACCCCGGACGGCTCTCGCGCCCGATCGTGCAGGACCCCGTGTACGGGTACCTCGCGGTGAACGTCGAGGCGCAGCAGGAGGACCGGTCGTCGCTGTTGCACTGGACGCGGCTCATGATCCACGCCCGCAAGAAGCACCCCGCCTTCGGGCTCGGCAGCTTCAACGACCTCGGGGGGTCGAACCCCGCCGTGCTGTCGTACACCCGCGAGCACACCAACGACGACGGCACCGTCGACGTCATCCTCTGCGTCAACAACCTGTCGCAGTTCCCGCAGCCGGTCGAGCTCGACCTCCGCCGCTTCGAGGGGATGGTGCCGGTCGAACTGGTCGGCGGGGTGCCCTTCCCGCGCGTCGGCGAGCTGCCGTATCTGCTGACGCTCGGCGGGCACGGGTTCTTCTGGTTCCAGCTGCAGGAACCCGCCGACGATGCCGATGAACGGGGGATGCTGTGAACGTCGTCGCCCCGGGAGTCCTCGAGGACTACCTCGTACGCACCCGCTGGTTCGCCGGTAAGAGCCGACCGTTCCGCGTCTCGCGGGTGCGGCGGATCGCCGACCTCGATGGCCCGGACCGGGGCGTGCGGGTGGCGGTCTTCCTCGTGACGGTCGACTACTCCGACGGCGAAGCAGGTCACGAGACCTATCAGGTGCCGCTGTCGGTCTACGACGAGCCGCAGGAGGCGATCGCCCACGCGTTCATCGGGGCGGCGGAGGACGAGGGGCACATCCGGCACGTCTACGACGCCGTACACGATCGCTACGCGATGGCGCTCTGGCTCGAGGGGCTCGTGGCAGCGGAGCAGAGCGGGGTGCTCGACAGGGGAGGGCTGCGTTTCCACCGGGTGCGGGGAACCGATCCGCTCGACCCGTCACTGCGCGCATCCCCACTGAGCGGCGAGCAGTCCAACTCGTCGATCCGTTTCGATGACGTCGCGATCATGAAGGTGTTCCGCAAGGTGACCCCGGGCGTGAACCCCGACATCGAGATCCATCGGGAACTCACCCGCCAGCATTCCGAGCACGTCGCCGCGCTCTACGGCTGGGTCGAGGCGGACGTCGACGGGGAGACTGTGCAGCTCGCGATGATGCAGGAGTTCCTGCGCACCGCGTCCGACGGATTCGAACTGGCGACCGGGAGCGTGCGATCACTGCTCGCGGACCCGTCGCAGAGCGTCGAGGAGTCGGGAGCGGACTTCGCCGGCGAGGCTGCCCGCCTGGGCGCTGCGGTCGCCGAGGTGCACGCGGCGCTACGGGGCCTGTTCCCCTCGGAGACGCGTGATGCGGGTGCTGCGCAGGCCCTGGCGCGTGCGCTCGAAGATCGCCTCGACCACGCACTCGGTGTCGTGCCGGAACTCGCGCCGTTCGCCGAGCGTCTCCGTGCGACGTATGCCGCGGTCGCAGCCCTCGATCGGCTCGACGTGCAGCGCGTGCACGGCGACCTTCACCTGGGGCAGACCCTGCGCACCGCGCACGGGTGGCGCATCGTCGACTTCGAGGGCGAGCCGGGGCGCCCGTTCGCGGAACGCTCGCTCCCCGATTCGCCCTGGCGCGACGTCGCCGGGATGCTGCGATCCTTCGACTACGTGCCCGGCACGGTGGCCCTCGCCCAGACGTCGGAGGAGGCATCCGATCCGGATGCCGAAGCCGACCTGCGCGCCGATCGCGCCCGCGAGTGGGCGCGTCGCGCCCGAGGGCACTTCCTCGACGCGTATGTCGGCGCGCTCTGTCGTACCGAGTCCGTCGGGGCGGATGCAGCGGCGCCGGGGGAGGAGGAGCAGATCCTCGCCGACAACCGCACCCTGCTCGACGCGTACGTCGCCGACAAGGCCGTGTACGAGGCGGTCTACGAGAAGCGCAACCGTCCCGCCTGGATCGCGATCCCGCTCGCCGCGCTCGCCGACGTCGTCTGACGACGCGGTCGGTGGGTCGGCTCCGGAGGGATCAGGATGCGGAGAGTACCGCGAGCACATTGCCCGCAGGGTCGGTGAACCAGGCGATGTCCGGCCCACGATCGGGCCCGCCGCGCATGATCCCCTTGGCGTCGGTGCCCATTTCATCGTCGTAGATCTTCGTCACCACGCCCCGTGCGTTCAGGTCGTCGACGGCTGCTTCGACATCGTCGACGGGGAAGTTGAGGATCGTGAAGGTGGCCGGCGTGTGGTCGGGCTTCGCATAAACGAGGATCGATCCTCCGTCCGGCAGCGCGATGTCGAGGAAACCCATCGCATTGGTCGTGACGTCCAGGCCGAGAGTGTCGCCGTAGAAGGCACGGGCCGCGTCGATCGAGTCGACGCTGAACCCGCTGAACGGATGCGTGATCTGGAAAGCGGTCATGGATTCAGCATGCGCTCGCCGCGGGGCGGTGTCCAGAGGTTGAGCGGTGGGCGATTCGCGTGATGTCACTGTTCATCACTCGCTGTATAGTCAGCGTATGCTGACCATTGCTTCCCGAATCGATGTGATGAACCGCCTGGGCCGTGCGATGGCGGACCCCACGCGTTCGCGGATACTCCTGCAACTTCTCGACGGCCCCGCGTATCCGGCACGCCTCTCGGAGTTGCTCGCCCTCTCGCGCACGAACGTGTCGAATCACCTGTCGTGCCTTCGCGGATGCGGGATCGTGGTCGCGACGCCGGAGGGACGGCAGACCCGCTACGAGATCGCCGACCCCCACGTGACGAAGGCGATCACCCTTCTGGTGAACACCGTGCTCGCGGTCGACGACGGCGAACCGTGCACCGACGAGAATTGCGACGTGCCGCTGTGCTGCTCTCCGGTCGAGATCGTCACGACGGAGACCCGATGAGCGAGGAATGCTGCGGCCCCGACGAGCCGCACCCGACGAAGACGATCCGGCGGATCGAACTGCGTCGGCCGCTGACGACCGGCGATGCCTGCTGCGGGCCGGAGGAGATCTGCGCGGGCACGTCGGACGCGGGTGATGCGGCGGAGCAGGACGCGCGCCCAACTCTGTGGCGCGACACCGCACTGCTGCCCTCCGCCGTCTCCGGCGTGACGCTGCTCGCCGGCTACATCCTCGAATGGACTGGGTTCCCGATCCCGGCGCTCCTGTTGCAGGGGATCGCTCTTCTGGCCGGGGCCTACACGTTCGTCCCCGGGAGCATCCGCCGGCTCATGCGCGGGCGCCTCGGCGTCGGTCTGTTGATGACCATCGCCGCGGTCGGCGCGGTCGTGCTGGGCCACGTCGGCGAGGCAGCCGCCCTCGCGTTCCTCTTCTCCCTCGCCGAAGCCCTCGAAGACCGCGCCATGGATCGCGCGAAGGAGGGATTGCGTGCGCTCCTGTCGCTGATCCCCGACACCGTGCGCGTGTCCCGCCTCCACGGCGATGTGACGATCCCGGCCGCGGAGGTTCGTCGACTCGACCTCCTCGTGGTCGGGGCCGGGGAGCGGGTCGCGACCGACGGTGTCGTCGTGGACGGGCGCTCGGGCATCGACCTCTCCGCCGTCACGGGCGAATCGATCCCCGTCGGGGTGGGACAGGGGGACGCGGTGCCGGCCGGGGCGGTGAACGGATCCGGAACACTGCACATCGAGGCGACCGCCGACGGACGTGACAACTCCCTCACCCGGATCGTCGAACTGGTCGAGCGGGCCCATGCCCGGAAGGGCGAGCGTGCGCGCCTCGCCGACCGGATCGCCCGTCCGCTCGTTCCGACCGTGCTCGTCGTCGCGGCGCTCGTCGCCGCCTTCGGCTTCGTCGTCGGTGATCCCGGGCTGTGGATCGAGCGCGCGCTCGTCGTCCTCGTCGCGGCATCGCCGTGCGCGTTGGCGATCGCCGTGCCCGTGACGGTGATCAGCGCCATCGGATCGGCGTCGAAGTTCGGTGTCGTCATCAAATCCGGTGAGGCGTTCGAGCGGTTCGGCACCATTCGGACCGTCGCTTTCGACAAGACGGGTACCCTGACCCGCAACGAACCGGAGGTCGTGGCCGTGGCCACCGGTCGTGGACGCTCTCGGGGGGAGATCCTCGCGTTCGCGGCCGCGTTGGAGAAGACGAGCACGCACCCGCTTGCGGCGGCCATCGCAGCCGCGGCGTTCGACGTGCCCGCAGCGATCGACGTCGTCGAAGTAGCGGGGCACGGGCTCACCGGTCGGGTCGACTCCACGGCGGTGCGGGTCGGGAACGTACGGTGGCTGCCCGAGCTGGGCGATCTCGCGGGGGCAGCCGACGAGATGACCGGCCAGGGGATGACCGTCGTGGTCGTCGAGACCGATGGCCGTGTGACCGGACTCATCGGGGTGCGCGACGAACTGCGTCCCGAGGCGGCGGAGACGATCTCGTCGCTGGACGCTCAGGGCATCCGCACGGTCATGCTCACCGGCGACGACGCACGCACGGCGCATGCTCTCGCCGCGCAAGCCGGCCTCGCCGACGTTCGAGCGGAACAGCTTCCGGCGGACAAGGCCGCCACGATCACCGCGCTCATCTCCGAGGCGCCCACCGCCATGGTCGGCGACGGCATCAACGACGCACCCGCGCTCGCGACCGCGACGGTGGGCATCGCCATGGGAGTCACCGGATCGGCCGCAGCCATCGAGTCCGCCGATATCGCGTTCACGGGCAACGACCTCCGGCTCATCCCCGACGCGCTCGCCCACGCCCGCCGGGGACGTCGCATCATGACCGTCAACATCGCTCTCGCGCTCGCGATCATCGTCGTACTGTTCCCCCTCGCTCTCTTCGGCGTGCTCGGTCTGGCCGGGGTGGTGCTCGTCCACGAGGTGGCCGAGGTCATCGTGATCCTCAACGGTGTGCGGGCCGCCCGCCGCCCGCAGGCGCGTCATCCGCGAAGGCCGACGCGGTGAGCTGACCACGGAACGCGAGCATCTCGCGGATCGTGGCGCACTCGTCCTAGACGCCCGCGCACGACGTCGGCCTTCCCCGCGCGTGATGCAGCGGTCAGTGCACGAAAGCCTTCAGGGCGACGAACACCAGCCCGAACGACGCGGTGCCGAGCGCTCCCAGGATGCGGACGAGCTGAGAGCTCATGCAGCGGGTGGAGAACCTCGGACTCCTCGAATGGGGGATCTGGGCGTACGACCGAACGCCCGCGACGGAGATCATCGCGGAGCGGCCGGATGCGACGGTCGTGAACCTCGGCGGGTTCGAGCATCCGGAAGAGCCATTCGTCGTGGCGCTCTCGATCCTGGAGGACCTGTGGGCGCGGCGTCACGAACGGCGACCGATCATGATCGTCATCGATGAGGCGCACAACTTCTGCGCTCCCGATCTGGAAAGCGAACTCGCCCCCGAGATCCGCTCTCAGATCATCCGCATCGCGGCCGAAGGGCGAAAGTACGGGTTGTGGCTGTTGCTGTCGACGCAGCGTCCATCACGCATCCTGTCGCAGTGCGACAATCTCGCCCTCATGCGGATGAGTTCGTCGGCAGACCTCGACGAACTCCTGAAGACCCTCAGCTATGCGCCCGAAGACATCGCCCGGGTGTCACCGAGCTTCCGCCAGGGCCAAGCGCTGTTCGCCGGAGGGTTCATCGAAGCGCCCCAACGTGTGCAGATGCGCCAGCGGATCACGGAAGAAGGCGGCGCCGACGTGTCCGTCCCGACGTAACTGCGCCGCGAGGATCTGGCCGAAGAGCGCGAGCCTGATCCGGTAGAGAACTCATCAGACGGCTAGGAATCGATCGGAACGAAGAAGGACCGCCCTCACGGACGGTCCTTCTTCACGTATACGTGCCCCCGACAGGAGTCGAACCTGCGACCTACGGTACCGGAAACCGGCGCTCTATCCACTGAGCTACGGAGGCGTACCGAACGACGATATCACTGCTCGGGGGTGGTCTCCGACTCGCCGGCGATCGTGACCGGCGCGCCGCTGAGCGCATCGAGCGCGGCGGCGACGCGTTCGGCGAGGTAACGGTGCCCGGCGGAGGACGGATGCTTGCGCCCCACCTCGACGTCGATGACCTCGAGGTAGTTCTGATCGGTGATCCAGTCCTCGGCGACGGGGGAGACGTACCACCAGCCGCGGGCGGCGGCGAGATCCGCGAGGTCGGCGTCGATGCGCGCGGTGCCGGCACCGACGGGGAGCTCGTGCGGGGCGGGCCCGAGGATCACGATCGTCGCCTCGGGGTACTTCGCCGCCATCGCATCCCAGGCCGCGTTCACGGCCTCGCGGTATCCGGCCGCGCCCTGCTCACGGTCGTTGATCGAGCCCTGCAGGATCACGAGGTCGGGAGACAGCGCGGGATCGAGTGCCGCGATGCGCTCGCCGAAGGCGGGGCCGTCGAGTCCGGGCTTGAGATAGCCGCTGCCGCGCACACCCTTCACGATCGTCTCGCCGTCGAGCAGATCGGCGAGGAGATACGCGTATCCCTCGGTCGGGACGGTGGCGGCCGAGCCGTACGTCCAGGAGTCGCCGAAGACGAGCACGGTCGGGTGCTCCGGCAGGACGAGCGGAGCCGGTGCGATCGCGGCGGCGGGCTCGCCTTCCGCGGCGCCGACGGGGGCGGTCGAGGGGAGCGGTGCCCAGGGGCGCCAGACGCCGAGGACGCCCGCGACGACGGCGACGGCGAGCACGGCGGTGACGCCGGCGAAACGCAGTCGGCGGCGTGCGGGAGCGACGGTCATGGCAAGAGGGTAAGTCACAGATCGGTCTGCGCAAATTCGACACCGTCCCGAGCCGTAAACTTGGTGGTCTATGAATCCTGAAACGCTCGCCGAAGCCCTCCTCGCAGTCCTCGCTCCGATCGCGGACGAGCGACGCCCCGGCGAGCCCCTCGGGCTCTCGGCATCCGACATCGTCCTGGAGCGCCCGCGCAACCGCGACCACGGCGACTGGGCCTCGAACATCGCGATGCGCCTCGCCAAGCCGTTCGGCACGAACCCGCGCGAACTCGCACAGCAGATCGCCGACGGTCTGGTCTCGGTCGACGGCATCGCCACCGCCGAGGTCGCGGGCCCCGGATTCATCAACATCCGTCTCGAGGCCGCTGCCGCCGGCGCGCTGGCGAAGACGATCGTCGACGCGGGCGTCGCCTACGGCACGAACACCTCGCAGCAGGGCGTGAGCGTGAACGTCGAGTTCGTCTCGGCGAACCCGACCGGACCGCTGCACATCGCCCACACGCGCTGGGCGGCGCTCGGTGATGCGATCGTCCGCCTGCTCCTCGCCAGCGGCGCGCACGCCGTGCGGGAGTACTACATCAACGACGCCGGCGCGCAGATGGACCGCTTCGCATCGTCGCTGGTCGCCGCCGCGAAGGGCGAGCCGACCCCCGAGGGCGGATACCCGGGGGAGTACATCACGGCGCTCGCCGGTCGCATCCTGGAGACGCGCCCGGATCTGCTCGACCTCTCCGACGAGGAGCAGCTCGCGGTCGCCGGCGACCTCGGATACGAGTACCAGCTCGCCGAGATCAAGAGCTCGCTCGACCGGTTCAACGTGCCGTTCGACGTGTGGTTCTCGGAGCGCACCCTGCACGCCAAGGACGCGTCGGGCACGAGCCTGATCGACCAGGCGGTCGAGCGCCTGCGCGAGCAGGGCCATGTCTTCGACGAGGACGGCGCCGTCTGGGTGCGCACCACCGACTTCGGCGACGATAAGGATCGGGTGATCCGCCGCTCGAACGGCGAGTACACCTACTTCGCCGCGGATGCCGCGTACTACCTCAACAAGGGCGACCGCGGATTCGAGAACAAGATCTACCTCCTCGGCGCCGACCACCACGGTTACGTGCACCGCCTCAAGGCGGTCGCCGGTGCGGCGGGCGAGGATCCGGAGCGCAACGTCCAGGTGCTCATCGGGCAGATGGTGTCGATCAACGGCGCCCGCCTCAGCAAGCGCGCCGGCAACATCATCGAGATGGACGACCTGCTCGAGTGGCTCGGCGCCGACGCCCTGCGGTATTCGCTCGAGCGCTCGCCCGCGGACTCGCCGCTCGATCTCGACCCCGAACTGCTGCAGAAGCGCACGAACGACAACCCCGTCTTCTATGTGCAGTACGCGCACGCCCGCACGCACAACGTCAGTCGCAACGCGAACGACTCGGGCGTCGACCGCTCCGAGTTCGCCCCCGAGACCCTGACGCACGAGTCCGAGGCCGCGCTGCTCGGTGCGCTCCAGGAGTTCCCCCGCATCGTGGCGTTCGCGGCCGAGGTGCGCGAGCCGCACCGCGTCGCCCGCTACCTCGAGGAGCTCGCGGGGCTCTATCACCGCTGGTACGACAACTGCCGGGTGATCCCGCAGGGCGACGACCCGATCGAGAGCGTGCACCGCACGCGGCTCTGGCTCAACGACGCCGCCGGTCAGGTCTTCCGCAACGGGCTCGACCTACTGGGAGTCACCGCACCGGAGCGCATGTGATCCTCCCCTCCGCACGACCGAGCCAGGGCAGGATGACCTCATGAGCGACGACAACCGCACGCTGCCGTACCCGGAGCCGGATGCCGAGCATCCCACGCTCGTCCTCCCGGACGCCGGGACCGAGGTAGGCGCCCTTGGCGCCCCGAGGCGTCGCCAGCGCTGGCCGTGGGTCGTGCTCATCGTCGTCGTCGTGCTCGCGGGACTCGTGGTCGCGGCGGAGTTCGTCGCCCGTGCGATCCTCCCGGGGATCGTGCGCTCGCTCGTCGTCGATCAGCTCGACCTCCCTGCTGATCAGCAGCTCGACGTCGAGGCCGACGGCATCCTGCTGCCGCAACTGATCGGTGGTCGTCTCGACAGCCTGCACCTGTCGACCGACGCGGTCACCCTCGAAGGGATCACCGGGGCGGTCGACGTGACCGCGACGGGCGTGCCGCTGCGCGGCGGAGACCTCACGAGCGCGTCGGGCACCATCCGCATCGACGAGGATCAGTTCACTTCGCTGCTGGCGACCACCGACCTGCCGGTCGACACGGTGGCCCTCGATGCACCGAACGCCACCGTCAGCGGATCGATCACCGTTCTGGGGCTGGCCGTACCGATCTCGCTCACTCTCACGCCCGGAGCGATCGAGGGCGACCTCGAACTCACACCGGTGTCGCTGAGCGTCGGGGGGATCGAGATCGACGCCTCGCAGGTCGGATCGAACCTGGGCTCGATCGGCGCGGATCTCACCCAGCCCCAGCGGATCTGCATCGCTGATCAGCTCCCGGCGGGACTCACCCTCACGGGGCTGGAGATCGACGGATCGGTCGCCGTGATCGACATCGACGTCGACGGAGCCATCGTCACCGACGAGAGCCTGCTCGAGAAGGGCAGCTGCCCGACCCGCTGACTCAGGCGTCGCGCGCGGCTTCCTGCGCGGCGTGCAGTTCGTCCGTGGCGATCCGCACGTCGATCTCGGCCCGCTGAACGCGGCGCTGGGGGAACGTCGTCGCGCCGAATCGCGCACGCACGCGGTCTCGCCTCTCCTCCTCGCCGGTGACGATGTAGGCGCAGGAGATGAGCATGACCTGAGCCGACAGATTCAGCCAGATCAGCAGGGCGAGGAGCGAGGCGAAGGACGCCAGAAGCGGATTGCTCGTGGCTCCTCCGACGAACAGCGACGACAGCTCCTGCAGGATCAGCAGTCCCACCGCGCCGAGGAGCGCGCCGCTCCAGAGCGAACGCGCCGACGGACGCACCCCGGAGAGCACGAGGAACACGGCGATGAGCAGCGCGGTGTTCAGGGTGAAGACGATCACGAGCGAGAGGATCCGCACCCCCCAGACCGCCAGCGCCGAGTCGGAGGAGACGCCGAGCAGATCGGTCACCCAGTCGACGCCGATGCGTCCGGCGATCGAGAGGAATGCGGCGGCGATGAACGCTGCGCCGATGCCGATCGCGAGTGCGAGGTTGCGCAGCATGACCCAGATGAAGAGGATGTCGCTCTGCGCGGTGCCGGCGATCACACGCACGGCCGTGCGCAGAGAGCCCACGGCGCCGAGAGCGGCGCCAATCAGGGCGACCGCCGAGATGGCGCCCGCGAGAGAGAACGAGATCGGCTCCCGCAGGTCGGCGGGGTCGATCACCCCGTCCTCGCCGATCAGCCCGGGCACCACGGACTGGACCGCGTCGATGATCGCGTTCCAGGCCTGAGGGTTGCCGGCGAGCCAGAGCGCGGCGATGGAGAAGCCCAGGAGCACACCGGCGAAGACGCTGAACAGGGCGCGATAAGTGACGCTGTCCGCGAGCATCGCCCCGCGTCGCTCGCTGTAGAGGAGGAAGGCGCGAACCGGTTTGCGGATCAGCGCCCAACGGGTGACCGCCGCGATGGCACGCGGGATCGGCGCGGGGCGGGCGGGGGCTTCGGACTTCGACGCGGCTTCCACGCTCTCACCCTAGAAGCAGGTGGCGACCGCCGTCACAGGGGTTGCGGGACGGGCGTCACCATGGCTAGGGCGGCATGCGCCGTGCCCTAGAATCGGGGTCAGTCTCGTCGTGCGCTTCCCGCCCGAGTCCCGCTCCACGATTGGTGTCCCTTGCTTCCCGCTGCCGATTCGCTCGCGCCCGAGTGGCTCGCCGTTCCCGATGACGCGAATGATCTCGCGGCCGGTGTCTGGCCCGAACGCGCCGTCCGAGACGCCGACGGCGTCCTGACCCTCGCAGGGGTGGATGCCGCGACCCTCGCCCGCACGTATGGCACCCCGCTGCTGGTGCTCGACGAGGACGAGGTGCGCGCCCGCGCACGGGAGTTCCGCCGGGCCTTCGATCAGGCGGCCTCGGAGCATGGCACGGTCGCGCAGGTGTACTACGCGGGCAAGGCGTTCCTGAGCGCCACCGTCGCCCGCTGGGTCGTCGATGAGGGGCTCCGCGTCGACGTGTGCACCGGGGGAGAGCTCGAGGTCGCGCTGGCGGCGGGAGTGGCCCCCGCATCCATCGGTTTCCACGGCAACAACAAGTCGACGCGCGAGCTCGAACGAGCGGTCGAGGTCGGCGTGGGCAGCATCATCGTCGACAGCGCGATCGAGATCGAGCGCCTCGCTGCCATCACCGCCCGCATGGATGCGGTGCAGCGCGTGCTCGTGCGCGTGATCAGCGGAGTGCACGCCGAGACCCATGACTTCCTCGCCACGGCGCACGAAGACCAGAAGTTCGGATTCCCGCTCGTGGACGCCGAGGCCGCCGTCGCGCGCATCCGCGAGATCCCCGGGCTCGACTTCGTCGGCCTGCACTGCCACATCGGGTCGCAGATCTTCGGTGTCGCCGGGTTCCGCGAGTCCGCCTCGCGCGTGCTCGAACTG
The DNA here is from genome assembly GCF_044772365.1 of Microbacterium sp. NPDC090225. NCBI lineage: Bacteria > Bacillati > Actinomycetota > Actinomycetes > Micrococcales > Microbacteriaceae > Microbacterium > Microbacterium sp. NPDC090225. The sequence goes on along the minus strand of NZ_JBIVYS010000001.1, from coordinate 847,163 downwards.
CATGCGGCGCTGCTCGAAGGCGGACCCGTTCCGCAGATGAATCTCGGCGGGGGCTTCGGCATCGCCTACGTGCGCACCGACGACCCCACTCCGATCGACGTCCTCGCCGGCGAGATCGTCTCCGCCGTCGCCGAGGGCTGCGCCGCGCGCGGCATCGCGGTGCCCGCGCTCTCGTTCGAGCCCGGCCGGGCGATCGTCGGCACCGCGGGTGTCACGATCTACGAGGTCGGCACGACCAAGGACGTGATGATCGAATCCGGTGCCCTTCGGCGCTACATCAGCGTGGACGGCGGCATGAGCGACAACGCTCGTCCGGCGCTCTACGGAGCGCAGTACTCGGCGCGCATCGCCTCGCGGGTCGGTATCGGCGCACCGCAGCTGAGTCGCGTCGTCGGCAAGCACTGCGAGTCGGGCGACATCGTCGTCGATCACGAGTACCTGCCGTCCGACCTGGTGCCGGGCGACCTGCTCGCCGTGCCGACGACGGGCGCGTACTGCGTGTCGCTGTCGAGCAACTACAACCATGTTCCGCGTCCGCCGGTCGTCGCCGTGCGCGACGGTCGCTCGAGGGTCATCGTCCGCGGTGAGACCATCGACGATCTCCTCTCCCGTGACGCGGGCATCGACGGGGCGAACGCCCCCGAGGGAGAGAAATGACCCACCTCCGAAGGAGCAACAATGGCTGAGTACCGACGACTTCGAGTGGCGCTTCTCGGCGCCGGAGCGGTCGGATCCCAGGTCGCCGACCTCCTGCTGCGACACGGTGACGAGCTCGCCGACCGCGCGGGAGCGTCGCTGGAGCTCGCCGGCATCGCCGTGCGCGATGTCGACGCCCCGCGTGATGTCGACCTTCCCCGGGAGCTCTTCACCACGGATGCCGAGTCATTGATCCTCGGATCCGACATCGTGATCGAACTCATGGGCGGCATCGAGCCTGCGCGCACGAGCATCCTGCAGGCGATCGGCTCGGGCGCCGATGTGGTCACGGCCAACAAGGCACTCCTCGCCACGCACGGCCCCGAGCTCTTCGAGGCCGCCGACCGTGTCGGGGCCTCCGTGCACTACGAGGCCGCTGCGGCCGGTGCCATCCCGATCATCCGCCCGCTGCGCGATTCGCTCGCCGGCGACCGCATCGTGCGCATCATGGGCATCGTGAACGGCACGACGAACTACATCCTCGACCGCATGGACACCGAGGGTGCCGACTTCGCCGATGTCCTCGCCGACGCGCAGCGACTCGGATACGCGGAGGCCGACCCCACGGCCGACGTCGAGGGCTACGACGCGGCGCAGAAGGCCGCGATCCTCGCGAGCCTGGCGTTCCACACGGCCGTGCCGCTCGACGCCGTCTACCGCGAGGGCATCACCACCGTCACCGCCTCGATGATCGAGGAGGCGCGCGCCGCCGGCTTCGTGATCAAACTGCTCGCCGTGTGCGAGCGCCTCGACGTCGACGGAACCGAATCGATCTCGGTGCGCGTCTACCCGGCGCTGGTGCCGCACTCGCACCCGCTCGCATCGGTGCACGGCGCCAACAACGCGGTGTTCGTCGAGGCCGAGGCTGCCGGCTCCCTGATGTTCTACGGCGCGGGCGCCGGCGGGGTCCAGACCGCGTCGGCCGTGCTCGGCGACGTCGTCTCGGCCGCTCGTCGGCACATCGCCGGTGGCGTGGGCGTAGGCGAGTCGACGCGCGCGAATCTGCCGGTCGTGCCCATCGGGCACGTCACGACCCGCTACCAGGTCACGCTCGAGGTCGCCGACGCCCCGGGCGTGCTCGCCACGGTCGCCGGCCTGCTCAGCGACGGCGGCGTCTCCGTCGCCACGATCGTCCAGACGGTCGAGGGCGACGAAGAGCCCACCGCCCGGCTCATCATCGGCACGCACCGCGCCGCCGAGCAGTCGCTCAGCGCAGCGGTTGCGGCACTCGCCGACAGCTCGGTCGTCGAGCGCGTCGTGTCGGTGCTCCGCGTGGAAGGCGAGTGACGGTGGCGGAAGGGCGCACGATCGAGGTCCGCGTTCCCGCGACGAGCGCGAACCTCGGGCCGGGGTTCGACACCCTCGGCCTCGCACTCAGCGTCTACGACTCCCTCGTGGTCACCGAGATTCCGGCGGGTGAACTCGACATCGAGGTGTCGGGTTCGGGTGCCGAGGAGATCCCGCGCGACGCGTCGAACCTGATCGTCCGCACGGTCGCGCACGTCTACGCCGACGCCGGGCGCGAGATGCCCGGCCTGCGGATCGTCGCCGAGAACGGCGTGCCGCACGGCCGTGGTCTCGGATCCTCCGGTGCCGCCGTCGTCGCCGGTGTCCTGATCGCGAAGGGACTCCTCGCCGGAGACGTCGAGATCGGTGACTCCGATCTGCTGCGACTCGCAACCGAGCTCGAGGGGCATCCCGACAACGTCGCGCCCGCCCTCTTCGGCGGCCTGACGATCGCGTGGATGAGCGAGCGCGGCGCGCAGCACAAGAAGCTGCTCGTGCACCGGGGCGTCTCGCCGCTCGTGCTCGTGCCGGCGTACACGATGTCGACGTCGCAGGCGCGCTCTCTGCAGCCGCCGCAGGTGTCGACCGCGGATGCCGTCTTCAACGTGTCGCGTTCGGCGCTGCTGATCGCGGCGCTGACGCAGAGCCCCGAGCTCCTCCTCGACGCGACCGCCGACCGGCTCCACCAGGACTACCGCGCCGAGGCGATGCCCGAGACGCAGCGCCTCGTGCAGGCGCTGCGCGCCGCGGGTTTCGCTGCCGTGGTCTCCGGTGCCGGACCCAGCGTCCTGGTGCTCGCCGACGGGCCGGGAAGCCGTCAGGACGCGGTCGAACTCGCCGGGCGAGTGACCGACACTCCGTGGGAATCCCTCCTGCTCGCCGTCGATGTGCGTGGTGGTACAGTGGGGGATCGAGCGGAGGGCTCCACGTAACGTCTTCGTGAATCTGGCCCCATTGCAACTCTTGCAAGACCCGCACGTCCAACCTCATGGCACAAGTGCCTAGGCCGGCTGGCGCCGAGCGTCAGCCCGTGCGAACGCGCGCAGCACCCGTTGCGCGTGTGGACCGCTCATTACCCCCGAGAAATAGAGGGAGTACTCGTGGAGAACTTCTCCGAGACCCAGAACGATCAGGCCGCCCCGGTCGTCGATGCTCCGGCAGCCGCCGGCACCGACGCATCCGCCCCGGCGGCACCCGCCCGCAAGCGCGCACCGCGACGTGCGACGACGGCGACCGCCGCGGCGAAGGCCGAGAAGGCGGCAGAGTCCGCTCCGGCCGCCGACACGGCGCCGGCCAAGGCCGATGCCGCGGGCGACGCCCCTGAGGACGCTCCGAAGTCCAAGGCGCCCCGCCGCAGCCGGGCCAAGAAGGCCGATGCCGAGGCTCCCGCCGCCGACTCCGCCGGCGAGAAGCCCGCAGCCGACACGTCGGCCGAGAAGGCAGCGCCGTCGAAGTCCGCCGACGAGAAGCAGGCGGAGAAGCCCGCCGACACCGCTCCGGCGGATGCATCCGCCGACGCCGCACCCAAGACCACGGGCCGCGGTCGCCGCGCTCCGAAGAAGGCCGCGGAGTCCGACGCGCCGGTCGCAGATGCGCCCGCCGCCGAGTCCGCTCCCGCCGACAACGCTCCCTCCGCGGACAACGCCGGTGACGGTGGCGACAACGGGGACGAGCAGGGCGGTCGTGGCCGGAGCCGCAACCGCAGCCGCAACCGCGGACGCGGGCAGAACGGCTCGGGCGCCACGCAGGAGCCGCAGGCCCAGCCCGCAGGCGACGACGAGCAGGGCGGGAACGGTCGCAACCGTCAGCGCAACAAGCGCCGCGGCGCAGCGCCGACCGACGAGTTCGACACCGAGATCGGCGAGGACGACGTCCTCATCCCGGTCGCGGGCATCCTCGACGTCCTCGACAACTACGCGTTCGTCCGTACGACGGGCTACCTCGCCGGTCCCAGCGACGTCTACGTCTCGCTCGGCCAGGTCAAGAAGTACAACCTGCGCAAGGGCGACGCGGTCGTCGGTTCGATCAAGCAGCCTCGCGAGGGCGACCAGCAGGGACGCCAGAAGTACAACGCCCTGGTCAAGGTCGACTCGATCAACGGTCTGTCGATCGACGACGCGGCGACCCGCGTCGAGTTCGGCAAGCTCACGCCGCTCTACCCGCAGGAGCGCCTGCGTCTCGAGACGGCTCCCGAGAAGCTCACGCAGCGGATCATCGACCTCGTGGCCCCGATCGGCAAGGGCCAGCGCGGCCTGATCGTCGCTCCGCCCAAGGCCGGCAAGACGATCGTCCTGCAGCAGATCGCGAACGCGATCGCGCAGAACAACCCCGAGGTCCACCTCATGGTCGTGCTCGTCGATGAGCGCCCCGAAGAGGTCACCGATATGGAGCGCACGGTCAAGGGCGAGGTCATCGCGTCGACCTTCGACCGCCCCGCCGAGGACCACACCACGGTCGCCGAGCTCGCCATCGAGCGTGCGAAGCGCCTCGTCGAGCTGGGGCGCGACGTCGTCGTGCTGCTCGACTCGATCACCCGTCTCGGCCGCGCGTACAACATCGCGGCTCCGGCCTCCGGTCGTGTGCTCACCGGTGGTGTCGACGCGTCGGCGCTCTACCCGCCGAAGCGCTTCTTCGGCGCCGCGCGCAACATCGAGAATGGCGGATCGCTCACGATCCTCGCCACGGCTCTCGTCGAGACCGGCTCCAAGATGGACGAGGTCATCTTCGAGGAGTTCAAGGGCACCGGCAACAGCGAACTGCGCCTGTCGCGCTCGTTGGCAGACAAGCGCATCTTCCCGGCCGTCGACGTGAACGCGTCGAGCACGCGTCGCGAAGAGATGCTGCTCTCCTCCGACGAGGTCAAGATCACCTGGAAGCTCCGTCGCGCCCTCGCCGGCCTCGACACCCAGCAGGCCCTTGAGGTCGTACTCGGAAAGCTCAAGGAGACGCAGTCGAACGTCGAGTTCCTCGTGCAGATGCAGAAGTCGATCCCGACCCTGCCTGCCGGCGCGCACGACAACAACATCCGCTGAGCGGAGCGTCCGTGTTCGAGTCCGTCCAGGCTCTGATCGACGAGCACCGCCGGGTCCAGGAGGAACTCTCCGACCCGGCGGTGCACGCCGACGCCGCCCGTGCCAAGCGTGTGAATCGCCGCTACGCCGAGCTGTCGAGGATCGTCGCCGCGTACGAGACGTGGGTCGCGGCATCCGACGACTTGGATGCCGCGCGCGAGCTCGCCCGGGAGGACGAGGCCTTCGCGGCGGAGGTCCCCGGACTCGAGGCCGGACTCCAGGCCGCTCAGGAGAAGCTCCGGCGACTCCTCATCCCGCGCGACCCGGATGACGCCCGTGACGTGATCATGGAGATCAAGGCGGGGGAGGGCGGTGCCGAGAGCGCCCTCTTCGCCGCCGATCTGCTGCGCATGTACGTGCAGTACGCGGCGTCGATGGGCTGGAAGACCGAACTGCTCGAGCGCAACGAGTCCGACCTCGGCGGCTACAAGGACGTCCAGGTCGCGATCAAGGGCTCCTCGAGCGACCCGGCGCAGGGCGTCTGGGCGCACCTCAAGTACGAGGGCGGCGTGCACCGCGTGCAGCGCGTGCCGGCGACCGAGTCGCAGGGGCGCATCCACACCTCGACCACCGGGGTGCTCGTGTTCCCCGAGGTCGACGAGCCGGACGAGATCGAGATCAACCAGAACGATCTCAAGATCGACGTCTTCCGCTCTTCCGGCCCCGGCGGCCAGTCGGTCAACACCACCGACTCCGCGGTGCGCATCACGCACGTCCCGACGGGCATCGTCGTCTCCATGCAGAACGAGAAGTCGCAGCTGCAGAACCGCGAAGCGGGAATGCGCGTGCTCCGTGCGCGGCTGCTCGCGAAGCAGCAGGAGGAGCTCGACGCGGCGGCATCCGATGCCCGACGCTCGCAGATCCGCGGTATGGACCGCTCCGAGCGCATCCGCACCTACAACTTCCCCGAGAACCGCATCGCGGATCACCGCACGGGTTTCAAGGCGTACAACCTCGACCAGGTGATGGACGGCGCGCTCGGACCGATCATCGAGTCGGCGATCACGACGGATGAAGAGGCGCGGCTCGCCGCCGTCGGCACCGAGTCCTGACCCGCACGCACCCGGAGCGCTAGGCTCGGCGCGTGATCACATTCTTCTTCCGCACCCTCATCTACATCGTCTCCGCGGGTCTCGGGTTGATCGTCGCCGATCTCCTGCTCGACGGGTTCCAGATCGAGTGGTCGAAGTGGTGGGGCTTCGTGCTCTGCATCCTGATCTTCGCGCTGCTGCAGAGCATCCTGTCGCCGTGGATCAGCAAGATCGCCGACCGCTACGCGCCCGTGCTGCTCGGCGGCATCGGCATCTTCTCGACCCTGGTCGCCCTGATCATCGTCGTGCTGCTCCCGATCGGCGGTCTGCGCATCGTCGATGTGACCGGCTGGTTGCTCGGTGCGGTGATCGTCTGGCTCATCACCGCGCTGGGCACCGTGCTGCTGCCGCTGATCTTCCTGAAGCGCCGAGTGGGTGACGCGCGCGAGAAGCGCGCACGCTGAGCGGATTCAGATCGAGTAGTCCGGCACGGTGAGCAGCGCTCGCGTATCCTCGCCACCGGCGCGCTGACGCGGTTTCGCCGGGACGCCGACGAGGACGCTCTCGGCGGGTGCATCCCGGGTGACGACGGCGTTCGCTCCGACGAAGGAGTGCGCCCCGATCGTCACCGGTCCGAGGATCTTCGCACCGGCTCCGACGGCGACGCCGTCGCCGAGCGTGGGGTGGCGCTTGCCGGTCGAGCGCGAGCGCCCGCCGAGCGTGACCCCGTGGTAGAGCATCACGTCGTCGCCGATCTCCGAGGTCTCGCCGATCACGACGCCCATGCCGTGGTCGATGAAGAAACGGCGGCCGATCCGCGCCCCCGGGTGGATCTCGATCCCTGTGAACCAGCGGGCCAGCTGCGAGTTCGCACGTGCGAGGAAGCGCAGACGCCGTCGCCACAGTGCATGCGAGACGCGGTGCGCCCAGATGGCATGGAGTCCGGGGTACAGCAGGGCGACCTCCGCGGCGCTCCGGGCCGCGGGGTCGCGCAGACGGGCTGCGGCGATGTCCTCGCGCATTCGACCGATCATGCGGTGGGTGTCAGTCCTCGCGCAGGTCTTCGAAGAGCGCGGTCGACAGGTAGCGCTCTCCGGTGTCGGGGATGATGACGACGATCGTCTTGCCCGCGTTCTCCGGGCGCGCGGCGACCTGGAGGGCGGCCCAGACAGCGGCCCCCGACGACATTCCGACGAGAAGGCCCTCCTGCGACATGACTTCGCGGGCGACGCGGATCGCGTCGTCGAACTCGACGGGGATCACCTCGTCCAGCACGTCACGGTCGAGGATCGCGGGAACGAAGTTCGGTCCGATGCCCTGGATCTTGTGCGGGCCGGGGTGGCCCTCGCTGAGCACGGGGGAGTCCTTCGGCTCGACGGCGATGACCTGCACTCCGGGCTTGGCCGCCTTGAGCGCCTGCCCGGTTCCGGTGACGGTGCCACCGGTGCCGACGCCGGCGATGAAGATGTCGACGTCGCCGTCGGTGTCGCGGAGGATCTCCTGCGCGGTGGTCTCGCGGTGGATCTGCGGGTTGGCGGCGTTCTCGAACTGGCGGATCCAGATCGCACCGGGGGTGTCGTCCACGATCTGCTTCGTGACCTCGATCGCGCCGCTCATGCCCTTGGTGGGGTCTGTGAGCACGATCTCGGCGCCGAAGGCCTTGAGCAGCAGACGCCGCTCCTTCGACATCGACGCGGGCATGGTGAGGATCACCTTGTAGCCTCGCGCTGCCCCGACCATCGCCAGGGCGATACCGGTGTTGCCGCTGGTCGACTCCACGATCGTTCCGCCCGGCTTCAGTTCACCGGATGCTTCGGCGGCGTTGATCATCGCGATGCCGATGCGGTCCTTCACGCTCGACGCGGGGTTGTAGTACTCGAGCTTCGCGAGGACGGTGGCGCCGAGGCCCTCGGTGACGCGGTTCAGACGGACCAGCGGGGTGTTGCCGAACGCGGTCGTGATGTCGGAGTGGATGCCGGGCATGGAGGAGCCTTCCTGTGCGGGTCGCTTCGCTCTCAGCCTATGGGAGGGGCACGGGGGAGAGGGCAATGTGACACCCGCCGGGCGCTCTACGCTGGAGATCATGCCCGACACGTCTTTCTCCGCACTCGTCCGTGCGGCCGCTCAGCGCCTCGCCGATGCCGGCGTGACCGATCCCCTCGTCGACGCGGAGCTGCTGGTCGGCCACGTGCGGGGTCTGCGTCGCGGTGAGGTGCAGGCGGCCGTCGTGCGCGGCGACGCGATGACCGCCGAGGACGCCGAGCGGCTCGCTGCTCTCGTGACGCGTCGGGAGTCCAGGGAACCCCTGCAGCACATCACCGGTACCGCGCCGTTCCGGCATCTCGAGCTCGCCGTGGGCCCTGGGGTCTTCGTGCCCCGACCCGAGACGGAGATGGTGGTGCAGCACGCGATCGACGCGCTCCTGCACGCGCCCGATCCGCAGCCGATCGGCATCGATCTCGGCACCGGCAGCGGGGCCATCGCGCTCGCGATGGCGACCGAGGTGCCGCACGCGCGCATCTACGCAGCCGAGCTCTCACCCGAGGCGCACGTGTGGGCGAGCCGCAACACCGCCGATGCCGAGAACCTGACGCTGGTGCTCGCCGACATGGCGGATGCCTTCCCCGAACTCACGGGTGCCGCGAGCGTCGTCATCTCGAACCCGCCGTACGTGCCGGACGCCGCGATCCCGCGCGACCCCGAGGTGCGCCTCTTCGATCCGGCGATGGCGCTGTACGGCGGGGAGGACGGCCTCGATCTCGTCCGCGCGCTCAGCACCAATGCGCTGCGGCTGCTCCGTCCCGGTGGCCTGTTGGTGATCGAGCACGGCGAACTCCAGGGTGCCGACATCCGCGGCATCCTCGAGCGCGATGGCTGGCGTGCCGCGGCAACGCACCGCGACCTCACCCTGCGGGACCGTGCCACCACGGCCATCCGTCCCTGATCCGCTCTCTCGGCGGCCTCCCGTAGAATCGGAACGACATGTCCTCCATCTTCGACTGCGGCGACGAGGCGCAGCTGCTCGCCGGTATGCGCCACGCACGCCAGGCGATCGGCCGCGGTGAACTCATCGTCCTGCCCACCGATACCGTCTACGGCGTGGCCGCCGACGCCTTCTCGCCCGCTGCCGTGCAGCGGCTGCTCGATGCGAAGGGTCGGGGGCGCGATCAGCCGCCGCCCGTCCTGATCGGCACCAAGGAGACTCTGACGGCTCTCGCGGAGTCGGTGCCCGAGCCGGTTCAACGTCTCGTCGACGCGTTCTGGCCCGGCGGGCTGACCATCGTCCTCCCGGCTCAGCCCTCGCTCGTCTGGGATCTCGGCGAGACCCGGGGAACGGTCGCGGTGCGGATGCCCGAGGGGCGCGTGGCGCTGGAACTGCTGGCCGAGACCGGTCCGCTCGCGGTCTCGAGCGCGAACCTCACGGGTCAGGCCGCCGCGATCTCGGCCTTCGACGCCGAGAAGATGCTCGGTGACAGCGTCGCCGTCTACCTCGCCGACGGCATGAGCCGCGACGGTGTCGCATCGACGATCGTCGATGCGACCTCGCTCGTGCGTCCCGTGGAGGATTCGGATGCCGGACGCGTGCGCATCCTGCGCGACGGGGCGATCAGCCGCGAGCAGCTGGAGGAGGTGCTCGGCGATCTGCTCGAGCCCGCCCCGGAGCCGGATTCCGCGGCGTCCGCGCATCGGCAGGACGGGGATTCGTGAAGCAGTACCTCTTCACGATCATCCTGACCGCCGCGATCACCTTCGTGCTGACCTGGGCGGTCCTGCGGGTGAGCCTGCGTTTCAAGCTGTACCCCGAGATCCGCGATCGCGACGTGCATACGCGGCCCACCCCTCGACTCGGCGGAGTGGCGATCTTCCTCGGTATCGCTGCGGCGATGGGCATCTCGGCAGCGAACCCCTTCTTCCAGAGCATCTGGATGCCTCCGCAGACGATGTGGTCGATCCTCGGCGCCGCGTTCCTGATCGCCGTGATCGGTGTCGTCGACGACCTGTGGGATCTCGATTGGATGATCAAGCTCGGCGCGCAGTTCCTCGCCGCCGGCATCCTCACGATCGGGGGAGGGCTGCAGATCCTGTCGCTCCCGTTCGGTGACCTCATCGTCTTCTCGAGCTGGCTGAGCATCACGATCACGATGTTCGCGATCGTCGTGGTCATGAACGCCGTCAACTTCATCGACGGTCTCGACGGCCTCGTCGCCGGAGTCTGCCTCATCGCCAACGGCGTCTTCTTCGCCTACTCCTACATCTTCACGCGTGACTCCGGTGCGTCGAGCTACTTCAACCTCTCGACCTTCATCGCCGCCGTCCTCATCGGCGCCTGCATCGGCTTCCTGCCCTGGAACTGGAGCCCGGCGAAGCTCTTCATGGGCGACTCGGGCGCACTCGTGCTCGGTCTGCTGATGGCCGTCTCCGCGATCTCCCTCACCGGTCAGATGGACCCCTCCGCGCTCGACCCCGAGCGGCTCGGGCGGTCCCAGCTGCTCGGTGCGTTCATCCCGATCCTGCTGCCGCTGATGGTGGTCCTGCTGCCGTTGCTCGACTTCGGTCTCGCGGTGCTGCGCCGCATGCACGCCGGTAGATCGCCGTTCTCGCCGGACCGCAAGCACCTGCACCACCGGATGCTCGATCTCGGTCACCGCGACCGCGACGCCGTGCTCATCTTCTACGCGTGGACGGCCGTGATCTCGCTCGCGGTGCTCCTCATGTACGTCGGCGCCCGCGAGGACTGGCCGGGACAGTACCTTCCCGGTGTGGGATTCGGGGTGGCCGGCATCGCCGCCTGCCTGGTTCTCACGCTGAAGCCCTCCCGACGTGCGATCACCGCAACCTCCGACTCCGACCCGACCCCCGTGGAGCCCTCATGAGCCCGAACCCCGTTTCCAGCACACCGATCCTGCGGCGCACGCTCATCTGGTCGGCCGTCGCCACCGTGGTCCTCGCGATCGCCGCCGCTGTCGTGGGCTACGTCGTGGGTCAGGAGAACGGACTGATCAGCGGCCTGCTCGGTGTGCTCATCGCCGCGGTGTTCCTCGGGATCACCGGTGCCAGCATCCTGATCGCGAACCGGTGGTTCGGAGAACCGCTGTACGTCCAGTTCTTCTTCGCGATCGTGCTCGGCGGGTGGCTGCTCAAGCTGATCGTCTTCTTCCTCGGTGTCATCGTGCTGAAGGACCAGCCCTGGCTCGACCCCGTGATCTTCTTCGTCGCGATCGTCGCCGGCGTGCTCATGTCCCTGGTCGTCGACGCCGTCGTCCTCATGACGATGCGTCTTCCGAACGTGAGTGACGCGTCGCTTCCCTCGGTCGCTCCCGAGGACGTCGCCCCGGGGGCCGCGGCCACCGATGAAGGGCCCCAGAGGTCTTAGGGCCGCCTCATACTCTGATAGTGTTGAAACGTGCCCGCCGCTCGCCCGCGAGCGCTTGCGCTGTGAAGCACACCGACCATCGTCGCCCCGGTTTTGACCGGTGCCCCGAAGCTGGAGCCCGCGCTGTTTAATCTTGCTGCGACCCTGACGCCACGACTTGCCACCGATGACGAGTTCCACGCTCCGTCGATCGCGGAGTTCTTCCCCGATGCGGTGTTCCAGATCGGCGACCTGGTCATCCACCGCATCCACCTGATCCAGTTCCTGGCCACCATCGCGGTCGTGCTGATCCTCTGGCTCGGAACGCGCAACATGCGCGTCGTCCCCGGGCGCTTCCAGAGCCTCGTCGAGATGGGCCTCGACTTCGTTCGGGTCAACGTCGCCGAAGACCTGCTCGGACGCAAGGACGGCCGTCGGTTCCTGCCGATCCTCGCCACGATCTTCTTCATGGTGCTGTTCATGAACATCACGGGAATCATCCCGTTCCTGAACATCGCGGGTACCAGCATCATCGCGGTCCCGCTGCTGCTGGCCGTGGTCAGCTACGTCACCTTCATCTACGCCGGCATCAAGAAGAGCCCCAAGGGCTTCTTCAAGAACTCGCTGTTCCCGTCGGGCGTCCCCCCGTTCCTCTACATCATCGTGACGCCGCTCGAGTTCCTCTCGACGTTCATCATCCGGCCCGTCACGCTGACCCTCCGACTGCTGATGAACATGATCGTCGGGCACCTGATGCTCGTCCTGTTCTTCTCCGCAACGCAGTTCTTCGTCATCACTCTCGGAGGGTGGTGGACGGCACTCGGCGCGGGCACGCTCGCGTTCGGTTTCGCCTTCACCCTGTTCGAGATCCTGGTGGCGTTCCTGCAGGCCTACGTCTTCACCATCCTCACCGCGGTCTACATCCAGCTCGCGGTCGCAGAAGAGCACTGAGCGGGTCGGCAACAACCGCCTTCCCACCCAACGAAAGGAAAAACCCGTGGACGCAACTACGGTTCTCGCTGAAATCTCCGGCAACATCGGCACCGTCGGCTACGGCCTCGCGGCGATCGGACCGGCCATCGGCGTGGGTATCGTCGTCGGCAAGACGATCGAGGGCGTCGCCCGTCAGCCCGAGCTGGCCGGCCGTCTCCAGGTCCTCATGTGGATCGGTATCGCCTTCACCGAGGCGCTCGCCTTCATCGGCATCGCGACCTACTTCATCTTCCAGTCCTGACAGACACCCTCTGCGATAAGGAGACAGGATGCTGAACGCTCTTGTCACGTACGCGGCGGAGGAGGCGGACCACAATCCGCTCATCCCCGCCTGGTACGACATCATCTGGTCGGCGGTCTGCTTCGTCGTGATCCTGGTCGTCGTCTGGAAGGTGGCGCTGCCGAAGCTCTACACCCTCCTCGACGCTCGCTCCAACGCGATCGAGGGCAACATCGCCAAGGCCGACGAGGCCCAGAAGCAGGCCGAGGCGGCTCTCGAGGAGTACACCCGTCAGCTCGCCGAGGCACGCACCGAGGCCGGTGAGATCCGTGAGGCCGCCCGCGAGGACGGCAAGAAGATCGTCGCCGAGGCCAAGGATGCCGCTTCGTCCGAAGCAGCTCGCATCACGGCGACCGCGCACACGCAGATCGAGGCCGAGCGTCAGACCGCTCTCGTCTCGCTGCGCAGCGAGGTCGGCACGCTGGCCATCGACCTCGCCGGTGGCGTCGTCGGTGAGACGCTCTCCGACGATGCACGCGCGACGGCGGTCGTCGACCGCTTCCTCGCCGACCTCGAAGCATCCGAGAAGGCGGCTCAGTAATGGGCAGCGCGACCACTCAGGCACTCGCGGCATCCATCCAGACGCTTGCCGCAGCGAAGGACGTCACCCTCGACACCGCGCGGGAGCTCTTCGCCGCCGCGCACGCCGTGGGCGATTCGTCTCAGCTGAGCGGCGCGCTGGCTGACCCGGCGGCTCCCGCTGCGGCACGGCAGAACGTCGTGACCGCGGTGTTCGGCGGGCTGTCGGCGAACACGCAGGCCGTGCTCAAGACCGTGGTGTCGGAGCGCTGGTCGAACGCCGACGAACTGGTCGACGGCATCGACGAGCTCGCGATCCGCGCATCGACGATCGCGGACGCGGGCGCCGACATCGAGGGGGAGCTGTTCGGCTTCTCCCGTGTCGTCGCTGCGAACCCCGAACTCGAGCTCGCTTTGGGAAGCCGTCTCGGCGGCCAGGACGCGAAGTCGGCTCTCGTCGACCGTCTGCTCACCGGAACGACCAGCGCCCCGGCGGCTCTGATCGTCTCCTCCCTGGTGCGTCAGCCGCGCGAGCGGCGGATCCGTCAGCTGCTCAACCGCGCCATGCGGATCGTCTCCGACCAGCGCGATCGCGTTGTCGCGACGGTCTACAGCGCGAGTGCGCTCAGCGACGCGCAGCGCGCACGCCTCGGCGAGGCGCTCTCACGGCGTTACGACGGTCAGGTAGCGCTCAACGTCGTCATCGACCCGACGATCATCGGGGGTCTGCGCGTGCAGATCGCCGACGACGTGATCGACGGCAGCATCTCCGCACGACTCGCAGACCTTCGCCAGAAGCTCGCGGGCTAACACGACTTCGCGCGGGGAACCGCGCACCCAGATACAAAGGGAAGACAATGGCAGAACTATCGATCAGCCCCGACGTCATCCGTGACGCGCTGAAGGACTTCGCCGCCGCCTACGAGCCCTCCGGGGCCGCGGCGACCGAGGTCGGCACGGTCATCGACGCCGCTGATGGCATCGCGCACGTCGAAGGACTGCCCGGTGTCATGGCGAACGAGCTCGTGATCTTCGCCGACGGCACCAAGGGCCTCGCCCAGAGCCTCGACGAGCACGAGATCGGTGTCGTCGTCCTCGGCGACTTCGCCGGCATCGAGGCCGGACAGGAAGTCACCCGCACGGGTGAGGTCCTCTCCGTCCCCGTCGGTGATGGCTACCTCGGCCGCGTGGTCGACCCCCTCGGAAACCCGATCGACGGCCTCGGCGCGATCGCGACCGAGGGTGTCCGTGCGCTCGAACTGCAGGCGCCGGGCGTCATGCAGCGCAAGTCGGTGCACGAGCCGATGCAGACCGGCATCAAGGCGATCGACGCGATGATCCCCGTCGGACGTGGCCAGCGTCAGCTGATCATCGGCGACCGCCAGACCGGTAAGACGGCCATCGCGATCGACACGATCATCAACCAGAAGGCCAACTGGGAGTCGGGCGACGTCAACAAGCAGGTTCGCTGCATCTACGTCGCCATCGGCCAGAAGGGCTCGACCATCGCTTCGGTGAAGGGCGCCCTCGAAGAGGCCGGCGCTCTGGAGTACACCACGATCGTGGCCGCTCCGGCATCCGACCCCGCGGGCTTCAAGTACCTCGCCCCCTACACCGGTTCGGCCATCGGCCAGCACTGGATGTACGGCGGCAAGCACGTCCTCATCATCTTCGACGACCTGTCGAAGCAGGCCGAGGCCTACCGTGCCGTCTCCCTCCTGCTGCGCCGCCCGCCGGGCCGCGAGGCCTACCCGGGTGACGTCTTCTACCTGCACTCGCGTCTGCTCGAGCGTTGCGCGAAGCTGTCCGACGAGCTCGGCGCCGGCTCGATGACGGGTCTCCCGATCATCGAGACCAAGGCGAACGACGTCTCGGCGTACATCCCGACCAACGTGATCTCGATCACCGACGGCCAGATCTTCCTCCAGTCCGACCTCTTCAACGCCAACCAGCGTCCGGCGGTCGACGTGGGTATCTCGGTCTCGCGAGTCGGTGGTGACGCTCAGGTCAAGTCGATCAAGAAGGTCTCCGGAACGCTGAAGCTCGAGCTCGCGCAGTACCGCTCGCTCGAGGCGTTCGCGATGTTCGCCTCCGACCTCGACGCCGCGTCGCGTCGTCAGCTGTCGCGCGGTGCACGCCTGACCGAGCTGCTCAAGCAGCCGCAGTACTCGCCGTACCCGGTCGAGGAGCAGGTCGTCTCGATCTGGGCCGGAACCAACGGCAAGCTCGACACCCTCGAGGTCGAAGACGTCCTGCGCTTCGAGCGCGAGCTGCTCGACTACCTGCGTCGCAACACCTCGGTGCTCGACACCCTGCGCGAGACCAACGTCCTCAGCGACGACACCGTCGCAGAGCTCGAGAAGCACACGGATGCCTTCGTCCTGGAGTTCCAGGGTGGCAAGGGACACGCCATCGGCGCCCCGGGTCACGAGGAGCACGCCGCTGCTGAGGCAGACGACGTCAACCAGGAGAAGATCGTCAAGGGTCGTCGCGCGTAATCGCGTGAGGTACTGATTTCATGGGCGCTCAACTCAGGGTCTACAAGCAGAAGATCAGTTCTGCTCAGACGACCAAGAAGATCACGAAGGCGATGGAACTCATCGCGGCTTCGCGCATCCAGAAGGCGATGGCACGCGTCAAGGCGTCCACCCCCTTCGCGCGAGCCGTGACGAGGGCCGTGTCCGCCGTCGCGACGCACTCGAACGTCGACCACCCGCTCACCCGTGAGCCCGAGAACATCAGCCGCTCCGCGGTCGTGATCTTCTCGTCGGACCGCGGTCTCGCCGGTGCCTTCAACTCGCAGATCCTCCGTGAGGGTCTCGAGGTGGCGGAGCTGCTGCGCGGGCAGGGCAAGGAGCCGGTGTTCTACCTCGTCGGTCGTAAGGCCGTCGGCTACTTCCAGTTCCGTCGCATCGCGGCGGCAGCGGAGTGGACCGGCGACACCGACACCCCGTCGTTCCACACGGCCGAAGAGATCTCGTCGACTCTGCTCGACGCGTTCTCTCGCGGCGGTGCGGGCGGCGGCGTCGACGAGATCCACCTCGTGTACAACCGCTTCGTCAGCATGATGACGCAGTCGCCGGAGTCCGTGCGTCTGCTTCCGCTGGAGATCGCGGAGGCCGACGAGTCCGAGGCGGGCAGCGCTGTCTACCCGCTCTACGAATTCGAGCCCGACGCCGAGACCGTGCTCGACGCGATCCTGCCGGTGTACATCCAGAGCCGCGTCTTCAACGCCCTCCTGCAGTCGTCTGCCGCCAAGCAGGCTGCGACGCAGAAGGCGATGAAGTCCGCCAGCGACAACGCCGACAAGCTCATCACCGACTACACCCGTCTGCGCAACAACGCGCGCCAGGCGGAGATCACGCAGCAGATCGCGGAGATCGTCGGCGGCGCCGACGCCCTCTCGTCTGGCAAATAGACCATCAGGAAAGAGACGAAGAAATGACCACCACCGCTACGGCTGACCAGCCCGCGACCGCGGTCGTCGGGCGCGTCGCACGCGTCAACGGTCCGGTTGTCGACATCGAGTTCCCGCACGACTCGATCCCCGGCATCTACAACGCACTGAAGACCACGATCACCATCGGTGAGGAGTCGACCGAGATCACCCTCGAGGTCGCTCAGCACCTCGGTGACGAGCTCGTTCGCGCCATCGCCCTGAAGCCGACCGACGGTATCGTCCGCGGCCAGGAGGTTCGCGACACCGGCGAGGCCATCTCGGTCCCCGTCGGTGACGTCACCAAGGGCAAGGTCTTCAACGTGATCGGCGAGGTCCTCAACGGCGAGCCCGGTGAGACCCTCGAGGTCACGGAGCGCTGGCCGATCCACCGCAAGGCGCCCAACTTCGACCAGCTCGAGTCGAAGACCACGATGTTCGAGACGGGCATCAAGTCCATCGACCTCCTCACCCCGTACGTGCAGGGTGGAAAGATCGGTCTGTTCGGTGGAGCCGGTGTCGGTAAGACCGTCCTCATCCAGGAGATGATCCAGCGCGTCGCGCAGGACCACGGTGGTGTGTCGGTGTTCGCCGGTGTCGGTGAGCGTACCCGTGAGGGCAACGACCTCATCCACGAGATGGAGGAGGCGGGCGTCTTCGACAAGACCGCGCTCGTGTTCGGCCAGATGGACGAGCCGCCGGGAACGCGTCTTCGCGTCGCGCTGTCGGCCCTGACGATGGCGGAGTACTTCCGTGACGTGCAGAAGCAGGACGTGCTGCTCTTCATCGACAACATCTTCCGCTTCACGCAGGCCGGTTCCGAGGTCTCCACGCTGCTCGGCCGCATGCCGTCCGCCGTGGGTTACCAGCCGAACCTCGCCGACGAGATGGGTGTGCTCCAGGAGCGCATCACCTCGACGCGTGGTCACTCGATCACCTCGCTGCAGGCGATCTACGTGCCGGCCGATGACTACACCGACCCGGCTCCGGCGACCACCTTCGCCCACCTCGATGCGACGACCGAGCTCTCTCGTGAGATCGCCTCGAAGGGTCTGTACCCGGCCATCGACCCGCTGACCTCGACGTCGCGCATCATGGATCCCCGCTACCTGGGCGAGGACCACTACCGCGTCGCCACGACGGTCAAGCAGATCCTCCAGAAGAACAAGGAACTGCAGGAGATCATCGCCATCCTCGGTGTCGACGAGCTCTCCGAGGAAGACAAGATCGTCGTGTCGCGTGCACGTCGTATCCAGCAGTTCCTCTCGCAGAACACCTACATGGCCAAGAAGTTCACGGGCGTCGAGGGTTCGACCGTCCCGCTCAAGGAGACCATCGAGTCGTTCGATGCGATCACCCGCGGTGACTTCGACCACGTGGCCGAGCAGGCCTTCTTCAACGTCGGTGGTATCGGCGACGTCGAAGAGCGCTGGGCGCAGATCCAGAAGGAGAACGCCTGACCATGGCGCTCAACGTCAGCCTCGTCTCCGCCGACGCGGAGGTCTGGACGGGAGAAGCGAGCCTCGTGATCGCCAAGACCGTCGAGGGTGAGATCGGCTTCATGTCCGGTCACGAGCCGGTGCTGGCCATCCTCGCCGAGGGTCAGGTCCGGATCACCCAGACCGATGGCACCAAGGTGCTCGCGAACGCTCAGGACGGGTTCCTCTCGATGGAGGGCAACGTCCTCACGATCGTCGCCGGCAACGCGGCGCTCATCGCCTAGCAGTCGACTACATGCGTCCGCCTCGGACCCGGTCACCGGGTTCCGAGGCGGACGCATCTGCATTCCCCCGAGGACTCATGAAGATCCTTCTCCCTCCGTCTGAGACCAAGCATCCCGGCGGTACCGGCGAACCGCTCGATCCCGCCGCCCTGGCACTCCCGAGCCTGCAGGCGCATCGCACGGCCGTGATCGACGCGCTCGTCGATCTCGCCGCCGACGAGGATCACGCTCGACGGGTGCTGAAGCTGAGCGCACGCCAGGCGGGCGACATCGCCCACAATCGGATGCTGCGGACCGCAACGACGATGCCGGCGATCGACCGCTACACCGGTGTGCTCTTCGACGCGCTCGACGCGCGCTCGCTCTCCGCGGCTTCTCGCCGTTGGCTGGGGGAGCACGTGTGGATCCACTCGGCGCCGTTCGGGCCGGTCGGAGCGCTCGACGGCATCCCTCCCTATCGGCTCGCGGCGGGCACCACGCTCCCCGGGCTGATCGCGATGCGCCGGCACTGGGCCGACGCCACCAGCGCCGCCCTCGCCGAAGCGGCGCCGGCGTTCGTCCTGGATCTGCGGAGCGAGGCGTACACCGCACTGGGCCCGATCCCGAGTTCCGTCCCGTCGGCCTACGTCCGGGTCGTCACCGACGACGGCGACGGGGGAGCGCGCGCCCTCAACCACTTCAACAAGAAGTCCAAGGGCCAGCTCGTACGCGCCCTCGCAGAGAGTCGCCCGCGGATCGGTTCCGTGCGCTCGCTCCTCTCTTGGGCGTTGAAGCACGACATCGTCCTCCGGCGGACCGGAGACGACAGGGTGCTCGAGCTGGTCGTCACCGAGTGACGCCCGTCCGCGCAGGGGGAGATGTCCCCGTGCGTGTCGTTGCCGCGTTGTTACCGGCACCGCTATGGTGGGTCTCGCGGCGTGAATCGCGTCCGCTCATTCGGATCCGGAGGGGATCATGAACCCTTACTACGACTCGGGATATTGGGCCGCATTCGCGGGCGCCATCATCTTCGGTATCGTCATCGGGCTGGCCGCATACGTCGTCAGTGCCATCTTCATGATGAAGGTCTTCGAAAAGGCCGGCGTCACGGGCAAGTGGCGGGCCTGGGTGCCGGTCTACAACCAGATGGTGTTCTTCAAGCTCGGTGATCTCAGCCCGTGGCTCGTCCTGTACGGTCTTGCAGGCTCCCTGCTCCTGTCCTGGATCGGGATCGGCGCGCTCTTCTCCCTCGCGGTCGGCGTTCTCTCCGTACTCGCCGCGTGGCGGGTCGGCCTGAAGCTGCAGAAGGATGCCGTCTGGGTCGTCCTCTACATCTTCCTGTCCGTCGTCTGGCTCGGTATCAACGCCTTCGACAAGTCCCGGTGGAACCCGAACATCCAGCCCGCTTCCTGGGCAGGCAATGCCTTCTTCGGAGACCGCACCGTCTGGGAGGGGATTCCTGTCCAGCCCTCCGCGGCGGCCCCGCAGCCCGGCTACGGCGCTCCCGGTTACGGCGCTGCCCCGCAGGGCTATGCACCTCCCGCTCCGCAGGGTTATGCTCCGCCGGCTCAGCCCGGGTACGCACCTCCCGCACAGCCCGGGTACGGAGTTCCCGCGCAGCCCCCGGCATCCGCACCGACGACCCCGCCGGCTCCGCCCGCGCCGCCGGCTCCGGCCGCACCGCCGGCTCCGGCCGCACCGCCCGCGACTCCGCCGGCACCGCCGGCCGCTCCGCCGGCCCCGCCCGCTGCTCCGCCGGCACCGCCGACGGACCCGACGCAGCCTCCGGCCTGATCCCTCCCGTGCGAAGAGCCCTCGACCTCATGGTCGGGGGCTCTTCCCGTCTCACGGCGTCTCGGCCCGTCGCCGAGGACCGGTGCGCGACTGGGATAGCGTGAAGTCATGGTCATGTCACAGCGCCGCGTCGGTGCGTCCGGACTCCTCGTCTCCGCCACCGGCCTCGGGTGCAACAACTTCGGGCGCGCCGGCACCGCCACCGAGGCGATCGAGGGCACGCGAGAGGTGATCTCCGCGGCGATCGCGAACGGCATCACGCTGTTCGACACCGCGGACATGTACGGCGCCGTGGCCGGAACGAGTGAGACTCTCATGGGTGAGGCCCTCCAGGGCCGACGCGACAGTGTCGTGCTCGCGACGAAGTTCGGCCACGAACGCGACATGGGCTATGCGTTCCCCGCAGCACGAGGTTCGCGGCGCTATGTCCGCCGTGCCGTCGAGGAATCCCTGCGTCGTCTGCAGACCGACTGGATCGACCTGTATCAATTGCACCTGCCCGACCCCGAGACGCCGATCGCCGAGACGACCGATGCTCTCGACGAGCTGGTCCGAGAGGGCAAGATCCGCTACTACGGTCACTCGAACTTCACCGGCTGGCAGGTCGCCGAGGCCGAGTTCACCTCGATCGCTCGCTCGAGCGGTCGTTTCGTCTCGGCGCAGAACCACTACTCGCTGCTCGCCCGCGCCGCCGAGAGGGAGGTACTCCCCGCCGTGGAGCGCTACGGGCTGGGCTTCTTCCCGTTCTTCCCCCTTCACAACGGGCTCCTCACGGGCAAGTTCACTCGCGATGGTGGTCCCGCGAGCAGCCGGATCATGTCGTCGCGGCGTCACGTGTGGGAGAACGCGCCGTGGGAGGCGCTGGAGGCGTATCGCGTGTTCTGCGACGAACGCGGGATCACGATGGTCGAGGCGACTTTCGGTTGGCTGCTCTCCCGTCCCGCTGTCTCCAGCGTGATCGCGGGTGCGACGTCGGCTGCGCAGGTGGAGTCGAACGCGCGCGCCGGCGATGCGTGGCGGCCCGATGCCGAGGAGCTCGCCGTGATCGATGCGCTCTTCCCGCTGCCACAGGATCCGGGGGCGCAGGTGTGAGCGCGATCAGCGATTCGACTACGATGTGTGAGTACCTCGCGGCCGTCCGATCCGTCGCGGGACCATCGGAGGCAGCACGTGGCTGAGACGACAACGACGACGCGCAGCGTCACGGTCGCGCAGCGCCCGCTGCTGCTCTCCTGGGCGGGCACGACCGATCAGGGGCGTCGTCGCGACACGAATCAGGATGCTTTCCTCGCGGAGTATCCGCTCTTCATCGTCGCCGACGGAATGGGCGGACACGCCGGAGGCGAGATCGCCAGCCGCAGCACGGTCCAGCGACTGCAGGCACTGGTGGACGACGGCTCCGTCGAGCGCCCGGCGATCGAGAAGGCCCTCGAGCTGGCGGTGGCCGACATCGCCGATCATCCCGAGACGACCGACGAAGGAACCGGCACGACGCTGACCGGCGTTTTCCTGGAGATCCAGGACGGCGAGCCGCATTGGGTCTCCCTGAACATCGGCGACTCGCGCGTATACCTCCTGCGCGATGACCGTCTCGTGCAGGTCACCACCGATCACTCGGTCGTCCAGGAACTCATCACGGCGGGGAAACTGAGTCCGGAGGAAGCCGAAGGGCATCCGTACAGCAACGTGATCACACGCGCCGTCGGGGCGAGCGAGCTGACCCCGCCGGACTATCTGACGATCGAGGTCCGTGCCGGCGATCGGTTCGTGATCTGCTCGGACGGCCTCACCAAGGAACTCACCGACTACGGCATCCAGCACTTCCTGCGCGAGAACGCCGAACCGGGACCGGCCGTCGACGCCATGCTCGCCGCGGCCCTCGAGAACGGGGGTCGGGACAACGTCACGGTCATCATCGTGCAGGTGACGGATCCCGCGGACTCCTCCTCCACATCGGACGAGAACGGCGAATAGCTCCGATCTCCTGTGAGCGGAGTCTCTCCGCTCGTCGCCATGCCGTCGAATGGAGGGCATGGATCCGCTCCCCATCGTGCTGCCTGCCACTCAGGTGCCGCCCCGACGCGCCCCCTTGCCGTTCCTGGCCGCAGGTATGCCCGTCATCGTCGGCGTCGTGCTCTGGCTGATCACCGGCTCGCTCTTCTCGCTCTGCTTCGCCGCGCTCGGTCCACTGATGATGGTGGCGTCGCTCGTGGATTCGTCGCGTGGGCGGCGCAAGGAGCAGCGGCGCATCCTCAGCGAAGAGGAACTGTCGTGGGTGGCGGTGGAGGACCAGCTCTCCTCGCTCCACGCGGAGGAGCGTCGACGCCGCTGGAGCCAGCACCCGGATGCGGCCACCTGTGCGCAGGACCCGCCGCTGCGCGGTACCGAGCCGCCCGAGGGCAGGACCCTCGTCGTCGTCGGTTCCGGTGGCGTCTCCAGCAGCATCCGCACGACCGGTGGCGACGGCGAGCGGGCGCGTAACCTGCAGGAACGCGCGCGCGTGCTCGAGTCCGCACCACTCCCTCTTCCGCTGGGTGCAGGGATCTGCGTGCGGGGCCCGCAACCTCTCACCATCGCGGTGGCGCGTGCGCTGGTGCTCCAGCTCTGCCTGCGGTTCGCGCCCGGCCAGCTGAAGCTCGTCGGTGAGGGGTTCCCCGACGGCGATTATGCCGGTCTTCCGCACGCGTCATCCGTCCGGCGAGGATTCCGTCTCGGTGTCGGGTTTGCACAGGCTCGAGAGGTCGAATCGGATGCGACGATCTGGCTGGCACAGCCGGGCGAGGAGGTACCCGACGGCATCCTCACCGTTCTGGATCTACAGGAACCGCGCGAGGCCACTCTCCGGACCCCGGAGGGCGTGGTCGTGATCGGCGCCGAGGGGATCTCGCGCCAGCAGTTCGAGACACTCGCCTCTGGTCGACTCGCCTCCGACGACGAGACGGATGCTGTACCGGAAACGGTGGAGTTCGCGCAGCTCGTGCAGACTCCGGGCGGATCCGGGCTGCGTGTGGCGATCGGGCGAGGAGCCGGTGCGGACGGCGAGATCGACATCGTGGAGGACGGTCCGCATGCCATCGTCACCGGCACGACGGGAACCGGCAAGAGCGAACTCCTGGTGACCTGGGTCACCGCGATGGCCGCGTCGTACGGGCCGGATCGGGTGAACTTCGTGTTGGCCGACTTCAAGGGAGGAACGGCGTTCGAACCGCTGCGTGCGCTGGCTCAGGTCGCTGCGGTGATGACGGATCTCGACGAGGCGGGAGCGCGACGCGGAGTGGAGAGCCTGCGCGCCGAGCTGCGTCGGCGGGAGGCCGCTCTGGCAGCAGCGGGGGTTCGAGATATCGCCGAGGTGGAGATTCCGCGGCTCCTGATCGTCGTCGACGAGTTCGCGGCCCTTCTCCAGGAACATCCGGACCTCGGCGCGGTGTTCACCGACATCGCCGCCCGGGGTCGCGCGCTGGGGATGCATCTGATCCTCGGCACCCAGCGCGCCTCCGGTGTGGTGAGGGACTCCCTCGCCGCGAACTGCCCGTTGCGACTCAGCCTTCGGGTCAGCGACCCGTCCGACAGCCGCGCGATGATCGGGACGGCGGCGGCGGCAGAGATCCCCGGAGGAGCGAGTGCTCGCGGTCTCTGCCTCGTGCGCCGGCCGCAGGACGATGATGCAGAACCCATTCGTGTTGCGTTGACCCGCGAGGACGACCTGGGCGAAGTGGTGAGGCGCTGGGCTCACGCGCCCCAGCCCTCGAGTCCCTGGCTGCTTCCACTCGCCGAGACGATCCCACTGCCGGAAGAGACGACACGGGCCGGGGCTTCGGAGATCCCCTGGGGGATCGTGGACGTCCCGGAGTCGCAGGCGCAACCACGCCTCGTCCTGCGCGCAGGGAAGGAGCGCGGGGTCGCCGTCATCGGCGCGCCCGGATCGGGGCGCACCTCCGCACTCCGCGTGCTCGCCGCACAGGCGTCGGAGGCTCTCTGGATCCCCGCCGATGCGGAGCGGATGTGGGACGTGGTGCAATCGCTGGTCGAGGGGCGAACACGGATGCCCGCTCTCGTCCTCTGCGACGACCTCGACGCCCGTGTCGCAGAGTTGCCGCCGGAGTACGCGCAGACCCTGCTGCAGCGGTGGGAGCAGATCCTGCGCGATGCGACCGGGAGCAGCGTGGTGATCAGCGCGACGCGGTCGAGCGGCGCCGTCGGGCGCGTGCTCGACGCGCTGCCTCGCCGAGCGCTGCTCCGCGCCGCAAGCAGGGTGGATCACGTCGCCGCCGGCGGAGAGAGCGCGACGTTCGACGAGCGTCGTCCACCGGGGCGCGCTCGTCTCGACGGGCACGAGACGCAGTTCTTCTGGACGCCGGACGGAGGAGCGAGTGACGCGCGGGCAGGAATCGGCGACGATGAGTCGGAGCGCTGGGAGCCGCAGCCTTGGGGGCCGGGAGCAGAGCTCCACGCCATCGTGACGGCCGGGGCCGCGTCGCTCCTCTCCGCAGTCCAGCAGGCGTATCCATCCGCACGGGTGAGTCTGATCGGGTCCACGAGCGGTGCGGGCGCCGGAGCCACGGCCGTTGTCGGTGCCGGTCAGGGCGTGACACAGCCCGGGGGAGGACGCGAGCACGAACCGCTCATCCTTCTCGGCGACGCCGATGCGTGGCAGCGCGAGTGGTCGCTCTGGCAGCGCGTCCGGGCGGAGGGCGAGGTACTGATCCGCGCAGAGCGACCCTCGGATCTCCGGCAGCTGGTCGGGCATCGGGAACTACCGCCCTTCGCGCGACTGCACGCGGGTCGTGTGTGGGCCGTGCGCGGAGCCGAGACACCGCGGCGACTCGTGGTTCCTGCGCTCCTGGGCGAGCGAAGCACGTGGCGGCGCGCGCCAGAGGCCGCGCCAGCGACTGCGACTGCGATTGCGACGAGAGTCAGTGCGCAGCAGTCATCGGATCAGCCACGCACACGGCGGAGCCTGCGCGAGCGGCGGCCGTGAGCCGTCAGATGGCCGGGGAAACGAGAACGCGACCGACCGGCTTGCCGCCACCGAGCACGTCGAGCGAGAGCGCATCGGCGAGGTCGGCGATGTCGCGATCGGCGAGTGCCCCGGCCCTCGCGAGCAGCGTCGCAGCCACGATGGTCGACGCGCGGGCTCCGCCGTCGAGCATCTTCAGGGCGACGGTCGTGCCGTTGGGGGCCACCATGACCATGACGCCCTCGGCGCCTCCCTTGGCGAAGACCCCGAGCTTCTCGATCGCGATCGTGTCGGGTCGGCCAGGGCCCTCGATGGTCCAGGGGTGCTCGCGCACCGCGCGCACCAGGGAGCCGGCGACGCGGTGCAAAGCGAACGGCGAGCGATCCGACGCGGTGCCGATCCGGTGGATCGCGCGCGCGAGGCCGGTCAGAGTCATCGCGTAGACCGGGGCACCGCAGCCGTCGATCGACGTGTGGGAGATCTTCTCGCCGGTGAGGCGTTCGATCACCTCGCGGATGTGCGCCTGCAGAGGATGGTTCTCGTCCAGGTATCCGTCCGTGGGCCAGCCGGTGGCGATGCACGCCCGCAGCATCGCGGCGTGCTTGCCCGAGCAGTTCATCCGCACGCTCGCCTGCTGGCCGTGCTCCCGCACCATCTCGTCGCGCGTCGCCTGGTCGCTCGGCCAGGCCGGCGGGCAAGCCAGCGCGTCTTCGTTCAGACCCCCGGCCGTCAGCATCTCCCGCACGGCGGCTGCGTGCCGATCGGTTCCGACGTGGCTCGCCGTCGACAGGGCGAGGTGCTCGCCCTCGAGCGCTGCTCCCGCCGTGATGCAGGCAACCGCCTGCAGCGGCTTCATACTGGAGCGCGGCAGGATGAGCGCGTCCGCGTTGCCGATGCGGGCGACCACTTCTCCGTCAGCGGAGAGCACCACCGCCGCTCCCGCGTGCCGCGACTCGACGAAGCCGCTCCGCTCTACGACGGCGAGTTCGACGGAATCCTGAACGGTGAGAGTCTCCAGCACCCGTCAAGACTATCCCCGCCGCCCGAGGAGTCACCGAAGCGAGCGCGGCACCGGGAGTGTCGGCGAGCGGTGGCACACTGGGGGCATGGCAGAACACGCAGCACGCATCCTCGGTGAGCACCGCTACGCGCTCACGAGCGTCTGGACCGGCAACAACGGAACCGGCACGAGCGGCTACCGCGATTATCGGCGCGACGTCGAGATCTCCGTCGAGGGGAAGCCGATGCTCCTCGCATCCGCCGACAAGCCGTTCCGCGGCGACCCTGCACGGTGGAATCCCGAGGATCTGCTCGTGGCATCGCTGTCGGAATGCCACCTGCTGTCGTATCTGCACGCGTGCGTCACGGCGGGCGTGGTCGTCCTCTCCTACCGCGACGACGCGACCGGCACGATGCGGGAGGACGGTGCAGGCGGCGGGGCCTTCTCCGAGGTCACGCTGCACCCGCAGGTCGTCGTCGCGGATGCATCGATGATCGAGGCTGCGGAGCGCGCGCACGCGCAGGCCAACGAGTGGTGCTTCATCGCGAACTCGATGAACTTCCCCGTGCGGCACGAGGCCACGGTGACCGCGCTCGGCTGAGCGCTCGACCACGCCTCAGCGGCGCTCGTGGGGCAGCGCCTGCTTGATCTTCTCGATCGCTCCCTGCGCGGGTGCTTCGTTGTACGCGCCCGCGAGTTCCTGGCCGGAGAGCGCATGGATCGCGGCCATGATCTCGTCGGTCGCGAGACGACGCGCTCGTCCGCTCGTCGCCGGACCGTGAGGGGCGAGATCGAGGGGCTCGCCGAAACGCACCGTGATGCGCTCCTTCGTGGTCGGGATCTTCGCTCCGACCGGCATCACCTTGTCGGTGCCGATGAGGCCGACGGGCACGACGGGCGCTCCGGTCTGCAGAGCCAGGAACGCGACGCCCGTGCGGCCCTTGTAGAGCCGACCGTCAGTGGAACGGGTGCCCTCTGGGTAGAGCGCGACGGCGAGTCCCTCATCGAGCAACTGGCGCTGCAGGTCGAGTGCGTCCAGCGCGGCCTGTCCGGCACCGCGGCGTACCGGTATGGCTCCGATGGATTCGAAGAAGGTCTTGCTGAGCCAGCCCTTGGCACCCGTGCCCTCGAAGTAGCTGGACTTCGCGAGGAAGTGCACCGGCCGCGGGGCCGCCACCGGGATCGCGATGGAGTCGATGAAGGACAGGTGGTTGCTGGCGAAGATCACGGCTCCGGTACGCGGAACGTTCTCCTTGCCCTCCACGCGCGGACGGTAGATCAGCCGGGCCAGCGGGCTGATGATGCTGCGCCCCAGCGCGTAGGCGAATCCGGCGTGGCGAGGCTCCGCTGACGTCGAGCCCTCTGCGGTCTCTGCGGGGGACGATTCCGGATCCACGGACGGCTCAGAGGTCATCAGAGAAGGCTACTCCGAGATCCATGCCGGCACTGGAATGAAGCGGTTGTGTCGCGTCTCCCAGCGCGGCCCAAGCGAAATGCGAGAGTATGGAGAGTCCCGCCCGCGATCTCGAAGGCTCAACTGTGCGCAAGCGTCCGCTCCTCCTCCTGTCCACCGTCGCCGCGGCGACCCTTCTACTCGCGGGCTGCTCGGGCAGCGCGGAGCCGGAGAGCTCGGCCACGCCGGAGGAGACCGCAGGGTCGACGTCCTGCCTCGCCGACCTCGCATCCGGCGCCGGATCCGACGCGGTCACGGTCGAGGGCACCGATGCCGACGCGAAGGTCACGGTTCCCGCAGGCACCGAGATCACCGAGCCCGAGCGTTCGGTGATCACCGAGGGCGACGGAGACGAGGTGCTTCCCGGCGACCTCGTCTCGCTGCGCTACCAGCTCGTCGACGCGACGACCAACGAGGTGCTGAGCAGCTCGGACCGCGGCCCGGACGGCATCCTCTCCGCGCTGCTCGCCTCGCAGCAGCAGCAGATCTCGGACCCCACGCAGTCCACCGTCTTCACGGTGGCGGCGGAGTGCCTCCCCCTCGGATCGAGCGTCGTGCTCACCCTCCCGGCTTCGCAGGAAGGCCTGAACCCGAGCGTTCTCTACGTCCAGACGATCGAGAAGCTCCCGACCATCGCCTCGGGTAGCGACGTCGAACCCGAAGCCGGGATGCCCACCGTCGAGCTCGACGCCGACGGCGCCCCCACCATCACGCTCCCTGGCGGCGATGCTCCGGCCGAGACGAAGGTCGCCGTCCTGAAGCAGGGCGACGGCGCGACGGTGGCCGAAGGCGATCTGGTCACGGTTCAGTACCGCGGCATCAAGTGGTCCGACGGCGCGGAGTTCGACTCGAGCTGGAGCCGCGGAGCGGTCCCTGCCCAGTTCCCGACCACCGGTGTCGTCACCGGCTTCAAGAAGGCGCTCGAAGGCCAGAAGGTCGGATCTCAGGTCATCGTGACGATGCCGCCGTCCGAGGCGTACGGCGCGAGCGAGGGCAACGAACTCCAGAACGAGAGCCTCGTGTTCGTCGTGGACATCCTCGCGACCACCCCGCCGGAGCAGGTCCAGCAGTAATCAGCGGAGCCGAGGGCGTGTCATAGGCTGACGACATGCAGCGCATCATCGTCCTCGGCTCCACCGGTTCCATCGGCACGCAGGCGCTCGACGTCATCCGTGCCAACCCCCGTCGCTTCGAACTGGTCGGCCTCGCCGCGGGCTCGAACGCAGAGCTGCTGGGGGAGCAGGCCGAGAGCTTCCACGTCGAGAGCACTGCTCTGGGGGCCGTCGAGGCCGAGCAGCTCGTGCGCGACGTCGATGCCGATGTAGTACTGAACGCGATCACGGGATCGATCGGTCTCGGCTCGACGCTCGCCGCGCTGAAGGCCGGACGCACGCTCGCTCTGGCGAACAAGGAGTCCCTCATCGTCGGCGGGGAGCTGGTGCTCGCCGCGGCACGGCCCGGGCAGATCGTCCCCGTCGACTCCGAACACTCCGCCATCGCGCAGGCGCTCCGCAGCGGAACGCACGCCGAGGTGCGGCGATTGGTCGTCACGGCATCCGGCGGTCCTTTCCGTGGGCGCAGCCGTGAGGAGCTGGCCGAGGTCAGGCCCGCCGAGGCCCTGGCTCACCCGACCTGGGACATGGGGCGGATGGTGACCACCAATTCGGCCACCCTCGTCAACAAGGGCCTCGAAGTCATCGAGGCCCATCTGCTCTTCGACATCGCCTACGACGACATCGACGTCGTCGTGCACCCGCAGTCGATCGTCCACTCGATGGTCGAGTTCATCGACGGATCGACCATCGCCCAGGCGTCGCCGCCCGACATGCGTCTGCCGATCTCCCTCGGACTCGACTGGCCGAACCGCGTCGGCGGGGTCGGGCGTCCCCTCGACTGGAAGACGGCTTCCTCCTGGACGTTCGAGCCTCTCGACGAGAAGGCTTTCCCCTCGGTCGCGCTCGCGAAGACCGTCGGTCGTGCGGGAGCGACGTTCCCCGCCGTCTACAACGCCGCGAACGAGCAGGCGGTCGGTGCCTTCCATGAAGGGCGACTGCCGTTCCTGGGGATCGTCGACACGATCGCCCGGGTCGTCGACGCGCACGTGCCGCCCGAACAGCTCACGGTGGAGTCGCTCGCGGCGGCCGAGCTCTGGGCGCGTCAGAAGGCGGACCGGCTGATCGCCGCCGCCTGAGCCTCAGTCCTCGTCGGGGTAGGGCACGGGCCAGCGCGATTCCGGAACCGGCCATCCGGCGGCGCGAAGAGCGCGACGCGCGAGTTCCCTGGCGGAGTACGGCGTGCGGACCCCGCGGATGTCGCGGTAGTCCTGGTGCCCGGGACCGGCCCAGAGGATCGCATCGCCGTCGCCGACCAGCGCGACCGCGGCGACGATGGCCGTCTCGGGCGGAGAGTACTCGTGGATCTCGGCATCCGGGCGCGCCTTGCGTGCACCCGCCACCAGCGTCGCGCGGATCGACTCGGGATCCTCGAAGCGGGGGTGGTGATCGGTCACGACGAGGATGTCGCTACCTTGCACGGCGGTGCGTGCCATGTCGAATCGCTTGCTCGCATCGCGGTCGCCGTCGGCGCCGAAGAGCATGACGACGCGTCCCGGGGTCACCCGTCGCACGGCAGCCAGCGTCTTCTCGAAGGCGTCGGGGGAGTGTCCGAAGTCGACGAACACGGCGGGGCCGCGTTCACCCGACACGAGCTGCGTGCGCCCGGGCAGGTAGGCACGGATGCCGCCATCGCGCTCGAGGGCCGTGACGATCCGCTCCCAGGCATAGCCGCCTTCGAGGAGCATCACGATCGCCAGTGCGGCATTCGCGGCCATGTGCGGACCGATCACCGGGACGGTCGTGGTCAGGGTCCCCGCCGGGCCCGCCATCGTGAAAGTCGTGCCGGCGGCGCGTTCGTCGTCGATCGTGACGACCCAGTCCCCCTTCGCTGCAGCATCCGGATCGGCCGCGATCAGCGGTGTGCCGACCGTCACGACGGGGATCTCGGCACGCTCGACGACGATCGCACCGGAGGGGGAGTCGAGGCAGATGACGCCGCGCTTCGATCGGTCGGGACGGAACAGCGGGAGTTTCGCCTCGAAGTACTCCTCCATGTCGGCGTAGTCGTCGAGGTGGTCGTGGCTGAGGTTGGTGAACCCGGCCACGTCGAAGTGGATGCCGTCGACGCGGTGGCGCGAGAGCGCCTGGGCGCTCACCTCGACGGCCACGGCCTCGACGTCACGCTCGCGCATGAGCGCCAGGAGCGCGTGGAACTCGGATGCCTCGGGCGTCGTCAGTCGCGAGACGATGACCTCGCCCGCGATGTGCCGCTCGGCGGTCGAGGAGAGTCCGGTGACGACGTCGATCTGGTCGAGGATGCCGGCGAGGAGGTGGGAGACGCTCGTCTTGCCGTTGGTCCCGGTGGTCGCGAAGAGCAGGGGGAGCGGATCGTCGGCGCCGGTGCCGTAGACCCAGGCGCTGAGGTCGCCGAGGACTGCACGGGGGTCGTCGACGATGAGGATCGGAAGCCCCACGGCCTCGGCGATCGCGGCGCCGTCGTCGTCGGTGATGATCGCGACGGCACCCTTCTCGGCGGCGGCCGCCGAGAACTCGGCACCGTGGCGGTTCACGCCGCGGATCGCGACGAAAGCCTCTCCCGCGCGGAGGTCGGCGGTGGCGAGGGTGATGCCGCTGACGGTGACCCCCTGCAGCTCGCCGCGCGTGTCGCGCGCGAATCGGGAGGCGAGTTCGGACAGCTGACGCCGGGGCGGGTTCGCGGGGCGGAGCACGGGAGGCAGGCTCGGTTGTTGTTCAATCGACATGTCTCTTCCATGATCTCACGTGCCGGGCGTATTCCTAGGCTCCAGGCAGTAGCGTTGGCGCGTGGAAACCCTGCTCTATGTGGGTGGCATCCTGTTCATGCTGGTCGGGCTCGCGCTCTCGATCGGACTGCACGAGATCGGTCACCTCCTGCCCGCGAAGCTCTTCGGCGTGCGCGTCGGCCAGTACATGATCGGCTTCGGGCCGCGCATCTGGTCACGCCGCATCGGCGAGACGGAGTACGGGTTCAAGCTGCTGCCGATCGGCGGATTCATCTCGATGTCGGGCATGTACCCGGCCTCGAAGAACTCGCGTGCGGCCACAGGGATCTTCCGATCGCTCGTCCAGGACGCGCGCGCCGCGAACGACGAGACGATCGCGGTCGGCGAGGAGGACCGCGTCTTCTACAAGCTCCCGGTCTGGAAGCGCGTGATCGTCATGCTCGGCGGGCCGTTCATGAACCTCGTCCTGGCGCTGCTCATCTTCACCGTTCTCGCGTCGGGGATCGGACTGCAGCAGGGCACCACCACTATCGCGTCGGTGACGGAGTGCGTGCTGCCGGCCGGTTCGTCGCAGACCGACTGCACGGCCGATGACCCCGCGTCACCGGCGGCCGAAGCCGGGATCCTGCCGGACGACGTCCTCGTCTCGATCGACGGTACCCCCGTCGCGACCTTCGCCGAGGCCACCGCGATCGTGCAGGCGGCGCCGGGCGAGACCCTCGACGTGGTCGTCCGGCGCGACGGCGCCGAGCAGACCCTCGAGATCACCCCGATCACCGCCGAACGCACGCTGACGGATGCCAGTGGCCGGCCGATCCTCGACGACGCCGGGGAACCGGTGGTCAAGGAGGTCGGCTACGTCGGCATGGGCGCGCAGATGGGATTCGTCCCGCAGCCGTTGTCGGTCGGGCCGCAGATGGCGGTCGAGAACGTCGGTCGGGTGGTGAATCTGATCGCGACCCTGCCGGTGCGTCTCTGGGACGTGGGTGTCTCCCTTGTCACCGGCACCGAACGCGACCCGAACGGGCCGCTCAGCGTCGTCGGCGTCGGGCGCATCGCCGGAGAGGTCGCCGCGACCGATGCCCCGGTGCTCAACCGCTTCGCCGTGCTGCTCAACCTGCTCGGCTCACTGAACATCGCCCTCTTCGTCTTCAACATGATCCCGCTGCTCCCGCTCGACGGCGGTCACATCGTCGTCGCGCTGTGGGAGGGGATCAAGCGCGGGTGGGCGCGTCTGTTCCGCCGTCCGCCCCCGGCGCCGGTCGACGCCACGAAGCTGGTGCCGCTCACCGTCGTGGTCGCGGTCCTGCTGATCGGAATGGGAGCTCTGCTTCTGCTCGCCGATCTGTTCAACCCGGTGAACATCCTGCAGTAGCAGGCTCCCTCTCAGCGGAGGGCGTGGGCGACGAGGCGTTCCAGGGTGCGGATGCCGTCGCGAGACAGGATCGACTCGAGGTGCCCCTGCACCGAGGCGTAGCGCGGCCCGCGCAGCGCGTAGACGTCACCGCTGGCGGGGTCGGCTGAGACCTCGGCGTCGCCGACGGCGGTGGTGCCGGGAGAGACCCGCGCGGTGAACGTGTTGTAGAAGCCGATCGACGCGTCCTCGCCGAAGACGGGGACCGACTTCTGCAGGCCCTGGTGGGGTGCATCCAGCGGGGTCAGGGAGATGTCGAGGGAGTCGGCGAGGATCTGGTGGCTGAGGCAGACCGCGAGGAGCGGTGAGCTCGAGGAGCGGCGGCGCGCGACCACGTCGCGCATCCGCGAGATGCGCGGGCTCTCGCTGTCGCGGGGGTCTCCCGGGCCGGGACCCGCGACGACCAGGTCGGCCGCATCGATCTCGGTGTCGTGCACGTCGCTCCACGCGGCGATCCGCACGTCGAGGCCGAGGTGCCGCAGCTGATGCGCGAGCATCGTGGTGAAACGGTCCTCCGCATCGACGACGAGTGCCGTACGCCCGGTGAACGGGCCGGAATCGTCATCGCCCTGCGGGTTCAGCCAGAAGTCCGCCAGGCGCGCGTTCCGCGAGGAGAGCAGGGCGGCGACCGCGGGATCGTCGGCGAGCGAGAGCGGAACGCCCGGGGCATCCGCATCGCTGCGCTCCTCGGCGACGCGGTCGCGATCGATCGCCCCGATGGCGCCGAGTACGCCGGCGGCCTTCCCGTGGGTCTCGCTGACCTCGCCGTGGGGATCGGAGTGGCGCACGAGCGTCGCCCCGACGGGCACCCGTACCTCCCCGTCCTTCAGGTAAACGGTGCGGATGAGGATGGGAGCGTCGAGATCGTGACCCCCCTCGACGTTCGGGGTGAAGAGCGCGGCGACACCGGAGTAGTAGCCGCGCGGTTCGCGCTCGTGTCGGCGGATGACCGCGCAGGCGTTCTGCATGGGCGACCCGGTGACGGTCGGTGCGAACATCGTCTCGCGGAGGATGTCGCGCGGGTCGAGCCGGCTCCGGCCCCTCAGCATGTATTCGGTGTGCGTGAGCCGCGACATCTCTTTGAGGTGCGGCCCGGTGATGCGCCCGCCGTCGGAGCAGACGGCGCTCATCATCTTGAGCTCCTCGTCGACGACCATGAAGAGCTCCTCGGTCTCCTTCGTCGAGGACAGGAAGTCGACCAGCGTCTCCTTCGTCGCGCCGCCGGCGGGATGGCGGAACGTGCCCGAGATCGGATTCATCGTGACGATCCCGTCGCGTGCGACGACGTGCGCCTCGGGGCTGGCGCCGACGGCGATGTGGCCGGGAGTGAAGACGGCGAACGTCCAGTAGGCGCCGCGCTCGTGCGTGAGCAGCGCACGGAACCAGGTGAGAGCGGCGGTGCGCTCGTCGACGTCGATGCGCGCCGTGAAGTCCCGGCGGATGACGAAGTTCGCGCCCTCGCCGCGGCCGATCTCGTCGGCGATGACGCGCTCGACGATCGCGGCGTACTCGTCGTCGGCGATGTCGAAGCCGTCGTCGCGCAGAGGGATCCGTGCCTCGGGCAGGGTGGCGAGCAGCTCGGGGGGCGGGAGGTGCAGGTGCTCGTCGACGACGATGCAGCGCAGTGGCGCCCCGTCGTCCTGCGAGACGAAACCGCGCTCGCGCACCTGGCGATAGGGGACGAGGGCGAAGACCTCGCGGGGCACGCCGTCGACGTCCAGCGGGATATCGGCGAGCAGGTCGACGTCGACGACGTCACCGGTGAGCAGCTCGACGGAATCGGCACCGTCGCGGGCGATCAGCGCGAACGAGGAACTCGGATCGGCGGTGAGCTCGGCGAGTCGTGAGAGGGTCATCGATGTCTCCTGTGCAGGGCTCCGGCTCGGCGCAACGAAAAGACCGCCCCGGAGGCGGTCTGGATTCGTGGGAACGCGAACACACCGCCTAGGAGGCGGGCCACCAGGTGAAGTTCGCGAGCATGGGGCGAAACTACCACACCGGGCGTGCGTCGACCGGGCGCATGACGGTCCGCTCCACCCGCTCCGCTTCCAGCCTGTGCCCATCCTGGCGGCGTAGTCTGGAGCAGTGCCAGCAGTGAACCTCGGAATGCCGAAGATCCCCGAAGTCCTCGCCCCGCGCCGCAAGTCTCGCCAAATCAAGGTGGGCAAGGTGCTCGTGGGCGGGAATGCTCCCGTGACCGTGCAGTCGATGACGACGACGAAGACGACCGACATCAACGGAACCCTGCAGCAGATCGCCGAACTCACGGCGTCCGGCTGCGAGATCGTGCGCGTCGCCGTTCCCCACCAGGACGACGCGGACGCTCTCAAGATCATCGCGATGAAGAGTCAGATCCCCGTGATCGCCGACATCCACTTCCAACCGCGCTACATCTACACGGCGATCGACGCCGGATGCGGCGCCGTGCGCGTGAACCCCGGCAACATCCGCGAGTTCGACGGCAACGTCGGCAAGATCGCCGAGGCTGCGAAGGCCGCCGGCGTCTCCCTGCGCATCGGTGTGAATGCCGGTTCGCTCGACCGGCGCATCCTCGCCAAGTACGGCAAGGCCACCGCCGAGGCGCTCGTCGAGAGCGCGGTGTGGGAGGCGTCGCTGTTCGAGGAGCACGACTTCCACGACTTCAAGATCTCCGTCAAGCACAACGACCCGATCGTGATGGTGAAGGCGTACCGTCAGCTCGCCGAGCGGGGCGACTGGCCCCTCCACCTCGGTGTGACCGAGGCGGGGCCGGCTTTCCAGGGCACGATCAAGAGCGCCACCGCGTTCGGCATCCTCCTCGGTGAGGGGATCGGCGACACGATCCGCGTCTCGCTCTCCGCTCCGCCGGCCGAGGAGGTCAAGGTCGGACACCAGATCCTGCAGTCGCTGAACCTGCGCGAGCGCAAGCTCGAGATCGTCTCCTGCCCCTCGTGCGGTCGTGCACAGGTCGACGTCTACACACTCGCCGAGAACGTCACAGAGGGCCTCAAGGACATGACGGTGCCGCTGCGCGTGGCCGTCATGGGCTGCGTGGTCAACGGTCCGGGTGAGGCGCGCGAAGCCGATCTCGGCGTCGCCTCCGGCAACGGCAAGGGTCAGATCTTCGTCAAGGGCGAGGTCATCAAGACCGTCCCCGAGGCAGACATCGTCGCGACGCTGATCGAGGAGGCGAACCGGATCGCCGCCGACATGG
This sequence comes from Microbacterium sp. NPDC090225, assembly GCF_044772365.1. Classification (NCBI taxonomy): domain Bacteria; kingdom Bacillati; phylum Actinomycetota; class Actinomycetes; order Micrococcales; family Microbacteriaceae; genus Microbacterium; species Microbacterium sp. NPDC090225. The sequence goes on along the minus strand of NZ_JBIVYS010000001.1, from coordinate 811,167 downwards.
GGCCGGAAGCCCCGCTCGGCACCGCACAGGTCGTCACCGTCTGATCCGGCAGGGAGAAACAGTGTCGTCGACAGTCGTGTCGTTCGCCGAGGGTTCGGTCCGGGGCGAAAGCACCATCACCCGCATCGATCAGGATGACGATGGCGTCGTGGTCGTGATCGAGGCGACGCCCTTCCACCCGGTCGATCACACGTGGCCCGATCAGCCCGGCGATGCCGGATCGATCCTCGTCGGCGAAGAGACAGCGGCGGTGTCGGAGGCGGTCATGGCGGCCGTCAGCGATGAGGGCGACTTTGCAGTCGGCTCGGCGATCCCCGTGCGACGCGGGGCCGACGGGTGGACCTGGTTGGTCGCCCATCGTCTCGACGGCTCTGCACCCTCGGGTTTCACCGAGGGAGCGACCGCACGGCTCGTCGTCGACGAAGCCCGCCGAGCGGGCCTCAGCCGTGGGCACACGGCGTGCCACCTCGCCTCCCTGGCGCTCGACCTGGCCGTCGCCGACCTGTGGCGCAAGGATCCCGGTGCCGATGCGCTCGGCACCCCCGACTTCGAAGGGCGCGCGAATCAGTCGAGCCGTATCCACGAGGACGGCAGCGTCGACGAGTACCGCCTGGGCAAGAGCCTGCGGCGGGCTGGCTTCGACACCGAGACTTTCGCGGCGACGCTCGCCGAGCGGGAGGCGTCGATCAACGCGAAGCTGGCTGCGTGGGTGACGACCGCCGCGCGAAGCACGATCGTCACCGAGGGGCCGACGATCGTCGACCGGCGTCGGTGGCACTGCGAGCTCCCCGAGGGGGAGGCGGTGATCCTGTGCGGCGGTACCCACGTGGATTCGCTGGCGGCCTTCGTATCGATCCGGGTGTCCCTCGATCTGAGCGATCCCCAGCTCCTCGTGATGACGACGACCGTGGTCGCCGCGGACTGACAGCCCGTCAGTCCAGCGAGAACTCGATCTCGCCCGCACCGATGTCCGCGCGCGCGACGCGCAGGCGGACGACTTCTCCCGGGCGCGCATCGATCGGAACGGATGCGGATGCCGTGACGGCGGGGTCGGCCAGCTGAATCCGTGCGCGCTCTCCGCGCAACTCGATGATCGTCGCGTCGACCCAGGTATCGACCAGCGGAGTCATGAGCGCGGCTTCGACGGCGTTCACGGTCGCGGCGTCGAGTCGGGAGGCGCGCTGCGACGACTCCTGCATGAGCCCGGGGAGATCGGCGAGCGAGTCCCGCACCCAGGTGGGGACCGCCTCACCGCGCGAGACGGCGAGGCAGATCGTCAGGGTCCATCGGTCCACGAGCCGGCGCAACGGGGCGGTCGCGTGCGCGTAGGGTGCGGCGATCGCGGCCTGCATCGTGCCGGTCGGCGTCGATCCGTCGAACGTCACGTAGCCGGCACCCCGGAACAGGGTAGCCGCGGCCTGCAGCACGGGAAGGGTCAGCGGGTCGGTGCGGTCCAGGTCTCGGAGGAAGTCTCCGTAGTCGCCCGTGGTCCACGGTCGACCGAGTGCTGCGGCCTGTCGGCGGAACGTGTCGAATGCCGCGTCGTCGGGGCGGGGCATGGTTCGCAGGATCCCCACGCCCGCGTCGAGCATGATCGAGGCGGCCGCCATCCCCGTCATCAGCGACAACTGCGCGTTCCACTCCTCGACGGGGAGCGGGCTGCGGCGGCGGATCGCGTATCCGCCGTCGTCGGTTCGGACGACCTCTTCGTCGGGCAGGTTCAGGCTGGCGCCGCCCCGGGCACGCTCCTGTGCGATGCGCAGCCTGCCGATCTCGGGGAGGAGTGCGGCCGGACCGCCTTCTCCGCGATCGATCGCCTCCTGGACACCGGCGTACTCGAGCTGGTGCCGCGACCGGATCCGGGCCCGCTCGAGTCGGGTGTCGACGACGCTGCCGTCACCGTCCAGGCGGAAGGTCCACACGAGAGCGGGGCGCTCGACGCCGGGGAGCAGGGACGCACGATCCTCGCTCAGCACGGGTGGGTGCAGCGGGATAGAGCCATCGGCGGCGTACAGGGTCTGACCGCGGCGCCGTGCCTCGATATCGACGGAGCCTCCGGGGGTGACGAAGCCGGGGACATCCGCGATCGCGTAACGGACGGCGTATCCGTGGTCATCGCGCTCGAGATGGAACGCCTGGTCGAGATCGCGGGAACCGGCGGGATCGAGCGTCACGAACGGCACGTCGCGCAGATCCAGGTGGGGAGAGGCTGATGTCGAGGACCGAGCCTCGTCGAGCACGTCGGCGGGGAAATCGAGCGGGGCATCGAGATCTGCGCGCAGCGCCGAGAGCGCGACGGCGAGCTCGGTCTGTGCGGCGGAGGAGTCGACGTGCGAACGGCGCTGCGGCATGCGTCCACACTAAGCGGACGACTGCAGCGGTGGATGCCCGCGGCCCGATCGTCGGAGGTTCGCGTTAGCGTGGAGGACATGACCACTTCAGCCAAGGCTCAGACCCTCGTCGACCTCTATGACGCCCCCGAGATCCTCCGCGTGGTGAACGTGTGGGATGTGGTGTCCGCGCGAGCGGTCGCCAAACTCCCCGAGACCAAGGCGATCGCGACGGCCGGGCATGGCATCGCCGCGTCGTTCGGCTATGAAGACGGCACGATCCCTCGCGACATCATGCTCGACATGGTCGGCCGGATCGCGACATCCGTCCACGTGCCGGTCACCGCCGACCTCGACGACGGCTACGACGACGCGGGGGAGACCACGCGTCTCGCCATCGCCGCCGGTGTGGTCGGGGCGAACGTCGAGGATCGCCTCAAGCCCCTCGGCGAGTCCGTCGCCGTCGTGGAAGCCATCGTGAAAGCGGCCGAAGCGGAGGGCGTGCCGTTCGCCCTCAACGCCCGCACCGATGCGTTCGTCCGCGCCGGTGGGCGTCCGGTCGAGCAGAGCATCGCCGACGCGATCCAGCGCGGTCGTGCCTTCATCGATGCCGGCGCCACGTCGGTGTTCGTTCCCGGCATCCTCGATGCCAACGTCACGCGACAGCTGGTCGAGGGCATCGGCGAGCGCAAGGTGAGCGTGATCGGGCTTCCCGGCGCCCTCAGTGCCGCCCAGTACGAGAAGCTCGGCGTCGCCCGTATCTCCTATGGTCCGCTCCCGCAGCGCGCCGCGCTGACGGCGCTGCAGGAGCTCGCGGCAAGCCTCTACAAGGGCGGCGTCGTACCCGAGGGTCTCCCGGCGCTCAACTGAGTCATCCGCCGAAAGACGATGGCCACGGGTCAGTAGACTTGGCCCGTGGTCACTCGTCTTTCGAATTTCTTCCTCCGTACTCTCCGTGAAGACCCTGCAGGCGCAGAGGTCGCGAGTCACAAGCTGCTGATCCGCGCCGGCTACATCCGGCCGCAGGCGGCGGGCATCTTCGCGTGGCTGCCACTGGGACTGCGCGTCAAGTCGAAGATCGAGGCCGTCGTGCGCGAGGAGATGGCCGCGGCCGGCGCGCAGGAGGTGCACTTCCCGGCGCTCATGCCGCGCGAGGCGTACGAGGCGACGGGACGCTGGGACGAGTACGGCGACCTGCTGTTCCGCCTGAAGGACCGCAAGGGCGGCGACTATCTGCTCGCGCCCACGCACGAGGAGGCCTTCACGCAGCTCGTCAAGGACCTCTATTCCTCGTACAAGGACCTGCCTCTGACGATCTATCAGATCCAGGACAAGTACCGCGATGAGGCCCGCCCGCGTGCCGGTCTGCTGCGCGGACGCGAGTTCACGATGAAGGACGCCTACTCCTTCGACGCGTCCGACGAGGGGCTGGAGGCCAGCTACCAGGCGCAGCGCGACGCGTACGAGCGCATCTTCCAGCGCCTGGGGCTCGAGTACGTGATCGTCCAGGCGGATGCCGGGGCGATGGGCGGCTCGCGCAGCGAGGAGTTCCTGCACCCGACCCCGGTCGGCGAGGACACCTTCGTGCGCAGCGCCGGCGGATACGCGGCGAACGTCGAGGCCTTCACCACCGCCGTGCCCGACGCCGTCGCCTTCGACGCCGATGCGGCGCCGGTCGTCTTCGACTCGCCCGACACCCCGACCATCGACACGCTCGTCGCGCACTCCAACGCGGTTCTCGAGGGGGAGTACTCGGCCGCCGATACGCTCAAGAACGTCGTCCTCGCCCTCACGCACCTCGACGGCACGCGCGAGCTGGTCGTGGTCGGCATCCCCGGCGACCGCGAGGTCGACGAGAAGCGTGCCGAGGTGGCCTTCGCCCCGGCCGGGGTCGAGACCGCCACGCCGGAGGACTTCGCGAAGCACCCGCTGCTCGTCAAGGGCTACATCGGTCCGTGGTCTACCACGGGAGCGGTGCTGGGCGAGGAGTCCGCCACCGGGATCCGCTATCTCGTCGACCCGCGGGTCAGCGAGGGCACCAGCTGGATCACCGGGGCGAACATCGATCAGAAGCACGCGCACTCCGTGGTCGCCGGACGCGATTTCGCAGCCGACGGCATCGTCGAGATCGCCAACGTGCGCGCCGGCGACCCCGCGCCCGACGGCTCCGGACCCGTGGAGCTCGCACGCGGCATGGAGATCGGGCACGTCTTCCAGCTCGGTCGCAAGTACGCAGAGGCCCTCGGTCTCAAGGTGCTCGACGTCAACGGCAAGCTCGTCACGGTCACGATGGGTTCGTACGGCATCGGCGTCACCCGCATCCTCGCGATCATCGCCGAGCTCAACAACGACGACAAGGGCCTCATCTGGCCTGCATCGGTCGCGCCGTTCGACGTGCAGGTCGTCGCCGCCGGCCGCGACCAGGTCGCGTTCGACGTCGCCGCGGATCTCGCGTCCACACTGGAGGGCGCAGGGCTCGATGTGCTCTACGACGATCGTCCCAAGGTCTCACCCGGTGTGAAGTTCGGCGACGCCGAGCTCGTGGGCGTGCCGAAGATCGTCATCGTCGGGCGCGGAGCGGCCGAGGGGCAGGTCGAGCTGTGGGATCGCGCCACCGGTGACCGCGACGCGGTTTCGATCGCCGAGGCCGTCGAGCGCCTCTCCCGCTGACGCCCGACGAACGCCGCGTCCCGCAGGGGGCGCGGCGTTCGCGTTCTCGGTGTGGCGGCTCGCGCCCGCTCATCGGGTCGTGACACGCTGGACGCATGATCGACGAACCGCTCCCCGACGCCCTGAGTGCCGAGATCAACGCCGTGCTCGACGAGGCGGGGGTGCACGCGGACCGTCGGCTCGTGATGAGGATGCTGCGCACCGCGATCCTGCTGGGGGAGGACGGCACCGATCGTCTCGATCTCAAGATCGCCTCGGCGGCGCTCGCGGAGATGCGCGATGCGTTCCGGCTGTTCGCGCCCTATCACGGCGTGCCCAAGGTCACGGTCTTCGGATCCGCCCGCACGCGCACCGACGATCCGCTGTACCGGCAGGCCCGCGACGTCGCGGCGGCGCTGGCGACCGACGGGTGGATGGTCGTCACCGGCGCGGGGCCGGGGATCATGCAGGCCGCCGCCGAGGGGGCGGGGCCCGCACTCTCGCTGGGCGTATCGATCCGGTTGCCCTTCGAGGAGAAGGCCAACGGGATCGTGTCGTCGGGGCAGGACCACGTCGTGGCGATGAAGTACTTCTTCACCCGCAAACTGATGCTCATCAAGGAGTCGGAGGGCTTCATCTGCCTGCCCGGCGGGTTCGGCACGCTCGACGAGATGTTCGAGCTGCTCACCTTGCAGCAGACCGGCAAGGCGGAGCCGATGCCGATCGTGCTCCTCGACGAGACCGGGGGGCGATTCTGGGAGGGGTTGCGCAGCTTCGTCGACGAGCACCTCGCGCCGGCGGGGGTGATCTCGGAGGGCGACTTCGATCGCGTGGTGATCACGGATTCGGTCGAGGCCGCGCGTGCGGAGATCACGGGGTTCTGGCGGAACTACGACTCGCTGCGCTGGTTCGGAGACACCCTGGTGTTGCGGCTCCGGGCGGAACCGACGGATGCCGAACTCGCCGACCTCAACGGGCGTTTCGCGACGATGCTTGCATCCGGCGCCATCGAGCGCGCCACCCCGCGATCCCCGGAGGTCGCCGATGGCGACGCCGTCGACCTTCCGCGGCTGGCGCTCCGACTCGATCAGCGGCGCGTGGGCGACCTCTTCCGATTGATCGGCGCCATCAATGCGCTGCCCTCCGCGGATGCGCTGCCGGAGAGGTCGCCGTCGGCCTGACGTGGCGACCCGTGGCGGGGGCGGGGTATCGTTGTACGGATGTCGCGCGTGTGATTCCGCGCGACGAGAGCTGAATAGGGAGCCGTCATGGATATCGAACTGAGCCTGCTGCGTGGAATCGAGAAGGAGAAGGGCATTCCCTTCGACGAACTCGTCGCGATCATCGAACAGGCGATCCTGACCGCCTACTCCAAGCACGTTTCCCCTGAGGGTGACCTCCCCGAGGGCGTGCGCGTCGATCTCGACCGTAAGACCGGTCACGTCGCCGTGCTGCAGGCGGTCTCCGACGACGAGGGTGCCATCATCGGCGAGGAGGACGCGACGCCGAGCGACTTCGGTCGGATCGCCGCGTTCGCCGCCAAGCAGGTCATCAGTCAGCGCCTCCGCGACATCGCCGACGAAGCCGTGCTCGGAGAGTTCCGCGGCAAGGAGGGCGACATCGTCGCCGGCGTCATCCAGCAGGGACCCAACCCGCGGATGATCCATGTCGACCTCGGTTCCGTCGAGGCCATCCTCCCGCCCGAGGAGCAGGTGCCCGGCGAGGAGTACGCGCACGGATCTCGCATCCGCGTCTACGTGACGAGCGTGGCGAAGGGCCTGAAGGGCCCGCAGATCACGGTCTCGCGCACGCACCCCGGTCTCGTCCGCAAGCTGTTCGCGCTCGAGGTCCCCGAGATCGCGGCCGGTCTCGTCGAGATCGTCTCCCTGGCCCGTGAAGCGGGACATCGCTCGAAGATCGCGGTCAAGGCCAACGACCCGTCCATCAACGCCAAGGGCGCCTGCATCGGAGAGCTCGGACGCCGTGTCCGCGCCGTCACCGAGGAGCTGTCGGGCGAGAAGATCGACATCGTCGACCACGACCCCGAGCTCGCTGCCTTCGTCGCGAACGCTCTCTCGCCGGCGAAGGTGACGAGTGCGTTCATCCTCGACGCCAACACCAAGGCCGTGCGCGCCCTCGTTCCCGACTATCAGCTCTCGTTGGCGATCGGCAAGGAGGGTCAGAACGCCCGTCTCGCCGCGAAGCTCACGGGCGCCAAGATCGACATCCAGCCGGACAGCGTCCTGGACTGAGCGCCCACCGTCCGCTCGGCACGCGCGGTCCGCGTGCCGAGCGAGAGGAAACGCAGGTGTAAGATGGAACCCGTACGAACGTGCGTCGGCTGTCGCATGCGTGCTCCCCGCGCCGCCCTCCTCAGGGTGGTGTCCCAGAACGGAATCCTCATCGTCGATGAGCGTGCCGTCCTGCCGGGGCGTGGCGCATGGATGCATCCGACGCAGGAATGCATGGCGGCCGCACTGCGGCGCCGCGCTTTCGGACGAGCACTCCGTGTGTCCACCCCTGTGGACACGCAGACCATCGAGAAACGGCTGAACGGCTATGGAAACAAAGTGAACGGCTCGAAATGAGACCCGTCCGCGACTAATGGTCTGCCCTGTCTGGGCAGACTGCCCCAGACAGGAGAATTGTGGCTGGTAAACCACGCGTACACGAGATCGCCGCCGAACTCGGCGTCGACAGCAAGGTCGCACTTGCAAAGCTGAAGGAACTCGGCGAATTCGTCAAGAGTCCCTCCTCGACCATCGAACCGCCGGTGGCGCGCAAGCTGCGCGCGGCGATCGATGCCGACCCCTCGCTCAAGGCATCCGCCGAGGCTGCTCCGGCAGCGAGCCCCGCCGCCGCGAAGCCGGCAGCGGCCAAGCCTGCCGGCAAGTCGGCACCCACCCCGGGGCCCAAGCCCGGACCCAAGCCCGCTCCCGCCCCGGTCGCCGAGACGCCCGCGGCGGAAGCCCCCGCTGCCGAGGCGCCCGCGCCTGCAGCACCGACCCCCGCGGCCTCCGCACCGGAGGCGTCGGCACCTGCCGCGCCCGCCGGTGACGGCGGTGCGCCCAAGCCCGGTGCTCCGCGCCCGGGCAACAACCCGTTCTCGTCGGCGCAGGGTATGGGCCAGCGTCCCACCGGCCCGCGCCCGGGCAACAACCCCTTCGCCTCGGCGCAGGGCATGGGCCAGCGTCCGACACCGGGCAACATCCCGCGTCCGCAGGCGCCGCGTCCCGGCGCTCCGCGTCCGGGTGCGCCGCGTCCCGGCTCGCCCCGTCCCGGTGCCCCTCGCGGTGGCCAGGGCGGTCGTCCCGGCGCTCCGTTCCAGCAGCGTCCCGGGGGCCCCGGTCGTCCCGGCGGTGCCGGTGGACCCGGTGCCGGTCCCGGTGCACGTCCCGGTGGCGGCTTCGCCGGTCGTCCCGGCGGTGGTGGCGGTCGTGGCCGTGGTCCCGGCGGTGGTACCGCCGGTGCGTTCGGTAAGGGCGGCGGCAAGAGCAAGCAGCGCAAGTCGCGGCGGGCGAAGCGGCAAGAATTCGAGATGCGGAGCGCCCCGGTCGTCGGCGGTGTCAACGTCACCCGTGGAAACGGGGAGGTCATCCGCATGCGCCGCGGCGCGTCGATCGCGGACTTCGCCGACAAGATCGAGACGCTGACCGGTTACACGGTTCAGCCCGGAACCCTCGTCACGATCCTCTTCAACCTGGGTGAGATGGCCACGGCCACCGAGTCCCTGGACGAGGCGACGTTCGAGGTCCTCGGCGAGGAGCTCGGTTACAAGATCCAGATGGTCTCGCCCGAGGACGAGGACAAGGAGCTCCTCGAGGGCTTCGGTCTCAACCTCGAGCAGGAGCTCGAGGAGGAGAGCGAGGACGACCTCGAGATCCGTCCTCCGGTGGTCACCGTCATGGGTCACGTCGACCACGGTAAGACGCGCCTGCTCGACGCGATCCGTCAGACCAACGTCATCGAGGGTGAGGCCGGTGGCATCACCCAGCACATCGGTGCGTACCAGGTCTGGACCGAGCACGAGGGCATCGAGCGCGCCATCACGTTCATCGACACCCCGGGTCACGAGGCGTTCACCGCCATGCGTGCTCGTGGTGCGCAGGTCACCGACCTCGCGATCCTCGTGGTCGCTGCCGACGACGGCATCATGCCGCAGACGGTCGAGGCGCTGAACCACGCCCAGGCGGCGAACGTGCCGATCGTGGTCGCGGTGAACAAAGTCGACAAGCCCGACGCCAACCCCTCGAAGGTGCGTCAGCAGCTGACCGAGTACGGCCTGGTCGCCGAGGAGTTCGGTGGCGACGTCATGTTCGTCGACGTGTCCGCCCGTGCGGGTACCGGCATCCAGGAGCTCCTGGACGCCGTGCTGCTCACGGCCGACGCCGGTCTCGACCTCACCGCCAACCCGAACAAGGGCGCGCGCGGTGTCGCGATCGAGGCGAAGCTCGACAAGGGCCGCGGCTCCGTCGCCACGGTGCTCATCCAGTCCGGAACGCTTCGGGTCGGCGATGCGATCGTCGCGGGTACGGCATACGGCCGAGTGCGTGCGATGGCCGATGAGAACGGCGACGCCGTTCTCGAGGCCTACCCCTCGCGTCCGGTGCAGGTGCAGGGTCTGAACTCCGTGCCCCGCGCCGGTGACGTGTTCATCGTCACCGAAGAGGACCGCATGGCTCGTCAGATCGCTGAGAAGCGTGAAGCGGTCGAGCGCAACGCACTGCTGGCCAAGGCCCGCAAGCGCATCTCGCTCGAGGACTTCACCCGTGCTCTCGAAGACGGCAAGGTCGAGTCGCTCAACCTCATCATCAAGGGTGACGTCTCGGGTGCCGTCGAGGCGCTCGAGGAATCGCTCCTCAAGATCGAGGTCGACGATTCCGTGCAGCTGCGGATCATCCACCGCGGCGTGGGCGCGATCACCGAGTCCGACGTCAACCTCGCGACGATCGACAACGCGATCATCGTGGGCTTCAATGTCCGCCCCGACACGAAGGCGCGCGAGCGTGCCTCCCGTGAGGGCGTGGACATCCGGTTCTACTCGGTCATCTACAACGCGATCGACGAGATCGAGAACTCCCTCAAGGGAATGCTCAAGCCGGAGTACGAAGAGGTCCAGTCGGGTGTCGCCGAGATCCGCGAGGTGTTCCGCTCCTCGAAGTTCGGCAACATCGCCGGTGTCATCGTGCGGTCGGGAACGATCACGCGAAACGCCAAGGCCCGTGTCATCCGCGACGGCGTCGTCCTCGCGGACGGTCTGGCGATCGAATCGCTGCGCCGCTTCAAGGACGATGTCACCGAGGTGCGTACGGACTACGAGGCCGGTATCGGCCTCGGAAAGTACAACGACATCCAGATCGGTGACGAGATCGAGACGACCGAGCTCGTCGAGAAGCCGCGTTCCTGAACGTAGGCTCGACAGAGCGGATGCCCCGACCCGTCAGCGGGGCGGGGCATCCGCATTCCCGTCGTGAGACCGCCGGTGATGATCACCGACGACAAGGAGAAGAGAAATGGCTGGAGAACGACAGGCGCGCCTCGCCGACCGGATCCGCGTGATCCTCGCCGAGCGCCTCGAGAAGGGGCTGCGCGATCCGCGGCTCGGTTTCGTGACGATCACCGACGTGCGCGTGAGCGGTGACCTCCAGCACGCATCGGTGTTCTACACCGTCCTCGGCACCGAGGAGGAGCGCGTCGCCAGCGGTGCGGCGCTCACCTCGGCCACCGGGATGCTCCGCAGCGAGGTCGGACGACAGCTCAGCACCCGTCTGGTGCCCACGCTGGAGTTCATCCCCGATGCGCTCCCGGAGAACGCCGACCACATCTCGGCGCTACTGCGTCAGGCGCAGGAGCGCGACGCGGAGGTGGCGAGGCTCGCTTCCTCCGCCTCTCACGCCGGCGACGCCGACCCGTACGTGCGCCCGGAGGACGACGACTCCGACCGCTGATTCCACCCGCGCGGAGACGCGTTGGGTATATCGGTCGATGACCGCTGCGGTCGCGTTTCTGGTTGCTACCGTCGCACCGGATGAGAAGCGTCTCATCCGGTGCGAGGGGGTGCATCATCGACGGCGCAGTGGTGTCCGGAGGAACGAGTCAGGCGTGGGCGACGGCCGGTCCGTTGCTCGGCGAGCTGGCGGACGAACAGCTCGGCTGCGCGCCGCACGTGCTGGCGCGTCTCCTCGTCGATCTACACGAGGACGCGCTGACGATCCGCCAGGTCGCTGCCGCCCTGACGCGCGGGCAGCGCCAGGGGCTGCTGCCGCTACCGTCTCCTCTTCCGATGGTTCCCGCTGTCGTCGAGGCCTTCGGAGAGCTCGATCTCTCGGCCCGAGATCGCGATCTCCTTTTCGCACTCGCGGTGACGTTGACCGATGAGCTGGAGCCGCTCCTCGTCTTCGACGGACGCGCGGCCGAGGAACTCGCGGCATCGGCGATCGGCGCTCATCTCGATCTGCACGCCGGCCGCATCCGCCTCCGCGATCGGCGAATCGCGATCTGGATCTCCGACGGCATGGGCTCCGGTGAGGCCGCCCAGGTGCACGCGCGTCTGCACGAGGTGTTCGCGCGACGGGGAAGCACGACCGAGGCGGACTGGCACCGAGCGCGTGCGTCACTGGAGATGGATCCCGGATCCGCGCGAGAGCTCACGCGCATCGCAAGAGGACTGTCGGAGACAGGGCACGCGGACGGCGCCCTGATGATCGCGCGCGAGGCCGCCGCGCATGCGGAGGGGCGAGATCTCGACGAGGCCCGCGTGGTCGCCGGGGCCGCTGCGATCGGCGGCGGGTACGCTCTCGAAGCGGCGGCATGGCTGGGGAGCCTCTTCCCGCACGGGACGGAGCGCTATCGTCTGCAGGGTCTCGCCGGCCTGCTCATCGCGCAGGCCCACCTGCAGGGTTCGGTGCCCGTGATCGAGCTGGAGACTCTGCGACCGACCTCGGACGCACCGGAGGACTGGTACTCGATCGCTCGGGGAGCGGCTCTGGCCGTGCCGTTGTGCGCGGAGCGCGGCGATCGACGGGGAATGCGCGCCTGGCGGGAGATTCTGAGGTACGCCTCTGCCCGGGTCGGCGTCGAGTCGAAGCTCCGAGACCCCGCCGTGGCCCTCGCGTGGCTGCTCGTGGGCGAGTCTGAAGAGGATGATGCCGAGGGCACGGGGCCGGTCACGGGTGGACTGCTGCGCGCGCTGACCTCCGCGCTCGACGGACGGATCGACGTCGGACTTCGCCTGCTCGCCCACGAGGAGGCGCTCGCGTCCGGGGTGGACCCGCTCGTGGAGGGGTTCGAGCGGAGCCCTCTCGTCGACGCCTACCGGGTAGTCGCGCACGTGCTCCTCCTGGTCTGGCGCGGTGACTTGGGCGAGGCGCGCGAGCATCTGCTCGCCGCGTCGATGACGCTCCCGGTCAGCATGCCGTTCGCCGGCCTCGGTGTGGTCCTCGCGCGGAGACTCGATCTCGCCGTACTCGGAGAGCTCGGACCGCTCGCTCGTGCGTTGACCTGCGCGCTGCCGTCGGGGCAGCGGATCGATCTACTCGTCGATCAGGGCATCGATGCCTTCCTCGGAGGGGATTTCGACGGAGCCGCCGGGTTCATCCGGCTGTGGCGCGAACTCGGGGCGCCGCAGACGTCCTTCGCCGTTCCCGGGCTCGAAGAGATCCGCCCGGGTGGTGACGAGGAGCCGGCCGTGCGTCTCATCGAGCCGCCGGAGGTCGGTCTCGCTCGATCGCTCCGCACGCGTGTCGCCACCGCTCCCGATGTGCGCTGGCACTCCGAGCGCGATGAGGTCCTGCGCGCGGCGCGCACGCTGCGATCGCCGTTCGCGCGCGCCCGGATCGAGGCGATGCTCGGCACCCGCGCGGCGATCCGCGGCGAGGCGGTCCTCGCTCGCGCGCACCTGCGCACGGCGCTCAGTCTGTTCGAGCTGTCGGGAGCGCACGCCTGGGCACGATCGGTCGTGCGCCGGATCGCGGCTCTCGACGCCGATGACGCCACTTCGGCTATCGACCCACTGGCCGCGTGTCGGGCAGCGTGGTCGCAGCAGCTCACCGCACGCGAGCTCGAGGTCGCGATGCGGGCGGCGGCAGGGGCGAGCAACCGGGAGATCTCGGAGGCGCTCGTCGTGTCGGTGCGCACGGTCGAGGTGCACATCGGACGAGCATTCGCGAAGCTCGGTGTGCGCTCGCGGGTCGAACTCACCGTGCTGGCGCACCGCACGAACCAGCTGCTGTGAGGGGTCAGCGCGGCAGCGCGATCTCACCGTTCCCGGCTTCGGCGAGCCCGTCCGCGACGAGCGAGTCGATCGCACGATCCCGTTGCAACGCGTCCGGCCAGTCCGGCAGTAGATCCTCCAGGGCGATGCCTTCGGGGGCGATCTCCCTGAGCACGCGCAGCACCGCGCCGCGCGCCTGACGATCCGATCCTTCGTAGGCGGCCTGCTTGCGGCGCGTGTCCGCCGTCGCGGGGCTTCCCGCGGCGAGCCATGCGCACCGATCGGCGATCGGGCACTCTTCGCAGACCGGCGTGCGCGCGGTGCACACGGTGGCGCCGAGCTCCATGACGGCGGCGTTGAACACCGCCGCGGCGGAGTCGTCGACCGGCATCTGCGCCTCCATCAGAGCGAGGTCGCGGCGGGAGGGAGGACCGGGGTGCGCGATGCCGTCGACGGCGCGCGCGAGGACGCGTCTCGTGTTGGTGTCGACCACCGGATGCCGGTCGCCGTACGAGAAGACGGCGACAGCGCGGGCGGTGTAGTCGCCGATCCCGGTGAGGGCGAGCAACGCGGGGACATCGCGGGGGACCGTGCCGTCGTGTTCCCGGACGATCTCCGTCGCGGCGCGGTGGAGCCAGAGCGCGCGGCGCGGATAGCCGAGGTTCGCCCACTGCTGCACGACCTCGGCGGGGGAGGCCTTCGCCATGTCCGCCGGCGACGGCCAACGCTCCAGCCACGCATCGAGACGAGGGATGACGCGGGCGACGGGGGTCTGCTGCAGCATTAACTCGCTCACGAGCACGCCCCAGGCGCCGAAGCGCTCGTGGAACTCCGGTCGACGCCAGGGGAGATCGCGGGCCGCGGAACGGTACCAGTCGATGACCGGGGTGGCGATCTCCTGGTCGCGGTCCTCGGGCGTCTCCGGCATCCGACAAGCCTATTCGAGCCTCGATCGCGTGTTCGCCCGTGCGGTCGGGCACCGTAGGCTGGAGGGATGGTTCTGCCCGGCATCCTTCTCGTCGACAAGCCCGCAGGGCTGACCAGCCACGACGTCGTCGCACGCACGCGTCGCGCGTTCGGCACTCGCAAGGTCGGGCACGCCGGCACGCTCGATCCGATGGCGACCGGCCTGCTCGTGATCGGCATCGAGGGCGCCACACGGCTCCTCACGTACATCGTGGGCGCCGGCAAGACTTACGAGGCGACCATCCGTCTCGGGCAGACCACGGGCACCGACGACGCCGACGGAGAGATCACCGCGCAGGCGGATCCCGCTGCCTGGACGGATGTCTCGGATGCGCGCATCGCTGCAGGGATCGCCGCCCTCACCGGAGAGATCTCGCAGGTGCCCAGCGCGGTCTCGGCGATCAAGGTCGACGGACGTCGCGCATACGATCGCGTCCGAGCGGGGGAGGAGGTCGTCCTCGCGCCGCGTGACGTCGTCGTCACGCGTTTCGATGTCGTCGGCGACCGGGCGGGCGACGGTATCCGGGACCTCGATGTGATCGTCGACTGCTCGTCCGGCACGTACATCCGGTCGCTGGCCCGCGACCTCGGTGCCGCGCTGGGCGTCGGTGGGCACCTCACCGCACTCCGGCGCACCCGGGTGGGGTCGTTCGACGTCGCGGATGCCGTTGATATCGACTCCCTCGAGGGGGCTCCGGTCCTCACTCCTGCGCAGGCCGCCGAGCTCATCCTCCCGGTGCTGGCGGTCTCGGCAGAGGAAGCACGCGACCTGCGCCACGGCAAGCGGCTCTCCGGTGAGGCCGGCCGGATCGACGCTCCGCTGGTAGCAGCGATCGACGACGAGGGGACTCTCGTCGGCATCGTCGAGAAGCGCGGGAGCGACCTCAAGAGCGCCATGAACATGCCGGAGAGTGCCCGATGATCCTGTGGTTCACCCTCGTCCAGGTCGTGGTGGCGGTCATCGCCGGCGGGTTCTGCGTCGTGGCGGGAATCATCGGACGGCGCCCGAGCGACTGGTCGGTCGGCGCCGTCGCCCTCGTCGAGGCTCTGCTGGTCGCGCAAGTGATCACTGCGATCGTCGCGCCGCTCGTGGGGAATCCGCCCACGGGTGACCTCCTCGAGTTCTGGGTCTACCTCGTCTCGGCCGTGCTCCTGCCGATCGGCGCCGTTCTCTGGGCGCTGATGGAGCGCAGCCGGTGGAGCACCGTCATCCTCGGGGTCGCCGCACTGGCGATCGCGATCATGGTCTGGCGCATGCACGTCATCTGGACCGTGCAGATCGCGTAACCCGGAGCCGCACACGGACGTCGGTGCCCTCTGGCGCATCTAGGATGGAATGCGCTATGAGCACCACCGCCCCCACCACCAGGATGACCGGAATCGGTCGCGTCCTCGTGATCGTCTACGCCGTCATGGCGCTCGCGGCCACCGGCCGGAGTTTCGTGCAGATCTTCCGACGGTTCGACGAGGCGCCTCTGTCGTACTCGCTCTCGGCCCTCGCGGCCGCCGTCTACATCCTGGCGACGCTGGCGCTCGTGCTCGCGCGGCGACGGGGCTGGTACACGGTCGCCTGGGTGGCGATCGTCTTCGAGCTCACCGGCGTCCTCGTGGTCGGCCTGCTCAGCATCCTGATTCCCGAGCAGTTCCAGCACGAGACGGTCTGGTCGCTCTTCGGACGCGGGTATCTCTTCGTCCCGCTGGTCCTCCCGGTCTTCGGTATCTGGTGGCTGCGCAGCAATCGCCCGGGCGCCGCGCCGGCGGCCGTCGAGGTCGAGGCGTGATCGTCTTCCGCGATCTCGCCGAGGTGCCGGAGGGATTCGGCCCGAGCATCGTGGCGATCGGCAAGTTCGACGGCGTGCACGCCGGGCATCGTGCCGTGATCCGACGGCTCGAGGAGCGAGCGGCCGAGACCGGCGCACGTTCGGTCGCGGTCACTTTCGATCGCAATCCGCTGGCGATCCTGCGACCGGACCGCTGCCCCGAGAACGTCGTGACGGTGGAGCGCAAGCTCGAGCTCCTCGGCGAGCTCGGTCTCGACGCCACCCTGCTGCTCACCTTCGACGAGGAGATGGCCTCGCTCAGCGCCGAGGACTTCGTCACCGGAATCCTGGTCGCGGCTCTCGGCGTCTCGACCGTGCTGGTGGGGGCGGACTTCCGCTTCGGGCACCACGGAGCGGGCACCCCCGAACTGCTGCGCGAGATGGGGCCGAGCCACGGGTTCACGGTCGAGGTCGTCGACGACGTGTACCTTCCCGGTTCCGCACGACGCGTGTCGTCGACGTGGATCCGCGAACTCCTCATCGCGGGTGATGTCACCAGCGCCGCGCGCGTGCTCGGACGCTCGCCCGATGTGCGCGGCGTCGTCGTCCACGGCCTCAAGCGCGGACGCGAGTTGGGGTTCCCGACCGCGAACCTGTCGACCATCGTCGATGCGTTCGTCCCGGCCGACGGCGTGTACGCCGGGTGGTTGATCGATCACGACACCGGCATCCGTCACCCCGCCGCGATCTCCGTCGGCACGAACCCGACCTTCGACGACGTGCTGGAGCGTCAGGTCGAGGCGCACGTGCTCGGCGAGACCGGGCTCGACCTCTACGGGCACGATGTCACCGTCGAGTTCACCGAGCGCCTGCGAGGCATGGTCGCCTTCGAGGGGATCGAGAAGCTCACGGAGCAGATCGCCGCCGACGTGACCAATGCCGAGCGCGTGCTGCGCGAGCACACGGCCTGATCGAGCCCGCTGCGCGCGTCGCCGCGGGGCTACGCGCCCCGGTATGGCGTAGAGTGGTCGCAGTCATCGTCGAATCTTCCGCGTCCTGCGCGCATCGGCGAGATGATCGATCTACTGCCCGCACGGTCCTGGCTCACGCCACACGCGGACAACAGAGCGCCGGAGCCCCTGGGGCGTTCCGGCCTTCACGCTCAGGAGGAGCATGCCGACCACGGCAACCGCCGCCGCACGGCGCAAGAAGTCGTCTCGTCGCGATGACGAGGCGCCCCTCATCCCGATCCTCGCGCGCAAGGTGCGCGAGATCGAGGCCAAGTCCCAGCGCGGAAAGCTGGGACCGACCAACCGCGTCAAGTTCCAGGTGATCGCGTTCCTGGTGCGCGAAGAGCGCGCCAGGGTCAAAGCGGATGCCGACATCGGTGATGCCGCACGCGCCGAGCTGCTCAAGCGGCTCGACGGCGTCGCGACGATCCTCGCCAAGACGGCGGCGCGCGACACGTCGCTCATCCAGCTGCTCGAAGCGGACCAGGCGACCTCGCCGGTCGCCAAGCGCATGCGCCGCGACTGGCTGCTCGAGTCCGGTGCGGAGCTCGCTCCGGAAGAGTTGATCATCGCCGATGCCGCGCCGGTTCAGATCTCCGTCGTTCCCGCGGCCATCGCCGAGCGTCAGGTGACCCCGCCGTCGGTCGAGGCCCGCCAGCTCGCGAACCCGTTCCTCGCCCCCGATCTCACGCCGCGCGTGACCACCACCCCGCGCCGTCGCCTCGACGGCTGGGAGCTGATGGGCCCGCTGTACAAGGCGTTCGAGACCGGTGCGGGCGGCTCGGCCGCCAGCATGGAGCTGCCTCCGGCACCCGAGTACGACCACATCTCGCCGAAGGGTCTCGAGGTGATGGTGCATCAGTCCCGCTTCCTCGAGGCGGTGCGCGACGGGCATCGCAGCTTCCTCCTGGCCGATGAGCCCGGCCTGGGCAAGACCGCCCAGTCGGTTCTCGCCGCCTCGGTCGCGGGCGCCTACCCGCTCCTGGTCGTGGTCCCGAACGTCGTCAAGATGAACTGGGCGCGCGAGGTCGAGCGGTGGACGCCGCAGCGGCGCGCGACCGTGATCCAGGGCGACGGCGACGACATCGACGCCTTCGCCGACATCTTCATCGTCAACTACGAGATCCTCGATCGGCATCTCTCGTGGCTGTCGTCGATCGGACTGCGCGGCATGGTCGTCGACGAGGCGCACTTCATCAAGAACCTGTCGTCGCAGCGCTCGCAGAACGTGCTGTCGTTGGCCTCTCGTGTGCGCGAGCGCACGCCCGGCGGGAAGCCGCTCATGCTGGCCCTGACCGGTACGCCGCTGATCAACGACGTCGAGGACTTCGACGCGATCTGGCGGTTCCTCGGCTGGACCACGGGGGAGAAGCCCGGTCCGGAGCTCATGGAGAAGCTCGACGCGACCGGATTCACTCCGGCGGACAAGGCGTTCTACCCCGAGGCGCGCGACGCCGTCATCTCGATGGGGATCGTCCGCCGCAAGAAGAAGGACGTCGCAGCCGATCTGCCCGACAAGCTGATCGCCGATCTTCCCGTGCAGCTCGACGACGAGTTCGGGCGGAGCATCCGCCAGGCCGAGCGCGAGCTGGGGGAGCGTCTCGCCGCCCGCTACCGTCGGATCATCGAGGCGCGAGGCGATCGCGGCCTGGCCGCCGGGGAGATCGACGACGACATCGTGCGTCTCGTCGCGCAGAACGAGCTCGAGGAGTCGAAGGCCGCGGGAACCGGCGGAGACAACGTCTTCACGATGGTCCGGCGTATCGGCCAGGCCAAGGCTTCTCTCGCCGCCGACTACGCGGCGCAGCTGCAGCGCTCGGTGGGCAAGGTGGTGTTCTTCGCGAAGCACATCGACGTGATGGACCAGGCGGAGGCGCACTTCGCCGCCGCGGGCATCCGTTATGTCTCGATCCGTGGCGACCAGACGACGACGGTCCGCCAGCAGGCGATCGATGACTTCAACGGCGACCCCGAGGTCGGCATCGCGGTCTGCTCCCTCACGGCCGCGGGCGTCGGCCTCAACCTGCAGGCGGCGTCGAACGTCGTGCTCGCCGAACTGTCCTGGACGGCGGCCGAGCAGACGCAGGCGATCGACCGTGTGCACCGCATCGGTCAGGACGAACCGGTCACTGCGTGGCGGATCATCGCCGCGCACACGATCGACACGAAGATCGCAGAGCTCATCGACCAGAAGCAGGGACTCGCTGCGCGCGCGCTCGACGGCGAGGCCGTCGACGACGTGGCGGCCGAGCCGGTGCAGCTCGGAGCGCTCATGCATCTGCTGCGGGAGACACTGCGCAGCGCGTGAAAAGCTGTTAAGAATCGCGGTTCTTGATCGCGATTCGAGGGCCGAGAAGGGCCATTCGGAGAAGTTGTGCCGGATGGTCCTTTTTCGTCGGCAAGATCTCCGGTTTTCGACATGCTCGAATGGCGCTCGACGGGCGCATGGCACTAGTGTCGATCGCAGGCAGCGTCGCCTTTCCCCTTTCCTTCTCCCGAGCGTCTGAGGCAACAGCATGAAGATCGGAATCCTGACGAGCGGTGGCGACTGCCCCGGACTCAACGCGGTGATCCGCGGCGTCGTACTCAAGGGCACCACCACGTACGACATCGAGTTCGTCGGCATCCGCGACGGTTGGCGAGGAGTCGTCGATGGCGACTTCTTCCCGCTCACGCGCCACGAGGTCAAGGGTCTCTCGAAGGTCGGCGGAACGATCCTCGGCACGAGCCGCACGAACCCCTACGAGGGACCGCGGGGCGGCGCCGAGAACATCGCGAAGACGCTCGCGGCCCACGACATCGACGGCATCCTGGCGATCGGCGGAGAGGGCACGCTGGCAGCGGCCAACCGTCTCGCGAATGACGGCATCAACGTGATCGGTGTTCCCAAGACCATCGACAACGATCTGCGCGCGACCGACTACTCGTTCGGCTTCGACACGGCCGTGAACATCGCCACAGACGCGATGGACCGCTTGCGCACCACCGGTGACTCGCATCAGCGATGCATGGTGGCCGAGGTCATGGGTCGCCACGTCGGGTGGATCGCGCTGCACGCGGGTATGGCCGCCGGCGCGCACGTCATCTGCATCCCCGAGGTGCCGATGTCGATCGACGAGATCACCGCGCTCGTGTCGAGCGCGCACGACCGCGGCCGCGCGCCGCTCGTGGTCGTCTCCGAGGGCTTCACTCTCACCGGGATGGACACCGCGTACAGCGACAAGGGGCTCGACGCGTTCAACCGTCCCCGGCTCGGTGGTATCAGCGAGGTGCTCGCCCCCGAGATCGAGCGCATCACCGGTATCGAGACGCGTTCGACGGTGCTCGGACACATCCAGCGCGGAGGGTCGCCTTCCGGATTCGACCGGGTCCTCGCGACACGCCTCGGCCTGCACGCGGCGGATTCGCTCGTCGCCAAGTCCTGGGGTCGCATGGTCTCGCTGCGCGGCACCGACATCGTCGAGGTGCCGTTCGCCGAGGCCCTGGGGGAGCTGAACACGGTTCCCCGCAGCCGGTACGACGAGGCCGCAGCCCTCTTCGGCTGAGCGCGCGGCGTCAGGCGATCGCGAGAGATCAGGCCGTCGCCGGATGGAACGGCCTGATCCTGCCAAACGGCCTGTGCTGAAGGGCACTATCGCGCCGTGATCCGGCGGTCGGCTTCGAGGTGCAGACCCTGAGCGATCGCGGTGAGGATCGCATTCTGGACGTAGCGACCGTCGTGCATGACCTGCTGGTAGTCGAAGCGCAACACGGTGTATCCGCGTAGGGCGAGACGTGCATCCGCGCGAATGTCCCGGCGCCGATCCGCGGGCGCGCTGTGATGGCGGAACCCGTCGATCTGAACGCCGAGACGGTTGCCGATCATCACGTCGAGCGGATGCCCGTCGACCCAGAACTGCTGTTTCACGGTCACGCCGATATCGCGCATCAGGGCGACGAAGGTGCTCTCCGGCCCGGAGTCCGAGCGGCTGCTGACGGATGCCGCGAGAGCGGTGGCCGCAGGCGAGCGCCATCGCACGCGCTCGAGTTCGTCCACCTCGACGGCGCCGGCGCGGATCGCACCTTCCCAGATTGCGGCGGCGTCGACTCGGGGCAGGCATCGGGCGACGTGGAAGAGCACGTTCAACGGATGCTCCTCCACAGCGAACCGCGGCGACGGCACGGGACCTCGTCCGCGGTGCACCCGCACGCCGCTGGACTCGAACCGGGAGGCGGAGTGGGGGAGGGCGACGTGGACGCCGTCCGTCTCCACAGTCCACCACCCGCGGAGAGCTGCCGCGCTGGCGCATGTGACGCGTCCTCCGATGCTCGCGGCGATCGCGCGACGTTCGTCGCATCCGACGCTGATCAGCCAGGAACGCCGGACCCGTCTCAGCCGTCCCTCGGCGATCGACCGGTTGGTCTGGTGGAGCGTGATGCCCGCCGCACGCATGGTCGACGAGTGCGCGACGCCGCCCTGAGAGTGCACCCAGTCCGCCGCATCCGTCGTTCGCATTCGGAAAGGATCGCGCGCGGACTCGGTAGCCGGTGACCGTGGGTGCCGGTTCGGGGAGGAACTTCTGCTCCCCGCGGATCGTGCAGGACAGGTGGAATCAGGCAGTCGCGCGAGATCAGGCCGTTCCTTCAGGAAACGGCCTGATCTCGCGCGCTCGCCTGTTCTTCGCCGCGGTCAGTCGGCCAGCCCGAGCGTGTCGAGCAGCCAGGCGAGCTCGAACGCACGCTCGCGCCAGGAGTTGTAGCGTCCGCTGACTCCGCCGTGTCCCGCGACCATCTCGCACTTGAGGAGGACGTCGGATGCTCCGGCCTCCCGCAGGCGGGCGACCCACTTCGCCGGCTCCACGTAGAGGACGCGGGTGTCGTTGAGTGATGTCACGGCCAGGATGCGCGGGTACCGCACGCCATCACGGACGTTCTCGTACGGCGAGTACGACTTCATGTACGCGTAGACGTCGGCGTCGTGGAGGGGATCGCCCCACTCATCCCACTCGATGACGGTGAGGGGCAGCGACGGGTCGAGGATCGTGGTCAGGGCGTCGACGAACGGAACGGCGGCGAGGACACCGGTGAACAGTTCGGGAGCGAGGTTCGTGACGGCGCCCATCAGGAGCCCTCCAGCGCTGCCGCCCTCGGCGACCAGACGGTCGGGCGCGGTCACCCCGGTGTCGATGAGGTGACGGGCGCTCGCGACGAAGTCGGTGAACGTGTTGCGCTTGTGCAGCAGCTTGCCGTCTTCGTACCACTGGCGGCCCATCTCTCCACCACCGCGCACGTGCGCCACGGCGAACACGACACCGCGGTCGAGTTCCGACAGGCGCGCCACCGAGAAGCCCGGATCGATCGAGTGCTCGTACGAGCCGTAGCCGTAGAGATGCACGGGGCGCGGTGTCTCGCCGGGGGCTCCGAACTCCTTCTTCCAGACCAGTGAGATCGGCACCCGGGTGCCGTCGTCGGCCGTCGCCCAGTCCCGACGCTGACCGTACTGCGTCGGGTCGTAGCCGCCGAGCACGGTGACGCGCTTGCGGAGCAGCAGCTTCTTCGTCGCGATGTCGAGGTCGTACACGGTGCCCGGCGTCACGAACGAGGTGTACCCGAGGCGGAGGAAGGGGGAGTGCCACTCGGGGTTGCCGCTGACCCCGGCCGAGTACAGCGGCTCGTCGAAGGGGATGTCGGTGACGGCATCCGTCGTGTAGTCGAGCAGTCCGACCCGCTCCAGGCCCTCCGCGCGGTATTCGACCGTCGCGAAGTCGCGGAACGCATCGACGCCGAGCAGCCGCCGGCCGGGCTCATGCGGCAGGATGATGCGCTGCGGGCCCTGCGGGGCGTCGGCCGCGACCGAGACCAGCTCGAAGTCGAGGGCGTCGTCGTTGTGCAGGATGAGAAGTCGGTCCTCGCCGTCGACGATCGCGTGCTCGACCGAGTACTCGACGCCCTCGGTGCGCGGCCAGATCATCTGCGGGGCTGCGGTGAGGGGGCCGGAAAGGTCGACCAGGTACTCCTCGCTCGTGATGCTCGAGCCCACGCCGATGACGAGGTACTTCCGGCTACGGGTGATGCCGGCGCCGAGCCAGAACTTCTCGTCGGGCTCGTGGAAGAGCTGCACGTCATCCGACACCGGGGTGCCGAGCGTATGCAGCCAGAGCGTGTCGGGACGCCAGGCGTCGTCGCGCGTCGTGTAGAGGATCGCCGAGCCGTCGGGCGTGAAGAACGCGCCGGCCGTGTTCGGGATCTCATCGGCGAGGGTCTCGCCGGTGGTGAGGTCGCGTACGCGGATCGTATAGACCTCATCGCCCTCGAAGTCGGTCGACCAGAGCAGCTTCGTCGCGTCGTCGGAGGTGTCGAACGCCCCGAGGGAGAAGAACTCGTGCCCCTCGGCCTCGACGTTTCCGTCGAGGAGCACGACCTCGCCCGGAACCGCGATGTTCGGCGCGAGCCGTGGGGGAGTCCAGTCGTCGGAATCGGCCGTCGCTCGGCAGTGGATCGCGTACTGCGCTCCCTCGACCGTGCGGCTGTAGTACCACCAGTCTCCCCGACGCGTCGGCACAGAGAGGTCGGTCTCCTGCACGCGTCCCTTGATCTCCTCGAAGAGGGTTTCGCGGAGTGCGGCGAGGTGCGCGGTCTCGGACTCCGTGTGCGCGTTCTCGGCCTCGAGGTGTGCGACGACCTCGGCGGACTCCTTCTCGCGCAGCCAGTCGTACGGGTCGTCGAACGTGTCGCCGTGGTGCGTGCGGAGGGTCGAACGTCGGTCTGCGATCGGGGCGTTGGTCACCGTTCCACGCTAGCCCAGGTCGAGTTGACCGGCACCGAGGACGGTGGGAGGATTCAACGGGGCCGGTTAACGGAAGTCAAACCCACGGTGAACTCTTCGTTCGTCACGTCGATCTCGTCGACATCTCCCTCTTCCTCAACGACCGAAAGCGAACGGTGGAAACCGCAGCCCTCCTCGTCGTGCTGGTGATCCTGCTGGCACTCTTCTTCGACTTCACCAACGGCTTCCACGACACCGCGAACGCGATGGCCACGCCCATCGCCACCGGTGCTCTCAAGCCCAAGACCGCTGTGCTGCTCGCCGCGGTGCTGAATCTCGTCGGCGCATTCCTGTCGACGGAGGTCTCCAAGACCGTCTCGCACGGCATCATCCACGAGGACGGCATCCAAGCCGCCGTCTTCCTGCCGATGATCTTCGCCGGGCTCATCGGCGCGATCACCTGGAACATGCTGACGTGGCTGCTGGGACTGCCCTCGAGCTCGTCGCACGCGCTGTTCGGTGGTCTCATCGGCGCCACGCTCGTGGGCGTGGGAGTGCAGGGCATCGATTTCGGGATGGTGCTGTCGAAGATCATCCTTCCCGCGCTGATCGCGCCGGTGACCGCCGGGATCATCGCCTTCGTCGCCACGAAGGCGGCGTACTCGATCACTCGTCGTTATGACGGCAAGCCCGACGGCCGCGACGGCTTCCGCTGGGGGCAGATCTTCACGTCCTCGCTCGTCGCCCTCGCGCACGGCACGAACGACGCGCAGAAGACGATGGGAGTGATCACCCTCGCCCTCATCACCGTGGGATGGCAGAACGCCGACCAGGCCGATCCTTACCTCTGGGTGATCATCGCCTGTGCGGTGACGATCGCTCTCGGAACGTACCTCGGCGGATGGCGGATCATCCGCACGCTCGGCAAGGGCCTCACCGACGTGAAGCCGGCGCAGGGCTTCTCGGCCGAGAGCGCGACGGCGGCGACGATCCTCGCCTCGAGCGCATTCGGTTTCGCGCTCTCGACCACGCAGGTCGCCTCCGGTTCGGTGATCGGCTCCGGTCTGGGCCGCCGCGGGTCGACGGTGCGCTGGCGGACCGCCGGCCGCATCGCGATCGGCTGGCTCCTCACCCTTCCGGCGGCCGGTGCGGTCGGCGCGCTGGCCGCGCTCATCGCCCTCTGGCTCGGGGGTTGGGGTATCGCGATCGACGCGGTCCTCGCCCTCGCCGTGATCATCGGACTCTTCCTGCGCTCGCGCCGCGACGCGGTCACGCCCGCGAACGCGATGAGCGATGTCGCGGAGTCCGGTCTCGCGATCGACCTGCCGGACGCTCCGCCGCCCACGCGGCGTCAGCAGCGGATCGAACAGGCGAAGGCCGAGGCGAAGGCGCGCAAGCAGGCGAAGGCGGATGCACGTGCCCAGGGCAAGCCCGGCGCGCGTACGAAGAGCACGACCACGGTCCGCGACGAGACCGGCAGCGAGAAGGGAACGGGCGAATGAGCGTCTCGATCGATTGGCTCGCCTTCCTCCAGGTGTTCGTCGCGGCGCTGGTCGGCGCCGTCGCGATCGTCACGTTCTATGCGTTCGGTCTGCGCCTGCTGGTGCGCAGCGGGCACGCGCCGGTGGTGAGTCCCGCGGAGTTCACGGACGCGATCACGGTCATCACCGAGAAGGACCTCCAGCGGGCCGAGAAGCAGGCCGCGAAGGCGGCTCGCAAGAGCCCGCTGACCGACGCTCAGAAGCGCCTGTCGCTCGTGGGCGCCTATGGATGCTTCGCCCTCTGCGGGCTCGCGGTCATCGCCGGCATCCTCATCATCGTCGTCGGGCACTGACGGGCCGGGGCGCGCGTCCCACCCCCGTCATAGGCTGGTGCCATGCCAGGGCCCTACGTCTTCGGTCGGTATCAGCCGGCGTCGCACACGATCATCCATGTCAGCGACCCGCACTTCCTCGCCGGAGGCGCGCGTCTGGGAGGGCGTTACGACGTCGACGACACGTTCGCCCGCACGCTGGTCGCCATCCGCGCCGTGCATCCGTCTCCGGCCGCGATCGTCCTCACCGGCGATCTGACCGATCTGGGGGAGCCCGACGCATATCGTCGCCTGCGCGCCGCCGTCGAGCCGGTCGCCGAGGACCTCGGGACGCAGGTGATCTGGGTCGCGGGCAATCACGACGAGCGTCCCGCACTGCGGGAGGGACTGCTGGACGCGCCGGCGACGGAGGAGCCCGTCACCGGTGTCTGGGAGATCGAGGGTCTGCGCATCATCGCGCTCGACACCTCGGTGCCCGGCTGGCACCACGGCGACCTCGACGACGGCCAGCTCGCCTGGCTCGCCGACGTTCTGCGGACCCCGGCTCCGCAGGGCACGCTGCTGGCCATGCACCACCCGCCCCTGCCGAGTCACCTGCCGCTGTTCGACATCCTCGAACTGCGCCATCAGGAGAAGCTCGAGTCCGTCATCCGGGGGAGCGACGTGCGGGGTATCCTCGCCGGTCACCTCCACTACTCGTCGACCGGGGTGTTCGCCGGGGTGCCCGTGAGCGTCGCCTCCGCCACCTGCTACACGATGAACGTCGCGCGTCCGGCGGCAGAGGTCAACGGGATGGATGCCGCGCAGGCGTTCAACCTCGTGCACGTCTACCCCGACACCATCACGCATACCGTCGTGCCGGTGACGACGGCGCCCACCGGCGAGTACTTCTCGGAGGCATGGCTCGAGAAGATGGCGGCGCTGGATCCCGAGGCGCGTCTGGAGGCGTTCTCGCGGAAGCCGACGCGCTGATGCGGTGCCCCGAGCGCGGTGAAGGCGCGGGCGTAGACTGGAGTCATCCCCCACTCCACTCATTCGCCACGACCCACAAGGATGTGACATGGCATCTGCCGCGCCGACCCTGACCCGTACTGAGACCGACTCCCTCGGGAGCATGGAGATTCCCGCCGACGCGTATTGGGGCATCCACACCGCCCGCGCCGACGAGAACTTCCCGATCACGAAGCGCCCGATCTCGGTCTACCCGGATCTCGTTCGCGCCCTCGCGATGGTCAAGCAGGCCAGTGCCCGCGCGAATCGCGAGATCGGAGTGCTCGATCCGGAGCGGGCGGATCTGATCGACCGCGCGGCCCAGCGCGTCATCGACGGCGAGTTCCACGACCAGTTCACGGTCGGGGTGATCCAGGGCGGTGCCGGCACCTCGACGAACATGAACGCGAACGAGGTCATCACCAACATCGCGCTCGAGATGGCAGGACGCGAGAAGGGCGACTACGCGTTCCTCTCGCCGATCGACCACACCAACCGCAGCCAGTCCACCAATGACGTGTACCCGACGGCCGTGAAGATCGGCCTGTCGCTGACCCTGCAGGCGTTGCTCGAGGAGCTCGATCTGCTGCGCCGATCGTTCCTGGCGAAGTCGGGGGAGTTCCACGATGTGCTGAAGGTCGGACGCACCCAGCTGCAGGACGCGGTGCCGATGACGCTCGGCCAGGAGTTCCACGGCTTCGCGACGACTCTCGGCGAGGATCACAGCCGACTCACCGAGAACGCCTCGCTCATGTTCGAGATCAACATGGGAGCGACCGCGATCGGCACGGGCATCACGACCCATTCCGACTACGCGCCCGCCGTGCTCAGGCACCTGCGCGAGATCACGGGCCTCGACCTCGAGACCGCCACCGACCTCGTCGAGTCGACGAGTGACACGGGTGCGTTCATGTCGTTCTCGTCGTCGCTCAAGCGCAACGCCATCAAGCTGTCGAAGATCTGCAACGACCTGCGCCTGCTCTCGTCGGGACCGCAGGCCGGTTTCGGTGAGATCAACCTCCCGGCCCGTCAGGCGGGATCGAGCATCATGCCCGGCAAGGTCAACCCCGTGATCCCCGAGGTCGTCAACCAGGTCGCCTTCGCCGTCGTCGGCGCGGACATGACGGTGACGATGGCGGTCGAGGGCGGGCAGCTCCAGCTCAACGCCTTCGAGCCGGTGATCGCGCACTCGATCTTCCAGTCGATCACCTGGATGCGTCAGGCGATGTGGACCCTGCGCGTGAACTGCGTCGACGGCATCACGGCCAACCGCGACCGCCTCGTCACCATGGTCGGCGCCTCGGTCGGCGTGATCACGGCGCTCACGCCCTTCATCGGGTACGCGGCGGCGGCGGCGCTGGCGAAGACCGCCCTGCTCACGAACCGCAGCGTCGCCGACCTCGTCGTCGAGGCCGGGCTCATGTCGCGTGAAGAGGTAACCAAGCAGCTGTCGCCCGCGCGTCTGTCCGGGCTCGAGGCCGTCACGGCGGCGATCCCGATCATCCCGACCGACGATCTCATCGAGATCTGAGCGGATACGGAAGAAGGGCGGATGCTTCGGCATCCGCCCTTCTGCGATTCCGCGCCCCGACGACGGTCAGTCGAGGATGCGGCAGTGCGTCGTGAGCTCTCCGATGCCGTCGATGCCGACGGTGACGCTCGAACGGTCGCGGAGGAAGATCTGCGGATCGCGCGAGTAGCCTGCTCCGCCGGGGCTGCCTGTGGAGATGAGGGTGCCGGGCAGCAGCGTCAGCGACTGCGAGAGGTGCGCGATGAGCGTCGCGACCGACCGCACCATCTGGCCGGTCGTCGCGTCCTGAACGGTGTGCCCGTCGACGACGGTCCAGATGTGCAGATCCTGCGGATCGGCGATCTCGTCGGCGGTGACGGCGAAGGGACCCGTGGGGGTGAAGCCGTCGAAGGACTTGCAGCGCGACCACTGCGCCTCCGCGAACTGGATGTTCCGCGCGGTGATGTCGTTGACGACCGTGTAGCCCCAGACGTGGGAGAGCGCATCGCTCGCCGCGACGTTCTTCGCCGGGGTGCCGATCAGAACTCCGAGCTCCGCCTCGTAGTCGACCGCCTCGCTGAGCGCCCGCGGCCACGAGGTGGTCTGCTGGTGACCGGTCAGCGAGTTCGGCCACAGCGTGAAGACGGTCGGCGCGGCATCGGTCTTGAGCCCCAGCTCGCTCGAGTGGGCCGCGTAGTTCAGTCCCACGGCCAGCACGGCCGGGGGCGCCAGGACGGCCGAGGCGAAGGACCAGTCGCCGAGCGGATGCCGGGGCGCGGCGCCTTCGGCGAGAGCCGAGCGGAGCTGGTCGAGCGCGGCGTCTCCGCGTTCGATGAGCTGCTGCAGCGTCGCCGGAGCGTCGGTGAGGAGGTCGGAGACGAGGATGGCGTCGGCGTCTTCCACCACGGCGAGAACCGCAGAAGGGGAATCCGGACGGCGCAGATGAGCGAACCGCATGCCTCTACGCTACCCGGTGGCCGCGACCTGTCAGCGGAGGCCTCCGGTATACCGGGAACGGCGCCGCTCCGGCCCCTATGCTCGTGGCTATGAGTTTCGGAGGACCGTCCCAGCCGCAGCAGCCCCCGCGGTACACCCCGCCGCCGGCCCCGCAGCCCTCGCACGCGGCGCAGCCATCGCCTCCGGCTCCGCAGCCCGCGCCTCCGCAGTACGCGCCTCCGGCTCCGCCGCAGCCGCCGGTCTACGCACCTCAGCAGCCGCCCGCACCGCAGCAGCCGCCCGCACCGCAGTTCTCCCAGCAGCAGTACGCGCAGTCGGCGTACACGCCCCGGCAGTTCTCGCAGCAGCCGGCCTATGCATCCGCGCTCGCGCAGCCGACGCCGTACACCCCGCCCGCTCCGGCAGCGCCCTCTCCCGCCGAAGGGCTGCCGGCACTCCCCGTGCCGACGCGCAAGGGGCGCAGCGTATCCATCTGGCTCTTCGGGTTCCTCGGCCTGCTGCTCCTGGCGCTGATCGGCTACTTCGTCGTGGCGCTCGGACCCTCGGCATCCGTCATCGGACTGGTTCTCGCGCTCATCCCACTCGCCATCGTCTTCCTCGGCGTCAGACTGATCGACCGGTGGGAGCCCGAACCCAAGAGCCTCGTGATCTTCGCGATCGCGTGGGGAGCGATCGCCGCCGTCGGCCTCACGCTGTTGGTGGATCTCGCGCTCACCTTCGCCTTCGGCTTCCGCTCGGAGGAGCTCGCCGCGGTCGTGCAAGCGCCGATCGTGGAGGAGTTCTGGAAGGGCTTCGGCGTCTTCCTCATCTTCCTCGTGGCCCGTCGCGCGTTCGACGGCCCGATCGACGGCGTCGTCTACGGTGCGCTCGTCGGCGCGGGGTTCGCGTTCACCGAGAACGTCCAGTACTTCGCCATCAGCCTGATCGAGGGCGGGGGAGAGCAGCTGTCGGTGACCTTCGTCGTGCGCGCGCTCCTCTCGCCGTTCGCTCACGCGATGTTCACCTCGCTGACGGGACTCGCGATCGGTCTCGCGGCGCGCCGTCACAGCTCGGCGTGGGCGGCCCTCGGCGCGGGGCTCCTCGGACTGCTGGGCGCGATCCTGCTGCACGCGCTGTGGAACGGATCGGCGACGTACGCCGACTTCTTCCTGCTGTACTTCACGCTGCAGGTCCCGTTGTTCGCCGGGTTCATCATCGGCATCGTCGCGCTGCGTCGGGAGGAGGCGCGTCTGACGAAGGCGCGTCTGAGCGACTACGCGGCCGCCGGGTGGTTCACCCCCGAGGAGGTCACGATGCTCGCGACACCGGCGGGGCGCAAGGTCGGGATGGCCTGGGCCGCGCGGTTGCGCGGGGATCGCCGACCACTCATGCGCGAGTTCATCAAGGACGCGACGACACTGGCATCCGTCCGTCAGCGTGCGATCACCGGGCGTGACCCGCTCGCGTCGGACGACGAGCGCGCGCTCCTCATCCGCACCCGCGCGACGCGCGCCGCGCTGCTCGCTTACTGAACCACGGGGGCGGGAACACCGCCCCCCGGACAGACTCAGCGCCCGGTGCTGCGGCGATGCCTGCATGTCTCCCGGGCGCTGAGTTGGCTTGAAACCAGGGTGCACCCGCCTCCCGGGAGTGTCAAGGGCGACTTCGTCGGGTGTTCGCTGTGAGCAGGTGCGGTCGCGTTGACCGGTCGGCGTCTCCTCGGGTTGGATGGAGTCATGACTGATCGTACGAAGCCCGAGTTCGACGCCCCCACCGGTCCTGCGCCCGCAGAGCTGGTCATCCGCGACATCATCGAGGGTGACGGCACCGAGGCCAAGCCCGGCGACACCGTCACCGTGCACTACGCCGGTGTCGAGTTCGAGTCCGGCGAGGAGTTCGACTCCTCGTGGGGCCGCGGTGAGACCATCCAGTTCCCCCTGCGCGGCCTGATCCAGGGCTGGCAGGACGGCATCCCCGGCATGAAGGTCGGCGGGCGTCGCGAGCTCACCATCCCGCCGCACCTCGCCTACGGTCCGGCCGGGGGAGGACATTTCCTTTCCGGCAAGTCGCTGATCTTCATCATCGACCTCGTCGCCGTCGGCTGATCCGACGACGTTCACGAAGACGCCTCGTCCCGTTCGCGGGCGGGGCGTCTTCCGTTGCACTCAGGAGATTCTTATTCATGGGAATATATCTTTCGAGAGCACGGTTCCTTTTCCTGTCGCTGCAAGAGCGGCCCCCACGTCCTAAGGAGATCCCATGACCAGCATCGACATCCCCGGCTACCGCCCCGGCACCTACGTCCTCGACCCCTCTCACAGCGAGGTCACCTTCAGCGTCCGCCACATGATGATCTCGAAGGTGCGTGGCACCTTCGGAGTGAAGAGCGCGACGCTGACCGCTCCCGAGAACCCGCTCGACACCACGGTCGAGGCGAGCGTCGACGTCTCCTCCGTCGACACGAAGGATGAGGGTCGCGACCAGCACCTGCGTTCGGCCGACTTCTTCGACACCGAGAACTTCCCGACGATGGACTTCATCTCCACCGGTGCCCGCGCCGAGAACGGCGAGCTCTACGTCGACGGTGACCTCACCATCCGCGGTATCACCAAGCCCGTCAGCTTCGAGGTCGACTTCGGTGGCTTCGGCTCCGACCCGTGGGGCAACTACAAGGCCGGCGCTTCGGCCAAGGCCGTCATCAACCGTGAGGACTTCGGCTTGACGTGGAACGCCGCCCTCGAGACCGGTGGCGTGCTCGTCGGCAAGGACGTCACGATCAACCTCGATCTGCAGGCGGCTCTGCAGCAGGACTGATCCGCGTGCGATGAGGACCCCGGGCCGTTCACGGCTCGGGGTTCTCTGCGTCGTAGGAGCGGAAGCGCGGGTTGCGCTGCACGAGGATGGCGACCAGCGCGATCACGAGAACGCCGCCCAGCAAGGGCGGGAACCAGAGGGCCGTGAAGGTCGAGAGGGCGCCCGCGTACAGTGCCCCGACCCGGGGCCCGCCCGCCACGACGACGATGAAGACACCCTGGAGGCGACCGCGCATGGTGTCGGGCACCGCGGCCTGCATCATGGTGTTGCGGTAGATCGCGCTCACGTTGTCGGCCGCTCCCGAGAATGCGAGCGCCACGCATGCCACGACGATGAGGGCGATGTTCGGTGCCGTCTCGGATGCCGGGGGGAGGAAGACTCCCACGAGCAGGACGACCCCGAACGCCAGGATCGATGCCCCGTACGCCTGGACGGCGCGGGCGATGCCGCGTCCGTGCCAGCGGTACTGCACCGCGCGGCCGGAGAACAGGCTCGAGGCGAAGGTGCCCAGAGCGACGGCGGCGGTGAGGAGTCCTGTCGTCACGGCTCCGCCGCCGAGGAGGATCGTGCCGAGGGCCGGGAAGAGCACGAGAGGCTGCCCGAACGTCATCGCGATGATGTCGACGATGTACTGCACGCGGATGTTGCCGGCTCGTCGGAGGAACCGCCACCCGTCGACGAGGGAGGCGAGTCCGGGGCGCACGATGTCGCCCTCGGGGCGGAGAGCGGGCAGGGTCCAGAGTCCGAGGAACATCGACAGCATGAGGACGACGTCGATCGTGTACGTCCAGCCGTACCCGGTGAGCGCGACCAGGACCCCGGCGAGGGCCGGGCCCGCCATGACCGTGAGGCCCATCGAGATCCCGTTCAGGGCGGATGCCGGAGCGAGCAGGTCGCGCGGGATCAGGCGCGGCACGATGGCGGTGCGCGTCGCCATGCCGACCGAGTTCGCGGCAGCGGTGATCATGCTCAGGGCGTAGAGCCACCAGATCGTCTCCGAACCGGTCCAGGTCAGCGTGGCGAGCAGCGCCGTGGAGGCGAAGGTGACCGTCGCGGCGATGAGTGCGACGCGGCGTCGGTCGAACGCGTCGGCGAGCATGCCGCCGTAGAGTCCGGCGAGGATCATCGGGACGAGCCCGGCGACCGCGATCATCGAGACCGCGAAGGTGCTGCCGGTGAGGCTGAAAACGTGCAGCATCACGGTGACGAGAGTCAGCTGCCCGCCGATGCCGGCGAGGGCCGATCCGATCCACATCCGGGCGAACGCGGGGCTCGCCTTCAGGGGGGAGAGGTCGATGAGATGTCCGCGTGATCCACTCATCGCGATGCCTGGCCGTGCTGCACCTCTCGAGCGTATCCGAGGGGAGAGCGGGCGGGCGCGGATCGCGGTCGTCGGCAGGGCCTGGTGGCTGGTAGACTCTTCAGGTTGCCGTTTGATCGGCCGCGGATAAAGAGAGCCCTCGCATCAGGCGTCGGGCGCCGCGCAACAAGCTGAAAGGGGATCGAATCTATGGCACTCGAAGCAGACGTCAAGAAGGCGATCATCGAAGAGTACGCGACGCACCCCGGTGACACCGGATCCCCCGAGGTGCAGGCCGCAATGCTGACGCAGCGCATCAAGGACCTCACCGAGCACCTGAAGGAGCACAAGCACGACCACCACTCGCGTCGTGGTCTGTTCCTGCTCGTGGGTCAGCGCCGTCGTCTCCTCGGCTACCTCCAGAGCGTCGACATCGAGCGTTACCGCTCGCTGATCGCTCGCCTGGGTCTCCGCCGATAAGGCAGAGCACGCCAGCGTACAATCGCGCAGAACATTCTTGAGAAGGCCGCCCCAGGTGTGGGGCGGCCTTCGTCATTCCCGGGACTCGACGTCGCTCCTATCCCCGAGGAGAGCGGGAACGCTGAGGAGACCGTGAGGGTCAGGCGCCTGAGCCCACGAGGTCGGCGTGGTGGATCGCGGCGACGTCGGGGTGGGCGCGCAGTCGCGACTTGAGTGCGTTCTCGCCGTAGAGGGCGTGGATCGGGTTGGTCGGATCCTCGGTCACCCCCGTGGCCGCGGCGGCGAGATCGGCGGGCAGCTCGATCAGCGGCAACCGCTTGTCGAGCGCGGGGTTGAAGAAGAACGGGATCGAGATGCGCTCGTTCGGTGCCTGCGGAGAGACGACGCGGTGGTTGGTGGCCTTGAGGTAGCCACCGGTCGCATACTCGAGGAGTTCGCCGATGTTGACGACGAAGGCTCCGGGAACCGGGGGAGCGTCGACCCACTCGCCGTCGCGCTCGACCTGCAAGCCCCCCTTGCCGGGCTCGACCCACAGCAGCGTGAGTACACCGGAGTCCTTGTGCGCACCGACGCCCTGCTGGGGTTCCGGCTCATGCGTGCCCGGGTAGCGGACGATCTTGATCAGGGTGGAGGGTTCGCCGAAGTGCTCGTCGAAGTACGACGAGTCCGCACCGAGGGTTTCGGCCCAGGCGCGCAGCAGCTTGCGCGCGACCTCCGAGAGGGTCGCGTGCCACTCGGCGACGATCTCCTGCAACTCGGGCTGCGCGGCGGGCCAGAGGTTCGGTCCGATGAGGCGGTTGAACGCCGGGCCGCCGTCGATCGCGTCGCGCTCGGGGCCGATGTCGATCTGCTCGCGCCAGTCGACCTTGCCCTGCGTCCGCTCGCCACCGATGCGCGTGTACCCGCGGAAGTGCGGGCTGTTGACGTTCTCGATCGCCAACTTGTCGGCCTCGGGCAGTGCGAAGAAGTCCAGCGCGGCCCGGTGCAGTCGTGCCTCGAGAGCGGGGGAGATGCCCGTGCCGGTGAGGTAGAAGAACCCGACGTCGTGCGTTGCGGCGCGCAGGTCCTCGCGGAAGCGCGCGGCGGCCGCGGGTCCCTCGTCGAGCTGGGAGAGGTCGAGGATCGGGAGCGAGAGTTCAGCCATGGCACGAGAGTACGTCGCCGCCGCGCCGCGACGGGCGTGTGTTGCGGAGGATTACCGCGGTGCTAAAGTCTCGTAGGTAAGGGATGCCTTACCTCAGTAATATTCTGCAGAGAGATCCCTCCGTGCTCGCCACTTTCCTCATCGGCCTCCGTGAAGGCCTGGAAGCCGCCCTCGTCGTCGGCATCCTCGTCGCCTACCTCGGACGACTCGGCCGGCGTGACGTGCTGCCGCGGCTGTGGGCCGGCGTCGGCCTCGCGGTCGCCCTCGCGCTCGGCATCGGCGCCGTCCTGACCTTCGGGGCGTACGAGCTCACCTTCGTGGCGCAGGAGCTGATCGGCGGCCTGCTCTCGTTGCTCGCGGTCGCCATGGTGACGTGGATGATCTTCTGGATGCAGAAGGCCGGGCGCACCATGAAGGCCACGCTCGAGGGCGGCATCGACCGCGCCCTCACGCAGGGCGGGCTGTGGGCCCTCGTTGCGATCGGCTTCGTCTCGGTCGCCCGCGAGGGGATCGAGACGACCCTGCTGCTGTGGTCGATGGTGCAGTCGTTCGGTGACGCGCCCTCCGCTCTGCTCGGAGCACTCCTCGGACTCGCCGCCGCGGTGGTGATCGGTGCCCTGATCGCGCGCGGTGCCGTGCGCCTCGACCTGCGGCGCTTCTTCGCCTGGACCGGCGGCTTCCTGGTGATCGTCGCCGGAGGCGTTCTCGCCTACGCGTTCATGGATCTGCAGGAGGCCGGGGCTCTGCCCGGCCCGTTCACGGCTGCCGCCCCCATCGAAGCGGTGACCGGTGCCGTGGCCGTGGGCTGGCAAGCCTTCCCCTTCGGCTGGGCGTTCGACGTGACCTCGGCGATCGCTCCCGACAGCGCGTGGGCCGCCGTCCTGCAGGCCACCGTCGGCTTCATGCCGCGGATGACCTGGCTGCAGGTGACCGCCTGGGCCATCTACATCGCGGTCGTCGGCTTCCTCTTCGTGCGCGGTCTCCGCTCGCGTCGTCCCTCGTCATCCGCCCCGGTCGTCTCATCGAACGCCGCGGACGCATCGGTTTCCTCACCCACACAGCAAGGAGCAGCATGACCACCTCTCACCGGATCCTCGGCGCGATCGCCGCGACGGGCGCGGCTGCGCTCGTGCTCAGCGGCTGCGTCGCGAAGAGCGATGTCGCCGCCAGCGCGGCCTTCGACGTGTCGTCCACCGACAGCGCGTGCACCGTTTCGGGCGCCACCGCCGAGAGCGGCACCCTGACCTTCGAGGTCACCAACGACAGCGGTCAGGTGTCGGAGTTCTACCTGCTCGCCGACGACGGTCTGCGGATCGTCGGCGAGGTCGAGAACATCGCGCCCTCCGCCTCGCGCACCCTGACCGTCGTGGCGCAGCCCGGCGACTACTTCACGCTCTGCAAGCCCGGCATGATCGGTGAGGGCATCGGCAAGTCCGCCTTCACCGTCACCGGTGAGCGCGTCACGGTCGACGGTCCCGATGCCGAGCAGAAGCAGCAGGCCGTCGACCTCTACGCCGCCTTCGTCAAGGACCAGGTCGGCCAGCTCGTTCCGGCCGTCGAGGACCTCGTCGCGGCGTACGAGGCGGGCGACGACGACACCGCCAGGAGCCTCTTCCCCCTCACGCGCGCCTTCTACGAGCGCATCGAACCGGTCGCCGAGGCGCTGGGCGACCTCGACCCGCGCATCGACTACCGCGAGGTCGACGCCGTGGCCGAGGGCCTCGATTGGACGGGCTTCCACCGCATCGAGAAGGACCTCTGGGTTCCCGCGCAGGATGCGTTGAACGCCGACGGCGAGACCCCGGCCTGGCAGGATTGGGCGCCGTCGACCACCGAGGAGCGTGCCGACTTCGGCGACCTGCTTCTCGCCGACGTGCAGGAGCTGTACGACTACGTGCACTCCGACGACTTCACCGAGACGCTCGACGACCAGGGGATCGGCGGAATCTCGAACGGCGCCATCGCGCTGCTCGACGAGGTCGCGACGGGCAAGATCTCGGGCGAGGAGGACTGGTGGTCGGGGACCGACCTCTACGACTTCGCCGCGAACGTCGAGGGATCCAAGATGGCGTTCTCGCTCGTGCAGGACTTCGCCGAGGCGCAGGGCGACGACGGTGCGGCGCTCGTCTCGGAGATCGAGGCCGGCTACGCGGCGCTCGAGGAGTCGCTCGCGGCGCACGGGTCGCTGACCGACGGCTTCGTCGGGTACTCCGAGCTCACCGACGCCGACAAGCGCGAGTTCACGGATCTCATCAACGCACTCGCCGAGCCGCTCTCGCAGCTGACCGGCACCGTGCTCGAGTGACCGACCGCATCGACGGAACGGTACGATCACGCTCGTGAACGACAAAGGAACGGATGCCGCGGCCGACTCGTCCTCCGACGAGGCGGTGATCGCGGCATCCGCTCCGAGCGGCCTGAGCCGCCGGGGTCTGCTCGGCCTGGCGATCGGCGGGGGAGTAGCGGGACTGGCCGTCGGGGCCGGCGCGGGACTTGCCGGCGGCGTCGCGCTCGGGCGCTCGCGGGCCGCGGAGGACTCTCTCGCTGCGTACGACTTCTTCGGGGAGCACCAGGCGGGCATCACGACGTCTGTGCAGGATCATCTGCATTTCGCGTCGTTCGACATGATGCCCCGCACGGACCGCGATGATCTCGTCTCGCTCCTGCAGGACTGGACCTACGCTGCGTCACGCATGACCCAGGGCCTCGACGTCAGCGCGACGGGCGCGGTCGGCGGATCGGCCGAGGAACCGCCGGATGACACCGGTGAGGCGCAGGGGCTGCCCGCCGCCGGACTCACGATCACGATCGGCTTCGGCCCCGGTCTGTTCGAGAACGAGGACGGCGATCGGTACGGGATCGCCGCATCCCGGCCCGCTGGTCTCGAGCGGCTCCCCGCCTTCCTCGGCGACGATCTCGACCCGCAGGCCTCGCACGGCGACCTCTGCATCCAGGCGTGCGCCGACGACCCCCAGGTGGCCGTGCATGCCATCCGGAACCTCAGTCGCATCGCCTTCGGGCGCGCGCGCCTGCGCTGGTCGCAACTCGGTTTCGGCAAGACTTCGCGCACGACAGCGGCACAGGCCACTCCGCGCAACCTCTTCGGGTTCAAGGACGGCACCGCGAACATCCTCGCCGACGACACCGCTGCTCTCGACGCCCATGTCTGGGTCGCGGACTCCGACGAGCCGGCCTGGATGGCGGGCGGGTCCTACCTCGTCGCGCGCAAGATCGCGATGCTCATCGAGACCTGGGATCGTGTGCGGCTCTCGGAGCAGGACACCATCATCGGCCGGGACAAGGGAGAGGGCGCGCCGCTCTCCGGGGGCACGGAGTTCACCGAGCCCGACTTCGCCGGCTCCGTCATCGACGCCAACGCCCACGTGCGCCTCGCGCACCCCGAGCAGAACGACGGCATCCGGATCCTGCGCCGCGGGTACAACTACGTCGACGGCAACAACGATCTCGGACGGCTGGACGCCGGACTCTTCTTCCTGTCTTACCAGCGCGATCCCGCGCAGTTCATCACTCTCCAGCGCCGATTGTCGACCGACCTCATGAACGAGTACCTGCGCCATGTCGGCTCGGGCATCTGGGCGATCCCGCGCGGGGCGACCGCCGGGTCGTACATCGGCGCGGAACTCTTCGCCTGATCCGCCGCCTCGGCGGGTGCGGCGGGGCGGGTCACTCCGCGATCATGCGCATGATCGCGGCGGTGACGGCATCCGCCCCGAAGTGGTCCTCGGCGGTGATCGCGACGACCGCGTCGCCGGCGAAGATCAACAGCTGTCCGTATGCGCCGTGCAGACGCCATCCCTCGCCCGGCCCGTCCCACCCGGCGAGGGCGTACCTCTCGTAGCCGGGGCTCTCGCCGCACGTGACCCACTCGGAGTGCATCCGATCGATCCACTCCGCATCGACCAGGCGGCGTCCCTCCCAGATCCCGCGATCGCGGATGAGACGACCGATCCGCGCCATCTCCTCGGTGCGCAGGAGAAGTCCGCCGCCCGCGATGATCCGGCCGTTCGGGCACCGCTCCCACTCCGTGTCGACGATGCCGAGCGGAGTGAACAGGCGCGGTTCGAGGTAGGCGTGCACGTCGCCCACGTGCTCGGCGAGCACGCGCATCGCGGTGTACGTGCTCGCGTTCGAGTACTGGAAGGCCCGCCCGGGCGTCGGTCGGCTCAGGAACTCGACCGCGAGGTCGGGCCAGTCCGTCATCATCGTCTCGGACCACGGGAGATCGATTCCGCTCGTCATGGTGAGGAGGTCGCGTAGGGTGACCGCCTCGACGCCCGCGCCGAGCGACCACCCGGGAAGGGAATCCGCGACGGGTGCGTCGACGGAGATCAGCCCCTCGTCGGCGGCGATGCCCGCAGCGAGCACGCACACGCCCTTGGCGACGGACTGGACATCGATGCGTTCGTCGGGTGCCCAGCGATGCTCGGCGGTCTCGTCACCCGCGAGGACATGGAGTCCGCGAGCGCCGAACCCGCTGGTCTCGATCTCGTGGACGATGCGGTCGCGGAGGATCGAGGCTCGGGTCACGTCGTCCAGGCTATCGCGGCCGTCGCGAGCCGGTCGGGTCGTTCCGCCGTCCCTCGCGCGAGGTCAGTTCGGGGTCGCGGAACAGCCACCCCGGTCGCGGCTCGACGAGAGGGCGGAATACCCGTCGCACGGGTTTCGTGGCGAGCGCGAGCGCGACGACGACCGAGAGCAGCGTGACGAGGGGCAGCCAGATCCACGTCGGTTCGAGATCGCGCAGGATGCCGGACTCGCGGAACGGGTACAGCACGAAGGAGTGCAGCAGGAAGACGTACATCGTGTACTGGCCGAACGTCGTCCACCAGTACGTGCCGCGGGGGATCAGGGCGAAGAACGCCGCGCACAGCAGTACCGCGAGCAGCATCAGCGCGATGCGCACACCGCCGGCCCACCACTGTTCGCCGCCGAGACCGAGGTCGGCGTAGGAGTCCTCGTAGAAGAGCCAGTGGCGCAGGTCGAACTCCTGCCAGAGCGGGAGCCAGTTCCAGGCCGCCCACCCGGTGCCGGCGAGCACGGCGACCGCGACGACCCTGACCCACCAGGGGCGGAAGTCGAGCAGGCGCAGGCGGGCCACGACATCCCGCTCGCGCAGCCACCAGCCGAGAGTGAAGAAGGGGAGGAGACCGAGCGTGCGCGAGAGCGAGAAGGTGCTGTCGATGTTGGGGAGGTAGCCCACGCCGATCGAGATCGCGACGGTCCAGAGCAGCGGCCAGCGCAGCAGCGCGAGGTAGGGGAGGACGAGGCGGAAGATGCCGAGGGCGAGGAGGAACCAGAGCGTCCAGGACGGCTGCGTCGGGTTGGGGTTCGCCTGGCCCTCGACGAGCCACTTCGTCAGCGTCCACAACGTTTCGAAGATGACGTACGGCAGGAGGATGTCGGTGATCACCCGGGCCATCTGGGTCTTGGTCGGTGAGCCCGACTTCGAGAAGTATCCCGAGATGATCGCGAACGCCGGCATGTGGAAGGCGTAGAGGGCGAGGTAGAAGGCGAACGCGATGTCAGAGTCGTAGATGAGACGCTGGATCGCGTGGCCCAGCACCACCAGCACGATGCAGGCGTAGCGTGCGTTGTCCCAGAACGGGACTCGACGGCGGGGGCGCGGAGTGGATCCTGTCGCCGGCGGTGTGGAGTCCGCTCCGGTGGTGCTCATCCTCCGAGGCTACCGCCGGGAATAAAGTTGGTGCGATCGCGTTGACTCATATACATTCAAGTGAATAGAACCGGATGCAATCATCGGGTTCGGAGAAGTTGGAGAGAAATCATGAGCGAGCAGTCAGGGGCACCCGCGATGCAGTTCGGCATCATGTCGGTGAGCGACATCACGCGCGACCCCACCACCGGAGTGACGCCGAGCGAGCAGGAGCGCATCAAGGCGACGCTGGCGATCGCGAAGCACGCCGAAGAAGTCGGCCTCGACGTCTTCGCCGTCGGCGAGCACCACAACCCTCCGTTCTGGTCGTCCAGCCCCACCACGTTCCTCGCGGCGCTGGCCGCGCAGACCGAGCGCCTCATCGTCTCCACCTCGACCACGCTCATCACGACCAACGACCCCGTGCGCATCGCCGAGGAGTACGCGATGCTCCAGCACGTGTCCGACGGTCGGATGGACCTCATGCTCGGGCGCGGCAACACCGGCCCCGTCTACCCCTGGTTCGGCCAGGACATCCGCCAGGGGCTGCCCCTCGCGATCGAGAACTACGCGCTGCTGCACAAGCTGTGGCGCGAGGACGTCGTCGACTGGGAGGGCAAGTTCCGCACGCCGCTGCAGGGCTTCACCTCCACGCCGCGCCCGCTCGACGGCATCGCGCCGTTCGTCTGGCACGGATCGATCCGCACGCCCGAGATCGCCGAACAGGCCGCGTACTACGGTGACGGCTTCTTCGCGAACAACATCTTCTGGCCCAAGGAGCACTACCAGCGCTTGATCGAGCTGTACCGCCAGCGCTACGCCCACTACGGACACGGCACGCCCGAGCAGGCGATCGTCGGTCTCGGTGGACAGGTGTTCATGGCGGCCAAGTCGCAGGACGCGGTGAACCAGTTCCGCCCCTACTTCGACAATGCACCGGTCTACGGTCACGGCCCGAGCATGGAGGACTTCACCGAGATGACGCCGCTCACGGTCGGCTCGCCGCAGCAGGTCATCGACCGCTACGCGGGCATGCGCGACCACTACGGCGATTACCAGCGCCAGCTGTTCCTGATGGACCACGCGGGTCTGCCGCTGAAGACCGTCCTCGAGCAGCTCGACATCCTCGGTGCCGAGGTCGTGCCCGTCCTGCGCACGGAGCTGGCGAAGAACCGTCCGGAATCCGTGCCGGATGCCCCGACCCACGCCGCGCGCGTGACGGCGGAGTTCGGCGACGGACCCACTCGTCAGGCCCGCCCCGGTGCCAACCGCGGCGACAACCTCACCGGCGACAGCCCCTACCAGGACACGCCGGCTCCCGCCGGTGCGTCGTTCGGCCTCGGCCGCAAGGAGGCGTGAGATGACCACGCGTCGCATCGCCGTCGTCTCGGCCGGGCTCTCGAACCCGTCGTCCACCCGGATGCTCGCGGATCGACTCGCCGCGGAGACCGTGAAAGAACTCGCCGCTCGCGAGATCGACGCGACGGTCGACGTGATCGAGCTGCGCGACTACGCGCACGACATCACGAACAACCTGCTCACGGGATTCGCTCCGCCCGCTCTCGAGACCGCGATCAACACGGTCGTCTCGGCGGACGCCCTCATCGCGGTGACGCCCATCTTCTCGACGAGCTACTCGGGACTCTTCAAGTCGTTCATCGACGTGCTCGACCCCGATGCGCTCACGGGCAAGCCGGTGCTCATCGGCGCGAATGCGGGCACGGCTCGGCACTCGCTCGCCATCGACTACGCGATTCGTCCGCTCTTCGCCTACCTGCACGCCGACGCGGTCTCGACCGGCGTCTTCGCGGCCTCGAGCGACTGGGGCGGCGCGGGTGACGACGTCGCCCCGCTCGCCAAGCGTGTCGAGAAGGGTGCGCGCGAGCTGGCCGACGTCATCGCCCGCCGCGAGGCGGCGGTCGCGACCGATCCGTTCGACCCCGCGACCTACCTCGGCGAGGGACGCTCGTTCGGGCACATGCTCGGAGGTCTCGCCGGCGAGTGAGCGCAGGGCATGACGCCATCGACAATGTCCGTGGGGCATCGTACGGTGGCGTCATGTCAGCCTCTGAAGCAATCGCCGCCCTCCGCCGTTCGTTCGCGGGGCGGATGCTGTTGCCCGACGACGCCGGCTTCGACGCCGCACGGGCTCCGTGGAACCTCTCGATCGATCAGCACCCCGCGCTGGTGGCGAATCCTCGGGACGTCGACGACCTCCGGGCGTTGCTCATCGCGGCACGCGAGACCGGGATGCCCCTCGCGGTGCAGCCCGGTGGGCACGGGGCCGGGAGCGATGTGACGGGGGCGATCCTGGTGCGGATGAACGAGTTCGACAGCCTCGAGATCGATTCGGATGCCGGGACCGCCGTCGTCGGTGCCGGAGTGCGGTGGGGGCGCGTGATCGACGCGCTCGAGGGTTCGGGATGGGTGGCTCCGGCAGGGAGCAGCCCGGTCGTCACCGTGGCCGGTTACACGCTCGGCGGCGGTCACTCGCTGTTCAGTCGTACGGCGGGTCTCGGTTCCGACAACCTGCGCGCCGCGTGGGTGCTGCGCACCGACGGGCGTCATGAGCGCGTCGACGATGCGAGCGACCCCGATGTGATGTGGGCCCTGCGCGGCGCGGGCGGGATCGTCGGCATCGTCACCGCCCTCGAGATCGATCTGGTGCCCGCCCCCGCGGTCTGGGGCGCGACGCTGGTGTTCGACGTCGCCGATGCCGAGGCGGTCATCCGCGGCGTGCGCGACCTCGCTTCGACCGCCCCGCCGACCGTGAATGCATCGGTCACCTCGACACGCATGCCCGACGCGCCGCAGCTGCCCGAGGCGATTCGCGGCAAGAGCTTCGTGACCGTGCAGGTGATCTCGACCGCGGGTCCGGCCGATGATGTGCTCGAGGCAGTGCGGGGTGCGGCACCCGTGCAGCGCGAGATCGTGGGGGAGACCTCTCCGGTCGCGGTGGCTGCGCAGTCGGGGGAGCCGACCGACCCCACACCGAGCCGTGGTGCCTCGGCGGCGCTGGCGGTTCTCGACGATGACACGATAGATGCTCTGCTCGCGTTCCATCGGGAGGACGATCAGTGGCCGGTGATCGGAATCGAGTTCCGCGTGCTCGGAGGAGCGCTGTCGTCGCCGCGGCGCGCAGGATTCGCCGGGCTAGAAGCGGCCGGGTGGCTCGTGTACGCGCTCGCCCCGCTGTTTCCGGGTGCTCCGGCGCAGCCGGGCGATGCGAGTCTCGCGCGCTTCCGTGAGCTCGTCGCCCCGGCGTCCGCCGAGCGCACGGTTCCGACCTTTCTCACGCCCGGGCAGACCCTTGCCGGGGCGGCGACCGGCGAGACGCTCGACCGTCTGCGTGC
This sequence comes from Microbacterium sp. NPDC090225, assembly GCF_044772365.1. Classification (NCBI taxonomy): domain Bacteria; kingdom Bacillati; phylum Actinomycetota; class Actinomycetes; order Micrococcales; family Microbacteriaceae; genus Microbacterium; species Microbacterium sp. NPDC090225. Next base: position 767,481 of record NZ_JBIVYS010000001.1, on the reverse strand, counting down.
GCTGCGTGAGCGGTTCGACCCCGATGAGATCCTGCATCACGGCCGACTTCCGCGCTGAACGCCGGGTTCACGACAGCCCGCTCACGCTCCGTCGCCTCGTCGCCACCTGTATTCGGTCTCCGGGCGGCCACGGGCGCCATAGCGTGCCCCGCGGTCGGCGAGGCCCTCTCCGGCGAGGTGTTCGAGGTACCTCCGGGCGGCGACCCGCGACATCCCCAGCTCGGCCGCAGCCTCGCTCGCCGAGAGCGGTCCGCTGCGGCGGAGCGCGGCCGTCACCCGGTCCAGGGAGGAGGGCGAGAGGCCCTTCGGCAGCGGGATGCTCCCGGTGGACCGCCCGAGCAACGCATCGATCTCGGCCTGGGTCGCTTCTCCGTCCGTCGTCCGCGCCTGAGCCCGGTGCGCGCCGTACTGCGCCAGCCGCTCCTGGAAGACGGAGAACGAGAACGGTTTGACGAGGTACTGGAAGACGCCGAGCGCCGCCATCTGTCGGACCGTCTCGGCATCGCGCACCGCGGTGATCGCGATCACGTCGACCGCTGCGGAGCGGGCGCGGAGGGTGCGGAGCACGTCGAGCCCGGAGCCGTCCGGCATCGTCACGTCGAGGAGTACGAGATCGAATCCGTCGCCGTCCGCGCGGTCCAGAACCGCCTGCACCGCGGCGCGTGCCCCGGTGCACTCACCCGCGACGACGAAGCCCTCGAGCCGGTCGACGTAGTTCCGGTGCAGCTCGAGGGTGAGCGCGTCGTCGTCGACGAGCAGCACGCGGATCAACGCCTGCTCCGTCCGTGGGCAGCCGGAAGGGTCACGTGGAACGTGGTCGGATCGTGGCGGACCTCGATCCGACCACCGGCATCGAGCACGAGGGCCCGCACGAGCGCCAACCCCACACCTCGGCCTTCGGCGCCGGCCTCCTTCGTCGAGAATCCGGGGGCGAAGATCTCCTCGCGCAGCCGAGGCGGGATGCCGGGGCCGCTGTCGGTCACGTCGAGCTCGATCCCGTCGCTCGCCGAACGACGCAGTGTGACCGACACCCATCGGTCGTCGGCATCCGTCACGGCGTCCATGGCGTTGTCGATCAGGTTGCCCAGCACCGACACGCTGTCGACGGCCGACAGCGGCGTGGGCGGAGTGTCGGGCGCGATGGTCATGCGCCAGTCGATTCCCCGCTCCTTAGCCTGGGATGCCTTACCGAGCAGCAGCGCTCCGACGGCGGGGTCGCCGTGTCGGCGGGCGGTGACCTGATCCACCAGCGATTGGCTCTGCCGTGAGGTCTCGGTGAGGATCTCGATCGCTTCGTCGACGCGGCTCAGTTCGAGAAGAGCGACTGCCGTGTGCATGCGGTTGCCGTGCTCATGGGTCTGGGCGCGGAGCGCGTCACCGAGCGTTCGGATCGACTCGTAGGACGACACGGCGTCTCTCACCTGCCCCGGGGGGAGGTCCCCGGCGATCCGCCGGGTGATCCGCCGCGCAGCCCAGGCGCCGAGAGCGCCCGCGGCGACGAGGGCGGCGGTGATCCCGAGGGAGAGCGGAAGGCGTCGCAGCAGCGTCTCGCTGATCGTCTCGGTGGTGACGCCGGCGGCCACCCAGCCGAGGAGGCTCCCGTCCGCGCCCGTCACCGGGACGATGGTGCGGACCGAGGGGCCGAGCGTGCCGGTGAACTCCTCGGTGAGAGGTTCGGGGCGATCGGGGATCGTACCGAGATAGGGCTTCCCGATCTCGTCGAGATCGGGATGGGTCACGCGGATGCCGGTGGTCGTCATGATCGTGATGAAGTCGAGCCCCGCGGCGTCGATGACGTCCAGGGCGTACGGCTCGAGCGTGCGCGTCGCGCGCTCCCGGTCCGCGTCGGCGAGTGACGACGAGACGTGCGGTGACGCCGCGAGGGCGATCGCGGTCGACGATGTCACCCGTTCGGCCTCCGCACGCGTGGCGCGCTGCGCCTCGACGACGAGGAACAGTGCCACCAGGGCGCCGATGAGGAGGGCGGAGACGAGGAGGACGAGGAACACGCGCGAAGCCGCGCTGCGGGCGGTGCGGGCGTGCGACATCGCGTCTCCCTTCGTCGGCGGTGGCGAATGTGACCAATACGACCACAAATGGTGCCGTCGTGCGAAGTCGGAGAGCGTGGGCACACCGCCGGCGACGATGCCGGCCTCGAACGACGACGTTCATCTCCGAGGAGGAACAATGGCCATCACCACCGGATTCACACTTCCCGGCTTCCACTGGAGGCGCGGCAAGCAGTCCTGGGACCGTCACACCTGGCTCTACGTGTCGGTGATCATCGCGGTCGTGCTCGGCGCACTCGTCGGGCTGATCTGGCCCGAGGTCGGCCAGAGCTTCGAACCGCTCGGCAAGGGATTCGTCGCGTTGATCAAGATGATGATCGCCCCGATCATCTTCTGCACGATCGTGGTCGGCGTCGGGTCGATCGCCAAAGCCGCGACCGTCGGCAAGATCGGCGGGCTCGCCCTGCTGTACTTCATGGTGATGTCGACATTCGCCCTGGCAATCGGGCTGGTCGTCGGCAATCTCATCCACCCGGGATCGGGCCTCGACATGGCCGGTGCCACCTACGACGCCGATACGAGCGAGGCGAAGAGCACGCAGGACTTCATCCTGGGGATCATCCCGGCGACGTTCTTCTCGGCGTTCACCGGAGAGAGCGTGCTGCAGGTGCTCTTCATCGCGCTGCTCACGGGCTTCGCGCTGCAGGGGCTGGGCGACCGCGGCGCACCGATCATGGACGCGGTCAAGAACCTCCAGAAGGTCGTGTTCCGCATCCTCGGCATGATCCTGTGGCTTGCTCCCCTCGGCGCCTTCGGAGCGATCGCCGCGGTGGTCGGCAAGACCGGCATCTCGGCGATCTGGAGCCTGGGCATCCTGATGGTGGCGTTCTACATCACGTGCATCCTGTTCATCGTCGTGATCCTGGGCGTGCTGCTCTACGCGGTGACGCGGGTCAACATCTTCCGGCTGATGAAGTACCTCGCCCGGGAGTACCTGCTGATCGTCGGCACGTCGTCCTCGGAGTCGGCCCTTCCGCGGCTGATCGCGAAGATGGAGCACGTCGGGGTGTCGAAGCCCGTCGTCGGCATCACCGTTCCCACCGGTTACTCGTTCAACCTCGACGGAACGGCCATCTACCTCACCATGGCCTCGCTGTTCATCGCGACCGGCATGGGGCAGCCGATGTCGATCGGCGAGCAGATCGGTCTGCTGGTCTTCATGATCATCGCGAGCAAGGGAGCGGCCGGGGTCACCGGCGCGGGACTCGCGACGCTGGCCGGGGGACTGCAGGCCTACCGTCCCGATCTCGTCGACGGCGTGGGCGTGATCGTCGGCATCGACCGGTTCATGTCCGAGGGACGTGCCCTCACCAACTTCACCGGCAACGCGGTCGCGACGCTCCTGATCGGCACGTGGACGAAGCAGATCGACCGCGAGCAGGTCGAGCGGGTGCTGAGCGGTGAGCTGCCGTTCGACGAATCGCTGTTGGACGGGGTCGACGACCACGGGATGTCCGACGGCAGCGAAGCTGCTGACGTGCAGGAGCTCAAGGAGTCCGCGATCGACGAGATGTCGGCGAAGGAGGAGCGCGCGCGCCGGCGTTCGCTGCAGGGCTGACTCGAACACCGGATGAAGGATGCGGGAGCCGACGGACGTGCCGGCTCCCGCATCGGTGGTCAACCGCTCTTGCGTCGGAACTCGCGCCGCGTCTGCGGGGCCGCGCCGCCGTGGACGGCGGAATCGCCATCCAGGTGCGACTCGCCCTGGCGGTGCTGCGCGTTCTTCTTCTCGAGCGCTTCCTTGAACTTGCGCTTCATCTCCTCGGAGGAGGAGGTGGCGCCTTCTTCGGTGCTCATGTCCGCCAGCCTAGGCCACCGGCGTCTCGTCCGGGAGGTGTCGACTGCTGCGGCGTGTGATCAGGTCGATGAGCAGACCGAGACCGATCGCCACGGCGATCGATACGGGGACCGCCACGATCGGTCCGCCGGGGAGGAGCGCGGCGACGGCCGCGCCGACCGACGCCTGGTACGCGGCCCACCCGAGTGCCGCCACGGTGACGAGGGCGAGATAGCGGGGAGGATGCACGCGGGACGCTCCGGCGACGAGGTTGATCGCGAGACGGGCGAACGGCACGAACCGTGCGGTGAAGAGAACCGTCGCCATCCCGCCGTCCAGTCTGCGGCGGGCCCAGTCGAGCGCCCGTCGTACGCGCGGCGCGCGCATCCAGCCCCAGCGTTCTGTTCCGACGAAGCGCCCGATCAGGTAGCACGCGATGTCGCCGAGAGCCGCCGCGGCCGCAGCACAGGCGATGACGGCCCAGAGCGGGGGAGCGCCGGTGGAGACGGATACCGCGCCCAGAGCCGTCACCGCGACCTCTCCGGGGATCACCACCAGGAAGGCGTCTCCGAACACGAGGAGGCACATGACCACGAGTGCCCAGGGGCCGGAGAGGACATCGGCGAGGAGATCGGTGGGCACGACTCCACGGTGCCCTCCGGCGGTGAACGGCAACTGAAATCCGGATAGCCGGTGACGGGCTTTCGTGCATCCGGTGAACATCTGGTGCGCGCCCCTCGAATCGGCGTCGACGGCCGATCCCTGCCCCCATCCTGGGGGTGTGAGAGTCGCGATCGTGACAGAGTCCTTCCTTCCGCACATGAACGGTGTGACCGGATCCGTGCTGCAGATCCTGCGTCACCTCGAACGACACGGGCACGATGCCCACGTCATCGCCCCCGCCGCGAACGGCATGCCGCAGGAGATGCACGGTGCCTCGATCGAGGCGATCCCGAGCCTCGCGCTCCCGGGGTACCGCAACGTCCGCATCGGCACCTCGCCGGCCTCGCGCCTGGCCGGCTCCCTCCGGAGCTTCCGCCCGGATGTCGTGCACCTTGCATCGCCCTTCGCGCTGGGCTGGCGGGGCGTGCTCGCCGCCGAGCGGCTCGACGTCGCATCCGTCGCGGCCTACCAGACAGACGTCGCGGCCTACACCGAGCGCTATCGGGTCGCCGCGACGACCGGCATCGCGCAGACGCACATCGCCCGCCTCCACCGGCGCGCGACGCTGACCCTCGCCCCTTCGTCGGAGTCGGCCCGGCAGCTCGAGCACCTCGGCGTCGACCGGCTCCGCCGCTGGGGGAGAGGCGTCGACGCGGAGCGCTTCCAGCCCGCTCGCCGCGACGAGAGCCTGCGCGCCCGGTGGGGTGCGGAGGTCATCATCGGCTACTTGGGGCGTCTCGCCCCGGAGAAGCAGGTCGAAGACCTCGTCGCCCTGCGCTCCGTACCCGGCGCGCGCCTCGTCATCGTCGGAGACGGACCGAGCAGGCTTCGCCTGGAGGCGCTGCTCCCGGATGCCGTCTTCCTCGGTCACCTCGACGGCGATGCGCTCGCCGCAGCCGTCGCCTCGTTCGACGTCTTCGTGCATCCCGGTGAGAGCGAGACCTTCGGGCAGACGCTGCAGGAGGCGCACGCGAGTGGTGTGCCCGTCGTGGCCACCGGACGCGGCGGTCCCCTCGACCTCGTCCGAATGGGAATCGACGGCTGGCTGTACCGGCCGGGAGACCTCGACGACCTACGGATGCGGGTGGCCGATCTGGCGGGCGACGCACGCAAGCGCCGGGCGTTCGGTGAAGCCGGCCACGACGCGGTGCAGGCTCGTTCCTGGGCCAGCGTCTGCGACCGACTGATCGAGCACTTCGACGAGGCGTGCGCGCTGAAGGCGGTCGACACCTCGCTGCGCGCTCGCCGCAGCATCCGACCCGAGGTCCCCCTCCCCGTCGAACCTGCGCGCTGGCAGAGGTACATCGCCCTCGGCGACTCCCTGACCGAGGGCCTGTGCGATCCCGCGCCCGACGGCGCGCTGCGCGGATGGGCCGACCGCCTCGCCCTCCTGCTCGCCTCGCGGGGAGGACTCCACTACGCCAACCTGGCCATCCGTTCCAAGCGCGTCGCCGACGTGTGCGGCCCTCAGCTGGAGCGCGCCCTGGAACTCCGCCCGGACCTGGTCTCCGTGCTCATCGGTGCCAACGACCTGGTGAAGCATCGCGTCGACGTCCCCGCGCTCGCCGCGGAACTCGAGCGCGCGATCGTGCGTCTGCGGGCGACGGGAGCCACGGTCGTCCTCGTGACCCCGTTCCTGCCGGGTCGGCGTGCCGCCGCCATCTACACGGCCCGCTTCGCGGCGTTCGCCACGGCGCTCAGCGGCATCGCCGCCCGCACCGGTGCGGTGCTGATCGACACCGACCTCCACCCGGCGCTGCGCGAGCGCGAGCACTGGGGGGAGGACCTCGTCCACCTCAGCAGCAGCGGCCACCGCTTCCTCGCGTATCGCGCGGGCGACATCCTCGGTGTCCCGCACGCCGAGGCGCTCGGCGCCCTCGACGCCTCGCTGCACGAGCAGATCGACATCGGCACCGGTCTGTGGTGGTCTCGCCACGCCCTTCCCTGGGTCTGGCGGCGGCTGCACGGACGCGCCGCCGGCGACGGCCGCGCTGCGAAGCACGACGACTACGTCTATCTGGGACGCTCGACGGCGCAGCGCGGCGTACCGGCTGGGCGGGGGTGAAATCGGGCGTCCCTGGTAGGGTTGAGGAGGCTGACCTGTGTCGGCCGGACAACTTCACATCGACTCATGGAGCGATCGGCGGAGGAGCTGGTCCCCTGTGGTGGGTTCCTCGGCAGACGGCATGTCGGGTGGCTTTCTACTGGTGGCCAGCGCAGGCGACATTCGCGAGAGTGCTCGCGCGCCCTTATCCTGCCGTTCCGCTCCTTCATGAACACGCTCGCGCGTCACACGGATTCGCGAGTCTAAACAAAGAAGGAGAGACCTCTTGGAAGGTCCTGAAATCACCGCCACCGAGGCCGTTCTCGACAACGGCCGCTTCGGCACCCGTACCATCCGCTTCGAGACCGGCCGCCTCGCGCAGCAGGCTCAGGGCGCAGTCGCCGCCTACCTCGACGGCGAGACCATGCTCCTCTCGGCCACCAGCGCCGGCAAGCACCCGCGTGAGGGCTTCGACTTCTTCCCGCTGACGGTCGACGTCGAAGAGCGCTCCTACGCCGCCGGCAAGATCCCCGGCTCGTTCTTCCGTCGCGAGGGTCGTCCCTCCACCGAGGCGATCCTGGTCTGCCGTCTGATCGACCGTCCGCTGCGTCCGTCGTTCGTCGACGGTCTGCGCAACGAGGTCCAGATCGTCATCACCGTCCTCTCGATCGCTCCGGGCGAGTTCTACGACGCTCTCGCGATCAACGCGGCATCCGCGTCGACGCAGATCTCGGGTCTTCCGTTCTCCGGCCCCGTCGCCGGTGTGCGTCTGGCCTTCATCCCCGGCCAGGGCGAGCACGCCGACCAGTGGGTCGCGTTCCCGACGGCCGAGCAGGTCAGCGAGGCCGTGTTCGACCTCATCGTCGCCGGTCGCGTGGTCACCAAGGCCGATGGCACCGAAGACGTCGCGATCATGATGGTCGAGGCCGAGGCGACCGAGGGCAGCTGGAACCTCATCAAGGCGGGTGCGACCAAGCCCGACGAGGCCGTCGTCGCCCAGGGCCTCGAGGCGTCGAAGCCCTTCATCGCGCAGCTCGTCAAGGCTCAGGCCGAGCTCGCCGCCAGCGCGTCGAAGGAGCCGGGCGTGTACCCGGTCTTCCCGCCGTACCAGGACGAGGTCTACGACTTCGTCTCGGAGCGCGCGTTCGCCGAGCTCGGTGACGTGTACCAGATCGCCGACAAGCAGGAGCGTCAGGCAGCCGACGACGCGGTCAAGGACCGTGTCAAGGCCGAGCTGATCGCGGCGACCGAGGCCGGCGAGCTGCCCGCAGCTGCTCCGCTCGAGTTCTCGGCGGCGTACAAGTCGGTCACGAAGAAGATCGTGCGCGGCCGCATCCTCACGGAGAGCGTGCGCATGGACGGTCGCGGCCTGGCCGACATCCGTCCGCTCGACGCCGAGGTGCAGGTCATCCCGCGCGTTCACGGCTCCGCGATCTTCCAGCGCGGTGAGACCCAGATCATGGGCGTCACCACGCTGAACATGCTCAAGATGGAGCAGCAGATCGATTCGCTGTCGCCCACCACGAGCAAGCGCTACATGCACCACTACAACTTCCCGCCCTACTCGACCGGTGAGACCGGCCGTGTGGGTTCGCCGAAGCGTCGCGAGATCGGGCACGGCTTCCTCGCCGAGCGCGCGCTCGTGCCGGTGCTGCCGAGCCGCGAGGAGTTCCCCTACGCGATCCGTCAGGTCTCCGAGGCGCTCAGCTCCAACGGCTCGACGTCGATGGGCTCCGTCTGCGCGTCGACCCTCTCGCTGCTGAACGCGGGTGTGCCGCTGCGCGCAGCCGTCGCCGGCATCGCGATGGGTCTCGTCTCCGACGAGGTCGACGGTGAGACCCGTTACGCGGCCCTCACCGACATCCTCGGTGCGGAGGACGCGCTCGGCGACATGGACTTCAAGGTCGCCGGTACCAGCGAGTTCGTCACGGCGATCCAGCTCGACACGAAGCTCGACGGCATCCCGTCGTCGGTGCTCGCGGGTGCGCTGACCCAGGCGCGCGACGCGCGTCTGACGATCCTCAACGTCCTCAACGCCGCGATCGACGCGCCCGACGAGATGGCGCCGACCGCGCCGCGCGTCATCAGCGTGCAGATCCCGGTCGACAAGATCGGTGAGCTGATCGGCCCGAAGGGCAAGACGATCAACGCGATTCAGGACGAGACCGGCGCGCAGATCTCCATCGAGGAGGACGGCACCGTCTACATCGGCGCGACCGACGGCCCCTCGGCCGAGGCCGCCCGCGCCCAGGTCAACGCGATCGCCAACCCCACCAACCCGGAGGTGGGCGAGCAGTTCCTCGGCACCGTCGTGAAGATCGCCACCTTCGGTGCGTTCGTCTCGCTGCTGCCCGGCAAGGACGGCCTGCTGCACGTCACCGAGGTGCGCAAGCTCGCCGGTGGCAAGCGCGTCGAGAACGTCGACGACGTGCTCTCGGTCGGACAGAAGATCCTCGTGAAGATCACGAAGATCGACGACCGCGGCAAGCTCTCGCTCGAGCCCGTGATCGACGAGGCCCCCGCGGCCGACGCCGCTCCGGCCGAGGAGGCCGCGGCCGAGTAATCGGCTCCGTACGACGAGAGCCCGGTGTCTTCCCGAAGGGGAGGGCGTCGGGCTCTCGTCATGCTCGTGATCAAACCGTTACGGGAAGTTTGCCCGCCGTTCCGCGGATTGGTCGGCGAGTTCGCCGGTTTCGCATACTCTCGAAGTACGCACCGGGGGGTGCATGAATGCAGGTACGAAGATCGGATCGCACCGATCGACGTGGGGGTGAGAGTATGCGATTGTTCGGCGTAGGCGCAGGAGCCCCGGATGATCGCGCGCTCGCGCAGGGCGCGGAGCATCCGTCGGCCCCGATCCCGATCGTGGGCCCAGGGGTCGGCGAGACCATCCGTGTGCCGCTCGGCGAGACCGGGATCGACACGTTCCCCCTCATGCTCGGCGCTGCGGAGTTCGGGTGGAACGTCGATCTCGAGACGAGTCACGGCATCCTCGATCGCTACATCGAGTTCGGAGGTAACGCCGTGCACACCGCCGACGGTTTCTCGGGCGGTCGCAGCGAGCACATCATCGGTCAGTGGCTGCGCTCCCGTGGCCTGCGCGATCAGGTCGTGCTGAGTGCACGCATCGGAGCGCACGCCGACAACCCGGGTCTCGGGTCGGTCAACCTCGTGCGCGCGGTCGAGGGATCGCTGACACGGCTGGGCACCGAACGCATCGACGTGCTCTACCTCGACGCAACGCTCGACGCCACGACGAATCTCGAGGACACCCTCGCGACCGTGGAGTGGCTGGTCGACGCCGGCAAGGTGGCAGCCGTCGGCGCGTTCGGATTCGCTCCGGAACGGCTGGTCGAGGCGCGTATCCTCGCTTCCGCGGGCTACCCCCGTATCGAGGTCGTCGACGCGCCCTACAATCTGATCCGCCGACAGACGTTCGAAGGCGATCTCCGCCTCGTGGCCGGTGCACAGAACCTCGCGGTGACCCCGTCGCACGCCCTCGAGCACGGATTCCTCTCCGGCCGTCACCGCAACAAGTCGCTCGCCTCCCGAGGGGTGCGGGGCGAGCAGTTGCGAGGGAACCTCAACCGTCGCGGCATCCGTATCCTCCGCGCACTCGACCAGATCGCGGAAGAGTTGAGCGTGCCGGTCGCCGCCGTCTCGATCGCCTGGTTGCTCGCCCAGCGGTCGATCGTGGCCCCGATCGTCAACACCTTCGCCGCCGAGCACGTCGACGAGCTCATGCAGGGGGCAGGCGTCGCCCTGTCCCGCACCCAGCTGGCCGACCTCGCGCGCGCGGGCACCTGAGCGGCTTCACACGACTGTCATATGCGTGGCATAGGGTGGAGTGAGAGCCCGGCAGACGCTGGCGATGAAGCGAGCGAGCAGTGACGCACTATATCTATCTGGTCAGACACGGTGAACATCAGGACGCCGAGCACGGCCTGGCCGACGGACCCCTGTCCCCGCGTGGACAGCGCCAGGCCGAATTGATCGCCGACCGCCTCGGCGGACTCCCTCTCGATGCCGTGTGGCATTCCCCGCTGCTGCGCGCGAACGAGACGGCGCGGGCGATCGCGGCCCGCCTGCCCTCGGTCGATCCCAAGCCGACCTCGTTGCTTTTCGACTGCGTCCCCACCGGCATGACCGACGAGACTCCTGCCGCGTTCGAGCCCTTCTTCGGATCGATCACCGACGCCGAGATCGAGGCAGGCGGCGCGCAGATGTCCGACGCAGTCAACGAGTTCCTGGTGCGCAAGACGGGCGAGGTACACGAGGTGCTCATCACCCACAACTTCGTGATCTCGTGGTTCGTGCGCGAAGTGCTCGGAGCGCCGGAGTGGCGCTGGATGACCTTGAACCAGGCCCACTGCGGTCTCACCGTCATCGCGCAGAAGCAGGGCCGTCCGTGGACGCTGCTGAACCACAACGACACCGGGCATCTGCCCATGGAGCTCCGTACGGGTATTCCGGACGCGATCCCGGTCTGAGTCGGCGGGAGTACCGCGCGCCCCGGGCCGTGGTGCGCGGAGCCCGAAATAGACTGGGAACCATGACCACGCAGGTAGCAATCGTCGGTGGGACCGGCAAGCTCGGGGCGATCATCCACGCCGTCATCGACGACCTGGACGGTTTCGAGGTGAGCCGGGTCCTGTCGTCATCGAGCGATCTGGCGGAGCTGGCGGGTGCCGACCTGGTGATCGACGCGTCGACGCCGCAGGTGAGCATCGACGTCGTGCGCTCGGCGGTCGAACGGGGACAGAATGTGCTCGTCGCCACGTCCGGATGGTCGGCCGAGCGCATCGCGCTCGTGCGTCCCCTGGTCGAAGCCGCCGGCACGGCCGCGGTGTTCATCCCCAACTTCTCCCTCGGTTCGGTGCTCGGCTCCGCCCTCGCTGCCGCTGCGGCACCGTTCTTCGACTCCGCCGAGATCGTCGAGGCGCATCGCGAGACGAAGATCGATTCGCCCAGCGGCACCGCCGTGCGCACCGCCGAACTCATCGCGGCCGCGCGTTCCGAGCAGGGGCCGGTGAGCGCCCCGCACGCCGATCAGCGCGCTCGCGGTCAGCAGGTCGGCAGCGTCCCGATCCATTCGCTCCGCCGCCCCGGCGTCATCGCGAAGCAGGAGGTCGTGCTGGCGGGTCCCGGCGAGTCGCTGACGTTCACGCACGACACCGTGGAGCCCGCGCTCGCCTATGCCCCCGGCATCCGTCTCGCCGTTCCGTTCACGCGGGATGCGACGGGCGTGGTCGTCGGTCTCGAGAACATGATCGACATCGGCATCCGCTCATGATCTCCCGCATCGGCGTCGGAGTGATGGCTCTGTGCCTCGCGCTCTACATCGTCGTGGTGGGCTACCGCGCCGTGCTGATGCTCGGCACCGGCGAGCCGATCGCCATCGCGATCGGCATCGCTCTCCTCGTCATGCCGTTGATCGGCGCCTGGGCGCTGATCCGCGAGATGCAGTTCGGCTTCGCCGCGGATCGACTGGGACGCACGCTCGACGCGGAGGGCGGAATGCCGGAGGCGGAGACCGAGCTGACCCCGAGCGGACGCATCGCCAAGGCGGATGCCGACCCGATGATCCAGCGGTACCGGGCCGCGGCGGAGGCTGCGCCGGAGGAGTGGCGCGAGCGCTTCCGCCTGGGTGTGGTGCAGGATGCCGCGGGGCGACGCAAAGACGCCCGCGCGAGCATCCGCGAGGCGATCAGACTCTCGCGCGGCTGATCGCCGGCGACTCAGGCCAGAGTGGCCTCGAGGGTGATCTCGATGCCGGCCAGTGCCTGGGAGACCGGGCATCCGGATTTCGCTCCTTCGGCGATCTCCTGGAACGCCTCGGCGGAGAGCCCGGGCACCACGGCGTTGACGTTGAGGTGGCTGCCAGTGATTCCGACGCCCGGCTTGAAGGTCACCGACGCGCTCGCGTTCACACGCTCCGGCGGGGTGCCGTTCTCGCTCAGGGCGTGAGCGAGAGCCATGCTGAAGCACGATGCGTGCGCGGCGGCGATGAGTTCCTCCGGCGTGGTGGTGGTGTCGCTGCCCTCACTGCGTGCCTTCCAGTCGATGGGGAAGGTGCCGAGCTTCGACGACGAGAACGCGACGGTGCCGGAGCCCTCCGCCAGTGATCCGGTCCAGGTGGTGGTCGCTTCGCTGGTGACGGGCATGATTCCTCCGGTTCTCGCACTGCGGATGCGCAGCGTCGCGTCGTCGCCAGCCTAGCGAGCGGCGCTCTGCGGCGGAACGGCCTCAGGCCGTGCGCGTGCGTCCGAGGAGCCCTGCGCGTTGGAGCAGCAGGTACAGCTGGCAGCCGAGGCACAGGCCGATGGCGGCGTTCAGGAACGCGGCGATGAAGGCGGCGGCGGTGGCGATCGGGAGCGCCCAGGGGACACCGGCGAGCTGGAGCACGAGGCCGATGGTCACGACGAAAAGACCGACGCCCTGCGCGAAACGCGGCGGGCGAGGGTCTTCGAGCTCGGTCGGGGGCGCGAGGCGCGGACGGATGGCGCGGCGGAAGAGCGCTCCCCAGGGAGCGGTCGCGGGGGACAGGATGCTCCAGAGGAAGAGCAGCGCGATCACCACCGTGAGAAGGAAGGCGGGATCGAGTGCGCGCTCGGCGAGAGACGCATGGGTGATCAGCCAGTCGCCGCCGGGAACGAACGTCGCGTCGGCGAGAGGCTGGTAGGCGAACCAGCCGAACGTCGCCGCCGGCCGTGCCGTCGCGAGCCCGGTGAGTCCGAGGAAGGTCGCGATCAGCAGCAGGACGGCCGTGATGGTCGCTGCGAAACGCGGACCGCGGGGATCGATGCCGGCGGGAGAGGACATGGATGCTCCTGACGTCGTCTCAGAGGGAGGCGAGGGCTTCGGTGAGGGCGCGTCGCTGCGGCACGCCGTGGAATCGGGAACGCACGGCGCCGGATTCGTCCACGAGGAACGTGGTCGGCGTCTGGAGCACACGATAGCGCGAGGAGAGGTCGGGGCGATGGGTGAGATCGACCTCGATGTGGCGGAGGCCGTCGCCTTCCTCGGCATAGGAGCGCAGCATCCGGCGGACCTGCGGGCAGCGGGCGCACATCTCGGTGCTGAACTGCACGAGCGTGGCTTTCGATCCGAGCTCGGCGGGAACGGCATCCTGTGCATCGAATCGCAGAGCTCCGCCCGCCCGCCGGCGTCCGTCCCGCCGTTTCGCGACCGCGCCGATCACCAGGGCGACCGCCACGAGCGCGGCGAGGATCGCGAGGGCGGCGACGGGAGACATGCATCGAGGGTAAGGTGCGGGCGCAGGTGGAGGGGCCGATGTGTCCGACGATGACGTCAGCGGGCCGCTGCTCCTCCGCCCGTCTCGTGACGCGGGAAGGTATTCTGGCTCTCATGAGCGCACCCGTCCCGACGCCGTACGAAGACCTCCTCCGCGACGTCCTCGAGAACGGAACGCACAAGTCCGATCGCACCGGAACCGGAACGACGAGCGTGTTCGGACGGCAGATCCGCTTCGACCTGTCGCAGGGCTTTCCGCTGATCACCACGAAGCGTGTGCATTTCAAGTCGATCGCCTACGAGCTGCTGTGGTTTCTGCGCGGCGAGTCGAACGTGCGATGGCTGCAGGAGAACGGCGTGACGATCTGGGACGAGTGGGCGGACGACGCCGGAGAGCTCGGCCCGGTCTACGGCGTGCAGTGGCGTTCGTGGCCGACGCCGGCGGGTGAGAGCATCGATCAGCTGGCGGAGGTCATCGAGCAGATCCGGCGATCGCCGGACTCCCGCCGACTGATCGTGTCGGCCTGGAACCCCGCCGACATCCCCGACATGGCCCTCGCGCCCTGCCATGCGCTCTTCCAGTTCTACGTCGCCGACGGCAAGCTGTCCTGCCAGCTCTACCAGCGCAGCGCCGACATGTTCCTCGGCGTCCCGTTCAACATCGCGTCCTACGCACTCCTCACCCTGATGATCGCCCAGCAGGTCGGTCTCGAGCCCGGCGACTTCGTGTGGACGGGTGGCGACTGCCACATCTACGACAATCACATCGAGCAGGTCACCGAGCAGCTCACCCGAGACCCGTACCCCTATCCGACGCTGCGCTTCGCGCGTACGCCCGAGTCGATCTTCGACTACACGTTCGAGGACTTCGTCGTCGACGACTACCAGCACCACGCTCCGATCCGCGCGGCGGTCGCGGTATGACCTGGGTCGGCCTGATCTGGGCGGAGGCGGCCGGTGGCGTCATCGGCGCCGAAGGCGGCATGCCGTGGCACGTTCCCGAGGACCTCGCGCACTTCAAGGAGGTCACGCTGGGCGCTCCCGTCGTGATGGGGCGCAAGACGTGGGACTCGTTGCCCGAGCGATTCCGCCCGCTGGCCGGTCGCGAGAACATCGTCATCACCCGCCAGCAGGACTGGAGCGCCGAAGGAGCACGCCGAGCGGCGACGGTCGCCGAGGCGGTTCGCGGTCAGGATCGGGTCTGGATCATCGGAGGGGCCGAGATCTTCCGGCAGGTGATCGGTGACGCCGATCGGCTCGAGGTCACCGAGCTGGACCTCGAGGTCGACGGCGACGCGTACGCTCCCGCGAAGACCGGATGGCGCCTGGTCGATGAGGGGGAGTGGCTCACCTCCCGTACCGGTGTGCGGTACCGCTTCCTCGGATACGAGCGCTGATGCCCACCGCGCTGATCACGGGAGCGAGCGCCGGCCTCGGGGCCGAGTTCGCGCGTCAACTCGCGCGGCGCCGCGCCGACCTCGTGCTGGTCGCGCGATCGGAGGATGCCCTCTCGTCGTTCGCGGCTGAGCTGCGTAGCGAGTTCGGCGTCGCCGTCGAGGTGCTCCCGGCCGATCTCGCGATCGAGGAGGGCGTCGAGCGTGTCGAGCAGCGGCTCGAGAACACGGACGACCCGATCGATCTGCTCGTCAACAACGCCGGTTTCGGGCTGCCGCTGACGTTCGCCGAGAACGACATCGCCGACGAGGTGCGTCACCTGCGGGTGCACGTCGAAGCCTCGATGCGACTCATGCACGCCGCGCTGCAGACCATGCGCGGTCGTGGAGGGCGCATCATCAACGTGGCCTCGGTCGCCGGATTCGTCTCGCGTTCGACGTACTCCGCGTGCAAGGCGTGGCTCATCCAGTTCAGCCGGTGGGCCAACACCGAGTACGCGCGGGACGGAGTGAGCGTGACGGCGCTGTGCCCCGGGTTCACGCACACCAGCTTCCACGAGCGCATGGGCCTGGCCCCGGGTCAGGAGGGCGTTCCTGCGATCATGTGGCTCGATGCGCGCGACGTGGTGCGCGAGGGACTGCGAGACGCCGCGCGCGGGAAGGCCGTCTCGGTTCCATCGCTGCGCTACAAGGTGATCGTGGCCGTGACGGGTCTGCTTCCGCGCTCCCTCACCGCGGGGATCGCGCGGCGCGGACGGGTGTGACGATCCGGCTCAGCGGAATCGTCCCAGGCGGATGCCGGCGAGGGCGAGCGCACCGATCGTCTCGCCGTCTCTGATGCGTCCATCGGCGATCATCGCGAGCGCATCGGCGAACGGCACCCAGGACACCTGGTCGATGCCTTCCTCGCGCTGACTCTCCGCAGCCGTCGCCGGGGCCGACGCGGTCAGTCCGCGGGCGAGGAAGACGTGCTCCGGAGCATCCGCGACGCCGTTGAGCGCGTTCATCATGCCGAGCTCGTGCCACTCGGATGCCGCGAACCCGGTCTCCTCGAGAAGCTCGCGCCGCGCGGCGACGAGAGGATCCTCGCCGTCGCTCCCGCCGGCGGGCACCTCGATCGAGGTCCCCGTCGTGTAGCGCTCGAGGGTGACGAGGCAGACGCGCTCGTCGTCGTCGAGAGCGACCACGAAGACGGCGGGATGCTGCATCCGCACGACCCCGTAGATGCCGTCGTCTCCGCCGGGACCGGTGACCTTGTCCTCGCGCACCTCGATCCAGCGGTTGGCGTAGACGGTGTCGGACTCGTGCGTGACCCATGCCATGCCACGAGCCTAGTTCGAGGCCGCGTCCTCGTGAGGTCGGGCCGAGACGATACTCTGGTTGCATGACGCACTCGGGCAACCCTTTCGGACAGGTCCTCGTCGCGCTCGTCACTCCGATGACGGCCGACGGTGAAGTCGACTGGCCCGCCGTCGAGAAGCACATCGATGACGTCATCACCGCGGGTGCTGACGGTGTCGTCGTGACGGGAACGACCGGCGAGACCTCGACCCTGACGGACCCCGAGAAGCTCAAGCTCGTCGAGATCGGCAAGTCCGTCTCCGCCGGCCGCGCGAAGATCATCACGGGCGGTGGTTCGAACGAGACCGCCCACGCGATCGAGCTGTACAAGGCGAGCGAGAAGGCCGGCGCCGACGGCATCATGATCGTCACGCCCTACTACAACAAGCCGACTCAGGCGGGCATCCTCACGCACTTCCGTCTGGTGGCCGACGCCACCGACCTGCCGGTGATCCTCTACGACATCCCCGGGCGCACCGGTGTGCCGATCAAGTACGAGACGATCCTTCGCCTGGCGAAGCACCCGAACATCCTCGCGGTCAAGGACGCCAAGGGCGACTTCTCCGAGGTGAGCCGAGTGCTCAACCAGACCGATCTCATGTACTTCTCGGGTGATGACGCGAACGTGCTCCCGCACCTCGCCATCGGCGCGACGGGCCTGATCGGTGTGACCGCGAACATCACCGCGACTCCGTACCGCACGATCGTCGACGCCGTGAACAGGGGCGATCTCGCCACCGCGACCGCCGAGCACAAGCGTCTCGAGCCCCTCGTGCGCGCCGTGATGACCCACGTTCCCGGTACGGTCGCCGCCAAGTACATCCTCCACGGCCTCGGCCGGATCTCGAGCCCGCGCGTGCGTCTTCCGCTCGTCGGGCCGGAGGAGTGGGAGGCCGCACTCATCGAAGACGAGCTCGATCTCGTCGCGGGCGTCCCGGGCGCCGATTTCTCGAACTTCCGCCCCGACCGCAACGCGGCCGCCGGTGGTGCCCTGCCCAAGGTGCACGGCACGACGCGCTGAGTCGCGTCGCCATGAACGAACGGACGCGCCGAGTGTCCGACTGAGGAGACAGCATGTCCATTCCCCTGGCCGAACCGTCCGCTCTCGACGAAGGAACGCTGCGGGTCATCCCGATCGGCGGTCTCGGCGAGATCGGTCGGAACATGACGATGTTCGAGTACGACGGCAAGATCCTGATCGTCGACTGCGGTGTGCTCTTCCCCGAGGAGCACCAGCCCGGCGTCGACCTGATCCTCCCGGACTTCGAACCGATCCGCGATCGCCTCGACGACATCGTCGGCGTCGTACTCACGCACGGGCACGAGGACCACATCGGGGCTGTTCCGTACCTCCTGCGCCTCAAGGGCGACATCCCTCTGATCGGTTCGGGCCTGACCCTGGCGCTCGTCGAGGCGAAGCTCAAGGAGCACCGCATCAAGGCGTTCACGCTGACGGTCAAGGAGGGGCAGCAGGAGAAGGTCGGCCCGTTCGATCTCGAGTTCGTGGCTGTGAACCACTCCATCCCCGACGCGCTCGCGGTCGCCATCCGGACTCCCGCGGGCATGGTGCTCGCGACCGGTGACTTCAAGATGGACCAGCTGCCGCTCGACGGCCGCATCACCGACCTCCGCGCGTTCTCGCGCCTGGGGGAGGAGGGAGTCGACCTCTTCCTGGTGGACTCGACCAATGCGGACGTGCCGGGATTCACCCCCACCGAACGTTCGATCGGTCCGGTGCTCGACCAGGTGATCGGCAAGGCGCCGCGACGTGTGATCGTGGCGAGCTTCTCGAGCCACGTGCACCGCGTGCAGCAGGTCATCGATGCGGCCCACGCCCACGGGCGGCGCGTGGCGTTCCTCGGCCGCAGCATGGTGCGCAACATGACCATCGCCGAGCAGCTCGGGTACCTGAAGGTGCCGGCCGGCGTGCTCATCGACTTCAAGAAGGCGCGCGACCTCCCCGACGAGCAGATCGTCTACATGTCGACCGGTTCGCAGGGCGAGCCGATGGCGGTACTGAGCCGCATGGCGAACATGGACCACGCGATCGAGGTCAGCGAGGGCGACACCGTCATCCTCGCCTCAAGCCTCATCCCGGGCAACGAGAACGCCGTCTACCGCGTGATCGACGGTCTCACGAAGCTCGGCGCGAACGTGGTGCACAAGGCGAACGCCCGCGTGCACGTCTCGGGACACGCCGCGGCGGGGGAGCTGCTGTACTGCTACAACATCCTCAAGCCCAAGAACGTGCTGCCCGTGCACGGCGAGTACCGTCACCTCATCGCGAACGCCAAGCTCGCGCAGGACACGGGGATCGCCGAGGAGCGCACGATCATCGCCTCCAACGGCACCGTCATCGACCTGCGCGACGGCGTCGCGTCGGTCGTCGGACAGCTCGATCTCGGGTTCGTCTACGTCGACGGCTCGACGGTCGGCGAGATCACGGATGCCGATCTCAAGGATCGTCGGATCCTGGGCGAGGAGGGCTTCATCTCGGTGATCGTGGTGGTGGATGCCGCGACCGGACGGATCATCTCCGGGCCGGAGATCCACGCGCGCGGTGTCGCCGAGGACGACTCTGTCTTCGACGATGTGACGCCGAAGATCATCGCCGCCCTCAAGGAGGCCTCCGGCAACGGCGTGCGCGACACCCACGCACTCTCGCAGGTCGTACGTCGCACGATCGGCCGGTGGGTCAACCAGCGTCTGCGTCGCCGTCCGATGATCGTCCCTCTCGTGATCGAGGCGTGATCAGCGGGATCGGCTGAAAGCCGCGTCGATACGCGGGAATGTCGGCCGCTGGCCGTAACGTGAGGGCATGGCCAGGAGTACGACCAAGTCCGAGCGCGCGTCCGGGAGCACGCCGTCCCGCCCCTCGCGGCGGGCGGCTCCCCAAGCCTCGCCTGCGCCCAAGAAGCCGGCAGCGAAAAAGCCCGTGCCTAAGAAGTACATCGACGAGATCGACAAGCCGCCGGTGGTGGTCCGCGCGTGGACCGGCCTCGCGCATGGCGTCGGGGGACTCTTCCGCGCCTTCGGCCCGGAGACCCTGGAGAAGGACGACCGTCGCGACGGGTTCCCGTTCCTGCTGGTGCTGCTGGCGATCCTCGGTGCCGTGAACGAGTGGTTCTTCATCGGTAACGAGGTCGCCGCCAACATCAGTGCGTACTCGGTGGGCGGGCTCGTCGGACGCATCGCGTTCATCATGCCGGTGCTCCTCCTTCTCCTCGCGGGCTGGCTCTTCCGTCATCCTTCCTCGGTGCATGACAACGGACGCATCGGCATCGGCTTCGGCCTCTTCGTGCTCGCCCTCGCCGGTATCGCTCATGTGGCAGCCGGGGCGCCGGCCGGAGCCGGCGCGGACGGGCGTGCGCATCCGAACATGGGCATGGCCGCGATCAGCGAGGCGGGAGGTGTCTTCGGCTGGTTGGTCGGGGAGCCGCTCGCGCTGGTTTCCCCGGTCCTTGCGTACGTGGTTCTCGGTTTCGTGATCGCCCTGAGCATCCTGATCCTCACGAAGACCCCGCCGAACCGGATCGGCCGCCGTCTCGGCGACCTCTACGCCTGGATGTTCGACGCCGAGCGCCCGGAGCCGAAGGCGGAGACGCCAGATATCGACGACGCCGACAAGACCGACGACGAGAACGTCCTGCCCTGGTGGCGGCGCAACAAGAGCGGGCGCGAGGAGGACCCCGACGAGGGCACCCTCGGGTCCGACGACATCACCGCGCTCCTCTCCACTGCGGAGCCGACTCCGGCGTACGACCAGGCCGTCGTGGTCGAGAACTCCTACGACTCCGCCACCGAGGTTCTGTCCGATGTGCGCTCGGTCGCCGATTCCCTCGCCGAGCAGCAGACCACGGCCCTCCTCGACGACGACGCCGACACCGGTGAGGTGCCCGAACTCCCCGGCCTCGACGGCTTCGGGACCGAGGGCCCGGGAGACCGCGGCCCCCAGGCGCCGGTCGCGCCCTACATCCTTCCGTCGCCGGGTCTCCTGGTCGAGGGGCCGCCCCCGGTCATGCGCTCCGAGGCGACCGACAAGGTGATCGAACAGATCACCAGCGTGCTCACGCAGTTCAAGGTCGACGCGAAGGTCACCGGTTTCTCGCGCGGACCGACGGTGACGCAGTACGAGGTCGAGGTGGGCCACGGCGTCAAGGTCGAGAAGATCCTGCAGCTGAGCAACAACTTCGCCTACGCCGTCGCCTCGAACGACGTGCGCATCCTCTCGCCGATCCCCGGCAAGAGCGCGATCGGTATCGAGATTCCGAACGCCGACAAGGAGATGGTCGCCCTCGGCGACGTGCTCCGTTCGCCCGCCGCGCAGAAGAGTACGCACCCCATGACGATCGGGGTGGGCAAGGACGTCGGCGGCAACATCGTCATCGCGAACCTGGCGAAGATGCCCCATCTCCTGGTCGCCGGTTCCACCGGCTCCGGTAAGTCCAGCTTCGTGAACTCGATGATCACGAGCCTGCTGATGCGTGCGCGCCCGGCGGACGTGCGAATGGTGCTGATCGACCCGAAGCGCGTCGAGCTCACCAGCTACGCCGGTGTGCCGCACCTGATCACGCCGATCATCACCAACCCGAAGAAGGCCGCCGAAGCGCTGCAGTGGGTCGTCAAGGAGATGGACATGCGGTACGACGACCTCGCGTCGTTCGGATTCCGCCACATCGACGACTTCAACCGCGCGGTGCGCGCCGGCGAGGTCGAGCTGCCCGTCGGCAGCGAGCGCGTGCTCAAGCCGTATCCGTATCTCCTCGTCGTGGTCGATGAGCTCGCCGACCTCATGATGGTCGCCCCGCGCGACGTCGAGGACTCGATCGTGCGCATCACGCAGCTCGCGCGAGCATCCGGTATCCACCTGGTGCTCGCAACCCAGCGCCCGAGCGTCGACGTCGTGACCGGTCTGATCAAGGCCAACGTGCCGTCGCGCCTCGCGTTCGCGGTGACGAGCGTCACCGACAGCCGCGTCATCCTCGACAGCCCCGGTGCCGACAAGCTCATCGGTCAGGGTGACGCGCTGTTCTCGCCGATGGGGTCCTCGAAGCCGTTCCGTCTGCAGGGAGCGTGGGTCGACGAGAAGGAGATCGACGCCGTCGTCAAGCATGTGACGCGTCAGGCACGGCCCGAGTACCGCAACGACGTCCAGGAGGCACTGGAGCCGCGCAAGAAGGAGGTCGACGAAGACATCGGCGACGACCTCGAGCTGCTGCTCGCGGCCGCTGAGCTCGTCGTCTCGTCGCAGTTCGGGTCGACCTCGATGCTGCAGCGCAAGCTCCGCGTCGGCTTCGCCAAGGCCGGACGCCTGATGGATCTCCTCGAGTCGCGGGAGATCGTCGGCCCGTCCGAGGGCTCCAAAGCTCGTGACGTCCTCGTCACGGCGGAGCAGCTCGGGGGAGTGATGGCGAAGCTGCGTGGTGAGGACGTTCCGGCGGCACCCGGCGCAGCGCCGGCCGCTCCTGCCGCCGCCCCCGCGGGTCCGACCTCGGCGATGGCCTCCGATCCCCTCGAGGCGCAGTTCGAGGGTCTCCCGGTCGTGGAAGCCGAGGGCGATGAAGACGCCTGGGGTCTGACGGGGCGCGACTGATGGCGATTCCTCGGCAGCTGCCCAATGCGATCACGATCGCCCGCATCCCGCTCGCGGTGGTGTTCTTCGTACTGCTCCTGCTCGGCGGGACCTACGGTGTCCCCGATCTCGGCCTGCGCTGGACCGCGGCGATCCTGTTCATCTTCGCGATCTCGACCGACTGGGTCGACGGCTACCTCGCCCGGCGCTACGAGATCGTCAGCGATTTCGGCAAGCTCTGGGATCCGATCGCCGACAAACTGCTGACGGGGGCGGGCTTCATCGGACTCGCGATCCTGGGCGAGGTCTCGTGGTGGATCGTTGCGATCATCCTCGTTCGCGAGTGGGGCATCACGATCCACCGGCTCATGATCGTCAACGAGCACGTCGTCGCCGCGGCATGGATGGGCAAGGTGAAGACCGCCGCGCAGGGTGTCGCCCTGGCCTGGGCGCTGATGCCGTTGCACGTCGTGATCGGCCTTCCCGCCTGGACCCTCATCACCTTCGTGCTCATGCTCGTGGTGCTGGTGCTGACCATCTGGAGCGGGATCGACTACATCGTCGCCCAGGTGCGGGGAGCGCGACAGAGCCGATGACCGAGCTCGCGGACGCCGTGATCGAGACGCTCGGTCGCCGTGGCTGGACGCTGGGCGTGGCGGAATCGCTCACGGGCGGCGCAGTGATCGCCGACCTCGTCAGCGTGCCCGGTGCATCGTCGGTGGTCCTCGGCGGAGTGGTGGCGTACGCGACGCCGGTCAAGCACACCCTCCTCGGCGTTGACGAGTCGCTCCTCGACCGAGAGGGCCCCGTGCATCCGGAGGTCGCGCGCCAGATGGCGCGGGGTGTCCGCCACGCCGTGAGGGTGGACGGCATCGACGCATCGGTCGGCGTCTCGACGACGGGTATCGCCGGCCCCGTCTCGCCCGACGGGCAACCGGTCGGGACGGTGCACATCGCCGTCGCCACGCCCGAAGGCGTCGAGGCGCGATCATTCCTCTTCCCGGGGGACCGGTCTCGAATCCGCTCGGAATCCGTTCGAGCCGCTCTCGAGATGATCCGAGAACTCTCCCGGGAATAGTCGCCGCCGCGACGCGGTTATGGATTTCGTGCTCACACTCAAACCACAGAGTGCAGTTGTAGATTTTATGAAGGTCGGCGAGGTTATACTGGCCATCACTTCGGGGGAGACTCCGAGAAACCGATTGGGGAGGAGGTTCCGATGATTCTTGTACGACAGGAAATCGGCGATGTGCTGAGGGACTTCCGTCTGCAGAAGGGACGCACCCTTCGGCAGGTCGCGAGCAAGGCTTCCGTGGCGCTCGGCTATCTGAGCGAAGTGGAGCGCGGTCAGAAGGAAGCGTCGAGCGAGATCCTCGCGTCCGTCGCCGATGCGCTCGACGTCCCCATCTCCACCATCATGCGCGAGGTCGGAGATCGTATCTCCGTGCTCGAGGGCATCCAGGTGTTCCCCGACGTCGTTCCCGACGATCTGGTCGCCTCGATCGAGCCCGAGCTCTCGCTCCACTGATCCCACGCACCCCGTCGTTGCGCGATGCGTCGAAGTGAGTTCCTGCGTGCCGTCGAGGACGAGTTCCCCGGACGCACGTCGTCGGTGTTGAACGATCTGGTGCTGAGTCCTCTCGCCGGTCGCACGGCCAAAGAAGCTCTGGCCGCGGGGATTCCCCCGCGTGAGATCTGGTTCGCGCTCTGCGACGAGATGGAAGTGCCCGAGAACCGGCGGCATGGTGCTGGCCGACTGGAGCCGCGTCGGCGCTGAGTTCGCGCATGCGTTCGATGGATATCGAGATCGGATGCCGGGATCCGGCGTGTCGTCGAATATGCGTTCGAAGCGGGCGTAGTCTTCTGCACAGTGGTTCAGACGTTCGTGTTCTCCACTGTTCGCGTGACTCGACGACGCAATGTCGGAGGCTCCTCGTACGGTGAAGACATGGCCACAGAGCCATACGCCTTGTCGGAGAGTTGCTTCCAGCCGGAAGCGCCGCGACAGCCTACAGGCGGCACCACGCGAAGCAGAAGGAGCACGACATGCCATCTCCCGCCGACCGCGAGAAGTCCCTCGAGACCGCCCTCGCCCAGATCGACCGTCAGTTCGGAAAGGGCTCGGTCATGCGGCTGGGCAGCGACGAGCGCGCACCGGTCGCTGTCATCCCCACCGGCTCCATCGCCCTCGACGTCGCTCTCGGTGTCGGAGGCCTCCCGCGTGGCCGCATCGTCGAGATCTACGGCCCGGAGTCCTCGGGTAAGACGACGCTGACGCTGCACGCGATCGCCAACGCCCAGCGCGCCGGCGGTATCGCGGCGTTCATCGACGCAGAGCACGCGCTGGACCCCGACTACGCCGCCAAGCTCGGCGTCGACATCGACGCTCTCCTCGTCTCGCAGCCCGACACGGGTGAGCAGGCGCTCGAGATCGCCGACATGCTCGTGCGTTCCGGCGCCATCGATCTGATCGTCATCGACTCCGTCGCGGCGCTCGTGCCCCGCGCCGAGATCGAGGGCGAGATGGGTGACTCACACGTGGGTCTGCAGGCACGACTGATGTCGCAGGCTCTCCGCAAGCTCACCGGTGGCCTGAACCAGACCAACACCACGATGATCTTCATCAACCAGCTTCGCGAGAAGATCGGCGTGTTCTTCGGTTCTCCCGAAACGACCGCCGGTGGTAAGGCTCTCAAGTTCTACGCATCGGTTCGTCTCGACATCCGTCGTATCGAGACCCTGAAGGACGGCACTGACGCGGTGGGTAACCGTACCCGCGTGAAGGTCGTCAAGAACAAGATGGCCCCGCCCTTCAAGCAGGCGGAGTTCGACATCCTCTACGGCGTGGGCATCTCGCGCGAGGGCAGCCTGATCGACTTCGGCGTCGAGCACGGAATCGTCAAGAAGTCCGGGTCGTGGTACACCTACGACGGTGACCAGCTGGGGCAGGGCAAGGAGAACGCCCGTACGTTCTTGCTGAACAACACCGACGTGGCACTCGCCATCGAGACGCAGATCCTGCAGAAGCTCGGCATCGGCGGCGCAGCCGCTCCCGCGGCTCCGGCGGATGAGCTCGCAGAGCGGCGCCCGGCCTGATCATGAATGGTGAGAACGGGGGCGGTTCGCGTCAGGACATCGGGCGGATCGCCCCCGTCATCCCTCTTTTCGGAGCTCGGAACGCCACTCCGTCGACCCCGAACACGAAGACTCCCGATGCAACGGCGGAGCGGTCTGCCTCCGCTCACGCATCCCCTTCCGTCTCGTCCGTCGACGACGGAGCCATCGGTGACGATGCACTCGATCCGGTCGAGGTTCGTAAAGCGGCCGAAGAGAGTCTGGTACGCAAGCTGCGCACTCGATCGCTGTCGGTCTCCGAAGCCCGGCAGGTCTTGCGGACCCACGGACTCGACGGCACGCAGATCGACGATGTCATCGACGACTTCCTTCGGCGCCGGTATCTCGACGATCACGAGCTCGCGCAGATGCTCGTCGCCGCGGGGGTCGATCGCAAGGGGCAGGGGCGCGTGGCCATCTCCCGCTCGCTCTCGCAGCGGGGGATCCCGCGCGACGTCATCGCTGCGGCGCTCGACGAACTCCCGGACGACGATGCGGAACGAGCGCTGGAGTTCGCTCGCACCAAGGCTCGCTCGCTCAGTCGTCTCGACCACGACACCGCTCTGCGACGTCTGCTCGGACAGCTCGCTCGTCGTGGGTACGGCGGATCCGTCGCGACGAACGCGGCGAAGACGGCGCTGAACGAGGCGTCGTTCGGGACGAAGAGTTCCGGAGTGCGCTTCGTCGAGTCGGACTGACGCGTCAGCCGGAGGAGCCGTCTTCCGCTCGTACAATGGAGAAATCATGACTACTCCGCGCAGTGAACCGACGATCATCAGTTCGTCGTCGGCAGCCGTCGACGCCGACGGTCGTCAGCGATCCTACGAAGTACGCACGTTCGGCTGCCAGATGAACGTGCACGATTCCGAGCGCCTCTCCGGCTCGCTCGAGAGTGCGGGCTACGTGCGCGCCGCAGCCGGTGATGAGGCCGATGTCGTCATCATCAACACCTGTGCGGTGCGCGACAACGCGGCCGGGAAGCTCTACGGAACCCTCGGCCAGCTCGCAGGGGTGAAGCGCCGCAGGGGCGGCATGCAGATCGCCGTCGGCGGATGTCTCGCGCAGATGGACAAGCAGACGGTGCTCGACAAAGCGCCGTGGGTCGATGTCGTCTTCGGCACCCACAACATGGGGTCGCTCCCGCGTCTCCTCGAGCGCGCACGCCACAACGGCGATGCCGAGCTCGAGATCCTCGAGTCGCTCGAAGTGTTCCCTTCCACGCTGCCGACCAAGCGCGACGCGGCGCACAGTGGCTGGGTGTCGATCTCGGTGGGCTGCAACAACACCTGCACGTTCTGCATCGTGCCGAGCCTGCGAGGCAAGGAGAAGGATCGGCGTCCCGGCGACATCCTCAACGAGATCCGACTGCTCGTCGAGGACGGAGCGATCGAGGTCACGCTCCTCGGGCAGAACGTCAACTCCTACGGCGTCGAGTTCGGCGATCGCCAGGCTTTCAGCAAGCTGCTGCGCGCTGCCGGCGAGATCGAAGGACTCGAGCGCATTCGCTTCACCAGCCCGCATCCCGCTGCGTTCACCGATGACGTGATCGATGCCATGGCCGAGACGCCCAACGTGA
Source organism: Microbacterium sp. NPDC090225 (assembly GCF_044772365.1). NCBI lineage: Bacteria > Bacillati > Actinomycetota > Actinomycetes > Micrococcales > Microbacteriaceae > Microbacterium > Microbacterium sp. NPDC090225. Next base: position 740,677 of record NZ_JBIVYS010000001.1, on the reverse strand, counting down.
TGCCGCAGCTGCACATGCCGTTGCAGTCCGGGAGCGACCGCATCCTCAAGGCCATGCGCCGCTCCTACCGCAGTGAGAAGTTCCTCGGCATCCTCGATCGTGTGCGCGATCGGATGCCCGACGCTGCCATCACGACCGACATCATCGTCGGTTTCCCCGGTGAGACCGACGAGGACTTCGAAGACACGATGCGCGTCGTCGAGCTCTCGCGCTTCTCCAGTGCCTTCACGTTCCAGTACTCGATCCGTGAGGGCACCCCCGCAGCGACGATGGAGGATCAGGTTCCCAAGGCCGTCGTGCAGGAGCGCTACGACCGCCTGCTCGCATTGCAGGAGCGGATCTCGCTCGAAGAGAACCAGAAGCAGGTCGGCCGGTCGGTCGAGGTGCTCGTCTCGACGGGCGAGGGCAAGAAGGATGCCGAGACGCATCGACTCACCGGACGTGCTCAGGACAACCGTCTCGTGCACTTCGAGGTCACGCCGGGCTCCGACCTTCCCCGGCCGGGTGATGTCGTCACCGTGGCGATCACGCACGCGGCGCCGTTCCATCTCCTCGCCGATGACCCGACCGGTTCGCCGTTGCAGATCCGCCGCACGCGCGGAGGCGACGCCTGGGATCGCGCGCAGTCCGAATCGTGCGCCGTTCCTGCGCCGGCGAGCGACGGCGGCCCCCGCGCCGTGTCGCTCGGACTCCCGACACTGCGCGTCGGAGTGTGAACGACACTTCCGGTTCAACGCCCGAGGCGGCACCGCGCCTCTGGGCGGTGGTCGGAGCCACCGGCACGGGGAAGAGCGAACTCGCTCTGAACATCGCCGAGAATCTGCGGTCTCGCGGGAACCCGGCCGAGATCATCAATGTCGACGCGATGCAGCTGTATCGCGGCATGGACATCGGCACGGCCAAGCTTCCGCTCGGTGAGCGACGCGGGATTCCGCATCACCTCTTCGACGTCCGCGACGTCGATGAGGAAGCGGCGGTCGCCTGGTACCAGCCCGAGGCGAGGGCCGCCGTCCGCGACGTGCAGCGCCGCGGTGGCGACGCGATCCTCGTCGGCGGATCGGGACTCTACGTCTCGAGCGTCGTCTTCGACTTCCGGTTCCCGCCCCGCGACGAGTCCGTGCGCGTGCGCCTCGAGGCCGAGCTCGCCGAGTACGGAGCGGACGCACTGCTCGCCCGGTTGCAGGCGGCGGACCCGGCGACGGCGGCGCGCATCGATCCGAAGAACTCCCGCCGCGTCGTTCGCGCGCTGGAGGTGCTCGAACAGGGGGCCGCCACGCACGGCGCCGCTCTGCCGACAACGCCGACGCTCTGGCAGCAGAACACGCGGGTGATCGGGGTGCACGTCGAACGCTCCGCCCTCGTCGAGCGGCTCGATGCCCGCGTGAATCGGATGTGGGCCCAGGGGCTTCTCGCAGAGGTCGAGGAGCTCCGGGTTCGGGGGCTCGAGAGAGGCGTCACCGCCAGCCGCGCGATCGGATATGCGCAGGCGCTCGGACAGCTGGACGGTCGACTCAGCGAAGCGGAAGCGATCGCCGAGACCCAGGCCCTCACGCGCCGGTACGCGCGTCGACAGGTCTCCTGGTTCAAGCGATACCCCGGAATCGAATGGGTGGAGCATCCGATCGATGTTTCGCCCCTGATCGCCGACTGACCGATGTCGGTGGTCGATGCGACCGTGAGGACATGGCGACGCACTTCTACACGGCCTCGAGCCTCGACGGTTTCATCGCGACGGCGGATCACTCCCTCGAGTGGTTGCTGAGTCAGGACTTCGACCAGGAAGGTCCGATGGCCTACCCGGCTTTCGTCGAGGGAATCGGTGCGCTCGCGATGGGCGCATCGACGTACGAGTGGCTGCTGCGCGCGCAGGGCGAGGAGCCCTGGCCGTATGCGCAGCCCACCTGGGTGTTCACGCATCGCGAGCTCGCTGTTCCCTCTGGCGCCGACGTGCGTTTCGTCCAGGGAGAAGTCAGCGACGCGCACGCGGCTATGCGGCTCGCAGCCGGCGGCGATGACATCTGGGTCGTCGGTGGTGGCGACCTCGCCGGCCAGTTCGCCGACGCCGGCCTGCTCGACGAAGTGTGGATCCAGTTCGCCCCCGTGACGCTCGGGGCCGGGGCGCCCGTGTTTCCCCGCGCCCGGGAGTTCGAACTGCTCGACGTGGCCCGTAATCGCGGCTTCCTGTGCGGCCACTACCGCGTCATCCGGTAGCACCCGCCCCGGATAGGCTCGAGCTTCGGCGTCATCCAGGAGGCGTCGATGAACAGGAGCACCATGAGGTGGAACGCACGCGCATTCGAGCGGTCCGACACCGATGCGGTCATCGAGCTGTGGACCGAGGCCGGGCTCACCCGCCCCTGGAACGACCCCCGCCTCGACATCGAGCGCAAGCTCCGTGTGCAGCCCGAGCTGTTCCTCGTCGCGACGGAGCCGAACAGCGCGACGGTCGTCGGTTCGGTCATGGCCGGGTACGACGGCCATCGCGGATGGCTCTACTACCTCGCTACAGCGGCTTCCCATCGTGGCCGAGGCATCGCGCGTGAACTGATCGCCGAGGCGGAACGGCTGCTGTTGGCACTCGGATGCCCGAAGGTGCAGCTCATGGTCCGCGAGGGTAACGAAGGGGTACTGGGCTTCTACGATGCGCTCGGATACGAGCGGTTCGCGGTAGCGAACACCGGCAAGCGGCTCATCGCCGACGCATAGCCGGAATCCCTAGACTGGGAGCATGGTCGCATTCACCAAGGGTCACGGCACAGGCAACGACTTCGTCATCATCGCCGACCCCGACGGTGCTCTCGATCTCACCGCCGATCAGGTCGCAGCGCTCTGCGACCGCAACTTCGGTATCGGTGCCGACGGTGTGCTCCGCGTCGTCCGCTCCGCAGCGATCGCCGACGGTGCTGCATCGCTGGCCGAGGAGCCGGATGCCGAGTGGTTCATGGACTACCGCAACGCCGATGGTTCGATCGCCGAGATGTGCGGCAACGGCATCCGTGTCTTCGCGCACTACCTCCTGTGGGCGGGGCTCGCCGTCATCGAGGCGGGGTCGACGCTCCCGATCGGAACGCGCGCCCGGGTGCGCGACGTCACCCGCAGCGAGAACGGGTACCAGGTCGACCTCGGCCGCTGGCGCCTCGACGGCGACGATCCACTGGTGACCGCCAGCGGCCTCGCCGTCACCCGGCCGGGGCTGGGAATCGACGTAGGGAATCCGCACGTCGTCGTGGCCGTCGCGAGCGAGGCGGAGCTCGCGTCTCTCGATCTCCACCGACCGCCGCTGCTCGACCCGCTCCCGCCCACCGGCGCCAACGTCGAGTTCGTCGTGCCGGGCGAACCCCTGGTCCGCGATGGTATCGGCCATGTGCGCATGCGGGTCTTCGAGCGTGGGGTGGGGGAGACGCTCAGCTGCGGAACGGGTGTGGCCGCCACGGCTCTCGCCGTTCGCCACTGGGCGGGCGAGCAGGCACCCGACAACTGGCGCGTCGAGGTTCCCGGCGGAACGCTCGGCGTGCGGATGTTCGCCGCCGAGGACGGAGAGCACGTCGCCCTCGCCGGCCCCGCTCAGCTCGCCTTCCACGGCGAGATCGAACTCGCCTGAGCACAGCGCTCCGCCCGCGAGCCGGCGAACGGTCGGTGACGCGTCAGGCGATCGTGATGGGCTCGGTCGGGGGAGACCCGTGCTTGCGCACCTTGAGCACCCGGTATCCCTTGCTGGTCGCCGTGCGATAGACGGTGAAGCCGGGGTGGAACGTCGAGCCGATCCAACGCTGGAGGGAGTCGGCGCCGAGGTTGCGCTGCACGACCAGCCAGGCGTCGCTGCGCTCGTCGAGCCGTGGCACCCACTTCTCGAGCAGATCGTGCAGAACGTTCTTACCCACGCGGATTGGCGGGTTCGAGCGGATCGTCCGGAAGGTCACGTCGGCGGGAACATCCTCGGGCAACGACGCGTTGACATTGGTGAGCCCGAGGGATGCCGCGTTGCGGCGCACGAGATCGAGGGCACGCTCATTGACATCCACGGCCCAGACCTTCGCATGCGGCGCGGCGAGAGCCATCGACAGCGTGATGGGGCCCCAGCCGCTGCCGAGGTCGAGAAGATTGCCCCCCGGAGGAACGGGAGGCATGTTGGCGAGAAGCACTGACGTACCGGCGTCCAGACGATCCGGGCTGAAGACACCGCCGGCGGTGGTGAGTTCGAGCTCGCGGCCTGCGAGCGTCACACGGATCGTTCGCAGGTTCTCAGGACTGGCCGGGGCCGCAGTGAAGTAGTGATCGGACCCCATACGGTGAGCGTACCGGAGAGCGCGGGCTAAGGTTAAGGCTCGAAACGAAAGCAAGAGATCAGGGACGGATGACGGAAACCACCACACAGCACGAAGACGGCGACGCGCTGGATCGCGTGCTCGCGAATGCCGAGAGTCGCTCGGAAGTCCGCGTGTTCGGAGCAGCACAGGCGCTGCAGGATCGGTCGACGGCGGCGCACGCCGCATCGGACGGTGATCAGTGGGACCTGGAGGATCGTCATGCGCTTCGTCGCGTCGGCGGTCTCTCGACCGAGCTCGAAGACGTCACGGAGGTCGAGTACCGGCAGCTCCGTCTCGAGAACGTCGTTCTCGTCGGTGTCTACCCTCAGGGGGCGCAGATGGATGCCGAGAACTCCCTGCGCGAACTCGCGGCCCTCGCCGAGACCGCAGGCGCAGTGGTGCTCGACGGCGTGCTGCAGCGTCGGCCCCACCCCGATGCCGCCACCTATCTCGGTCGCGGCAAAGCCCAGGAGCTCAAAGACATCGTGGCCGCTGTCGGTGCCGACACGGTCATCGCCGACACCGAACTGGCTCCGAGCCAACGACGTGCGCTCGAGGACGTCGTGAAGGTCAAGGTCATCGACCGCACGACCGTGATCCTCGACATCTTCAGCCAGCACGCCAAGAGCCGTGAGGGCAAGGCCCAGGTCGAGCTCGCCCAGCTCGAGTACCTCCTTCCGCGTCTGCGCGGCTGGGGTGACTCCATGAGCCGTCAGGCGGGCGGACAGGTCGGTGCCGGTGGTGCCGGAATGGGTTCGCGCGGTCCCGGTGAGACGAAGATCGAGCTCGACCGCCGACGCATCCGCACGAAGATGGCGCTTCTGCGCCGTCAGATCCGTGACTTCGTTCCGGCTCGCGAGGCGAAGCGCGCGGAGCGCAAGCGCAACACGATTCCCTCCGTGGCGATCGCCGGCTACACGAACGCCGGCAAGTCGAGCTTGCTCAACGCCCTGACGAGTGCCGGCGTGCTGGTCGAGAACGCGCTGTTCGCGACGCTGGATGCGACCGTCCGCCGCTCCGAGACCGCTGACGGCCGCGTGTTCACGCTGACCGACACCGTCGGGTTCGTCCGCAACCTGCCGCATCAGCTCGTCGAGGCTTTCCGTTCGACGCTCGAAGAGGTCGGCGACGCCGATGTGGTGCTCCATGTGGTCGACGGCTCGCATCCCGATCCGGCCGGTCAGTTGCAGACCGTGCGAGACGTGATGGGTGACGTCGGGGTGCGCGACATGCCCGAGCTCGTGGTCTTCAACAAGGCCGACCTGATCGATGACGACGAGCGACTCGTGCTTCGCGGTCTCGAGCCGAAGGCGCACTTCGTGTCGTCGCGCTCGGGGGAGGGCATCGCCGAGCTGCGTGCCGCGATCGAGGAGGCGCTCCCGAAGCCCGCCGTCGAGGTGCACGCGGTCGTTCCGTACGACCGGGGCGACCTGGTCGCCGCGATCCACGAGACCGGGATGCTGCTCGCCGTGGACCATCGAGAAGAGGGAACCGCGGTGCACGCCCGGGTGTCGGAACGTCTCGCCGCCGATCTCGCGCCCTACGCGAGCTGAGGCCGTCCGCCGCGGTCAGGAGGCGATGAAGCGCCCCTCGACCGTGGCGGAGACGACGATCTCCTCCGGCTCGTACTCCATCCCGGGCGATGAGTCCGCCATGGCGAAGGCCGCTCCGCGCGCCTTCAGCATGGGGGCCGCAGGCTGCGCCTCGCGGTTCGAGATCAGTCCGGCGTCGGCGATCTCGACGGGCGTCACCGATTCGCGTCCGAGGGCGCCGGCGTAGGCCTCGGCACGGGTGACGGCGACCCCGACGGCTGCCGCGGCGACCTCGCGCTCGACCCGAGCGCGCGTCTCGGGGGTGAGATGCCAGTTGACCCAGCCGACCTCGACGCCGTCCCAGGCGGAGATGTCGGACACCCAGATCGACAACTCGGATGCTTCGGTGAACGTCGCTGTGAAGTCGATGCTCGCGTAGTAGACCGGAGCAAGTCGCTTTCCCTCGTTGTTCCACGGGCGCTCGGCGCGCACGGAGAGTCGTTTGCTCGACCAGTCGACGACCGTCTGAGCGTCGCTGCGCTCGGTGATGCTCATGCGCAGAGGTTCGGCGAGACGCATGACGGTATCGACGACAGCCGCCCGATCGGGGCCCTCGGAGCGGACGGTGACGCGGATGGTGGCGCGCTCCGGCGCGACCCGCGCCTCGTGCTCGCCGCGGACGGTGACGGTGACATCGCTCATGGGGCCGACTCTACGCCAGGCACCCGACGGGCGGATGAAGGCGACTGATCAGCGCCGGGAATGGCAGGTGCGCAGGATCCGTTGTATCCTGTGAAGCTGGGTGCCACGGCATCCGGATGAAAACTCCACAGTGCGACAGCGGCTCCTTCGAGAGAAGGACCACGGGGCTGATCGGTTTCGACAGCGCCTGTGAATCCACGAGAAGCGGGCCGAGGATGCAGAGTTATCTCGTAAACGCTCTCTGCAAAACAATAGTTGCCGAAACCAAGCGCAACGACTTCGCCCTCGCTGCATAAGCGAGCCCGATAGTCCGTCAGGCCGTATGTGATTCCGATACGGATCCTGGCGTCATCTAGGAATCTTGCTGCGTGGTGGCGTCTGGACGCCACGTGGGACTCTTCCCAGGCTGGGCTCGTCGACTTAGGTGTCTGTGACAAAGGTTGGAGCCGAGCAGAACGTCTTCACAGACTGCGCCCGGAGAAGGCGTGGAGACTCAGCGTTGGACGGGGGTTCGATTCCCCCCAGCTCCACCAGGTCGCTGTCGCGAAGGAGAAGGCCCTCGGGTTTCCCACCGTGTGTGGGAGTCCGAGGGCCTTCTTCGTGGCGCGGTACCGGCTACTTCTCCGCCGACACGTCGTCGCCGTGCGTCGGCGGGACCGTGGGCGGCTCTCCCTTGGCGTCTTCTGCGCCGAGATTGTCGTTGCCCTCAGGGGCCGGGGACTGCTCCGTGCTGATGTCGTTGCGGTCGCTGCCTGCGTTCATGATGTTTATCCCTCCGTCAGTCGGATGATGGTCGAGGCCACTGCCTAGAGCGGAATCGTCGGTTCCTGCGGGTTCGGCGCCAACGGCTCCTCGGGGTTCGGAGCGAGGGGCTCGTCAGGAACGGGGGCGAGAGGCTCGCCCGGTGTGGGGTCGAGCGGCTCGGGCCTGGTGGGCTGCTCGCCCGGTGCGAGCGGAGTGGAGAACGGGTCGGACATGTTCGCTCCTTCCGCGGCGCGGTGTGCGTCGCTGACGTTCAGAGCACCATGTCGAGTCGTCCCCGTCTCCTCCCTTGCCCTTTTTCAGCGGATGTGATGCGTGGCCGTCATCGACGCGTTCAGGAATCCTCGGGGATCGGTGTCTGCACGGGGATCGCTCCGGTGCGCAGACGCTCGACGGTCTCCTTCTCGACGAGCACCGGCACGTAGTCCTGGATGCGCCCGCCGCTGAGGCGTTCATGCTCCTCGTGCGCGATGTGTTCGATGCTCTCCCGCGGGACGTCGGGGAATCGGGTCGCGATCCGGTCGAGCATCGCGTCGGTGTTCGCTTCGTCGTTGCGTTCGCTCATGGGCCGATTGTCTCCCGGCTGACCGGCATCCGCAATGGAGTGCCGTCAGCGGGCGCCTTCGATGAGGATGAGGCCCTGCTTCGTATCGGCGAGTTTCACCCACCCGTCGCCGAACAGGTAGGTCATGCCGTACCCGTCGTCGTCGGTGCCCATCGCGTACTGCGGGTCCTCGGTGATGTACACGCCTTCCGCTCCGTCTTCACGATGCCAGCCGGAGGCCAGGAGCGACGTCTGCGCATCGCTCGCCGCACTCGCACTCATCTCGGCCCAGCCGTAGAGCTGGCCGTGATCGGAGGCGACGGCGTAGTCGCCCCAGAAGCACAGGAGGCCGTCGTCTTCCGGGATCGTGGTGTCACCGATGACGAAGTCCTTGGTCTCGGCCGTCCACCCCGCTTCGGTCAGTGCGGCGACCGTGCCGGACGAGATCATCGACTCGCACGTGAATGCTGCGGAGGTCGGCTCGGGATCCGGCGTGGCGGTGGGCTCGACGCTCGCCTGCGGGGCCGGCGACGCGGAATCGGGCGTCGGGGGCGAAGCGGCCTCGTCGGGGGCGGAGCAGGCCGTCAGAGCGACGAGGAGGAACGCCGCTCCGGCGGTGATGGAAACGATGCGGGGAGGGGTCATCGCGAGCCTCGAGGAGATCAGGGGTGCAGGAAGGTGAGGAAGGCGTCGTGGAGGATGCCGTTGGTGGCGAGTGTCGAGCGCGTCGAGATCGTCTCGGCACCCGCGTAGTCGGTCATCGTGCCGCCGGCTTCGCGGACGATCGGCACCGCCGCCGCGATGTCGTACTCCTTGACGTCGAACTCGGCGACCATGTCGAGGCGGCCTTCGGCCAGGAGCATGTACGAGAAGACGTCTCCGTACGCGCGGTCGCGCCACACCCGGTCGGCGAGGGCGATGAGAGTGTCGACGCGTCCGGCATCCGCCCACTGCGCGATGCTCTGGAAGCTGACGCTGGCGTCGTCGAGTGAGGAGACGGAGGAAACCTGCAAGCGGTGGGGCTCGCTCTCCGTCGCCGTCCACGCGCCCTCGTCGGGAGAGGCCCACCAGCGCCGACCGAGCGCGGGCATGCTGACGACTCCGACCTGCGGCACGCCGTCGACCGCGAGGGCGATCATCGTGCCCCACAGCGGCACGCCACGGAGGAAGTTCGCCGTGCCGTCGATCGGATCGATGATCCACTGCCGGTGCGCGTCGCCCTCGGCGCCGAACTCCTCGCCGAAGATGCCGTCCTCCGGGCGTTCGGTCGCGAGGATGTCGCGGATCGCACGTTCGGTCGCGAGGTCGGCGTCGGTGACGTGGGAGTTGTCGGCCTTGGTCGAGATCTTCAGGTCGGCGGCGTCGAACCGGGGGAGCGACTGCGCGTCGGCCGCGTCGGCCAGGCGCAGGGCGAGCTCGAGGTCGCTGCGGAAGTCGGATGCGCGGGGGATGGCGGTCACGCCACCAGCGTAGTCGCCCGTGCCGAGGGCCTCGATCGGCGCGTGACCTCCGGTGTCGTAGCCGAGAAGACGCGCCCGAAAAGCAGAAAAGCCCCGAAGACTGGCGAGAGTCTACGAGGCTGATCCGTGCACCCCCTCGGACTTGAACCGAGAACCCACTGATTAAGAGTCAGTTGCTCTGCCGATTGAGCTAGAGGTGCGTGGCCCGGGATGACCCCGACCGAGGAATTACATTACCAGGGGATCGACGCGGTGCGAAATCGAGTCCGCACCCCCGGGAGTGTCGCGGCGATCGCGGCGGCGCGACACTCCCGGAGGCATGCTCAGGCGGCGTCGCCGACGAGGATCGCCTGGGCGTCCTCGGCGGCGGGAACCGTGCCGTGGGAGTCGATGTGGGCGAGTGCGCGCCGTCCCAGGAAGACCGCGAGCGCGGCGATCAGGACGGATGCCGCGGCGAACAGGTACGGGACCGTCACGTTGAACGAGTGCCACAGCAGCGCGGCGAGGGGAGGAGCCATCGCGCCGCCGAGGAAGCGCACCGCCGAGTACGACGACGAGGCGACCGAGCGGGGGAGGTCGGTGGCCTCCATGACGGCTTCGGTGAGCACGGTGTTCATGATGCCGAGCAGAAGGCCACCGATGATGATGCACACCACGAGGGTCGAGGGGCTGCCGGCGAGGAAGCCCGCCGCGACGAGGTCGACGGCCAGCAGTGGTAGCACGGTCACGATGATGCGCGTCCGCGGCATCCGGCGCATGAGGAGCGGAGCGACCCAGACGCTCGTGATCGCGAGTGCGACGCCCCAGCCGAAGAACGTGAAGCCGATTCCGAGTGCGCCGAATCCGAGGGGGAACGGCGAGAAGGCCAGGAGCACGAAGAAGCCGATGTTGTAGAACAGGGCGGCGACGGCGAGGATCGCGAGAGCCGGGCGGCGGAGCGCGGTGAAGGGTGCGGAGAACGGCACCGGAGTCCGCTTCTCGGCGGGGCCGCGCAGGAGCACGAGGACGGCGACGAAGGCGATCGCCATGAGGGCGACGACGCCGAAGAACGGTCCGCGCCAGCTCATCTCGCCGAGGAGTCCGCCCAGGAGCGGGCCGATCGCGATGCCGAGGCCCAGTGCCGCCTCGTAGAGGATGATCGCGGCGCTGCTGCCACCGGACGCCGCGCCGACGATCGTCGCGAGGGCTGTGGAGATGAAGAGCGCATTGCCGAGCCCCCAGCCTGCCCGGAAGCCGATGACGGCGTCGACGCTGCCGCTGAGCGCGCAGAGCAGGGCGAACACGACGATCAGTGCGAGTCCGATGAGGAGGGTGGCCTTCGCGCCGATCCGGCTGGAGATCCAGCTCGTGACGAGCATCGCGAGCCCGGTGACGAGCAGATAGCTCGTGAAGAGCAGTTCGGTCTCGACGGGCGAGGCCTGCAGGGACTCCGCGATCGCCGGGAGGATGGGGTCGACCAGTCCGATGCCCATGAACGCGACGACGCAGGCGAAGGCGACGGCCCACACCTGCGCGGGTTGCTTCCAGACGGAGGGGGTGGCGGTCGTGTTCACTGCGAGGAGTCCTTTCGGTCGGTGACGTCGGCGGGGTCGGTGTGTGCGGCGAGGATCTCGGCCGCGCGGGTCAGGGTCGCCCAGTCGACGTCGTCGAGGGCGTGGAACCGCGGCGCGAGCGTGTCGCGGAACTCGTCGCGCCAGGCGGCGAGGGCGCGGGCTCCGGCGTCCGTCGTCTCGACGACCACGGCGCGGGAGTCGGCGGGGTCGGGGGAGCGGCTCACGAGTCCGTCGCGTTCGAGCGCGCCGACCAGGCGGGTCATTCCCGGTTGCGTGGTGCGAGCGGCGGCGGCGAGCTCGCCGACTCTCGAGGCGCCCTGTCGTCCGAGCAGGCTGAGCACGCGCCACTGAGCAGCGGGTGCCTCGTTGCCGGCATCCTGCGCGGCGATGCGACCGAGCGCATAGGCCGAGAGCACGATGGAGGGGATCACTTCCGAACGTTGCATACCAATGAGTATATACCTGATGGTATGCAATGCGAGATCAGTGTCGAGCGCCCGCGATACGTGCCGAGAGTTCGTGGGCGTGGGCGAGGAGGGTACGGCCGAGATGCGCGAGGCGGTCCGGCCCGAAGCGGAACTCCACACCCGTCAGGCTCAGCGCCCACTCCGGGCGGCCGTGGCGATCGAACACGGCTGCGCCGATGCCCCAGCTGCCCTCCACGATGAGGCCCGGATTGACCGCGAAGCCGCGCTCCTTCGTCTCGGCGAGGCGTGCACGTAGCGGCTTCTGCGAGTGCGGGCGGCCCCACGTCGACGAGAGCTCCGGATGCCGACCGAGATACGCATCCACATCGTGGTCGGGGAGGAAGGCCAGGATCGCGAGGCCGGCGCTCGCCACTCCGAGGGGGAAGCGGACGCCCTCGCTGAGCACGAACGAACGGATCGGGAAGGCTCCTTCCTCGCGGAGCAGGCAGACCGTCTCATCGGCTCGTCGTACCGAGAAGAACGCGCTCTCCTCGGTCTTGACGGCGAGCGAGCGCACGATGTCGCGAGCGAGGGCGGTGACGTCGTAACGCGCGGCTGCGGCATTGCCCATGAGGTACAGCTCGGGTCCCGGCATCCAGCGGGCGGTCGTGTCGTCCCGATCGACGAGCCCCTCGGCGCGGAGCGCGCTGAGCAGGCGGTGCGTCGTCGATCTCGACAGGTCGGCGGCATGGGCGAGTTCCTGGAGCGCCATTCCTTCGGGACGCCCACCCGAGACGAGGCGGAGGAGTCCGGCCGCGCGTGCGATGGCCTGCGCTCCCGGCACACTCGTCGATGCTCGTTCCATAATGTGGACGCTACGCGGCGATACGTCCACATCGCAAGCATCCGCTGTCGCTCCCACCGCGCGACGGTCAAGCTGGATCCAACGCCCGTTCGAAGGAGTACGCGTGATCGACAAGCACTGGCCCTCTGCCGCGGAGGCGGTCGCCGACATTCCCGACGGAGCCTCCCTCGCCGTCGGCGGGTTCGGCCTCTCCGGCAACCCCATCGCCCTCATCGAAGCGCTCCTCGCGCAGGGCACGACCGACCTGAGCGTCGTCAGCAACAACTGCGGTGTCGACGACTGGGGCCTCGGCGTCCTGCTCGGAGCGCACCGCATCCGCAAGATGACGTCGTCGTACGTGGGCGAGAACAAGGAGTTCGAGCGTCAGTTCCTCACCGGTGAGCTCGAGCTCGAGCTCACGCCGCAGGGAACCCTCGCCGAGAAGCTGCGTGCCGGGGGATCGGGGATCGCCGCCTTCTTCACGCAGACGGGTGTCGGCACGCAGGTGGCCGAGGGAGGTCTGCCGCGCAAGTACGCGCCCGACGGCACGATCGCCGTCGCCTCGCCCGCCAAGGACGTGCGCACTTTCGGTGAGGGGGACGACGCCCGCGAGTACGTGCTGGAGGAGGCGATCACCACCGACTTCGCCCTCGTGCACGCTGCCGTCGGCGATCGTCACGGCAATCTCGTGTTCACGAAGGCCGCGCGCAACTTCAACCCGCTCGCCGCGATGGCGGGTCGCGTCTGCATCGCGCAGGTCGAGCGCCTCGTCGAACCCGGCGAGATCGACCCGGACAGCGTGCATCTGCCCGGGGTGTACGTGCACCGGATCGTCGAGGTCGGAACCGACATCCCCAAGCGCATCGAGCGACGCACCGTCGCCACGGAAGGAGTCTGACATGGCGCTCACCCGAGACCAGATGGCCGCCCGCGCCGCCGCCGAGCTCGAGGACGGCTCGTATGTGAACCTCGGCATCGGGCTTCCCACCCTCGTCCCGAACTTCGTACCGACGGGCGTCACCGTGGTGCTGCAGTCCGAGAACGGCATCCTCGGCGTCGGCCCGTACCCGACGGAGGATGCCGTCGACCCCGATCTCATCAACGCGGGTAAGGAGACGGTCACCGTGCTGGCGGGATCGGCGTTCTTCGACTCGGCGACGAGTTTCGGCATGATCCGCGGAGGGAAGATCGACGCCGCGATCCTCGGTGCCATGCAGGTGTCGGCTACCGGAGACCTGGCGAACTGGATGATCCCCGGGAAGATGGTCAAGGGTCCTGGTGGGGCGATGGACCTCGTGCACGGCGCCGCACGCGTCATCGTGCTCATGGAGCACGTCGCGAAGGACGGATCCGCCAAGATCGTCGATCGGTGCTCCCTGCCGCTCACCGGTCGGGGGGTGGTCGACCGCATCATCACCGACCTCGCCGTGATCGATGTGACCGAGGCCGGCCTCGTGCTCGTCGAGACGGCCCCCGGAGTCACCGCCGAAGAGGTCATCGCCGCCACCGAGCCCCCGTTGACACTGTCGCCCGCGCTCACCGGTCTGAGAGGCTGAAGGACATGCACGACACCGATATCGTCATCGTCTCCGCCGCCCGCACCCCGCAGGGTCGTCTCAAGGGTCAGCTCGCGGCGTTCACCGCGCCGCAGTTGGGATCCTTCGCGATCCGAGGAGCGCTCGAACAGGCATCCATCGACCCGGGCGACATCGACGCGGTCATCGTGGGGCAGGTACTCTCGGCCGGGTCGGGGCAGAACGCAGCGCGCCAGGCGGCCATCGGCGCGGGGATCGGCTGGGACGTGCCCGCGCACACTGTGAACAAAGTCTGCCTCTCGGGTCTCACGGCGATCATCGACGCCGCTCGCATGATCCGCACCGGCGACGCCGAGGTGGTCGTCGCGGCCGGGATGGAGTCGATGACCCGCGCCCCGCACCTGCTCATGGGGTCACGCGACGGATGGACGTACGGCAGCGTCGAGGTGCTCGACCACATGGCCTACGACGGCCTCACCGATGCGTACGATCGCGAGAGCATGGGCGCATCCACCGAGCGGCACAACGCCCGATACGAGCTCACTCGCGATGCTCAGGATGCCGTCGCCGCGATGTCTCATCAGCGTGCGGCCGCCGCCCAGTCTGCGGGCGTGTTCGACGACGAGATCGTGACGGTCTCGGTGCCCCAGCGCCGCGGCGAACCCGTCCTCGTCACCGCGGACGAAGGGGTGCGACCCGACACCACGGTCGAGTCCCTCGCCGGACTCCGTGCCGCATTCGCGGAAGGGGGCACCATCACGGCGGGCAACTCCTCGCAGATCTCCGACGGAGCCTCCGCCGTCATCGTCACGACGCGGGCGCTCGCCGCGGAGAAGGGTTGGCCCGTCCTCGTGACGGTCGGCGCGAGCGGCCAGACGGCCGGGCCCGACAACTCCCTACAGGCGCAGCCGGCGCGCGCGATCGAACGCGCGTGCGAGAAGCACGGGATCTCACCGTCCGATCTGGATCTGGTCGAGATCAACGAGGCATTCGGCGCGGTGGTCGCGCGCTCGCAGGTCGAACTCGCCCTGGACCCCGCGATCGTGAACATCCACGGCGGAGGGATCGCGATCGGTCATCCCATCGGCGCATCGGGCAATCGCCTTGTCGTGCATCTCGCGCACGTGCTGGCGCGTCGCGGTTCGGGGACCGCGGCGGTCGGCCTGTGCGGCGGTGGCGGTCAGGGTGAGGCGTTGATCCTCACGCGTTGATACTCACGCGCTGATGCGCGGGCTCAGGAGGAGCGGCGGCGCGTGCGCTTCTGCGCCGCCGCCTTCTGCGCCTGCTTCTCGTCTCGGTTCGCGCGCTTCGCCTGCGCAGGGGCGAGGGGCGAATCCAGGGCGACCTCGAGTCCGCGGTCGAAGCGGCGGGTGTCGCGCACGGCACCGATCGCGAGGGCGAAGGTGATGGCCCAGCTGATCCAGGCGAGCGCGGCGCGCCAGGTGACGGGGGACTCGCGGGTGCCGCGGAGGAGCGAGACACCGGTGGTGATCGCTCCGAACAGGCCCGTGCTGAACAGATAGCGCATGCCCCTACGCTACCGCCCGACTCCCGGTCGGGGCGGGGGATTGACACGAACCGCGGATGCCGGGCATACAGCCCCTTCGGATCGGCACTCGCTATCATGGTCTCAGTCGCGGCTCGTCCGCGATCGTAGAACCGTGTATCTACCGGCCGTCGGCACTCCGACGGACAGCGGCGGCACCCGACCACCGCGTCCGCGGGCGCGCGAGAGCCATGACCCAGACACACACCTCCACCGAGCCGAGCCTCCTCCGTCTCGCCGGGTTCCCCTACTTCCTCATCGCTTTCATCGCGAGACTGCCCTTCGCGATGATGGTCGTCGGAGTTCTCACCGTCGTCGTCTCGGCGCGCGGATCGCTGTCGCTCGGAGGGCTCACCTCCGCCGCGGTCGGCCTCGGCACCGCGTGCTTCGGCCCGCTCCTCGGCGCCGCCGCGGACCGCTACGGCCAGCGGACCGTGCTGCTGCTGCTCGCCATCGCGAACGGCACGATGATGGTCGTGTTCACCCTCGTCGTCTACGGCGACGCCGTCGACGGCCTCGTGCTCCTCGCTGCTGCGGGGATCGGAGCGACGGCCCCGCAGGTCTCGCCGCTGTCGCGTGCCCGCCTGGTCACCATGATCAGCGAGCGGATGCCGGAGGCCCGCCGGGCCCGTACGGTCTCGGGCACCATGGCCTACGAGTCCGCCGCCGACGAGACGGTGTTCGTGTTCGGTCCGTTCATCGTCGGCATCCTCGCGTCGCTGATAGCGCCGTGGGCTCCCCTCGTGGGCGCGGCGGTCTTGACGATCGTCTTCGTCGGCGCGTTCGCCCTCCACCCGAGCGGTCGACACGTCGCTGCCGTGCGCGGGGCGGACGGAGCGGCCCCCTCGGCGGTGTCCGAACTCTTCCGCCCGCAGCTCGTCATCGTGGTGATCGGCATCCTCGGCGTCGGCATGTTCTTCGGCACCATGCTCACCTCGCTGACGTCGTTCATGGCGGACCGCGGCGCCTCCGAACAGGCGGGTCTGCTCTACGGTGTGATGGGCGTCGGCTCGGCCGTTCTGGCGCTCGGCGTCGCGTGGCTTCCGGTCCGCTTCTCGCTCCGCGCCCGGTGGCTGGTCTTCTCGGGCATCCTCTTCGCTGGCTCGCTCCTGCTCGGAATCGTGGATTCTCCCGCGATGATGATGCTCGCTCTCGGCATCATGGGAGTCGGCATCGGCCCGACGCTCGTGACGCAGTACAGCTTCGGCGCTGCGCGCAGCCCGCTCGGACGCTCGGCGACGGTCATGACGATGCTCGGGTCGGGGATCGTCGTCGGCCAGTCGATCGGTGCGGCCGTCGCCGGCGAGCTCGCCGAGAACGTCGGCACCTCGGCGGCGCTCGTTCTGCCGATCGTCGCGGCCGGGGTCGCGTTCGCGGCGGGTCTCGTCAACTGGGTGCTCAGCCGCACGCGTGCGCGGAACGTCATCGTCGCGGCGTGACGCGGTGAACCGAGGCCGCGAACCTCGATAGCCTGGGGGTACCCCCTGGTGTGAGGAGCCATCTTGGCCGCTGCAGAGTTCGTCGTCGTCGCCAACCGTCTTCCCGTCGATCGGGTCGAAGGCCCCGACGGGGAGGAGACCTGGCGCACATCGCCCGGCGGACTCGTCGCGGCTCTCGAGCCGATGATGCGCAGCACCCACGGCGCGTGGGTCGGCTGGGTCGGTCAGCCCGATGTCGAGCGCGACCCCTTCGAGGCCGACGGCATCCACCTGATCCCAGTGTCCTTGAGTGCGCAGGAGGTCGCGGAGTACTACGAGGGCTTCGCCAACGACACCATCTGGCCGCTGTACCACGACGTCATCGCGCCCCCGCAGTTCCATCGCGAGTGGTGGGACGCTTATGTCACCGTCAATCGGCGCTTCGCCGAGGCGGCCGCCGCCGCGGTCGCTGAAGGCGGCACGGTGTGGGTCCACGACTACCAGTTGCAGCTCGTGCCGCAGATGGTGCGCGAGCTTCGCCCGGACGTCACGATCGGGTACTTCCACCACATCCCGTTCCCGGCACACGGCCTCTATGCGCAGCTGCCGTGGCGCGACCAGGTGCTGCAGGGCCTGCTCGGAGCCGACGTGATCGGGTTCCAGCGCGCGCAGGACGCCACCTACTTCCTCACCGCGGTGCGGCGCCGCCTGCGTTACGAGGTCAAGGGCGCGAACATCGCCGTCCCGCAGGACGACGGCTCGATCCGGACGGCCGTCGCCCGCGCTTTCCCGATCTCGATCGACACCGCGCCCTACCTGGATCTCGCCGCCAACCCCGCGGTCCAGGCCAGGGCCGCCGAGATCCGTGCGAGCCTCGGCAACCCGAAGCGCATCCTGCTCGGCGTCGATCGCCTCGACTACACCAAGGGCATCCGTCACCGGATCAAGGCATACGGCGAGCTCCTCGCCGAGGGGCGCCTGAGCGTCGACGACGTCACGCTCGTGCAGGTCGCGAGTCCCAGCCGCGAGCGCGTCGACGCCTACGTGCACCTGCGCGACGAGATCGAGCTGGCGGTCGGGCGCATCAACGGCGACAACGACACGATGGGGCACACCGCGATCCGCTATCTGCACCAGGGGTATCCCCGTGAGGAGATGGTCGCGCTGTACCTCGCGGCCGACGTCATGCTCGTCACCGCCCTGCGCGACGGCATGAACCTGGTCGCGAAGGAGTACGTCGCCACGCGCGTCGACAACCGAGGAGTGCTCGTGCTCAGCGAGTTCACCGGCGCCGCCGACGAACTTCGCCAGGCGGTGCGCGTCAACCCCCACGACATCGAGGGCGTCAAGGCCGCGATCATGACCGCTGTCGAGATGACACCGGCGGAACAGGGCAAGCGCATGCGCTCGCTCCGCCGTCGCGTGCTCGAGAACGATGTGGATGCCTGGTCCTCGTCGTTCCTCTCGGCGCTCGACGACGCACGCCGCTGAGCCGAGCCCTCACACTTCCCGCCCACCCGACTGGAGACACCCATGACCAGCCCCTGGACCCCCGGAACCCCCTCGCCCGAGCTGAGCGCGCTCGCACGCACCGAGCGCCTCGTCGTCGCCCTCGACTTCGACGGCGTCGCCTCGCCGCTCGTACCCGACCCGATGGCGGCGCGCGCGCTGCCGGAGACCGTGGAGCAGATCCGTCGGCTCACCGCCCTGCCCGACACGATCGTCTCGTTCGTCTCCGGGCGCAGCCTGCACGACCTCCGCATCATCACCGAGCACGAGGACGACTCCCCGGTCGCCCTCGCGGGCTCGCACGGTGCGCAGTACTGGTTCCCGGGCGAGGGCGAGGCCGCACCGACCGGCGACGCCACCGAGGAGGGGGCCCGCGAGGAGCTGTGGGCGGCCGCCCGTCCGATCATCGACCGTTACGAGGGCGCCGAGTTCGAGCCGAAGACCTTCGGCATGGGCGTGCACACGCGTCGGGCGGACCGGGAGACCGAGGAGAAGCTCTTCGCGGAGATCGACGCGCTCGCGGCCGAGCGGTTCCCGCACTGGCGCCGGCGCTCGGGCCACCGCGTGCTCGAGTTCTCGTCGCGCACCGAGGGCAAGGACGCCGCGATCGGGGTGCTCCGCGAGCGGTTCCACGCCACCGGCATCCTCTTCGCCGGCGACGACGTCACCGATGAGGACGCCATGCGGGTGCTGCAGCCGGGCGATCTCGGCGTGCGCGTCGGCCCGGGGGAGAGTGCCGCGGCGCTGCGCGTCGACGGCCCCGTCGACATCGCACGCCTTCTCGGCGCGCTGGCGGACGAGCGGGCCGCCGGGCGGGAATAGACTGCCTGCATGTCTCCGCACGATCCTGCCAGCGCGTCCATCGACATCAAGCCCCGCAGTCGTGTCGTCACCGACGGCATCGAAGCCACCACCTCCCGAGGCATGCTGCGTGCCGTCGGCATGGGTGACGAGGACTGGGACAAGCCCCAGATCGGCATCGCCTCGAGCTGGAACGAGATCACGCCCTGCAATCTGAGTCTCGACCGGCTCGCGCAGGGAGCGAAGGAGGGCGTGCACTCGGGCGGCGGCTATCCGCTGCAGTTCGGCACGATCTCCGTCTCCGACGGCATCTCGATGGGCCATGAGGGCATGCACTTCTCGCTCGTCTCACGCGAGGTCATCGCCGACTCGGTCGAGACGGTCATCATGGCCGAGCGCCTCGATGGCACCGTGCTGCTCGCGGGCTGCGACAAGTCGATCCCGGGCATGCTCATGGCGAGTGCGCGCCTGGGGCTGTCGAGCGTGTTCCTCTACGCCGGCTCCATCGCCCCCGGCTGGGTGAAGCTCTCCGACGGCACCGAGAAGGACATCACGATCATCGACTCCTTCGAGGGCGTCGGCGCCTGTCGTGCGGGTCGGATGACCGAAGAGGACCTCAAGCGCATCGAGTGCGCCTTCGCCCCCGGCGAGGGGGCCTGCGGCGGCATGTACACCGCCAACACGATGGCCTCGGTGGCCGAGGCGCTGGGGCTCAGCCTTCCCGGCTCCGCGGCGCCGCCCTCGGCCGACCGCCGCCGCGACTATTTCGCCCACCGTTCCGGCGAGGCGGTCGTCAACCTGCTGCGCCAGGGCATCACCACCAAAGACATCCTGACGAAGGAGTCGTTCGAGAACGCGATCGCCCTCGCGATGGCGCTCGGCGGTTCGACCAACGTCGTGCTGCACCTGCTCGCGATCGCTCGCGAGGCCGAGATCGACCTCAGCCTGCACGACTTCAACCGCATCGGCAGCAAGACTCCGCACGTCGCCGACATGAAGCCCTTCGGCAAGTACGTGATGAACGACGTCGACCGCCACGGCGGCATCCCCGTGATCATGAAGGCGATGCTCGACGAGGGCCTCATCCACGGCGACGCGCTCACGGTCACCGGCAAGACGGTCGCCGAGAACCTGCACGACCTCAACCCCGACCCCGTCGACGGCGACGTCATCCACACGTTCGACAACCCCATCCATGCGTCCGGCGGCATCACGATCCTGCACGGTTCGTTCGCCCCGGAAGGCGCCGTCGTGAAGTCCGCAGGCTTCGACGCCGACGTGTTCGAGGGCCCCGCACGCGTTTTCGAACGCGAGCGTGGAGCGATGGATGCCCTGGCGAACGGCGAGATCAACGCCGGTGACGTCGTGGTGATCCGCTACGAGGGTCCGAAGGGCGGGCCGGGCATGCGCGAGATGCTCGCGATCACCGCGGCCATCAAGGGCGCGGGACTCGGAAAAGATGTACTACTCTTGACGGACGGACGATTCTCAGGCGGCACAACCGGCCTGTGCATCGGCCACATAGCACCCGAAGCGGTGGACGCAGGTCCTATCGCCTTCGTGCGCGATGGTGATCTGATACGGGTCGATATCGCAGCTCGCTCTCTCGACCTACTCGTCGACGAGGCGGAGCTCGCCTCCCGCCGCTCTGGCTGGGAGCCGCTTCCCCCGCGCTATACCCGTGGCGTTCTTGCCAAGTACTCGCGTCTCGTGCGGTCCGCCGCCGAAGGCGCGACGACGGGCTGATCCCGACTCGTTCGGCACGCAGCATCGTCGTCTCCGGCATCCGATGCCCTACAGATCACCAGAAGGAAAGTCATGACTGCTGACTCCGTCTCGGCTGTGCCGAGGCCGCCCGCCCGTCAATCCAGCGCACCCGAGATCACCGGCGCCGAGGCCGTCGTCCGTTCGCTCGAGCTGCTCGGGATCACCGACGTGTTCGGTCTTCCCGGTGGCGCGATCCTGCCCGTGTACGACCCGCTCATGGACGCGTCCGACCTGCGTCACATCCTCGTGCGTCACGAGCAGGGTGCCGGCCACGCGGCGGAGGGCTATGCATCCGCCTCCGGCAAGGTGGGCGTCTGCATCGCGACGTCCGGCCCCGGAGCCACGAACCTCGTCACCGCGATCGCCGACGCCTACATGGATTCGGTGCCGCTGCTCGCGATCACCGGACAGGTGTTCTCGACGCTGATGGGAACGGATGCCTTCCAGGAGGCCGACATCGTGGGAATCACGATGCCGATCACGAAGCATTCCTTCCTGGTGAAGGATGCCGCCGACATCCCCGGCGCGATCGCCGCCGCGTACGAAGTGGCCTCGACCGGCCGCCCCGGTCCCGTTCTCGTGGACATCACGAAGGACGCCCAGCAGGCGATCGCGCCGTTCGTCTGGCCGCCCAAGGTCGACCTGCCCGGCTACCGTCCCGTCACAAAGGCGCACGGCAAGCAGATCCAGGCCGCAGCCGCCCTGCTCGCCGAGGCCAAGAAGCCGGTCCTGTATGTCGGTGGAGGAGTGATCCGCGGACGCGCGTCCGCCGAACTGCTCGAACTCGCCGAGTCCACCGGCGCGCCCGTCGTGACCACGCTCATGGCTCGCGGTGCGTTCCCCGACTCGCACCCGCAGCACCTGGGTATGCCCGGCATGCACGGTACGGTTCCGGCCGTACTCGCGCTGCAGGAGGCGGATCTGCTGATCTCGCTCGGTGCCCGCTTCGACGACCGCGTGACCGGCAAGGCCGCGCTCTTCGCGCCGAACGCGAAGGTCGTGCACGTCGACATCGACCCTGCCGAGATCTCGAAGATCCGCATCGCGGACGTGCCGATCGTCGGCGATGTGCGCGACGTGCTCGTCGACCTCGAAGCCGCCTACCGCGGCGCGATCGGCAGCGCGAAGCCCGACACCGAGGAGTGGTGGTCGTACCTCGACGGACTCCGCAACGAGTTCCCGCTCGGCTACACGCCCCCGACCGATGGCCTGCTCGCGCCTCAGCACGTGATCCAGCGCATCGGTGAGCTCACGGGTCCCGAGGGCATCTACGCCGCCGGCGTGGGACAGCACCAGATGTGGGCGGCGCAGTTCATCAAGTACGAGCGCCCCAACGCGTGGCTCAACTCCGGCGGCGCCGGAACCATGGGGTACTCCGTGCCCGCGGCAATGGGCGCCAAGGTCGCCGAACCCGACCGCGTGGTGTGGGCGATCGACGGCGACGGATGCTTCCAGATGACCAATCAGGAGCTCGCGACCTGCGCGATCAACAACATCCCGATCAAGGTCGCGATCATCAACAACTCTTCGCTGGGCATGGTGCGCCAGTGGCAGACGCTGTTCTACGACGGACGCCACTCCAACACCGACCTGAACACCGGGCACGGCACGATCCGCATCCCCGACTTCGTCAAGCTCGCCGAGGCCTACGGATGCCTCGCGATCCGCGTCGAGAAGGAGGACGAGGTCGATGCGGCGATCCAGCTCGCCCTCGAGACGAACGATCGCCCCGTCGTGATCGACTTCGTCGTCAGCGCCGATTCCATGGTGTGGCCGATGGTGCCCCAGGGCGTCAGCAACAGCTACGTCCAGTACGCCCGCGAGCACGCGCCCGCATTCGACGAGGAGGACTGACCATGTCGACCCACGTGCTGAGCCTCCTGGTCGAGGACACCCCCGGCCTCCTCACCCGCGTCGCAGGGCTCTTCGCCCGGCGCGGATTCAACATCCACTCGCTCGCCGTCGGCGTGACCGAGGTGCCGGGCATCTCGCGCATCACCGTCGTCGTCGATGTCGACGAGCTGCCGCTCGAGCAGGTCACCAAGCAGCTCAACAAGCTGATCAACGTGATCAAGATCGTCGAGCTCGACTTCGCCACCTCGGTGCAGCGCGAGCACATGCTCGTGAAGGTGCGCACCGACAACGCCACCCGCTCGAACGTGATCGAGGTCGTGAACCTCTTCCGCGCCTCGGTGGTCGACTACGCCGCCGATGCGCTCGTGATCGAGGTCACCGGTGACAAGGGCAAGGTCGACGCGATGCTCCGCGCGCTCGAGCCCTTCGGTATCAAGGAGATCGCGCAGTCGGGTCTCCTCGCCATCGGCCGCGGCGGCAAGAGCATCACCGAACGCGTCCTGCGCGGCTGACCCAGACCACCCCATCCATCCGCTCCACCGCCGTCCGGCACGGAGCGAGAAGAACCGCCACGAACAAGGAGAAACACACAGTGAGCACCGAGATCTTCTACGACGCCGACGCCGACCTGTCCCTGATCCAGGGCAAGAAGGTCGCCATCGTCGGATACGGCTCGCAGGGCCACGCCCACGCGCAGAACCTGCGCGACTCGGGTGTCGAGGTCGCGATCGCCCTCAAGGAGGGCTCCAAGTCGGCTCCGAAGGCCGAAGAGGCCGGCTTCGCGGTCAAGACCGTCGCCGACGCCACCGCCTGGGCCGACGTCATCATGATCCTCGCGCCGGACCAGCACCAGCGCACGATCTACAGCGAGTCGATCGCCCCCAACCTGACCGCGGGCAAGACCCTTGCGTTCGCGCACGGCTTCAACATCCGCTTCGGCTACATCGACGCCCCCGAGGGTGTCGACGTGATCCTCGTCGCCCCGAAGGCGCCGGGCCACACCGTCCGTCGCGAGTTCGTCGCCGGTCGCGGCATCCCCGACATCATCGCCGTCGAGCGCGACGCCTCGGGCAAGGCCTGGGACCTCGCGCTCTCCTACGCGAAGGCCATCGGCGGCACCCGTGCCGGCGTCATCAAGACGACCTTCACCGAAGAGACCGAGACCGACCTGTTCGGCGAGCAGGCCGTGCTCTGCGGTGGCGTCAGCCACCTCGTGCAGGCCGGTTTCGAGACGCTGACCGAGGCGGGCTACCAGCCGCAGATCGCCTACTTCGAGGTGCTGCACGAGCTCAAGCTCATCGTCGACCTCATGTGGGAGGGCGGCATCGCCAAGCAGCGCTGGTCGATCTCCGACACCGCCGAGTTCGGCGACTACGTCTCGGGCCCGCGCGTCATCGACGCCCGCGTCAAGGAGAGCATGCAGGGTGTGCTCGCCGACATCCAGTCGGGTGCCTTCGCGAAGCGCTTCATCGACGACCAGGACAACGGCGCCGAGGAGTTCCTGGCGCTGCGCGCCAAGGAGGAGCAGCACCCGATCGAGGTCACCGGCAAGGAGCTGCGTTCGCTCTTCGCATGGAAGCAGCAGGACGAGGACTACATCGACGGCAGCGCCGCGCGCTGATCCGCTGATCGAGAAGAGCGGGCGTTCCCTCCGGGGAGCGCCCGCTCTTTCGTCCGCGGGCCTTAGGGGCGCGTGAGCTCCTCGAGTACCTCGACGACGTGGCGGTACGGCTGCCCCGTCGCGCGGGTCATGCCGATCTCGCACGTGCGGTTCGCCGAGACGAAGGCGTCGAAGCCGCCCCGGGCCGCATCCGCCGCACGCACCTCGGCGGATTCGACCTCCGTCGCGCTGGCGGTGAGCTCGGGGTGGAGCATGCCGCGGTCTCCGGCGAAGGCGCAGCATCCCCAGCCGTCGGGAACGAACACGTCCGGCGCGACGGCCGCAGCGATCTCGGTCAGCGCGCCGGTCGCGCCGAGCGCGGTCGTCGAGCAGGTCGGATGCACCGCCACGCTGTCGAGCTTCGCCCGAACGGTCACGCGGGGGAGAACCTCCCGCGCGATGTAGGTCGTCGCGTCCTCGATGACGAGGCCGGCATACTCCGGATACTCGGCGACGGACTTCGCGAGCATCGTGTGAAGGCCTTCCGTGCAGGAGGCCGCGTCGCAGACGACCGGGAGGTCGCCGAAACGGCTCGCCTCCCACAGTGAGGAGAGCACGCGCGTCGTCATGCGGTCGTAGCCGGCGAGGTGCCCCTTCGATTTCCAGGGGGTGCCGCAGCACATCCCGCCGGCATCCTCGGGGATGACCACGGCGATCCCGGCTCGGTCGAGAAGCGCGCGGACCGCGTCCCTCGATCCCTCGCCGTGTCCCTCGGCGCCGAACATGGTGCCGATGCACGCTCCGAAGAACACGGCTCGGGCGTCGGCCGGGTTCTGCGCCGCCGGGGCCTTCGCGCCGCCACGCGGGAGTCCGCCGTCGTAGAGCGGTACGGTGTCGGCGCCGAGGATCGCGCGACCGACCCGGGTCGCCCCGGTCACGATCGGGGCGGGCAGCGCGGCGGCGAACGTCAGTGCGGTGCCGCCCACGCGCGTCACGGCGCCCCAGCCCTTCGCCGCGGCATCCCAGACGCCGTCTTCGACCTTCGACGACTCCTCGGCCCGCAGACGCCGGACGAGGTCGCCGGTGTTGATGTCGACGGGGCACGCGACGCCGCACATGCCGTCGACCGCGCAGGTCTGCACTCCGTCGTAGTCGTAGTCGGCGCGCAGGTCCTCGAGAAGCGCGGTGTCGCCCTGTTCCTCGGCCCAGGCCATGTCGCGTCGCAACACGATGCGCTGGCGCGGGGTGAGGGTGATGCTCTTGCTCGGGCACGTCGGTTCGCAGTAGCCGCATTCCACGCACCGGTCGACCTCCTTCTCGACGGTCGGCACGCGCTTGAGATCGCGGAGGTACGAGTCGGGGTCGTCGGAGAGCACGACGCCCGGGTTGAGGATGCCGGCCGGATCGAAGAGGCGCTTGATCGTCCACATCATGTCGGTCAGCTCGTCACCGTACTGGCGGCGGACGAACGGTGCCATGATGCGGCCCGTGCCGTGCTCCGCCTTCAGCGACCCTCCCTGGCCGAGCACGAGTTCGACGAGGTCGTCGGTGAACCGCCGGTAGCGTGCGACGCTGTCCGGATCGTCGAAGCGCTCGTTGAGGAGGAAGTGGACGTTGCCGTCCTTGGCGTGACCGAAGATCACCGAACCCTCGTAGTCGTGGGCGGCGAACAGCTCGATCAGGCGCTCGCAGGTCACGAGCAGGCGGTCGACCGGCACGACGATGTCCTCGAGCAGCGCGGTGGTGCCGGACGGACGTGCTCCGGCGACAGCCGTGTAGAGGCCCTTACGCACGTGCCACAGCGCCGCGCGCTCGGAGGCGTCGGTCGTCAGCGCCGCGTCGATCGCGAGCGGGAGATCGGCGAAGTGCGCGAGCGCGGTCGCGCTGCCGGCCGCCAACTCTTCGGTGCTGCCGGCATGGACCTCGACGAGGAGCGCCGCGTGCTGATCGACCTCGATGTCGGCGATCGCCGCGGGCACGTCGCCGAGCCCCTGCGCGACGCGGATCGATGCGGCGTCGAGGAGCTCGATCGTGGCGAGGCCGAGGTCGGCGAGGCCGGGAAGGGCGGCCATCGCGTCCGACAGTGTGGCGAACACGAGCAGACCGGTGGCGATCGCGGGGCGGATCGGGATGGTGCGGAAGCGCGCCTCGGCGACGAAGGCGAGTGTGCCCTCCGAGCCGATCACGAGGTGCTCGAGGATGCGCACGGGGGTGTCGAAGTCGAGGAGCGCGTTGATGCCGTAGCCCATCGTGTTCTTCATCGAGAACTGGCGACGCACGAAGGCGACGTTCTCGGGGGAGGACAGCAACTGCTCACGGAGGGTCAGGAGGCCCGCGGCGAGTTCGGGGTCGGAGGCGCGCAGACGCTCGTCGGCATCGGGCAGGGCGGTGTCGAGAATGGTGCCGCTCGGCAGCACGAGAAGGAGGGACTCCACCGTTCGGTAGGAGTTCTCGACGATGCCGCAGGCCATGCCGCTGGAGTTGTTGGCGACGACGCCGCCGATCGTGCAGGCGATCTCGCTGGCGGGGTCGGGGCCGAGCTTGCGGCCGTGGCGCAACAAGCGCGTGTTCACCTGGCGCACGGTGGCGCCGGGACCGACGCGCACCGACGCGCCGCCGTCTTCGACGCGGATGTCGCGGAATCCGCTCCGCGTGTCGACGAGGATGTCGCCGCTCACGCCCTGCCCCGAGAGGCTCGTGCCGCCGGAGCGGAAGGTGAGCGTGCGCCCCGCTGCGCGCACGGCGTCGAACACCCGGGCGACTCCCGCGGCGTCGGTGGGGGAGAGCACGGCATCCGGCACGAGCAGATAGTGGGAGGCGTCGTGCGCGCGGGCGAATCGGTCGATCGAGCGGGCGTGCACCTCGGTCGACGGCCCGAGGATCGTCGGATCGAGTGGTTCGGCGAGAGTGATCGACACGGGAGGCTCCTCGGCACTGATGGAAGATTGTCTGACAAGTGTACCGAGATCGTCGATCTCGCTAATCTGAGTGGGTGAACAGTCCCACGGATGCCTCGCTCGCGGTCGTCGGCGTCGTCGATGCCGTCACGTCACGGCTACGGGGTCGCATCTTGAGTGGGGATCTTCGCTCGGGGTCGGCACTCACCGAAGCGTTCGTGTCGGAGGAGTACGCGGTCGCTCGACCGAGTGCGAAAGCCGCGATCGAGCAGCTCGTCGCCGCGGGGCTCCTCGAACGCACCGCGCATCGCAGCGCCCGGGTCGTGGCGATCGATCCGGAGACCGTCCGCGACGTCTACCGCACGCGGGCGCGGCTCGAGAGTGCGGCGCTGCGCGAGCTCGCCCGTACGCGCACGGTACCGGCTGCGGCGATCGCAGCGAACGCCGAGATCCAGGCGATGCCCGCGGGCCCCGACCCAGCCACCGTCGACCCCGATCTGCGCTTCCATACCGCGCTCATCGACGCCCTCGACAGCCCGCGCACGGGCCGGATGTACCGCAGCGTGCTCGACGAGGCGCGGATGTGCATGGCGCAGGTGCAGGGTCGTCGTCTGCTCGATGCCAGCGTCATCGCCGCCCAGCACACCGAGATCCTCGGCGCCCTGGCCGCAGGCGAGGCCGAACGTGCGACGGCCGTGCTCGGCATCCACCTCTCGTCGGCGCAGGAGCGTCTCGTCGACGCTCTCGGCACGGACTGAGCGAGGAAGCCGGCGATCAGCTCGCCGGCGCCTCCTCGACCACGAGCGGCGCCTCCGCCGGGTCCGCCCAGACCGGAGCGGGCAGGACGGTGTCGACCTGTCCGGCCTGGATCGCGCGAAGAGCCTCGGTGATCTCCTCGTCGTTCTCGGGAACCGGCAGGCCGCAGGCGCGCAGCTCGGAGCCGAACTGGAGGGTGAGGCGGATCTTGCCGGCCTCGACCGCTTCGGCGGTGGTGCCGGTGCGGATCTCACTGCCCGTCTGGATCGCCGAGACCTCATCGCAGACGTGATAGACGGCGCCGCCGTCGACCCACACGACCTCGTCTTTGCCGAGGAGCTGGATCACCGCGGACTGATCGGCCGTGTACTGCTCGACGGAGGGCGGGTCGAAGTCGATGCCGATGAACACCGCGATCGCGGCGAGCACGATGCCGACGATGCCCGCCGTCGTCTTCTGGCCCTTGTCCATGTCCTTGTTGAGGAAGACCAGGATGATCAGGGGGAGGAACGCCACGACCGCGATGATCGCGCCGAGCTGGTTCTGCACGAAGAAGCGCACGGTGTCGGACTTGCGTGCGGGGTCGAGCCGGTTGGCCTTCTTCCAGAGCACCGAACCGGTGATCGACAGGGCGGCGATCACGACGAGCAGCACGAGCAGCGCGATGAACGCCCACTGCGGGAACTGGGCCGTGACGCCCTGCTCCTCGAGCAGACCGGTGTCGGGGTCGCGGACGAAGGTGCCGTCCTCGCCGACGAACACGCGCTGACGGAGCAACCAGAAGATACCGACCGCCTCGCCGACGATCGCGAGGAGCCAGAGCACGCCGGCGATCCAGCGGAACCGCGTGGCCTTCGCCTTCGCCTCGGGGGTCGGCTTCCAGTTCGCGGGCGGTTCGGCGCCCTCGGCATTCGTTGTGCTCTGCTCAGCCACGATGGCCCCCTCCTCGGTTTTCACGCCGAGCCTAGTGGACGGGGTGTCCTACGCTGGATACATGACCTCCGATTCCGATGACGCCCTGAACTGGGACGGGGATGACGACGCGTCGCACGCGCGTCCGGCTCCGGTGAAGCGCGAGAAGATCGCCGCCGAAACGCCTGCCCCCGTCGTCGCCGATCGCGTCGAGGGTCCGTCGCAGGACGCCGCGCCCCTCGGGCACGACCGAGCGGAAGAGGAAGACGAGCATGCACCCCTGAGCACGGCGATGCTGCTCATCACCGGTGTCGTCGGCGGTGTGTATCTGCTCTACTCGATCGGCTGGGTCGTCGGCGGCCTGAGGCTCAAGCCGCTCGCCAACTTCTTCGTCGCCGACGAGATGTTTCTCCCGTGGTTCGTGCTGGCGGTGGCCGCACCCGCGCTGTGGTTCCTGGCCACGTGGGTGCTCACCCGTGGGCGAGCGTCGTGGGTGCGCGCATCCCTGCTCCTGCTCGGTGTCGTGCTCCTCGTTCCGTGGCCGTTCGTGACCGTGGGGGTGATCGGAGCATGAGCGCCGAGCAGAGCATCGAGAGCACGCGCATGTCGCCGCGCTGGATCACCGGGCTCGTCCTGGGGCTGGCCGGGCTGTTCTACGCCTATGCGGTGTGGAACGCCGTCGCGCACCTGATCCAGATGGCACAGGGCGGGCTGAGCGGGGGAGGGTGGATCACGCTGCTGTTCGGTGTCGTGTTCCCCGCGATCGTCTTCGTGTTCGCGTATGCGATCGGACGTCGGCGCCGCGCGGGTGAACTCGCGCTGGCGCTGCTCGCCGGCCTCGGGATCGTGGCGGTGTTCTGGCTCTGCGTGCTCTCACTGAGCCTCGGGCTCATCGCCGCCTGACGCACGTCACACGGTAAAGCCGAGCGATCCCCTCGGGTACAGTGGAGGAGATCGCGCCCCCGAAGGCGTGCGGCGCATCGGCCCCTATTGTGTTGCCCCGAAGGATCCACTGTGCCGAAGCCCGTAGTGCTCATCGCCGAAGTTCTCTCTCCTGCCACGATCGAGGCCCTGGGCCCGGACTTCGATGTCCGCAATGTCGACGGCACCGATCGCGAGGCGCTGTTCTCGGCGCTGTCGGAGGCGGATGCCGTGCTCGTGCGATCGGCGACTCAGATCGATGAAGAGGCGCTGACGCACGCGCCGAAGCTGAAGGTCGTCGCCCGCGCCGGCGTCGGACTCGACAACGTCGACATCAAGGCAGCCACCGCGGCCGGCGTCATGGTCGTCAACGCCCCGACCTCCAACATCGTCTCGGCCGCCGAACTCACCGTCGGCCACATCCTCAGCCTCGCGCGCCGCATCCCCGCCGCGCACGCCTCGCTGTCGGCCGGAGCCTGGAAGCGCAGCTCCTTCACCGGAGCGGAGCTCTTCGAGAAGACCGTCGGCATCGTCGGCCTCGGCCGCATCGGTGCGCTGGTCGCCGCGCGTCTGGCCGCGTTCGACATGCGCGTCGTTGCCTACGACCCCTACGTCACCTCCGCGCGTGCGCAACAGCTGGGCGTGCAGCTCCTCTCGCTCGACGAGCTCGTCGCCGAGTCGGACTTCCTGACGATCCACATGCCGAAGACGCCCGAGACCACGGGAATGATCGGTGCGGAGCAGTTCAAGGCCATGAAGCCGACCGCCTTCGTCGTGAACGTCGCGCGTGGTGGGCTCATCGACGAGGTGGCGCTGCGCGAGGCTCTCGTCGCGGGCGAGATCGCCGGTGCCGGACTCGATGTCTTCACCTCCGAGCCCCCGGTCGAGGGCGGGAGCGCCCGCGCACTCCTCGACCTGCCGAACGTCGTCGTCACCCCCCACCTCGGTGCCAGCACCGAGGAGGCGCAGGAGAAGGCCGGCGTCTCGGTCGCCCGTTCGGTGCGCCTCGCGCTCGGCGGCGACCTGGTGCCCGACGCGGTCAACGTGGCCGGTGGTGTGATCGATCCTTACGTGCGTCCCGGCATCTCGCTCGTCGAGAAGCTCGGGCAGATCTTCGCCGCCCTCGCGACGTCGCCGCTCACGAGCCTCGACGTCGAGGTGCACGGCGAGCTGAACGAGTACGACGTGAGCGTCCTCAAGCTCGCGGCTCTCAAGGGCGTCTTCACGAACATCGTCAGCGAGACGGTGTCGTACGTCAATGCTCCGCTGCTCGCCGAGCAGCGCGGCATCGCGGTGCGTCTGCTCAAGGACGATGTCAGCGCCGAGTACCGCAACGTCATCACCCTCACCGGTGCTCTCTCCGACGGTTCGCAGCTCTCGGTGTCGGGCACTCTCACCGGGCCGAAGCAGGCCGAGAAGCTGGTCGGCATCAACGACCACGCGCTCGAGCTCCCGATCGAGAAGCACCACGTCGTGATGCTCTACACCGACCGTCCTGGAATCGTCGCGGTGTACGGACAGAAGTTCGGCGAGGCCGGCATCAACATCGCCGGCATGCAGATCGCGCGCGAGGCCGCCGGTGCTCAGGCGCTGAGCGTTCTCACGCTGGACTCGCCTGTCTCCGACGAACTGCTCGACGACGTGCGCGATGCGATCGACGCCGACCTGTTCCGTCAGATCGAGATCACCGACATCTGATCACGACGGGGGATTCGAGGGCGGGGCGCGCGAGCGCCTCGCCCTTCGTCGTCGACGGGGCGCCGATCACGGAGCCGTCGTGCGGAGGACCAGCGCGATCAACGCGGAGAGTTCGTCGGGCTGGGGGACGAGGTGCTCGGAGCCGTTCACGTCGAGGGAGTTGTTGAAGTAGAGGCCGTCGCTGAGGAGCATCACGAGGTCGAGGCCCGCCTGGTCCCGCACGTGCGGGCGGATGGTGTCCTCCCAGCGCCTCCGCGAGTCCCGGAGGGCGTCGGCGGCGGCTACCGAGCCGCCCTGCGCGAGCCGTGAAGCGGTGACGAGCGCCCGATCGAGGGCGTCGTCCTCCATGACCGAGGTGCGGACGTAGTACGAGACGGGGCCTTCGTCGGCGGCGTTCATGCGCGCGAGGTCGGCGGTCGTCAGTTCCTCGAGGCGCTGCAGGAGCCCGGCGATGAGCTCGTCCTTCGAGCCGAAGTGGTAGAGCAGGCCGCCCTTCGAGACGCCGGCGGCCTTGGCGGTCGCCTCGATGGTCGCGGCTCGCTCACCCTCTGCCAGGACGAGTTCTTCGAAGGCGTCGAGCACGCGCTCGCGGGCGAGGGGCGGTCGGGGCATCGGGTCCTCTGCTCAGTCGTCGATCAGGGCGGATTCTGTTACTATACCAGCCGGACGGTTTAGTAATGCCGCCGCAGAAAGTGAGAGGTGTGACATGACCCGGACCGCGTCGATCCCGACGGCAGGAACGGATGCCCCCCGCGTCGGAGCCCGCGGATGGGCCGCGCTCATCGTACTGATGCTGCCGGTGCTGCTGGTTTCGGTCGACAATACGGTGCTGAGCTTCGCGCTGCCCGAGATCTCCATCGCGCTCGCCCCCTCCGGCGCCGAGCAGCTGTGGATCATCGATGTCTACCCGCTCGTGCTGGCGGGGCTCCTCGTGACGATGGGGACGCTGGGCGACCGGTTCGGCCGTCGACGGATGCTGCTGATCGGCGCGAGCGGATTCGCCGCCGTCTCGGTGCTCGCCGCCTTTGCTCCGACCGCCGGCCTACTGATCGCCGCCCGTGCGCTGCTGGGATTCTTCGGCGCGATGCTGATGCCCTCGACCCTCTCGCTGCTGCGGTCGATCTTCGTGAACCGTGATCAGCGTCGCCTCGCGATCGCCGTGTGGGCATCCGCGTTCTCGGCGGGCTCTGCACTCGGCCCGATCGTCGGCGGGTTCCTGCTCGAGCATTTCAGCTGGGGCTCGGTGTTCCTCATCGCCGTGCCGGTGCTCATTCCGCTCCTCATCGCCGCACCGCTGCTCGTGCCCGAGAGCCGCGACCCGAACCCCGGCCGCATCGATCTGCTCAGCATCGCCCTGTCGATGGCCGCGATGATCCCGGTCGTGTACGCGATCAAGTCGCTCGCGGTCGACGGACCCTCGGTCGTCGCCGGCGCATGGGCGCTCCTCGGCATCGTGATGGGGGTGCTGTTCGTGCGCCGCCAGCTCCGCGCGGAGATCCCGATGCTCGACATGGCGCTTTTCCGGCGAGGCACGTTCTCGGGCGCGATCCTGGTGAACCTCTTGAGTGTCGTCGCGCTCGTGGGATTCCTCTACTTCGTGTCGCAGCATCTGCAGCTCGTGCTCGGCCTGTCGCCGATGATGGCCGGTCTCGCCCTCGTGCCCGGCATGGCCGTGATGATCGTCGCGGGACTCGGCGTGGTGCCCATCTCGCGGCGGGTGGCGCCGCACCTCGTCGTGCCGATCGGTCTCGCATTCTCGGTGGCGGGGTACCTGATCGTGGCGTTCACCACCCACGAGCACGGTGTCGCACCGCTCATCATCGCCTTCGTGGTGCTCGGCATCGGTATCGGCGCTGCCGAGACGATCTCCAACGAGCTCATCCTCTCGAGCGCGCCGGCCGAGAAGGCGGGGGCGGCCAGCGCGGTTTCGGAGACCGCGTACGAACTCGGTGCGGTGCTGGGAACCGCGGTACTGGGTGGCATCATCACCGCCTTCTACCGCTCCGCGATCGTGCTTCCGGCTGGGCTTCCCGCAGAGACGGCGGACGCCGCGCGCGAGACCCTCGCCGGCGCCTACACCGCGTCGAACGAGCTCTCGGGCACCCTGGGCGACGAGCTGTGGCAGGCGGCGGCGGACGCCTTCGGCTCGGGCGTCTTCATCACCTCGCTCATCGGCGCGGGACTCGTCGTCGTCGCGGGCGTCATCGCCGCCGTCACACTGCGCACGCGCACCCCGCGCTGACCAGTACGCTGGGGGAACCGAGCCGTCGACACCGACTCGCGGCTCGGTTCCCGAAGCAAGGAGTGTCATGTCGCGTGTCGTGAAGCTGGCCGTCATCCCGGGTGACGGCATCGGTCCCGAGGTCATCGCCGAAGCCGAGAAGGTGCTCGACGCGGTCACGGCCGAGACGGACGTGACGTTCGACAGGACCCGCTTCTCCCTCGGAGCCGCACGGTTCCTCGAGACCGGAGACACCCTCACCGACGACGACCTCGCCGCGATCTCCGCGCACGACGCGATCCTGCTCGGCGCGGTCGGCGGAACGCCGGGCGACCCGCGGCTCAAGAACGCGAACATCGAGCGCGGTCTGCTCCTCAAGCTCCGCTTCACGCTCGACCACTACGTGAACCTGCGCCCCTCCAAGCTCTTCACGGGCGCCGCGGGACCGCTCGCGAACCCCGGTGACATCGACTTCGTCGTCGTGCGCGAGGGCACCGAAGGTCCCTACGTCGGCAACGGGGGAGCGATCCGTCAGGGCACCCCGCACGAGATCGCCAACGAGACCTCGGTGAACACGGCGTTCGGCGTCGAGCGCGTGGTCCGCTACGCGTTCGAGCTCGCGGAGCGCCGTCGTCACAAGCTCACGCTCGTGCACAAGACGAACGTGCTCGTGCACGCCGGTGCCATCTGGCAGCGGATCGTGAACGAGGTCGCGGCCGAGCATCCCGATGTCGCCGTCGACTACCTCCACGTCGATGCCGCCACGATCTTCCTCGTGACGGATCCCGCGCGTTTCGACGTCATCGTCACCGACAACCTCTTCGGTGACATCCTCACCGATCTCGCCGGTGCCGTCACCGGTGGAATCGGACTCGCCGCCTCGGGGAACATCAACCCCTCGGGCGCCTTCCCGTCGATGTTCGAGCCGGTGCACGGTTCGGCGCCCGACATCGCGGGGCAGCAGAAGGCCGATCCGACCGCTGCGATCCTCTCGATCGCGCTGCTGCTCGACCACCTCGGCCTCACGGCCGAATCCGCACGCGTCAGCGCGGCGGTCGAGGCGGACATCGCGAGCCGTGACGGCGCGCGCACCACCGCCGAGATCGGCTCCGCGATCGCCGCACGCCTCTGATCCGCAGGCGTAGGCTGGAACCGCGCGAGGACGCGTACACCCCTCAGAACGGAACATCACCATGACGACCATCGACGCACAGGCAGCAGTGGCTCCGCTCGATTTCGCTGTGACCAAGAACCTCGCCGCGGCATCGCCCGCACGGGTCGCCGAAGTGCTGGAGAACCCCGGCTTCGGCGTCGTCTTCACCGACCACATGGTCGACATCTGCTGGTCGCTCAAGGGCGGCTGGCACCGACCGCGCGTGCAGCCCTACGGCCCGATCCCGCTCGACCCCGCGGCATCCGTGCTGCACTACGGGCAGGAGATCTTCGAGGGCATCAAGGCCTACCGCCACGCCGACGGGTCGATCCACACCTTCCGCCCCGACCGCAACGCCGCTCGCCTGCAGGCCAGCGCGCGTCGTCTGGCGCTCCCGGAGCTCCCGACCGACTACTTCATCGAGTCGCTGCGTCAGCTCATCGCGGTCGACGGCCGCTGGGTGCCCTCCGGCGCCGATCAGAGCCTTTACCTGCGGCCGTTCATGTTCGCGAAGGAGGCCTTCCTCGGCGTGCGAGCCGCGCAGAAGGTGGCCTACTACGTCATCGCGAGCCCGGCGGGCGCGTACTTCACCGGCGGCGTGAAGCCCGTCCGCATCTGGCTCTCCGAAGAGCACTCCCGCGCAGGGCGCGGAGGTACGGGCAAGGCGAAGACCGGTGGTAACTACGCATCGAGCCTGCTGCCGCAGGCGCTGGCGAGCTCGAAGGGCTGCGATCAGGTCGTCTTCCTCAACGAGAAGAACGACGTCGAAGAACTCGGTGGCATGAACGTCGT
Organism: Microbacterium sp. NPDC090225; assembly: GCF_044772365.1. Classification (NCBI taxonomy): domain Bacteria; kingdom Bacillati; phylum Actinomycetota; class Actinomycetes; order Micrococcales; family Microbacteriaceae; genus Microbacterium; species Microbacterium sp. NPDC090225. Next base: position 705,186 of record NZ_JBIVYS010000001.1, on the reverse strand, counting down.
GTTCGTGTTCAAGGACGGGCGCATCGTCACCCCCGAGTCCGACAGCATCCTCGATGGCATCACGCGCGACTCGCTGCTGCAACTCGCCGAGGATCGCGGGTACACGGTCGAGCGTCGTGCGATCTCGATCGACGAGTGGCGCGAGGGTGTCGCCTCGGGCGACATCACCGAGGTGTTCGCGTGCGGCACGGCGGCCGTCGTCACCCCGATCGGTGCGCTCGTGGGCGAGGGGTTCGATGAGCCCCAGCCGATCGGCGAGCTCGCGCTGTCGCTGCGCGAAGAGCTCACCGACATCCAGTACGGGCGCCGCGAGGACCGCCACGGCTGGTTGCTGCGCCTCGACGCCTGACCGCGCACACACCACCTGAGACCCCGCTTTGCAGAACCGGCAAAGCGGGGTCTCGTCGTCGGGGCCGCTGGATAGGCTGGAGTCATGAAGATCGCCCGATTCAGCCATGACGACGCAATCCTCTTCGGGATCGTCGACGAGAAAGATCTCGTCGTCCTCTCGGGCGACCCGCTCTTCGCCGGCTACGAGCCGACGGGTGACCGGGTGCCGATCGCGGATGCCGTGATCCTCGCGCCGGTGATCCCGCGATCGAAGATCGTCTGCGTCGGCAAGAACTACCACGACCACGCCGCCGAGATGGGGGGAGAGGCCCCCGAGGAGCCCCTGCTCTTCCTCAAGCCGAACACCGCCGTGATCGGCCCGGGCGACACGATCGTGCGCCCGGCGATCTCGGAGCAGACCGAGTACGAGGGCGAACTCGCCGTCGTGATCGGCAAGGTCGCGAAGAACGTCTCGGCAGCGGATGCCCTCGACTACGTGCTCGGGTACACCATCGGCAACGACGTGACCGCGCGCGATCTGCAGCGCAAGGACGGCCAGTGGGCGCGCGCGAAGGGCTTCGACACCTTCTGCCCGCTCGGCCCGACGATCAACACCGACTTCGATCCGTCCGTGGCGACGATCCAGACGCGCGTCAACGGAGAGGTCCGCCAGAAGGCGCCGCTGACCGACATGATCCATTCCGTCGAGGAGATCATCGCCTACGCGTCGGCCGTCTTCACACTGCTCCCGGGCGATGTCATCCTCACCGGAACGCCCGCGGGCGTGGGCACCTTCACGGCCGGTGACACGGTCGAAGTCGAGATCACGGGTCTCGGCATCCTGCGCAGCGCCGTGCGCGACGCCGTCCCCGCGGCATGAGCGCGCCGGCCCTCACCGTCGCGCAGCAGTCGGCGGTGCAGCGCCGCACGGTCCTCGTCCTCTCCCTCGGGCAGGTGCTCGGAGGGATCGCCTTCGGTGCGACGGTGTCGCTCGGCGCGCTCCTGGCCGCCGACATCTCGGGCGACGACGCGCTGTCGGGACTCGCGACGGCATCGGTCACCCTCGGCGCGGCGCTCTGCGCGATCCCGCTCGCGCGTCTCGCCGCGCGGGTGGGGCGTCGGAGGGCGCTGACCCTCGGGAACCTCTTCGCGCTCGTCGGCATCGCGGTCGTCATCCTGGCGGCATCGCTGCGCGTCTTCCCGCTGCTGCTCGCCGGGATCCTCATGATCGGCGCCGGCAATGCCGGAAACCTGCAGTCGCGCTTCGCCGCGACCGATCTCGCCGCCCCGGCCCATCGCGGCCGCGACCTGTCGATCGTCGTCTGGGCGACGACGATCGGCGGCGTCGCCGGCCCGTTACTGCTCGGGCCGGGGGAGATCGTGGGCGCGGCGATCGGGATGCCGCCGCAGACCGGGTCGTACGTCTTCTCGTTCGTCGCGCAGTCGGCAGCCCTCGTGCTCTACCTCGTCGCGCTGCGCCCCGATCCGCTGCTGGCCGCGCAGCGCCTCGCGACCGTCGCGGCGGCGACCTCGAGCGTCCAGGTCGCCGACCGCCCCGTCGTGGCGCGCTACGCGATGTTCGCGATCGCCGGGTCCCACGTCGTGATGGCCTCCGTGATGGCGATGACACCGATCCATCTCTCGCACATGGCGCACAGCATGCACGCGGGGCACGATGCGGCGACCGCGGCGGCCGATGTCTCGCAGCTCGTCGGGATCACGATCGCGCTCCATGTCGCCGGCATGTACGCGCTCTCGCCGGTCTTCGGCGTCCTCGCCGACCGCTGGGGGCGGCTGCAGGTCGTGCTGTTCGGTCAGGTGCTGCTCGGTGGATCGTTGATCTTCGCGATCTTCGCCAACGACCAGGCCTGGGGCGTCATGGTCGCTCTCATCCTCCTCGGCCTCGGCTGGAGCGCCGCCACCGTCGCCGGTGCCGCGCTGCTGACCGAGTCGAGTGCGCCCGCGCTTCGCACTCGTCGCCAGGGTCGCAGCGACTCCCTCATGAGTCTGTCGGCGGCCGCCGGCGCCGTGCTGGCCGGCGTGATCCTGTCGAACTTCCAGTACGCGGGACTCGGCATCGCGGCATCCGTCCTGGTCCTGATCATCGTCGCGCTGTCACCTCTCGGCCGCCGCGCACGCCCGTGAAGTCCTGGGCGGGAGTGGGGGCGGCGTATGCGGCCTCGTACGCTTCGCTCTGCGCGGGCACGGTCGACACCCTGCTCGACGCGCTCGGGCCGGCTCGGGGACGCTCGCTGCTCGATGTGGGCGCGGGAACGGGAGAGCTGGTCGCCCGCGCGACAGGAGCCGGGTGGAGGGTGACCGGTTGCGAGCCCGAGCCGACCATGCGGGAGGTCGCCGCGCGCGCCCATCCCGGACTGTCGTTCGTCGCCGCGGCGCTCCCCGAACTCCCGTTCCCGCCAGCGTCGTTCGATGCGGTGACGGCGAACTTCGTGCTCAACCATGTCGTCGATCCGCGAGCATCGGCTCTGGAGATGACTCGGGTGGCGTCGCGCGACGGTCTGCTCGCCGGGACGATCTGGACATCGTCTCCGTCGTGGTTCTGGCTCGAGGTGTGCGAGCGCGCAGGCGTGACGCCTGCCGCTGGCGAGCGGCTTCCGCCGCACAAGGACTTCGAGCGCACCGTCGACGGATTCTCCGCGATGCTGACGGATGCCGGTTGGCGGGACACCTCGACGACCGAACAGACATGGACGTGGGAGGCTGCGCCGGAGACCCTGTGGAGCTCGGCGGAAGGCGGCGTCGCTTCGGCGGGCCAGTTCTACCGCAGCCTCGATCGCGACGACCGTGCGCGCTTCCGATCCGGCTTCGATGAGGCATGTGCGGTCCACGCGCGCGCCGGGATGGTTCCCCTGCGTCATTCGGCGGCAGTGGCCGTGGGGCGCGCGCTCTAGAATCGAAGGGCTATGGCTACTCCTCACCCCCTCACCACGACCGCCAGCGGTGCCGACGTCCGCGTCCGCTTCTGCCCGTCGCCCACCGGCCTGCCGCACGTCGGCATGGTCCGCACCGCTCTCTACAACTGGGCGTACGCGCGCCACAACGGCGGCAAGCTCGTCTTCCGCATCGAAGACACCGATGCGGCACGCGACAGCGAGGAGAGCTTCCGTCAGCTCGTCGACGCCCTCACGTGGCTGAAGATCGACTGGGACGAGGGCGTCGAGGTCGGCGGACCGCACGAGCCGTACCGCCAGTCGCAGCGTCACGACATCTATCGCGGCGTCATCGACAAGCTCATCGCCTCGGGGGCGCTCTACGAGAGCTACTCGAACGCCGAGGAGATCGACGCCCGCAACGAGGCCAACGGCCGCGCGAAGCAGCTCGGCTACGACAACTACGACCGCACGCTGACCGAGGAGCAGAAGGCCGCCTTCCGCGCCGAGGGTCGCCAGCCCGCTCTGCGCCTGCAGGTGCCGGACGAAGATCTCACCTATGTCGACCTCATCCGCGGGGAGGTCACGTTCCCCGCGGGTTCGTTCCCCGACTTCGTCGTGGTGCGCCCGAACGGCATCCCGCTCTACACGTTCGTGAATCCGGTCGACGATGCGCTCATGGGCATCACGCACGTGCTGCGCGGCGAGGACCTCATGCCGTCGACCGCACGTCAGCTCGCGCTGTACGCCGCGCTCATCGACGCGGGCGTCACGACGTTCGTGCCGCGCTTCGCCCACATGCCGCTCGTGCTGGGGGAGACGGGCAACAAGAAGCTCTCGAAGCGCGACCCGCAGGCCGACCTGTTCCTGCACCGCGAGCGCGGGTTCATCCCCGAGGGGCTGCTCAACTATCTCGCCCTGCTCGGCTGGTCGATCGGCCACGACCGCGACGTGTTCTCGCTCGACGAGTTCATCGCCGCATTCGACATCGAGAACGTCAACCCGAACCCGGCCCGCTTCGACCAGAAGAAGGCCGAGTCGATCAACGGCGACCACATCCGCATGCTCGATGTGAAGGACTTCGCCGAGCGCACGATCCCGTATCTCGCCGCGGCCGGGCTCTTCGACGAGCCGACCCACGAGCAGCTCGTGCTGGCGTTCCGGGCCGCTCCGCTCGTGCAGGAGCGCGTGCAGCTGCTGGGCGAGGTGCCGGGCATGCTCGGCTTCCTCTTCACCGACGACGTCGCGTACGAGGCCGATGCGCTCAAGGGCCTCCCGGCGAATGCCGGCGAGGTGCTCGATGCGTGCGTCGCCGCGCTCGAACCGGTCACCGAGTTCACGCCGGAGAAGATCCAGGATGCTCTGGCGACGGCGCTCGTCGAGAACCTCGAGCTCAAGCCTCGTGTCGCCTACGGCCCGCCCCGCGTCGCGATCACCGGGCGCCGCGTGTCGCCGCCGCTCTTCGAGTCGATGGAGCTGATCGGCAAGGACGAGACTCTTCGTCGCCTGCGTCTGCTTTCGGAGACGCTCGCGGGCTGAGACACCCGCCGCACCGCCTGGAGGAGGACCCCGTTCGCGGTGGTCCTCCTCTTTGCGTTCGGGGCGCGCGTACGGGAGCGCGACACGCGCGGAGGGAGCCGCTCCATTTGGCGCTTCCCGATCCGTCCGGTAGGCTTGACTCTCGGTGCGAGGCTCCGGTTTCGCCCTTGGGGTATGGTGTAATTGGCAACACGGCGGTTTCTGGTTCCGTTGTTCTTGGTTCGAGTCCAGGTACCCCAGCAAGACGAAGAGGCCCGGAATTCCGCGAGATGCGGAACCCGGGCCTCTTGCTTTACCCGCGGGGAGCGGGCCCCGAAGGGCCTACTCGCACTCTCCGATGAACTCGAGGTAGCAGACGGCCTCGTGGGTGACGGCGGGCTCGTAGTCGTCGTTCGACACCTGTCGGGTCGAGGTCTCGGCGGTCTTCGTCAGATGCCCGAACGAGCCGAGCGACGAGACGTACATGCCCTCCTGGTCGAGGCCCCGCATGCGGTCGATCTCGGTGCGGTGCTGCGTGCAGAGCAGAGTCGCCGCACCCGTCAGCTCGACATCGGCGCAGGCGCCGGCGTACTGCGCTTCCATGAGGCCGATGCAGTCGGTCCAGTCCTGGTTGACCGTGCACGGGCTCACGCCGTCGTCCGCGACGTTGTAGAGGCCCGTCTCGTACTCCTCGGTGTAGAACGTCTCGGGCTTCTCGGCGACATCGGTCTTGGTCCAGTGGCGCGCGGTCGTGAAGGCGATCACGACGACGATGATCGCGGCGATCAGCAGGGCGCCCACGATCGAGAGGGTGATCCACAGGCCGGTGCGCTTCTTCTTGGTGGGTGGTTCCCCTCCCGGCGTTCCATACGGCGCGGTGGCCGCGTACGGATCCCCGGTTCCGGCGTAGGGCGCGCCCGTCTGGCCGTCGTGCGGCGCGGTCGCAGCGAATGCGGCCGGCGCGGCGAACGCAGCGGGTGCGGTGCCATAGGCGGCGGTCGGAGCATCGGATGCCGGTGCCTGCTCAGCCGGCACCGCAGCCGGCGGGGGAGCCGCGGCGAACCCGCCTACCGGTGCGCCGGTATACCCGTCGGGCACAGAAGAAGGTGCGGGCGCGGCCTCGTGCACGGGTGCCGGTGCCGCGGCCTCCGGCGCCGGGGGCGCGGGCGCGGGCTGGCTGATCGACTGCCAGTACCCGTACCAGCTCTGGCTGGCCTGGGGATCGGCGACGACCTGCTGGGCCTCGGCATCCGAGAGCTGGATGCCCAACGACTGGCGCGCCTGCGCATTCAGGAGATACGAACGGAATTCATCGAGTGACAGGCCCATGCTGGCGATGATGGCAGAAACCCGCAGCGCGCGACAATCCGAGGGGGATTCCTCCCCATGCGCGCAGGGCCTAGCAGAGCGCACGCGAACGTGACCAGCCCCTTCTCGCGCAGCGCTCCGGCGGGCAGAGTGCTCGTATGGCAGCTCTCGTGCGTGTGATCCCCGGTGAGGACCTCGGCTTCCGGAGGATCCGATCGGGAAAGGGCTTCCGGTATGTGGACCAGGAGGAGCATCCGGTCCCGGAGGCAGACCGCGAGCGCATCCACGATCTCGTCATCCCGCCGGCGTGGTCGGACGTCTGGATCGCCGTCGATCCGCTCGCGCATATCCAGGCCGTGGGCGTCGACGGTGCAGGCCGCAAGCAGTACCTCTACCACCCGTTGTGGCGCGTGAAGCGGGACCGGAAGAAGTTCGGGCGCGCGCTCGCCCTGGCCGAGGCGCTTCCGCATGCCCGCGGGCGCGTGACGCGGGCGCTGCGGGAAGAGACGCTCTCGAAGCGCAAGGTCCTCGCGACGGCCTTCCGGCTTCTCGACGACGGGGCGCTGCGGATCGGATCGGAGCGATATCTCGCGCGGCACGGGAGTCGCGGTCTCACCACCCTTCGTCGCCGCGACGTACGCGTGGACGGCAGTGCCGTGTCGCTCTCGTTCCCGGCCAAGAGCGGGCAGACGGCCGCGATCGAGATCACCGACGACGTGCTCGCGGCTGTTCTCGACGACCTCTCGGCCGGCCCGGATCGCGCGCCGCTCCTGGCTTACCGGCGCGGTCGCCGCCGCGTCAAGATCACGCCGGCTCAGGTCAACGACTACCTGCGTGACGTCACCGGCGCGGCGTTCACGGCGAAGGACTTCCGCACACTCCACGGCACGATCCTCGCGGCCGATGCCCTCGCACGGATCGGCCCGCTCGACAAGCGACGGGATCGCGCGAAGGCCGAACGTCTGGCGGTGCAGGCGACGGCCTCCGCGTTGGGCAACACGATCGCGGTCGCGCGCGACAGCTACATCGATCCGCGGGTCTTCCAGCTCTACGGGCGGGGGAAGATGCTCGATCTCTCGGTCTCACCGGAGAGCGCGATCCGGAGCCTGCTCCTCGACGACAAGCCACGGCGCTGATCAGCCGAGCATGTGCAGCGACACGGCTGCGATGATCAGCGGCACGAGGGGTGTCATCACGGCGAGCACGACCGGCCACACGCGCGTGCGGGTGGCGAGAGTTCTCGCCTGCGCCGCGAGTGTGTCACCAGCGCGTCGGTACGCGGTCGGATCGAGGGAAGCGGCGCGGTCGTCGCGGTAGAGAGCCGTGCGGCGGGCGAATCGTTCGTGCAGAGCGGCGATGGCCGTGAGGAACCGACGCGCCTCCCGCGGGTCGGTCAGGTCGATCGCAGGGAAGTAGACGTGCAGGGTGTTGTCGACCAGCTCGAGGTCGAGGTCGGGACAGGCGTCCAGCAGAATCGCCATGAGGTCGGGCGTGAGCAGGTACAGCGCGTCCGTCTCGTAGCCGGCCGGGACGGAGACCTCGAACACGTCGCTGAAGTTCCCCTCGAGAGTGAGTTCGCTTCGACCGCGGGGTCTGCGGGGGAGCAGACTCAGCGCACCGCCGCCACGTCGCGAGCGCAGGGAGATGCGGGGGGCCTCGGCGGCGAGCGGGATGCGCACCGCTCGGAGGCGATGCACCGTCGCTCCCTCCCTGTCTCCCACCACGACGGTCCGTTCGACCGAGTCGAACGGAATCTCTGCGTCACGCGCGTCGAGCAGATCGCGTGAGGAACGCGCCGTCCGTTCGATCTGCTCGTCGACCGAGCCGCCCCATACGCGATCGCTCACGTCCTCTCCATAGCTCCACCCCATTCCCGCGGCGAGTGTCCGGAGCCTGGCCCGACGATTCTCGTCCCGGCGGAGCATGACTGCGGAGTACGCCACCGCCGCCGCGCCCCCCACGAACACGGCGACCTGAGCGACGAGCAGCGGCAGCCCCCGTAGGCCCGAACCTGCCGGAAGGAGATACAGCGAGATCGGTGCGGCGATGGCGGCGTACGCGATCGACAGCAGCGCGAGCTGCAGTCCGGTGCGACCTCGCAGGTGATTCGTCGAGCGGGGCATCCGTCAGGGCTTGTAGACGATAGCGGTGTTCAACCGACCGTTCTCGCGCACCCAGGCGAGCCAACGCGGCTCGCTGTACAGCCGCTGGATCGGGATGACGAAGATCCCGGCGTCAGGGCGGCTGAGTGCCCGGAACTCCGGCTTCTTCGAGATCCAGATCGTGCCTCCGCCGTCCCACGGCTCGAGCTGGTTGTAGACGTAGCCGTGCTCGCGCAGGTTGATGCGATCCGCGAGTGCCTCGGCCTCGGCCGCCAGCTCGCGCCGGATATCGGCGGGAACCGTGCCGTCGAGCGTGAAGGCGGCGACGTCGTAGATGTTGCCGTCGCCGTAGTCGCGTGTGGTGAGGATGCTGAGCTCCGTCACTCCTTTTTCCGCATTACGCGTCCAGAGCGCGTGCGAGTTCTTCGCGCGCTTGTTCATCAGGAATCCGCCGAAGTTGACTTTCTGGAAGGCGAAGTCGTCGAGCTTCGCGGTGATCTCTGCGCGTGTGGTCATGAGTTTCTCCCGGTGAGTGCAGGCACGGGTCGCCTGCTGATCGGCGAGCCTAGAAGGCGTTCGGGGGCGGGTGTCGGAGTCCGAACGATCCCGAACGCGGCGCGTCCGCGCGGGCGGCGCTGTCCTAGGCTCGAGGCATGCCCGAGCCACGCACCTTCGATGACCTGTGTGCGCGTCTGAACGACCTGCGCGCAGCCGATGGCGGCACATCGTTCTCGGAGATCGCTCGTCGGATCGGTGTCTTGCGCGGAGGTGCTGAGCCGGCGAAGGTCACCGTCTACGACTGCTTCCGTCCGGGGCGTCGACGCGTCGACGAGCAACTCGTCGGCGACATCGTCCGCGTCCTCCGCGGCGACGACGCCGAAGCTGCGCGTTGGGCGGAAGCCGCACGTTCGCTCAACGGCATCCGTTCGGGTGTACGCATCGACGTCGGCGTCGGCGTCCGCGCGGTCGAGAGCGCGGAGGTCGGGCGCGAGGGCCTCCTGCTCGCCCTGCCCGCGGTGGACGTCCTCCTGCTGACCGGGCTTCCGGGCGTCGGGAAGAGCACGCTCGCGACCGCCGTCCTCGGCGGGGCGCCCGCGCTGACGGTGGACCTTCGCGCCTCCGATCCCGGTCGTCCGTCTGCGGATCCGGTCGATGTGCTGCGGCGGATGCTCGGAGCGTGGGGCAACCGGTCGGTTCCTTACGACATCGCGCGGCTGCGCGAACGTGTGCGGGCCGAAGCATCGGGAATGGTCGTCGTCCTCGAGGATGCGGGCTCCGGAGAGCAACTCATACCGCTGGTCGTACCCGGCGTGCGCTACATCGTCACCTCGCGCGTGGATCTCGAGGTTTTCGCCGCGCGGCTGAGGAGCGAGGGGATCAGCGCCGCGCATCAGCCGGTCCGTCCTCTCGACGATGCCGGATCGCGGCGCCTCCTCGCACGGCTGCTCTCGGATGCCACGGGTTCGCCCGACGAGGCGGGCCGGGGGATCGACGACCGAGCGCTCGACCGCATCGTCGCCGTGGGCGGAGGGCTCCCGCTGGATCTCGCGATGCTGGCGGGAGTGGTCGCCGAGCATGCGGGCTGGACGTTCGACGATCTCGCCTCGCGTTTCGAGACGGAGCCCCGCGATGCGCGGATGCGTCCCGTTCTCGAGGCGGCTACGAGATCGCTGTCCGCACCCGATGCCGACCTCCTCGCAGATCTGGCGCTCATCGACCGCGAGTTCGAAGAAGGAGTGCTTCTCGCGACCGGCGACCAGCGTGTCGTGCGCGGACTGGAGCGTCTGCGCTCACGCCACCTGCTCGAACGCGTCGACGGACGCATCCAGGTGCATGCCACCGTCTTCGCCTTCGCGTCGGAGCGCTCGCGAGCGCTGAGGCCGGCGTCGAGACGCCGGGCGTTCGTCGCGCGCGTCACGCAGACGGTGCTCGATCGCATGGCCGTGGACGACGACTATGCGGCGCGCGAGGTGGGCACGGTTCTGGCGGTGGCGGATGCCGCGCGCGAGCACGGACTGGACGCGGAGCTGGTGCGCCTGGTGACCACGGCGCATCCCGCACTCGTGCGCTGGTCGCTCTGGGGTGAGTCCCTCCGCCTCCACGAGGTGGCTGCTCCAGGGGCCGGTGCGGACCCGGCGCCCGAGCTCGCTCTCGGCATCGCTCAGTGCGCCGAGAAGCTCGGCCGGTACGACGAGGCGTTGATCACGCTGCACCGCGTGCGACGGACGGCGGTCGGCACCGCCCTCGCCCGCACATGGAACCAGATCGGCAACGTGCAGCGCTGGATGAGCCACCACGACGAGGCCCTGGAATCGTATGCGACGGCGATCGCGCATGCCCGCGATGCGGGGGATCGGATCGTCGAGGGGCGAGCGCAGGGAAACCATGCCGACACCCTGAGGATCCTCGCCCGGTACGCCGAGGCGGATGCCGGATACGAACGAGCGCTCGCGATGGCGATCGCAGAGCGCGACGTGCTGAACACGACGATCGTGCGCGGCAACCGCGCGCTGCACCTGCTCGCGATCGGGCGTCTGGATGATGCGGAGCGATCCCTCGACGTCCTCGATGAGGCATCTGCCGAGCCCACGCCGCCCTTCGCTCTGCGCACCCGGGCCCTCATCGCCGAGGCTCGCGGTGACGACATTTCGGCTCGCGCCTGGCTGACGAGGGCCGTTCGACCGGACGGCGAGTACGGGACTGAAGCGGATGCCGCTCTTCTCGCCGCGCGGATCGACGCACGAGACGGACGATCCGTGGAGGCGCGGGATGCGGCGGAGAGCGTGCTGCACGCGGCGGTGGCGGCAGGGTCGCCCCTGATCGCGACGGAGGCCGGGAACTCGCTGGCCGAGATCCTCCTGCGCATTGCGAGCGAGAGCGGCGACACCGCGAGCGTGCTCCTCGCCGAACGTCGCGCGCGGGATGCTCGGGGGATCGCGGAGGCGACAGGAGATCGAGCGGAGGTCGCCCGCAGCGACGGCATCCTCTCCGCGGCCGCCGCCGCGCGCGGTGATGCGGACGCCGCAGTCATCCTGTCCGCGGCGTCCCGCGACCTCTACCGCGAGCTCGGACACCGGTGCGCGGGCGCGGGAGTGCGGGCGGCCGTTCCCGCGGTGGAACGGCCGCCCGCGGTCGCGGATCAGTTCTCGCGAGGGTAGGTGTAGAAGCCTTCACCGGTCGCGACGCCGAGCTTGCCCTGGTCGATGTAGCGCTCCTTGATCAGGTCGGCGAAAGCCTGCTGCTTCGCGTCACCCATGCGGGAGATGTTGTAGGCGGTCGTGAGCCCGACGATGTCGTAGATCTCGAAGGGGCCGGCGGGCGCGCCGGTGCCGATCCGCCAGGTGGCGTCGATCGCCTCCGGCTCGGCGATGCCGTCGACGAGCAGTTCGCCTGCGGCCTGCAGGAAGGGGACCAGGAGGGAGTTGAGGAGGTAGCCCGCCTTCTCCTTCTTGATCTCGATCGGGACCATGCCGATTCCACGGGCGAACTCGACGACCTCGGCGTACACCGCGGGGTCGGTGGCGGGAGTTCCCATCACCTCGGCCGTGTTGTGCGACCAGATCTCGTTGGCGAAGTGCAGGGCGAGGAAGCGGTCGGGGCGGCCGGTGGCGTCGGCGAGAGCGCTCGGGAGAAGGGTCGACGAGTTCGTCGCGAAGATCGTCGACGACGGCGCGGCCCCCGCCATGCGCCGATAGAGGCCCTGCTTGAGTTCGAGGTTCTCCGGCACCGCCTCGATCACGAGATCGGTTGCGGCGACGGCATCCTCGAGGGAGGTGGTCAGACGGATGCGCCCGATCGCCGCGTCCGCGCCTCCGTCGGCTGCGCCCTCCACCGCGTCCGTGACGTATCGCGCGGCGAGTCCGCGGAAACGCTCGGCTGCTCGCTCGAGGGCGGCGTCGTCGATGTCGTAGGCGGTGACGTCGAATCCGTGGAACGCGGTCTGGAACGCGATCTGCGATCCGAGGACGCCGGTGCCCAGGACGGTGATGTTCTTCATTTCTCTTCCTTCTTCTGCGGCCTCGTGGGCCGATCTCGTGGACGATGCGTCCGGGTCAGGACGCGTCGGCCGTGCGGTCGAATCTCTCGAGATCGTGCGCGAAGCGGGCGACCTCGTCATCGGACCATGGGGCGAGATGCGCCTCGACAATCCGCTGGAGCGACGTGAGTGCGCGCTGGAAGGCGTCTGCGCCGTCCTCCGTGAGTTCGAGCGGGCGTCCGCGTCCGGTGTCGTTCGGTGTCTCGCGGACGAGTCCGAGACGGATCAGCGCCGCGAGCTGGCGTGAGACCGTCGATCGGTTGAGGCGGAACATGCGGGCGATGTCGGTCGAGCGGATGCCGGGCTGCTCGGCGATAGTCATCATGATCGACTGCTCGGTCATCGACAGGGGAGTGTCGCCCTCGCGAGCGTCGGCCAGGCCGCGACGGGTGATCGCGACGAGGGAGCGGAGCACCTGAGTGCTGTGGCCGTGGCGTTCGGTGTCCATCTGATCCTCCTGTTGCCTGATGCAACGCTACACCGCACTGTTGCATTCCGCAACATGACAGGAGATGGCCTGCGCCCCGTCGGGCCGGATGGGAGGATGGAGGGATGGAAACCGCCAACCTCACCCGTGACGAGACCGCGGCGCGATCCGCCGTGGTCACCGCACATCGGATCCGTGTCGAGCTCGATCTCGCCGGTGCCCCCGAGCGTGCGCGAACGGGATTCCGTACCCTGACGACGCTCGAGTTCGACGCCACGGCGACCGAGACCTGGCTCGACTTCATCGGCGAATCGGTCGAACGTGTCGTGATCAACGGTGAGGAGGTGGCCGTGGATTACGACGGTGCCCGCATCGCTCTGCGCGGCCTCGCCGCCACGAACACGGTCGTCGTCGACGCCGTCGGTGCGTACAGTCGCTCGGGCGAGGGGTTGCACCGGTTCCACGACCCCGCCGATGGTGAGACCTACCTGTACACGCAGTACGAGCCGGCGGACTCGCGCCGAGTGATGGCCTGCTTCGAGCAGCCCGACATCAAGGCGTCGTACACCTTCGTCGTCGATGCGCCGGCCGGGTGGGAGGTCCTCTCCAACCAGGCCGCCGTGCGCACGGAGGCGGGTGTCGGCATCCAGCGCGTCGAGTTCGCGCCGACGCTGCCCCTGTCGAGTTACATCACCTCGGTCGCGGCGGGACCGTACGCCCGTGTCGACGGGGAGTGGCAACGCGACGAGCAGCGCGTCGCGCTCGGGGTGTTCGCCCGCCGCTCCCTTGCACAGCACCTGGAAGCGGACGAGATCCTCGAAGTCACGCGTCAGGGGCTGGACTTCCTCGCCGAGGCGTTCGCCTATCCGTACCCCTGGGGCAAGTACGACCAGATCTTCGTGCCCGAGTACAACCTCGGGGCGATGGAGAACCCGGGGCTGGTCACCTTCACCGAGGCGTACCTCTCCCGCGGCGCGGCGACCGATGCCCAGCGCGCGGCACGTGCGAACACGATCCTCCACGAGATGGCGCACATGTGGTTCGGCGACCTCGTGACGATGCGCTGGTGGGACGACCTCTGGCTCAAGGAGTCCTTCGCCGACTACATGGGCGCGCACGCGTCGGCCGCGGCGACGCGGTACACGGACGCCTGGGTGACGTTCGCGGCCCGGCGCAAGGCCTGGGCCTACCAGCAGGATCAACTGCCGACCACGCATCCGATCGTCGCCGACATCACCGATCTCGAGGCCGCCAAGCTCAACTTCGACGGCATCACCTACGCCAAGGGCGCTTCCGTGCTGAAGCAGCTCGTGGCCTTCGTGGGGGAGGACGCGTTCTTCGAGGGAGCGCGCCGCTACTTCGCCGCGCACGCGTTCGGCAACACGACGCTGGACGACCTGCTCGTGCAGTTGAGCGCCGTCTCGGGCCGCGACATGGGCGAGTGGTCCCGGGCATGGCTCGAGACCACGGGCATGTCGACGCTGTGGCTGGAGGAGGCGGACGAAGCGGATGCCGCAGCCCGGGTGCTCGTGCAGACCGACCCGCGTCCCCACCGACTGCGCATCGGGCTGTACGTCCGTGAAGGAGAGCGGCTCGTGCGGCGCGAGCAGATCGCCGTCGACATCAGCGAGGAGCGCACGTCGATCATCGTTCCCGACGCAGATCTCGTGCTGCTCAACGATGACGACCTCACCTACGCCAAGGCGCGTCTGGACGAGCGATCACTCACCACCGTCGAAGAGTCGCTCTCGGCGATCGACGACCCGCTCGCGCGTGCACTCGTCTGGTCGTCGCTGTGGAACGCCACTCGTGACGGCGATCTCGACGCCCGGCGGTATCTCGGCATCGTGCGCGCGCACGCCCCGCTCGAATCCAACAGCGGCCTCCTTGCCGGCGTCCTCGCTAACGCGGCGTTCGCGATCCGTCACTTCGTCGCGGACGCGCATCGTGACGCGGAGCAGCGGTCGTGGCTGGCCGCGTCGCTCGTCGCACTGTGGGACGCGGATGCCGGCAGCGACGCACAGCTGTCGTGGGCTCGCGCCTTCGCCGGGGCATCCGCCTACGACGATCACCATGCCGCGCAGGTGCGGGAGCTGCTGGGCGGACATGTGCCGGATGGCCTCGTCGTCGACCCCGACCTCCGTTGGCAGCTGCTGACCGCACTGGCGACCACCGGGCACGCCGATGCGGAGGAGATCGCCGCCGAGCTCGAGCGCGACGACACGGGAAGCGGACGGACGGCCGCGCGTCGCGCGCTCGCCTCTCGCCCGGAGATCGACGTCCGTGCTGCTGCCTGGGAGGCGGCCTGGAACGACCTTTCCCTCAGCAACGACCACCTCGATGCCGAGATCGGCGGGTTCCGCGCCGGCGGGCGCCGTGACCTCATCGCGGACTTCGACGCGGAGTACTTCCGCCGCATCGTCGATGCCTGGCGCACCCGGAGCATCGAGCTCGCGCGGCGCCTCGTGCTCGGGCTGTTCCCTTCGGCGGACACCACCGAGGCGGCCGACACCTGGCTGGCGGAGAACGCGGAGGCGCCGGCAGCGCTGCGCCGACTCGTGATCGAGCAGCGCGATCACCTCGCCCGCGAGATCCGCGTGCGGACGGCGCAGGGCTAGACCGTTCGCGGTTCGAGCGCCATCCCCATCACCGTGCGCTCGATCCACGGGTACGCCCTGTCGTCGTCGATGTGGGTCATGCCCAGGTTCTCGGCGACGCCGCGTGACGCACGGTTCTCAGGGTGGATGATCGCCGTCAGCACGATCGGTGCGTAGCGCTGCCGGGCGAGGTCGACGCACGCGCGGGCAGCTTCGGTGGCGTAGCCTCGCCGTTGCATCGCCCGTCTCACGTGGTATCCGACCTCGAGCACGCGCTCGCCGTTCGCCGATTGCCAGGTGAGCCCGCAGTCGCCGACGAACTCGCCCTCGTGCGTCTCGACGATCCACAGGCCGTGACCGTCCTCCGCATAGCGCGTCTGCATGCGGGCGATCCAGTCGGCGCTCTCCGTCAGCGTCTTCGGCGCCGGGTAGTAGGCCATGACATCGGGGTCGCCGAGCATTGCGGCCATCCGGTCGAGGTCGTTCTCGGCCATCTCGCGGAAGCGGAGGCGTGCGGTCGGCTCCGGGAGGAGTCGGGGCGCCGTCGGCATCAGATGTCGAGCGACTGGCCGGGCTCGAGCACGAAGAACTCGCCACCGTCCTGCTGCGTCGCCCACTCCAGTCGCTGGCGGTGCATGGTCTTGCCCGCCACCGAGAGCGTCATGTCGTGCGTGCCGAAGGCGCGGCGCGGTTTCACCGCGAGGACGTAGTCGATCGCCTCGCCGATCTTCAGCCAGGGCGCGCCCAGGGGAGCGGCGAGGGTGCCGACCTCGACGCCCTCCGGTACGGCATAGGAGTCGCCCGGGTAGTACAGCTCCTCGTTCACCAGGACACCGACGTTGTCGATGACCGGGATCGACGAGTGGATGATCTCGTGAGTGCCGCCGAAGAATCGCAGAGTGAACTCGCCGACCGTGCGGGTTTCGCCGGGGGAGACGATCGTGATCTCGTAGCCGTCGGCGGCGCGGGCGACACCCGCGGGCGCGAAGATCGGGATGCCGGGCACGACGCGCAGGATGCGGTCGAGATGCTCCGGCGTCCAGTGATCGGGATGCTCGTGGGTGAGCACGACCGCGACGACGTCGCCGAGATCGTTCAGGGGTGTCGTGAAGGAGCCCGGATCGATGAGGAGGGTCTCGCCGTTCTGATCGATGCGGAGGCTGGCATGTTCGAACTTGGTCACGCGCATGGGTCGAGTCAACTCCCTCTCCGGGCAGCGTGCAAACCCTTGACTTTCCCTGCGCCACGCCCGGGCGACACGATGCCGGGGCCTCGATTTGGCGTCGTGAGAAATGCCGTGGCATACTTGAACGGTTGTCGCGCGACGGAAACGAAGCGCAGACGGCCCCATCGTATAGCGGCCTAGTACGCTGCCCTCTCACGGCGGTAACGCGGGTTCGAATCCCGCTGGGGTCACAACAAGAGAAGGCCCCCGGTTCTCCGGGGGCCTTCTTCGTGCGTCGGCGCCGATGCTCAGGCCGTGCGCTTCGCGCCGGTGAGCCACAGCGCGACCGCCGTCGTCACCAGGGCTGCCGCGGCGAGCGGGAAGTCGAGTCCGTACATCGTGATGCCGACCACCGGGGCGACGAACACGATCACCGCAATGACCGTCGCGGTCGGGGAGGGGAAGCGCGGGGGCGTTTGCCGCGGAGCCTTCTCGAAGCGCACCAGCCACAGGGATGCCACCCAGACGGTGGCGAGGACGATCGCGAAGAACAGCGGACGCGTCCACCACCATGTTGCGCTTCCGGGCGCCGGCATCGGCAGGGGCAGCAGCAGTTCGACCCCGATGAGCACGAGGATCACCGGAAAGTGCCAGAGGTAGATCGTCATCAGACGGGAGCCGATCAGGAAGACCGCGCCCTGCGCCGGCCGCGTGCGCATGAGGGCCGTCAAGGGTCGGTGCAGGAGCGTCAACCCCGCGGCCTGCACGATCGCCAGGAGCGCCATGGGCACAGTCGGTGGCCACTGGTTCGTGAGCATGCTCGCGGGGTACCCCGCCAGCGCGACGAGCGCCCAGAGCACGCCGTAGCCCGCCACGAAGAGCGCCAAGAGCTGCCACCATCCGCGCCGCGCGAACCAGCCGTCGTACAGGAAGAAACCCACCTGCTGCGCGAACAGCCAGATGAAGACGATGTTCGGGATGCCGAAGATCTCCTGGCCGAAGCCGTACCCCGTCGGCGGTACGCGATCGATGCCCAGCGCCTCGCCGACGAACAGGAAGCGGAAGGCGTCGACCGCGAAGCCGGCGAGCAGCAGCACGACGAGCACTCGCATGCCGTACCGCTCGTGAAGCCGCATCATGAACGGCGCGCACGCCTGCGCGATGAGATACGCGGCGAGGAACCACAGCGGTGATCCGACGCCGATCGCGATCGAATCCACGAAGGCGGGGTCGAGGTCGATCAGTCGTGTGATGCCCAGGGCGAGTGTGAAGAAGACGAAGACCGGCAGCGCAGGACGCGCGAGGCGGGCGAGCCGCACGCGCACGAAACCGTCGGCCGTCTCGCCGCGGGCGGTCGCAGAGCGCCATCCCGCGCGTGCCGCGTATCCGCCGACGACGAAGAACAGCGGCATGATGTTGACGACCCAGGTGCCGGCGACGAACCAGGACTGCAGTTCGACGGTCTTCTCGATCACGAGAGATCCGTCGGAGCCCCGGCCGACGCCGGTGAACAGGATGTGCACGAAGACCACGAGCAACACGCAGGCGACGCGCGCGAGGTCGAGTGTGAGATCTCGTCCGGCGGGGACGGTGCGGGTCGTCGTGTCGGCGGCGGCGCGGGTCATGCCGAAGACTCTAGCGCTGCGCGGTCGTCGCCCAGGTGGTCCGCCGCGACCTGTGGAGAAAAGCTCGAAGGGGCGCCCGCAGAGTATGCGGACGCCCCTTCGGGCTCGAGCGTCGGTCAGACCTCGACGTCGGATGCCGCAGCCGTCGCGGTTTCTCGTCGCATCCGGCGCGCCCGGCGGATGAGCCAGATCACGAGCACCACGACGCCGGCGATCGCGGCCCAGGGGAGCAGGAAGCCGACGGCGATCACGAGAGCGTTGAGTGACACGATGAGGCCGTTCCACCCCGCCCACAGGCCGTCGCCGAACCCGGCGGGGTCTGCGGTCGTCGTCGTGGCCGTCCGCGTCAACTGCACCTGGAGGCTGGACATCGCGACCTGGTCGTCGAGGGCGGCGAGCTGCTGCTCGTAGGACTCCAGTTGCGCCTGGCGGTCTGTCAGCGCGACCTCGGCCTCGATGAGCTCCGACACCGATCCCGTCTGCGCCATGAGTTCGGTGAGCCGCTGCACCGACGCCTTCGTCGCATCGACGCGCGCCCGGAGATCCACGGCGACGTCGGTGACGTCCTGGCGGGAGATCGACGACGAGAGCACCTCGCCGGACTCGTCGAGTTCGGCGATGACCTCGGAGAGGTCCGCGGATGGCACGCGGATGCTGATCCAGCCGTATCCGGAATCCGCGGGAGCGGGCTCCGTCGTGCCGTCGACGGTCAGAGCCTTGCCGATCTCGGTGCTCTCGACGTATCCGCCGTGCTTCTCGGCCAGCGCGGCGATGGCGTCCGCGGCATCCGCGATGTCGTCCACCTCGAGAGTGGCGTTCGCGTTCGCGATGATCTCGCGGTCGGTCGTGGCGACGTCTCCGCTGGCGAGCGAACTCGATTCCGCGGCACTGTCGAGGCTCGCACTGCGATCGCCGGAGACACCCTGATCGGGCATCGCGACGCCCGGGATGGGCGCATCGACGGCGGGCGAGCTGAAGCCGCCGGCTGTGCTCGACGCTCCTCCCGAACCGACGACGCCGAGGATCGGGGGCGTCACCAGCACGCCGACCGCAAAGGCCGCGGCGACACCGACACCGGTCAGCCAGCGGCGGCGACGGACACCTGCACGCGCAGGTGCTACGTGCGGGGCGGGGCCGGGAGCACGCTCCTCGGCGATCTGGGCGAACACGGCGTTCTCGATGCGCGTGACCGCCTCGTCCGTCAGCTCGGGCAGCTCTTCCGGGGTGGTCTGGTCGTTCATGCGTCTCTCACTTCCTGGACGGCGCCCCGCAACTGGGTGCGCACTCGGGAGAGACGGTTCCGAACGACGGCGTGACTCACGCCCAGCTCCTCCGCGGCCGCCTGGTACGCGTACCCCTCAGTGGCGCAGAGGCGGAAGATCTCGCGATCGATCTCGCTGAGGGTGCCCACCTCGTCCGCGATCCGGGCGGCGAGCGCCGCCGTGATGACCTGCTCCTCGACGTTCACCGTGTCGGGGAGCGAATCGTCGAGCGCGTCGGAGGTGTGCGCCTGATCCCGCCGTCGTTGCCGCAGGCGATTCGCCGCTTGGAAGCGGCAGATCGTCGCGAGCCAGGGCAGGATCGACTCGCCCTGCAGATCGAGCGCCGGGAGTTTGCGCCAGGCGACGAGGAAGGTCTCCTGGGCGATGTCCTCGGCATCGGCGGAGGAGGCGAGGATGCCGTAGGCGATCCAGTACACGGGCCTGACATGTGCGCGGTACAGCTCGCGGAAGGCGCTCTCGTCGCCCGCCGCGGCCTGGGCCGCCCATCTCTGATCACTCGTCTGCGTAGGCATCCTGATTCCGTTCGGTGTCTCTCACCCGGAGAGTGTCGAGGGATGCCCCATCGTCTCAGAATCTCCGGCGCGCCGATATCGTCGGCGCTCCGATAGCATTACGTCTGCGAGGGGGAGTATCCCGGATCCGCGCGTAACGTCATCACGAGCACCATGGTCGCTGCTCCGGGCGCGCGACGCACCGTGTGCGGGGGAGAGACTCTCGATCCTTCTAGACCCTTCGCGAAAGCTGTCGTTCCCCGTGGAAATCCCTCTCTGGTTCGAGATCACCTCGATGATCGTGCTCACGGTCATCCTCATCGGCGACCTCCTGCTCAT
Organism: Microbacterium sp. NPDC090225; assembly: GCF_044772365.1. NCBI lineage: Bacteria > Bacillati > Actinomycetota > Actinomycetes > Micrococcales > Microbacteriaceae > Microbacterium > Microbacterium sp. NPDC090225. The sequence continues at coordinate 685,074 of NZ_JBIVYS010000001.1, read as the reverse complement.
CCGGCTCCGGCCGCACATCCCGTCCACGAAGGAGTCGACCCTGTGGGTCGTCTTCTACGTCGGGCTCGCCCTGCTGTTCGCCCTTCTGCTCGGCAACGTCGGCGGGTGGCAGAACGCCGGCGACTTCATCACCGGGTGGGCGCTGGAGTACAGCCTCTCCGTCGACAACCTCTTCGTCTTCGTGTTGATCATGGCCCAGTTCGCCGTGCCGCGGCGCCTCCAGCAGCAGGTGCTCATGGTCGGCATCATCATCGCGCTGCTCCTGCGCGGCGCCTTCATCCTCGTCGGCGTCACGATCATCGAGAACTTCTCGCCGATCTTCTACATCTTCGGAGCCTTCCTCGTCTGGACGGCGATCCGTCAGGCGATGCCCGAGGGCGACCACGACGGCGAGGTGCAGCGCGAGAACTTCATCGTGCGCCTGCTGCGCCGCCGCATCGACATCAGCGAGACCTACGACGGATCCAAGATCCGCACGACGGTCGACGGCAAGCGTATGTGGACCCCGATGATCATCGTGTTCATCACGATCGGCGTCACCGACCTCATCTTCGCGATCGACTCGATCCCCGCGATCTTCGAGATCACCACGAACGGCTTCCTCGTCTTCTCGGCGAACATCTTCGCGCTCATGGGCTTGCGTCAGCTGTACTTCCTGCTCGGTGACCTGCTCGACCGCCTGCGCTACCTCCACTACGGCATCGCGGTCATCCTCGGGTTCATCGGCATCAAGCTGATCCTGCACGCGCTGCACGTCAACGAGCTGCCGTTCATCAACGGCGGCGAGCACGTGGAGTGGGTGCCCGACATCGACAACATGGTCTCGCTCGGAGTCATCCTGGTCTCGATGACCGTGGCGACCGTCGCCAGCTTGATCGCGGCCTCGCGGGAGAAGCGGGCTCAGAAGGTGGCACCGCCCGCCGAGTGACGTCGGCGGGCGGTGCCCCCGGCCCGGATCACTCCACCGACCAGAGGATCTCGGCGTCGAGGGTGGCGTCGATGGTCTGACGGAGCAGCGCACCGACCGATTCCGACTGCAGGAGCGAGTAGCGGTCGTACTCGCCGAGCGGGGCGATCGCGGCGAGTTGCCACGACGCGGCGAGGGGATCGTCGGAGAGTTCGGTATTCGCGTCCCATCGCGCCTCGGGTGCGCGCGCGAGCACGCGCCGCACGATCGACTCGCCCTCGGCGAGCAGCGGCGCCAACCCGTCGTGCCACTCCAGATCCGGGAGTGGGGTCAGCTCGGCACGCGGATGCGGGTCGTCGTCGAGCCAACTGTCGACGATGAACCGCTCCGTGCCGACGGCGAGTGCATGCAGCATCTGGGTCTCGGCGGACACGCTGACGAGTCGCGCCAGGGTTCCGACGCGACTGCGCTGATCGCCTCCGCCCGCCTCGGCGCCGCGCTCGATCAGCACGACGCCGAACTCCGGATCCTCCTCATCGAGGAGTCGCCCGATCATCGTGAGGTAACGGGTCTCGAACACGCGGAGCGGGAGCGGGGTGTAGGGGAACAGCACAGAGCCGAGGGGGAACATCGGCGTCGCGTTCATGGGCTCAGTCAACACCGCGTGCCGCACGGACGCCAGCGACGTACAGTGAACGCATGCGCAGACCACTTCCCATCACGCCGAGGCCGGGTCAGGAATCCGTGTGGGACTATCCGCGGCCGCCACGGATGGAAGCGGTGCCGGAGCGCGTCACCATTCGGCTCGGCGGTGAGCTGATCGCGGATACGCACGGGGCGATGAGAGTGCTCGAGACGAGTCATCCGCCCGTCTATTACATCCCGATCGCGGATTTCGTGCCGGGGGCGCTCACCGACGCACCGGGCTCCTCGTTCTGCGAGTTCAAGGGCGCGGCGCGCTATCTCGATGTCCATGGCGGAGGGGTCGTGCGAGCGGGCGCCGCATGGAACTACCCGGATCCGACGCCGGGCTTCGAAGCGCTCGAGGATCGCGTCGCCGTGTACGCCGGGCCGATGGACGAGTGCACGGTCGGCGAAGAGACCGTCGCCCCTCAGCCGGGTGGGTTCTACGGGGGCTGGGTCACGTCTGGCGTCGTCGGCCCGTTCAAGGGGATTCCGGGTTCGATGGGCTGGTAGCCCCGCCCGCGGGCGGTCAGAACGCCCGCAGGTTCGCCTGCAACCCGCCGTCCGCGTAGTCGCGACGCAGGATGCCCCGCCGACGGAGGATCGGCACCAGCTCGTCGAGCGTGCGGTGCAGGGTAACCGGGTGGAAGTCGCCCCAGAGCAGCACACCGTCGTTGCCCCACTCGCCGAGCTCCTCGATCAGATCGGCGAACTCCTCCGCCGTACCCACGAAGCCGCTTCGATCGCTGATGCGTCCGGCGCGGACGAGTGCGGTGAGGTGCGCGCGGAGCGGTGCGTCCTCTCCGCGGTCGCCGATCAGTCGCTGGATGCTTCCGCGCGACACGTGAGCGCCGAAGATCGACAGGTCGAGCGGGCGATCCAGGTCCAGTGAGGTGAGATCGGTCTCGAGATCGCTCGACTGCTTGCGGGCGATCTGCTCCAGGGCGGCGTCGTCGGGATGCGCCGAGGCGGCGACGATGCGGTCGGCCTCCTCCGGCGAAGAGACGATGACGGGCTGGATCGCGAAGAGGATCTTGATGTCCTCCGGCCGGCGTCCGCGTTCGATCGCCGCATCGTGGATCTTCGTGCGGTACGCCCGCACCGACTTCTCGTTCAGCGGTGCGAGCGCGAGCTGCACATCGGAGTTCGCGCCCGCGAAGCCGAGGCCGCGACCCGATCCACCCGGCGATACGATCGCCGGTTCGCCGTCGGTGAAGGGGATCGCGTTGAGCGGCCCGTCGAAGGAGTAGTACTCGCCGCGGTGCTGCACCGGGCGCAGCTTCGAACCGTCGGCGTACACGTCGGTCTCGCGGTCGAGCACGAGAGCGCCGTCGTCCCAGCTGCGCCAGAGCGCGCGAATGCCGTCGAGCCATTCCTCGGCGCGGTCGTAGGCTTCGTCGTGCCCGAGCTGCGCCGCACCGGAGAAGTGACGGGCGCTCCCGGTGTCGGTGACGACGTTGAGACCGAGGCGGTGTCCGCTCAGATGCTGGAGCGTGGCGAACTGGCGGGCTGACGTGAACGGCAGGGACGCCGCGGGATTCACCGTGGGCACCACGCCGAGATGCTTCGTCGCCTGGAACAGGTAGGGGGCGAGCAGGAGAGGGTCGTGCTTGGGGCCGCCGAAGGCGTGGCGCACCCGCAGGTCGATCGTCGAGGGTGAGCCGAGCGAAGGGCCGTCCTCGATGATCACCAGATCGAAGCCGGCCTGCTCGAGCGTGCGCGCCGCTTCCTGGTAGATCTCGGGTCGGGTCCAGTCATAGTCCCAGTCGAGCGAGGGATAGCCCCACCCCTGCGGCCCGAAGCCGCGAGCGAGGAACCAGCCGAAGTGCTGCGGGCGGCTCATGCGACGACCTCCCGGACGGTCTCCAGTACGCGTGACAGATCGCCGATGAGGTCGTCGATGTCCTCGATGCCGATAGAGAGACGCACGGTACCGGGGTGCACGCCGAGGGCGAGACGCTCCTCCTCGGTCCGGTGGGAGTGGCTGGTCGTGCCCGGATGCAGCACCAACGAGCGCACGTCGCCGATGTGCGTCATGTGGATGAAGACGTCGACGCTCTCGACGAAGTCCCGTGCGGCGGGCAGGCCCCCGCGGAAGGTGACGGTGAAGATGGAGCCGAAGCCGCCCCGGAGGTAGCGCGTCGCGGTCGCATGGTCGGGGTGCGAGGGGAGACCGGCGTAGTCCACGCTCTCGACGTCGGGATGCTTCGACAGCCATTCGGCGACGGCCTGGGCGTTTCGCGACTGGCGTTCGACCCGCAGCCCGAGCGTCTCGACTCCCTGGCCGATGAGGAAGGCGTTGAGAGGGGAGGGGGAGGCGCCGAACCGGGGAGCCACGGTCTCCCGAGCGTAGGCGATCCGCGCGTTCCCGCCGTGCCGTGCGGCGACACTCGGCTCGCCGTTCCGCCCCGGGAGCACGAGGTGCGGCGCATTGTGGCCGGCGACCGTCGCGTCGAATCGGCCGTCGTCGACGATCACGCCGCCGAGCACCGAGCCGTGCCCGGCGAGGAACTTCGAGGCGGAGTGCACCACCATCGCCGCGCCGTGCTCGAGTGGACGCACGAGGAACGGCGTCGCGAGGGTGTTGTCGACGACCAGCGGGATCGCGGATTCGTCGGCGACCGCGCTCACCGCGGCGATGTCGAGGATGTCGTTGCGGGCGTTCGCGATCGACTCGGCGAACAGGGCACGGGTGTTCGGACGGATGGCGTCGCGCCAGGCATCCGGATCGGCGATGTCGTCGACGAACGTCGTCTCGATCCCCAGCCGCGACAGGTTGTCGAGGAAGAGGCCGCGACTGCCCTCGTAGATGTGCGTCGACGAGACGATGTGATCGCCGGCGCCCGCGACCGTGAGCAGAGCCGTGACGACGGCCGCCTGGCCGCTCGCGACGAGCAGCGCATCGGCCCCGGACTCGAGAGCCGCGATCTGCCGCTCCACGGCCCGCACCGTCGGGTTGCCCGTGCGGGTATAGCCGAAGCCGGCGCCGGTGCCGAAGTGATCGGCGGCGTGATCGAAGTCCTCGAACTCGAAGCCGGCGGTCAGGTAGATCGGCGTCGCGCGCGCCGCGGCGGTGTCTCGCGTCCTCACGGCGTGCAGGGCACGCGTCGCGAAGCGGGCGTTCTCGGCGGTCATGCGATGCCTCTCGATGGTTCGGGTGAACAGTAGAGTGTCACGCCGCGTCATCGGGCGCCGAAGCGGTGGTAATCTGACGTCATGCGGATCGTGCTCCTTCTTAGCGGCCGCGACGAGACCTCGTTCTGAGCCCTTCCTCGTCGCGGAGTCCATCGTGGGCCGAACCGCCAGCTTCAGGAGAAGAGCCATGAACACCCCCGCAGTCGACGTCGATTCCTCACGCCCGAGAACCCTGGCCGAGAAGGTCTGGGACGACCATCTGGTCGTCAAGGGCGAGAATGGCGAGCCGGATCTCATCTACATCGACCTGCACCTCGTGCACGAGGTGACCAGTCCTCAGGCCTTCGATGGGCTGCGTTCGGAAGGGCGTCCGCTGCGTCGCCTCGACCTCACGATCGCCACGGAGGACCACAACACCCCGACCTGGGAGATCGACAAGCCGATCGCCGACCTGACGAGTCGCACGCAGATCGAGACCCTGCGTCGTAACGCCGCCGAGTTCGGGGTGCGCCTGCACTCGCTGGGTGACGCCGAGCAGGGCATCGTCCATGTGGTCGGCCCGCAGCTCGGACTCACCATGCCCGGCATCACGGTCGTCTGCGGTGACTCGCACACCTCGACCCACGGAGCTTTCGGGGCGATGGCCTTCGGTATCGGCACGAGCGAGGTCGAGCATGTCATGGCGACCCAGACGCTGCCCCTCAAGCCGTTCAAGACGATGGCGATCAACGTCGAGGGCACGCTGCGCCCGGGCGTCACCGCGAAGGACATCATCCTCGCCGTGATCGCGAAGATCGGCACCGGCGGCGGCCAGGGCTACGTGCTCGAGTACCGCGGCAGCGCGATCCGCGCCCTCTCGATGGAAGGGCGCATGACGATCTGCAACATGTCGATCGAGGCCGGTGCCCGTGCCGGCATGGTCGCGCCCGACCAGACGACCTTCGACTACCTCGAGGGGCGCCCGCACGCTCCGAAGGGCCAGGACTGGGAGGACGCCGTCGCCTACTGGCGCACGCTGCCCTCCGACGACGGCGCGACCTTCGACGCCGAGGTGTTCATCGACGCCGATGACCTCGAGCCCTTCGTCACGTGGGGCACCAACCCCGGACAGGGCAGCTCGCTCTCGGCTACGGTGCCGGATCCCGCAGCGATCACCGACCCGAACGAGCGCGCCGCCGCGGAGCGGGCGCTCGAGTACATGGACCTCACGCCCGGAACGCCTCTCAAGGAGGTGCCGGTGGATGCCGTCTTCATGGGGTCGTGCACGAACAGTCGCATCGAGGACCTGCGCGCTTTCGCCTCCATCATCGAGGGCAAGAAGAAGGCCGACGGGGTGCGCGTCATGGTGGTCCCGGGCTCCGCGCGTGTGCGCCTCGAGGCCGAAGCCGAGGGCCTCGACCGGATCATCAAGGACTTCGGTGCCGAGTGGCGTTTCGCCGGGTGCTCGATGTGCCTGGGAATGAACCCCGACCAGCTGGCACCGGGGGAGCGCTGCGCGTCGACCTCGAACCGCAACTTCGAGGGTCGCCAGGGCAAGGGCGGGCGCACGCACCTCGTGTCGCCCCTCGTGGCGGCGGCCACGGCCATCCGCGGAACCCTGTCGAGCCCGAGCGATCTGGAGGTCTGATCATGGAGAAGTTCACCACCCACACCGGCATCGCCGCTCCGCTGAAGCGGTCGAACGTCGACACCGACCAGATCATCCCCGCCGTGTTCCTCAAGCGGGTGACGAAGACCGGCTTCGAGGACGCGCTGTTCCACGGATGGCGGCAGGATCCCGCGTTCGTCCTGAACCAGGCGCCGTACCAGGGCGCTTCCGTGCTTCTGGCCGGCCCTGACTTCGGCACCGGCTCCAGCCGAGAGCACGCGGTGTGGGCGCTGCGCGACTTCGGCTTCAAGGTCGTGCTCAGCCCGCGCTTCGCCGACATCTTCCGAGGCAATTCGGGCAAGCAAGGCCTGCTCGCGGCGACGATCTCGGAAGAGGATCTCGAGCGTTTCTGGGCCGAGATCGAGCGGAATCCCGGGGTGCAGATGACCGTCGACCTCGAGGCGCGCACCGCCTCCATCGGTGACATCCAGGCCGAGATCGATATCGACGATTACACTAGATGGCGGCTCCTCGAAGGGCTCGATGACATCGGGCTCACGCTGCGCAACGAAGACAAGATCGCGCAGTTCGAGGCCCGTCGCGAGTCGTGGCGGCCCCGGACCCTTCCCGTTCAGTAACGCGGTGGGGGCGGGTGGCTGAGGGGCACCCGCCCCGAACACAGTGAACTGAAGTGAGGCTCCGAATGACGACACCCGTGCGCGACGCTCTTCCGGACGGAGTCCCCGCACTCACCGGAGACGTCCTCGCGATTCGAGGCGGACGCCCCCTGCGCGGCCGCGTCGACGTCAAGGGGGCGAAGAACCTCGCCACAAAGGCGATGGTCGCCTCCCTCCTCGGTGAGACGGTCAGCACCCTCCGCGATGTGCCGGCGATCAGCGACGTCGCCGTCGTCCGCTCCCTCCTCGAGGTGCACGGTGTGCGCGTGTCCGAGGGCGACGAGCCCGGCTCGCTCGTCTTCGACCCGAGCGACGTCGAGTCGGCCCACTTCGAGGAGATCGACGCTCACGCCGGTGCATCGCGCATCCCGATCCTCTTCTGCGGTCCGCTCCTGCACCGTCTCGGCCAGGCGTTCATCCCCGACCTCGGCGGCTGCCGCATCGGCGACCGCCCCATCGACTTCCACCTCGACGCGCTCCGCAAGTTCGGTGCCGTGGTGGAGAAGCTCCCCAGCGGCATCCGCCTGTCGACCCCCAACGGTCGCCTGCACGGCGCGAACATCCACCTCCCGTACCCCAGCGTCGGCGCGACCGAGCAGGTCCTCCTGACGGCTGTGCGCGCCGAGGGCGTGACGGAGTTGCGCAACGCGGCCATCGAGCCCGAGATCATGGATCTCATCGCGGTCCTGCAGAAGATGGGCGCGATCATCTCGTACGAGCCCAACCGGGTCATCGTGATCGAGGGCGTCGAGAAGCTCCGCGGCTACGATCACCGGTCGATCTTCGACCGCAACGAGGCGGCTTCGTGGGCCTCCGCCGCTCTGGCGACCGACGGCGAGATCTTCGTCGGCGGTGCGAAGCAGCAGGAGATGCTGACCTTCCTCAACGTCTTCCGCAAGGCGGGCGGATGGTTCGACATCCAGGAGGACGGTATCCTCTTCCGCCGTGAAGGCGAGCTGCGCCCCGTCGTCGTCGAGACCGACGTCCACCCCGGCTTCATGACCGACTGGCAGCAGCCGCTCGTGGTCGCCCTCACGCAGGCGAACGGCCGTTCGGTCGTGCACGAGACCGTGTACGAGAACCGGATGGGCTTCACCGATGCGCTCGTGAAGATGGGCGCCGACATCGTCGTCCACCCGCGCGGGCTGCAGGCCGGTCCGCGCCGCGTTCCGCGCCGCGACCTGGAGCAGGCTGCCGTCATCACGGGGCCGACCCCTCTGCACGGCGCCGACATCGTCGTGCCCGACCTCCGGGGCGGATACAGTCACGTGATCGCGGCGCTCACCGCTTCCGGCGAGTCCAAGGTCTCGGGCGTCGACATCCTCAGCCGCGGCTACGAGAAGTTCCTCGCGAAGCTCGACGCGCTCGGCGCCGACTTCGACGTCCTCCGGTGACGCCGATGCCCAACAGGTCGCCGGAGACGACGCGGCCGAGCATCTTCTGGCCGGTCGCAGCGATCGTCCTCCCGCTCGTCTCGCTGATCGCGAAGATCCGGGTGCGGAATCCGGAGAAGCTTCCGCGCGATGGGGCGTTCGTGCTCGCGCCGAACCACTACTCGGAGTTCGATCCGCTGATCGTGGCGGTCGCCGTGTGGCGGATCGGCCGCGCGCCGAGGTTCATGGCGAAGGAGAGCCTGTTCCGCGTGCCGGTGCTCGGCTGGATCCTGCGCAAGACGGGGATGATCCCGGTCGCGCGAGCGTCGTCGGCCACCGCGGCCAAGCAGACGATGCTGCAGTCGAAGGAGATCGTCGAGCACGGTCGCGGAGTCATCGTCTACCCCGAGGGCACGCTCACGCGTGACCCGGACCTCTGGCCCATGCGCGGCAAGTCCGGCGCGGTCCGTCTGGCGCTGACCGACGGCATCCCGCTGATCCCGATGGCCCAGTGGGGCACTCAGGAGATCATGGGGCGCTACCAGAAGGGCCTGAGCCTCTGGCCGCTCCGCAAGCCCGTGCACGTGATCGTCGGCGATCCCGTCGACGTCTCCGACCTCCGGGGTCGCGGCGGGGACCAGGCCGCGCTGAACGAGGCCACGACGCGGTTGATGAACGCGATCACCGTCCTGCTGGAGGAACTGCGCGACGAGAAGGCCCCTGCCGAGCGGTGGAACCCGTCGACGCACGGTCAGAAGGAGACGGGTCGCCTTGACTCCTAAGCGAACGACGCACCAGGGTCCGCGCGTCGCGGTGATCGGCGCCGGCAGCTGGGGGACGACCTTCGGCAAGATCCTCGCCGACGGTGGCGCACATGTCACCATGTGGGCACGCCGCGCGGAGCTGGCGCAGGAGATCAACGAGGCCAAACGCAACTCGCGATACCTTCCCGGCATCAACCTTCCGCGGTCGATGGCGGCGACGCATGAGCTCGCGACGGCCCTCGAGGGCGTCGACCAGGTCTACCTCTCGGTGCCGAGCCAGTCGCTGCGCGAGAACCTGAAGGCGCTGCGACCGTTGCTCGCCGGTTCCGACGCCAAGATCGTCAGCCTCATGAAGGGGGTCGAGCGGGGCACCGGGCTGCGGATGAGCCAGGTGATCCAGCAGGAGCTGCGCTGCGATCCCGACCGGGTCGCGGTGGCGTCGGGCCCGAATCTCGCGCTCGAGATCGCTCGGGAACAGCCGACCGCGGCCGTGATCTCGTCGCGCAGCCAGGAGACGGCCGAGACCGTCGCCCGCGCCGCCCGCAACGACTACTTCCGCACCTTCGTGAACACCGATGTGATCGGTACGGAGTTCGGCGGAGTGCTCAAGAACCTCATCGCCGTCGCGATCGGAATCGTCGACGGCGTCGGCTACGGCGAGAACACGAAGGCGTCGATCATCACCCGCGGGCTGGTCGAGATGACCGACTTCGCGGTCGCCAACGGTGCCCACCCGGAGACTCTCCAGGGATTGGCCGGGCTGGGCGATCTGATCGCGACCTGCCAGTCGCCGCTGAGCCGCAACAACACGGCCGGGCGCCTGCTCGGCCAAGGGTACAGCTTCCAGGACGTCGTCAAGCAGATGCAGCAGACCGCCGAGGGACTCGCGTCCGTCGCGCCGATCCTGCAGCTGGCACGCGAGTCCGAGGTGCACATGCCCATCGTCGAACAGGTGAAGATGGTGCTCGACGGCAAGATGAGCCCGCGCGACATCGCACCCCACCTGACGACGGACGACGACACCCCGCAGGGGGAGAGGACCAACCATGGACAAGCAGACGGTGGTGGTGCTGTTCGGAGGGCGCTCCAGCGAGCATTCGATCAGTTCCGCAACGGCGGGAGGGGTGCTGGGCGCGATTGATCGCGATCGCTACGACGTGATCCCGGTCGGGATCACCCGTGAGGGTGCCTTCGTGCTCGAAGAGGACGACCCGGCGAAGTTCCCGCTCGATGCCGCGCATCTGCCCGAGGTCGTCGACAACGGTAGCCGAGTGCTATGGCCCGAGCCCGGGGGAGATCGCACGCTGCGGGTCGTCCAGGTCGATGGGACCGTCGAGGGATTCGGCGAGATCGACGTGGTGCTCCCGATCCTGCACGGCCCCCACGGAGAGGACGGCACGATCCAGGGGTACTTCGACACCCTCGAGGTGCCGTACGCCGGTGGCGGCGTGCTCGACTCCGCGCTGTGCATGGACAAGCACTTCATGAAGATCGCCCTGCAGGCCGCCGGCATCGTCGTGGCGCCCTGGGTGACGGTCCGGCGCCGGGCGTGGGAGCAGGATGCCGCCCAGGTGCGCGCCCAGGCCGCCGAACTGGGCCTTCCGCTGTTCGTCAAGCCCGCACGCGCAGGCTCCAGCGTCGGTGTGTCGAAGGTCGAGGCGCCGGATGAACTCGACGAGGCCCTGGCGATCGCATTCGCCGAAGACGACAAGGTGCTGATCGAGACCGGCGTCAGCGGACGCGAGATCGAGGTGGCCGTGCTCGAGGGGGCCGAGGGCGTGCGCGCATCTCTCCCCGGTGAGATCGTGCTGACCTCGCGCGGGTTCTACGACTTCGAGGGCAAGTACCTCGGGGGAGACGGCGTCGATGTCGTGTGTCCGGCCGTGCTCACGGATGCCGAGGTCGCGGCGATCCAGAGCGCCGGTGTGCGCGCGTTCGAGGCTGTCGATGGCCGCGGACTCGCTCGCGTCGACATGTTCCTCACTCCGGAGGGCGAGCTCGTCGTCAACGAGCTCAACACGATGCCCGGGTTCACCCCGATCTCGATGTTCCCGAAGTGCTGGGTGGCGTCCGGGCTCAGCTACGGCGACCTGATCTCGGAGCTCATCGAAGCCGGTCTGCGCCGCTGATCGGCGACGGCCGGATGCCTCAGCCCGCCGTCGGAGGCTGCGGCTGACCGGGACCGGGGTTCTGCGGCTGGTTCGTGGACTGCGGCGGGTACGGCTGTTTCGGATACGTCTGCTGAGGATACGCCTCCTGGGGCGCGTACGCGGGCGCGGGATGTCCGGCCCCGTATGCGCCGATCGGCGCCACGGGGGTACCAGCGGAGCGGTGGACGATCGTGGCCGCGAGAGCGGCGATCCAGCCCCAGACGAGTGCCCAGGTGACGCCGGCCGTGCTGATCGTGAAGAACTGCACCTGGTAGATCTCCATCTGCGTGGGATCGATCTGCAGGAAGGCGAGGGTCAGTGGTGCGCGCACGACGCCGGCGACTGCGGAGGCGATGATCACGGCACCCCAGGTGCCGAAGAAGACGGCCGCCCCGCGCCCGGGGAGAGCGCCGCGGACGATCAGTCGCACGAACAACCAGGTCAGACCGCTCAGCACGACGAGCGCCAGGAGCATGCCCAGGACCGGCAGCGGAGAGCCTCCGCGGCCGAAGCCCCACCCGAGCGGATCGGGCAGGATCCAGGCCCGCGGGACGTTCGGCACGCCGCCGAGCACGAAGAGGTAGCCGGCGAGGGAGCTGAGGAGAGCGCCGACGCCGACCAGGACGGCGGCGATGACGGGAGTTCGATTCGCGGGCTGAGGGTTCATGCCGCGAGTCTAGGAGACCGCGCTCAGCCGGCGGGGGACTCCACGCGGTCGGTGCATTTCGCGGTCGCCCGCTCGAGCCCGGGCTGGATGCTGGCGGAGAGCTTCTCGACGACCGTGCGGAAGTCGATCTCGGCGCCGCGTCGGATGATGACCTCGACGGCGGGGTCGCGCCCGTAGGTGACCAGGCGTTGACGCTCCTCCTCCTGGTCGAGCACGAGCCAGTCCACGCTGCCGATAGTGGTGCAGACGAGATCCGACGGCGCGGGCGGGGCGACGCCGCAGCGGAGCACGATCGTCGGATCACCCCATGCTCCGGTGGCCTGGGCATCCGTCCACACCCGGTCGAAGCCGGCGACGTTCTCGGGCAGCAGCACCGATACGTTCGCACAGGCCGGGTTGTTCGCGTCATCCGCGGGCTCGAGGTGGATCGTCGTGGAGCATCCGGCGAGGGCGATCGCAACGGCTCCGGCGACCGCGACGGCAGCAGCGAGGCGACGGAAGAGGGGCATGCTTCCAGGCTACCTTTGAGTTCATGCCCTCCCGACCCGAGAACCACGACCCCCTGCTCGGCGAGCTCTCGGAGGGAAGCATCCTGCGCGCGATCCTGTCGCGCACGCCGCCCGGGTCGCATACGATCCTCGGTCCCGGAGATGACGCCGCGGTGATCTCCGCCCCATCGGGTTCGGTGGTCGCGACGACCGACACCCTCGTGCACGGTCCCGACTTCCGTCTCGCCTGGACCTCCGGCTACGACCTCGGGTGGAAGGCCGCCGCGGTCAACCTCGCCGATGTCGCCGCGATGGGGGCTCGTCCGACGGCACTGCTGGTCGCCCTCGCCGTCCCTCGCGATCTGCGGCTGTCGTTCGTCGAGCGGCTGGCCGACGGCTTCCGCGACGCGTGCGAGGCGCTCGCGCCGGGGTGCGCGGTGGTCGGCGGCGATCTGACGGTCTCGGATGTGCTGACCGTCGCGGTCACCGCCCTCGGCGACCTCGAGGGACGCTCGGCCATCACCCGCTCGGGCGCGCGGCCCGGGGAATCCGTCGCGATCGCCGGTGAGCTGGGCCTCGCGGCCCACGGGCTGGCGGTGCTGTTCGGTCGTTTCCGTTCGGGTGAGAAGCCCGTGCCCGTCGATTCGTCGAAGCTCGGTGACGGGGAGGCATCCGCGGTCGCCGCTCAACTGCGACCGTCCCCGCCGATCGGCCTCGGTCCGATGGCCGCCGTGGCGGGCGCGACCGCAATGATGGACGTGTCCGACGGGCTCGCACTCGACGCGGGGCGCCTGGCGGATGCCTCCGGGGTCACCCTCGCACTCGACGGGCGCGCACTCGGCTCGGATGCGCGTCGCGCCCTGGCGGGAGGCGAGGACCACGCACTGCTGGCGACGTTCCCCGAGGGGATGCTCGCTCCGGGCTTCCGTGTGATCGGACGCGTGGTCGAGCGAGCCGGTGACGGGGTGCTGTGCGACGGAGAGCCGGTCGACATCAGCGGCTGGGACCCCTATCGCGACTGGGATTCGGCCGCCGGCTGAGCGTCGACCACGCTCTCGCGCGGCTGCGCCCACCACACGGTGGTGTCGCCGTAGGTCTTCTCTCGCACGAGTTCCAGCCCCGCGGCGTCGAGATCCGGGGGCGTCGAGCGGCGCGCTCGCTCGACGACGACGAGAGCGTCGGGGGAGAGCAAGGGGGAGAGCGCGATGAGATCCGCGGTCATCGCCTCGTCGTCGAGGTCGTAGGGCGGGTCGGTGAAGACCAAGTCGAACGGCCCCTGCGAACGCACGAGGAACGGGTGCACGGCGCTCTCGTGCACGCGGGCCGCGGCGACTCCGCCGGCACGCGCGACGGCAGCGGAGTTCTTGCGAACGATCGCCGCGGCGGCGCGGCCCCGTTCGACCAGATCGGCGCTGCGAGCGCCGCGGCTCAGCGACTCCAGGCCCAGTGCGCCCGAGCCGGCGTAGAGGTCGAGCACCCGGGCGCCGTCGATCGCACCGAAGGATTCGAGCGCACCGAAGAGCGACTCGCGCACGCGGTCACTCGTGGGGCGGGTGCCCGCGTCCGGCACCTCCAGGCGCGTTCCTCCGGCAGTGCCGGCGATGATCCTCGTCACCCGTTCACGATACGACAGGCCGGGCGACGCGGGTGTCGGTGGCGTTCCCTAGACTCGATGCATGTCGCTCACCCTGGATTCGTCGCTCGACGACGCGTTGGGGACGACGACCGCGAAGACGCTCGATCGCGCGTTCTCGATGCGCACGGTGGGCGACCTGCTCTCGCACTATCCGCGCCGCTATGCGGATCCGGGTGAGCTGACTCCGATCCGCGAGTTGCCCCTCGGGGAGACGGTGACGATCGTGGCCGAGGTGCTCTCCTCGAGTTTCCGTCGCATGCGAAACCGGAACGGGGCGATGGTGGACGTCGTCATCGGCGACGGTATCGGGCGGATGTCGCTGATGTTCTTCGCGAAGAACATCGGGCAGGCCGAGTGGCGTTCGAAAGACCTCGCGGTGGGCCGGCGGGGCGTCTTCTCGGGCAAGGTCGGCGAGTTCAACGGAGTGACTCAGTTCGCGCACCCCGAGTACGAACTCTTCGATGACGAGGACTCCGCGCGACGGAGTGCAGACGCCCGGGCCGCGGTGCCGATCCCCATCTACCCGGCCACGTCCACCGTCCAGACCTGGCAGATCGCGCGGTTCGTCGGTCGGGTGATCGATGCGCTCGTCGACGTGCGCGATCCCCTCCCGGAGGCGGTTCGCGTGCGCGAGGAGCTCCTCACCGCTCGCGAAGCCATCGAACTCGTCCATCGACCCCGCACGAAGAACGACATCGATCCGGCGGTACGCACGCTGCGCATGCACGAGGCGTTGACGTTGCAGACGGCCCTGCTCCAGCAACGCGATGCGGTGCGCGCGCTCTCCGCGACCCCGCGGGCCGCGTCACCGGGAGGGCTGCTCGAGCGCTTCGACGCCGCACTGCCCTACACGCTCACCCCCGACCAGCAGACGGTGGGCGCTCAGGTCGCCGACGATCTGGTCGGCGAGTGGCCGATGAACCGGCTGGTGCAGGGCGAGGTCGGTTCGGGCAAGACCCTCGTCGCCTTGAGAGCGATGCTCCAGGTCGCCGAGAGCGGTGGACAGGCCGCGCTCATCGCCCCCACCGAGGTCCTCGCGGGGCAGCATCTGCGCTCGATCACCAAGATGCTGGGTCGCGATCTGGCTCCGCAGGTCATGCCCACCCTCCTGACCGGCCAGATGCCGGCCGCCGAGCGGCGCAAGGCCGCTCTGAGGGTCGCCTCGGGCCAGGCCTTGATCGTGGTCGGCACCCATGCACTCCTGGGAGAGAAGACCACGTTCGCCGACCTCGGTCTCGTGGTCGTCGACGAACAGCATCGTTTCGGTGTCGAGCAGCGCGAAGCGTTGCGGGCGAAGGGATCGAGCCCGCACGCGCTCGTACTCACCGCGACCCCGATCCCGCGCACGGTGGCCATGACGGTGTTCGGCGACCTCGATACCTCAGTGATTCGGACGATGCCGGCGGGCCGTGCGGGCATCGAGTCGTTCGTAGCTCCGCTCGCCGAGCATCCCGGGTGGTTCAACCGGGTGTGGGAGCGTGCGGCGGAGGAGATCGCCCAGGGGCGTCAGGTGTTCACGGTGTGCGCGGCCATCGACACGACCAAGAAGGCGGGCGAGGCCGGGGAGCAACCGGCGCTCGCGCCGGAAGGCACCAACGGCCCGCGCTGGGGTGTCGTGCAGCTCGATGAGGCGCTCGCGACTCATCCCACGCTCGGCGGGTTACGACGCGCTGTCCTGCACGGACGGATGCCGTCCGACGAGAAAGATGCCGTGATGCAGGCGTTCGCGCGCGGCGAGATCGATCTTCTGCTCGCGACGACCGTGATCGAGGTCGGTGTCGACGTCCCGAACGCGTCGACCATGATCGTGCTCGATGCCGATCGCTTCGGCGTTTCCCAACTGCATCAGTTGCGCGGGCGTGTCGGGCGTGGCGGCGTTCCGGGGCTCTGCCTTCTGGTGACCGAGGCCGAGTCGGGTTCCGTCGCCCGGGAGCGCGTCGATGCCGTCGCTGCGACGCTCGACGGCTTCGCGCTGGCCGAGGTCGACCTCGAGCTGCGTGGCGAAGGTGATGTGCTCGGCGCCGCCCAGGCCGGAGTGCGCTCCTCGCTCAAGCTCCTGCGCGTCGTGAAGGACGCAGGCCTCATCGTTCGGGCGCGCGAGTTGGGTGAGGAGATCCTCGCTTCGGATCCCGACCTCGCACGGCACGAGGGCCTGCGCGATGCGATCGCGCGTCGCGTGAGCGACGAAGACAGAGCGGCGCTCGCGAAGAACTGAGGTCGTGGCCGCCTCACGGAGAGCGCACCGAAGAGGTGCCCTAGGCTGGTGGGCATGAGCAGCAGGATCGCCGTCGTCCCCGGTTCCTTCGATCCGCCTACGCTCGGACACCTCGACGTGATCCGGCGGGCCGCGACCCTGTTCGACGAGCTCCACGTGCTCGTCGTTCACAACCCCGGCAAGGAGGCGATGCTCCCGATCGCTCAGCGGATGTCACTGCTGGAGCGGTCGATCGCCGACGACGGGATGCCCGGCAACATCATCATCGGCTCGTGGAGCATGGGTCTTCTCGTCGATTACGCGCGTGACGTGAACGCCGGGGTCCTCGTCAAGGGCATCCGCTCGCAGATCGACGTCGCCTACGAGTCGCCGATGGCGATCGTAAACCGTCACCTCGCCGACATCGAGACCGTGTTCCTCCTGCCCGATCCCGCGAACGCGCTCGTATCGAGTTCGCTCGTGCGTCAGGTGGCCTCCCTCGGGGGTGACATCTCGCCGTTCGTTCCGCCGGCCGTCGCAGAGTTTCTCGACACGGGAGCCCGCGGGATCTGAGACGGAGCGTTCGTCCAGCCCCGGCGCGGCGAGGGCCGGTAGCATTGTCGAGTGCGATCCCGACTGAACGGCCCCTTCGTCCTGCCCGTCCGCGACATCGTCCGGCGGCCGGGGGAGATGCGCGAGCATGCCTTCACGGTGACGCTTCCCGAGCAGTGGGGCGAGGGGATCGTCTCGTTCGAGAAGGGCTCGAACCTCGATCTCGACGTGCGCCTCGAGTCCGTGCACGAGGGGATTCTCGTCTCCGGTGCGGCCGATGCCGAGTACGTCGGCGTGTGCGGTCGATGCCTGATCGACATCGCTCGGCCCGTCGAAGTCGAGTTCCAGGAGCTTTTCGCGTATCCTGGTGAGGAAGAAACTGACTTTGAGGTTCAAGACGACCACGTGGATCTTGAAACTCTCGTCAGGGATGCGACCGTTTTGGCGCTTCCATTTCAGCCGGTGTGTCAGCCGGATTGCCTGGGTCTCGACCCGGAAACGGGCGAAAGGCTGACCGCGAGCACCGGGACGGAGCAGGCCGCTCCCATCGATCCTCGATGGAGTGCGCTCCAGCAGATCACAGACCAAGACGGAACGGCACAGAGCCGCGCCGCCGAGAAAGAAGAGAGCTAGTCATGGCTGGTAACCCCCCGAAGCGCAAGGTTTCCCGTTCGAATACCCGCTCGCGCCGCGCGCAGTGGAAGGCGGCGCCCGTCGCCCTCGTTAAGACGGTCGAGAACGGCAAGGTCGTCTACAGCCGTCCGCACCAGGCGAAGGTCGTCACCGACTCGCAGGGCACCGAGCTGTTCCTCGAGTACAAGGGCCGCAAGGTCGCTGACGTCTGAGTCGCGAGTCATCGTGACGGAGGTCCCTGAGGGGAAGCGACCTCTCCCAGTCAAGCTCCGCGTCGATATCGACGCGGAGCTTCTGGAGTTGGCGCTCACTCATCGGTCCTACGCCTACGAGCACGGCGGCATCCCGCACAACGAGCGTCTCGAGTTCCTCGGGGACTCGGTGCTGGGACAGGCGGTGACCGTGATGCTGTTCACCACGCACCCCGAACTCGATGAGGGTCAGCTGGCGAAGCGCCGGGCGAGCGTCGTATCGACGGTGGCTCTGGCCGAGGTGGCGCGAGGCATCGGCCTCGGCAGCCACCTGCTGCTCGGGCGTGGCGAAGAGCAGACCGGTGGGCGCGACAAGGACTCGATCCTCGCCGACACCATGGAAGCCGTCATCGGCGCGACCTACCTCTCGGCGGGTCCGGATGCGGCGACCGAGCTCGTTCTGCGTCTCACTCGACCGCTGCTCGACGACCCCGAGCGTTACGGCGCGGCGATGGACCCGAAGACGAGCCTGCAAGAGCTGGCTGCGCGTATCGGCGCGACTCCGCCCGTCTACGGCGTGGTCGCCAGCGGGCCGGATCACGACCGCCGCTTCACGGCGACGGTCGTCGTCGGTGACGTGCGCATGAACGGCTTGGGCAGCAGCAAGAAGACGGCCGAGATGGCCGCGGCCCTCAGCGCTTGGCGCTTCCTCAGCGAACGTGCCTGAGCTTCCCGAGGTCGAGGTCGTCCGAGCGGGGCTCGCTCCCGCCATGACCGGCGCGACGATCACGGGTGTCAGCGTGTTCGACGAGCGCGCACTCACCCGGCATCCCGCCGGCGCTGCGGACTTCGTTCGTCGCCTCGAGGGACGCCGTGTCGTCACGGCCTCGCGGCGTGGCAAGTTCCTCTGGCTGCCGCTCGAGTCCGACGATTCCGCCCTGATCGCGCATCTCGGGATGAGCGGCCAGATGCTGCTGCGGGCACCGGATGCCTCGGCCGAGCGCCATGAGCGCATCCGTCTGCACATCGAGCATCCCACGCACGGCGAGCTGGCCGTCGTGTTCGCCGACCAGCGCACCTTCGGATCGCTCGCCGTCGACGCTCTCGTCGCAGACGGCCCGAGCGCCGTACCGTCGCAGGTGCTGCACATCGCCCGCGACCCGATCGATCCGTTCTTCGACGATGTGATCTTCCGCGCGTCCCTGGCCAGACGCGGCAGCGCGATCAAGCGGGTGCTCCTCGACCAGACGGTCGTGAGCGGCATCGGCAACATCTATGCCGACGAGGCGCTGTGGGCCGCTCGCATCCACCCCGAGACCCCGGCCGCCCGGCTGTCGACGCAGGCCGTGCGCCGGCTTCTCGGCGAGGTCCGCTCCGTGCTCGCCAAGGCCCTCGCCGAGGGCGGGACGAGTTTCGATGCGCAGTACGTCAACGTCAACGGTCAGGCGGGCTACTTCGCCCATTCGTTGAACGCCTACGGGCGCGGCGGCAAGCCCTGCCCGCGCTGCGGGAAGCCCATCGTGCGGGAGAGCTTCATGAATCGCTCCTCCCATTATTGCCCGCGCTGCCAGCGCCGCCGCTGACGCGACCGCTCAGAGCTTCTTCTGCCACGCCCCGGCATACGACACGGGCACGAACCCGATCGCCTCATTGATGTCGAGCATCGGCCGGTTCTCCTCGGCGTTGAAGGTCGAGACCCGCGTCGAGTCGGGCGCGAGCTCGCGCCACCGCAGCAGGTTGGCGCATTTGACGATGGTGCCGAGCCGATGCCCGCGGTGCTCGCGAGCGACGAGCGTGCCGAACTGATGCGTGACGCCCGCGCGGTCCTCGCCGATGAGCAGCTCGTTGTAGGCGACGATCGCGCCGGTCGGCACATGTTGCACCGCGGCGACGGAGACCATCTGGCCGGCGCTCGTGAGGCGTGCATCCCGACGCACGACGCGTGCGGCATCCCACTCCTCCGGGTCGAACTCCATGTCGCCACTGGGCGCATCGGTCACCAGTCGAGCCAGCACATCGGCGTAGCCCTCGCGCAGCTCCGGCGGGGTCGGCAGATTCCACTCGATGCGGCGGTAGTCGGCACCGGCCCGGCTCTCCGCCTGCGCCAGCGCGTCGCGCAGCGGCCTCATGTCGGCGGTGAGATCGAGTTCGCTGTTTCGCTCGACCTGCTCGAGTCGGTAGCTACGCGCCTCGAGAAGGTCGGTCAACGCGATCGCGGGCACTCGTCCCCACCCGGTCTCCGGGACCAACATCCGATCGCTCTCGGCCGGTCGGTGCAGGCTCCAGATCTGGAGCACGTCGCGTCCGCGTGCGCGCGCCTCGTCCTCGGCACGATCGAGCAGTGCCGTCTCGACCCCCTCGGCCCAGTACTCCTCCGGGACGAGCAGGTCGAGCTCTGCCGCCCGCGCCCCGGGCTCCTGGGCGTAGTCGACGGTGACGGCGCCGACGATGCGTTCGCCCCGTCGGGCGAGGAACCCGGTGTGCAGCGTGTCGGTCGTGTCCTGCCACGCCGGCAGCATCTGCGCGGCGGTCGGCGCGAGATCGGGCAGGCCGACCATCTCGTCGCACACCCGGTGTCCGAGCTCGCCATAGGCGAGGAACCCCGCGGCGTCGGGATCGTCGAGCGCCGGGGGAACGGCGAGGGGAACGATCGTCGTCGTGGTCATGTCAGTTCTTTCTTCCAAGCGCCCTCGTAGGCGCACGCGGTGAAGCCGATCGCTTCGTTGATGGCGAGCATCGGACGATTCTCTTCGGCGTTGTAGGTGATCACCCGGCGGGATGTCGGCGCGATGGCGCTCCAGCTCTGCAGCGCCGCGCATTTCACGCGCAGCCCGAGCCGATGTCCGCGGTGCTCCCGCAGCACCAGCGTGTCGTGCTGGATCGTCGTGGTCGAGCCGTTCGTGCCGGTGCCGAGTTCGGTGAACGCGGCGAGTTCGCCGGTGAGGATGTGCTGGGCAGCGGTCACCTGGAGTGTGTGGCCCGCCTCGGCCTGGCGTTGCTCCATACGTCGCACACGTGCCGCGTCCCAGGTCTCCTCGTCGGCCTCGAGGTCGGCCGACGGGGCGTCCGTCGACATCCGCGACTTCAACGAGGCGTATCCATCGATGTGTTCGGCCGGTGTCGGCAGCGTCCAGCGCACGATCCGGTAGGCGCTCGAGGCGGCTTCCGCCTCGGCGAGGAGTTCGGCGTTTCGCGCTCGGGCGTCATCCTCGAGCCAGAGCAGGCTGATCCGGTACACCTGCTCGAGCGTGAAGCCGCTGCGCGTGAGAAAGCGGGCGACGTGGTCGTGCGGGACGCTGCCGTACCCGGTGGGTGATTCGAGCCGTGCGCCGTCGGCAGCGGGCTGCTCCGTCCAGTTCTGGATGACGCTGCGACCGTGTGCTCGAGCCACTTCCTCGACGTGCGGAAGGATCGCTCGCCCGATACCGCGTCCCCAGGCGAAGGGCCGGAGTTCGATCGTCGCGATGGCCACGCGGGAACCCGCTTCCTGCGGGAGATCGACGACCACACGGCCGATCATCTCGTCGGCGAGTCGGACCGCCCATACGAGCGTCGTCTGCTCCTCGCGCGATCGCAATCGGGGGAGGAGCTCGGCCGGCGACAGATCCTGTTCGTCGCGTCCGGTGAGCTCTCGGTAGACGAGGTTGCGGACGCGGGCGAGCTCACGGAACTCGCCCGCGTCCGCTGCATCCGCTCGGGCCGGGACCACGAGCGGATGCAGGGTCGCGCCTGCGCTGAGGGGGATACTCATTCGATTCTCCGTCTCAGTGCATCTGGCGCTGGAGGTGGTACGCGAGGATCGTCGCGCTCTCCTGGGGGCTGCGATGCTGTTCGTGGAGGAACAGCGGTGCGGCCGGAGCGAACTCGCGCTTCGGTCGGCGGGGGCGTTGCGTCCGACGGAGCAGCCAGAGGCCGATCCGCAGTGACAGGCGATCGCCGAGCGACAGGGCGCGCAGTTCTTCGGGTTCGGGGATGTGCAGGACCGTGCGGTCCTGAGTATCCGGTGGGTGGGTGATGTTGCGGGACAGCGTGATGTTCACGGTGGTTTCCTTCGAAAGGGGTGTGCAGAAACGCGGAGACGCGGCGTCGACGGCCGGACGGCCGGATGGACGGATGCGCAGAGGGCGCGGAGAGCGGATGCCGAGAGGCGTGAGCCGCGGATCGATGACGATCGGCGGCGGTGGCGCACAGGGCGATCGACGCGGACGGGTCCCCGAGGGGATCAGTCGAGGGCGGGTGCTGTTCTAGGAGACAGCGTTGCCGTCGACGCCGAGGTCGGTTACCGAGTACGCAAGGCGCGGCGCAGTGGAAGCGTGCGCGACCAGACCGTTGGTCTGTGCGGAGAGCTGAATGTTCATCATCGGTAACCTCCCTTCTTGAGGTGTCGGTGGCCCAAGCTAGCGAACGTTCGGGTGCCGAGTCAAGCATTTTCCCAGTTTCACGGCGTGTCGCGCGTGTCGGTCTCCGGTGCTTCCCGCGCGGTCTCCCGGCCGAATCCCGCGTTTCCGGTAACGTATGGGCGTGATTCTCCCCGAACGATCGGTGCCCCGATGCATCTGAAGAGCCTGACCCTCAAGGGCTTCAAGTCGTTCGCGCAACCGACGAGCTTCGTCTTCGAACCCGGTGTGACGTGCATCGTGGGACCGAACGGCTCCGGTAAGTCGAACGTCGTCGACGCTCTCGCCTGGGTGATGGGGGAGCAGGGGGCGAAGACCCTCCGCGGCGGCAAGATGGAGGACGTCATCTTCGCGGGCACGTCGACGCGCGGCCCGCTGGGTCGTGCCGAGGTTCAGCTGACGATCGACAACAGCGACGGTGCGCTTCCGATCGAGTACGCCGAGGTGACGATCAGCCGAACGCTCTTCCGCAACGGATCGAGCGAGTACGCCATCAACGGCGACAGCTGCCGGCTCCTCGATCTGCAGGAGCTGCTCAGCGATTCCGGCCTCGGTCGTGAGATGCACGTGATCGTCGGGCAAGGACGTCTCGATACCGTTCTGCAGGCGTCGCCCGAAGATCGGCGCGGCTTCATCGAAGAAGCCGCCGGCATCCTCAAGCACCGTCGACGCAAGGAGAAGACGGTCCGCAAGCTCGACGCGATGGAGACGAACCTGACGCGTCTGAGCGATCTCGCGGGGGAGATCCGTCGCCAGCTCAAGCCGCTCGGTCGTCAGGCCGAGATCGCCCGAGAGGCGCAGTCGATCGCTGCCGTCGTGCGCGATGCGAAAGCACGAATCTTCGCCGACGACGTCGTGGCCCTTCGCACGGCGCTGGCCGATCACACGCGCACGGAGAACGAACGGCACACCGAGCGCCTCGTGCTCTCGGACCAGGCCGAGACCGTGCGGGCGAGCATCCACCGGCTCGAACAGGATCAGAACTCCGTCGCCGTCGATCAGGCGCGCAGCGTCGCGTTCGGGCTGGAGCAGGTGCAGGAGCGCATGCGCGGTCTCTACACGCTCGCCAACCAGCGGCTCGCCCTCCTCGGCACCGAGGACGACGATGCTGCGGTCACCGCGGTCACCGTGACGCAGGCGACGATCGACGAGGCCAAGGACGACATCACCGAGATCTCGGCGGGTCTCGGTGACGCCCAGGACGCGGCCGTCGCGGCCAGCCGAGAGGTCCTGAACGCCCGCGCCGAGCTCGACACGCTCGACGTCGACATCGCGGAGCAGAGCGCTCTGGTGTCGGAGTACGACATGCGCCTCTCCGAGCTGCGCGGCACCGCGGATGCGGCCGCCTCCGCGCTTGCGGCCGTGCGCGGCGCGGTGCTGCGTCAAGAGAACGCGCTCGAGGCCGCGAACGAGCGGCGTCGGGAGGCATCGGAGGCGCTCGAGGCGGTCGAGGATGCCGAGGCCCCTGAGGGTTCTGCGGCCGAGTACTCCGCGGTGTACGAGAGTGCGCAGCGCGCGGCGACGGCCGCCGAGGCAGAGCGCGAGACCCTGCGTGAGCGGCTGCACGCTGCCGAGCGCGAAGTCGACTCGCTGACGGCCAAGGCGGCGGCCCTCGGGAGCGCGCTAGCGCTGTCGGGAGGTTCCGCCGAGATCGTCAAGGCGGGTGGCCCGGGTATCAGAGGCCTCGTCGGCGATGCGGTGCAGGTTCGATCTGGCTTCGAGGCCGCCGTCGCTGCCGTGCTCGGCCCCCTCGCCGAGGGCGTGCTCGTCGACACGGCCGACGACGCGTTCGCGCTGGCTGCCGAAACTGCCGATCAGCGGAGGGGAGTGGTCGATTTCGTCGCTGCCGAGACCTCGCGTCGGTCGGTCGAACTCCCGCAGTTGTCGGGAGTGACCCCGGCCGTCTCGGCCGTCGATGCGCCGGCGGGAGTGCTCGGCATCCTTGCCCACGTCCTCATCGCCGACGATCTCGATGCTGCTCGCGCGGCGCGCACCGCGCTGGATGCGCTCGACGACGACTCGACGACGATCGTCACCGTCGGCGGAGACGTCGTCACCGCGCACAGCCTGCGCACCGGGTCGGGAGGCGAACGCTCGCGCCTCGAGCTCGCGGCCGAGCGCGACGCCGCCACCGAGCGGCTCGCCGAAGTGCAGGTGATCGTGGACTCGCTCCGCGAGGCGAGGGAAGACGCGAATGAGGCCGTCGAGACGACGCGGCGCCAGTCGAAGGACGCCCTGCGCGCCCTGCGCGAGCTGGACGCGGCCCTCGCCACACACGCCGAACAGGTGAACCGCATCACGGTGCGGCACGAGGCCGCGGTCGCCGAGTGCGAGCGTCTCGAGACCGGTCTCGCCCAGGCGCAGTCGGCGGTGGCGGATGCCGAGGCGAAGGCGGAGGCAGCGAAGGCCGCGCTCGATGGTGCGGTTTCCGCTCCGCGCCCCGTGCTCGACGCCTCGGCGCGAGACGGACTGCTGGAGGCTCTGGAGGCCGCGCGCGAGGGCGAGGTGCGGGCGCGCCTCGAGATCGAGACGCTCCGCGAACGCGTGCGTGCGGCGCAGTCGCGGGTGACCGCCCTGGAGCGCCAGCGCGAGCAGGAGCGGGATGCCGCCGCCGAAGCTGCCCGCCGTGCCGTGATCCGCCGCGCGCAGCGCGAGGCGGCCGCCGGTGTTGCCGAGGAGCTCCCGCGCGTCCTCGACTCGCTCGACCGTTCGGTCACCGAGGCGCGCGTGGCGCTGGCCGAGGCCGAGACGGCACGAGCCGCTCAGAATCAGGAGCTCACCGGGCTACGGGCGCAGGAGTCCTCGCTTCGCGAACGGCTGGCCGGCCTCACCGAGAGCGTGCACGGCCTTGAACTGCAGATCCACGAGAAGAAGCTCCACCTGACCGGGGTGCTCGAACGTGTCGCGTCCGAGCTGGCACTCGACGAAGACATCCTCGTCGCCGAATATGGCCCCGATCAGCCCGTCCCGCGAGACGTCGCCGAGGTCTCGGACGACCACGAGATCGACGTCGATCTGACCATCCCGTTCGACCGCCGCATCCAGCAGCGACGCCTGGCCGACGCCGAGCGCAAGCTCGCACAGCTCGGCCGCGTGAACCCTCTCGCGCTCGAGGAGTTCGCCGCGCTGGAACAGCGTCATGCCTTCCTCACCGAACAGCTCGCGGATCTCACGCAGACGCGTCAGGATCTGATGACGATCATCGCCGACCTCGACGAGCGCATGCAGACCATCTTCGCGAGTGCGTTCGCAGACACCCAGGAGGCGTTCGGCGAGGTCTTCCCCCTGCTGTTCCCCGGCGGCACGGGGAGCATCTCGCTCACCGATCCCGAGAACATGCTGACGACCGGAATCGAGGTCGCCGTCCGCCCCGTCGGCAAGAAGATCGAGCGGCTCTCCCTGTTGTCCGGTGGAGAGCGTTCGCTCGCTGCCGTCGCTCTGCTGGTGGCGATCTTCAAGGCCCGCCCCAGCCCGTTCTACATCCTCGACGAGGTCGAGGCGGCGCTCGACGACGCGAACCTCGGTCGGCTCCTCACGGTGTTCGAGCAACTGCGCGAGACGTCGCAGTTGCTCGTGATCACACACCAGAAGCGCACGATGGAGATCGCGGACGCGCTCTACGGCGTGTCGATGCGTCAGGACGGCGTCTCCGCCGTCGTCGGGCAGCGCGTGGGCGACCGCGCGGCTGCCGCGAGCTGACGCCGTGGGCGAATCGCCGTGCGACGGGGGCGGACTCCGCGATGCCTCCCGCCCCGTAGGCTGGGGGGATGGCGGAGAAGTCCTGGTCCCTCGGTCGCGCACTGCGCGGCATGTTCGTCAAGCCCACGATCGATGAGACGACCTGGGAAGACCTCGAGACGGCGTTGATCACGGCGGACTTCGGTCCGGACATCAGCGAGCGCATCGTCGATGAGCTCCGGGCGAAGGTCGAGCGGTTCCGCACGACCGACCCGAAGGATCTCCAGCGGATGCTGCGCGAGACGCTCGAGGAGCACTTCGCGAAGTTCGACACGACCCTCAAGCTCACCGAGCGCCCCGCCGTGGTGCTCGTGGTGGGCGTGAACGGCGTCGGGAAGACGACCACGATCGGGAAGTTCACGAAGTTCTTGCGCGGATTCCAGCGCAGTGTCGTCGTGGGTGCCGCCGACACGTTCCGCGCGGCTGCCGTCGACCAGCTCGCGACGTGGGCCCAGCGCGGTGGCGCCGCGATCGTGCGGCCGCAGCAGGAGGGCCAGGACCCCGCATCGGTGGCGTTCCAGACCGTCGAGTACGCGCAGCGCGAGGGGATCGAGATCGCGATCATCGACACGGCCGGCCGACTGCACACCAAGGGCGGTCTGATGGACGAGCTCGGCAAGATCCGGCGTGTGGTCGAGAAGCAGGCACCGATCAGCGAGGTGCTGCTGGTGCTCGACGCGACGACCGGTCAGAACGGTGTGATGCAGGCGGAGTCCTTCCTGCAGCACGCGGGCGTCACCGGACTCGTCCTTACGAAGCTCGACGGCTCGGCCAAGGGCGGTTTCGTCCTCGCGGTGCAGGAGCGCACCGGCATCCCCGTCAAGCTCCTCGGCCAGGGCGAGGGCATCGACGATCTCACCGGATTCACCCCGCACGTGTTCGTGCAATCACTTGTCGGATGACGACGGGACTACCGTCACGAGCATGAGGCTGGTTTCATAGCGGTATGGCGATCGAACACGACTACTTCGGGCTCCTCTCCTCAGGGCCGGACGGATCGATCTTCTGGTCGGAGACGGTCGAACTCGGCGACCAGAGCGTCACCGTCGACCTGACCGCGCCCGATCAGGACGACGTGTCCTCCGAGGCGCTCGACATCGCCGCCTCATTGATCGCGGGGCTCGAGAACGTCGACGACACGGCACGTCGAGGAATGCTGTCGGAGGTCGACGACCGCACGAGCGAGGTGACCGAGTACATCCTGCAGCAGCAGGAGGCCTACGGCGATGACCTCCCGGATGTCCTCGTCGACGTCTCGGGCGACGCCGCCGTCGACATCATCCGTTCGCTCCGGCTCATGAGCATGACGATCCTCGCCGACGAGCACGGCGGGTCGGAGCCGTTCGCGGTACTGGAGTACGCGCTCGACGCGGGAACCACCGACGACGTTCTGCTGGTGAACCTGGGGTCCGACGGCAGCGTCCAGTCGGTGATGAGCGCCGACTGACGTCGTCTCTGCTCAGACGGCCTGGGCGAACCCGAGATCCGCGCTGTCGGCGATGTGGGCGAGGTGCGCGGGGATCTCGCGTCCCTTCGACACCATCGACTGCGCCCACAGGCGGCCGGCGCGGTACGACGATCGCACGAGAGGCCCGGCCAGGACGCCGAGGAATCCGATGCGCTCGGCTTCGTCCTTGAACTCGACGAACTCCGCAGGCTTCACCCAGCGCGCCACCGGCAGATGACGCGGCGAGGGGCGCAGGTACTGCGTGATGGTGATGATGTCGCACCCGGCGTCGTGCAGATCCTGCAGCGCCTGGACGACCTCCTCCGGCTCCTCGCCCATGCCCAGGATGAGGTTGGACTTGGTGATGAGACCGGCGTCGCGCGCCTGCGTGATCACGTCGAGCGACCTTTCATAGCGGAACGCCGGACGGATGCGCTTGAAGATGCGTGGGACGGTCTCGACGTTGTGTGCGAATACCTCGGGGCGGGCGTCGAAGATCTGGCCGAGGAATGCCGGGTCGGCGTTGTGCTCGTTGGCCAGCAGCTCGACGCCGGTGTTCGGGTTGAGCTCGTGGATCTTCCGGACGGTCTCGGCATTGAGCCAGGCTCCCGTGTCCGGGAGGTCGTCGCGCGCGACGCTGGTGACCGTCGCGTAGCGGAGGTTCATCCGCACGACGCTCTCGGCGACCCGACGCGGCTCGTCGGTGTCGTAATCGGCGGGCTTACCGGTGTCGATCTGGCAGAAATCACAGCGGCGCGTGCACTGCGAGCCCCCGATGAGGAACGTGGCCTCGCGGTCCTCCCAGCACTCGAAGATGTTGGGGCAGCCCGCCTCCTGGCAGACCGTGTGCAGGTCCTCGCTCTTCACCAGCGATTGCAGGGCGGTGTACTCCGGCCCCATCTTCGCCTTCGTGCGGATCCACTCGGGCTTGCGTTCGATCGGCGTCTCGGCGTTGCGGACTTCGAGGCGGAGGAGCTTGCGGCCCTCGGGGACGGCGGTCATGCGGCGACTCCTGAGTATTCGGTGGCGAAGGTGCGGATCACGGAGGCGACGATATCGGCGGGGGAGACGTCGGTCCCCACGATCTCGCTGATGGTGGTGACACCGGCGTCGGTGATGCCGCACGGGATGATGTCGCGGAAGCCGGCGAGGGAGTTGTCGCAGTTGAGTGCGAATCCGTGCATCGTCACTCCCTGCTGCACCCGGACGCCGATCGCGGCGACCTTGTCCTCCGACAGGGGGCGTCGTACCCAGACGCCGCTCCGGCCCTCGACCTGATAGCCGTCGATGCCGAGCGGCCGAAGGACATCGATGAGCAGGCGCTCCAGGCGCCGTACGTGGGCGACGACGTCGAGCGGTTCCTCGAGCCGGACGATGGGGTATCCGACGAGTTGTCCCGGTCCGTGCCAGGTGATCTTGCCGCCGCGGTCGACGTCGATCACGGGTGTCCCATCGACGGGGCGTTCGTGGGGCTCGGTGCGCTTGCCGGCGGTGTAAACCGCCTCGTGCTCGAGCAGGATGAGCGTGTCGGGGCGGGTTCCGTCGACGACATCGGTATGGATCCGCCGCTGAAGATCCCACCCCTGAGCGTAGGGAACCAGGTCCGGCGCGAGTCCGGCCGTCACGATGTCGAGCATCCGATCTCCCGTCGAGGACATTGTTGGAACCCGTCCAACAATACGCCCTCGTGTGCGTGCGGCGACGAATCCACGCGGCGCGGTACCGTGAAGGCATGAAGTCGACAGGTCGTGCCGGGCGCCCGAAGGCGTCATCCCGGGAGACTCTCGCGGAGGCCGCCTGCGAACTCTTCCTCGAGCAGGGGTACGACTCGACCTCCATCGCAGAGATCACCCAGCGTGCGGGGGTGAGCAGGTCGAGCTTCTTCAACTACTTCGCGTCGAAGAGCGATGTGCTCTGGTCGGGATTCGACGCTCGCATCGACGAGGCATCCGACGCGCTCGATGCGCTCGATCGGGACGCCAGCGATGCGGACGTGCGCGCGATCCTGCTTGCGGCGGTGCGCGAGTTCGCCCCCGACCCACTGGCTCTGGCGCTGCGGAACGTCGCGGCCATGGGCCTCGAAGACGAACTGCCGCGCGATGCGGGTGTGCGGCAGGCGCGGTTGGCCGCGGCGATCGCGCAGGCCGCCCGCACCGCGGGGATCGATGAGATCCGCGCCGACATCCTCGGTGCGGCCCACGCCGCCGCAGTCCTCTCGTCGCTGCGCGTCTGGGCGGAGCACGGAGCGGGCCGTGGCGCACCCGAGAACGTCCTCCGCGATGCGCTCGACCTCATCGGTGACCTCCGCTGGGCGCGCTGATCCGAAAGACCGGATCGATCAGGCGATCCGTCGCGGCCGACTCGCGTAGAATCGGAGCACCATGGCTACGTTTGGCACGCTCTCCGATCGGCTCACCGAGACCTTCCGCAATCTGCGCACGAAGGGAAAACTCACCGCGAGCGATGTCGACGGCACCGTGCGCGAGATCCGCCGCGCACTCCTCGACGCCGACGTCGCTCTCACGGTCGTCAAGGACTTCACGGCGAAGGTGCGCGAGCGCGCGCTCGGCGACGAGGTCAACAAGGCCCTGAACCCCGCCCAGCAGGTCGTTCAGATCGTCAACGAGGAGCTCGTGCAGATCCTCGGTGGAGAGCAGCGTCGTCTGCAGTTCGCCAAGACCGCTCCGACCGTGATCATGCTCGCCGGTCTGCAGGGATCGGGTAAGACCACGTTCGCCGGAAAGCTCGCCAAGCAGCTCGAGGGCGAGGGGCATACGCCTCTGCTCGTGGCCGCCGACCTCCAGCGTCCGAACGCCGTCAACCAGCTGCAGGTCGTGGCCGAGCAGGCCGGCGCCACCATCTACGCGCCCGAGCCGGGCAACGGCGTCGGTGACCCGGTCAAGGTCTCTCGAGACGGCGTCGAGCATGCGCGCCGCCAGCAGCACGATGTCGTGATCATCGACACCGCTGGACGCCTCGGCGTCGACGCCGAGCTCATGAAGCAGGCGGCCGACATCCGAGCAGCGGTCCAGCCCGACGAGGTCCTGTTCGTCATCGACGCGATGATCGGTCAGGATGCCGTCAACACGGCCAAGGCGTTCCAGGAGGGCGTCGATTTCACGGGTGTCGTGCTCTCGAAGCTCGACGGCGACGCGCGCGGTGGAGCCGCGCTCTCGGTCGCATCGATCACCGGTCGTCCGATCATCTTCGCGTCCACGGGGGAGCGTCTGGAGGACCTCGAGCCGTTCTACCCGGATCGCATGGCCAGTCGCATCCTCGACCTCGGTGACATCCTCACCCTGATCGAGCAGGCGCAGCAGGCTTTCGACGAGGACGAGGCGATGAAGGTCGCCGAGAAGCTCGCGACCGAGCAGTTCACCCTCGAAGACTTCCTCGAGCAGCTTCAGCAGATGAAGAAGATGGGCTCGATGAAGAAGATGCTGGGGATGCTCCCCGGCATGGGGCAGATGAAACAGCAGCTCGACGACTTCGACGAACGCGAGATCGACCGTACCGAGGCGATCATCCGATCGATGACGCCGGGGGAGCGCCGCAACCCGAAGGTGCTCAACGGCTCGCGCCGCCTGCGCATCGCCCGGGGTTCGGGCATGACGGTCACCGACGTGAACCAGCTCGTGGCCCGCTTCGAACAGGCCGCGAAGATGATGAAGACCGTCGCCCGCGGCGGCACCCCCAACATCCCCGGCATGGGTCCGGTCCCCGGAATGGGACGCCCCGGCGCATCGTCCAAGCGCGGCAAGAAGGGCAAGTCCTCGGGCGGATCGCGCTCGGGTAACCCGGCCAAGCGCGCGGCCGAGAACGCGGGGGCGGTCGCTACCTCGCAGCCGACCGGCTCGGGCTTCGGCCTGGGCGGCGGCGCGAAGGCGCCGACCGAGGCCGATCTCGCCGAGATCCAGAAGATGTTCGGCAAGAGCTGACAGCCTTCGCGGGCATCGCCGCGAGTTGACCGCCGACCAACGCGTTGAGGACGATGGCGATCCCGATGGCCTGCACAGCCGTGAACCACTCCCCGGCGACGAAGACGCCCAGTGCGGTGGCGACGATCGGGGAGAGCAGCGCGAGAAGCCCGGGTGCGAGCACGGGAAGCCGCTGGATCCCGCGGAACCACACGGTGTAAGCGAGAAGGCCGCCGACCGAAGCGAGCCACGCGTAGCCGAGTGCTGCTGATGCATCGATCGCCGGGGGCATGCCCTCGATGACGAGCGTCAGGGGGAGGAGCACGAGCCCTCCGGCGAACAGCTGCCATCCCGCGTAGGCGATCGGACCGACGCCGTCCGGCCGACCCCAGCGTTTGGTCAGAACCATTCCGGTTCCCGTCGCCGCTACCCCGCCGAGCGCCGCGAGCACGCCCCAGAAGTCGAGTTCGGCCGACGGCCCGAGCACGATGAGCGCGACGCCTGCGGTGCCCGCCGCAGCGGCGGCCGCAGCGATCGGTCGGATGCGCTCGTGCAGGACCAGCGCCCCCAGCGCGAGCACGATCAACGGCTGAGCGCCGGCGACCGCCGCCGCCACGCCACCGGGCAGGCGCTCGGCGGCGAAGAAGAGCAGGGCGAAGAATGCACCGATGTTGAGCGTGCCGAGCACCAGGGCCTTGCCCCACCAGGCGCCGCGGGGGAGTCTGCGCGAGAGCAGAATCGCGATTATTCCCGCGGGAAGCGAACGCAGCAATCCGGCGAAGAGCGGATGCCCCGGCGGGAGCATCTCGGTCGTGACGAGGTAGGTCGTGCCCCAGGCCATCGGTGCGAGGGCCGTGAGGAGCAGGATGTACAGGCGGGTCATGTTCCCAGCCTGAGCACATCGGCAAAATGAGTCCAACGCATTCTTAACATGTGTTTCATGAAGTGAGATCATGTGAAGATGGAGCTTCAGCAGCTGCGTTACGTCGTCGAGGTGGCCGCGACTCTGAGCTTCACACGAGCTGCCGAACGTTGCTTCGTCACACAGTCGGCGTTGAGTCATCAGATCGCCGCGCTGGAAAGAGAACTGGGCCAGCGACTGTTCATCAGGTCGAGCCGCGCTGTCCGGCTGACCGAGGCGGGCGAGGCTTTCCTCCCACCGGCACGCAGCGCGCTCGCCTCTGCGGAGCGGGCGGTCGATGCGGTGGTCGCCGAGCCCGATCATCTGGAGGGCACCGTGCGGATCGGGATCATCCCGACGGTATCCGCCGTGCGTGTTCCCCGGGTTCTGGCCGCGTTCCGGGCGGAGCACCCCGCGGTCCGGGTCGAACTCGAGATGGGGAACAGCGATGACCTCGCCGCGATGATCCGATGCGGCGATCTCGATGTGGCGCTGCTCGGGCTGCGGCCCGGATCCGAGCCTCGAGGAGTCGGGTTCAGGGAGATCGCCTCCGATCATCACGTCGCGGTGCTCCCGCGAGCGCACCGACTCGCCGGGCGCACGCAGCTCCGGCTCGGCAGTCTCGCCGAGGAGACCTTCGTGGACTTCCCGGCTGGGACCTCGGGACGGGCACAGAGCGACGTGGCCTTCAGCGCGGCGGGGGTGCATCGTGACGTGGCGTTCGAGGTCGAGGCGGCGGGCGTCATGCTCGACTTGGTCGCCGAGGGCCTTGCGGTCGCTCTCCTCACGCCGGGGGTGGTTCCCGAGACGCGGACCGAGGTGCGCACGGTCGCGGTGGTCGACGGGCCGCGGCGTGTGGAGTATGTCGCCTGGGACCGCACGTCGCCTCGGCGCGTCGCTCGTGCGTTGCTGACGGTGCTCGACCGGGAGGCATCCGTCTGACAATGCCGGAGGGGCGGGTCCGGAGTGCTCTCCGGACCCGCCCCTCGCGGTGATTCGTCGTTACTTGACGTCCTCGTCGACCCAGTCCATCGACTTGGTGACGGCCTTGCGCCACAGGCGCAGCTGACGGTCGCGTTCGTCGCTCTCCATGGAAGGCTCCCAGCGGCGGTCCTCCTGCCAGTTGGAGGAGAGGTCGTCCAGACCGCTCCAGAACCCGACGGCGAGTCCGGCGGCGTACGCGGCGCCGAGGGCGGTCGTCTCCGCGACGACCGGTCGGACGACCGGCACGCCCAGGACATCGGCCTGGAACTGCATCAGAGCGTCGTTGGCGACCATGCCGCCGTCGACCTTGAGCTCCGTGAGGTCGACGCCCGCGTCCGCGTTGACCGCGTCGAGCACGTCGCGGGTCTGGAAGGCCACGGCCTCCAGTGCGGCGCGCGCGATGTGGTTCTTGTTCGCGTAGCGGGTGAGGCCCACGATCGCTCCACGGGCATCCGGTCGCCAATACGGTGCGAACAGACCCGAGAACGCCGGGACGATGTACACGCCGCCGTTGTCCTCGACCTTGTCGGCCAGCTCTTCGACCTCAGGGGCGGAGGAGATGATGCCGAGCTGGTCGCGCAGCCACTGGATCAGCGATCCGGTGACGGCGATCGAGCCTTCGAGGGCGTAGTGCGTCGGAGCGTCTCCGAGCTTGTACCCGACGGTGGTGAGCAGCCCGTTCTTCGAGTGGACGATCTCCTCGCCCGTGTTGAAGATGAGGAAGCAACCGGTTCCGTAGGTGTTCTTGCTCTCACCGGTCTGGAACGCAGCCTGGCCGAAGGTGGCCGCCTGCTGGTCGCCCAGGATGCCGGCGATCGGCGTCTCGCGCAGCAGCGAGGAGTCCTCGGCGGCACCGTAGACCTCGGACGAGGAGCGGATCTCCGGCATCATCGAGCGCGGCACACCGAACGCCTCGAGGATGTCGTCACGCCACTCGAGCGTCTCGAGGTCCATGAACATCGTGCGGGAGGCGTTCGTGACATCGGTCACGTGCACGCCGCCGTCGACGCCGCCGGTGAGGTTCCAGAGCACCCAGCTGTCGGTGGTGCCGAAGATGAGATCCCCGGCCTCCGCCTTGGCGCGAGCACCCTCGACGTTCTCGAGGATCCAGGCGATCTTCGTGCCCGAGAAGTACGTCGCCAGCGGGAGACCGACGACCGGCTTGAAGCGCTCGACTCCACCGTCGGCCGCGAGGCGGTCGACGATGTCCTGCGTGCGGGTGTCCTGCCACACGATCGCGTTGTAGGCGGGCTTGCCGGTGTTCTTGTCCCAGACGACCGCCGTCTCGCGCTGGTTGGTGATGCCCACCGCCGCGATGTCGTGACGGGTGAGGTCGGC
Source organism: Microbacterium sp. NPDC090225 (assembly GCF_044772365.1). Lineage (NCBI taxonomy): Bacteria > Bacillati > Actinomycetota > Actinomycetes > Micrococcales > Microbacteriaceae > Microbacterium > Microbacterium sp. NPDC090225. The sequence goes on along the minus strand of NZ_JBIVYS010000001.1, from coordinate 650,713 downwards.
GCGGCTCAGTGCGAGGCCGATGACCTCCTGCACGTTGCGCCAGATCTCCGAGGCGTCGTGCTCCACCCAGCCGGCCTTCGGCAGGATCTGCTCGTGCTCCTTCTGGCCGGTCGCGATGATGCTGCCCTTCTTGTCGAAGATGATCGCGCGGCTCGAGGTGGTTCCCTGATCGATGGCGAGGATGTAGTCAGCCATGGTGTGTTCTCCTTTGAAGTGGGATTCGGGTTGCGTCAGGCGGCGAGGCCGAGCAGTGCGGGAGCGGCGAAGGCCGCGATCGCACCACCGATGAGCGGTCCGACGACCGGCACCCACGAGTAGCTCCAGTCGCTCGAGCCCTTGCCCTTGATCGGGAGGATCGCGTGGGCGATGCGGGGTCCGAGGTCACGGGCCGGGTTGATCGCGTAGCCGGTCGGTCCACCGAGCGAGGCGCCGATGGCGACCACGAGCAGCGCGACGGGCAGAGCGGTGAGCGGTCCGAGGCCTCCGGGCACGCCGACCTCGATGTCGCCGTAGTCGGCGAATCCGAAGATCACGAACACGAGGACGAACGTACCGATGATCTCCGTGACGAGGTTCCAGCCGTAGGAGCGGATCGCGGGACCGGTCGAGAAGACGCCCAGCTTGTTGGCGGCCTCCGGCTCCTCATCGAAGTGCTGCTTGTAGGCGAGCCAGACGACGATGGCGCCGACGATCGCACCGAGCAGTTCTGCGGCGGTGGCGACGAGGAACATCGTGAAGGTGATCTTGCCGGCGATCGCCAGGCCGATACCCACGGCCGGGTTCAGAATCGCACCCGAGTACGCCGAGACGATGACACCCGCGAAGACCGCGAGGCCCCATCCCCAGTTGACCATCAGGAAGCCGCCGCCGAAGCCCTTGTTCTTCGCGAGGGCGACGTTGGCGACGACACCGCATCCGAGAAGGACCAGCATCGCCGTGCCGACGAACTCCGACAGGAAATAGAGACCGAGATTGACATCAGGCATGTCTTCTTTGACCTTTCTTACGTGTCACGTCATCCCTGCCGTGACACTTCTTGGGTTACGTCGCGGGGAGGCGACGGTTCCGTCTCGTCAGCCGCGGGTGCGGGACGAGATGTCGAGGCCGTGCCGCTCGTTCAGCAGCTGGCGGGTCTGTTCGAGTTCAGCATCGTGCCTCGAACGGTCCCAGTCCAGTAGGGGAGCGAGCGCGTCGGCGATCTCATCGAGGACCTCGGCGTCGGCATGACCGGTGAATGCGATGCTCGTGCGTCGCAGGATCACGTCCTGCAGGCGGGCGACGAGCTCGTTCTGCACCATCCACTCGAGCTCTCGGGTCGAGAGGTCGCCGCCGGCGAGCGGAGCATCCGCTCCCTGCTCGACGTACTCCCAGACCTGCGCGGCGCGGGTGCCGTAGCGGGCGAGGAGCTTCTCGGCGCGGTCTCCGGCTCCGGCGAGATTCTCCTGGATCCAGATGCGCTTCGCCTTCTCGGTGCGCGGGAAGTCGCGGCCGCCGCCGATGGCGCGGCCCGCGGTCGAGACCGTGCGGGTGCGGTTCAGCAGGCCGAGCACGACGTCGGACAGCGACTCGCCGAGTGCGCGGAAGGTCGTCCACTTGCCGCCGACCAGGCTCACGAGCGGGACGGCACCCTTCTCGTCGACCTCGATGCGGTAGTCGCGCGAGACGAAGCCGGGTGCGGTGTCCTCGTGGCGGGGGAGCGGGCGGATGCCGGAGAACCGGTACACGATCTGCTCGCGGTCGACCGCGATCTGAGGGAAGACGTGGTGGATGAGGTCGAAGAAGTAGTCGACTTCCTCCTCGGTGCAGACGGCCACCTCACGGGGGTCCGCGTCGATGTCCGTCGTTCCGACGAGGACCTTGCCCTTGAGCGGGTAGATCAGCACGATGCGGCCGTCGGAGTGCTCGAAGAAGATCTCGCGTCCGCGCGTGGCGTCGAGCAGTTCCGGGTGGTCGAGCACGATGTGCGACCCCTTGGTTCCGCCCATGAAGCGCGTGTCGGTGCCGAGAGCGTCGTTCGTGAGATCGGTCCAGGGTCCGGACGTGTTGACGACGACGTCGGCCTTCACCGAGAACTCCGTGCCGCTCTCACGGTCGCGCAGCACGATGTTCTCGCCGTCGCGGGCGATCGCCTCGACATAGTTGAGGGCGTGTGCGGCGGGGTGCGCGGCGCGGCCGTCCTGCAGGACGTCGAGCGCGAGGCGTTCCGGGTCGTGCATGGACGCGTCGTAGTACGTGGCCGTGTACTTGATGTTCGGGTCGAGCGCGGGCAGTTCGGCCAGCGAACGCTTGCGGCCGAGGAAGCGGTGGCGCGGGACGCTGCCGCCGTCGCGGGAGAACGTGTCGTAGATCGTCAGACCGATCTTGATGAGGAACGCGCCGCGCTCCTGCGGCTTACCGCTCTTGTGCGTGAGGAAGCGCAGGGGAGCGGAGAGGATGCCCGAGAACGTCGAGTAGATCGGGATCGTCGTCTGCAGCGGCTTCACGTAGTGCGGCGCGATGCGCAGCAGGCCGTTGCGCTCTTCGACGGACTCGCGCACGAGACGGAATTCGCCGTTCTCGAGGTAGCGGATGCCGCCGTGGATCATGTGGCTCGACGCCGACGACGCCCCGGAGGCGAAGTCGCCGCGTTCGACGAGGACGACATCGACGCCCTGGAGGGCGAGGTCACGGAATGTCGATATTCCGTTGATGCCGCCGCCGATGAGCAGCACCGTCGTACGTCCGGATTCGCGGAGCGCGCGTACGTCGTCGCGCTCGGCCGATGAGTGTGTCGATTCGATCATTCTCGAGCTCGCTTCCTTGCTTGCCCCCAGCATCGACCTCTCGTCCGCTGTGCGCAAGCCCAGTGCACATATGTGCAAGGATCGAGGGCAAGGAGGCGGTCTTGGCTGATCACAGTGCACATCCGCGTGACGGGAAGCTGGTCGCCGCGCTCACCGCGGCGCAGCTCTATTACATGCAGGACAAGACGATGGAGGTCATCGCGCGCGAGCTCGGCACCTCCCGCTCATCGGTATCTCGTCTTCTGAGCTACGCCCGGGAGAGCGGTTTGGTCGACATCCGCATCAACTCGCCTCTCGAGCGGCTCGGGATGCTCGAGCAGCGGATCCGCGATCGTCATCGCATCGTGGCGCACGTCGTTCCCATGCCCGAGATCGTCAGCGAGGTCGAGCGCCTGGAGCGGGTGGCGTTGACCGCGGGGCGACTGCTGTCGCAGTTCGTCGACTCGAACATGATCATCGGCGTGGCGTGGGGGTCGACCATCAGTGCGGTCAGTCGCGGCCTCACTCAGAAAGAGACGCACAACACGACATTCGTGCAGCTGAACGGTGCGGGCAACACCCAGACCAGCGGTGTCGAGTACTCGAGCGACATCCTGCAGCGCTTCGGCAGCGCGTTCGGCGCGCAGGTGCAGCAGTTCCCGGTGCCGGCGTTCTTCGACGACCCGGCGACGCGTGAGGCGATGTGGCGCGAGCGGAGCACTCGGCGCGTGCTCGACCTGCAGTCGAAAATGGACATCGCGGTCTTCAGCCTCGGATCGCCCGCGGCCGAGGTGCCGAGCCGCGTGTACGTCGGCGGATACCTCGGGCGCGACGACTATCGGAGCCTGCGCGAGGACCATGCGATAGGAGACGTGGCGACCGTGTTCTTCCGGGCGGACGGCTCCTGGAAGGACATTCGCCTCAACGCCCGGGCGACCGGGCCGACGCTCGACCGGCTGCGGCGGGTTCCCCGGCGTGTGTGCGTCGTGTCCGGCATCCCCAAGCTCGCCAGCGTCCGGGCCGCGATCGCCGCGGATCTGATCACCGATGTCGTCCTCGACGAGGGGCTCGCCCGCCGCCTGGCGGAGGACTGAGGGTCAGGCCTCGTGCGTCGAGGCCTCCGGGCCGGAGCGGAACTCGCGGATGAGGTGCTGCACCACCTCGCCGAGGTTGCCGTCGGCGGCGTCCGCCACGGCCACCTGACGTGCGTAACTCGCTCCGTCGCGCAGGATCGTCCCGACGCTGGTGAACTCTCTCTCGCACCCGAGTCCTCGTGCCACGGGGGCGAGTTCCTCGAGGGTCTCGGCCAGGTGATCCCGCACGTCGCGCTGCGCTCCGGAGCCATCGACGATCACGCGAGCGTCGAGTCCGTAGCGCGCCGCACGCCATTTGTTCTCGCGGTGGAACCACGAGGGCAGGGTGGGAAGCGGGCGTCCCTCGTCGATCACCCGCGAGAAGTGCTCGACGAGGACCTGCACGAGAGAGGCGACCGCGGCGAGTTCGGGGAGCGTCGACATGCCGTCGCACGCGCGCACCTCGATCGTGCCCCAGCGAGGTGCGGGTCGGATGTCCCATCGGACCTCGGAGGCATCCTTCATCACGCCGGTCCGCACCATGTCGTCCATGTACGACTCGAACTGCGCCCAGTCCTGCAGGGGCCAGGGGAGCCCGGCCGTCGGCAGCTGTTGGAAAACCAGCGCACGATTGGAAGCGTATCCGGTGCGCTCTCCGGCCCAGAACGGACTCGACGCGGCCAGCGCCTGGAGGTGGGGGAGGTATGCGGTGAGCGCGTTGATGATCGGGAACACCTTGCGATGGTCGTCGACGCCGACGTGCACGTGGATGCCCCAGATCATCATGTTGCGGCCCCACCACTGGGTGCGTTCGATCAGTGTGTGGTACCGCGTCTTGTCGGTGACCTGCTGGTCGTACCACTGCGCGAAAGGGTGACTTCCGGCCGACAGCAGTTCGATCCCGATCGGGTCGGTGGCCTCCCGCACCGAAGAGATCGCTCGTGCGATGTCGTCGACGGCGTGAGCGACGGACTCTCCGACACCGCTCGTCACCTCGATCGTGTTGGTGAGGAGCTCGCCGGTGACGGTGTGGCGCTCGCTCGCGCTCTGTTCCTCGAGCACGGCGAGGAGTTCGGGCGCCCGTCCCGCCAGATCGCCGGACGCCGGATCGGCGAGCATGATCTCCCACTCCAGGCCGACGGTGGAGCGGGCTGAAGGGGCGAACTCGAGCGTCACGTGCACATTCTGGCACGCGGCGCATGCGACACGGCAAAGCCTGAGTCCTCACGTTTCGCGCCTGGGCCCGGCATCTGGCAGAATAGAAGGTCGGACGGCATGCTCGACCCTCTATCCAGCTTCCGTCCTCCTCTTTGAGCTTCCGCCGGATGTGCACCCCACTCTCCAGGCGACCAGTTCGTTTCCTTCCACACAATTCAGGAGAATCGTGGCTGTCAAGATTCGTCTCAAGCGCCTGGGCAAGATCCGTGCGCCGTACTACCGCATCGTCGTCGCCGACTCGCGCACCAAGCGCGATGGTCGCGTGATCGAGGAGATCGGCAAGTACCACCCCACCGAGGAGCCCTCGTTCATCGAGGTCGACTCCGAGCGTGCGCAGTACTGGCTCTCCGTCGGCGCGCAGCCGACCGAGCAGGTCGCCGCGATCCTCAAGATCACGGGCGACTGGGGCAAGTTCAAGGGCGACGCCGACGCGAAGTCGACCCTCAAGGTCGCCGAGCCGAAGGCCGCCTTCGAGGTCGACTCCTCGAAGAAGTCCGTCGTCAAGCCCAAGGCGGAGAAGAAGGTGGAGGCTCCCGCTGAGGAGGCTCCCGCCGCCGCCGACGCGGAGGCCGCTGAGGCTCCCGCCGCCGACGCAGAGTAATCCGTCGTGCTCGCCGCCGCGCTCGAACACATCGTCAAGGGGATCGTCGATCACCCGGACGATGTGCACATCACCGCTTCCACCTCGCCTCGAGGCGATCTCCTCGAGGTGCGTGTGCACCCCGATGACCGTGGACGCGTGATCGGGCGCGGCGGCCGCACCGCGAAGGCACTCCGTACGCTCGTCGCCGCTCTGGCCGACGGCCGTCGTGTACGCGTCGATGTCGCGGACGACTGACGTGGTGCCGCAGGACACGCAACAGGGCAAGAACCAGCTCCGGGTGGGGCGCCTCGTGAAGGCCCACGGCCTGAAGGGCGGCCTCAAGCTCGAGCTGTACACCGACAATCCGGAGCGTCGCTTCGTGACCGGAGCCGAGTTCACGTTGCAGGTGCCCGAGGCATCTCCGTGGCACGGCAAGACCATCACGGTGCGCGAGTACCGGGTGATGAACGGCAACCCCGTCGCCTTCTTCGACGACGTCGACGACCGTACCGGGGCCGAAGGCCTCGTGCGAGCCATCCTCTGGATCGATCAGGACGTCGACGAGACCGAGGACAACGCCTGGTTCGACCATCAGCTCGTCGGCCTCGACGTCGTCCGTGACGACACCGTGGTCGGACGCGTTCAGCGCATCGAGCATTTCCCGGCGCAGGACCTCCTCATCGTCAAGTCCGGCGACAAGGAGATCATGGTGCCGTTCGTCGAGGCGATCGTGCCGACCGTCGATGTCGCGGCGGGTCGAGTGATCGTCACGCCGCCGCCCGGACTCTTCGAGGAGCTTCCGGACGCCGACGACGAATCGGATGCCGACGACGACTCGGTCTCCGCCGAGGACTCGCCCGCGGCCGAGTAGTCGCTGAGAGGTCACTCCCGTGCGCATCGACGTCCTCTCCATCTTCCCGTCGTACTTCGACGGTCTCACGCTCTCCCTGCTCGGCAAAGCGCGCGATGCCGGCATCCTCGACCTGAACGTCCACGACCTCCGCGACTGGACCTCGGATCGCCATCGCACCGTTGACGACACCCCGTACGGCGGTGGCGCCGGCATGGTGATGAAGCCGGAGCCCTGGGGCCTCGCGCTCGATGAGGTCGCCGCGGGCACCGAGCGTCCGACGATCATCTTCCCTTCGCCGGCCGGTGAGGTCTTCACGCAGGCCACCGCGCGCGATCTCGCGACGCGTGAGCACATCATCTTCGGCTGCGGCCGGTACGAGGGAATCGACGAGCGGGTCTTCGAGTACGCCGCGGCGCTCGGTGAAGTGCGTCTGATCAGCCTCGGCGACTACGTGCTCAACGGCGGTGAGGTGGCGACGATGGCGATGATCGAGGCCATCGGGCGCCTGGTGCCGGGGGTCGTCGGCAACCCCGAGAGCCTGGTCGAGGAATCGCACGAGGACGGCCTGCTGGAGTACCCCTCGTACACGAAGCCGGCCGTCTGGCGCGAGCGCGCCGTTCCGGAGGTGCTCCTCAGCGGGAACCACGCGCGTATCGCGCAGTGGCGTCGCGAGCAGCAGTTCGAGCGTACGCGTTCGCGGCGACCGGACCTGCTCCCCGGCGACGCCGACTGAGCTGGCCCAAGCTTCCCCCGGCCGGGGGAACGGTTCAGTCGACCCCGAGGAACGAGCGGTCGGTCAACACGATCGGTCCGTCCGCGGTGATCGCGACGGTGTGCTCGGAGTGCGCACCGCGCGAACCATCGGCGCTGCGCAGCGTCCAGCCGTCGGGATCCGTGACCAGTTCGTCGGTCGTCGCGAGGAACCAGGGCTCGAGAGCGAGGACGAGGCCGTCGCGGAGGGGGAATCCCCGTCCCGCGCGGCCATCGTTCGCCACGTGGGGGTCGCCGTGCATCGTGCGACCCACGCCGTGCCCGCCGAAGTCCGTGTTGATCGAGTAACCCTCGCCGTGGGCGACGGCCGCCACGGACGCCGAGATGTCGCCGATCCGGTTGCCGACCACCGCTGCGGCGATCGCGGCATCCAGGGCGCGCTCGGTCGTCTCGATCAGTCGGAGATCCTCGTCACGCGGAGTGCCGACCACGAACGAGACGGCGGAGTCGGCCACCCAACCGTCGACGGATACGGCGAAGTCGAGCGAGACGAGGTCGCCGTCGCGCAGCGTGTAGTCGTGGGGGAGTCCGTGCAGCACGGCGTCGTTCACCGATGTGCAGATGACCTTCCCGAAGGGGCTCGCACCGAAGGACGGGTGGTAGTCGATGTAGCAGGACTCGGCACCGCGCTGACGGATCAGATCATGGGCGCGACGATCGATCGAGAGGAGGTTGGTCCCGACCTTCGTGTCGGCGCGCAGCGTGGCCAGCGTCTCTGCGACGAAGCGGCCGGCGGCGCGCATCTCGTCGATCTCGGCGGGGGTGCGCAGTTCGATCATTCGGGGGAGTCCTCTCGTCATCGTCCATTCTCCCCGATCCGGGCGGACGCGGCGTCGCCGCGCTCAGAGCGAACAGTCGTGCGGGCCAGCGCGCATCGGCATACCATCGAGGCATGTGGTTGCGACGGGCGTTCTTCCGCTGGCTCGTGCCGGCGGCTTTCCTCCTGCCCCTGTGGCTCCTCGTCGGATGGGGCGTTTTCCAGGGTGGATGGGCCATCCTCTGGGTGCTGTTCATCGCGATCCCCTCGGTGTTCCTGGGGCAGCTCCTGCTCACCCTCCTCACCCGCTCGCGCCCATCCGTGCGCGACGACCGAGCGGTGTCATGGGGGGACGTGGCGGGGTTCACGCTCTGGCACGGACTCACGATCTCGGTCGGATGCTTCATCCCCGGTGCCTTCCCGTGGTTGCTGACGGCCGCGGTGCTCGTCGGCCTCGCGCTGGTCTGGCTGCAGGGCTGGCGGCTCTGGACCGAGGCGAAGGCGAGCGGAACGCGGTTCCGCGAGACGATCGCCTGGTCGACGTCCCCGGCATCCGACGACTCGCCCGCCGCTCCTCGCCCGCGCGAAGTGTTCATCGTGCAGGAGAAGGACCCGCTCGCCTGAGCCACGTGTTTTGGAGGCTGCGGTCATTCATGGCAGAATGAGTGTTTGTGCCGTGACCGGTTCTGCCTCAGGGGAACCCGCGGATGCTTCGGCGCCGTACGGTGCACACCCATTCTTGTTCCTTCCACCATGCATGCGACCTGAGGCGAGTGCAGAGAGAGACGATCATGCAGATCCTCGACGCCGTAGACGCGGCTTCCCTCCGTTCGGACATCCCGGACTTCTTCCCCGGTGACACCGTCAAGGTGCACGTCAACATCACCGAGGGCAACCGCTCGCGTATCCAGGTCTTCCAGGGCGTCGTCATCGGCCGCTCGGGCGACGGTGTGCGCGAGACCTTCACGGTCCGCAAGATCAGCTTCCAGGTGGGCGTCGAGCGTACCTTCCCGGTGCACTCGCCGGTGATCGACCACATCGAGGTCGTCACCCGCGGTGACGTGCGTCGCGCGAAGCTCTACTACCTGCGTCAGCTGCGTGGCAAGAAGGCGAAGATCAAGGAGAAGCGCGACCGCTGAGTCGCCGCATCTCCACAGCACCCCAGGACACGATGTCCTGGGGTGCTGTGTTTCGTCCGCGGTATGCGAACCTTGTTACTGCCGCTCGATGGCACGCACGACAGACGAAGGATGCCGATGACCTCTGAACCCTCCGCCGCGCCCGCCACGGGCACGAGGCGGCGCCGCGGACTTCTGGTCTTCCTGCGTGACGTGCTGATCATCATCCTGATCGCCGCGCTCGTCTCGTTCGTGGTGAAGACCTTCATCGTCCGTTCGTTCTACATCCCGTCGGCATCCATGGAGCGCACGCTCATGGTCAACGACCGCATTCTCGTCGACGAGCTCACCCCGCGGTGGACGGGATACGAGCGCGGCGACGTGGTGGTGTTCCAGGACCCGGGCGGATGGCTCGGAGACCAGCCGCAGCCTCCGGCATCCCCTCCTCTCGTGCAGGCGATCGACGGCTTGCTGACCTTCATCGGCATCTCGGCCTCCGACTCGCAGGACCATCTCGTCAAACGCATCATCGGCCTCCCCGGCGACCACGTCGTGTGCTGCAACGCGCTCGGCCAGATCACGATCAACGGCGCGCCGATCGACGAGCTCGATTACCTCAACCTCCCCGAAGGCAACACCGCGGCGTCGAACGAGCCCTTCGACGTCGTCGTGCCCGAGGACTCGCTGTGGCTTCTCGGCGACAACCGCACTCGATCGCGGGATTCGAGAGCGCATCAGGAGCTCCCCAGTGGCGGCTTCGTCCCGGAGTCGAACGTGGTGGGCAAGGCCTTCCTGACGACGTGGCCGTTCGACCGGATCGGTGGGATCGACGGTCATCACCAGGCCTTCGACAGCGTTCCGGACTCCGAATGACGGTCGTTTCCCCGACTCTCACGCTCGAGCGGAGAATCCTCAGCGACAGCGCCCTGATCATCTCGCTCGACGAGGTCGGTCGCGGCGCACTCGCAGGACCGGTCGCGGTGGGAGCGGCGGTGATGGACGCTTCGGGTGCGCGGCGTCGAGTGCCCGAGGGGCTCCGCGACTCCAAACTCGTCACGGAGCGCCGCCGGCCCGATGTTGCGGAGCGGGCGACGGCGTGGGTGCGCGCCTCTTCCGTCGGATGGGCCAGCGCGGCGGAGGTCGACGAGGTCGGGATCATCCGGGCGCTGGGTCTGGCCGCCTCGCGCGCCGTCGATGCCGTCGTCGCGCAGGGAACGTCGACCTCGGGGGCGGTCGTGCTGCTCGACGGAAACCACGACTACCTCTCGGCGTCGCATCATTCGGTGCTCGACGTCCGTCCGGTGATCAAGGGCGACCGGGACTGCGCGTCCGTCTCGGCCGCATCCGTGATCGCGAAGGTCGCACGCGACGCCCACATGGCCGAACTGCACGCCGACTATCCGCAGTACCAGTGGGATCGCAACAAGGGATACGCCAGCACCGAGCATCGTGAGGCGATCCGAACGCTCGGGCTCTCGCCCCTGCATCGTGCGTCGTGGGCGATCGCCGATGCGCCTGCCCTGTTCTGAGAGCCGGGTGCGGTGCCGCATGCGGGCGGTTGCGACCCTAGGATGGAAACACCATGGATGAGGAAGCCTTCGACGACTACGACCGCGAGCTCGAGCTCGCGCTTTTCCGCGAGTACCGAGACGTGGTCTCGCAGTTCCAGTACGTCGTCGAGACCGAGCGCCGGTTCTATCTGGCGAATGACGTCAACGTGGTGCGACGCGATACCGAGCACGACTTCTACTTCGAGATCTCGATGAGCGATGTGTGGGTGTGGGACATCTACCGAGCCGATCGTTTCGTGAAGGCAGTGCGGGTGCTCACCTTCAAGGACGTCAACGTCGAGGAGTTGCAGCGCCGGGAGTTCGAGATTCCCCAGGAGCTCTCGCTCGACGGCGAGTGAACCGGGGCGACGAACTCCTTCTGCACAAGCGATGTCGGTGAGCCGGGTTTTCGTCACACCGAGGACGACCGGCGGGCTGCCCGCCGCACGGCTGCGCCGCTCGGCATGCTGTCGGAATGGCAGCGAAGGATGACCTCGGCAGGGCCGGGGAAGAACGGGCGGCGCGACATCTCGTCGGCGCCGGGTACACACTCCTGGAGCGCAACTGGCGTTGCGCGCAGGGGGAGATCGATATCGTCGCTCTTCACGACGAGGAGCTCGTCTTCGTCGAGGTGAAGACACGACGGACGACCGGATATGGTCATCCGTTCGAGGCGATCGACTCACGCAAGAAGCGTCGGATGTGGGGTCTCGCCCATGCCTGGGCCGTCGCGCACCCGCTACATGCACGTGGACGTCGGATCCGGCTCGATGTGGTGGGGATCGTCGGTCCCGATCCGTCATCGGGGTCGCTCGAGCACGTGGCGGATCTCGTATGAGTACGACGCGTACCTGGGCCGTGGCGATCACGGGGGTGGATGGACACATGGTCGAGGTCGAAGCGGACCTCTCGAACCAGACTCCGGAGTTCAAGATCATCGGTCTCCCCGACAAATCGCTCGGCGAAGCGGTGCAACGCGTGCACAACGCGTGCAAAAATTCCGGACTCGACCTCCCTCGGCGAAGGATGACGGTGAACCTGTCGCCCGCCAGTCTTCCGAAGCACGGGTCGGGCTTCGATCTCGCGATCGCCGTCGCGACGCTCGCCGCGGGCGATGCGATCTCACCGCGATCTATCCGAGGAACCGTGCACATCGGCGAGCTCGGCCTCGATGGGCGTGTTCGGCCGGTGGCGGGTGTTCTCCCCGCGGTGTTCGCAGCAGCGAGGGCGGGATTCGAACGGGTGATCGTGCCACACGCCAACGCCGCCGAAGCGCGCTTGGTGACCGGGATCGAGGTGCGCGGGGCCAGCTCGCTCGCGGAGGTGGCCGTGTGGCACGGGGCCGACGTCGAGATTCCGGAGGTGGCCGTCGAGGAGACTGCCGTGGTGGACGAGGAGCCGAGCGAGACGCTGGATCTTGCGGACATCGTGGGTCAGGAGATGGCAGTCGAGGCGCTCGTCGTCGCCGCGGCGGGCGGACATCACATGCTCCTCAGCGGTCCACCAGGCGCGGGCAAGACGATGCTCGCGCGACGTCTGCCCGGTATCCTCCCCTCGCTCACCGAAGCCGAAGCGCTCGAGGTCGCCTCGATCCGCTCGTTGATGGGCGATCGGGTGATGTCGCTCGACCGGACTCCTCCGATCGAGGCACCGCATCACAGCGCGTCCGTGGCGGCGTTGGTGGGAGGCGGATCGCGGGTGGCGCGTCCAGGCGCGATCGTTCGCGCCCACCGCGGCGTGCTGTTCCTCGATGAGGCAGCCGAGTTCACCCGGGTCGCCTTGGATGCGCTCCGCCAACCGCTCGAGTCCGGGGCGATCGAGGTCATCCGCGCGGGGTTCACCGCACGGTTCCCTGCGCGGTTCCAACTCTTGCTCGCGATGAATCCCTGTCCGTGCGGCAATTACGGCGTACGTGGAGCGGAGTGCACCTGTCCGGCGCAGGCGATCAGGCGGTACGCGACCCGACTCTCCGGTCCGCTCCGGGACCGTGTCGACATCGAGTTGCGGGTCGCGCGCGTCGCCGCCTCACGTGCGACCGCGGGCGGACGCGCGGAGACGGACACCGCGACGGCGCGACGTCGTGTCGCTGACGCCCGAGGGCGAGCCGCGGCGAGGTGGAGAGGAACGCCGTGGTCGAGGAACGCGGACATCCCGGGAACGTGGTTGAGACAGGGGGAGTTCCGGCTCGATGCCGCGGATCGGGAGCCGCTGGATCGAGCGCTCGAGCGGGGAGCCCTCACCCTGCGCGGTTACGACCAGGTCTTGCGTCTGGCATGGACGATGGCAGACCTCGCCGGGCACGAGCGTCCTCGACAGGACGAGATCGGTCGCGCGCTGCACCTCAAGAGAGGGATGACGCCGTGAACCGCGCGCTGACCGACGACCGGGAGATTCTGCGAGCGGCGGCCGCTCTGCGCGTGAGCGAGACAGTGCCATCGACGGAGGCGATCGCGCGCGCGGCCTGGTCGGTGCTCGCGGAACCGGGCGACGGGGTCGCAGGTGCGCTCATCCGCGAGCTCGGAGCCGTCGACGCGCTCGATCTGGCACTCGGCGAGTCGAGCCCGACGGCCATCCGGGCAGGCGGCTCTGCGCGAGCGCATCGCGCCGTGGCGGAGGGGAGAGCGCGCTGGCGTCCGCGAGCGCAGACCCGCGCGCTGATCGACGCTTTGCGCGGCGCCGCGCAGGTCGGCGCGCGCCTGGTGATACCCGGAGACGAGGTCTGGCCGGATTCGCTCGACGACCTGGGAGAGCACGCACCACCGGCTCTGTGGATCCGAGGTGACACCCGCCTCCTGACGGCGACTCCCCGCGTGGCCGTCGTCGGTGCTCGGGCGGCGACCGGGTACGGCGAGCACGTCGCCGCGGAGCTCGCCGGCGACCTGGCCGCGGGCGGCGCGACGGTCGTCTCCGGCGGGGCGTACGGCATCGACGGCGTCGCACATCGTGCGGCGCTCGGGGTCGGCGGACCGACGGTCGCCTTCCTCGCCGGCGGCGTGGATCGCGCCTATCCCTCCGGGCACCAGGAACTCTTCACGCGTATCGCCGCGCACGGCGCCGTCGTCAGCGAGTTGCCGTGCGGTGCCGCGCCGACGAAATGGCGCTTCCTCGCCCGTAACCGCCTGATCGCGGCGCTCGGTCACGCCACCGTAGTCGTCGAAGCGGGGTGGCGGAGTGGATCCCTCAATACGGCGGGGCATGCGGCGGCGCTGGGGAGACCGCTCGGAGCCGTGCCGGGCCCGGTCACCTCGGCGGCCTCCGCGGGGTGCCATCGTCTGCTTCGGGAGTACGACGCGCGCTGCGTCACTAGCGCGGCAGAGGTCCGTGAACTCTGGGGTGACGACGCGCCGGACACGCCCGCCTCCCGTCCTGCTGATTCGGATCGCATCCGGTTGCTCGATGCTCTCGGAGCACGGAAAGCGATCGATGTCGCCGAGATCTGTCGGCGCAGCGGCCTCGACCCCGATCGGGTCCGAGCACTACTCGGGCTGCTCGAACTCGAGGGGATGCTCACACGCTCCGATGCGGGGTGGGTGCGCGCGACGAATCGATGATCGTGGGGCGGCGGCGAGGTGCGATCTCTCGTATCGTTCTCCGGTGCATGCTGGAGCCATGCAGCTCGCCGCCGCCGCACAGGCCTTCACCGAGTACCTCGAACGGGTGCGCAGGTTGTCGGCGGCGACGGTGCGCGCCTATCGCTCCGATCTGCGGGATCTGACGGCGTCGGCAGGAGACATCACGATCGGTGATGTCGACCTCGACGTGCTCCGCGACTGGCTCTGGACAGCGACCCAGCGTGGCGATGCGCGCTCGACGCTCGCGCGCCGCGCCGCGGCCGCGCGGTCCTTCTTCGGTTGGGCGACCGAGCACGAGATCATCGCCCACGATCCGAGCCTCCGCCTGATCGCCCCCAAGCGTGGCCGCAGTCTGCCGGTCGTGGCTTCGAAAGATGCGATGAGCTCGCTTCTCGAGCGCCACCGCGCCCGCGCTATCGCCGGAGGAGACCCGCTCGAATTCCGCGACCACGCCATCCTCGAGACGCTCTATGGCGCGGGCATCCGCGTGTCCGAGCTCTGCGGGCTGGACATCGACGACCTCGACCTCGATCGCCGCACCGCGCGCGTGCTCGGCAAGGGAGCCAAGGAACGCGTCGTGCCCTTCGGCCTGCCGGCGGGTGAGGCGTTGAACGCGTACCTGCGGCGTGCCCGACCGGCGCTCGTCGCCCGGGGCGATCGCGCCGGTGCTGCCGTCTTCCTCGGGAGTCGTGGTGGGCGGATCGGACCTCGCGCGGTATACACGCTGGTGGCGGAGGTGCTCGGCCCGCTCGTGGGTTCGGAGACCGTCGGCCCCCATGCGCTCCGGCATACGGCGGCGACGCACCTCCTCGATGGCGGCGCCGACCTGCGCGCCGTGCAGGAGATCCTCGGCCACGCGAGCCTCGGCACCACGCAGATCTATACGCACGTCTCCGCCGAGAGACTGACGACCACATACCGCCTCGCCCACCCGCGCGCCTGACCGCGCTTCATGTCCCCGCGCAGCACGGCAGCAGGATCGCCCTGGGTGGTGTGCCGAACAGCAGGAGCGGGTTGATGTAGACGCCGTCGAGTCGCACGCCCACGTGCAGAGTGCCGTGGGCGCTGTGCCCACCGAGCGCAACGGTCCCGAGGACGTCGCCCGCCGCGACGGCATCGCCGGGGCTCAGCGAAGAATCCAGTGGCTCGTAGGTCGAGACGTATCCGGAGCCGTGGTCGATCGTGAGCAGCGGGCGGTCGACGACGGTTCCCCGGAACGCCACCACGCCGTCTGCGGGGGCGCGGACCTCCTGGCCGACGACAGTGGCGATATCGATTCCGCGGTGGCCGGCGCCGTAGGCGTGAGCGGGCGCTCGGTAGGGTGCGGTCACGGATCGTCGACCGTCGAGAGGCCAGCGCCAGTCGGCGGCGATCGCGGAGGACGCCGGGATGGTGGACGAGTCGGTCGGGACGGCGGCGGCAGGAACCGGCGCTCCGAGTGCCAGGACGAGGAGGGCGCCGATCATGCAGACGCGTCGGAGCGGAGTCATCCCGAGAGTCTGCTTCCCCGCGCCGTGGCAGTGGTGCGAGCCGAAGTGCGAAGCGCGGGCACGGGGGAGAACTGCTCGATTGCGCCGCCCGTGAAGAGCATGACGCGCGGTCGTTGTCCTGTATGCTGGACGGGCACCCCGAAATCGGGGTGACTACGCGTGCCCAGAGCGACTCCGGTCGTGGCATCCACTCCCACAGGTCCTTCCTCGGAAGGCGGGTGTGCGCCGGGCACCAGGAAGTCCGATCGAACGATCGGCAATAACCTCAACGGCGCACTGCGCCAGAACAAGGAGACGACCATGGCTGTGGTCACCATCCGTCAGCTGCTCGACAGCGGCGTGCACTTCGGACACCAGACCCGTCGGTGGAACCCGAAGGTGAAGCGCTTCATCCTCACCGAGCGCAGCGGCATCCACATCATCGACCTGCAGCAGTCGCTCGGCTACATCGACAAGGCCTACGACTTCGTCAAGGAGACCGTCGCCCACGGTGGCACGATCCTCTTCGTCGGCACCAAGAAGCAGGCTCAGGAGATCCTCGCCGAGCAGGCCACCCGCGTCGGCCAGCCTTTCGTCAACCAGCGCTGGCTCGGTGGACTCCTCACCAACTTCCAGACGATCTCCAAGCGTCTCGCGCGCATGAAGGAGCTCGAGGAGCTCGACTACGAGACCCCGGCGAACAGCGGCTTCACGAAGAAGGAGCTCCTGCTCAAGAAGCGCGAGCTCGACAAGCTGCACAAGTCGCTCGGTGGTATCCGGAACCTCACCAAGACGCCGTCGGCCATCTGGGTCGTCGACGCCAAGCGTGAGCACCTCGCCATCGACGAGGCCAAGAAGCTCGGCATCCCCGTGATCGGCATCCTCGACACGAACGCCGACCCGGACGACTTCCAGTACCCGATCCCCGGCAACGACGACGCGATCCGTTCGGTCTCGCTGCTGACGCGCATCATCGCCGACGCCGCTGCCGAGGGCCTGCAGCAGAAGCACAACCCGGAGACGGGCGACGCCGAGCCGCTCGCCGACTGGGAGAAGGAGCTCCTCGAGGCTCCCGCCCAGGAGGTTCAGGAGTCCGCTGACGCCGCTGCCGTCGAGACCGCGGCCGACGAGGCCTCCGTCGTCGAGACGCCCGCCGCCGACGAGACCGCTGCTGACGCGGCCGGTGCCGAGGCTCACGACGAGGCGATCGCCGCCGCTTCCGGTGAGGAGACCGCTGAGGTCGCCGCTGCCGAGGCCGCGGACGCCAAGTAATTCCGCGACCACCACACACATCACGAAGCAAGGAGCCACCACACATGGCCAACTTCACCATCGCTGACCTCAAGGCGCTGCGTGAGCAGCTCGGTACGGGAATGGTCGACACCAAGAAGGCGCTCGAGGAGGCCGACGGAGACGTCGAGAAGGCCACCGAGATCCTGCGTCTCAAGGGTGCGAAGGGCAACGCGAAGCGCGCTGACCGTTCGACCAGCGAGGGACTCGTCGTCGCTCGCGAGCAGGCCGGTGCCGTCACGCTGATCGAACTCGCCTGCGAGACCGACTTCGTCGCGAAGAACGACCGCTTCATCGCGCTGGCCGACAAGGTCGCCGATGCCGCTGCGGCCGTCAAGGCCGACTCGGTCGAGGCAGCCCTGGCCGCCGACGCGGCAGGTCAGTCCGTCGAGCAGCTGATCTCGGAAGAGGCAGCGATCATCGGCGAGAAGGTCGAGCTGCGTCGTGTGCGCACGATCGTCGGCGACAACGTCGAGGTCTACCTGCACCGCACCAGCAAGGACCTGCCGCCGCAGATCGGTGTCGTCGTCGCCTACTCGGGTGACGACGCGGAGACCGCTCGCAGCATCGCGCAGCACATCTCGTTCGCCAACCCGTCGTACCTCGCCCGCGAGGACGTTCCGGCTGACGCCGTCGAGAAGGAGCGAGAGATCGTCACCGAGATCTCGCGCAACGAGGGAAAGCCGGAAGCGGCTCTCCCCAAGATCGTCGAAGGCCGCGTCTCCGCGTTCATCAAGCAGGTCGCCCTGCTGGAGCAGGACTACGCCAAGGACAACAAGCTCTCTGTCGCCCAGGTGGCGAAGGACGCCGGTATCACCGTGACGGACTTCGCGCGCTTCAAGGTCGGCGCGTAGCAGAGTCGAAGGGGTTCGGATCGGTGAGATCCGAACCCCTTCTTCATGCCCACGAGGCACTATCTTGAATCGGGACGAGAGGACAACACCCATGACCGAACGCACCGGACGCCGCCGCGTCCTTCTCAAGCTCTCCGGAGAGGCATTCGGCGCCGGTCAGCTGGGTGTCAACCCGGATGTCGTCGGCCAGATCGCGCGCGACATCGCTGCGGCCGTCGACCGCGTCGAGGTCGCCATCGTCGTGGGTGGGGGCAACTTCTTCCGCGGGGCCGAACTGAGCCAGCGAGGCATGGACCGCGGACGTGCCGACTACATGGGCATGCTCGGAACCGTGATGAACGCGCTCGCTCTGCAGGACTTCCTCGAGCAGGCCGGAGCGGCGACGCGGGTGCAGTCGGCGATCTCGATGACCCAGGTCGCCGAGCCGTACATCCCGCGCCGGGCGGAGCGTCACCTCGAGAAGGGACGCGTCGTGATCTTCGGTGCCGGTGCCGGACTCCCGTACTTCTCCACCGACACGGTCGCCGCTCAGCGTGCACTCGAGATCGGCGCCGAGGAGGTCCTCGTCGCCAAGAACGGCGTCGACGCCATCTACACGGCCGACCCCAACAAGCATGCGGATGCCGAGCGCATCGAGCGAGTCACCTACAGCGACGCGCTGCAGCGCGGACTGAAGGTCGTCGATTCGACCGCGTTCAGCCTCTGCATGGACAACAACATGAACATGCGCGTCTTCGGCATGGAGCCCGCGGGCAACGTGACGCGCGCTCTTCTCGGCGAGCCGATCGGCACCCTGGTCACCACCTGAGTGTGCGACGCGGCGGAGAAGGCTTCGCCCGATAGAATTTGCAGAACACCCCGACGATAGGAGTCACCGTGATCGCGGACGTCCTCGCTGAAACCACCACCCGCATGGACCGGGCGGTCGAAGCTGCCAAGGAGGACTTCTCCACGGTGCGCACCGGTCGCGCGAACCCCCAGCTGTTCCAGAAGGTCCTCGTCGACTACTACGGAACGCCGACCCCGATCGGCCAGCTGGCCTCGATGGCCAATCAGGAGGCGCGCACCCTCGTCATCACGCCCTACGACAAGTCGGCGCTCAAGGCGATCGAGCAGGCCATCCGAGACATGCCGAACCTCGGGGCGAACCCGACGAACGACGGCAACCTGGTGCGTGTGACGATGCCCGAGCTCACGGCCGACCGTCGCAAGGAGTACGTCAAGCTCGTCAAGTCGAAGGGCGAGGACGCGAAGGTCCACGTCCGTGGCATCCGCCGCAAGGCGAAGGACGACCTCGACGCGCTCAAGAGCGAGGTCGGTGAGGACGAGATCGCGCGTGGCGAGAAGGAGCTGGATGCCCTGACTCGCCAGCACGTCGACCTCATCGATGACGCGCTCAAGCGCAAAGAGGCAGAACTCCTCGAGGTGTGAGGGCGGATGTCTGACACGCGAGATTCCGAGGACGGTGCGCCGCTGACCCGCCGTGAGGCGAGAGACGCGACGACACCGGACTCGGGCATCCCGTTGGCGGACGAGGCGTTCCCGGCCTTCGACGCCGCGCTCATCCCGCCCCGCCCTCCGCTCCCGGACGAGCCGGGCGTCGTGATCCCCGATTTGATCGACACCGCAGACCACAACGCGATCCGCGAGCAGTGGCGAGCGAAGCGCGACGAGTTCGGCAGCCACGTCTCGCATGCGCGGGATCAGATCGACCAGGCGAACGAACGGATCAAGCAGCGCACGGGGCGCGACCTCGTGCTCGCCATCCTCATCGGCCTGGCGTTCGGGGCGGCGCTCCTCGGATCCCTTCTGTTCATCAAGGTCCTCTTCGTCCCGTTCGCTCTGGCAGCTGCGTTGCTGGGGGTCTACGAGCTCGCGCGGGCGCTCCGCGCTTCGGGACGCCGTATCGATGTCGTCCCGCAGCTCGTCGCCGCGGCTTCGCTCGTTCTCTCCGGTTACTTCGCGGATATCTGGCTGTGCTGGATCGTGTTGTTCCTCGCAGTGGCGTTCGTGATCGTCTGGAGGCTCATCGCGCAGATGTTCGCCCAGGACGGGCGCACCTACGGCGACGTCCTCGCTGATGCCGTCATCGGCGGTTTCGTGCAGGTGTACGTCCCGTTCCTCGCAGCGATCGCGCTGATCCTGCTCGGGCAGGAGGGCGGCCAGTGGTGGGTGCTCGGTTTCATCGCCATCGCGGTGGCCGCCGACACCGGCGCCTATGCCGCCGGCCTCGCCTTCGGGCGGCATCCGATGGCCCCGCGGATCAGTCCCAAGAAGACCTGGGAAGGCTTCGCCGGAGCGGTCGTCGCCTCGCTGACCGCCGGTGTGCTGCTCGCGATCTACCTGCTGGAGCTGCCGTGGTGGGGCGGGCTCGTGTTCGGCGCCGCCATCCTGCTGTCGGCGACGCTGGGCGATCTCGGCGAATCGATGCTGAAGCGCGATCTCGGGATCAAGGACATGAGCTCCTGGCTCCCGGGCCACGGCGGTCTGCTCGATCGGCTCGACAGCATCCTGCCGTCGACGGTTCCCGCCCTCTGCCTCTACTTCCTCCTCTCTCCCTGGGTGGTGCTGTCATGAACGACCAGAAGACCGAAGAGCGACAGCCCTCACGCGCGGCCTTCGCCGTCGCCACTGGGCGCACCAAGGGCTACCACCCCGCGGCCGTCGACACGTTCCTCGCCTCGGCGCGCGCGGCATTCGAGCACGGGGGAGAGCTCGGTGCGGCCGATGTCCGCACGGCCTCGTTCCCGCTCGTGAAGGGCGGCTACGTGGTCGGCGACGTCGATGCCGCGCTGAGCCGTGTCGAAGACGCCTTCGCGGCGCGCGAGCGCGATCAGGCAGTGCGCTCCGAGGGCGCGGGCGTCTGGGTCGAGCAGGCCCGTGACGAGGCTCAGGTGATCCTCGACCACCTCGCGCGTCCGCGCCGTCACCGTTTCGCGCGCACGGGGGCGCTGACCTTCGGCTACCGCGTCGACGAGGTCGACCACGTGGCGACGCGCATCGTGCGCTACCTCCGCGACGGCGATGCGTTGAGCGCCGAACAGCTGCGTTCGGCAGCCTTCCGCATGCAGCGCGGCGGGTATCGCGAGGAGCAGGTCGATGCGCTGCTCGACGCAGCGATCGACGTGATCCTCGCCGTTCGCTGACCTTCTCATGGCCGTCCCAGGCAGTCTTGCGTAGACTGTCGACCATCGTGAACTCCCGAAACGACATGACACTTGCACGACGTGACGCCTCGCCGGTCCCTCTGGCGACGGCGAATTCCGCGCATCGTGGCACTCGTCGCTGGTCCCGACGTCGCGGTGTGGTCGCTGCCTTCGCGTCGCTCGCCGTCGTCGGTTTCGCGGCTGCGATGGTCGCACCGACGGCCGTCGCCCTCGCGGATCCGCCCGAGCAGGAGACGCCGGACAGCGCCTACTCGGTCGCGCTCGAGGACACCCAGAATCTGACGGTCACGGTGGAGGGCGCCGAGATCGCGCCGGTCGAGCGCGGGTCCTTCGAGGTCTACGTGACGCCGAAGCCGACCCCCACACCGACGCCGACGACGGCCTCCAACTCGAACTCGGGAGGGACGGCCCCTGCGGCCCCGCTCTTCTACACCGGTGGCGGAGCCCCTGCGGACTGGATGGCTGCCGCAGGAATCGCCGAGGGCGACTGGGGTTACGTCGACTACGTGGTGTCGCGTGAGAGCGGCTGGAACCCGAACGCCACGAACAGCAGCTCGGGTGCCTGCGGGCTCGTGCAGGCTCTGCCGTGCAGCAAGGTGCCGGGTAACGGGTACGACCCGGTCGACAACCTGCGCTGGGCGAGCGGCTACGCGACGGGGCGATACGGCAGCTGGGCCGGCGCCTACAACTTCTGGATCAACAACCACTGGTGGTGAGCAGGCACGATGCCCCGCTCCCGCAGGCGGCCTCCTTCGCGATCCGAGGCCGACGAGTCCTTCGAACGCCTCCTCGCGGGGTGGAAGCGCAGTGAGACTCGTCGCGGTGCGGAATGGACCGTGCAACCCCTCTCGGCGCTCCAGGCTCAGAAGTCCTACGTGTGCCCCGGGTGCTCCCGCATGATCGAACCGGGCACCGCACACCTCGTCGCCTGGCGTGCGGATGGAGTCCTCGGCGACGCCGCCGACCTCGCCGCACGCAGGCACTGGCACACACACTGTTGGAGGCAATCGTGACCATCGAGATCCGTGGACCGCTCGAGCTCCCCGCGCAGCGTGAGGACATCGAGTTGCGCACCGCCGATGACCTCACTCTCGTGGGAGAGCTCGCGCTCCCCGAAACCGCGGAACCCGTCGCGACGCTCGTGACCCTGCACCCGCTTCCCACCGCGGGAGGGTTCATGGACTCGCACATCCTGCGCAAGGCGGCTGCGCGTCTTCCTGCCCTGGCAGACCTCGCGGTCCTGCGGTTCAATACGCGTGGCACGACGTCGCCGCGCGGCACGAGCGAGGGGGCGTTCGACGGCGGAAGTGCGGAGCAGTTCGATGTCGCCGCCGCGATGGCGTTCGTCCAGGAGCGCGGACTGCCGCGTCCCTGGCTCCTCGGATGGTCGTTCGGGACGGAACTCGCTCTCAAGTACGGGCGGGATCACGATGTCGAAGGCGTGATCCTGCTCTCGCCGCCGCTGCACCGCGCGACGGAGGCCGAGGTGGCCGCGTGGGCGCAGTTCGATCGTCCGGTCGTGATCCTCGTGCCGGAGTTCGACGACTATCTGCGACCCGACGAGGCGCGGGAGCGTTTCGCCTCGATCCCGCACGCCACGCTGATCGCCGTCGATGGTGGCAAGCATCTCTGGGTGGGGGAGTCGCAGACGCGTCGGGTACTCACCGAGGTCGTCGCGGCTGTCAACCCGGCGACGCTTCCGTTGCCGACCGAGTGGCCCGCCCAACGGTGATCAGTCGCCTCGCGCTGATCGATGTCAGAGTTCGTTCATCCGCGGGATGAGCACCTGCCGGTAGATGATCAGGATGCTCGCGGCGACCGGGATCGCGATGAGCGCTCCGAGGAGTCCGAGCAGACTGCCGCCGGCGAGTGCGGCGACCACGACGACCGCGCCGGGTACCGACACCGCGCGGCTCATGATGCGCGGCGAGATGATGTACGCCTCGATCTGCATGTAGATCAGGTAGTAGATGCCCGCCGCGATCGCCGTCGCCGGCGAGCCGAGCCCCGGAATGAGGCAGATGAGCACGATGAGTGTCGATCCCGTCAGGGTGCCCACGAGCGGGATGAGCGAGAAGAAGAACGCGATGACCGCGAGGACGGCGGGGAACGGCGCCTGGATGATCGAGAGGAAGACCGCGCTCAGCACGCCGTTGATCACGCCGAGCGACACCTGACCCATGACGTAGTACCCCACGGAGTCGGTGATCTGGTCGGCCAGATCGATGAAGCGCTCCCGCTTCGACGCCGGAGCTAGCTGATAGACCGCCCGCTTGAGCGAGGGGGTGGATGCCGTGAGGTACACCGTCAGGATCAGCACGATGAACGCGCCGAAGAGACCGGTGACGATGGTGGTGCCGACGACGATCACGCTTTCGGTGATGGAGCCCCAGTTCTCGAGGAGCCAGTCGGTCGCTCGCGTGAACGTGTCATCGATGAACGACGGCTGCAGGCCGGGGAAGACGTCGCTGATCCAGTCCTTCACGTCGCCGATGTACGTGCTCTGCAGGAAGAGCGTGATGCGTCGTACGAGCTGACTGATCTGATCGATCAGGATCGGGAGCACCATCAGCACGATGCCGGCGAACACACCGAGCACGCCCAGGATCGTGACGAGCACGGCCAGCCAGCGGGGGAGCTTGCGTCGCTCGAGGAAGGCGACCACGGGATCGAGGCCGAGGCTGAGGAACAGCGCGGTGCCGACGTAGAGCAGCACGGTCGAGAGGTTCTGCAGACTGCCGATCAGGAGGATGCCGAGGCCCACACCGAGCGTCGCCACCAGGGCGGTGCGGAAGGGGTTGTGGATCTTCATCTCGACTCCTCGTGTCGGGCTGGTGCCAGGCTACCGATCGTGCCATGAGCAGCACGCGCGACGTGCCGTCCCACACCGCGGGGATTCACCTTGTGGGCAACACACAGGTGATTTCGCTAGTCTGAAATGTCGAGTGTTGCGTCCCGGGTGATCGTGCGGGATGCGTGAGGAGACTATTCGTGCGTTTCGTATGGGCCGTCGTGGCCTTCGTCCTGGCCGCGGCCCTGATCGGTGCCGGCATCGCTCAGCGCACCATCTTCATGGGGCCGGAATCGGTGCAGGAGAAGGTGCAGATCGAGGAGCCGGCGCCTTTCATCCTGATCGACGGCGACGTGCTGCGCGCCCACCCCGGCGAGCAGACGCTGCTGATCCGAGGCGACGGCAACATCTTCTCCGCCTACGGACGCACCGCCGACATGGAGGCGTGGCTCGCCGACTCCGACTACAACCAGGTGACCGTCGATGACGACGGATCGTTCCAGGTCGAGCACGTCGCCGCACCCGAGGCCGAGGACGACGCGGTCGATTCGGGAGACGCGGCGTCGGAGGAGCCGACCGCCGAGGACGAGCCCGATACCACGACGGGACGCAACCCCGCGGGTTCCGACCTGTGGCTGAACTCGTTCAGCGACACCGATTCGCTGTCCCTCGACAACCTCCGTCTGACCGAGGGAGTCAGCGTGCTCGTCGCCTACGACGGCACCGAGGACGCACCCGACGACATCGTCGCCTCCTGGCCGCTCGACACGTCCACGCCGGCCGCTGGACCGCTCATGGTCGGTGGTGGTCTGCTCCTGCTCGTAGGGCTGATCCTCTACGTGCTCGGCATCCGTCACCAGCGACGTGGCCGTGGCCCCCGTCGCAAGGGTCCGGGTCCGCTCCCCGTGACCGAACCCATCGACGTCGCCTCTCTGCCTCCGGGGGAGCGTGCAGCGATCGAGAGCGGAGCGCCCCAGGCGAAGCCGCAGGCCGCTGACGACGACGTCCAGGACGCGGAGATCGTCGATGAGCCCGCTGCGCCCGCAGGCGAGAAGACCGACGAGAAGACCGACGAGAAGACCGAGGGGACGTCGACGATGAAGGCCGCAGATCCCGCTCGCCGGCGTCGCCGCCTCCTCGTTGTACCGATCCTCGGGCTCACCGCGGTGCTCGCGGCCGGATGCTCGTCCGATTCGTGGCCCCAGCTGGGTGCTCCGGAAGCGACTCCGTCGCCCACTCCGACGGTGATCGCTCCCGAGAACCAGAAGCCGCCGGCCGTGACCGAGGGTCAGGCCGAACGGATCCTCGGCGAGATCTCGACCACCCTGGTCGAAGCCGACACGAACCGCGACCTCGATCTCGCCAAGACACGGCTCGACGGGCCGGCGCTCACCGCCCGGACGACGGACTACGCGTTGCGCACCGCGATCGCAGATTCGCCGGTGCCCGCTGCAATCCCCACCGACGACGTGGAGGTCGTGCTCCCCGAGGCGACCGATCGCTGGCCGCGCACGACGCTGCTGCTCTCCAAGAGCGCGGACGACGAGACCGTCCCGCCCGTGCTGCTCACGATGACGCAGCAGGATCCGTGGTCGAACTACAAGGTGACGAACATCGCGGAGATGTCGGCGGATGCCGTGTTCCCCGATGTCGCCGCCGCCTGGCTCGGCACTGCGCTGGTCCCCGATGACTCGGCGTTCCTCAGCATCGCGCCCGGCGAACTCGCCGCCGCGTTCGCGGACGTCGTCGACACGGGGGAGACGAGTGCCTCCAACGCCCTCTTCGACGACCTCTCGCAGAAGCTCGCGACCTCGATCCGCGACAGCCGCCAGACCGTGGTGCAGAACCTCATCGACAACGGCGCTGCGGAGACGTCAGAGGTCAGCTTCGACATGGCCCCGACCGACACCCCCGCCGTCTCGATGACGACCCTCGACAGCGGAGCGATCGTCGGCATCACGCTGACCGACGCCGAAACGGTCAAGCCGACGTCTGCCGACGCGGTCATCCGCTTCGGCGACAACGCGAAGGCCAACGCCCTCACCGGAGTCTCGGAGTCAGCGAAGGGCGTCGTGACGACCTATGAGTTCCAGCTCTTCTTCTCGGTTCCCGCGCAGGGATCGACCGAGCAGATCAAACTCCTGGCATCCCGTCAGGATCTCGTCTCCGTAGAGGTGATCAAGTGACCGAGTTGTCTCCTGCGGCGCTGCGTGGTGCCGTCGATCTGTCGAGCCTGCGCAATCGGCCGGCTGCTCCCGCCCCTGGCGCCCCGGCGACGCCCACCGCGGGCGCACCCTTCGCTGACCTCGTGATCGATGCGACCGATGAGACCTTCGGCCAGGTGCTCGAACTCTCGCGTACCGTGCCCGTCGTCGTCGACCTCTGGGCCGAGTGGTGCGGGCCGTGCAAGCAGCTCAGCCCGATCATCGAGAAGGTCACCCGTGAACTGGGCGGGCGCGTGCTGCTCGCGAAGATCGATGTCGATGCGAACCCGCAGCTGGCGCAGAGCTTCCGTGCGGAGTCGATCCCCATGGTCGTCGCACTCATCGCCGGGCAGCCCGTGCCGATGTTCAACGGCGCCGTTCCCGAGGAGCAGGTGCGGGCGGTGTTCGCACAGCTGCTCCAGCTCGCCGCGCAGAACGGCGTGACCGGTTCGCTGGCGATCGACGGCGCTCAAGCTCCTGAGGATGCGACTCCCGAGGAGCCCGCGCTGCCGCCGCTCCACGCCGAAGCCTTCGCTGCGATCGAGGAGGGCGACTACGCCGCCGCGATCGTCGCGTACGAGAAGGCGCTCGCGGAAAACCCCCGCGACGAGGATGCGATCGCGGGACTCGGGCAGGTCCGTTTGCTCGATCGCGTGCAGTCGCTCGATCTGCAGGCCGCTCGTGCCGCCGCCGCGGCTGCACCGCTCGACATCGCCGCCCAGTTCGACGTCGCCGACCTGGACCTCGCGGGCGGACATGTCGACGATGCCTTCGGACGCCTCCTCGATCTGTTCTCACAGCTCCCGTCGGACGAGCGCACACCGGTGCGCGAGCGTCTCGTCGAGCTGTTCGGACTCATCGGAGCCGGCGACCCTCGCGTCGTCTCGGCGCGGAACCGCCTGACGTCGCTCCTCTTCTGAGTCTCACGGTGTTCTCGGCGCCACGCGCGCCGAGAACACCACTCGTGTATCGACCTAGCCGCGGGTGACGCTCGGCACGTGCGGGTCGGTCTGGTAGCGGAGCCACAACGTCGAGAGCGCCGGGAGGGTGATCGTCGCTGTCGCCGGACCGCCGTCCTCCGCGAGGGCGACGACGACGCCGAGATTGCCGGATCCGCGACCGCCGAACGCCGAGGCATCCGTGTTGAGGATCTCCTCCCACACGCCTTCGCGGGGGAGCTCGAGGCGGTAGCCGACGTGCTCGATACCGGAGAAGTTGCTGATCACGACGACGCGTCCGCCGTGTCCGTCACGACGCTCGAACGCGATCACGGTCGGATCCCAACTCGGTGCGCCCAGACGCGAGAAAGACGAGGCATCGCTGTCGCGGGCCCACAGCGGTGCCTGCACGCGATACGCCGCGTTGAGAGAAGCGACGAAGTCCTGCAACTGGGCGTGGGAAGGCTGGTCGAGCAGCCACCAGTCCAACTCGCGTGATTCCGACCATTCGGCGAGCTGCCCGAACTCCTGGCCCATGAAGAGCAGTTTCTTGCCGGGGTGGCCCCACATGTAGCCGAGATAGGCACGCACGTTGGCGAGCTTGTGCCAGTGGTCACCGGGCATCTTCGCCACGAGGCTCCCCTTGCCGTGCACCACCTCGTCATGGCTGATGGGGAGCAGATAGTTCTCACCGAAGGCGTAGACGAATGAGAACGTCATCTCGCCTTCGTGGTGCGCGCGGTACATCGGGTCGCGGGCGATGTACTGGAGCGAGTCGTTCATCCAGCCCATGTTCCACTTGAAGCCGAATCCGAGGCCGGCGTGGTCGGTCGGTGCGGTCACTCCGGGGAAGCTCGTCGACTCCTCGGCGATCATCATGATCCCGGGGTGCAGCCGATACGACGTGGCGTTGACCTCCTGCAGGAACCGGATGGCCTCGAGGTTCTCGCGACCTCCGTGGATGTTCGGCTCCCATTCGCCCTCGTTGCGCGAGTAGTCGAGGTAGAGCATCGAGGCGACGGCGTCGACCCGGAGGCCGTCGACGTGGAACTCGTCGAGCCAATAGAGGGCGTTGGCCACGAGGAACCCGCGCACCTCCGGGCGGCCGTAGTCGAAGATCAGCGTGCCCCAGTCCTGGTGCTCACCACGACGGGGGTCCGGGTGTTCGTAGAGGGGTTGACCATCGAAACGGGCGAGTGCGAAGGCGTCCTTCGGGAAGTGCCCCGGAACCCAGTCCATGATCACGCCGATGCCCGCCTGGTGCAGACGATCGATGAGATACCTCAGATCGTCGGGCGTCCCGAACCGGCTCGTCGGCGCGTAGTAGCCGCTCACCTGATAGCCCCAGGAGCCGCCGAACGGATGCTCGGCCACCGGCATGAACTCGACGTGGGTGAACCCCGTCGTCGTCACGTGCTCGATCAACGGTTCGGCGAGGTCCCGGTACCCGAGACCGCCCCGCCAGGAGCCGATGTGAACCTCGTAGACGGAGAGAGGTTGCGCGACGGCATGCGTGGCGGCGCGTCGGGTCATCCACGCACCATCGCTCCAGCCATAGGAAGATGCCGTGACGACCGACGCCGTGTCCGGCGGAACCTCGGCCCACTGCGCCATCGGGTCGGCTTTGAGGATCCATTCCCCGGAGCGCGTGCGGATCTGGTACTTGTAGCGGGTGCCGATCGCGAGGTCCGGCACGAACAGCTCCCATACGCCGCTGGCGCCCATGGAGCGCATGGCGTGGGACTCGCCGCTCCATCCGTTGTGGTCGCCGACCACGCGCACGGCCGTGGCGTTGGGGGCCCACACGGCGAAGGCGACGCCCGTTTCTCCGTCGAGGTCGCGGGGATGCGCCCCGAGCGCCTGCCAGAGACGCTCGTGCCGGCCTTCGGCGATGAGATGGATGTCGACGTCGCCGAGGGTAGGCGTGTGACGATAGGGGTCGCCGGTGACGGTTTCCTCGTCGTCTCCGTAAGCCGTCGCGAGACGGTAGGGAACGGGCGGGCCATCGTGCTGCGCCTCCCAAATCCCGTGAGCGATGTGGGTGAGGTCGAGCCGCTGGCCGTTGCCGAAGACGGCGGCGACCGACGAGGCGAGCGGTCGGCGCGCACGGATCACCGTGACGGTGCGGTCGGCGCCATCCTTGTGCGGGTGGGCGCCGAGGACGGCGTGCGGGTCGTGGTGGGTGCCCGAGGACACCGCCTGCCACTCGGCGGATGCCGTCAGGTCGTCGATGGAAGTCATGGGCGGTGCCTCACCTTCAGGATGTGCACGGGCTCGGCGAAGGCGTCGAGGCGCACGTAGTTGTGATCCGACCAGGTCCACACCGCTCCCGTGAGCAGATCCTCGACCTCGAACTGCTCACCGAGGGGGACCCCCCAGCGCGAGGTGTCGAGGTGCACGGTGGTCTCGCGGACGGAATGCGGGTCGACGTTGGCGACGACGATCAGCGTGTCGGGGGAGCCGGTTCCGGTGAAAGCAGCATCCAGGTGCTTGCTGTAGACCAGCACGTGGTCGTCGTCGCTCCAGTGCACGTCGAAGTTGCGGAGCTGACGCAGCGCGGGATGCTGTCGGCGGATCTCGTTCAGTCGGCGCAACAGCGGAGCCAGGGACTCGCCGCGGGCCTCGGCGCCCTCCCAATCGCGGAACTTGAACTCGTACTTCTCGTTGTCGATGTTCTCCTCGGACCCGGGACGGGCAACGTTCTCGAGGAGCTCGTAACCGGCGTACACGCCCCACAGCGGTGCGGCGGTCGCGGCGATGCAGGCTCGTACCCGGTATGCCGCGCGCCCGCCGAACTGCAGGTACTCGGTGAGGATGTCGTGCGTGTTCACGAAGAGGTTGGGGCGCATGTAGTCGCTGGTCTCGTGCGACACCGAGGTCAGGAACTCCTCGAGCTCGGCCTTGGTGTTGCGCCACGTGAAGTAGCTGTAGCTCTGCTGGAAGCCCACGGCGGCGAGCGCGCGCATGACGGCGGGGCGGGTGAACGCCTCGGCCAGGAAGATCACGTCGGGGTCCTGGGCGTTCACGGTCGCAATGAGCCACTCCCAGAACTGCAGGGGCTTGGTGTGCGGATTGTCGACCCGGAAGATCTTCACGCCCTGCGCGACCCAGTGCTGCACGATCCGGAGCATCTCGGCGTAGATGCCCGCCGGGTCGTTGTCGAAGTTCAGCGGGTAGATGTCCTGGTACTTCTTCGGCGGGTTCTCGGCGTACGCGATCGTGCCGTCGGGCAGCGTGGTGAACCATTCGGGGTGCGCGGAGACCCACGGGTGATCGGGAGACGCCTGGAGGGCGAGATCGAGCGCGACCTCGAGCCCCTCCTTCTTCGCCGCGCGGACGAATGCACGGAAGTCGGCGGCGGTGCCGAGCTCGGGATGGATGGCGTCGTGCCCTCCCTCGGCCGCGCCGATCGCGTAGGGCGACCCCGGGTCGCCGGGCTCGGTGGTCAGCGTGTTGTTGCGTCCCTTGCGATTCGTCGTACCGATGGGATGGATCGGCACGAGGTAGAGCACATCGAAGCCCATGGCCGCGACACCGGGCAGCCGCTTCGTCGCGCTGCGGAACGTGCCGCTCTTCACCGTTCCGTCCTTGAGGCGCTTGGCGCCTTCGGAGCGGGGGAAGAACTCGTACCAGGACGCGACGCCGGCGGCGGTGCGGTCGACCACGAGCCGATGGTCCGGCGTCGCGGAACGGAGGGTGGTGACGGGTCGATCGGCGAACGCGCGCGCGAGGTCGGCATCCGTCGACAGCGCCGAGGTCGTTGCGGCATCCCCGGTGGCGAGGGAGGCCGCCGCTGCGGTCAGCCGCTTGCGCTCCGCCGCCGGACGATCGCGCTCCGCCGCCGCGCGCTGGAGGATCTCGGCACCGAGCGCTGCCATCACCGGGACGTCGACCCCGGCGGCGACCTTGAGCTCCGCGGCGTGCGCCCACGTCGCGAAATCATCGGAGAACGCCTCGAAACGGTACGTCCACGATCCCTGGGCATCGAGCGCGATCTCCGCCGCCCAGGTGTCGGTGCCGTCCTGACGGGGAGCGAGTCGGTGCAGGCTCTCGGCGCCGTCCGGTGCGGTGAGCCGGAGATGGACCCCGATGATGTCGTGACCCTCACGGAACGAGACCACGCTGAACGGGACGACCTCGCCGACGAACGCCTTGGGCGGGAATCCACCGGGAACGGAGGGCTGCACGTTCGTGAGCGGGAGTCTTCCGGTGGTCACCCCTTCGGTGATCGGTTCGTCCGCGCGGGGACGCAGGGG
Organism: Microbacterium sp. NPDC090225; assembly: GCF_044772365.1. Taxonomy (NCBI): domain Bacteria; kingdom Bacillati; phylum Actinomycetota; class Actinomycetes; order Micrococcales; family Microbacteriaceae; genus Microbacterium; species Microbacterium sp. NPDC090225. The sequence continues at coordinate 619,487 of NZ_JBIVYS010000001.1, read as the reverse complement.
GATCTGGGCGGGGCTCCGAAGAGCCGAGGGAGAACTTCCGACGCGTGCAGCCACATCCCGAATGTACCGCTCCGGTCAGACCTCCGATACCGGGTGGACAAGCGCGTCGCGACCCGACATCATTCGACCAGGAAAAGTCGCATCGACGTGCCGGCGACGGGGAGGACGTCACCGGGCGCGAACACCTCGCGGTCGTCCGACGGACGCTCGTCGGCGCTGGACCAGAGCGACACGAAGCGGGTGGCGCCCTCGATCTCCTCGGGCAGCCGTACGTCGATCGGGGACTCGGTGCCGTGCACGATCAGGAGGATGCGATTCGCGTCCTCGGCATCCGGAGTGGATGCCGCGACGTACTGGAGCGTGCGGTTGCCCGGATCCGTCCATTGATCGCTCTCCATCGTCTCGCCGTTCTGGTCGAACCAGTCCATCACCGAGGCGTTCGGGATGTGCTCGCCGAGGCGCGCGTACCGGCTCGGGCGCAGTGCGGGGTTCTGCGAGCGCAGCTCGATCAGGCGTGCGACGTGCGCCTGCAGGTCGAGCTGCCACGGTTCGTAGTCCCAGGCCAGCCACGTGAGTGCGGAGTCCTGTGCGTAGGCATTGTTGTTGCCCCGCTGCGTGCGACCGACCTCATCGCCCGCGGTGAGCATGGGGATACCGGCCGAGAGCAGCAGCGTGCCGAGGAGATTGCGCATCGCCTTGCGGCGGGCGGAGAGGATCGCGGCATCGTCGGTCGGTCCCTCGACACCGTGGTTGAAGGCGCGGTTCGTGTCCGCGCCGTCGCGATTGTGCTCGCCGTTGGCCTCGTTGTGCTTGACGTCGTACGAGACGAGGTCGTGCAGGGTGAAGCCGTCGTGGGCGGTCACGAAGTTGACGCTCGCGAGCGGCCCGCGCTTCTCGTCGAACGTGTTCGACGATCCGGCGAGGCGCGTCGCGAATCCGCCGATGCCGACCGGCGCCGACGCCCGACGCGCGTAGTCGATGTCGCTCAGCCAGAAGTTGCGGACGCGGTCGCGGTAGCGGTCGTTCCACTCGTGCCACCCGGCCGGGAAGTTGCCGGTCTGCCATCCGCCGAGCCCCACGTCCCACGGCTCGGCGATCAGTTTGGTGTCGCGCAGCACCGGATCGTTCGCGATCGCCGTCAGGAGCGGATGCTCGGGGGAGTAGGTGTGGTCCGCGTCGCGGGCGATCGACGTCGCGAGGTCGAAGCGGAAGCCGTCGATCTGCATCTCCTGCGCCCAATAGCGCAGGGAATCGAGTACGAGGCGCGCACCGGCATCCGTCGACGTGTTGAGGGTGTTGCCGCAGCCGGTCGTGTCGATGTACACGCCACTCGCGTCCTGCCGGTAGTAGCTGGCGTTGTCGAGACCGCGGAGGCTGGAGCGCGGCCCGCCGATGCCCTCCTCGGACGTGTGGTTGTACACGACGTCGAGGATGACTTCGAGTCCGGCCTCGTGGAGGAGGCGGACCATGCCCTTGAACTCGGCGAGGACCGCTTCGGGCCCCTCCTTGCGCGCATCCTCCGAGGCGTAAGCGGTGTGCGGGGTGAAGAAGTTCAGCGTGTTGTAGCCCCAGTAGTTGGTGAGTCCGCGCTCCAGCAGGCGCGGCTCCGGAACGAACGCGTGGACGGGGAGGAGTTCGATCGAGGTGATCCCGAGCGTGTGGAAGTACTCGATCATCGCGGGGTGGGCGAGACCTGCGTACGTGCCGTGCAGGGCGGGCGGCACATCGGGCTGGCGCTTGGTGAGGCCCTTGAGGTGACCCTCGTAGATGATCGTGCGGTCGAGCGGGACACACGGCTTACGGGAATCTCCCCAGTCGAAACCGTCGACGATCACGACCGAGCGCCATTCCTCGTACCCGTCGCCCTGGGCCAGGCCGCGGGCGTAAGGGTCGAGGAGCAGGGTCTCGGGGTTGAAGGTGTTGCCCGGGCCGTGCGGGCCTCCGACGCGGATCGCATAGCGGGTTCCGGGCTGGAGGAGCGGTGTCGTGACCTCCCACACCCCGCCGGGGAGGCGCTCGAGGGAGACCTGATCGGTCGCCCAGTCGAGATCGGTCGCATCGAACACCACCAACTCGACGGAGGACGCATTCTGGGACCAGACGCGCAGCGTGCCGACCCCGTCGTGCAAGCGCACGCCGAGATCGTCGAGGGTGGTGCCGCCGGGCGCGGCGAAGTCTCGGGTCTCGGGCATGAATACACCCTAGAGCGCTGCGTCGGGGTGTCAGACCAACGAGTGGCGGGTTCCGTGTGCCGACGGGCATCGGAATGAGGGAGAGTGGAGGGATGCACTATCTCGACCACGCCGCCACTACTCCGCTGCGCCCGGAGGCGCGCGACGCCTGGCTCGCCGCGAGCGAGACGATCGGCAATGCATCGTCGACGCACGGCGCCGGACAGGATGCCCGTCGGCTCCTCGAGGAGTCGCGTGAGCGGGTCGCCGCAGTGCTCGACGCCGACCCGATCGAGATCGTCTTCACCTCGGGAGGGACCGAGTCGATCAATCTCGCGCTCCAGGGGAGTTGGCGCGCGCGTGCTCAGGGACGTGACGCGATCGTGCTCCCCGACGGCGAGCATCACGCGACCATGGACACCGTCGAGTCACTCCAGAACGAAGGCGCGGTCGTGCGCCCCGTCGCGCTGACCCCGACGGCGCTCATCGATCCGGAGCGCTTCGCCGCGGCGCTCCCCGGAGCCGCCCTCGCCACCGCGCTGGTCGCCAACAACGAGGCGGGCACAGTGAACGATGCTGCGGCGCTCGCCTCCGCGGCCGCGGATGCCGGGGTGCCCCTGCATCTGGATGCTGTCGCCGCGCTCGGACACCTGCCGTTGTCGTTCCGACGGCTTCGCGGTGGCGCCGGAACGGGGACCGGGCTCGTGGCGCTCAGCTTCGCCGGGCACAAGATCGGAGCCCCGGTGGGCGTCGGCGCGCTGATCGTCGCCCGGACGGCGCGCATGGCTCCACTGCTCCGGGGAGGGGCGCAGCAGCGCGGTCTCCGCGCCGGCACCCAGGACGTCCCGGGCGCCGCCGCCTTCGCCACGGCGCTTGAACTCGCCGAGCGCGAGCGACCGGTCGAGGCGACCCGACTCGCCGCGATGCGGGACCGGCTGATCGACGGAATCCGAGCGCGTGTGCCCGAGGCCGTTCTGCTCGGCGACCCGATCGACCGTCTCCCGGGCAACGCGCACGTCCTCTTCCCGGGGGCGGTGGGGGAGAGTCTGCTCTTCCTGCTCGATACCGCGGGCGTCGCCGCTTCGACGGGATCGGCCTGCCAGGCGGGCGTCGCGGAGCCCTCGCACGTGGTGAAGGCGATGGGGCGGAGCGAGCAGGACGCGCGCAGCGTCCTGCGATTCAGCCTGGGCCGCACGTCGACGGACGACGACGTCACCGCCGTCGTGGACGTGATCGGCGACGCCTATCTCCGTGCATCCGGCTCCGGCACAGCCGGGCGCTCGTAGACTGGTTCCATGCGAATCCTGGCGGCGATGAGTGGTGGAGTGGACTCCGCCGTTGCCGCGGCGCGCGCGGTCGAGGCCGGCCACGAGGTCGTGGGCGTGCATCTCGCGCTCTCGCGTGCCGGTGGCACTCTGCGCACCGGCAGTCGCGGCTGTTGCACGATCGAGGACGCCATGGACGCGCGTCGCGCTGCGGACCGGCTCGGGATCCCCTTCTACGTGTGGGACTTCTCGGAGCGCTTCCGCGACGACGTGATCGACGACTTCATCTCGGAGTACCAGGCGGGGCGCACGCCCAACCCGTGCATGCGCTGCAACGAGAAGATCAAGTTCGCGGCCCTGCTGGAGCGGGCGATCGAACTGGGCTTCGACGCGGTCTGCACGGGGCACTACGCCACGCTCGTCGACGGCGAGGGCGGGCTGGAGCTGCACCGCGCATCCGACAACGCGAAGGATCAGTCCTATGTACTGGGAGTGCTCACGGCCGAGCAACTCGCGCACACATACTTCCCGTTGGGCACGACGCCGTCGAAGGCACTCGTGCGCGCGGAGGCGGCGGAGCGCGGCCTGAGTGTCGCGCAGAAGCCCGACAGCCACGACATCTGCTTCATCCCCGACGGCGACACGCGCGGCTGGCTGGCCGAGAAGGTCGGCACCGCCACCGGTGAGATCGTCGACCGCAGCGGCGCCGTCGTCGGTTCGCACGAGGGGGCGCACGGCTATACGGTCGGGCAGCGCCGAGGTCTGAAGCTCGGCATCCCCGCGGCGGACGGCAAGCCTCGGTTCGTGCTCGAGGTCCGCCCCGTGTCGAACACGGTCGTCGTCGGTCCGAAGGAGGCACTCGCCATCCGCGAGATCTCGGGTGAGAGGTTCAGTTGGGCGGGAGCGGCGCCGACGGCTTCCGAGTTCGACTGCCACGTGCAGATCCGTGCCCACGCCGAGCCCGTCGAAGCCACGGCCACCGTGGATGCCGACGGTGTGCGGGTGGTGCCGATCGTACCGCTCGACGGTGTGGCCCCCGGACAGACGGCGGTGCTCTACGTCGGCACACGCGTGCTCGGCCAGTTCACCATCGACCGCACGGTCTCCGCGGTTCCGGTCGACGCCTGAGCGGCGCCTCTCCGAATGTCGGTGCCCGCTCGTAGACTTGCCGGGTGCCCGACATCATCTCGCTCGAAGACGCCCGCACCGAGGCCGAGGAGCTGACCACCCGCATCCTCGAGGCGAAGGATGCCTACTACGGTCGCGATACCTCGCTGGTGGACGACGCGACGTATGACGGTTGGATGCATCGACTCGAAGAACTCGAACGTCTTCACCCCGAGTTGCAGGGTCAGGATTCGCCCACGCAGATGGTGGGCGCAGCCGAGACGACCGGTCTCGCCACGATCGAGCACGCCGAGCGGATGCTCAGTCTCGACAACGTGTTCTCCCTCGACGAGCTCAGGGAGTGGGCGGCCAAGACCCGCGCCTCCGCGGGCCGTGACGTCGCGTGGCTCACCGAGCTGAAGATCGATGGCCTCGCGATCAATCTCCGCTACGAGAACGGCGTCCTCACCTCCGCGGCCACGCGCGGCGACGGCCGAGTCGGCGAGATCGTGACCGAGAATGCGCTGCGGCTGCCGGAGATCCCGGAGCGCCTCGACGGCGAGGGGCACCCCGCGATCGTCGAGGTGCGCGGCGAGGTCTTCATCCCGGTGGCCGCTTTCGAGCGGCTCAACGCCGCGCAGGCGTCTTTCCGGGAGCGCGCTTACGCCGATGCGCTCGCGCGCTGGGAGGCCCGCACCGGTGCGAAGCGGGCCTTCGACGAGGAGAAGGCACGCACCGCGGCCGCTCGTCGCTTCCCGTCGTTCGCCAACCCCCGCAACGCCGCCAGCGGAGGGCTGCGCCAGCAGATCGATAAGAAGGACGGCCTCGAGCTCGAGGCAGGAATGCTGCGCATCGAATCCCTCGCTCTCTACGTGCACGGCATCGGCGCCTGGCAGAACCCGCCGGTCTCGGCGCAGAGCGAGGTGTACGAGCTCCTCTCGACCTGGGGTCTCCCGACGAGCCCGCACACGAAGGTCTGCGTGAGCATCGACGAGGTCACCGACTTCGTGGAGTACTTCGGCGAGCATCGTCATGACATCGAACACGAGCTCGACGGGATCGTGGTCAAGGTCGACGAGCTCGAACTCCACGACGAGCTCGGCGCGACGAGCCGGGCACCCCGGTGGGCGATCGCCTACAAGTACCCGCCCGAAGAGGTGCAGACGAAGCTGCTCGACATCGTCGTCTCGGTCGGGCGCACCGGGCGCGCCACACCCTTCGCGGTGATGGCCCCGGCGCAGGTGGCGGGCTCCGTCGTACGCCAGGCCACGCTGCACAACAAGGACGTGGTCAAGGCGAAGGGCGTGCTGATCGGAGACACGGTCGTGCTCCGCAAAGCCGGCGATGTGATTCCCGAGGTACTGGGTCCGGTCGTCGAGCGCCGAGACGGCTCGGAGCGCGAGTTCGTGATGCCGGAGGTCTGCCCCGAGTGCGGCACGGAACTGCGGGCGATGAAGGAGGGCGACATCGATCTGCGCTGCCCGAACGCACGCTCGTGCCCCGCCCAGGTGCGCGGCCGGGTCGAGCACATCGGTTCGCGCGGTGCGCTCGACGTCGAGGCGCTCGGTGAGGTGACGGCGGCCGCGCTCACTCAGCCGACATCGCCGGCGGAGCCCCCGCTCGTGACCGAGGCCGGTCTGTTCGACCTGTCGTTGGAGCAGCTGGTCCCGATCGAGCTTTTCGTGCGCGACGCCGAGACCGGCCTGCCGAAGCAGGACGACGACGGCATCGTGAAGACCCGCGCACCGTTCCGTCGTAACCCGACGGCAGCGGAGAAGAAGTCGGGCGTCGACGGGCCTCAGCCGTCTTCGCAGGCGGTGACCCTCTTGGCGGAGCTCGAGAAGGCGAAGACGAAGGAGCTCTGGCGTCTACTCGTATCGCTCAACATCCGTCACGTCGGACCGGTCGCGGCACGCGCACTGGCCCAGTGGTTCGGGTCACTCGATGCGATCCGTGGCGCATCCCGCGAGGAGCTGGCGGCGGTCGAAGGGGTGGGCGGGATCATCGCCGATTCCCTCCTGGCATGGTTCGACGTCGATTGGCACGTCGCGATCGTCGAGCAGTGGGCGGCGGCGGGAGTGCAGTGGGCGACACCGGGGCACCCCGGCCCCGGAGCCGCTGTCTCTGCCGGTGGCGTGCTCGAGGGGCTCACGATCGTGGCCACGGGCTCGCTCGACGGTTACACGCGCGAAGGCGCCCAGGAGGCGATCATCCAGGCCGGCGGCAAAGCGGCGTCGAGCGTCTCGAAGAAGACCGACTTCGTCGCTGCGGGGCCGGGAGCCGGCTCGAAGCTCGGTAAGGCCGAGGAACTCGGCATCCGCATCCTCGACGCCGCGCAGTTCCATCTGCTCGTGACGGAAGGGCCGGACGCGCTCGGTGAGGCACCCTCCCCGGAATGAGGCGTTACGGTCCGCTCATCGTCGCCGACGGCGTGCTCGTCGTGGGCGATCCGGGGCGCGGTCACCTGCGCCTGACGGAAGACGTCGTCGTTCACAGGCACGGGGCCGGAGCAGGCCGGGTGTTCGCGTGGGAGCACCTCTCGTCGGTGCTGCTCGACGTTCCGACGACGAGTTTCCGCTACCCGGGACTGGCGAGCACGATCGGGCTGGGCATTCTCGCCGCGGCCGCTCAGGAAGACGTCGGTATCGGTCCGGATGACGGTTCGGTGGAGCTCATCGTGAGTGGTGAGGCGCAGCGCCTCGATCTCGGGCGTCATCACGTCGGAGGGTACTGGCGGCCAACGGTCGTCGGTGCCCAGAGACTGCTCGATCAGTTGATCGACCACCCCGAGCAGCGCCTTCTCCTGACGCGGCCCGAGGTGCTCGTCGACCTCGCGGCGAAGCTCGCTCGGCACAGGGTCGGCTGACTTCGCCGCGAGCGCTCAGTTCTTGTGCCGCGGCTTGCGGAACGGCTTCTCTTCACGGTCACCACGCGGCGGACGGCTGTCGTCGTTCCGCTGCGGACGGTCATCCCGGTCACGGCGATCGAAGCGAGCGCCGCCGTCGCGCGGGCCGCCGCGTCGGGCTCCCGGGCCGCGATCCGGCTTGATCTGGATGAGCTGACCCGAGATGCGCGTGCCGCTCAGCTTGTCGAGGACGGCCGGGTCGAGGTTCGCGGGGAGCTCGACGATCGAGAAGTCGGGGCGGATGTTGATCGCGCCGAAGTCGTCGCGTCCCAGCCCGCCCTCGTTCGCGAGCGCGCCGACGATCTGTCGCGGCTCGACGCGGTGGCGACGGCCGACTTCGATGCGGTAGGCGGCGTAGTCGCCGCGCCCGCGGCGCTCGGTGCGAGGCTCGCGCGTTTCGCGCGCGTTGCGCTCGCGTGGCGGACGGTTGTCGGCGGCGACGGCCTTCGCGAGAGGGTCATCCGCCGGGTCGAGCAGCAGGGGCGTATCTCCCTGCGCGACGATCGCGAGGGCCGCGGCGACGTCGCCCTCGGGAACGTCGTGGTTGCGGACGTAGTGGGCGACCACATCGCGGAACGACTCGATCCGAGCGGCGTCTCCGAGCGCCGCGGTGATCGCGTCGTCGAAACGGGTGAGGCGCGTGGTGTTGACGTCTTCCGTGGTCGGGAGCTGCATCTGCGTCGGCTCCTGACGCGTCGCCTTCTCGATGTGCTTGAGGAGGTAGCGCTCACGCGGAGTGATGAAGCTGATCGCGTCGCCGGTACGGCCGGCGCGGCCGGTGCGACCGATGCGGTGCACGTACGATTCCGTGTCGGTCGGGATGTCGAAGTTGATGACATGGCTGATGCGCTCGACGTCGAGGCCGCGTGCGGCGACATCGGTGGCGACGAGGATGTCGAGCTTGCCGTCCTTGAGCTGGTTGACGCTGCGCTCGCGCTGCACCTGCGGCACGTCGCCGTTGATCGCCGCGGCCGAGTACCCGCGCGCACGCAGCTTCTCGGCGAGGGTCTCGGTCTCGTTCTTGGTGCGGACGAACACGATCATGCCGTCGAAGTTCTCGACCTCGAGGATGCGCGTCAGAGCATCGACCTTCTGCGCATAGGAGACCACCAGATATCGCTGGGTGATGTTCGTGCCGGTCGCGGTCTTCGACTTGATGCTGATCTCTTCGGGCTCGCGCAGGTACTTCTGCGCGAGACGGCGGATCTGCGGCGGCATCGTCGCGGAGAAGAGGGCGACCTGCTTCTCTTCGGGGGTCTGCGCGAGGATCTGCTCGACGTCTTCCGCGAAGCCCATCTTGAGCATCTCGTCGGCCTCGTCGAGCACGAGGTACTGCAGCTCGGAGAGGTCGAGCGTGCCCTTGGCGAGGTGGTCCATGATGCGTCCCGGGGTACCGACCACGACGTGCACGCCGCGGCGGAGCGCCGACAACTGGACGCCGTAGCCCTGGCCGCCGTAGACGGGCAGCACGTGGACGCCCTTCATCTTCGAGGCGTAGGACTCGAACGCCTCGCAGACCTGGAGCGCGAGCTCTCGGGTCGGGGCGAGCACGAGGGCCTGCGGCGTCTTCTGCGAGACATCGAGACGCTCGAGGACGGGGAGCGCGAAGGCCGCGGTCTTTCCCGTTCCGGTCTGCGCCATGCCGACGACGTCGCGCCCCGCGAGGAGCGTCGGGATGGTGGCCGCCTGGATGGGCGACGGGGTCTCGTAGCCGAGGTCACGGATGGCTTTGAGGACGGGCCCGGTGATGCCGAGATCCTCGAATCCGGGGGTCGCGGGGGAGTCCTCGGGGGCGTCGGTCAGCACTGCATCTTCAGGGGTCACTTCCCAAGGGTAGCGCCCCGAAGGTGTTCCGCGCCTGTGAGGGCGTCCTCAGGAGCCGCTCGTGAGAGCCAGGAGGCGCTCCTTGACCTGCCGCCGGAGTACCTTGCCGATGAGGGACTTCGGCAGTTCGTCGACCACGAAGAGTCGGCGCGGAACCTTGTAGGGGGTCAGGATTCCGCGGACGAACTCGCGGATCGCCTCGATATCGATGTCGGCGCCGCCGTCGACGACGATCGCCGCGGCGACCTCTTCGCCGGAGTGCGCGCTCGGAAGGCCGACGACCGCGGCATCGACGATCTGCGGATGCTGCCGCAGCGCGTTCTCGACCTCGGTGGGGGCGACGTTGAACCCGCCCGTGATGATGAGCTCTTTGATGCGGTCCACGATCCGCACGAAGCCCGCCTCATCGATCGTGACGATGTCACCGGTGCGATACCAGCCGTCGGCGAACGCGGCATCCGTCTCCTCCGGCTTGCCGTAGTAGCCCGTGAAGACCTGTGGACCACGGACCACCAGCTCGCCGGCCGTCCCGGCTGGGACGTCGACGGTCGGGTTCTCCGGATCGACCACGCGGCACTCGGTGCCGGGCAGCGGGAGACCGACGGTACCGGGCACGCGGTTGTCGGCGACGGGGTTGGCCATGAGCACGGGGGAGCACTCGCTGAGTCCGTATCCCTCGACGAGGAAACCGTGCGTCGCTGCCTCGAAGGGCACGACGAGTTCGTGGGGCAGCGCCATGGCGCCGGAGATCGCGACCTCGATGCCATCGAGCGAGACGCCCTTCTGGTTCGCCGCCGCGAGCAGGCGATCGGCGATCGGCGGCACGAGGGGTAGGAACGTGGCGGGGTGCTTCTTCATCGCGTCGAGCACGAGATCGGGATCGAACTTGGGGAAGAGGACGAGGCGTGCCCCCATCGACATCGCGAAGGTGAGGCACAGTGTCAAACCGTACGCGTGGAACATCGGGAGGACCGCGTAGACGACGCATCCCTTGCCGCGCTGGATCGAAGGGACCCACGCCTTCGCCTGTGCGGCGTTGGCCAGAAGGTTGCGATGTGTCAGGGAGGCGCCCTTGGGGGTGCCGGTCGTGCCCGACGTGTACTGGATGATGGCGAGGTCATCGGTCGAGGGGCGCGGGTGCGACTCCGGGATCGGGTCGTGGGAGAGCAGCGACTCCCAGGCGACCGTGCCGCGGACGCGAGTGGTGAGAGCCGCACGCGACTCCCGAGCCTTCGCCACGGGAAGGCGCAGCGCGACACGGGTGAGGAACGGCATCGCGGTGGTCACATCGACCGAGACGAGGGTCGACACGGCGAGATCCGCCGGGAACTCCTGCACGGTCGAGACGACCTTGTTCCAGACGATCGCATGCTTCGCGCCGTGGTCCTCGAACTGCTTGCGCAGCTCGCGCGGCGTGTAGAGCGGGTTGTGCTCGACGACGACCGCTCCGAGACGGAGGACGGCGTAGAACGCGACGATGTGCTGCGGGCAGTTCGGCAGTACGATCGCGACCGGGTCGCCCGCCCGTACGCCGAGATCGCGGAGACCGCCGGCGACGCGGTCGATCGCGTCCTGCAGTTCGGCGTACGTCGTCTCGCGCCCGAAGAACTGCAGCGCAGGCGCATCGGGATAGTCGCGCACCGACGCGGCGACGATGTCGATCAGGGATCCCGTCACGGGAACGAGGTCTTCCGGGACGCCGTCTGCGTAGCTGGCGACCCACGGGCGAGGAGGCTGGAACGTACTCACGCGCCCCAGCATAGGGGGACGGATCGAACGCGCGGAGGCGGCTGTGGAGGAACCCGCTGACTAGACTTGCAGGCGTGTCTGAAATCACCCCCGAACTCGTGCGCCATCTCGGCGTGCTCGCACGCATCCAGCTGAACGACGACGAGGTGTCGCGGCTCACGGGCCAGCTCGACGCGATCGTCGACAACATCGCGAAGGTGTCGGAGGTCGCGACTTCCGACGTCGTCGCGACGAGCCACCCGATCCCGCTGAGCAACGTCTTCCGTCCCGACGTCGTCGGGGAGACGCTGACGCACGAGCAGGTGCTGCAGAATGCTCCGGATGCCGCCGACGGCCGCTTCCGCGTCACCGCGATCCTGGGAGAAGAGCAGTGAGCGACATCATCCGCCTGGACGCCTCCGACCTCGCGGCGAAGCTCGCCGCAGGGGAGGTGTCGAGCGTCGAGGCGACGCAGGCGCACCTCGACCGCATCGCCGCCGTGGACGGCGACGTCCACGCCTTCCTGCACGTGAACGCGGGGGCGCTCGAGGCTGCTGCGGCCATCGACGCACGCCGCGCCGCGGGCGAGGAGCTGGGTCCGCTCGCGGGTGTGCCGCTCGCGATCAAGGACGTGCTGGTCACGACCGATCAGCCGACCACCAGCGGCTCGCGCATCCTCGAGGGATACCGTTCGCCGTACGATGCGACGGTCGTCGCACGCTCGCGCGCCGCGGGGCTCGTGCCGCTCGGCAAGACCAACATGGACGAGTTCGCGATGGGTTCGTCGACCGAGCACTCGGCCTACGGACCCACGCACAACCCGTGGGACCTGGAGCGCATCCCGGGCGGTTCCGGCGGTGGATCGGCTGCGGCCGTCGCCGCTTTCGAGGCGCCGATCGCCCTCGGCTCGGACACCGGTGGATCGATCCGTCAGCCCGCGCACGTGACGGGCACCGTCGGCGTGAAGCCGACCTACGGCGGGGTGAGCCGCTACGGCGCGATCGCCCTGGCATCCAGCCTCGACCAGGTCGGTCCCGTCTCGCGCACCGTCCTCGACTCCGGACTCCTGCACGACGTCATCGCCGGTCACGACCCGAAGGACTCGACGTCGTTGAAGGACACCTGGCCGTCGTTCGCCGAGGCAGCCCGCGAGGGCGCGCGCGGTGACGTGCTCAAGGGCCTCAAGGTGGGTGTCATCCGCGAACTGCCCGACAGCGGCTTCCAGCCGGGTGTCGCGGCATCCTTCCGCGCCTCGCTCGCTCTCATGGAAGCGCAGGGAGCGGAGATCGTCGAGATCGGTGCCCCGCACTTCGAGTACGGCGTGGCGGCCTACTACCTGATCCTTCCCGCGGAGGCGTCGAGCAACCTCGCGAAGTTCGACTCTGTGCGCTTCGGCCTGCGCGTCACGCCGGACGGAAATCCGACCGTCGAGGACGTCATGTCCGCGACGCGCGACGCCGGTTTCGGCGACGAGGTCAAGCGCCGCATCATCCTCGGCACCTACGCACTGTCGGCGGGCTACTACGACGCGTACTACGGCAGCGCCCAGAAGGTGCGCACGCTCATCCAGCAGGACTTCGCCGCAGCCTTTGCAGAGGTCGACGTGATCGCGACGCCCTCGGCGCCCACGACCGCGTTCAAGCTCGGCGAGAAGATCGACGATCCGCTGCAGATGTACCTCAACGACATCACGACGATTCCCGTGAACCTCGCGGGTGTGCCCGGGATCTCGATCCCGAGCGGCCTGGCGGACGACGACGGCCTCCCCGTCGGCATCCAGTTCATCGCTCCGGCCCGTGAGGATGCCCGTCTCTACCGCGTGGGAGCCGCGCTCGAGACGCTCCTCGTCGATTCGTGGGGCGGCCCGCTGCTCACCCGCGCACCCCAGCTCGCAGGAGGGAACCGCTGATGGCCGCCGCCAAGCTCATGGACTTCGACAAGGCCCTCGAACTGTTCGAGCCCGTGCTCGGCTTCGAGGTGCACATCGAGCTCAACACGAACACGAAGATGTTCTCGGACGCGCCGAACCCGGCGAACGAGGCGTATCACGCCGCGGAGCCGAACACGCTGATCGCGCCGGTCGACCTCGGTCTCCCCGGCTCACTGCCGGTCGTGAACGAGACGGCGATCCGGTCGTCGATCAGCCTCGGGCTCGCCCTGGGCTGCTCGATCGCGGAGTCGAGCCGCTTCGCGCGCAAGAACTACTTCTACCCCGACCTCGGCAAGAACTATCAGATCTCGCAGTACGACGAGCCGATCGCGTACGAGGGATCGGTCGAGGTCGAGCTCGAGGACGGCACGCTCATCACGATCCCCATCGAGCGCGCGCACATGGAGGAGGACGCGGGCAAACTGACCCACATGGGCGGTGCGACCGGTCGCATCCAGGGTGCGGAGTACTCGCTGGTCGACTACAACCGCGCGGGCGTGCCGCTGGTCGAGATCGTGACGAAGGTCATCACCGGTACGGAGCACCGGGCACCCGAGGTGGCCAAGGCCTACGTCGCCGCGATCCGTGACATCGTTCGTGGCCTGGGTATCTCCGAGGCGCGCCTCGAGCGCGGCAACCTGCGCTGCGATGCGAACGTGTCGCTGCGACGCCGTGGCGAGGAGAAGCTCGGCACCCGCACGGAGACGAAGAACGTCAACTCCATGCGCTCCGTCGAGCGCGCGGTGCGATACGAGATCCAGCGCCAGGCGCAGATCCTCGCCGACGGCGGGTCGATCACGCAGGAGACGCGCCATTGGCACGAGGACACCGGGACCACGTCTCCGGGCCGTCCGAAGTCGGATGCCGATGACTACCGCTACTTCCCGGAGCCGGATCTCCTGCCGGTCGAGCCGGCGGCTGCGCTGATCGAGGAGCTGCGGGCGGCACTGCCCGAGCAGCCGGTCGCGCGGCGTCGTCGTCTCATGACCGAGTGGGGCTTCACCGATCTCGAGTTCCAGGACGTGCGCAACGGCGGCATCCTCGACGAGGTCGAGGCGACGATCGCGGCCGGTGCCGCGCCCGCGGCCGCTCGTAAGTGGTGGACCGGCGAGATCGCCCGTCTCGCCAACGCCCAGGAGAAGGATGCCGCTGCGCTGGTCAGCCCGCAGAACGTCGCCGCCCTGCAGAAGCTGGTCGACGCCGGAACGCTCACCGACAAGCTCGCCCGTCAGGTGCTCGAGGGCGTCATCGCAGGCGAGGGAACGCCGCAGGAGGTCGTCGACGCCCGTGGCCTCGCGGTCGTCTCGGACGACGGTGCGCTGATCGCGGCGATCGACGAGGCGTTCGCCGCACAGCCGGACGTCCTGGCGAAGATCAAGGACGGCAAGGTGCAGGCCGCCGGCGCCGTGATCGGCGCGGTCATGAAGGCGATGAAGGGTCAGGCGGATGCCGCGCGCGTGCGCGAGCTGATCCTCGAGCGCGCCGCGCAGTAGGACCTCGTTCTCCCTCGGGCCGGTGTCGGTGGTCCGAGGGAGAATGTTCTCATGGGGCACGGAGACGGCAGAGGGCGGATGGTGTCGTCGGCGGGAGCCGACGACACGGGAACACGCATCCTGCACGTCGATATGGACGCGTTCTACGCGGCGGTCGAGGTTCTCGACGATCCGAGCCTTCGCGGCCTGCCGATCATCATCGGCGCGCCCGATGGCCGATCGGTCGTCTCCAGTGCGTCGTACGAGGCGCGTCGGTACGGGGTGCGCTCGGCGATGCCGGTCTCTCAGGCGATCAGGCTCTGCCCCTCGGCGCGGGTCGTGATGCCGCACTTCCACCGATATCAGGAGGTATCGAGGCAGGTGATGGCGATCTTCGAGTCGTTCACGCCGCTGGTCGAGCCGCTGTCCGTCGATGAGGCGTTCCTCGATGTGCAGGGGGTGCGCCGGCTGTGGGGGAGTCCTGCGGTGATCGCCCGGCTCGTGCGCGAGCGCGTGGCGGACGAGGTCGGCATCACGTGCAGTGTCGGCGTCGCGGCGACCAAGCACGTCGCGAAGATGGCATCGACGATCGCGAAACCCGACGGGATGCTCGTCGTCCCGGCGGCTCGCACGCTCGAGTTCCTCTCGCCACGGCCCGTCCGCGCGATGTGGGGTGTCGGGCCGAAGGCGGCCGAAGCGCTCGAAGCGCGTGGCATCCGGACCATCGGCGACATCCGTGAGTCCTCTCCGGAGATGCTCGACCGCGCCGTCGGGTCGGCGTTGAGCGCGCGCCTCGCCCTACTCGCACGCGGGGAGGACGCGCGAGCGGTCGACACCGAGCGCGTGGAGAAGAGCATCGGGCACGAGGAGACGTTCGAACACGACATCCTCGATCGTCCGTTCCTGCGTGCGGAGCTGTTGCGGCTCGCGGACCGCGTCGCCGCTCGCCTCCGTCGCGCGCAGTGGGAGGCCGCGACGGTCTCGATCAAGATCCGCTTCGACGATTTCCGCACCGTGAACCGCTCGCAGACGCTGTCGGAACCCACCGCGGTCGGACAGCGCATCGGCGAGGCGGCGCAAGCGCTGTTCGAGCAGATCGATCGCCGCGACCCGGTCCGGCTCGTCGGAGTGCGTGCCGAGAAGCTCCAGCCCGCAGGTGGCGGTGGAATGGGGTTGTGGGACGACGACGAGGACTGGAGGCGGGTCGAGGGAGCGGTCGACGATGCCGTCGCTCGCTTCGGGAATGCGACCATCACGCGCGCACGACACATCGGTCGCGGTGAGGGCCGCGGTGCCGCGCAGCATCCCCGAGCGCACGGCGTGGATTGACGCTCCGCGATCCGTCGCGGTCGACTAGCGTGGTCGCATGCCGAACATTGCACTGGAACTCGGAAAACAGGCCGCGTCCTTCGGGGTCAAGAGCGCATACGGAGAGCCGCAGGACATCGACGGCGTCAGCATCACTCCCGTCGCCTTCACCTACTCGGGCTTCGGCGGGGGTAGCGGCGACGGTGCGGAGGGCGGTGGCGGTGGTGGAGTCTCCGTTCCCGTCGGTGTCTACGTGCGTCGCGAGGAGGGCCTGCGTTTCGAGCCGAACATCGTCACGCTGCTCGTCGTGGCTGTGCCGTTCGTCTGGGTCGCCGGTCGAGCTCTCTCTCGCATCATCCGTGCCCTCAAGAAGTGACGATCCGGTCGCTGCGGCTCTCGGGCGTGCGGCGGAACTGATCTGCGGCGACGTCCGTGCGTTGGCGGCGTCGAACCCCGTCGTCCTGATCGACGGCTGCAGCGGGGCGGGCAAGTCATCTCTCGCGGCGCGGGTCGCGGAACGCTGGCCACTCGCCGGTCGCGTGCAGCTCATCGCTCTCGATTCGCTCTACCCCGGCTGGGATGGCCTCGACGGGGGAGTCGAGCGGGCGCTGGAGGGAATCCTTCGCCCGCACGGACGCGGGAAGCTCGGCGCATGGCAGCGCTGGGACTGGGAACGCGACACCGAGGCGGAGACGCACGCCGTCGACCCTGCGCTCGGAATGATCATCGAGGGCAGCGGGCTGTTGACACCCGCCACGGCCGCACTCGGGGATGTGCGCGTGTGGCTCGAAGCGCCGGAAGCGGCGCGGAAGCACCGAGCGCTGATGCGAGACGGCGAGACCTACCGTCCGCACTGGGAGCGTTGGGCGGCGCAGGAGCGCGTGCACATCGCTCGCGACGCCCCCCGAGCGTTGGCATCCCGGATCGTCGAGATCCCGTGACCCGTGGTGCGAGTCAGTCGCCCAGTTCTGCGTCGATCAGGAGCTCGAGGCGGTACCCGATCCAGTCGTAGATCCCGAAACGCGGATCCTCGGGGTCGTGGTCGTCGTCATCCATGATGCCGAGGCGGGTGGCGAGGACAAGGCGGATGGCGTTCAACGTGCGTAGCCATGCATCGACCTCGCCGCGCGGGATCGTCACGGTGTGCGCGCGGAGCGTGTCGTCGTCGCTCATCCCCGTGCGAAAGGTCTGGAAAGGGGCGAGCGCACGACGGACCACGTCGGCGTCGGAGTGACGGCGCTCGAGCAGGTCGTCACCCGTGGCCTCGAGGAACTCCCGCGATGCCTGCTCGTCGTCGGGGTAGGGGCTCGGTGTGAGACGGTCGAGGGCGGCGTCGTTCGCATCACCCGATGAGAGCAGCGCGGTGTACTCGTCGATGACCTCACCGAGTCGCACACCTTCGAGCGTGACGAGGGTGATCTCGACGGTGTCGGCAGTCACTTCGGGGCCTTCCGCACGGTGGCCCAGAGCCCGTACTCGTGCATCGCCTGGGCATGGACCTCCATGGTCTCGCGGGGCCCGCTCGCGACGATCGCCTGCCCGTCGTGGTGGACGGCGAGCATCAGCGACGTCGCGCGATCGACCGAGTAACCGAAGTACGTGCGGAACACCCGCACGACGTAGCTCATGAGGTTGACGGGATCGTTCCAGACGACGACCTGCCAGGGTTCGAGGGGAGCCGCGCGGAGATCGATGTCCTCCACGAGGTCCGGGACCACGGCCGGGGTACTCATGCCCACCCCAGATCGTGGAGCTGGGCGTCGTCGAGGCCGTAAAAGTGCGCGATCTCGTGCACGAGCGTGGTGTGGACCTCGTCCCGGAGCTCGTCCTCGTTCTCGCACACGGCCAGGTGGGGTTCGCGGTAGACGACGATCCGGTCGGGCAGCTCGCCCATCCCGTACTGCGTGCGCTCGGTCAGGGCGAGGCCGTCGTACAAGCCGAGGAGGTCGAGGCTGCCGTCCTCCGGGCGGTCCTCGACGACGAACACGACGTTGTCGAGCCCGTCGACCATGTCGTCGGGCAGCCGATCGAGCTCGTCGACGACGAGGCTCTCGAAGGTCGTGGCATCCATTTCCATCGTCTTCAGCCTAGGGGCCGGGCGCGATCAATGCAGGAAGACGAGGAGCCCGGCGACCGCGATGAAGAGGATGCCGAAGACGGCGTTGAGGGTGCGCTGGCCCTTCGCCGTGCGCGTGAAGCGTCGGAACGGGCGGGCAGCGGCGGCGAAGAAGCCCCACATCACGAGGACGTCGACGACGATGACGGTGGCCAGGAGGATCAGGTACTGCGGCAGTTGAGGTTCGTCGAGGCGGATGAACTGCGGGATGAACGCGAGGAAGAACACGATCGCCTTGGGGTTGAGCAGATTGACCCAGAATCCTCGGCGGATCATGGACCAGTGACCCTCGTGCGCGTCGACCAGGTCGAGGGCGTCATCGGTGGCTGGTGCGGTGGGCTTCGCCACGATCAGGCGCAGGCCGAGGTAGACGAGATACGCGGCGCCTGCGTAACGGATGCCGTTGAACAGCAACTCGGATCGAGAGACCAGCAGTCCGACACCGGCGGCGACCACGACGACGTGGACTACGAGGGCGAGCTGCTGGCCGATGATGCCCCAGATCGATCGCCGCCAACCCTGGGAGAGGGCGTTGGACATCGTGTTGATGGCGCCGGCGCCCGGGGTGAAGCTGATCACCACGGATGCCGTCAACAGCGAGAACCAGACCGCGAGTGACACCTCGTCAGTCTAGGGGCGCGTTTCGGTGTGAAAGACCGCAAAGCGAAAGGCCCGAGTCCGGGGACTCGGGCCTTTCGTATGGGGTGAGTAACGGGACTCGAACCCGCGACATCCGGCACCACAAGCCAGCGCTCTACCAGCTGAGCTATACCCACCATGTGCCTACCGGAGCAGGCAACCAGACGAGTCTATTACATGTTTGGGGTGAACTCCGACACGGTGCGCTGTGCGATGGTCTTCGCGTCGTCGCTGGACGGTCCGGGCTCGTCGACGAACACTGCCTCGCGGTAGTAACGGAGCTCGCGGATCGATTCGAGGATGTCGGCGAGCGCGCGGTGCCCGCCGTCCTTGGACGGGGCCTGGAAGAACACTCGTGGGTACCATCGTCGCGAGAGCTCCTTGATGCTGGAGACGTCGACGTTGCGGTAGTGCAGCCACTGGTCGACCTGTGGCATGTACTTCGCGAGGAACATGCGATCGGTGCCGATCGTGTTGCCGGCGAGGGGAGCCTTGCGCTCGACGGGGACGAAGCGACGGATGTACGCGAGGGTCTGCGCCTCGGCCTCTTCGAGCGTCACTCCGAGGGGGATCTCCTCGATCAGGCCCGACTTCTCGTGCATCTTGGTGACGAAGTCGTTCATGTTCTCGAGCGAGGCGGCGCTCGGGCGGATCACGACCTGGAATCCGGGATCGACGGGTTGGAGTTCGAAGTCCGTGATGACGACGGCGATCTCGACGAGTTCGTCGATCGACAGATCGAGCCCCGTCATCTCACAGTCGATCCATACGAGACGATCGTTCTCCGACGCAGATACCATGCCGTCATACTATCGACGGCTCCGACATCGGGGCGCGGGCACGGTACGGTAGTGCTATTCGCCTCCGTAGCTCAGCGGAAGAGCAGCGGCCTTCTAATCCGCCGGTCGCAGGTTCGAATCCTGCCGGGGGCACGACTGCGTCATCGGTTCACGAGTAACGCAGCGCGGATACCGCATCATCGACCCGCCAGAACTCGCCGATCACTCGGAACGCGCCGGTCTCGAGGTGGAGACGCTCGGCGCGATAGCGCAGACCGAGCGGATCGGCGGCGACGCGAAGGTGGCCGAGGACTCGACCCGACGCGTTGTCCTGCACGCGCCACAACTGATCGGCGGCACGGATCAGGTGTTCACGCGTCGAGGCGATGCGGGGCATGGCCCAGGGCTGTGCAGCGGTGGGTGCGATCAGTGTGTCGTTCATGAGTTCTCCTCTCGCCTCGAACATACGGCCGACCACCGACATTCGGATCGACGCTCGTACGGCACTCTTCCTGCACGCTGACCGGGGGTTCCCGTCTGTCCACCAACCGTGTGATCCGCGTCACGCCGCGTCGTCCGCCTGGCGCAGTCTGGAGCGATCCGAGCAGAAGACTCGGCAGCGAAGGAGAACGAGATGATGGATACCGTGACGATCGTCGGCAATGTGGCGACCGACCCCAACCTGGCGCAGACGGGCGGAGGCGTCGCCGTGACGAACTTCCGCCTCGCGAGCACCCATCGCCGATTCGACCAGTCGGCGCAGGCCTGGGTCGATTCCGGTACGAACTGGTACTCCGTCGCCGCATACCGGCAACTCGGCGAGCACGCCAAGGCGTCGCTGCGTTCCGGCGACAGCGTGATCGTCACCGGTCGTCTGCGCATTCGCAACTGGGAGAGCAACGGCAAGAGCGGGACGAGCGTCGACATCGATGCCGACGCGATCGGGCACGACCTTCGCTGGGGGACGTCGGCCTACCTCCGTTCAAGCCGCACGACACCGGCCAGCGAGGCGCCGGCCGCGGCTCGCGACACCGACGCGGACGATCGCGACGACGAGGAGTCCGCGCCGCTCGCGCTCGATGCGGCATGGGCGGAGACGGACGCCTCCCTGCCGGAGGAGGATGCGACGGCGCCGGCGCTCTCCTGAGCTCGCGAGAGACGTCGACTCCTTCCGTGTCGTGTGACGGCGAGCGTCGGAGCGTCCCCGTAGACTCGGGGCGTGCTTCGACGATCGGTCCTCCCCGTCATACGCGCGGTCGTCGGTGCATCCGTCGCTGCGGCCGCTGTTCTCGTGCTCGCGGGCTGCGTGGGCGATCCCGCGCCCGACCGCACGTCGCCGTCGCCTTCGGCGACTGACACACCCGCGGAGGTGGCCTTCGTTCCCGACGGCTCCGCCGACGACAACCTCCCCATCTTCACTCAGACCGCGCAGGGCGTGTGGGACTCGGAGCAGCGCGGCGAGGGGCGAGCGTACATCGACGCGCTGGTCGGGGTCGGCTTCGACAAAGCGGCGATGCAGGTCACCAACGACCAGTCGACCGTCGGGAACGCGGCCGAGAGCCTGCAGTTCTCGGTCCGCTGGGGCGACAGCGACTGCCTCATCGGCCAGGTCGGTCCATCGACCGGCCAGCTGGTGACGCAGGTGATGCCGCAACTCGCCGAGGGGCGGTGCCTCATCGGCACCACGCGCGCGATCGACTGGTGACCCGCACTCCAGCCGCTAGGCTGGAGTGTCGATCAGACGCCGACAGAAGGAGCGATTTCCGGTGGCAGAGTACATCTACTCGATGGTCCGTGCGCGCAAGGCGGTGGGCGAGAAGCTCATCCTCGATGACGTCACGATGGCCTTCCTTCCCGGAGCGAAGATCGGCATGGTCGGCCCGAACGGTGCCGGTAAGTCGACGATCCTCAAGATCATGGCCGGCCTCGACACGCCGTCGAACGGCGAGGCCAAGCTTTCCCCGGGGTTCAGCGTCGGCATCCTGATGCAGGAGCCGGAGCTCGACGAATCGAAGACGGTGATCGAGAACATCCAGGACGGCATCGCGATCAAGGCGAAGGTCGACCGCTTCAACGAGATCTCCGCGCTGATGGCCGATCCCGACGCCGACTTCGACGCTCTTCTCGCCGAGATGGGCACGCTGCAGGAGGAGATCGACGCGGCCGACGGGTGGGATCTCGACTCCCAGCTCGACCAGGCGATGGACGCGCTCCGCACCCCGCCGGCCGATGCGGCGATCGCTCCGCTCTCCGGTGGTGAGAAGCGCCGCGTGGCACTCGCCAAGCTGCTGCTGCAGAAGCCGGATCTGCTGCTGCTCGACGAGCCCACCAACCACCTCGATGCCGAGAGCGTGCTCTGGCTCGAGCAGCACCTCCAGGCGTATAAGGGCGCCGTGATCGCGATCACCCACGACCGGTACTTCCTCGACCACGTCGCCGAGTGGATCGCAGAGGTCGACCGCGGCCGTCTGATCGGGTACGAGGGCAACTACTCGACCTATCTCGAGAAGAAGGGCGAGCGCCTCGAGATCCAGGGCAAGAAGGACGCCAAGCTCGCGAAGCGTCTCAAGGAGGAGCTCGAGTGGGTCCGCTCCAGCGCGAAGGGGCGTCAGACCAAGTCGAAGGCACGTCTCGCCCGCTACGAGGAGATGGCCTCCGAGGCGGAGCGCACCCGGAAGCTGGACTTCGAGGAGATCACGATCCCCGCCGGTCCTCGTCTCGGCAGCATCGTCATCGACGCCAAGAACCTGCAGAAGGGCTTCGACGGTCGCTCGCTGATCGACGGACTCAGCTTCAACCTGCCGCCCAACGGCATCGTCGGCGTCATCGGACCTAACGGCGTCGGAAAGACCACGCTCTTCAAAACGATCGTGGGGCTGGAGCCGCTCGACGGCGGCACCCTGAAGATCGGTGAGACGGTCAAGATCAGCTACGTCGACCAGTCCCGATCGAACATCGACCCCGACAAGACGCTGTGGGAGGTCGTCTCCGACGGACTCGACTTCATCACCGTCGGTAAGACCGAGATCCCGTCGCGCGCCTACGTGTCGAAGTTCGGATTCAAGGGGCCTGACCAGCAGAAGAAGGCCGGCGTCCTCTCCGGTGGTGAGCGCAACCGTCTCAACCTCGCCCTCACGCTCAAGGAGGGTGGCAACCTGCTGCTCCTCGACGAGCCCACCAACGACCTCGACGTCGAGACGCTGAGCTCGCTCGAGAACGCACTGCTCGAATTCCCCGGCTGCGCCGTGGTCATCACGCACGACCGGTGGTTCCTCGACCGCATCGCCACGCACATCCTGGCGTACGAGGGGACCGACGAGAAGCCCGACCAGTGGTACTGGTTCGAGGGCAACTTCGAGGCCTACGAGGAGAACAAGATCGAGCGCCTCGGGCCGGACGCGGCGAAGCCGCACCGGTCGACGCACCGCAAGCTCACGCGCGACTGAGCGCCGATGTCCGACTCGAGCACAGCGGCAGGCCCCCGTCTTCACATCCCCATCCACCTGCGGTGGGGAGATCTGGACGCGTTCAACCACGTCAACAACACCTCCATGCTCAAGCTTCTCGAAGAGGCACGCGTGCGGGCGTTCTGGCGTGCGGGA
Organism: Microbacterium sp. NPDC090225; assembly: GCF_044772365.1. Taxonomy (NCBI): domain Bacteria; kingdom Bacillati; phylum Actinomycetota; class Actinomycetes; order Micrococcales; family Microbacteriaceae; genus Microbacterium; species Microbacterium sp. NPDC090225. The sequence continues at coordinate 596,641 of NZ_JBIVYS010000001.1, read as the reverse complement.
CCGGGGGAGGAAGCGCCCTCGACCGCTGTGCTCGATTCGGGGATCGAGGAGGGCGTGCTCACCCTCATCGCCCGTCAGGAGATCGAATACCTCGCCCCGGTGCCGTACCAGCGCCGACCGCTCGAGGTGCAGATGTGGTTCGGCAAGCTCGGCGGATCGAGCGTCGAGGTCTGCTACGAGGTGCACAACGACCCCGCGTCCGAGCCGCGCACCATCTACGCCCGGTCGACCGCGATCATCGTGCTCGTCGACGCCCGCACCGGGCGGCCGACGCGCCTCACCGGCGAGATGCGCGAGGCGTGGGAGCCGTACGTCGGTCCGTCGATCGAGTACGCGCACCGCTGAGCGGCTCGGGTCCTCGAACCGGACTCAGGCGCCTTCCGGCACCCGGATCATGATCTCCTGCGCGACGCTCGCGACCAGGGCGCCGTCGCGCGTGTAGATGCGCCCCGTCGCCAGGCCGCGACCCCCGCGGGCGTTCGGTGACTCCTGCACGTAGAGCAACCACTCGTCGACCCGCGCCGGACGATGCCACCACATCGCATGGTCGAGACTCGCCACCTTCAGTCCGGGGAGCGCCCAGTAGACGCCGTGCGCCCGCAGGATAGACTCCTGGATCGTCATGTCGCTGAGGTACGCGAGAGCCGCGCGGTGCAGGCGCGGATCGTCGGGCAGCGGTGCACGCATCCGCATCCACACGGCTTGACGGGGGGTTCGCTCGCCGTCGCTCGGCAGATAGAGCGGATGCCCGACATGGCGGATGTCGGCGGCTCGATCGGTCAGCATGCGCATCGCTCCGCCGGGGAGACCATCGAGGGTGTCCTCGTCGGGCTTGATCATCTCCGGGGCCGGAACACCCTCGGGAAGCGGCTCGGAATGCTCCACGCCGGGGTCCTCGTCCTGGAACGAGGCGATCATCGAGAAGATCGGCACCCCGTTCTGGTACGCCTGCGAACGACGGGTGGAGAACGACCGCCCATCGTGGATGCGATCGACGGCGATCGTGATGCCCTGCGCCGAGTGGCCCGGGCGCAGGAAGTAGCCGTGCATCGAGTGCACCGGTCGGTCTTCGGGGAGCGTGCGCTCGGCGGCGATGAGGCTCTGCGCGAGCACCTGGCCGCCATAGACGCGGCCGGTGGGCATCGGATGCGACGCGCCGGTGAAGATGTCTTCGGTCGTGCGCGCCTGCGTCGAATCGAGATCGAGCACCTCGAGCAACTGCTCGACGGTGCGGATGGCGTGGCTCTCCGCGCTCATATCTCCCTCTCCGCGGCCGGACCACCGCTCCGTTGATAGTTTAGAACCCGTGCCCCACGACCTCCTGCTCGCCGACCGCGAGACCGCGAAAGACGTCCTCACCTTCCTCGGGCGGGCGGCGCGGATCACCGACGAAGGGGTGCGTCTGCAGGCGGCGAACGGAGTCCTCGCGTTGACCACCGCGGCACTCGCCCCCCAGGGACTGTTCGACCAGACCCCCACCGTGCTGGCGATGCGCATCGTCCACGCCGATCCCGAACTGCAGTGCGACATCGTGGTCGATCGGCTGACGGCGGGCGACGACGACGCGCGGCTCGCGCTCCCGGAGACGGGTCTCTCCCCGGCGTGGGCGGGTGTCGCGCCGCCGCGAAGCGGATGGGAGCAGGCCGCCGAGCTTCCGGCATCCGTCATCGCGAATCGCGCCCAGTGGGGGATCTCCGCCGTCGCGCGCGGTGCGACTCCCGGTGCCGGCGAGGAAGCCGTACGCGCGCTGCGTGCCGCCATCTGGGGCGAACCCGACGAGGATCTGGCCGGTCTGCCGCGGGGCATCGCTTTCGCTGCCGACGCGCTCGGCTTCATCTCCGGTGAGGAGCAGGTGCCGGTGACGCGCTCGGGGAGATGGTCGCGCCTCGCATTCCGCCGCGGGCATGTACTCGCGCGCGGTCCTGTCGCGAGCGGACTCACGGCCGTGCGGGGTACGGGACTCCAGGGTTCCCTCTAGCCTCGCTCATCGCGCGGCGGCGCGTCCCGCCTGCCGACCGGAGAAGAGGCATCCGCCCAGGAACGTCCCTTCGAGAGCGCGATAGCCGTGCACGCCGCCGCCGCCGAAGCCGCTCGCCTCGCCGGCAGCGAAGAGACCGGGGATCGGAGAGCCCTGGTTGTCGAGCGCACGGCCGTCGAGATCGGTCTGGATGCCTCCGAGCGACTTGCGGGTGAGCACATGGAGCTTCACGGCGACCATGGGTCCGGCGGACGGGTCCTGCAGACGATGTGGTGCGGCTGTGCGGATCAGCTTGTCGCCGCGATAGCTGCGCATCGAGCGGAGCATGCCGATCTGGGCATCCTTGGTGAAGTCGTTCTCGATCTCCCGATCACGCGCCTGCACCTCGCGCCGCACGTTGTCGATGTCGAGGTGCTCGCCGCCCGGATGCGTCCGCATCTGCTCGAGCAACGACTCGAGATCGTTCTCGACGATGAAGTCGGCGCCCTCGTCGAGGAAGGACTGGACGGGACCCGTCGGTCCCTTGGCGAGTCGCGATTTCAGCAGCAGCCCCACGTCCTTGCCGGTGAGATCCGGATTCTGCTCGCTCCCGGAGAGCGCGAACTCCTTCTCGACGATCTGACGGGAGGTCACGAACCAGGAATGATCGTGGCCCGTGGTGCGCAGGTGGGCCAGCGTTCCGAGTGTGTCGAACCCCGGGTACAGCGGCACGGGAAGTCGTGAACCGGTCGCGTCGAGCCAGAGCGAGGAGGGGCCGGGGAGGATGCGGATGCCGTGCGACGGCCACACCGGATCCCAGTTCGTGATGCCCTCGACGTAGTGCCACATGCGGTCGCCGTTGATCAGCCGGGCGCCGGCCTCGGCGGAGACGGCCTGCATCGAGCCGTCGACGTAGGCGGGAACGCCGGTGAGCATGTGTGCCGGGGGAGCGCCGAGGCGCGCGGGCCAGGCCGCCCGGACCAGATCGTGGTTGCCGCCGATGCCGCCCGAGGCGACGACCGTCGCGCCCGCGCGGATCTCGAAGTCGCCCACGATCTCCCGTGAGGACGCGACGCCGCGCTCTTCACCGCTCGAGGCGAGGATGTCGCCGCGTGCGCCGGAGACGACCGCATCTTCCGTGAGGAGTGCGGTGACGCGGTGGCGGGGGAGGACGGTGAGTCGACCCTCGCGCTCGCCCTGCTCGACGCGCGCGGCGAAGGGAGCGACCACTCCGGGGCCGGTACCCCACGTGATGTGGAATCGCGGCACGGAATTCCCGGGACCGATCGCCCCGTACCCGCCGCGCTCCGCCCATCCCACGACGGGGAAGAAGCCGACGCCGCGTTCGCGCAGCCAGGCGCGTTTCTCTCCGGCGGCGAACTGCAGGTAGGCCTCCGCCCACCGGCGCGGCCACTCGTCCTCCGGGCGATCGAAACCGGCGGAGCCGAACCAGTCCTGCGTCGCGAGTTCGATCGAATCGCGGATGCCGAGGCGACGCTGCTCGGGCGAATCGATGAAGAAAAGTCCACCGAACGACCACCAGGCCTGTCCACCCAGGTTCGTGCGCGGCTCCTGATCGATGAGCACGACGCGGCGACCGGCATCCAGCGCCTCGGAGGCGGCGACCAGCCCCGCCAACCCCCATCCGATCACCAGGACATCTGTGGACAGGGGCGTGTTCGTCATGGTGTCTCCGTTGATTCCTGACGTGAGCGTGTTTCGAGTGTGGGGCGTCCGTCGGCGCCGGCACCGATTCCCGACGGCTCGAACGTGTTCACCATGGCATATGCGGCGCGCTCGAGGTAGTCCCAGAGCGTGGATTCGTGCAGAGGCGACAACTCGGCCTCGTCGACGGCGGTGCGCATGCAGCGGAGCCAACGATCGCGGGCGTCGGGGTCGACGTGGAACGGCATATGGCGCATGCGCAGCCGTGGGTGCCCACGGGTCTCTCCGTAGGTGGTGGGCCCGCCCCAGTACTGCTCGAGGAACAGCAGCAGGCGTTCTTCCGCGGGTCCGAGGTCTTCCTCGGGGTACATCGGCTTCAGCACCGGGTCGATCGCGACCTCGCGGTAGAAGACCGACACGATCTTCGCGAACGTCTCGCGGCCTCCGACCTCGTCGTAGAACGTCACTTCTCCGTGCTCCCGTCACCCGTCGTGGGCTTCTTGCGCCGCCAGATCCCGCGGTCGGGCACCACGGGGACCCCGGTCACCGCGTTCGGGCGGGTCTTGGGGGGATTCGCCCCGCGGACGCGGCGCGCTCCGTCGAGGCCCGTGGGGATCACTGCCTGCATGCGGGGGACCGCGATTTCCTTCTCGGCCAGTGCCGAGCGGAGACGCTTGCGCAGCTCCTGCGCGACGTCGTCCTTCGCGTTCGCGCGGGCCTTGATCACGATACGGATGACGAGAGCGTCGCCCTCGATCGACTCCAGACCCCACAGCTCGGGCTTCTCGACGATCCGGGTGCGCCACTTCGGGTCCTTCGCGAGGGCGAGGGCCGTGTCGAGCATCGTCTGCTCGACCACCGCGAGATCCGAGTCGACCGGCACCCCGATGTCGATGATCGCCCGCGCCCATCCCTGCGACATGTTGCCGATGCGCAGCACCTCGCCGTTGCGCACGTACCAGAGGGTGCCGTTGACATCGCGGACCTGGGTGATGCGCACGCTCACGTACTCGACCACGCCGGTCGCGAGACCGAGGTCGACGACGTCGCCGATGCCGATCTGATCCTCGGCGACGAGGAAGATGCCGTTCAGGACGTCCTTGACGATGTTCTGCGCGCCGAAACCGAGTCCGGCGCCGACGGCGGCGGTCAGCAGTGTCAGGGAACCGAGCAGGCTGTTGTCGATCGCGTTCACGATGAGCACGAGCGCGATGATCACCAGCATCACGTTCACGATGTTCTGGAGGATCGAACCGAGCGTGCGCGTGCGTTGCACGAGGCGCATGTCGGCGAGCGGCGAACGCTCCAGGGCCTGGGTGTCGTCGACCGAGGCCTTGTTCTTCGCGCTGTCGACGATGCGGTGCACGACGCGGCGGATCACCACGCGCAGCACGAGCGCGATCAGTACGCAGCTCACGACGATGATCGCGACGGCGAGGGCTTTCATGCCCACGTCACCGAGAACGCGGACGACGTCGGCCCAAATGGCGGGGACGTCGGTCGGCTCGACGGGATCGGTGTTCTGGGACGGAATGATCATCGTGACCGATTCTAGCGATCAGGTCTCGGTGCGGGCTGGGTACGAGAAGGGTCCCGGGGCGACGTCCTCAGACACGCGCCGGGCCCCTTCGGGCAGATGTTCAGTCGTCGCTGTCGCGGGACTGCGCGGTGAGTGCGCGCTCCACATCGGCGAGGTTCTCGAGCACGAGGCGGCGCAGCGCCGGCGCGGCATCCTGATGCTCGGAGAGCCACGCACGCGTCGCGTCGCGAAGCGCGACGTCGGCCAGTGCCGTCGGGAACAGACCCGTCACGAGGTACTGCGCGATCTGGTAGGTGCGCGACTCCCACACGGGGAGGAGCATCTCGAAGTACGGCCCGACGAACTCGCGGAGAGCTTCGGCACCCGCGGGGTGCACGAAGCCGAGGGCGGCGGAGCGCACGATCGTGTTCGGGGCATCGTCGCGGTCGACGAGGGAGGCCCACGCCGCCTTCTTGGATGCGACGTCGGGGAGAGCCGCACGCGCCTGCGCCGCGAACTCGCCGCCCTTGGAGGTGTTGTCCGCGGCGAGGGCCGCATCGATCGTCGCGGCATCCGTGGCCCCGATGGTCGCGAGGCCCACCAGCAGCTGCCAGCTCAGGTCGGCGTCGATCTCGAGACCGGGCAGCGTCTCCTCGCCCGAGCGCAGGCGACCGACGATGCCGGCGTGCTCCGGGGTCACGAGAGAGGTGGCGAAGGCGGTGACGAACTGCAGCTGGCTGTCGCTGCCCGACTCGGCCGATTCGGCCAACGACCACAGGCCGTCGGCCACCTTGAGGCGCGCCGCGGCGCGCTCCTCGGGCGCGACGTACAGCGTCGCCGCCGTGCGCAGCTGCGCGAGCGTCGTGCGCACGGTGGTCGACTCGCTCTCGCGGCCGATGTTGCCGAGCACGAGGTCGATGTAGTCGGATGCCGCGCTCTCGGCGTCGCGGGTCTGGTCCCAGGCCGCACCCCAGACGAGCGAGCGCGCGAGCGGGTCGTGGATGTCGGCGAGATGCGCGATCGCCGTCGCGAGCGAGCGCTCGTCGAGGCGGATCTTCGCGTAGGCGAGATCCTGGTCGTTCAGCAGCACGAGGTCGGGCTGGGCGATGCCCTGCAGCTCGGGGACCTCGGTGCGGTCGCCGTCGACGTCGACCTCGACGTAGTGCGTGCGGGTGAGCGCGCCGTCGGCCAGATTGTAGAATCCGATGCCCAGGCGGTGCGGGCGGATCGTCGGGTAGTCGGCCGGAGCGGTCTGCGTCACGGCGAAGCGTGAGATCGTGCCGTTGCCGTCTTCCGCGATGACGGGCTCGAGGGTGTTGACGCCCGCGGTCTCGAGCCACTTCTTCGACCACGTGCTCAGGTCGCGCCCGCTGGTCGCCTCGAGCTCGACGAGCAGATCGCTCAGCTCGGTGTTGCCCCAGGAGTGCTTCTGGAAGTACTGCGAGACCCCGGCGAAGAAGGCCTCGATGCCCACCCACGCGGCGAGCTGCTTGAGAACCGATCCACCCTTGGCGTACGTGATGCCGTCGAAGTTGACCTGCACGTCTTCGAGGTCGTTGATCTCGGCGACGATCGGGTGCGTCGAGGGGAGCTGGTCCTGGCGGTAGGCCCAGGTCTTCTCCATCGCGTTGAAGGTCGTCCACGCTTCGGTCCACTCGGTGGCTTCGGCGGTGGCGATGGTCGACGCCCACTCGGCGAACGACTCGTTCAGCCAGAGGTCGTTCCACCACTTCATGGTCACCAGGTCGCCGAACCACATGTGCGCGAGCTCGTGGAGGATCGTGACGACACGACGCTCCTTCACGGCATCCGTGACCTTGCTGCGGAAGACGTAGGTCTCGGTGAAGGTCACGGCGCCGGCGTTCTCCATGGCTCCGGCGTTGAACTCCGGCACGAAGAGCTGGTCGTACTTGGCGAACGGATAGGGAACGCCGAACTTGGACTCGTAATAGGCGAAGCCCTCACGGGTCTTGTCGAAGATGTAGTCGGCGTCGAGGTGCTGCCACAGGCTCTTGCGGCCGTAGACACCGAGCGGGATGACGCGTCCCGATGCGCTCGTGAGCTCGGAGAAGGTCGACTCGTAGGGGCCGGCGATGAGGGCCGTGATGTACGAGGAGATTCGGGGGGTCGGCTCGAAGCCCCAGGTCGCGGTGACGTCGTCGTCGTGAACGATGGGCTCGGGCGTGGGGGAGTTCGAGATCACCTTCCAGGCGGAGGGCGCCGTGATCGTGAACTGGAACGTGGCCTTGAGATCGGGCTGCTCGAAGACCGCGAAGACGCGGCGCGAGTCGGGGACCTCGAACTGCGAGTAGAGGTAGACCTCGCCATCGACGGGGTCGACGAAGCGGTGCAGACCCTCGCCCGTGTTCGTGTAGAGGCAATCGGCGTCGACGACCAGCACGTTCTCGGCCTGGAGGCCCGTGAGGGTGATGCGCGAGTCGGCGAAGACCTCGTTCGGGTCGAGCTGCTCGCCGTTGAGCGAGATCTCGCGCACGTCGCGCGCGATCAGGTCGATGAACGTGAAGCTGTCGGGCGTCGCGGTGAAGCGGACGACGCTCCGGGATCCGAAGATCTCGGGGCCCTTCGTCAGGTCGAGTGCGATGTCGTACGACTCGGTGCCGACGACGTCGTGACGCTCCTGCGCTTCGATACGGGTGAGGTTCTCTCCAGGCACAGCTTTACTCCCAGGGGTGAGGGGTCGTCGCCGGGGAATGGCGCAGTTGGCGCCGACGGCAACCATGACAGACTACGCCAGCGCGCGACCCCCGCCACTCCGTCGAGGTGAAAGGATGGGAGGGTGAGTGCGAACGAACCCGTAGTCGTCCCCTTTGCTTCTGCTGCCGCCGCAGGAGGTGAAGCCATCGTCACGACCCCGGTCGCATACGACGGCATCCTTCTCGCCGGCTTCGGTGGACCGGAGGGGCAGGAAGACGTGATCCCGTTCCTGCGCAACGTCACGCGCGGACGCGGCATCCCCGACGAGCGGCTCGAAGAGGTCGCACATCACTACCGGCACTTCGGCGGTGTGAGCCCGATCAACGGTCAGAACCGCGCGCTCAAGGCGGCGCTCGAGGCCGAACTCGCGGCACGGGGCATCGACCTGCCCGTCTACTGGGGCAACCGCAACTGGACCCCCTACCTCGCGGACGCCGTGACGACGGCATCCGACAACGGGCACTCGACGCTGCTCGCCTTCGCGACCAGCGCGTACAGCTCGTTCTCGAGCTGCCGGCAGTACCGCGAGGACTTCGCAGGTGTGCTGCAGGAGACCGGCCTCGGCGACAGCGTGACGATCGACAAGATCCGTCCGTTCTACGATCACCCCGGATTCGTCGACGCTTTCGAGACCGGCGTCCGCGAGGCGATCGAGGGTTTCCTCGCCGACGGGATCGCGGCTTCCGACATCCAGGTCCTCTTCTCGACGCACAGCATCCCCACCGAGGACGCCCTGCGCTCCGGCGCCCGCGACATCGACTGGGGCGAGGGCGGCGCGTACGCGGCACAGCACGAGGCCGTCGCTGCCTGGGTGATGGACCGCGTGCTGCAGACGCTCCCGGCCGGGACCGGTGTGTCGTGGGAACTCGTCTACCAGTCCCGTTCGGGCCCCCCGTCGCAGCCGTGGCTCGACCCCGACGTGTGCGACGTCATCGCCGAGCTGCCCGAGCGCGGACGCCGGGCCGTCGCCGTCGTGCCGCTGGGCTTCATGAGCGACCACATGGAGGTGCTCTGGGACCTCGATACCGAGGCCAAGGAAGCGGCGGAGGAAGCGGGACTCGCCTTCACCCGCACTCCCACCCCGGGCGTGTCGCCCACGTTCGTCGCCGGGATCGTCGACCTGATCCAGGAGCGCCTCGAGGGTCGCCCGCGGAGTCGGCGTCAGCACGTGACGGATCTTCCGGGTGGCTTCGACGTCTGCCGTCCGGGCTGCTGCGAGAACGTGCGCGCCGGGTTCAAGCCGGCGGCCGCGGGTATCGCCCCGTAGGCCGACACGATGTCGGTGGCGTCAATAGAATGAAGGCCATGCGCATCCACATCGCCACCGATCACGCCGGTCTCGAGTTCTCGACCCAGTTGCAGGAGCATCTGCGCGCGGCGGGGCACGATGTCACCGATCACGGACCGATCGCGTACGACGCGCTCGACGACTACCCCGCGTTCTGCATCCGTGCGGCACAGGCCGTCGTCGCGGATCAGGCCGCGGGGATCGAAGCCGCCGGCATCGTCTTCGGCGGGTCGGGCAACGGAGAGCAGATCGCGGCCAACAAGGTGCAGGGCATCCGTGCTGCGCTCGTCTGGAACCTGTCGACCGCCGAGCTCGCCCGCGAGCACAACGACGCGAACGTGATCTCGATCGGCGCCCGTCAGCACACGTACGACGAGGTCACGTCGTTCATCGACCTGTTCCTGGCCACGCCCTTCTCGGGCGAGGAGCGCCACGTTCGCCGGATCGGGCAGATCGCCGAGTTCGAACGCGACGGCTCCCTGCTGCCGGGCCCGCGGGCCTGAGATGCCCGAGGGTCATTCCGTCCACCGGATCGCGCGCCAGTTCGACCGCAACTTCATCGGTAAGACGCTCTCCGCTTCGAGCCCGCAGGGCCGATTCGCCGAGGGAGCGGAGGTGCTCGACGGGCGATGCGCGGTGAGTGTGCAGGCCGTCGGAAAGCAGATGTTCCTCGAGACCGAGGGCGATGTGTGGTTGCGCGTGCACCTCGGCCTCTACGGTGCGTGGGACTTCGCGGGGGAGATCCTCGTCGACCCGACGATCGCGTCTGCGAACGGTCGGATGGGGCAGACCAATCAGCGCGGTACGGTCATCGACGAGGAGATCCTCGACGATGCCGGGGAGAACTCGCTCGCATCGATCGGCGCCCCGCGGCGCACGCGCGTGCACGTGCGCATGTCGGAGCAGACCAAGGGCCTCGCCGACGAGGGCGTCGAGTGGCCGCCGCCCGTGGTCGGCCAGGTGCGGCTGCGACTGATGACCGACCTCACCGCCGCGGACCTCCGTGGCCCCACCGCGTGCGTGCTGCAGAGCCCCGACGAGATGCTCGCGACCATCGCGAAGCTCGGGCCCGACCCGCTCGTCGGAGACCCGGTCGAGAACGAGGAGCGCTTCGTCCGCGCGGTGCGCAAGAAGCAGACCGTCATCGCTCTCCTGCTGATGGACCAGTCCGTCGTGAGCGGCATCGGCAACGTGTATCGCGCCGAGATGCTCTACCGGCAGCGGCTCAATCCGCACACTCCGGGACGCGACGTCCCCGAAGACGTCGTCCGCGCGCTCTGGCGGGATTGGGTGCAACTGCTGGCGGTCGGCGTCGAGACAGGTCAGATGATGACGATGGACGACCTGTCGCCCGAGCGCTATCGCGCCGCCATGGCGAGCCGTGACGACAGGCATTGGGTGTACCACCGCGCGGGTCTGCCGTGCCGCGTCTGCGGCACCGAGATCGCCCTCGAGGAGATCGGTGCGCGCAAGCTCTACTGGTGCCCGCGCTGCCAGGCGTGAGAGCCCGCGCTCGCGTCGAGTCCTAGGCTGGGAGGATGCGTCAGAACCCCAGTTTCACCCTCGCCGATCAGGCGGAGATCCGTCGCGTGATCGCGGCGAATCCCTGGGCCACGATCACGAGCAGCACCGCCGACGGACTCGTCGCCTCGCACTACGCGGTTCTGCTCGACGACGCGAACGACGATCTCACGGTGGTGGGCCACGTCGGCCGGCCCGACGACCTCATCCACGGACTGGGCGATGGAGAGATCCTCGTCGTCTTCCAGGGGCCGCACGGCTACATCTCGCCCGGCTGGTACGGCGATGTCGCCGCTGTGCCGACCTGGAACTACACGGCGGTGCACCTTTCGGGCGTCCCCGAGATACTGAGCGCCGATGAGAATCTCGCGGTGCTGGATCTCCTCGTCGACCGTTTCGAGAGTGAGCTTCCCGACCCGCGGCGGATGTGGGAACGCCCGAACGATGCCGCGTTCATCGAACGCCTGGCTGCCGGCACCGTCGGGTTCCGACTCACCCCGACCCGCGTCGTCGCCAAGCGCAAACTCAGCCAGAACAAGCCGGCCGAGACGATCGAGAGCGTCATCGGCGAACTGAACGGCGATGGGCCGTTCGCCAACCCTGCGTTGGCGTCGGAGATGCGCCGAGCGCAGGACGCACGGAAGGGGCAGTGGGCATGAGCGCCTTTGGCGACGACGTGGGGATGATCCGCGGGGTTCGCATCGCGGGACCCGGTCGCGAGTACCTGATCGATGAGGAGCCGGTGGACATCGTGATCGCCGGCGGTCGGATCGCCGACATCGCCCCGACCGGCGCTCTGCGCCCCACGGGTGCGGTGCTCGACGCCGAGGGGGCGTGGGCGGTCCCCGGCCTCTGGGACAACCATGTGCACACGGTGCAGTGGGCGCTGGCCGCGGAGCGCGCGTCGCTGGGCGGCACTCGCTCCGCCGCCGAGGCGGCCTCTCAGATGGGGGCGGTCGCGCCCCTGTCGGACGGCCGACGGGTGGGAACGGGCTACCGCGACGCGCTGTGGGACGACCGACCGATGCTCGCTCTGCTGGACGCAGCGACCGGCGAGGTGCCGACGTACCTGATCAACGCCGACGTGCACAGCGTGTGGCTCAACTCGGCGGCGCTACGACGCGAGGGCATGTCGACCACCGACGGAGTGCTGCGTGAAGAGAGCGCCTTCGAGATCTCGCGCCGCCTGAACGCCGTCGATCCCGAGCACGCCGACCGCGCGGTGCAGCGAGCGGGGGAGCAGGCCGCGAGGCGCGGGGTCACGGGCATCGTCGACTTCGACATGGCGTGGAATGCGGATGCCTGGCCGCGCCGTGTCGCGAGCGGCTTCGCCGCGCACCGGGTCGAGTTCGCGGTGTATCCGTTCGACCTGGCTCGGGCGGTGACGGAGGGTCTCCGGTCCGGCGAGTTCCTCGGCGACGCGGACCTTCCGCACGCGGGACGTGGGCTGATCCGGGTGGGCCCGCTGAAGATCATCAGCGACGGCTCGCTCGGCACGCGGACCGCGGCATGCACGCACGCGTACCCGGGCGATCCCTATAACTTCGGCGTGATGACGGTTCCGCACGAGGAGTTGATCGGCCTGCTCACCACGGCGACGGGCGCGGGGCTCGCGGTCGCCGTGCATGCGATCGGCGACCGGGCGGCCTCCACGGCCCTGGACGCCTTCGCCGTGACCGGAGCCGTGGGGTCGATCGAGCACGCACAGCTCGTACGGCACGCCGATCTCGCACGATTCGCCCGGCTCGGTGTCATCGCGAGCGTGCAGCCGCAGCACGCGGTCGATGACCGCGATCTTGCGGAGCGGCTGTGGGCGACGCAGGACTCGCTGGGATACCCGCTCGCATCGCTGTTCGCCGCGGGGGCCGATGTGAGGTTCGGTTCCGATGCTCCGGTCGCCGCACTCGACCCCTGGCGGGCGATGGCCGCCGCCGTCACCCGTACCGAGGACGCGCGCGAGGCGTGGCATCCGGAGGAAGCAGTGACTTTCGATCAGGCGCTCGGGGCGAGCGTGCGAACGGCGACCGTACCCGGCGCGCCCGCGGATCTGGCGTTGTGCGCGACGGATCCGCGCCGGGCGAAAGGGTTGCACCTGGGAGACATGTCGGTCGTCGCGACGCTTCTCGCCGGTCGCATCACCCACCGCGCCTGAGTACGACGAAGGGCCCCGGGATCGAATCCCGGGGCCCTTCTCTCGTTCTCGTGCGACGAGATTACGCGGCGATATGCGAGACGAGGAACCAGCGGTCCTTCTCGAGGCCCCGCATGATCTCGATCGCGACGTCCTGGCTCGTGAGGTCGACCTCGTCGAGGCCGTCGATGGCGGCCTTGGTGTCGACCAGGATCGCATCGATGTCGGCGATCACGGCGCGGACGAGTTCGTCCGACTGCGTGAACCCGGCGGGGACGCCGGTCTCGCCGGCCTTTGCGGCGACCGCGCTCACGCGGGCGTCGATCGGAAGACCGAGGGCGACGATGCGCTCCGCCGCGGTGTCGGCGAAGTCGCCGGCGTGGGCGACGATCGTGTCGAGGAGTTCATGGACGCCGACGAAGTTGGCGCCGCGCACGTGCCAGTGCGCCTGCTTGCCGTTGATCGTGAGCGCCTGCAGTCCCAGGACGACGGGCGAGAGGAACTGTGCGGCGGCAGCAGCCACGGTGGGGTCGCTGGCGGTGGTGGAAACGGTCTGTACCTTGCTCATCTTGTGCTCCTCCGAGGTGCCTTTTCGTACCTGATGAAGACAACGCTACTCAGGTTGAAACATTCCGCAAGCAAGCTGAGGCTCCGCTAACCGCCCTGAAAATCCGCGGAATCACGCGGAAGTGAGGATAGTCTCGCCTCATGAGCATCGCATCCGGAGCATCCGTCCTCGCCCTCCCCGATCGGGAGCCGTCGATCGATCCCGAATCGTTCGTCGCCGAGGGCGCCCGCATCGTGGGTGACGTCACTCTCGAAGGGTCCTCGAGCGTCTGGTACAACGCGGTGCTCCGCGCCGATTCGGCCTCGATCGTTATCGGAGCGGGCAGTAACGTGCAGGACAACGTCTCGGTGCACGTGGATGCCGGGCACCCTGTGCTCATCGGACGCAATGTGTCGATCGGGCACAACGCCGTCGTTCACGGATGCTCGATCGGCGACGGTTCGTTGATCGGCATGGGGGCGGTGATCCTCAGCGGCGCGGTGATCGGGAGGGGATGCCTGATCGCGGGCGGTGCCGTCGTGCTGGGAGGCACCGAGGTGCCGGACGGATCTCTCGTCGCGGGTGTTCCCGCGAAGGTGCGCCGCACCCTCAGCGAGGAGGAGCGCGCCGGGCTGCTCGCGAACGCCGACATCTACCTCGCCCACCAGCGGGTGCACGCGGGCGCGACGGTGGCGTGAGCCCCGGGCACCGCTAGGCTGGGTGCACACGGGGCGGTGGCCAAGCTGGTCAAGGCAGCGGGCTCATAACCCGACGATCGTGGGTTCAAGTCCCACCCGCCCTACCGTGCCGTGACAGTGGATTAGGCTTGCCTTAGTAAAGATGAGAATCACGGCTTCCGAAGACAGCAGAACACCGGGCGAATCCTCCGCCGCTCCCCGGAGGGGCGCGCACGACAGCGACCCGGTGATCGGCGTAGGCACCGCGTCGGGAAAGGCGATCCTCTTCGGGGAGCACGCCGTCGTCTACGGGCACCCGGCTATCGCTCTCCCGCTGCGCGATCTCCGCGTCCGGGCAGAGGCGGCGCCGCTGCCCGCGCGTCGTCTTCTGCACAGCGCGCTGTACACCGGCGCCCTCGACCGGGTTCCCGACCGCCTCGCCTCCACCGCTCGCGCGGTCGAGGCGACGATGAGCGCGGTCGGGGCCGACGGTTCCGGGGTGAAGGTGCGCGTCGAGAGCGATCTGCCCGCGGAACGCGGCGTGGGGTCGAGCGCCGCGGTATCAGCGGCGATCGTTCAGGCCGTCGCCGCCGCCTTCGGTCACGAACTCGACCCCACCGAACGCCATCATCTGATCCAGATCGCCGAGCGCGCCGCACACACGTCGCCCAGCGGCCTCGATGCGCGCACCGTCGTCGCCGACCGGCCGGTGTGGTTCCAGGACGGAAGCGCGCACGATCTCGAGGTCGCAGGACCCCTGTCGTTCGTGATCGCCGACTCCGGTGTGCGGGGACGCACGCGCGAGGCGGTGGCCGCCGTTCGCTCGTTGCGCGACGCCGATCCGATCGCCGTGGAGCGGCGGCTCGATCGGCTCGGAGCGCTCGCCCGCGAGGGCCGGGCGGCGCTGGCATCCCCGAGGCCGGAGGAGATCGGCGTCCGAATGGACGAGGCGCATGCGCTGCTCGGGGAGCTGGGAGTCGGAGATCCTGCGCTCGACCGGCTCGCCGGCATCGCCCGCACGGGCGGCGCGCTCGGAGCCAAGCTCACCGGAGGCGGTCGGGGAGGATGCGTGCTCGTGCTGGCGCGTGATCCCGATCATGCGACGGAGCTCGCGCACGACCTTCGCGGACGAGGCGCCGCCGCCACCTGGACCACCGAACTGAGAGGAACGCGATGACCGCCGCCACGGCCCGCGCCCACCCGAACATCGCCCTCGTCAAGTACTGGGGAAAAGCGGACACGGCGTTGAACCTGCCCGCGACGGGCAGCCTCTCGATGACGCTGGACGTCTTCCCGACGACCACGACCGTGACGCTCGCACCGGATGCCCCGCACGACGAGGTCGTGCTCAACGGAGCCGTCCGTCACGGAGTGGTCCGTGATCGTGTCGCGCGCTTCCTCGACATCGTGCGGGAGATGGCCGGGTCCCGGACTGCAGCCGTGGTCGATTCCGTCAACACGGTGCCCTCTGCCGCCGGGCTCGCATCTTCGGCATCGGGGTTCGCCGCTCTCGCTGCGGCGGCGTCGCGTGCGTACGGCCTCGATCTCGACCGTACGGCGCTCAGCCGACTCGCCCGTCGCGGGTCCGGATCCGCGGCGCGATCGGTGATCCCGGGGTTCGCGGTGTGGCACGCAGGCAGTGACGAGGAGTCTTTCGCCGAGCCGCTCGACGCACCCGAACTCGCGATGGTGATCGCGATCGTGAACTCCGAGGAGAAAGCCGTCTCGAGCCGGGATGCCATGAAGCGGACGGCGGTCACGTCGCCGTTCTACTCCGCCTGGGTCTCGTCGACCACGGAGACGTTGACGGCCGCGGTGCAGGCCAGCCGTGATGGCGACGTCGAGCGCCTCGGGCGGATCACCGAGACGAACGCGCTCCGCATGCACGCGGTCATCCAGTCGTGCGATCCGCCCGTGCGGTACCTGTCACCGGTGAGCGTGGCTCTCTTCGACCTCGCGGAATCGCTCCGTGCCGACGGTCTGCCGGTCTACGCGACCGCCGACGCGGGGCCCAACGTCGTATTCCTGTGCCTGCCGCAGGACGCGGATGCCGTAGCCGCCGCCGCCCGTCCGCTCGCGGAGACCATGATCGCGCGTCCGGGTCCCGGAGTGGAGGTGCTCGCATGAGCCCGGTCATCACGGTCCGCGCACCGGGCAAGCTGTTCATCGCGGGGGAGTACGCGGTCGTCTCGCCGGGCGAGCCCTCCGTGCTCGTCGCCGTCGACCGGTACGTGACGGTCTCGGTGTCGGAGAGCGTCGGTGCCGGGAGCATCCACTCGCCCGAGTACGGGCGTTCGCCGCTGCTGTGGACCCGTAGCGCCGACGGACTGCGCATCGACCCGGAGCACCACCCCTACGACTACGTGCTGGCGGCGATCACGATCGTCGAGCGGCTGCGGGCCGACCTGCGGATCGCTCCGCGCTTCTTCGACCTGCGAATCGAGAGCGGGCTCGACGACGTCAGCGGGCGGAAGTTCGGTCTGGGCTCCTCTGCGGCGGTGACGGTGGCGACCGTGCGCGCACTCGACGAGTTCTACGGGCTGGGCCTGGATCGCCTGGCGGCGTTCAAGCTGTCGATGCTCGCGACGATCCGGGTCAACCCCAGCGCATCGGGAGGCGACCTGGCAGCGAGCGCCTTCGGCGGATGGATCGGCTATCGCGCGCCCGACCGGGATCTCCTCGGAGAGCGGTCGGAGAACGGACCGATCGCCCCGCTGCTCGCGGACGAGAACCTCTGGGCGGGCCTCCAGATCGTGCGTCTGCATCCGCCGGAGCAGCTGCGGTTCGTCGTGGGCTGGACCGGTGAACCCGCGTCGACGGCGCGACTCGTCGACGAACTCGGCCGCCGAACGCTGGCGGGAGCGGTCGATCACCCCGCGTTCCTGCTCGACTCGCGCGCGTGCGTGTCTGGCCTGTGGGAGTCGCTCTCGCGCGGCGACGACGCGGCGACCCTCGACGGCATCCGTGAGGCCCGACGACTGTTGCAGCGCCTCGGCGCCCAGGCCGGTCTGCCGATCGAGACCGCGCAGCTCGCAGTGCTGTGCGATATCGCCGAGGCGGCGGGGGCGGCCGCGAAGCCCTCCGGCGCGGGCGGCGGCGACTGCGGCATCGTGCTCGCTCCCGTGCACACCGATCTCGCCGACATCTTCCGTGAGTGGGAGCACCACGACGTGCGTCACCTCACGATCGGCGTGCACCCGCCCGAGGGGGTGCTCGATGTCCTCTGAGCGGAAGGACGACCACGTGCGACTCGCCGCCGCGCAGCAGGAAAAACCGCGCATCGCGGCGAACGGCTTCGATGACGTCGCGTTCGTGCATCACGCCCTCGCGGGAATCGACGCCGAGCGCGTGAGTCTCGCGGGCGATCTGCTGGGAGCGCGCTGGAGCGTGCCCCTCTACGTCAACGCGATGACCGGCGGAAGCGAGAGCACCGGACGTATCAACCGCGACCTGGCGATCGCCGCGCGGGAGGCGGGGGTGTCGCTGGCCTCCGGATCGATGAGCGTCGCGCTCGAGAATCCCGAACTCGCCCCCACGTTCCGTGTCCTTCGCGAAGAGCATCCCCACGGGTTCCTCTTCGCCAATCTGGGTGTCGAACGCACGCCGGACGACGCGCGCCGAGCGATCGATCTGATCGAGGCGAACGCGTTGCAAGTGCACGTCAACAGCGTGCAGGAGACCGTGATGCCCGAGGGGCGCCGCGCGTTCTCGTCGTGGCAGCGGTCGCTCGAGTCCCTGGTGGCGGCCGTCGACGTGCCGGTGGTCGTGAAGGAGGTCGGTTTCGGTCTGAGCGCCCGCACGCTCGCCCTCCTCGCCGATCTCGGCGTCGATGCCGCTGATGTGTCCGGTCGTGGCGGAACGGACTTCGTGCGTGTCGAGAACGCCCGCCGCGGGGGAGAGGGTTACGCCTACCTGGCGGGATGGGGGCAGTCGGCCGTCGAGTGCCTGATCGATGCCCCGGCATCCGCTCCGGTTCTCCTCGCCTCCGGCGGCGTGCGCACCCCGCTCGATGCCGTGCGCGCCCTGGCGCTCGGTGCGCGGGCGGTCGGCGTCTCGGGCCCGTTCCTCAAGACGGTGCTCGACGGCGGTCCCGAGGCGCTCGCCTCTCGCCTCGTGGAGTGGACCACGCACCTCGCGGCGCTCGCTGCGCTCCTCGGGGCCGCGGCGCCCTCCGACCTGGTGCGCACCGATCTCGTCGTCACGGGCGAGACCGCAGACTTCTGCCGCGCGCGGGGCATCGACCTCGTAGCCCTCTCGCGGCGCTCCGACGCACGATGACCGAAAGGCTCCCCATGTCCGATGCTCTGTTCACCCCCATCCCCACGCGCTGGGTCGGCCCGCTGCTGCTCAGCGGTGAGGTCGAGGGCGAGCAGTCGGTGCCGCTCGCGACCTACGAATCTCCGTTGTGGCCGTCGGTGGGGCGGGGCGCCCGGGTATCGCGGCTCGTTGCCGACGGAATCCGCACCACCGTAGTGGACGAGCGGATGACGCGCTCCTCGCTGTTCGTCGCGCCGTCGGCAGCCGATGCGGTCGCCGCCGCCCGCAGCATCGATGCCCGCCGCGACGAGCTCGGCGCGGTCGTCTCGGAACGCAGCCGTCACGCGCGTCTGATCGACCTCGACACGGAGATCGTCGGGCACCTGCTGTTTGTGCGCTTCGCGCTGACGACCGGCGACGCATCCGGCCACAACATGGTGACCCTGGCGGCCGAAGGGCTCATGGAACGGGTGCTCGCCTGGCACCCCGAATTGGAGTACGGCTCGATCTCGGGCAACTACTGCTCCGACAAGAAAGCCACCGCGGTGAACGGCATCCTCGGTCGGGGGCGCAGCGTGATCGCCGAGATCCTCATCCCCGCCGACATCGTCGAGCAGCAACTTCGATCGACGGCTCGTCGCATCGTCGAGCTGAACGTGCGCAAGAACCTCGTCGGTTCCACGATCGCCGGGGCGCTGCGTTCCGCGAACGCGCACTATGCGAACATGCTCCTCGCCTTCTACCTCGCCACCGGGCAGGATGCGGCGAACATCGTCGAGGGCTCGCAGGGCATCACCTACGCGGAGGAGCGCGGAGACGGCGACCTGCTCTTCTCCTGCACGCTCCCGAATCTCATCGTCGGCACCGTCGGCAACGGCAAGGACCTCCCGGCCGTGGAGGACGCGCTCGAGCGTCTCGGCTGTCGTGAGGAGCGAGCGCCCGGCGGCAATGCCCGCCGCCTCGCCTCGCTCATCGCCGCCACGGTGCTGTGCGGCGAGCTGTCGCTGCTCGCGGCCCAGACCAACCAGGGAGAACTCATGGCCTCGCATCTTTTGCTCGAGCGCCGCCAGGGAGGCACGAAGTGACCGTCGTCGGCATCCACGACCTGTCCATCGCGACGGCGAGCCGTGTGCTCGATCTCGCCCTCCTCGCGGAGCGCGCCGGCATCGATCCCGACAAGTATCGGATCGGGCTCGGCCAGGATCAGATGAGCGTCCCCGCCCCCGATGAGGACATCGTCACGATGGCGGCCGCGGCGGCGCTGCCCATCGTCCAGAGGCACGGAGCCACCGGCATCCGCACCGTGCTCTTCGCGACCGAGTCGGGCGTCGATCAGTCGAAGTCGGCGGCGGTGTTCGTGCACGAACTGCTGGGGTTGGATCCGGCGACCCGCGTCGTCGAGCTCAAGCAGGCCTGCTACTCCGCCACGGCCGCTCTGCAGTTCGCCCTCGGGGTCGTCGCACGCCAGCCCGAGGAGTCGGTGCTCGTGATCGCGGCGGACGTCGCCCGATACGCGGTCGACACGGCCGCGGAGCCCACGCAGGGCGCCGGTGCCGTTGCGATGCTCGTCACTCAGGATCCCGCGATCGCCGAGGTCGAGCAGGCCACCGGCATCCACACCGCCGATGTCGACGACTTCTGGCGACCGAACGACAGTGACACGGCCGTCGTGAACGGCAAGCTCTCGATCGATGCCTATCTCGACGCCTTCGTCGGGGCCTGGGACGACTATCGGGCGCGCGGGGGCGCGGCGATCGAGTCGATCGACTACTTCTGCCACCACCAACCGTTCACGCGGATGGCGGTGAAGGCGCACCAGCGCCTGGCGGTGCACACCGGCGCCGCGCTGACCTCTGCGCAGATGGAGCCGACCACCCGGTACAACCGTCGCCTGGGTAATTCGTACACTGCGTCGCTCTACTTCGCTCTCGCCGCCCTCCTCGACGGCGAGGACGACCTGACCGATCGCCGCGTCGGGATGTACAGCTACGGCTCGGGCAGCATCGGCGAGTTCTTCTCGCTGCGAGTTCGCCCCGGCTATCGCGCGGCACTCCGTACCGAGGCGGCGAAGCGCATCCTCGACTCGCGGGAGCCGCTCGATGTCGAGGCGTATCGGGCACTGCATGCCGCGCACTCGGCGTCGAGCGAGATCGACCGTGAGATCTCGCCGATATCGCCAGCGCCGTTCCACTTCGTCGGGGTTCAGGGGCGTGCGCGCCGGTACGCCCGTGGAGACGCATGAGGTAGCGTTCGGAGCATGACGGCCGGCGACGAGCTGACGAGGATCGCGACCGAGCTGTACGTGCGTCCGCTCGGCGAGTTCGTGAGCGCGCGCCGGGAGCGTGCGAAACAGGCCGCCGACCGAGGGTTGGCATCGGCGATCACCGCGCTACGCAAACCGTCGATCGCCGCCTGGGTCGTGAACGTCTTCGCGCAGGAACGCACGGCGGAGCTGGGTGAGGCCCTGCAACTCGCCCGCGAGTTGCGGGAGGCGCAGGACGACCTCGACGCGCCTGCCCTCGCCCGCCTCGGGCGAGAGCGCCGGACGCTGACGCGACGACTGGCCGAGAAGGCACGCGACCTCGCGGTCGCTCGGGGCGAGAAGGTCACGTCGGGCACGCTGGATGCCGTGCAGCAGACGATCGGTGCGGCGTTCTTCGACGAGGCCGCCTCGATCGCCGTCGCATCCGGACGCCTCATCCGGGAGATCGAACCCTCCGAGAGCGTGATCCTCGACCAGATCCTCGGTGGCGGGGCGACCGAGGCGCGCGACGCCGTTCCCGCGCAACAGGTGGACGAGTTGGCGCAACGTCGGCGACGACGCCAAGCGGAGCAGGCCGTGCGCGAAGCCGAGAGTGCCGTCACCTCCGCGGAGCGCGCGCGGACCACGGCCGAGAGCGCCGGTCGAGAGGCCGGCCGCCGCATCGAGGATGCGACGACCCGGGCAGCTGACCTCGAGCGCCGGCTGGCGCGCACGCGCATGGAGGTGGATGCCGCTCGTGCGGATGCCGAGAGTGCCGAGGCGCGTGCGACGACGGCAGCCGCTGCGCTCGAGGTGGCGACGGAGGAGCTGGCGGCGGCGCGGAGGGCTCTGCAGCATCTGACCTGAGCGTAGATGACTTCATGCGAAAGAATTGAGTCTGACACCGGTATTCCGGTGGCGCTGAAGCGTTCCATTCCCCTAGATTGAGGTGGCTGCCTCTCGGCAGACGCCGCCCGAACGGCAACCTCCCCAACGAAGGAATTCTCTGTGATTCGCTCGCGCCTCGCCGTGGCCTCGCTCAGCGCCTCCGCGCTCGGCCTCGCCGCCGTCCTCGTCCCCACCGCCTCCATCGCGGAGCCCATCACCGAGACGCCCGCCGCTTCCGCGCGCGTGATCTGGGCCGATGCTCCGGACGATTTCACTCCGTTCGCTCCGACGGAGCTCGACGAGGAGTTTGCGATCGCCGACGAGTGGCAGTGGATTGCGTTCGCCGGAACGGAGGGATCGACGCTCTCGGACTTCGGCACCTTCGACGCGAACGGATTCACCAGCAACGCTACGTCGCCCATCGGTCTCGTTCACGGCGTTCCCGCCCCGGTCTCCGGCGATGAGTTCATCGCATTCATGGAGAATTCCTCGACGAACTCCGGCGCGGAGGTGGAAACCGGCGTCTTCATCGCCGGCGACGGTGTAGAGGCCCCGCAGGTGACGACCATCGCCACCGTCGACGGCTTCCACGGTATTTCCACGCAGTGGGGTGCGGGCGAGGTGGGGATGTCCACCGAGCAGTTCGCGAGCGAGCTCGCCGAGAGCGGGTACGCGGTGATTGCCTATTACGCGATCCTCCCGGGCGATGCTCCGGTCATCACCTCTCCGCCAGCCGACCCCGAAAACCCCCCGGTGCTTCGCCAGGCCGCCCCGAGCGTGCTCGACGACGCTCCGACTTTCGAGGAGCGGCTCGCCGCGCAGGGCGGGGGAGTCGCCCTGCGGGCCGCCGCCGTCCCGGAGGCTGCGGGCATCGCCAGCTTCCGCATCGGCGACCTGACCACGTACTTCACGCCGCAGCCCACCGCAGCCCTCGCGCTGGGCAGCGCCTCCATCACGGTCTCCCAGGCCACGACCACCGGCTTCACGGTGAGCGGTAGCGGCTTCGCCCCGGGCGAGATCGTGAGCTCGGGCATCGGCACGGGCGCCATGGGCGACAGCCTGCCCGACACCTTCGTCGCGGATGCCGACGGCAACGTGAGCGGCACGATCGTGCTCCCCGCGGCCTGGGCCACCGCCGGCGACTACTTCATCGTCCTCGTCGGTGAGTCCTCCGGCCAGGTGGCGTCGAGCGCTCTCGCGATCACCGGCGCAGCCCCGGTCGCCGTCCCGGTGCCGGGCGAGGCCACGTACACCGGCTGACACTCGGTGCCCGACACCATCAACGTCCCGCGGCGGCGCACGATTCTCATCGTGGCCGCCGCGGTCGTCGTGTGCGCCGTGATCATCGTCACCTGCGTGGTGCTCTTCGGTCGCGGCCCCGCGGTCGCCGAGCCCGCGCCGACGAGTTCGTCGAGCCCCGCTGCGACGCCCGAACCGACACCGACATCGACGCCGCCGGTCGAGGAGCCGCTCGCCGATGTGCACGCGCCGGCGGAGTCGACGGTCGCCGCCGTCCTCGGCACCGAGATCGGGGTCAGCGCCGAGCCCGGCGGGGCAGCGACGCAGTCGTTGCCGAATCCGCAGTCGTCCGGAGCGCCTCTCGTCTTCCTGGTCACCGCTCAGGAGGGGGACTGGCTGCAGGTCCAACTCGCCCAGCGTCCCAACGGAAGCCTCGGGTGGGTCCGCTCGGATGCCGTCCTGCTCTCGACGACCTCGTACGCGCTGGTCGTGACGACGTCGACCAACACCCTCGACCTCTACGAGGGCGGAGAGCTGCGGCAGAGCTATCCGGTCGCGACGGGCACGGGCGGTACGCCGACCCCGAAGGGCCAGTTCGCGATCACCGAGCTGCTCGCTCCGACGAACAGCGGTTACGGCCCGTACGCCTACGGCACGACGGCGTTCTCCGACGCCCTCAACTCGTACGGCGGCGGCCCGGGTCAGATCGGCCTGCACGGCACCGATGACGAGGCGAGCATAGGCTCCGACGCCTCGCACGGCTGCGTTCGCCTGGCGAATGCCGACATCACGGCTCTCGCACAGATCCTGCCCCTCGGCACGCCGTTGCAGGTGCGCTGAGCCCGTCCTTTCCCTCCCCGCCCGCCTGCAGTCTCCGGGCGGAGCTTCATAACGCTCACCCTAGAGAAGAAAAGATCATGACAGACCTCACCCCCGCGCCCGCGGCATCGACGCCGGTGCCGTCCGGCGAGTCCGCGCGCCTTCCCCACCTCGCCTTCGGCTTCGACGGTGGAGCCGCGACCTGGCTCGGCGTCGGCATCGGCGGATTCCTCATCACCGTCCTGACCCTCGGGATCTGCTACCCCTGGGCGGTCGTGATGACCTACCGCTGGAAGACGAAGCACACGTACATCAACGGCCAGAAGCTGCGCTTCACGGGGAGCGCCATCGGCCTCTTCGGTCAGTGGGTCAAGTGGCTGCTGCTGTGCATCATCACCATCGGCATCTACTCCTTCTGGGTGTACCCGCGTCTGCAGAAGTGGATCGTCGAGCACCAGGAACTCGACCCGGCTCGCTGAGTCCGGTCTCCCCGCAGTCGGAAGGCCCCGAGCGCGCATGCGCCCGGGGCCTTTCTCGGTTCATCGCGAGGAAGGCCTCGTCCCGGCATCCGATTCGGGCAGGGCGTCCGGGGTGCTGGCGTGCGTGCCTGCCGTCGGCCGCGCACGGAGCTCGGCCTCCAGCTTCTCGGCCTCCTCGCCCGTGATTGCCTCGCCACGCGCGACGAGTCCGGCTTGATCCGACAGGGGGATCTGCTTGAGGAACAGCGAGAGCACGAGGGCGAGCACGATGAACGGCACGAGGTACCAGAACACCGGCGCGAGGGCGTCGGCGTATGCGGAGACGATTCCGTCGCGCACCTCGTCGGGCAGGGAGTTCAGCGTGGCCGGATCGATCGTCGCCGCGGACTGCGCGGCGTCCGTGGCCGATGCCCCGGCATCCGTGAAGACGCCGAGGAGGTTCTCGGTGAGGCGGGTGGTGAAGATCGTGCCGAACACCGCGGTCCCGAGCGAAGCCCCCACCTCGCGGAAGTAGTTGTTCGTGCTCGTCGCGGTACCGATCTCGCCCGCTGGAACGGCGTTCTGCACGACCAGCACGACGACCTGCATGATGAGACCGAGTCCGGCGCCGAAGACGAACAGGAACACGCAGATGAGCCAGATCGGGGTCGAGGCCGACAGCGTGGTCATCGCCACCATGGCGATGCCGGTGAGGATCGTTCCCACGATGGGATAGGCCTTGTACCGCCCGGTCTTCGAGATCGCGATGCCCGAGAAGATCGACGTTCCGATCAGACCCACCATCATCGGGATCATGAGCAGCCCGGATGCCGCGGCAGAGGTGCCCGAGGACATCTGCAGGAAGGTCGGCACGAAGCCGATCGCGGCGAACATCCCGATGCCGAGCACCAGTCCGATCGCGGTGGCGTTCACGAAGATCGGATTGCGGAACAGGCTCAGGGGGATGATCGGGTCCTGCACGCGGGATTCAGTGATGACGAACGCGGTCGCCGCGACGATCAGTCCCGCACCCCAGGCCCACGTGGCCATCGAGGACCAGCCGAAGTCCTTGTCGCCGCCGAAGTCGGTGAAGAAGATGAGGCAGGTCGTGGCGATCGAGAGGAAGATGACCCCGAACACGTCGATCGGCTTCTCGGCCTTCTTGCTGGGGAGCTTGAGCGCGACGAGGGCGATGATGAACGCGGCGATGCCGACGGGGATGTTGATGTAGAACGCCCACTGCCAGGTCATGCGGTCGACGAAGAACCCACCGAGAAGGGGGCCGGCCACGGCCGAGAGTCCGAAGACCGCCCCGAGGGGCCCCATGTACTTGCCGCGCTCGTTCGCCGGCACGATGTCGGCGATGATCGCCTGCGACAGGATCATGAGTCCGCCGCCTCCCAGGCCCTGCAGGGCGCGGAAGACGACGAACATCCAGAAGTCCGTCGCGAACGCGCAGCCGACCGAAGCGAGCGTGAAGAGGGCGATCGCCACGAGAAACAGGCTCCGTCTGCCGAGTACATCGCCGAACTTGCCGTAGATCGGCATGACGATCGTGGTCGCGAGGAGGTAAGCGGTGGTGATCCACACCTGATGGTCGACGCCGCCGAGTTCTCCGACGATGGTCGGCATCGCGGTCGAGACGATGGTCTGGTCGAGGCTGGAGAGCAGCATCCCGGCGATCAGGGCGCTGAAGATGATCCAGATGCGGCGCTTGGTGAGCAGGAACGGCGCATCTGTCGTGGCGGTGGCGGACATTCAGTGGTCTTTCTGTGCGGAGGAGAAGAGGTCGCGGGCGATGTCGAGGCGCTCGGCGACCAGCTCGCCGAACGGGACGGGGGATTGGTGCTCGAGGATCTGGCCGACGGCCATGCGGATGCAGGCGCCGACGGTGTGGACGACGACCTCGGCGCGCAACTCCTGATGCGCCCCCTCGCGTCGAACGATGAGGGCGACGTCGCGGCGCTCGTTCTCGGCCAACCGCTCGAACGCGCCTTTCAGCAGTCGAGGCTCGTGCTCGATGACCTCGAGGAGGGCCGGCGCGTCGGAGAGCGGATCGAGCATCTCCCAGCGGCGGAGGATCACTTCTACGAAGTCGTCGAGGAGGTCGCCGCTCCGCGCCACGAACTCGTCGTCGAGTTCGACGAGCCGCGGATCGATCTCGGTGAAACCGAAGACCGCGTTCTCCTTGCTCTCGAAGTAATTGAAGAACGTGCGGCGCGAGACCCCCGCGTCGGCGCACACCTCTTCGACGGTGAACCCGGCGAAGCCGCGGTCGATCGTCAGGCGTCGGGCCGTGTCGGTGAGTGCGCGGATCGTCTCTCGCTTGCGAATGTCGCGCAGCGAAGGTGCATTGTGCTCCATAGAGTGCAAGTTTGCACTTCAAACCTTGGAGTGCACTGAATGGAGCGTCTTCCGGTCAGCTGCGCGCGGTCTCCAGAGACGCGGGCCCGCTGATCCTCTCGTCGACCAGGGCGATCCCGCCGGTCGAGTTCGCCGAACGGGCGAGGGCTTCGATCCACTCGCGGCTCAGCTCCGGAGGCTCCGCCTCGTCGAAGACGAAGCGCAGCGGAATCGACGGGTGCAACCAGATCGTCGACCGACCGACGACATCCGTCTCCGGGTGCGCCCACGACAGCGTGAAGCTTTCGTTACGACGGAGCTTGGTCGAGATCACGACCTTCAGGTGTGCGAGCGCGCGATCCTCGATGCCGATCGGTTCGGCGCTATCGCCGTAATAGAGACTTCCCACGATCGGACTCTACGGTGCCGGTCAGCGCTCGACGGCCCGCGAGGGACGACGCGCCGCCGACGCGAAACGTCCGTGCGCCTGGTGTCATCTCCGCGCCTGCGCGGCGGTGGTCGACGGAGCCACCCCGTACTCCGAGCGGTACGCCGCCGCAAAGCGCGACGGATGGCTGAAACCCCAGCGTCGCGCCACCACGGCGATCGAACCGTGGCCGCCGTCGGAGAGGTCACGATGGGCGCCCGCCAGGCGTGCGCGGCGCAGGTACTCGGCCGGTGTCGAATCCAGCGCGCGTCGGAACGCGTACTGCAGCCCGCGCGTCGAGATGAACGCGGCGGCGGCCACGTCATCGATCGTGATCGCACGATGCGCGTTCTCGTCGATGAAGACGAGGGCGCGACGCACGGCGATCGGCGCGGCACCCCGCTGAGCGGTGTGCGACATCGAATCGTGGATGCTGGTGGGGAAGACCGACAGCGTGACCGCCAGCGCATGGCGCTCGAGCTCGGCGCGCAGGATGCCGTCGGCGGCGGTCTCGGCGACCGCATCCTCGAGATACGCGACCGTGCGCTCCCAGTGGCGTCCGGATTCCTCGTCGCGCGGGGCCAGGCCGGACGACCGGAGTGTGAGTCTGTCGTCTCCGGTGATCTGGCGTACGCGTGCCTGCGCCGCCGCCCGGTCGATCACCAGGGCGCGCACGCGAGCGGTGTGCTCCCAGCGCGCATGCACCTGAGCGCCGTCGGTCAACCACGGCTGGCCGGCGTCGATGGACTCCCTCCCGGAGCCGACCTCGGCGTTGGGCGCGGCGACCCGGCAGACCAGGAGCTCGTTCTCCGGTTGCGCGACGGACTGCACCTCCGCCGCGAGGTCGTACCGCACGAGCGTCAGACTTCCGAGTTCGGCCGACGTCCAGTCGAACATGAAGCGATCCGGATCCACGCGCTGCAAGGAAGCAGAGGGAACGTATTGCCGCCAGGTCTCCTCGACCCGCTCGACCTCGTATGATCTGAACCTCACCGCGTCCCCCTCGTGGCGCCACCGATATATTCCAGTGTGTTCGGATGGTACCGGACGGTGATGCTGCTCATATTCACGGATAGCGGCGGGAGTCACACAGCGTCAACCCCCTTGTTCCCGGGCGCCGTCGTGTGCCAAGTTCGGCACCGACTCTCAGGAGGATGATGGCGACTCAACAGTCGGACGGCCCGCCGGCACCGCACGATCTCGGCGCCAGGTCCTGGCGTTTCGTGGCGCGCGGAACCGCGCGCAAGTTCGCCGACGACGGCGCTGCCGACATCGCGGCGGCGCTGACCTTCCACTCCGTGCTGGCCCTCGTGCCGGCCATGCTCGTCGGCGTCTCCGTCGTCAGCCTCCTCGGAAGCGATTCCACGGCGGTGGCGTTCGTTCTCGAGGTCGTGCGCGCCGTCGCGCCCGAGGAGACGGCGATGACGATCGCAGACGCCGTCGACGGCCTCGCGGACTCCGCTCTCGCGGGCCCCGCGCTGATCATCGGTATCGGACTCACGATCTGGGCCGTCGCCCGGTACATCGCCGTCCTCGGCCGCGGGATGAATCGCGTCTACGACGTCGACGAGGGGCGTTCGCCCTGGGCTCTCAAGTCCATGCAGGTGGCGGTGGCGCTCGTCGTGCTCCTCGCCACGGCGGCTGCGGTGGCCGTCGGGGCCGCGAGTTCGTCCGTCGCCGCGGCCATCGGCGAGCAGCTCGGCGGCGGAGAGGCCGCACTCCTGGTCTGGCGGATCGCGCGCTGGCCGATACTGGTCGTGATCGTGGTCGCCACCGTCGCGTTCCTGTACGACCGTGCGCCGAACATCCGTCATCCGCGATTCCGTTGGCTCAGTTGGGGTGCGGCGCTGGCGATCGTCGTTCTCGCCATCGCCTCTCTCGCGTTCGGGCTGTACGTCTCGAGCATCGTCGACTACGAGCGCGTGTACGGGCAGCTCGCCGGCATCATCGTGCTCCTGCTCTGGCTGTGGATCGCGAACCTCGCTCTCGTTCTCGGAGTGGAGTTCGATGCGTCCCTGGAGCGTGCGCGGGAGCTGAGCGCGGGGATCCCGGCAGAGGCGAGTCCGCGCCTCCCGCTGCGGGATCGATCACGGGTCGTCCGCAAGCAGGCGCGACGGAGTGCCGAGATCGCCGAGGCCCGACGGCTCCGCGATCGGCGGTGACCGCTGCTCGTCAGAAGAGCTGGCTGGGCTCGTCGACGGAGTGCGGGCGCACCGGCCACGTGCCGTCGACCGCGTCGTCCGGATCGAGGCGGCCGATGCTGATGAAGTACTCGGTCAGGCTCTCGGCCTGATCCCGCGCCCATCCGATCTGACGCGTGTGCAGGTCGTCGAGGGTGTCGGGCAGAGAGAACTGCCGCGCGATCGCCTGGGCGACCCGTCCCGCGGCGATCGCGTCGGCCGAGGCCTCGTGCGCGCCGTCGAGCGTCACCGCGTAGTGGGCGGCGACGAGGCTGAGCGTGCGCTTGCCCCGCCGGTAACGATCGACGGCCTTGTCGATCACGAAGGGATCGATGATCGGTGCGGGGTCGGACAGCGGGGCCAGCCCATGCCGAACGGCCTCGTGTGCGAGCAGGGAGAAGTCATAGGAAGCGTTGTACGCGACGACGGGGATGCCCTGGTCGAGGAGTGAGCGCAGAGCGATCAGAACCTGGGCGACGACCTCGCGCGCCGGGCGTCCTTCGGTCTGCGCGCGCCCGGTTGTGACGCCGTGTACCGCGGTCGCGCCCTCCGGGATCTCGACTCCGGGGTCGGCGAGCCAGGTGCGGGAGACGATCTGCTGGCCCTCGGCGTCGAGTACGCCGACATGCGCGGTCACGATGCGATCTGCGGTGACGTCGATCCCCGTCGTCTCCAGGTCGAACACGCCGACACGGCGCAGCCAGGGAGGGAGCGGGAGATCGTCGGCCATGGGCTCACGCTAGATCCGGCGTCCGACATTCGGAGGGAGGCGCTCGGGAATCCGTAGACTCGTGACATGACCGTGCCCTCTCCGTACGCCGACCGACTGGCTCGACTCCCCGTCGAGCGACGGGAGGCAGAGGTGCGCGGCGCCACGACGGCGTACTGGGTGTACGGGCCCGAGGACGCCGAGACCACGATCGTCGCGGTGCACGGGTTCCGCGGCGAGCATCACGGACTGGAACCCGTTCTCGCCTTTCTCCCCGAGGCACGCGTGATCGCTCCCGACCTTCCCGGCTTCGGCGAGACGGCGCCGCTTCCCGGACGCACCCACGACCTCGACGAGTACGCAGCGTGGCTCGGCGATTTCGTCGCCGAGGTCGCCCCCGGCGCTGTCATCCTCGGTCACTCCTTCGGGTCGATCGTCGCGTCCGCTGCCGTCGCGCGCGGGCTCGCGACGCCCCGCCTGATCCTCATCAATCCCATCGGTGCTCCGGCGCTCGAAGGGCCCAAGGGCGTGATGACCCGCCTCGCCGTGCTGTACTACGCCCTGGGCGCGCGTCTGCCCGAGCGACTCGGAACCGCGCTTCTGCGCAACCGCCTCATCGTGCGGGTGATGAGCATCACGATGGCCAAGACGACCGATCCTTCTCTGCGCCGGTTCATCCACGATCAGCACGACACGTACTTCTCGCGCTTCTCGGACCGCGACGTGCTGCGCGACGCCTTCGTCGCGAGCGTCTCGCACGACGTGCGCGGGTTCGCCCCCGACATCGACGTTCCGACGCTGCTTGTCGCGGCGCAGCGCGACGACATCACACCGATCGAGGCCGAGCGCACGCTCGCGACCCTCTTCGCCGATGCATCGCTCGTCGAGATCGCCGAGGTCGGTCACCTGATCCACTACGAGACGCCGGCCGAGGCCGCCGGTGCGATCAGACGCTTCCTCCGGATTCCCGTCGCGCGAGGCCGATGAGCCCGGCGACCCGGAACGGGATGACCTCGCCCATCGCGAGAGACGTCTCGGTGCGCTCCACACCCTCGATCGATAGGATCCGTGCGTCGGTGTCGAAGAGGTGACGCGCGTCACGGCACGCGACCCGCGCGAGCAGGTCGATCGAGCCGCTGAGCCCGTGCGCCTGCACGACCTCCGGGATGCGGGCGAGCTCGTTGATGATGCGCGGGAGCTCGGTCTGCCGCACCCCGATGCTGACGAACGCCTGCAGTGGGAAACCCAGCACGTCGGGGGAGAAGGCGCGCTCGTAGGAGAGGAAGATCCCGGTCTGCTCGAGCCGGGTCATGCGCGCTTGGATGGTGTTGCGCGACAGCCGCAGAGTCTCGGCCAGCGCGACGATCGTGACGCGCGGGTCGTCGGCGAGAGCGGCGAGGATCTCGAGATCGGTACGGTCCAGTCCAGGCATAGTGCCAAACGATAGCAGGGTCGATTGCCCGGATGTTTGGCAACATGCTCAAGCGCCTCTCGAATGCTTGAGCGACGTGTTCAGCGGACGTACGCTCGGGGCATGCCGGCATCGCCGCCGGCTCCAGCGCGAGAGCCTCACGAGGGCTGCTGAGAACGAGGAGGACGATGATGTCACCGCAGATCACTCCCATCGCCGACACCGAGCAGGATCTGGAGCTCACCGAGCGCCTCCTCGCTCCGGATGGCACCCGTGTGCGGCATCCGCAACTCGACCCCTTCGTCGCCGACGTCGACCACGAGACGCTGCGCGGGCTGCTGCGCGACATGGTGGTGCTGCGGCGTATCGATGCCGAGGGCGTCGCGCTTCAGCGGCAGGGACAGCTCGGCCTCTGGGCGCCGTGCCAGGGGCAGGAGGCGACTCAGATCGGAACCGCTCGCGCGCTGGAGGATCGCGACTTCGTCTTCCCGAGCTATCGCGAGACCGGCGTCATCTACGCGCGGGGTGCTCAGCCCGGCGACTACGTGCGCATGTGGCGCGGCGAAGAGGGATCGGCGTACGACCCGGCCGCGCTGAGGGTCGCGCCTCTCCAGATCATCATCGGCGCCCAGACGCTGCACGCCGTCGGCTACGCGCTCGGCATCCGGCACGACCGCGCCGACGAGGTCGCGGTGACCTACTTCGGCGACGGTGCGACCAGCCAGGGCGATGTGAACGAGGCGATGATCTTCGCGGCGTCGTACCGCGCCCCCGTGGTCTTCGTCTGCCAGAACAACCACTGGGCGATCTCCGAGCCGGTGGCGGTGCAGTCGCAGTACCCGATCGCGGGTCGCGCCCCGGGCTTCGGCATCCCGAGTATGCGGGTCGATGGCAACGACGTCCTCGCCTGCCTCGCCGCCATGCGGTGGGCGCTCGATCACGCACGCTCGGGCAAGGGTCCCGCCTACATCGAGGCGGTCACCTACCGGATGGGACCCCACACGACCGCCGACGACCCCACGCGCTATCGGCCGGAAGGCGAGCTCGAGGCCTGGCGCCGCCGCGACCCGATCAGCCGTCTCGAAGCCCATCTGCGTGCCGCGGGCGAGCTCCCGGATGAGTACGTCGCGCAGACGCAGGAGACCGCGGACGCGGTGGCGAAGGAGATGCGGGCGCAGTGCCTCGGAATGGTGACCCGTCCACCGCTCGCGGTCTTCGACGGTGTCTACGCCGAACCGCACACCGGTCTCGACCGCCAACGCGCGGAGTACGCGGATTATCTCGCGGGCTTCGAGGAGGCGACGTCATGACGGAAATGACTCTGGGTAAGGCCCTCGGCGCGGGATTGCGGAGGGCCATGCGCGATGACGACCGGGTAGTGCTCCTCGGCGAGGACATCGGCAAGCTCGGTGGCGTCTTCCGGATCACCGACGGTCTCCTCGACGAGTTCGGCGCCGGTCGCGTGATCGACACGCCGCTGGCGGAATCCGGCATCGTCGGCACGGCGGTCGGACTCGCCTTCCGCGGCTACCGCCCGGTGGTCGAGATCCAGTTCGACGGATTCGTGTACCCGGCTTTCGACCAGATCGTGGCGCAGGTCGCCAAGCTGCACTTTCGCACGCAGGGGCGGGTGAAAATGCCGATCACGATCCGCATCCCGTGGGCCGGGGGCATCGGCGCCGCCGAGCACCATTCGGAATCGCCCGAGGCGTACTTCGTCCATACCGCGGGGCTGCGCGTCGTGGCCGTCTCGAACCCCGAGGACGCCTATCGCAGCCTGCGACAGGCGATCGCCTCCGACGATCCGGTGATCTTCTTCGAACCGAAGCGCCTCTACCATCACAGGGGCGAGGTCGACCTGGATGCGCCACTCGCGGATGCCGTCCCGATGGGGCTCGCCCAGGTGGTCCGCACGGGGGTGGACGTGACCCTCGTCGCCTACGGGGCGATGGTCTCCACGGCGCTCCAGGCCGCGCAGGCCGCGGAAGACGAAGGCGTGTCGATCGAGGTCGTCGATCTGCGCTCCCTCTCGCCCGTCGACTACGACACGCTGGCCGCCTCCGTGCGCAAGACGGGTCGCGTCGTCGTCGCGCACGAGGCCTCGCGCGAGGCCGGTGTCGCCGCCGAGGTGATCGCGAGCATCACGGAGTTCTGCTTCGAGTACCTCGAGTCGGCGCCCCTGAGGGTGACGGGGCACGACGTGCCGTACCCGCCGGCGAAGCTCGAGAAGTACCACCTTCCCGATCTCGACCGGCTGCTGGATGCGGTGGATCGCGTGCTCGATCGCGGCGCGCGAACGGGGGTGGACGCATGATCGCCGAGTTCCGACTCCCCGATCTCGGGGAAGGCCTCACCGAGGCCGAGGTCGTGCAGTGGCTGGTCGCCCCCGGGGAGCAGGTGGCGCTCAATCAGACGCTGGCAGAGGTCGAGACGGCGAAGGCGGTCGTCGAGCTCCCCTCGCCCTACGAGGGAACCGTGTCCGAGTTGCACGCCGATGCCGGGGAGACCGTCGCTGTCGGCTCGCCCCTGATCGCCTTCGAGGTCATGGGCGAGGAAGCGGATGCCTCCGCGCCAACGGCCGGAGCGGAGCCGGCTCAGCCCAATCTCGTCGGATACGGGGCGGCTCCGACGACGTCCGGGCGGCCTGCGCGGCGCGCACGGCGCACGGGAACGAGCGCGCCGGTGGTCGATGCGGCCGTGATCGAGGCCGCACCGCACGATGCGTCGCCCTCGGTCATGGCCGAGCTGCCGGTCGTCGAGCGCCCGCGGTCGACCCCACCCGTGCGCGCATATGCGAAGCGCGCGGGCGTGGATCTCGCGCTGGTCGCGGCGGTCGTCGGCGACCGCGTGATCACCCGCGCAGACATCGATTCCTTCGCCTCGACCGGGGCGGATGCCGGAGGTCGGACAGCCGCGGCGCCACGGCGCGAGACCTCTCCCGCGTTCGGCGCATCGGAGGAGGGGGCGCGCGAGGTGCGCATCCCGATCCGGGGCGTGCGCAAGCACACGGCGGCCGCGATGGTCGAGAGCGCCTTCACCGCGCCGCACGTCACGGTCTTCCACACGGTCGACGTCACGGCCACGGTCGAACTGCTCGACTCGCTCCGCGCCGATCGTGTCTGGAGCGAGCACCGCATCGGCCAGCTCGCGGTCGTCGCCAAGGCCGTGTGTCTGGCGCTCGGTCGAACGCCGGGATTGAACGCGCACTGGGACCAGGCGGCCGGGGAGATCGTCCAGTACCGCTACGTGGACCTCGGTATCGCTGCGGCGACGGACCGCGGACTCATCGTGCCGAACATCCGGGATGCCGAGGGTCTCGGCCTCGGCGGCATGTCGGATGCGATCCGCGATCTCGCGGCCACGGCTCGCGCGGGGAAGACCACACCGGCGGAACTCCAGGGCGGCACGTTCTCGATCTCGAACATCGGGGTCTTCGGCATCGATGCCGGCACGCCGATCCTGCCGCCGGGGCAGTCGGGAATCCTCGCGGTGGGTGCGATCCGACGCCAGCCCTGGGAGCACCGCGGCGAGATCGCGCTGCGCGACATGATGACGCTGAGCCTCTCGTTCGACCACCGTCTGGTGGACGGGGCCGAGGGTGCGCGATTCCTGCGCGATGTCGCCGACGTGCTGCAGGAGCCGGGTCGGGCGATGCTCTTCGGTTAGCTGCGCAGCGCCGCGGAAGCCATGCGCGCCAGCACGTCGCCGGTGGCCGCGTGGCGGCGCGCCGCAGCACGGGTGCTGTGCGGCGTGGAGTTGATGAGGCCGAAACAGGCCTGCACGCGCAGGCGCAGCTCGTCGCGGTCGGCGGTAAGCAGGGGGGCGAGCGTGTCGATCCACAGTTCGATGTAGTCGCGCTGCACGTGCCGGACATCGGCGCGGTCGTCGTCGGCCAGGTGCACGACATCCCGATCCTGCACCTGGATCACCGCGGCGTTCCGCAGAGCGAAGTCGACGTGGAAGCGGATCAGCGCCTCCATCCTCTCCTCGGCGTCCGCGTCGGCGGTCGCCACCCGTGTGCCACCCGTCAGGAGATCGTGGCTGACCTTCACGAGCACGGAACCGAGCAGCGCCTGCTTTCCCGCGAAATGACGGTAGACGGCGGGGCCGGAGACGCCCACGGCGGCCCCGATGTCCTCGAGGCTGACGCCGTTGTACCCGCGGGCGGCGAAGAGCAGCGCGGCTTCGTGGCGGATCGCGTCCGAGCGCTCCGCCTTGGCGCGATCTCGAGCGGTGACGGGGGTTGTCATCTCAGTTAATCCTCGCTAACCTGAATCATCGGGTTAGTGAACACTAACCGAAGGTTCGTGTGCAGCGCCAGCACCGTGGCTGCGCAGAGGCGTGTCGAGGAGGACACCGCGATGCCCGTGACCCAGGAGGCACTCGCCGAGCGGCTGCGCGAGCGACTCGCCGCCGCTGCGCTCGGTGGTCCCGAGACCTCACGTCAGCGCCACGTCGCCCGAGGGAAGCTGCTGCCGCGCGAGCGCGTCGACCGACTTCTCGACGAGGGGAGTCCCTTCCTCGAGGTGGCACCGCTCGCGGCAGACGGGCTCTACGGTGGCGAAGCCCCGGGCGCCGGAGTGATCGCCGGGATCGGACTGGTGCACGGCCGACACGTGATGGTCGTCTGCAACGACGCTACCGTCAAAGGCGGCACGTACCTCCCGATGACGGTCAAGAAGCATCTGCGTGCGCAGGAGATCGCCCGCGAGAACCGTCTGCCCTGTCTCTACCTGGTGGATTCGGGCGGCGCATTCCTGCCCAAGCAGGACGAGGTCTTCCCCGACCGCGATCACTTCGGACGGATCTTCTTCCACCAGGCGCGGATGTCGGCCGAGGGCATCCCGCAGCTCGCTGCCGTGCTCGGATCGTGCACCGCGGGTGGCGCCTACGTTCCGGCGATGAGCGACGAGACGGTGATCGTGCGCGGACAGGGCACGATCTTCCTCGGCGGTCCGCCCCTGGTGAAGGCCGCGATCGGCGAAGTCGTCACGGCGGAGGAGCTCGGCGGGGGAGAGATGCATGCACGCCGCAGCGGCGTCGTCGATCACCTCGCCGAGGACGACGAGCATGCCCTCGAGATCCTCCGGGACATCGTGCGCACGCTCCAGACACCGCGTGAGCCGGCCTGGGAGGTCCTCCCGACGCGCGAACCCGACGAAACGGGCTCGCTGTACGACGTGGTGCCCGTCGACGTCAACGCCGCCTACGACGTGCACGCGGTGATCGATCGCCTGGCCGACGGCGGCAGCGTCCGCGAGTTCAAATCCGAGTACGGCATCACGCTGGTGACCGCCTTCGCCCGGATTCACGGGCACCCCGTGGGCATCGTCGCGAACAACGGCGTGCTCTTCAGCGAGTCCGCGCTCAAGGGAGCGCACTTCATCGAGCTGTGCGACCAGCGCGGCATCCCGCTCCTCTTCCTGCAGAACATCACCGGGTTCATGGTCGGCTCCGACGCCGAAGCCGGCGGGATCGCGAAGGACGGCGCGAAGATGGTCACCGCCGTCGCGAGCTGCCGGGTGCCGAAACTGACGGTGATCATCGGCGGCTCCTTCGGGGCGGGCAACTACTCGATGTGCGGTCGCGCGTACTCGCCGCGCTTCCTGTGGACCTGGCCGGCGAGCCGGATCTCGGTGATGGGCGGCAACCAGGCGGCATCCGTTCTGGCGACCGTCAAGGAGGATCAGCTCACCGGCCGAGGGGAGTCCTGGACACTGGAGGAGCGCGCCTCCTTCGAAGAACCGATCCGTGCCCAGTACGAGGAGCAGGGAGAGCCGTACTACGCGACCGCCCGCCTCTGGGACGACGGGATCATCGACCCGCAGCAGACGCGGCAGGTGCTCGGGCTCGCGCTCGACGTCGTGTCACGCGCGCCGCTGCCCGAACCGCGCTTCGGCGTCTTCCGGATGTGAACGGGATGAGCGAGCACCTCTTCGACACGGTCCTCGTCGCGAACCGCGGCGAGATCGCACGGCGCGTGATCCGCACCCTCGCCGCGCTCGACATCCGCAGCGTCGCGGTCCACAGCGACGCTGACGCGGATGCCCCCCATGTGCACGAGGCGGACGTGGCGGTGCGGATCGGCCCCGCCCCGGCGAGCGCGTCGTACCTCGACATCGACGCGATCATCGCGGCGGCCCTCGGCACGGGGGCACAGGCGATCCACCCCGGCTACGGGTTCCTCTCCGAGAGCGTGAGCCTCGCCGAAGCCTGCCGCGCGAACGGCATCGTCTTCATCGGCCCCGGCATCGAGGCGCTGCAGATCATGGGTGACAAGGCGCGCGCCCGCGAGCATGTGGTGCGTCACGGCGTGCCCGTGGTCCCGGGCTTCGACGCCGCGGGGCTCGATGACGAGCGGATCGCGCACGAGGCGGATGCCGTCGGTTATCCGCTGCTCGTGAAGCCGAGTTCCGGCGGCGGCGGTAAGGGGATGGAGGTCGTTGCGGCGGCATCCGATCTGTCCGGTGCGCTGGCGTCGGCACGCCGCGTCGCGGCAGCGGCCTTCGGCGACGATTCCCTGGTTCTCGAACGCCTGCTCCGGCGCCCCCGCCACATCGAGGTGCAGGTGTTCGGTGACGTCCACGGCACGGTCATCGCCCTCGGCGAGCGCGAGTGCACGCTCCAGCGGCGGCACCAGAAGGTCTTCGAGGAGGCACCGTCCGTCGGCATCTCCGCCGCCACCCGGGAGGACCTCTTCCGGGCGGCGGTGCGCGCTGCCGAGAGCGTGTCGTACATCGGGGCGGGCACGGTCGAGTTCCTGATCGACGCCGACGACCCGACAAGGGTGTTCTTCATCGAGATGAACACCCGCCTGCAGGTCGAGCATCCGGTCACCGAGGAGGTGACGGGTATCGATCTCGTCGCTCTGCAGCTCCGGGTCGCGGCAGGTCTCTCCCTCGATGTCGCGCCCATCGTGCACGGGCATGCGGTCGAGGCGCGCGTCTACGCCGAGGCACCCGAGCGGGGTTTCGTGCCCTCGACGGGGACCATCCTGCTCTTCACGCCCCCGCCCGGTGTGCGCGTCGACTCCGCCGTCGAGACCGGATCCGCGGTGACCGGTTTCTACGACCCGATGATCGCCAAGATCATCGCCGTCGCAGATGATCGCGAGACCGCGCTCCAGCGTCTCGACACCGCTCTCTCCCGCACCGTCGTGCTGGGTGTCGAGACGAACATCGCGTTCCTGCGCACCCTCTGCCGGGACGAGCGCGTGCGAGCGGGCGACCTCGACACCGGGCTCATCGAGACCCTGCTCCCGATCGCACCGGAGCCGCCGTCACCCGGCATGATCGACGCGGCTTCGCGGGTCGTGCTCTCCGACCGGGCGGATGCCGATGCACTGTCGCCGTGGAACGACGGCTCGGGGTGGCGTCTCGGCGGCGTTCCGTCGGCCACAGCGGCGCGAGTGTTCCTCACCGACGATGACACCGTCGTGGAGGCGTCACCTCTCGACGGCGTGCGGTGCCACGCGGTCGCACGTGCCGATGCGGACGGCGCCCTCTGGGTCGCCGAGGACGGGCGCGGTGTGCGCCTGCGCCCGCTCGACCGTCGCGGGGCGCTCGATCGTCGCCTCGCCGCCCGATCCGACGCGGCATCCGCCACCGAACCGGAAGGGCGTGCGCCGATGCCGGGGAGCGTGGTCGCGGTGCATGTGCAGGACGGCGACCGCGTCAGCGCAGGAGCAGCGCTCGTGTCGATCGAGGCGATGAAGATGGAGCACCCGGTGCTCGCTCCGCACGACGGTGTCGTGCGGGTGCTCGTGGCCGTGGGCGATCAGGTGCGGCGCGGCGAACCCGTCGTGCGCGTGATGACGGATACGACGACGGAGGAGACAGACACATGGACGACCTGAGTCCCGAGGAGCGTGAACTCGCCGGCATGGTGCGCGAGTTCGCCGAGACCGTCGTCGCTCCGCGCTCGTACGAGGCGGACCGCACGCACACCCTGCCGATGGACGTGGTCGCGCAGATGGGAGATCTCGGACTGTTCGGCCTGCCCTTCCCGGAGGAGTACGGCGGACAGGGCGGTGACTATCTCGCGCTGGGCATCGCGATCGAGGCACTCGCCCGGGTCGATCAGTCGATCGCGATCACGCTCGAGGCCGGTGTGAGCCTCGGCGCCATGCCGATCTTCCGCTTCGGCACGGAGACGCAGAAGAACGAGTTGCTCCCCGACCTGCTCGCCGGCCGCGCCCTGGCCGGCTTCGGGCTCACCGAACCGGAGGCGGGGAGCGACGCCGGTGCCACGCGCACGACCGCACGACTCGACGGCGAGGACTGGGTCGTCGACGGCACCAAGCAGTTCATCACGAACTCCGGCACTCCGATCACGCGTTTCGTGACCGTCACGGCGGTGACGGGGAGTGTGGACGGTCGCAAGGAGATCTCGACGATCATCGTGCCGAACGGCACTCCCGGTTTCACGGTCGAAGCGCCGTACGACAAGGTGGGGTGGAACGCCTCCGACACGCATCCGCTCACCCTCGACGGGGTGCGGGTTCCCGCCGCGAACCTGCTCGGTGAGCGGGGAGAGGGCTTCCGCAATTTCCTCAGCATCCTCGACGAGGGGCGCATCGCCATCGCCGCACTCGCCACCGGCGCGGCCGAGGGCTGCCTGGAGGAGGCCGTCGCCTATGCGAAGAGCCGCACGGTCTTCGGAAGCGCGCTGAGCACGCGGCAGAACGCCCAGTTCACGCTGGCACGCATGCGGGTGCGTGTGCACACGGCCCGTCTCGCCTGGCACCATGCGGCACGGTTGCGCGACGAGGGCCGCCCGTTCGCGGAGCAGGCGGCGATCGCGAAGCTCGTCGCGGGCGAGGCGGCGATGGACAACGCCCGTGATGCCACGCAGATCTTCGGCGGCAACGGGTTCATGAATGAGTTCCCCGTGGCGCGCCACTATCGCGACTCGAAGATCCTCGAGATCGGCGAGGGAACCACCGAGGTGCAGCTGCTCGTGATCGCGCGGGGCCTCGGACTCGCCGGGTAGCGTGGGGGCATGAGCGCGCAGGAGATCGTCCAGAGGGGCCTCTACTTCGAGGAGTTCGAACTCGAGACCCGCTATCTGCACCGCCCGGGTCGCACGGCCACCGAGGCCGACAACGTGCTGTTCACGACCCTCACGATGAACACGCAGGCCCTGCATCTCGATGCGGCGTTCGCCGATGCCCAGGAGCCCTTCCACGCTCGCCTCATGAACTCGATGTGGACGCTGTCGACGATGGTCGGGGCATCCGTGGCCCAGCTGACGCAGGGCACGCTCGTCGCACAGCTCGGACTCGGCGACATCCGCTTCCCGCATCCGCTCTTCGCCGGCGACACGCTGTACACCGAGAGCGTCGTGACCGGGATGCGACCGTCGTCGTCTCGCCCGACGCAGGGGATCGTGGAGATCGCGCATACCGGACGCAACCAGGACGGCACGATCGTCGCGACCGCCACCCGCTCGGTGCTCGTGCACCGCCGTCCCGAGGAGACCTCATGACCTTCGACCTGGGCCCCGCACTCCTGTTCTGCCCGGCGGACCGTCCGGAGAGATTCGCGAAAGCGGCGGAACGAGCGGATGCCGTCATCCTCGATCTCGAAGACGCCGTGCTTCCCGCGGCGAAGGCATCGGCGCGCGAGAACGTGCGGACGGCCGACCTCGATCCGGCGCGCGTCATCGTGCGCGTCAACGCGCCGAGCACTGCGGAGTTCGCCGCCGATCTGGCCGCCGTGGCGGCCTCGCCGTTCCGAACGATCATGGTCGCCAAGACCGAGGATCCGTCGGCGCTCGACGCCTTCGATGCAGAGTATGCCGTCATCGTGCTGTGCGAGACCGCCCGAGGAGTACAGGCAGCCGAGCGCATCGCGGAGCACGGACGGGTCATCGCCCTCATGTGGGGTGCGGAAGACCTGGTCGCCTCGATCGGTGGCACGTCGAGCCGCCGACCGGACGGCGCGTACCGCGACATCGCCCGGTACGCGCGCACGAGGGTCCTGCTCGCCGCCGCAGCACACGGCAAGGGTGCCATCGATGCCGTGCACGTCGACATCGACGACGTCGACGGGCTGGAGGAGGAGGCGTCGGATGCCGTCGCTTCCGGCTTTCGCGCGACGGCGTGCATCCACCCCTCGCAGGTGCCGGTCATCCGCGCGGCCTATCGTCCCGATCCGGCGAGCGTCGAGTGGGCGCGCGGAGTGCTCGTGGCGGCCGAGGAGGAGCGGGGGGTCTTCCGATTCGAGGGGCGGATGGTCGACGAACCGGTGCTGCGGCACGCGCGTTCGATCGTCGCGCGGGCGCACTGAGCGGGCATTCGCCCGCCCGCGCCTCTCAGAGCAGCACGGTCTCCTCGAGCAGGCGCAGCGAACCGGGGGACGCCTCGAACCGCGTCACGGAACCGTTGCGGATGATGTCGCCGACGCGGGGGAGCGTGCCTCCCGACACGTGGTCGATCAGCGAGCGGATCACTCCGCCGTGGGCGACGACGATGACGGATTCGGCGAGAGGAGCCGAACGGCGACGCGCATCGAGGGCGATCCGATCGAGCGCCCTGAGTGCTCGGTCAGCCACGCCCTCGAGCGTCTCGGCACCGGGGACCTCGGCGAGCCAGTCCCCATAGGTCTCGAGGTAGTCGGCGACGAGCATGCCCTCTCCCTCGCCGAACTCCCGCTCCCGCAGATCGGCGTCGAGCGTGGGGGCGGCGAGCCCGAGCTCGCTCGCGATGATCTCGGCGGTCTCGCGCGCCCGCACCAGTGGGCTCGCGTAGATGGTGTGGTGCACGCCGTCCGCGAGCTGTTCTGCCGCCCATCGGGCATCGGCGCGGCCGGTCTCGTTCAGCGGGATGTCGGTCGATCCCTGGATACGGCGGGCCAGGTTCCAGTCGGTCTGGCCGTGGCGGACGAGGGTGAGCAGAGTCACGAGAGAAGCTCCTGCAGGGCGGGGAGCACGTCGCTGGTGCCGGCGGCGATGGTGACATCGGCCCAGGCATCCGCGCGGGTCGGCTCGCGGTTGACGATGATCAGGGGGATGCTGCGGCGGCGGGCGCGCTCGACGAGCCGGACTCCGGAGTTCACGACGAGTGAGGAGCCGGCGACGATCATCGCCGTGCTCGACCGCAGCAGGGACTCCGCGGCGCGGAAGCGGTCCTGCGGAACGTACTCGCCGAAGAAGACGACGTCGGGCTTGAGCATGCCGTCGCAGACGGTGCAGCGGGGGATCACGAAACCCTCGATGCTCTCGGGCAGCACATCTCCGTCCGGAGCGAGCGGCACGTTCTCCGGCACCGTGATCCAGGGGTTGAGCTCTTCGATCTGCCCGGCGACATCGCGGCGATCGAAGACCTGCCCGCAGTGCAGGCACAGCACGCGGCGCATCGTGCCGTGCACCTCGATCACGTGGGAGCTGCCGGCCCGCAGGTGCAGACCGTCGACGTTCTGCGTGATCACACCGCTGACGACCCCGGAGGATTCCATCTCCGCGAGCGCGCGGTGCCCGGGGTTCGGATCGGCGCGGGCGAACGCGCGCCAGCCGAGATGCCCGCCGACCCAGTAGCGACGGCGTGCTGCCTCGTCGCCGAGGTACGTCTGGATCGTCATCGGGTTGCTCCGCGGCGTCGCGCCCTCGCCGCGATAGGCCGGGATGCCCGAGTCCGTCGAGACGCCCGCCCCGGTGAGGAGCGCGATGTGCCGTCCTCTCAGGAGGTCGGCCGCCTTCTCGATGCGGAGCCGGAGCTCGTCGTCTGCGATCGTGGTCACTGATCCTCCCCGAGCGATTCTACGGGGCCGGTCGGCACCCGGCTTCCTCGGAGGAGGGTCACCGCGTGGGAAGGTGGACGTCTATGGATATCGTGCACATCGACTCGCCGACCGACTCGCGTCTCGACGAGTACCGGTCGCTCACCGACACGGCCCTGCGGAGCATCCGTGAACCGGCCGGCGGACTGTACATCGCAGAGTCGTCGAAGGTGATCGAGCGCGCGATCGGTGCGGGGCATTCGCCCAGGTCGGTGCTCGTGCAGGAGCGGCGGCTCGAGGGCATCCGCACCATCATCGCCGGGTTCGACGTTCCGGTGTACGTGGTACCGGATGACGTCGCCGAGGCGGTCACCGGGTTCGCGGTCCACCGCGGAGCGATCGCATCGATGCACCGCCCGCCCCTGCCGTCCGTCGCGGAGACCCTGGGCGCACGGAAGAACGCCCGATCGCGCATCGCGATCCTCGAGGGGCTCGCCGACCACACGAACATCGGGGCGCTGTTCCGGTCGGCCGCGGCGCTCGGCGTCGACGCGATCCTCATCTCGCCGGACTGCTCGGACCCGCTGTACCGCCGGGCGGTGCGTGTCTCGATGGGCACGGTGTTCCAGGTGCCCTGGACGCGGATCCCGGAGTGGCCCGCGGGCATCCACGAACTGCAGGACGCCGGTTACGTCGTCGCGGGCATGACGCTGGGGGAGGGAGCGATCGCTCTCGACGACCTCGTCGTCGAGGACCACGAGAAGCTCGCCCTGGTGTTCGGCACAGAAGGCCACGGCATCACACCAGCCACCGATGCGATCCTCGACCGCCGGGTGACGATCCCGATGATGGGCGGTGTCGACTCCCTGAACGTGGCTGCCGCGTCGGCGGTCGCTTTCTACGCGACCCGCTAGCCGAGGCCCGAGGCGGCGACGATGCGCACGGGCGTCAGTGGGTGTCGGGGAAGATGATCGGCGACGGTTCGGGACGCTTCGCCGCGATGTGGTCGCCCGAGGACTGGTGCCGCAGGCGGCGCAGCACCCAGGGCACCAGATGCTCGCGCGCC
Organism: Microbacterium sp. NPDC090225; assembly: GCF_044772365.1. NCBI lineage: Bacteria > Bacillati > Actinomycetota > Actinomycetes > Micrococcales > Microbacteriaceae > Microbacterium > Microbacterium sp. NPDC090225. The sequence goes on along the minus strand of NZ_JBIVYS010000001.1, from coordinate 552,865 downwards.
CAGCCGAGGTCTTCGCCCCGGGCCTCGCGCCACGTGCGGATCGGCAGCGGTTCCGGCTGCAGCGACTCGAGATCGTTCGGCACGTTCAGCGCGCGCAGCACCATGCGCGCGACCTCGTGGTGACCGAGGGAGTTGTAGTGCAGGCGGTCGTCGTCGAAGAACCGCATGTCTTGCACGACCTTCAGAGCCCACTGATCGGCCACGATGCAGTCGTGCCGCTCGGCGATCGCGCGGACGTTCTCGTTGTAGATCGCGACCTTGCCCCGGAACGCGCGGAACACGGGCGTGAAAGCGGTGTCGATGCCGGTGAACAGCACGATGGCCGCGCCGGTGGAAGCGAGCCGGGTGACGGCATCCTCCAACTGGGCCGCGATCGCATCGGGGTCGGTGCCGGGCCGGATGACGTCGTTGCCGCCGGCGCAGATCGACACCAGGTCGGGGTGCAGCGCGACGGCCGGCTCGATCTGGTCGTGCACGATCTGGGAGATGAGCTTGCCCCGCACCGCGAGATTCGCGTACGCGAAGTCGTCGACCTGTGCGGCGAGTACCTCGGCGACGCGGTCGGCCCACCCGCGATGGCCGCCGGGGTTCGTGGGATCGGGGTCGCCGATGCCCTCGGTGAACGAATCCCCGATGGCCACGAAACGACGCCACGGGTGCGCCGACTCGTTGGGGACGTAGGGGGTCCGGGTCGAATCCTGGTCTGTCATCCAGCTCTCCTTCGCGAACGCGCGCGGCTCGACGATCACGGCTGCGCAGTGACAGAGCCTACTCCGCCGGGCGCGTCGGGGAGGGGCGCGCGCCGATGTCCGACGGAGCGATTATCGTTGAGCCGATGCTCTCTCCGTCCTTCCCACAGCGCGCCCCCTGGGGAACCGCCAACAAGCTGCGCGCCTGGCAGCAGGAGGCGCTCGAACAGTACTTCGCCGCCGACCAGAGGGACTTCCTCGTGGCCGCGACGCCGGGTGCCGGAAAGACCACCTTCGCCCTCACGCTCGCGGTCGAACTCATGCGCATGGGCGAGGTGAACCGCATCATCGTGGTCGCACCCACCGAGCATCTCAAGACCCAGTGGGCGGATGCCGCGGCGCGGGTGCACATCCGCCTCGACCCGCGCTTCCGCAACAGCGACTGGGCGCCGGCACGGCACTATCACGGAGCGGTCGTGACCTACGCGCAGGTCGCGGCGAAGTCCTCCGTGCACCGCCACCTGACCGAAGACGCCAAGACGCTCGTGATCCTCGACGAGGTGCACCACGGCGGTGACGCGCTCAGCTGGGGCGATGCGATCCGCGACGCCTACGGCCCGGCGAAGCGACGGCTCCTGCTCTCCGGCACGCCGTTCCGCAGCGACACCGCACCGATCCCGTTCGTCGAGTACCACCCCGACGAATCCGGCGCGCGGATCTCGCGCACCGACTACAACTACGGATACGGCCGCGCCCTCGCCGACGGCGTCGTGCGTCCCGTGCTGTTCCACATGTACGCGGGCAAGATGCGGTGGCGCACCACATCGGGCGACGAACTCGAGACGCACCTCGGGCAGGACAACACCAAGGACGTCACCTCGCAGGCCTGGCGCACGGCGCTCGACCCGGAGGGGGAGTGGATGCCGGCCGTCCTCTCCGCCGCCGATCGCCGCCTCACCGAGATCCGCCACCACGTGCCGGATGCCGGTGGTCTGGTGCTCGCGACCGATCAGACGGTCGCTCGCGCCTACGCCAAGATCCTGCACAGCATCACGGGCCAGCAGGCGACGATCGTGCTCTCCGACGACGCGACGGCCTCGGAGCGCATCGAGAAGTTCAGCGCGGGCGAGCAGCGCTGGATGGTGGCCGTGCGCATGGTGTCGGAAGGCGTCGACGTGCCCCGCCTCGCCGTGGGCGTCTATGCGACCTCGTCGTCGACGCCGCTGTTCTTCGCGCAGGCGATCGGTCGATTCGTGCGCGCGCGGCGTCGCGGTGAGGCGGCCAGTGTCTTCCTGCCGCAGGTGCCCGTGCTCATGGGCCTCGCGAACGAGATGGACAAGCAGCGCGACCACGCGCTCGATCGGCAGTCGAAAGACGACGACGGCCTCGAGGATTCGCTCCTCGAGAGCGCGAATCGTGAGGAGGAGACCTCCGACGCGCTGACCCAGGAGTTCAGCTACCAGGCGCTGTCCTCGGTCGCGCACTTCGACCGGGTCGTCTTCGAGGGCCAGGAGTTCGGGCAGCTGGCCGAACCCGGCACACCCGAAGAGGAGGAATTCATCGGTTTCCCCGGCCTCCTCGAGCCCGAGCACGTGCACGAACTGCTCATGCAGCGGCAGTCCCGGCAATCGCGCCTGCGGGAGGCGCGTGAAGCCTCGGCCGGGCCGACCGAGACGACGACGCTCCCGCCGCCGCTGCACCGCACGCTCAAGGAACAGCGCCAGCTCCTCAACAGTCTGGTCGGCCTCTACGCGCGGCAGAAGGGCGAACCGCACGGTGCGGTGCACGCCGAGCTGCGTCGTATCTGCGGCGGGCCGGCGGTCGCGCAGGCCACCGTCACCCAGCTCCAGTCCCGGATCGAGATCCTCCGCAAGCGCGTGCGCACCTGAGCGCTTCGGATTCCCGAAATGCTGGCAATCCCGGCTTCCGCTGGGTCCCGTCTACCCGTCGCGGATAGCGTGGAACGGTTGTCCACGCACCCGAGGAGTCAGATATGACCGCTCCGCTCGCCGCCGAACCCACGGCCGCCGACCGTCGCCGCTGGGCCCGCTACCTCGTCGAGGAGCGCGCCGAGGGGACGGTGTACCAGCGTCTCGCCGCGCGTCGGACGGGGGAGGAGCGCGACATCCTGCTCCGCCTCGCCGACGCCGAGCGCCGGCACGAGCAGCACTGGCTCGACCTCCTCGGCGGTGAGCCGGCCCGCCTGCCTCGCGCCGGAGTCCGTTCGCGGATGCTGGGCTGGATGGCCGGGCGCTTCGGGTCGATCTTCGTGCTCGCGCTCGCGCAGAGCGCCGAGGCGCGATCGCCGTACGATGCCGAGCAGTATGCGACTCCGGCCATGCGCGCCGACGAGAAGGTGCACTCCGAGGTGGTGCGTGGTCTCGCCGCCCGCGGGCGCCGCCGTCTGTCGGGATCCTTCCGCGCGGCGGTCTTCGGCGCCAACGACGGGCTCGTCAGCAACCTCGCGCTGGTTCTCGGCATCGGAGCCACGGGGGTCAGCTCCGGGTTCGTGCTCTTCAGCGGAATCGCCGGGCTCCTCGCGGGCGCGCTGTCGATGGGGGCGGGGGAGTTCGTCTCCGTGCGGTCCCAACGCGAGCTCCTCGCGGCGACCGAGGCGAACGAGGATGCCGCGGCATCCGCTCACGACCTCGACATCGACGAGAACGAGCTCGCCCTCGTCTATCGCGCCCGGGGCGCGGATCCCGAGGAGGCTCTCGCGAAGGCGCGCCGCATCGTGACGGCGGCGCAGGCGGGAGTGCGGCGCACGGCGACCGGTCCGATCCGCACGCATGGCGATGAGAACGAGATCGTCGGCAGCGACTGGACCGCTGCGATCTCCAGTTTCCTGCTGTTCTCGTCGGGCGCCATCATCCCCGTCCTCCCCTGGATCTTCGGCCTGCAGGGTGCGACCGCCGTCATCGTCGCGCTCGTACTCGTCGGCATCGCGCTGCTGAGCACCGGTGCCATGGTCGGCATCCTCTCCGGAGGACCGCCACTGCGCCGAGCCCTGCGCCAACTGGCGATCGGGTTCGGCGCCGCGGCGATCACGTACCTGCTCGGCCTGTTGTTCGGCGTGGGCGCGGTCTAGGACTCGTCGCCGTCACCCTGGGCGCCACGACTCGGAGCGCTGCCACCGGGCATCCCGCCTCCCTGACCGCCTCCGGGCTGGCCGCCCATCCCGCTCGTTCCGCCCTCACCGGCCGTCACGGTGGTCGTGGTGCCGTCGACGACCACGTCATAGCTGCCGCCGCTCACGATCCCGGCGCCCGAGTACACCACCGTGGCGAACGCCTTCACGGCGGTGTACTCCGCCACGACGGTGCCGTCAGACACGATCTGCACAGTGGATCCCGCCGAGCCCGAGGCAGACGCGAACACCCATCCCTGAGCGGAGTCGGTCGTCGGTGCCATCGCCATGCCCGCACTCCCGGCCGCGAGAAGCGTTCCGCCGGACACGTCGAAGGTGCCGTTCACGTCGATCGCGCCGTTCCCGTCACCGGTCGGACCCCACACCGTGAGACTGCCGCCGGTCATGGTCGCCGAGCCGTTCGAGTCGAAGCCGTCGCCCTCGGCATCGACCGTGACGTCGCCGCCGTTGATCGTGATCATCTCGCCGCTGTCCTGCATGCTCTCGCCGCTTCCCGAGGAGGCGTTGAGACCGTCGTCGGATGCCGTGACGAACACGGTGCCCGCGTCGATCGTGATCTGGGCGCTCTCCAGTCCCTCGTACGAGCGGGTGATGTCGGTCTCGCCGCCGTCGATGAACAGGGCGGTGTCGGCATGGATGCCATCGTCGCCCGTGGCGAGCGTGAGGGCTCCCGCGTTGATGTGCACCGCGCCGTTCGAGTGCACGGCGTCGTCCGCGGCATCCGCGTCGATCGTCCCTCCTTCGACGACGACGTAGACGCCGCCCTTGAGCGCCTTCGAGGAGACGTCCTCGCTCGGGGACTGGGCCGACCCGCCGCCGCTCGAGACGGAGATCCCCCCGCCGGTGACCACGAGATCCGTGGCCACCGAGAGCCCGTCGCCCGTGCTCGTGACCGCGATCTCGCCGCCAGACACCCAGAGGTAGCCGCGTGTCGCGTCGGCGTCCTGATCGCTCGTGAGTCCGTCACCGCCGGCGGTCACGGCGATTCTCCCGCCCTCGATCGTCAGCGAGTCCTTCCCGCGCAGCCCGTCGTCGGCGGCGGTGACCGTGAGGGTGCCGCTGAGGATCTTGAGGTCGTCCTTGCTGGTGATGCCGTCGTTGCCGTTCCCGTGGACCGTGAGCGATCCGTCGCCGCTGATCGTCAGATCGGCATCGCTGTAGAGAGCGGCGTTCGCTTCGGCATCGTCGGCGTACGACGAGGCGTCCGACAGGCTGTTGGCGCTGCCGTCCGCCAGCACGATCGCGACGTCGTCGGCGCTGAGGATCGAGAGAGCGGATCCGGCGGCGTTCGTGATCGACGCGTCGTCGAGCGTGATCGCCACGACCGCGTCCTCGGGTGCATCGACGACGACCGCCCCGTCGAGTGATCCGATGATCGCGTACGTGCCACCGGCGGTGATCGTGACGGTCGACCCCTCGACGGTCACGCCGTCGCCGTCGACCGTCGCGGTGTCGCCGTCCAGCGTGATCGTCGACCCGGATGCCCCGGCCTCCTCGGCGTCGACCGTCGTCGCGTCCTCGTTGTCTGCGAGCACCTGCTCGGCGGTCAGCGTCGCATCGACGTCCTGGACGGTCGCCGCCGTCTCGGTGGTCGCCGATGCGGCGGAGGTCGCGGTCGTCGCGGTGCAGCCCGCGAGTACGATGCCGGCGAGGGCGAAGGGAGCGGCGGCGAGCAGGATTCGGTTCTTCGTGTTCATGATGGTCACTCTCTTTCGCGGGTCAGGCGGCGGTCGCCGTGGGCAGGACGCTGCGCCGGAGTACGCGCGTCCACTTGTTCGAGGGCAGGTCAGGGCGCATCGCGGCGAGGCCGGTGCCGTATTTGCTGATGCTCGACGGGCGGATGCCGTGGCGCCACAGCAGCCGATCGAGGTCGCCGGTGCGCAGCCCGGACTTCGTCTCGATGATGACGAGGCCCGGGGTGCGCATACGGGTTCCGTCGGCGAGCTCCCACGCGAGTGCGGCATCGACCGTGGCGCGGCCGCCGCCGTCGGGCGCCAGGAGCGTCGTCCGCCGATAGCGCGTCGCGAGGGTCGCCTGCAGTTCGAGCTCGGAGGCGTCGGTGAGCCCGAGAGGGCGGAGACCCTCGGAGGCGTACTCGAGCCCGTCAGGGCTGAGCGCATCGCGCGCGTCGAAGTCGTACTCGATGCGTTCCTTGACCGTCGTGCTGCGGGCCCCGCGGGTCTTCAGCTCGAGGAAGGCGTCGGCGGTGTCGACGTAACTGCGCGTGCGCAGTTTGAAGCGACGGCGGCGGCCCAGCGCGGCCAGGCGGTAGCTGAGCAGGTCGGGCGTGTCGAAGTAGTGCGACTCGTAGGCGAATGCCGTTCGGCCGTCGATCGTCAGCACCCTGGTGTCGCGCGGCAGCGCGGCCAGCACCGTCTCGGCCTCCACCGACGAGAGCACGTATTTGCGATCCACACGGGTGAGGAGGGCGGCCTCGGCCACGAGTTCGTCCAGTCCGATGGGGGCGAGCGTCGGGGGAGTCATCGGCGGGCTCCGCTCAGCGCGGCGCCGACCTCGACGGACGCGGATGCGCGGTAGCGCACATCGACGAGCGTCGTGTCGTTGACCAGATCGATCTGCAGCACCGTGAGCTGCGTCACGGGACCGTCGAGCACGCTCTCCAGGTGCGACGCGAGCGCGCGCTCGTCGGTGTACGCGCGGTCGACGGAGATCGTGAGGTGCCGCGAGCGCGCGAGGGCCCGCGGGTGGTCGGCGACGTACAGCGCGACGATGATGAGCGCCATCAGGCCGAGAGCCGTCGGAGACACATCCGTGGAGAGTCCCGCGATCAGTCCGAGGGCGAGCGAGGCGAAGTAGTAGGCGACCTCGCGCTGCGAGATCTCCGAGGAGCGCAGGCGGATGATCGACAGCACGCCGAACAGCCCCAGTCCGAGGCCCAGCGCTACCGTCGCTCCCGAGAGCACGACGGCGACGGCGAGCACACCGACGTTGACGCCGACGAACGCGACGAGGAGGTCGCGGCGACGGTGTCGGGTGAAGTAGATGCCGAGGGCGAGGATCGCGATGGCGACGAGGTCGGCGGCGATCATGACGATGCTGGCCATGGGGACTCCTGAGTCTGTGGGGAAAGTGTCCGACCATTCAGGCGTTCACGTCTATGCGCTCTCTATGTCTCGTCTATGCGCGGATGACGAATGTGCGTGCTCATCGAGGACCCATAGCGGAACGACCGGCTTCGCCGAGATTCGGGAAAGGATGCCGATAGGCGTGAGCCGTACTCCTGGAGCATGGACACCGCACACGACACCCCTTCCCGCCCACGTCGACGCCGGGGCCGACGCCCGGTCATCGCCTCCGCCGTCGCCGCCGCACTCGCCCTCGGCGGCGGGGGAATCTGGGCCGCGGATCGCTACCTCATCGAACACGTCGCGATCAGTGACGTCTCGTCCTACGAGGCGGCGCAGAGCACGACGGATGACGCGGTCACGACGACGACCAACGGTGAGACGACCGACACCTCGTACACCTCCGATCAGGCCGACATCACGCTGTCGACCGTCACCACCGGATCCGGCACCGACACGGTCACGTACTACGTGGCCGATGTCACGCTGACGGATGCGACGGCGCTGCGCTCCGCTTTCGCCGGCGATGCGTACGGGACGAACATCACCGAGACGACGAGCTCCATCGCAGCGGACCACGACGCGATCTTCGCGATCAACGGCGACTACTACGGGTTCCGTGACACCGGCATCGTCATCCGCAACGGGGTCGTCTACCGCGACGACGGAGCGCGCGACGGGCTGGCCTTCTACCAGGACGGGCACGTCGAGGTGTACGACGAGACCGCGACCACCGCAGATGAGCTCATCGCCGACGGCGTCTGGAACACCCTGTCCTTCGGGCCGGCGATCGTCGAGGACGGATCGGTACTCGCCGGCATCGAGGACGTCGAGGTCGACACGAACTTCGGCAATCACTCGATCCAGGGCGAGCAGCCGCGCACCGCCGTCGGCGTGATCGACGACAACCACCTCGTCTTCGTCGTCGTCGATGGGCGCGATGAGGGCTACAGTCGCGGGGTCACCATGACGGAGCTCGCCGACATCATGGTGTCGCTCGGCGCAACGACGGCTTACAACCTCGATGGCGGAGGATCGTCCACCCTGTACTTCGACGGCGAAGTCGTCAACCAGCCGTCCAACGGCGGCGAGCGCGGCACGAGCGACATCCTCTACATCGCCGGGAGCGGCTCGTGATCGTCCTAATCCCGGCGTACGAGCCGGATGAGCGGATGGTCGAGCTGGTCGAGGCGCTGGATGGCGCAGGGCATCGGATGCTCGTCGTCGACGACGGCAGCGGGGAGGCATACGCCGAGCTGTTCCGTCGCGTCGAGGATCACGGCGTCGAGGTGCTGCACGAACCCGAGAACGTCGGGAAAGCGAGCGCTCTGCGGCACGGACTCACGCATATCGCGCATCGCTGGCCGGGGGAGGACGTCGTCACCGCCGACAGCGACGGGCAGCATCGTCCGGACGACATCGCTGCGGTCGGCGAAGCGACCGCGCAGGGGGACGTCGTCGTCCTGGGCGGTCGCCGATTCACCGGCGTCGTGCCCCTGCGCAGCCGCGTCGGCAACGCCGTCTCCCGCACGCTCTTCCGCACGGTCGGGGGAGTGGGTGTGCACGACACGCAGACGGGTCTGCGCGGCATCCCCGCCGTTCGCATCCCCGAGGTGCTGGCGGTGACGGGAGAGCGCTTCGCCTGGGAGATGAACGTGCTCCTCGACTTCGCGCGGCGTCGCGTGCCGATCCGCGAGATCGAGATCGCGACCGTCTACCTCGACGGCAATGCCTCATCGCACTTCCGTCCGGTCCGGGATTCGCTGGCGGTCCTGCGTCCGCTCCTGCGGTACGTCCTCGTCTCGTTCGGGTCGTTCGTCCTCGACGTGGCCGCGCTGCACCTGCTGTACGCCGCCTCCGGGATGCTGCTGCCGTCGATGGTCGGCGCGCGGGTGCTGAGCGCCACGGTGAACTTCGCACTCAACCGCGCCGTGGTGTTCCGCGCGGCCGAGGGAGGGTCTCTCCGACGACAGCTCGTGCGCTACGCGGGACTCGCCGCGGTGCTGCTCGCGGTCGGGTACGTCGGTGTCGCGCTCCTCGTCGACGCCGGAGTGCCCGTGATCGCCGCGAAGGTCGCGGTCGACGCCGTCGTGTACATCGCCGGATATGCGGCGCAGCGCGTTTTCGTGTTCGCCCACGGGCGGCGCGAGGGGGCGGGCAAGAAAAAAGCCCCGGTGGATCCAGGGGATCCACCGGGGCCATCTGTGCGCGGAGGGGGACTTGAACCCCCACGCCCTTACGGGCACTACGACCTCAACGTAGCGCGTCTACCATTCCGCCACCCGCGCAGGTTTTGGATGATCGTTGCCGACCGAAGAATGACATTACCACCTTCTGGGGTCGGCCTCGAATCGGGCGTGACGCCCGGGCGTGGCACGCGCTTTCGATAGCCTGGTTCGCATGACCGAACCCTCCCTTCCCGAGGTCGCGCGCATCGCGAGCGAGCTGATCCGCTTCGACACCTCGAACTTCGGCGGCGGCAACGCGAAGGGGGAGCGTGAGGCTGCGGAGTACGTGGGTGCATACCTGACAGAACTCGGGCTCGAGGTCGAGTACTACGAGCCCGTCCCGCGCCGCACGAACGTGATGGCACGGGTGCCGGGTCGCGACCGCTCGCTGCCGGCGCTCGTCGTGCACGGGCACCTCGACGTGGTTCCGGCCATGGCGGACGACTGGACGGTCGATCCCTTCGCCGGGATCGTGCAGGACGGGATGCTGTGGGGCCGCGGCGCCGTCGACATGAAGAACATGAACGCGATGATCCTCACGGCCGTCGCCGACATCCTGCGGGCGGGCGAGATGCCGGCGCGCGACCTCGTCCTCGCGTTCTTCGCCGACGAGGAAAACGGTGGCGTGGAAGGATCGGCGCTCGTCGTGCGCGATCGCCCCGAGTGGTTCGCCGGCGCGGCGACGGCGATCAGCGAGGTCGGCGGGTACTCGATCACGGTCGACGACCGGCGCGCCTACCTGTTGCAGGTGGGGGAGAAGGCGCTGATCTGGATCCGGTTGGTCGCGAAAGGACGGGCGGGTCACGGCAGCCGTCTGCACGACGACAACGCGATCACGACGCTGGCCGAAGCGGTCGCCGCGATCGGTCGCACGCGCTGGCCGATCCGCCTCACACCGACCACCACCGCGCTCCTCGAGGGACTGAGCTCGCTCACCGGGCGCAGCGCTGACGATCCGGATGCCCTGGCATCCGCGGCGGGTCCCGCCGAGGCGTTCCTGCGCTCGTCGTTCCGGACGACGACGAACCCCACCGGCCTCACCGCGGGATACAAGCACAACGTGATCCCCGAGCGTGCCGAAGCGCTGATCGATGTGCGCGTGATCCCCGGCACCGAGGACGAGGTGCTGGCCGAGCTGCAGCAGATCGTCGGCGACGAGATCGTGATCGAGACCGTGGTCCGCGACATCGGCATGGAGACCCCGTTCGAGGGTGAACTCGTCGAGGCCATGGTCGCGAGCATCGGTCGGCACGACCCCGGCGTTCCCGTCATCCCGTATCTGCTGGGGGCCGGCACCGACAACAAGGCACTGTCGACGCTCGGGATCACCGGCTACGGTTTCGCGCCGCTCCGGCTGCCCGCTGATCTCGACTTCACAGGCATGTTCCACGGAGTCGACGAGCGTGTGCCCGTAGACTCGCTTGTCTTCGGTCAGCGGGTGCTGGCCGATCTGCTGCGCACGTACTGAGCGCTCCCGCCGGCTCCGTGCCGCCGTCGACCCTGAAGGCCCCCATGCATCTCTTCGAAGCGCTCATCCTCGGCATCGTCCAGGGGCTGACCGAGTTCCTGCCGATCTCCTCCAGCGCCCACCTGCGCATCGTCGGCTCGTTCCTGCCCTCGGGCGAGGACCCGGGCGCGGCGTTCACCGCGATCACGCAGATCGGCACCGAGGCGGCCGTGGTGGTGTTCTTCTGGCGCGACATCGTCCGCATCGTCACGCAGTGGTTCCGATCGCTCGTCGGCAAAGCTCCGCGCACCGATCCCGACGCTCGTATGGGCTGGATGATCATCATCGGCAGCATCCCGATCGTCGTCCTGGGGCTGTTCTTCCAGGATCAGATCGAGAGCGTGTTCCGCTCGCTCTGGGTCGTCGCGATCATGCTCATCGTCTTCGGCATCCTGCTCGGCATCGCCGACCACGTCGGGGCGAAGAAGCGCACGCTGAACCAGCTCACCTACCCGCACGGCGTCGCCTACGGTTTCGCGCAGGCGCTCGCCCTCGTCCCGGGAGTCTCGCGCTCGGGCGGCACGATCACCATGGGACTCTTCCTCGGCTACGAGCGCGCCGCGGCGGCCCGTTACGCGTTCCTCCTGGCGATCCCGGCCGTCTTCGGCAGCGGTTTCTACCAGCTGGCGAAGAGCTGGAACGAGCCGGCGTTCTTCTCGCTCGGTGACACGCTGGCGGCCACCGGCATCGCGTTCGTCGTCGCTCTCGGGGTCATCGCGTTCTTCATGAGCTGGATCTCGAAGCGCAGCTTCCTGCCGTTCGTGATCTACCGCATCCTGCTGGGTACGGTGATCCTGGTCCTGCTCGCGACCGGAGCGATCGCCGCCTGAGGGCCGAGGCGCTCAGCGCTTGTGGTCGCCCGGGCCGTCGCCCCGCCGGCGCAGGTACTTCTCGAACTCCTGGGCGATCGCGTCGCCCGAGGCCTCCGGTGAGTCCCACGTGTCGCGGGTGCGCTCGAGCTGACGGATGTACTCGGTCATCTCTTCGTCGTCCGCCGCGGCGGCATCGATGGATGCCTCCCACGCGGCGGCCTCGGTGCGCAGCGCGTCGCGCGGCACCGACACCCCGGTGAGCTCCTCCAGACGGTCGAGCAGGGCGAGGGTCACCTTCGGCGACGGCGTCGCGTTGGCGACGTAGTGCGGCACGCTGGCCCACAGGGTCGCCGTAGGGATGCCCGCCGACTCGGCGTAGTGCTCGATGACGCTGAGGATGCCGACAGGGCCCTCGTAGAGGGACTTCTCGAGGCCGAGTTCCTCGCGTGCCTGCTCGTTCTGGCTGGCGGCGAAGATCGAGATCGGTCGGGAGTGCGGCACGTCGGCGAGCATCGCGCCGAGCATGATGAATCCGCTCACGTCGTCACGCAGCGCGACGTCGATGAACTCGGCCGCGAACGATTGCCACGTGCGCGCCGGCTCGACTCCGGTCAGCAGCCAGAACTCGGGCCCCTCGCCCACGTCGCGCGGACGCCACAGCGTCGCTTCCGGCCATTTCAGAGCTCGACGGCCGTCGGTGTCGAGCTGGGTCGACGGACGCGTGTACTGGTAGTCGAAGTAGAGCTCGGGGTCGACGGTGTGCACGAGGTCGTACTCGCTCGTGGCGCGCAGGGCGGCGAGGGCGCCGCTCGCCGCTTCACCCGCGTCGTTCCAACCGTCGAAGGCGACGATCACGATGCGTGAACCGAGAACATCCATCGTGATCCCCTTTCGATCGAGTGACGGTGTCGTCTCCCCAGGCTAGTCGCGCTCGGCGGAAGACGGGCTCACCGCCGGATAACATGGCTCGGTGAGCACACAGCCCCGCGCAGTCCTCTGGGACATGGATGGAACAGTCGTCGACACCGAGCCGTACTGGATGGCGGCCGAGACCCGGCTCGTCGAGTCGTTCGGCGGGACGTGGACCCACGAGGAGGCCCTGCAGCTGGTGGGCAGCGGACTGATCGACAGTGCGATCATCCTGCAGAACGCGGGTGTGCGCATGGAGGCGGAGGCGATCGTCGCCCATCTGACCGATGAGGTGCAGAACCTGCTGCGCACCGAGGGAGTGCCCTTCCGTCCCGGTGCGCGCGAGCTCCTCCTCGACCTGAAGCAGGCGGGCGTCACGACCGCACTCGTGACGATGTCGCTGCGCCGGATGGCGCTGAGCGTCGTCGATCTCATCGACTTCCCGGCCTTCGATCTCGTCGTCGCCGGCGACGACGTCGACAACCCGAAGCCGCACCCCGAGCCGTATCTGCAGGCCGCCGCACTGCTCGGCATCGACATCACCGAAGCAATCGTGATCGAGGACTCGCCGACCGGCGTCCGTGCCGGGATCGCCTCCGGCGCCGTTACACTCGGCGTCCCGCACATCGTGCCGCTCGACGACCTCGGCGCGCACGAACTCTGGCCGACGCTCGACGGCCGCACCGCTGCCGACCTGGTCGATCTTCTCGACCGCCACTCCGCCACGACGGGAGCCACCCGATGACCGCCTCCGGCACGCACCGTCCGAGCGGCCCGTTCCGCGAGGGCGATCGCGTCCAGCTGACGGGCCCCAAGGGCCGGCTGCACACCGTCACCCTCCGCGAGGACGGCGAGCTGCACACCCACCACGGTGTGCTGCGTCACCGCGACCTCATCGGTCTGCCCGACGGATCGGTCGCAGCGAACAGTTCGGGGCACGAGTACCTCGCCCTGCGCCCGCTGCTGAAGGACTTCGCGATGTCGATGCCCCGTGGCGCGGCGATCGTGTATCCGAAGGATGCCGCGCAGATCGTCATGCAGGCCGATGTCTTCCCCGGCGCGACGGTGGTCGAGGCGGGCGTGGGCTCGGGTGCGCTGTCGCTCTCGCTGCTGCGTGCGGTCGGGGCTACGGGCAAGCTCGTGTCGTTCGAACGGCGCGAGGACTTCGCCGAGGTCGCCCGTGGCAACGTCGCGACGTTCTTCGGCGAACAGCCCGACACCTGGAGCGTCGTCGTCGGTGATCTCGTCGAGCAGCTGCCCTCCGAGCTGCCCGCCGGATCCGTCGACCGCGTCGTGCTCGACATGCTGGCCCCGTGGGAGTGCATCGACGTCGTCGCCGACGCGCTCACACCCGGGGGAGTCGTGCTCTGCTACATCGCGACCGCCACGCAGCTCTCGCGTGTGGCCGAATACATCCGCAACACCGGCCTGTTCACCGATCCGGACGCCTCCGAGACCATGGTGCGCGGCTGGCACGTCGAGGGCCTCGCGGTACGTCCCGACCACCGGATGGTCGCGCACACCGGATTCCTGTTGACCGCGCGTCGTCTGGCTCCGGGCACGGTGGCCCCCTCCGTCAAGCGTCGCGCCTCGAAGTCCAGCTACGGCGACGACGACGTGGAGCAGTGGACCCCCGGCGCCGTCGGCGATCGCGAGATCACCGACAAGAACCTCCGCAAGCGGGCTCGCGAGGCCGCACGTGCCGCCGAGGGCGCGCGCATCGCGACGGCATCGCGCGAATCGGAGCAGCCGACCGAATAGACTGGCGGGCGTGCGTAAAACGTCCGCCGTTCTGGCCACCCTCAGCCTCGCCGTCCTCGCTCTGACGGGGTGCACGGCTGCTCCGACCTTCGATGGCGCCGCGTGCGACCGCTCCGGCGGTTCGACCGGTCTCGCCGATGCGGTGACCGTCGAGGGCGATCTCGGTGCGAAGCCGGATGTGAGCATCTACACGCCGCTGCACGTCGAGAAGTCAGCGACGACGGATGTCGTCGTCGGTGACGGTCGTGCTGTTCAGAACGGCCAGCAGCCCTTCGTCTACGAGCTCACCCTCTTCAGCGGCGAGACGGGCGAAGAGGTCGCCGGCACACCGTACGACCCCGCTCAGGGGCCGCTGACGAGCCTCGACATCCAGGGTGCGCGTTTCCCGGCTCTCGCAGACGCACTGAAGTGCGTCACCCAGGGGTCTCGCACGGTGGTCGCTCTGACCGCAGATGATGCCGGAGCGGAGGCACTGCAGAGCTTCGGTCTCGATGTCGACGACACGATGGTGTTCGTCGTCGACACCATCGACGTGCTCCTGCCGAAGGCCGAAGGCTCCCTGCAGTTCAATGATGCTCGCGGCATGCCGACCGTCGTTCGTGCTCCGGATGGCACCCCGGGCGTGATCATCCCCAACTCCGACGCACCGTCCTCCCTGGTCACGCAGACGCTCATCCTCGGTGAGGGCGACGACGTCGAAGCCGATCAGGTGCCGATCGTCCAGTACACAGCGCTCGGCTGGGACGACAAGACCGTGATGACGCAGACGTGGGGCAAGGCGGTCTCCACCGACCTGCAGCAGGTCGCACCCGCCGTGGCCCAGGAGCTGGTCGGCAAGCCCGTCGGCTCTCAGGTGCTCGTCGTCACTCCGGCTTCCGACTCGGCCCCCGCCGTCGTCTACGTCGTCGACATCCTGGGCGCGATCACGGTACCCACTCAGTGATGGCCGCCCGTATTCCCGCCGAGGAGCGCCTGACGAATCTCGTCGTGGCTCTCATGGCGACGGAGATCGGGCTCACGAAGCAGCAGATCCTCGACAACGTCTCCGGCTACCGCCAGCGTGCGGATGCCGGGACACGGTCGGATGCCCTCGAGAAGATGTTCGAGCGCGATAAGGACGAACTTCGCTCGCTCGGCGTGCCCGTAGAGACGATCGGTGACGCCGCCGACCCGAACGATCTGCGCGAGGCGCGCTACCGGATTCCGCAGGCGGAGTACGACCTGCCGAGCGACATCGACTTCACGCCCGCCGAACTCGCCGTGCTTCGTCTTGCGGGAAGCGTGTGGAGCGCGGAATCCGCGTCGGGAGACGCTCAGTCCGGCGTTCGCAAGATCCGTGCTCTCGGTATCGACGGCGACGAGCCGATCATCGGCTTCGCGCCGCGCATCACGGCGCGCGATTCCGCGTTCGGTCCGATCCAGGAGGCGATCGAGAAGAGTCGGGTCGTGGCCTTCGACTACCTCAAGCCGGGGGAGGATGCCCCCCGCCGTCGCCGGGTGCAGCCGCTCGCGCTCGTGGACTACGAGGCGCGTTGGCACGTGTTCGGCATCGATATCGACGCCGCGGGCGATCGCACGTTCCTGCTCAGCCGAATCGTCGGTGAGGTGACCGTGACCGCGACGACCTTCGATCCCACGCTGCGGGACGGCGCGGGCGACCGCGCGCTCGCGGGGCTCGAGGCGGTGGCGGCGCAGAACTCCGCCCTGCTCGAGATCACTCCCGGCACGGAGGCGTCGCTTCGACTGGGACGGCGCGCGGTGCCCGCGGTTCAAGGGATCCGCGTCCCCTTCGTCGATGTCCACATCCTCGCCGACGAGCTCGCGTCGTACGGTCCCGAAGTGCGTGTGGTCGAGCCCGACGCACTCCGTGACGCGGTGGTGTCGCGTCTCCGCGCGGTCGCCGAGACGCACACCGACCGGGATGTGCGACGATGAGCACGAAGAAGCCGTTGCTCGCCGGCGATCGGGTGCGTCTATACCTGACGCTCGTTCCGTATCTCCTCGAGCACGGGCAGGTCTCTTTGGCCGAGGCATCCGCGGAGTTCGGCGTGACCCCGCGCGAGATGCGGGCGATGGTCGAGAAGCTGACCGTGATCGGCCTGCCCGGCGAAGCCGGGTTCTGGCAGCAGCCGCAGGAGATGTTCGACATCAACTGGGACCTGCTCGACCAGGAAGACGTCATCGAGATCACGAACGACGTCGCGTTGCGCCGTGTGCCGCGGTTCACGGCGCGCGAAGCCGCAGCACTGCTCGCCGGGCTGCAGATGGTCGCTGCGGTGCCCGCGGTCTCGGACTCGGGGCTCGTCGCCGGTCTCATCTCGAAGCTCTCCCGAGGAGCGGCCGACGCTCCCGCCGAGGTGGTCATCGCGCCCACGGCGGTCGACGAGGTGCGCGAGGCGGTGTCCCGTGGGGTGCAGGAGCGGCGCGCGATCTCGTTCACCTATCAGGCGCCCGACGCGCAGCCGACCACGCGCACGGTCGATCCGGTGCAGATCCTGATCACCAACGGTCAGTGGTATCTGCAGGGATGGTGTCATCTGCGTCAGGCGATGCGCACCTTCCACCTCGACCGGGTGAGCCGCCCGCAGCTGACCGACATCCCGATCACGCACGCGGGGGAGCACGTTCCCGAGGCCTTCGCCGAGGTGGCCGACGACCGCGAGGTCACCGTGCGCGTTCCCGAACGACTGGCTCCGCTCCTGGGCGGTCTCCTCTCCGCCGACGAGGTCGAGACCCTCGACGGCGTGGTCACGGCTCACCTGCACCTCGCCGATCCGCGCGGCATCAAGCGCATCGCCGCGCGATTCGGGGGAGCGCTCGAGGTACTCGAACCGGGTATCGCGCGCGCAGCGACCCGGGAATGGGCGTCTGCGGGACTCGCGCTCTACCACCGCCCATCCACAGCACAGGCGGGTAGACTGGCCGAATCGCCCACCGACGACGGGAACTAGAGATGTTTGCTGGACTGCAGGGGTGGCACCTCCTGATCGTGCTCGCCGTGATCCTCCTCCTTTTCGGCGCGGCAAAGCTGCCCGCCCTCGCGAAGAGCGTCGGCCAGTCGGCCCGCGTCTTCAAGGGAGAGATGAAGGCGATGAAGGAAGAAGACGGTCCCGCAGCCGCCGAGAACGCGGCAGTGGACCCGACCACGGTGAAGAACTCGGGCTCAGAACCTGAGACTCCGCCGCGCGCCTGACCGCTCGTGGCAGTGATGGACCTGGCCGCGAAGGCGAAGCCGGACCGCGACCGGCGGATGTCTCTCGGAGCGCACCTCGTCGAGTTGCGCCGCCGTCTGATGATCGCCGCGATCGCGCTGGTCGTCGGCATGGTGCTGGCGTTCATCGTCGCGGATCCGATCATCCACTTCATCACAGAGCCGATCCGTCTCATCACCGAGAAACGCGGTGATGATTTCAGCGCCCTCAACTTCTCGACCGTGACCTCCGCGTTCGACATGCGCATGCGAATCGCCCTGTCGATCGGTCTCTTCGCCTCTGCACCGGTCTGGCTGTGGCAGATCTGGGCGTTCATCATGCCCGGCCTCACCCGCAAAGAGGTGCGCTACACGATCGGCTTCGTCGCTGCCGCCGTTCCGCTGTTCCTCGGCGGGTGCTACCTCGGCGTCATGATCATGCCGCACATCATCGAGCTGATGTGGAGCTTCACGCCGGAGGGCGGCACGAACTTCTACGCGGCCCAGGACTACTACGACTTCATCTTCAAACTGATGCTCGTGATCGGTGTCTCCTTCGTGCTGCCGGTCTTCCTCGTCGCATTGAATTTCGCCGGGATCATGTCGGGGCGGGCGATCCTCAAGGGATGGCGCGTCGCGATCATCATCGCCACGGTCTTCGCCGCTCTCGCGACGCCGGCCGCCGACGTTGTGAGCATGCTGATGCTCGCGGGCATCCTGATCGTCCTGTACTTCGCGGCCGCCGGTCTGTCGCTGCTGTTCGACCGGCGCAAGCGCAAGCAGGATGCGGCCGCCGGCCTCCTGCCGGACGCCGCATGAGTTCGCCGGCGGAGCGATACGCCGCCGCGCGACAGGCATCGGAGCACCCCGAGACCTCCGCGTTCGCCGCGCGTCAGCGATTCGATCTCGACCCGTTCCAGATCGAGGGCTGTCACGCGCTCGAGCGTGGGAACAGCGTCCTGGTCGCCGCACCGACCGGGGCCGGCAAGACGATCGTGGGCGAGTTCGCGATCCATCTCGCGATGCAGACGCCCCGCGACAAGGCGTTCTACACGACGCCGATGAAGGCTCTCTCGAACCAGAAGTTCCGCGAGCTCGTCGACGTCTACGGAGCCGACGAGGTCGGGCTCCTCACCGGCGACACCAACATCAACGGCAACGCGCGCATCGTGGTGATGACCACCGAAGTGCTGCGCAACATGATCTACGCCGACTCGGCGGCCCTGCGGGATCTTCGCTACGTCGTGATGGACGAGGTCCACTACCTCGCCGACCGATTCCGCGGCGCGGTGTGGGAAGAGGTCATCATCCACCTGCCGTCGCAGGTGCGCCTCGTCTCGTTGAGCGCCACGGTGTCGAATGCCGAGGAGTTCGGCGACTGGCTCGACACGGTGCGCGGCGACACCGAGGTGATCGTCTCGGAGATCCGCCCTGTCCCGCTGGAGCAGCACGTGCTCGTGCGCGACGACCTCCTGCCCCTGTTCGACGATAGGGCGGGTGTCGCCACGGCGCAGGTGAACCAGGAGCTGATGCGCATCCGCTCGTTCACCGGCTCCAACTACGACAACAACCGTCGCGCACAGTCCTACGTCAGCAACCGTCACGCCGGTCGACAGGCGAAGCGCCCACCGCGCGGGGGCCAGCGGCCGGTGCGTCCGTCGAACGCGCGCCGCATCGAGCGGATCGACCGCCCGGAGGTCATCCACCTCCTCGAGCGCGCGAATCTGCTGCCGGCGATCTTCTTCATCTTCAGCCGCGTCGGCTGCGATGCGGCCGTCGCGCAGGTGCGTCGTTCGGGCATGCGCCTCACCTCGCACGAGGAGCGCGCCGAGATCCGCGAAATCGTCGAGGAACGCACCCGCACGCTGCTGGAGGAGGACCTCGGAGTCCTCGGCTACTGGGAGTGGCTCGACAACCTCGAGCGCGGCGTGGCCTCGCATCACGCGGGCCTACTGCCGGCGTTCAAGGAGGTCGTCGAGGAGCTCTACCAGCGCAAGCTCGTGAAGGTCGTCTTCGCCACCGAGACGCTCGCGCTCGGCATCAACATGCCGGCGCGAACGGTCGTGCTCGAGAAGATGGAGAAGTTCAACGGCGAGGCGCGCGTCGCGATCACCTCGGGGGAGTACACGCAGCTCACCGGTCGCGCCGGACGTCGGGGCATCGACGTCGAGGGCCACGCGGTGGTGCAGTGGACCGAGGGCATGGACCCTCAGGCCGTTGCCGCTCTCGCCTCGCGGCGCACCTACCCGCTGAACTCGAGCTTCCGGCCGACGTACAACATGGCCGTGAACCTCATCGACCTGTTCGGAAAGCCCCGCGCGCGGCAGATCCTCGAGTCGTCGTTCGCCCAGTTCCAGGCCGATCGCGCCGTGG
Source organism: Microbacterium sp. NPDC090225 (assembly GCF_044772365.1). NCBI lineage: Bacteria > Bacillati > Actinomycetota > Actinomycetes > Micrococcales > Microbacteriaceae > Microbacterium > Microbacterium sp. NPDC090225. Next base: position 533,162 of record NZ_JBIVYS010000001.1, on the reverse strand, counting down.
TCGGCCTCGCCCGCCAGGTGCGCGAGGCCGAGGTCTCTCTCGCCGGCTACGAGAAGTCGATGTCGTGCGAGCACGGCGACTTCGTGGAGTACTCCACGATCCGTCGCGAGCTGAGCGACCTCGAGAATAAGAACCGGCAGGACTCCGGGGCACCGCGCTCGGCGCGCGACAAGCGACTGAAGCGCATCCAGCAGCTGCGCACGAAGATGCAGCGGCACCCGTGCCATGGCTGCCCCGATCGCGAGGCGCACGCCCGGTGGGCGGAGCGGTACTGGAAGCTGAAGCGTCAGACCGACCGCACCCGCCGTCAGATCGAGACCCGTACCGGCACGGTGGCCAGAGTGTTCGACCGCGTGGTCGAAGTTCTCGAGACGCTCGACTATCTGCGCTCCGACGGTGACGAGATGACGCTCACGGAGGCGGGCCGTACGATGCGGCGCATTTACGGCGAGCGGGATCTGCTGGTGGCCGAGTCGCTGCGCCAGGGGCTGTGGTCGGGCCTCGATGCGCCTTCGCTCGCGGCGATGGCGTGCTGCCTCGTCTACGAGCCGCGGCGCGATGAGGCGAACTCGGGTGAGCGCGGCCTCCCGCGCGGTGCGTTCCGCGCCGCGTACGAGAAGACGACCGCGCTGTGGGCCGTTCTCGACGATCTCGAACAGGATCACCACCTCCCCGGCTCCGAGCCGCTCGCCGCCGGTCTCGCCGGGGCGATGCACTCGTGGGCACGGGGCGGGATGCTCGATCGGGTTCTCGTCGATGCCGATATGGCGGCCGGCGACTTCGTCCGCTGGGCGAAGCAGACGATCGACCTCCTCGATCAGCTGTCGATCGTCGCCGAAGACGGAGCACTCGCTCGCACGGCCCGCACGGCGCTCGACGGCGTCCGCCGTGGCATCGTCGCCTACTCCTCGATGTGACCGGGGGCACCCATGTCTGAACGCACGACTCGACCGCGCCCGATTCTGCCGCTGTGGGCGGCGGCGATCGCGTCCGCTGCCGCGGCGCTGCTCATGAACGTCGCCTACCCGGCAGCGTCGGTCTGGGCACTCGCGTTCCCGGCGACCGCGCTCCTGCTGCTGTCGATGATCGGCCGCCGCGCGGGCGGGGCGCTGCTGGTCGGTCTGGTCTACGGCATCCTGTTCTTCGCCCTCCTCGTGTCGTGGACCTCGAGGTATCTGGGCCCGGTTCCCTGGGCTGCTCTGAGCGTCCTCGAGGGCGGCCTCACGGCTGTCGCGCTCATCCCGATCGCCCTCGCCTACCGCTGGCTCCCTCGGGCGCTTCCCGGCACGTGGGGGCGCGTGCTGGTGCTCCCGATCGTCGTCGCGGCCCTGTGGATCGGTCGGGAGGTGTTCGTCGGTTCCTGGCCCTACGGCGGCTTCCCGTGGGCACGGATCGGGATGAGTCAGGCCGAGAGCCCGCTCGCTCCGGTGTCGTCGTGGCTCGGCGTCGGGGGTCTCGGGTTCCTGATGGTTCTCGTCGTGGCGATGCTGATCGAGGCGGTGCGGCTGAGGCTGTGGCGGCGCCCGATGCCGCTGGTCGTCCCCGCGGCCATCGCGATCGTCCTGCTGGCGACACCGCAGTTCCCGACCGCTCCCGCGGGTGAGATGCGGATCGCCGCCGTGCAGGGCAACGGTCCGACCGGATACTTCGACGAGCGCACGCCGTTCGCCGTGGTCCGCGCACAGACGGAGGCCACCGAGGCTCTCTACGGCGAAGACGTCGACCTCCTCGTCTGGCCGGAGGGCAGTCTCGACACCGACCCCTTCCAGAATGAGACGCTCGCGCGTCAGCTGACGCTCGTCTCGACCCGGATCGACGCGCCGCTGCTCGCGAATGCTGCGACCGCCCGCAACGAGCTCTACTGGAACACGTCGATGCTCTGGACGGATGCCGGGGGAGCGGAACAGATCCACGACAAACGGCATCCGGTGCCGTTCGGTGAGTACGTACCCGACCGCGCCTTCTACAACGCCCTGGCCCCCGATCTGATCGGCCTCATCGGGCGTGAGTACACGCCGGGGATCAATCCGCCGATCATGGACATCGACGGCACACTCGTCGGCCTCGCGATCTGTTTCGACGTCATCTACGACGATGTGATCCATGAGAGCGTGGCCGGCGGTGCAGAGGTCCTCGTGTTCCAGACCAACAATGCGGACTTCCGCGGCACCGATGAGAATCTGCAGCAGCTCGCCTTCGCGCGGATGCGGGCGATCGAGACCGGCCGCAGCGTCGTGAACGTGTCGACGGTGGGCACGAGCCAGATCATCCGCCCGAACGGGTCGACGGTCACGAGCCTGGACGCAGATGAGGCCGGCGCGATGCTCGAGGATGTCGAACTCCGCTCCGGCCTCACGGCTGGTGTCGCGCTGGGCCCCTGGCTGCAGCAGATCCTGCTCTGGGGCGGGTTGGTCGCGCTCGTTCTCGGGTGGTGGCGCGCTCGTCGGGCTTAGGCCCCGATCTTCTCCCGCGTCGGGTCTTCGCCGGCACCGCGACGTGCGCGGATGAAGGCGAGGCGCTCTTCGAGGAGCTCCTCGAGCTCGGCGCGTGTGCGGCGCTCCAGAAGCATGTCCCAGTGGGTACGAGCGGCCTTCTCATCGGTCGCCTCGAGCGTCACGGCCTGGCCGTCGACGTTGAGTCGGGCGTCGGCTCCGCACGAGCGGCACTCCCAGGTCTGGGGCGGCTCGGCATCGGCCGCGAACATCAGGTTCGTGACATGGCCGCATGCGTCACAGGTGTAGGTGGTCTCACGGCGCTCCATGAAAACGACGCCCTCTTCGCTCTGTAGGCTCTGGGCGCCGAGTCGGATGCCGCGCAGGCTGCGATCTGCCATTGTGTGGTCCTCTCGTCGCTGTCAGGTATAACGTCCCAGCCTGTGCGCTTCATCCACGCGCCCGGAATCTCGGCGTTATTCACAGGGGAATCCCAGCGCAGAGGGTTATGAGGGCGACAAGGTGTCGAGGGCGAGATCAGCGCGGTCGGAGACGATCCCGTCGACGCCGAGGGCGACCAGCCGGCGCATCTCCTCGGGGTCGTTCACGGTCCAGACGTGCACCTCAACGCCCTGCGCGCGGGCGGCGCGAAGAAGTCCGGGACTGAGCACGGCCAGCGGGCCCTGCCGCTCGGGGATCTGCAGGGCGTCGATGTCGCGGAGCGCCCGTGCGGGGGAGAGATGCAGGGCCGACAGCGCTCGCACCGCCGCGATCGTTCGGCTTCCGCACGAGGTCGCAGGGCGCAGCGCGGCCCCCGCACGGAGGACGGCGGCGACCGTCGCACGCCGATGCGCATCGGAGAAGCTCGTCACGAGCGTCCGATGCGTGTGCTCGGCGAGGATCGGACCGAGCGGCTCCGCCGCGGCGGCGGTCTTCACGTCGATGTTGAAGCGCACGGTCGGGAAGAGGTCGAGGGCCTCGGCGACCGTGAGGAGCCCGCCGTGATCGGCGAAGAGACGTACGAGCTCGCGGGTGCGTACCTCTCTGACCGCTCGGCGGTCGCCGGTCAACCGCTGAAGGGTCGCGTCGTGGAAGAGCACCACGTCGCCGTCGGCGGTTACCTGGCAGTCGGTCTCGACGTACTCCACCCCGGCGGCGTGCGCAGCGGCGAAGGCTGCGGCGGTGTTCTCCCAGACGCCCGAGTCCTCGCCCGCCGCGGTCACGAGACCACGGTGGGCGAGGACTCGGGGATGCCGTGCCTTCGCGAAGTACGGGTGCGTCACACGCCCGGCGGGGGAGTTGGCGCCTGACCCGGCTTCGGCGTGAACGCGCTGCCGATGCCCTTGAGAGCTTCGGTGAGTTCGCTCGGGATGATCCACAGCTTGTTGGACTGGCCCTCGCTGATCTTCGGCAGCATCTGCAGGTACTGGTAGGCGAGCAGCTTGTCGTCCGGGGCGCCCTGGTGGATCGCCGTGAAGACGTTCTGAATGGCCTCGGCCTCACCCTGCGCGCGCAGGACGGCGGCCTGCTTGTCACCCTCGGCGCGGAGGATCTCGGCCTGACGCGCGCCCTCGGCCTCGAGGATCGCGGACTGCTTCGTTCCCTCGGCCGTCAGGATCGCGGCGCGACGGTCACGCTCGGCGCGCATCTGCTTCTCCATCGAGTCCTGGATCGAGATGGGCGGATCGATCGCCTTGAGCTCCACGCGGCCGACGCGGATGCCCCACTTGCCGGTGGCCTCGTCGAGCACGACGCGGAGCTGACCGTTGATGTTGTCTCGGCTCGTGAGCGCCTCTTCGAGGTTGAGGCCACCGACGACGTTACGGAGCGTCGTGGTCGTGAGCTGCTCGACGGCGCCGAGGTAGTTCGCGATCTCGTAGGTCGCGGCCCGGGCATCCGTCACCTGGAAGTAGACGACCGTGTCGATGGAGACGACGAGGTTGTCTTCGGTGATCACGGGCTGGGGAGGGAAGGAGACGACCTGCTCGCGCATGTCGATCAACGGACGCAGTCGGTCGATGAACGGCACCAGGATGTTCAGACCGGGGGTGAGGGTCTTGTGGTAGCGGCCGAGCCGCTCCACGACACCGGCCGTGGCCTGCGGGATGATGCGGATGGATCGCGCAACGGTCACCACCACGAAGATGATGACCGCGATCGCGAGGATCCAGAGGATCGCGGTGGGGATGAACGAGGCGTCGTTCACGGAGTCTCCTAGTCGTTGACGGGGCGGACGATGGCGGTGGCACCGTTGATCGCCGTCACGGCGATCGGCGACCCCTGGGGGATCGGTACGGGCGTGGCGGAGCGAGCGGTCCAGGTGTCGCCGTTGCTGAGCTTGACCTGTCCGGAGATCTGCGTGATGTCGTGGAGTGCGGTTCCACGGAGGTCGAGGAGCGCATCGACGTTCGACTTCGTGGGATCCTCGCCGCGTCGCAACCGCCGGAGAAGCGGCGGTCGCAGGAAGAGGATGAACAGCGCGGCGGCCGCCGCGGCGACGATCACCTGCGCCCAGACCGGGATGCCGACGAGATCGGTGAGCAGTCCGATGGCGCTGCCGAAGCTGAGCATCAGGAACGTGAAATCGAGCGTGAGCATCTCGATCACGAGGAATACGGCGATCAGGACCAGCCAGCCGATCCAGGCCCATTGGTCGATGAACTGTACGAAAGTCGAGACGGTGTCCATGCGGCCTCCTTCGCGGTCAACCTATCACGGGGCCCAGCGCCGCATCGGGCGGCGCGGGGCGGTCTTGATAGTCTGAGTTGCCGCGTCACCGCGGCGTTTCACGCACCATGAGGAGTCACCGTGACCGCTGTTCTTCCCGCAGGATCTCTCGACGGCAAGGTCGCCCTTGTCACCGGCTCGTCACGGGGGATCGGCGCCGACACCGTGCGCTACCTGGCAGAGGCCGGGGCGGATGTCGTCATCAACTTCCGCAACAAGGCCCCGCGCGCCGAGAAGCTCGCCGCTGAGCTGCGCGAGCTCGGACGCCGCGCACTCGTCGTCGGTGCCGACCTGACCGACCCGGAGTCGATCTCGGCGATGTTCGACGCCGTCACCAACGAGTACGGCCGCCTCGACGTGCTCGTGCTGAACGCGTCCGGCGGCATGGAGTCCGGCATGGCCGAGGACTACGCCCTCACCCTCAACCGCGACGCGCAGCTCAACGTGCTCCGCGCGGCCGAACCGCTTCTGGGCGAGGGTGCCCGCGTGGTGTTCGTGACCAGCCACCAGGCGCACTTCATCCGCACCACCCCGACCATGCCCGAGTACGAACCGGTCGCTCTGTCGAAGCGTGCCGGCGAGGATGCGCTGCGCGAGCTCATCCCGGGCCTCGCCGAGAAAGGCGTCGGCTTCACCGTCGTCTCCGGCGACATGATCGAGGGAACGATCACCGCGACTCTGCTCGAGCGCGCGAACCCGGGAGCGATCGCCGAGCGCCGCGAGTCCGCGGGCAAGCTCTACAACGTCTCGGAGTTCGCCGCCGAGGTCGCCCAGGCTGCGGTCGACCCCGTGCCCGCCGACAACACCCGTCTCGTCGGAGACGTCAGCGCGTTCGTCGCCGAGTAGCACCCGTACGCAGATCGGCCCCGTGCTCCACTTCGGAGCACGGGGCCGATCGCGTCGTTGCGGACGTCAGTGCGCGGCGCCCTCCTGGACGTCGGCCGTGAACTCCTTGGCGTCCTTTCCGAGCGTGATCGCCCGGACGATCTGCACGATGCCGAGCACGACGAGCGTGATGCCGAGGATCAGCCAGAACGCGAACCCGGCCACGAGCGGCGAGAACAGCACGATGATTCCGGCCACGATGCTGAGGAGCGCGTAGAGGAGGGTCCACACGCGCGATCCGTCCTGACCGAGCAGGCTCAGAGCCACCACACCGTCGACGATCCAGCTGATGCCGATGAAGATGACGACGACGAAGGCGAGAGCGGCCGCGGCCGCACCGAGGTTCGCGAAGGCGATGACGCCGGCGACGATGTAGAGGAGGCCGAGGAGGATGTGCCCGACGCGCGACCATCCGCCGCGTGCACCCGAGAAGATGCCGAGGCCGATGTACACGAGGCCCGCGACGACGAGATAAGCGGCGAAGATCGCGGTGACGACGACGGCGGACTTCACGGGCCAGACCAGCAGCACGATGCCGGCGATGAGGGCGATGACGCCGGAGACGGCGAGCGTGATGCGGATCGACTTGAACAGCGATTTCGCTTCGGAGAGTGGTGCGGACATGGGGGACCCTTTCTGAGAGAATCCTGTGTGGATGACCTCAGAGTAGCCCCGTGCGTCGTCGCCGTGGGGATCATCTCGCTCGGGGCGTCGCGCAGGGTCATGCGCCGATGCGGGGCGTCATGGCAGGATCATGAGGTGACTCCCGACGAGGATGCGCGCCTGCGCGAGCTGGTGTCGATGCGCAAGGTGCGCGACCGCATCGACCGCGACTACGCCAAGCCTCTCGACGTCGAGGCTCTCGCGGCCGGGGTGCACCTGTCCGCCGGGCATCTCAGCCGCCGTTTCCGGGAGACCTACGGGGAGTCTCCGTACTCGTATCTGATGACGCGTCGTATCGAGCGGGCGATGGCTCTGCTCCGGCGCGGGGACCGCTCGGTCACCGAGGTGTGCTTCGAAGTCGGCTGCTCGTCGCTGGGCACGTTCAGCAGTCGCTTCACAGAGCTGGTGGGTGTCCCACCCAGCGTGTACCGTGAACGCGCCGCCCACGTGGACGGGATCCCCGTGTTCCAGGCCAAGCAGGTCACCCGACCGATCAGGAATCGAGAAGCGCCGCGCACCGACGCCCACCTAGCGTGAACCCATGAAGATCAGCATCCACTACGCCTTCCTCCCGCACACCGACGCCGACGCGGCGCTCGGTTTCTATCGCGACGCCCTCGGTTTCGAGGTGCGCAACGACGTCGGATACGACGGCATGCGCTGGCTCACCGTCGGTCCCGAGAACCAGCCGGACACCTCGATCGTGCTCCACCCGCCGGCAACCGACCCCGGCCTCACCGATGAGGAGCGCCGCACGGTGCTCGAACTCATCGCGAAGGGGAGCTACGGCGCGCTCACGCTCGCCAGCGACGACCTCGACGCGCTCTTCGAACGGCTGGTCGAGAGTGGAGCCGACGTCGTGCAGGAACCCATGGACCAGCCGTACGGCGTGCGCGACTGCGCATTCCGCGATCCCGCGGGCAACCTCCTCCGTATCAACCAAGCCGGCTGAGAGATCAGCCTCGTCTCCGAAGGATGCCGATGACCACCGTCGACCACCCCGCCGACAACCACGACCTCATCCGCGTCCAGGGCGCACGGGAGAACAACCTCAAGGACGTCAGCGTCGACATCCCGAAAAGACGACTGAGCGTCTTCACCGGCGTGTCGGGTTCCGGCAAGAGCTCGCTCGTCTTCGACACCATCGCGGCCGAGTCGCGCCGAATGATCGACGAGACGTACAGCGCCTTCGTGCAGGGGTTCATGCCCTCGGTGCCGAGGCCGGATGTCGATGTGCTCGAGGGTCTGACGACGGCGATCATCGTCGACCAGGAACGCCTCGGGGCGAACCCGCGGTCGACTGTCGGCACCGTGACCGATGCGAACGCGATGCTCCGCATCCTCTTCAGCAAGCTCGGGACCCCGTACATCGGTGGGCCGACCGCCTTCTCCTTCAACATCCCCACACAGCGGGCGAGCGGAGTGATGACCGGCCCCGGCGGCGAGAAGAAGATCGTGAAGGACGCGATCTACCTCGGCGGAATGTGCCCGCGCTGCGAGGGCCGGGGAGCGGTGTCCGACCTCGACCTCGCGCAGATCGTCGACGAGTCCAAGTCCCTCAACGAGGGTGCCATCATGGTGCCGGGGTACACGGCGGACGGTTGGATGGTGAAGGGCTTCTCGGAGTCGGGGTTCTATCCGGGCGACAAGCCCATCGCCGAGTTCTCCGAGAAGCAGCGCCAGCTGTTCCTCTACGGTGAGGTGACGAAGGTCAAGATCGCCGGGATCAACATGACGTACGAGGGACTGATCCCGAAGATCACCAAGTCCATGCTGTCGAAGGATATAGACGCACTGCAGCCTCACATCCGCGCGTTCGTCGAGCGCGTGGCCACCTTCGCGGTGTGTCCGGAGTGCGATGGCACCCGACTGACGGAGGGGGCGCGGTCGTCGAAGATCGACGGCATCAGCATCGCGGATGCCTGCCGCATGCAGGTCACGGACCTCGCTGCGTGGGTGCGCGGCCTCGACCTCCCGGGTGCGGGTCCGCTGCTCGAAGCGCTGAGCGCGAATCTCGACGCCTTCGTCACCCTGGGACTCGGGTATCTGAGCCTCGAGCGACCGTCGGGCACGCTGTCCGGGGGAGAGGCGCAGCGCATCAAGATGCTCCGCCACCTCGGTTCGTCGCTGACCGACGTGACCTACGTGTTCGACGAGCCGACCATCGGCCTCCACCCGCACGATATCCAGCGGATGAACGGCCTGCTCCTCAAGCTGCGCGACAAGGGCAACACGGTTCTCGTAGTCGAACACAAGCCCGAGACGATCCTGATCGCCGACCATGTCGTCGATCTCGGCCCGGGCGCGGGCAGCGCAGGTGGTGAGATCTGCTTCGAGGGCACCGTCGACGGGCTCAAGGGCAGCGGCACGCGCACGGGCGAGCACCTCGAAGACCGTGCGGTGCTCAAAGAAGCGGTGCGCGCGGCGGACGGGGCGATCGAGGTCCGCGGTGCGACCGCGAACAACCTTCGGAACGTCGACGTCGACATCCCCACCGGCATCCTGACGGTCGTCACGGGTGTCGCAGGCTCCGGAAAGAGTTCGCTGATCCACGGCTCGGTCTCGAAGCTCGACGGGGTCGTCGCGATCGACCAGGGAGCGATCAAGGGCTCGCGTCGGAGCAACCCCGCCACCTACACCGGGCTGCTCGAACCGATCCGAAAAGCGTTCGCGAAGGCGAACGGCGTGAAGCCCGCGCTTTTCAGCGCGAACTCCGAGGGCGCGTGCCCGACCTGTAAGGGAGCCGGCGTCATCATCACCGAGCTCGGTTTCATGGACACGATCGAGACGCCGTGTGAGGACTGCGGAGGAAAGCGCTTCCAGGCCGCTGTGCTCGAGTACAAGCTGGCGGGCAAGGACATCACCGAGGTGCTCGACCTGCCCGTGTCCGAGGCGCGGGTGTTCTTCTCGGAGGGCGACGCCAAGATCCCTGCCGTGACGGCGATCCTCGGTCGGCTGGACGACGTCGGCCTCGGGTATCTCTCGCTCGGACAGCCACTGTCGACCCTTTCCGGCGGGGAGCGTCAGCGCATCAAGCTGGCGATCCAGATGGGGGAGAAGGGTGACGTCTACGTGCTCGACGAGCCGACGACCGGTCTTCACCTCGCGGACGTGCAGAAGATCCTCGGACTCCTCGATCGCCTGGTCGAGTCGGGGAAGACCGTGATCGTGATCGAGCATCATCAGGCGGTCATGGCTCATGCGGACTGGATCCTCGACATCGGCCCCGGGGCCGGGCACGACGGCGGCCGCGTGGTGTTCGAGGGTACCCCCGCGGAGCTCGTCGCCGATCGCTCGACGCTCACCGGTGAGCATCTCGCGGCCTATGTCGGCGGCTGATCGATCGGCGGCTGATCGCAGATCGTCGAAACCGATATATCAGTCTCGTCGAGCGATGATCGTGTAGGTGCAGGGGAGGAGATCGCGTTGGTCCTCGGGCCACGCGTATCCTCCCGGCACCTCCACCATTCGCGGGCTGAAGCGCCAGGGGAGTGTGCGACCTTCGTCTACGTGCACGATGCGCAGGCCGGCACCGAGAAGGACGCCGAGGATCTCGGCGAGTGAGTGCGGCCACTCGTAGGTGCGTGTGTGCGAGACACTGCCGCCGCCCGAATAGGTGCTCGCGTCGTCCCAGACCTGCGCCGTCCCGTCGCCGAAGTATCGATAGCGCGCGGTGAGCGTCGGCGCATCCTCGTCCATTGCGTACAGCGCGGGATGCCCGTCACGGATGAAGAACGTGCCCCCTGGCCGCAACAGTTCGTGGATCTGCCGGGCCCACCGGTCCAGATCCGAGAGCCAGCAGATCGTCCCGATACTGGTGTAGACGACGTCGAAATCCCCGGACACGGCGGCTCTGGCATCCAGCACATCGGTTTCGACCCATTCCGCCTGGATGCCGTGCTGCTCGGCGAACGCACGTGCCGTCTCCAGAGCCGGTGCCGAGAAGTCGACCCCGGTGACCCGCCCGCCGGCACGCGCCAGCGAGACCGTGTCGGTGCCGATGTGGCACTGCAGGTGGCACACGTCGAGCCCGACAAGGGATCGTGAGGGCAGGAAGCGTTCGAGCACCGGCACGTCATGACGGACGACATCGCTGAGGTGCTCGGGGTCGTCGAACGACTCGCGTCCGTACGACACCGCGTGCAGTGGCACGCGGTCATCCCAGTTCTCGCGATTCGCGTCGCGCGCCGCCGTCCAGTCAATCTCCACGTGCTCGCCGTTCATGAGATCAGCCTAGTGAGCCGGATTCCGTCTTAACCGATAATGCACATTATGTCAGATAGCGTGAGAATCGTGCCGGCCGACAGATTCTGCCCCCGCCCCCGTCAGAGATATGGGGGTTGAATCTCGGCCTCCAGGATTTCCCCGAGCACCCGGAGGCATTGATGACGACCCGACGATATCCCGCACCTCTCGCAATCGTGTTGATCGGTGTAGCGACTCTCTCGGGATGTTCGGCCTATACCGCCCCTCTCGACGCGAAGCCTCTCGAGGTCGTGCTCCCGGACACGCTCACTGCTCCCGGAGCGAATGTCACTGTCGGTGAGACGCTGCGGGTGCCCGGCCTCGCGTTCACAGATGACGGTAGCGTGTCAGGCCGGCAGCCCGCGGAGCTCGGCTTGACAGTCACCGACGTCTCCTGGCCCGGCGAAGCATTGTTCGAGAAGTTCGACAATGCCGACGAGTTCGCGGACTACGAGCCCGTGGTCGTCGCCTACCAGGTCGACTCCCCCGAGGGTGAAGACCGTCACGGCTTCACCCTCGGCGAGGTCTACGGGGTCCTCTCCGACGGCGAGTACGCCGAGCAGATACAGGGCGACTTCGGCATCGAAACGGGCGGCATGCAGATCGGGCGTGACCTCGACGAGGCCTGCTACCGGGGGGAACTGCCGGACCCCTGGACGACGGAACTCGGTTGCATCGTCATGCTCGTCCCCGACGGGCAGACACTCGACTCTCTCGGATGGGATGCTCTCGGCTTCAACGAGAGCAACCACTTCGCCGCAGATGATCCGAGGTCGCCTTACGTGTCGGCACCGCTGATCATCGAGATCCCGCAGCCGTGACCGAAGAGAACGAGCCGGGGAGGGATGCGACGATGGGGACTTCTCCCCTGGGCGCATCAGGACGCGAGTCATCCGTGTGTGGTTGACTGACTCGCGATTCACATTCGTACGCCGATGCGTCGGCTCACTCCACGGGGGAAGAAAATGAAACGTCAGATCGCAGCCTGGACCATCGCCGTCGTCGCGGTCCTCGGTATCGCCGGATGCTCCAGCACGCCGGGCGCGGATGCCGATAAGGACACGACGTCGTCGAGTGAGAGCTCCGCTCCCGCCGAACAGAGCACCGATCAGTCCGTCGCAGACGCATGCGCGTCTGTCGGCACCCAGATCTCGGGTGTCGCCACCGAGCTCTCCTCGCTCGACATGAGCGCCGCGATGTCGGATCCCGAGGGCACCGTCGCCACGTTCACCGAGACGGTGGACGCGATCGGGGCGGCCGCCGAATCCGTGTCCAATCAGGAGGTCAAGGACGCCGTGACCGCGGTGCACGAGGACTTCACCTCGCTGCGCGATCTGCTCAAGCGCGTGCTCGTCGACCAGGACACCTCGGCCGCCGCCGAGGCATCCACTCTCACCACCGACATCCAGGAATCGACCCAGGCGTTCTCGACGCTCTGCGCCGGCTGAGTCCCTCCGCTGATCAGGGCCCGGGAAGCGATCGCTCCCCGGGCCCCTCTGTGTCTACCGAGGTGCTCCGACGTCAGATTCCGTCAGCGAACCCGTCATATATACGGGTGCCGACTGCGTGCACTCACCTCCTGAGGAAAGGCACTCGCACATGGACCCCAGCGCACTCGGACAGCTCGTCGCCATCGTCGCCGTCGTCGGATTCTTCGCGTGGGTGATCCTGCGCGCGATCGTCAGAACCGTGCGATTCAACGTGATCAAGAAGCGGGACGGCGCCGAGGCCGCTCAGCAGTACTGGAACGCGAAGAACAGGAAGAAGAAGAGGCCTCCCTCCCTCGGATGACGCGGGCCGAGTTCGTCAGCGGCGGGGGCTAGTACCGTGGAGGGGTGACGCACGCTCCCCTCTCCCCCGTCTCGAACCCCGGGTGGCGAGCCTGGCTGATCTGGTCGGTGGGCGTTGCGGCTTACGTCCTGGCCATCACGAACCGCACGTCGTTGGGCGCCGTCGGCGTCGACGCGGCCGATCGTTTCCAGGCGGATGCCTCGACCCTCGCGCTCTTCGCGGTCGTGCAGCTGGCCGTGTACGGCGGAATGCAGATCCCGATCGGTGTGCTCCTCGACCGCTACGGCTCGCGTCCCATCATCACGATCGGCATGTTCCTGATGGCGGCGGGGCAGTTGGTGATGGCCTTCTCCCCCAGCATCGGCATCGCGATCTTCGCCCGTGTGCTCCTGGGCGCCGGTGATGCGGCGGTCTTCCCCGCTGTACTGCGTTTGGTCGCCGTATGGTTCCCCGCGCAACGCGGTCCCGTCATGGTGCAGTTCACGGGCATCATCGGGCAGGCCGGTCAGTTGGTTGCCCTCGTTCCGCTGGCCGCTCTCCTCCACGCCACGAGTTGGACGATCACGTTCGGCAGCATCGCCGGGTTGGGCGTGCTCTTCACGGTCCTCGTTGCAGTAGTTATCCGTAACCGCCCCGCAGAGCGAGACGCCGACGTCACGGTGAACACCGACACCGGTGTGGTGCGCGTGGTGACCTCGGCGATCGACACCGGTGTCGGCATCCGCGCCGCGTGGGCGCACCCGGGCACGAGACTCGCGTTCTGGTCGCACTTCACGACGCCGTTCGCGGGCACGGCGTTCATCCTGCTCTGGGGGATGCCGTTCCTCACGGCTGCTCAAGGACTCACGGCGGCACATGCCGCTGGGCTCATATCCGTATATGTCGTTGCAGGCATGATCTTCGGTCCGATCATCGGCGACCTCTCGCGCCGGCTCCCGAACCATCGGTCCCTCGCCCTCGTGCTCCCCGCGGTGGGACTGCAGCTGCTCGCATGGTGCGCGGTGATCGCACTGCCCGAGGCAGCGCCGATCTGGCTGCTCTACGTCCTCGCGATCGCTCTCGCCACCGGTGGCCCGGCGTCGATGATCGCGTTCGACCACGCCCGCACTCACAACCCCTCGCACCGGCTGAGCACCGCCACAGGAGTCACGAACGCGGGAGGATTCATCGCCGCACTCATCGCGATCTTCCTGATCGGTCTGCTGCTCGACCTGCAGGGCGCGGGTACGCCGGAGACCTATTCGCTGGATGCCTTCCGCATCGCGTTCCTCGCACCGATCCCACTCTGGATCATCGGGTGCGTGTTCATCGTGATCGAGCGCAAGCGCACACGGGTCAGGATGGGACTCGACCCGGAGCGACGACGGCGATGAACGCGCCGCCGTGCGGCGTGCGGAGCCTCTAGACGGCGCGAAGCAGCGGGAGGAAGGTCTCGAGGATGAGCTCGACGCTCACATGCTCGGGCACCTCGGCGTCCCCGGCTTCGAACTCCGCGAGTTCGATCCCGCGGACGGAGCCCCCGGGGAGAGCCGCGAAGATCGCTGCGATCTGGTGCGGGAGCATGCCCTCCCCCACGCGGTAGGCAGCGGGGATGTACCCCGGCTCGAGAACGTCCCAATCGACGTGAATCCAGACGGGACGCCCGTCGATCAGCTCGAGGACGCGCTCCGGCGTGCTGTGGGCGGGGGCGAGCACGCGCACTCCGGCGCCGGAGAGAAGGTCGGCTTCGGCCGGATCGATGTCACGTCCGCCGACGACGATCACCTGAGTCGGGTCGATCCCCGCTCCGTGTCCGCTGTCCCACAGTCCGCAGGCCGCGGCGAGCACCATGCCGCCGAGATAACCGGAGTCGGTGGTGTCGGGCGTGTTGAAGTCTCCGTGCGCATCGATCCACAGGACGACGGCATCCGGGTGTCGGTCCGCGACGGTCGGGAGCGTGCCGAGACTCGCGGCGCACGTGTTGGTCGCAAGCAGTGGAACGGTCCCGACGTCGATGGCATCGGCGACCGCGTCGCGCAGACCGTGCAGCGTCTCGTTGGCCTCCGGAAGCGCCGTGCTCCAGTCGTCGGTGCGAGACGGGCTCGGTGCCCCGATCGTCGTGGCCGGAATCCGAAGCAGCGCAGACAATGCATCTCCGACGCGTCGAGCACCCACGAGGGCGCCGTCCGTGCGATCGGCCACGCGGCCCTGGGAGACGATGAGAGAGAAGGCTGCAGGCATCCTCCCACTCTCCCACGCGGCGCGGATGCGGGCCAAAACCGGTCCCGTCATCGTTTTCGTGGCGTCCACCCCGATGGCGAGGTGCCGTCCTGCAGGGCGCGCTCGCGGTCGACGGCGTCGGACCAGCCCTGTGCGGCACCGTCGGCGTCGAAGCCGCCACGCGCAACGCGCATCCCTACATCTGGGTGATGCATCCGAGGCGCTCCCCCGCGGCGGACCGAAGCGCGCACGCTCCACGCATCATCGGCGAAGCCACCGCCGCGGAACGTGCGGTACTCGTCGTATCGTGCGGGGTCGAGCAGATCCCAGCACCACTCCCACACGTTGCCGAGCGTGTCGAACAGACCGTGCAGGTTCGGGATCTTGCCACCGACCGGTTGCGGGGTCGTCACGCCGTCGGCGCTCGTCCACGCGGCGTCCGCGAGCGGCGCGTAATGCGGGCCGGCGGAGCCCGCGCGGCACGCGAACTCCCACTCCGCCTCGGTGGGCAGTCGGAACCCTTCGGACGAGACATCCCAGCTGACGTCCTCGCCGTCGAACAGATAAGCGTGCTCGCGCCCCTCCCACTCCGAGAGCGCGTTGCAGAAGTGCACGGCCCGTAGCCAGCTGATGTCGGCCGCCGGCCGGCGGGGGTGCGGAGCGGCGGCATCGAGAACCTCTGCCATCTGCTCCTGGGTCACCGGGTAGACGCCGATCTCGAACGGCTCCAGCTCGACGGAGCGTTGCGTCTTCGTGCGGGCATCCTGCAGAACGATCGAACCACCGGTGATGCGTCGCAGTTCGATATCGCTCGTCACGCCGGAGTCCGCTCGCTCCACACCGGATACTTCGCGGTGCGACCATCGCCCGAGGAGGTACGCGTGACCCGTCGCCGCACCCAGGGGCCGACGTGCTGACGGTAGTAGGCGAAGCCGCTCGGTCCCGCTCCCCCGCGCTCGCTCGGTGCCCACCACGTCTCGGGCGGCTCGTACCCCAGCGCATGCAGCACGCGCGCCGCGACCCGATGATGGCCGGCGGCGTTCATGTGCAGGCGATCCTCGGACCAGTACGCGCTCTGCGCGAGTTCTCGATCGGGCCAGTTCAGGGCGCGGACCACGTCGGGGCGATCGGCGACACGTCGCAGCACCGCTTCGGAGAGCTGATCTCCGCGGCGTTGGATCAGTGATCCCATCGGAAGCTGTCCGCTGGGGTTGGCGCCGGAGAGCAAGATCATCGTGACACCCTCCTCATCGCATCGGCGGAGAACGCGGCTGAACGCGTCGGCGATGTGCTCGAGGTCGGCGCGCGGTCGCAGCATGTCGTTGCCGCCGCCGTTGAACGAGAGGTGCGTGGGACGCAGTGCCAGAGCGGGTTCCAGCTGCTGCTCGACGATCGGCCACGCGAGTTTGCCGCGGATCGCGAGATTGGCGTACTGGATCGGATGCCCGGCCGCATCGGCCCACCCCTGCGCGGCGATGTCGGCCCACCCGCGCTCCCTGCCGTCGGGAAGAACGTCGCCGACCCCCTCGGTGAAGGAGTCCCCGATCGCCACGAAACGCACGTCTGCCATCGGACAAGCCTATTCCCGCGGGACCGGACCCTGTACCGATCCCGCAGGCCCGATCACGCGCGCTTGTCGAGCAGAGCGCGCACGCGCGGGATGACCTCGCTGCCGTAGAGCTCGATGCTCCGCATCATCGCCTCGTGCGAGAGTGTTCCGGTCGCGTACTTCAGATCGAATCGGCCCAGGCCGAGCGTCGTGATCGTGTCCGCGATCTTCGCGGCCACCCGGTCGGGGGAACCGGCGTAGATCGCGCCCTCCGGTCCGATGTCGTTCTGGAAGCGGGCACGGCTGTACGCGGGCCAGCCGCGTTCCTTGCCGATCGTGTTGTTCATCGCCTCGAAGCCGGAGTACGCGGCGTCCCACGCCTCTGCATCGGTGTCGGCGATGTGGCCGGGCGAGTGAACGGCGATCGGATGCTTCGTCGTTCCGAAGGAGTCGACCGAACGGTGATACAGATCGACGAACGGCCGGAATCGCGCGGCCGGGCCGCCGATGATGGCGAGCATGAGACCGAGCCCGTGGCGAGCGACGCGCACCACGGATTCCGGGCTGCCGCCCACACCCACCCAGGTCTGCAGTCCCTTCTCCGTCTTCGGGAACACATCCGCGTTCTCGAGCGACGCGCGCATGGACCCGGACCACGTCACCGGCTGCTCCTTCAGGAGTTCGACGAAGAGCTCGAGCTTCTGTTCGAACAGTGCGTCGTAGTCACGGAGGTCGAAGCCGAACAGCGGGAAGGACTCGATGAACGAGCCGCGACCGAGCACGACCTCCGCGCGACCGTTCGACACGGCATCGAGGGTCGAGAATCGCTCGAACACGCGCACGGGGTCATCGGATGACAGAACCGTGACCGCCGTGCCGAGCCGGATGTTCTCGGTGCGCGCGGCGATAGCCGAGAGCACCATCTCGGGCGCCGACACCGCGAACTCCTTGCGGTGGTGCTCCCCTACTCCGAAGAAGTCGACGCCGACGGCATCCGCCATCTCCGCCTGCGCGATGACGTTGCGGATTGTCTGCGCTCCGCTGAGGAGGGTGCCCTCGGCGTCGCGGGTGATGTCGCCGAACGTGTCCAGCCCGAATTCGATGCTCATGTCATGCCTTCCTATTCAGGTGAATGAACATCGAACGGGCGCCTGACATTCCCATCACCGTGGAAGCAGCACGCCTCGCAGGGTGTCGAGACCGACGCCGCCGATGTCGAGGGCGCGCTTGTGGAAGGCCTTGAACGAGAAGTCCTCTCCCTCCTGCTGCTGGACGGCGTCACGCACCTGCTCCCAGATGCGCTGTCCGACCTTGTACGACGGTGCCTGTCCCGGCCATCCCAGATACCTGTTGACCTCGAACTGAACGAACTGGTCGGACATGTTGACGTTCTCGCGCATGAATGCAAGAGCGTAATCGGCATCCCACACGCCCGTTCCGTCGAGACGCGGCTTGCCGAGGTGCACGCCGATGTCGAGCACGACGCGAGCAGCGCGCATGCGCTGACCATCGAGCATTCCGAGCCGGTCGGCCGGGTCGTCGAGGTAGCCGAGCTGCTCCATCAGGCGCTCGGCGTAGAGCGCCCAGCCCTCGGCATGACCCGAGGTCCCGGCGAGCAGACGACGCCAGGAGTTGAGCTCGGAGCGGTTGTAGACGGCCTGTGCGATCTGCAGGTGATGGCCCGGAACGCCCTCGTGGTACACGGTGGTGAGTTCGCGCCAGGTGTCGAACTCCGTCACGCCCTCGGGAACGGACCACCACATGCGTCCGGGGCGCGAGAAGTCGTCGGTGGGGCCCGTGTAGTAGATCCCGCCCTCCTGCGTCGGAGCGATCATGCACTCGATCGTGCGGATCGCCTCAGGGATGTCGAAGTGCGAGGCGGCCAGCTCGGCGACGGCTCGGTCGCTCGTCTCCTGCATCCAGCGCTGCAGCGCATCGGTGCCGACCAGCTTGCGCGCGGGATCGGCCTCGAGATGCGCCACGGCTTCTTCGACCGTGGAGCCCGGGAGGATCTCGTTCGCGATCGCCGTCTGTTCGGCGACCATCCGCGCGAGTTCCTCGCGCCCCCACTCATAGGTCTCGTCGAGGTCGATCGTGGCTCCGAGGAATCGGCGCGAGTTGAGCGCGTAGAGCTCGCGACCGACCGCGTCGGCCTCGGTGGTTTCGGGCACGAGCTCCTCAGCGAGGAACCGTCGCAGTTCGCCGTATGCGACGCGCGCGGCGGCCGAGTTGTCGGCCAGCGTGCGCGCGAGAGACGCCGGAAGCTGGCCGCTCTCGGGCGTCGCATCCGCCACGAAGGCCGCGAAGAAGCCGTCGTCGGCCGTGTATCGGTCGATCTGCGTCGCCACCTCGACGACCTGTCGTCGAGCCGGCGTCACTCCACGCGCGATGCCCTCGCGCAGCGTCTCGGTGTAGCCGCGCAGCGCGTCGGGCACCGCGGCGAGGCGCGTGGCGATGACCGACCAGTCGTCGGCGGATGCCGTGGGCATGAGGTCGAAGGCCGACCGCACGTCCTGTGCGGCGGAGGCGATGACGTTGAGGTCGCGCAGGTGCCAGTTCGCCTCGTGGAGTTCGAGTTCGAGACGCAGCTCAGCGCTGAGATCGGCCTTCGTGACCTCGTCGATCGTGTCGACCGGCTCCAGAGCCGAGAGCGCGTCGAGCGTTTGCCGAGTGGCCGCAGCGATCGCCTCGTGGCCGGCCGGGCTCAGATCACCGAAGCGATCGTTGACCTCATCGCGCCCGATGTAGGTGCCGAGCGTCGGGGCCAGGTCGACCAGCGTGTCGACCCAGTCCTCGGCGACCTTGTCGATGGCGGTGGGAGTGCGCGGGGTGGAAGTCATGCGATCCACACTAATCCTCGGATGCCGTCGACCGTGGTCAGTGTGCGGCCTCGTTCCAGTCGTGCCCGCGCCCCACCTGCACGTCGAGCGGCACCGACAGATCCGCGGCGTCGCCCATTCTCGTGCGCACGATGCGCTCGGCCGCATCCCACTCCCCCGGGGCGACTTCGAGCACGAGCTCGTCGTGGATCTGCAGCAGAACCCGTGACCGGAGTCCCTCGCGGCGGATGTCGTCGTGGATGTGGAAGAGCGCGATCTTCATGATGTCGGCGGCACTGCCCTGGATCGGAGCGTTCAGCGCTGCGCGCTCGGCGTTCTCCCGCAGCACGCGGTTCGGGCTGGCGAGATCGGGGAACGGGCGCCGGCGCCCGAAGATCGTCTCGGTGTACCCGACCTCCTTCGCCGCGAGGACGGAGGCGCGCAGGTAATCGCGCACCGCGCCGAAGCGCGCGAAGTACTCGATCATGAGCTGCTTCGCTTCGGACTGCTCGATACGCAGCTGCTTCGAGAGACCGAAGGCAGAGAGACCGTAGACCAGGCCGTACGACATGGCCTTGACCTTGGTGCGCATCGCAGCGGTGACATCGCTCGGCTCGACCCCGAAGACACGGGCGCCGACGAACCGGTGAAGATCCTCGCCGCTGTTGAAGGCTTCGATCAGGCCCTCATCTCCCGACAGATGCGCCATGATGCGCATCTCGATCTGCGAGTAGTCCGCCGTGAGCAGGGCCTCGTAGCCCTCGCCGACCTGGAACGCGCTGCGGATGCGCCGCGACTCCTCGGTGCGCACCGGGATGTTCTGCAGGTTCGGGTCGGTGCTCGAGAGTCGCCCCGTCTGGCTTCCGGTCTGCACGTACGTGGTGTGAATCCGCGCATCGTCACCGATCGCCGTGTCGAGAGACTCGATGATCTGCCGCAGCTTGGTGGCCTCGCGGTGCTGCAGCAGCAGGTTGAGGAACGGGTGCGGGTTGGACTCCTGCAGGTCGGCGAGCACGGCGGCATCCGTCGAGTAGCCGGTCTTGGTCTTGCGTGTCTTCGGCAGCTGGAGGTCTTCGAAGAGAACTTCCTGCAGCTGCTTGGGAGAGCCGAGGTTGAACTCGCGGCCGACGATGCCGAAGGCGTCCTGGGCGATGCCCTCGGCACGGGTCGCGAGCTCGCCGGAGAACGTCGACAGCACCTCGTGCGAGACCGCGACGCCGGCGAGTTCCATGTCGGCCAGCGCGAGCAGCGTGGGCAGCTCGATGTCTGTCAGGACGGTTGCCACCGACTCGGGGATGTCGTCGCGCAGCGCAGTGGCGACGCGCAGGGCGAACCATGCCTCCTGCGCGGGAGTCGCGCCCTCGGTCTCGGGTACGAGCTGAGACGGGTCGGCCTCGGGGAGTTTCTCGCCGAGGTAACGCTCGACCAGATCGCCGAGCGTCTTGTCGGGGAAGCTCGGGCGCAGGAGCCACCCGGCGAGGCTCGTGTCGTAGGCGAGACCGCCGAGACGGATGCCTGCTCTACTCAGCGCCTTCAATTGACCCTTGGCGTCGTGGAGGACCTTGGGGCGATCGGACTCGAGCCAGGATCGCAGCTCGTCGGCCGCGGCATCCGTCCAATCGGTCTCGCGCAGCTCGGAATCGGTCGCGACCCCCAGTCGCACCGGGTGGCCGCTCTGCGTGATCACGCGGAGAGCGAGCTCGCCCGGAGACGCGTGCGCCCATGTGGAGAGTTCGGCGGCGGTCACCTGTTGAGGAACAGGCAGCTCGACCACCGTGCTCGGGTCGTCGGCGACCTCACCGGCGCCGACGGCCTCGAACACTCGCGGCAGCAGGGTGCGGAACTCGAGGCGCGCGAAGATGTCGCGCACGGCCTGCGCGTCGATCGGGGCGACCGCAAGGTCGTCGGGTGCGACCGGGAGCTCGACGTCGGTCAGCAAGCGGTTGAGCTTTCGGTTGCGACGCACGTCTTCGATGTGATCTCGCAGATTTCCGCCCACGACGCCCTTGATCTCTTCGGCGCGCGCGAGCAGATCGTCGAGCGACCCGAACTGGGTCAACCACTTTACGGCGGTCTTCTCGCCCACCTTGGGCACGCCGGGCAGGTTGTCGCTGGTCTCCCCCACGAGTGCGGCGATGTCGGGGTACTGCTCGGGGCGCACGCCGTAGCGTTCCTGCACGGTCACCGGGTCGTAACGCTTGAGCTGCGACACACCCTGCACGGACGGGTACAGCAGCGTGACGTCGTCGTTGACGAGCTGGATGGTGTCGCGATCGCCGGAGACGACGAGCACCTGATAGCCCTGCTCCGCTCCCTGCGACGACAGCGTGGCGAGGATGTCGTCAGCCTCGATGCCCTCTTTCGTGAGCACCGGGATCGACATCGCTGCGAGGCAGTCCTGCAGCAGCGGGATCTGACCGCGGAACTCCTGCGGTGTCTCGGAGCGCGTCGCCTTGTACTCGGGGTACTCATCGGTGCGGAACGAGTGCCGCGAGGTGTCGAACGCGATCGCCATGTGCGTCGGCTGCTCGGCTTTGATGAGGTTCACCAGCATCGACAGGAACCCGTAGATCGCGTTCGTGTGCTGGTTGTCCTTGGTCGTGAAGTTCTCGACCGGCAGCGCGAAGAAAGCGCGGTAGGCGAGCGAGTGGCCGTCGACGACCATGAGGGTAGGCTTTGCGGAGTCCGTCACCCTGCCAGCCTAACGAGGCCCACGGACACCCGCTGAGGAGGATGCATGAGCGACGTCGCAATGAGCGAAGGACTCGAGTGGGCGACGGCCCGCGGGATGGGCGCCCTGGCCGAGAAGATGGGCATCGAGTTCACCGAGTTCAGCGTCGAGCGCTCGGTCGGCACGATGCCGGTCGAAGGAAACACCCAGCCGGTCGGCCTGCTGCACGGCGGCGCCTACGTGGTGCTCGGTGAATCGCTCGGATCGATGGCGGCCAACCTGCACGCGGGCCCCGGGCGCCTGGCGGTCGGCGTCGACATCAACGCCACCCACACGCGCTCGGCGACCACCGGGATCGTGACCGGTGTGTGCACGCCGATCCATCTCGGACGCAGCATCGCGGTGCACGAGATCGTGGTGACCGACGATCAGGGACGGCGCTGCTCGACCATCCGCATCACGAACATGATCAAGGACGCTCCGAAGGCGCAGTGATCCGCTCTTCCAGCAACCGCTGGAAGAGGACGTGGTCCTGCCACTCCCCTGCGATCTCCAGATAGCGGGGTGCGATGCCGATACGGGTGAACCCGTTCGCGGCGAGTACCCGCTGGGAGGCGGCGTTGTGCAACAGTGTGGCCGCCTGCACACGGTGCAGTCCCATCGAGTCGCGCGCGTGCTCAAGAACGGCTGTGACCGCGCGAGTCGCGAGACCGCGTCGCATCGCATCGGCGGCGATCCAATAGCCGAGATCCCCGCTCAGGAACGGCCCCCGCACGATGCCGTTGAGGTTCGTCCTGCCGACGATCCGTCCGTCGCGTTCAGTCACGACGAAGCGGATGCTGCGACCCGTCTGCGCCTCGTCGACGGTGCGGCGCACATCGCGCTCCTGCCACGCCTCCGTGAAGAACTCCTCGGAGCGCGCAGGCTCCCACGGGGCGAGATGGGCGCGATTGACCGCGTAAGCGCGTACGAGAGCGGCGCCGTCGCCCGCGCGGACGGGACGGAGAGTGTGCTCGGGATCGAGCCGGAACACTACTTCTTGGGAGCGAGCTGCTCGATGATCGCCTTCGCGACATCCTGCATCGTGAGACGGCGGTCCATCGACGCCTTCTGGATCCAGCGGAACGCCTCGGGCTCGCTGAGCCCCATCTTCTCGTTCAGCAGGCCCTTCGCACGGTCGACGAGCTTGCGGGTCTCGAAGCGCTCGACCATGTCGGCGACCTCGGCCTCGAGGGTGATGATCTGCTCGTGACGCGCCAGCGCGATCTCGATCGCCGGGAGCAGGTCGTTGGGCGTGAACGGCTTGACCACGTAGGCCAGGGCGCCGGCCTCGCTCGCCCGCTCGACGAGCTCCTTCTGACTGAAGGCGGTGAGCAGCACGACCGGGGCGATGTTGCCCTTGTGCAGCTTCTCGGCGGCGCTGATGCCGTCGAGCTGAGGCATCTTGACGTCCATGATGACGAGGTCGGGACGCAGTTCGGTCGCGAGCGCGACAGCGGTCTCGCCGTCGCCGGCCTCGCCCACCACGTCGAAGCCGTTGTCGCGGAGGATCTCGACGATGTCTAGACGGATCAGCGATTCGTCCTCGGCGACGACGACGCGTCGGGGTGCGGATGACGTGGGCTGTTCGGCCAGTTCTTGCTCGGTCACGTACCCATCCTACTGGAGTGCGTCTTCGGGTCGGCCGTGCACGTCGGCACGGCGTCGGCGAACCTGCTTCTGCGCTACAGTCGTAGTCGCGATACACGGGCCGGCGTGGCGGAATGGCAGACGCGGAGCACTCAAAATGCTTTGTCCGAAAGGGCGTGTGGGTTCGAGTCCCACCGCCGGCACCAGCGAAAAAGGGTCCTGCACATATGTGCAGGATCCTTTTTCGTGGACGCTCGTCCTGCTCCCGGGAGGCACGACGAAGGGGCGGAGCCGAAGCCCCGCCCCTCCCCGACCCTCGGGTCAGACGCCTTCCTTGTAGATCGGAGCCGCGCCGTTGACGGCGTCTCCGACCTTGTGGACGCGGATGTCGTTGGTCGAACCGGCGATTCCGGGAGGGGACCCGGAGATGACGACGACCTTGTCCCCCTCGACGGCGAGGCCGTTGGAGAGCAGGTAGTCGTCGACCTGCAGGTACATGAGGTCGGTGTGCTGGACCATCTCGACGAGCGTCGAGCGGATGCCCCAGGTCAGCGCCATACGCCGACGGATGTCGGGCTCCGGCGTGAAGGCGATCATCGGGATGCGCGAGCGCAGGCGCGACAGACGGCGGGCGCTGTCACCCGACTGCGTGAACACGCAGAGGAACTTCGCCTCGACGAACTCGGCGACCTCGAGGGCTGCGAGCGTGATCGCCCCGCCCTGCGTGCGCGGCTTGGTGGTGAGCGGTGCGATGCGCTCCAGGCCGTGCTCTTCCGTCGACTCGATGATCCGGGCCATGGTCTCGACCGTGACCACCGGATAGTCGCCCACGCTGGTCTCGCCCGAGAGCATGACGGCATCCGCTCCGTCGAGCACGGCGTTCGCGACGTCCGAGGTCTCCGCGCGCGTGGGCACCGGGCTGTTGATCATCGACTCGAGCATCTGCGTCGCGACGATGACGGGCTTCGCGTTGCGGCGAGCGAGTTCGACGGCGCGCTTCTGCACGATCGGCACGGCTTCGAGCGGCAGCTCGACACCCAGGTCGCCACGGGCGACCATGATGGCGTCGAACGCGTCGACGATACCCTCGAGAGCGTCGACCGCCTGCGGCTTCTCGACCTTGGCGATCACGGGGACGCGCACGCCCTCCTCCGCCATGATCTCGTGCACGCGCGTGACGTCCTCCGCGTTGCGGACGAACGAGAGGGCGATCAGGTCGGCGCCGATGCGCAGACCCCAGCGGAGGTCCTCTTCGTCCTTGTCGCTCAGAGCCGGGACGTTGACCGCGACGCCGGGCAGGTTGATGCCCTTGTTGTTCGAGACGGCTCCGGCGACGATGACCTTGGTGGTCACCGTCACACCGTCGGTCTCGACGACCTCGACGCGTACCTTGCCGTCGTCGATCAGGAGGAAGTCTCCCGGCTTGACGTCCTGCGGAAGGCCCTTGAAGGTCGTCCCGGAGATCTCCTTGTTGCCGATGATGTCTTCGGTCGTGATCTTGAAGATGTCGCCCTGGGCGAGCTCGTACGGGCCGCCCTCGAACTTGCCGAGACGGATCTTCGGCCCCTGCAGGTCGACGAGGATCGCGACGGGGCGTCCCGAGTCCTCTGCGGCGCGCCGCACGTTCGCGTAGTTGTTCTCGTGCACGGAGTAGTCACCGTGGCTGAGGTTCAGGCGCGCGACATCCACACCGGCGTCGATCAGCGCACGCACGGTCTCATAGGTGGAAGTTGCGGGGCCCAGGGTGGCGACGATTTTCGCGCGTCTCAACAGATTCTCCAGGGGATAAAGGGATAGAACTCGGGCGACACTGCCGGCCTCAGCCTACGCGGGCTGAAGGCCGATAGCGACATCGTGCGGCTGAACGGGAGACGGCAGAACGGTGCTGCCCATCAGGTACAGGTCGACGCTCGCGGCCGCGGCGCGACCCTCGGCGATGGCCCAGACGATCAGGGACTGTCCGCGACCGGCGTCACCCGCGACGAACACGCCCGGGATCGTCGACTCGTAGGTCGCGTCGCGCCGGAAGGCACCGCGATCGGTGAGCTGCGGACGGGTGTCCTCGGTGAAGCCGTCGACCTCGGGGCCGGTGAAGCCCATCGCGATCAGTACGAGGTCCGCGGGGATCTCGCGCTCCGTGCCGCTCTTGGGCACACGGCGTCCATCGATGTACTCGGTCTCGGCGACGCGCAGCGCGCGCACCTCTCCGACCTCGTTCGAGAGGAACTCGACGGTCGAGGCGAGGAACACGCGCTCCCCGCCCTCCTCGTGGGCGGACGAGACCTCGAACACGGTCGGCATCATCGGCCAGGGCTGGTGATCAGGGCGGGTGTCGCTCGGCTGCGTGCCGATCGCGAGGTTGGTCACGCTCAGCGCACCCTGGCGGTGTGCGGTGCCGATGCAGTCGGCTCCGGTGTCACCACCACCGATGACGATGACGTGCTTGCCCTCGGCGGAGATCTGGTCGGTGACCGTGTCGCCGGCGACGGCGTGGTTCGACTCGACGAGGTACTCCATGGCGAAGTGCACGCCGTCGAGGTCGCGTCCCGGGATCGACAGGTCACGGGGAACCGTCGAACCGGTAGCGATGACGACTGCGTCGTAGCGGGCCCGCAGATCGGCCCACGTGATGTCCTTGCCGATCTCGACGCCGGCGCGGAAGCGGGTACCCTCCTCCTGCATCTGGCGCAGACGCGACTCGAGCTGGCCCTTCTCCATCTTGAAGTCCGGGATGCCGTAGCGGAGCAGTCCGCCGATGCGGTCGTCGCGTTCGAAGACGGCGACGGTGTGCCCGGCGCGCGTGAGCTGCTGCGCGGCGGCGAGGCCCGCGGGGCCGGAGCCGACGACCGCGACGGTCTTACCGGTCAGGCGCTCCGGAGGCTGCGCCTCGACCCAGCCCTTGGAGAAGGCCTCGTCGATGATCGAGACCTCGATCTGCTTGATCGTCACGGCGGGCTGATTGATCCCCAGCACGCACGAGCTCTCGCAGGGCGCGGGGCAGAGACGGCCCGTGAACTCCGGGAAGTTGTTCGTCGCGTGCAGGCGGTCGATCGCCGCACGGCCTTCGCCACGCCACGTCAGGTCGTTCCACTCCGGGATCAGGTTGCCGAGCGGGCAGCCGGAGTGACAGAACGGCACGCCGCAGTCCATGCACCGGCTCGCCTGGCGGCGCAGCACCGCCTTGTCGCCCGGCTCGTAGACCTCTTTCCAGTCCATGATGCGGACGGGCACCGGACGGCGAGCGGGGAGCTCGCGCTCGGTTACCTTCAGAAAGCCTTTGGGATCAGCCACCGGTCACCTCCAGGATGCGGTTCCAGACGATGTCGCCGTCGGGGTCGATCCCCTCGGCCAGTGCTTCCTCGCGCATGCTCCGTACGGCGGCGAAGTCACGCGGGAGGACCTTGACGAACTCCGCCGAGACCTCGGCGAAGCGGTCGAGGAGTTCGGTGCCGAGCGGCGACGCGGTGCGTTCGACGTGCTCGACGAGCAGACTGCGCAGCACCTCGAGATCGGCGCGGTCGAGCGGCTCGAGGAGCAGCTCGCCGCTCCCGAGGGACTGCGCGTTGATCTTGGCGGTGTCTAGCGCGTGGACGTACGCTACTCCCCCGGACATGCCGGCGCCGAAGTTGCGGCCCGTCGATCCGAGGATGACGGCCAGCCCACCGGTCATGTACTCGAGCGCGTGGTCGCCCACGCCCTCGACGACGGCGGTCGCGCCGGAGTTGCGCACGAGGAAACGCTCACCGACGACACCCGAGAGGAACATCGTTCCCGCCGTCGCTCCGTAACCGATGACATTGCCGGCGATCACGTTCTCGTGGGGCGCGATCTGCGAGCCACGGGGCGGACGGATCGTGATGTCGCCGCCGGAGAGGCCCTTGCCGACGTAGTCGTTGGCATCGCCTTCGAGCCGGAGCACGATGCCCTGGGGCATGAAGGCGCCGAGCGACTGCCCGGCGGTGCCGTGCAGCGTGACGTCGATCGTCTCGCGGGGCAGCCCGGCCGCGCCGTGACGGGCGGTGACCTGGTGGCCCAGCATCGTGCCGACCGCACGCTCGGTGTTGGCGATGGGCAGCTCGACGACGACCGGCTCTCCGTTGAGGAGGGCGTTCTTCGCGATGTCGATGAGCTGCACGTCGAAGTGCTTCTCGAGCTCGTGGTCCTGCGTCCGTCCGCTGCGGCGCGGCTCGCCGGCCGGGAAGACCGGTCCTTCGAGCACCGGGGTCAGATCGAGGCCGTCGGTCTTCCAGTGTTCGATGGCCGCGTTCGTCTCGAGCAGCTCGGCGCGTCCGACGATCTCGTCGATCGAGCGGAATCCGAGCTCGGCGAGCAGCTCGCGCACCTCTTCGGCGATGAACTCCATGAAGTTCACGACGAACTCGGGCTTGCCGGTGAACCGCTCGCGCAGCGCCGGGTTCTGCGTGGCGACGCCGACCGGGCAGGTGTCGAGGTGGCAGACGCGCATCATGATGCATCCGCTGACGACGAGAGGCGCGGTCGCGAAACCGAACTCCTCGGCGCCGAGCAGCGCACCGATGATCACGTCACGACCGGTCTTGAGCTGTCCGTCGACCTGCACGACCACGCGGTCGCGCATGCCGTTGAGCATGAGGGTCTGCTGCGTCTCGGCGAGGCCGAGCTCCCACGGCGTTCCGGCGTGCTTGAGGGAGTTGAGCGGGCTTGCGCCCGTTCCCCCGTCGTGGCCGGAGACGAGGATCACATCGCTGAGCGCCTTCGCGACGCCGGCCGAGACCGCGCCGATGCCCGACTGGCTGACCAGCTTCGTGTGGATGCGCGCCTCGGGGTTGGCCCGCTTCAGGTCGAAGATGAGTTGCTTGAGGTCCTCGATCGAGTAGATGTCGTGGTGCGGCGGCGGCGAGATGAGACCGACACCCGGAGTACCACCACGCGTGCGAGCGACCCAGGGGTACACCTTCTGCGGAGGGAGCTGACCGCCCTCGCCGGGCTTGGCACCCTGAGCGAGCTTGATCTGGATGTCGTCGGACTCGGTGAGGTACTGGCTCGTCACGCCGAAGCGTCCCGAGGCCACCTGCTTGATCGCGCTGCGGCGCTCCGGGTCGAGGAGACGCTCGGAGTCCTCTCCGCCCTCGCCGGTGTTCGACTTGCCGCCGATGCGGTTCATCGCGATCGCCAGCGTCTCGTGCGCCTCTCGGGAGATGGAGCCGTAGCTCATCGCTCCGGTCGAGAAGCGCTTGACGATGGCCGAGACGGGCTCGACCTCGTCGATCGGCACGGGCTTGCGGGTCCCGGTGCGCAGCGAGAAGAGACCGCGCAGGGTCTTGAGCTCGGCCGCCTGATCGTCGACGAGCTTCGTGTACTCGCGGAAGATGTCGTACCGGCGGGTGCGCGTGGAGTGCTGCAGCTTGAACACCGTCTCCGGGCTGAAGAGGTGCGGCGAGCCGTCGCGACGCCACTGGTATTCGCCGCCGGTCCACAGGCGCTCGTGCGCACGGGCCGCGGCGTCCTCGGGATAGGCGTAGTCGTGACGCGCCTGGTTCTCGGCGAACACCTCGTCGATGCCGATGCCACCGAGCTTCGACTCGGTGCGCGTGAAGTACGCGTCGATGAAGTCCTGGCTGAGGCCGACGGCCTCGAACACCTGCGCGCCGGCATACGAGGACACGGTGGAGATGCCCATCTTCGACATGATCTTCAGCACACCCTTGCCGAGCGCGTAGATCAGGTTGCGGACGGCCTTCTCCGGAGAGATGCCGGTGATGTACCCGGTGCGCACGAGGTGCTCGACCGTCTCCATCGCGAGGTACGGGTTGATGGCGGACGCACCGTATCCGATGAGCGTGGCCACGTGGTGGACCTCGCGCACGTCACCGGCTTCGACGATGAGACCGACCTTCATGCGGTTCTCGCGGCGAATCAGGTGGTGGTGCACCGCGGCGACCATGAGGAGCGACGGGATCGGGACGAGATCCTTGTTCGAGTCACGGTCGGACAGGATGAGGAACTCGGCGCCCGCTTCGATGGCCGCGTCGGCCTCGGCGCACATCTCGTCGAGCCGCTCCGCGAGCGAATCGGAGCCCGCATCGAAGTGGTACAGGCCACGGATCGTCGCGCTCGAACGGTCGGGAAGGGCCTTGTCGATGTGCCGGATCTTCGCGAGTTCATCGTTGTCGATCACGGGGAAGTCCAGCGAAACCGTGCGGGTGTGCTCGGGGCCCCACGACAGCAGATTGCTCTCGGGGCCGAGACCCAGCTTGAGGCTCGTGACGACCTCTTCGCGGATCGAGTCCAGCGGCGGGTTCGTGACCTGGGCGAACTGCTGCGTGAAGTAGTCGAACAGCAGACGCGGACGCTTGCTGAGCACCGCGATGGGCGTGTCGGATCCCATGGCGCCGAGCGGCTCGGCGCCGTTCTGACCCATGGGGGTCAGCAGGATGCGGACCTCCTCCTCGGTGTACCCGAAGGTGCGCTGCCGGCGCGTGATGGATGCCGGCGGGTGCACGATGTGCTCGCGCTCGGGCAGTTCGGCCAGGCGCACGGAACCCGCGTCGAGCCATTCCTGCCAGGGCTGCTGAGTGGAGAGCTCGCGCTTGATCTCCTCGTCCTCCACGATCCGCTGCTGCGCGGTGTCGACGAGGAACATCTTGCCCGGGCGCAGGCGGCCGCGGCGCTTGATGCGCTCCGGCTCGAACGTGAGCACACCGGTCTCGGAGCCGATGACGATGAGGCCGTCGGTGGTCTCGGTCCAGCGCCCGGGGCGCAGACCGTTGCGGTCGAGCGTGGCGCCGACGAGCGTGCCGTCCGTGAAGATGAGCGCCGCCGGGCCGTCCCAGGGCTCCATCTGGTTCGAGTGGTACTCGTAGAACGCGCGCAGTTCCGGCGTGATGTCGGTCTGCTTCTCGTAGGCCTCGGGAACCATCATCATGATGGCGTGCGGCAGGCTGCGGCCGGTGAGCGTCAGAAGCTCGAGAACCTCGTCGAACGAGGCGGAGTCGCTTGCGCCGTCGGTGCAGATCGGCAGCAACGGGCGCACGTCGCCGAGCAGCTCGGACTCGAGCTGCGACTGACGGGCGCGCATCCAGTTGCGATTGCCGCCGACGGTGTTGATCTCACCGTTGTGCGCGAGCATCCGGAGCGGCTGCGCGAGCGGCCACGACGGGAAGGTGTTGGTCGAGTAGCGGGAGTGCACGACCGCGAGCTCGGAGGCGAAGCGCTCGTCCTGCAGATCCGGGTAGAACGGCTCGAGCTGGAGCGTCGTGACCATGCCCTTGTAGCCGAGCGTTCGGCTCGAGAGCGAGACGAAGTAGGCGCCGAGCTCGTGCCCCGCACGCTTGCGCAGACGATAGGCCACGCGGTCGAGAGCGATGTCGGTCAGGGGTGCGTGCGAGTGGGTCGTTCCGCCGGCGCTCACGAAGAGCTGCTCGAAGGCGGGGCGGGCCTCGTCGGCCAGCTTGCCGAGGTGCTCGTTGACCGTGGGGACCTCGCGCCATCCGAGGACGCGCAGGCCTTCGGCACGGGCGATCTTCTCGATGCCCGCCTTCTGCTGGCGGCGATCGCTGGAATCACGGGGCAGGAACGCGAGCCCCGCGGCGTACTCCCCCACCGGCGGCAGGTCGAAGTCGGTGACCGCGCGGAGGAAGGCGTCCGGCATCTGCGTGAGGATGCCCGCTCCGTCTCCGGTGCCGGCATCCGAGCCGATGGCACCGCGGTGCTCGAGGTTGCGCAGAGCCTCGAGGGCGAGCGCGATGATGTCGTGCCCGGCGTAGCCGCGCAGCGTCGCGACCATGGCCAGGCCGCAGGCATCCTTCTCGAATGCCGGGTTGTACATGCCCTGCTTCGGGGGGTAAGCGCCGGAAGCGCCGTAAGGGGGCTGGAAATACACCAGTTACCGTCCTCAGATATTCAAGTGACACCGGGGACGACGTTGGCCCGCTCGTTCAGTGCAATGGTTCTCTCGCGCCACGAGGTGGCGGCTATCGGGAGCCGTTCTCGCTCGTGGGAGCGGTGCTTGTGGCGGTAGCTCCTGCGGTGACGTCGTCTGCCGGAGGCTCGCTCACGTCGACGAAGTCAGAGGGATTGTCCTGCGATTGTACATCAGCGTCGTCCAGGTCCTTCCGCGACCGGCCGGGCACGTACGGCGACGGCTCGAGTCCGGGGTGACGGCGGGTCTGCACGATGAGGATGACGATGCCCACGAGGATGCCGAGAAGAGCGGCCGCGACGTTGCTACGCAGGCCGAGGATGATCTCGCTCGGGTCGATGCGGATCGACTCCCAGACGACGCGTCCCGCGCTGTACCAGATGAGGTAGATCGCGAAGAGGCGACCCCACTGGAAGAACAGCTTGCGACCGAGCCACAGCAGCACGATGACGCCCAGGCCGTTCCACAGGACCTCGTAGAGGAAGGTCGGGTGGAAGAGCGTACCCTCCGGGAGTCCGGGCGGGAAGGCGCTGTTCGTCGACTCGATCTCGAGTCCCCAGGGCAGATCGGTCGGGAGGCCGAAGAGTTCATGGTTGAACCAGTTGCCGAAGCGGCCCATCGCCTGCGCGAGGAGGAGACCCGGCGCGAGGGCGTCGGCGAAGGTCCAGAAGCGGATGCCGGTCCACTTGCAGCCGAGGTACGCACCGACCGCTCCGCCGATGAGGGCACCGAAGATCGCGATGCCGCCCTCCCAGATCGCCCACACGGAGCCGGGCTCGAACGGGTTCCAGGTGTTGATGCCCTCGCCGAAGTAGTCGTTCGGGTGCGTGGCCACGTGGAAGATGCGCGCGCCGATGATGGCCAGCGGCACCGCGAGGATCGAGATGTCGATCACGACCCACGGCTCCGCCCCGCGCTTGGTGAGGCGGTGGTTCGTCAGCAGCGTGGCGACGATGATCCCCGCGATGATGCACAGCGCGTAGTAGTGGATCGACAGACCGAGGAACACGAAGTTCCGCTCGGGCGGGCTCGGGATGCTGGTGAGCACGCCGCTGAGGGTGCTGTGGAGCGCGAGGGACATGAGTGCGATCCTACTTCTCGGTGAGGTGGCTCGACGACGACGTGCCGCCGGCCAGGTTTCGGGTGACCTCGGCGAGGGCATCGAGGCCCCCGTCGCGGAGGGCGCGGACGAGCGCCGTGCCGACGATCGCGCCGTCGGCGTACTCCGACACCGCGGCGATCTGATCGGCCGTGGAGATGCCGATGCCGACGCAGGCGCGCTCGGCGCCCTGTGCGCGCAGACGGCCGACCAAGGTGCGGGCGGCGCGGTCGAGTTCTGCCCGCTCCCCCGTGATTCCCATTGTCGAGACGGTGTACACGAAGCCGGTCGAGGAACGCGCGACCAGGGCGAGGCGTTCGTCGGACGACGTCGGTGCGGCCAGGAAGACCCGGTCGAGACCGGTGCGCTCGCTCGCGGCGATCCACTCGTCGGCGACCTCGGGCGTGATGTCGGGGGTGATGAGCCCCGCACCGCCGGCGGCGAGCAGATCGTCGGCGTACCGGTCGACGCCGTACTGCACGACCGGGTTCCAGTAGGTCATGACGAGGACGGGGACATCGGTGGCCGCGGTGATGGCACGGATCGCCGTGAAGAGGTCGGCCGTTCGGAAGCCGGCGGCCAGCGCGGCCGTCGTCGCCTCCTGGATCACGGCTCCATCCATGACCGGGTCGCTGTAGGGCGGTCCGAGCTCGATGATGTCGACGCCGTTGCGGGCGAGGGTGATCGCCGCCTGGATGCTCGTCTCGAGATCGGGGTAACCGACCGGGAGGTAGCCGACGAAGACCTTGCGCCCCTCGGACTCCGCCTTCTCGAAGGCGCGTTCGATGCGGCTCACTGATCTCCTCCGTCGGTCGTCGACGCGTCGTACAGGTCGAAGTAGGT
Organism: Microbacterium sp. NPDC090225; assembly: GCF_044772365.1. Classification (NCBI taxonomy): domain Bacteria; kingdom Bacillati; phylum Actinomycetota; class Actinomycetes; order Micrococcales; family Microbacteriaceae; genus Microbacterium; species Microbacterium sp. NPDC090225. The sequence goes on along the minus strand of NZ_JBIVYS010000001.1, from coordinate 499,710 downwards.
CGCGGCCGTGGCCATGTCCTTGTCGCCGCGTCCCGACAGGCACACCGCGATGACGGCATCCGGCCCGAGTTCGCGTCCGATGCGCAGCGCACCGGCGAGGGCGTGGGCCGACTCGATGGCCGGGATGATGCCCTCGGTGCGGCTGAGGAGGCGCAGCGCCTGCATCGCCTCGTCATCCGTGGCGGGGATGTACGCAGCGCGTCCGATGTCGGCCAGCCACGAGTGCTCGGGGCCGACACCCGGGTAGTCGAGGCCGGCGGAGATCGAATGGGACTCGACGGTCTGGCCGTCCTCGTTCTGCAGCACGTAGGTGCGCGAGCCGTGGAGCACGCCGGGGCGGCCGCGTTCGATCGACGCGGCGTGCCTCGGCGTGTCGACGCCGTCGCCCGCGGCCTCGACGCCGTACAGGCGCACGCCCTCGTCGTCGAGGAACGCGTCGAACATGCCGATCGCGTTGGATCCGCCACCGACGCACGCGACGACGGCGTCCGGAAGGCGTCCGACCTCGTCCAGCAGCTGCTCGCGCGCCTCCTCACCGATGATCTTCTGGAAGTCTCGGACCATCGCCGGGAACGGGTGCGGACCCGCGGCGGTGCCGAAGATGTAGTTGGTGGTCTCGACCGAGGCGACCCAGTCGCGGTACGCATCGTTGATCGCGTCCTTGAGGGTGCGCGAACCCGAGGTCACGGCGACGACCTCAGCGCCGAGCAGCCGCATGCGCGCGACGTTGAGTGCCTGACGCTCGGTGTCGACCTCGCCCATGTAGATCGTGCACTCGAGTCCGAAGAGTGCGGCAGCGGTGGCGGTGGCGACACCGTGCTGCCCGGCGCCGGTCTCGGCGATGACGCGGGTCTTGCCCAGGCGCTTCGTCAGCAGTGCCTGCCCCAGCACGTTGTTGATCTTGTGGGAACCCGTGTGGTTGAGGTCCTCGCGCTTGAGGAAGACGCGCGCTCCCCCGGCGTGCTCCGCGAACCGCGGGACCTCGGTGAGGATCGACGGGCGCCCGGCGTAGGAGGTGAGGAGCCCGGCGAGCTCCGCGCGGAACTCCGGGTCGGCGACCGCGGCCTCGTATGCCGCGGTCAGTTCGTCGATCGCCGCGATGAGTGACTCCGGCATGTACCGGCCGCCGAAGCTTCCGAAATACGGACCGTGCTGTTCGCGCAGGCTCATTCGCCGGCCTCCAGGAAAGTGGTGAGTGTCGCGACCGGGTCTCCGGTCACGAGCGCTTCGCCGATGAGGACGACGTCGGCGCCCGCACCGCGGTAGTGGGCGACGTCTGCGGGAGTGAGCACCGCGGACTCGGCGATCTTGATCGCGGAGTCCGGGATGCGGTCGGCCAGGCGGCCGAAGAGGTCGCGGTCGAGCTCGAGGGTCTTCAGGTCGCGCGCGTTCACTCCGATGAGCGGTGCGCCGAGATCGATCGCCGCCTCCAGCTCGTCGGCGGAGTGGGTCTCGACGAGCGGGGTCATACCGAGCTCGCCGATGAATCCGAAGAGCTCCCGCAGCACGGCGGGCTCCAGGCCGGCGACGATCAGCAGCACCAGGTCGGCACCGGCCGCACGTGCCTCGAGCACCTGATAGCGGGTGGCGATGAAGTCCTTGCGCAGCACCGGGAGCGACACGCGGGCGGTCACGGCCTCGAGATCGGCCAGGCTGCCGCCGAACCGGCGCTCCTCCGTCAGCACGCTGATCGCCGAAGCACCGCCGGTCTCGTACAGCGAAGCCTGGAGGGCGGGATCCGGGATCTCGGCGAGTGCCCCCCGCGAGGGGCTTGCACGCTTGACCTCGGCGATGATCTTCACGCGCTCCGCCGGGGCGAGGAACGACAGCGCATCCTTCGCGGCGGGCCGCGCGAGTGCTTCTCGCTCGACCTGCGCCAATGGACGCGACAGTTCCCGACGCTCGGCGTCTGCGACAGCGCCGGCCGTCAGGTCGGCGAGGACCACTAGTGCGCCTTCGGCGAGTACTTGGGGCCCTTCACGCCGTAACCGGCCTTGGCGAGGATCCAGCCGACCAGAGCGCCGATCGGGATCAGCGCGGCGGTGATCCAGACGAGGGTCGGCTGCTCGAAGCAGAACGCGACCGTGGCGGCGGTGAAGCCGACGAGCATGATCACGACAGCGGTCCAAGCCGCAGGCGAGTGTCCGTGGCCGGGGTCGGCGATCGGGTTGGTCATGGTCTCCTCCGGGGAACGACAGCGGGATCGGATTCAGTCTATCGGGGTCATCGGGTCGGATCGGTTCCGCGGGACAGGTCGTCCCAGGAATCGATCGCGTCGACGGGGCCGTCGGTGTGGACCGGGACATCGTCTCCCGTGCGGTACCGACGCCCGCCGCTCTTCCAGCGTCGCCAGGTGGACAGCGCGAACACCGCCGCGGCGAGGAGCAGCACCCACCCGACCAGCGCGATGACCGGCCAGGCCGAGGGGGTGATCGACGCGACGACCGTCTCGACGGCGGTGTCGCCCGCGAGGCCGGTGGCCTCCGTCACCGTCGGAGCGACGGACGACAGCGGCACCGCGAGGAGCAGCTGGAGCGTCGACCACCCGAGGAAAAGGGCGGCGACGGCGGCGAGGACCGCGAAGATCAGGCGCAGCACCGGGCCGGCGATCGAGAGCGCGGCACCGAGCGCGAGCACGGCGAGACTCAGCGGGGCGAGCAGCACGAGGGCGGATGCTCCGGGGACGAGGATCTCGGCCCCGGCATCCGCGCGTTGCACGGTCAACCAGGTCTGCGTCGAGGAGATGATCCCGATCGCCCCGGCGAGGAGGAATCCGAGCAGGGTGATCGAACGCCCGCGTCGCGCCACGTTCATTCGGATGCGCTCCCGACGGCGGCTTCGAGATCGGTCGTGTCGAAGCACGTGCGTGTTCCCGTGTGGCACGCGGGGCCGGTCTGGTCGACCGAGAGCAGGATCGCATCGCCGTCGCAGTCGAGTCGGGCGCCATGCACGACCTGGATGTTGCCCGAGGTGTCGCCCTTGCGCCAGTACTCCCGTCGGGAGCGCGACCAGTACGTCGCACGACCGGAGGTGAGGGTGCGCCGCAACGCCTCCTCGTCGACCCAGGCCATCATGAGCACCTCGTGCGAGTCGTACTGCTGCACGATCACCGGGGCGAGTCCGTCGGAGTTCCAGGCCACCTGGGCGATCCTGGCATCGAGATCGGTCATCGGACCAGCACTCCTTCTGCGCGCAGCGCATCCTTCACATCGCCGACGGTCAGCGCGCCCGTGTGGAACACGCTGGCGGCGAGCACGGCATCAGCACCCGCGTGGATCGCCGGGGCGAAGTGCTCCACGGCGCCGGCACCACCCGAAGCGATCACGGGTACGGTCGCGACCTCACGCATGAGGCCGACGAGCTCGAGGTCGAAACCGTCACGCGTGCCGTCGGCGTCGATCGAGTTCACGAGGAGTTCGCCCGCACCGCGCTCCGCGGCCTCCCGGGCCCACTCCAGAGCATCGAGCGTCGTCTGCGTGCGACCGCCGTGCGTCGTCACGACGAACCCGGACGCGGTGTCACCCCCGCGCTTGACGTCGAGCGAGAGCACGAGCACCTGCGCGCCGAAGCGGTCGGCGATCTCGCCGATGAGGTCGGGCCGCGCGATTGCCGCGGAGTTGACGCCGACCTTGTCCGCGCCCACGGCCAGAAGCCGAGCCACATCGTCGACGGTGCGCACTCCCCCGCCCACGGTCAGCGGCACGAAGACCTGCTCCGCCGTGCGCTGCACGACGTCGTAGGTCGTCGCACGAGCGTCGACCGTGGCCGTGACATCGAGGAAGGTGATCTCGTCCGCGCCCTGAGCGGCATAGTGTCGAGCGAGTTCGACGGGGTCCCCCATGTCGCGGAGGTTCTCGAAGTTCACGCCCTTCACGACGCGGCCGTCCGCCACGTCGAGGCACGGGATCACACGCCGCGCGAGCGCCATCAGAGCCTCGCGGCGTGGATGGCGGTGACGAGGATCGCCCGCGCTCCGAGCGCGTAGAGGTCGTCCATCACCTGGTTCACGCGCTTGCGCGGGATCATCACGCGGACGGCGACCCAGGCGGGATCGCGCAGCGGAGAGATCGTCGGAGACTCGCGTCCCGGAGCGATCGCGACGGCCTGATCGACGAGTTCGGCGGGCAGATCGTAGTCGACGAGCACGTAGCGACGGGCGACCATCACTCCTCGCAGGCGGCGCAGCAGCGTGTCGGTGCCATCGGCATCCCCGTCACGGCTGATCAGCACGGCCTCGGACTCGAGGATCACGGGGCCGAAGATCTCCAGACCCGCCTGGCGGAGGGTCGTGCCGGTCGAGACGACATCGGCCACGGCATCCGCCACGCCCAGACGCACGGCCGACTCGACGGCGCCATCGAGCTGCACGAGTTCGGCGGTAACGCCGTGCTCGCGCAGGAAGGCTCCGACAAGGCCCGGGTAGGCGGATGCGACGCGGACACCGTCGAGGTCGTTGAGCGAGGAGAACCGTCCGGGAGGGCCCGCGAAACGGAACGTCGACCCGCCGAATCCGAGCTGCTCGATCTCGCGCGCGGGCTGCTGCACGTCGAGGAGGAGGTCACGACCGGTGATCCCCACGTCGAGCGCACCGGAGGCCACGTAGGTGGCGATGTCACGCGGGCGGAGGAAGAAGAACTCGACGTCGTTCTCGGCGTCGATCACGTGCAGGGTCTTGGGATCGCGCCGACCGGCGTAACCGGCCTCCGCGAGCATCTCAGCGGCAGTCTCGGAGAGAGAGCCCTTGTTGGGAACGGCAATGCGCAGCATGTCTGACTTTCAGATCGAATCGGGATGGGCGGAGCGCATCACAGATGTCGATAGACGTCTTGCAGCGAGAGTCCCTTCGCCAGCATCATCACCTGCACGTGGTAGAGCAGCTGGGAGATCTCTTCAGCGGCGGCCTCATCGGTTTCGTACTCGGAGGCCATCCACACCTCGGCGGCCTCCTCGACGATCTTCTTGCCGATGGTGTGCACGCCGCCGTCGAGCTCGGCGACCGTGCCCGATCCTTCGGGTCGGGTCTCGGCCTTGACGCTGAGCTCGGCGAACAGCTCGTCGAAAGTCTTCACGCTTCCAGGCTACCGGCTCCCGCGAGGCCCCTGAGCCGCGTGACGGCGGCTTCGACGTCGTCGGCGCCGTACACGGCCGAGCCCGCGACGAACGTGTCGGCGCCTGCGGTTGCGGCGATCTCGATCGTACGATCGGAGATCCCCCCGTCCACCTGCAACCAGACATCCGACCCTCGACGTCGCGCCTCGTCGGCGAGCCCGCGCAGCTTGGGCATCGTCTCGGGCATGAAGCCCTGACCGCCGAAGCCGGGCTCGACGGTCATCACGAGGATCTGATCGAACTCGTCGAGGATGTCGTAGAGGCTCTCCCCCGCCGTCCCCGGCTTGATCGCGACCCCGGCCCTCGCGCCGATGTCGCGCAGACGACGGGCCAGCCCGACCGGATCGGCGGCGGCCTCGAGATGGAAGGTCACACTCGCAGCCCCCAGTTCGGCGTACTCGGGCGCCCAGCGATCGGGATCCGTGATCATCAGATGCACGTCCAACGGGATCGGACTCGTCGCCTGGATGCGTTCCACCATCTGGGGTCCGAACGTCAAGTTCGGCACGAAGTGGTTGTCCATGACGTCGACGTGCGCGAAGTCGGCCGAGGCGATCTTCGCGAGATCCCGCTGCATGTTGACGAAATCGGCGGCGAGGATGCTCGGGTTGATGCGCGGCGCGCGGGGAAGCTCCACGGTCACTCTCCCTTCGGTACGCGCTGCAGGAGCGCGAGGAACATGGCATCGGTACCGTGCCGGTGCGGCCACAGCTGGACGGAACCGGACTCGGATCGTCCGTCGGATGCGAGATCGATCGGCGAGCGGGCGATATCGGAGACCACGGCGCGGGCGTCGAGTTCGACGATGTCGTCCCGACCGCGGAGAACCTCCTGCACCACTCCGGTCGTCTCGGCGAGGTGAGGCGAGCACGTGACATAGGCCACGATGCCACCGGGCGCGAGGGCGTCGATCGCCGCCGACAGCAGCTCCTCCTGGAGCGGGACCAGCTCGGCGACATCGGCGGGCGACTTGCGCCAGCGCGCCTCGGGGCGTCGCCTCAGCGCACCGAGACCGGTGCAGGGAGCGTCGACGAGCACGCGGTCGAACTCCCCGCGCCGGGCGGAGGCGAGCGCACGGCCATCCTCCTCGTGCACCGGGAGGTCTCCGGGAACGGGACGAAGAGCACTGCGCACCAGACCCGCACGCGTCGGGACCACCTCGTTCGCCTCGAGCGCGGCGCCGGTCTCATGGGCGATCGCGCCGAGCAGGGCGGTCTTACCGCCGGGACCCGCACAGAGGTCGAGCCACTTCTCACCCGCGGCGATTGGCTTCGCCGCCGCGAGGGCCAGGGCCACGAGCTGTGAGCCCTCGTCCTGGACGCGGACGGTTCCGCGCGCTTCGGTGATGATGCGGTGCGGATCGCCGCCGGGCGACCCGAAGGCGGTCGCGGCGTAGGGGCGACGGGGCTCCCCCGGCTCGGCGAGCCCGGGGAGGGCCACCAGCGTCACCTCGGGCGACACGTTGTCGGCCTCGAGAAGCGCCTCGAGCTCTGAGGCCCTACCCTCGGCGTCGAGCGCGCGACGCAGCGCACGGATGACCCACACCGGATGCGCGCTGCGCAGCGCCAGGCGCTCGTCGTCGGAGCGCGCGGAGGACTCGATCTTCTCCTGCCACTCGCCCGGCGTCTCACGCGAGACCCGGCGGAGCACGGCGTTGGCGAAGCTCGACGCTCCGCGGCTCACCTCGGTGGCGACGATGTTCACCGACTCGTTCACCGCTGCGTGCGAGGCCACCCGCGTGGCGAGCAGCTGATGCACGGCCAAGCGCAGCGCATCGAGGACCGCGGGATCGATCGAGTCGACGGGACGATCGGCGGCAGCAGAGATGATCGCGTCGTAGGTGCCGCGTCGGCGGAGAGTGCCGTAGGTCAGCTCGGTCGCCAGCGCCGCGTCCTGCGGGGTGAGACCGGCCTCGCCGATCGCGTGCGGCAGAGCGAGATTCGCATACGCGTCGTCCTCCGACACGGCACGCAGGACTCCGTACGCCACCCATCGTGCAGGCTGCACGGTGCGCGCCTGCACTCGCTGACCGCTGCCCCGTGCCGATCGCTGAGTGGCATCGGTGCGCGGGCGCGAGGGTCCCGGCTTGCCCTGCCGTCGTCGCTTCTCGTCGCTCATGCTCCTGCACGCATCCCTTCGGCATCCCGCTGTCCGCGCCACCAGTCGGCGGCGTTCATTGCTCCCTTGCCCGCGGGCTGCACGCGTGTGACGGCGAGCGGGGCCGACGCGGTGCCGATCAGCACCGCCGTCTTCGTCGTGCTGATCTCGCCCGGTGCGAGCGGAGCGGCGTCGGCTGCCGGCTCGGCTTCGAGGATCTTCACACGCTGCCCGGCCACGGTCGTGTGTGCGCCCGGTTCGGTGGTGACACCGCGGAACCGCGCGAAGATGGACTCGACCGGGGCCGTCCAGTCGAGCGCTCCGTCGTCGAGCGTCAGTTTGGGAGCAAAGGTCGCCTCACCGGTCTGGGGAACGGCGCGGGCACTGCCATCAGCGATCGCTGCGACCACGTCGGCCGTGAGATCCGCACCGTCCTCGGCGAGTGCCGCGAGTGCGACATCCGCCGTCGCCGAGTCGGGAAGCGCGATCTCTCGCGTCGCGAAGACATCGCCGGCGTCGAGCTCCGCGACGAGCTGGAACACGCTCGCGCCGAGGACGGGATCGCCGGCGATCAGCGCGCGCTGCACGGGCGCGGCGCCACGCCACGCGGGCAGGATCGAGAAGTGCAGGTTGATCCAACCCTCCCGGGGACCCGAGAGGAGCGGCTCGCGGACGAGCCCTCCGTAGGCGACGATGACGCCGAGCTCCGGCTCGAGGGCGAGGATGCGTTCGGTCGCCTCGGCGTCGAGACGCGCAGCGGCGATGACGGGGATGCCGAGCTCGACGGCGGCCCGGGCCACCGGGGAGGGCGTGAGCACCCGCTTGCGCCCGAGCGGTGCATCGGGGCGGGTGACGACACCGACGACATCGTGCTCGGTCGCCAGGCGACGAAGTGTGGGGACAGCGGCAGACGGTGTGCCGGCGAAGACGAGGCGCATGAAAGGTTCTCCGGAAGGATCAGAGTTCAGGATCGAGGATATCGAGACGGACGGTGAGAGTGCTCCGAGGATTCTTTCCCCGACCGCGCCGACTGGCGACGGCTTCGGCGACGACGGCGGCGCGCAGCGCGGTCACGACACGTGTTCCGGCACCGTAATCGAACCGCACGAGCGCGCGCACACGGGCGGGGACGTCGTCGGACTCGACAGGCACGGGGCCGAGCACGGCATCCGATGGCAGCGCGAGCTCGCCGAGCGCGATGAGCGCGCGCGAGACGGCAGCCGCCGACCCTTCGACGAGAGCGACCCGGGTCGTGGGAGGCATGTGCAACGGTGCTCGGCTCTCGAGCTCGGATCGGGCGTAGCCGCTCTGGTTCCAGGTCGCCAGCGCGCGCGCCGTCTCGCCGTTCACGCCGACGAGGTGGATGGGCGCGCCGGGAGCCGCGAGGGCCGCGGCGTTCGACCACCAGCGCAGACACGACTCGCCGATGCGGAGGTCCGGCGACTGCAGCATGCGCGGGCCGTCGAGCAGGACGACGGCGCGATATCCCCCGTCGGCCGGAGGCTCGGCGCCGCGCGTCGCGACCACCAACGCCGGTTTCGCATCGACCTTCTCGACGGGATGCGCGCCGTCGGCGACGATCACCCGGACCCCTGGGAACGCGCGGCCGAGCTCATCGGCCGTGCGTTCACTCCCCGACGACGCGAGTCGCAGCTTCGGCGAGGAGCACGTCGGGCAGGTCCAGGCCCGCGCGCTCCGGCCGCACCAGCCGCACACCGGGACCGCGCCGCGGTGGCGTGCGCCCAGAGGCCCTCCGCAGTGCGCGCAGCGCGCCGGCGCTCGGCATTCGGCGCACACCAGCGACGGTGCGAAACCCGGCCGTGACACCTGAACGAGAACGGGTCCGTCCCCCGTCGCATCGCGCGCGGCGAGGAAGGCCGACGAGGGCATCCGCTGCGCGGTGGGCTGCTCCATCTCCTGCGGTGTGCTCAGGATGACCCGGGGCAGGACACGGCGCGTCGCGCGGATGTCACGGAGCCACCCGATCGCGACGAGGCGTTCGACGTCGGTCGTGCGAGTGTGCCCCGCGAGAAGAAGTGCGGATCCCTCCTCGCCCTGGCGGAGGAGGGCCGCATCGCGCGCGTTGACGTACGGGGCCAACGGCTCGCCGAGCAGCGGGTCGCCATCGTCCCAGATCACGACCAGCCCAGCCCGCACCGGCGCATAAACCGCCGAGCGATTGCCGACCACGATGCAGGGTGCGTCCTCGAGCGACCGCAGGAAGGAGCGGTAGCGATCCGGATTCGCCTGGCGCGAGTCGTACCGCACCACCTGCTCCGCCGGCACCAGATCGGCGAGGGCGGTGAGCACACGATCGAGATCACGGTGATCGGGAACGACCAGGATCGACGACTGCCCGGCGGCGAGCGTCCGCACCGCGGCGCCGGCGAGGAGCACGGCCCATGCGGGCCGGCCGTCGTCGAGACCGGGAATCGCCTCGACCGCTGCCCGACCTCCGTCGTTCAGGACATCTCCCAGCCCGTCGTACAGCGAGACGACGGACTCCGCCGCGTCGACGATCTCGTCGGACGGGACGAAGGGGGTGGAATTCGCCGTCCAGGCCTTCTCGACGCGCACCTGACGCTTCGGGATGACCAGACGGAGGATGTCGGATGCCGAACCCGCCGCGCGATCGGCGACCGCTCGTGCGAGCCGATGCAACCGCTCCGGCAGTACCTGCACCGGAGAGACGATGCTGTCGACCTCGGAGAGCGGACGATCCGCGTCGTCCTCCGTGCCGACCTCGACGACGTAGCCGTCGATCACCCGGCCCGCCGTGCGCAGCGGTACCTTCACGCGTACGCCGGCGGCGACCTCGCCGAGTTCGGCGGGAACCGCGTAGTCGAAGAGTCGGTCGAGCTGCGGCAACGGCGAGTCGAGCAGCACGCGCGCGATGCGCCGGCTCTCGGCGCTCATGGGAGGGGGCGTTCCGTCACAGGCCGGCGGCGCGGCGGAGTTCGTCGACCCGATCCGTGCGCTCCCACGTGAATTCGGGCAGCTCACGGCCGAAGTGACCGTAGGCGGCGGTCTGCGCGTAGATCGGGCGCAGCAGGTCGAGCTGCTCGATGATCGCCTGCGGACGGAGGTCGAAGACCTCGTTGATGGCCCGGGTGATCACTTCGTCGGAGACCTTGCCGGTGCCGAAGGTCTCGACGTAGAGGCCGACCGGGCGCGCGACACCGATCGCGTAGGCGACCTGCACCTCGAGCCGATCCGCCAGACCCGCCGCGACCGCGTTCTTCGCGACCCAACGCGTCGCGTACGCCCCGGAGCGATCGACCTTGGACGGATCCTTGCCGCTGAACGCTCCGCCACCGTGACGGGCGGCGCCGCCGTAGGTGTCGATGATGATCTTGCGTCCGGTGAGGCCGGCATCGCCCTTGGGGCCTCCCGTGACGAACGGGCCGGCCGGGTTGATGTAGTAGGTGACGTCGTCGAGGTCGAGTCCCGTGGTCTCGAGCACCGGGGCGATCACATGCTCGCGCACCAGCGACTTGAGCTCGTCCTGCGAGATGTCGGGGTGGTGCTGGGTCGACACGACGACCGCATCGACGGTCTTCGGCGTGAAGCCGTCGTAGCCGAGGGTGACCTGGGTCTTGCCGTCGGGACGCAGGAACGGCAGCTCGCCGCTCCGGCGCACCTCGGTGAGACGCTCCGCGATGCGGTGAGCGGTCCACGCCGCCATGGGCATGAGCTGCGGGGTCTCGTTCGTCGCGAAGCCGAACATGATGCCCTGGTCGCCGGCGCCGAGGCCGTCGAGCGGGTCGACGGAGGAACCGTCTCGGTGCTCCTGCGCGTTGTCGACGCCGTGTGCGATATCGGTGGACTGCTCGCCCACCGAGACGCTCACACCGCAGGAGTCGCCGTCGAAACCGGTCTCGCTGGAGGTGTAGCCGATGCCGTTGACCACTTGCCGGACGATGGTGGGGATGTCGACGTACGCCTCGGTCCGGATCTCGCCGGCCACATGCACGAGGCCCGTCGTGACGAGGGTCTCGACCGCGACGCGGGAGTCCTGATCCTTCGAGAGGAGTCCGTCGAGGATGCTGTCCGAGATCTGGTCGCAGATCTTGTCCGGATGCCCTTCGGTGACGGACTCGGACGTGAACAGACGCAGGGCGCTCATCGGGGACTCCAGAACGGGATCGGAAGGGGAAGGGCTGATGAACCCATTCTGGCCCGCGCCACCGACAGAGCGGGTGCGCGGGCCGCGAATATCACTCTGCGTGACGCAGGCGGAGCTTGTCCTCGTTGATCTCGTGCAGCGCGATCGTGAGCGGCTTGTCCTCGACCGAGGAATCGACGAGCGGGCCGACGTTGTCGAAGAGGTTGCCCTCGTGCAGGTCGGAGTAGTAGTCGTTGATCTGACGTGCGCGCTTCGACGCGTAGATCACGAGCTCGTACTTCGAGTCGACGCGGTCGAGCAGGTTGTCGATGGGGGGATCGATGATGCCCTTGGTGTGGTGTCCGGCCATGATGAGACCTCCTGATCAGGCGACGGGATCGTCGCGAAAACGCTGCGATGGGCGCGCGAGAGCACTCAGCGCGCAGAGCTTGAAGACAATTCTACGACCTCGTCGGCCGCGGCGGCGACCGTCTCGTTCACGATGAGGTGGTCGAACTCGTTCTGCGCGGCCAGTTCGACCTTCGCGGTGCGCAGCCGACGTGCGCGTTCCTCGGGGCCTTCCGTGCCCCGACCGACGAGTCGCTGCACCAGTTCGTCCCAGCTCGGCGGCAGCAGGAAGATGAGCGTCGCCGACGGTTCGGCCGCCCGTACCTGGCGCGCACCCTGCAGATCGATCTCGAGCAGCACCGTCCTGCCCTCGGCCAGCGCGGCGTCGATCGGCGCCCGGGGAGTTCCGTAGCGGGAGCGGTTGTGCACGACGGCGTACTCCAGGAGCTGCCCCTCGGCGATGAGCCGATCGAACTCGGCGTCGTCGACGAAGTAGTAGTGCACCCCGTCGACCTCGCCGGGGCGCGGAGCCCGCGTCGTCGCCGAGACCGACAGGTGGATCTCCGGGTGGTTCTCCCGGATGTGCGCGGCCACCGTACCCTTGCCGACGGCCGTGGGCCCCGCGAGGACGAGCAGGCGACTACGAGCCCCGCGCGGTTCCGGAACCGGGAAGCGGCCGTCGAGCCACTCCGAGAGAGCGGCGCGCTGACGCACGCCCAGCCCGCCGAGGCGCTTCACCGGGGAGATCCGCAACTCGTCGAGCACGCGATCGCGCTTGCCCGCCCCGATCGCCGGGAGCGCCAAGAGGAAATCGGTGATGCGCAAGGAGCCCTCGACCGAGTCCGCATCGTCCGTTGCACGGCGCAGCACCGCCTGGGGCGTCACCACACGCGTCGTCAGATCGCGCTTGAGGGAGGCGCGCGCACGTCGGCGCTCGACCGCCTTGCGTGCTGCAGCGGCGCGATCGACCTCGGGAACCACCCGGACCTCAGACATTCAGGGACTCCTCGTACTCTGCGACGCGCGCGGTGACGGCATCGGCCAATCCGTTCGGGCCGGCGGCGAGCACGCTCCGGCTCTCGCTCGCTATCACGCACGGCGCCATCGTCCCGAAACGTGGGCGCAGATCCCGGGGCGTCGCCCCCTGCGCTCCGAACCCGGGGGCGAGGATCGGAGCGGGAGGGGCGAAGGCCGCGATCGCGGCATCCGTCCAGTCCACGGTCGCGCCGACAACGAAGCCCGCGCTCCCCCACTCGCCGTCGGTAACGGCGGCGGCGTTGCGCGCGGAGACCTCGTCGATCACCTGGGCGGAGACGGTCGACCCATCCGAACCCGTGGATGCCTGCAACGACCGCGCCTCGGGGTTGCTGGTCGCCGCGAGGACGAACAGCCCCTTGCCGTGCGCGTTCGCCAAAGCGAGAGCACCATCCAGCGCCCCCACACCGAGGTACGGATTCACCGTCAGGGCGTCGGCCTCGAGCGGCGATCCCGGGGTGAGCCAGGCGGCCGCGTATGCATCCATCGTGCTGCCGATGTCGCCGCGCTTCGCATCGGCGATCACGAGGAGCCCGGCTCGGCGGGCAGCGCCCAGCACGTCTTCGAGGGCGGCGAAGCCCGCCGATCCGAACCGCTCGAAGAACGAGACCTGCGGCTTGACGAAGGCGACACGGTCGGCGACGGCATCCACCGTGCGCAGACCGAAGTCCCGTACGCCTCGGGCGTCATCGGTCAGCCCCCACGACGCCAGCAGCGCCGCGTGCGGGTCGATTCCGACGCAGAGCGGGCCGCGCGCGAGGATCCCCGCGCGCGCCCGCTCACCGAAACCTGCGCTCACACCCCGGCCTGACGGTCCAGCGCGTATTCCTGCAGGCTCTTCACTTCGAAGCCCTCATCGGCCGCGTCCATACCGCTCACGGCTGCGCCGAGCACGGCCATCGTCGTGAACAGCGCCTTGTCGGCGGCGACGGCCGCCGCGCGGATCTCGTAGCCGTCGGCACGTGCCGTGCCACCCGAGGGGGTGTTCACGACGATGTCGATCGCTCCGTCGTTGATCAGGTCGACGATGTTCTGCGCGCCGGACTCCTGCGTCTCGCTGAACTTCTCGACGACCTGAACCGCGATGCCGTTGCGCGAGAGGATCTCCGCCGTGCCCTCGGTCGCGACGATCGTGAACCCGAGCTGCTGCAGCCGGTGCGCGGGCAGGATGACCGCCCGCTTGTCGGAGTCGGCGACCGAGATGAACACGGTGCCCGAGGTGGGCATGCCGCCGTATGCCGCCGCCTGGCTCTTCGCGAACGCGGTCGGGAAGTCCTTGTCGATGCCCATGACCTCACCGGTCGAGCGCATCTCCGGCCCGAGCACGGAGTCGACGATCTTGCCGTCCTTGGTACGGAAGCGCTTGAACGGGAGTACCGCCTCCTTCACCGCGACGGGCGAGCCGAGGGGCACCCGCGAACCGTCGTTCTCGGGCAGCATGCCCTCGGACTTCAACTCGGCGATCGTGGAGCCGGCCATGACACGGCTGGCCGCCTTCGCGAGCGGGATGCCCAGGGCCTTCGAGACGAACGGCACCGTGCGGCTGGCGCGCGGGTTGGCCTCGATCACGTAGAGCACGCCGGCGCTGATCGCGAACTGCACGTTCAACAGGCCGCGGACCCCGACGCCCTGGGCGATCGCGAGCGTCGCGGTGCGTACCCGATCGATGTCGCTGCGTCCGAGCGAGATGGGCGGGAGGGTGCAGCTCGAGTCGCCGGAGTGGATGCCGGCCTCTTCGAGGTGCTCCATCACGCCGCCGATGTAGAGCTCGGTGCCGTCGAACAGCGCATCCACGTCGATCTCGATCGCGTCGTCGAGGAAGCGGTCGACCAGAAGGGGCTTGCCCTCCTCGATGACGACCTCACCGGCGGTGCGCACGAAGTAGTCGCGCAGGCTCTCCGTGTCGTAGACGATCTCCATACCGCGGCCGCCGAGCACGAAGCTCGGGCGCACGAGCACGGGGTAACCGATGTCCTCAGCGACCGCCACGGCGCCGTCCACGTCGATCGCCGTGCCGTGCCGCGGAGCGACGAGGCCGGCGTCGTCGAGGATGCCGCTGAACAGCGCCCGCTCCTCGGCAAGATCGATCGCCGCAGGACTCGTGCCGAGGATCGTGTAGCCCGCGGCCTCGATCCCCTTCGCGAGACCCAGCGGCGTCTGGCCGCCGAGCTGGCAGACCACACCGAGGATGGTGCCACTGGCTGCCTCGGCGTCGAGGACCTCGAGCACGTCCTCGAGGGTGAGTGGCTCGAAGTACAGGCGGTCCGAGGTGTCGTAGTCGGTCGACACGGTCTCCGGGTTGCAGTTGACCATGACGGTCTCGTAGCCGGCATCCGACAGCGCGAACGACGCGTGCACGCACGAGTAGTCGAACTCGACGCCCTGGCCGATGCGGTTCGGGCCCGAGCCGATGATGACGACCTTGGTGCGCTCGGAGGGCGCGACCTCGGTCTCGAAGTCGTAGCTCGAGTAGTGGTACGGCGTGAGGGCGGGGAACTCGCCGGCGCAGGTGTCGACCGTCTTGTAGACCGGCCGGATGCCGAGGCCGCGGCGCACGCCACGGATCTCGTCTTCGCTCTCACCGCGGATCTCGGCGAGCTGCGCGTCGGAGAAGCCGTGCTCCTTGGCGTAGCGGAGCGTTGCGGCGTCGAGCTCGGGAGCGGTGCGCACGATCTCGGCGACCTCGTTGATGAGCACGATCTGGTCGAGGAACCAGGGGTCGATCGCGGTGGCGTCGAAGGCCTGCTCGATCGTCGCGCCCTTGCGCAGCGCCTGCTGCAGCACCACGATGCGGCCGTCGGTCGGCGTCTTCGAGATCTCGAGGAGCTCATCGACGGTGCGCTCCTCCGGTCCCCAGTGGAAGCTCGAGCCGCGCTTCTCGAGGGAGCGCAGCGCCTTCTGCAGGGCCGTGGCGTAGTTGCGGCCGATGGCCATCGCCTCGCCGACCGACTTCATGGTGGTCGTGAGGGTGACATCGGCGGCCGGGAACTTCTCGAACGCGAACCGGGGAACCTTCACCACGACGTAGTCGAGCGTGGGCTCGAAGCTCGCGGGCGTCACGCCGGTGATGTCGTTCGGGATCTCGTCGAGGCGGTAGCCGAGGGCGAGCTTCGCGGCGAGCTTCGCGATCGGGAAACCGGTCGCCTTCGAGGCCAGCGCGCTGGAGCGCGAGACGCGGGGGTTCATCTCGATGACGATGATGCGCCCGTTCTCGGGGTTGACCGCGAACTGGATGTTGCAGCCACCGGTGTCGACGCCGACGGCGCGGATGATGTCGATGCCGATGTCGCGCAGCTTCTGGTACTCGCGGTCCGTGAGGGTGAGCGCCGGGGCGACGGTGATCGAGTCACCGGTGTGCACGCCGACCGGGTCGACGTTCTCGATCGAGCACACGACGACGGTGTTGTCGGAGGTGTCGCGCATGAGCTCGAGCTCGTACTCCTTCCAGCCGAGGATCGACTCCTCGAGGAGCACCTCGTTGGTGGGCGAGTCGTGCAGGCCCGCGCCGGCGATGCGCCGCAGGTCCTCCTCGTCGTAGGCGAAGCCGGAGCCGAGTCCGCCCATGGTGAAGCTCGGGCGCACGACCAGCGGGTAGCCGAGCTCGTCGGCGGCCGCCAGCACCTCGTCCATCGTGTGGGCGATGCGCGAGTCGGCGACGTCGGCGCCGGCGTCGAGCACCAGCTGCTTGAAGATCTGGCGGTCCTCGCCCTTGTTGATCGCCTCGAAGTTCGCACCGATCAGTTCGACGTCGTACTTCTCGAGGACGCCGTGGTTGTGCAGCTGGATCGCCGCGTTGAGAGCGGTCTGGCCGCCGAGCGTCGGAAGGATCGCGTCGGGGCGCTCCTTCGCGATGATCGTCTCGATGACCTCCCAGGTGATCGGCTCGACGTACGTGGCGTCGGCGAAGTCCGGGTCGGTCATGATCGTCGCGGGGTTCGAGTTGACGAGGATGACGCGCACGCCCTCCTCGCGGAGCACGCGGCACGCCTGGGTGCCGGAGTAGTCGAACTCGCAGGCCTGGCCGATGACGATCGGGCCGGAGCCGATGACGAGGACGGAGTTGATGTCGTCGCGCTTGGGCATTACTTGGCGTCCTTCTGGCTGGCGATGACCAGGTCGCGGAACCGGTCGAAGAGGTAATTGGCGTCGTGCGGTCCTGCCGCGGCCTCCGGGTGGTACTGCACCGAGAAGGCAGGGATGTCGAGGGCGCGGAGTCCCTCGACCACGTTGTCGTTCAGGCCGATGTGGCTGACCTCGACCTTTCCGTAGCCGTTCGGACTGTCGAAGGCACCGTCGAGCGGAGCGTCGACCGCGAACCCGTGGTTGTGCGCGGTGATCTCGACGCGGCCGGTGGACTTGTCGAGCACGGGCTGGTTGATGCCGCGGTGTCCGAACGGCAGCTTGTAGGTGCCGAGGCCGAGCGCGCGTCCCAGCAGCTGGTTGCCGAAGCAGATGCCGAAGAACGGCAGGCCGTCGTCGAGCACGGCGCGCAACAGCTCGACGTGGTCGCCGGAGGCCGCGGGGTCACCGGGTCCGTTCGAGTAGAAGACGGCGACGGGGTCGATCGAGCGAATGTCGTCGATGGTCGACGTCTGCGGCATCACGTGCACCTCGAAGCCGCGGGAGGCGAGGTTGTCGATCGTGGCCTGCTTGACCCCGAGGTCGAGGACGGCGAGGTTGCCGACCCGCTCCCCTAGCGCCGTGGTGATCGTGACGGTGTCCACGGAGACCTCGGCCGACAGGTTCTGGCCCGCCATCTGCGGCGCCTCGCGCACGATGCGTACCTGCTCCTCGGCGTCGAGTGCGGCATCCGCTCCCGAGAAGATGCCGCCGCGCATGGAGCCGGCGGAGCGGATGTGGCGGGTGATGGCGCGGGTGTCGATGCCGCTGATCCCCACGATCCCGTCCTGCACGAGGACGTCGTCGAGGGAGGCGTTCGCGCGCCAGTTCGAGACCACGCGCGAGGGATCGCGCACGATGTAGCCGGCGACCCAGATGCGGCGGGACTCGGGGTCCTCGTCATTCATCCCGGTGTTGCCGATGTGGGGTGCGGTCTGCAGCACGATCTGGCCCGCGTACGACGGGTCGGTGATCGTCTCCTGGTAGCCGGACATGCCGGTCGAGAAGACGACCTCACCGAGGGTGGTGCCGCGCGCGCCGTAGGCGCGGCCGGTGTGGCGGGTGCCGTCCTCGAGGACGAGTACGGCGGATTCGGGAAGAGCGGTCATTCTGTGGCTCCTGTGTCGTGAGCGACGGGGATGAGCCGTCGCAGGTCGGAGATGAGATTCTGGGGATCGCCGGTGGCGAGTCGCAGGTAGGAGTCGACGACGGTCCCGTCGTCGGCCCGCCAGTCGATCCGCACGAGTCCGCCGGGCTCGACCACGCGGTCGATGGTGACGGTCGCGCGGTCGATCTCGACCAGGCGGGAGGAGGCGAGGAACACGGTCGGTGCTCCGTCGAGGCAGAGCGCCACGCCGCGGTCGGTGATCGCGAGCTCACCGCGTGCGCGGTAGGCCAGCGGCGAGATCGCGAGGCGCTCGAGGGGCTGGGCGTGCTTCGTCGTCGAGACGTAGAGCACTTCGTGACGCGACACGACCTCGGCGTGCTCGGGCACTCCCAAGGGAGCGACGATGCCGGAATCGCGTCGCTGCCGTCGTCGCCACGAGAGCAGCATCGTCAGCAGGATGAGGAGGGCGACGGCGATGGTGATGGCGATCGCGATATCCCGCGGGCTCATGCGTTCAGGCCTTCGACGAGGGAACCGGCGTCGACCGTCAGACGCCCGCCGTGCAGCGTGTACTCCACCCGACCGGGCAGTGCGCGACCGAGGTAGGGAGAGTTGGTGCTGCGCCCGTGCAGATCGGTCTCGGTGAAGACGCCTTCGACCGCGGCGTCATAGAGCGCGAGCTGCGCGGGCTGCCCGGCGACGAGCGGGGTGCCGTGGCCCGTGAGACGACCGATCCTGGCGGGGGCCGCGCTCATCACGCGCGCGACGTCCTCCCAGGCGAGCAGGCCGGTCTGCACCATGGACTGGTGCACGACGCGCAGGGCGCTCTCGAGTCCCACCATGCCGTTCGCGGCGGCCTGCCATTCGCAGGCCTTCGCCTCGCTCGGGTGCGGCGCGTGGTCGGTGGCGACGATGTCGATCGTGCCGTCGGCGAGGCCCTCGCGCACGGCGAGCACGTCTTCCTCGCGGCGCAGCGGCGGGTTGACCTTGTAACGGGCGTCGTATCCGCGCACGAGCTCGTCGGTGAGGAGCAGGTGGTGCGGAGTGACCTCGGCGGTGACGGCGATCCCGCGCTTCTTGGCCCAGCGGATGATGTCGACCGATCCGGCCGTCGACAGGTGGCAGACGTGCAGGCGGGAGCCGACGTGCTCGGCGAGCAGCACGTCGCGCGCGATGATCGATTCCTCGGCGACCGCCGGCCAGCCCGTGAGTCCCAGCTCCGCGGAGACGGTGCCCTCGTTCATCTGGGCGCCCTCGGTGAGACGCGGATCCTGCGCGTGCTGGGCGATCACGCCGTCGAACGACTTCACGTACTCGAGGGCGCGACGCATGATGAGCGGGTCGAAGACGCAGAAACCGTCGTCACTGAAGACGCGAACCCGGGCGCGTGAGGTCGCCATCGCGCCGAGCTCGGCCAGACGCTCGCCCTTCTGGCCGACGGTGACCGCGCCGATGGGCTGCACCGTGGCGTAGCCCGCGGCCTCCCCCAGTGCGAGTTCCTGCTCGACGACGCCGGCCGTGTCGGCGACCGGTGAGGTGTTCGGCATCGCGAATACGGCCGTGAAGCCTCCCGATGCTGCGGCCCGCGTGCCGGTGAGGATGGTCTCGGATGCCTCGTAGCCGGGCTCCCGCAGGTGGGTGTGGAGGTCGACCAGGCCGGGCAGCGCGACCAGGCCGTCCGCGTCGATGACTCGAGCGCCGGCGCGGCTGAGACCGCTGCCGACCTCGGCGATCAGGCCGTCCTCGATGATGATGTCGGCACTGTCCGTACCGAGTAGCTTCGCGCCGGTGATGACGAGGGTCTCGCTCACAGGTCTCCCCCTCGTTCGTCGTCTCGTTCTCCTGCCAGCAGCAGGTACAGCACCGCCATGCGCACGGACACCCCGTTGGTGACCTGCTCCAGCACCGTGGAGCGGGGCGAATCGGCCGCTTCGGAAGAGATCTCCAGTCCGCGGTTCATCGGTCCGGGGTGCATCACAATGCTACCGTCCGGAAGACCGGCCACACGCCGTGCGTCGAGTCCCCATCGGCGGGAATACTCCCGCTCAGTCGGGAAATACGCGGCATTCATCCGTTCGAGCTGGATCCGCAGCATCATGACCGCGTCCGGTTCGCCGGCCAGGGCCTCGTCGAGGTCGTAGACCACGCGGATCGGCCATAGCGAAACGTTCTGCGGCACGAGGGTCGGCGGCGCGACGACGGTGACGTCGGCACCGAGTGTCGTGAGGAGCCAGACGTTCGAGCGTGCGACCCGGGAGTGCAGCACGTCGCCGACGATCACGACGCGCACACCGGAGAGGTCGCGGCCGCGGCTGTCGGCACCGAACCGCCGCTTGCGGATCGTGAAGGCGTCGAGCAGCGCCTGCGTGGGGTGTTCGTGCGTGCCATCGCCGGCGTTGACGACACCGGCGGAGATCCATCCGCTCGTCGCGAGCGTCTGCGGCGCACCCGAGCCGGGGTGGCGGATGACGACCGCGTCGGCGCCGATCGCCTCGAGGGTCTGCGCCGTGTCCTTGAGGCTCTCCCCCTTCGAGACGCTGGAGCCCTTGGCGGCGAAGTTGATGACATCGGCCGAGAGACGCTTGGCGGCGGCTTCGAAGGAGATGCGTGTGCGCGTCGAATCCTCGAAGAAGAGGTTCACGACGGTCTTGCCGCGCAGCGTCGGGAGTTTCTTCACCTCGCGGGACTGCGTGTCGGACATGTCCTCGGCAACGTCGAGGATGCGCAGCGCGGTGGTGCGATCGAGGGTGCGGGTGTCCAGGAGATGCCTCATTCGCCGATCGTCACCTCCTCGGCCCCGTCGTTCTCGACGAGACGCACGTTGACGCGTTCGGTGCGCGCGGAGGGGATGTTCTTGCCGACGAAATCGGGGCGGATCGGAAGCTCGCGGTGCCCGCGGTCGACGAGGATCGCCAGTCGCACGACGGCCGGACGCCCGATCGACTGGATCGCGTCGAGCGCGGCGCGGATGCTTCGACCGGAGAAGAGCACGTCGTCGACCAGCACGACCGTTCGCCCCTCGATGCCGCCGGCGGGGATCTCGGTGGGACGCGGGGAGCGCGTCGGATGCTTCGCCAGATCGTCCCGGAAGAGCGTGACGTCGAGGGCGCCCACCGGAACGGGACGCTGAGCGATGTCACTGATCAGAGCGCCGAGTCGATGGGCGAGCGTGACGCCGCGGGTCGGAATACCCAGCAGGACGAGGTCGTCGGCCCCTCGATTGGACTCGAGGATCTCGTGCGCGATGCGGGTCAGAGCCCGCGAGATATCGGCTTCGTGCAGGACGGTGCGTGCACTCATCAGCCGCTCCCTTCTCCGCCTCACAGGACGGTGTTAAAGGTTGCTTTCCTCAACAGTCTAGCGGGGTGTCAGCGCCAGCCGAGCACCTCGCTGGCCCTCGCGTCCGAGGCCGGGCATCCGTCCTCGGGCACAGAGCGGAGGCGTTCGTGCGAGAGCATCGCCGACTCGGCACCGGCGGCAGAGGTGATCGCCGTGAGGGCGAGGGCGATGGAGGCCGCTGCCGTCTCGACGAGCGCGGGAGCACTCGCCGGGGAGGCATGCGGATAGACGACGAGCTCGGCGACACCGTTCGACACGCGCCGTGCTGCCGCGACGATGACGACCTGCGGCGTGGCGGACTGACGTGATTCCTCCCGGCGTCCGGACAGGAGGCTCGCCAGGCGACTCCGCCGGTGCGCCCCGTCTCCTCGTCCACTCGTTTCGAGGGCGACCGCGATCCATCCCGCCTCGTCGGCGGTCTCGGGGAACGCGGACCCCCGCAGCGTGAAACCCTGCTCGGCGAAGAAGTCCGTCGCGATGCGCAGAAGTCGATCGGTCGTCGAACGCACCACCCACCGCGCGCCCTCGAGCGTCGGGAGCGTCACGCCGTCAGCTCGCCTCGGCGAGCACGTCGTCGGCCGGCTCCTCGAGCTTCGAGGAACGGATCGGGTGACCGCTCGTCGAGAGGCAGCGACCGGTCTTCAGGTCCCACTTCCAGTCGTGCATGCTGCACGTGAGGATGCCATCGCCGTCGACCGTTCCGGTACGGGTGAGGTCGGCGCGCAGGTGCGGGCACCGACGCTGCACGAGCCAGTCGCCGATCTCGGCGTCCTCGGTCTGGTCGGTCTGCTCCTGGTACCAGTTCTCGACGTACTCGATGCGGTCGACCGACAGGCACTTGAGGAACGTCGTCAGGAACTCGTTGAACTTGCCGCTGCGGCCCACCTGGAACTGCATCGACAGGAAGATCGAGTTCGACCAGTCGATCTCGTGATCACGGATGTTCGTCGAGACGAGGTCGGCGGGGATCGTGTACCAGTAGACGCATTCCTCCCCCGCGTACTCGCGCACCTTGGCGCGCGGGAAATCGACCACCATGTCGAGGTCGCCGATCCGGAACCGCACGTTGCCGCCGACGCCGAGCCGGATCGTGCGGGACTTCTTCAGCAGCGGCTCCCACCACTCCTTGATCGCCGCGAGGATCTCCTCCGCGGGCAGCGCCTCGGCGCGCGAGGCCTCCTCGTCGCGGATCTCCTGCTGACGACTGGCGCGCTGCTCCTCGAGGTAGTCCCACTTCTCGTCGAAGATGTGCGAGATCTCAGCATCCGTGTACAGCGTCTGCTCGGTCGTGACGTCACCCGAGGCGACCGTGACGACCGTGCCGGGGATGAAGAGCTGACCGTCGTACTGCGGCGCGAGCTCCTTCATGTGCGCGAGGAACTGCTTCTGGTCCGTGAAGATCGATTCGCCGTTGCGTCCCGTGCCGTTGAAGTCGAAGAGATCGTCGCGCAGGAACATGGGCGGGCCCGCCATCGGGAAGACGTGCGGGGCATCGACCTTCTCGATGTAGTACATCGCGCGCTTGTTCTGCGCCTCGCGCTTGAGCTGTGCGAAGTTCTGCTTGGCGTCCATCGGGAGGTCGTAGACCATCGGCCACCAGATCGCTCCGGAGACCTGGGTGAAGTACGCGTCAGGCTTGCCGAAGTGCAGCAGGCTGTCGAGGTCGAGCGGGTGCGAGTCGTTCTGGTTCAGCACCGATCCGGTACCGTCGTCGACGCTCAGCGACGAGTCGCCGATCGGACCGTCGCTGGGTGCACGCAGCGGGGTGATCATGATCTTGAGGTCGCCACGCTCGATGATCTCGCCCGCGGGCGCGTAAGTGATGTTCGTGTAACCGAGCGCCCGGATGTCCTGCTCGAGGTCATCGATCGGGTACTCGGGCAGCAGCACCTCGATGTCCTTGCGGATGTACCGCTCGAGCAGCGTCGGATCGAAGTGGTCGCGGTGCCGATGCGAGATGTAGAGGAAGTCCGTCTCCCGTCCGAATCGCTCCCAGTCGAGCGCGCGGTTGTCGGGGAAGGGGAACCAGGAGCCGAAGAAGGACGGTCCGAGCACGGGGTCGCAGATGATGTTTCCGCCGACCGTCTCGATGAACATCCCGGCGTGGCCGAGTCCCGTGATCCGCATTGCGCTCCTCCTGGTGCATCCCGGACGCCCCTGTGCGAGCGCCCTCCTGGACGGCACCGATTCTACCCGCGCCCCGCTGTGCGTCCGCGGCGACCGGGCCGTGGATAACTGCGCATCGGGGGGCTAGTCGTCGAAGAGTCCGCGGATGTCGTCGGCGGTGAGCGCCTGCGCGAAGAGGGCCTCGTCATCCATCACGGCCGAGAAGAGCCTCGCCTTGCGCCGTTGGAGGTCGAGCACCTTCTCCTCGATCGTGCCCACCGAGATCATGCGGTAGACGAAGACCTGCGAGGACTGTCCGATGCGGTGCGTGCGGTCGACGGCCTGCGCTTCGGCCGCCGGGTTCCACCAGGGGTCGAGCAGGAAGACGTAGTCGGCCTCGGTCAGCGTGAGCCCGAACCCACCCGCTTTGAGGCTGATGAGGAACACCGGCTGCACGCCGTCGCGGAAGCCGTCGACGATCTCCTGTCGGCGCAGCGACGCCCCGTCGAGATGCGCGAACGGGATGCCCGCGGCGGTGAGTCGCTCAGCGGCGAGGTCGAGGAACGAGGTGAACTGGCTGAACACGAGGGCGCGGTGGCCCTCCTCCTGCAGCTCGGCCACCCGCTCGAGGAGGACGTCGAGCTTGCGGGAGCCGATCCGGCGATCGTTCGCATCGATGAGAGCGGGCGACAGGCTCAGCATCCGCAGCAGTGTCAACGAGCGGAACACGATGAATCGGTGGCGATCGAGATCGGGCAGCAGACCGAGCACCTTCTGACGCTCGCGCTGCAGTACGGCTTCGTACAGCGCACGGTGCGAGGCGCTGAGCTCGACCTCGAGGATCTGCTCCTGCTTCGGCGGGAGTTCGGAGGCCACCAGCTCCTTGGTCCGCCGGAGCACCAGCGGACGGATCCGTCGCCGCAGCTGCGCGAGACGGCGCTGGCGATAGGGTCCGCCCTCCTCGTTCTCGGGAACCTTGCCCTGCTCGATCGGCTGGATGTAACGCTCGCGGAACCTGCGGGCGGAGGGGAAGAGACCGGGAGCGGTGAGCTGGAGCAGTGCCCAGAGCTCGCTGAGACTGTTCTCGAGTGGGGTTCCCGTCACGGCGATCGTGACGTCCGAGGGGAAGCCGGCGATCGCGCGGTGCAGTTTGGTCGCCGGGTTCTTGACGAACTGCGCCTCGTCGAGCACGATCCCCGCCCAGTCGACCGCGGCGAAGGCCTCCGCGTCGAGGCGGGCGATCGCGTAGGTCGTGACGACCACATCGGCCCCGAACGGCTCCGCCAGGCCCGACGAGCGAGTCGCGCCGCGCACCTGCACGGACACTCCGGGGGCGAACCGTGCGGCCTCGGACTGCCAGGTTCCGGCGACCGAGGTCGGCGCGATGACGAGGAACGGCCGATGCTCCCCCGTCTCGCGCGCGTGCGCGATCAGAGTCAGGATCTGGAGCGTCTTGCCCAGGCCCATGTCGTCGGCGAGGATCCCACCCAACCGATGCTCCCAGAGGAAGGCGAGCCAGTCGAAGCCCTCCTTCTGATAGGGACGCAGCTCGGCGGTGATTCCCTGCGGCATCCGTGCGGACGGCACACCCGTGGCAGCGCGCAGCCCTTCGGCCGTGGCCCGCCAGCTGACGGCGGGGAGAGCCTGATCGGCGAGATCCTCGAACTCCTCCCAGAGATCGGTCTGATGGCGACCGATGCGGGGCCCGGTCTCCCACTCGTCGAGTTCGGCGGCCTCCTCGAGCAGTTCGCGCAAGCGATCCAGCGCAGGATGTTGCAGTGAGAAGTAGCTCCCGTCGACGAGCAGGAGCTTCTTGCGCCCCTTCGTCAGAGCGGTGAAGAGCGGTTCGAACGGGATCAGTCGGCCGTCGATGCGCACGAGCACACCGAGGTCGAACCAGTCGGGGTCGGCGGATTCGACCGTCGACACCGTCACCTCCGGTTCGCCGGTGAGCTCGCGATAGGTCTTACGTCGCCCCGACACCTCGACGACCACGCCCTCGATCTCGAGACGGGGCACGACGTGGGTGACGAACTCGGCGGCCTCGACATCGTGGAACGCCCCCGTCGATGCGAACCCCTCCCCCGTCGCCTGCTGCCAGACGGCGCCGATCGGCTCGAGGAGTGCCGCCTCGGCGGCCCGATCACGCACGCCGTGCGCGGAGTCATCGAAGGGCACGCGACCGAAACCCCGGTACTCCCATTCGAACGCAAAGGTGATCGTGTCTCCGCGACGGAACGTGAGTTGGAGCACCGGCGTCGGCAGGGGCAACGGCGGAAGATCGACACGCGCGCTGCCGCGCACCTCGATGCGCCGCGCCAGCAGCGGGTACGCCTCGCGCAGGAACGCCCCTTCGTCCGCGCGGGGGACCACGACAGAGCGAGGAGCGGCGATCAGCGCGTGCACGGAGTCGGCGAGCGGCATCTCGGCCAGGACCACCCGCACCCGGCGCCCGTGCGAGGTCACGGCGTAGACGCCGCTGCGACCGATCGGGCGGATGTCGGCGTCGCTGATCGTCTCGCCGTCGAGCTCGACCACGGCCGACACCTCGAGGTCGCCGTCGTCGTTCCTAGCGATGTCCGCGCGTACACCGGCACGGCCGGCCAGCACGACCTCGACATCCTTCTGCGTCGGGACGAGCGGGATGCCGAGTGCCGCGCCCGCGCGGAGGTGGGACCACAGCAGACGGGATTCGAGGTGGTCCACCAGCAACCAGTCGCCCGCGGTCCCCGACAGCAGGGAATCCCGCGCGATGCTCAGGAGATCCGCAAACCAGCGTGATCGCTCGCGCCCGTACCGTGCCGACGACCGCCGAACGGCATCCCACGTGGCCCCACCTTGCACCCAGGCGCCACTCGCCGCGCTGCGCTCCAGAGGACGGATGCCGAGGAGGATCTCCCCCGTACGCCGGGCGACATCGCGAGGGGTTGCCGCTCGGAGCGGCCGGGCCGCCCACGGGTTGCTCCCGCGCGCCTCCCGGTAACGGAGTTCCACACCGAGGGCGAGCGGCGCGAGGTCGTCGTCAGCGTCGTCACGCGAACCGAGCAGCGCGCGCCATCCGTCGTCCGGACGCGACGGGTCGCGTCGCGCCGGATCGATCGGGAGCGCCATGGACCTCATCCTCCCCCGCACCTCCGACACTCGGCGGAGGTGCGGTCAGAGCGTTCAGGCCGCGCGGGACACCCGACCGAGCACGCCGTGCACGAACGCGCCCGAGTCATCGGTCGAGAACTCCTTGGCGAGTTCCACGGCCTCGTCGATCGCGACGGCCGTCGGGACCTCGTCGTTGTGCAGGATCTCCCAGACGGCGATGCGCAGGAGTGCGCGGTCTACCGCCGGCATCCGCTCGATCTTCCACTCACGGCTGTGCGTGGTGATCTGCTCGTCGATCTCGTCGCGGTGGTCGATGATGCCGTCGACGATCTCGCGGGCGTACAGCCAGGAGGCTTCGCGAGCAGGTTCGCTCGCCGCCCGCTTGGCCTCGGCCGCGAGGGCGATGGCGACGTCGTCTCCGCGCACGTCGGCGGAGAAGAGGATGTCGAGTGCGCGCTTGCGCGCCTTCGTCCGAGCGCTCACGCCTTACTTCTCGCGACCCAGGTACTCACCCGTGCGGGTGTCGACCTTGATCTTCGTGCCGGTCTCGAGGAACAGCGGAACCTGCATCTCGTAACCGGTCTCGAGCGTGGCGGGCTTGGTGCCGGCCGACGAGCGGTCACCCTGCAGCCCGGGCTCGGTGTACGTCACCTCGAGGATGACCGACGCCGGAAGGTCGATGTACAGCGGGTTGCCGTTGTTCAGGGCGATCGTGACCTGCTGGTTCTCGAGCAGGAAGTTCTTCGCATCGCCGACCGTGGCCGCACCGACGGTGAGCTGGTCGAAGTCGGTGGCGTCCATGAACACGAAGCCGTCACCGTCGTTGTACAGGTAGGTGAAGTCGCGGCGGTCGACGTTCTCGATGTCGATCTTCGCGCCCGCGTTGTAGGTGCGGTCGACGACCTTGCCGGAGACGACGTTCTTGAGCTTGGTGCGCACGAACGCACCGCCCTTGCCGGGCTTCACGTGCTGGAACTCGATGACGCTCCAGAGCTGCCCGTCGATGCTGAGGACGACGCCGTTCTTGATGTCTGCGGTAGATGCCATGCGCTGAGAGTTCCGTTCCTGTGTGGTTTTCGCGGCCGCCCTCGCAAGGCGCGGACCCGGCCGACAGTAGATTCTACGGGATGAGGGCGGTCAGCCGTCGCACGGCCTCTGCGTACCCCTCCACGCCGCGCCCGATGACCCGCACGGCGGCGACGTCTTCGAGGTAGGAGTGGTGGCGGAACTCCTCGCGCGCGTGCACGTCGGAGATGTGCACCTCGGCGAACGGGAGGGCGATACCGGTCAGCGCGTCGCGCAGGGCGACGGACGTGTGCGTCAGTCCGCCCGGATTGATCACGATCGCGGCGCAGTCCTCGCGGGCGGCCTGGATCGCGTCGATCAGGACGCCCTCGTGATTGCTCTGGATCGCCCGAACCTCGTAGCCGGCGGCCGCTGCCGCCTCGGACGTGAGCCGCTCGACGTCGTCGAGGGTCGCCGTGCCATAGACATCCGGCTCACGGGTACCGAGCAGATTGAGATTGGGGCCGTTGACGAGCAGGATCCGAGTGCTCACGCCCCGACCTCCTGGTAGGCCGCGAAGAGCAGCGACTCGTCGGGCGCCTGGAGCACGGTCGGCTTGGCGATGTCATCGAGCAGGATGAATCGGAGCATCCCGCCTCGGCTCTTCTTATCACGCTGCATCGTGGCCAGGAGCTGCGGCCACGCACCCGCGCGGTACGACGTGGGGAGCCCGAGCGACTCGAGAACCGTGCGGTGGCGCAACGCGGCCTCGTCGGAGAGACGCCCGGCGAGACGCGAGAGTTCGGCGGCGAAGAGCATCCCGACCGAGATCGCCGCGCCGTGGCGCCAGCGGTAGCGCTCGGCATGTTCGATAGCGTGTCCGAGCGTGTGGCCGTAGTTGAGGATCTCGCGCTGTCCGGCCTCGCGGAAGTCCTCCGAGACGACGGCGGCCTTCATGCCGATCGCGAGCTCGACCGCGCGGCGGAACTCGGCTGAGGCCGGATCCACGGCCCGAGCGGGGTCCGCCTCGACGATGTCGAGGATCTCCGGCGCCCAGATGAAGCCGGCTTTGACCACCTCGGCGAACCCGGCCGTCGCCTCGTTGGCGCTGAGGCTGCGCAGTTCATCGAGATCGCCGATCACCGCACGCGGAGCCCAGAACGCCCCGACGAGGTTCTTGCCCTCGGCGGTGTTGATCCCGGTCTTGCCCCCGACGGAGGCATCGACGAGCCCGAGGACGGTGGTGGGCACCTGCACGAGCTGGATGCCGCGCAACCACGTCGCAGCCACGAATCCCGCCAGATCCGTCACCGCGCCGCCGCCGTAGCCGATGACGGCATCCGTGCGCGTGAAGTCCGCCTGGCCCATGACCTGCCAGCAGAAAGCCGCAACCTCCACGCGCTTGCCCTGTTCGGCATCCGGGATCTCGGCGAGCAGGACCTCGCGCGGACCGTTCTCGGTGTCGGCGAGGAGCCGGTCCCGCAACTCTGCGGCGCGCGCCGCGAGCGTCGGCGGGTGCACCACCAGGATCTTGCGGGCCGTGGGCGTGAGAGCCGCCGACACCCGATCGAGGATGTCCCGACCGATCACGATGTCGTAGGCCTCGTCTCCGGTGACGCTGATGGTCGTGGTGGTCATCGGTTCTCTCTCCTCCAGGTGACGATCTCGTCGGCGATCTTCTGCATCGGCCGGCGCGACGTGTCGAACGTCGCTGTGGCCACTTCTTCGTACCAACCCCGGCGCGCCTCGAAGATCGAGGTCCAGCGATCCACAGGGTCTTCGGATTCGAGCAACGGACGCCCCGCGCCGCGGATCCGATCGGCGACGGCGCCGGCGTCGACGGTCAGGAAGACGACGGCGTGCGCACGCAGCAGCGCACGGGTCCCGGCATCCGTCACGGCTCCGCCCCCGAGGGAGACGACACCGCCCTCCTCGAGCGCCTCGGCGACCGCGATCCGTTCCAGCTCGCGGAAACGTTCCTCGCCGTGCTCCGCGAAGATCGCAGGGATCTGGCCGTGGGCGGCGACGATGCGCTTATCGGTGTCGATGAACGGCACACCCAGGCGGCGTGCGACACGCCGCCCCACACTGGTCTTGCCCGCAGCCATGGGACCGACGAGCACCAGTGTGAGCGGATCAGTGCTGTTCGTCATGCGCGAGCAGCGCGGCCTCGGAGGCCGGCGCCGTGCGCAGCTCTTCCGGGATCGCCGCGAGGTATCCCTCGAGGTTGCGACGGGTCTCGCCGACGCTGTCACCGCCGAACTTCTCGAGAACGGCACGGGCGAGTTCGATCGCGACCATCGCCTCCGCCACGACACCCGCCGCGGGGACGGCGCACACGTCGGAGCGCTGGTGGTGGGCCGTCGCGTCGTCACCGGTCGCGATGTCGATCGTGCGCAGCGCATGCGGCACCGTGGCGATCGGCTTCATTCCGGCACGCACGCGCAGCACGGTACCCGTCGACATCCCGCCCTCGGTCCCGCCCGCGCGGTCGGAGCCGCGGGTGATGCCGCCGTCGGTCGCGAAGAGCTCGTCGTGCGCGGCCGAGCCGCGACGACGCGTCGTCTCGAATCCGTCGCCGACCTCGACACCCTTGATGGCCTGAATGCTCATCAGCGCCTGGGCGAGGCGGGCATCGAGCCGGCGGTCCCAGTGCACGTGCGAGCCGAGCCCCGGCGGGAGGCCGTAAGCGAGCACCTCGACGATGCCGCCGAGCGTGTCACCGTCCTTCTTCGCGTCATCGACCTCGGCCACCATCAGCGCGGACGTCGCCGCGTCGAAGCAGCGGAGCGGATCGGCGTCGAGCGCGTCGACGTCGTCCGGGGTCGGCAGCGGCGAACCGGCGGGAACCGCGACCGGGCCGATCGAGAGGGTGTGGCTCACCAGGCGGATGCCGAGCTCGCTGAG
Source organism: Microbacterium sp. NPDC090225 (assembly GCF_044772365.1). NCBI lineage: Bacteria > Bacillati > Actinomycetota > Actinomycetes > Micrococcales > Microbacteriaceae > Microbacterium > Microbacterium sp. NPDC090225. The sequence goes on along the minus strand of NZ_JBIVYS010000001.1, from coordinate 469,339 downwards.
GAAGGAGCGAGCGACGGCGCCCAGCGCGACGCGCGCGGCGGTCTCTCGTGCGCTCGCGCGCTCGAGGATCGGGCGCGCCTCGTCGAAGTCGTACTTCTGCATGCCCACGAGGTCGGCGTGCCCCGGGCGGGGGCGCGTGAGCGGGGCGCCGCGCCCGCGCGACTTGTCGGTCAGCTCGGCGGGCTCGGGGTTCATGACCTCGGTCCACTTCGGCCACTCGGTGTTGCCGATGCGAAGCGCGATCGGGCTGCCGAGGGTCTTGCCGTGCCGGACGCCGCCGGAGATGCTCAACTCGTCCTGTTCGAACTTCATGCGCGAGCCGCGCCCGTAGCCGAGCTTCCGACGCTGGAGGTCGGCCTGGATCGCCTCGGAGGAGATCGGGACACCGGAGGGAAGACCCTCCATGATGGCGATGAGTTCGGGGCCGTGCGATTCGCCGGCCGTCAGCACGCGGAGCATTCCTCTAGTCTCCCATGCGCGACCGCGCCCGCCGTCCGCGTTTCAGCGTCGTGTCATGAAGCTGCCCGCATCGCAGCCAGGACGGAAGCTTCGTCGTCGAGCACGTGCGCGGGGTCGCCGTGCACGAACACGCGGATCTGGCGGATCGCCTGATGGAGCAGCATCCCGAGACCCGAGACGACGGGTGCGTCGTTCCAGACCGCTGCCAGTGCCGACGGCCACGGTGCGTAGGCGGCATCGAACAGCACTCCCCCGTCACCCGCCAGGGGCAGGGCGACGTCGGCGGGAAGCGACGTCCCCGACGGGAGCGTCGCGACTGTCAGATCCACCGGAGCGACGGGCGAGTCGAACGATCCGACGGAGACGGTCACGCCGAGGCGTTCGCCGAGCTCGGCCAGCGCCGCAGCACGATCCGGACGTCGCGCGCGGATCTCCGCCCGCTCGACACCGATCTCTGCCGCAGCCACCAGAGCCGACGCCGCCGTCGCGCCGGCGCCGAGGATGCGCACGGTGGTCGCCGCTCGCATCCCGTCATCCGCCAGCGCGTCGACGATGCCGCCGACGTCGGTGTTGAACCCGGCGGGCCTGCCGTCGAGCAGAAGCGTGTTCACCGCTCCCGTCAGCGTGGCATGGCGATCTCGCACCGACGCCGCCCGGAACGCCTGCTCTTTGAGAGGCATCGTGAGCGAGAGTCCACGCCACGACGCGTCGAGGCCGGCCAGTTCCGCCGGCAGCTTCTCAGCAGTCACCCGGCGGCGGTCGTACTCCCAGCCGAGGCCGAGCACACGATACGCCGCGGCATGGAGCGCCGGTGACTTCGAATGCGCGATCGGATCCCCCCACACCGCGAGGCGGTGGGGAGAGGGAAGGTCAGCAGCCGGCATCCGGGTTCGCCCGGCACCACTCGCGCCACTTCTCGATCCCGGCCTGGTGCTCCTCGTAGGTCTCCGAGAACTGGGTCTCGCCCGTCGAGAGGTCGATCGTGACGAAGTACAGCCACGGCCCGTCCTCCGGGTGCATCGCGGCGTCGATCGCGGCGTCGTTCGGACTGGCGATCGGCGTCACGGGAAGCCCCGTGCGCACGTAGGTGTTCCAGTCGTTGTCGTCTTCCAGCGCCTCGGCCGAGCTCGACACGACGCCCTCGTGGAGCGAGCCGTACCCGTACTGGGCGGTCGAGTCCATCTGCAGCTTCATGTCGATGTCGAGACGGTTCTGGATCACTCGGCTGACCTTCGCGAAGTCCGCCGTGCGGCCCTCGCGCTGGATGATCGAGGCGATCGTGAGGATGCGTTCGGCGTCGGCGTCGGGAACACCGGCGTTGGCCAGCGATTCCCGCGTGCGGTCGACCATCCGCTGGATCACCTGCGTCGCGGTGACCTCGGGATCGAAGGTGTACACGGCCGGGAACAGCCACCCCTCGAGGCTCGGCGCGTCGACGCCGTAGGCGGAGGGATCGGCGACGGCGGCCTCGAAGTCCTCCAGCGGCAGACCGAGCGACTCGGCCATCGACGGCAGGGAGGACTCGATCGTGCCGCCCTCCGACACCGACGCCGTGTTCTCGAGCTTGTTGTCCTCATTGCGCAGCGCCTCGAGCGCGGCAGCGGCGGTCATCTTCGTCTGCAGACGGTACACACCCGGGTAGAACGTGACGGCGATGTTCTCGTCGATCAGGTAGTCGTAGAAGACGTCCTCGGTCTTCGTGACGCCGGCTTCGTAGAGTGACGTCGACACCGGGCGTCCGGTGTCGCCGTCCTTGATGGTGACGAAGGCCTCGCCGGTCGCCATGCCGTCTTCGTAGTCCTTCGGCTCACCCCAGCCCATGATGTCGTTGATCTGCTCGCCGTAGGTGTTCATCGCCCAGGCGCCGGCACCGGCGATACCGCCGATGATCACCAGGATGATGAGCAGCGCGATCAGACATCCGCGACGTCGCTTCTTCTTCGGCGCCTTCGCCCGAGGGCGGTCGTCATCGGGGGCCACGAACAGAGCGTCGAGGCCTCCACCGATCGGGGCTTCGCCCGGAACGGACGCCGCGGTGGGCGCCGCCACGGCGACGTCTGCCGGCTCGAGACGCGCGGGAGCGATCCGAACCTCCTCGGCAGACGGACGCACCGGCTCCGCCGGCGAGGTCACCGGCTCCGCCGGCGAGGTCACGGGCTCCACCGCCGGAACGGGCGCACTTACCGGGTCCACGGCGTCGGGCAGAGCGACGGGGGTCGCCTCGGGGGCGGTGTCGCCTCGGCGCGCGGCCTCGCGCGCGGCACGGCGGGAGCCGGGCACCGGGGCGCTGTAGTCGGCCGTCGGATGCTGCTGCGTCGGCTCCGGCAGATTCGCGAAGAGGTCGCCGAGCGGCTCGTTCGCATCGGGCGCGGAGGATGCGCCATCGCGTTCGGACATGTTCAGGGATGCTCCTCGTCGGACGGGACAGCGGCACCGGCCGGGTTTCCGGTGCTCTTCTCCGTGTCGATCGCCTGCTGCAGCAGCACCACCGCGGCGACCTGATCCACAATGCTACGAGAGTTCTTCTGATTTCGACCTGAAGAACGCAGGGCCGCGTGCGCGGACACGGTGCTGAGACGCTCGTCGACGAGCCGCACCGGAACACCGGTGCGGGTGCGGAGGGCTGCGGCGAACTCCCGCGCATCCACCGTCGACGCCGTGTCGGAACCCTGCATGTTCACCGGAAGACCGACGACGAACTCCATCGGCTCGTACTCGGTCGCGAGCTCCACGAGCCGGTCGATCGACGCGTCCGACCGCGGCACGGTCTCGACGGGCACGGCGAGCATCCCGTCGGGATCGCACCGCGCGACGCCGACACGGGCGCGCCCGACATCGATGCCGAGGCGCACCCCGCGTCGGAAACCGCTCACGCTGTGTGCAGCTCCTGCACGATGGCGTCGAGTGCGGAGGGCAGTGCCGCAGCATCCGTTCCGCCGCCCTGCGCGACGTCGTCACGCCCGCCGCCGCCTCCGCCGAGCACTCCGGCGGCGCGCTTCGCGAGCGCACCCGCCTTCGCCCCCGCGGTCCGGGCCGCGTCGTTGGTGGCGATGACGACGACCGGGCGTCCGTTCACGACGGCGCCCAGTGCGACGACCGCAGCGTCTGAGCCGAGGCGGTCGCGGACGCCGAGCACCAGCTCGCGCAGGTCATCGGCCGAGGCCAGATCGCCGAGGGATTCCGTGGCGACGTGGAAGGAACCGATCCGACGCGCCGCGTCGGCGATCGCAGGGACCTGTCCGGCGCGCTCCTTGGCCTCGAACTGGGCGATGCGCTTCTCGGCCGCCTTGAGGTTCGCGGCGAGGTCGGCGATGCGCTCGGGGAGCAGATCGCGCGGCGTCTTCAACGAGCTCGTCAACTGCGAGACGATCGCGCGCTCGGCAGCGAGTTCGCGGAAAGCATCGACGCCGACGAGGGCCTCGATACGACGGTTGGATGCTCCGACCGACGACTCTCCGACGAGGCTCACGAGACCGATCTCTGCGCTCGACGCAACGTGCGTTCCCGCGCAGAGCTCGCGCGACCACGGGCCACCGATGTCGACCATGCGCACGACGTCGCCGTACTTCTCACCGAACAGCGCCATGGCGCCTGCTTCCTTCGCCTCGTCGAGCGAGACGATGCGCGTGGTCACCTCGAGAGCGTCGTGGACCGCGCGGTTCGTGATCTCCTCGATCTCGGTGCGCGTGTCGGCCGACAATGCCTGCGACCACGAGAAGTCGAAGCGCATGTAGCCGGCGCGGTTCAGCGAGCCCGCCTGCGTGGCGGTCGGACCGAGCGTGTCGCGGAGGGCAGCGTGCACGAGGTGGGTCGCGGAATGCGCCTGGCGTGCGGCACGTCGGTTGGCCGCGTCGACCACAGTGGTGGCGGCGTCATCGACGGCGACGGTTCCGGTGTTCACCTGCACGGTGTGGCTGATGAGTCCGGGCACGGGGCGCTGCACGTCGAGCACCTCGAGCTCGAAGCCGGGGCCCACGATCGTTCCCTTGTCGGCGACCTGGCCTCCGGATTCGGCGTACAGGGTCGTCTCGGCGAGGACGACCTCGGCGATCTGGCCCTCCGAGGCGCTGCGCACGGGCTGTCCGTCGACGAGGATGCCGAGGATGCGGGACTGCACCTCGAGCTCGGTGTAGCCGTCGAAACCGGTCTCGCCGAGCGCGCGCAGATCGCGGTACACCGATACATCCGCGAGCTGACGCTTGCGGTTGCGTGCGTCGGCCTTCGCGCGGTCGCGCTGCTCGCGCATGAGGGTGTCGAACGCACTGCGGTCGACCTCGAGCCCGGCCTCCTCGGCGACCTCGAGCGTGAGGTCGATGGGGAACCCGTAGGTGTCGTGCAGCAGGAAGGCCTCGGGACCGCTCAGCGCGGTCTTGCCCTCCTTCTTGGTCTCGTCGAGCGCCAGGTCGAGGATCGTCGACCCCTGGGCGAGCGTGCGACGGAAGGTCTCCTCTTCGGCGAACGCCGATGCGGAGAGCGTCGACCAATCCTTCTCGAGCACCGGGTAGGCGGCCTTCATCGCGTCACGCGACGAAGCGAAGAGCTCGGGGAAGACGGGCTCGTCGACACCCAGAAGGCGCATCGCACGGACCGTGCGGCGCATGAGGCGGCGGAGGATGTAGCCGCGGCCCTCGTTCGACGGACGCACGCCGTCGGAGAGGAGCATGAGCGACGAGCGCACGTGGTCGGCGATGACGCGGAAGCGCACGTCGTCCTCGTGGATCTTGCCATAGGTGCGGCCCGAGAGTTCGACGGCACGATCGAGGACGGGGCGCACCTGGTCGATCTCGTACATGTTCTCGACGCCCTGCTTGAGGAAGGCGACGCGCTCGAGACCCATCCCGGTGTCGATGTTCTTCTGCGGGAGCTCGCCCACGATGTCGAACTCGGTCTTTCCGCGGATGTTCTCGATGAAGTCCTGCATGAACACGAGGTTCCAGATCTCGAGGAACCGCGAGTCGTCGGCCGCGGGACCGCCGTCCTTGCCGTAGGCCGGTCCCCGGTCGAAGAAGATCTCGGAGTCGGGGCCGCCCGGCCCGGGCTGACCCGTGTTCCAGTAGTTGTCGGCACGGCCGAGGCGCTGGATCCGCTCCGGCTTCAGTCCGATGATGTCGCGCCAGATCGACTCGGCCTCGTCATCGGTCTCGTAGACCGTGACCCAGAGGTCCTTCTCGTCGAACGCGAAGCCGCCATCGGCCTCGCTGCTGGTGAGGAGTTCCCAGGCGTAGCGGATCGCGCCCTCTTTGAAGTAGTCGCCGAACGACCAGTTGCCGAGCATCTGGAAGAACGTGCCGTGACGGGCGGTCTTGCCGACCTCTTCGATGTCGTTCGTGCGGATGCACTTCTGCAGGTCGGCGATCCGCGGATGCGGGGAGGGCACGACTCCCGTGAGATACGGGACGAAGGGCACCATGCCCGCGACCGTGAACATCAGCGAGGGGTCGTCGCTGACGAGCGAGGCGGAGGGGACGATGACGTGGTCGTTCTTCTCGAAGAAGTCGAGATAGCGCTGCGCGATTTCCGCAGAATTCATAAGGGTGCCCGGGTGTCCTTGTTCGGAGGTGAGAAGTTACGCGCGGTCGCGCGAGAGGTCAGTGGTCTTCCGGCTCGGTGAGCCGGGCCTCCTGCGCGCGATACGCATCGCCGATGAGCGCGGTGAAGCCGTTGATCCTGGCATCGACCTCGGCGAGGATGTCGTGCCCGCGGGGGTCCTTGTTCATGAAATGCGCAGCGACGAAGCCGCCGATCACGCCGATCAGGAACCACACCATGTTCTTCATGTCGTCATCCTTGCTTTGACCCGCGAAGGCGCGGTGTCTCCATCGTATGCAAAAACGACGAGAGGCGTCGGGTCACCCCGACGCCTCTCGTTTCGAGCGCTGAGATCAGCGCCCTATGGGCTCAGCGAGCCGCGTAGTACTCGACGACGAGCTGCACTTCGCAGGTCACGGGGACCTCGGCGCGCTTCGGACGACGGACCAGGCGGGCCTGGAGCTTGTCGAGCTCGACCTCGAGGTAGCCCGGAACGGGGGGCAGGACCTCAGCGTGACCGCCGGCTGCTGCCACCTGGAAGGGCTCGGTGCCCTCGCTCTTGGCCTTGACGTGGATGAGCTGTCCGGCCTTCACGCGGAAGGACGGGCGGTCGACGAGCTGGCCGTCGACGAGGATGTGGCGGTGCACGACGAGCTGGCGAGCCTGCGCCGTCGTACGGGCGAAGCCGGCGCGCAGCACGAGAGCGTCGAGACGCATCTCGAGGAGCTCGACCAGGTTCTCACCGGTCAGACCCTCCTGACGGCGAGCCTCGTTGAAGGTGTTGCGCATCTGCTTCTCGCGGATGCCGTACTGCTCGCGCAGACGCTGCTTCTCACGCAGACGGACCGCGTAGTCGCTGTCTGCCTTGCGCTTGGTGCGGCCGTGCTCACCCGGAGCGTAGGGACGCTTCTCGAGGTAGCGGGCGGCCTTCGGGGTGAGAGCGATGCCGAGGGCACGGCTCAGACGCACCTTGCGGCGGTCCTGGGACTTCGTGGTCACGAAGCTGTCCTTCCGATGACGTGGTCGCGTCTCTCGCGACTCACGGACGTATCACCCGCGTTCTTCCTCGGGGCGCACGCCGGGGCGCCGTCGAGGTGTGGTGTGAACGAGGAGATGCCCGAAAACTCGGTTTCGAGCCGCTCAAGTCTATCAGAGGCGCCGCGCGTCGCTGGAATTACGGGATTCCGTGACTTCTTCCAGAGGCTCCGACGCTCGATTCGGGCCGGGTCCGCCGACGGTGAGCCACGCGATCGCGAGCGCGATCGTCCCCAGAGCAGCGGCGGTACCGGGCGTGAGGTAGCCCTGGGTGAGGACCCACCCGACGCCTGCGACGAGCAGCACCGTCGCCGTGATCGCCGCCGGCAGCGGCATGGTGCGCGGCCGCTCGCGCGGCCAGATCCGTTCGATCCGAGGGACGATCGCGCAGAGCAGGGCGAGCACCGCGATGATCGCGAGGACCCACGGGATGCGCGTGATCCACCAGGTGGGCGTGAGCACCGGAGGGAACGGCAACCCGAGGGCCTGCTGTGCACCGACGACGATCGCCATCGCGACCGTGTGCCACAGGTAGATGACCATGCCGTACATCCCGAGTGCGCCGATGACGAGGAGCGCAGGGCGCAGCCGCATGAGCGCCCGGATCGCAGGCTGGAGCAGGGTGAACAGGTAGACCTGGGCCAGGCCGAGGAGCAGCAGGAGCACGGTCGGCGGATTGAGATTGGCGATCATGTCGGGGTCGTAGCCCAACCCGAAGACGGCGACGCACATCAGACCGTAAGCGCTGACGGCCAGCAGCAGGAGCAGCCACCGCGGGCGGCGGGAGTACCACTGGTCGCGCACTCCGAAGCCGAGTTGCTGCACGAAGAGCCAGACGAAAAGCCAGTTGAGCGCGCCGATGGGTGGGCCGCCGAAACGAGGGACCAGATCGACGATCACGACCAGCGCGGCCAGCGTGAAGTACGTGGCCCCGGCCGCACGGCGATGCAGCGCGGCCATCAGCGGCACGAACGAGGTGCAGATCGCGTAGACCGCGATGAACCACAGCGGCTCGGCGAGCCGGAACGCGAAGGTGCGGAGGAACTCGGCATCGGCTCCGCAGAGCGCCATGACCGCGAGGGTGAGGAGCACGCCGAGCATCGCCAGGAACACCGGACGCGCGAGCCGGAGGGCACGGACTCGGATGTACTCCCCCGCGGTCTCACCTCTCTTCTCGAGGCGGCGCCAGGTCGTGATGCCCGCGAAGCCGCCCGCGATGAAGAACGTGGGCATGATCATCCCGATCCAGGTGATCCACGCCAACGGCGTCCACTCCGCGAGCGCGTTGAATGCACGGGGCGGGTCGCCCTCGATCCCCATCTGGATCGCGTGCAGCACGACGACGACCGGAAGGCAGATCGCACGGACGAAGTCGATCGAGAGATCACGATCGGGCGGAATACGAAGAGGGGAACGCGTCACCCGCACACTGTAGAGGCTCGGCGCCGGAACCTTCGCAGATGACCGCTGGTCAGCGGCCGTCGAGGATGCGCCGGATCTTCTCGAGCCGTGCCGAGACATCGCGCTCGGCGCCCAGAGTCTTCGGCACGTAGTAGCGGCGTCCCTGGAGCTCGTCGGGGAGATACTGCTGGGCGACGATGCCGAACTCGTTGTCGTGCGGGTACGCGTAGCCGCGGCCGTGACCGAGCCGCTTCGCCCCGGGATAGTGCGCATCGCGCAGGTGGAGCGGGACCCGCCCGAAGCCGCCCTTCCTGATGTCGGCGATCGCGGCATCGATGCCGGCGTACGCGGCATTCGACTTCGCGGTCGTCGCCAGGTACACCGTCGCCTCGGCGAGCGGGATGCGCCCTTCCGGCATCCCGATGAATGCCACCGCGTCCGCCGCCGCGACGGCGATCACCAACGCCTGCGGATCGGCGAGGCCGACGTCTTCCGAGGCGGAGATCACGAGCCGCCGCGCGATGAACCGGGGGTCCTCGCCCGCCTCGATCATCCGGGCCAGGTAATGCAGGGCCGCATCGGCATCCGACCCTCGAATCGACTTGATGAACGCGCTGATGACGTCGTAGTGCTCGTCGCCCTGACGGTCGTAACGCAGCAGAGCCCGGTCCACGGCCTGGGCGATGTCGTCGGCGGACACCTCGGGAGCCACGGATGCCTCGGCGACGGGCTCGTCACCGACGCCGTCGTCCTCGTCCTCGTCCTCGGCATCCTCGTCTTCGTCCCCATGCTCGTCCGCGTCGACTGCGCTTCCGTGCGAGAGTGCGACGGCCGCACCGGCCTCGAGCCCGGTGAGGGCGCGGCGTGCGTCGCCGGAGGCGAGGCGGACGAGGGCGGCACGCGCCTCGTCGCTGAGCGTCACCGCTCCGTTCAGCCCTCGCGCGTCGGCGACGGCGCGATCGACGAGCAGGCCGATGTCGTCGTCGGTGAGCGGCTGCAGCGTGAGGAGCAGCGAACGCGAGAGCAACGGCGAGATCACCGAGAACGACGGGTTCTCAGTCGTCGCCGCGATCAGGATCACCCACCCGTTCTCGACGCCGGGCAGGAGAGCGTCCTGCTGCGCCTTCGTGAAACGGTGGATCTCGTCGAGGAACAGGATCGTCGTCTGGCCGTAGAGGTCGCGCTGCGTGATCGCCTCCTGCATGACCTCGCGCACGTCCTTCACCCCGGCTGTGATCGCGGAGAGCTCGACGAATCGGCGACCGGACGAGCGGGCGATGGCCTGCGCGAGCGTCGTCTTACCGGTGCCCGGCGGACCCCACAGGATGATCGACACCGCGCCGGGGGACGAGGCTTCCGGATCGGCGAGGGCGACGATCGGCGAGCCGGCACGGAGGAGATGCCGCTGGCCGGCCACCTCGTCGAGCGATACGGGTCGCATGCGCACGGCGAGCGGCGTCTGCCCGGAGAGCAGGGCGGCGGCGGGGGTCATCCCTCCAGGCTAATGCGGACGACCGACACCGGCGACGATATGCTCTGAGGCGACGTCGCTCGGCGGCGTCCACGAGAGGAGCACGCAATGGCGGCACGCGGTTCGAAGAGCGCGCAGGAGCGCACCCAGGCGGAACGCGCGCGGGTCTACGCGGCGCGCAGCGCTCAGCACCAGGAGAAGATCCGTCGCCGGGTGCGCGACAACGTGATCGCCGGTGTGGGTGGCGCGGTCCTGGTGCTCGCCGCGGTCGCGAGCCAGGTGGCCCACGCGCAGGTCACGGCCCCGGAACCCACTCCCACGCCCGCCTCGTCCGTCGAGCCGACCGCTCCGGTCGAGTCTCCGGTGCCCACCGAGGAGCCCGCTCCCGAGGAGACCCCCGCGGAGTGATCCGCACCCGCTCCGACGCGGAGCGGAACGTCACCGCATCGCATCGTCGCGGCGTACTAGGCTGAACATCGTCCTTTCCGCCTCCCGCGGCCAACCGCGCAAGGAGAACACTGTGTCTGCCAACGAGTCCTCGAAGCCGACTCCCCCCGTCCCCGCTCCCCCGGCGAAGCCCCTGCCCCGCAAGGTTCCCGCTCCGGCCGCTGCCGCACCGGCCGCTCCGACTGCCCCCGTCTCCAGCGATGCCGCCAAGTGGGGTCGCGTCAGTGAGGACGGCACGGTCGAGGTCCGCGAGGGCGAGGACTGGCGCGTCGTCGGCCAGTACCCCGACGGCACGCCCGACGAGGCACTCGCCTACTTCGTTCGCAAGTACGAGGACATCGCCTTCAAGGTGCAGACCCTCGAACAGCGTCACCAGGCGGGCGGTGCGACAGCGAGCGATCTGGTCAAGCAGGCCGGGCACCTGGTCGACGAGGCCACGGATGCCGCGGCCGTCGGCGACCTCGCCGGTCTCCTCGAGCGCCTCCACACGCTGACCGCCTCGCTCTCCGAGGCCACGGCAGAGGAGCAGCAGCGCGCCAAGGAGCTGCTCGACCAGGCCGTCGCCGAGCGCACCGCGCTGGTGGAGCGCGCCGAAGCGATCGCCGCCCGCGACCTCTCGAAGGTGCAGTGGAAGCAGGTCACCGCGGAGCTCGGAGAGCTCTTCGACGCCTGGCAGGCTCAGCAGCAGAACGGCCCGCGCCTGTCGAAGGGCGTCTCGCAGCAGCTGTGGAAGCGATTCCGTGACGCCCGTTCGGTGGTCGACAAGCACCGCCGTGCGTTCTACTCGGAGCTCGACGACACCCACAAGGTCGCGCGCGACGCGAAGACCCGCCTGATCGAGCGCGCCGAGGCCCTCGCGCCGCGCGGCACCGACGGGATCCCCGCATACCGCACGCTGCTCGACGACTGGAAGGCCGCCGGCCGCGCCGGACGCAAGGCCGACGATGCACTCTGGGCACGATTCAAGGCAGCCGGAGACGCGCTCTACGCCGCTCGTGCCGAGCAGTCTGCAGCCGAGGAAGCCGAATCCGCTCCCAAGATCGAGGCGCGTCAGGCTCTGCTCGAAGAGGCGAAGGCCGTTGCCGACGAGTCCAACATCAAGCGCGCCCGCGCGCTGCTCACGCGCATCCAGCGGCAGTGGGACGAGATCGGTCGCATTTTCCCCCGCGACAAGGAGCGCGCGCTCGACGACAAGCTCCGCGTCATCGAGCAGGCTCTCAAGGCCCGCGAAGAGGTCGACTGGAAGAAGAACAACCCCGAGACCAAGGCGCGTGCCAACGACATGAGCTCGCAGCTCCTCGAGGCGATCGAGAAGCTCGAATCCGAGCTCGCGACAGCCGAGAAGTCCGGCGACAAGAAGGCGATCAAGGAAGCTTCCGACGCCCTCGAAGCACGCCGCACCTGGCTGAGCGCCCTCGGCGGCTGACGAGTTCTCCACAGCTCTCCTCCGAGCACGCGAAAGCGGGATGCCCTGGGCCACACTGGCCTGGTGCATCCCGCTTTCCTTTATGTGCCCGGCGAACGCCTCACGCTGCCCGAACTCACCGCCGCCCGCCTCGATGGTGACGTCATCGACATCGGCGAGGCCTACATTCCCGCCGATCTCGTGGAGGGTGCCGACGTGCGGGCAGCATCGATCGCCACGATCGTGCACCCGGGTACCGCGGTCTGCGGGCCGAGCGCCGTCTGGGTGCACGGTGCGTGCGACGCGCCGCCGAACCCGCATCATCTTCGTCGAGCCGTGACGAGGCGGATCCGTGCCGTGCAGAGCCCACGCGTGCGTTATCACGACACGCCACTCCCGGCGGAGGACCTCGTGATCATCGGCGGCGTCCCGGTCACGAACCCGGAACGCACACTGCTCGACCTGGCGCTCGGGAGCCACCGCGAGCCTCAACTGGATCGGTGGGCGCACATGCTCACCGAGCACGACCCGGGGCTGATCGGGATCGCGCGGGAACGCCTGCGCATGCTTCAGCGCGTTCCGGGCTCTCGACGCGCCCGGGAGATTCTCGACGTGCTTGAGATCAGGAGGATGTGACGCGGTACACGTCGTACACCGCGTCGATCCTGCGCACGGCGTTGAGTACACGGTCGAGATGCACGGCATCGCCCATCTCGAACACGAACCGGCTGATCGCCAGTCGCTCGTCGTTGGTGTTGACCGTGGCCGAGAGGATGTTGACGTGGTGTTCGCTGAGCACGCGCGTGACATCCGACAGCAGGCCGGAGCGGTCGAGCGCCTCGACCTGGATCTGCACGCGGAACACGCTCTTGGTCGTGGGGGCCCATGACACCTCGACGAAACGGTCCTGCTCGTTGCTCAGCGCCTTCACGTTCACGCAATCGGTGCGGTGCACGGAGACGCCGCTGCCGCGCGTGACGAAGCCGACGATCGGGTCGCCGGGCACCGGCGTGCAGCACTTCGCGAGCTTCACGAGGATGTCGGCGGCACCGCGGACGAGAACGCCGGAGTCCCCTGCACGCGGTTCCCGGGTAGGAACGCTGCCCGGGAGGTCGATGGCACCCGTCGTGGTGTCGTTGGCGGCGACGTTGGCGGTGACCTTCTCGAGCACCGACTGGGTGGAGATGTGGCCCTCACCGACCGCCGCGTACAGCGCCGAGACGTCTTCATAGCGCAGCTGCTGGGCGACTTCGGCGAACGAGTCCTGGCTCATCAGGCGCTGTAGAGGCAGGTTCTGCCTGCGCATCGCGCGGGCGATCGCCTCCTTGCCCTGCTCGATCGCCTCTTCGCGACGCTCCTTCGTGAACCAGCCACGGATCTTGTTGCGCGCGCGAGTGCTCTTGACGAAGCCGAGCCAGTCCTGACTCGGGCCGGCGTCCGGGTTCTTCGAGGTGAAGACCTCGACGACATCCCCGCTCTTGAGCTCGGACTCGAGCGGCACCAGGCGACCGTTCACCTTGGCGCCCATCGTGCGATGGCCGATCTCGGTGTGCACCGCGTAGGCGAAGTCGACGGGGGTCGCGCCAGCGGGGAGGCCGACCACGCGCCCCTTGGGCGTGAAGACGTAGACCTCCTTCGCACCGATCTCGAACCGCAACGAATCGAGGAACTCCCCCGGGTCGGCCGTCTCGGCCTGCCAGTCGGAGATGTGCGCAAGCCACGCCATGTCGTTGTCGGAGGCGCGGACCTCGGCCTTGCCGCCGTTCATCCGCTCCTTGTACATCCAGTGCGCCGCGACACCGTACTCGGCCTGCTGGTGCATCTCGTGCGTGCGGATCTGGATCTCGACGGTACGACCCGCTGGACCGATCACGGTCGTGTGGAGCGACTGGTACAGGTTGAACTTCGGGGTCGCGATGTAGTCCTTGAAACGACCGGGCAGTGGCGTCCACCGTGCGTGGATCGCGCCCAGCACGGCGTAGCAATCGCGTACAGAGGCGACGAGCACGCGGATGCCGATCAGGTCGTAGATGTCGTCGAACTCGCGACCTCGTACCACCATCTTCTGATAGACGGAGTAGAGCTGCTTCGGCCGGCCGGATACCTTGCCGCGGATGCGCAGATCGCGCAGATCCTCGTCGATCTCCTCGACGACCTGACTCAGATATTTCTCGCGCTGCGGAGTACGCTGCGCGATGAGGCTGTGGATCTCGTTGTAGATCTTGGGGTGCAGTACCGCGAACGAGAGATCCTCGAGCTCGGACTTGATCGCCTGGATACCGAGCCGATTGGCCAGGGGCGCGTAGATCTCGAGCGTCTCCTTGGCTTTCTTCGCCGCCTTCTCCGGCGGGACGAAGCCCCAGGTGCGCGCATTGTGCAGACGGTCGGCGAGCTTGATCAGGAGCACGCGGATGTCCTTCGACATCGCGACGATCATCTTTCGGACGGTCTCGGCCTGGGCGCTCTCGCCGTACTTGACCTTGTCGAGCTTGGTGACACCATCGACGAGCATCGCCACCTCGTCGCCGAACTCGGCGGTGAGGTCGGTCAGCGCGTATCCGGTGTCTTCCACCGTGTCATGCAGGAGCGCCGCCGCGATGGCACGGGGCCCGAGGCCGAGTTCCGCGAGAATCTGCGCGACCGCGAGCGGATGCGTGATGTACGGCTCACCGCTCTGACGCTGCTGCCCGGTGTGCTTGTCCTTCGCGACCGCGTACGCACGCTCGATGACCGAGAAATCACCGCGGGGGTGATTGGCCCGAACCGTGCGGATCAGGTTGTCGAGGTCGTTGACCCTGGACGCGCGCGAGAAGATGCGGGGAACCAGACGCCGCAGGCTCGATCCCTGCGCCGGCGACTGTGCTTCCGCCATCCGCTCACCTCCGAATCAGAACATCAGACAATCCTACGTCCGTCCGGCGGGAGCGGATCCCGCCGGACGGATACGTCAGGCTTCGACCGCCGCGCGCTGGCGCGCTTCGCGGATCCGGGCGTCGCGCTCGCGGATCTGCGGCTCGTTCTCGCGGAAGAGCGAGTAGAGCGGGGCGGCGACGAACAGGGTCGAGTACGTCGCGACGAGGATGCCGACGAAGATCGAGAGCGAGATGTCGGTCAGCGTCTCGGCGCCGAGCCACAGCGAGCCGATGAAGAGGATCGCTCCGACCGGGAGTGCCGCGACCACCGACGTGTTGATCGATCGCACGAGGGTCTGGTTCACCGCGAGGTTGACGGACTCCCCGAACAGACGCGACGATTTCTCGCCGTCTTCATGCGTGTTCTCTCGGATCTTGTCGAAGACGACGGTCGTGTCGTACAAGGAGTACGCCAGGATCGTGAGGAATCCGATCACCGCCGCCGGCGAGATCTCGAAGCCGGCCAGCGCGTAGACGCCGACGGTGATCACGAGCACGTCGAGCAGACCGATGATCGCAGCGGCCGACATCTTCCAGGTACGGAAGTAGATCGCCAGGATCAGGAAGGTGAGCGCGAGGAAGATCGCCAGACCCCACAGCGATTGGCGGGTGACGCTCTCACCCCAGGCGGGACCGATGAACGAGGACGTCACCTCCGCAGTGTCGACGCCGTACGCGTCGGCGAGTGCCGCGGTGACCTGCTGCGTCTCTTCGGCCGTCATCTGATCGGTCTGCACGCGGATGTCGTCGCCGTTCACCACGACGACCTTGGTGGCCGATTCGGGAACGACCGACTTGACCGCGTCGGTGGCGATCTGCTGATCGGTGCTGTCGGGCGCTGCGACGGTGAACTGCGACCCGCCGGTGAACTCGATCGAGAACTGGATCGGACGGATCAGCGGCACCAGGGCCGAGCCCACGACCAGGATGATCGCGATGATGAACCACAGGCGGCGACGACCGACGAACGGGAAAGAGGTCTTCCCCGTGTACAGGTTGTTGCCGAACTCATTCATGGAAGGCATCAGGCGTCTCCCTCACTTCCGGCGTTGGTGGGTCTGTCGCCCGCGAGAGCCTCCGCGCGCTTGCGCTCGGCGATGGTCTGTCGTCTCTCCGCCTCGCCGCGCGAACGCGAGTTGCGCGCGCCACGGCCGGCGGACGCCGTCGAGACCTCGCGGAACTGCGAACGGCTGCGGTAAACGGCGCCCAGCGCCTCGGGGTCGAGGCCCGAGAGCTTGTGCCCACCGCCGAAGAAGCGGGTACGGGCGAGGAGTTGCATGACCGGATGCGTGAAGATCACGAAGATGAACACGTCGATGATCGTCGTGAGGCCGAGCGTGAACGCGAAGCCCTTCACCGTCGAGTCGGCCAGGATGTAGAGCACGAGGGCTGCGAGGATGTTGATCGACTTCGAGATGTAGATCGTGCGCTTGGCTCGACCCCACCCGTCCTCGACGGCCGAGGTGATCGACTTGCCGTCTCGCAGTTCGTCTCGGATTCTCTCGAAGTAGACGATGAACGAGTCCGCCGTGAATCCGATCGACACGATCAGACCGGCGACACCGGCGAGCGAGAGACGGAATCCGAGGCGCCACGCCAGGATGCAGATCACGATGTACGTCAGCACACCCATCACCGCGATCGACGCGATGATCACCGTCCCGAGGGCCCGGTACACGATGAGCGAATAGATCGCCACGAGGATGAGACCGATGAGACCGGCGATCAGACCGATCTGCAACTGCTGCGTACCGAGCGTCGCCGACACGGTGTCCGAGCTCTGCACGGTGAAACTCAGCGGCAGGGCGCCGTACTTGAGCTGGTCGGCGAGCGTCGTCGCCGATTCCTGCGTGAAGCTGCCCGAGATGCTCGGGCGGCCGTCCAGGATCACACCGTTCATGCGCGGAGCCGAGATGACGGCTCCGTCGAGCACGAAGGCGAACTGATCGCGCGGCGAGAGGCCATCGATGCGGTTCTGGTTGAGGCGCGTGCTGACCTTGCCGAACTTGTCGGCCCCGTCCGGGTTCATGGTCAGCTGCACGAGCCAGGCGCCCGACTGCGGGTCGCGACCGCTGGCGGCGTCGTCGATCGCCGTACCGTCGAGCTCGGCCGGACCGAGCAGGAACTTGGCCTGACCGGCCTCGTCGCAGGCGATCATCGGCTCGTCGCTCGGCACGTTGGTCGGGTTGTCCGGGTTCGCGCAGTCGTAGGCGAGGAACTCGGCCTGCAGCTTGGGCGTGGCCCAGTTCAGATCGCTTCCGTCCGTCGGGTCGGCCGTGGGCGTCGCCTCGAGCGAGGGGTCGGGGCTGGGGTACGGCGTCTCGTTGCCGTCATCTCCGACGAAGGACGTCGTGGCGGCGGTCGTCGCGAGCACGGCCCGGAACTCGAGCTGCGCGCTGCTGGTGATCCGCTCGCGGGTCTGATCGTCGGCGACACCGGGAATCTGGACGACGATGTTCCGTCCGCCCTCGGTCGTGATGTCCGCCTCTGCGACACCCGAGGCGTCGACGCGCTGGCGGATGATCGACGCGGCCTGATTCAGCTGTTCCGCCGACGGTGCTGCACCATCCTCGGTCTCGGCCTGCAGGACGATCTGCGTGCCGCCCTGGAGGTCGAGCGCGAGCTCCGGAGCCCACGAGCTCTTCCCGAAGACGTACACCCCTGCCGCGTTGATGCCGAAGAGGACACCCGTCACGAGGAGCAGGCCGAGAAGGACCCGCCAGGCGTGACGGACAGGAGAGGATGAAGCCACGTGAGTTCAGCTTTCTGAGAGGCCGGATTCCGGGGTGCGGTCGAACGCCGCGGACTTACTTGTCGTCTGCGTCGCGGTCGAGGCGCGCGCGCGTCTCTTCCGGGGTCTCGGCGACCGGAGCATCCGCGTCGACGACGATGTCGTCGTCCGCGAGCTCGGCGTCATCGGCGACGATGTCCTTCGGCTCGACGATGCGGAGGATCGCCTGGCTGTGCACCTCGATCACGACGCCGGGAGCGACCTCGACGGAAGCCGGGTGGTCGAGGTCATCGGGGTCGTAGGAGACGATCGTGCCGTAGATGCCACCCTGCAGGAGCACGCGCACGCCGGGAACCGTCTTCGTCGCCTTCTCCTCCTGCTCGGCCTTCATCTGCTTCTGACGCTTGCGCGTGTTGAAGATCATGAAGACGAGGAGGACGGCCAGAAGACCGAAGAGGATGATTTCCATGGGGCGGAGCGCCTTTCTGAGGTGCACGCACCATCAACGGGCGCACAGAAGTTTCGGGGGAAGTCTTCTGTGATTATAGGTCATCGAAGCGCAGCGCTCCGTCGGGATGCGCGACACCCAGATGTGCGTATGCCTCGGGCATGGCGACGCGCCCCCGCGGGGTGCGGCCGAGGAAACCGATCCGTACGAGGTAGGGCTCGACGACGCTCTCGACGGTCTCAGCCTCTTCACCGACGGCGACCGCGAGTGTACTGAGGCCGACCGGTCCCCCGCGGAACCGTCGCACGAGCGCTTCGAGAACGGCGCGGTCGAGACGGTCGAGACCGATGGGGTCGACGTCGTACAGCTCGAGGGCTGCGCGGACATCCGCGATGGTCGCTTCTCCCGCGCCGTGCACGAGCGCGTAGTCGCGCACGCGCCGGAGCAGACGGTTGGCGATTCGGGGTGTTCCGCGCGACCGGCGTGCGATCTCGGAGAGCGAATCGGACGGAAGATCGACGCCCAGGACCGCCGCGGATCGTGCGATCACCCGCTCGAGTTCGCCCTCGTCGTAGAACTCCAGATGACCCGTGAACCCAAATCGGTCCCGCAGAGGGTTGGGAAGCAGACCCGATCGAGTGGTCGCGCCCACCAGGGTGAACGGCGCGAGTTCGAGCGGGATGCTGGTGGCTCCCGCTCCCTTGCCGACCATGATGTCGATGCGGAAGTCCTCCATCGCGAGATAGAGCATCTCCTCGGCGGAGCGCGCCATCCGGTGGATCTCGTCGATGAAGAGCACCTCGCCCGGCACCAGACTCGAGAGCAAAGCCGCGAGGTCGCCCGCGTGCTGGATTGCCGGCCCGCTCGACAGCCGCAGCGGGCGCTGGCTCTCATGCGCGACGATCATGGCCAGTGTCGTCTTGCCGAGTCCCGGGGGGCCTGCGAGCAGGATGTGGTCGGCGGGCCGGCTCTGGATGCGCGCCGCCTCGAGGAGGAGTTGCAGCTGTCCGCGCACCTTCTGCTGCCCGACGAACTCGCCGAGGCTCGTCGGGCGCAGAGCGCCCTCGATCGCGAGCTCGGTGTCGTCGACCGGCTCGGAGGCGTCGAGCGCGTCAGCCACGCGCCGGCCCCAGCAGGGCGAGCGTGCGCCGGAGGAGCGGCGCCACGGCTGCACGCTCGGCATCGGATGCCTCGGCGGCGGTCTGCGCGGCGGCCTCGGCGGCGACCTTCTCCGACCATCCGAGTCCGACGAGAGCCGCAGTGACCTGTCCTACGACGTCCAGCGCTCCCGCGGGACTCGGCGCGACGGCGACCGTCGGCTGCACCTTTCCGGCGAGTTGGACGACGATGAGCTTCGCCGTCTTGGGACCGATACCCGACACCCGACGGAAGGGCGCGTCGTCTTCGGCGTTCACCGCCTCAGCGATCTGATCGACGGTCAGGTGCGACAGCACGCCCAGGGCGGACTTCGGTCCAACGCCCGTCACGCTGATGAGGAGCCCGAAGACCTCGAGCTCGTCGCGCTCGGCGAAACCGAAGAGCGAGAGCGCGTCCTCGCGCACGATCAGGCTCGTGTGCAACCGGAGCTGCTCCCCGACCGTCGCGGTGTGCGCGACGTCGGCCGGCACGGCGACGGTGAAACCGACGCCGCCCACCTCGACGACGACCTGGTCGGAGGTCGAGTGCAGCACGGTGCCGTGCAGGGAGGAGATCATCTCCCCAGCCTAGGCCCCGCGTCGTACGTATGTTCGAGCGACACGCTCCGCATCCGCCCAGGCGCGCTGCGCCGGGGTGAGTCCTCCTGCAGCGGTCGCCGCCCCCGCGCCGCCGCGGCGCCAGGCGTGGCAGAGCGCGATGGCGAGGGCATCCGCTGCGTCCGCCGGCTGCGGGGGCGCGTCGAGACGCAGGATGCGGGCGATCATCGCCTGCACCTGCCGCTTGTCGGCCGATCCGTAGCCGGTGACCGCGGCCTTGACCTCGCTCGGCGTGTGGGTGGCGGCGGGAAGACCCGCTTCGGCCGCGAGCAGCAGGGCGACGCCGCTGGCCTGGGCCGTGCCCATCACCGTGTGCGTGTTCTGCTGTGCGAACACGCGCTCCACCGCCACGGCTTGCGGCGCATGCGCGGCGATGACCTCGCGGATGCCGGCGGCGACCGTCGCGAGACGCTCACCGATCGGCGCATCCGGAGACGACCGGATCACTCCGACGTGCACGAGCGTGCCGCGACGCGATCCGTCGACGTCGACGATGCCCACACCGCATCGGGTGAGGCCGGGGTCGATCCCGAGCACGCGCAACGAGGAGGAGGTCACTCCCCCAGGCTAGGCGGCACCGTCGACGTCGGGCGGGTGGCGCGCCTAGCTGTCGTCGTTCTCGAGCTCGGCCTGCACCTCGGACGAGAGGTCGAAGTTGCTGAAGACGTTCTGCACGTCCTCGCTGTCCTCGAGCGCATCGATGAGGCGGAAGATCTTGCGCGCGGTGTCGGCGTCGATCTCGACCTTGAGGTTCGGGACGAACTCGACGTCGGCCGACTCGTAGTCGATGCCCGCCTCCTGCAGCGCGCTGCGGACGGTCACGAGGTCGGTCGCCTCGGTGATGACCTCGAAGCCCTCGGCGTGCGGCTCGATCTCTTCGGCACCGGCCTCGAGAGCCGCCATCATGACGTCGTCCTCGGTGGTGCCCTCGGAACCGACGACGATGACGCCCTTGCGCGAGAAGTTGTAGGCGACGCTGCCCGGGTCGGCGAGGGTTCCGCCGTTGCGGCTGAGGGCCGTGCGCACCTCTGCGGCGGCACGGTTCTTGTTGTCGGTCAGACACTCGATCATGAGCGCCACGCCGTTCGGGCCGTACCCCTCGTACATGATGGAGGTGTACTCGACCGCTTCGCCGCCGATGCCGGCTCCGCGCTTGACCGCGCGATCGATGTTGTCCTTCGGGACGGAGGTCTTCTTCGCCTTCTGCACCGCGTCGAACAGCGTCGGATTGCCCGCGAGGTCGGCGCCGCCGAGCTTGGCCGCAACCTCGATGTTCTTGATGAGCTTGGCCCAGGACTTGGCGCGCCTGGAGTCGATGATGGCCTTCTTGTGCTTCGTGGTGGCCCACTTGGAATGCCCGGACATAAGTCTCCACTCGTCGTATCCGCCCGTGGGCACGGCCCAGGGCATCGACCAGTCTAACGAATCGTGACGTCGCCTACCGGGCTGCGCTCGGGTAGCGTCGTGCCTCGTCGAGGAAGAGCTCGTGGAATCTGCGCTCGCCGTCCATCTCGGGATGGAAGCTCGTGCCCAGTAACGGTCCCTGGCGGACCGCCACCACCGTGCCGTCGGGCAGGGCGGCCAACACCTCGACCGCAGCCCCCGAGCGCTCGACGATCGGCGCCCGGATGAACGTCGCCGACACGGGAGCATCGCCGAGCACCGGCACGTCCAGGTCGATCTCGAACGATTCGGTCTGACGTCCGAACGCGTTACGTCGCACGTCCACGTCGAGGCCGCCGAAGGACTCCTGCCCCTCGATCGCGTCGAGCACCGTGTCCGCCAGGAGAATGAGCCCGGCGCAGGTGCCGTACATCGGCATCCCTGCCCGGATCGCCGCGCGAATCGGCTGCTGGAGTCCGAACAGCCGCGCCAGCTTGTCGATGACGCTGGACTCTCCGCCCGGCAGGACGAGCCCGTCGATCCCGGCCAGTTCCTCGGGGCGGCGCACGAGCACCACTCCCGCTCCGAGTTCCGCGAGCAGGGCGGCGTGCTCGCGCACGTCGCCCTGCAGCGCGAGGACTCCGACGGTCGGGCTACCAGCCACGCTCGGAGAGCCGGTGCGGTGCGGGCAGGTCCGACACGTTGATCCCGACCATCGCCTCGCCGAGGCCGCGCGAGACCTGGGCGATCACGCTCGGATCGTCGTGGAATGTCGTGGCCTTCACGATCGCCGCGGCGCGCTGGGCGGGGTTACCCGACTTGAAGATGCCCGAACCGACGAAGACTCCGTCAGCGCCCATCTGCATCATCATCGCGGCATCCGCGGGCGTCGCCACTCCTCCGGCGACGAACAGCACGACCGGCAGTTTGCCGGTCGCCGCCACCTCGACGACGAGGTCGTAGGGCGCCTGCAGCTCCTTCGCCGCCACGTAGAGCTCGTCCTTGGTCATCGAGCGCAGGACATTGATCTCGCTCGTGATCTTGCGGATGTGCTTGGTCGCCTCCGAGACGTCGCCGGTGCCGGCCTCGCCCTTCGAGCGGATCATCGCGGCGCCCTCGTTGATGCGGCGCAGAGCCTCGCCGAGGTTCGTCGCCCCGCACACGAACGGCACGGTGAAGCCGAACTTGTCGATGTGGTTGACGTAGTCCGCAGGCGACAGCACCTCGGACTCGTCGATGTAGTCGACGCCGAGCTCCTGGAGGATCTGCGCCTCCACGAAGTGGCCGATGCGCGCTTTCGCCATCACGGGGATCGAGACGGCATCGATGATGCTGTCGATCATGTCGGGGTCGCTCATGCGCGAGACCCCGCCCTGAGCGCGGATGTCGGCGGGAACGCGCTCCAGCGCCATCACGGCGACGGCGCCGGCGTCCTCGGCGATCTTGGCCTGCTCGGCGGTGACGACGTCCATGATGACGCCGCCCTTGAGCATCTCGGCGAGACCGCGCTTGACCCGCGCGGATCCGGTGGTTGCCTGGTCGTTCATCGCATTCCTTTCGGCTGAGCCAATGACTCTTTTGATCTATGTCAAACCGTAGCATCGTCCCGGACGTTCTAGAATCGGTGTCGAGGACCCATGAGCGCCGAGATCACCGGAACGACCGCAGCAGACATCGCCGACAGCGTGCGCGCTCTGCGCGACCGCGGAACGCTCCGCCCCGGCGATGCGCTCCCCCCGGTGCGAGAGCTCGCCGCCACGCTCGGCGTGAACCGCAACACCGCGGTCGCCGCGTACCGACAGCTCGCCCAGGCCGGGCTCGTCGTCTCCCGCGGGCGCGCCGGCACCACGATCACCGGCGTCGAAGCGGTGGCCCAGGAGGGCTACGCCGCCGACACGGTGCTCCGCGACGTCGGCACGGGCAACCCCGAGCCCCGGCTCATCCCCGATCCCTCCCCCGCACTCGCCCGCGTCACCGGGCGACCGGTGCTCTACGGCGAGCCGGTGATCGACCGCGGCCTCGATGCCTGGGCGCGCGAGTGGATCGCCGCCGACCTCGACCACACCGACTTCCGCGTCACCGTCACCAGCGGCGCGGTCGACGCCGTCGAGCGGCTCCTCGCTCAGGCGCTCACGCGCGATGACGCGGTCGCGCTCGAGGACCCCTGCTTCCTCGCCAGCATCCACACGGTGCGACTCGGTGGCTACCGCGCCGTGCCGGTGCCCGTCGATGAGGAGGGGATGACGGTCAGCGGACTCCGCGCGGCTCTCGATGCCGGCATCCGAGCCATCATCTGCACTCCCCGCGCGCAGAACCCCACCGGCACCAGCCTGACGGCTTCGCGCGCGGCCGAGCTCCGCGCCGTTCTCGCCGACCACCCCTACGTGCTGATCATCGAGGACGACCATTTCTCGATGCTCTCGCAGCGTCGCTACGAGACGTTGATCGGACCGGAGCATCGACGGTTCGCCCTCGTGCGCTCGGTGTCGAAGTTCCTCGGACCCGACATGTGCCTGGCACTCGCGGCCACCGACCCGGAGACGGCCGAGCGCCTGTCGATGCGGCTCAGCCCGGGGACGACCTGGGTGAGTCACCTGCTCCAGCGACTCACGCACGCCCAGCTGACCGACCCTTCGGCGCTCGAGACGATCGGCACTGCCGCGGCGCACTACGCCGAGCGCAACGCGGCCTTCGCAGAGCTGCTGCGCACCCACGGATTCGACACCCCCGACTCCGACGGCCTCAGCCTCTGGGTGGAGCTCCCGCGCCCCGCACGCGCGGTCGCCGAGCAACTCATGCGCCGCGGGTGGCTGGCCCGGACCGGCGACGAGTTCGCCCTCGACGACAAGGCCGAGCCGTCACGGCACCTCCGCCTCACCGTCCATGATCTGTCCGATACGGATGCCGCCGTCTTCGTCACCGACCTCGTCGCGGCTTCCCGATGACCACCCGAAGCGGGAACGCCCCCGCCCTGAATGAAAGGATCGGGAGATGAAGATCCTCTCCATCCAGTCCGCCGTCGCCTACGGTCACGTGGGAAACTCCGCCGCGGTGTTCCCCCTGCAGCGCATCGGCGTCGAGGTCCTCCCGGTCTACACCGTGAACTTCTCGAACCACACCGGCTACGGCGCATGGCGCGGTCCGATGATCGATCCCGCCGAGGTGCGCGAGGTCATCACCGGCATCCAGGACCGTGGCGTCTTCGGCGGCATCGACGCGGTGCTCAGCGGATACCAGGGCGGTGAGGGCATCGGCGACGTGATCATCGACGCCGTCGCGCGGGTCAAGGCGGAGAACCCGAACGCGATCTACGCGTGCGACCCCGTGATGGGCAACGCCAAGTCCGGATGCTTCGTGGCGCCTGCGATCCCCGTGCTCCTGCGGGAGAGGGTCGTGCCGGTCGCGGACATCATCACGCCGAACCAGTTCGAGCTCGGCTTCCTCACCGAGACCGAACCCGACTCGCTCGAGTCCACGCTGGCGTCCGTCGACCTGGCGCGGGCGATGGGACCGCGCACGGTGCTCGTCACGAGCGTCGAGCGGCCGGATCGCGAAGAGGGAACGATCGAGATGCTCGCGGTCGACGACGAGGGCGCCTGGATCGTGCAGACCCCGCACCTTCCGATGAAGGCCAACGGATCGGGCGATGTGACCGCTGCACTCTTCACCGCGCACTACGTCGAGACCGGCAGCGCGCAGACCGCCCTCGAGCGCACCGCTTCGAGCGTTTACGACCTGCTGAAGGCCACGCTCGATTCCGGGGAGCGCGAACTGCAGCTCGTCGAGGCGCAGGAGTTCTACGCGCACCCGCGCATGCAGTTCACCGCCCGTCAGGTGCGCTGAGCTCAGGCCACAGGCCACGCGTTCGCGACGGCCTCCCGCACCTCGCCGAGGAGCTGCGGGAGCGCCTTCGTCTTGGCGATGATCGGGAAGAAGTTCGCGTCCGAGCGCCACCGCGGTACGACGTGCTGGTGCAGGTGCCCGTCGACACCCGCGCCGGCGACGGCGCCCTGGTTCATCCCGATGTTGAAACCGTCGCAGCGCGACACCTCCGCCAGCACCCGCATCGCGGTCTGCGTGAGCGCGCCGATCTCGGCGACCTCCTCGGGCGTGGCCTGGTCGTAGGTCGCGATGTGGCGGTACGGGCACACGAGCAGGTGCCCCGAGTTGTACGGGAACAGGTTCAGCAGCACGTAGGCCGTCTCACCGCGCGCGACGATCAGCCGCTCGGCATCCGGATGCTTCGGGGCCTCGCAGAAGGGGCATTCCTCGCGCAGCGGCTCGGGCCCCGCCTGGATATAGGCCATCCGGTGCGGGGTCCAGAGCCGCTGGAACTCGTCGGGGACTCCGGCGAAGTCCGACGCCGGCTCCAGCGGCTCCTCCGGGGTCACGCCAGGTCCCCCGCCGTCTGCACGAGCGTGTGCTCGGCGATCGCGGTGCGGATGCGGGCGACGGCATCCGCGATCGGGACGCCGTTCTCCTGGGTTCCGTCGCGGTAGCGGAACGAGACCGTGCCGGCGGCGCGGTCCTGCTCGCCGGCGATGAGGAGCAGCGGAACCTTGCCGGTCGTGTGCGTGCGGATCTTCTTCTGCATCCGGTCATCCGACGTGTCGAGCTCGGCGCGCACACCGGAGTCGCGCAGCGTGGTGATGACCTCGCCGAGATAGTCGGCGTAGTCCTCGGCCACGGGGATGCCGACGACCTGCACGGGGGAGAGCCACACCGGGAAGTCGCCCGCGTAGTGCTCGAGCAGGATCGCGAAGAAACGCTCGATCGAACCGAAGAGCGCACGGTGGATCATGATCGGGCGCTTCTTCTGCCCGTCCTTGTCCATGAACTCGAGATCGAAGCGCTCCGGCAGGTTCGGGTCGACCTGGACGGTCGACAACTGCCAGGTGCGACCGATCGCGTCGCGGGTCTTGAGATCGATCTTCGGGCCGTAGAACGCGGCCTCACCCGGGACCTCGGTGAGCTTGAGCCCCGAGGCGACGGCGACGCGGCGCAGCGCGTCGGTCGACGACTCCCAGAACTCGTCGGAACCGATCCACTTGGACTTCTCGTCGTCCTTCATCGACAGTTCGAGCTCGAAATCGGTGAGACCGAAGTCGCGGAGCATCGAGAGGATGAAGTCGAGGACCTTCGCGACCTCGTCCTCGAGCTGGTCGGGCGTGACGAAGAGGTGCGAGTCGTCCTGGGTGAACCCGCGCACACGGGTGAGACCGTGCAGCGCACCCGAGAGCTCGTTGCGGTAGACCGTGCCGTTCTCGGCGAACCGCAGCGGCAGATCGCGGTAGCTGCGCGCGCGCTCCTTGTAGATCAGGATGTGCATCGGGCAGTTCATGGGCTTCAGGTAGTAATCCTGGCCCTGCTTGGTGATGTTGCCCTCGTCGTCGCGCTCCTCGTCCATGACGATCGGCGGGAACATGCCGTCCTTGTAGGTGACGAGATGGTTCGAGGTGAGGAAGAGGTCTTCCTTCGAGATGTGCGGGGTGTACACGTAGGTGTAGCCGCCCTCGATGTGGCGCTTGCGCGCGTGCTGCTCCATCTCGCCGCGGATCATGCCGCCGCGCGGGTGCCAGACCGAGAGTCCGGAACCGATCTCCTCCGGGAAGGAGAACAGGTCGAGCTCCTTGCCGAGGCGACGGTGGTCGCGCTTGGCGGCCTCCTCGAGGCGGTGCTGGTAGGCGCGCAGCTCGTCCTTCGACGGCCAGGCGGTGCCGTAGATGCGCTGGAGCTGCGGGTTCTTCTCGCTGCCGCGCCAGTAGGCCGCGGCGATGCGGGTGAGATCCCACCCGTTGCCGATCATGCGCGTGTTCGGCAGATGCGGACCGCGGCAGAGGTCCTTCCAGACCACCTCGCCGTCGCGGGTGGTGTTGTCGTAGATCGTGAGTTCGCCCTCGCCGACCTCGACCGAGGCGCCCTCTGCCGCCTCCTTGCCGCCCTTGAGCCCGATGAGCTCGAGCTTGAACGGTTCGTCGGCGAGCTCGGCGCGGGCCTCGTCATCGGTGACCACGCGGCGCACGAAGCGCTGACCCTCGCGGACGATGCGCTGCATCTCCTTGGTGATCGCCTTGAGGTCCTCGGGCGTGAACGGCGAATCGACGCCGAAGTCGTAGTAGAAGCCGTCGGTGATGGGCGGGCCGATGCCGAGGTTCGCCTGCGGGTTGATGCGCTGCACGGCCTGCGCGAGCACGTGCGCGGTCGAGTGGCGCAGGATGCTGAGGCCGTCGGGACTGTCGATCGTGACCGCCTCGACCTCGTCGGCGTCGGTCACTGTGGTCGCGAGGTCCTTGAGGATGCCGTTGACGCGCATGGCGACGACGGATCGGTCAGAGAACAGGGCGAAGCCGTCTTTCGGCTGGGCGTTTTCAGGCACTGATCACTCCATCTGGGTCTGGATCTAGGCTACTCGCATGGCCGGGTCGCGCTGACCGTCACGCCCCCGACTCGGAGGTCGTCTGGGTCACGGCCGGCGCGAGGATGATGATCGCCGCTCCGACGAGGGCGATCGACGACCCCACCCAATCCCAGACGGTCGGCCGGAAGCCGTCGACGATGATGCCCCAGGCGAGCGACCCCGCGATGAAGATGCCGCCGTAGGCTGCGAGCACGCGACCGAAGTTCGCGTCCGGCTGGAGCGCTGCGACGAAGCCGTAGGCGCCGAGTGCCATCACGCCGAGTACGGCGAAGATCCACCCGCGCTCCTCTTTGACCGCCTGCCAGATCAACCACGCTCCCCCGATCTCCGCGACGGCGGCCAGGACGAAGAGCACGATGATGCGGAACACGGTCATGCGGTCAGTCTGGCACTCGCGTACCGCCGTGCACGAGCATCCGCTACCGCCGATGCGGTACGTCGCCGACCGCGGCGGGTCGATGTGCGCGCACGTGCGTCGCGCGACGCTGGAGTGGCGGCGCAGAGCGCGCCCGGAGAGGCAGGCAATGAAGAAGTTCGCGAAGAGGGCACTCGTCACGGCCGTCGCGGTCACCGCGACGATCGCGGTCGGACTGGCGACCACGACCGTCGTGAACGTCGTCGCGTCGGAAGCGGAGAAGGACGCGATCGAGCCCTACGGCAGGTTCGTCGCGGTCGACGGCCATCGGATGAACGTCGTGATCACCGGCTCCGGTTCCACGGATGTCGTCCTGCTCCCCGGATTCGGCACGGCGTCACCGGCGATCGACTTCTCACCGCTCGTCGACGATCTGTCCACCGACCATCGCGTCATCGTGATCGAGCCCCTCGGGTACGGATTGAGCGACGGCACCGAAAGCGCACGGACGACGGAGAACATCGTGAGCGAGGTGCACGCCGCCCTCGCGCAGCTCGGCGTCGACGACTACGTGCTGATGGGGCACTCCATCGCGGGCATCTACGCACTCGAGCTGGCGGCGAGACACCCCGAGGAACTCCGCGGCTTCGTCGGCATCGACACCAGCGTGCCCGGCCAGCCGCATATGGACACCGAGTTCCCGATCGGCCTCATGGGCGCCGCGCGCACTCTGGGGCTCGCGCGCCTGCTGCTCGCGGTCGGCGGGGTCGGGCATGAGGGTGCCGCCTACTCGGATCATGACCGGGAGCAGCTCGCGATGATCGCGAATCGCACGTCGATGGGACCCACCTACCTCGACGAGATGGCGCACATCGCCCCGAACTTCGCGCAGGCCGAGGGGCGCGCCTTCCCCCACGAGCTTCCGGTGCTGCTGTTCGCCGAAGCCGACAACGAGAAGAACCCGGAGTGGCTCGCCCTGCACGAGGCCCAGGCCGCGAGCGTCGCTGACGGCACCGTGATCCCCCTCGCGGGCGAACACTATCTCCATCACACGCACGCCGCGGAGATCGCGGACGAATTCCGGAGCTGGGCCGTAGGACGGGTGCCCTCGCCGAGATGAGCCGGGTAGCGTAAGCGGATGACCCGAACGATCGCCCGCTGGATCCTTGCCGCAGGGCTCGGCGCCATCGGCGTACTGCATTTCGTCCAGACGCGCGGATTCCGGGTGGTCGTGCCGGACTGGGCGACGCGCGTCTCCGGTCTCGACAAGGAGACCATCGTGGTCGCCTCCGGCGTCGTCGAGATCGGGCTCGCAGCGGGGATGGTCGCACTCCCTCGGGAACGCCGCCGGATCGGATGGGCGACCGCGCTCTTCTTCGCCGCCGTGCTGCCCGGCAACGTGCACCAGTGGCGGACGGGCCGTTCCACGCCCGGGCTCGACACCGACCGCCGGCGATTCGGGAGGCTCTTCCTGCAGCCGCTCCTCATGGCGTGGGCGGTGTGGGCGACCAGCGCCGAGGGCCGAAGTCAAGGCCGCCGCTGACATTTCTCCGATCGACGCACGAGAGCCAGAATGGGGCGATGTCCTCCCCCTCGCTCGTGTGGTTCCGTGATGATCTGCGTCTCGCCGACAATCCGGCTCTGCGCGCTGCGATCGATCGAGGCGAACCGATTCTCGCCGTCTACGTGCGCGACGAGGAGTCGCCCGGCATCCGTCCTCTCGGCGGTGCGGCCCGCTGGTGGCTGCACCATTCCCTCGCCTCGCTGCAGGAACGGCTGCGGGAACGCGGTGGAGACCTGGTCCTGCGTCGAGGGCCTGCTGCTCGCGTGATCCCCGAGATCGTGGCGGATGCCGAGGCCGGGGCCGTGTTCTGGAATCGCCGCTACGGTGGCCCGGAGCGCGACATCGACACCGACCTGAAGACCGCGCTCCGGGCGGATGGCGTCGAGGTCGCCTCCTTCGCCGGTTCCCTGCTCCACGAGCCGTGGACGGTCACGACGGGGGCCGGCACGCACTTCTCCGTGTTCACTCCGTTCTGGCGGGCGTGCCTCGCGCTGCCCGCCCCGCGACTCCCTGTTCCCGAGCCGCACGAGATCGACGGCATCCGTTCCGTCCCCGCGTCGGACGCCCTCGACGACTGGGCACTGCTCCCCACGCGCCCCGACTGGGCGGAGGGATTGCGCGAGACCTGGGAGCCCGGCGAACCCGCCGCTCGCCGTCGACTGCGCTCCTTCCTCGACGAGGACCTCGGCTCCTACGACCGCGCGCGCGACGAGCCTTCGGCAGGAGCCACCTCGCTCCTGTCCCCGCGCCTGCGCTGGGGAGAGATCAGCCCATTCACGGTGTGGCACGAGGCGGTCTCGACCGACGGCGCGGGCGGGTTCCTGTCGGAACTCGGTTGGCGCGAGTTCGCGTGGCACACTCTCTTCCATTTCCCCGACCTCGCGTCGAAGAACCTCCGCCCCGAGTTCGATGCTTTCCCGTGGCCGCGCCTGAAGCCGTCGCACCTGCAGGCCTGGCAACGGGGCGAGACGGGAGTTCCGCTCGTCGACGCCGGAATGCGAGAGCTCTGGCGCACCGGCTACATGCACAACCGGGTGCGGATGGTGACGGCATCCTTCCTCGTGAAGAACCTCCTCATCGACTGGCACCGTGGCGAGGAGTGGTTCTGGGACACCCTCGTCGATGCCGATGGGGCGAACAATCCGTTCAACTGGCAATGGGTCGCCGGTTCCGGTGCGGATGCCGCGCCCTACTTCCGCATCTTCAACCCCGAGCTCCAGGCCAAGAAGTTCGATCCGAAGCGCCTCTACATCTCGCAGTGGGCATCGGATGCCCCCGCCGAGCCGATCGTCGACCTCGGGGAGACGCGGAAGGCGGCGCTCGCCGCGTACGACGTCGTCAAGCGCGCGCCCCGCGATCGGTGAGCAGCTGAGCGCCGGGCCACCTCGGCCCCGGTAGCGCGCGCTCACCGTACGATCGAGGGAGCCCCGCTCCCCGGCCCTGAAGGATCCCGTATGTCCGTCGACCGCTTCGACACCCTCACCGAGAACGATCTGCGAGCGGCGGGGAGCGTCAAATGGACGACCTTCCCCGACACGATCGGCGCGTTCGTCGCCGAGATGGATTTCGGGGTCGCACCCGCGGTGAAGGACGCGGTGACCGGTGCCCTCGAGCAGGGGCTCACGGGATACCTCCCGCAGCATCTCGCCGACGACCTCGCCGCCGCGACGGCCGCCTGGTACGCCGCTCGCTACGGCTGGGAGATCTCGTCGGCGCAGGTCAAGCAGGTACCCGATGTGATCACCGCGTTCGAGTACGCGATCGAGCAGTACACGGCTCCCGGAGCCGCCGTGATCGTCCCGACCCCGGCGTACATGCCATTCCTCATGGTTCCCCCGATGCACGGGCGACGGGTGATCGAGGTGCCGAGCATCGTCGAGAACGGGCGCTGGGTGCTCGACCACGACGCGGTGGCCGCGGCCTTCGCCGAGGGCGGCGAGCTGCTCGTGCTGTGCAATCCGCACAACCCACTCGGAACGGTCGCGACGCGCGAGGAGCTCGAACGGGTGGCGGAGACCGTGCACGACGCCGGCGGACGCGTGTTCTCGGACGAGATCCACGCGCCGATCGTCTACGCCCCCGCCGAGCACATCCCCTACGCCTCGATCTCCGATGTCGCCGCAGGTCACACCCTCACCGCCACCTCCGCGTCCAAGGCGTGGAACCTCGCCGGTCTCAAGTGCGCGCAGATCATCGTCTCGAACGAGCGGGATGCGGACCTCTGGGAGCGTGAGGGATCGTGGGCCGGTCACGGGACATCGACCATCGGCGCCGTGTCGAACGTCGCCGCCTATGCCGACGGAGGCGAATGGCTCGACGGGACCGTCGCCTATCTCGACGGCAACCGTCGGACGCTGGCGGCGCTAGTCGCGGAACTCCTCCCCCAGGTGCGGATGACGGTTCCCGAGGGCACCTACATCGCACTCCTCGATTTCCGCGAGACCGGCCTGACGGGCGACCTCGGCGAGTGGTTCCGCGAACACGCGGGCGTCGCGATGACCGACGGCGCCGCCTGCGGCGTGGCCGCGGTCGGGTTCACCCGGTTCGTCTTCGCCCTGCCTCGCCCGCTCCTCGAAGAAGCGGTGCGTCGGATCGCAGACGCGCTGCACACGCTGAACGGCTGAGCGCGGGCTCGCCCCGCTCGGACGATTACTCTTCCGCCGGCTGGAGCAACGTGCTTTGCTGTCCTCGGAGGGGTACCACTGGGGAAAGGGTACCGACGATGGGCGAAGCGGAGACGCGCGCCGGCGCGCCGTTCGGAGGGGTCTGGACGGCGGTCATGGGCGCGATCGGGGGTTTCGCCATCGCGATGTTCCTCGCACCGGCGATCCAGGACTACTGCCGGAGTGGATGGCTCGTCGGCACCTGGCAACCGGATGCACCTGTGGGGTGCGCGCTGATCCCTGGCTGGATGTACGGGGGCGGAGGCTTCGCCGCCGCGCTCGGAGTCGCCCTCGCGGTAATCGTCGGCGGGGGTATCTGGATGGTCGCGCACTTCGGCGACAGCGACTAACGCGCGTGAAAATACGCCTCACGCACTGCCCGGTCAACCCCTGACCGGTATTTCGCGGATCATCGAATAAATCCAATCCGCGCCTCCGGGGGCCTCCGAACCCGCTGTATGACGCTCTCCCCCTCCGCGCCATTCGCCTCGCTGTCCCGCATCGCCTCGGCGGTGCGGAGAGCCGTGCCCCAACTCGCTTCCTTCGGCGGTGTGGGCCTGATCGCCTTCGTCGTCGACGTGGGCGGCTACAACCTGCTCCGCGCCACCGCGATGCCCGACCAGGTGATCTGGGCGAAGGTGATCTCCGTCACCATCGCCACCGGTGTCGCCTGGCTCGGACATCGGTACGTCACCTTCCGACGCACACGCCGCCCCGCGGTAGTCAAGGAATTGCTCCTCTTCCTCCTCGCGAACGGCGGTGGCCTGCTGATCGCCTCCGGATGCCTGTTCCTCTCGCACTACGTGTTCGGTTTCACCTCCGCGCTTGCCGACAATATCGCCGGCAACGTCGTCGGGCTCCTGCTCGGCACACTCTTCCGCTACTTCACGTACCGATTCCTCGTCTTCCGGACCCCGCAGGAGGCAACATCGTGATCATCTTCCCGACACTTCGCTCCCCATCCATCGAGAGCGACCCCGGTCCCGGACCGCTCCTCACCCCCGCGCCGGAGCAAGCCCCGGCGCCCGACGGCATCCCGAACCGCGAGGTGCTCGATCCGAACCTCGTCGATGCGTCCTCGACCGCTTCCGGCGTCGACTGGGCAGCGATCGCCGGGTACTCAGGGCTCGTCGTCGTCGCCCTCGCGCTCACGGTCATCGCCGTCACAACGCTCTGGTGGATGCTGTACGCCTGGCGGTCGAAGACCACGTACGACAGCACCGCCTTCTCGAAGGAACCGCAGGCCCCACAGCACACCTTCACGCTGCTCGTACCGGGCCGACACGAGGAAGAGGTCATGGGCCAGACCCTCGATGCGCTCGCCGCCCAGACGCATCCCGACGTGCAGATCATCGCGATCGTGGGCGACGACGACCCCGGCACGACCGCGGTCGTCCGTGCAGCGGCCGCCCGGCATCCGGAACGCATCGAGGTCGTCGTCGACGACAGCGTTCCCAAGAACAAGCCCAAAGCCCTCAACCGGGCGCTTCCCCACGCCAAGGGCTCGATCATCGGCGTCTTCGATGCCGAAGATGAGGTCCATCCCGAATTGCTGCGTCACATCGATTCGCGCTTCTCGGAGACCGGTGCCACCGTCGTTCAGGGTGGCGTGCAGCTGATGAACTTCCGGACGACGTGGTGGTCGCTCCGGAACGTACTCGAGTACTACTTCTGGTTCCGGTCGCGCCTGCATTTCCACGCCGGCGCGAAGTTCATCCCGCTCGGAGGCAACACCGTCTTCGTGAAGCGCGACGCACTGCGACGCAATGACGGATGGGACGCCGAGTGCCTCGCCGAGGACTGCGAACTGGGCGTGCGACTCTCGAGCCAGGGCGAGAAGGTCGTCGTCGCCTACAGTCCCGAG
Source organism: Microbacterium sp. NPDC090225 (assembly GCF_044772365.1). Lineage (NCBI taxonomy): Bacteria > Bacillati > Actinomycetota > Actinomycetes > Micrococcales > Microbacteriaceae > Microbacterium > Microbacterium sp. NPDC090225. Next base: position 435,500 of record NZ_JBIVYS010000001.1, on the reverse strand, counting down.
TACGTGACTCGCGAGGAGACGCCGGGAACGTTGAAGTCGTTCTACAAGCAGCGCACGCGCTGGAATCAGGGTTTCCTGCAGGTGCTCCGGAAGGGTGAGTGGCGGTCGCTCCCCACGCGCGGGCAGCGTCTGTTCGCCCGGTACATGCTGGCGATGCCGTTCCTGCAGGCGGCTACGGGCCTGCTGATCCCGCTGTCGATCTTCCTGATCCTCATGGTCAAAGTCCCCACGGCCGTGGCTCTCTTGACGTTCATCCCGCTGGCACCGACGCTCGTGACGGTCGCCGTGGAGATCGTCGGCCTGGGAGAGTTCGGTCGACTGTACGGACAGAAGGTGCGCGTACTCGACTACGTGCGTCTGGTGCTCGGCACGATCCCCTTCCAGGTGCTGCTGGCCCTCGCGGCGATCCGCGCCGTCTTCCGAGAACTGCGCGGCGAGCGGGGCTGGGAGAAGACGGAGCACACCGGCGCCCACCGCGATGCGGAGGAAACCGCCGCTCCCGTGGCCCCCACCGGGGCGCGCATCTCTGAGGGAGTTCCCGCATGAGCACCACACTCGAGAAGACCGAGCACACAGAACCGGCAACTTCAGCCGAGGAGATCCCGACGTCGGTACCGGTCCCTCGTCACGGTGCTCCGATCTCGAACTGGCTGCGGGCGCATGCACGCGACCTCCTCTGGCTTCTTCCTGTCCTGCTGATCAGCGCTATCGTCAACTTCCTCAACCTCGGCGGCTCGCCGCAGCGCATCGACGACGAGGGCACGTACACCGCGCAGGCCTGGGCCGTGACGCATCTCGGCGAACTCGCCCACTACACGTACTGGTACGACCATCCCCCGCTGGGATGGCTCCAGATCGCGGGTTACACCCAACTCACCGGTGCCTTCGAGCGCTGGGACATCGCGGTGCTCGCCGGTCGCGAAGCCGTGTTGGTCGCGGCGCTCATCTCCGTCGTCCTGCTGTGGGCTCTGGCGCGGCGCCTGGGCACGTCGCGCGGCGCCGCCGCAGCCACCGGCCTGCTCTTCGCGCTCTCGCCGCTCGCCGTGCAGTTCCACCGCACCGTCTACCTCGACAACATCGCGGTGCCGTGGCTGCTGCTCGCGTTCTTCCTCGCCATGAATCGCCGCGGCCAGCTCGCTGCCTTCGCCGGATCAGCCGTCGCCTTCGGGATCGCGGTCCTGACGAAGGAGACGTTCCTGCTCGCGTTGCCGGTTCTGATCTGGGTCATGGTGCACGCGGCTCGCCGGGAGACCCGGCGCTACACCCTGTCCGTCGCCGCGAGCATCCTCATGCTGATCGGCGGGAGCTATCTGCTTCTGGCCGCGGTGAAAGGCGAGCTGTTCAGCGGGGCGGGACGGGTGAGCCTGATCGAGGGTGTCACCTTCCAGCTCGGCTCACGAGAGGGCAGCGGCTCCATCTCGGATCCGGACTCGCTGCTCAACCGCACCCTGGGGATGTGGTGGCAGCTCGACCCGGTCTTCATCGTCTTGAGTCTCTTCGCGGCGACCGCCGCGCTCTTCCTCCCGCGCTTCCGCCCCTACGCCGTGCTTCTGTGGGGAATGACCGTCTTCATGCTGCGCCCCGGCGGCTATCTCCCCGTGCCGTACGTCATCATGCTGATTCCCTTCGGAGCTCTGTTGATCGCGGGGGTCACCGACGGCGCGATCGCTCGTCTCCGACGCAAGAACGTTGCGCGGCGGGGCCCCGCCATCGCGGCCGTGTCCGTGGCGGCGATCGGTGCCGTGGTGGCGGTGCCGCTGTGGACCACCCAGCTGCGCGGGTTCGTGCTCGCCGATCTCGACGAGCCCCTTCGCAGCGCGCAGGAGTGGCTGGCCGAGAACGCGTCCGCCGATCAGCGCCTGATCGTGGATGATGCAATGTGGGTCGACCTGGTGAAAGCCGGCTGGGACCGTGACAACGTCATCTGGTATTACAAGCTCGACACCGATCCCGCGGTGCAGACGCAATCGCCGAACGGATGGCGCGACGCCGACTACGTCGTGACGACCGATTCGATGCGCACCTTCCCCGGCGCTTTCCCTCAGGTGCAGGAGGCGATCGACAACTCCGTCGTCGTCGCGAGCTTCGGCTCGGGGACCCAAGCGGTCGAGGTGCGCCGGGTGACCATCGACGGCGCCGAGCAAGCGGCGATCACGGCTGCGGATGCCGCGGCCACCCGCTCGGCTCTCGGCACTGAGCTTGCGACGAATCCTGAGGTGGCGCTGAGCGATCAGGACCGCGACCGACTGACGGCGGGGCAGGTGGACGCCCGCATCGTCGCCGTGCTCGCGACCCTCGCCGGTTCCGGATCGGTGTCGGTCTCCGGTTTCCCGATCGTCCCCGGCGAGGAGGGGCTGACCTTCCGCCAGGTGGCGCTTTCGGCGATCGATGGATCTCCCGCCGTCGTCGATGGCGCCATCGGCCCCGACGCGAAGGCTCTGGTCGAGTCCCTGAACGGAACCTACGAGCCGGCCGACGTCGCGATAGACGGCGACACCGTCGTCCTCCGCTACTCGGTCTCACTCCAACCAGCCCTGCCGTAACCCCCCTCGAAAGATCCACGACCCATTCAGAAGGAGAACATCATGAACACCTCACGATTCCCACACCTGAAGGCGACCCTGGCCACGAGCGCGACCGCGCTTCTCGTGCTCACCGCGGCACCCCTGCCAGCGACCGCGGCCGACGGCATCTCCCCGACCTCGACGGTCCCGGCCGCGACCACGGAGCAGGCGGGGTGGTTGCGTCTGGGCCACCTGTCCCCCGACACGAAATCCGTCGATGTGCGCGTCTCCGCGGTAAGTGGAGGATCGATACTGTTCGAGCTGGACGGCGTCGGCTACGGTGACGTCTCGGCATACGAGGAGTTGCCGTCCGGAACGTACACGGTCAGCATGGTTCCCTCCGGCGCCGCGGGCTCGGACGTGCCCGTGATCTCCGAGACCGTGACGATTGACGCAGGCACCGCCACCACCGTCGCAGCCTACGGCCCGACGGATGATCTGCAGGTGCGTTCCTTCGACGACGATTTGAGCGAGCCGGCCGCTGGTTCCGCGCGCATCCGCCTCATCCAGGCATCGACGATCACCACCGAGGTCGATGTCACGACCGCCCAGGGTGATGCGATCGCGCGGGATGCGAAGGCGGGATCGGCCACGGGGTACGCCGAGATCCCTGCGGGCGACTGGTCGCTCGAACTCTCCGGCGAAGGAGTGGACGACACCGCAGACGTCTCGGTGGAGCCGGGTAGTGTCACGACCCTCTTCGTCCTCGACACGGCGAACGGCGGCCTGACGATCCTGCCGATCCTCGACAGCGCTTCTGTGGGCGACGTGCCCGACGGCGGCGTCGATACCGGCGGCGGATTCCTCTCCTCGATGGCGGGGCTCGCGCACGCAGCATCGCAGGTGCTGGGGGCGGTGCGCTGATGCGTCGTTCCACACTCGTCGGCATCGCGGCGGGAGCCGTCGTGATCACCGCCGGCACGGCAGCGCTCGCCGTCGGCCTGAGCTCCTCCGACCATGGGCCTCCGGGGTCCGACGTCGGGGTGGCATCCACACCGCTCCCGGCGGACGGAGCCGATGCCCCCCAGCTCGACGCCGCGGAGCTCGCGACCTCGTTCCTCGACGAGTGGGTCGACGACGGCCGCGTCGTCCGACACGACGAGGGCGGTGACACGGTGAGCGAAGGACAGGCATACGGCTTGTTCGCCGCCGTGATCGCCGACGACGAAAAGCAGTTCGACGAGATCTGGTCGTGGACCCAGGACGAGCTCGTCCGCGGCGACGGACTGATGGCCTGGAGATGGGACGACGGGGCGGTCGTCGACGACGAGCCGGCCTCGGACGCCGACCTCGACGCCGCGCGGGCGCTCATCCTCGCCGGTGACCGGTTCGGACGCGATGACCTGCGCCAGGACGGCATCGACCTGGCGACCGTGATCGCGGATCGGATGACAGTAGTCACCGAACGCGGCCGCATCCTGTTGCCCGGCCTCTGGGCCGCGGAGCGCGAGCCGTACGCATACAACCCGAGTTATGCCTCGCCCGTGGCCTACGAGGTGCTCGCCACGGCAACGGGAGACCCGCGCTGGGACGAGTTGGACGCAGGCAGCGCCGCGGTCACGGCGGAGATCCTCGAGGCGACCGATCTTCCACCGGACTGGGCGCAGGTGCACGCCGATGGTCTCATCGAACCGATGCCCGGCCCGCTGGGCGAGGGCGACCCCGTGCAGTATGCCTTCGATGCACCACGACTCATGCTGCGTTACGCCGAGTCGTGCACCGCGAGTGATGTGGCCCTGGCCGCGCTGCCGCTGGCGACGCTCGACCGCGAGCAGCGTCTCTCTTCTCGCCTGGACCTCGGGGGCGGAGCGCTCACCGACGAGGAATCGGCGTTCGGATACACCGCGCGCGCGGCGACCGCGTACGCGTCGGGTGACAGCGTCGCGGCGACCATCGATCTCGAACGCGCCGCGCAGCTGGCGGCGGAGTATCCGACCTATTACGGCGACGCGTGGGTCATGCTGTCGACCGCGATGCTCACGGACGACACCCTCGGCGGTTGCGGAACGCGAGCCGCCTGATGCGCCGGATCGGAACACCGCGCGCGCTCGGAGCGACGAGCGCGATACTGCTCGCGCTCCTGCTGAGCGCGTGCGGTGTCGTCGACGGAGCGCCGGAACCCGTGTCCTCGGCAACCGCAGAAGACACGGGATTCTCCGCGGGTGAATTGCAGGACCCGTCGGTCCCGGATGCCGCCGTGAAGGATATCGTGCCCACCCGCGTGCAGATCCCGGCCATCGGCGTCGACTCGACGCTGGAGGATCTCGCGCTCGATCCGACCGGGCGCCTGGCTGCCCCGATCGACTTCGATCTCGCGGGCTGGTACGCCGACGGTGTCATCCCCGGCACCATCGGGCCGGCCATCATCGCCGGGCACGTGGACTCGCCCACGGCCCCCGCCGTATTCGCCGGCATCGGGAGCCTGGTGACCGGCGACGAGATCGTGGTGACCCTGTCCGATTCATCCACGCTGACCTTCACAGTCAGTGGGTCGATTCAATCCGCGAAGGCGGAGTTCCCGACGGCATCCGTGTACAGCAACGTCCCGACCCCTGAACTGCGTTTGATCACCTGCGGCGGGGTGTTCGACTCGTCAACGGGCCACTACCTCGACAACCTCATCGTCTTCGCCGAACTCCGCCGCTGACGCTTCGAAAGGACACACTGTGAACGAGACCCTGGTCATCATCCCGACCTTCAACGAGATCGAGAACATCGAGTCCATCGTCGGTCGCGTGCTGGCGGCGGCCGACGCCGACATCCTGATCGTCGACGACGCCTCCCCCGATGGCACCGGCGAACTGGCGGATGCCCTCGCCGCTCGCCACCCGGAGGTCAACGTCCTGCATCGCACCGAGAAGAACGGCCTGGGCGGCGCGTATCTCGCGGGCTTCGCTTGGGGACTCGAACGGGACTACTGGGCCCTGGTCGAGATGGACGCCGACGGTTCGCACCGTCCCGAAGAACTGCCCAAGCTCGTCGATCAGCTCATTGACCACGATCTCGTCCTCGGCTCGCGCTGGGTTCCGGGAGGTGAAGTCGTCAACTGGTCTCGTCACCGCGAGATCCTCAGTCGCGGCGGCAATCTCTACGCGCGACTGGCTCTCGGCATCGACGTGCGGGACTCGACGGGCGGCTACCGTGTCTTCAGCGCCGCCGCGCTGCGACGGATCGATCTGCTTCACGTCGCTTCGCAGGGGTACTGCTTCCAGGTCGACCTGCTGTGGCGCGCGTTGGAGCGCGGCCTGCGCGTCGTCGAGGTTCCGATCACCTTCGTCGAGCGCGTGCACGGCGAGTCGAAGATGAGCGGAGCGATCGTGACGGAATCGCTGTCTCTCGTGACCTGGTGGGGCATGCGGCGCCGCCTCACCGCTCTCGCGCTCTTCCTGAGGCACGGCCGCAAGCTGCGCTCGGTGCGCGCTCTGTCGCATCGGATGCTGCCGCCCGTGCGCCCCTGAGGCCTCGCGCGGCTTGCGCGCGCCGAAAGCGACGAAAGCCCCTCGTCGGCACCTGGCAACCGGATGCACCTGTGGGGTGCGCGCTGATCCCTGGCTGGATGTACGGGGGCGGAGGCTTCGCCGCCGCGCTCGGAGTCGCCCTCGCGGTAATCGTCGGCGGGGGTATCTGGATGGTCGCCTACGTCAGCCAGGGGATCGACTGATCAGGCCCGCATCGGGTGCGACGACGATCTTTCCTGCGGCATGCCCGCCGATCGAGCGCGCATAGGCGTCCCGTACCCGGTCGAGGGCGAACACCGAATCGATCGGGAGCTCGAGATCACCACGGGCGAGAAGCCGGGCGATCTCTCCCAGTTCGGCGGCACCCGCGTCCGCTCCGCCCACGCTCGCGACGCCGTGTGCTGCGATCGCCGCGTAGTCGGCGATCGTGTTGATCTGCCCGCGGGGAACACCCAGTGCGAGCGCGGCTTCGACGGTGCCGTACCCGACCGTGTCGAACGCGCGTGCGACGCCTTCGGGAGCGACACTTCGCACGCGGTCGGCCAGGCGGGAGCCGTAGGCGACGGGGACCACTCCTAGTGCATGGAGAAGCGCGTGGTTCCGCGGGCCGGCAGTTCCGAGGACCCGAGCGCCGGCGCGTACTGCGAGCTGGGCGGTGAGGACGCCCACGCCACCCGCTGCGCCGCTGACCAGTACCGTCTCGCCCGGCTCGATCGGTTGGGATCGCACGCTCGCCATCGACGTGCGTCCGACGACGTTGAGCGCACCGGCGACTGTCGACGAGAGGCCCTCGGGCACGCGGACCAACGCCTCGGGTGAGATCACGAGATGGTCGGCCATCGCCTGGAACCGCAGTCCGCCGAGCACCCGGATGCCGAGCCAGGCCGGGTCCACATCAGCGCCGTGCCCGATGACCGTACCGGAGAAGTCGTACCCGGTGCCGGACGGGAGGGTGCGCTCGTAGCTGTCGTTCAGTGGCTCACCGCTGAAGATCTTCCAGTCGACCGGATTCACGCCGGCGGCGGCCACGCGCACGAGCACCTGGTTCGATGACGGACGCGGAATCGACCGTGAGACGATCTCGAGCACCTCCGGTCCGCCGAACCGCCGGTGGATGACTCGACGGGAGGCGCTCGGAAGTTCCTCCCCTGTCGGGATCACCTCGGTGCTCGCCATGCTCCGACTATAGGAGCGCTGCGTTCGGGTGGCACCGGCAACGCAAAAACCCCCGGGATGAACCGGGGGTTTCGTCTGTGCGCGATACTGGGATCGAACCAGTGACCTCTTCCGTGTCAGGGAAGCGCGCTACCGCTGCGCCAATCGCGCCTATGAAGGCTATTCAGTTCTCAGTGAGGTGGCGACGGGATTCGAACCCGTGTAAACGGCTTTGCAGGCCGGTGCCTAGCCGCTCGGCCACGCCACCGTGTGGATTGACCCCACGTGCGGAAGGCCTTCCGAAGAAGACCCTCTGCACTCGAGCGGATGACGAGACTCGAACTCGCGACCCCAACCTTGGCAAGGTTGTGCGCTACCAACTGCGCTACATCCGCATTTCGTTCCCGGTTGTCCCGGGCACTTATGAAACATTAGCCGATGATCGGCGACTGTCCAAACCGGAAGCGAATCTCGCGCGTGTCTCCCCGGATGGTCGTCACGGCCCGCACGCGTCCGGTAGTATCGTTTCTCGACCCCCTGGGTCATGGGCGATTGGCGCAGTTGGTAGCGCGCTTCCTTCACACGGAAGAGGTCATCGGTTCGAGTCCGGTATCGCCCACAGATCAAGCCCCGCCCGTCGTCTCGACGGAGCGGGGCTTCTTCGTTTCCCTCGCTCTCCGCGGGAGGGCACGTCACCGTGGTAACTTAGGGTGTCCTAATCTACCCGCGGGAAGGCAAGCGGAGGCTCCATGTCGCTCACCGATACCGGCTCCGAAGAGAGCGTCGTCTGGCGTATCGGAACGAACGATTTCGATGTCGTCGACGGCGCCGCCTGGGACACCCACTGTCACCCCGATCGGCACGAGCTGCTCTGGGGGGCGCGCGGCGTACTCACCGTCGAGACCGAGCACGGACATTTCGCCATCCCCGCCACTCAGGGACTGTGGATCCCCGCCGGCATCTCCCATCGAGTGATCGCCACGGCCGGCACCTCGTTCCGCTGCACCTTCATCGACGGCGACATCACCTCCCCATCTCCTCGCACGACCGTGGTCGCCATGCCCGAGGTGATGCGCGCCGTGCTCGACCGCCTCGAAGCCACGCCGTACCTTCGCGCGGGCCCGCGTCTGCACGCGGAGGAACTCGCGGTCAGTCTTCTGGAGCCGGTCGAAGCATCCGCCGTCGACCTGCCCCTCCCCCTCGACATGCGCACCCGACTCATCGCCGAGGCGCTGCTCTCCGACCCCTCCGACGACCGTTCGATCGAGGAGTGGGGGCATCACGTGGGCGCCAGCGCCCGGAACCTCTCGCGCCTGTTCGTCGCCGAGACCGGCCTGAGCTTCTCGACCTGGCGCACCCGCGCGCGCATGCGACGCGCGATCGAATGGCTCTCCGCCGACTACACGGTCGCGCATGTCAGCCGGCGTTCCGGCTACGCGACCCCGAGCGCTTTCGTCCAGGCGTTCCGGCGCGAGGTCGGGCGCACGCCCGGCGAATACGCCTCTCGACGCGGTGAGGAGCCGGCGAAGTCGGCGTGATCTCGACACGGTGTGGCATCTGCGCGACATCGGGCAGATCCATACTGGGTAAGCCGAGCCTTACCTAAGCCTCGTCTCCCCGATCCCCTCCCGGAAGACCACTCCATGCGCTCCACGCCCGTGTCCTTCGTCGCGCTCGCAGCGACCTGCCTCCTCCTCACCTCGTGCGCCGCCTCCTCGGCCGGCGGATCGTCCACCGCGGACGACACCGTGGAACTCACGACTCCGGCCGGCGTCGACATCACGATCCCCGCCGCGCCGACGTCAGCGCTCGGTTTCTACACGACCGACCTCGACATCCTGATCACCCTGGGTTTCGATCTCGCAGACACCCAGCCGATCCGCGACGACTTCACGGCCTTCCCGGACTTCTTCCCGCAGGAGGAACTGGCGGGCCTGAAGACGTTCGGCAACTTCCCCGAGTTCAACCTGGAGGCCGTGCTCGAGGCGGAGCCGGACTTCATCCTCAACGGACTCGGCTACGAGGAGGATCTCGACGGTCAGCTCCAGAAGATCGCCCCGACCTACACGTACAACGCGTTCGACGGAGGCGACTGGCGCGACGTCGTCGCGAAGGCCGCGACCGACCTCGGCCGCGAAGAGCAGTGGCAGGCCTGGGTCGACCAGTACGAGGCCCGCATCACCGACATCCGCTCCCGCCTCGACGCCGCCGACATCCACCCCGTCGTCGCCGACGTGGGCTACTGGGAGGGTCAGGTCACCGCATCGTGCTACGGCGTTCCCTGCCTCGTCTTCGCCGACCTCGGCCTGGAGATGGCGCCGCTGATGAACGCGACGGAGGACGGCCTGCCCGCGAGCGATGAGTACGCGGAGCTGAGCCCCGAACAGGTCGGACAACTCGACGGCATCGACGTCGTCTTCACCGGAGCCGAAGAGGATGGCACCGTCTGGGTCGAGGAGGACGAGGCCCTGAAGCAGAACGCGATCTGGCAGAACCTCTCGTTCGTTCAGAGCGGCGAGTACTACCCCTACAACTACGAGATGATCTACGGCTCTCCCAGCGGCATGGACGCGTTCCTCACCGTCGTCGAGAAGGCGCTCCTCGGATGACCGTCAACCTCGTGCACCGCATCGTGGTGCAGCGCGTCGAACGACTGAGCCCGGGCATGATGCGGATCGTCTTCGGCGGCGACGGCCTCGACGGCTTCGTCACCACCGGGGTGGGCGACGAGTACTTCCGCGTCTTCTTCCCGGCCGAAGGGCAGATCGAGCCCAACCTGCCGTTCCCGACCGACGACGGCTACTGGGACTTCCCGGAGGGCGTGGACCCGGCCCCGATGCGCACGTACACGGTGCGGGACTGGGATGCCTCGGCGCGCGAGCTCACCGTCGACTTCGTCGTGCACGACGGGGGAATCGCCGCGGCGTGGGCGCTGCGCGCCCAGCCGGGTGACGTCCTCGGCGTCAACACGCCGAAGGCGCTCTACGCGGCTCCCGCCGACATCGAGTGGCAGCTCCTGATCGCCGACGCCACCGGGCTTCCCGCAGCGGCCCGTCTCGCGGAGAACGCGCCCGCCGGCGTCCGCACCCGCGTGGTCGTCGAGGTCGCCTCGGCAGACGACGAATTGTCCATCGCCACCCCGGACGGGGTCGAGCTGCACTGGGTGCACGGCGGCAACGGGCACGGTCCCACGCGCATCGAAGAGATCCTGCGCGCGTCCGAGCTCCCGACGGGGCGTGGATACGTGTGGGTCGCCGGAGAGACGAAGGCCACGCGCGGTGTGCGCAAACACCTCCGTCACGAGCTGAAGCTCGCGGCGACCGACTACAAGATCCTCGGCTACTGGACCGAAAACGCCGAAGCCTGGCGCGAACGATACGAATCCCTCGACGAAGACACGCACGCACGCCTGATGGCCATGTGGAGTGACGACGGTCGCTCCGAGGAAGAGATCGAGGACGCCTACGACGCCGAGCTGGAGAAGCTCGGGCTGTGAGGTGCGCGGCATGACCTCGACGCTCGTCGCGGAGAAAGCACCGCAGGTCTCGGTGGCACGCCGCGGCCTGGTGGTACTCATCCTCGCCGGCGCCCTCGCGCTCGTCTGCGTGGCGAGCGTGCTGTTCGGCTCGCAGCGGATCTCGCCCGCCGACGTCTGGCACGGCCTCACGGTCGGTACGGGCGATGCCGGCGCGATCGTGCAGGGGATGCGCATCCCCCGCACGATCGTCGGGCTCGCGGTCGGCGCGGCGCTGGGCATCGCCGGGGCCCTGATCCAGGGTTTCACCCGCAACCCGCTGGCCGATCCCGGCATCCTGGGCGTGAACGCGGGCGCGAGCCTGGGCGTCGTGATCGGCGTCGCCTTCTTCGGCGTCAGTGCGGCGAGCGGGTACATCTGGTTCTCGTTCGCGGGCGCGATCGCGGCGACTGTCCTCGTGTATCTCATCGGTTCGGCCGGGCGCACGGCTCCGGATCCCCTGCGGATGACGTTGTCCGGTGTTGCGCTCGGCGCCGTGATGGGAGGCGTGGTCGCCGCGATCGGACTCCTCAACCCGAGCGTCTTCGATCGGATGCGCAGCTGGAATGCGGGCTCGCTGACCTCCCTCACCCCGGACGTCTACACCGTGCTGCCCTTCGTGCTCATCGGCCTCGTGCTCGCATTCTGCCTCGCGCCGTCTCTCAACGCCCTCGCGCTCGGCGACGACCTCGCGACGGCCCTCGGATCGCGCGTCGCCCTCACGCGCGTGCTCTCGATCGTCGCCGTGACGCTGCTCTGCGGTGCGGCCACCGCTGCGGCCGGTCCGATCGCGTTCGTCGGCCTGATGGTGCCGCACGCCGTGCGCTGGTTCGTCGGTCCCCATCAGGGCTGGATCCTCCTCGGCACCGTCTTCGCCGCGCCTCTCCTGCTCCTCACCGCGGACGTGACGGGTCGACTCGTGCTCCGCACGGGCGAACTGCCCGTCTCGGTGGTGACGGCGATCATCGGGGCCCCCGTCCTCATCGCCCTCGTGCGCCGTCGAAAGGTGAGCGGACTGTGAGCGCCGATCTCCTGACTCCTCCGGTGGATGCCGGCCGCCGGGTCTTCACACCGCAGACGCCGTTCTTCTCCCGACGCATCGGTGTGCGCGCGACGATCGTCACCCTCGCCGCCACCGCGCTCGCGATCGCGATCGGCGTGTTCGCGCTCACCCTCGGCGACGCCGTCTTCAGCCCGGGCGAGGTCGTCGCGACGCTCCTCGGCTTCGGGGAGCCCCGGGCCGAGCTCGTGATCATCGAATGGCGTCTGCCCCGCGTGCTGGGCGCACTCGTGTTCGGCGTCGCGCTCGGCATCGGCGGCGCGATCTTCCAATCGCTCACGCGCAACCCTCTCGGCAGCCCCGATGTGATCGGCTTCGACGCGGGGGCCTACACCGGCGCATTGATCGTGATCACGACGTTCGGGGTCAGCGTCGCGTCGACGGCTGCGGCCGCCCTCATCGGCGGCACAGCGACGGCGCTCGTCGTCTATCTGTTGGCGTTCCGTCGCGGCTTCACGGGGTTCCGGCTCATCATCGTCGGTATCGGCATCGCGTCGATGCTCGCCTCGGTGAACACCTGGATCATCCTGAACGCGAGCCTCAACGTCGCGCTGCTGGCCAGCGCCTGGGGTGCCGGTTCCCTCAACCTCATCACGGCCGAGCAGGTCGGCATCGCCGCGTGCGTCATCATTCCCATCGCGATCGCCGTCGCGTTGCTCGCCGACCGCCTCCACATGCTCGAGCTCGGCGACGACGCGGCTTCCGCCCTGGGCGTGCGCACGGGAGGAGTGCGTCTGACGCTCGTGATCCTCGGGGTCGGGCTCACCGCCGTCGTCACCGCGATGGCAGGACCGATCGCCTTCATCTCCCTTGCGGCACCGCAGATCGCCCGCCGCCTCACCGGCTCGGCGAGCGTCACCCTCACGGCATCCGCCGCTCTCGGCGCACTGCTGCTCGTCGCGAGCGATGTTCTCGCGCAGCGGCTCTTCGCCCCGACCCAGATCCCCGTCGGCCTCGTCACCGTCTGCCTCGGCGGGGTCTACCTGGTCTGGCTGCTCATCCAGGAAGCGAGAAGACGATGACCGAGAAGACGATGACACAGAAGACGATTGCGACGGCCGGAACTCTCACTCGTGCACGTCTGCAGGGCGACGACCTCACGATCGGGTACGACGGCCGCCTGGTGTCGGAGCACCTCGACGTCGAGATCCCCTCGGGCTCGTTCACAGTCATCGTGGGGCCGAACGCCTGCGGCAAGTCCACATTGCTGCGTGCGCTCGCGCGTCTGCTGCGGCCGACGACCGGACAGGTGCTGCTCGACGGTCGGGCGATCTCCGAACTGCCGACGAAGGAGATCGCGCGGCGCCTCGGATTGCTCCCCCAGACATCGCTCGCCCCCGACGGCATCCGCGTCTCCGATCTCGTCGCCCGTGGCCGTCACCCCCACCAGACGATCCTCCGGCAGTGGTCGCACACCGACCAGGCCGCCGTGGCCGCCGCCCTCGCCGCGACGGGCACGACGGAGCTCGCGGGGCGCCTGGTCGACGAGCTCTCCGGTGGACAGCGCCAGCGCGTCTGGGTGGCGATGCTGCTCGCACAGCAGTCGCCGACGATGCTGCTGGACGAGCCGACGACGTTCCTCGACATCGCGCACCAGTACGACCTGCTCCGCCTGTTCCACAGGCTCCACGGCGAGGGGCGCACGGTCGTGGCCGTGCTGCACGACCTCAATCAGGCCGCGCGTTTCGCCGATCACATGATCATGATGCGCGACGGCGAGATCGTGGCATCCGGGGATCCGTCCACGATCGTCACGGCCGCACGAGTCGAGGAGGTCTTCGGACTGGCTTGCTCCGTGATCCCCGACCCGCACGCCGGGACGCCCCTGGTCGTTCCGCTGTGAGCCCTCGACTCAGCCCATGAAGGGGCGCAGATCCGGATAGCCGGTCGTCGCCCAAGCACCGTCGACGACGATGTTCTCGCCGTTGACGTACGACGCGTCGGCCGAGGCGAGGAACAGGGCGACGCCGGCGATCTCGTCGGGCTCGGCGGCACGCTTCGCCGGGATGCGGTCGAGGTACGTCTCGATGACTCCCGGCACGGCCAGCAGTCCCCCGGTGAGCGGCGTCGCCACCAGACCGGGCGATACCGCGTTCACGCGAATGCCGTGCTCGGCGAGCTCGAGCGCGGCGTTCTTCGTGAGCATCACGACACCGGCCTTCGCCGTCGAGTATCCGGCACCGAAGTGCATCGGCACCTGGGAGTTCAGCGACGCGATGTTGACGATCGAACCCGCACTGCCCTGGGCGAGGAACTGCTTCGCGCCGAGCTTCGTGCCCAAGAACGCGCCGTAAAGGTTCAACTTGATGTTGAAGTCCCAGGTCGCAAGATCCATATCGATGACGCGAGCGGGCTTGGAGCCGCCGGCGACGTTGTACACCGCATCGATACGACCGAAGCGCTCGACAGCGGCGGCGAACAGCGCCTCCATCGACTGCTCGTCGGTGACATCGATGCGCAGGCCCGCCACGTTCTCGCCGAACGTCTCGGTGGCGGCGGCCACGGCATCCGCGTTGATGTCGGCGACGAACACCTTCGCACCCCTGTCGACGAGGCGGCGCGTGATCGCCGCTCCGATCCCCGACACTCCGCCGGTGACGACCGCGACGCTGTTCTCGAACCCTGACATGACTTCCTCTCTCCGGCACCGTCATGGTGCCGTCTTCGTCCGCCACGATACGCCCTATCTGACACTTGTCGGATAAACTCGGAGACATGGATGCACGGGCGCGACGCTCACGGGAACACCTCCGGGATGCCGTCCTCGACCTGGCCGGACGGATGCCGATCGCCGACGTGACCGCCTCCGCCATCTGCGCCGCCGCAGGCGTGACGCGCGACACGTTCTACCGGCACGCCGAGAGCCCCGTCGATCTCCTCGCCGACGCCCTCTCGTCCGAGATCGCCGAAGCGATGGAGATCCTCCCCCGCACCGATGCGATCGGCGACGGCGAGCGGGCACTGCTCGAGCACGTCGTCCGCCGCGCCGACGTCTACCGTGGCGCGATGCACCCCCTGCTCGCCGCTCCCGTGCGCAGCAATCTCGAGCGGTCCATCCGGTCGGGACTCGAGCTCTGGGTGAGTCTGCACCCCGAGATCGTGCCCGCGGTCTTCCACGACGACCCCGCAGCGATGCGGATCGCATTCGCGTACGCCGCCGCCGGCACCGTCGGCTCCATCGAGGAGTGGCTGCGCAACGGCGACGACGACATCGACCGCGCCGTGAGGCTCATCCTCGCGGCGTCCCCGGAGTGGTGGCTGCGCTGACGGCCACCGGAAATGGAGAGAAGGATGAAGGCCGCAGTTTTCCACGCACGGGAGGACCTCCGCATCGAGGAGGTCGCCGATCCTTCCCCCGGCGCCGGGCAGGTGAAGCTGCGCAACGCCTTCGCGGGCATCTGCGGCTCCGACCTGCACGTCTACTACACGCCGGAGGCGGCCGGGCTCGACTTCGAGCACCCCCATCCGCTGACGGGGTCGACGCTCCCCCAGATCCTCGGACACGAGTTCTCGGGCACCGTCGTCGAGCTCGGCGCGGGCGTCGACGGCGTCTCGGTCGGTGACCGGGTGGCCGTCTGGCCCATCTACTACTGCGGTGAGTGTGCCGCCTGCCGGCGCGGAATGTACAACGCGTGCCAGAAGATCGGCTTCCACGGCCTGAGCTCGGACGGCGGCGGAATGGCCGAATTCACGACCGTCGACGCGTCGAAGCTGCACGTGCTCCCCGAGAACGTCGACCTGCGTCTCGGCGCCCTGGTAGAGCCGATGGCGGTCGCGTGGCACGCCGTCTCGCGCAGCGGTGCGGAGGCGGGCGGAACCGCCCTCATCGCCGGAGCCGGCCCCATCGGCATCGGCGTGTGGTTCGCCCTCAAGGCCCGCGGAATCGAGAAGGTGCTGGTCTCCGAGCCGAGCGCCGATCGACGCGCGATCATCGCGGCTCTCGGCGCCACGGTCGTCGACCCGGTGACCGAAGACCTCGCCGCCGCCGTCGCCACTCTGACCGACGGCGACGGCGTCGATGTGGCATTCGACGCCGCCGGTGCCGGCCCGGCCGTCGCCTCCTCACTCGCGAGCCTCGTGCCGGGTGGCCGGGTCGTCGTCGTCGCGATCCATGAGCGCACGATGGACTTCCTGCCGACCCAGCTGGTGATGGCCGAGACCGAAATCGCCGGCGCGCTGGCATACCTGCCCGAAGACTTCGATGCCGTCATCGCCGCGATGGCGGAGGGCGTGTACGACACGACCGGGTGGGTGAAGCAGGTACCGCTGGACGGCGTCGTGGACGCGATCCACGCCCTCCGCGGCGGCGCCGGGACGAAGATCCTCGTCCAGTCGAACTGACGCGCATCGCGGGGCGATGGCCGGGACCCGACGCGATCTGTCCCGGCCGTCGCCCGAGCCCCTTCCCTCCGCGGGGCCCGACTGACTAACGTCGGGATCAGACCCTGCGATGCCCTCCGGCGAAGGAGCCCTCATGCACACCTCTGACGCGATCGTGATCGGCGCCGGAATCGCCGGCCTCTCGGCCGCCCGGCTTCTCCGCGCGGAGGGGCTGGGCGTCGTCGTGCTCGAAGCGCGGGACCGCGTCGGGGGCCGCGTGACGACGGATCGCACGGACGGCAGGATCACCGATCTCGGCGCCTCGTGGATCCACGGTGTCGACGGCAGCCCGGTCGCGGCCGCCGCCACCGCGTTCGGTATGCGCACGCGGGAGTTCACGGTCGGGGGCTACCAGCCCGACAGCCGCCCGATCGCTCACTACGGCCCTGACGGCATCCGCCTGTCCGATGCGGATGCCCGCGCCTACGTCTCCGACATCCATGCCGTGGATGCCGCACTGCGCGAGATCATCGCCGCGTCGGCAGCCGATGCGTCGTATCGAGATGTGACCGAGTCGGCCCTCGCGGTCCAGGGATGGACGGCCGACCGCGCGCAGCGGGTGCGCGAGTACCTCGAGCACCGCGCCGAGGAGCAGTACGGCGCCTGGATCGAGGACCTCGCGGCTCACGGCCTCGACGACGACACCATCGACGGCGACGAGGTCGTCTTCCCCGACGGGTACGACCGCCTGGCGACGCACCTCGCGGAGGGCCTCGACGTCCGGCTCGACCATGTCGTCACCCGCGTGGACTGGTCGGAGGAGGGCGTCGTCGCCACCACTGCGCACGGCATCTTCCGCGCGGCGGCAGCGGTGCTCACGGTTCCGGTCGGGGTCCTGCAGTCCCCCGCACTGGTGATCGACCCCGCGCTGCCCGAGCCGAACGCGGGAGCACTGTCGCGTCTTCGCATGAACGCGTTCGAGAAGGTCTTCCTCCGCTTCCCCACGCGGTTCTGGGACGATGACGTCTATGCGATCCGCCAACAGGGGCCCGAGGGGCGCTGGTGGCACTCCTGGTACGACCTCACCGCGCTGCACGACGAGCCGACACTGCTCACCTTCGCCGCGGGCCCGGCAGCCGAGGAGACGCGGGACTGGGACGACGATCAGGTCGTGGAGTCGGTGCTCGCCCAGTTGCGACGGCTGTTCGGTGCCGACGTGCCGACCCCCGTCGCGGTGAATCGCACGCGATGGCAGGACGACCCGTTCGCCCACGGCGCCTACGCCTACATGACGCTCGGCTCGTCGACCGCCGACCACGACGACCTGGCGACCCCGATCGGCGGCAGGCTGCACATCGCCGGAGAAGCGACCTGGACCGATGACCCGGCGACCGTACCCGCCGCCCTCCTCTCGGGGCACCGCGCGGCGACCCGGGTCCTCGGGCGCGAGGTCGCGGTCGAGCGGCTGTGGTCCCGGCCGTGAGCCCCGGACCACAGCCGCCGACCGCGCCTCACTCGTAGCGCAGGGACTCGACGGGATCGGCCCGCGCCGCCCGAGCGGCGGGCAGGGTGCCGGCGAGGAAGGCGATCACCATCACGAGCGCGATGATCGACACGATCGAGACCGGATCGAAGGCGATCAACGTCAATCCGGGCAGGTCGGCGAGGAGCCCCTCGGCGAGGACCGCGCTGATCCCCGCGCCGGCGAGCATCGCGATCCCGACCCCGATCGCGCTCCCGAGGAATCCGAGGAAGGCGGCTTCGAGGCTGAACAGCCCGAATACTCGCCCGGAGCTCATGCCCATCGCCTTCATCAGACCGATCTCACGCGTGCGTTCCTGCACCGACATGTACAGCGTGTTGACGATCCCGAACGCGGCAGCCAGCAGGGCGATGATCGCGAAGGCGTTGAGAACGAGCACGATTCCATCGATGACGCTGGTGATCGTGCCGAGCTGGTCGGCCACGGTCGTCCCGATGAATCCGGCATCGGCCAGGCGATCCTTCAGGGCCTGGACCTCGTCGTCCGTCGCGTCCGGCGCGAACCACACGGTCGCCGACGCGAAGCGGTCCGCCTGCTCCGCGGGCAGCCCGGTCGTCTGGGCCGCGAAGAGCGCGTCGCTCATCGCCTGGTTCACGAGGATGCTCGAGCCGGTCGGGCTCGCGAGAGCCTCCTCCGTGATCCCGACCACGACCGCCTCGATCGTGTGCGACGTGCGCGTGGCGTCCGTGATCCCCAGCGTGATGGTGGAGCCGAGCGCATCGTCGTCATCGGCGAACCCGAGGGCATCGACGTACGCAGCGGGGAGCGCGACCTCCGTCTCCGATGCGTCGTCGTCCGGATCGGTTCCGGCGGCGAGCACGGTCGTCTGTCCCGGAATGAGACTCCCGACCGAGGCGACGAACGGCGTACCGTCGCCCACCCGGATGAAGTCGGGGGTGATCGTGCGAGTGGGGTCCACGCGCACGACGCCATGGATCCCCTCGATCTCGGCGATGTCGTCGGGAGCCAGCGCGATCACCGTCTGCCCGGGGATGCCGCTCGACACGGCATCCGGGTCGTACTCCCGGGGCGCCCCGCCGGATGCGCCCGGCAGGGTTCCCGAGTCGTCCGCGGCCCGCGTGACGCTCATCGCATCGGATGCTCCGACTCCCGAGACCGTGTCGTCGATGTACCGGTTGATGCCGGTGCCCAGGCCGCCGGTCAGTGCGAGCGTGAACGCTCCGACGAAGATGGCGAGGATGGTGAGGATCGTGCGGGTCTTCGCCCGGAACGTGTTCGAGACCGCCGAGCCGACGAGGTCCGCGGCCCTCATGCGGCGACCTCCCCTTCGGTCTCGTCGACGATGCGTCCGTCGCGGATGACGATCCGCCGATCGCAGCGCGCCGCGAGATCCTCGTCGTGGGTGACGACGATCAACGTGATGCCGTGCTCGCGATTGAGTCCGAACAGGATGTCCTCGACCACCGCGCCCGTCGCGCTGTCGAGGTTGCCCGTCGGCTCGTCGGCGAAGATGATGCGCGGATCGTTCACCAGTGCGCGCGCGATCACGACGCGCTGCTTCTGCCCTCCGGAGAGGTCCACGGCCTTGTTCCGCGCCTTGTCGGCGAGGTCGAGCTGCTCGAGCGCGGCCATGCCGCGTCGGCGACGCTCGCCCGCTCGGACACCCGCGATCTTCAGCGGCAGGATGACGTTCTCGAGCACGCTGTTCCCGCCGGTGAGGAAGAACTGCTGGAACACGAAACCGAACGTCTTGTTGCGTGTGCGGTTGAGCTGCGCGCCCCGCAGTCGTGCCGTGTCCGTGCCCTCCAGGGCGATCGATCCCGTGTCGGGAGCGTCGAGAAGCGCGAGCAGGTGCATGAGCGTCGACTTGCCGGAGCCGCTCTTGCCGACGATCGCGATCGATTCGCCTTCCGCGACGTCGAAGCTCACCCCCTTCAACGCATCGAAGCGGGTCGGGCCACGCCCGTAGGACTTGTGGACATCCCTGATCTGCAGGAGGGGTGCGGGCATCGGAAGACTCCAATCGGATCGACGGGTATCAGCGTCCCTCGCACCTCGGGGTCCGCGCATCCCTCCGCCGCGTCCCGCGTCTACCGCGTCCGTAGTACGCCCGATGACCCGGGGAACGGACGCAGCGGCCTGCGTTCCACGGCAGACTGTGGGGATGGCAGAGCTCACGGACGTCCCCGAGGCGCCTGCCGACCCGCGCCCGCGCATGCCGGTGTGGCTCCCCGATGTCCTCGTGTCGATCGTCGTGCTCGTGTTCGCCCTGGCGCCGACACCGATCCCCGATTTCCGGCCGACGAGCGTGCCCTCCCTCGTGCTCGTGCTCCTACCCCTCCTGCTCGTCCCCTGGCGACGGCGATGGCCTCTGCTCACCCTCGCCGCGCTCCTGGTGAACTTCGGTGCGGCAGCGGCCACCGGCATCCTCTCCCCCGGCATCGGGATCGCGATCGGACTCGCGATGTACCAGGTGACACTGCGCACGACCCGTCGGCGGGCCCTGCTGATCGCCGCGTGCGCCGTCGTCGCGGTGATGCTGCTGTCGCTGCTGTCGGCGATCGGCTCGGTGTACGACCCGCGTGCGTTCCAGTTCGGGCTGATCGTGGCGCTCTCGACCGCGCTCGGCGACGCGGCGCGCTCACGGCGCGACTACATCTCCGCCATCACCGAGCGCGCGGAACGCGCGGTGCGCAGCCGAGAGTCCGAAGCACAGCGGCGCGTGAGCGAGGAGCGGCTGCGCATCGCGCGGGATCTGCACGACGCGGTCGCGCACCAGATCGCGGTCATCAGTCTGCAAGCGGGCGTTGCGACATCGGTGATCGACGATCGACCCGAGAAGGCCAAGCAGGCGTTGGCCACGATCCGCGGCGCTGCACGAATCGTGCTCGGCGAGATCGGAGACCTCATGTCGATGCTGCGAACGACCGACGACGGCGAGCAGGCGTCGGTCCCGCAGGCGGGCATGGACCGGATCGATGATCTGGTCGCGCAGTTCGCCGCGTCGGGCCTCGAGGTCACGGTGCGCCGAGAGGGCGACCTGGAGGGCGTCACCGGTGCGACCGGTCTCGTCGCCTACAGAGTCGTGCAGGAGGCGCTCACGAACGCGCACAAGCACGGCGCCGAGCATCGGGCGCACCTCCTGCTCCACACCGACGACGAGGAGCTGAGGATCTCGGTCACCAATCCGATGGTGATGCCGCCGGCGCGCGCAGTCGAGGATTCCTCCGGACTCGGTCTGGTCGGTCTCCGGGAGCGCGTGGCATCGGTGCGGGGCACGGTCGACGCCGGACCCGACGGCAGCGGCTGGAAGATCCAGGCCCGAATGCCCCGATCGAAGGAGCAGTCATGATCCGCGTTCTCGTGGTCGACGACCAGGCCCTGATCCGTCAGGCGGTCGCCGACATCCTCGGCGCTCAGGACGACTTCGACATCGTCGGCCTGGCCGCCAACGGGCGGGAAGCGGTCGACCTCGTCGCGGCACGCCGCCCCGACGTGGTGATCATGGACATCCGGATGCCCGTCCTCGACGGCATCGAGGCGACCACCCGGATCTGCGGCACGCCGGGTCTCGAGGGCGTGCGCGTGCTCATCCTCACCACGTTCGAGGAGGACGAGTATCTCGTCCAGGCGCTTCGCGCCGGCGCCAGCGGCTTCATCGGCAAGGGCGCCGAGCCCGATGAGATCCCCCGGGCCGTGCGCTCCGTGCACGCCGGCGACGCACTGCTCTCACCCCTGGCGACGCGCGCACTCATCGATCGCTTCGTCGCGATGCCCGTGCGCGGAGCGCCGGTGCCGGGAGTCGCCGAGCTCGAATCGCTCACCGACCGCGAGCGCGAAGTGTTGCTGATGGTCGCGCGGGGACGGTCCAACCAGGAGATCGCCGCGGACCTCTTCATCTCGCCGCACACCGCCAAGACGCATGTGAACCGCATCATGACGAAGGTCGGTGCTCACGACCGTGCCCAGCTCGTGATCCTCGCCTATGAGAGCGGCCTGCTCGTCCGCGGCGGCTGAGCGACGTCATACGCACGTGAAAGCGCCCCTCCTGCTCAGAACAGGAGGGGCGCCGTCTTGTACGCGTATCAGGCTCGAGCGGCCCGGGGCGTGGTCTGGGGCTGCGGCTGCGAGAACAGCACGACGATGATGACGGTCACACCCACGACGACGTGGGGCAGCCAGACGTTGAGGGCCTCTCCGGAGAAGCCGAAGATCCACGGCGACAGGGCCAGGAACAGGCTCGCGACGATGTCGAAGACGAGGTGCACGGGCATCGGGATGAACCCGAAGGGACCCCATTCGTACTTCGTGAAGAGGCTGTAGACGATGAGGCCGACACCGAGCACGATCGGGATGATGACCGCCGCGCCGCCGACGGCGGAGAAACCGAACAGCCACGGTGCCGCGATCAGCGCGATGCCGACGAGGTAGTCGAGGACTCCGTGGACCTTCGTGGGGATGAAACGCATGATGCCTCCTTGTGCGGGGAACCGCGAGAGCGGCTCATGCAAGGAGTTCGGCACCCCGGAGGAATCGGATTGGAGGAATCTCCTACCGGCTCGCTCGCCATCCATAGCGCCGCTGCAGTGCGGCGGCGACCCGATCGAAGCGCGACCGCGCGAGCACCGCGGCCTCGCGGCGCATTCCGGCGTCGTGCACGCTGTAGAGCTGCTCGACGTCGACCCAGGACTCGCGCCCCTGGGAGTCCCAGTCCCCCGACCCGATCGAGAGGTAGTCGCGATCGCCGTCGTGCGATCGGCTGGTCATCCTCACCGCGTACACCCGGTCCGCGGACTCCCGGCCGATCACGAGCACCGGGCGGTCCTTGCCCCGGCCGTCGCCCTCCTCGTACGGCACCCAGGTCCAGATGATCTCCCCGGCGTCGGGAGCACCGTCGCGATCGGGCGCGTAGGAGATGAGGACGCCGTCGAGGTGCGCGGGATCGAGGCGCACGGTCTCGGTCCCGCGGGAGCGCTCGGCATCCGTTCTCGACGCCTTCAGAACGGCCGAACGTCCCGGCTCCTTTCGGGGCCGGGACGTTCGGGGTGTCAGTGCGTCGAGCAGCGCCTGCGCGATCGTGACGAGGATGCTCCTGGATGAACTCACACGTTCACACTACGTCGCTCGCGCTGTCCGATCATGCGTTGGTGAGCGCGTAGCCCTCCTCGCCGTGGACGACGGAGTCGACACCGGCGATCTCGTCTTCGCTCGTGATGCGGAAGCCGATCGTCTTCTCGATCGCGAAGCCGATGATGAAGGCGACGACGAAGGAGTAGATCAGCACGCCGCCGGCGGCGATCGCCTGCACGGCCAACAGGCGCCAGTCACCACCGGTGAACATGCCCTGACCGGTGGCGAAGAAGCCGAGGTAGAGGGTACCGATGAGACCACCGACGAGGTGGATGCCGACGACGTCGAGCGAGTCGTCGAAGCCGAGACGGAACTTCAGCTCGACGGCCAGGGCGCAGACGACACCGGCGACGAGGCCGAGGACCAGTGCCCAGCCGGGCGTCAGGTTGGCGCAGGCGGGGGTGATGGCGACGAGACCGGCGACGGCACCCGAGGCGGCGCCGACCGAGGTGGGCTTGCCGTCCTTGATCTTCTCGATGACGATCCAACCGAGGATGGCCGCAGCCGTGGCGCCGAGGGTGTTGATGCCGATGAGTCCGACACCGCCCATGTCCTCCGACAGCCACTCCGCACCGGCGTTGAAGCCGAACCAGCCGAACCACAGCAGAGCGGCACCGAGGAGCGTCAGCGGCACGTTGTGCGGCTTGAGGATGCCCTTCTGGAAGCCGATGCGCTTGCCGAGGACGAGGGCGAGGGCGAGGGCCGCAGCACCCGCGTTGATGTGCACCGCGGTACCACCGGCGTAGTCGATGACGGCGATGCCGCTGTCCTCACCGAAGAGCGTGGTGCCGAGGTTCATGATCCAACCGCCGCCCCAGACCCACGCGGCGATCGGGAAGTACCCGACCGTGGCGAAGATGCCGGCGAAGATCAGCCACGAGCCGAACTTGGCGCGGTCGGCGATGGCGCCGGAGATCAGGGCGACCGTGATGATCGCGAAGGTGGCGCCGTAGGCGACGCCGAGGAGGGCGACGTTCGCGTCGGGACCCTCGGAGAGCGCCCCGAGACCGAAGTCGGCGAACGGGTTGCCCGCGAACTGGGTCGGGCTGTCGACCGCGCTCATCGAGTAGCCGAACAGGATCCAGAGCACGGCCACCAGTCCGATGGAGCCGAAGCTCATCATCATCATGCTGACCACGCTCTTCGCCTTGACCAGGCCGCCGTAGAAGAAGGCGACACCGGGGGTCATGAGAAGAACGAGGGCGGTCGCGGTGATCGCCCAGGAGATGTTGCCGGGAGCATCCATGGAATACCTCACATCCGAGTAACTGAGAGCACCAGTGTGGCGATGCCCGGTTTCGGGAAGACGCGAGGAGTGTTTCGCTCCGGTTACACCCGGCGTCGGTGTGTAACCATCGCGTTACGCGCGGCTGGAATGCGTCAGTGCATTGAGCCGGGAGATGGCGCGCAGGTACTTCTTGCGGTAGCCGCCGCCGAGCATCTCCTCGGCGAAGACCTGGTCCAGCGATACTCCGGTCGCGACGATCGGGATCTGCGCGTCGTACACACGGTCGACGAAGGCGACGAAGCGGAGCGCCTCGGACTGATCGGTGAGAACGCGCACATCGCGCAGGCCCACCAGACGGACGCCGTCGATCAGTCGGATGTACCGGGAGGGGTGAACCCGGGCCAGATGCGAGACGACATCGTCGAAGGCGTCATCGGAGACGAGTCCGGAGTCGGATGCCTCGGCGATCGCCGAGGCGTAATCCTCATCGGAGAGCACGACGGAGTGCCCGTCGATCGCCCGCTGACGGAAGTCGACACCGTCGATCCGCATCGTCTGGAAGCTGTCCGACATCTGATGGATCTCGCGCAGGAAGTCCTGCGCGGCGAACCGCCCCTCTCCCAGAGCATTCGGCGGGGTGTTCGACGTGGCGGCGAGCTTCGTGCCGGACGTGACGAGTTCACCCAGCAGGCGCGTCATGACCATGGTGTCGCCCGGATCGTCGAGCTCGAACTCGTCGATGCAGAGGAGATCGGCGCCCCGCAGCAGGTCCACCGTGTTCTTGTATCCGAGCGCCCCGACCAGGGCGGTGTACTCGATGAACGATCCGAAGTACTTCCGCCGGGCGGGCATCGCGTGATAGATCGACGCGAGCAGGTGCGTCTTCCCGACGCCGAAACCGCCGTCGAGATAGACGCCGGGCTTGACCGCCGGCTCCTTCTTGGGTCGGCTGAAGAACGACGCCTTCTTGACCGGCGCTCCGCGTCCGGCGAACCGCAGGAGCGTCTCCTTCGCCTCCTCCTGGGAGGGGTACGCCTCGTCCGCGCGGTAGCTGTCGAACGTCGCACCGTCGAACTGCGGCGGCGGTACGAGGCTCGCGAGCATCTCGGGACCGGTGACGGTCGGCTGTCGGTCGCTGAGGCGCACGACGCCCGTGGTGCTCTGCGTGTCGGTCATTCGTTTCCTGTGTCGAAGTCTTACGAATCCGGCGCCTGCGGCACCGCGGGGAACTATCGTCGAAGCGACGGATCAACACTACGCCGTCGCCGCCCGCCCCTTTCACTCGCACACCCCCGAGGAGCATCCCGTGACCATCGAGTTCGACACGTCGTCCGCAAAGTTCGCAGAGTACTCCGAGCCGGGTCGGCTCGTCAGCACGGAGTGGCTCGCCGCTCACCTGGGAGATCCGGGGCTCGTCGTCGTCGAGTCCGACGAGGACGTGCTCCTGTACGAGACCGGGCACATCCCGGGAGCGGTGAAGGTGGACTGGCACACCGAGCTCAACGACCCGGTCGTGCGCGACTACGTCGACGGCGAGGGTTTCGCCGAGTTGCTGAGCCGCAAGGGCATCGCCCGCGACGACACGGTGGTCATCTACGGCGACAAGAACAACTGGTGGGCCGCCTACGCCCTGTGGGTGTTCTCGCTGTTCGGTCACGAGGACGTTCGTCTGCTCGACGGCGGCCGCGACCGCTGGATCTCCGAGGGCCGTGAGATCACGCGCGAGGCGACGAACCGCCCCGCGGTCGAGTACCCGATCGTCGAGCGCGACGACACGCTGCTGCGCGCCTACAAGGAGGACGTGCTCTCCCACATCGGCAAGCCGCTGATCGACGTGCGCTCGCCCGAGGAATACAGCGGGGAGCGCACGACGGCCCCCGCATACCCGGAAGAGGGCACCCTGCGCGCCGGCCACATCCCCACCGCGCAGAGCGTGCCGTGGGCGAAGGCGGTCGCGGAGGACGGCGGGTTCAAGTCCCGCGCCGAACTCGATGCCATCTACCGCGACGGCGCCGGTCTCGCCGACGGCGACGAGGTCGTCGCCTACTGCCGCATCGGCGAGCGGTCGAGCCACACGTGGTTCGTCCTCAAGCACCTCCTCGGGTTCGAGAACGTGCGCAACTACGACGGCTCCTGGACCGAGTGGGGCAGCGCGGTGCGCGTTCCGATCGTCACCGGCTCGGAGCCCGGATCGCTCTGAGCGTGTGACAATGACAGGGATGAGCGATACGCACGTTCCTGAGACCCTCGCCGAGATCCGAGACGCCTTCCTCGAGACGCCCGAGAGCGACCGGCTGCTGCTCCTTCTGGAGTTCGCCGACGAGCTCCCGGAGGTGTCCGAGGAGGTCGCGAACCATCCCGAGATGTGCGAGCGCGTGGCGGAGTGCCAGTCCCCCGTCTACATCTACGTCGAGATCGTCGACGGTCGCGTCGTCATGCACGCCACCGCTCCGCCGGAGGCTCCGACGACCCGGGGGTTCGCGAGCATCCTGGTGCAGGGCATCACGGGTCTCACGCCCGACCAGGTGCTGGCCATCCCGGAGGACTACCCGCAGGCGATCGGTCTGACCAAGGCCGTCTCCCCCCTGCGCATCGGCGGCATGACGGGCATGCTCATGCGGGCGAAGAAGCAGGTCAGGCAGAAGCGCTGAAGCCCTGTTCCGCGAGCCAATCGCGGATCGCCGTCGTCCACCCGGCCTCGTCGTAGTTCCAGATCTTGGTGTGACGTGCGCCCGAGAAGGCCGGCATCGTGACGAGGTCGGGGCGCGCATCGCGCAGGGCATGGGACACGTCCGCCGGCACGAAGCCGTCGTCGTCGCTGTGCAGGATGAGGATGGGAGCGGCGAGTTCCTCCGCGCGCGCGACCATGTCGAGGCGGTCGAACGGGATCGCGTCCTCCGCGCCGCTCAGTCGCGCGGTCACCGGAAGGGACAGCGCCCCCATCGCCAGCAACGGGAGCGGTGCACGGAGCCCGGCCTCCTTCGCCTGGTAGCGCAGCACCGTGCGCCAGTCGACCACCGGCGACTCGAGGATGAGGCCGGCGATGCGATCGCGGTTGCCGGAGTTCACGGCGGTCTGCAGCGAGACTGCCCCGCCCATCGACCAGCCCATCAGGATCACCCGCTCGGCTCCGTGCCGCAGGGCGTAGGCGATCGCGGCATCCACATCACGCCACTCCGCGGCTCCGAGGGCATACGCCCCGCCGCGGCTGCGCGGAGCCTCGCCGTCGTTGCGATACGAGACGACGAGGTTCGGCAGTCCCGCAGCGTGCAGGACGGGCACCGCGCGCAGGCACTCCGCCCTGGTCGTTCCGCGCCCGTGCACCTGGATGACCCAGGTTGTCGACTCGGCGGGGAAGAACCACGCCGGGCAGGGACCGGCGGGCGAACCGATGAGGACGTTGCTCCACGGCAGGTGCAGCTCGGACGGAGCAGCGTAGTACCAGCCGCTGAAGCCCGCGTCACGATCCACCCGCGCACCCGGCTCGATCTGGGTCAGGAGCTTGCGCCGCACGGTCGTGCTGTCGGCGCTGAGAACGGCGCCCAGCTTGACGTATCCGTACGTTCCCGTCGTGTAGAGCCCGTAGCGCCCCGGAAGCTCGGTATCGAGCGTGCGACCGAGCTCGATGGTCTGCGCTCCGGTGTCGACCGCCACGATCTTCGTGTTCGGTCCGCTCCGGGTCGGCATGACGACCCGACGGGCGATGCTCAGCACGAGCAGCGCGGACGCCGCTCCGAGCGCGAGCAGAACGGGGAGAAGGAGTGCAACGGCGTGCCTGAGACTCTTCATCGCTTCCTGACTCTAGCCTGTTGCCGTGACCGCACCCCCCGATGCCGGGACCCTCTTCGAGAACGCCGCCGCAGAATTGCGTGAGACGGCGTTCCGTGCCGACATCACCGTGCGCGAGATTCCGACCCCCACCGGCCTCGCCCCCTTCGCTCTGGCGCTCGCTGCAGACGTCCGGCCCGACGACGACGGCGACTCCGTCTACGGAACGGGTCGCTTCGTACTGCTCCACGATCCGGAGGAGCCCACAGGATGGGGAGGAGCCTGGCGGATCGTGATCTTCGCGCAGGCACCCCTCGAGACCGAGATCGGCACCGATCCGCTTCTCGCCGACGTGACCTGGTCGTGGCTCGTCGATGCCCTCGACTCCCGAGAGGCCCGGTACAGCTCGCCGTCGGGCACCTCGACCAAGACGCTGTCGAAGGGCTTCGGGGGCCTCGCCCTCGAAGGCGACGGCGCACAGATAGAATTGCGGGCGTCCTGGACTCCGCAGGGCCCGTTCCGACCGCACGTCGAGGCATGGGCCGAACTGGTCGGAATGCTGGCGGGTCTTCCGCCCGGTTCCGAGGGCATCGCCGTTCTCGGCGCGCGAAAGGCTGTACGTGACTGAATACTCCGTGATCTCGGATGCCGAGGAGTTCCGCGCCGCCTGCGCCGTGCTCGCGAACGGCACCGGACCGGTCGCCGTCGATGTCGAGCGCGCCTCCGGCTTCCGTTATTCCCAGCGCGCCTACCTCGTGCAGGTCTTCCGCCGCGACGCCGGCGTCTTCCTCTTCGACCCGCCCGCCATCGGCGATCTCACCCCGCTGAACGCGGCGATCGGCGACGTCGAATGGGTCTTCCACGCCGCGAGTCAGGATCTGCCTTCGTTGCGCGAACTCGATCTCGATCCGCACACGATCTTCGACACCGAACTCGCGTCGCGCCTGCTCGGGCACGAGCGCGTGGGTCTCGCCGCCGTCGTCGAGCACACGCTCGGCATCACGTTGAAGAAGGAGCACTCGGCCGCGGACTGGTCGACGCGCCCTCTGCCGGATTCCTGGCTCGAGTACGCGGCTCTCGACGTTCTGCACCTGATCGACGTGCGCGACGCTCTCGCCCTCGAGCTCGACGAGCAGGAGAAGACGGCATTCGCGGCCGAGGAGTTCGCGGCGACACTGAGCCGTGCACCCAAGCCGCCCCGCGAGGACCCCTGGCGACGTCTGAGCGGACTGCACCAGGTGCGCGGCGCCCGCAACCTCGCCGTGGCGCGCTCCCTCTGGCAGGCCCGCGAAGCATATGCGCAGGCGCAGGACGTCTCTCCCGGGCGGCTCATCCCCGACCGCTCGCTGGTGGCGGCGGTCATGGCGAATCCGCAGAGCAAGCAGGCACTCGCCGGCATCAAGGAGTTCCAGGGACGGGCGAGTCGCACGCAGCTCGACCGCTGGTGGCAGGCCATCGTCGACGGGCGGGCGACCGAGGAACTGCCGCGCGAACGGGTTCCGAGCGATGCTCTGCCTCCCCCGCGCGCATGGGCGGATCGCAATCCCGAGGCGGATGCACGGCTCAAGGCCGCGCGGCCCGTGGTCGAGGCGATCGCCGAGGAACTGCACATGCCGACCGAGAATCTGTTGACCCCCGATTACCTGCGCCGCGTCGCGTGGGCGCCCGCGGGCGACACCCCCGAAGCGATCGGTGATGCGCTGACCGCGCTGGGGGCGCGCGCCTGGCAGGTTGAACAAACCGCACAGAAGATCGCCGCCGCTTTTGTAGAAGCAGCGCAACAGCCCGACGAGGCTCCCGCCGCCGGTTCGTAGGTTCGATCCAACCGATTCCTCCCCGTTTCGGGGCCTCCCTAGACTGAGGCCACCGCACAAACTTGGAGGCAGAGTGGCCGAGATCTCGGACGTCTTCTTCGTCGATGGAGTGCGCACCCCCTTCGGGCGCGCCGGCGAAAAGGGCATGTACTGGAACACCCGCGCAGACGACCTCGCCGTGAAGGCGACCATCGGTCTCATGGAGCGGAATCAGGCCGTCCCGGCCGACCGCATCGACGACGTCGCGATCGCCGCGACCTCGCAGACCGGGGATCAGGGGCTCACGCTCGGCCGCTCCGTGGCGATCCTCGCCGGACTCCCCCAGACCGTTCCCGGCCTCGCGGTCGAGCGGATGTGCGCGGGAGCGATGACCAGCGTGACGACCATGGGCGCCTCGATCGGGGTGGGCATGTACGACCTGGCTCTCGCCGGCGGCGTCGAGCACATGGGACACCACCCGATCGGTGGCAACGCCGACCCGAACCCGCGCTTCGTCGCCGAGAAGATGGTCGATCCGGGTGCGCTCAACATGGGCGTCACGGCCGAGCGCATCTTCGATCGCTTCCCGCACCTCACCAAGGAGCGCTCCGACCGGTTCGGCATGCTCAGCCAGCACAAGGTGCAGGCCGCCTACGACGCCGGCAAGATCCAGCCCGACCTCGTCTCGGTCGCGATCAAGGATGCCGAGGGCGCCTGGGGTCTCGCCACCGAGGACGAGGGGCGTCGCCCCCAGACCACGATGGAGGACCTGGCCGCTCTGAAGACGCCGTTCCGTCCGCACGGCCGCGTCACCGCCGGCACGTCCTCGCCCCTCACCGACGGCGCGACGATGTCGCTGCTCGCCGGTGGCGGCGCGGTCAAGGAGCTGGGTCTCGCACCGAAGATGCGCATGGTGTCGTTCGCGTTCGCCGGAGTCCAGCCCGAGATCATGGGCATCGGCCCGATCCCGTCGACCGAGAAGGCGCTGAAGAAGGCCGGCCTGTCGATCTCAGACATCGGACTCTTCGAACTCAACGAGGCATTCGCCATCCAGGTCATCTCGTTGCTCGACCACTTCGGCATCGCGGATGACGACCCCCGGGTCAACCAGTGGGGCGGGGCGATCGCCCTCGGCCACCCGCTCGCGGCATCCGGTGTGCGTCTGATGATCCAGCTCGCGGCCCAGTTCGCCGAGCGCCCCGACGTCCGTTACGGCCTGACCGCGATGTGCGTCGGCCTCGGGCAGGGCGGTTCGGTCATCTGGGAGAACCCGCACTACGACGGCAAGAAGCGGAAGTGATGGCAGGCATGGCGAACACGGTTTCCGAACAGTACGCGAACGTCGACTTCGCACCGATCCAGGCGCTCACCGACGGCGAGGTGATCACGAAGTCCCCCGCCCGCGACATCCGTCTGGCGTCGGGCAAGGTGCTCGCGCTCATCACGCTCGACAACGGCCGCGACCACACCCGTCCGAACACCCTCGGCCCCGCGACGCTCACGCAGCTCGGCGAGACTCTCGACGCTCTCGCCGCGCGAGCGGCCGCCGGAGAGATCCAGGCGGTCGGCATCACCGGTAAGCAGTACATCCTCGCCGCGGGCGCGGATCTCTCCGACATCAGCAAGGTCGGATCGCGCGACAACGCCCGGCTCATCGCGCAGCTCGGCCACAAGGTGCTGGGCAAGTTCGGCGAGCTCGGCGTGCCCTCGTTCGCCTTCGTGAACGGTCTCGCGCTGGGGGGCGGACTCGAGATCGCGCTGAACTCGACCTACCGCACGGTCGACTCCTCCGCCGCGGCGATCGCCCTGCCCGAGGTCTTCCTCGGCATCATCCCCGGCTGGGGCGGAGCGTACCTGCTGCCGAACCTGATCGGTATCGAGAACGCGCTCGAGGTCGTCATCTCGAACCCGCTCAAACAGAACCGGATGCTCAAGCCGCAGCAGGCGTTCGATCTCGGCATCTTCGACGCGATCTTCCCCGCCGCGAACTATCTCGAGAACTCCCTGGCCTGGGCGGACGCGGTGCTCGGCGGCAAGAAGGTCGAGCGCAAGAACGAGCCCGGCAAGCTCGAGCGGCTCACCAAGTGGCCGATCGCGATCAAGATGGCGCGCGGCATGCTCGAGTCGAAGATCGGCACTGTGCCGACGTCGCCCTATGCGGCGCTCGAGCTGCTCGACAAGGCCAAGAGCGGAACCAAGGCGGAGGGGTTCGCCCGTGAGGACGAAGCCCTCGCGGATCTCGTCACGGGCGACCAGTTCGCGGCGTCCATGTACGCGTTCGATCTCGTGCAGAAGCGCGCGAAGCGGCCCGTCGGCGCCCCCGACAAGCAGCTCGCGAAGAAGGTCACCAAGGTCGGCATCATCGGCGCCGGTCTCATGGCCAGCCAGTTCGCGCTGTTGTTCGTGCGCAAGCTGCAGGTGCCGGTGCTCATCACTGACCTGGATCAGGCACGCGTCGACAAGGGCGTGGCGTACATCCACGAGGAGATCGGGAAGCTGGAGACGAAGGGTCGCCTCGACGCGGACTCCGCCAACAAGCTGCGCGCGCTCGTCACCGGCACCACCGACAAGAGCCTGTACGCGGACTGCGACTTCGTGATCGAGGCCGTGTTCGAAGAGGTCGGCGTCAAGCAGCAGGTGTTCGGAGAGATCGAGAAGATCATCGCGGAGGACGCGATCCTGGCGACGAACACCTCGTCGCTGTCGGTCGCGGAGATCGGCGAGAAGCTGGCACACCCCGAGCGTCTCGTCGGCTTCCACTTCTTCAACCCGGTCGCGGTCATGCCGCTGATCGAGATCGTGAAGACGCCGAACACCTCGGATGCCGCACTGTCGACGGCCTTCGTCGTCGCGCGCAATCTCGGCAAGAACGCGGTGCTCACCGCCGACGCTCCCGGGTTCGTCGTGAACCGCCTGCTGGCGAAGGTCATGGGCGAAGCCGCACGCGCCGTGTACGAGGGCACCCCCATCGTCGACGTCGAGAAGGCCTTCGGCCCGCTCGGCCTGCCGATGGGGCCGTTCCAGTTGATCGACCTCGTCGGCTGGAAGGTCGCCGCGCACGTCCAGGACACGATGGCGACGGCGTTCCCCGAGCGGTTCTACGCGAACGAGAACTTCCACGCCCTGGCCGAACTGGACGCGATCGTCGAGAAGGACAAGGGCGGCCGGGTCACCGGGTGGACGAAGCAGGCCGAGAAGCTGCTGAAGCCCGCCGTCGGTTCCGCTCCCGCATCTGCGGCGACCATCCTCCAGCGCGTGCAGGACGGGCTGGCCGACGAGATCAAGCGGATGCTGGACGAGGGCGTCGTCCCGGAGGTGGAGGACATCGATCTCTGCCTGATCCTGGGCGCGGGGTGGCCGTTCATCGACGGCGGCGCCTCGCCGTACCTCGACCGGCAGGGCGCGTCGGATCGTGCTTTCGGAGGATCGTTCCACACCCCGCAGATCCGGGGCGTCGAGAACCGCTGACCACGCGCAGCGGAGGGGGTCGTGCGACATGCACGGCCCCCTCCGTCGTTCCCGGGCCCCTTCCCTCAGGGCGCGAGCAACCGGTCCTGATCGGGACGATCGTCCTCGGCACCCGCCTCGGGCCAGTACGAGAACGCGCGCTCGGCGAGAGCGGTGATCGTGAGCGAGGGATTCACGCCGGGATTCGCGGGCACCGCCGCGCCGTCGACGACGTGCAGGCCGGGATGCCCCCACACGCGATGGTACGGATCGATCACGCCCGTGCGCGGCGAGGCGGAGATCACCGCTCCCCCGAGGAAGTGAGCGGTCAGCGGCACTCCGAACACCTCGGGCCACGATCCCCGCGCGGCCGAGGGCACTCCTCCGTCCTGCTGCATCCGCGCCGCGATCGCCTCCGCCGCGCGATGCGCCTGCGGGAGGTGGGAGGGATTCGGTGCGCCGTGTCCCTGCGCACTCGTCATCACCAGGCGTCCCCACCGGCGCCGGAGCGACAGCGTGAGCGAGTTGTCGGCGGTCTGCATGACGAGCGCGATGATCCCGCGTTCGCTCCAACGCCGCAGAGAGGACAGGCGCGCCATCCTCAGCGGGGCGCGCAGCGACTGTCCGATGAGGTAACCGAGGCGACGGATCGCACCGCGATCGCCCGGGACGAGAGCCGTCGCGAGGGCGCCCATGAGGTTCGAGCCCGGGCCGTACCGCACGTTCTCGACGTGCGTGCGGTCGTCGATGTGGAACGAGGTCGTGATCGCGATCCCGCGGGCGAGCTCGAGCGATGCCGGCACGGAGACGGCGACCGAGCCGTCCAGCGCCTCGGAGTTCGTGCGGGTCAGCCTTCCGATCGTTTCGGGCACCTGCGGCAGGGCTCCCGAGCGCCGCATGCGGTGCAGCAGCTGCTGCGTCCCCCATGTGCCGGCCGCGAGCACGACCTCGCGCGCGGTGATCGTCCGCGTCCGTCGCGACCATCCGCTCCGCCGGGTGGTGACGGCGAACCCTCCGGCATCGAGCGCGCGCACCTCGACCACCGTGCGCATCGCTTCGATGACGGCACCGCGTCGCTCGGCCAGCGGCAGGTAGTTCTTCATGAGGGTGTTCTTCGCGCCGACCCGGCATCCGACCATGCAGTTGCCGCAGAGGGTGCATCCCGTGCGGTCGGGTCCTTCGCCGCCGAAGAAGGGATCGGGCACGCGCTCCCCCGGCTTCCCGAACCAGACGCCGACCGGCGCGTGCCGGAAGGTCGCGCCGACACCGAGGTCGTCCGCCGCCCCGGCCATGATCCGTTCGACGGGTCCGGTGTGCGGATAGCGCTCGACGGCTCCGAGCATCCGTTTCGCGGTCGCGTAGTGCGGCTCGAGCTCCTGCTCCCATGCCGCGATCCCTCGCCACTGCTCGTCGTCGAAGAACGCCGGCCCGGGCTGGTAGAGGGTGTTGGCGTAGTTCAACGAGCCGCCGCCGACGCCGGCACCCGCGAGGATCATCACGTGCGGAAGCCGATGGATCCGCTGGATGCCGAAGCATCCCACCTGCGGCGCCCAGAGATAGCGCCGCACGTTCCAGTTGGTCTTGGCGAAGTCGTCGTCCTCGAAGCGCCTCCCGGCCTCGTAGACACGCACGCGGTATCCCTTCTCCGCTGCGCGAAGCGCTGCCACCGCACCGCCGAACCCCGAACCGACGACCACGACATCCTCGTCGAACTCAGTCACCGGGGTGCGCCTTCGTCGCCGGCACCAGGATCGAGAGCGCTCGCGACCGCACACCGATCGTGCACTCGTCCGTTGCGACCCGTTCCCCATCGGCGTACACGACCATGCCCGGAGCTGACACCGTCACCGTGTGTGCCCGCCGATGAGCGACCTCCGGACGGGTGAGATGGCGGCCGCGGAGCAGCAGGGGGAAGAGACGCAGCAGGCGGAGCCGACCGATGGGCACGACCTGCACGATGTCGAGCTGCCCGTCGTCGGGCAGCGCCGTCGGGCAGATCGGCATTCCCCCGCCGTAGCTCGACGTGTTGCCGACCGCGACCAGCGTCCCCGGGGCGACGGTGGGCGTCCCGTCATCGATGCCGACGGTGAAGCGCATCGGGCGCAGACGCGCGACCTCGATCAGCACCGCCAGGTAGTAACGGAGTGCGCCGCGCGGCCACCGCAGCCGATTCGTGCGATCGCTCACCTTGGCGTCGAAGCCGAGCGCCGCGACCGTGAGGAAGGGGGTCGTGCGCCCGGCGCTCCGCACCTCGCCCACGTCGACGTGCCGCACGACGCCGTCGAGGGCGAGATCGGCCGCGTCCGCGGCATCCCTCCGGGCCAACCCGAGTGCGCGGGCGAGATCGTTCCCGGTCCCGGCCGGGACCAGTACGATCGGCACGGCCGATCCCTGCACGGCGGGGAGGATCCCGGCGAGCGTTCCGTCGCCGCCGACGACGACCAGTGCCCGCGGCGCCGCGCTCACCGCCTGCGCCGCGAGGGTCGCGGTCTCCGCCGCGGATCCGCCCGAGTACTCGCGCACCTCGCACCCTCGGTCGCGCAGACGGGCGACCGCGACGGCCGCGTCCGAACGCCCCCGTCCCTTGCCGGAGAGCGGATTGGACAGTACAGCGATGTGAGCACCCACCTCAGACCTCCGAGGAATGCACGAGCAGCGCGCCGGGGTTGAGGATGCCGCGCGGGTCGAGCTCGTGCTTGACCGCCCGCAGGATGCGTAGCCCGGTGTCACCGATCTCGTCGGCGAGCCAGGGGGCGTGGTCGCGTCCGACGCCGTGATGGTGACTGATCGTGCCGCCCGTCGCGATGATCGCGTCGTTCACCATCGCTTTCACGCGTCCCCACACCGCGAGCTGATCGCCGCGAATGCCGGCGAGCACCGTGAAGTACAACGAGGCTCCCGTGGGGTACACGTGCGACACGTGGCACATCACGTACGATCGCGCATCGGCGTCACCGAAGCCCTTCTTCAACGCCCCCTCGATCGCCCGCTTCAGCACCGGGAGGTTCGACCACGTCGTCGCCGTCTCGAGCGTCTCGCAGAAGACCCCGGCGTCGAGGAGCGCATCGCGCAGGTACGGGCCGTCGAATCGGCCCCGCAGCCACTCCGCGGCGTCTCCCTCTCCCGACGACTCTCCGCCGACTGCCCGCAGCAGCTCTGCCGTGCGCTCACGACGGTGAGCGGCGTCGTCGCCCTCGAAGACCGTCACCGCACTCGCGCCGCGCGAAAGAAGGCGTCCGATCCGGCCGACCTGTGCCAGGCTCACGGCGGTCTCCGACTCGTCTGACAGACGGATCACGGTCGGCCCCGTACCGTGCTGAGCCACCCGCCGCAGCGCGTCGGCACCGGTGGCGAAATCCGGGAAGGTCCACGCCTCGAAGATCCGCTCACGCGGGATGGGATGCACCCGCACCCGCACCTCGGTGATCACCCCGAGGGTCCCCTCGGAGCCGAGGAAGAGGCGCGTCAGATCCGGTCCCGCGGCCGATCCCGGAGCGCGCCCGAGGTCGAGATCGCCCGTCGGCGTCGCCACGCGGATGCCGGTGACCATCCCGTCGAATCGCCCGTTCCCCGCCGAGTTCTGCCCCGACGACCGCGCCGCGGCGAATCCGCCGATCGTGGCATAACGGAAGCTCTGCGGGTAATGCCCGAGTTCGTGACCGTGCGCCGCCAGCAGGGATTCGGCATCCGGACCGGTGGTGCCGGCACCGAATACCGCCTCGCCGGAGAGCTCGTCGAACCGGAGCAGTCCGGAGAGACGTCGCGTGTCGAGGCTGATCACCGCGCGGCGCCCACCCCGCTCGGGGCGGAGCGCGCCGACGACACTCGTTCCGCCGCCGAACGGGATGACCGCGATGCGCCGCTCCGAGGCCACATCGAGCAGGGCGCGCACATCGTCATGCGTGGACGGGTGCGCCACGGCGTCCGGCGCCTCCTGGATCCGCTGGCGGGCACGCAACAGGTCCGGGGTGGATCGTCCCCCGGAGTGGCGGATCCTTCCCTCGTCCGTGTCGTCGATGCCGTCTGCTCCGATCGCCGCGACCAACGCGGCGAGATCGTCCTCCGTCAGCGAGGAGGAGGGCAGGCGCACATCCTCGAGGTCCACCGCCGGTTCCGGTCGGCGGAGGCGTCCGAGGAGCAACGGGAGAAGAGCGCGGACGGCGCGGGGCAACGGCGTGGCTCGGCGCGGGTCGCCCCAGCCGTTCCATCTCGTCGGCAGATCGTCATCGACCTCGCCGGGATTCCAGTCCATGCGTTACAGTGTGACAGATCATGGAAGAACGTCAACCTACGACACCGACCTGGGACGCGACCCAGGTGCGCATCCTCGATGCCGCGGACGAACTCCTCATCCGCCGAGGCGTCCACGGCGTCACCATCGCCGAACTCTCCCGGCGGTCGGGCCTCAGCCGCCCGACGCTCTACCGTCACTGGAACGACGCCGACGATGTCGTCCGCTCAGCGCTCCTGCGCCGCGTGACCGTGATCCTCGAATCCTTCCCCGAGCCGGCAGGTCGGCGCGGCGACCTCGTCGACGATGTCCTCCGCTTCTCCGCGCTCTTCCACGCCGATCCCGTATACGCGCATCTACTGGCCGATGAGCCCGAGGCGTTCACCCGGTACACCCTGCAGCGTGTCGGCTCCAGCCAGACGATGATCCTGGCCTGGCTCGCCGCGTCCATCACGGCCGCCCAGCGCGGCGGATCCGTACGACGCGGCGACGCACGGGCGATCGCCGTCATGACCCTGCTGATCGCGCAGTCCGCGGTTCTCTCCCAGGGCACCGTCGCCGCGCTCATCGACGACGCGACCTGGGAGAGCGAACTCCGCGCCGCCCTCGACGGGCACCTCCGGCCATGAACAGCGCATCCGCCGCCCTCAACGTCGCGAGGCGGCGCGCCGAACTGGTCCGGGCAGCGGACGACGTGGTCGACCTGCTCGTCGTCGGAGGCGGGATCACCGGTGCCGGAGTCGCACTCGATGCTGCGGCGCGCGGCCTGACCGTCACCCTCATCGAGGCGGAGGACCTCGCATTCGGCACCAGCCGCTTCAGCTCGAAACTGATCCACGGCGGCCTGCGCTATCTTGCCACGGGGGATGTCGCGACCGCCCGGGAGAGCGCCGAGGAACGCCATCTCCTGATGACGGCCATCGCCCCGCACCTGATCCGCCCTCTCCCCCAGCTGCTGCCGTTCGTTCCCGGGGTGACACTGCGCCAGCGTGCCGCGGGAGCCGTCGGAATGACGATGGGAGACCTCCTGCGACTGCGCACACGAACGCCGCGTGCAGTCCTGCCGCATCCACGTCTCATCGGACGCCACCGAGCCCTCACACTCGCGCCCGGCCTCGATCCGAGCGGCCTGCGCGGCGGCATGCTCTCTTTCGATGGGCAGCTCGAGGACGACGCCCGCCTCGTCGTCGCGGTCGCCCGCAGCGCCGCTGCGCGGGGAGCGCGCATCCTCACGCGGGTGCGCGCGGTCTCGCTGCACGCGACGGGAGCGAGAGCGGTCGACACCCTCACCGGCGACACGCTCGACATCCGGGCGCGGTCGGTCGTGAACGCGACCGGGGTGTGGGCGGGAACGCTCGACACGGACCTCACTCTGCGGCCGAGTCGGGGCACCCACATCGTCCTCGACGCGGCTGATCTCGGGCACCCCTCGGCCGCGATCACGATCCCCCACGCCGGATCGATCAGCCGCTACGTCTTCGCACTCCCTCAGCAGCACGGGAGGGTGATCGTCGGGCTCACCGATGAGGATGCCCCCGGTGCGGTGCCGCGCGTCGCGACACCGACCGAGCAGGAGATCGGCTTCCTCCTCACGAGCCTCAACAGCGTGCTCCGCACTCCCGTCGCCCGGCGGAGCGTGCGCGGCGCGTTCGCGGGTCTGCGACCGCTCGTCGACACCGGCGCGGATTCCACCGCCGACATCTCCCGCCGTCACCTCGTGACGGTTTCGGAAGCCGGATTCGTCACCGTGCTCGGCGGCAAGCTGACCACCTATCGGCGGATGGCGGAGGATGCCGTCGACCTCGCCGTGCGCACACGGCGCATCGACGCTCCGCCGAGCCCCACTGCGACGCTCCGTCTCGTCGCACGCGACGTGCCCCGCAGCGAGCCGCTGGTCGGCGGGGTGAGGATAACTCGCGCCGACGTCGAGTACTCGGTGCGCGAGGAAGGCGCACTGTCGACCGATGACGTGCTCGACCGCCGCACGCGGATCGGCCTCGTCGACGACGATCGATCCCGCGCCTACGCGCTCGTCGACGAGATCGTCCGAGAGACCCTCCACATCCTCGGGTGATGATCGGCGATTCCAGCCCGTCCCGTATCCGTCCGGCGGCGGTGGAGGGAACGCCGACCGAACAGCGCATGAACAGCGCGTCCGCACGACCGTTCCCGGCGCGTCGACCTCGAACGAGGGGGCACAGTGGTGGGCATGGACATGCTCCTCTCGATGCTGGGCGGCAAGGGACTCTCGGGTCTGCTCAAGACGGGGACCGCGATCCTCACGATCCTGCTGGTCGTACCCGCCCTCCTGAAGATCTTCATCGTGACCGTGGATGAGGGCTGGGCCGCGATCCGCACCCGCAACGGCAAACCGATCATCCGCAACCGTCCGCAGCGGCGACCCAGCAGTCGCGGCGGCGCCGTCGGCGAAGTGGTCGTGCTGCATCCCGGATCGCACGGTGCGTTCCCGCTCTTCTACTGGTACAAGCTCGTCGACGTGCGTTGCCGGGCGACCGACCTCCCTGCGCGCGAGATGACGGGTGCGAAGGGGCATCAGCATCGCGTGCATGCATCTTTCGAGTGGAGACCGATCCCCACCGGTCAGGATCTCCGGGTGTTCGAGCTCGACGTCGTGAACGTGAAGGAGCGCGCGTCGAACATCGTCGGCGCCGCCCTCCGCGACGTCATCCGCGGCTTCGACGGTGTGGAACTGCCGCACAACGACGAGATCAACACCCGTGTCATCGCCGCGA
Source organism: Microbacterium sp. NPDC090225 (assembly GCF_044772365.1). Lineage (NCBI taxonomy): Bacteria > Bacillati > Actinomycetota > Actinomycetes > Micrococcales > Microbacteriaceae > Microbacterium > Microbacterium sp. NPDC090225. Next base: position 395,575 of record NZ_JBIVYS010000001.1, on the reverse strand, counting down.
GTGCCGACGAGGTGCGGCGGGCCTGCGGCGTCGAACTCGTGCGCGTCATGGTCACGGGCGATGCGCTCACCGACGGCTACTTGCTCTCGACCGCGCTCCGCGACACCGATCGCGACGCCCAGGCGGTCGCCGCACTGCACGCGCTCAACTGAGCGGGCGGGCGGTCACCGCTGCTCGTGCAGCGGCAGGTCGATCGTGCCGGTCTCCCCCGCGCTGCGGGCGACGGGAATCCGCGTCCCCAGCACCTGCGCGACGACGTCCTGCGCGATCTTCGACGCCGTCAGCCCGGCATCAGCCAGGATCTGCTCGCGCGACGCGTGGTCGAGGAACTCGTCGGGCAGACCGAGCTCGTCGACTGCCGTGTCGATGCCCGCCTCGCGGAGCACCTGACGGACACGGGTGCCGATCCCACCGACTCGGATGCCGTCCTCCAGCGTGATCACGAGACGGTGACGTGCGGCGAGGGCGACGATCGACGGCTGCACCGGGATCGCCCAGCGCGGGTCGATCACAGTCGCTCCGATGCCCTGCGCGCGTAACCGCTCCGCGACGTCCATGGCCATCGCGGCGAACGGACCGATCGCCACGATCAGCACGTCTTCGCTCTCCCCTCGGGCGAGCACGTCCACGCCGTCGTGGAGGCGATCCAGGGCGGGCAGCTCGGCTGCGACCTCGCCCTTCGGGAAGCGGATGACCGTGGGCGCGTCGTCGACCTGGACGGCCTCCTCCAGCGCTTCCGTGAGACGGATGCCGTCGCGCGGAGCCGCGATACGGATGTGGGGCACGATCTGCAGCATCGCCAGATCCCACATGCCGTGATGGCTGGGTCCGTCGGGACCGGTCACCCCGGCACGGTCGAGCACGAACGTCACGCCTGCGCGGTGCAGCGCGACATCCATGAGCACCTGGTCGAACGCACGCCCCATGAAGGTCGCGTACACCGCGACCACGGGGCGGAGTCCCCCGTATGCGAGACCCGCCGCCGACGCGACCGCGTGCTGCTCGGCGATGCCGACGTCGTAGACGCGATCGGGGAACCGCTCGGCGAAGGGCGCGAGACCGGTGGGACGGAGCATCGCGGCGGTGATCCCGATGACGTCGTCACGGCGCGAGCCGATGTCGACGAGCGCGTCGGAGAAGACGTCCGTCCATCCACGACCGCCCGAGGAGAGCGTCTCCCCCGTCGCGGGATCGATCTTGCCGACGGCGTGGAACTGATCGGCGTCGTCGTCGCGCGCCGGTTGGTAGCCGCGGCCCTTCTCGGTGATCGCATGCACGATGACCGGGGCGCCGTAGGACTTCGCGAGCTCGAAGGTCTCGAGGAGCGCGGGGAGGTCGTGTCCGTCGACCGGGCCCAGGTACTTGATGTCGAGGTTCGAGTACAGGGCCTCGTTGTTCGTGAAGCGCGAGAGGAAACCGTGCGTGCCACCGCGGACGCCACGGAACACCGCGCGCCCCACGGGGCCGAAAGCCCGGAAGAGTCGATCGGACTTGTGGTGGAGGTCCTTGTACGCGGCGGCGGTCCGCACGCGGTTGAGGAAGCGCGACATCCCGCCGATGGTCGGGGCGTACGAGCGACCGTTGTCGTTGACGACGATCACGAGGTTGCGGTCGTTGTCGTCGGAGATGTTGTTGAGCGCCTCCCACGTCATGCCGCCCGTGAGCGATCCGTCGCCGACGACCGCGACCACATGGCGGTCCGCGCGTCCAGTCGCCGTGAGGGCCCGGGAGACGCCGTCGGCCCAGCTCAGAGAACTCGATGCATGTGACGACTCCACCACGTCGTGCGGGCTCTCACCGCGCTGCGGATACCCCGCAAGACCTCCGCGCACGCGCAGGCCGGAGAAGTCCTGGCGCCCGGTGAGCAGCTTGTGCACGTACGACTGGTGACCGGTGTCGAAGATGAACGGATCGTCCGGTGACGAGAACGTGCGGTGCAGCGCGATCGTCAGCTCGACGACGCCGAGGTTCGGGCCGAGGTGCCCACCCGTGCGGGAGACGTTCTCGACGAGGAAGTCGCGGATCTCCTGCGCCAGATCGGTCAGCTGCTCGGCGCTCAGACCGTCGAGGTCCCTGGGTCCTGAGATGCTCGGAAGAATGGGCATCGGCACCTCCTCACCTGCTGTGTCGTCGGTCCCGGACTCGGTACCCGGGGCCTCATCGATGGTACCGCCTACCCCGGAGAATCCCCCGGGAGGCGCACCCCCTGGTATGACGAAGGGGACCCGGCTACGATGCGCCGGGTCCCCTCCTCGGAATGCTCAGACGAGCGAACGCAGAACGTACTGCAGGATGCCGCCGTTGCGGTAGTAGTCCGCCTCACCGGGGGTGTCGATGCGCACGACCGCGTCGAACTCGACGGCCTGCTTGCCCTCGGCCGAGTGCTCGCTCGGGGTGGCCGTGACGCGCACCGTCTTCGGGGTGACGCCGTTGTTGAGCTCTTCCAGGCCGGCGATCGAGACGATCTCGGTGCCGTCGAGGCCCAGCGACTCCCAGCTCTCCCCCGCGGGGAACTGGAGCGGGACGACGCCCATACCGATCAGGTTCGAGCGGTGGATGCGCTCGAAGCTCTCGGTGATGACCGCCTTGACGCCCAGCAGGCTGGTGCCCTTGGCCGCCCAGTCGCGCGACGAGCCGGAACCGTACTCCTTGCCTCCGAAGATGACGAGGGGCGTGCCCTGCTCCTGGTAGTTCATGCTCGCGTCGTAGATGTACGACTGCGGGCCACCCGCCTGGGTGAAGTCGCGAGTGAAGCCACCCTCGACCACGGCACCGTCGTTGACCGCCGACACCATGAGGTTCTTCAGACGGATGTTCGCGAACGTGCCGCGGATCATCACCTCGTGGTTGCCGCGGCGCGAGCCGAAGGAGTTGAAGTCCTTGCGGTCGACGCCGTGCTCGGTCAGGTACTGCGCGGCCGGGGTGCCCGGCTTGATGTTTCCGGCGGGCGAGATGTGGTCGGTGGTGACCGAGTCGCCGAGGGTCGCCATGACACGCGCACCCTGGATGTCCTTCACGGGGGTGAGCTCCATCGTCATACCGTCGAAGTACGGCGCCTTGCGCACGTAGGTCGAGTGCTCGTCCCACTGGAAGATCGCGTCTTCCGGGGTGGGCAGGCTGCGCCAGCGCTCGTCACCGTCGAACACGGTGGCGTACTGCTTGATGAACTGTTCGCGCGAGATCGACGAGTCGACGATCTCCTGCACCTCGTCGGGCGAAGGCCAGATGTCCTTGAGGAACACATCATTGCCGTCGCTGCCCTTGCCGAGCGAGTCGTTCTCGAAGTCGAAGTGCATGGAACCTGCGAGCGCGTAGGCGATGACGAGCGGCGGGCTCGCGAGGTAGTTCATCTTCACGTCGGGGCTGATGCGACCCTCGAAGTTGCGGTTGCCCGAGAGCACGGCGGTGACGGCCAGGTCGTGCGAGTTGATAGCCTCGGAGACCTCTTCGATCAGCGGACCGGAGTTTCCGATGCAGATCGTGCAGCCGTAGCCGACGGTGTAGAAGCCGAGACCCTCGAGATCCTTGTCGAGACCGGACTTCTCGTAGTAGTCGGTGACGACCTTCGAGCCCGGGCCGAGCGTGGTCTTGACCCACGGCTTCTGCTTGAGGCCCTTCTCGAGCGCCTTGCGTGCGACGAGACCGGCGGCGATCATGACCGACGGGTTCGACGTGTTGGTGCACGAGGTGATGGCCGCGAGCGTGACGGCGCCGTTGTCGAGGATGTACTTCTCGCCGCCGGGGGTCGTCACCGGGACGGGCTTGGAGGCGTTCGCCGGAGCACCGCTGTTGATGTGCACGGGGCGCGTGGTGCGGGGCTCCTCTTCGCCGGGGACGTTGCCCGGGTCGGATGCCGGGAACGAGTGCTTGGACTCGAGGTCGACGACGTCGTCGGAGGTGGACGCCGTCGCGTACGCGAGGATGTCCTGCTCGAACTGCGACTTGGCCTCGGACAGGAGGATGCGGTCCTGCGGGCGCTTCGGACCGGCGATCGACGGGACGACGGTCGCGAGGTCGAGCTCGAGGTACTCGCTGAAGACGGGCTCCTGCGAGGGGTCGTGCCACAGCTTCTGCGTCTTGGCGTACGCCTCGACGAGCGCGACGGCCTCTTCGCTGCGACCCGTGAGGCGCAGGTAGTCGAGGGTGACGTCGTCGATCGGGAAGATCGCGGCGGTGGAGCCGAACTCGGGGCTCATGTTGCCGATCGTGGCGCGGTTGGCGAGCGGCACGGATGCCACACCTTCGCCGTAGAACTCGACGAACTTGCCGACGACGCCGTGCTTGCGCAGCTGGTCGGTGATCGTGAGCACGACGTCGGTCGCCGTGACGCCCGCGGGGATCTCACCGCTGAGCTTGAAGCCGACGACGCGCGGGATGAGCATCGACACGGGCTGACCGAGCATCGCGGCCTCTGCCTCGATGCCGCCGACGCCCCAGCCGAGCACGCCGAGGCCGTTGACCATCGTGGTGTGCGAGTCGGTGCCGACGCAGGTGTCGGGGTAGGCGCGCAGGACGCCGCCCACCTCGCGGTCGTAGATGACCTTCGCGAGGTGCTCGATGTTCACCTGGTGCACGATGCCCGTTCCGGGCGGCACGACCTTGAAGTCACTGAAGGCCGTCTGGCCCCAGCGGAGGAACTGGTAGCGCTCACCGTTGCGCTCGTACTCGATCTCGACGTTGCGCTCGAGGGCGTTCTCGGAGCCGAACAGGTCGGCGATGACCGAGTGGTCGATGACCATCTCGGCCGGCGAGAGCGGGTTGATCTTGTTCGCGTCGCCGCCCAGGGCCGTGACGGCCTCGCGCATCGTGGCGAGGTCGACGATGCAGGGCACACCGGTGAAGTCCTGCATCACCACGCGCGCCGGCGTGAACTGGATCTCGGTGTTCGGTTCGGCCGCGGCATCCCACGATCCGAGCGCCTCGATCTGCGCCTTCGTGACGTTCGCGCCGTCCTCGGTGCGAAGGAGGTTCTCCAGCAGCACCTTGAGGCTGAAGGGGAGCTTGTCGAAACCGGGCACCGTGTCGATGCGGAAGATCTCGTAGTCGGTGCTGCCGACCGTCAGGGTGCTCTGGGCACCGAAGCTGTTCACCGTGGACACGATTCCGTCTCCTTCTGATCTGATGGAAGCGACAGGCGATTCCATCTTGCTCGCCTGGGAGGGGCCGGGGCTAGCAAGGCGGACCTAACCAGTCTGCGCCTTCGACCCTCCAGGCAGAAGCCCTGCAATTTATCTTGATGTCAAGATAAATCTATCACGGCTCAGAGGACGTCTCCGCCGCTTGCGCGCCCCGCTTGTCCTGCGGATCTTGCGCGCCCCGCTTGTCCTGCGGATACAGTGCACGGACGACGAGCCAGGTCACGGCGACCATCGGAGCGAACAGCGGGAGCCCCATGATCAGCTTGAGCGTACCGAGGGCGGTCACCTCGCCTGCGAGGTACAGCGGGAGCTGCACGGCGAGCCGCGCGAAGAAGAGGGCCGACCAGGCCACACCGAGCCAGAGGAACGCGCGCCGCTTGCGCCGATCCTGACGCCATGCCATTCCCTCGCCCATGAGGAAGCCCGCAGCGATGCCGATGAGAGACCAGCCGATGAGTGCCGTGACGAGGAGCACCGTGCCGTAGGCGGCGTTCGTGATGAGCCCGGGCACGAAGTTGTCCTGCCCGCGCCCGGTGATCAGCGCCAGCGCGGCGGCCGCCCCTGCGGCCACGAGGCCGCCGATCGCCGCGGACGGCGGCGACTTCTGCAACAGACGGACGATCGTGAACACGGCTGCGAGGCCGACCGACACCCCGAGGGCGAGGATCAGCGGTTCGGGCCGGATCGTGAACAGGACGACGAAAGCGAGGCTCGGTAGGACCGATTCGAGAATCCCCCGCCATCCGCCGATCGCCGACCAGACCACGGTGTGCGTGTTCGCACCCTCGGCGGGGTCGACACCGGCGCGTCGCGCCGCACCGCTGAGGGCCGCCCCGAGGATCTCCGAGGCCGACTGCTCGCGGTCGCCCTGCGGAGTCTCCCCGCTCACGCCGATCCCGGCGTGGCCGGCATCTTCAGCGGGATGAGGTCGCGAGGCGGCATGGGCGAGCCGCCGCGCACGACGACGATCGAACGGAAGAGATCCTCGACCTTCGCGGCGGCATCGGGATCGGATGCCGCGGCACCGCCGATCACGCCGCGCAGGAACCACCGCGGACCGTCGATGCCGATGAAGCGCGCGAGGCGGAGACCGCTGCCCTCGTTCGCGGCGGCGGGCACCTCGGCCAGCAGCTCCTTGCCGAGGGAACCCTCACGCTCTTCGACGCGGCCGCCCTGTGCCTTTACCTGGTCGCGGAGCTGGACCCGGGTCTCGTCCCAGAGCCCGCCGGAGCGAGGCGCCGCGAAGGGCTGCACCTGCAGCGAGGAATCCGCGTAGTCGAGACCCACGGCGACGATGCGCTTGGACTGCTCCTCGACCTCGAGGCGGAGATTGAGACCCTCGCGCGGCAGGATCTTGATGCCGCCGAGGTCGATGTAGGGGCGGACGGGATTCGCCTCGGAATCGTCGAACGGGCCGTCCACGGCACGGTTCAGCGGTGCGGACTCCTGGGGAGTGGGGGTGTTGTCAGTCATTGCTCTTCCCTGCCTGATATCCGGTGGATCCGAACCCGCCTTCACCGCGAACGCTCTCGGGCAGCTCGTCGACGGGGTGGAACACGGCACGCGTCACCGGCATGATGATCAGCTGCGCGATACGATCGCCGACCGCCACATCGTACGCGCTCCGGGTGTCGGTGTTGATCAGACTCACCTTGATCTCACCCCGGTAGCCCGCGTCGACCGTTCCCGGCGAGTTCACGATCGAGATGCCGTGCTTCGCCGCGAGTCCGCTGCGCGGCACGACGAAGGCGGCGTAGCCGTCCGGCAGCGCGATGCGCACACCCGTGGCCACCAGCGCGCGCTCGCCCGGCTCGAGGTGCACGGCCTCCGCGGCCGTCAGGTCCGCGCCGGCATCGCCGGGATGCGCATAGACCGGCGGCTGAGCGGCGATAATGGGGACATCAACGGAATCGGTCACCCCATGAGGCTAATGCAGAACCCCACCACCGACGCACGATCGCGCTACCGCGAGCGGCTCTCGCCGAGCCTGTGGCTCCTGGTCACGGTCGCGCTCGCCGGCCCCATGGTGGCGCTCATCTTCGTCCCGGTCGGCGCGACGATCGCGCTCGTCGCCGGAGCGGTCGTCTCGGCGCTCCTCGTGGCGCTCTTCATCCTCATCACCCCGGTCGTCTCGGTCGAGGACGGGGTGCTCCGCGCCGGCCGTGCACACATCGACGTCGCCCATCTGGGTGCTCCACTCGCACTCACGGGCAACGATGCGAAGGACGCCCGAGGAACGGGACTGCCCGCTCGCGGATGGCACCTGATCCGCGGCGGCATCGACGGCATCGTGGTCGTCCCGAACGACGATCCCGCCGACCCGGTGACCGCCTGGACGATCTCCACCCGCACCCCCGACCGCCTCGCCGCGGCTATCCGCACCGCGCAGCGCTGACCGCGTCGTCTGCCCTCGAGCACACGCACAGACGACAACGCGCCCCTGACCGCGAGGGTCGGGGCGCGTGATTCGTCGCGCTGGGCCGTCAGGCCGCGCATTCCTTGCAGATCGGGCCTGCGGCCTCTTCGTGGTCGAGCTGCGAGCGGTGCTTCACGAGGAAACAGCTCATGCACGTGAACTCGTCCTGCTGCGCGGGCAGCACGACGACGTCCAGCTCGAGGTCGGAGAGGTCGGCTCCGGGGAGGTCGAAGCTGGACGGGTTGTCGGCGTCCTCGTCTCCGGTCGATCCGGAGAGCTTGTCGGGAACGCGCTCCTTCAGGGCTTCGATCGACTCGGAGTCGTCTTCGCTCTTACGGGGGGCGTCGTAGTCGGTTGCCATGCGGTTAGATCTCCACATTCATGGTGCGAGTGGTGGTGCGCCGTCGGGTATTCGGCGGCCATAGTTTGCATGACCGCGAGGCATTTCGCAAATGCCGGTGCGATCGACAGAGCAAACTCGCGGCGCGCCCAGGGTATTCCCGCCCGGACGGGGCCATGCGTGACACCATGAATGCACACCCATCAGAGGGGCATTCGCATGGAAAACGTCACCATCGTCGGCACCGAGGCAGGAGTCCTCGTGCTCGCGACCGAGTCTGGCGAGCGGTTCGCGCTGGCCATCGACGACGTGCTGCAGCGCGAGCTGCGCAGGGCGACCCGGCAGGCCGAACCGGCCGCCCAGAAGCTCGCCGCCAGCCCGCGCGACATCCAGGCGCAAATCCGCGCCGGCCTCACGGCCTCCGAGGTGTCCGCCCTGCTCGGCATCAGCGTCGATGACGTCGTGCGCTTCGAGGCGCCGGTGCTCGCCGAGCGCGAGCACGTCATCGGACAGGCGCTCGCCGTGCCCGTCCTGATCGGCAGCGAGGTCGAACCCGACGCGCAGCCCACCTTCGGAACGGCCATCCGCGCCAAGCTCTCCGACGTCGCCGCGACCGCAGAGCGCTGGGCGAGCTGGAAGGACGAGTCCGGCTGGATCATCAAGCTGGAGTTCACGGCGAACGAGGTCGATCACGACGCACGGTGGAGCTTCGACCCCCGCCGTAGCGCGCTGTCACCTCTCAACGCCGACGCCACCCAGCTCTCCCGCCAGGGATCCCTCCCCGACGGACTCATCCCCCGCCTCCGCGCCGTGGAGTCCGATCGCACCTCTTCGCCCTACAAGGACGACAGCCGTTTCGACTCCGGAGCCTTCGGACCGCGCCTCGTACCGACCCCCGAGGTCTCGGTCGAGGAACCCTCCGCTCCCGAACGATCGAACGCGGCGGCGCAGGCCGCGGCGATCAACCGCGCCCCCGAGACGCAGAGCACCAATCCCGAGACGGCCGATCTGCTGGAGGCGCTCCGTCGCCGCCGCGGTCAGCGCGAGTCTTCGCCGGTCATCGACGATGCTCCGGCTTCGGAGCCGAGCCCCTCCTCCGCGACCAGCGACGACGAGCCGGACCGCAATCTGATCACGCTCTTCGAGGACGCCTTCGAGCCGGAACAGTCCGACGACCCCCGGACGGATGCCCCCGCCGCTCCGCGTGACTCCTCGGAGCCCGGCGAGTCCTCGTCGCGCAAGCGACGCCGGAACGCCATGCCCTCGTGGGACGAGATCGTGTTCGGAGCACGCACCGACGAGTGAACCTGCTCGGGAAGTGAGCTTGCTCGGAGTCAGTTCGCGAACGCGCCGAGCCCGACCAGCGGCACCTGACGCTCCTCGGGCGTGAGCCCGCCGTGCTGCCCCACCATGCCGCGACCGCGTTGATCGGCAGCTGTGCCGTCGTAGATCGCCCCGTTGCCCCGCGGCACCGCGAGGAGGTCCCCGACGCGTGCCGCCGCGGCATCCGCGACCGTCGGCCCGAAGAGACCAGCGGCGATCGCCTCGTCCCGTGAGACGACGTCGGCGAGGCCCGCGAGATCGGAACGCCACCGGGTGATGACCGCACCTGCGTCGGCCGTGGGTTCGAGATAGGCATGGATCATGCGCGGTTCTCCCCCGACGTGGCGGATCCCCGCCAGGTGCGCCTCGTCGAGAACGATCTGCCGCCGTTCGGGAACATCGATCATGCCGTGATCCGAGGTGACCAGCACGCCCACGCCGGACGGCACGCGCGCGGACAGCGCCGCGTCGACGTCTTCGAGCGCCGCCAACCACTCCGCCGAGGCCATCCCGTGCTTGTGCCCGGCCTTATCGACCTCGGGCAGATAGCAGTAGACCACGGAACCGGGGTTCTGCTCGGCGAGGGCATACGCCAGGCGTACACGCTCGGCCGCGCGATCCTCCGCGGCGAAGACGGCGCCGCGCAGCGTCGCGCGGGTGAATCCGCTCTGCGCGTAGGCGGCGAGTCCGACCGCGAACGCCCCGTGGCCGGACGCGTCCGCACGCTCGAAGATCGTCGGGACCATCTGCCACGTGGCCGGGTCCAACCCCTCGCTCTCCCACCCCGTGAGCTGATTGACGAGCAGATCACGGTCCGGGTCGACGACGCGGTAGCCCATCAGGCCGTGTTCGCCCGGCCACACGCCGGTCAGGATGCTGGTCAGCGCGGAAGCCGTTGTCGACGGGAAGACCGACGTCGCGACGTCGCGCTTCGTCATGTGCGCGGTCAGGCTGCGCGCATGACCCGCGTGCGCTCGCAGACCGATGGCGCCGAGCCCGTCGATCACGACGAGGACGACGGACGTCGCCCGAGGGAGGCGCCCGGGATCACCGCGCAATGCGGCGAACACGTCGTCCGCCACCCCGACGATGCTCCGGGCTGACGCGGACTCGGACGGTAGCATGAGGGACACCCGAGCCAGTCTGACACAGGCTCCCGCACGCCCTCAGGAACCCCATGCCGAAAACGCCGCCGCCCGAGCCCGTCGAGGAGCGCATCCAGGACATCGATCTCTCCGCCGAGATGCAGGGGTCCTTCCTCGAGTACGCGTACTCCGTGATCTACTCGCGCGCCCTCCCCGACGCCCGCGACGGTCTCAAGCCGGTGCAGCGCCGCATCCTGTACCAGATGGCGGAAATGGGGCTGCGCCCCGATCGCGGACACGTCAAGAGCGCCCGCGTCGTCGGCGAGGTGATGGGAAAGCTGCACCCGCACGGCGACTCGGCGATCTACGACGCTCTGGTCCGCCTCGCCCAGGACTTCGCCCTCCGCGTGCCCCTCGTGGACGGGCACGGCAACTTCGGCTCCCTGGACGACGGCCCCGCTGCCGCCCGCTACACGGAGGCGCGACTCGCTGCTTCCGCCCTCGCCCTCACCGAGAACCTCGACGAGGACGTCGTCGACTTCGTCCCCAACTACGACGGTCAGTTCCAACAGCCGGCCGTGCTGCCCGCCGCCTTCCCCAACCTCCTGGTGAATGGAGCGAGCGGCATCGCCGTGGGTATGGCGACCAACATGGCGCCGCACAACCTGATCGAGGTCGTGGCCGCCGCGACGCACCTGCTCGAGAACCCGGACGCCACGACCGAGGAGCTCATGGAGTACGTGCCGGGACCGGACTTCCCGTCCGGTGGAGTCCTCATGGGCCTCGACGGCGTCAAGGACGCGTACACGACCGGGCGCGGTGCGCTCAAGGTGCGCGGGAAGGTCTCGATCGAGCCCCTCGGTCCGCGGCGCACCGGCATCATCGTGTCGGAGCTGCCGTACATGGTCGGACCCGAGCGGCTGATCGAGAAGATCCGCGATGCCGTCCAGGCCAAGAAGCTCCAGGGGATCAGCGACGTCACCGACCTCACCGACCGCAACCACGGCCTGCGTGTCGCGATCGGCATCAAGACCGGGTTCGATCCGAATGCCGTGCTCGAGCAGCTCTATCGCCTGACCCCGCTCGAGGACTCGTTCAACATCAACAACGTCGCCCTCGTCGACGGCCAGCCCCGCACGCTCGGCCTCAAGGAGATGCTCAGCGTCTACGTGGCCCACCGGCTCGAGGTCATCACCCGCCGCAGCCGCTACCGTCTGGCGCGGCGCGAAGAGCGCCTGCACCTCGTTGAGGGCCTCCTGATCGCGATCCTCGACATCGACGAGGTCATCCAGGTCATCCGATCGTCCGACGACTCCGAGCAGGCCCGCACGAAGCTGCGCGACGTGTTCGATCTGAGCGAGCTCCAGGCCGAGTACATCCTCGAACTTCGACTGCGTCGACTCACCAAGTTCTCGCGCATCGAGCTCGAAGCCGAGCGCGACGCGCTCCTCGCCGAGATCGCGGCGCTCCGCGAGCTCCTCGGCAGCGACGCGCTGCTGCGTCAGGCGGTCGCCACCGAACTCGACGCCGCCGCGGACGCCTACGGCACCCCCCGCCGCACGCTGCTCATGAACGCCGCGCCGCCGAAGCCCCGCGCGACGAAGGGCGCCGTCGACCTGCAGATCGCGGATGCGCCGACCGTCCTCGTGCTGTCGACGACCGGGCGCGCGGTGCGGGTCGACCTCGTCGACGGACAGGAGCTCACGGTTCCCGCGCGCCGCAGCAAGCACGATGCGATCCTCGCGACGGTCGAGACGACGGTGCGGGCGGAGATCGGCGCGCTGACGAGTGCCGGGCGCGTGGTGCGCTTCTCCCCCGTCGACCTGCCCTCCGTGCCCTCCAGCTCGGTGCAGCTCGCCGCAGGAACGCCGCTGCGCGACTACCTCGGGATCACCACCCGCGGGGAACGCATCCTCGGATTCGTTCGCTTCGAGAGTGAGACCCCGATCGCGCTGGGGACGGCGCAGGGAACGGTGAAGCGCATCGTCCCGACCTCGATTCCGGTGCGTCCGGACGTCGAGGTCATCGGGATGAAGGCCGGGGACTCCGTCGTGGGTGCCGCGGACGCACCCGACGACTCCGAGGTGGTGTTCATCACCACCGACGCCCAACTGCTGCGGTTCTCGGCCTCGGCCGTGCGCCCGCAGGGCGCCCCCGCAGGCGGCATGGCTGGCGTGAAGCTCGGGGCGGGAGCATCCGTGCTCTTCTTCGGCGTCGTCGGCGCGGGATCGGATGCCGTCGTGGCGACGGTCTCGGGCTCCGACAGCATCCTTCCCGGCACCGATGCGGGGCGCGCGAAGGTGTCGTCGTTCGAGGAGTACCCGTCGAAGGGTCGCGCCACGGGCGGCGTGCGCGCGCACGCCTTCCTGAAGGGTGAGGACCGGCTGACGGTGGCCTGGGTCGGGGCCAGCCCCGCGCAGGCCGTCGACCCCACCGGCGCCGTGCGGAAGCTGCCCGAGTCCGGAGCTCGACGCGACGCCTCGGGTCAGCCGACGGATGGTGTCATCGGCAGCATCGGACGCACGCTCGTCTGATCGTCGCCGCGCTCATCGCATCGCGGCGACGAAGCGGTCCTCGGCGAGGATACCCAGGAGTGCGGCGGAGGTCTCGTCCGGCGCATCCCAGGTGACGACGTGTCCGGCGTCGGGAATGACGTACTCGGCGATCCCCTCGGCGTCCGCCCATCGCGGCATGGCTGCGGCGATGTTGCCCGTCCGGTCCTCAGCCCCGCGAATCAATCCGAGGGGCACCGGCGAGCGATAGGCCGGCTCGGGCGCGACCAGGGATACCGTCGCGCGCCAGACGTCGAGGAAGACCGGCTTCGGCATTCGGGCGAACGTCTCCTCGGTGCGCGCGATCGCGGATGCCGACACGGCCGAGGCACGCGCCATCATCCCCGGCAATCGACGAGACGGCACCAGAGCGAGCATCGGAGCGGCGAGACGAAGAGCGAGGCGTTCGACACTCGACAGCGGTCCCGCGTTCCAACTCGCATCCATCACGACCACTCCGCTGACCCGGTCGGGCTGGGCGGCCGCGTACGTCTGGGCGAGGTTGCCGCCGAGCGAATGGCCGACGATGACGGCTCGGTCGATCCGGCGCTCCGCCAACAGGGCCGCGATGTCGCCGAGAGCCGCGTCCGCCGAGAACCGCGCCCCCTCGTCGAGAGAGGACTCCCCATGCCCGCGGAGGTCCGCACGCAGCACACGCAGGCCGGCAGCCGTGAGAGCCTCCGCCTGCGCGTCGAACATGGTGTGGTCCATCCCGGCACCGTGCACGAGCAGCACCGGGTGCCCGTCTCCCCCGCCATCGGCGAAAGCGATCACGGCTCCGGGCCGGTCGAGACGTCGGTCGAGAGCGCTCATGCTCCGACCCTATGACGATCTAGGCGTCGATCGCCTCGCGCGACAGACGGTCGGAGGAGTCAATGATGAATTCGCGACGCGGAGCGACCTCGTTGCCCATCAACAGTTCGAAGACACGACCGGCGGCTTCGGCATCCTCCATGCGCACGCGTCGGAGCAGACGCCCCGAGCGGTCCATCGTGGTGTTCGCCAACTGCTCGGCATCCATCTCACCCAGACCCTTGTACCGCTGGATCGGCTCCTGCCAGCGCTTGCCGGCCTTGCGGAGCTTGGCCAGCAACGCGTGCATCTCCTGCTCGCTGTACGTGTAGATCGTCTCGTTCGGCTTGGAGCCCGGGTTCATGACCACGACACGGTGCAGCGGCGGCACTGCGGCGAACACGCGCCCGTGCTCGATGAGCGGCCGCATGTAGCGGAAGAAGAGGGTGAGCAGCAGGGTGCGGATGTGGGCGCCGTCGACGTCGGCATCGCTCATCAGAATCACCTTGCCGTACCTCGCGGCGTCGATGTCGAAGCTGCGCCCCGAGCCGGCACCGATCACCTGGATGATCGATGCGCACTCCGCGTTCGACAGCATGTCGCCGATCGACGCCTTCTGCACGTTGAGGATCTTGCCGCGGATGGGGAGCAGCGCCTGGAACTCGCTGTTGCGCGCGTTCTTCGCGGTCCCCAGGGCCGAGTCGCCCTCGACGATGAAGAGTTCGCTGCGCTCGACCTCGTTCGTACGGCAATCGACGAGCTTGGTCGGCAGCGTCGACGACTCGAGAGCGTTCTTCCGACGCTGCGTCTCCTTGTGGGCGCGCGCCGAGACGCGGGCCTTCATCTCGGCGACGATCTTGTCGAGCAGCTGCGTCGCCTGACTCTTGTCGTCGCGCTTCGTCGAGCTGAAACGAGCCGCGAGATCCTTGCGGATCACCTGGGCCACGATCTGGCGCACGGCGGGCGTGCCGAGCACCTCCTTGGTCTGCCCCTCGAACTGCGGTTCGGGCACGTTGACCGTGAGCACGGCCGTGAGACCGGCGAGCACGTCATCCTTCTCGAGCTTGTCGTTGCCGACCTTGAGGCGACGGGCGTTCTGCTCCACCTGTGCGCGCAGCACCTTGAGCAGCTCCTGATCGAAGCCCTGCTGGTGCGTACCGCCCTTGGGCGTCGCGATGATGTTGACGAACGACCGGGTCGTGGTCTCGTAACCCGTCCCCCACCGCATCGCGATGTCGACCTTGCACACGCGCTCGACCTCGGTCGCCACCATGTGGCCGTCGGCCTGCAGCACGGGAACCGTCTCCTTGAAGGTCCCCTCGCCCTGCACGCGCCAGGTGTCGGTGACGGGCGGGTCGCTGGCGAGGTAGTCGACGAACTCCGAGATGCCGCCCTCGTAGTGGTAGCTCGTCTCGACGTTCTCCTCCGCGCGCTCGTCGCGCACGACGATCTCGAGCCCCGGCACGAGGAACGCGGTCTGCCGAGCGCGCGTCTCGAGGTCGCCGAGCTGGAAGGCGGCGTCCTTGGTGAAGATCTGACGGTCGGCCCAATAGCGGATACGCGTGCCCGTGACGCCTCGCGGAGCCTTGCCGACGACCCGCAGCTCGCTCTTCTGCTCGAACGGGGTGAAGGCCGCATCCGGCCGCTTGCCGTCGCGGTCGTCGAAGAGGCCCGGCTCGCCGCGGTGGAACGACATCGCGTAGGTCTTGCCGCCGCGATCGACTTCGACGTCGAGACGCTCGGAGAGCGCGTTCACGACGGAGGCTCCCACACCGTGCAGACCGCCGGAGGCCGCGTACGACCCTCCGCCGAACTTGCCACCGGCGTGCAGCTTGGTGAAGACGACCTCGACACCGGTCAGACCGGTGCGCGGCTCGACATCGACCGGGATACCGCGGCCGTTGTCGTGCACCTCGACGCTGCCGTCCGGGTGCAGGATGACATCGATCTTCGCGCCGTTGCCGGCGACGGCTTCGTCGACGGCGTTGTCGATGATCTCCCAGAGGCAGTGCATGAGCCCCGGCGATCCGTTCGAGCCGATGTACATACCGGGACGCTTGCGGACAGCCTCGAGGCCTTCGAGCACCTGGAGATGATGGGCGGAATACTCGGCGGTCACAATCTCCGATTCTATGTTCGAATACCCCGCACGGCCCGCCGACACTCCCCGGACCGGCCCACCGCGTGCCCCGGGCGTACGCGGTGAGCGAAACACGCCGTGATCCGGGCATGCTCCCACCCACTCCGTGGTTGTATTGAGCACGCTCCCCAGCGAACCCGAATCGAGGAGGCACCGAGATGAACGCAACGACCGAACGTGAGACCTCCGTGGTCGAGTTCCGCCTGACCGCAGCAGACCGCTGCGACTCGTGCGGCGCGCAGGCCTACATCGCAGCCGAGGTCAACGGCTCCGAGCTCCTGTTCTGCGCCCACCACGGACGCAAGTACGAAGAGAAGCTCCGCGCCATCGCAACGAGCTGGCACGATGAGACCGCGCGTCTCGTCGAGGCCGTCTGACCCCGACTCCACGAAGGCCCTCCCGCGGTGACGCGTCGAGGGCCTTCTGCATACCCTCCCGCGGTTCTTCGGCGCAGGTGTCGGTGTCCGTGCCTCAGTCGACGACGACGCGGCGCACGCGAGACGTGAGCCGGGTGAGGATCTCCTCGCCCACGGTGTCGAGCCGTTCGGCGAGCGTCGTCGCGGACGACTCCCCCCACTCGCCCGCGCCGAAGACGCGCACGACATCGCCCACGGCAGCGCCGCTCCAGCCGGCGACGACGCTCTGCGTGTGACCGATGCTCCGCAACTCCCGCGCACCCTGGGCGGTACCGACGGTGACACCCGCGAGGGTCGAGGGGATGCCGTCGAAGCTCCCGATCGCGACGACCGCGTCGCCGTCGACGACCTCGACCACCGAGGCGGTCAGCGTCGCGACGGGCCGGATGCCGTCGAGTTCTGGCCCGTCGGCCGAGCGGACGCCGTAGCAGAACGCACCGATGCGCGAGAGCGAGCCGCGCAGCTCCGGCCGCCACCAGGAGGCCGCGGACGCGGTCAGGTGCAGGAAGGCCGGAGCGGCACCGGTGTCGCCGACCTGCTGCACGGCATCGAGGAAGACCGCCTGAGCCTCGTCGTCCTCGGCATCGCTCGCCTCGGCGATGTGGCTCCAGACGCCGACGAGCTCCAGCGCGCCCGCAGCCTCGGCCGCCCGCGCAGTGGCGACGGCATCCGCCCAGTCCTCCGGCAGAATGCCGTTGCGGTGCAGCCCTGTGTCGATCTTGAGGTGCACGCGTGCGCGCACCTCGATCGCCGTCGCGCGGGCGATCACCCGATCGAGGTAGTCGGTCGTGCCGACGCCCAGGTCGACATCGTGCAGCAGCGCCTCGTCGATCTCCGCGTCGGTGGAGGTGACCCAGGCGAAGATGCGCACGCCGCCGCCGGCGACCCGCCGTACGTCGACCGCGCTGCGCACGTCGAAACTGCCGATCCAGGTCACACCGGACTCGATCGCCGTCTCGACCGCCCAGGGCAGTCCGTGACCGTAGGCGTCGTCCTTGACGACGAGCATGAGCGCGGACGGCGCGATGCGCTGCTGCACCGCGCCGATGTTGGCACGCAGGACACTTCCGTCGAGTCGGAGTTCGGGACGAGTCACGCCTCCCACCCCCGATCGGCGTGGATGCCGGCGACCGTGATCAGCTCGGGCATCGTGAGCCCGGTGACCTCGGCCCAACGAGCCAATCCGGGGGCGGCAGGACCTGCGCCGCCGAAGTAGGTGGCCTCGGTTCCGACCGCGGCATCCGCTCCGCCCAGATCGACCACGCAGACGTCCATCGCGACACGCCCGACGATCGGTCGTTCGCGTCCGTCCATCTCGACGGACGCGCGATTGCCGAGCGCCCGCATGATCCCCTGGGCGTACCCGCCCGTGACCAGCGCCACCGTGGTGTCGGTCGCAGCCCGGAACGTGTACCCGTAGGAGACTGCATCGCCCGCCCGCAGGCGCTTGGTCGAGAGCACGAGCCCGTGCAGGCGCATGACGGCGCGCCCCGGCATCACTCCATCGCGATCGGGAAGCCCGTAGAGCAGTGCGGAGTCGATATCGGCCTCGCCGTCGAGCGTCCCCGCGATTCCTTCGAGGGCGAGTGCTTCGAGCACGCCCGGCGAATCGACGAGCACGCGCTCGGCGCCGACCGCCGTCACCGCGTGCGCGACCGCGAGCACGCCGTGCCCCCAGGCATCGCGTCGAAGGTCGGCGACGCGCCCGCCCGCATGGAGCGCGGCGGCAGCGCCGGAGGCCAGAGCGGAGCGGGAGATCATCGCCCGCGGCCGGGCACTCGAAGTCGTCTCACGCACGATTTCCAGCCTATCGGTGTCTCCCAGGCGACGATCGGTGCCCACCGTAGACTGGGGAGAACCCCTCTCACCTTCGGAGTCACATGTCACGTCTTTCCCTCGCGCCCCGCATCCGCTACCTGATCGGACGCGCACGACGCATCGATGTCGGATCGGTCGTCGAACGCGCGAAAGAGGCGTCGGAGCAGCACCACAAGGCCGTGCCGGCGATCGTCGTCGACATGCTCTGGTCGGCGGCACGGCACAACGTCGGGTTCCAGGACTACATCGACTACGACTTCGCGATGCTGACCCGCGCGGAGCGCGAGACGTTCATGACCCACCCGGTCTCGAACCAGCTCTCGCAGCGGTACGACCACCCCGACTTCCGGTGGATCTTCCAGGACAAGGTCGAGTTCGACAAGCACTTCTCCGCCCACCTGCACCGCGAGTGGCTGGTGGTCGAGGAGGGC
This sequence comes from Microbacterium sp. NPDC090225, assembly GCF_044772365.1. Lineage (NCBI taxonomy): Bacteria > Bacillati > Actinomycetota > Actinomycetes > Micrococcales > Microbacteriaceae > Microbacterium > Microbacterium sp. NPDC090225. The sequence goes on along the minus strand of NZ_JBIVYS010000001.1, from coordinate 377,124 downwards.
AACGCCGACGCCGTGCGCGAGCTCACGCAGCGTCTGGGCACGATCGTCACCAAGGAGCCGGTCGGCCAGGCCGGCACCGGGGTCCACCGCTACCACGCGGCCGAGATCGAGGACTGGGACGAGTTCCACCGCGGACTCCTCAACCGCGGCGAGCTCCTCATCGAAGAGGTCATCCGCCAGCACGACGCACTCGCCGCCGTCTGCCCCGGCACCGTCAACACGACCCGGATCACCGCGTTCTTCGACGGAGAGAAGGCGCACATCCTCGCGATGGCGCAGAAGTTCGGCCGCGGCGCGGTCAGCGACCAGATGACCTTCGGCGGCTTCTACACGATGCTCGACGAGAACGGCCACGCCGTGGGTGCCGGATACGACTCGCACGGCCACGTGCACGAGACGCACCCCGACTCGGGCTTCCGGATCGCCGACTTCCAGCTCCCGTACATGTACGAGGTGCGCGCCTTCATCGATGAGGTCGCCCGCGTCGTCCCGCAGGTGCAGTACGTGGGCTGGGACGTCGTCGTCTCCCCCGACGGCCCCGTGCTCGTCGAGGGCAACTGGGGTGCGGGCGTGTACGAGAACAAGCCGAGCGTCACCGGCATCCGCACCGGGCACAAGCCGCGCTACCGCGAGGTCATCGGCTTCTGAGACGGAGACGAAGGACCCCGGCTGCCGAAGCATCCGGGGTCCTTTCTCGTGTCGTTCTCGACGGGGTCAGATCTCGCGGACGATGCCCAACGGCGTGGACTCCAGGCCCTGGCCGAGCGGGTTGTCGCCGAGGATCTTGACGAGCCGACGCTCGCCGTCCTTGTCGAGGGTCGATCCGAGGATGTTCCCGCCGATGTCGTTGATGTCGACGACGGCGACCTCCGCCGTGCCGCCCAGCAGCGCCTTGAGGCGCGCGGCGACCTCTCGCGGGTTCTTCGGGCCGAGCACGACCGCCTGGTTGTACGGCGGGATGGTGTGCTTGGTGGGTCCGTCGATCGCCCGCGCCTTGTCGCCGGCGATGCGGTAGAAGTCACCGCGTCGACCGAAGGCCTTCGTCACCGCGGACACCGCGGCGGCGAAGAGGATGCGCGGCGTACCGCACTCGCGGAGCGCCATCTCCATCGTCTCCGGCATGCCGAGTCCGATGCCGTAGGGGGTACGGGTCACGTACTTCGACAGGAAGAGCGCGAGCTTGCGCGGCTGGATCTCGTCGAGACGGTAGGAGCGCCCCTGCGTGATCGCCACGATCTTCTCGGTGACGAACAGCAGATCGCCCGGCTGCACGGCGGATGCCGCGTACTCCGAGATGACCTGGTCGATGTCATCGTCCGGCATCACGACGCGCGTGCGCAGCGGGATGCGCGCGAAAGTCTTCCCGTCGACGCTGGTCTCGAGCGCCTTGCCCTCGTTCGCCTGCATCACTCGAGGTAGTCCCGCAGCGACTGCGAGCGGCTCGGGTGGCGCAGCTTCGCCATCGTCTTGGACTCGATCTGCCGAATGCGCTCACGCGTCACCCCGAAGGTGTCGCCGATCTGGTCGAGCGTCTTGGGCTGACCGTCGCCGAGGCCGAAGCGCATGCGGATCACACCTGCCTCACGCTCGGACAGCGAGTCGAGCAGCTGCTCGAGCTGACGCTGCAGCATCGTGAAGCCCACGGCGTCGGCGGGGACGACGGCCTCGGTGTCCTCGATGAGGTCACCGAACTCGCTGTCGCCGTCTTCACCCAGCGGCGTGTGCAGCGAGATGGGCTCGCGCCCGTACTTCTGCACCTCGACGACCTTCTCGGGCGTCATGTCGAGTTCGCGGCTGAGCTCTTCGGGGGTGGGTTCGCGACCGAGGTCCTGCAGCATCTGCCGCTGGACGCGGGCGAGCTTGTTGATGACCTCGACCATGTGCACCGGGATACGGATGGTGCGCGCCTGGTCGGCCATGGCGCGGGTGATCGCCTGACGGATCCACCACGTGGCGTACGTCGAGAACTTGAAGCCCTTGGTGTAGTCGAACTTCTCGACCGCGCGGATGAGACCCAGGTTGCCCTCCTGGATGAGATCCAGGAACTGCATACCGCGGCCGGTGTAGCGCTTGGCGAGCGAGACGACGAGTCGGAGGTTGGCGCCGAGCAGGTGGCTCTTCGCGCGCTGACCGTCGCGGGCGACCCACTGCAGGTCGAGTCCGAGCTGGCTCGTCTTCTCGGCAGCGGTCATCGCCGAGAGCTTCTCCTCGGCGAAGAGACCGGCCTCGATGCGCATCGCGAGCTCGACCTCTTCGGCCGCGTTCAGCAGCGCGACCTTACCGATCTGCTTCAGGTAGTCCTTGACCGGGTCGGCGGTCGCGCCGGTGATCTGGGTCGAGTAGACCGGGACGTCCTCGTCGTCGTTCGACGAGATGACGATGGCTCCGGTCGGCAGCGGCTCGGTGAACTTCGGCTTGCTGTCGTCGTCGTCCTCGTCGTCGCCGGAGGCGTCGTCGTTCGCGGCGGCGGGGGCCTCGTCTTCTTCGACGACGTCATCCGCCTTCTTCTTCTTGACCGGAGCACGCTTCGCGGCCGCACGCTTGGCGGCGGTCTTCGGAGCAGCCTTCTCTTCGACCTCGGCCTTCACGTCGAGGTCGGCGTCGGCAGTCTTCTTCGTCCGGGATTTGTTGGTCGTGGCAGGAGTCACGTTTCGCCTTTCACGGAGCGGCAGAGCCCCTCCGGGACATTTCGGACACTAGTAAGACCCTTGTCAAGTCCGCTCCCCGGAAGGAACGATTGACAACGGGTCAGACACCCAGTATCGCACACGCAGAAGGATGCGGGTGCATTCGCGCCGAGATCGTGGCGTCGGATGTCACCCGCGCCCCGACTTGTCGTCGTCTCCCGACGGCCGCGAGGCGAGGTAGCGCTCGAGTTCTGCGGCGAGTTCGTCGGCGCTGGGGAGGTCGCGCTCGTTGAAACCGCCCTCGTCGTAGCTTCCGTCCTCGGGGTTGCGGCCGGCCATGTAGGCGTCGTAGCGGCGCTCGAGGTTGTGCACCATCTGCTGCAGTTCCTCGTTGCCGACCACCTGCTCGTCGATCTTGGCGAGGTAGTCCTCTCGGCGCTCCTGGATCTCGTCGAGCATGAGCACGAGCCCGGTCGATGCCATGAGCTTCTCGGCCGCCGCGATCACGGCGTTCGGGTTCTCGGTCTCAGCGAGGTAGTGCGGCACGAGCAGCACGAATCCGACGGCGCGGTCGCCGCGCTCCGCGAATCGGAACTCCAAGAGGTGCCCGGCGGTCGCCGGCACCTGGGTGCGCGGGCGCCACACGGAGTGCACGATGCTGAGGTCGCGACGGTTGCCGCTGACCGTGGTGCCGATCGGGCGCGTGTGCGGCACCGGCATCGCGATCGAGTGCACCCAGTTGAGTCCCGTCACCTCGAACTCGGTGGCGAGGTCGAGCACCGTGCGGGCGAAGGCGTTCCAGGCGAAGTCGGGCTCGTATCCGGCGAGCAGCAGGAAGGGCTGCCCCAGGGCATCGGTCGCGAGGGAGAGCTCGAGCTTGGCGGGGCGGAACTGCGTCAGATGGTCCTGATCGAACGAGATCACCGGGCGACGGGCGCGGTAGTCGAGCAGCACGTCGTTGTCGAACACCACGATGGGCTGCGGGTCGGCGGTCTCGCGCAGGTGCTCGATGAGACCGGAGACGGCATTGCCCGCATCGGTGAAACCGGTCAGCAGCATCACCAGCGGCAGTCCGGGCGGCACCGCCGGAGCGTTCGCGACTCGTTCGTGGATCTCACCGGAGAAGGGCATTCCTCCATGCTACGAGCACGGCGGGGCGCCGGGGTGGGCGAGGTCTTGCTGAGAGCGAACACACCCCCGGCGCCCCGCGCCCACGCCGTGCGCAGCTTGCCTAGGATGGGAAGCATGACGCTTCCCGTGCTCTCGCACACCCCCGATCAGTTCCCCGGAAGCGCTGCCGATGCCGCAGTGCTCGTCGTGCCCGATCTCGCCGATGCGGCGACATCGCTCGAGTCGTATCCCGGACTCGCCGAGGCCCTTGCGGCAGTGGGCTTCACCGGCTCGACCTCCGCTTTCGTGAGGGTCCATGCCCCCGAAGTGACGAGCCTGCCGTTCGCCGTCGTCGGCATCGGATCCACTCCTTCGGCCGAGAGCGTGCGGAACGCCGCGGGCGCCGCACTGCGTTCGCTGACCGGGTTCGAGACGGTATCGCTGGCCCTGGCACCCGGCCTGGAGGAATACGTCGAAGCCGCCGCGGAAGGCGCCGTCCTGGGCGGTCACCGCTTCGACGGATACCGCTCCAAGAAGCCCACCTCCCGCGCCACCGCCGTCATCCTGCACGGTGCTCTCGACGACGAGACGGTCGCGCGGATCCAGGCCACCGGCGATGCCGTCGCCCTGGTCAAGGATCTCGTGAACGTGCCCGCCGAATGGCAGAGCCCGGCCGACCTCGCCCAGAGCGCTCTCGACAGCGTCGCCGACCTCGACGTCACCGTCGAGATCCTCGACGAGTCGGCCCTCGCCGAGCAGGGCTTCGGCGGGATCCTGGGGGTCGGGCAGGGATCCGACCGTCCGCCGCGCCTCGTGCGCCTCGACTACGCCCCCGCCGGCGCGACGCAGCACATCGCACTGGTCGGCAAGGGGATCACTTTCGACACGGGCGGCCTCTCGCTGAAGCCGGCGGCATCCATGGTCGGGATGAAGTTCGACATGGCGGGCGCCGCCACCAGCCTCGCGGCGCTCCGTGCGATCGCGACGCTGGCGCTCCCCGTGCGGGTCACGGCGTGGCTCTGCATCGCCGACAACATGCCCTCCGGGCGGGCGACGCGCCCCGGTGACGTGCTGCGGATGCTCGACGGCACCACGGTCGAGGTGCTCAACACGGATGCCGAGGGACGCCTGGTCATGGCCGACGGGCTCGTGGCCGCGAGTCGCGAGAACCCCGATGTGATCATCGACGTCGCCACCCTCACCGGCGCGATCGTCATGGCGCTCGGTCACCGCCACACCGGCGTCATGGGCGACGACGACACCGTCACCCGGTTCCTCGCGGCGGCCGAGTCCGTCGACGAGCCGGCCTGGCGGATGCCGCTGCCGGACTACATGGAGGACTCGCTCGACTCCCCCATCGCCGATCTCATCAACGCGAACATGAGCGACCGTGCGGCCGGGGCATCCTTCGCCGGGCTGTTCCTCCGTCGATTCGTCGGACGCGTGTCCGACGAATCGGACGCTCCGCGCATCCCCTGGGTGCACCTCGACATCGCCGGCTCCGGCGAGAACGGCAGCGCACCGTTCGGATTCACCGAGAAGGGACCGACCGGGGCAATGGTCCGGTCGATCGTCGCCTTCGCGGCCGCATCGGCTCAGGAGGTCTGACATGACGACGCACACCTTCGACATCGTGGTTCTGGGCGGCGGCAGCGGCGGATACGCAGCGGCGCTGCGTGCCAGCGAACTCGGCAAGTCGGTCGCGCTGATCGAGAAGGACAAGGTCGGAGGCACCTGCCTGCACCGCGGGTGCATCCCGACGAAGGCTCTGCTGCACGCCGCCGAGGTGGCGGAGCACGTGCGCGACGCGGCTGCGGTCGGCGTGACGGCATCGTTCGACGGAATCGATCCGGCGGGCGTACGCGCATACCGCGAGGGCATCGTGGCGAAGAAGTTCAAGGGTCTCGAGGGCCTCGTCAAGGCTCGGGGCATCACGACCGTGGCCGGCACGGGACGACTGAACGCCGATCGCAGCGTGAGCGTCGGGGACGACGTCTACGTCGGCGCCGACGTCGTGCTCGCGACGGGCTCGTACAGCCGCACGCTTCCGGGGCTCGAGATCGGCGGGCGCATCCTCACGAGCGAGCAGGCGCTCGCCCTCGACGAGGTGCCGAAGAGCGTTCTCATCCTCGGCGGCGGTGTCATCGGCGTCGAGTTCGCGAGTGTGTGGCGCTCGTTCGGGGCCGACGTGACCATCATCGAGGCTCTGCCCCATCTCGTCCCGAACGAGGACATCGCGATGAGCAAGGGTCTCGAGCGCGCCTTCCGCCGCCGCGGCATCCAGTACTCGCTCGGCATCCGTTTCCAGACCGCCGCGCAGGACGACACGTCCGTGACCGTGACCCTCGAGGACGGCAAGGAGTTCACAGCGGACTACCTGCTCGTCGCGGTCGGACGCGGCCCGGTCACCGCCGATCTCGGCTTCGAGGAGGCCGGCGTGGTGCTCGACCGCGGCTTCGTGACCGTCGACCAGGACCTGCGCACGGGCGTCCCCGGCGTTTGGGCGGTCGGCGACATCGTGCCCGGCCTGCAGCTCGCGCACCGCGGCTTCCAGCAGGGCATCGCGGTCGCGGAGCGGATCGCGGGCCTGTCCCCCGTGAACGTTCCCGACATCCAGATCCCCAAGGTCACTTACTCCAGCCCCGAGGTCGCCTCGGTGGGCGTGACGGAGGAGGCGGCGATCGCCGAGCACGGTGCGGAGGGGGTCGTCTCTTACGAGTACAACCTCGCCGGCAACGGCAAGAGCGAGATCATCGGAACCGGCGGCCTGGTCAAGGTCGTGCGCCGAAAGGACGGACCCGTCCTCGGAGTGCACCTGCTGGGAGATCGCGTCGGCGAACTCATCACCGAAGGCCAGCTCGCGGTTGCGTGGGAGGCACACCCGGAGGACATCGCGCCCCTCATCCACGCGCATCCGACGCAGAGCGAAGCCCTCGGAGAAGCCTTCCTCGCCCTCGCGGGCAAACCCCTGCACGCCCTCTGAACACCAACCGGTGCCCAGGGTCACTAAGCTAGACAAGCGTTTGAACAACTTTTTGAAGGAGACTCCGTCATGAGCACATCCGTTATCCTCCCCCCGCTCGGAGAGAGCGTTACAGAGGGTACGGTCACCCGCTGGCTCAAGCAGGTGGGTGACACTGTTCAGGCGGACGAGGGCCTGCTCGAGATCTCGACCGACAAGGTCGACACCGAGATCCCCTCGCCGGTCACCGGCGTGATCGAGGAGATCCTGGTCGCCGAGGACGAGACCGTCGAGGTCGGCGCCCTGCTCGCCCGCATCGGCGACGGCAGCGCGCCCGCACCGGCGGCCGACGCCCCCGAAGCCGCCGCTCCGGCCGCCGAGGCCGCTCCGGCCGCCGCTGCACCGGCCGAGGCCGCTCCGGCCGCCGCTGCACCGGCCGAGGCCGCTGCCGCACCGGCCGCGGAGGCCGCCCCGACCGCCGCTCCGTCCGGCGACGCCAAGGACATCGTCCTTCCCGAACTCGGCGAGAGCGTGACCGAAGGCACCGTCACCCGCTGGCTCAAGCAGGTCGGTGACGAGGTCGCTGTCGACGAGGCGCTCCTCGAGATCTCGACCGACAAGGTCGACACGGAGATCCCCTCTCCCGTCGCCGGCGTTCTGCAGGAGATCCTCGCCGCCGAGGACGAGACGATCTCGGTCGGCGCCGTGCTCGCACGTATCGGATCCGGCGCCGCTCCCACCGCTGCACCGGCCGCACCCGCCGCCGCCGCCGCTCCGGCACCCGCCGCGGCACCGGCACCCGCCGCACCGGCACCGGCACCCGCCGCGGCACCGGCACCCGCCGCCGCTCCGGCACCGGCTCCTGCTGCCCCCGCGCCTGCTGCTGCTCCGGCCGCGGCTCCCGCCGCTGAGAACGACAACCTGTACGTCACCCCGCTCGTGCGCCGTCTGGCGTCGCAGCAGGGTGTCGACCTCGCCTCGGTCACCGGCACCGGCGTCGGTGGACGCATCCGCAAGGAAGACGTGCTGAAGGCAGCCGAGTCGGTCGGCGCCGCTCCGGCCGCCGCCGCTCCCGCTGCACCGGCTCCGCTGGAAGTGTCGCCGCTGCGCGGTACGACCCAGCCGATGTCGCGCCTGCGCAAGGTGCTGGCCGAACGTGCCGTCGCCTCGATGCAGCAGACGGCGCAGCTCACCACCGTCGTGGAGGTCGATGTCACCGCTCTCGCGGATTACCGCGACAGCGTGAAGGCGTCGTTCCTGCAGAAGACCGGCGACAAGCTGTCGTTCCTGCCGTTCTTCGCCCTCGCCGCCGCTGAGGCGCTGCGCGCCTTCCCGATCGTGAACTCCACGGTCGACGGCGACCAGATCGTGTACCCGGCAACCGAGAACCTCTCGATCGCCGTCGACACCGAGCGTGGCCTGCTGACCCCGGTCCTGCGCGACGCCGCATCGAAGAACATCGCGGAGATCGCGCACGAGATCGCAGATCTCGCCGCCCGTACGCGCGACAACAAGCTGAAGCCCGACGAGCTCGCCGGCGGCACGTTCACGCTGACGAACACCGGTTCGCGCGGCGCACTGTTCGACACCCCCGTCGTCTTCCTGCCGCAGTCGGCGATCCTCGGCACGGGCACGGTCGTCAAGCGCCCCGGCCTCGTCAAGGTCGGCGGTTCCGACGCGATCGCGATCCGTTCTTACGTGTACCTCGCGCTCTCGTACGACCACCGCATCATCGATGGTGCGGACGCCGCTCGCTTCCTCGGCGCGGTGAAGGCCCGCCTCGAGTCGGCGCAGTTCGCCGCTCAGCTCGGAGCCTGACGACCGACGCCTCATGATGGCTGGTCCGCGACGTCGTACACGTCGCGGACCAGCCATTTCTCGTTCATCCGCACGAGAACGAGAATGTGCGGTGCCGCCGGCGACTCCACACGGATCACCGCGACGTCGCCGTACTCGTCGACCGGAGTGATCGCGGGTTCGGCGCCGGCGATCTCGCCCAGCTCCACGACATCGACCGTCGACCCCTCGGCGATCACCTCCGGACACGATCGGGCCCCGGCTTCGACGCAGGCGGCTGCTCCGATGAGCAGCGGTGCCGCCGCCGTGACCGCCGTCTCGTCGGACGCGGGGGTACTCGTTCCGAGATCTTCGGCAGTATGCGTCTGGCTCGGAGCCCCCGCCGTCTCGTCGGCGGTCGCCGGTTCCGTGGCCGTCGCGCTCTCGGGCGCCGTCCGAGACGGAGCGCCGTGCCCTTCGGCGGCCTCCCCCGACTCGCCCGCGGGCCACAGCAGGCCGCCCGCCAGCACCGCAACCGCCGCCGCAGCGGCGATCAGAAGGCTCCGACGTCGTGAACGGGGCGCGACGCGCTCATCGGTTCGATTCCGTGCACCAATCGCTGACGGAGAGGCCGAGCGTCCGACTGAAGACCGTGGGTCTCGAGTCGTTAACGCACGAGCGACGCGCCGCACCGCCTCCGCGACACTCCCCCGGAGCGCTCCGAGCGCCTCACCGACGAGGCTGGGCCGCTCCGCCCCTCTCGCCCGACGCGACTCCACCGACCCGGTTCCCGCGATTCCTCGGCGCCCCAGTGCCTGCCGCTCACTCGGGCGGGCGTTCGCCGCTCGGGCGACGTCTCGCGCGAGCTCGGGCGTGAGCACGTCGCACCGCAACGGGCGTGGTGCCGCGATCTGCAGGAGAGCCTCCTCCCACTCCTCGATCCGACGTTGCGGCACGCGCGGCTGGTCCTCGCTCAGATGCAGCCCCATCTGCACCTGGGCGAGGACGCGGCCCATCCCGCGGTCGCGGCACCCCTCCGCGACGAGCTCGACCACGCGCGCCGCTGCCGCGCATGCCGTCTCCCCCTCCCCGATGACGAACACGGGGCGTCCCTCCCCGGTGACCCACCAGGTGCCGCTCTCGCGTGCACCCGGCTCCCCGAGTTCGTCGATCCCGCGCAGCACGCTCGCCACGAGCGTGCTGCATTCCCCGAGCGACAGATGCTCGTCGACGACGTGTCGACGAGCGAGCAGGCTCGCCACCCGCTCGGTGCACCACGGCAGCAGCACGTCGTGACCGTCACGACGCCGAACCACGTCGAGCGGTGCGGCGATGTGCTCCGCGCCGGCGAAACCCCACCCCGTCCAGCCCGCCAGAGTCCCGGCATCGATCTGCACCGCCACACCCTCCCCACGGGTGACGAGCAGACCGCCGTACGGCGTCTCCGCCGCATCGAGCGCGCGGACGACGCGGTGCGCCTCCGGCACGAGCGGTGGCGTCGAGGTGCCGAGTGCGTCATCTGTCATGCCCCCTATGACAGCGCAACGGTGGGGCCGAGGAGCGTGAAAGGGGCCGATGGGGATGGATCCGCTCGATCGGCGGTCCGTGCAGGAGTGGTCGATGCCGCCCCCGGGCGCTCCGCTCGGCGCGAACGAGGGCATCAGCGGCACCGCGGACTCGGTAGGCTTGTCCCTATGGCAAAGACTCCCGAACCCGAGAAGCGTCCTGGGTTCTTCTCCCAGATCAAGTCCCTCTTCAGGTTCACCAAGGAGGCCTACCCCTGGCTGCCCTGGGCGCAGCTCGCGATCCTCATCGGCGGCATCCTCATCGGACTCGTCGTCGGCTACCTGATCCCGCCGCTGCAGTGGTGGACGCTCCTGCTCTGGGGCATCACCGGACTCATGCTCGGCGTCCTCGCCGCGATGTTCCTCATGACGCGCCTGTCGACCTCGGCGATGTACACGAAGATCGACGGCATGCCCGGCGCCACCGGCCACGTCATCAGCACCAGCCTGGGACGCCGCTGGCAGGCATCCGACACCCCGGTCGGCATCAACCCCAAGACCCAGGAGGCCGTCTACCGCGCGGTCGGCCGCGGCGGCATCGTCGTCGTCGGCGAGGGCGCGCGCGGACGCCTCACCCGCCTGATCAACGAAGAGCGCAGCAAGGCGCAGCGCGTGGCCAACGGCGTTCCCGTGACGGTGCTCTACGTCGGACACGGTGACGACGAGGTCACGATCTCGGACCTCGCCAAGACGATCAAGAAGCTCCCGAAGGCGATCGACAAGGCCACGATGGCCGCCGTCATCCGCCGCATCGAATCGGTCTCGCAGTCGCTGTCGTCGCTGCCGATCCCGAAGGGGATCGACCCGACCAAGGTCCGCGCCCAGCGTCCGCGCTGAGCACCGACAACCGGAGAAGGACGAAGCGCGGCCGTTCCCCTCGGGGACGGCCGCGCTTCTCTCATTCCGACAGGGGCTGACGGGGCAGGCGCCGCACCTTGGCGCGCCGGCGACGACGCTCGGGAACCATCGATCGCATCTCGTCGAGCTTCCCGAAGCAGAACAGACGATCGTCGGCCTCCAGCACCACGTGCTTGCGCGGATTGGGGATCACCGTGACCCCGCGGTGCAGCGTGAGCACCGTGATGTCGCGCTCCCACAGGCCGGCCTCGCCCAGCGTTTTGCCCACGAGGTCGACGGCACCGTGCACCATGAGCTCGGCGACACCGTACCCGGTCGACACCGTGAGGCGCTGGCGCACATCGATCTCGGGGAAGGCCACCTGCCCCGCGATGTAGTCGATGATCGCGCCGGCGACGTCGAGCTTGGTGGCCGTCTCGATCCCCTGGAGGCCCGGGGACGAGTTCACCTCCATCACCAGGGGCCCGTCGTCGCCCTCGAGCATGTCGACACCGGCCACGCGCAGGCCCATGATCTGCGCGGAGCGGACGGCCGCGCGCTCGTACACGGGGTCGAGCTCGACCGCCTCGACCGATCCGCCACGGTGGACGTTCGATCGGAACTCGTCACCCGCGGCCGAACGACGCATCGCCGCGACGACGCGGTCGCCGACGACGAGGGCGCGGATGTCGCGTCCCCGGCTCTCGGCGATGAACTTCTGGATCAGCACGTTCTGCTTCGTCGAGTGCAGGGTCTCGATGATGGCCTCCGCCACCTTCACCTGCGGGGCGAGGATCACGCCGATCCCCTGCGTGCCCTCGAGGAGCTTGATGACGACGGGCGCCCCGCCGACGCGTTCGATGGCCGGACGCACGTCGGCGCGGTTTCGCACGAAGGCCGTCGGCGGCATCGCGATGTTGTGACGGGAGAGGATCTGGTTCGCGCGCAGCTTGTCGCGCGCGCTGGAGATGCCATTGGCCGTGTTGGGCGTGTAGACGTCCATCTGCTCGAACTGCCGCACGACGGCGGTGCCGAAGTACGTGATCGAGTTGCCGATGCGCGGCAGGATCGCGTCGTAATCGCTGAGCTGGCGCCCCCGGTAGTGGAGATCGGGTTCATCGGCGGTGAGATCGATCGCGAAGCGCAACGTGTTCAGTACCTTGACGTTGTGCCCGCGCTGAAGCGCGGCGGCACGGAGGCGCTGGGTGGAGTACGCCTGTGGCGCACGGGAGAGCACTGCGAGCTTCACGAAGATTTCCTGCCAGGATGGTCGGGTGACGAAGACATCCCATTCAAACACTTTTACGGGGTGGCGAGAATGGGTGAGCCTGCCCGATCTCGGCGTGGACTGGCTCAAGGCCAAGATCGACACGGGTGCACGCACCTCGTCGCTTCACGCGTTCGACATCCACGAGTTCGAGCAGGACGGCGCGCCGTGGGTCAGATTCAAGGTGAAGCCGTGGCAGGACAGCCAAGCGGATGCCGTCGTCGTCGAGTCCCCCGTGCACGATCGCCGCGCGGTGCGCAGCTCGTCCGGCCACGCACAGGAGCGCCTGGTGGTGGAGCTCCTCATCCGTCTGGTCGACCGCGAGGTGCTGGCCGAGGTCACGCTGAGCAACCGCGACGAGATGGGCTTCCGCATGCTCATCGGCCGGGAGGCGCTCCGGCAGGGGTTCTCGGTCGACCCCGCCCGATCATTCCTCGGGGGCCGGGCGCCGCGTGAAGCGCGTCGCCGGAACCGCGGCCGCATCTGACCGCTCAGGTCCGGATCAGCACCGTGCCCACGACCTTGTCGTGGAGTCCGCGCTGGTCGGAATCGAAGATCACCGCGGGGATCACGACGACGAGCAGCGCCGTGCGCACGATCGGACGCCACAGGCCCACCCAACCGCCGTCGAGGCGCACCACACGCATCCCGAGGATGCGGTGCCCGGGGCTTCCCCCGGCCGTCGGGATGAAGAGTATCTGCAGCAGGGCGAACACGGCCATCGGACCGAACTGGCTGAGGCCTGCCTCCGCCGGGAGCGCGAACTGGTCGAACCCCAGGAACGCGGTGGCGATGATCGTCGCCGCGACATAGTCGATCAGGAGCGCCCCGATGCGTCGTCCGAGGCGGCCGATGCTCCCCGCGCCCGACGCGGGCAGTCCGAGGCGTTCACCGGGGTAAGCGTTCACAGCATCCGTCACCATCCCAGCCTACCGAGGGCCGATATGCGCTCCGACCGGCGAGGCGCTGTAACACGCTCGAAACAAAGTCGATACCGTGGAGAAATCCCCCGACCGTACTCTGCGAGTGGCCCCGAAGCCATCGATCCGTCTTACAGGAGTCGTACATGTTCAAAGATTCGTCCGAGGTTCTGAGCTACATCAAGGAGAACGACGTCAAGTTCCTTGACATCCGTTTCACCGATCTCCCGGGTGTGCAGCAGCACTTCAACATTCCTGCATCGACGGTAGACGAGGCGTTCTTCACCGAGGGCCAGCTGTTCGACGGCTCCTCGATCCGCGGCTTCGCCAGCATCCACGAGTCCGACATGCAGCTCATCCCCGATGTCACCACCGCGTACATCGACCCCTTCCGCGAGGCGAGCACCCTCGTGATGATCTTCGACATCTACAACCCGCGCACGGGTGAGATCTATTCGAAGGACCCGCGCCAGGTCGCGAAGAAGGCCGAGAAGTACCTCGCCTCCACCGGCATCGCCGACACCGCGTTCTTCGCCCCCGAGGCCGAGTTCTACATCTTCGACGACGTGCGTTACTCCGTCACCGCCGGCGAGAGCTTCTACAAGGTCGACTCCGAAGAGGCCGCGTGGAACACCGGTCGCGAGGAAGAAGGCGGAAACCTCGCCAACAAGACCCCGTACAAGGGCGGCTACTTCCCCGTCAGCCCGGTCGACAAGACGGCCGACCTGCGCGACGACATCACGCTCAAGCTGATCGATGCCGGCTTCATCCTCGAGCGCTCGCACCACGAGGTGGGCACCGCGGGCCAGCAGGAGATCAACTACCGCTTCGACACGATGGTGCACGCGGCCGACGACATCCTGAAGTTCAAGTACATCGTGAAGAACACCGCCAACGAGTGGGGCAAGGTCGCGACCTTCATGCCCAAGCCGCTCTACGGCGACAACGGCTCCGGCATGCACACGCACCAGTCGCTCTGGAACGACGGCAAGCCGCTGTTCTACGACGAGGCGGGCTACGGCCAGCTCAGCGACATCGCGCGTTGGTACATCGGTGGCATCCTGGCGCACGCGCCGGCCCTGCTCGCCTTCACCAACCCGACCCTGAACAGCTACCACCGTCTGGTCAAGGGCTTCGAGGCTCCGGTCAACCTGGTCTACTCGGCCGGCAACCGCTCCGCCGCGATCCGCATCCCGATCACCGGTTCCAACCCCAAGGCCAAGCGCATCGAGTTCCGTGCACCGGATGCCTCGGGCAACCCGTACCTGGCCTTCGCCGCGCAGCTCATGGCCGGCCTCGACGGCATCAAGAACCGCACCGAGCCGCACGAGCCCGTCGACAAGGACCTCTACGAGCTTCCGCCCGAGGAGGCCAAGGGCATCCCGCAGGTGCCGAACTCGCTGCTCGACTCGCTCGACGCTCTCGCGGCCGACCACCAGTTCCTCCTCGAGGGCGGCGTGTTCACCAAGGAGCTCATCGAGACCTGGATCTCGTACAAGTACGAGAACGAGATCCTCCCGATGGCGCAGCGCCCGCACCCGTTCGAATACGAGCTGTACTTCGGAGTGTAGCCAGATCCCGCGGGATTCCAGGGGTTAGTCCGCAGGGAGTCCGCAGAATCTCAGAGAGAGCCCGTCTCAGCATCCGGCTGGGGCGGGCTTTCCGCATGTCTCCACGGGTACTGTCGGGAGCATGTCGAATCTCTCAGAAGTCCGCGGCATCGCTGCCCACTTGACACTCACCGAGGTCGCCGTCGGAACCGACGCTCCTATCGCTGATCTTCGAGCGCTGAAGTCCGCGATCGAACGCGAGGTGACCGACCCCAGCGCCCGCAAGTGGCTCGACGCCGAGCACTACGCGGGTAGTGTGTTGCTGACCGCTGCGAGCCTGAACAAGCGCGCCGCGGCCGACCGGAGTCGCAACGCCTTCGACCGTCAGCCGCTGAGCACTCTCGTCTCGCGTTTCAACGGATGGGCAGACCAGCTGAGGTCGCGCATCGACGAAGTGGTCGCTGGCACGGGACGCGTTCAGGACTACAGCGCGCAGCTGGCGGCTTTCCGCGCTGACCCGGTCAACGTACAGCCTTAGGCGCGGCTGGCGTGCTCCTGAGGGCGGCGACAACCGCTGCCCTTGAGGACTCGTCGCGGTCGGGCCACATGTGCCCGTACGTGTCGAGCGTCGTCTTCGCGGACGCGTGGCGTAGGCGCGCCTGGACGGTCTTGATGTCGAGCCCCGCGGCGATCAGGAGGCTCGCGAAGTAGTGGCGGAGGTCGTGGATACGGAAGCCCTCGGGCAAGCCCGCCACGACCCCTCTCGCGTCCTTGAACGCCGTTTCGATGGTGTACGGCGCGACGGGCCTCCCGAACGCTCCTACGACGATCGTGCTGCTCCCCCAGTGCACAGGATTCGCGTTGAGCATGACGGCGAGATCCGGAGGGATCGGGATCGGCGTCTTCGAGATCTCGGTCTTCAGCGGCTCGGCCGGGTACTGGATCACGGGCGTGATGACCCCGCGCATGAAATCGACGTCCTCGACGCGCAGCGCGGCGATCTCCGCGACCCGGAGGCCGGCGAACGCACCGAGGAGCACGACGGGCCGGAAGTGCTCGGGCAGGGCGTCGTGGAGCGCCCACACCTGATCCGTCGTCGCGACATACGGGCGCTGCTTCGGCGCCGCCGGTGACGTGCGCCTCGAGCATGGGTTCTTCGCCACGAGGCCGTCGTGCTGCGCATCCGCGAACAGCTGCGAGAGGCGCCGGTGGAGGGCGTAGACGTAAGACGGCGCGTAGTCGCGGGCGGCGAGCTGAACGACCCACTGCCGCACTTCCGAGGGGCGCACGTCGCGCAGCGGTCGCGAGCCGAGGTCTTCGACGATCACGCGGACGTGCACGCGCGCCTGGCGCACCGTGGATGCACGGTGGCGCTCGTACCCGCGGAGCCACGTCTCAGCCCACTCCCCGACCGTGACGCGCGCTTTCGCCGGCGCGAGGTGCGTCCCACCGACGAGCTCGGCTGTGCGCTCATCTAGCCACGCCTGAGCCTCCCGCTTCGTCTTCCGGTGCGCGGAGTACTCCCGGCCGGTTTCGTCGCGGTAGCGGGCGCGCCAGACGCCGTCCGGGCGCTGCTTGACCGAGGCCATCAGGGGCGCGTCCGCTCCCAGTCGACGTCCGCGTTCGTCTTCGCTGCGAAATCATGGGTCTCGATAGGCTCGGGATCCGCCCCACCGACACCCATCGACAGGGTGATGCGACCGAACCATGTAAGGCCGGGGCCGGGAGCATCCATCCAGTGAGGCAGAGAGCGCGCCAGGAAGGAACGCTGGTCGCGACCGAAAGGGGTTCGCTCGGCCGAAGCCCACTCCCAGAAGAGCCCGAGGCTCCCCTTTGCCCCCGACACCTCGACTGTGGTGTCGGGGTCGGCGAGAGGTAGCAAGAGCGCGTTGGGAGTGACGTCGAGAGCAATCGCGATGCTCATCAGATCGTCGACGTCCACGCGCTTCTGCCCGCGTTCGATCTTGCTCAGCCCAGAGAAGCTGATCCGACGGCCGAGCGCGGTGAGCTTGTCTTCAACGTCCTGCAGGCTCAGCTGCTGGCTCTTGCGGATTCGCGCGATGTTCTCCGCGACCGTCATACCGGTCGCTCCGATGTCGTTCCCTCGAACTCGATCATTAGCCATACAAGCGAATCTAGAGGCTCTACTTGACAAACACAACTGGACTACACACCATTGTCCTATACCGCTCGCAATGGGCGATATAGGAGAAATGGAGACATCATGGCAGACAAGATCCTGTTCATCCGGGAGGTGGCTGACCGCCTCGGGCGCAGCGAAGGGCAACTTCGCTGGATGATCCAGCAGGGCACTGCCCCGAAGCACGCGAAAATCGCCGGCCGCATCTGCTTCCGAGAGTCCGAGGTCGAGGCATTCATCGAGCAGGCCTTCGAAGCGACGGAGGCCACAGCATGACCGCTCATGAGAATGCCCCCGGGGCCGCTGGAACGGCCACCGAGGGCGAGATCCCGTCCGTCCCATCCAAAGGAGAACCGATCGTGACCGAGACTACCCCTACCTATCCCTCCGCTGCAGTAGCCGCGGCGCTGCACCTCATCGACTCCGGCAGTGTTCCGTGCATCGACCTCGAGGAAGGCGACGTGCTTTGGCAGGCTATCCCGGCCGCTGTCATCAAACCCGCGGCCTGGCTGGGCGAGCGCTACGAGCTCAACGGGCTCATCCACACGGCGCTCCCGCTCGATGCCGAGGGGCGGAAGGTGCCTCTCCCCGATGGCCCCGCTTGGTGCACGGAGGTCGCCGCCTTGCCGACGAACGTCATGCAGTACTGGAAGAGCACTCCGAACAGCGCGATCCGGATCGGCGACCTGCTCGTCATCAGCCTCGGCTACATGATCCCCAGCGCGCCAGTCGAGGTCGACGGTGAGAGGTTCGTCGAGATGGTGACCCCGGAGGAGGCGCGGCGCCGGGATCGCGTCGCGAAGGAAGAGTGGCTCGCTGCGCACCCCGAGGTGCGCGCGTCGAAGCCCGAGTGGGCTGAGTCGATGGCGATCGAGTGGGAGGGCTACCCGTCCGAGATCAGCGTCCTCTACGAGCGGGTGATCGGCGCTGTGACGATCTCCCTCGCGGGCGTCGTCGAGGACGGTCGCCTGAGCTTCGACCGCGACACGCCTGACGTGCTCGTGAAGGCCGGGAACATGTGCGAGGAGATCGGCGGGCTCGTGGAAATGCGCTCGCTTGCCGCATCGTTGATGGCCGCGATCCCCGTGCTCGAAGAAGCGGTCGTGCAGTCATGAGTGTTCCCAAGACCGGCCGACCGAATGTCTACCTCTCGCCCGAGCAGGTGTGCGAGCTGGTGCCCGGGCTCACCCCCGCGAATCTGCAGGAGCTGCGGAAGCGTGGGAAGGGGCCGGCGTACTTCAAGCCGACCGGAGCGAAAGGCAGGGTCGTCATCTACGCCGAGGCTGATGTCCGGGCGTGGGTAGAGGCATCCCGGACGAACACGACGGAGCAGTCGTGACTAGCCCGTCAGTGATCGTCGAGGCGGGCGGCATCACCGTCCAACAGGACGAGCCGATGACCGCGGCGGAGGCTCGGCGCATCGCCATGCGGCTACTCGAGGCATCCACAGGCTCCGAGCGACTGATCCGGCGCCCGTCGACCGTGGACGAAGAGTTCCGCGAACGCGAAGGGGGTGTGTGACGTGTGGCTCGCACATCGATTCGGCAGATCATCCGGAGCGGCGCCCTCACAGAGCACCGACTCCGTTCAGGGTCCAGCATCGTGCTGCTCGTGCTCGCCGATCACGCGAACGTCGACAACGAAGCCTGGCCGTCGCAAGAGACCCTTGCTCGTGAGGCTGGCATGTCGGAGCCGGGGGTCCGTAAGGCGATCCGACCTCTCATCGAGAAAGGCCTCGTCGAGATCCTCGATGCGGGAGGGCCGCGTCGAAGTGCACGGTATCGCCTTACGATCCAGCCCTACTTACGGGCAACTGGGTGACCCGTATCTCCGGGGAGTTATGGGCAACTCACGGGTGCGTAACTGCGCGAGCGTCACGGGTAACCCAGTTACGTCGAAGGTAGTAACTACTCACGTCAGCCGCTCTACCGTGCTCCAGATCCTGGTTCACAGATGCTCATCGCGGATCGGGCCGCTTGCGGCTCGATGCCCCTGCGGCGAGCAGGCTCAGGGTGAGGTCGCCTCAGGTAGCTGCGCACGGTCTTGCCGCCTCCCGGCGGCGCTGGCTGATGAGGGCGAGCCGTCGAGGTGGGCACTCGATCGTGCCGGCGCCCGGATCCGGGATGGTCTGACGGGGTCGCGTCCTGAGGTGACTCACGAGGACGCCGCCCGGTCGAGTGGGCGGATCCGCCCAATGAGGAGCAACCGGCATCCGTTGCCGGTAGGACAGAAAGCCGCCATCGCGGCAGAAAGAAGGAATCATGGCTCGTAACGTGAAAGGCGATGGCGGCTACGACTGGATGAGAAGGATTGTCCGGCGCATCGAGCGCCTCGAATCGGGTGCCAACCTCGAGAGCAGCTCCATCACCAAGGGCCGCATGACCTTCATCGGCGGACTTCTGCTGATCGACTCCGGCGGCACGCTGCAGGTCATCGGTCAACTCGTCGGCGAGGGCGAGTTTCGGTGGGTGGGGCCGTGGAAACTGGAAGGCCCCGGCACCATCACTGGGAATGTCACGCAGACCGGCAACACGACGCAGCAGGGCAACGTCAGTCTGACAGGCGGCGGGAAGGTCACCGCCGGAAACGTGACGGTCGCGCCGAACAGGGTGACCGTGGGCTCCGCCTGGCTCGAGAACGGTGAGCTGGTGTTGTCGAACGGCGCGAAGCTGGCGGTCGGGCTCACCGGCGGGACGTCGGCAATCGGGCTTCTCCCGGGCGGCTCCGCCGACATCTCGGTGAACACGCTGACGGCGTGGCTGCGCGCGACCGGTGCAGCGATCTCGGTGACGACGGCTCAGGCGAGGATCTCAGCACCGACGATCGTTCTCGACACGCTGCCGACCGGCGCACCCACGGGCGCGAAGGCGGTCCTGGTCGATCCGTCCAGCGGAAAGCTCTACCGTGCTGCCTGAGGCCAGCGATGACCGGCAGATCGCGCGGCTGCGGTCGGAGTTGAAGAACGCGCTTGCGGCGGCCGAGCGGCAACGCATCAAGGCGAAGAGCGCCAGGCAGTTGCTTACGCGGATCCAGGCTCGGCATCGCGCAGGCGATCACTTCGGGGCCGAATGGCTCATCGAGAACTGGCAGGACCAGCTGCAGAAGTGGGCCGACGAGGCGAAGGCGAGGTCGAGGACATGAGTGCGGAAGAACCGATCCGGCATCTGATCGCCGCGGCCGCGAAACAGCGGAAGGGGCGGCAGCTACAGCGGCTCGCCGAGGATACCCTGCGGGCGATCGACGAGGGCGAGGCGGTCGCGTCGCAGCGTGTCACTGACGCTGAACTCGTCGATATCGCCGTGCTGCTGCTTGGCGCGATCGAGGACGGTGACCGCACGCAGATCGACGCTGTCGGCGTCGGCGTCACCGCGGCGCCCGGTGTTCCTGGTCGACTGCTCGAAGCGATCGGGGCATGCGCCCTGGTGTTCGCGGATGCAGCGGGCGTCGACTGGCGGGAGGCTCTCGCGTTGCAGCGGGCCCGCGTCATCGTGGACGAAGCGCTCGGCTGACCGCCAAGCCGCTGCGGCCGGTCTGAGGGTGTGTCTATCCCACGGGCCGGCCGTTTCGTCGTATCCTCGTCTCAGGCCGACCGGTGTCTGTCCCGATCTGAAGGGGCAGCGGTACTGAAAGCCAGCCACTCGCTATCTGCGTGGTGGCTCGCATTCAGTCGCGGCCGACGTGCCGCGACTCCACCAGATGGAGAACGCACGTGAATCTCAAGGCACAGCTCGCGGCCCTGCTCGCAGAGGCCAACGCGCTCAGCAAGAAGTCAGCGAACGACCTCACCGAGGCCGACGTCGCACGCATCCCCGACCTGAAGTCGGAGATCGACGCCGTCCAGTCGAAGATCAAGGCGCAGGAAGAGGCCACCGCCGCGCTCAAGGACGCGTTCAGCGCGGCCGACCGCGTCTCGAAGGGCATGACCGACGTTTCCCCGCAGGGCGGCAGCCGGGCTGAGCGTGCCGCCGGGTTTGCGGCCGCGTTCAGGTCGCAGGTCGCCGAGCAGCTGTCGACCAAGGCGCTTGTGCCGGGTCAGACGGTCACGATCGACTACAGCGCGCCCCTCGTCGCGGAGCCCAAGCCGGCGCTCTCGCTCCTGTCGCTGATCAGCTACGACACCTCGGATGCCGACCCATCGGGCGCGTACTTGCGGCAGACGACGCGCGACAACAACGCGACTACGGTCGCGGGCGGTGAGAAGAAGCCGACGAGCTCCTACGAGCTCGAGTCCGTGCCGTGGGAGCTGTCGACCGTCGCGCACCTGACGGAGCCGATCCGCAAGCAGTGGCTGCAGGACTTCGCCCAGCTCGAGCCGTGGCTGTCAGTGGAACTCGCCTACGGGCTCACCGTCGCGCTGCAGGAACTCATGATTAACGGCGGTGTGACCGAGAGCGGCGCGACCGCCCGCGGCCTGGACACCCTCGTCGGCACGAACACGCAGGCGTTCAGCGGGAACATGTTCCGGTCCATCCGCCTCGCGCTCGGCAGCCTCGAGACGGCTGGCGTCATCGCCAACGGCATCGCACTGCACCCTGACGACTGGACCGAGGTCGAGCTCGCGGAGGACGCGAACGACCGCCCTCTCACGACCCCGCTGCTCGGCGATCGCCGGGGCCGGTTCCTCTGGGACGTCCCCGTGGTCGTGTCGCCCGAGGTCGATAAGGGTAGCGCCTGGGTCGGCGACTGGAAGTCCATCGTCTTCCGCCGCCGCGGCCCGGTCGAGATGACCATGACTGACAAGGGTGTCTACGAGACCCAGGTCGAGGTCGTCGTGCCCCCGGAAGAGCCCGACGGTGAGCCGACGACCGAGATGGCCACGACGCTGCTGGACTTGTACGAGCGCAACCTGCTGCGAGCACGTGGAGAGACGCGCGGCGTGTTCCAGTTCCTGCAGCCGGCCGCTCTCACCAAGGTCGACCTCGCAGCCTGATGGACATCGAGACTCCGAGCGTCACGTCCATCACGGTGACATACGCCGACGGCACGAGCACCACACTCACGCCGTCCGAGGTCACCTTCCACATGACCGACATGCAGGTCCGAGGACTCTCGGTCACCCTCACCTGATACCTCCGCCAGTGGTTCCTTCAGGCCACCAGCGGAACCGCGGACGTCTGTGGTGAGCGTCCGCACCCGAGGCCCCGTGCACACCAAGTCGCACGGGGCCTCACCCATGCCACCCGGTAGGGGCGTTCACATCTCCAGGACCCTCAACTCGGCCCACCTCCCGCGCGGCGGGCTTCCTCTCTCCCCGCGTTTGGCGTCCTTTTTCTACCAGGGGTGTAGCACCTGCAGGTTGGGGCCGCCGCAGCCGATGTGGGCCGGAATCACGGGGGACTATCGGCCGCCGGGGTGCCGCGGTGGCCGAGCAGTGTTACCCCTTGTCAGTGCCGCTGGCAGGGCGCAGCGCGCGCAGATCCTTGAGGATGTCGTACACCGCTCTCTCCGCTTCAACGGCGTCGCGGAGAAACTGCGGCTCGCTCTCGTCGTTGATGTACGCGCGCAGCTCCTCGTCGGACTTCGGCACCCGGCGCTTCCACATCGCGGGCACACGCTCCGGGCCGAGGAGAGCGGTCAAGGCGAGCGTCTCCGCGCCCATGTCCTTTCGAACGACCGGGTCCGTGTGCCCACCGCGCGCCTCCAGGATTGCGAGTCGCTTCGCGGCCTCGAGTTCCGACAGCAGCAATGCCTGATCGATCGCCGTTCGCCGATCATCCTCTGCGATTCGGACCGCGTTCTTGCGGTCCTTCGCGGCAATGACGAGCGCGACTATCGATGCGCCGATCGCGGTGATGACGACGAGAACCTGGATCCAGTCAGCGATGGTGAGGGCCTGGCTGGCATCTGAGAGGGTGAGCTTCATGCCGTCAGTGTGGCAGCCAGAGAGCTGCGCAAGGTAACGGCACCTCCTGCCGCAACCTCACCCGTCAGAATGACGACTAGGCGACGGCGGGGGTAGTGCGGCGCTCAGCGTCCGTTTCCCCCGCCCAGAACCCGCCCGTCGGACGCTCCGCCGCCGCGAACACGCTGCAGCGCTCGAGCACGTCGCACGAGGCGCACACGGCGCGCATGCGCTCGATCACCTCGGGCGTCGGCCTGTCGGCGGTGAAGTCGTCGTCGTCCCGGCATGCGGGCTCAACGTGGCGCAGAGAGGCCGTCAGCGCGTCGTACTCGTCGCTGGCGCGCACACGGGGCATCTCGATCTTCGGGCGCTCCACGGGCGCCTCCTCTGGTGCCAACCGGTCATATTGACCGGTGAGAATTCGAGGCTTCGGAGCCGGCCGCTGCGGGGGCGTCATGCCCGCTTCTATCGCCCGCTTCCGCAGCCGGTAGAAGTGCGCGGGGTTAGACGCCATCTTCGACCGCCACCATTCGAGGAGCACCTGCAGCTCGACGACGCGCGAGCGCTGCCCGCCGTCATCGGTGCGCCACTCCATCGGCATGCCTTCGCGACGCCACCTGTTGATCGTCGCGGTGCTGCTCTTCGTCCGTCTCGCTGCCTCGGCGTAGCTCAGCCACTCTTGCGTCATCGTGAGTCCGCAGAAAGTCCGCAGAACGTCCGATTTGCCCCTGTCATCCCCATCACTCCCCATCACCCAGAAGCCCGGAATTACGCGGTTCTCTGTCGCGTGCTGGCCTGGACAACTACCCGTCAGGAGTCCGAGCTGTACTTCGGCGTCTGATCCCGGATCGAGAAGAGCGCCCCACCGGCTTCGGCCGGTGGGGCGCTCTTTCGTTCTCCGGCACCCTCAGCGACGCGGCATCGCGAACGCGTGGAGGCCGAGCTCCCGGCTCAGGACCTCGCTCACGTGATGTCCGCGCACGCTGGTCCCCTGCTCGTCGAGCGGCGGACTCACCACGGCCGCTCCCAGCGCCGCCGGCGCCGCGAGGACGATCGCGCCGGACACACTCGACTTCGCCGGCACACCGACCTGCCGCATCCACCTCCCCGACCCGTCGTACACGCCGCAGGTCGCCATGACCGAGACGACGTCGCGTGCGACGTCCGCCCCCACGACCTCGACGTCGGTGCGGGGGTTCCGCCCTCCGGCGGCGAGCGTGGCGCCCATGGCTGCCAGGTCGCGCGCGTCGACGAGAACGGCGCACGCGCGGGCGTAGACGGCGACCGCCTCGTCGGCGCCGACCTGCAGCGTGCCCTCCGAGCGCATGAGATGTGCGAGCGCGTGGTTGCGATCGCCGAGCAGGTGCTCGCTCTCGGCGACGCTTTCGGAGACGCTCAGGTCACGACCCGCGAAAGCCGACAGTCCCGCGAGGATCCGCCGACTTCTGGCGCCGGCGTCCGCGCCGTCCACCAGCGCCGAGGTGAGCAGCGCACCGGCGTTGACCATCGGGTTAGGCGGGCGACCGGTGCCGCTCTCCAGCTTTATCGCGTCGAAGGCCTCCCCCGTCGGCTCGATGCCCAGACGATCGAGAGCCTCGGGTCCGTGGTCCTGGAGCGCCAGGGCGAAGAGGAACGGCTTGACGGCGGATTGGATGCTGATCCGCACGTCGGCCTGAGCGGTCGCCCTCGTCTCGCCGTCGAGCGTGACGAGCGCGATGCCCAGCAGGTCGGGGTCGGCATCGGCGAGTTCCGGGATGCTGTCGTCGACGGCGCCCCCTCGCTCGCGCAGCGCCCGGTCGCGCACGCCGTCGAGATCGTAGGAGAGGGGATCGACCGCAGAGTTCATGGTTCCAGCCTGTCACGCCTGGGCCGAGGCTCGTCAGCTCGCCGGGTCGTACCCGAACTCCCGGAGCTCCTGAGGGCACCGGCACGCGCGCGCGACCCGCGCAGCCCAGTCGACGGCATCCGCCCTCGTGGGGAGCTCGAGAACGAGGAACCCACCGGTGATCCGCACCCCGGGGTAGGTGTCGTCGCTCACGGCACCGCGACCGGTCACCAGCACGGGAGCGACGTCCTCGTCGATCCCGCCGCCGAAGACGTAGACACCCGCCGTCTTCGCCTCCTCGATCACGGCGTGCGAGGTCTCGACGACATCCGGGAACTCCTCCTCCGTCAGATCCATCGCTTCGGCGGGGAACGAGATCAGGTACTTGGTCATGCTCCGATGGTGCGTCGCGGGAGGGGCGTGCGCAAGAGCGACTCAGAGCGTGGCCGCAGCCGGGTGATCGATACGTCCGTCGACGAGCTGGACCACGGAGTGCATCCGTGGAAGATGGACGAGATCGTGGGTGACGAGCAACGTCGACGTGCGCCGCTCGTCGGTCAGACGGAGCAGGAGGTCGATGATGCTCGCCCCGCGCTCCTGGTCGAGTGCACTGGTGGGTTCGTCGACGAGGAACACGCTCGGTTCGTTCATCAGCGCACGGGCGATGTTCACGCGCTGACGCTGTCCTCCCGAGAGCTGGTGCGGACGCTTGTCGAGGTGCTCTGCGAGGCCGACATCCCTGAGAAGCGATTCGGCACGTCGGGTCGCGGCCGCACGGTGTCGCCGCGGACGACCGCCACCGAGCTCGTTCATGACCACGAGTTGTTCGCGGGCGGTCAGCGACGGCAGGAGATTCGACTGCTGGAAGACGATGCCGATCGAAGAGCGTCGCAGTTCGGTCGCCCGGTCCGCGCTCAGCCTCGTGGCATCGACGCCGTCGATCACGACGCGACCCGAGTCCGGCCGGATGAGTGTGGCCGCGACCGCCAGCAGGCTCGACTTGCCCGAGCCGCTCGGCCCGGTGATCGCCGTCACCTCGCCCGGGGACGACGAGAGCGTGACGTGGTCGACGGCGGTGACGCGATCGTCTCCGTCGGGGAAGGTGAGGGTGATGTCTTCGAGGCGGATCATCGGTTGCTCCCGAGTGCGGTGAGGGGGTCGGCGGAGGTGACGGAACGGAGGGCGAACGCAGCGCCGGCGAGACCGAGAACGATCATCAGCGCGGCCGGAAGCACGGTGGTGAGCGGACTCAGCAGGAACGGCAGCGCGGAGCCCGCAAGCGTCCCGAGGATCGATACGACGCCGATCCCGAGTCCGATGCCCGCCACGAGCACCAGCGCCGCCTGCCCGAGCGCATCGCGTACGAGCACCGAAGTGCGGGCACCGAGGGCCTTCAGAATCGCGATGTCGGGGGTGCGCTGCATCGTCCACACGGTGAAGAATGCGCCGATGACCAGCGCCGAGATGCCGAAGAGCATCGCGACCATGAGGAGCAGGGACCCGATCTCCGAACGGAACGCGCTCAGCGCCGTGAGCGAGCCCACGACCGTCGTCGATCGGGTCTCGATCCGGCTGTCCGCCGCCACCCACTCGGGTGAGCCCGTGACCGCGAGCACCGTCGCATAGGCATCCGGACTGCCGGTCACCGCCGCATACACCTGCCAGTCCTCGAGGGTCATCTGCACGACGGGGGTGTGACTGTACCAGTCGTCTCCCCCGATCCCTGTGACCGAGTACTCGGTGCCGGCGATCGTGACCGAGTCACCGACCGTCGCACCGAGCTCCTCCGCCGCCGGGCGCGAGAGCACGAGCTCACCGGAGGCTGCCGGCGCCTGCGGCGCGAAGTCGGGCTGGACGCCGAAGACGGCGACCGAGGCGACGGTGTCATCCGTCTCCGCTCGCGTCTGGCTGATGCCGATCGGTTGCACGGATCCGACGCCTGCGGTGGATTCCCAGGCGGATGCCTGCTCCGCGGTGACCCGTGACTCCGCGTAGCTCGGTCCACCGTCCGCACGGGGCTCGGCGAAGACGATGCGGTCTCCGGGTATGCCGAGCACGGCGGAGATGTTCTGCACAGCGAGGCCGCCGGTCAGTCCGCTGAGGAATCCGACCAGGACGGTGATGAGAGCGACGACGGCGCCGATCAGGACGAAGCGTCCGCGGGCGAAGCGCAGGTCGCGCAGGGCGATGTACATGCGGGGTTCCTCTCCTGCCGCCGGATGACGACGCTCCCACTCTCCCGGCTCGAACCGTCGGGATCATCGGCCGTGCGCACGGTGCTCCCCGACCGCTCGGACGGCGCCGGAATCGTCCTTTCGGACGATGCGGCGAACACCCCGAAGCGTAGGATTCGAGGCATGGCCCATACCCCGCTCACGCCCGTCTTCACGGGGCTGCGCACGGGGCTGCATCTCCTCTTCGCCGCCCTCTGCGGCCTCGTGATCGCGCGGGCTTTCCTCGCCCCGACTCCGACGAGCCTGCCGGCGATCGTCCTCACCCTCATCCTTCTGGCGACGTACGGGTTCGGGGCGGCACTGGCCCGTTCGACCTCTCGCTCGAGTTGGCTCACCGGTACGTGGCTCGCCGCGGTCAGCGTCGAATGGGTGGTCCTGGTCTTCCTCACCGCCGAGGCCGCGTACCTGGTGTTCCCCCTGTTCTTCCTCTACCTGCACGTGCTCGGGCGCCGATGGGGCACGCTCGCCCTGCTCCTGGCGACCGGGGTGGCGATCTGCACGCTCGGTCTGCACAGCGAGTGGACCGTCGGCGGGGTCGTCGGTCCACTCGTCGGTGCCGGCGTCGCCCTCCTGATCGGCCTCGGCTACGAAGCCCTCGCTCAGGAGGCACGACAGCGGGAGGATCTCATGCGCGAGCTGCTCGCGACCCGCGACCGATTGGCGACCACCGAGCACGAGTCGGGCGTGCTGGCGGAGCGAGCACGTCTCGCGCGGGAGATCCACGACACGCTCGCGCAGGGGCTGTCGAGCATCCAGATGCTGCTCCATGCGGCGGAGCGGGCGGATCCGGAGCGACCGGGGATCGAGCACATCCGCCTCGCCCGCGAGACCGCCGCAGACAATCTCGGCGAGGCGCGCCGCTTCATCCGCGAACTCGCTCCCCCGGACCTCGATGACCACGGTCTCGCGGGCGCCCTGCGCCGACTGGCCGACGACCACTGGTCGACGCAGGGACTCGACGTCGACGTGCGCGTCTCGGAGACGGTCGATCTTCCCATGCACGTGCAGACCGCGCTGCTGCGGATCGCCCAGGGAGCGATGTCGAACGTCCTGCAGCACGCCGATGCGCGCACCGCGACGATCGCCCTCACCCTGAGTCCCGGGGACCTGGAGTTCGTCATCTCCGACGACGGCCGAGGGTTCGACGCCGCCCTCGCCACCGACCGCCCCGCCCGTTCGGATTCGTTCGGACTGCGGGCGACGCGCGAGCGTGTGGATCAACTCGGCGGCACGCTCGATGTCCGTTCTCTTCCGGGCACGGGGACCACTCTGCGCGTCTCCTTGGCTCTCGAGGGCCGCGCGTGATCCGTCTCCTGGTCGTCGATGACCATCCCATCGTCCGCGCCGGGCTGGTCGCTCTGTTCGCTCTCGACGACGACATCGATGTGGTGGCGGAGGCCTCGACCCCCGATGAGGCCATCACCGCCGCGGAGCGCGCGAACCCCGATGTCGTGCTCATGGATCTGCAGTTCGGCGCCCGAGCGGCCGGATCCGGTGCCGAGGCCACGCGGAGGATCCGTTCACTCGACGCGCCGCCGTACGTGCTCGTGCTCACGAACTACGATTCCGACGCCGACATCCTCGGGGCGGTGGAAGCGGGCGCGAGCGGCTACCTGCTGAAGGACGCGCCGCCGCACGAGCTCTCCGCGGCGGTCCGTGCGGCCGCGGCCGGGGAGAGCGCACTCGCGCCCGTCATCGCCACCCGGCTGCTGCAGAGAATGCGCGCCCCGAAGGCCAGCCTGAGCGCGCGGGAGATCCAGGTGCTCGAACTCGTCGAAGCCGGCCACACGAACACCGAGATCGCGAGCGAACTCTTCGTGAGCGAGACGACCGTCAAGTCGCACCTCGCGCACATCTACACGAAGCTCGACGCGACGTCGCGCACTGCTGCAGTATCGGAAGCCCGGCACCGTGGCATCCTGCGCTGACCGCGCCCTCCACAGGCACAGAACGATGGCCTGCGCAAGCCCGCGTGTCCCTGCTTGACCCGGGTCGTGCGCGGTGGTCAACTGAGAGGTCTGCACTACCGAGGGGAACGCCATGCGCCGTAAGAAGACCGTCCCGACCTCCGAGACCATCGAATCGGGACCCGAATTCGGGCGCACCACCCGGAAGGTGAGCTCGGTGACCGCCGCTGCCCGCACCAACCCCTTCATGTTCGGCCTGCTCGGGGCGCTCGGCGTGCTGGTGGCCCTCGCGATCGGCGGGATGGTCGGCCAGTTGGCCACGGTCTTCGTCTACATCGGAGTCGCGATCTTCCTCGCCCTCGGGCTCGACCCCATCGTCGCGTTCATCGAGCGAAAGCTCCCGCGCCCCGCCGCCGTCGCGATCGTCGTCGCCGTCGTCGTGCTCGCCTTCGCCGGAATCATCCTCGCGATCGTCCCGATCCTCGTCGAGCAGATCACCAACCTCGTCAACGACGGCCCGCAGATGGTCGAGGACTTCATGGCCAGCGCCTGGTTCCAGGATGTGACGGCCCAGTTCGGGTCGACATTCGAGGATGCTGCGCAAGGAGTTCTGAGTTTCGTGCAGGACCCCGGCAACATCCTCAACATCAGCGGGGGCGTATTCGCCGTCGGAGCGGGCATCGCGGGCGGTTTCACCGGTGTGACGATCGTGCTCATCCTCACGCTCTACTTCATGGCATCGCTGCGCAGCATGAAGAAGGTCGCGACGCGCTTCGTGCCCGCCTACCAGCGCGAGACGTTCAGCGGTCTGCTGGAAGACGTCTCCGGTGCCGTCGGCCGCTATGTGATGGGTCAGGCCAGCCTCGCCCTCGTCAACGGCATCCTGAGCCTGATCTTCCTCAGCATCATCGGCGCACCGGTGCCGGCACTCCTCGCCCTGATCGCCTTCATCGGATCGATGATCCCGCTGGTCGGCACCCTGGCCGCTTCGATCATCAACTCACTGATCTGCCTGTTCATCAGCCCTGTGACCGCGCTCATCGCCATCATCTACTACCTGGTCTACATGCAGATCGAGGCCTACGTGCTCTCCCCGCGCATCATGAACAAGGCCGTGGCCGTGCCGGGGGCCCTCGTCGTGATCGCCGCCGTCGCCGGCGGCGCGCTCGGAGGCATCCTCGGGGCACTCGTCGCCATCCCGGTGGCCGCGAGCATCATCATCATCGTGCAGAAGGTCGTGTTCCCCGCTCAGGACCGCAAGCAGGTGCCGCCGGCGCTCACCGCACCGTGAGCGCTCCCGGCTGCACCCGCACCGCGAACTGAGTGATCTCGCCCATCTCCTCACCGTCGATCTCGAAGACGAGCGGCTGAGCGAGCGACACCGCGATCCTCTCCACGGCGAGGTGCTGCGCAGAATCGGTGCTGACTGCCTCGTCGCCCCGCGTGAGCAGGCGGCGGATGCCGTTGTCCCACACGAACGAACGCACTGTGTCGAGCCACTGCAGCGGACCCTCGGAGCTCACGAGCAGGATGTCGAGCAGCCCGTCGTCGAGCTGCGCATCGGGCAGGAGACGGATGCCGCCCTGAAGCATCCCGCAGTTGCCGATGAGCATCGTGTGTCCGCGGACCTCCTGCGGGTCGCGGTCGTCGATCGTGACGGTGATGTCGGTCATCTCGGTGCCGGACAGGGCACGCCCCATGGCTTCGACGTATGCGAGCCAGCCGGCCTTCGACTTGAGGTCGTCGTCGGTCTCGACCAGCATCTGCGCGTCGATGCCGAAGCCGACCATGACCGCGAACGCCCGCGTCTGGCCGTCGAAGTCGACCCAGCCGAGGTCGATGTGCTGGGGTGTCGCATCGCGAACCCGCTCCAGGGCGGGGATCATGCCGTTCAGCGGCACGCCCAGATTGCGAGCGAGCAGGTTGCCCGTGCCCTGCGGGACGATGCCGAGGGCGACCTCCGTGCCGGCCAGGGCCTCGGCGACGGCCCGCACCGTGCCGTCGCCCCCGACCGCGATCACGGTGTCGCACTCCGCGGCGATCGCTTCCTCGGCCATGCCCCGGCCGGGGTCGTCGACGCTCGTCTCCCACCAGCGGACCGTGTCGCCGCCGGCGAAGACCTCGTCGACGGCGGCGCGGAGTCCGTCCTCATCGATCTTCGAAGGGTTCCAGACGATGCCGATGCGAGATGCGCTCATTCGCCCAGCCTGGAGTGCGCGACCCCCGATAGCAAGTCGACACGGGTCTAGCCGTAGAACTCCTGCTCGAACGCCTTGCGGGCGCGGCGGGTGACGCCCAGGTACTCCTCTTCGAGGTCGGTGGCCGAGCGATCGGGATAGCCGAGGATCCGCGCGATGCCGTCGAGCTCGCGGCGATCCGCCGGAAGCACGTCGCTGGTCGTACCGGTGAGGATCGTGATCGCCGAACGCAGACGGCTCGACAGCAGCCAGGCATCGCGGAGGCGATCAGCGGCCTCGGCGGGGAGGAGGCCGGCATCGACCGCCGCGCCGAGCGCACCGAGCGTCGATGTCGTGCGAAGCCCGGGCACGGCATGCGCGTGCTGCAGCTGGAGCAGTTGCACGAGCCACTCCACATCGCTGAGTGTGCCGGGACCGAGCTTGAGATGGCGACGCGGATCGGCACCTTGGGGGAGCCTCTCCCCCTCGACGCGCGCTTTGATTCGCTTGATCTCGCGGGTGCCCTGCAGATCGATCGCCGCGGGGTAGCGGATCGTGTCGGCGAGCTCGGTGAAGCGCGCGATCAGCTTGGCGCTGCCCGCGACGCCACGCGCCCGAAGGAGGGCCTGCGCTTCCCAGGAAAGCGACCAGCGGCGGTAGTACTCGGCGTACGCCTCGATCGAGCGCACGACAGGGCCGTTGCGCCCCTCCGGGCGGAGCCCCGCGTCGAGATCGAGCGGGAGGCGGTGATCGGTGACGTGCTCGCGAAGCCCGGCGACGATCTTCGTCGCGAGGGTCTGCGCACGATCGGGATCGACGCCGTTCGCCGCGTACACGTAGAGGATGTCGGCATCCGACCCGAAGCCCAGCTCCGCGCCCCCGAACCGGCCCATCGCGATCACCGCGAAGTCGAGGGCGTCGTCCTCGGGCGGCACGACCTCGCGCAGCACCGCGCGCAGTGCGGCCTGGATGGTCGCCTCGGTGATGTCGGTGAGCGCCGTCGCGACGTCCTCGATCGTGAGCACGTCGAGCACTCCGCCCATCGCGGTGCGCAGCAGCTCGCGACGCCGCAGCGCGCGCACGGCGCGGAGTGCGTCGCCGATCGTCTCGTGCCGCGTCTGGATCGCCCGGGCCTCCTCCGACAGCGCAGCACCGCCGCGCGGGCGCAGGGACTCGGTGCTGTCGAGCCAGGCCACCGACTCGGGGATCCATTCCATCAGCTCGCCGATGTACCGCGACGTCGAGAGGATCCGCGTGAGACTCTCGGCCGCGCCCGAGGAATCTCGCAGCATGCGCAGGAACCAGTGCGTATTGCCGAGGCGCTCACTGATGCGGCGGAACGCGATCAGGCCGTAGTCGGGGTCGGTGCCGTCGGCGAACCACCGCACCATCACCGGCATGAGGTGGCGCTGGATCGTGGCCTTGCGGCTGAGGCCACTCGTCAGCGCGCCGATATGGCGCAGTGCGCCCGCAGGGTCGCGGAAGCCGATCGCCGCCAGACGGTCGTGAGCCTGCGCGGTCGACAGGGACCGCTCGCCCTCGGGCAGAGCGGCGACCGCGCTGAGGAGGGGCCGGTAGAACAACCGGGTATGGATCTCGCGCACCTCGCGCCGGACGCTCTCCCAGCGCGCCCAGATGCCGTCACCGCTGTCGGCCAGGGCCGTGCTGCGCGCCAGGATGCGGAGCCCCGCCGGGGTCCGCGGCAGGAGATGGGTGCGGCTGAGCTCCTTGAGCTGCAGCCGGTGCTCCATCAGACGGAGCACGCGATAGTCGTCGGCGAAGGTCGTCGCCTCGGCTCGACCGATGTACCCGCCTTCGACGAGGGCCTCCAGGCTCTCGAGGGTGCCGCGCGTGCGCAGAGTCGCATCGGTGAGCCCGTGCACCAGTTGCAGCAGCTGCACGGT
Organism: Microbacterium sp. NPDC090225; assembly: GCF_044772365.1. NCBI lineage: Bacteria > Bacillati > Actinomycetota > Actinomycetes > Micrococcales > Microbacteriaceae > Microbacterium > Microbacterium sp. NPDC090225. Next base: position 344,481 of record NZ_JBIVYS010000001.1, on the reverse strand, counting down.
GAACTCGATGTCACGCAGTCCGCCCTCGCCGAGCTTGAGCTGGTACGGGGCATCCTCCGGGTCGATGTGCTCCTTGACCCGCTCGCGCATGCGCTGCACGCTGTCGACGAAGTTCTCGCGCGCCGCGCTCGACCAGATCTTCGGCTGCACGGCGCCGATGTACTCCGCCCCCAGCTCGGCATCGCCGGCGAGAGGACGAGCCTTCAGCAGGGCCTGGAACTCCCAGCTCTTCGCCCAGCGGTCGTAGTAGGCCAGGTGCGAGCCGAGCGAGCGGACCAGAGCACCCTGCTTGCCCTCCGGCCGCAGGTTCGCGTCGACCTCCCAGAGGGGCGGCTCCTTCTCGATGCCGCTCAAGCCGCGCATGGTCTCGCGGGCGAGCTTCGTCGCCAGGTCGATCGCACGCGACTCGGAGACGATCTCCTCATCGGCCGTGCCGCCGACGAAGATCACATCGACGTCGCTGACGTAGTTGAGCTCCCGCGCACCGGCCTTGCCCATCCCGATGATCGAGAGACGCACGGCGGCCACCTCGCGGGCGTCGACGGTCTCGCGCAACCGGCTGCGCGCGACGGCCAGCGAGGCTTCGAGCGCCGCGCCCGACGCATCCGCCAGCGCCGCCGCCACGTCGGCCAGAGCCTCGACCGGCGCCGTCCGGGTGAGATCGTAGGCCGCGATGGCTGCGAGGCGGCGGCGGTAAGCGACCCGGAGCGCAACGATCTCGTCGTCGCCGCCGGACCGTGCGAATCCGTCGACCGCTCCGACACCGGCGAGCAGTGCCCGGGTGAGGTCGTCCGCGGTCGGCAATGCATCGATGTCGTCGGCGAGCACCGCCAGCTCCGCAGGATTGCGGAGGAAGAAGTCCGCCAGCCCCTCGGATGCCCCGAACACGCGCCAGGCGCGACGCTGGGTCTCTCCACCGTCGAGCAGGGCGGCGAGCGGCGCGGGGTCGCGTCGGGCGACCCGTAGCATCCCCCGCACGGCCGCATCGGGGTCGGCGGCATCCGCCCCCGTCAGCAGTTCGGCGCGCGAGCGACCGAGCAACTCGGCGAGCTCGGCGAGGGCCTCCGCGGCCTCGCCGAGCTCATCGAATCCGAGTCGAGCCAGCGCGGACAGCGAGAAGGAATCGTCCGGACGGGCCATGCGCACGGCTCAGAGCAGCTCGAGGTTGTTCTTCAGCTCGAGCGGCGTGACCTGGCCGCGGTACGCCTCCCACTCCTTGCGCTTGTTGAGCAGCACGTAGTTGAAGACCTGCTCCCCCAGCGTCTCGGCGACCAGCTCTGAGTCCTCCATGTACTCGAGGGCGTGGTCGAGGCTCGCCGGCAGCGACGAGTAGCCCAGCGCACGGCGCTCGGCGTCACTGAGCGACCACACGTTGTCCTCGGCCTCGGGCGGGAGCTCGTACTCCTCCTCGATGCCCTTGAGGCCCGCGGCCAGCATGAGCGCGTAGGCGAGGTACGGGTTCGCGGCGGAGTCCAGCGCGCGATACTCGACGCGCGAGGACTGCCCCTTGTTGGGCTTGTACATCGGCACGCGCACGAGCGCGGAACGATTGGCATGCCCCCACGTGACGAAGCTCGGCGCCTCGTCACCGCCCCACAGGCGCTTGTACGAGTTGACGAACTGGTTCGTCACGGCCGAGATCTCGTTCGCGTGGCGCAGGAGGCCGGCGATGAAGTGACGCCCGGTCTTGGAGAGCTGGTACTTCGCGCCCTCCTCGTAGAACGCGTTCTGGTCGCCTTCGAACAGCGACATGTGCGTGTGCATCCCGCTGCCGGGGTGACCGCTGAGGGGCTTCGGCATGAACGTCGCGTAGACGCCCTGCTCGATCGCCACCTCCTTGATCACCGTGCGGAACGTCATCACGTTGTCGGCGGTGGTGAGGGCGTCGGCGTAGCGCAGGTCGATCTCGTTCTGACCGGGACCGCCCTCGTGGTGGCTGAACTCGACCGAGATGCCGAGGTCTTCGAGCATCCGCACCGAGCGACGGCGGAAGTCGTGCGCCGTGCCGCCGGGCACGTTGTCGAAGTATCCGGCGGAGTCGACCGGAACCGGCCCCTCCGGGCCGTACTGCGACGACTTGAGCAGGTAGAACTCGATCTCGGGGTGCGTGTAGAACGTGAACCCGGCGTCGGCGGCCTTGGCGAGCGTGCGCTTGAGCACGTGACGCGGGTCGGCGACCGCTGGCTGGCCGTCGGGCGTCGTGAGGTCGCAGAACATGCGGGCGGTCGGATCGATCTCGCCGCGCCACGGCAGAGTCTGGAACGTCGTCGGATCGGGCTGCGCGAGCAGATCGGACTCATGGCTGCGCGTCAGTCCCTCGATGGCCGAGCCGTCGAAGCCGATGCCCTCGGCGAACGCGCCCTCGACCTCGGCCGGCGCGATGGCGACCGACTTGAGGGTTCCGATGACATCCGTGAACCACAGGCGGACGAACTTGACGCCGCGCTCCTCGATCGTCCGGAGGACGAAGTCTCTCTGCTTGTCCATATCGTGCGGAGCCTCAGCCCTTTCCTTCGTCCCAGCCGGATTCGGCCGCTTCTTCATCGGCCCAGGCGCGGGAGCGCGCCTTCAGCGTCTCGGGTGCGTTCGCGGCCTCGGCCTCGGTGTCGAACGGGCCCACGCGGTCGATCGACTGCGAGATCATCCCGTATTCGACCTGCTTGGTCTCGAGGTTGTACCAGTACTTGTGTTCGCCGTCCGACATGGCCCGTCCCTTCGTCGTCTGATGTCATCGATCCTACTGGCGCGGACGCCTGTCGCTATGCTGTGGGTCATGGCAAAAGCGATCGGCGTCGACATCGGCGGTACCGGAATCAAGGCAGGAATCGTCGACCTCGAGCACGGAACGATGGCGTCCGATCGGGTGCGGGTCCCTACGCCCGAGGGCGCGTCTCCGGCCGACGTGCTGCAGGCCGTGCAGACGGTGCTCAAGACCCTCGACGTGCACGAGTCGACCCTGCCCCTCGGCGTGGCCTTCCCGGCCATCGTGAAGCGCGGCAAGACGCTCTCGGCGGCCAACGTCTCGAAGGAGTGGGTCGACTTCGACGCGGAGCGCTTCTTCCGCGACGGCCTCGGCCGCAACATCGTGTTCGTGAACGACGCGGATGCCGCGGGTGTCGCCGAGGCGCGCCACGGTGCGGCGCGCGACGTGCGCGGATTCACGCTGCTCACGACCCTCGGCACCGGCATCGGCTCGGCCTTCATCAACGACGGCGTGCTGCTGCCCAACACCGAGCTCGGGCACCTCAACTTCCGCGAGTACGAGTCCGTCGAGCAGTGGGCCGCGACCTCCGCGCGCGAGCGCGAGGGTCTCACCTGGACCGAATGGGCCGAGCGCCTGCAGGCGTTCTACTCGCACATCGAGTTCCTCTTCAGTCCCGACCTGTTCGTGGTCGGCGGCGGCGTGTCGAAGAACGCGGGCGACTTCCTCCCGCTCCTCGACCTGAAGACCCCGATCGTCCCGGCGATCCACCGCAACAACTCCGGCATCATCGGCGCAGCCTCGCTCGCCGGCGACTGACGCCCTCGAGATCACGAAAAGGCCCGGTGACCTGATGGTCACCGGGCCTTTCACGTCGAGGCGAATGGGCCGACCTGTACGCCGGGTTCTGTTCCGGGGTTCTTCGCCCCTTCGACGGCCATCTCTCTCGGCGACACGTTGCCGTGCCGCTCCAGCGGTCTACCCGAGGACTCGGCGAGCCGCGTCAACATCCTCTGTCTGACCTTGCTCCGGGCGAGGTTTACCTGGCGGGACATGTCACCATGTCCCCCGGTGGTCTCTTACACCACCCTTTCACCCTTACCCCCGGCGGACCGGGGGCGGTCTACTCTCTGTGGCACTGTCTCGCGGATCACTCCGGGTGGGTGTTACCCACCGCCCTGCCCTGCGGAGCCCGGACGTTCCTCGGTGCGGTTGCCCGCCACGCGACCGTCCAGTCGACCCATTCGCATCTGCCAGTCTACGACGCCCGGCCGCGCGTCATTTCTCGGCGGACTCGGTGATGCGCAGATCGAGTGGCACGTCGATCGGGAACGTCCCGAACAGGCGTGTGGTCGCGACGGCCGCCGCCTCGCGCACGGCGTCGGCCGCGGCATCCGCGAGTTCGGCCGGGACGTGCAGGATCACCTCGTCGTGCAGGAAGAACGCGAGGTGCGCGGCCGCCGAGAAGGGACCGGATGCCGTGGCCGGCGTCGCCGCAGCCGGCAGGCCGCGCAACCGATGCCGGATCTCGGCGAGCCAGATCAGCGACCACTCCGCCGCGGTGCCCTGCACCACGAAGTTGCGGGTGAAACGGCCCCAGTCGCGCGCGCGGCGGCGCGCCTGCGCCACCAGCACCGGATCGACATCCGCGCCGGTGGCTGCGGATTGGAGGGCCGCCCACTCGGCGGACGGCTTCGGCGACGAGCGCCCGAGCCAGGTCGAGACGATCCCGCCGTCCTCCCCCGTGCGCGCCGCGGCGTCGACGAGCGCCATCGCGCGCGGATAGACCTTGCGCAACCGCGGAACGAGGCGGCCGCTGTCACCGGTGGTCGCGCCGTACATGGCGCCGAGCACGGCGTACTTGGCCTCTTCACGCGTCGCCACCGCTCCGGAGTCGACCACCCCGGCGTACAGATCGGTGCCCTGCGCCGCGCGCGCCATCGCTGCATCGGACGCCATCGCCGCGAGCATGCGGGGTTCGAGCTGGGCGACATCGGCGACCACCAGCGTCCACCCGGGGTCCGCCCGCACGGCGGGGCGCAGACTGCGCGGCAGCTGCAGGGCTCCCCCGCCGGCCGACGCCCACCGCCCCGTCACGACGCCGCCGGGGATGTAGACCGGGCGGAAGCGCCCGTGATGCACCCAGTCGGAGAGCCAGACCCACCCGTTGGCGCTGAGCAGACGCGACATCTTCTTGTACGCCAGCAGCGGTTCGACGACCGGATGCTCGTACTGCGCGAGCTCCCACTTGCTCGTCGACTCGACGGGCACCCCGGAGCGATGCAGCGCGCGCAGCAGTTTGGGCTGACTGTCGAGGTGCAGCGTGGCGTCGCCGAGAATGGTGCGCACCTCTTCGCCGAGCGCGACCATCTTCGCCGGGAGTCCGCCCGCGAGTGATCGAGCGCCGAGCGTGTCGGTGAGGATCTCGTCGTGCACGCCCTCGTTCCAGGGCACCCCGGCCGCGCGCATCTCCTCGGCCACGAGGCCACCGGCGGACTCGGCAGCGCAGAGCAGGGCCAACCGGCCGTCCGAGGCGGCGGCGATCACGCGACGCTGCGCACGGTACTGCTCCAGGGCCTCGGCGACAGGATCCACGCGCGCGGAGTCCGCCTCGAAGAGGTCGAACAACCCGGGCGCCGCATCGGGAGCCTCCCGGCGGATCCAGTCCTCCGACGGCTCCAGCGGGTGTGGGACGGATGCCGTGTCACGGAGGATCGCATGACACAGGAGCAGATCGTGGGTGCGCCCGACGCGGACGCCCTCGGCGAGGAGCGGCGCATAGGTCTCGCGCGCACTGCGGATCACCCAGCGCGGCGCGTCGCGCTGCTCGGATTCGGCGACCCAGCCGGGCAGATCGCGCGCGCTCACACTGACTCGACGGATCTCGACGTCGGCGGTATCGAGGTCGACCGCGACGTGGGCGCCGCTGCCGTCGGCGACCAGCAGGATGCGTCGCTCGGACGATGTGGGCGACGCGCTCACGACGAGGGCGCCGCGTGCATCACAGTCCCGATTCCTCCGTGCGCACCAGGATGCAGCCGCACTCGGGGCACGAGACGACCGCGTCCTCGGCGGAGCGACGGATCTCGGCGAGGTCGGTGCCCGGCAGCATCATGCGGCACCCCTCGCACGTGCCACGGGTCAGCAGAGCGGCACCCGCACTGTTCGCCGCGCGCCGCGTGTACTCGGCAAGCAGGGGCGCCGGGATGCTCTCGGCCACGGCCGCGCGATCGCGGGCGAGCTGCACACCGAGCTCGGCAGCGGCGGCGACGTCGGCCTTGCCCTGCGCACTGAGGGTCGAGCCCTCGGCGGTCGTGATGTCGATGAGCGCCTGCTGAGCGGCGACAGCGGCCTCGGACTCCTCGACCCGCCCCATCACGTCGAGCTCGGCGTCTTCGAGGTCGCTCTGGCGGCGGGTGAGACTCGCGATCTCGTGCTCGAGGGCCTGCGCCTGCTTGGGATCGGTCGCGACCGCGAGGCGCTCGGCATCGCGCGCCCGCCGCTGCTCGACGAGCTTCACGTCGGACTCGAGACGGGTCAGTTCGGTGCGGGCGTCGTCGCGGGTGCCGGTGAGGGCGGTGAGCTCACGCAGCTGCTCCTGACGGATCGCCACCAGCTCGTTGATCCGCGCGGCCTGCGAGGGATGGGTGCGGGCACGATCGGCCTGCGCGATGCGCCGGTCGAGGTCGGCGATGTCGAGCAGGATGCGCTGATGTTCGGAGCTGGCGTTCACACTGTCCAATCTATCGTCTGACGGGCGCCGCCATCACAGCAGGTCGCCGTCGACGTACAGCCACCGGCGCTCCTCGCGCACGAACCTGCTGCGTTCGTGCAGCGCGCCGCGAGCGCCGTCCTGCACCCAGTGCGCCGCGAACTCCACGACCCCGTCACGGTCGAACGGACCGCCCGCCTCCCGGTCGAGCACCACCAGTCGCCGCCAGCGCAGATCCGGTTCGATCTCGATGGATGCCGGTCGCGTGGAGTCGTGCCAGGTCGCACGCAGGTGGGCGACGTCGCCGACCACGAACGCCGTGTAGCGCGATCGCATCAGCCGCTCCGCCGTCGGGGCGGTCGTCTCGGCCCGGAGGATCGGACCGCAGCATCCGCCGAAGAGCTCGCCCGATCCGCAGGGGCACCGGGTCGAATCCGCGATCGGGGCGTCATGCGGCGCCATCTCCGCCTCGGGTGTCATCCCTCCAGCGTACGCTCGAGACACCGACCGAGAAGGAGCACCGTGAGCACCCAGCCCGCCATCCCCACGTTCACCGCCCACAACGGATTCGCCCTGCCGGCGATCGGTATGGGCACGTACGCTCTCAACGGCGATGCCGGGGCGGATGCCGTGACCGGCGCCATCGGTGCCGGGTACCGCCTCATCGACTCCGCCTTCAACTACGAGAACGAGGGGTCGGTCGGACGCGGGGTCGCGGCATCCGACGTCGATCGCGACGAGATCATCGTGACCACGAAGCTCCCCGGTCGCCATCACCCCTCGGCGAAGGCACGCACGAGCATCGAGGAGAGCCGGTCGCGCCTCGGTCTCGACATCACCGACCTGCACCTCATCCACTGGCCCAACCCGAGCCAGGACGAGTACGTGCAGGCGTGGGCGGCGCTCGTCGACGCGCAGCAGCGCGGGGTCGTGCGTCAGATCGGCGTCTCGAACTTCCTGCCCGAGCACCTCGAGCGCATCGAGCGCGAGACCGGCGTGCGCCCGGTCGTGAACCAGATCGAGGTGCACCCCTACTTCCCGCAGAGCGAGCAGCTGGCGTACCACCGCGAGCACGGCATCCTCACCGAGGCGTGGAGCCCGCTCGGCCGCGCGAAGGAACTGCTCGACGAAGAGGTGATCCGCGAGGTCGCCGCCTCGCACGGCATCTCTCCCGCGCAGACGGTGCTCGCCTGGCACGTCGCCCGCGGCACCGTCTCGATCCCGAAGGCGTCGTCGCTCGAGCACCAGGTCGCGAACCTCGCCGCCGCCGAGGTCGCGCTCGACGAGGCGGAGGTCCTGGCGATCACGGGCCTCGGGCGTGCGGACGGGCGTCTCTTCGACGCCGACCCCGCGCACCACGAGGAATCGTGACCGACGATCAGACCTTCTGCGTCCCGAGCACGCGCAGGAACTCGAGCTTGCTCGCCGCTTCGCTGCCCGGTGCCGCGGTGAGCACGATGAGCGCCTGGGACTCGTCCTCGGTGAACAGCGCCTGACAGTCGACCTCGATCTCGCCGAGCTCGGGGTGGATCATCGTCTTGTGCTGCTCGAAGCGCCGGCTCACCTCGTGGTTCTCCCAGAGGCCGGTGAACTCGTCGCTGCGGGCCGAGAGCTCCTGGGCGATCTCGCCGGCGCGCGACCGCGCCCCCATCACGCCGTGAGCCGCGCGCAACGACGCCACCAGAGCACGACTCTGACGGGCGTGGTCGGCCTCGGGATAGCGCCGCCGCTCGGTCTCCGGCATCGCGAACCACCGGTAGATGCCGCTGCGCTCGAGCCCCGACAACGCACTGGCATCTCCGAGGAGCGCCCGGGCGGCGTCGTTCTGCACGAGCACCTCGTCGAGAACCGAGACGACGAACGCCGGGGTGTCGTGCAGACGGTCGAGCACGCGCAGGATGCCGGGACGCACGTAGTCCGTGACGTGCGCCCGGTCGGGGGCGCTGTAGCCGCACAACCGGTAGAGGTAGTCGCGTTCGTCCTCGCTGAGTCGGAGCGCCCGCGCCAGCGACGCGAGGATCTGCGCGCTGGGTTGCGGGCCACGGCGCTGCTCGAGGCGCGTGTAGTAGTCCGTCGACATCGTCGCGAGCTGAGCGACCTCCTCGCGGCGCAATCCCGCGGTCCGTCGGCGCGGTCCCGCCGGTAGCCCGACATCGTCGGGGGTCAGCGCCTCCCGTCGTCGCAGGAGGAAGTCGGCCAGCGCATCACGATCCACCCCACGAGTATCCCCCGGTCCGTCCGCGCGATCCAGGGACGGCCGGTCCCTGGATCATCCGTCTCTGGAGCGGTCCGTACGATCGCCCGAGGCTGGACACATGAACATCAGCGGAAACACCATCTTCATCCCCGGCGCCACGAGCGGCATCGGTCTCGCGCTCGCCCTGAGCCTGCGCGATCGCGGCAACACCGTGATCGTCGGCGGCCGGCGCACCGACCGTCTGGAGGCGATCGCCACCGAGCATCCGGATCTCGGCACCGTGCAGATCGACACCGCGGATGCACGGAGCATCGAGGACGCTGCACGCACCGTGCTCGCCGAGCATCCCTCGCTCAATGTGCTCGTCACGATGGCGGGCATCATGCGCGCGGAGGACTGGCGCACGCCCGAGGGCTTCCTCGCCACGGCCGAGGAGATCGTCACCACGAACGTCCTGGGACCGATCCGCCTCATCGCCGCGTTCGTCGAGCACCTGCATCGCATGCCCGACGCCACGATCATGACCGTCTCCTCCGGTCTCGCCTTCGCCCCGCTGCGGGTCACGCCGACGTACAACGCGAGCAAGGCCGCGATCCATATGCTCAGCGAATCGCTGCGCCTCCAGTTCGACGGATCGAGCATCTCGGTCATCGAGCTCGAGCCGCCGGCCGTGCGCACCGACCTCATGCCCGGTCACGCCGAGAACGACGCGGCGATGCCGCTCGACGAGTTCGTCTCCGAGGTCATGACGCTGATCGAGACCCGACCCGACGCCACCGAGGTGCAGGTCGAGCGCGTGAAGTTCCTCCGCTACGGCGAAGCGCGCGGGGACTACGCGCAGGTGGTCGCCGCGCTGAACCGTACGGACCCGCACGGGAAGTGAGAGCGGGCGGGGCGTCGCCTCTGTACTCGGCGCCCCGCCACCCGATCCCGGAGCCCGCTCTCGACGTCGGACGCCGTCAGGAGCGGAGCGTCGCCGCGGCCGACCGAAGCGCGTCGGCGGATCCCCGCAGCAGCGCCAGCTCGCCGTCGGAGAACGACGTGTTGCGGATCGGCACGGCACCCGAGGCGCTCACGATCGACGGCACCGAGAGCGCGACGCCATCGATCCCGTGGAAGTCGTCGAGCACCGTGCTCACCGGCATCACGGCGTGCTCGTCGTGCAGGATCGCCTCGACGATCCGGGCGCTCGAGAGGCCGATCGCATAGTTCGTCGCTCCCTTGCCCCGGATGACCTTGTACGCCGCATCGCGGACGTCGACGGCGATCTCGTCGAGCTCGGCGAGCGTGAAACGCGGATGCTCGGGCGTCTCCCACTCGAGGATCGGCACCGTCCCGATCGTGGCGCGCGACCACAGCGGGAACTCGGTGTCGCCGTGCTCGCCCACGATGTGCGCGTGCACGCTCGCCGTCGAGACACCGGCCCGCTGCGCCAGCTTCCAGCGCAGCCGCGAGGTGTCGAGCACGGTGCCGGAGGCGAAGATCCGCTCGGGCGGCAGCCCCGTCTCCTGCTGGGCGATGACGGTGAGTACGTCGCAGGGGTTGGTGACGATCACGTACACGGCGTTCGGCGCCACCTCGAGCAGCTGCGGCATCATGCGTCGGATGATCCCCGCGTTCACGTCGGCGAGTTCGATGCGCGTCTGGCCGGGCTTCTGCTTCGCCCCGGCGGTGATCACGACCACGTGCGAGCCCGCGGCGACGGAGACGTCGCTGCCGCCGATGATGTCGCTCGTACCCGTGAACTGCGTGCCGTGCGCGAGGTCGAGCACCTCGGCCTCGACCTTCTCGGTCGCGATGTCGTAGAGAGCGATGTGCCGCGCCGACCCGCGGATCAGCGCGGCATAGGCCACGCTCGAGCCGACGCTTCCCGCGCCGACGACCGTGAGCTTCGAGTTCTCGATGATCTCCATGCGCCCAGTGTGCCAGGTGGTCGGGTCGATAGCATGGGGCGGTGTTCGCCGGCATCCGCATCGCTCCCCCGGCGGCGCGCGCGTACTTCGCGCTGCAGGCGGTGGCAGGCGGATGCTGGTGGCTCGGTGTGTTCTTCCTCCCTGCGATCCGCGCGGCGACGCTCGACGGACTCCCCGTCCTGCCGATCGCGATCGCCGACATCCCTCTCTTCGTCGGCGGGTCGGCGCTCGCCGCCTTCGGCGTACGAGCCGCGGTCCGGGTCGTCGTCTCCTGGACCGTGCTCGTGGCGGTCGGGATGGCGGTGTACGCGACCGTCACGGGGATGGCCGGGTGGGGTGCGCTGCTGATGGTCGCCGCGGCGGCCGGGAGCCTCGCGGCCGGCATCGTGATCATCGTCGGCCGGGCACCCTTCGAATGGATCGCCCGCGGGCCGTTCGCCTTCCGCGCCGCCCGCGTGAGCGGACGCGGCCGGGTGATGGCGCGCACCGGACTCCAGACGTTGTTCTTCTGGGGCATGTTCCTCGGCCTGCTGCCGGCGCTCATCGCCGTGATCGAGCTCCGATGGGGTCTGCACCTCGAGCTGCCGCTGGCGGTCCGCCTGACCGGTGTCGCACTGTTCCTCGCGGCGACGGTCCTGGGTATCTGGTCGGCGGTCACCATGTCGATGCTCGGCGAGGGAACGCCCCTCCCCTCCGAGATGGCTCGCCATCTCGTGATCGCCGGCCCCTACCGCTTCGTACGCAACCCGATGGCCGTCGCCGGCATCGCACAGGGCGTCGCGGTCGGACTGGTACTCGGTTCCTGGCTGGTCGTGGTCTACGCGCTCTTCGGGTCCCTGGTGTGGAACACGGTCGTGCGACCGATCGAAGAGGCCGACCTCGCGGAGCGATTCGGCGACGAGTACTCCGACTACCGCGACCGGGTGTCCTGCTGGGTGCCGCGCCGAACGCACCGAACGATCGCGGGCTGACCGGACCCTGGCCCGCCCGAGGGGCCGTGTGCACGTAAACGAAGAGATATCGGCCCCGACACGCCGTTTGTCGCTTGTCGTCCGGGCCTCCGACGTGAAATGGTATCCCGGGCGGATCCCCCACCGCCCGTCCTCCGGTTCCTGCGTGACTCCCCTACTCGTGGGAACCTCGTGCTCCACCCGTGTCGCTCCGCCCACCGAGGGCGGTGCGGGCCGTCGAGCGAGCCACGAACCCCACCGATCGACCATCGGGGAGCGAAAGGAGGAGGGTGTTGTCCAGCACCTACATCGAGACCGGCGGTCACGTGCGCGTCTACGACGACGCCGTGCGCACCCACGAGGCCTTCCCTCTGGGCACCTATCGGGTCAGCTTCACCTCGAAAGAGGGCTTCAGTCTCGTGCGCATCGATGACCTGACCGTCGGGACGGAGCGCGTGTACGGGGGCCGCGATCGCAAGGTCGCCAAGATCTTCCGCTCCTACGCGCTCTCCGACCGCAGCCTCGGCGTGATGCTCTCCGGCGACAAGGGGATCGGCAAGTCCCTGTTCCTGAGGATGGTCGCGGAGGCCGCCAGAGAGCAGGGGCTCCCCGTCGTCGTCGTCTCCGAGGACCACGACGGCATCGTGGAGTTCCTCGACAGCCTCGACGAGTGCCTCATCGTCTTCGACGAGTTCGAGAAGATCTTCCCGGCGGGGCGGCGCGGCATCACCGACGGGTTGAACCGGCAGAACCAGTTCCTCTCGCTGTTCGATGGGCTCTCCTCGGTGAAGCGGGTCTACTGCCTCTCGGTGAATGCGCTCGCCGACGTGAGCACGTACCTCGTCAATCGCCCCGGCCGCTTCCACTACCACCTGCGCTTCGACTACCCGGGCCCCGACGAGGTGCGGCAGTACCTTCTCGATCAGGCGCCGAACGCGCACCCCGACGAGATCGAGAACGTCGCGCTGTTCTCACGACGGGCGCGCCTGAACTACGACCATCTGCGTGCGATCGCCTTCGAGCTGCAGCAGCCCGACACACTCTTCGCCGAGATCGTCGACGATCTCAACATCAAGGCCGTGGAGCCGGGCACGTATCGGATCGAGGCGCGCTTCCCCGACGGCAAGATCTGGTTCGACGAGGTCGAGATGAACCTGTTCGAACGTGGAGACGTCGGGCGCACGTTCGAGCTGCGCAACGGTACACGTTCGCTCTTCGCGTCGTTCGTTCCCCGCGACCTGATCTTCGAACCCGACGGCAGCATCTTCGTGCCGATCGATCGACTCGACCTGCTCGGCGACGACGACGAGGAGCCGGAGATCTATCCGACCACCGTCAGCCTCGCGCTCGTCGCTCAAGCGACCTACGGCTTCGGGCTCTGACGTCCGAGCCCGGAGTCGCTCACTCGGTGACGTCGCTCAGTCGGTGACCTTGACGCGCCGGTTGACCTCGCGCGTCGCGGAGAACTTGAGCACCGTGTAGTCGGTGACCTCACCGGTGCCTTCGTCCTTGCCGAACTGCACGCGGTGCCCCTTGTGGGTCTGCGGGTAGAACTTGCCGAAGTTGGTGAGGGTGACGGTGTTGCCCTGACTGACGAGATCGAGGAGTTCGTCGATCATCGCGTTGTACGCCGTCTGCGCCGCGAAGACGGAGATTCCCCCGCGTCGCGCGAATCGCTGTACGAACTCGCGCTTGCTCACGCGATTGGCCTCGAGCGTCTTGGATGTGCTCATGCTCTGTACCGTCCCCTGGTGTGTTCGCCCGTCACCGAGCGTCTTGCGCTGCGCCCTTGACAGCTGCACCGGTGATTCGTCGAAGGCCCCCCTGCGACGAACCGGGATCAGCGAGGCCCCAGCCCTTACCCCTCAGAGGATAGTGCCTCTTCCTTGGTATATGCGGTGAACTCCGGTTTCACCTGATTCTTCCGTGTTTTCGCGATCTCTCGGGCCGTGCGTGCGGCGGCGGTCGAGGCGTCGATCTGCGCACGGATGGCGAGACCGCGCTCATCGGCATCCACCGAGAGCTCGGTCGCCTCGAGGGTCTTCGTGTTCACGACCACATCGCCGCCATTGATCAGCAGGTCAGCCTTCACGCCGTAGGCGTGGCCGACGACGGTCCCCTGCGCGTCGAGCAGCGGGGCCGTGTTCTCGCCCGCCGCGTCGACGACCGCGGAGAACTGGGCCGCGGTGTACCGCGCGGAATTCTCGAACTCGCCCTCGGACGGCTCGTCCTTCGACGGGACGAGCGCGAGCTCGGTCTGCCCCGGCGCCCGACGGTCACCGGGGTGCACCCGTGCGTCCAGATGGTGCACCGGTTCCTCGGTACCGGCATCGGATTCGACGCGGTCGTCATAGGCGAGGACCACGAGGTTGACGCCCTTCGTCGCGCCCGGACCGTGCGTGCGGGATCGCAGATCGACCATCCGTCACCGTCCGCCGAGGAGCGAACGGATCGGGTGGGTCTGATCCTCGAGGATCACCTGCACCGCGCGTCCGCTCGCGGGGTGGACGACGATCGGCGCGCGCAGATTCACGTGCACCCCCTCATCCCCGGGGTTCGCCACGACCAGCACCTGGAGCGCATCGCCCGCGGATGCCCCGATCTCGGCGCGGACGGATGCCGGGACCTTCGGAGCGTAGGCACGATCGACGAACGGAGCCTCCACCACGAACAGACGCACCTCGGCATCCGTCGCCCGGAGCGCGTACAGGCCGTCGGCACCCTCGATGCTCTCGAGGGTGAACGTCGTGTACGGGGCCAGGCCGTGCATCGGCGAGGTGAACTCGATCACGCGGTCTGCCGACTCGATATTCGCTCGGGCGGTCGTCGCGGTCATCGCAGGAACTCCAGGAGGTTGGTCTGCAGCGACTTGGCCGTCACCTGCAGGGCGGATTGGAAGACGAGCTCGGCGGACTGCAACCGCACGAGGACCTCGAGGCTGTCGACGTTCTCGACCTCGGCACGACGCGCCTCGAGGTCGGTGGAGGTGGCGAGGTTCTGCGACGCCGCACGCTCGATCTGCACCTGCCGGGCACCCGTCGTGCCGCGCGCGGCGACGACGTCCTTCAGGCGCGCGTCGATGTCGTCGAGGCGCGGGCCGATGTTCGCGCCGGTGCGCAGCTCGGCCGCGATGTCGTTGAGGAGGGCGAAAGCGCTGTTCGCCCCCTGCCCGAAGGCCTGCGAGCCGTCGAAGTCGACGCGGACCGTCTCGTTGTCGCTGATGCGTCGTTGCACGCCGTCTCCCGGGCTGCCGTGGAACGCGAAGGTGTCGGGGTCGAACGCGGCACCGGTATCGCCGGTCCCGGCGAAGACGCTGCGCCCCAGCACGCTCGTGTTCGCCTGAGCGAGCAGCTCGGCGCTGATCGTCTCGAGCTCCTGTGCGATGGATTCCCTCGCGGTCGGGCTGAGCGCCCCGGAGTTCGCTCCCTGCGCCGTCAGATCGCGAGCGCGATTGAGCAGGTCGGTGCTCGCACCGAGCGCGGTGTCGACCGTGGTGACCCAGGCCATGCCGTCGCTCAGGTTCCGTGCGAACTGCGCGACCCGCGCCTGCTCGCCGTGCACGCCGAGGGTCGTCGCCGCGGCGGCGGGGTCTTCGCTCGGCGAGCGGAATGCGCGCTGCGAGGCGGCCTGGTTCTGCAGGCGCTCGCGGTCGGCGAGGTTGGTCTGCAGCGTACGCAGCGACTGCTGCGTCATGGTGCTGCTCGTGATGCGTCCGATCATGGTCGACTCCCGGGTCAGCGGCCGACCAGGCCGGTGCGGTTGATGAGCAGGTCGAGCGCCTCGTCCATCGCCGTCAGCACACGGGCGGCGGCCTGGTACGCGGTCTGGTAGGTCAGCAGGTTGATGGTCTCTTCGTCGCCGTCGACCGAGGCGTTCGACTGTTGCGCGGTGACGGCGGCCACGGCGCCCATGTCGGCGATGTCGGCCCGCTGCAGATCACCGGCGACCGCGACCGCGAACCCGGTGACGAACGTCGCCCAGGTCTTGCTGGGCCCAGTGGCCGAGGCACCGAGCGCACTGATGCGGTCGGCGATCGTGGTGTCCTTCGCGCCCGCTCCCGGCGCCGCCAGCGCGAGCTGATCGAGCCCGGTGGGCACGACGCTCAGTCCGAGCGCCGCCGGCGCCGTGGTGTCGAGGGCGAAGAAGTCGCCACCGGCCGCGCCGCCGGCGGTCACCCCGGTGCGATGCACGTCGTTGACCGCTGCGGCGAGGGCAGAGGCGGTCTCGTTGTAGGCGGCCGCGACGCCGGCGAGCGTGCCACCGTCGGATGCCGGCGCGAGTGCGCTGATGGTGCCGCCGATCACGCCACCGCCGACGGCGACCGGAACGTCCGGCCGATCGGCCCACGTCACGGTGGTGCGACCGGCATCCGAGATCTCGCGCGGACCGCTCACCTGGAGCGACCGGCTACTGTCACCTGAGACGAGCGCGTTACCGTCGACGCGGAGGGTGAGAGTGCCGTCCGACTCGACGACGCCCGTCGCCCCGATCGCCGAGGACAACTGCTGGGCGAGCACGTTCCGCTGATCGATCAGTTCGTTGGCATTGCGTCCGGCATGCAGCGCGTCGCGGATCTGACCGTTCAGCGTCGCGACCTGACCCGCCACCGCGTTGACGTCGGCGATATCGCGATCGACCTGTCCGCGCAGGTCGCTCCACTGGCCGGCGACGGCCTGGTAGCCCGCGGCGATCTGACCGACGAGAACTTGTGCGTTGGTGAGCACGACCTGCGCCGCAGCCGGCTCAGGGGTGTTCGCGAGGTCCGACCATCCGGCCCAGAAGCGGTCGAGGTTCGCGGCGAGTCCGTCGGCGGTCGGCTCAGCCATCGTGCTCTCGACCCGGGCCGCCGCGGTCGCCCGCGCACTCCAGAAACCGGAGGTCGAGAGAGCGTCACGCACGCGGGCGTCGAGGACGGCATCGCCGAGGCGCGCGACGCCCGTGACGGAGACGCCCCCGCCGATGCCGAGTCCGCTCTTCCACAGCCCGGTCTGACCGACGCCGGAGAGCGGAGCCTGTTCGACCCGCTGCCGGGTGTACCCGGTGGTGGTCTGGTTGGCGATGTTCTGACCCGTCACGGTCATCCCCGCGCGGGCGGCGGAGAGGGCGGATTCCGCCAGACGAAGACCTGCGAACGAAGACATGGTCACCTCACATCCGGGTGTCGAGAAGTCGGGCGTCGCCGCCGCGGACGACGTCGCCGCTGGGCGTGTACTCGCCGGTCGGCTCGCCGAGGCCGGCGATGGTCTCCTGGGTCACGCGGATCGCGGTGCGCAGACGCTGCTCGTTGACCTGCTTCATCTGCTCGATCTCGTCGGCCAGCGCCGTCATCGCGGCGAGGTGCCCCTCGAGCACCTCACGCCATCCGTCGGAGGGCGCCGCGGCGATCAGCTGACGCAGGGTCGTCGCCTCGGGCGCGCTCCACTCGTCGGCCACGGCCACGACGAGCGCATCGCGGGAGAGGGCGACGGTCGGCATGGCGGCGAGCACTCGCTCGATCTCGGTCGACGCATGCCGGATCCACCGGTTGCGGCCGGTCGCGAGCAGCATCTGCTGCTCATCCAGCTTGAACAGCAGCGTCTCGAGCAGCTCGCGCTCGCGCAGCAGGTGCATGCTCAGGTCGTGAGCGGCCACAGGGCGTCACCTCGTCGGGTCGGGGTCGTCGGAGACGGAAACTTCCGTCACACCTACGACTATCGCGACAACGGGGAGGCGAGTAACTCGACACGGATGGGGAGAACTCCCCATTGACATCGGTCAGGAGGCTCCGCTCAGACGTCGCAGGGCACCGAGGAGTGCGCTCTCCGCCGACTCGTCCCCCGCGGTCTGCACCGCTTCCTTGTTGGCATCGCCGACCGCGAGGACGATCTCCGCACGGTTGATGCGGGTGTCGCGAGGGGCGTCGATCCCGACTCGCACACCGCTCGGGGTGACCGCCAGGATCGTCACCGTGATGTCATCGCCGATCACGATGCTCTCGTTCGCGCGCCTCGTCAGAACCAGCATGTCCGTCCGCCTTCCCTGGCTGCGGCGCACTCGCGCCATCCTGTTCACCAAGGTAGTGCATGCCCTCGTAAACGAGCGGAATCTGCGGGTCAACCCGCCGCGCTGGGGAGGGCGGACGGGGCGATGCGCACGACCCCGACGACGTCGGTCGCATGGCCCGCCGCCCCGGCTTCGTCGTACGACAGCACGGGGAGCGACTCGACCTGCGGCGCGAGCATCCGCCGGACCGCCTGGCGCAGCGACGGCGCGCAGACGAGCACCGGTTCGGGACCCGCCTGCGTCAGGTCCGCCACGGTGCGACGCACGCTCTCGAGCACCTGCAGGGTCGCCTCGGGCGTGAGCACGATCTGGGGATTGCCGTCGACGATGCGCATGCCCTCGAGCATCTGCTGCTCCAGCATCGGATCGAACATGATGACCCGGATGCGCCCGTCCTCGGCGAAGCGTGCCGCGATCGCGGGTCCGAGCGCCGCGCGTGCGGCATCGATGAGTGCGGGGATCTCGGTCGAGGTCTTGCCGCGCAGCACGAGCGCCTCGTAGATGCGCGCGAGGTCGTTGATCGGCACGCGCTCCGCCAGCAGTCCGGCGAGCACCCGCTGGATCGCCGCCAGCGAGAGCACGGCGGGAGTCAGCTCCTCGACCGTCGTGGGGCTCGACTGCTTCAGATGCTCGGTCAGCTGGCGCACGTCCTCGAGCGAGAGGAGGCGGTGCGCCTGACTCTGCACGATGTCGGACAGGTGGGTGATGATGACGCTCGCACGATCGATCACCGTCGCGCCCGCCATGTCGGCCGCGTGCGACATCTCGGCCGGCACCCACTTGCCCTCGAGCCCGAAGACCGGGTCGACGACGGCTTCGCCGGGAAGCTGCTCGAGACCGGTGCCGATCGCCAGCACATGACCGCGCGGCACGACGCCACGACCGACCTCCACACCGGCGATGAGGATCGCGTAGGTCTGCGCCGGCAGGTCGATGTTGTCGCGGGTGCGCACGGGCGGCATGAGGATGCCGATGTCGAGCGCGAGCTTGCGACGGAGCGACTTGACGCGGGTGAGCAGATCCCCCGACCCCCCGGCTGCGAGGTCGACGATGTCGGTCGAGAGCGAGATCTCGAGCGCGTGCACCCTCATGCGATCCATGAGATCCTCCGGCCCCTCGGCGCCCGCCTCGACCGCCTCCTGCTGCAGGGCATCGGCCTCGCGCGCGGCATCCCGATCCTCGCTCGCCTTCACCCGCGACGCGGCGAACAGCAGCACGGCACCGATGCTCGCGAACACGAGCAGCGGCATCCCGGGGATGAATCCCATCGCGACCGCCGCCAGCCCGGTGATGACGAGGGCGTTGCGCGACTGCAGCAGCTGTCGCGCCGCAGCCTGCCCCATCTCGGCCTCGACGTTCTCGCGCGTCACGATCATGCCTGTCGACACCGCCATCAGCAGCGCGGGGATCTGCGTCACGAGCCCGTCACCGATGGTCAGGATGCTGTAGGTCTCGAGCGCCTCCCCCATCTCCATGCCGTGCTGCGCCATGCCGATGAT
Source organism: Microbacterium sp. NPDC090225 (assembly GCF_044772365.1). Taxonomy (NCBI): domain Bacteria; kingdom Bacillati; phylum Actinomycetota; class Actinomycetes; order Micrococcales; family Microbacteriaceae; genus Microbacterium; species Microbacterium sp. NPDC090225. Next base: position 325,467 of record NZ_JBIVYS010000001.1, on the reverse strand, counting down.
GATGCCGCCGACGAAGTTGATGACGACGATCACGATGCCCGCGATCGCATCGCCCTTGACGAACTTCGACGCGCCGTCCATGGCCCCGTAGAAGTCGGCTTCCGCGGCGACCTCGGCGCGACGCCGGCGCGCCTCGTCATCGGTGATGAGGCCCGCGTTGAGGTCGGCGTCGATCGCCATCTGCTTGCCGGGCATCGCATCGAGGGTGAAGCGCGCGCCGACCTCCGCGACGCGCTCCGCGCCCTTGGTGACCACCACGAACTGGATGACGGTGAGGATCAGGAAGATCACGGCACCGATCACGAGCGACCCGCTGATCGTGATCTGCCCGAACGCCTGGATCACCTGGCCCGCGTGCGCCTCGCTGAGCACCAGCCGCGTGGAGGCGACGTTGAGACCGAGACGGAACAGCGTCGCGACGAGCAGCAGGCTCGGGAACACCGAGAAGTCCAGCGGCTTCTTCACGAACATGGCCGTGAGCAGGATCAGCAACGCGAACGAGATGTTCACGACGATGAGCACGTCGAGCAGCGGCGTCGGGATCGGCACGATGAGCAGGAGGATGATCCCGACCACCCCGACGGGGACGGCTCCCTTCGACAGCAGCTGACCGATCATGCGTCCTACCTTCTCGTTTTCCGTGTCCGGGAGTGCGGGTCAGAGCCCGCGGTCGCGGGTGCTCGCGAACGGCATCGTGTGGGTACCGCGCGCCGAGCCGCGCCGCTTGAGGTGCTCGATGAACGCCAGCACCTGGGCCACCGCGGTGTAGAGCTCCTCGGGGATCTCCCGGCCGATCTCGCAGGCCGCATGCAGGGCGCGGGCGAGCGGGATGTCGCGCACCAGTGGAACGCCCGACTCCTCGGCGCGCTCACGGATCTTCTGTGCGACGATGCCGGCCCCCTTCGCGACGACGCGCGGGGCGGACTTCCCGGGTTCGTATCGCAGCGCGACGGCGACGTGGGTGGGATTGACGAGCACGACGTCGCTGTCGGCGACCGCCGCGATCATTCGGTTGCGGCTGAGGGCGATCTGGCGGGAGCGCCGCTGCGAACGCACGAGCGGGTCGCCCTCGCTCTTCTTGTGCTCGTCCTTCGCCTCTTTCTTCGTCATGTGCGTGTGCTTGCGGTTGCGGCGCAGCACCACGGCGACGTCGATGGCGGCGAGCAGGATGCCGACGACGACGGCGACCTGCAGGAGGGCCATCACTCCCCCGGCCGCCTGTTCGAGGAGCCAGGTGATGTTGTGGCTGCCGCTGGCCATGAGCACCGGCACGAGACCCGAGATGACGATCCAGAGCGCGACGCCGATCGCCGTCGTCTTCAGCAAAGCCTTGGCGCCCTCCCAGAGCGCCTGCCGCCCGACGACGCGCTTGAGTCCCGTCACCAGGTTGAACTGCTCGGTGCGCATCGTCACGCCGCGCAGATGGATGCCGCCCTGGGCCACGGCCGTGGCGGTGGTCGCCAGCAGCACGACGAACAGCATCGGCAGCAGGATGCCGCCCATCGAGGTGAAAGCCGCGCCCAGCACCTCGACCGCTGTGTCGGCGGTCGGATGCGCCGCCACCGGAGCGACCCTCAGGAAGAGCTCGGTGAGCACCTGGGTCGCCGAGGCGATCGCCGGCAGCGACATGATCGCCGCGGCGGCGATGCACACCCAGGCCGTGAAGTCCTGGCTGCGGCCGATCTGCCCCTTCTTGCGGGCTTCCTTCAGGCGGCGATCGGTCGCTTTCTCGGTCCGTTCTCCGGTGTCGGTCTCGCTCAACGCGTCACCTCCATGAGCAGGCGCGCGGCGTTGTCGGCGATCGCCGCGACCACGCCGGGGAGCGCCGCGTACACGAAGCCCACGAGCAGGAGGGTGAGCCCGATCTTGATCGGGAAGCCCATCGCGAAGGCGTTGAGGGCCGGGGCGACGCGGGTCACGAGGCCGAGTCCGACGTCGGCGAGGAAGAGCACGATGAGGAGGGGGCCGGCGATCTGCACCGCGCTGAGCATCATCTGCCCCGCCGCACCCACGAGCGCTTCGGCCGGACGGGCGAGATCGATCATCCCCGTGATCGGCACCGCGTCGAAGGAGCGGAAGAGACCGCCGAGCACGAGCTGGTAGCCGTCGGAGGCGAACAGCAGCACGATCGCGGTCATCTGGAACAGGCGGGTGAACTGGGCGCCGTTCACCGCCATGCCCGGGTCGAAGGCCTGCGCGAGCTGAAATCCTCCGAAGGTGTCGACGAGATACCCCGAGCTCTGGATCGCGCTGAAGAGCACCATCACGAGGAACCCCAGCAGGGCGCCGGTGAGGGCCTGCCCGACCAGGGCGAGCAGGAATCCCCCTGTGTCGAGGCGCTCGTAGCCCGCGGTCACGACCGGCGACACCGCCAGGGCGAGCCCGACGCCGAGCATCGCGCGGATCCGCATCGGCACCGTGCCGTGGCTGAAGGGCGGCGCGATCACGAGGAACGCCGTGATCCGCACGCAGGCCAGAGCCGTCGCCTCGAGCCAGGTGAAGTCGATCGGGATGTGCATCAGCCGCCGTTCAACAGCGACGGTATGCGTGCGAAGAGCTCGTTCGAGAACGCGATCATCTCGGAGATCATCCAGTGCCCGCTCACCAGCAGCGCGATGCCGACCGCGACGAGCTTGGGCACGAACGAGATCGTCATCTCCTGCACCTGGGTGATGGACTGCAGCAGCGAGATCGCGAAGCCGACCACGAGCGCCGTGATCAGGAGCGGGGCGCACAGCTTCGCCGCGAGGATGAGCGCCGCCTGGCCGATGTCGATGACCGCTTCGGGGTTCATCCGCCGCCTCCCGCGTAGGACTGCACGAGGGCGGTGATGACCATCCCCCACCCGTCGATGAGCAGGAACAGCAGGATCTTGAACGGCAGCGAGATCATGACGGGCGGGAGCATCATCATGCCCATCGACATCAGGGCGCTCGCGACGACGAGGTCGATGACGAGGAACGGCACGAAGATGATGAAGCCGATGAGGAACGCGGCGCGCAGCTCGCTGAGCATGAACGCGGGCACGAGCGTCTGCAGCGGGATGCTGGAGGGATCGGTGGGGTTGTCCATCTGCGCGGCGCGGTGCATCAGCGCGATGTCCTCTTCACGCGTGTAGGCGAGCATCCACTGCCGCAGCGGCTCCTGGGCGAGCTCGAACGCCCGACCGAAGTCGATCTGACCGTCGGTGAACGGGGCGACCGCGACCGTGTTGATGTCGGTGAGCACGGGCCACATGATGAACAGGGTCAGGAACAGGCTGAGACCGGCGAGCACCTGGTTCGGCGGAATCGACGGCAGCGACAGGGCGTTGCGGGTGAGGGCGAGCACCACGAAGATCTTCGTGAAGCTCGACATCATGAGCAGCAGAGCCGGGGCCACACTGAGCACCGTGATGCCGAGCAGCGTCACGATGCTGTCGGACGGCGTGCCGTTGATGCCGTTGATCGTCACGCCCTCGCCGTCACCCGACTGGGCGGGCACGACGGATGCCGCGGCGTGAGCACCCCCGGCTCCCCACAGTACGCACACCGCCACGAGCACGAGCACGGCGGCGGAGAGGACCCCGATCCGACCGCGGCCCCGCCACGCGCGCGCCGTCGGCGTAGCGGCGAGGACTGATGCGGGCACGGCGGCACTCCGAAGATGGGTGTCGTGGCCGATCCGTAGCCGAGGGGGCGAGCGATCCGTGCTCACCGGTGACTATCGCGACAGCGGCTCTCGCGCGTAACCGCGGCGCGGGGCCGATCAGGCGACGGAGGTGAGCGGCGGGCGCTCCGCGTCGTCGATCGCCTCGTCGTCGATCGTCTCGTCGACGGTTGCGTCGTCGATCTCGGCCGGAGCCTCCTGCGTGTCGACGACGCTGACGCCGCCCTCGGTGACGCCGAGCACGTAGCGGATGCCACCGAACTCCGCCACCACGAGTTGCGCCTTGGCGCCGATCCCGGTGCGGGCGACGACCGTGATCTTCTCGGGGCGCTGACGAGCGGACCTCGTCGCCGAAGAGCGCGGCGGACGGAGGACGGACAGCCGCCCGAGTTTCTTCGGCAGGAGCGCGTCCAGCGGGCTCCCGCCCTTCGCCCCGGCCTTCTGCAGACGGCGGCTGAGGAACAGCAGCAATCCCAGCACCGCGGCAAGGGCCACGATCATCCGCAGCGCGACGAGGATGTCGTCCACGATCAGACGCTCTCGGCGCCGTCGAGGATGCGCTCGACGCGGATCGCGAAGTCCCCGTCGGCGACGACCACGGTGCCGTGCCCGATCAGACGCCCGTTGAGTTTGATATCGGCGGGAGACCCCGCCGCGCGGTCGAGTTCGACCACGTTCCCCGGCTCGAGCGCGAGCACGTCGCGCACCGGCATCCGCGTGCGCCCGATCTCGACGACGAGCTCCATCTCGACGCCGGCGATGCGGTTGATCCGCTGGGGGCCCGTGGAACCCGAGCTCGCACGATCGCCCTCGATGCGCACCGAGGCGCGGGCGGCGATGGCGCCGGTGGAATCGACCAGATCGAACACCTGCGTGCCGGGAGCCGCGAAGACCTCGGCCGCGGCGACGGCCTCGCCGGTGCCGAGCGCCCCGGGACCGAGGACGATGGCCGCCGCTTCGAAGATCGGGTGCAGCCGGTCGGCGAGAGCCGCTTTCTTGGATCCGTCCTCGAGCTGCGCGGGATCGATCACCTGGATCGCGAGACGGGCTCCGGGGGTGCCGGTGAAGGTCACCGCGATCGCGTCGCCCACCGCTCCGGGATCGGTCGACGGCGTCGGGATGACGGGGAAGCCGAACGGCAGCTTGCCGGCGATCGCCGCGGCGATGGCGGTCTCGTGGAAGGTGCTCATCAGTGGTTCTCCTCGTGGGTGGTCGTGATCGTGCAGGCTAGGCGCGATCCGCGGCTGCCGGGCGTCGCGCGCGCGATGGTCGTGTCGCCGGCCATCAGTTCGTAGGGCATCGTCTCGGGGTGGGGCAGGCGCAGCAGATCACCGGGCGCGAGATCGAGCACCTCTCCCGCACCGATCGTGATCGGCGCGAGACGCAGGGTGATCTCCAACGGAGTGCTGTGCACCTGGTCGCGGGTGTGCCCCGCACCGCGCGTCGCCGCGGCATCCGCCCCCGCCTCGGCGAGGTGGTCGACGACCGCGGAGGCCGGGAGCATGATCGAGGCGACAGTGCGCGTGTCGCCCAGCCGCATCGTGTACCGGGCGACGATCACGGCGGCCGAGGCCGAGATGACCTGCAGGTACTGCGGGTTGTAGTGCACACCGCCGAAGACGGGCTCACCGGGGAGCAGCGGACCGAGGCTCGCCGACAGGTGCTCGAAGGTACCCTCCATGAGGTTGCGCACCAGGGCGAGTTCGATCGGCGTGAACGTGCGGGCGTCGGGCAGGGAGGTGCTCCGCCCTCCCATCATCTGCACGACCCAGAGCAGCGCGCTGTCGAGCCCGAACTGCACCACGCACGGTTCGTCGCGATCGGCGAAGGAGCCGGCGACCATCGCCGTGGTGCTCGGGAGCGTCTGCGCGTACTCCTCGTACGACACGAGCTCGACGTCGTCGAGAGTGAGGTGCGTGCGCACCCGGATCTTCGCGGTCAGCTGCGACGACCACAGGCGCGCGAAGGACTCGAACGACGCTTCCAGCCGGCGGATGCTGTCGCGCCCGAGCTGCGCGGGACGACCGAAGTCGTACGCCGGATAGCGCCCGGCGGGATCGTCCGGCACGGCATGCGGGATCATGGCGGTCTCCTCGGAGATGGTGGACACGTGTCAGCCCTTCCCGGCCGCGTCGGCGAGTGCGGGGAGCAGCGCCCGCACCTGGTCTTCCTCGGTGGACTCGACGACGATGTCGACCCGCCTGTTGCTGGCGAGCGCCTGCGGGCTGTCGCCCTCGACGAGCGGGCGCGTATCCGAGAACGCCGTCGCCTTCACCCGCGCGCCGCCGACGAGTTCGTGCTCGACCAGGAAGCGCGCCACCTGCGTCGCGCGACCTCCCGACAGCTCCCAGTTCGTCGGATAGGGCGCGGCCGAGAGGCGCCGATCGGCATGGCCCTCGACGCTCACCTGATTGTCGACCGTCGTCAGCACGTCACCGATCGCATCGAGCACGGCATCGGCCTTGGCCGAGAGATCCGTGCTGTTGTCTCCGAAGAACGTCTCCGCGCCGACCAGACCGACCTTGAGGCCGCGGTCGTCGATCACGAACTCGACCGTGTCCTGCAGGCCCTGAGCCGCGAGAGCGGTGCGCATGCGCTCCCGCAGTTCCTCGAGCGACTCGTACTCCGCCGCAGCGCGCTGGGTGAGGTCGGGCTCGCCCTCCTCATCGAGCATCTCCGGCGGGATCACCAGCCCCTCGGAGATGTCGGCGCCGCCGGTGGTCGTCTCCTCCTGCCCGAAGCCGGTCGCGAGGCTGTTCGCCAGTAGCTCGAACTTGGTCTTGTCGACGTTCGAGACGGCGAACAGCACGATGAACAGGCACATCAGCACGGTGACCATGTCGGCGTACGACACCGCCCAGCGCTCGTCCGGCTCGTCGTGCGACTCGTCCTCGTGACCGCGCCCGCCCGCGCGGCGGGCCGTGCTCACAGGACCTCCTCCGAGCCCTGCGCCTCCGCGCCCTTCGTCTCCTTGGGTGCCCGGCGCTTCGGCTTGACGGTCGACAGCGCCTCGAGACGCTCCTGCAGCAGATGCGGAGCACTGCCGGCCTGGATGGCGAGCATCCCCTCGCTGACGATCATCATGCGCTCGAGCTCGACGGCCCCGATGCGGTTCAGGCGGCCGGCGATCGGATTCCAGATGAAGTTCGCGGAGAGGAGCCCCCACAGCGTGGCGACGAACGCCGCCGCGATCATGGGTCCGAGGTGATCGGGCTCGTCGAGCTTCTCGAGCACGTGGGTCAGCGAGACCACCGTGCCGACGATACCGATCGTGGGTGCGTAGCCGCCGAGGGAGGAGAAGAACTTCGCGGCGATCCGCGTCCGCGACGAGGTGGCCGTGATCTCGTCGTCCATCATGAGGCGCAGGTCGTCGGCATCCGTCCCGTCGGCGAGGGCCTGGAGCGCCTGCCGCGTGAACGAATCGGGTGCCGAGTCGAGTTCCTGCTCGAGGGCGAGGAGTCCGTCACCGCGGGCCGTCTCGGCATAGCCGACGAGGAACGGGATCACGGCCTCGGGCGTGGAGCGGGGTCCGCGCACCATCCGACCCAGGCTCTTCACGGCCAGGCGCGTGTCGCGCAGCGTGTGACTGGCGATGCCGACGCCGATCGTCGAGCCCAGCACGAGGATCATCGGCGCAGGGATGAGCAACGCCTCGAAGCTCGCGCCCTCCATCGTGATCATGGCGACGAGAGCGCCGAACGCGAGGACGACGCCGATGAGGAATGCGGGATCCACCGTCAGTCCCCCGACTTCCGGCCGAGCGCCTGGGCGGCGTCGAGCACACGCGCCCGATAGGCGACGATCAGCTCGACGACGGTGTCGAGGCTCTCCTCGACGACGTAGACCCCGCCGTCGATCATGTGCAGCGTCGTGTCGGGCGAGGAGTACACGCGCTCGATGAGATCGGGGTTCACCGCGAACCGTGTGCGGTCGAGGCGGGTGACGATGATCATCGAGGAGTCTCCGGGCGAGGGGCGTCGGGCGAGAGGCGGTTCAGCCCCGACTATCGCGACGCGGCCCGCCCCAGGTAACCAGGGCGGGCCGCGTGCGATGCGGGATCAGCGCTTGAGCTGGGTGAGCTCCTGCAGCACCTCGTCGCTCGTGGTGATGATGCGGGCGTTCGCCTGGAAGCCGCGCTGCGCGACGATCAGGTTCGTGAACTCCTGCGACAGGTCGACGTTGCTCATCTCGAGCGCACCCGAGACGAGGCTGCCGAAGCCGGCCTGGCCCGCCTCGCCGATCTGCGCGGGGCCGGAGTTGACCGAGAGGCGGTACGACGAACCGCCGGCTTTCTCGAGTCCTTCCGGGTTGGCGAAGGTCGCCATCGCGATCTTGCCGAGGGTCTGGGTCGCGCCGTTGCTGAACGTGCCGACGATCGAGCCGTCGCCCGTGATGCTGTACGACTTGAGCGTGCCGGCTGCGGCGCCGTTCTGATCGGTGACGGCGACGGTCGACAGGCTCGCGTATCCGGTGACCGCGGTGAGGTCGACGGTCACGGCACCCGCGGTGAGGGTGAGTCCCGTACCGGTCTGCTTGCCGTCCGTGAAGGCGAGGGCACCCGTCGCGCCGCTCACGGGCTCGGAGACGTCCCAGCCCGTGGCCGTGCGCGTGAACGTGAGGCTCAGCGTGGTCGGCGTGCCCTGCGCGTCGAACACCGTGACGTCGCGCACGACCTCGTCACCGGCAGCGGCGGTCGAGGGCAGGTTACCGGTGACCGTCGCTCCGGTCGTCGCCCGCGCGGGCGAGACCGCATCCAGGGGCAGCACGATGTTGCCGACGGCCTGACCGGTGTTGACGACGCCGTTCTGCGCCGACCAGCCCTGCACGATCGCCCCGTCGGCGGTGACCATCTTGCCCGTCGGGTCGAACGAGAATCCACCCGCGCGGGTGTAGAGCGTCTCGCCGCCCGCGCGCACGGCGAAGAACCCGTCACCCGAGATCATGAGATCGCCGCCCCGTCCGGTCGCCTGCGCGGAGCCCTGCGCGAAGTTGGTGCGTACGCCGGCGACCTGCACGCCGAGACCGACCTGGGCGGGGTTGCGTCCGCCGACCTGGTCGTCAGGGATGCCGGCGTTGCCGATGAGCTGCGAGAGGGAGTCCTGGAAGACCACGGACGATCCCTTGAAGCCCGCGGTGTTGACGTTGGCGATGTTGTTTCCGGTCACGTCGAGCATGGTCTGGTGCGAGCGGAGTCCGGAGATGCCGGAGTAGAGCGAGCGGAGCATGGTGTTCTCTCTTCCTGTGTGTCAGGTGGTCGGTGCGGTCGGGGTGACGACGCCCGTGATGGCGTCGAGCGCGATGGTCTTGTCGCCGATGGTCACCTGCGGCACGGGGCCGTCGAACGAGACCTTCGTGACGATGCCGGTGACGGCCTTGCCATCGGCGTCCTCGTAGCTCGCCTCCTGCCCGATGAGGGCGGCGGCGGCCTGGCGCATGTCGAGCGCGAAGGCCTCGGCGCCGTTGTCGGCGAGGGCCGTGAGCTGCTCCATCATGGCGAGCTGCGTGGTCTGCGAGATCATCTCGTTGGTGTCCATCGGGCTCGAGGGGTCCTGATGGGTGAGTTGCGTGACGAGCAGTTTGAGGAAGACCTCGCCGTCGAGCACCTGCTTTCGGGCGGCGGGATCGGTAGTGCTTCCGGTGTGGATCGCGGTGGGTGCGCTCACGGCGTCGACGGTCATGGGTGTCCTCTCAGGCGAAGGTGTCGAGACCCGCGCCGGCGACGGCGAGGGCGGGAGTCGGGAGGGAGCGCCGGTCGGACGCATCGACGCGGAGACCGGGGGCGACCGCGGGGCCGGAGCCGCGCCGCTCGCCCGGCTGTCCCCCGGCGCCCGGATCGGCTCCGGGCTGTGCGAATCGATCGGAGCCTCCGGCATCCGCCGACGATGCGGACGACGAGGTGAGCGAGAGGTTCGCGTGGGGCATGACGGCGGCGAGATCGCGACGCAGGTCGGAGACGATCGCGCGCAGCGCCTCGCGCCCCGCGTCGGTCGCTCCGACGAGCTCGACGCGCACATCCCCGTTCCGACCGATGTGCGCCCGCACGGTCACGGGTCCGAGGGCGTCGGGGCTCACGGTCATGGTCACCTGGTGGCTGCCGGCCGGGCGCTGCGCGATGCTCACGACCACCGGCGCGACCTGGGTGGCGACGGATCGAGCGGATGCCGGAGGCTCCGGCTGCGCGACGACGGGGGCGCCCGGGGTCGGTGCGCTCGCCGCGGGTGCGACGACCGGGGTCGACGGAGCACCCGCCGTGGGTCCCGCAGGCTGATCCGGTCGGTCTGCCACGGCGCCGGACGGCGACACCGATGGGGTGGTGGCCGTGGACGGCACCGCGGACGACGGGGCAGCCGGCGCGGCGACGGGAAGAGCGGAGGCCTCCACTCGCGTCGTTGCGGGCGCGGGCGCAGGGCCGGTCGGTGCCGCCGTGGCCGACGGGGCGCCGTTCACCGGCACAGCGTCCGACGACGGCCCGGTCGTGGACACGGAACCTGTGGGGCCAGGGGCTGCGGATCCAAGAGCGGGAGCTGCGGCGCGGTCGAGAGGGGCACCGGCATCCGTTCCCCCGGTCGCCGACGAGGGCGGCGCGACGAGCGCGGCACCGGTCCCCTCATCGGCCGTCGCGTCGGCGCGGGACGCTAAAACGGTCTCCGTCCCTCCGGGCGTCGATTCATCGACGGCCGCGGATGTCGCGACGATCGACGCATCGGCGGGAATCGGCGTCGGTGCCGGCACCGGAGAGGGAGCGGGCACGACGGCCAGCGCACTGATCATCGTGGCGGCGTCGGCGGGAACCGCACTCGCCGGCGTCTCGCCCTGCGCTGGCTCCGTCGAATCCGTGGTGCTCTCTCCGGAGCTCGGAGCGGCCGCGACTTCCGTCGTCACGGCCGGCGCGAGACGCGCCGACCCGTCCGCGCCGCTCGGGGCGTCGAGCATCCGCTCCGCGAGTGCCAGCGCGGCTCCGAACGACGTCACCTCTGCGGCCGTTCCGCGTCCGGTCGTCGTTGCACCACCGGCGACGAATGCGGCGAACGGATCGGATGACGCCGTCCCCGCGGCGATCCCCGCCCTCATGCGCTGCGCTCCTCGCGCAGGCTGCGAACGACGGCGATCTCGTCGAGAGCGGTCTGCTCCGTGTGCTGCTCGATCCGCGCGCTCTCGACGCGGTGAGCATCCTCGAGGCGTTCGAGGCCGCGCAGTTCGCGGCGAGCCTCGACGTGGGCGGCCTTCGCCTCCGCCTCCTCGGCGCGGCGCATCTCGGTGAGCGCCTGCACGTCGCTCAGGGCGCTGCGTCCGGCGGCGCGAGCCGCGGCCATCGCGAGCAGGGTCGGCGCGTCGTCGACCTGCGCGCTGATCTCGGCGAGGCTCACGACCGCTCCCTGTTCGGCGGTCTCGGCCTGGAGTCGGGCGGATGAAGCGCGGGACAACTGCTCCGCGGCCACGCGCTCCTGGGCGTCGCGCACGCGCAGCAGGCCGGCGAGGGGGAAAGTCATGGCGTCAGTCCTCCGAACTCGGTGGTGAGGGCGGCGAGTCGCCGCCAGGAATCCTCGGCGGTGGTGAGGTCGTCCATGCGCTGGGTCAGGAACCCGGCGATCGCCTCCTCGTGCGCCAGGGCGGCGTCGACGAGCGGATTCGCACCCGGCCGGTACGCACCGATGTCGATGAGGTCGTTCGCACTGCGACGGGCGGCGAGCACGCTGCGCAGCGCCACCGCGTGCGCCCGCTGCTCGGAAGTGGTGATCTTCGACACCACGCGCGAGATCGATCCGAGCGCATCGACGGCTGGGAAGTGCCCACGCACCGCGAGGGCGCGGTCGAGCACGACGTGCCCGTCGAGGATGCCGCGGGCGGCGTCGGCGATCGGTTCGTTGTGATCGTCTCCGTCGACGAGCACGGTGTAGAGACCGGTCACCGATCCGACCGGTCCGGTGCCGGCCCGCTCGAGGAGTCGGGCGAGAACGGAGAAGGTCGACGGCGGATAGCCGCGGGTCGCCGGCGGCTCGCCCGCGCTCAGCCCGATCTCGCGCTGAGCCATCGCGACACGGGTGAGGGAGTCCATCATGAGCACGACGTCGCTCCCCTCCGCCCGGAAGCCCTCGGCGATGCGGGTGGCGACGAACGCCGAACGCATGCGCACCATCGCCGGCTGGTCGGAGGTCGCGACGACGACCACCGAGCGCGCCAGGCCCTCGGGTCCGAGGTCGTCCTCGAGGAACTCCCGTACCTCGCGGCCGCGCTCACCCACCAGCGCGATGACGGTGACGTCGGCCGTCGAGCCGCGGGCGATCATCGACATCAGCGACGACTTGCCCACGCCCGAACCGGCGAACAGACCGAGGCGCTGTCCCGTGCCGACCGGGGTCAGCGTGTCGAGCACGCGGACGCCCAGTCCGAGTTGGCGGTCGATCCGCTGACGGCTCAGGATGCTCGGGGCCTCGTGATCGAGCGGGACGAATGCGGTGTCTCGGCCGAGCGGCCCCTTCCCGTCGATCGGGCGGCCGAGACCGTCGAGCACGCGCCCGAGCAGGGAGCGCCCGGTCGGCACGCGCAGTCGTTCGCCGGTGTGCAGCACGCGGGCGCGTGCGGTGATCCCGTCCAGCGGTCCGAGCGGCATGCATCGCGCCGACCCACCATCGACGGCGACGACCTCGGCATCCACGCGGCGCCCATCCGCCACGTCGATCCGCACGCGGTCGCCGACCGCGGCATCGATGCCCACCACCTCCGCGCCGAGGCCGAGGACCGACTTCACCGTGCCGGACCGTTCGGGCCGCGCAGCGTGGAGCACGCGCTCCCACGACGCCGTGCGGACGCTCATGCGAGACCCTCACCATCGGCGTCATCGTCGCGGTCTCCGCCGCTCAGGGCAGCGCTCGCCCGGCGCAGCGCGTCCGCGACGCGCACGTCGACGGCCCCGTCGGCGATCTGCACGATCGCGCCGCCGGGCGAGACGGAGGCGTCGTCGACCATCTCGACGCCGTGCAATGCGGCCACGGTGTCGGCATCCGCGCGCAGGATCTCGCCGTCGCGCGGATGAACGGCGACGCGCGTCCACCGGTCGACGGGCATCTCGGCGAGGGCTCGGCGCAGCGCGTGCGCCGCCGAGCGGGCGGGGTCCGACAGCTCGGTGCCGAGGATCGCGATCGCGAGCTCCACCGCGAGTTCCTCGATGCGGTCTGCCGAGAGATTAGTCGTCGCTCCGACGCGATCCGCCAACGCCGATCGGGCGTCGTCGAGCGCGGCCAGGGCGCTCGCGTACCGCACCGCCCGCGCATCGCGATCCTGCTGGAACTGCTCGGCCTCGACGGACTGCTGCGACCGCGCCTCGTCGAGCGCGATCCGGCGCCCCTCCGCGTAGCCCTCGGCGTAGCCGCGCGTGCGCGCCCGAGCGGCCTCGTCGCGCACATCGGTCGGGGTCTCCCCCACACGCGGCACGACGAGCGGCGTGAAAGCGGTGTCGGAGAGCGTCATTCGATCAGCTCGTCCTCGTCCTCGCGGGAGATCGTGATCTCCTCCGCCGCCTCGAGCTCGCGGATGATGCGCACGACCTCGGCCCGGGCCTCATCGACCTGACGCACGCGCACGGATCCGAGGACCCGCGCCTCCTCCGCGAGGTTCTCCTTGTTCCGCTCGGTCATGTTGCTCGTGACCTTGAGAGCGATCTGCTCGTCCGCTCCCTTGAGAGCGAGCGCCAGGACCCGCAGATCGATGCCGCGCAGCACGCGCTGCGCATCGCGGTCCTCGAGACGCGTGAAGTCGGCGAACGTCACCATGCGGCTGCGGATGTCCTCCGCCAGGGCGAGGTCGCGTCCTTCGAGGCTCGCCAGCAGCGACTTCTCGAGCGCGGTGTCGGAGCGACTGATGATCTCGACGAGGGGCTGCACGCCGCCGATGGACTCGTGGTTGTCCCTCATCGCGAAGACGCCGGTGCGCGAGCGCAGGGAGTCGGCGACGATCGAGATGGCCTCCTGCGTGGCGGTCCCCATCGTCGCAATCGCCTGGGCGACGTCGGTGCGCAGCGGGTCCTGCAGCGCGGCGAGCACGGCCGCGGCACGATCCGCCCGCAGGTTCGCGAGCACGACCGCGACCGTGGTCGGCAACTCGCCCTCGAGGATCGTGGCGAGTTGCGCGGGATCGGCGGCGTTCAGGAAGTCGAACGACACCGCGCCCTGCGACATCACCCTGCCGACCATGCCGACGGCCTTCTCCCGGCCGAAGGCGGTCTCCAGCAGCCCGGTCGCGAGCTCCTGTCCTCCGCGCGAGGGCACCGACCCACCCGTCGCGATGCGTGTGAACGCGGCGAGAGCACGGGCAGTGGCGGCGACGTCGACCCCGCCCAGCTGGGTGAGCTCGGCCGCGAGCATCTCGGAGCGATCCTCACCGAGCAGACGGAGCACCTCGGCGCTCGCCTCCCGGTCCATGTTCAGGAGCACGATCGCTGCCTGGCGCAGACCGCTCATCGGGGCGATCGCCTGTCCGGACGCCGTGGCGACGGCCTCCGAGATTTGCTCGGTCGGGGCATCCGCGGATTCGATCTGCATGCTCATACGGTCGACTCGTCCATCAGGCTCGCCAGCGCGGTGGCGGTGGCTTGGGGTTCGCGGCGGGCGATGTCGTCGATCTCACGGCGACGGCGCTCGACGAGGATCTGCTCCCGCTCGGGCTCCTCCTCGACGTCGAGCAGCGTCGGTGACACCTGCGGCAGCAGCGGTGCGGTGAGCGCCTCTCGGTCCTGCAGACCCTTGAGAGACTTGAGCTTCTGCTCCTCGCTCTCGGTCAGGGTCGCGAGGTACTCGATCGGTCCCTCATCGGTGTACGCGATGCGCCGCTTCATCCGCAGACGGATCGACAGGAAGACGACGAGGATGATCACGGCGAGCAGGATCGACCCGCCGATGATCGCGGACCGCACGAGCTCCTGCTGGAACTGCGCCGCCTGCTCCGCCTCGGCCGCTGCCAGCGCGGTCTGGGCGGCGTTCGCACCGGCACCGGCGAACTCGACGAACTCGACGGCGATCGTGTCGCCGCGCTCGACGTCGATACCGGCCGCCGAGGCGACGAGGGTCTCGATCTGCGCCGCGGTCACGCCGGTCACGGTGCCGCGGTTGAGCGCGATGCTCACGGTCTGCCGGGTCACCTCGCCGGCGGGGGTGATCGTCTTCTCGGTCGACTTGTTGACGGCGTTGTTGCGCGAGGTCTCCTCGAACTCGTACGCGCCGTCGCCGTCCGCGCCGTTCGGCACCGCGATGTTGTCGGGGCCGAGCACGCCCGTTCCCCCGCCCTGACCGCCGGTGTAGGTCTCGGTCTTCGTCTGCTCCGAGGCGCTCAGATCGCCCTCGGGGGCCGAGTAGGTCTCGTCCATGCGCTCGGAGGTCGAGTTCGCGACATCCGCCGAGACCGTCACGGTGGCGTTGCCCGGGCCGACGATCGTCTCCAGCATCCGGTTCACCGACGCGGCCACCCGGGCCTCGTGCTCGGTGGCCTGCTTCGACGAGTTGCCGGCCACGCCCGAGCCGACGGCCGAGAGCACCGTGCCGTTCTGGTCGGTGACCGCGACGTCCTCCGGCGTCATGCCCGGAACCGACGCGCTCGTGAGATGGATGATCGCCTCGATCTTCTCGTCGCTGAGCGTCGACCCGTTGCGGGTCTTGACGAACACCGAGGCGGTCGGGGTCTGCTGCTCCGACACGAAGACGCTCTCCTCGGGGATCGCCAGCTGCACCGACGCCGTGCTGATGCCGTCCATCGCGCCGATCGTGCTCGCGAGTTCACCCTCGATCGCACGCTTGTAGGTCACCGACTGTTGGAACTCGCTCGCGGTCACGCCCATCTTGTCGAGCAGGGTGTACCCCTCGCTCGTGTCGCCCGGGAGTCCGGCGGATGCCGCCGCCAGCCGCTGTGCATAGACCTGATCGTCGGGCACGAGGATGGTGGCTCCGCCCTCGGCGAGCTCGTAGCCGACCCCCGCCGACTTGAGCTGGTCGACGACCGCGGAGGCGTCGCCGGCGCTGAGTCCGGTGAAGAGCGGGCTCATCTGAGGCTTGGTGAGCCAGGCCCCGAGCGCGACGGCCCCCATCACCAGCAGTGCGACGCCGATGATCGCGATCGTGCGCTGTGCGACGCTGAAGCCCGAGACGATCAGCTTCACGCGTTCGAAGGAGTTCGTGAGCACCTTCGGCATGATCAGGCCTGCATCCGCATGATCTCGTTGAACGCCGAGACGCTGCGGTCACGGACAGCGACCACGAGGTCGAGCGTCACACCTGCACGGGCCGAGGCGATCATGGCCTGGTGGATGTCCTGCAGGTCGCCGGTGACGGCCTGCACGGCGAGCTCGTTGGAGGTCGACTGCAACTGCTGCAGATTCTCGATCGCGCCGGACATCGACGTCGCGAATGCTCCTGCCGAGGCGGAGGAACCCGTGCCGTCGGCACCGGATTCGAAGCTGAGGGCCGACATCGGACTGACGCCGGCGGCGGAGATCGCGTCGATGGGAGTGGACATCAGTTGCGTCCGATCTGCAGGGCGGCCTCGTAGGTGGTCTTGGCACGGTCGACGACGGCGGCGTTCGCCTCGTACCCGCGCTGGGCGAGGATGAGCATGCTCATCTGGTCGCCGAGTTCGACGTTCGGGTACTGGACGTACCCGTCCTCGTTCGCGTAGGGATGCTCCGGGTCGTACACGAGCTTCGCCTCGGCCTCCGATTCCACGACGCCCGCGACGAACACACCCGGACTCTCGGTGCCGGCCTGCACCGTCACGAACTTCTCCCGGAACGCCTCTTCGCCGGCAGGGGTGGCGGTGTTGACGTTCGCGATGTTGTCGCTGAGCGCGTCGAGCCACTTGCGGTGCACGTTCAGTCCAGTGCCGGCGATGCCGATCGCGTCGAAGGTCATGCGGATGCCTGACCGATCGCCTTGGTGATCGATGCGGCCTGGCCGCCGATCGCCTGGCTGGCGAACTGGAACCGGAGCACGGTGTCGATGTTCGACAGCGTCTCAGTGTCGAGGTTGACATTGTTGCCGTTCAGGCGGGTGGGCTCGAGCGAGCGCTCGACGGTCGCGGCGACCGACCCCGATCCGCCGTCGACGGCGCGACGCAGCTCGTCCTCGAACTGCACGCGCTTCGCCTGGTACCCGGGCGTGTTGACGTTCGCGATGTTCTCGGCGATGGATCGCTGGCGCAGCGCCAGACCGTCGAGCGCGCTGATCAGCGCGGAGGAGGTTACGGATTCGAGCACGGCGGCACCCCGGATGTGTGGTGGAGAAGCCGATCCGTGGCCTGCGTCGAGCGATCCGTGCTCGTGGCCGACTATCGCGACAGTGCCGTGTCGGCGTAACCGCCGCCGCTCATCCTTCGACGTCGAGGTAGGCGGGGGCGTCGGCAGAGCCCGTCGGCACCCGACGGAGCGCGGCGAGTTCGCGCGCCACGTTCGCTCGCGAGGCGGTGAGTCCGCGGATCATCATCTGCTGACGCGCGAGCACCGCCTCCGCGCGTTCGCGCAGCTCTTCGGGCACGGGGCCGGGAGGTGCCTCGAACGTCGGGTCGAGCTGGTCGTCGGCGGCATCGAGCGCACGCTCGAAGGTATCGAGCACGGCCAGCCACGACGCGAGGTTGTCGGTCATGCGAATCAGCCCAGCGCGGATGCCGGCGCGGGAGCCGATGCCGAGGTCACCGCGGCGGCCTGGTGCCACGCCTCGCGGAGCGGTGCGACGAGCTCGCGGCACTCGGCGGTGGCCGCTCGATCATGGCCGATGTTCGCGGCGATCAGGCGACCGGTGACGTAGGTGTACACCGCGCGCAGGTCGGCCGAGCCGTCCCAGGCATCCGTGAGCGAGCCGCTCAGCTCGGCGACGATCTGCTGCGCGTGGGTGAGGTGGGTGCCCGCGGCCACCCAGTCCTCGGCAGCCTGCGCGGCCCCGGCTCGGTCGACGTCGACGAGCAGGCGGTCGTACAGGAGCGTGAGCAGACGCTCGGGCGAGGCCGAGGCGACCTGCTGCTCGAGGTACTGCTGCTTGGCGCGTTCCAGGGAGGTCAGAGGCATCGTTCGTCTCTTTTCGGCGATCAGGACTTGGTGGCGGTGAGGGCGGCGAGCTGCCCGGTGAGCCACGATGACTGGGATTCGAGCTTCGACAACTGCACCTCGAGCTGCGAGTACGTGCGCTCCAGGGTCGCCCGGCGTTGTTCGAGACGGATGTCCCACCGCTCGACCTGCGTCTTGAGGGTCTTGACCTCGGACTCCTGCCCGGTGATGCGCTGCGTGAGCAGACCGTCGTACTTGTCGGAGTAGGTGTCGGCCACGCCCTGGAGACGACCGGCGACGCCGGAGAACAGCTCCTGGGTCTTCTCGGGATCGTCGGCCAGTGCCTGCGCGAACTTCTCGGCGTCGAACGAGAGCACGCCCTTGTCGTTGATCGAGATGCCGATGCTCGAGGGCGAGACCCCGTCGACGGGGTGCTGCACGGCGTTGGCCAGCGCGGTGCGGAGGTTGCGCACGGTGCTGTCGCCGGTGAACACGCCGAGGGTCGTCTTCTCCCCCACCGCGCCGACCGTGGCCTTCGAGCCGTTGTCGATACGGGTGAGGAGCCCGGCGATCTCCTTGATGAACGCCTCGGCCGTGGCCGTCTGAGCCTTCGCATCGAGGGCGACGGTGACGGTGATCGGGTCGATGCTGGGCTTCGAGACCGTGACGGTGACGTCGTCGCCGACGGTGATGGTGTTGCTCGCACTCGTGAGCACCTGCTCGGCCGAGGTTCCGGCGAACAGGCGGATGCGGGCGTCGGCACCGGTCGCCAGAACGGCGGCTCCCGGCTCCGCGCCGAGGTCGACCGCGGTGCCCGCGTCGAGGTCGTCGCCGTTGCCGCGGTGCAGGGTGAAGGTGTTCTCGGCGCCGGTTTCCGCGGCGTTGAGCTGGATGCGCGAGAGCGGGGCGCCGTCGGCATCCGTCCCGGCGGGTACGACGGTCGCCGTCACGCCCGCCTTCGCGGCGTTGATGGCCTTGGCGAGATCGTGGGGCGATGCACCGGCGGGTGCGATCTCGGTGCGGGTGCCGTCGGCGGCCACCAGCGTGAAGGCGCCACCCCAGGAACCTGCGCCTCCGGCCGCGGTGACGACCGAGTGGGCGGTGGCGACGGCGTCGACGACGACGCTCGTCGAGAATGCGCTCGCCTTCGCACCGGCGGTCACGGTCACGCTCTCGGACGACGACGTCGCGGTGAAGGCGGCCAGCGACGTGGCGGAGGCCGCGGTCTTCGCCTTCTCGACCAGCGCCTGCAGCGAGGTGTTCAACGACTGCAGGTTCGTGATGATCGAGGTGCGGTCGGTGATCTTGGTGGTGATCAGCTTCTTCGGGATCGCCGACACGTCCATGAGCGCGTCGATGAGCTCGCCGGTCTTCAGTCCGGAGATCAGTCCGTCCAGTTTCATCCTCGGATGCCTTCCCTCGGGGCGTGTCGCAGGTCTTATGGGAAGGCGCTCGGGCGGAGTGTCCCCCGCCCGAGCGCCCGGTGCGCCTCAGGCGCGGCGGCTCAACGGAGCAGCTGGAGAACGCCCTGGCCGGACTGGTTCGCCTGCGCGAGCATCGCGGTGCCCGCCTGCTGCAGGATGTTCGCAGCCGTGTACTTGACCATCTCGGCCGCCATGTCGGTGTCGGCGATGCGGCTCTTGGCCGCCGAGAGGTTCTCGGCCGAGACCTGCAGCGAGTTGATCGTCGACTCGAAGCGGTTCTGCACCGCACCGAGGTCGGCGCGGGCCGACGAGACGCTCTTGATGGCCGTGTCGACAGTGGTGATGGTCGCGGCGGCCACCGTCGGGTCGGCGAAGCCGTCCGTGTCGATGATGGCCGTCTTGAGGCCCTCGGCGAGCGTCTTGATGTCGGCGGACGCGAGGTTCACCGTGATCTGGCTCGACGCGGCGCCGTCGGCACCGACCTGGAAGCTGAGCACACCGTCGCCTGCGGCACCGGCCGACGCGTCCAGCAGCTTGATGCCGTTGAAGTTCGTCGTGTCGGAGATGCGGGTGAGCTCGTCGACCAGCTGCGTCACCTCGGTGGTGATCGCCGCGCGCGAGTCCTCGTTGTTCGAGTCGTTTCCGGCCTGCACCGCGAGGTCGCGCACGCGCTGCAGGATGGAGTGGACCTCGGTGAGGGCGCCTTCTGCGGTCTGGATGACCGAGATGCCGTCCTGAGCGTTGCGGGCTGCGACGTTCAGGCCGTTGACCTGCGAACGCAGGCCCTCGGAGATGGCGAGGCCGGCGGCGTCGTCTGCCGCGCGGTTGATGCGCAGGCCGCTCGAGAGCTTCTCGAGCGACTTCGAGACGTCGTTCTGGTTGCTCGACAGGTTGCGGTACGAGTTGAGCGCGCTGACGTTGGTTGCGATCTGAAGACCCATGAGTATCCTCCGTGGTTATGGGACTGGAAGCGGGTCCATCCGTGGACCTGCACACCCCACATTCGCGACAGCCCGCGCGTGCCGTAACCGGTGATCGACGGGAAAGTCAGATCGCGGGGAGGAGGTCCTCGCTGCGGTGCGCGCTCGCGGGCTTCTCCGGTCCGAAGAGCGCGCCGAAGAACTCGGCCTTCGCCGGGCTGGTGCGATCTCCGGCAGTCCCCTGCTCCCAGGCCTCCATCGCTTCGCGCATGAGAGCGAGGCCGCGCGAGCGCAGCTTCGACACGTACGCGTGGCTCACCTCCATCTCATCGGCGAGGTCCTTGACCATGCGGTCGTCGAGATAGATCCCGCGGATCACGCGGCGCATCGCGACCGGGAGCGCGTCGAGCACGCGCACGACCATGTCCCGCGTCTCGTTCTGCTCTGCGGCGAACTCGGGCAGCACGATGCTGTCGGTGAGATCGACCGCCTGTCGACCCGATTCGGGATCGAAATGCTCCTCGAAGCTCGTGGCCGTGCGCACCATCGCATCGAGGTGGAGCATCTCGGCGACCGCCGCGATGTCGAGACCCGCTTCCTTCGCGACCTCGGCCGGCGTGCCGGCACGGCCGGTTCGGGCGAGCACGGCGTCGCCGGCGACGCGGATGAGCTCGATCTTGTCGCGCCCGCGCTCCCCGGCGGGGTCGGCGCGACGCATCTCCGAGAGCATCGCCCAGGTGATCTGGGTGCGGGCGAAGGCACCGAAGGGGATGCCGCGCTCAGGTTCGTAGGTCATCGCCGCGCGAGCGAGTCCGAGGCGAGCGGCCGACATGAGGTCGTCGAGGTCGACGTGCTCCGCCGTGCGGGCCTTTTCCAGCGCGAGGAACGTGGCCAACGCCATGTTGTCGCGCGCGAGCTGCTCGGCGGTGGCCGGGGCGGTCGCGCGCGATCCGGAGACAGCAGAGGAAGCAGAATCCTGCAGCAACGTGGCTCCTTGAGTTATCAACTGATTTACGTGTGAAGCTAGCAGGTTTTACACGTAGACAAGTAAATAATTGATTTCGTCGGGATGTCGGATCGACCGCCGCGCTCACGGTGGTGCGCGCACGTTCGACAGATGTCGTAGCGCCGCCCTCGCCGATCCGCTTGAATGACCCTCACGAGCGAAGGCAGGCGAACATGAGTGTGATCTCCCGCGGATTCGGAGCGCGCCGACGAGAGTCCGACGAGCGGCTCCCTCCCGGCCAGTACCTCGCCGAGGACTTCCCCGTGCTGTCGGCCGGCCCGACACCCCGCGTCGCGACCGAGTCCTGGGAGTTCGTCATCGTCGGCCGCGACGGCATCCGGCACACCTGGACATGGGACGAGCTGCACGCGCTCCCGATAGAGACGATCACGACCGACATCCACTGCGTGACCCGCTGGTCGAAGCTCGGCACGCAGTGGCGTGGGGTCTCGGTCGAACGTCTGCTCGATCAGGTCGGTGACGATGCCGCGTTCGTCGAGGTCTTCTCCTACGGCGGATACACGACCAACGTCTCCCGTGCCGACCTCGTCGGGGGACGCGCATGGATCGCGCTGGAGTTCGACGGCGAACCCCTCGCCCCCGAACACGGCGGACCCGCCCGCCTGCTGGTGCCGCACCTCTACTTCTGGAAGTCGGCGAAGTGGGTGCACGGGCTGAACCTGCGCGAGCACGACGCCCCGGGATTCTGGGAGCAGAACGGCTACAACATGCACGGCGACCCCTGGAAAGAGGAAAGGTACTGGTGACGACCGCACCGCTGTGGCGGCCGGCCAGCGTCCTCACGACACGCGGCGCCGGAAGTCACGGGCGCGTGCTCGGGCTGCAGGTAGACGGCTGGCCCGGCAACCTCGCCGGGCAGCACGTGGACGTGCGTCTCACGGCTG
This sequence comes from Microbacterium sp. NPDC090225, assembly GCF_044772365.1. Classification (NCBI taxonomy): domain Bacteria; kingdom Bacillati; phylum Actinomycetota; class Actinomycetes; order Micrococcales; family Microbacteriaceae; genus Microbacterium; species Microbacterium sp. NPDC090225. Next base: position 303,544 of record NZ_JBIVYS010000001.1, on the reverse strand, counting down.
AGGACGGCTACCAGGCCGTGCGGTCCTACTCGCTCGCCTCCTCCGGTCCCGGCGAGGTGCTCGAGCTCGCGGTCGACGAGGTGCCCGACGGTGAGGTCTCCCCCTACCTGGTCGAGGACGTGCGCCCCGGCGACGAGTTGGAGATCCGCGGCCCGATCGGGGGCTACTTCGTCTGGACCCCTGATCGCCCCGAGCCCGTGCAACTCATCGCCGGAGGATCGGGCATCGTCCCGCTCATCGCGATGGCCAGAGAGCACTCGCACTCGGGGAGCACCGCCCCCATGCGGCTGCTGTATGCGGTGCGATCCGCATCGGACGCCTTCTACATCGACGACATCGACCGCCTCGCAGGCACCGGCCTCAGCGTCGACTGGGCGTACTCACGCGTCGCTCCGCCCGGCTTCGCACGTGCGGCCGGGCGGGTGGATGCCGCAACCATCCTGTCGTCGACCTATCCGCCCGCGCTGCAGCCTTCGGTCTACGTGTGCGGGCCGACCGGTTTCGTCGAGGCCGTCGCCGATCTCCTCGTCGCGGCGGGGCATCCACCCGACCGCATCCGCACCGAGCGCTTCGGAGGCACGTGATGGACGGCAAGGGCATCGCACACGTCAGGCGAGTCGACGGCAACGCCGCCGGCGGGTATCTGCTCGAGATCTTCGGCAGGGACATGACCGGCGCACGAGCACGATGCGCGCACTGCCTGCGCGCCGCGGTGGTGGCGGATGCTGTCGCCGAACTCGACGGCACCGGCATGATCCTGCTCTGCCGCGGGTGCGGTCGCACTCTGCTGACGTATCTGCGCACGGGTGGGAGCGCGACGCTCACGATCGGTGCCCTCACCCACCTCGAGTGGGACGAGGATCGCGCGATGGATTCTGAGGTGGGCCCTGCCGGGATCGAACCGACGACATCCACGGTGTAAACGTGGCGCTCTACCAGCTGAGCTAAAGGCCCTGGTGCGTCCAGTGTATCCGCATGCGGATGCGCACCCGCGTCGTGGAAGAGGGCTAGGCTGAGGACGGCGCGCGTTGTGCACAGCCGACAAGGCTGCCCGCGTCGCTTCCCGTTTCCTTGGCATGACCTGCCAGCTTGACGAAAGGCTCCCCGTGACCGTCCACGACCAGGATCCGTACTCTCAGGACTCTCTCGACAGCGACCCGGAAGAGACGGGTGAGTGGCAGCAGTCGCTCGATGAGCTCGTCGATGCCAAGGGCCACGGCCGTGGGCGCGAGATCATGCTCAGCCTGCTGAAGCGCTCGAAGGAGCTGCACCTCGGCGTGCCGATGGTTCCGACCACCGACTACATCAACACGATCGCCCCCGAGAACGAGCCCGAGTTCCCGGGCGACGAAGAGGTCGAGCGCCGCTACCGCGCGTGGATCCGCTGGAACGCCGCCATCACGGTGCACCGCGCCCAGCGCCCCGGCATCAGCGTCGGCGGACACATCTCGACCTACGCATCGTCGGCCGCGCTCTACGAGGTGGGCTTCAACCACTTCTTCAAGGGTGCCGACAACGCCGGCGGCGCCGACCAGATCTTCATCCAGGGCCACGCCTCCCCCGGCACCTACGCCCGCTCCTTCCTCGAAGGCCGCCTGAGCGAGGACCAGCTCGACGGCTTCCGCCAGGAGAAGTCGCACGCCCCGCACGGCCTGCCCTCCTACCCGCACCCGCGTCTGATGCCGGAGTACTGGCAGTTCCCGACCGTGTCGATGGGCCTCGGTCCGATCAACGCGATCTATCAGGCGATGTCGAACAAGTACCTCGAGAACCGCGGCATCAAGGACACCTCGCAGTCGCACGTCTGGGCCTTCCTCGGCGACGGCGAGATGGACGAGGTCGAGAGCCGCGGACAGCTCCAGGTCGCGGCGAACGAGGGTCTCGACAACCTGACCTTCATCGTCAACTGCAACCTGCAGCGTCTCGACGGCCCGGTGCGCGGCAACGGCAAGATCGTCCAGGAGCTCGAGTCGTTCTTCCGCGGCGCCGGCTGGAACGTCATCAAGGTCGTCTGGGGCCGTGAGTGGGACGATCTGCTCGCCCGCGACACCGAGGGTGCGCTGCTCAACCTCATGAACGTCACGCCCGACGGCGACTTCCAGACGTTCAAGGCCGAGTCCGGCGGATACATCCGCGAGCACTTCTTCGGACGCGACGAGCGCGCCGCCGCTCTCGTCGAGGGTTACTCCGACGACGACATCTGGAACCTCAAGCGCGGTGGCCACGACTACCGCAAGGTCTACGCCGCATTCAAGGCAGCGACCGAGCACAAGGGCAAGCCCACCGTCATCCTCGCGAAAACCGTCAAGGGCTACGGCCTCGGTCCGCACTTCGAGGGCCGCAACGCGACCCACCAGATGAAGAAGATGACGCTGGACAACCTCAAGACGTTCCGCGACGCCATGCACATCCCGATCACGGATGCGCAGCTCGAGGAGAACCCGTACCTGCCCCCGTACTACAACCCGGGACCCCAGGACGAGACCATCCAGTACATGCTGGAGCGCCGCAACAACCTCGGCGGATTCCTGCCCGAGCGTCGTTCGACGCACGTGGGTCTCTCGCTGCCCGACGACTCCGCCTACGCGCTTCCCAAGAAGGGCTCCGGCACGCAGGAGATCGCCACGACCATGGCGTTCGTCCGACTGCTGAAGGACCTGCTGCGCTCGAAGGACTTCGGCCACCGCATCGTGCCGATCATCCCCGACGAGGCGCGCACCTTCGGTATGGACGCGTACTTCCCGACGGCGAAGATCTACAACCCGAACGGCCAGCACTACACCTCGGTCGACCGTGAGCTCCTCCTCGCCTACAAGGAGAGCCCGCAGGGCCAGATCGTGCATGTCGGCATCAACGAGGCGGGCGCCCTCGCGGCGTTCACCGCTGCCGGCACGTCGTACGCCACGCACGGCGAACCGCTGATCCCGATCTACCTCTTCTACTCGATGTTCGGCTTCCAGCGCACGGGCGACGCCCAGTGGGCGGCGGGCGACCAGATGGCGCGCGGTTTCATCATGGGCGCCACCGCCGGTCGCACCACCCTGACGGGTGAGGGCCTGCAGCACGCCGACGGCCACTCGCACCTGCTCGCCGCGACGAACCCCGCGACGATCTCGTACGACCCCGCGTACGGCTACGAGATCGCGCACATCGTGCGGTCGGGCATCGAGCGCATGTACGGCGGCGAGCACGAGGACCCGAACGTGATGTACTACATCACGCTCTACAACGAGCCCATCGTGATGCCCGCGGAGCCCGAGAACGTGGACGTCGACGGCATCGTGCGCGGCATCCATCGCATCTCGATCGGCGAGGGCGAGGGCCACCGCGCCCAGCTCTTCGCCTCGGGCGTCGGACTCCCCTGGGCACTCGAGGCGCAGGAGCTGCTGAAGAACGACTGGGGCGTGATCGCCGATGTCTGGTCGGTCACCTCCTGGACCGAGCTGCGCCGCGACGGCCTCGCCGCCGATGAGCACAACTTCCTGCACCCGGAGGAGGAGCCCCGCACGGCCTACCTCACCCAGAAGCTGCAGGGCGCCGAGGGTCCGGTCGTCGCGGTGAGCGACTTCATGCACGCCGTCCAGGATCAGATCCGCCCGTGGGTCCCGCAGCGTTTCGCGACGCTCGGTGCCGATGGCTTCGGCTTCTCCGACACCCGCGCCGCGGCCCGTCGCTTCTTCAAGATCGACGGACCGTCGATCGTGGTGCGCACGCTGCAGTCGCTCGCCGAGGACGGCGTCGTCGACCGCTCGCTGGCCGCGCAGGCCATCGCGAAGTACAACCTTCACGATGTCAACGCCGGCACCAGCGGCAACGCGGGTGGCGAAAGCTGAGTCATCGGTGACAGGTTCGTCTCCCGCCGGCATGGACAAGGCCGCGACCCTCGCCTGGCTGCGCCGGATCTCCGGTGACATCGCCTCTGTGACGATCAAGCGCCTGGAAGACACGCTGCCCTGGTACGCCGACATGCCACCAGCCCGCCGCTCTGCGGTCGGGCTGGTGGCCCAGGCAGGCATCACGTCGTTCATCCAGTGGTACGACGACCCCACCTCGACGCCGTGGATCGCGGCCGACATCTTCGCCGCTGCCCCGCGCGAACTGCTCCGCAGTGTGAGCCTGCAGCAGACTCTGCAGCTCATCCGGGTGACCGTCGAGGTAACCGAGGAGCGCGTCGCCGGCAAGGGCGAGAACATCCGCGAGGCGATCCTGCTCTACTCGCGCGACGTCGCCTTCGCGGCCGCCGATGTCTACGCCCGCGCGGCCGAGGCCCGGGGACTCTGGGATGCCCGTCTCGAGGCGCTCGTGGTCGACTCGATCCTCACGGGCGAGGCCGACGAGGAGCTCCCCAGCCGCATCGCCGCCCTCGGGTGGCACGGTCACGGCGAGGTCGCGGTACTCGTGGGTACGACTCCCCCGCAGTTCGACGTCGATCAGGTGCGGCGCACCGCCCGCAAACTGGCGGTCGACGTGCTGATCGGCGTGCAGGGTTCGCGGCTCGTGCTCGTGCTCGGCCGCGCCCGTGACGACGAGCAGGAGACCGAGGAAGACGAACTCACGTTCCTCGAGATCGCGTCTCGACTCGAACCCTCGTTCGGCCCGGGCTACGTCGTGCTCGGCCCCGCCGTGGTCGCCCTCGTCGATGCCAGCCAGAGCGCCCGCGCGGCGCTCGCGGGGTTCGCGGTCGCCCGCGCCTGGCGCAGCGCCCCGCGTCCGGTCGAGGCCGACGATCTGCTGCCCGAACGGGCTCTCGCCGGTGATCCGCTGGCCAAGCAGACGCTCATCGAGCGGATCTACCGCCCCCTGCAGGCGCATTCGACCGACCTGGTCACGACGCTGTGGAGCTACCTCGACAACGGCCGCTCGCTCGAGGCGACGGCCCGCGAACTCTTCGTGCACCCGAACACCGTGCGCTACCGCCTCAAGCGCGTCAGCGAGGTCATCGGCTGGGATGCCACGGGGCCGCGTGAGGCGTTGATCCTGCAGACGGCGCTTATCCTCGGTTCGATCGGTGCTGCCGACCAGTCCCGACGCCGCCCGTCACAGCGTCGCGTGCCGCGCTGACCCGCGATTCCCGCGGCGCTGTGCGCCACACACAAGCGTTCTTCGGAATCTTGTGATGAATCATCCACCGCTTGCCTCCGATCATTGGCAGACTGGGGATGTGATTGTCGTCGTATGCCCTGGTCAGGGCTCGCAGACCCCCGGTTTCCTCGCCCCTTGGCTCGAGCTCGACGGGGTGGCCGAGCGCCTCGCGTCGTACTCCGACGCCGCTGCGGTCGATCTCCGCCTCCACGGCACCGAATCGGATGCCGACACCATCCGCGACACGCGCATCGCGCAGCCGCTGATCGTCGCCGCATCGCTCATCGCGGCCGACGCGCTGAACGCCCGTGCCGGACGCCGGGCCGACGGCATCGCCGGCCACTCGGTCGGCGAGATCGCCGCCCTCGTCGGCAGCGACGTGATCGATGCCGAGACGGGCATGCGTCTGGTCGGCATCCGCGGCCGGGCGATGGCGGATGCCGCGGCGCAGACCCCCACGGGCATGAGTGCGGTTCTCGGCGGCGACGAGGCAGCGGTGCTCGCCCGTCTCGACGACCTCGGACTGTCCCCCGCGAACTACAACGGCGGCGGCCAGATCGTCGTCGCCGGCGAGCTCCCCGCGCTCGAGGCCCTCGCCGCGGAGCCGGTCAAGGGCACCCGGGTGATCCCGCTGCAGGTCGCCGGCGCCTTCCACACCGACTTCATGGCCCCGGCCGTCGCGGTGCTGCGCGACGCCGTCGCCGCGGTCGCCCCGGCCGACCCTGCACTGACGCTGTGGACCAACCGCGACGGCTCGATCGTCACCCGCGGCGCGCAGGCGCTCGACTACCTCGTCGACCAGGTCTCGTCGCCCGTGCGCTGGGACCTCTGCATGGCGTCGTTCGCCGAGCAGGGCATCACCGGCCTGATCGAGCTCGCTCCCGCCGGCGCCCTCACCGGACTCGCCAAGCGCGGCCTGCGCGGCGTGCCGAGCGTCGCCGTCAAGACCCCCGAAGACCTCGACGCGGCCGTCGCGCTGCTGAACGGAGAAGCCGCATGAGCGCCACCCTGACGCAGGCCACGGGCCCCGCCTTCACCCGCATCTACTCGTACGGTGCCGCGCGCGGCGAGAACGCCGTACCCAACGACGACCTGATCGGTCCGATCGACTCGAGCGACGAGTGGATCCGCCAGCGCACCGGCATCATCACCCGCGCCCGTGCCGACAAGGGCACCGACGCGATCGATCTGGCGTCCGAGGCGGCTGCCGAGGCGATCGAGAAGGCCGGGATCCCCGCCGACCAGATCGACCTCGTCATCGTCGCGACCATCAGCAACCCGAAGCAGTCCCCGTCGGTCTCCGCGATCGTCGCCGACCGCGTCGGCGCGAACCCCGCAGCGGCGTACGACATCAACGCCGCCTGCGCGGGATACGCCTACGCCGTGGCCCAGGCCGATGCCCTCATCAAGGCGGGTGCCGCCCGCTACGCGCTGGTGATCGGCGCCGAGAAGCTGTCCGACATCGTCGATCCCGCCGATCGGAGCATCTCGTTCCTGCTCGGCGACGGCGCCGGGGCCGCAGTGATCGGCCCGAGCGACACCCCCGGCATCGCTCCCGCAGTGTGGGGTTCCGACGGCTCGAAGGCGGATGCCGTGGGCATGAACGGCACCCTGACGCAGTTCCGCGACGGCGAGGTGCCGTGGCCGACCCTCCGCCAGGAGGGCCAGACGGTGTTCCGCTGGGCGGTGTGGGAGATGGCGAAGGTCGCCCGCGAGGCGCTGGACCGCGCCGGCGTCGAGGCATCCGACATCGCCGCGTTCATCCCGCACCAGGCGAACATGCGCATCATCGACGAGTTCGCCAAGCAGCTGAAGCTCCCGGAGACCACGGTGATCGCGCGCGACATCGAGACGACGGGCAACACCTCGGCCGCATCGATCCCGCTGGCCAGCCACCGTCTGATGGCCGAGCACCCCGAGCTCTCGGGCGGACTCGCCCTGCAGATCGGCTTCGGCGCGGGCCTCGTGTTCGCGGCGCAGGTCGTCGTGCTCCCCTGACCGGGGCCCGACTTTCCCTAGACTGTTCCACGGTTCCGAAAACAACCCGTAAGAAAGAGGAAGACCACATGGCTTTCACCAACGATGAGGTCCTCGCCGGCCTCGCAGAGCTCATCACCGACGAGACCGGCATCAACGCCTCCGAGGTCGCTCTCGAGAAGTCGTTCACCGACGACCTCGACATCGACTCGATCTCGATGATGACGATCGTCGTCAACGCCGAGGAGAAGTTCGGCGTCACCATCCCCGACGACGAGGTCAAGAACCTGAAGACCGTCGGCGACGCCGTCAGCTTCATCGTCGCGGGCCAGGAGTAATCCACGAGGGATGCCACCCCCGCACCGTCGGGGCGTGGCATCCTCCGTCCTGCCCATCTCTGCTCTGAATCCCGTCCGACAAGGAACCACACCATGACCAAGCGCATCGTCGTCACCGGCATCGGCGCCACGTCCGCCATCGGCGGGACCGCCCCGGAGAACTGGACCAACCTCCTCGCAGGAGCCTCCGGCACCCGCGCCCTCGAGCACGACTGGGTCGCCCAGTACGAGCTCCCCGTCACCTTCGCCGCCGAGGCGATCGTGCGGCCCGAGGAAGTCCTCCCCCGCCACGAGGCCAAGCGTCTCGATCCTTCTTCCCAGTTCGCCCTGATCGCCGCACGCGAGGCCTGGGCCGACGCCGGCTCCCCCGAGGTCGCCCCCGAGCGCCTCGGCATCGACTTCGCCACCGGCATCGGCGGGCTCTGGACCCTGCTCGACGCATGGGACACCCTGCGCGAGAAGGGCCCCCGCCGCGTCATGCCGCTCACGGTCCCGATGCTCATGCCCAACGCCGCGGCCGGAAACCTCTCGCTCCAGTTCGGCGCCCGCGCGTACGCGCAGACCGTCGTAAGCGCCTGCGCCTCGAGCACCGAGTCGATCATCCACGCCTTCCACCACCTGCAGGAGGGGCTCGCCGACGTCGTCATCGCCGGTGGCACCGAATCGGCGATCCACCCGATCACGATGGCCTCCTTCGCCTCGGCGCAGGCCCTGTCGCGTCGCAACGACGACCCCGCGACCGCTTCCCGCCCCGGCGCGATCGACCGTGACGGCTTCGTCATGGGCGAGGGCGCTGCCGTGCTCATCCTCGAGACCGAGGAGCACGCGAAGGCCCGTGGCGCGAAGATCTACGGCTACGTGCTCGGCGGCGGTGTGACGGCCGACGCCTACCACATCACCGGCAACGACCCCGAGGGCACGGGAGCCGCGCGCGCCGTCACCCAGGCTCTCGAGGAGGCGGGCATCACCGCCGACCAGGTCACGCACATCAACGCGCACGCGACATCGACGCCGGTCGGAGACCCGAACGAGTACGTCGCGCTCAAGAAGGTCTTCGGCGACCGCATCGACGAGATCCCCGTCTCGGCGACCAAGGCCTCGACCGGGCACCTGCTCGGCGGCACCGGTGCACTCGAGGCGATCTTCTCGCTGCTCGCCCTGCGCGACCGCGTCGCCCCGCCCACGATCAACATGACCGAGCCCGACCCCGCCGTGCCGTTCCGCCTCTCCGGCGAGCCGACGCCGCTGGGTGACGGCCCGCAGTACGCGATCAGCAACTCCTTCGGTTTCGGCGGCCACAACGCCGTCGCGGTGTTCGCGCCGGCGGACAACGACTGAGTCCTGCGCACGAGAACGGCCCCCGGAGATCCTCCGGGGGCCGTTCTCGTGCGTCGGGGCGCGTTCAGCTCGTGACGGATGCCGCGGGCGAGGCGAGCCGCTGAGAGCGCGCCACGCGCAGCCGGGTGATCCGCGGCAGGAACCAGCCGACCAGCGGACCGACGCCGAAGGCGAACAGCACCGTTCCGACGCCGACGGGGCCGCCCAGCAGGAACCCGACCAGCAGGACGCTCCCCTCGATCAGCGTCCGCACGATCCAGACCTTCCAGCCGGTGCGGCGCACGAGTCCGGTCATGAGTCCGTCGCGCGGTCCGGGGCCGAAGTCGGCGGCGATGTAGAGTCCGGTCGCGAAGGCGAGCAGCAGCAGCCCGAAGACGAACATCGGGGCTCCGATCCAGGCGGTCGACGGAGTGGGGAGAACGAGCAGCGTGAGGTCGGCGGCGGGGCCGACCATCAGGGCGTTCAGCAGCGTGCCGAGACCGACCCGCTGCCGCAGGGGGATCCACAGCAGCAGCACGACGATCGAGACGAGCACCGTGACTGTGCCGTAGCCGATGCCCGAGCTTCCCGAGACGCCGAGTGCGAGCACGTCCCACGGGGCGACGCCGATCCCGCCGCGCACCATGAATCCGAGCGCCACACCGTAGAGGAAAAGACCCAGCACGAGCTGTCCGAGGCGCTCCACGAGGTCGCGCCGACTCGTGGCGGTGACGGGCAGGAAGATGGTGCGCAGGTGCATCTCTCCATGGTGGATGCCGGTGACGCTCGGAACCCGAGTCCACTCCCCCAGAAGTGGCCTGCAGAAATCAGGCCACTTCTGCGCCATGCTGGAGGCATGGGATCACGACTCGTCGAACAGCTCGGAGCGCAGAACGCCGCCGGAGCCACGGCGTCCGCCCTCGCCGACCAGATCCGTGCGCTCGTACTCGACGGTCGCCTGACCGTCGGCGAACGGCTTCCGAGCGAACGCGCGCTCGCCCTGGAACTGCGCCGTTCACGGTCGACGATCACCCGCGCGTACGGGCTCCTCGAGGGCGAGGGTTATGTCGCCCGGCTGCACGGAGGAAGCACCCGCATCACCCTTCCGCACGCCGATATCGTGACCATTCCGACCGACGACGACTCGGCCATAGACCTGTCGATCGCCTCGATGGACTCCACCCCCGGCCTGTACGACGCCACCGTGCGCTCGCTCCCGCGCCTCGCCGCGATGCGGGGCACGAGCGGTTATTCGTTGCGCGGCCTCCCCGAACTCCGCGAGGCCGTCGCAGCCCGGTTCACGGAGCGCGGAGTGGAGACCTCAGCCGACGAGATCATGATCACGTCCGGCGCCCTGAACGCCCTCAACCTCATCCTCGCGACGATCGGACGACGCGGAGAGCGTGCTCTCGTGGAGCAGCCGACGTTCCCGCACGCGCTCGAAGCCCTCCATCGTCATGGCTACCGTCTGGCGCCGACGCCCGTCGACGTCCAGGGCTGGGACGCCCGCCACCTCGCCGAGACCCTCCTCAGTGTGCGCCCGCATCTCGCCTACCTGATCCCCGACTTCCACAACCCGACGGGTGCCACGCTGCCCGACGCCGAGCGATCGCGCCTCGTCGCCACCGCGCGCAGCGCCGGCACCACGCTGATCGTCGATGAGACCACCACGGAGCTCGACATCGACCGCGGGTGGGCCCCCACCCCGATGGCGGCGTACGACCCCCGCGTCGTGACCGTCGGCTCGATGTCGAAGATCGCCTGGGGCGGCATGCGCATCGGCTGGATCCGCGCCGACCGCTCACTCATCTCGCGACTCCTCGCGGTGCGCCCGTCGTTCGAACTCGGCACGGCTCTGCTCGAGCAGTGCATCGCGGTCGAGCTGCTCGCCGACGTGCCGGCTCTCACCGCCCATGTGCGCACGCGCCTGCGCGCGGGACGCGCGGCGGTCGAGGAGGGTCTCGCTGCGCTTCCCGGCATCCGGATGCCGTCGACGCCCGGCGGCCTGTCGGCCTGGGTCGACCTCGAAGCTCCGGTCTCGACGGCGCTCTCGCTCGCGGCGCGCGAGCGGCAGCTCATCCTGCCGCCCGGCCCCCGATTCACCACCGGAGGCGTGCTGGAGCGACGACTGCGCATCCCCATCACGCTGCCCCCGGAGCGGATGGCCGAGGCGATGTCGCGTGTCGCCGAGTCCTGGGCGCATGTGCAAGGCGGAGCGGCTTCCCGGAACGACGACCTCCGCCACGCCGCGGTGATCTGACCGGGCCGCTGGCTCTCCGACGACGGCACCTTCGACGACGAAGACCCCGCCGCTGCGAACAGGGGCGGGGTCTTCGTCTATGGAGCGGGGGACGTCTTCTCAGCGTCCGGGACGGATCACCGGCATCCGATACTCACGCCTCCCGCGCTCCAGGTCTCTCGATCGGCGGGCACGTCAGCCGACCTTGTGCAGCCACACGACGCGTGCGTCGTCGCTCGCATGCCGGAACGGCTCGAGCTCGTCGTCCCACGCGGAGCCGAGGGCGACGTCGAGCTCACGCCGCAGCTCGAAGGCGCTCCCCGCAGCGATCTCCATGGCGTACCGGATGCGGTCCTCGCCGATGACGATGTTGCCGGCGGCATCCGTCTGCGCGTAGTGGATGCCGAGGTCCGGGGTGTGCAGCCAGCGTCCACCGTCGCTACGGGGAGTCGGATCCTCGGTCACCTCGAAACGCAGGTGCTCCCACCCGCGGATCGCGGTCGCGAGAGCAGCGCCGGTGCCCACCGGGCCGTCCCAGTAGAACTCTGCGCGGCGCGCGCCGTCGAGCACGGGCTGATCGGCCCAGTCGAAGTTCACCGCACGCCCGATAGCGCGACCCACCGCCCACTCGAGGTGCGGGCAGAGCGCGCGAGGCGCCGAGTGGATGTACACCACTCCGCGTGCGTAAGCCGTCGCCATGATCTCTCCGTTTCATCAGGTGCGTCTTCCCCAACGACCTGAACTGAAATCAGCGACGATATGCGGTTGTGCGCCCATTCTCGCTCACGTTCCTGGAAATCACAAGCATGTGATTCCACGCGAAAGGCCCCGGTCGCGCCGACCGGGGCCTTTCGTGGAGACGGGTCTCCTGGGTGCAGAGGATCAGGCCTCGCTCATCGCCTGCTTGACCTGCTGGCCCTTGGCGGCGTAGTACGCGGCGCGCGCGGCATCCTTACGGGCCTGCTCGGCGTAGCCGTGCTCGAGGACCTCCTGCGGAACCTCGACGTTGGGAACGTCGTCGGTGCCGTGGTACTTCTCGATGTACGCGTCGAGCTCGGGACCCGACGTCCACGAGGTGATGAGGCAGTAACGCGGCTCGGTGCCGTTGTGCGTCGCGGCGTGCCACAGGCGCTGCGTGTCGACGATGAGCTGCGCGCCGGCCGGAAGCGCGATGCGGTACTCGATGCTCGGGTCGGTGCGGTTCTCACGCAGGACGAAGTAGCTGTCCTTGTCGTCGGTGAGGTTGAAGAAGCCGCGGACCACCCAGCCCGTGCCGTCCGGGTTCAGACGGTTGTTGTCATCCTGGTGCAGGTTGTAGAGGCAATCGCCGTACGGGGTCGGCTGCAGCTCGATGACGCGGCAGCGACCGACGTTCGCGCCAGGCTCCTGCGCGCGGCGCGTGAGGATCGGCGCCTTGGACGTCTGCTCGTCGATCCAGACGCCGTCCTTGTCGGTGCGCGGCGGCTTGTGGTTCCAGAAGCCGTTGCACTCGATGTCACCGAAGGCGCTGGCGAGCGGCGCGAAACGCGTGTCGCCCGAGGACTTCCAGTCGTTGTACTCGATGTCCAGCCACTCTTGGGGGTCGAGTTCCTGGTTGTAGCTGTCGAGGACGACGAAGCCCTTCTCCTCCAGCGCTTTGGACTTGATGTATCCCATGATCGAGTCATGTTCCTTTCATCGGGGGCCAGCACGTTTTAACAGGCCCTGATAAGGCAAGCCTAACAGCGAGGCGCGCGCGTGCTTCGGAGGCGGCCGTGAATAACCGAATAGACTGAAAAAGGTGCCGGGTTCGCCCTCGACATCGCGCGCTACGGGAGGACGAGACACCAGTATGAGCACCGCCACCAACGTCGAGGCGACAGCAGTCAACACGATCGAGTGGCTCGCGGCGGGTTCGACCACCATCGTCGTCCCCGTGTACCAGCGGCAGTACCGGTGGGACATCGGCGGCTGCGAGCGGCTGCTCTCCGACATCCGCTCCGTCGCCGACGCCGACGAGTCGCATCGCCACTTCATCGGCTCGATCCTCTCGGCGCAGGACGGCGAGACCGACGACGACCTGATCCTCATCGACGGCCAGCAGCGCATCACGACGCTCACCCTCCTCATCGCCGCGCTGCACCACAGTGTGCGGGGCACCGACCCTCAGCTCGCCGCCGAGCTCGAGAGGGTTCTCGTGCGCGCCGACGATCCGTCCCGCACGAAGCTGCGCCCGCACGACGCCTGGGCCGGGCTCTACGAATCCGTCGTGCTGGATCGGCGCGACGACGCCGAGCGGGAATCGCGCTTCGACGACAACTACGCGTTCTTCCGCAGTCAAGTGCACGCCGACGAGGTCGCGCGCATCTGGCGCGGGCTGCAGCGACTCGAGCACGTGTCGATCACGCTCGGCGCACAGGCGAACGCGCAGCAGATCTTCGAGAGCCTGAACTCGACGGGCGAACCCCTGCGTGACCACGAGCTCATCCACAACTACATCCTCATGGGACTCACCCACGCCGAGCAGCTCGACGTCGAGGCCCGGTTCTGGTTGCCGATCGAACGCCACACGGGTGAGACGATCGGCGCCTTCTGGCGGCACTACCTCGTGATGACGACCGGGCGCGAACTGGCGGCGAACGGCGAGCACGGCGTCTACAGCGCCTTCCGCCACTCGTTCCCCCGGGTCGATGCGGAGCGGCTGCAAGCGGATGCCGAGGTCTGGCGCCACTACGCCGAGATCTACGGCATCCTCCTCGACCCTTCGCTCGAGAGCGACCCGGAGATCGCGCGCCAGCTGCGATTCGTGAACACATTCGGTCGCGCGGCCTACCCGCTCGTACTCAGCGTCTACAGCGACCATGCCCGCGGTCTCATCGCACGCGACGAGTTGATCGAGACGCTCGAGTGGATCCAGGCGATGTACCTGCGCCGCACCCTCGTCAACCTCCCGAACGAGCGCCTCGTCGCCCGCCTCTGTCGCGCACGCGCGCATGGACGCGACGCCCTCGCCCGCGCGTTCGCGCGCATCACCCCGTCGGACGAGCGTGTCCGCGCCGTGCTCAAGTACAGCGAAGTCCCCCACGCCGCGTACGTGCTCGGCCGCCTCGAGGGCGTCGCGGATCCGCACGCGTTCGACGTCGAGCACATCGTCCCCACCGTTCCGGGTGACGCGTGGTCGGGGGACGGTGCACGGATCTGGAGCGACTACAGCGAGGACGAGCAGAACAGCCATCGCGCGCTCGCCCCCACCCTCGGCAACCTGACGCTGCTCGAACCACACCTCACCGAGAGCGTCTTCGGGGCGTCCTTCCCGGCCAAGCGCGCGGAGGCGTACGCACGGAGCCGCGTCGCGGCCACCCGCGAACTCGAGACGATCGAGACCTGGAACACCGCGGCGATCACGACACGGACGGTGCGCCTCACCGCCGAACTGCTGCGGGTCTGGGCGCGTCCGGATCTGCCCGAGATCGACGACGACGGACTCACGCCCGTGCTCGATGCCGTCCGCCGCCGTGGCTGGCCCGCCGGGTGGGAGCGCGAGTTCGACTACGTCGAGTACCGGGGCGAGCGCTGGGAGGTGTACGACGTCAAGCACCTGTTCAACCGGGTGATGCGGCGCGCGTGGACCGACACCCGTGCGGCCGCCCTCTCGTACTCGGCCACGCACGGCGGCCCCATCTACGACGCGATGGCATGGAAGGGCCAGTGGGACGAGCTCACCGACGGCCACCACCTCTACATGGGCTGGGACTCCAACTACATGATGAGTGCCGTGCAGGGTGTGCTGGAGGAGGCCGGCATCGCCGCCGAGGTCTTCGTCAAGTACTCCTACATCGGCAACGTGATGTAGCACCCCGTCCCGATCGACGGGGGCGCCGGTCGATAGGATCGAAGATGTGACTACCGTCGTGCGCCGCCTGCTGGATCTGACCGTCGAAGAGCACACGCTCACCGTCCCCCTCGTCTGGGGTGATCCCGCCGACAGCCGCACCATCGACGTCTTCGCCGCCGTCGTCTCTCGCCCGGGCGGTGAGACGCTCCCCTATCTCGTGTTCCTCCAGGGTGGCCCCGGCAGCGAGGCACCGCGCCCGTTCCATGGGCCCACCGCGCCGGCCTGGCTCGACGAGGCACTCGCGCACTACCAGGTGGTACTCCTCGACCAGCGCGGCACGGGGCGATCGACGCCCGTCTCCGATGCCGACCTCGCGCTCGGGTCGTCGGTCGTCGCCGAGCACCTCACGCATCTGCGGGCGGATGCGATCGTGCGCGACTGCGAGGCGATGCGGCAGCACCTCGGCGCCGACGAATGGAGCGTGCTCGGCCAGTCGTTCGGCGGGTTCACGACCCTCGCTTATCTCTCCACCGATGCCGACTCCCTCACCGACGTGTTCATCACCGGAGGGCTCAGTGCGATCGGACGGCACCCCGACGACGTGTACGCGCTGTGCTACGACAAGATGCGCGACGCGTCCGAGCGCTACTACCGGCGGTTCCCCGAGCACCGCGACGCGATGCGGCGCCTGGTCGATCGCGCGGCCGCCGGCGACATCGTGCTCCCCGACGGCGAGGTCGTCTCGGTCTCGCGCCTGCGGTCCTTCGGCTCCGCCCTCGGTACGGATGCCGGGTGGCAGACCGTGTGGTCGCTGCTCGAGCTCGACCCGACGAAGAACGCGTTCCGCTACGACCTCATGAACGCGATGCCCTACGGCGGGCGCAACCCGCTCTACTTCGCGTTCCACGAGTCCAGCTACGCCGACGGCCATGCCACCCGATGGTCGGCCGAGCGCACCGAGCCCGCGGACTTCCGAGACGACCCGACGCTGTTCACCGGCGAGCACATCCGCCGCGAATGGACCGAGACGGTGCCGGCCTTCCAGCCGTGGCGCGAGGTCGCTCTCGAGCTCGCCGAGTTCGAGTGGCCGTCGGTGTACGACCCCGCGGCGATCGCCGCGTCCGAGGCGACCGGCGCCGCCGCCGTCTACGTGAACGACGTCTACGTGCCCTACGAGTTCTCGCTCGAGACCGCGAAGCTGCTGCCCGGCGTGCACCTGTGGCAGACGAGCGAGCACGAGCACAACGGGCTGCGTTCCGGTGGCGTGCTGAGCCGTCTCATCGACCTCGCGCACGGTCGACGCATCCGCTGAGCATATCCATCGCTCGGCGGATGCCGACGAGCGGCGCCACGCCTACGCTGGATGCATGGATGAGGCTCTCGGGGTGATCGTGC
Organism: Microbacterium sp. NPDC090225; assembly: GCF_044772365.1. Classification (NCBI taxonomy): domain Bacteria; kingdom Bacillati; phylum Actinomycetota; class Actinomycetes; order Micrococcales; family Microbacteriaceae; genus Microbacterium; species Microbacterium sp. NPDC090225. The sequence goes on along the minus strand of NZ_JBIVYS010000001.1, from coordinate 287,382 downwards.
TGGTCGGCGCGCTCGTGCTCGCCGGCACTGCCGCGATCGTCCTCATCGCTTTCGGGTTCTCGCGGATGCCGATCGACACGAAGTACGAGAGCTCCGGCGCGGGACTCGGCGGGGCGTTCGACGCCGTCTGGTCGCCGACGGCTCACGAGGCCGGAATGGAGCGCGACCGTCAGACGCAGCGCACCGCCCCGGCCCCCTCGCCCGGTGATCCTCCCGACGCGCTCGGCGACGGACGCATCCGCATCGACATCTGAGCGCACGTCGCGAGAACGACGAAGGCCCCGCTCTCCGAGGAGAGCGGGGCCTTCGAGACGGGGGTCCTTACTTGGACGATCCGCCGAAGCCCTTGAAGCGCTGGTTGAACTTCTCGACGCGGCCGGCCGAGTCCATGATGCGCTGCTTGCCCGTGTAGAACGGGTGCGAGGCCGAGGAGATCTCGACGTCGATGACGGGGTACTCCACGCCGTCCAGCTCGATGGTCTTGTCGCTCGAGACGGTGGAGCGGGTGAGGAAGGTCTCGCCCGAACCGAGGTCGCGGAACACGACTGCCTTGTACTCGGGGTGGATGTCAGTCTTCATGGGATTCCTTAGTTGCTGCCCTGGATTGTGCCAGGGACGAGGGAAGTCTGCGGTGCAGAGTGCACCAAGGGTCGATCTTATCAGATGACGGATCAGGATGCCGCGCGAGCCGCGTAGCGTCCGTCCTCGCTGCTCAGCGTGATCGGCATGCCGAATGCCTCGGTGAGCGCTTCGGCGGTGAGCGTCTCGCTGATCGGACCGGCCGCGACCACCCGTCCTTCGCGTAGCAGCATGACGTGCGTGAAGCCCACCGGGATCTCCTCGACGTGATGCGTGACCATGAGCATGGCCGGCGTCGTCGGCGACGAGGCGTAGCCGCTGAGGAGGGCGAGGAGTTCCTCTCGCGAGCCGAGATCGAGCGAGGCGGTCGGCTCGTCGAGCAGGAGCAGCTCGGGGTCGGTCATCACGGCGCGGGCGATCTGCACGCGTTTCTGCTCGCCGTCGCTGAGAGTGCCGAAGGTGCGATCGGCGAGATGGTCGAGCTTCCACTCCCCCAGCACGCGCAGCGCGCGGCGCTCGTCGATGTCCTCGTAGTCCTCGTTCCAGCGTCCGAGCACGGAGTACGCGGCGGTGAGCACGGTGTTGAGCACCGTCTCGTCGCGCGGAACGCGCTTGGCCATCGCCGACGAGGCGAAGCCGATGCGCGGGCGCACCTCGAACACGTCGGTGCGACCGAGAGTCTCGCCCAGCACCGTCACGATTCCCGACGTCGGGTGCATCAACGTATCGGCGAGCTGCAGCAGCGTGGTCTTACCCGCGCCGTTGGGTCCGAGGACCACCCAGCGCTGGTCGTCCGCGACCTGCCAGGTCACGTGGTCGATGATGTTTCGCCCGTCGCGGCGCACGACGACATCGGTGAAATCCAGAGCGATCGGCATGCGTCCAGCCTATCGGCTCAGGCAGTGAGCTCCGCGTAGAGCGCGCGGGTCGCGTCGGCGATCGACGACCAACTGAACTCGCGCGTCGCCCGCTCTCGCCCGGCGTCTCCGTAGACCCGCGCCTGCGCCGGATCCATGGCGACCTCCGTGAGCACGGCGGCGAGGTCGGCGACGTACCGATCGGGGTCGACCGGGGTGCCGGTTCCGTCCTGCACCTGCTCGATCGGCACGAGGCGACCCGTCACGCGATCGGCGACTACTTCGGGGATACCGCCGGTCGCCGTGCCGACCACGGCGGCGCCGCAGGCCATCGCCTCGAGGTTCACGATGCCCAGCGGTTCGTACACCGAGGGGCAGACGAAAGTCGTGGCGGCGGTGAGGATCGCCGAGAGCTCGTCGCGCGGCAGCATCCGCTCGATCCAGATCACGCCGTCGCGGGTCTGCTGGAGCAACCGCACACCCTCCTGCACCTCCGCCATGATCTCGGGGGTGTCCGGCGCTCCGGCGCAGAGGATCAATTGCACCTCGGGCGGCAGCAGTCGCGCGGCTTGGAGCAGGTACGGAAGCCCCTTCTGCCGCGTGATGCGTCCGACGAAGACCACGGACGGGCGGTCGGGGTCCATGCCCACGGACGCGAGGAACTCCGGGTTCTGCACCGGGCGCCAGCGTTCGACGTCGATCCCGTTGTGGATGACCCGCACCTTCGCGGGGTCGACCTGCGGGTAGCTGCGCAGGATGTCCGCGCGCATGCCCGCACTCACGGCGATCACGGCCGCGGCATTCTCGTAGGCCAGCTTCTCGATACCGCTCGACACGGCGTAGCCGCCGCCGAGCTGCTCGGCCTTCCACGGACGCAGCGGCTCGAGGCTGTGCGCGGTGAGCACGTGCGGGATGCCGTGCAGCTGCGCGGCGAGGTGCCCGGCGAAGTTCGCGTACCACGTGTGACTGTGCACGACATCGGCGCGCTCGATTGCGGCGACGATCTCGAGATCCGTTCCGAGCGTCTGCAGTGCGGGGTTCGCGGAGGCGAGTTCGAGCGGCGTGGAGTACGCGGAGGTGCTCTGCTCGTCGCGCGGCGCACCGAAGGCGCGGACGCTCACGTCGATGCTCTCGCGAAGAGCCGCCACGAGCTCGGCCACGTGCACCCCGGCACCGCCGTAGATCTCCGGCGGATACTCCTTCGTGATCATTTCGACTCGCATGTCTGAACGCTAGTACAGCGGGCCGGATCGCACCTAAGGTGGAGCCATGTCCGCTCCAAAGAAGATCTTCGGCATCATCCTCGCCGGCGGCGAGGGCAAGCGACTCATGCCGCTCACGGCGGATCGTGCGAAACCCGCGGTGCCCTTCGGCGGACAGTACCGATTGATCGACTTCGCGATCTCGAACCTCATCAACTCGGGGCTGCGGCAGGTCGTCGTGCTCACGCAGTACAAGTCGCACAGCCTCGACCGCCACATCTCGCAGACGTGGCGCATGTCGGCGCTCCTCGACTCGTACGTCACGTCGGTCCCGGCGCAGCAGCGACTCGGAAAGCGGTGGTTCTCGGGCTCGGCCGACGCGATCCTGCAGAGCATGAACCTGCTCAACGACGAGAAGCCCGACATCGTCGTCGTGATCGGTGCGGACCACGTCTACCGCATGGACTTCCGGCAGATGATCGACGCCCACATCGCATCGGGCGCGAAGGCCACGGTCGCCGGCATCCGCCAGCCCCTCGCTCTCGCCTCGCAGTTCGGCGTCATCGACACCGACCCCGAGGATCAGGGCCGCATCCGCGCGTTCCTCGAGAAGCCCACCGATGCCACCGGTCTCCCGGACGCGCCGCACGAGGTGCTCGCTTCGATGGGGAACTACGTCTTCGACGCCGACGCACTGATCGCCGCCGTCGAGACCGACGGGGAATCGCCCACCTCCGGGCACGACATGGGCGGCGACATCATCCCCTACTTCGTCGGACGCGGCGAGGCCGGCGTCTACGACATGAAGCGCAACGAGGTGCCGGGCTCCTCGCCGCGCGACCGCTCGTACTGGCGCGACGTGGGGACGATCGAGTCGTTCTTCGACGCCCATATGGACCTGATCTCGACCCTGCCCGTGTTCAACCTGTACAACACGGACTGGCCGATCCACTCGCAGACCGTGAACTCGCCGCCCGCGAAGTTCGTGCGCGACTCGGTCGGCCGGATCGGCAATGCGATCGACTCGATCGTGTCGCTGGGATCCGTGCTTTCGGGCACGCACCTCGAACGCAGCGTCGTGGGTCCGTGGACGCTCGCCGGGGGCGGATCGACGATCACCGACTCCGTCGTCTTCGACCACGTGCACGTCGGGGCAGGATCGCGCGTGCATCGAGCGATCCTCGACAAGAACGTGGTGCTCGCAGACGGCGCGACCGTCGGCGTCGATCGGGAGCGCGACCTCGCCCGAGGTTTCACGGTCACCGAGACCGGCATCACCGTGGTCGGCAAGGGCCTGTACATCGAGCGCTGAGCGTCATCCGTACGGTGGTCTCCGCCACGCTCGGTAGGCTCGACGTCGTGACCTCTGCGCGCTTCCTCGTCGTCCTCGATGCCGATTCCACCCTCATCCGCAACGAGGTTATCGAGCTGCTCGCCGACGAGGCGGGGCGCCGCGACGAGGTGCAGGCCGCGACCGAGGCCGCGATGCGCGGCGAGGTCGATTTCTCCGAGAGCCTGCGCACGCGTGTCGCCGCGCTCCGCGGCGTCTCCGTCGACGCCTTTCCGCGCGTGCGCGCACGTATCGAACCGACACCGGGCGTGCGCGAGCTGACCGCCGCCGTGCACGCACGCGGCGGAGTCGTGGGCGTCGTGTCCGGAGGATTCCACGAGATCCTCGACGATGTGGCCCCGACGCTCGGCGTGGATCGCTGGCGGGCCAACCGGCTCCGCGTGGCCGACGGCGCGTTGACCGGCGAGGTCGACGGCGCGATCGTGGATGCCGTTGCCAAGGCCGAGTCGCTCCTCGAGTGGGCCGCCGAGCTGGGTGTCGCCCCGCACGCGACCATCGCGATCGGCGACGGCGCGAACGACCTGAAGATGATGGCGGCGGCCGGCCTCGGCCTCGCGTTCAACGCCAAGCCCGCGGTCCGGAACGCGGCGAGCCTGGTTGTCGGACCGCAGGATCTCGCCGAGGTCATCGCTCTCCTCCCCTGATCGATCCCGAGAGGTTCGGCGACCCCCTCGCGGATGTCGGAGGCCGGCGCTAACGTCGCCCCATGGACATCATCCTCATCCCGGGCCTGTGGCTCGACGCCGAGAGTTGGAACGACGTGACGCCCGCGCTGACGCGCGCGGGTCACCGCGTGCACCCGCTGACCCTTCCGGGCGTCGGCGCATCCGCGACGGAATCCGCCGACATCGGCATCGCCGACTGGGTCGACGCCGTCACGCAGAAGATCGACGAGCTCCCCGGAGAGCGGGTGGTCGTCGTCGGACACAGCGGCGGGGGAAACGTGGCCTGGGGCGCAGCGAACGCCCGCGCCGACCGCCTCTCCCGCGTGATCCTCGTCGACACCGTGCCGCCCCCGCCCGGCCGCGGGATCAGCGAGTTCGAGGTCGTCGACGGTGTCATCCCATTCCCAGGGTGGGATTTCTTCCCCGATGAAGACGTCTCCGACCTCGACGCCGACACGCGTGCACGCACCGCGCCGACGGCGAAGAGCGTGCCCGCGCGCGTCCCGACCGACGCGATCGCCCTTGAAGGGGATGCGCGCTTCGGCGTACCGGTGACGATGTTGATGGGCGGCCTCGACCAGGAGACGCTGGAATCGGAGATCTCCGATTGGGGCTCCTACGGCGACGAGTACCGAGCGATCGACGACGTCGAGGTCGTGCGGATCGGCTCGGGCCACTGGCCGCAGTTCTCGGTGCCGGAACGCCTCGGCGAACTGATCCTCGCGGCCGTCGACCACTGACCGAGCGTCGACGCGCGGTTAGCGGCGAAACCGCTCAGAATCGAGCGAAGATCCGTGCGAGGGGCGTCAGTGCCCCATCCCGAGACCGCCGTCGACCGGGATGACGGCGCCCGAGATGTACGCGGCGTCGTCGCCCGCGAGCCACGTCACGACGCCCGCGACCTCATCGGGGCTCGCGAATCGTCCCGCGGGGATGTTGGCCTTGTACTGCTTCTGGGTGTCTTCGGGCAGTTCGGCGGTCATGTCGGTCTCGATGAAGCCGGGCGCGACGACGTTGGCCGTGATGCCGCGGCCGCCGAGTTCGCGCGTGAGCGAGCGAGCGAAGCCGACGAGAGCGCTCTTCGACGCCGAGTAGTTGATCTGGCCGGCCGACCCGTACAGCCCGACGACGCTCGAGATCAGGATGACCCGGCCGAAGCGGGCGCGCAGCATGCCCTTCGATGCGCGCTTGACAACCCGGAAGGTGCCGCCGAGGTTGGTGGCGATGACGCTGTCGAAGTCGTCCTCGCTCATGCGCAGCAGCAGGGTGTCCTTGGTGATCCCGGCGTTCGCCACGACGATCTCGATCGGGCCGAGCTTCTCCTCGACCTCCGTGAACGCGGCGTCGATCGCGGCGGCATCCGTCACATCGGCGCGGACGGTGAGCGTTCCCTCGGGGCCCTCGCCGCTGCGCGCGGTGACGGCGACTCGGTAGCCCTCACGCACGAATCGCTCCGCGATCGATCGGCCGATCCCCCGGTTGCCTCCCGTGACGAGGACGACGCGCTGCTCACTCATGTTCATTCACTCCCGCTGTTCACGACGATCCGGGCATCCGAACCGACACCGATCCTACCGAGGATGCTCGCCCGCGTCGGGCGCGGGACGTTTGACACCCGCGCACCGGACTGCGAGCCTGATCTCGACGAAAGGGTCTCCGCGTGAGCGACAACACCACTCCCCCTCCGTACGGCGGAACGCCGTACACCCCGCCGCCCGCCTCACCCGTGCAGCCCACCCAGGCGTACCCGGGCGCGGCTCCCGTCTACGGTGCACCCGCCGCCCCGGGCTACGGACAGCCGCACCCGCCGGTGCAACCGGTCCAACCCGGCTACGGTGCGCCGCACCAGCCGTACGGATACGCGCAGACCCCCTATCCCGTCTACCCGGCACCACGACCGACCAGCGGACTCGCGATCACCTCGCTCGTCTGCGGCATCGTGAGCCTCCTCTTCAGCTGGCTCTTCGTGCCCGCGCTCGCGTCCATCGCCGCCGTCATCACCGGCCACATGGCGCTGAAGAAGACGAAGATCGACCCGAACGTCGGAGGGCGCGGGATGGCCTTCGCCGGGCTCATCCTGGGGTACGTCGTGCTCGGCATCGGCGTGCTCACGATCGCGATCTCGGTCATCAGCCTCCTCGCGTTCGGAGCATTCACGCTCCCCTTCCTCTACAACAACTGATCGTCTCGCGAACGCACTCCGGCCAGCGCCCACCGGCGTAGGCTGGAGGCATCGTGAACCGCAAGCGCACCGTCCCCGCCGTGACCTCGCTGCCGCAGTCGCCGGCAGCCGAGTCCGATCACCGCGTGCGCCGCTATGCGATCACGATGACGATCCGCATCGTGTGCTTCGGCCTCATGGTGTTCGTGCAGCCCTACGGCTGGTACACCTGGGTCTTCGCAGCCGCTGCCGCGGTGCTCCCCTACATCGCGGTGGTGTTCGCGAACGCCGGCAGCGACAGCACCGAATCGGCAGCGGAGTCCCCTCGGCAGGAGATCGAGGCGACACCGCCGGTGGTCCCGGAGCCGATCGAGGAAGCCCCCGGCATCATCACGATCCACGAGAAGCCGCAGGATCGCTCGTGACCGACCTCATCTGCTCGCGCGCCGGCTGCCGGAGCGCGGCGACGAAGCAGGTCGTCTGGCGCAATCCCCGCATCCACGCTGCGGACCGCGAGAAGATCTGGCTGGCGTGCGACGAGCACGCGGACTACCTGCACGACTACCTGGCGGCCCGCGACTTCCCGGTGGCCGTCCGAAACGGAGTACCCGCGTGAGCAAGCGCCTGACCCGTTGGATGGTCTACGTCCTCATCGCGATCGGTTTCGCGATCGCCTGCGCGTTCCTCTCGAACTGGCAGTTCGAGAGGAACGAGTCCCGCGCCGAACAGATCGAACTGGTCGAGCAGAACTACGATGCCGACCCGGTTCCGCTCGCAGAACTGATCGGCGATGACGACGTCCTCCAGCCCGGCGATGAATGGCACCCGGTGCTGCTCCGCGGCGAGTACCTCTCCGACCAGCAACTTCTCGTGCGCAACCGTCCGCACGGCGGCACCAGCGCCTTCGAGGTCCTGGTGCCGTTCCGCGACGTCGATGGCCGCGTGTTCATCGTCGACCGCGGCTGGGTTCCCCCGGGTGACGGTGACACCCCGGATGCAGTCCCGGAGGCTCCGAGCGGCACCGTCGAGGTCGTCGCGCGGCTGCGCCCGACCGAGCAGGTTCCCGCCTCCGGACGCGGTGCCCCCGAGGGCCAGGTCCCGACCATCAACCTGCCGACGATCGCGGGTCTCGTCGAGGGCGACGTCATCACTGCGGCCTACGGACAGCTCATCAGCGAAGACCCCGCGGGCACGCCGCTCGGCGGCTTCACCTCGCCCACCGACGATCCAGGACCCCACCTGTCCTACGCGATCCAGTGGATCCTCTTCGCGATCATGGGTTTCATCTTCATCGGCTACATCATCCGCACCGAGATCGTGAAGCACCGCGAAGACATCGAGGGCCGACCGGCCCCGGCCAAGGAGAAGCGTCGGCGCGACAAGGACGCCGATGTCGAGGACGAGCTGCTCGACGCCCGCTGAGGCTCAGCTGCCCGCCGCCGCGGCATCCGCTCGCACCCACGCGCCGCCGTCGCGTTCGTAGACGACGCGGATGTGCCGACGATCCTGCGAGCCCTGCCAGAACTCGATGCGCTCGGGTACGAGGCGCCACAGCACCCAGTCACCGGGCTCGATCCCCGCGCGCGCCGCGGCCGAGCGCGCGGCGAGATCGGCCGCGCTCTCGTCGGCCGCGGCTTCGACGACCCGACCGCGTACGCGCACCGCACGCACGAGCGGCTGCCACCAGAAGCTCAGGGCGGCAGCGGGGTGCGCCGACAGCTGGTCGCCCTTGCGCGATGCACGGGGGCCGGCGAACGCCCATCCGCGCTCGTCGACGTCCTTGAGGATCAGTGCCCGCGCATCCGGGATGCCATCGGCATCGACCGTCGCCAGCGTGGCCACGTGCGGCTCGGGCACCCCGGCATCCACGGCCGTGCCGATCCAATCGCGGAACAGCTCGAGCGGAGAATCCGGCAGCACGGACGCATCCCACGCCGGCGCCGCGCCGATCAAGGAGGGCTGCGCTCTTAACCAGGAGGACAACGTGCTCGGCAGGGTCGACATGCTCTCGACTATGCCACCGATGCCCCGTCCGCGCGTCAGGCGAGCTCGATCAGATCCTGGTACTCCTGGTTCCAGATGTCCTCCACGCCGTCCGGGAGGATGAGCACCCGCTCGGGGTTGAGCGACTGCACGGCGCCCGGATCGTGCGAGACCAGCACGACGGCGCCCTCGTAGTGCGCGAGGGCGTCGAGGATCTCCTCGCGCGACGCGGGATCGAGGTTGTTCGTGGGCTCATCGAGCAGCAGCAGGTTCGCCGACGACACGACGAGGGTCGCGAGCGAGAGACGGGTCTTCTCCCCGCCGGAGAGCACGCCCGCCGGCTTCAGCACGTCGTCACCGGTGAACAGGAACGACCCGAGCACACGGCGCGCCTCCGTCTCGGTGATGTGCGGCGCCGCCGAAACCATGTTCTCGAGCACCGAGCGGTTCACATCAAGGTTCTCGTGCTCCTGTGCGTAGTAGCCGACCTTGAGTCCGTGGCCGGGCTCGAGCTGGCCTGTGTCGGGCTGATCGACGCCCGCGAGCATGCGCAGGAGCGTCGTCTTACCTGCACCGTTCAGACCCAGCACGACGACCTTCGAACCGCGGTCGATCGCGAGGTCGACGTCGGTGAAGATCTCGAGTGAACCGTAGGACTTCGACAGTCCCGACGCCATGAGGGGCGTCTTGCCGCAGGGTGCGGGCTTCGGGAAGCGCAGCTTTGCGACCCTGTCCTGCTGCCGAACGTCGTCGAGTCCGGCGAGCAGCTTCTCGGCACGCGCGACCATCTGGTGCGCGGCCGCGGCCTTCGACGCCTTGGCTCCGAAGCGAGCCGCTTGCAGCTGCAGCGTCGTCGCCTTCTTCTCGGCGTTGGCGCGCTCCTTCTTGCGACGCTCCTCGTCGGCCACGCGCTGACGAAGGTAGTTCTTCCAGTTCATGTTGTACGTGTCGATGACCTGGCGGTTGGCATCGAGGTAGAACACGCGGTTGACGGTCTCACCGACCAGCTCGACGTCGTGGCTGATCACGATCAGCCCGCCCTTGTACGTCTTGAGGAATTCACGCAGCCACACGACACTGTCGGCGTCGAGGTGGTTGGTCGGCTCGTCGAGGATCATCGTCTCGGCATCCGAGAAGAGGATCCGGGCGAGCTCGATGCGACGACGCTGACCACCCGACAGGGTTGACAGCGGCTGGTCGAGGATGCGGTCGGGAAGCGAGAGGTTGTGGGCGATGGATGCCGCCTGCGCCTCGGCGGCATAGCCGCCCTGCGCCTCGAACTGCTCGGTCAGCGCCGCGTAGCGCTTCATGGCCTTCGCTGCGACGGCGGGGTCGTCCGATCCCATCGCGAGCGACGCCTCGGTCATGCCGAGGTTGAGCTGACCGAGGCCGCGAGCGTCGAGGATGCGCGTGCGCGCGAGGTCCTCGGGGTTGCCGGAGCGCGGGTCCTGCGGCAGATAGCCGAGCTCGCCCGAACGGGTCACGTTGCCACTCGACGGCAGTACGTCGCCGGCGAGGACCTTGGTGAGGGTGGTCTTGCCCGCACCGTTGCGACCGACGAGGCCGATCTTGTCACCGTCGCCCACGCGGAACGACACGTTCTCCATCAGGAGGCGAGCGCCCACGCGAATTTCGAGTTCGTGCACGGCAAGCACAGCGGGATGTCCGTTCGTTCGGGAGGAAGGTGGCCGAGCGGCCAGCCTCCCAGTATAAGCGCCCCGGCGGTACGGCCAGCCCAGGAAGATCACTCCCTGGTCTGACACGGTCGATACCGCGGAGGGATGCCCGCGGACCCGCCCCGTTCGTAACGTTCGAGAGTGGACGTGATCAATGACCTCATTCTCCAGGCCGTGGCCTCGCCGTGGCTCATGCTCGTTCTCTTCGCCGTCACGGTGATCGACGGGTTCTTCCCGCCCGTGCCGAGCGAGACCGTCCTGGTCGCCGCCGCGGCGGCCTCGGTCTCGGGTGGAGGCACGAATCTGCTCCTCCTCGGCGTCGTGGCCGCGATCGGTGCCGCTCTGGGTGACAACATCGCGTTCCTCATCGGTCGACGCCTCGGCACCAGCCGCGCGGGCTGGATGCAACGCCCGCGCGTGCGCACCGCCTTCGCCCATGCCGAGCGCGCGCTCGAGACGCGCAGCGCCGCGCTGATCCTCGGCGCCCGCTACATCCCCGTCGGCCGCGTGGCCGTCAACATGACGGCGGGCGCCCTGCGCTTCCCCTGGCGACGGTTCCTCCCCCTCAGCCTCGTCGCGGGCGCGAGCTGGAGTGCCCTCAGCCTCGCGATCGGCCTGTTGACCGGGAGCTGGATCAAGGACCAGCCGCTCCTGAGCGCCGGTGCCGGCATCGTCATCGCCCTGCTGATCGGCATCGTGATCGACCGTGTGTCCGCCGTCCGACGCCGCCGGAGCGCGCCCGCCAACCTGGCAGGATGAAGGTCATGACCCGTCCTCGGCGTGCTGCCCGTCCTTCGCGGCGGACGATCGCGCTCATCGGACTCTGGACGGTCACCGTCAGCCTGTACTCGGTGTTCGTTCCGGTCCATGCCGCCCTGTACGGCACCCCGCCCGCGCTGGCCTTCCTTCTCGGCGCCGCCGTCTGCGGCGCTCTCCCCCTCTCCCTCTCCCGCCCGCGCACGGCGATCGCGCTGTTCTGCGCGGCGATATTCGTGGTGCCGCTGGTGACCGATGCCGCGCTCGCCTCCACGGCGCCGTGGCCGTGGTCCGTTCCCTCCACGCTCGCCCTGGTGGGAATCACCGGGCTCGTGACGAGCGTCCACGGCGCACGCTGGGGCGCGCTCCCACTGGGGGTCGGCCTCGCCGCCTCCCTCACCGCTGCCGTGCTGCGCCCCGACATCATCGACATTCCCGGCGTCGGCGCCACCGCGACCGCCGACCTCATCGTCACGGCATCCGTGGGTGTCGTCACTCTCCTCCTCGCGCTGCTGATCGCCAGCCGCCTCCGCATCGGCGCCGAGCTCACGCGCGAGCGCGAGCACTCCGCCCTCGAGGAGTCGCGCCGCGCCCTGGTCGAAGAACGCACTCGGATCGCCCGCGAACTGCACGACGTGATCGCGCACAGCATGTCGGTCATCCAGGTGCAGGCGTCGACGGCGCGGTACCGCCTGCCGTCGATCGACGCCGCCGCCGCGGCCGAGTTCGACGACATCGCCGCGACCGCCCGTACGTCGTTGAGCGAGATGCGACGGATGCTCGGGGTTCTGCGCACCGAGGATCAGGCCGTCGAACTCGCGCCGCAGAACGGCATCGACGACATCCCCGCGCTGGTCGACACCATCCGCCGCGCCGGGGTCGACGTGGGTCTCTCACTCGTGGGTATGGATGCGGCGGCATCCGCTCCCACGGCCGTCCAGATCGCGACCTACCGGATCGTGCAGGAGAGCCTCAGCAATGCGGTGCGGCACGCCTCCGGAAACGCGGTGACGGTGGAGCTGCAGGCGAATGCCACGGCCCTCCGCCTCCGTGTACGAAACTCCGCCCCTGCGGAGGCGCAGGATCGAGGCACCGGGCACGGCCTGCGCGGAATGCGCGAGCGCGCCGAGGTGCTCGGCGGCAGTCTCTCGGCGGGACCCGCTCCCGACGGCGCCTGGCTCGTCGAGGCCGCACTCCCCCTGGCCGGAGGACGCGATGATCCTCCGTCCCCCGCATCCGCCCCTCCGAAGGAGAACCCGTGACCATCAGCGTCCTCATCGCCGACGATCAGGCCATGGTGCGCGCCGGCTTCGCGGCGCTGCTCGACGCGCACGACGGCATCCGCGTCACCGGTCAGGCCTCCACCGGAGCGGAAGCCGTGTCGCTCGCCGCGCGTCTCGACCCCGACGTCATCCTCATGGACGTGCGGATGCCCGACCTCGACGGGATCGAGGCGACCCGCCGGATCCTCGGCTCGTCCTACCCGGCGGCGCACGTCCCCCGTATCCTCATGCTCACGACCTTCGACATCGACGACTACGTCTACGACGCGCTCGAGGCGGGAGCGAGCGGCTTCCTGCTCAAGGATGCGCTCCCGGAGGAGCTGGTGCACGCCGTGCGCGTCGTCGCCGGCGGCGACGCGCTGCTCGCCCCGAGCGTGACCCGCCGGGTGATCGCACAGTTCGCCGGGCGCCGTCCGCGCACGCCCCGCGCGGCATCCGCCCTCGCCGAGCTCACCGACCGTGAGCGCGAGGTGCTCGTGCTGATCGGCCGCGGGCGGTCCAACGGCGAGATCGCGGCGGAACTCTTCATCGCCGAGCAGACGGTGAAGACCCACGTCGGCAAGGTGCTCGCGAAGCTCGGACTCCGCGACCGCGTGCACGCGGTGATCCTGGCGTACGACACCGGTCTCGTCGAACCGTCCTGACCGCGCCCTCCCGAGCGGCAGCCTCTCACCCCTCGGTACGAGGGCGAACAGCACCGCGGGGTGATGCCCTCCGCCGCACCGCGTCCATAACCTCCGGGAAGACCGTTCCCCAGGAGGATTCATGGCCATCGTGCAGGCACCCGCCGTCCGCGACATCACGAGCGTCGAGGCTCGTGGCACCCGTGACACCGGCATCGACCTCGTCCGCTCGCTCTGCGTGATCGGCGTGGTGCTGCTGCACGCGATCATGGTCGGCGTCTCCGTCGTCGACGGACGCCCCGTCTTCGACAACGCCAGCACCGGCACGTGGTGGATCGTGCCCGTCAGCTGGGCGCTGCAGGTCATGCCCCTGTTCTTCGTCATCGGCGGGTTCTCCGGACTGCTCGCCTACCGTTCGGTGCTCGCCCGCGGACGCGATGCGCGGAGCTTCATCGCGGGGCGGGTGAACCGACTGCTGCGGCCCGCCGTGGTCACGATCGCCGTGATCGGCATCGCACTGTGGGCGTTGACGGCCTTCGGTGTGCCGGTGGACCTCGTCACCGTCGCGGGCTACCGCTACGGTCAGCCGCTGTGGTTCCTCGCGGTCTTCCTCCTCTGCCAGGCGCTGCTCCCCGCACTCGTGCACCTGCACCGGACTCGGCCGCTCCTGAGCCTCGCCGCGCTGGTCTGCGCTGCGGCCGGCGTCGATATGGCGCGGGCCGTCAGCGGCATCGACGCCCTCGGATTCCTCAACCTGGCGTTCGTCTGGCTCGCGCTCCAGCAGATCGGATTCTTCCTCGCCGACGGCAGCATCGACTCCCTGCCCCGTCGCACCCGGGTGCGCGTCGGCGCGGGCGCGGCGCTCGCGCTCCTCCTCGCCTTCGCCACGGGCCTCTGCTCCCCCGACCTGATCGCGCACATCAACCCGCCGACCACCGGGCTGATCCTCGTCGGTATCGCGCACACCTGCGCCGTCTCGCTGAATCGCACTCGCCTGTCCGTGCTCAGCGCCGTCCCCGTCGCCGCGGCCGTGAGCGGGGTCATCGGCCGACGGACGATGACGATCTACCTCTGGCACATGCCGGTACTGCTCGCCATGGCGGGCGTGACGGCGCTCGTCGCGATCGGCGACGGCAGCGCGCTCCCGGTAGCGGGGAGCGCCGCGTGGTGGGCGGATCGCCCGCTCTGGTTGGCGACGGCTCTGACGCTCACCGCCCTCGTGGCGATTCCGTTCACGCGCATCGAGACGCGTCGCCCTCCGGCGCCGTCCGATTCGACCCGGCGCATCGTGCTCTCGGTGCTGAGCGGTCTGATCGGAGTGGTGCTGTTGCTCGTGGTCGGCACGACACCCGTCACGGCGATGATCACGGTCGGCCTGCTCGTCGTCGCCCTTCACCTCGCGGCTGCCCGGACGCGAAGCGTGTGGCTTCCCCGCCCGGTGCTCAGGAACGCTCGGCGGCGTGCCCGAGTCTGAGTCCCGGGATCGCGGCCGCGGTCACCAGGACCAGGCAGAACACGAACACGACCCAGAACGTGCTCGCTCCGCCGCCGAGCGTGGCGACGGCGAGTCCGGCGAAAGCGATCGTGACGGCCGAACCCGTGGAGTCCGAGATCGACAGCGCCGAGGAGTTGAACCCCTGGTTGCGCTCGTCGGAGTACGCGAGCGTCAGCACCGTCAGTCGCGGGTACAACAGGCCCATTCCACCACCGGCGAGGCCCCACCCGATCACGACCACGAGAGGCGAGATACCGAAGAGCGCGGCCAGCAGCACGCACAGCAGCGCGACCAGCAGCAGCGAGAGGCTGATCGTGGTGATGCGGAGGTTTCCGAGCCGCTCGCCGTACTTGCCCTGCAGAGCGGATGCCCCGGCCCACGCGAGCGCGGCGAACATGAGGGCGATACCTGCCCAGGTCGCCGTGAATTCGAAGCGCTCCATGAGCAGATACGGGATGTACGCCTCGGCGGCGAAGAAGGCCCCGGCGACGATGCCGCGCATGAGCACGACGCTCGGTAGCCCCCGGCCCGCGCGCAGAGCCCGTCGCGGCAGCAGCGGCAGGATGGCGATGCCGATGACCACCAGCGCACCGATCGCGACCGGCCAGCGCACCTGCGGCACCATGTCGGCGGCGAAGCCGATCACGACGGCGAGAACGGCCACGACGACCGCGAGCAGCAGACGGGTCGCGATCACCCGGCGGTCCTGGGGCTCGCCGTGCCCGAGCTCGACCCCGCGCAGACGCACCGCGATCACGGTGAAAGCGAGAGCGGTGAGTACGGCGACCCCGAGGAACGTCCAGCGCCAGTCGATGTGCTCGGCCACGGCCCCGGCCAGGAACGGACCGATCATCGACGGCACGACCCAGGCCGCGGCGAACGCCGCGAAGATCCGCCCGTGCAGGTGCGGCGGATACAGCCGCGCCACGACGACGTACAGGGCGACGGTCTGGCCGCCGGCGCCGAGACCCTGCACGAGGCGTCCCACGAGGAACTGGTGCATGGTGACGGCGAAGCCCGAGATGAGGAGCCCCACCAGGAACAGCGTGACCGCGACGTACAGCGCGCCCCGCGGTCCCCGAGCGTCCGACCAGGCACCCGCGGCGACCATGCCGATGACGCTCGTGGCCAGGGTGCCCGAGAAGGCGACCGCGTACAGCGCTCCGCCGTCGAGCGCCTCGCTGACGATCGGCATCACCGTCGTGACCGCGAGCGCCTCGATCGCTGCGAGGAAGATCAGCGCGATCGCGCCGGTCGTGACCCAGATGCGGCTCCGGTCCCAGATCGACGCGACGGGCAGCGGGGCCGTCATCGCCCGACGAGCGCCGCGATGCGCTCGATGGACTCGGTGAGGATCTCGGGACTCGTGCCGAAGTTCAGACGCGCGAACCCCGTCCCCTCGTCGCCGAAGGCCGCGCCGTTGTGGAGGGCGACCTTCGCCTCCAGCAGGATGCGCCGCGAGGGGTTGTCGCCCCAGCCGAGGGGCCGGAGGTCGATCCAGGCGAGATACCCGGCGTCGGGCAGGCGATAGCGCGCCCCCGGAAGGTGCCGCACGAGGAGATCCTCGAGGAGGACGCGGTTCTCGTCGAGGGTGCGGAGCAGGCCGTCGAGCCACGGGTCGCTCTCCTCCGAGAACGCCGCCACGGCCGCGATCAGACCGAACTGCCCCGTGCGCCAGACGACCTCGATGGGCAGGTCGCGCAGCACGGCGTGCGTCGCGTCGTCGGCCGCCACCATGAGCGCGCACTTGAGCCCTGCGAGATTGAACGCCTTGCTCGCGCTGACCACCGCATAGCCGACCCGTCGGGCGGAGTCGTTCACGGCGAGGAACGGCGTGAATCCCGTGTCGGGCTGGGCGAGCGGCGCATGGATCTCATCGGAGACCACCGAGACGCCGAACTCGGCGGCGAGGTCGGCGAGCGCTGCGAGAGCGTCACGATCGTGCACGGTTCCGGTCGGGTTGTGCGGGTTGCACAGCAGGATCGCAGTCGCGCCGTCCTCGAAAGCCCCGCGGATGCCGTCGAGATCGAGCTCCCAGCGCGAACCTGTGTCGCGCAGGGGGACGCGCTCGACCTCGGCGCCGGCCTCCGCGACGAGGTCGTAGAAGGGCGGGTACACCGGAGGAGTGACGACGACGCGCTCTCCCGGTTGGGTCACCCGACGGAGGATCTCGACGATCCCCATGCTCACGTCCGCCGTGCTGCGCATCCTCGCCGGGTCAGGACTCCACCCGAACCGGCGCGCGGCGAAGGCCGCGTAGGCCTCGTTCAGGAGCGTACGCGATGCGATGTATCCCGTGTCGCCGAGTTCGAGCGCACGCTGAAGCGACGCGGTGATCTCCGGCGCGAGGGGGAAGTCCGTCTCCGCCACGAACAGCGGCAGGACGTCCTCGGGGTACTCGCGCCACTTCTCGCTCGTGCGCTGACGCAGCTCGGCGAGAGGCAGCGCCTTCACCTCGAGCATCAGATGGCGAAGCCGAGTGCTCGCATCATGTCGCGGCCGTCGTCGGTGATCCGCTCGGGACCCCACGGCGGCATCCACACCCAGTTGATGCGGAAGCGGTCGACGACCTTGTCCAGGGCCTGCGCGGTCTGCTCCTCGAGCACGTCCGTCAGCGGGCATCCGGCGCTCGTCAGCGTCATGTGGATGACGAGAGCATCGTTTTCGTCGTCCCACGCCAGGTCGTAGATGAGTCCGAGGTCGACGACGTTGATCCCGAGCTCGGGATCCATGACGTCCTTCAGAGCCTCGGTGACCTCGTCGTACTTCTCGTCGGTCAGCGTCGCGGTCGCGGTCATGCGGTCAGCCTACGCCTCGATGGGAGCGGCGGGGTCGAGGAAACGGTCGTATCCCTCGTCTTCCAGCCGGTCGGCGAGCTCGGGGCCGCCCTCTTCCACGATCTTGCCGGCGACGACCACGTGCACGAAGTCGGGGCGGATGTAGCGGAGGATGCGCGTGTAGTGCGTGATGAGGAGCACGCCGAGTCCGGTGGACTCCTTGGCGCGGTTGACGCCCTCGGAGACGATCTTCAGCGCGTCGACGTCGAGACCCGAGTCGGTCTCGTCGAGGATCGCGAACTTCGGCCGGAGTACCTCGAGCTGGAGGATCTCGTGGCGCTTCTTCTCGCCGCCCGAGAATCCCTCGTTGACGTTGCGCTGCGCGAACTTCGGGTCCATGCGCAGGTTCGACATGGCCGCCTTGACGTCCTTGGTCCATCCGCGGATCGCGGGGGCCTCGCCGTCGAGCGCCGTCTTCGCGGTGCGCAGGAAGTTCGTGACCGTCACTCCGGGGATCTCGACGGGATACTGCATCGCGAGGAAGAGACCGGCGCGCGCGCGCTCGTCCACGCTCATCGCGAGCACGTCCTCGCCGTCGAAGGTGATGGAACCGCCGGTGACGGTGTACTTCGGGTGGCCGGCGATCGTGTACGCGAGCGTCGACTTGCCGGACCCGTTCGGGCCCATGATGGCGTGGGTCTCACCCGTGTTCATGGTGAGGGTGATTCCGTTGAGGATCGGGGTGGCCCCCGCCTCGGTCTCGACCGTCACGTGGAGGTCGCGGATCTCGAGAACAGACATTCAGATTTCCTTCGTCACTGTCGGGTCGATGAGCACGTCGTCGCCGTCGATCTCGACGATGTAGACGGGGACGGGCTCGTAAGCAGGGAGGTTCTGGGGCTTGCCGGTGAGCAGGGAGAACGCCGAGCCATGGGCCCAGCATTCGACCGTGTCACCTTCGACGAAGCCCTCGGAGAGCGAGATGTCGCCGTGGGTGCAGGTGTCGCCGATCGCGTGGATCACACCCTCGCCGTCCTTGATCACGGTGATCGGGACGCCGTCGGGTTCGACGCGGATCGGCATGTCCTGCTCGAGCTCCGCGACGCCGCACACGCGCTGAGCGCTCATGCCGAGACCGCCGCGAGCTCCGCCTCGATCGCGGCGAGCAGCTCCGACTCGAGCGACGGGATGCCGAGGCGCTGGACGATGTCGGTGAGGAAGCCGAGCACGACGAGACGACGTGCCTCTTCTTCGGTGATGCCGCGAGCCTGCAGGTAGAAGAGCTGCTCGTCGTCGAAACGACCCGTCGCGCTCGCGTGCCCGGCGCCGAGGATGTCGCCCGTCTCGATCTCGAGGTTCGGGATCGAGTCTGCGCGCGCGCCCTCGGTGAGCACGAGATTGCGGTTCGCCTCGTAGGAGTCGGTGCCGGTGGCATCGGGTCCGATGAGCACGTCGCCGATCCAGACGCTGTGGGCGCTCTCGCCCTGCAGTGCGCCCTTGTAGAGCACGTCGCCCTTGGTGTGCGGGCCCTTGTGGTGCAGGTAGACCTGGCTCTCGAGGTGCTGCCCGGCGTCGGCGTACGACAGACCGTAGAGGTAGCCCTCCGAGCCCGCGCCCGCGAGCTCGACGTTGGGGTTCACTCGCACGACGCCGCCGCCGAAGCTGATCACGAAGTGCTTGAGCACGGCATCCGCGTCGACGCGCGCCTGGTGCGCGGACGTGTGCACCGCGGCATCCTGCCACTGCTGCAGGCTGATGACCGTCAGACGCGACCCGGCGCGGGCGATGATCTCGACGTTCTGCGCATACTGTGCGGCACCGACGTGGTTCAGCACGACGGTCGCCGAGCTGTGCTCGAGAGCCTCGATCACGATGTGCGCGTCGGCGCGCTGCTCGGCGCCCCGACCCTCGATGGTGAGGAGGATCGGCTCCGCGACCTCTTCTTCGCGCGGAATACGGATGTGCATCGCCTCGGTCGCGCCCTGCCAGGCCACGGCACCGGTGATGTCCTCACCGCGGAAGAACTCGCCGCGAGGAGCCGTGCCGACCGCGAGCGGAGCAGCGAGGTACTGCTCACCGGCGGAGAAGGCGTATCCGACGCCGTCGTTCTGCGCGGCGGTCTCGAAGAGCGCCGTCAGCTTCGCGACGGGCGTGTGCTTCCAGTTCACCTCGCGTCCCGTCGGCACGCCGAAGTCGGCGGGCTCGAAGGAGTGCGGGCGCTCGGAGCGGGTCTGCACCGGCACGAAGCCGGCGTCGGCCACCTGCGCCGCCGGGTCGACGTGCGCGCTCGAATAGTGCGACGCCGTGGGCGTCGTCGTCTGGGACGTCATCTCAGCCGACCGATCCTTCCATGCCCATCTCGATGAGCTTGTTCAACTCCATCGCGTACTCCATCGGCAGCTCACGTGCGATCGGCTCGATGAAGCCGCGCACGATCATCGCCATCGCTTCGTCCTCGGGCATGCCGCGAGACTGCAGGTAGAAGAGCTGCTCCTCGCTGACCTTCGAGACGGTGGCCTCGTGACCGAGCTGCACGTCGTCGACGCGGATGTCGATCGCCGGGTAGGTGTCGGAGCGTGACTTGGTGTCGACGAGCAGTGCGTCGCAGCGCACCGTGTTCGCCGAGTGGTGGGCGTTCGCATCGACGCGGACCTCGCCGCGATATCCCGCACGACCGCCGCCACGGGCGATCGACTTCGAGACGATCGACGACTGCGTGTACGGAGCCATGTGGATCATCTTCGCGCCGGCATCCTGATGCTGACCGGGGCCCGCGAACGCGACCGAGAGCGTCTCGCCCTTGGCGTGCTCACCCATGAGGTAGATCGACGGGTACTTCATCGTCACCTTCGAGCCGATGTTGCCGTCGACCCATTCCATCGTCGCGCCCTCGTGCGCGACAGCACGCTTGGTGACGAGGTTGTAGACGTTGTTCGACCAGTTCTGGATCGTCGTGTAACGCACACGGGCGTTCTTCTTCACGATGATCTCGACGACGGCCGAGTGCAGGGAGTCGGACTTGTAGATCGGGGCCGTGCAGCCCTCGATGTAGTGCACGTAGCTGTCTTCGTCCGCGATGATCAGGGTGCGCTCGAACTGCCCCATGTTCTCGGTGTTGATGCGGAAGTAGGCCTGGAGCGGGATCTCGACGTGCACGCCCTTGGGAACGTAGACGAAGGAGCCTCCCGACCAGACGGCCGTGTTGAGAGCGGCGAACTTGTTGTCGCCGGCGGGGATGACCGAACCGAAGTACTCCTCGAAGAACTCGGGGTGCTCACGGAGAGCGGTGTCCGTGTCCATGAAGATGACGCCCTGCTCTTCCAGATCCTCACGGATCTGGTGGTAGACGACCTCGGACTCGTACTGCGCGGCGACACCGGCGACGAGACGCTGACGCTCGGCCTCGGGGATGCCGAGACGCTCGTAGGTCTCGCGGATCTCCGCGGGAAGGTCCTCCCACGACTGGGCCTGCTTCTCGGTGGAGCGCACGAAGTACTTGATGTTGTCGAAGTCGATGTCGCTGAGGTCGGCGCCCCAGGTCGGCATCGGCTTGCGGCCGAAGAGCTGATACCCCTTGAGACGGGTCTTCAGCATCCATTCGGGTTCGCTCTTGAGCGCGGAGATGCCGCGGACGACCTCTTCGGAGATCCCGCGTTTCGCCACGGCGCCGGCGGCGTCCGCGTCGTGCCAGCCGAACTCGTACACCCCCAGCCCATCGAGCTCCGGGCGGTCGATCAGCACATCCGACATCACACTCTCCTCATTGGGCCTCAACGGTGTCATCCGCCCCGACACACCTGATCCCCGTCGAGTCTGCGGGGAGCGGGTGCCGCTGGTGGGCCCTCATCACCGGCGCATCCTTCGCGCCTAAACTGTTATCGATGCTTCTGCGCCCTCGAGCGCGCATCGCAACAATCCGATTCTACAGGCTCCGCTTCGCGGACGGGCCGCCCGTCCCGCGCGAAGCGTGCCGGAGGCCCCATGCCCGACACCGCCACGCCCGCCCGCACCACCCCCGCGGAGCTCGATCTGCGACCCGCAGCATTCCCCTCGCCGTGGGGACGCGTCCTCCGCGTCTTCGCGTGGCTGTCGTTCCTCACCGAGACGATCATCATCGGAACCGGAGGCGCGGTGCGCCTGACCGGCTCCGGACTCGGATGCTCGGAGTGGCCGCTCTGCACGCCCGAGTCCCTCGTGCCGATCCTGGCGGATCAGGGCATCCACGGGGCGATCGAGTTCGGCAACCGCCTGATGACCGGCGTCGTGGGCGTCATCGCCCTGGTGGTCGTGCTGCTCGTGCTGCACCTGACCGACGGATCGCGCTCGGTGTTCCGCGCGCTCCGTTACGCGGTGGGGGGCATCGTCGCGGCCGCGGCCGCGTTCGCTCTCGTCACCCTCACCGGTCTCCCGGTGCCGGCCTTCCCCGTGGCATCCGCCGTTCTGCTCCTCGCGGTCATCGCCGCGGCGATCCACACCACGCGTCGCACCTCGACGCGCCGCGATCTCGTGGTGCTCGGCTGGGTCGTCTTCGCCGGAGTCATGGCTCAGGCGCTCGTCGGCGGTATCACGGTGCTCACCGGCCTGAACCCGTTCATCGTCGGGTTCCACTACACGTCGTCCCTGCTCCTGGTCTGCGTCACTGCGGCATTCCTCGTGCGCCTGTACGCCGTTCCGGGACCGCGCGAGCGCGCGGTCCCGACCTGGTTCCTGATCGTCAGCCACGTCACCGGACTGGCCCTCGCGGTCACCATCGTGTTCGGCGTGCTGACCACGGGTTCCGGTCCGCACTCCGGCGATCAGGACGTGTTGCGGCACGGGTTCGATGCAACGGTGCTCGCACATGTGCACTCGTGGCCCGGGTACATCCTCGCCGCTCTCGTGCTCGCCCTGACCGTCGCCGCCTGGGCGCTGCGTCTTCCTCCGCGCAAGTGGCTCGTCGTGCTGGTGCTGGCCATCGCGGTGCAGGTCGGGGTCGGTGTCTGGCAGGCGCGCGCGGGGCTCCCGCCACTGCTGGTCGGCATCCACATGGTGCTCGCCTCGCTCTCGGCCGCGACCTACACCGTTGTCGCGCTGAAGCTGAAGCGCCCGGTCACCGACGAGGACACGTCCACCGCCTCCTGAGCCACACCTCGGCGCGCGCCTCAGGGCTCGCGGACAGCCGATCCATAGGCTCTGCATACCGCAGTCATCAGCGCGTCCGTGATCGTGGTCGGCATGAACAAGTCACTGACACGCAGCATCGGATTCTGGCTGCTCCTCGTGCTCGCACTCGCCTCGACCGCGGTGGGCGGATGGCTCATCTCCGGCCAGATCGGGACGATGACGACGACCCTGCTCGACGGGACGGCTACGGGGATCGAGGTATACGTCGGCCAGTCGCTGGTCGTCGTCGGGTCTGCCCTGCTCGGAGCCGGAGTGCTCGGCATCCTCCTGGCCGTCGCCCTCGTCGCCGTACAGTCGCTGATCCCGGCCGCGACGCCCGTCGTCGTCGAGCCCATCGACTGGACCTCCGAGACCGATGACACCACCGCTCCGGCGGACGACACGACGATCGCCTCCGTCACCGATGACCCCTCAGCGGACGCGGACGTCGACGCTTCCGCGACGGACGAGGCGGATGCCGAGGCCGAGGATCAGAAGGGCAGCAGCGGGTCGACCGCGACCGCGACGAAGATCAACGTCAAGTAGGTGATCGAGGCGTGGAAGACTCGCATCGGCCGCGCCTCGGTCCCCCGCACCGCACGGTTGTACAGGCGGTGCGACTCGTAGATGAACCATCCGCCGAAGACCAGGGCGGACACCGTGTAGACGAGGCCCATGTTCGCGATCGGCACCAGCAGCAGCGAGCAGGCCAGGGTCGCCCACGCGTAGAGGATGACCTGGAGGCCGACCTGAGAAGCGTTGCGCGTCACTCCGAGCATGGGCACGTCGACATCGTCGTAGTCGTCGCGGTACTTCATCGACAGCGGCCAGTAGTGCGGCGGCGTCCACAGGAAGATCAGCAGGAACAGGATGAACGCGGGCCAGTCGAGCGATCCGGTCACGGCCGCCCAGCCGATCAACACCGGGAAGCATCCGGCGATCCCGCCCCAGACGATGTTCTGCTCGGTGCGGCGCTTGAGCAGCATCGTGTAGATCACGACGTAGAAGAAGATCGCGAAGGCCGAGAGCCCGGCGGCGAGCCAGTTCGTCGTGACCAGCAGCCAGACGGTGGAGAGCACCGCGAGGGTCCAGGAGAACACCAGGGCGCCGCGCGGCGTGACCTCGCCCGTCACGAGCGGACGATTCTCGGTGCGGTGCATGTGCGCGTCGATGTCGCGATCGAGATACATGTTGAAGGCCGCGGCGGATCCGGCGCTCATCGCGCCGCCGATCACGGTCGCCAGCACCAGCCACAGATCGGGCATGCCACCGTAGGCCAGGAACATGACCGGCACGGTCGACACGAGGAGCAGCTCGAGGACGCGCGGCTTGGTGAGGGCGACGTACGCCTTCACCGTGCGGCCGATGGACCGCTTCCCCACGGTCTGATCAGACATCGTCGAGATCTCGATCGCCTCCTCCACACGCGTCATGACAACCCTTCCAGTCTAGGGCACGCGACGGGGCGGACTCGGAGCGTAAGACGGGGTCTGGGGTCGGACCCACCCCGCTATGCTGAAAACACTCGCGCCCGGCGCTGTGCACACTCTCCGTGACGATGCGGAGGCGCAGGGAATACGGGCG
The DNA here is from genome assembly GCF_044772365.1 of Microbacterium sp. NPDC090225. Lineage (NCBI taxonomy): Bacteria > Bacillati > Actinomycetota > Actinomycetes > Micrococcales > Microbacteriaceae > Microbacterium > Microbacterium sp. NPDC090225. The sequence goes on along the minus strand of NZ_JBIVYS010000001.1, from coordinate 263,248 downwards.
CCCTCGAAACTGTCGGAAAGGGCATGAACGTGTCGGAATTGCAGTGGGATGAGATCGATCGGCGCGCGGTGGACACCGCTCGCCTCCTGGCGGCGGACGCCGTGGAGAAGGTCGGAAACGGTCATCCCGGCACGGCCATGAGCCTCGCTCCTGCCGCGTACCTCCTCTACCAGCGCGTGCTGCGCCACGACCCGACCGACACCGATTGGCTCGGTCGCGACCGCTTCATCCTCTCGGTCGGACACTCCTCGCTCACGCAGTACGTGCAGCTCTACCTCGGCGGCTTCGGCCTCGAGCTCGACGACCTCAAGGCGCTGCGCACCTGGGGCTCGCTCACGCCGGGCCACCCCGAGTACGGCCACACCAAGGGCGTCGAGATCACCACGGGCCCGCTGGGCCAGGGCCTCGCGTCGGCCGTCGGCTTCGCCTACGCCGCCCGCTACGAGCGCGGCCTGTTCGATCCCGAGGCGGCGGCGGGCACGAGCCCGTTCGACCACTTCGTCTACGTCATCGCCGGCGACGGCGACCTGCAGGAGGGCGTGACCAGCGAGGCCTCCTCGCTCGCGGGCCACCAGCAGCTCGGCAACCTCATCGCCATCTACGACTCGAACCAGATCTCCATCGAGGACGACACCAACGTCGCCTTCACGGAAGACGTCGCGAAGCGCTACGAGGCGTACGGCTGGCAGGTGCAGACGGTCGACTGGAAGAAGACCGGCGAGTACGTCGAAGACGTCGCCGAGCTGAACGCGGCCATCGACGCCGCGAAGGGCGAGACCTCCAAGCCCTCGCTCATCATCCTCAAGACGATCATCGGCTGGCCGTCGCCCGGCAAGCAGAACTCCGGCAAGATCCACGGTTCGGCGCTCGGCGCCGACGAGCTCGCCGCCACCAAGAAGGTCCTCGGCTTCGACGCCGAGGAGACGTTCGTCGTCGCCGACGACGTCATCGCCCACACCCGCGGTCTCGCCGACCGCGCCGCCGGCATCCGTGCCGAGTGGCAGGAGTCCTTCGACGCCTGGGCCGCGGCGAACCCCGAGCGCAAGCAGCTCCTCGACCGCCTCGAGGCGGGCGAGCTGCCCACCGACATCCAGAACGCCCTGCCGGTCTTCGAGCCCGGCAAGGACGTCTCGACCCGTGCGGCCTCCGGCCAGGTCATCAACGCCCTCGCCGCCGAGCTCCCCGAGCTCTGGGGCGGATCGGCCGACCTCGCCGAGTCGAACCTCACGACGATCAAGGGCGCCCCGTCGTTCATCCCGGCCGAGTGGTCCACCCACGAGTGGTCGGGCAGCCCGTACGGCCGCGTGCTGCACTTCGGCATCCGCGAGCACGCCATGGGCGCGATCGTCAACGGCATCGTGCTGCACGGGAAGACGCGCGCCTTCGGCGGTACGTTCCTCATCTTCAGCGACTACATGCGCCCCGCCGTGCGTCTGGCCGCGCTCATGAACGTGCCCAGCGTCTTCGTCTGGACCCACGACTCCGTCGCGCTCGGCGAGGACGGCCCGACGCACCAGCCGATCGAGCAGCTCGCGACCCTGCGCGCCATCCCGAACCTCGCGGTGGTGCGCCCCGCCGACGCGAACGAGACCTCGGCCGCCTGGCTCGAGATCCTGCGTCGCCAGGCGGGTCCGGCCGGCATCGCCCTCACCCGTCAGAACATCCCGGTGTTCGAGCGCGGCGAGGGTGACGCGGAAGGCGAGGTCTTCGCCTCGGCCGACCGCACCGCCCGCGGTGCCTACGTGCTGGCGGAAGCCGCGAACGGCACCCCGGACGTCATCATCGTCGCCACCGGATCCGAGGTGCAGCTCGCCGTCGAGGCCCGCGCCGCACTCGCCTCCGAGGGAATCGGCGTGCGCGTCGTGTCGGCCCCCTCGCTCGAGTGGTTCGACGAGCAGGACGAGGCGTACCGCGAGAGCGTGCTCCCCGCCGCCGTCACCGCGCGCGTGTCGGTCGAGGCCGGCTCCGTGCTCACGTGGCGCGGCATCGTCGGCGACCGCGGACGCTCGGTCGGCATCGACCACTTCGGCGCATCCGCCGACTACAAGACCCTGTTCCAGAAGTTCGGTATCACCACGGAGGCCGTGATCGCGGCCGCTCGCGAGACCATCGCCGCACACAGCACCAAGGAGAACGCATGAGCACCCCCACCTCACAGCTCGCCGCCGCCGGCGTCAGCATCTGGCTCGACGACCTCTCGCGCACCCGCATCTCCTCCGGCAACCTCGCCGAGCTGATCGAGACGCGCAACGTCGTCGGTGTCACCACGAACCCGACGATCTTCGCCAACGCGCTCACCGACAAGAGCAACACGTCGTACGACGCCCAGGTCACCGAGCTCGCCGCCTCCGGCGCCTCCGCCGAGGAGGCCGTGTTCGCGGCCACCACTCAGGACGTCGCGGCCGCTCTCGACGTGTTCCGCCCCGTATGGGAGGCGTCGAACCACGTCGACGGTCGCGTGTCGATCGAGGTCTCCCCCGACCTCGCTCACGACACCGACGGCACCGTCGCGTCGGCCAAGGAGCTGTGGAGCAAGATCGACCGCCCCAACCTCCTCGTCAAGATCCCCGCGACGAAGGCGGGCCTGCCGGCGATCACCGAGGCGATCGCCGCGGGCATCAGCGTCAACGTCACCCTGATCTTCAGCCTCGAGCGCTACGAAGAGGTCATCGACGCCTACCTTGCGGGCCTCGAGCGCGCGCAGGCGGCGGACATCGACCTCGCCGGCATCCACTCGGTCGCCTCGTTCTTCGTGTCGCGCGTCGACACCGAGACCGACAAGCGCCTCGACGCGATCGGCACCGATCAGGCGAAGGCCCTCAAGAGCAAGGCCGGCCTCGCCAACGCGCGTCTGGCCTACGAGCTGTTCGAGAAGAAGTTCGCCGAGAAGCGCGCGCAGGATCTCCTCGCCGCCGGCGCGAACCTGCAGCGCCCCCTCTGGGCCTCCACCGGCGTCAAGGACCCCTCGCTGCCCGACACGCTCTACGTGACCGAGCTCGTCGCGGCCGGCGTCGTGAACACGATGCCGGAGAAGACGCTCGAGGCGACCTTCGACCACGCCGTCGTCACCGGTGACACCATCACGGGCGGTTACGCCGAGGCGCACGCCGTCTTCGACGCGCTGGCGGAGGTCGGAATCGACCTCGTCGACGTCACCCAGGTGCTGGAGGACGAGGGCGTCGCGAAGTTCATCGACTCCTGGCACGACCTGCTCGCACAGGTCGCCGAGACGCTGGAGGCACAGCGATGACCTTCGGCATCCACGCCTCCGGCGACGCTCGCGTCGCGATCGACGAGGTCGTCCCCGCACTCGTGCGCGACCTGGTCGCCTCGCGGATCACCGGCGGAGACCCGACCCTCTGGGGCCCGGCGGCCGAGGCCGAGGCCTCCATCCGTCTGGGCTGGGTCGAGGCCGTCTCGGTCTCGCGTCCACTCGTCGACGAGATCGTCGCACTCCGCGAACAGCTCGCCTCGAAGGGCGTCGACCGCGTCGTCCTCGCGGGCATGGGCGGATCGTCGCTCGCCCCCGAGGTGATCGCTCAGACCGCGGGCAAGCCGCTCACGATCCTCGACTCGACGGCACCGGGCCAGGTGCTCGCGGCCCTCGACGAAGGACTCGCCGACACCGTGCTCGTCGTCTCCTCGAAGTCGGGCTCGACCGTCGAGACCGACTCCCAGCGCCGCACGTTCGAGGCCGCCTTCCGCGACCTCGGCATCGACCCGCTGGAGCGCATCGTCGTCGTCACCGACCCGGGCTCCCCGCTCGACGTCTCGGCGCGCGAGACCGGCTACCGCGTGTTCAACGCCGACCCGAACGTCGGCGGACGCTACTCCGCGCTGACCGCGTTCGGCCTCGTGCCGTCCGGCCTCGCGGGCGTCGACATCGACGAGCTCCTGAACGAGGCAGAGGCCTCGCTGCTCGAGGTCGCGGTCGACTCGGCCGAGAACCCCGCACTGCGCCTCGGCGCGGCCATCGCCGCGACCAATCCCCGCCGCGACAAGCTCGGCCTCATCACCGACGGCACCCACATCAAGGGCCTGCCGGACTGGATCGAGCAGCTGATCGCCGAGTCGACGGGCAAGGACAGCACGGGAATCCTCCCCGTGGTCCTGCTGCCGGTCTCCCCTGAGCTCGATTCGAAGCCCGCCGACCTCCAGATCGTCCGTCTCGTCGACGACGCCAACGAGTTCCACCTGCACGAGCGTCACGAGGGCGAGATCCTCGTCAGCGGCTCGCTCGGCGCGCAGCTCATCGTCTGGGAGTACGCCACCGCGATCGCCGGCCACCTGCTGCGGATCAACCCGTTCGACCAGCCCGACGTAGAGTCGGCGAAGGTCGCGGCCCGCGGTCTTCTCGACGCTCGCCCGGAGCCGACCGCTCCGGCGTTCACCGAGAACGGCGTCGAGGTGCGCGTGTCCGACCCGGCTCTCGCCGTCTCGGGCACCGTCGAAGGTGTGCTGGACGCCCTGTGGGCGCAGCTCGCCGATGACGGCTACGTCTCGATCCAGGCCTACGTCAACCGCCTCGAGGTCCCGCAGCTGCAGGGTCTCCGCGAGCTCGTCGCCGCCGATTCCGGGCGCCCGACGACGTTCGGCTGGGGACCGCGTTTCCTGCACTCCACGGGTCAGTACCACAAGGGAGGCCCCGCCCAGGGCGTCTTCCTGCAGATCCTCGAGCGCACCGACGTCGATCTCGAGATTCCGGAGCGACCGTTCACGTTCGGCCAGCTCATCGAGGCTCAGGCTGCCGGCGACGCCGCAGTCCTGGCCGAGCACGGTCGCCCCGTCGTCTCCCTGACGATCACCGACTCGTCGGCCGACGTGCTCACCCTCTTCGAAGCCGCACAGAAGTAGTCAGCAGGAGAATCCCCCACCGATGTCTGTTCCCCTCTCGCGCGGGCACAACCCGCTGCGCGATCCCGATGACCGCCGTCTCAACAGGATCGCCGGGCCCAGCGCCCTGGTGATCTTCGGCGTCACCGGAGATCTGTCTCGCAAGAAGCTCATGCCGGCGGTCTACGACCTCGCCAACCGCGGTCTGCTCCCGCCCGGCTTCGCACTCGTCGGGTTCGCCCGACGCGATTGGGAGGACCAGGACTTCGCCCAGGTCGTCTACGAGGCCGTCAAGCAGCACGCGCGCACGCCGTTCCGTGAAGAGACGTGGGCGCAGCTGCTGCAGGGCATCCGGTTCGTCTCGGGCGAGTTCGACAACCCCGAGTCGTTCCAGAAGCTGAAGGACACCGTCGACCAGCTCGACGTCGAACGCGGCACCATGGGCAACCACGCCTACTACCTGTCGATCCCGCCGAAGGACTTCCCGCTCGTCGCGAAGCAACTGAAGGACTCGGGACTGGTCGGGGAGGATGCCGACGAGGATTCGCGCTGGCGGCGCGTGGTGATCGAGAAGCCGTTCGGGCACGACCTGGACTCCGCGCGTGCGCTCAACGCCGCGCTCGAGGTCGCGTTCCCGGCCGACTCGATCTTCCGCATCGACCACTACCTGGGCAAGGAGACGGTGCAGAACATCCTCGCTCTGCGCTTCGCCAACGAGCTCTACGAGCCGATCTGGAACCGCAACTACGTCGACCACGTGCAGATCACGATGGCCGAGGACATCGGCGTCGGCGGGCGCGCGGGGTACTACGACGGGATCGGCGCCGCGCGCGACGTCATCCAGAACCACCTGCTCCAGCTGCTCGCGCTCACCGCGATGGAGGAGCCCATCAGCCTCTCCGCCGAGCACCTGCGCGCCGAGAAGGAGAAGGTCCTCGCGGCGGTGCACGTACCGGACGACCTCTCGCAGGCGACCGCGCGCGGCCAGTACGCGGGTGGATGGCAAGGCGGCGAGAAGGTCACCGGCTTCCTCGACGAGGAGGGCATGAACCCCGAGTCGACCACCGAGACCTACGCCGCGATCAAGCTCGAGATCGACACGCGCCGCTGGTCGGGCGTGCCGTTCTACCTGCGCACCGGCAAGCGTCTGGGGCGTCGTGTCACCGAGATCGCCGTGGTCTTCAACCGCGCTCCGCAGCACCTGTTCGGACGCGGCAACGCCTCGGAGCTCGGTCAGAACGCTCTGGTCATCCGCGTGCAGCCCGACGAGGGCGTCACGATCCGCTTCGGCTCGAAGGTGCCGGGCAGCGGGTCGAACGTGCGTGACGTGACGATGGACTTCGGATACGGCCACGCCTTCACCGAGGCCAGCCCCGAGGCCTACGAGCGCCTCATCCTCGACGTCCTCCTGGGCGACCCGCCGCTCTTCCCGCGGCACGAGGAGGTCGAGCTCTCGTGGAAGATCCTCGACCCCGTGGAGAAGTTCTGGGCGTCCGAGGGCAGCCCGGTTGAGCAGTACGCACCCGGTTCGTGGGGTCCGGCATCCGCCGACGCCCTACTGGCCCGCGACGGACGAGTCTGGAGACGACCGTGATCATCGACCTTCCCGACACGACCGTCAGCCAGGTCGCCAAGCAGCTCGTCAAGGTGCGCGAAGAGGGCGGCGCCGTCGCCCTCGGCCGCGTGCTGACCCTCGTGATCTCGGCCCGCAACGGTGTCGCCGAGGCGGCCATCGACGCCGCCAACGACGCATCGCGCGAGCACCCGATGCGCGTCATCGTGCTCACCACGGGTGAGGGCGAGTCCCGTCTCGACGCCCAGATCCGCGTCGGTGGGGACGCCGGAGCGAGCGAGGTCGTGGTGCTGCATGCCTACGGCGACGCCGCGAGCAACGAGGAGAGCCTCATCACGGGGCTGCTGCTGCCCGATGCTCCGGTCGTGGCCTGGTGGCCGGAAGAGGCACCGACCTCTCCCTCGTCGTCACCGCTGGGTCGGATCGCCCAGCGCCGGATCACGGATGCCGCGACTGCGCACGACGTGCGCGACCGCCTCGCCCTGCTCGGCAAGACCCACGCCCCCGGTGACACCGACCTCGCGTGGACCCGTCTGACGCACTGGCGCGAGCAGCTCGCCGCCGTGCTCGATCAGCCGCCGTTCGAGCCGATCACCGCGATCGAGGTGCGCGGCGCCGCCGCCTCCCCGTCGACCGCACTGCTGGCCGCTTGGTTGCAGCTCGCTCTCGAGGTTCCGGTCCGCTGGTTCTCCGAGCAGCCGGAGATCTGGCACGACGGCATCCGTTCCGTGCGGCTCACCCGCGAGTCGGGCGACATCCTGCTCGAGCGCCCGTCGCCCGGCGTCGCCCTGCTCACGCAGCCCGATCAGCCGAACCACGACCTGCACCTCCCCCGGCGCACCCTTCGCGAATGCCTCGCCGAGGAGCTGCGTCGCCTGGATCCCGACCTCCTGTACGGTCGAGTGATCACCGAGGGCTGGGAGAAGCTGGGCCCGCCCGAGACAGGAGAGTGACGACGTGAGCGACGCAACGTCCGCAGAGAAGCGGGTCGTGATCGAGGCCACCCCCACCGACGTCGCGGCGCGAGTCGCCGATCGTTTCCTGACGCGCCTGCGCGCCCGTACCATCAACGGTCGCGTCGCCCACGTCGCCCTCACGGGCGGTTCGATGGGCGGCGCGGTCCTGGCCGCGACGCGCGAGGACCCGCGGGCCGCGTCGATCGACTGGTCGCTCGTGCACTTCTGGTGGGGCGACGAGCGCTTCGTTCCGCGCGACGACGCCGACCGCAACGCGCTCCAATCCCGGAACGCGCTGCTCGATCACATCCCGGTCCCGCCCGAGAACATCCACGAAGTGGCCGGCTCCGATGACGGCCTGACCCTCGATGAGGCGGCGGCCGCCTATGCCGCCGAGCTCGCGCGCTTCGGCACCGACGAGACCCCGTGGCCCGCGTTCGCCGTGTGCTTCCTGGGCGTCGGACCCGACGGGCACATCGCCTCGCTCTTCCCCGACCGCGAAGAGGTCACGGTGACGGATGCCGCGGCGCTCCCCGTGCGCAACTCGCCGAAGCCTCCGCCCGAGCGCGTCACGCTGACGCGCCCGGTCATCAACTCGTCCAAGCGCGTCTGGATGGTGCTCACGGGCGCCGACAAGGCGTCGGCGCTGGGTCTGGCCCTCGCCGGCGCGAGCTACACGAGCGTTCCGGTCGCCGGCGCACGCGGGCGCAAGCGCACGGTCTTCTTCGTCGATGAGGCCGCGGCCTCCGAGGTCTCGCCGGATCTCATCGATCAGGCGTACTGAAGTCGGTCGTACCGACCACAGACCTACGGACGATCCGTCTCTTCGGACCCCGGTGCCTGCGCGGCGCCGGGGTTCGTCGTTGCGGTACCACCGTCGCTCCCGCGCGTGATGCCGATCTCCTGGCTCTCGCTGAGCACCTGCGGGTGGTAGCGGGCGAGGTTGACCACGCCGTAGACCGCGATGGCCCCGGCGACGCCGTAGATCACGAGCGCCCATGGTGGAGCAGCGGCCGCCTCGCCGAGGATCACCATTCCGATGAGCACGGCGATGAGCGGGTCGACGACCGTGAGGCCGGCGATGACGAGGTCGGGCGGGCCGGAGCTGTAGGCGGTCTGCACGAAGTACGCCCCGACCGCCGCGGCCGCGACGAGGGCGATGACGCAGATGGCGGTGATCCACTCGAACTGCCCCGCCTCGATGCGCTTGATGACGACCTTCGCCAGGGTGGCGACGAACCCGTAGAGGATGCCGGCGCCGATCACGTAGAACAGGGCGCGCATGCGGTGCCGCAGCACGAGCCAGCAGGCCCCGAGCACGATGATCACGACGAGGAGGATGGCGAGGATCACGAAGAGTTCGCGATCCTGCACCTCGCGCTCGGTGGCGAAGAGCGCGGCGAAGAAGACGAAGAGGAAGATGCCCCCGACACAGCAGATGATCGCGGTGATGGATTTCTTCGTCGGCGAGTGCCCTGAGATGCGGGCGTTCAACAGTGTCGTGATCACCAGCGCGATGGCGCCGAGCGGCTGAACGACCATGAGCGGAGCGCGCACGAGCGCGGCGAGCTGACACACGATCGCCAGGCCCAGCATCAGGGTGCCGATGATCCACGAGGGGCGTGTGAGCAGCCGGCGGAGCTGGTCGAAGCTGAGGCCCGACGTCCCCTGCGAACCGCTCAGGCGCTCGACCTTCTCGACGCCGCGGTGCTGGTACTGCGCGCCGAGCGACATGAACACCGCACCGGCCAACGCGAGCGGGATGCCGAGCAGCAGCCCGGGGTTCTGGAAGACACCGACGAGCTGCTCGCCGACGTCTTCTACCGAGTTCATTTCCACACCCCTGCGCTCACCCTACGACCCTACCCGTCGCAGTGCGCCCAGTAGGGTTGTGACGTGGCTGTACTTCCGATTCGCATCATGGGCGACCCCGTCCTGCACTCCCCCGCTTCTCCCGTCGACGAGATCACCGACGAGATCCGTACGCTCGTCGCCGACATGTTCGAGACGATGGACATCGCTCCGGGTGTCGGCCTGGCCGCACCGCAGGTCGGCGTCGCCCTGCGCATCTACACCTACTCGTACGTCGACGACGACGATCAGCCCTGGCGCGGCGTGATCATCAATCCCGAGCTCTGGATCACTCCGCTCGAACCCGGCTCCCCCGATCCCGACCTGGAGTCCGAGGGCTGCCTGTCGTTCCCGGGCGAGCGCTTCCCCCTGCGTCGCTCCGAGCATGTCCGGGTCACCGGGATCGATCTCGAGGGCGCCCCGGTGTCGATCGCGGTCGACGGATGGCGCGCACGCATCATGCAGCACGAGTTCGACCACCTCGACGGCATCCTTTACGTGGATCGCCTGTCGGACGGCGATTGGAAGACCGCGCAGAAGATCGCGCGCAAGCGCGGGTGGGGTCGGCCCGGCGCCAGCTGGATGCCCGGCGTCGACGATCTGGAAGGCTGAGTCGATTCTTCTCAGCTCGGTCATAGCGGGCGTGGAGTTGCACCACAGGTTTCCGTCCCTATAGCGTTTTGGACGTCGGCATCCTTATATGCCGACCTACACCACGTTCGGAGGGGCACACATGATGAAGCCGCGCACGCGACGCGCGCTCGCACTGACCGGAGCGGCCGTTGCTGTTTCGGTCGCGCTGACCGGTTGCAGCACGATCAACAACATTCTCGGCGGCGGTTCGGCAGACGCCGACCGCGACGAGGAGACCGGACAGGTCACCGAGGGGTCGAACATCGACATCTTCAACCTGAAGCTCGGCGACTGCAAGATGGAGAGCCCGAGCGGCCTGATCCAGGATGCGGACGTCGTCCCGTGCGACGAGCCTCACGACGAAGAGGTCTACTACGAGATCACGATGGCGGATGGGGAGTTCTCCGAGGCCGACGTCGACGCTGCGAGCCAGGAGTGCATCGGCGATGCGTACACGAGCTTCGTCGGCATCGCCTACGAGGAGTCGGCCCTCGAGGTCTATCCGATCACCCCGACGCAGGAGACCTGGGACCAGCTGGACGACCGCATCGTGCAGTGCGTCATCATCGATCCTGCCGGCCAGACGACCGGCTCGCTCAAGGGCGCCGCACGCTGATCCGAGCGAAACGCACGAGGGGGCCGCGTCGAGGCGACGCGGCCCCCTCGTCGTTCGCTCAGATCGCCGCTTCGCCGCTCTCGGCGAGGCGCAGGTCGATCCGCCGCAGCAGCTGTGCGTTGAGCGCCACCACCACGGTCGACAGCGACATCAGCACGGCACCGACCGACATCGGCAGCACGAAGCCGATCGGGGCGAGCACTCCCGCGGCCAGGGGCACCGAGAGCAGGTTGTACCCGGCTGCCCACCAGAGGTTCTGCGACATCTTTCGGTAGGTCGCCCGAGACAGCTCGATGACCGACACGACGGCGCGGGGATCGGAGCTCGCCAGGATCACCCCGGCCGAGGCGATCGCCACGTCGGTGCCCGCGCCGATCGCGATACCGACGTCCGCCTGCGCCAGCGCGGGGGCGTCATTCACGCCGTCCCCCACCATCGCCACGGTCCTGCCCTCCCGCTGCAGCTCTGCGACCTTCGCCGACTTGTCCTCCGGGCGCACGCCCGCGAACACGCGTCGGATACCGAGGTCAGCGGCCACGGCATCCGCGACCGCCTGCGCATCACCGGTGATCATGACGACCTCCACGCCGCGTCGATTCAGGTCGTCGACCGCGGTGCGGGACTCGTCGCGCACCTCATCGGCCAGCGCGAACGCGCCGACCACAGTGCCGTCGACAACCGCGTGCAGGATGATCGCACCCGTCGCCCGCCACGTCTCGGCGACGGGCAGCTCGTCCGCCCCGATCTCGTCGAGCATCTTCGGACCACCCACTCGAACGTCGGTGCCGTCGACGATCGCCCGCACCCCGACCGCCGGTGACGACGAGAAGCCGCTGACCGACGACGTCCTGAGTCCACGCTCCTCGGCCGCGCGGACGATCGCACGGGCGAGAGGGTGCTCGCTGTCGCCCTCCGCCGACGCCGCCAACGCGAGCACACGACTCGGATCCGTGCCGTCGGCTGCCGCGATGTCGGTGACGACCGGCTCGCCGCGCGTCAATGTTCCGGTCTTGTCGAACAGCACCGTGTCGACCGTGCGCATGCGCTCGAGCGCCAACCGGTCCTTCACCAGGATGCCCGCTCGGGCTGCCCGTTCGGTCGCGATCGACACCACGAGCGGGATCGCCAGACCCAGCGCGTGCGGGCAGGCGATCACGAGAACCGTGATCGAGCGCACGACCGCGGCATCGACGTCGCCGACGGCCGACCACACCGCGGCGGTCACCACCGCCGAGATCAGGGCGAACCAGAAGAGCAGCGCTGCCGCACGGTCGGCGAGCCGCTGTGCGCGCGAGGTCGAGTTCTGCGCGTCCTCGACGAGCCGACGGATGCCGGCCAGCGCGGTGTCGTCGCCGACCGCCGTGATCTCGACGCGGAGGCCCGAGTCCGTCGCCACCGTGCCCGCCGTGACGGCGTCACCGGGCGCGCGGGTCACCGGTCGCGACTCTCCGGTGATCATCGACTCGTCCATCGCCGCGCTGCCGTCGACGATCCGGCCGTCGGCGGGGATCCGCGCGCCGGGGCGCACGACCACGAGGTCACCGACGCGGAGTTCGTCCGGTGACACGCGCACCGTGCGCCCGCCCTCGATGCGTTCAGCCTCATCGGGCAGGAGCGCGGCCAGAGAGTCGAGTGCCGAGGTCGTCTGCGCGAGCGAACGCATCTCGATCCAGTGCCCGAGCAGCATGATGACGATGAGGAGGGCGAGCTCCCACCAGAATTCCAGTTCGTGGTGCAGGACACCGAGTGTCGCTCCCCACGAGGCGAAGAAGGCGACCGTGATCGCGAGGGCGACCAGCAGCATCATGCCGGGCCGTCGCGCGCGCAGTTCGCCGACGGCACCCTGGAGGAACGGCCTGCCGCCCCAGACGTACATCACCGAACCGATGACCGGGGCGACGAAACGCACCGGGCCGTCGGGGATCTCGTAGCCGATGATCATCGCGAACATCGGCGAGAGCAGCACGACGGGGACCGCCAGCACCAGGTTGATCCAGAAGAGTCGCCGGAACTGGCCCACGTGATCGCCGTGCCCGGAGTGACCGGAGTGTCCGCCGTGCCCGGAGTGTCCGGAATGCTCTCCGGCGCTCGCGTGGCCTCGGCTCGGAGGTGCCTCGTGCTCGTGGTGCGCGTGCATGTGCGTCTCGCTCATCGCTCTCTCCGCTCGTTGCGTGCGCTACTGCGGAATCCGCGCAGACGCAGGCTGTTGCCGACCACGAACACGCTCGACAACGCCATCGCGGCGCCGGCCAGCATCGGGTTCAGCAGTCCGAGGGCGGCGATCGGGATCGCCGCCACGTTGTAGGCGAAGGCCCAGAACAGGTTCGCCTTGATCGTGCGTAATGTGCGGCGCGAGAGGCGGATCGCGTCGACGGCGCTGCGCAGGTCGCCACGGACCAGCGTGATGTCGGATGCCTCGATCGCGGCATCCGTTCCCGTGCCCATCGCGATCCCGAGATCGGCACGCGCGAGCGCGGGGGCATCGTTGACGCCGTCGCCGACCATCGCGACCGTTCGCCCCTCGGCCTGCAGCCTCGCGATGACCTCGGCCTTCTGCGCGGGGAGCACCTCGGCGATGACCTCGTCGATACCGACCTCGCGCGCGATGTGGCGCGCGACGGCCGCGTTGTCTCCCGTCAGCAGCACCGGAGCGAGGCCGAGAGCCTTCACCTGCGCGATCGCTTCGGCGCTCGTCGGCCGCACGGCATCCGCCACCACGAGCGCTCCGTGGACCGCTCCGTCCCAGCCGACCGTCACGACCGTGCGCCCCGCCTCCTCGTGGGAACCGTGGAGCGAAGGGTCGCGCGTGCTCGTCGCGTCGGCGAGCATCGCCGTGCGGCCGACGAGCACACGATGCCCGTCCACGACGCCCTCCACTCCGATACCCGGGTGGTTGACGAAGCCGTCGACCGCCGGAAGCGACCCGGCCTCGACCTGCGCCGCCTGCGCGATCGCCCGTCCGATCGGATGCTCAGACGCGGCCTCGAGCGCACCGGCGAGGCGGAGCAGTTGCGCACGGTCCGTTCCCGGTTCGAGGATCACATCGACGAGGCTCATCGCGCCCCGGGTGACCGTGCCCGTCTTGTCGAGCACGACCGTGTCGACGGCCCGCGTGGATTCGAGCACTTCGGGGCCCTTGATGAGGATCCCCAGCTGTGCTCCGCGACCGGTACCCACCAGCACGGCGGTCGGGGTCGCCAGGCCGAGGGCGCACGGGCAGGCGATGACCAGCACCGCGACGGCCGCCGTGAACGCCATCGCAGTCGACGCGCCGATGGCGAACCAGGTGACGAGCGTGCCGAGTGCGATCACCAGAACGATCGGCACGAAGACACCCGAGATCCGATCGGCCAGGCGCTGCACCTCGGCCTTCCCGGTCTGCGCCTCCTCCACCAGTCGCGCCATCTGCGCGAGCTGGGTGTCGGCCCCGATCCTTGTCGCCCGGATGACCAGGCGTCCGCCGGCGTTCACGGTCGCGCCGGCGACGGAGTCTCCTGCGGCGACCTCGACGGGCACGGACTCGCCCGTCATCATCGAGGCGTCGACGGCCGATGTGCCCGAGACGACGATGCCGTCGGTCGCGATCTTCTCGCCGGGACGCACCACGAATTCGTCGCCGATCCGGAGGTCCGCCGCCGGGATGCGTTGCTCGACGCCTCCCCGGCGCACCGCGACGTCCTTCGCTCCGAGCTCCAGCAGAGCGCGCAGCGCGGCACCCGCGCGACGCTTCGACCGCTTCTCGAAATAGCGACCGGCGAGGATGAACATCGTCACGCCCGCCGCGACCTCGAGGTAGATCGCATCGGCGCCGTCGGACGGCGCGAGCACGAACTCGAACGAATGGGTCATGCCCGGCATGCCCGCCATGCCGAAGAACAGCGCGTAGAGCGACCAGAGGAACGCCGCGATCGTTCCCATCGACACGAGCGTGTCCATGGTCGCCGCGCCGTGTCGGAGGTTCACCCAGGCCGCCCGGTGGAACGGCCACCCGCCCCACACCACGACGGGAGCCGCGAGCGTCAACGAGGCCCACTGCCAGTACGTGAACTGCAGCGCCGGGATCATCGCCATCGCGATCACGGGGACGGTCAGCGCGACGGAGACCCACAGCCGGGTGCGCAGGCCGTCGAGCTCGGGATCGCCCGTGGCATCGGGGTCGGCATCCTGCACGCGGACGGGCAGCGCAGCCGTGTATCCGGCCTTCTCGATCTCTGCGATCAGGACGGCCGGGTCGTAGCCCTCCGGCGCCGCGACCGACGCCTTCTCGGTCGCGTAGTTGACCGTGGCCGTCACGCCCTCGAGCCGGTTCAGCTTCTTCTCGATCCGCGTCGCGCACGACGCGCACGTCATCCCGCCGATCTCGAGGTCGACGCCGACCGTCCCGACGTTCATCAGACGCGAACGGCCGAGTATCCGGCCTCGGACACGGCCGAGAGGATCTGCGCGTCGTCGACGTCCGCAGCGGTGATGCGCAGCATCCCGGTCTGCGCACTGACGTCGACGATCTCGACGCCGGCGATCTGCTCGACCTCCTCGCGGACCGACATCTCGCAGTGACCGCAGGTCATCCCGGTCACCCGGTAGTCGGTGGTGGTGTCGCTCATGGGAACTCCTTCAGAGTGAATCTGGATACCCCCAGGGGGTATTAAGTGCAACGCCACTCTACCTCGGATATTCCTCGGCCGCACCCGGACGCCTCATGCGGCATACTCCCAAGAGACCGAAAGGATGCGCGATGACGCAACCACCCCAGGACCACACCTCTCCGCGACGAGCCGGAGTCTTCCGGCGTCGAGGCACCGTCGGCGATCCCGCCGCGACGGACTCGCGTCGCCGCACCCGTTACGTCGACGACGGCAGGCTGAGCGTCCCGCCGCGCAGCACCTCGGTCGACGATGCCACGCGCTTCACCGAGGAGAGCGCGAACCGCACGGCGCTGCTGCTGTACCCGTCACCGACGCCGGACGACGTCGCCGAGCTCGCGACGGCGTGGGAGCTCCATCCCGTCCTTGTGGAGGATCTGCTGCACGCCGGTCAGCGCCCGAAACTCGAGCGCTACGACGACACCCTCTTCCTCGTGGTGCGCTCCGCCTGGTACATCGACGCGACGGAGGACGTGGATTTCGCCGAGTTCCACATCCTCGTCCGCCCGCGCGCGGTCGCCGTGTTCTGCCAGGACGCGCGCTGGATCGACGGCGTCGACGCCGATGACGCTTCCGGAGCCGCCGATCGCGGGGAACAGACCCTGCTCGCCGACGAGAAGCTGCTCCGGCACGGGCCGGAAGCGATCGTGTACCGGCTGCTCGACGCGATCGTCGACGGCTACTCCCCTGTGCTGCGCGGCATCGCGGTCGACAAGGAGCAGATCGAACGACAGGTCTTCCGCGGCGACTCCGCCGTCACCGAGCGCATCTATCGCCTGAGCCAGGAGGTCATCGATCTGCAGCAGGCCACGTCCGGGCTGAGCGAGGTGCTGGCCGCGCTGCGCGACGGATTCACGCGCTACGACATCCCCGATGAACTGCAGACCTATCTGCAGGACGTCGACGACCATCTCCGCCGCATCGGCACCCAGGTGGCGGAGCTGCGCGAATCGCTCTCGCAGATCCTCACGGTCAACGGCACCCTCGTCGCTCAGCGCCAGAACGAGGACATGAAGAAGATCTCCGGGTGGGCGGCGATCCTGTTCGCGCCGACGTTGATCGGCGCCGTCTACGGCATGAACTTCGACAACATGCCCGAATTGCACTGGACGTTCGGGTACCCGCTCGCGGTCGGAGGGATGATCGCCTTCGCGCTCGTGCTCTTCCTCGTGTTCAAGAAACAGAAGTGGATGTAGCCACCACTCTCGGAGGACAAGGGAAAAGCCCCTCCGAAGAGGGGCTTTTCATTGGCTCCCCGGCTTGGACTCGAACCAAGAACCTGCCGGTTAACAGCCGGCTGCTCTGCCAATTGAGCTACCGAGGAATGTGCTCCGCTGCGCGGGCAACTCGACAAGCTTAGCAAACTCCGAGCCGTGCACGTGACACCGGAGGCGGTTATCGCGCTCTCGGGCGTGTCGCGCTCAGCGTCGCGAATCCGCCTCCGCGTTCGGCACCCACAGCAGGTCCTTCCCTACCCCACGCGCGACCACGTGTCCGGCGCGCAGCATGAGCGTCTCGGCGTTGAGTTCGCGGATGAAGTCGGCGTCGTTCGTGACGAGCAGAGCCGCCATCGACTGCTCCTTCCGTCGCCGGGTGATCGCGTCGAAGACCACCGGGCGCACCTCGAGGTCGAGGTTCG
Source organism: Microbacterium sp. NPDC090225 (assembly GCF_044772365.1). Lineage (NCBI taxonomy): Bacteria > Bacillati > Actinomycetota > Actinomycetes > Micrococcales > Microbacteriaceae > Microbacterium > Microbacterium sp. NPDC090225. The sequence continues at coordinate 246,504 of NZ_JBIVYS010000001.1, read as the reverse complement.
CGAGGATCTCGTCGGCGATGAGCACCTGCGGCTCGAGCACGAACGAACGGGCGATCGCGACGCGTTGGCGCATTCCCGCGCTCAGCTCGTAGGGGAACTTCGCGGCCGTGCCGAGCGGCAGGTGCAGCTCGTCGAGCAGCGTGGCGACGCGGATCGAGAGCGCCTTGCTGTTCACTCGCTTCTCGCGCATCAGGATGGGCTCGGCGATCACCTCGTTGACGGTGAGCCGGGGCGGGAGGTCGGCTCCGGCTCCCTGGGGCACGAAACCCGTGCGATACGTGAGTACGCGGTGCTTGCGACCGGGACGCCGCGCGTCGACGCCGCAGACCTCCGCGCGGCCACCGACGACCTTCACCGAGGGATCGGTGGATCCGGCCAGCGCCGCCACGAGGCTCGACTTTCCCGAACCCGTGGGGCCTGCGATACAGAGGAGCGCGCCCGGGGCGAGCGAGAACGAGACGCCGTCGACCGCACGCGTCGGAGAGCCGTGCCCGATACGGTCGATGACCAGATCGGAGCAGTCGATGGCGTGGGTGGAGGCGTGCCTGCGGGACATGCATCCCATCCTGCCCTCCCCCGGCGGTCCCGGGGGGTTACGACTCGACGAACCGCTGACGCTCGATGTCGATGTCGCGCAAGCGCATGCGGAGCGCGCGACCGCCGTCGGAGTCGGCGGGCACCCGCTGGACCGCACCCAGAAGCTCCTGCTTCTCGCTCTCGAGCTGTCGCATGATGAGTCGCCGAGCGAGATCGGTGGTGCTGGCCACGGCGCCTTCCTCGTTGCGCGCGGGGAACGGCATCATGAGCAGCTCCCCCGCGAGCGACCGGTACGGCTCGCGCACGCTGTTGACGGCATCCGTCGCCCACCCCGCCCGCGTGCGGTCGGCCGCGGCGACCACGGCCTCACGCACGGCATCGAGTGCCGGGGTGCGCAGAGGGGCTCCGAGCGCCCGCGAGAGCAGCGGCTGGTCGATCTGGTGACCGTACTGCAGCGCTCCCATCAGCGCATCGCGCTCCACGGCGACATCCGCCGAGCGCGGGAGGCTCGCGAGCGTGACCGGTGCGATTCCGGATGCCGCTCCCTCACCCCCGCCGGACGGTACCGTCTCGCGCCGCGACGGGGCACTCTGCGAGCCGCCCCGCGCCGAGCGCTCCACTTCGGTGTGCACCTCGGTCGGGTCCATTCCGAGCCGTCGCGCGAGCACACGCTCGTACCCGGGACGCAGCAGGCGATCGCGGATCTCCGCCACGATCGGCGCGGCCGCGCGCAGAGCACCGACGCGCCCCTCCACCGTCGCCAGGTCGAAGCCGGCGAGCTTGCGGTCGATCGCGAACTCGAACATCGGCACCTTGGCGTCCATGAGGCCGCGCACGGCGGCATCACCGCGCTGCAGCCGCAGGTCGCAGGGGTCGAGGCTGTCGGGCGCCACTGCCACGAACGTCTGCGCGTTGAAGCGGTCGTCCTCGGTGAACGCGCGCAGCGCCGCCTTCTGCCCCGCCTCGTCGCCGTCGAACGTGAACACGACCTCGCCCGAGGCGTTGTCATCGCCCATCACCCGGCGCAGCACCTTGATGTGCTCGGCGCCGAAGGCCGTGCCACAGGTCGCCACCGCCGTCGTCAGGCCGGCGAGATGGCAGGCCATGACGTCGGTGTAGCCCTCGACCACCACGACGCGTCGCGGGTCTCCGCGGGAGATGTCGCGCTTGGCGAGATCGAGACCGTAGAGCACCTGCGCCTTCTTGTAGATCGGCGTCTCGGGGGTGTTGAGGTACTTCGGACCCTGATCGTCGTCGAAGAGCTTGCGTGCGCCGAACCCGATCGTCTGGCCGGAGACGTCACGGATCGGCCAGACCAACCGCCCGCGGAATCGGTCGTACACGCCGCGTTGGCCGGTGGAGACCAGACCTGCGGTGCTGAGCTCCTCGCGCGTGAAACCCTGCGCCGTGAGCGCCTTGAGCATCCCGTCCCATCCGCGGGGCGCGAAGCCCACACCGAAATGCGCTGCGGCCCCGGCGTCGAACCCGCGCTCGCCCAGGAACCGTCGCCCCGCCTCGGCATCCGCCGAGAGCAACTGCGCGCGGAAGAACTCGGCGGCGGCCGTGTTGGCGGCATAGAGCCGGCTACGACCACTCGTCTCGGGAGCGGCTCCGCCGTCCTCGTAGTGGAGGGTGTAGCCGATGCGACCCGCGAGGCGCTCCACCGCCTCGGTGAAGCTCACGTGATCCATCTCGCGCAGGAACGAATAGACGTCACCCGACTCGCCGCAGCCGAAGCAGTGGTAGTAACCCACCTGAGGACGCACGTGGAAGCTCGGGCTCTTCTCGTCGTGGAAGGGGCACAGACCCTTGAGCGACCCGACGCCGGCGGACTTCAGCGCGACGCGCTCCCCCACGATGTCGGCGATGTTCGTGCGCGATTTGACCTCGTCGACGTCGGCCTGCCGGATGCGGGGCATCAGCGGGCCCCTTCGACGACGGTCGACCTCTCGGCGTGCGCGCGCGCCCCGGGGCGTGCGTGACGGGGAGTCCAGATACCGACCTCGGCCGGGTCGATCTCGCCGACGAGACGGTTGTGCCAATCGATCGCACTCTGGTCGGTGAGGCTCGCGATCTGGTCGACGATCACGCGGGCCCGCTGGTCGTCGGTATCGGCATCATGGAAGTCGGCGGCGAACGCCGGCTCGAGCACATCGGCACCGGCGGACCACAGCGTGTCGGTCTGCCAGAGAGCATCGGCGAGGCGGGTGAGAACCCGGCGCTGCTCCTTGTAGACGCCCTTGCGCGCCTCGATCGTCACGATCGCCTGCCCCATGATCCCCTTGAGGACGGCGATCTCGGCCTCGACCACGCGCGGCACCACGACGTGCGCGTTGTAACGCACCAGCGCCTTGCTGCCGTATGCCTCACGGGTCGCTGAGACGGCCGCGCGGGCGAAGCGGCCGATCAGGTCGCTCGTGAGGTTCTTGAGCCGCGCGAGCGACTGACGGCTGCGGTCGAACGAGGGCAGCCACATCGACTGCGACGAGAGCCGGTAGAGCGCGTCGGCCAATTCCTCGCGGGTGAAGTCGTAGCCCACCCACTGCTGGATCCGGCCGACCAGCGCGTCGTGCTGCGCCGGATCCGAGAGCTGCGCGACGTCGAGGTAGCCGTTGACGATCGCGTCCTCGAAATCGTGCACCGAGTAGCCGATGTCGTCGGAGAGGTCCATGATCTCGGCCTCGATGCAGCGCAGACGCCCCGGCGCTCCCTCGCGCATCCAGCGGAAGACCGCTTCGTCCTCGGGGTACACACCGAACTTCAGGCGGCCACCGGGATCGGGCACCGGGCTGTCGATCGTCCACGGGTACTTGCAGGTGGCGTCGAGACTCGCGCGCGTGAGGTTGAGTCCGACGGAGCGCTCGTCGTCGTCGAGCACCTTCGCCTCGAGACGGGTGAGGATGCGCAGTGACTGCGCGTTGCCCTCGAAACCGCCGATGTCGGCCGCCCACTCGTTGAGCGCACGCTCACCGTTGTGCCCGAACGGCGGATGCCCGAGATCGTGACTGAGGCAGGCCGTGTCGACGACATCGGCCGAGACGCCCAGGGCGGTCGCGAGCTCGCGACCCACCTGCGCCACTTCGAGCGAGTGCGTCAGGCGATTTCGGGCGAAGTCGGCCGTGCTCGCGGGGCTCAGCACCTGCGTCTTGGCGGCGAGACGCCGTAACGCCGCCGAGTGCAGCACGCGCGCCCGGTCGCGGGCGAAGTCGTTGCGTTCCGAACGATGCGTCTCGGCGAAGAAGCGCTCGGCGTCGCGCGGGTCGTATCCGTCGCCGCGGGGTGCACGCGCCGGCGTGACCGCGTCACCCACCGCTGTTCTCGATCTCTGCTCCACGCATCATCTCCGAGGCCGATGCCGCGATCTCGCGGGAGTCGAGCCACTTGTCCGGCAGAGCCGGGCGCTTGGGACGGCCGGCGCGGCCGCGCTGCCCCTCGGCATCCGCTCCGGGATAGGGTGCGGTGTGATCGAGGCGTCCGAGCAGGTCATCGATCTCGGCGAGGCTCGACGCCGTCGCGAGTCCGGTACGGATGTCGCCTCCCACCGGGTACCCCTTGAAGTACCAGGCCACGTGCTTGCGCACGTCGCGGCACCCGCGGTCCTCGTCCTCGAAGAACTCGACCAGCAGCTCGGCATGCCGACGGAAGGCGTCGGCCACGAATCCGAGGGTCGCGTCGACCGGGTGGCTCTCGGCGCCGAAGGCGGCGGCCAGTTCGCCGAAGAGCCAGGGGCGCCCGAGGCACCCGCGTCCGACGACCACGCCGTCGCAGTCGGTCTCGGCCATCATGCGCACGGCGTCGTCGGCCGACCAGATGTCGCCGTTGCCGAGCACCGGGATGCTGGTGACGGCCTGTTTGAGTTCGCCGATCGCGTTCCAGTCGGCGTTGCCCGAGTAGAACTCGCTGGCGGTGCGGGCGTGCAGGGCGACCGCGGCGACACCCGCGTCTTCGGCTGCGCGCCCGGCGTCGAGGAACGTGAGGTGGTCGGGATCGATTCCCTTGCGCATCTTCACCGTGAGCGGCACGTCGCCCGCGGCCTTGACGGCCTGCGTCACGATGTCGGCGAAAAGAGAGCTCTTCCAGGGAAGGGCCGCTCCCCCGCCCTTGCGCGTCACCTTGGGCACGGGGCAACCGAAGTTCAGGTCGATGTGATCGGCGTGATCCTCGGCGACGATGATCCGCACGGCCTCGGCGATCGTCTTCGGGTCGACGCCGTAGAGCTGGATCGACCGCGGCGTCTCGCTCTCGTGATGGCGGATCAGACGCATCGTCGTCTCGTTGCGCTCGACGAGCGCGCGCGAGGTGATCATCTCGCTGACGTAGAGGCCGGCGCCGTACTCACGGCACAGACGACGGAAGGCGGTGTTCGTGATCCCGGCCATGGGCGCGAGGACCACCGGCACGTCGAGGTCGATGGGACCGATGCGAAGCGTGCGCGCGGATGCGGTGGCGAGAGTCATGTCCTTGACATTCTCCCAGACGCGGAGCCTGTGGTGCCCCATCGACCTAAGCTGTGGAGTATGACCGATTCCGCGCTCCGTTCGATCCCCTTCACCGATGCGCAGGGCAACGAGAAGACTCTCGATGACCTCGGCGCCGATGTGCTGCTGGTGGTGAACGTCGCGTCGAAGTGCGGACTCACCCCGCAGTACGAGCAGCTCGAGGAGCTGCAGCGCCTGTACGGCGACCGCGGCTTCAGCGTGGTGGGCTTCCCCAGCAACCAGTTCCTGCAGGAGCCCGGCTCCGTGGAGCAGATCACGGAGTTCTGCTCGACCACCTACGGCGTCACCTTCCCGGTGAACGACAAGGTGAAGGTCAACGGCCGGAACGCCGCCGAACTCTTCAAGGCCCTCAAGGAGACGCCCGATGCGAACGGCAAGGCCGGACGCGTGGAGTGGAACTTCGAGAAGTTCCTGGTGCTGCCCGACGGCGAGGTCCTCCGGTTCCGGCCGAAGCAGAAGCCGGACGACCCCGCGATCGTCGGTGCGATCGAGTCGGCGCTGACGCGCTAGACCGCGGCGGCCTCGGCATCGCCTTCGAGTTCGGAGTCGCCGCGCTTGGACCACAGGTCGCGCAGCACGTTCTCGAAAGCGGCCGGCGGCTGGGCACCGCTGATGCCGTACTGCCCGTCGATCACGAAGAACGGCACCCCCTGGATGCCGTAGGCGCGTGCCTGCGCCTGGTCCTGGCGGACGGCGGGAAGGTAACGCTCGGTCTCGAGCGCCTCGCGCGCGGCGTCGGCATCTAGTCCGACCTCGACCGCGAGCGCGACGAGGTCGTCGATGCGACCGACGTGCTTGCCCTCGGTGAAGTAGGCCGACATCAGGCGCTCCTCCAGCTCGTGCTGGAGGCCCTGCGCCTTGGCGAAGTGCAGCAGCTCGTGCGCCTTGACCGTGTTCGTATGCTGCAGCAGGTCGAACCGGTACTGGAGGCCCGCCTGCTCGGCGACACCGGTGACGTTGGCGAGCATCTGCTCGACCTGGTCGCGCGGCATGCCCTTGTGACCGGCGAGGAAGTCGATCTCGTCGCCGTCGAAGTCGACGGGGGTGTCGGGCGAGAGTTCGAACGAGTGGAAGGTGACGTTCACCTGCGGGGCGTCGTCATCACCGGCGACGGATTCGAGCCCCTTCTCGAGATTGCGCTTGCCGATGTAGCACCACGGGCAGGCGATGTCGGACCAGATGTCGATGGAGATGGGTTCGCTCACACCCTCATCCAACCCCATGGAAGTCCTTCGTATTCCTCCACCCGGTTCCTGAGCGAGCGTGAGCGAGACGAAGGGTCCGGCGTCGCTAGGATCGACGGATGCTGTCCGCCGACGATCCGCTCCCCTCGACGCCGCAGCGCGTGCTGGTGGCGGGGGTCACGGGTTCGGGCAAGACGACCCTTGCCGGCCGTATCGCCCGACTCTGGGGGCTGCGCCACGTCGAGATCGACGGACTGTTCCACGGCCCGGACTGGACCCCGCGGCCGGAGTTCCTCGACGACGTCCGGGCCTTCGCCGGCGAGGACCGGTGGGTCACCGAGTGGCAGTACACGAGCAAGGGCACCGATCGGATCCTCGCCCCCCGCGCGCAACTCGTGCTCTGGCTCGACTACCCCTACCGCGTCGTGCGATCGCGGCTGCTGCGCCGCACGATCGGTCGCAGCATCCTGCGCACGAAGATGTGGAACGGCAACGTAGAGAGACCTATCTGGCGCATGTTCCGCGGTTCGCCCGAGGAGAGCATCCTCGCCTGGCAGACCGCGACGCTCGGCAAATGGACGGAACGGATGCCCGTGGCCGCGGCTGAGTTCCCGCACCTCGTGATCGTGCGTCTGCAGAATCCGCGCGAGACCGAGCGGTGGTTGCGCGCTCAGGCCGAGGCGTCGGGCGCGTCGATCGCGCCGCCGAAGCGTCGGTCGCGGGACAGGTAGATCCCGATCGCCCGCCAGAGCTCCTCGCGGGAGAAGTCCGGCCACAGCGTGTCGAGGAAGACCATCTCTGCATAGGCCGACTCCCAGAGCAGGAAGTTCGACGTGCGCTGCTCACCGGAGCTGCGCAGGAACAGATCGACATCCGGCATGTCCGGCACGTAGAGGTTTCGGCGGATCATCTTCTCGGTGATCGCGTTCGGCTTCACCCGACCGGCAGCGACCTCCGCCGCTATCGAGCGCATCGCGTCGACGAGTTCGACGCGTCCGCCGTAGTTGACGCACATCGTGAGCGTCAGGACGTCGTTGCCGCGCGTCAGTTGCTCGGCGTACTGCAGCTCCTTGATGACGCTGCCCCACAGTCGCGGCTTGCGCCCCGCCCAGCGCACTCGCACACCCCACTCGTTGAGCTGATCCCGACGCCGGTGCAGCACGTCGCGATTGTATCCCATGAGGAAGCGCACCTCCTCGGGCGAGCGCGCCCAGTTCTCGGTCGAGAACGCGTAGACCGAGAGGTGCTTGACGCCCGCCTGGATCGCCCCGGCGACGACGTCGAGCAGCACCTCCTCGCCGGCCTTGTGGCCCTCGACGCGGCTCAGCCCCCGACGGTTCGCCCAGCGCCCGTTGCCGTCCATGACGATCGCCACGTGCTCGGGCACCGCGCGGAACTCCGGCGGGTGAACACCCGTCCAGTCGAGGGGGCGGTACGCGACGGCGTCCTTGTGCGTATAGGGCTTCGGGGTCACCGTGCTCCTCCGGGGATGTCGGATACGTGCGCGAGCGAGCGGATGCCGCGCTCGAGGTGCCATTGGGCGTAGGCGCTGATGAGGCCGGACGCGGTGGCGGTGTCGGCGGCGGACGCCGCGTCGACGGCATCCCACTCCCCCGCCATCAACGAGCGCAGCAGACCCAGCGCCTTCTCGCCGATGCGAGGGCTGCCCGCCGGCGCGCACGACGTGCACACCAGACCGCCCAGCTGCACGACGAACGTCGAGTGCGGGCCGGGGGTCCCGCATCGGGCGCACTCGCTGAACGAGGGCGCCCACCCCGACAGCGCCATGACGCGCAGCAGGTAGGAATCGAGGATGCTGCGGGGGGCGTGCTCGCCGCGGGACAGTGCCCGCAGACCTCCGACGAGCAGCAGATACTGATCGGGCGTCGCCTCGGCATCGCTCAACCGATCGGCCGTCTCGACCATCGCGCTGGCTGCGGTGAAACGCTCGTAGTGTGCGACGATATCGGCGCCGTAGGATCCGAGCGACTCCGCCTGCTGCACGATGTCGAGCGAGCGACCCTGGTAGAGCTGCACGTCGGCGACCATGAACGGCTCGAGTCGCGAGCCGAACTTCGACGACGTGCGCCGCACGCCCTTCGCGACCGCCCGGATCTTGCCGTGCTGCCGCGAGAGCATCGTGACGATGCGATCCGCCTCCCCCAGCTTGTGGGTGCGCAGGATCACCGCTTCGTCTCGATAGGTGGGCATCCCTCGATTATCCTCCGTGCGAGACAATGGACGGGTGACCGAACCGCTCTTCATCATCCCGTTCTGGGCGGATCTGCTGGGCGTGGGGCTCGGCGGCGTCCAGGGAGCCCTCTTCGCCTCCGGTTTCCAGGGGCAACGACGCCTGGACTGGCTCGGCGTCGCGATCATCGGGATCATGATCGGCATGGGCGGCGGTCTCATCCGCGACATCCTGCTCGGGCAGACCCCCGCGACGCTGCAGAACCAGTGGTATCTCGTGACGGCGACGGGCGCCGCGCTCTTCGGAATGCTGCTCGCCGGGCTCTTCACACGCCTGAACAAGGTGATCGTCGGGCTCGACGCGATAGTCATCGGCATGTTCGGCGCCTTCGGTACGAGCAAGGCACTCGCCCTCGGCATCCCCGAGGTTCCCGCCGTCTTCATCGGCGTCTGCGCAGCGGTCGGCGGCAGTGTGCTGCGCGACATGCTGATGGGCCTGCCGACCGCGATCATGCACGTCGGCTCGCTGTACGCCGTGGCCGCCGGTGGCGGATGCGCGTTCATCGTCATCGCGCACGCCCTCGGAATGTCGATCCCCCTCGCGGCGGTCATCGGCATCGCCGTCACCGCGGTGATCCGCGTGCTCGCGGTGAGCTTCGATGTCTCGTTGCCCGAGCAACGGCGCCTCTACCGCCGCAAGGTCGCCGCCGAGACCGGGGCGATCCCGATCGTCAAGCCCTGAGACCCTTCGTCTCGCTCCTCGCTCAGGAACCGACCTGAAACCGGTCCCTGAGCGAGGAGCGGAGCGACGAGAGGAAGGGGTCGCAGCGACCCAGCTGCCGCTCAGACGGCGGCGAGCTCCGTCTGTCGTGCGCGGATCGAGCGGTTGACACCCGACACGATCGCCTTGAGCGAGGCGGTCGAGATGTCGCCGTCGATACCGACGCCCCACAGGCGCTGATCACCGATCTGCAGCTCGACGTAGGCCGCGGCCTGCGCGTCGCCGCCGGCGCTGAGAGCGTGCTCGACGTAGTCGTACAGCGTGATGTCGAAGCCCTGCGCGCGCAGCACCTCGATGAAGGCGGCGATCGGTCCGTTGCCGTTCCCTGCGACAGCCACCTGCTGGTCGTCATCCCGGAGGGTGACGTCGAGCACCACGTCGCCCGACATGTCGCTGCGGGTCTGCGTCGACAGCAGCTCGAATCTGCCCCACTTCGCTTCGGTATCCGTCGCCGGCAGGTACTCGTCGTTGAAGATCGACCAGATCTGGTCGCTCGTGACCTCGCCGCCCTCGGCATCCGTCTTCGTCTGCACGACGCCCGAGAACTCGATCTGCAGCTTGCGCGGCAGGTCGATCGCGTGGTCGGCCTTCAGCAGATAGGCCACGCCGCCCTTGCCGGACTGCGAGTTGACTCGGATCACGGCCTCGTACGAGCGACCGAGGTCCTTCGGGTCGACCGGCAGATACGGCACCGCCCACTCGATGTCGTCGACCGTGACGCCCTCGGCGTCGGCCCGCACGGCCATCGCCTCGAAGCCCTTCTTGATCGCATCCTGGTGCGAGCCGCTGAACGCGGTGAAGACCAGGTCTCCCGCCCAGGGGCTGCGCTCCGGCACCGGCAGCTGGTTGCAGTACTCGACCGTGCGCTTGACCTGGTCGATGTCGCTGAAGTCGATCTGCGGATCGATGCCCTGCGTGAACAGGTTGATCCCCAGCGCGACGATGTCGACGTTTCCGGTGCGCTCCCCGTTTCCGAACAGGCATCCTTCGATGCGATCCGCGCCGGCCATGTAGCCGAGCTCGGCGGCCGCGATCGCCGTGCCGCGGTCGTTGTGCGGGTGCAGCGACAGGATGACGTTCTCGCGGTGCGCGAGGTGACGGCTCATCCACTCGATGGAGTCGGCGTAGACGTTCGGCGATGCCATCTCGACCGTGGCCGGCAGGTTGATGATGACCTTGCGGTCGGGCGTCGGCTCGAAGACCTCGATCACCTGGTTGCAGATGTCGACGGCGAACTCCAGCTCGGTGCCCGTGTAGCTCTCGGGCGAGTACTCGTAGAAGACCTGCGTCTCGGGGATGGTCTTCTCGAACTGGCGGCACAGTCGCGCACCTTCGAGGGCGATGTCGATGATCCCCTGCTTGTCGGTGCGGAACACGACCTCGCGCTGCAGCACGCTCGTCGAGTTGTAGAGGTGCACGATGGCCTGCTTGGCACCCGCGATCGACTCGTAGGTGCGCTGGATCAGGTGCTCGCGCGCCTGGGTCAGCACCTGGATCGTGACGTCATCGGGGATCAGGTTCTCTTCGATCAGCTGGCGGACGAAGTCGAAGTCCGTCTGGCTGGCCGACGGGAAGCCGACCTCGATCTCCTTGTACCCCATGCTCACGAGGAGCTCGAACATCACCCGCTTGCGCTCGGGCGACATCGGGTCGATGAGGGCCTGGTTGCCGTCACGGAGGTCGACGGCGCACCATCGCGGTGCGGTCGTGATGCGGGCATCGGGCCAGGTGCGGTCCGGGAGGTCGACGCTGATCTGCTCGTGGAACGGCCGGTACTTGTGGATCGGCATCCCGGAGGGGCGCTGCGTGTTCTGCATGGTGGGCTTCTTCTCTTCGTCAGAATGTACGGGCCAACACAAGCGCCGCGACGAGGAAGGCCCTAGCTCTTAGGACTCGTCGCGGCAGCTAAGAAGAAGCAGACCGCCGAAAGGCATGTGGTCATGCTAGCAGGATGCCTCATCCACCGTGCACGTGAGACGATCACCGTCTCCACGACACTGGTGGGTATGAGCACTCCACTGCGTCGCCGTCTCCTCTGGTCCGCCGCCGTCGCGACGGCGCTCGCGTCGACCCTGTCCGCGTGCGCCACGGGTACCGGCGCGAGCGGGGCGCCGACGAGCAGCGCCGACCCTCAGGTGCAGGACATCTCGGGGATCATCGCCGATCCTCCGACGGGACGCGTGCACGGATCCGGCACGGTGCTCGATGTCGACGGTGACGTGCAGCTGTGCCTCGGCGGCGTGGCCGAGTCTTATCCGCCCCAGTGCTCCGGCGTACCGCTCATCGGGTGGAGCTGGGACGGCATCGACGGGAGCGAGACGAGCGGAACCACCACCTGGGGCGCGTACGCCGTGACCGGACGGTACGACGGTGAGAGCATCACGGTCACCGACCCGCCCGTGCTGCTGGCGCTGTACGACCCGGTGCGGCCCGTCGATCCGACCGGAGGTGTCGAGGGGGAAACGAGCGCCGCCGAGCTGACGGAGATCCAGGATGATCTGAGCTCACGCCTCGGTACCGACGGGCTGGCTCTCTGGACCGAGCGCGGCTACGTCTGGGTGCAGGTCGTCTGGGACGACGGGCAACTCCAGCGGGCCGTCGACGCCGAGTACGGCGAGGACACGGTCATCGTCCTCCCCGCATTGAGCGAGTTCGACGCCTCCTAGGCCGTACGACCAGGTCAGAGAACGCAGCGAACCGTCTTCGCCGTGCCGCCCACGTTGGCCCATGCACCGGCGTTCGCCGTGGCGAGGACACCGCCCGCGCTGTTGCGCGCCTGGGCGTAGCCGGAGCTCCGGGCGTTGGCGAACGAGCGCGGTACGAATCCGGTCGGCACCGTGAGTGTTCCGCACGTTCCCCACGTCACGGTCGTCCCCGAGAGCGACCCATTGCTGTAGGCGCAGATCCGTCCGTTCGCGCAGCTTCCGACGGCGGCACGCGCGGCGAATCCTCCGAGCACGCTCGGAACCGTGACCTCCATGTCGAGTGCCGGCCAGACGGCGCGATGCGCGTCGATCAGCACGCCACCGGGAATCTCGTCGAGCATCTGCGCGATCGTCGGATCGACCTCGTCCTCGCCGGTCGCGGCGGAGGCCGCAGCGGGGGCCGATACGACGAGCAGACCGGCGACGATCAGAGCCGTGAGCACGGCACGCGGAGACCTCATCACAGAATCCCTTCGATGTCCCAGAGTTGGTAGGAGATGATGGCGCCCGCGGCGAACGCCTCGTTCTCGAGGAGATTCGTGCGCTCGACACCGACGATGCGACCAGTGTCTGCGGAGAGCAGGACGACGTCGCTCGAGGTCCCGTCCGGTGAGGGAACCCGGAGGGCCGTCACGGGTCGCTCCAGCCGATCGGTGGCGGTACCCAGCGCTTCGACCCCGGGGACCTGCTCCAGGATGCCGAGCATCTCGGACTCCTGAGCGTTCGTGAACGTCCACTGCCCCTTCGCCGACGTGATCGCTGCGACGACATCGAAGCCCGTCGGGTCGCTCGGCAGCCAGTAGGCGTCGAGCACCGCCCGCATGTTCTCCGGGGTCGCGGCGGGCATGTCGACGACAGGAGCGGCGAACTCGCCCGGCGCCATGTCGAGCTCCCACGCGACCTCACCGCTGCTCGAGATCTCGGAGCCGACGTTCGCCGCGGCATCCGCCGGGTCGTAGGGCACGCCCTCGATCGAGACCGTGCGTCCGGAGAGATCGGGATTCCAGGTCGTCGTCATGAGCTGCGGCACGACCTCGGTCTCCCGGGTGCCCATGTCGACCGCGAACGACCACGATGCGGAGTGCACGGCTCGTTCGGCGTCGGCGGGCCCCGCGCTGGTCGCGAGCGCGGCCTGCGCGTCGTCGAGGATCTGAGCGGCGGTTCCGCCGGCATCGAACTCGAGAGGGAGGGGCGTGCCGGCGACGGCCGCATTCTGCGGAACCAGGACGGCGACCGCGACGACGGCGGATGCCGCAGCGACGGTGAGACCCGAGGCCCATCCGGCCACGGCCGCACGGCGCTGGCGCGGTGCCCGCGCATCGCGCAGAATCCGATCACGCACCGCGATCGCCCGCAGGTCCGGTGCGGATTCCCTCGGTGTACGCGCCGGGTCGGCGTCGGTGAGCACGCGCTCGAGCAGGGCACTTTCAGTCATCGACGATCACCCCCTCCGATCTCAACGCTTCGCGCACGTGTGCCTGTGCGCGGAGCAACGTCTTGCGCACCCGGGCCACGGAGATCCGTGCGAGTTCGGCGATCTCCCCCACCGACAACCCATCCCAGTACGTGAGGACGATGATACGCCTCTCCCTGGCCGGGAGTACAGACAGAGCACGCAGAACGGCTGCCTGCTCGGCCGCATCCACATCGTCGCGCGGGCCACGCACGCCCTGGTGCACCGCCGCCGCCGCGCTCGACCGGGTGCTCGCCCCGTGCGAGCGCGCCCGCAACGCGCGATCGGCAGCGCGCAGCAGCCAGACGCGCCCCATCGGCTTGCGCGGGTTCAGGCGCGCCCACGCCGTCACGAACACTTCGGAGACGATCTGGGTGACCTCACCGTCGTCGACGACGACGCCCTCGATGTGATGACGGATCGCCGACCAGTGGGCGTTGAAGACGGTGGAGAAGACCTCGTCCCGCAGCGATTTCGGGTCGTCGCTGCGGGGGATCATGCGCTCGGAGGTGGCGGTGCCGCGTATGCCGACTGAGTCCCTCGGGAAGTCATGTCAGAACCCGAGCCGGCCCAGCTGCTTCGGGTCGCGCTGCCATTCCTTCGCGACCTTCACGTGGAGGGCGAGGAAGACGCGGGTGCCGAGGAGCTCCTCGACCTGCGCGCGTGCACGTGCACCGACGTCACGCAGACGCTTACCCTTGTGCCCGATGATGATCGCCTTCTGGCTGTCGCGTTCGACGATGATCGAGGCGTGCACATCGGTGAGGTCGCTGCCCTCGCGCGCGGCCACCTCGTCGACGACCACGGCGATCGAGTGCGGCAGTTCGTCGCGGACGCCCTCGAGAGCCGCCTCGCGGATGTACTCGGCGATCCGGTCGTCCTGCGACTCGTCGGTCGTGATGCCCTCAGGGTACAGAGCCGGCCCCGTAGGCATGAGCGCGAGGATCTGATCCGAGAGCACATCGAGCTGGTCGCGTGTCAGGGCGGACAACGGAACCACGGCGGCCCAATCCTCGCGCAGCGCATCGACCTCGAGAAGTCGCTCGGTGATCTCGTCGCGACCCGCGGCATCCGTCTTGGTCACGATCGCGACCTTCTTCGCCCGCGGGTATCCGTCGAGCGAAGCGGCGATCCGTCGATCGCCCGGGCCGATCTTCTCGGTGGCCGGAACGCAGAAGCCGATCACATCGACGTCGCCGAGCACCTGCTCGACGAGATCGTTCAGACGCTCTCCGAGGAGCGTCCGGGGCTTGTGGATGCCCGGGGTGTCGACGATCACGAGCTGGCCGTCGGGGCGGTTGAGGATGCCGCGGATCGCGCGCCGGGTGGTCTGCGGCTTCTCGCTGGTGATCGCGATCTTCTCGCCGACCAGGGCGTTGGTGAGAGTCGACTTCCCGACGTTCGGTCGGCCGACGAAGGTCACGAACCCGCTTCGGTTCTGCTCAGTCATCGTGTCGTTCTCCTTCGTCGTCCGCAGCTTCCTCGCCACGCGCTGCTCTCTCCACGAACACCGTGGCGATCCCTCTGCCGCGTCCCCGCGACGCGCCGCCCGTGAGCACCAGCCCGTCGACGACGGCCGTCGCACCGGGCTGCGGCACCTGACCGAGCGCCTTGCCGAGGAGACCGCCGATCGAGTCGACGTCCTCGTCCTCCAGCTCGAGCCCGAACAGATCGCCCACGTCCTCGAGCGAGAGCCGGGAGCTCACGCGGTAGCGCCCGTCACCCAGATCGAAGAAGTCGGCGGATACCCGATCGTACTCGTCCGCGATCTCGCCGACGAGCTCCTCGATGAGGTCCTCGAGCGTCACGAGCCCCGAGATCCCTCCGTGCTCGTCGATCACCAGGCACACGTGCACCGCATCGCGCTTCATCTGCTGCAGGAGCGTCTCGGCGCGCATCGACTCGGGGACGAATGTCGCCGGGCGCGAGATGGGGCGGATGGATGCTCCGCGCCAGGCTCCCTCGTCGCGATAGGCGAACTGCACGAGATCCTTGAGGTAGAGCACGCCCACGACGTCGTCCGCCTCGTCGTCCACCACGGGCATGCGCGACACCCCGCGATTGAGGAAGAGTTCCATCGCCTCGCTGGTCGACGCCGTGGCGTCGACCGTGACCATCTCGGTACGCGGCACCATGACCGCCCGCACGAACTGGTCGGTGAAATCGAAGACCGAGTGGATGAGGTCGCGGTCGTCGGCCTCGATGAGGTCGTTCGACGCGGCCTCGTCGACCATGCTCAGCAGCTGCTCCTCGGACGAGAAGGAACTGCGTCCGGTTCCCGGGGTCACGCGGTTGCCGAGGAGGACGAGCCCCTGGGCGATCGGGCCCAGGATCATGCGCAGGCCACGCACGATCGGGGCGTTCGCCCGCAGCAGGCCATCGGCGCGGTGGCGTCCGACCGTGCGCGGGCTCGCACCGACCAGCACGAAGGTGATGCCGGTCATGAGCACGGCGGCGGCGAGCATCGCCCACCAGATGTTGTCGAACAGCGAGGTGAACGCGACCGTGACGAGCACGGCCGCCGTGACCTCGGCGAGCACGCGGATGAAGGCGACGGAGTTGACGTGCGCGTCGGGGTCGGCGGCGATCCGCGCGAGCTGAGCGGCATTGCGCCCCTCGGTTCCCATCTCCTCGAGGTCGGCGCGCGATCGCACGCTGAATGCGGCGTCGATCGCCGACATCAGACCGCCGAAGGCGACGAGGAGGACGGCGGCGGCGAGGAGGGAGACGGCGACGAGCGTCATCGCCGACGCTCGGCCGCGGCGAAGCTCTGGATGAGCTCCTTCTGCAGGCCGAACATCTCACGCTCCTCGTCGGGCTCGGCGTGGTCGAAGCCGAGCAGGTGGAGCAGACCGTGAGTGGTGAGCAGGATGAGCTCGTCCATCAGGGTGTGGCCGGCGGCCTGCGCCTGCGTCTCGGCGACCTGCGGGCAGAGCACGATGTCTCCGAGCAGACCGGGAGCGGTCGGGCGATCCTCGGTGCCGGGACGCAGTTCGTCCATCGGGAAGCTGAGCACGTCGGTGGGGCCGGGCTCGTCCATCCACTGCACGTGCAGTGCCTCCATGGCGCCCTCGTCGACGAGGACGATGGCGACCTCGGCGTCTGCGCTCACGTGCAGCTGGGCGAGATTGTGGTCGGTCAACCGCTGGAGCACGGTCTCGTCGACGTCGATCGCCGACTCGTTGTTGATCTCGATCATGAGAGTCCTCGTTTCGGCATGCGGTCACGGGGACCGGGTCGTTGCGCTCCCCGACGATCGGCGCGGTTCGCGAACTCGGCGGCCTGCTCGCGCTCGAACCGCTGCGCCGTGCGCTTCTCGTCGTACTCGCTGTAGGCGTCGACGATGCGACCGACGAGCGAGTGGCGCACCACGTCGTCGCTGGTCAGTCGGGAGAAATGGATGTCGTCGATGTCGCCGAGCACGCGCGTCACCATGCGCAGACCGGACGAACCCTGCGGGAGGTCGACCTGGGTGATATCGCCGGTGACGACCATCTTCGTGCCGAAGCCGAGACGGGTCAGGAACATCTTCATCTGCTCGGGGGTGGTGTTCTGCGCCTCGTCGAGCACAACGAACGAGTCGTTGAGCGTGCGACCGCGCATGTAGGCGAGAGGGGCGACCTCGATCGTTCCCGTCGCCATGAGGCGCGGCACGATCTCGGGGTCCATCATCTCGTTGAGCGCGTCGTAGAGCGGTCGCAGGTACGGGTCGATCTTGTCGGTCAGGGTTCCGGGCAGGAAGCCCAGGCGCTCGCCCGCCTCGACGGCGGGGCGGGTCAGGATGATCCGCGTGACCTCCTTGCGCTGCAGGGCCTGCACCGCTTTGGCCATCGCCAGGTAGGTCTTGCCCGTTCCCGCGGGACCGATGCCGAAGACGATCGTGTTCTCCTCGATCGCGTCGACGTACTCCTTCTGGCCGAGGGTCTTCGGGCGGATGACCTTGCCGCGGGTCGACAGGATCGCCTCGCCGAGCACCTCGCTCGGACGCGGACCCCCGTCACGCAGCATCCGGGCGGAACTGCTGACGTCACTCGGCGCGAGATCGGCGCCGCCCCGGGTCATCTGGAGAAGCTCCTCGACGAGCGTCTTCGCCGCGGCGACCGCCGACGTCGAACCGCTCAGCGTGATCTCGTTGCCGCGCACGAGCACCTGCACATCGTGGTGCTCCTTCTCGAGCATCCGCAGGAGCCGGTCCTGCGGACCGAGCAATTGCACCATCGCGACGCCGTCGGCGTAGATCTTCTCGACGGAGTCCGGAACGGATGCTCCGCTGCGGCGTTCCGGGATCTCTGGGCTCTGATCGTGGTTGTCAGGCACCGACACTCTTCTCGGTCAGTCCCCCGCCCAGCACGTGGGCGTGGACGTGGAACACGGTCTGTCCGGCGTTCGCGCCGGAGTTGAAGACGAGGCGGTAATCGCCGTCGTCGGTGTGCTGCGCGGCGAGCTCCTTCGCGAAGGAGACCATCTCGGCGAGCAGCGTCGGGTCGCCCGCCGCGACCTCGGCGACGTCGCGGTACTCCGCGGTCTTCGGGATCACCAGGAGGTGGACCGGCGCCTGAGGCGCGATGTCACGGATGGCGAACACGCGCTCGGTCTCACCGACGACCTCTGCGGGGATCTCACCATTCAGGATGCGCGTGAAGATCGAGGGGTCGCTCATGTTCCCAGTCTAG
Organism: Microbacterium sp. NPDC090225; assembly: GCF_044772365.1. Classification (NCBI taxonomy): domain Bacteria; kingdom Bacillati; phylum Actinomycetota; class Actinomycetes; order Micrococcales; family Microbacteriaceae; genus Microbacterium; species Microbacterium sp. NPDC090225. The sequence continues at coordinate 228,482 of NZ_JBIVYS010000001.1, read as the reverse complement.
CGGCGGGGTCCGACGGCGCGGCGGCGCGCTCACCAGCGACGGAGGGCGACGGAGAGCACCGCGATCGCCGCGGGACCCGCCGTGGAGGTGCGCAGCACCGTGTCGCCCAGGAGCACCCGCTCGGCTCCGGCGGCGGTCAGCCGCGCGAGCTCGTCGTCCGACACGCCGCCCTCGGGCCCGACGACCAGCACGATGTCGCGGTCGTCCGCGATGATCTCCGACAGCCGGGTCGTCGCCGACGGGTCGAGGATCAGCACGCGCTCGGCGCTCGCACGCTCCACCAGCTCTGCCGTGCTGGCGGGAGCCGAGACGTCCGGGACCCACGGCCGGTGAGCCTGCTTGGCCGCCTCGCGAACGATCGTCGCCCACCGCTCACGGCCCTTCACGGCCTTCGGCCCCTCCCAGCGGGAGACGCTCCGGCTCGCCTGCCAGGGCACGACCTCATCGACGCCCAGCTCGCACGCGGCCTGGACGGCGAGCTCGTCGCGGTCGCCCTTCGCCAGCGCCTGGGCGAGGACGATGCGCGGGGTCGGAGACGGATGCACGGCACGATCGGAGATCCGCACGTCCACGCGCGTGGGAGCGACCTCCTCCGCGACGCCCTGGAGCCAGACGCCCCGGCCGTCACCGATCGTGACCTGCTCCCCCATCCGGAGGCGGCGGACGACCGCGGCATGCTTCGCCTCGGCGCCGGTCAGCGACACGAGGTCGCCGGCTTCGGCATCCGATGATGTGTCGACGAGGAAGTGCAGCGCCATGACTCAGTGCGCGCGGAAACGGTCGCGGAGCTTGGAGAAGAGACCCTGCTGGAACTGCGCGAGCTGCGGGCCCGGAGCCTTCGCCTTCTTCGCGAAGTCCTCGATGAGCGCCCGCTGCGCGGAGTCGAGCTTGGTCGGGGTGAGCACCTGCACGCCCACGCGCAGGTCGCCCCGCTGCGAACCGCGCAGCGGTGTGATGCCGCGTCCCTTGATCGTGAGCACGTCGCCGGACTGCACGCCCGCACGCACCTCGAGGTCCACCGCACCGTCGAGACCCTGGATCGAGGTCTCGGTGCCGAGGATCGCATCGGTCATCGACACCTCGAGCGTCGCGAGCAGATCGTCGCCGTCACGGCTGAACGCCGCGTGCGGGTTGACCGTGACCTCGACGTACAGGTCGCCGTTCGGGCCGCCGGCCTTGCCGACCTCACCGGAGCCCGGCAGCTGCAGGCGCAGACCGGTCTCGACACCGGCGGGGATGTCGAGCGAGACGGTGCGACGGGAGCGCACGCGCCCCTGACCACCGCAGGTACCGCACGGGTATGGGATGGTCGTGCCGTAGCCCTCGCACGTGCCGCAGGGCTGCGAGGTGACGACGTTGCCGAGCAGGCTGCGCACGGTGCGCTGCACGTGACCGGACCCGCCGCAGATGTCGCACGTGACGGGCGACGTGCCCTCCTGGCAGCAGGAGCCCTGGCACGTCTCGCACAGCACCGCGGTGTCGACCTCGATGTCCCGATGGGCGCCGAAGACGACGTCGCCGAGGTCGAGGGTGACCCGCACCAGCGCGTCCTGGCCGCGCTCGCGGCGGGAGCGCGGGCGCGCACGCCCTCCGCCCTGCCCTGCCCCGAAGAACGTCTCGAAGATGTCGCCGAAGCCGCCGAACCCGCCGCCGAAGTTCCCGGCGGCGCCGTCTCCCCCGCCCATGTCGTAGCGGCGGCGGGAGTCGTCGTCGCTGAGCACGTCGTACGCGTGCGTGACGAGCTTGAACTTCTCTGCGGCGTCCTCGCCCGGATTCACATCCGGGTGCAGCTGACGCGCGAGGCGCCGATACGCCTTCTTGATCTCGTCGGTGGAAGCGTCCCGGGACACCCCGAGAACCTCATAGTGGTCCGCCACGATCGCCTTTCTGCGTTGTTCTTCGTCGACGGCCGCTCAGCGGCTCGTCTCGTCTTCGTCGAGCATCCGCGTCAGGTAGCGGGCCACGGCCCGCGCCGCCGCGAGATTGCTCGGATAGTCCATGCGCGTCGGGCCCATCACGCCGACCCGCGCCATGCCGCTGGGGGCGGCGTAGTTGCTCGCGACGATCGACGCCTCGCCCAGACCGAACGGGGCGTTCTCGGTGCCGATACTGGCCGCGAGGCCGTGCTCGTCGGTGACCATCTCGCTCATGAGCCGCAGGAGCGTCACCTGCTCCTCGATCGCCTCGAGCAGCGGATGGATGCTTCCGCGGAAGTCCTGCTCTCGACGCGCGAGTGTCGCGGCCCCCGCCATCACCAGACGTTCCTGACGGAAGGTGCCCAGCTCGTCGACGATCACGGTGGCGAGAGCCCGCAGCGCAGCATCGCCCGGTGCGGCCTCGGGCGCCGCCAGCAGCGTCTGCAGACGCTCGGCCGCGTCGCTGACCGCCTGCCCGGTGAGCAGAGCGGAGAGGCGTGCGCGCAACATGATCGTGTCGCCCTCGTCGATCTCGATCGGCAGCGGGGCCATCCTCTGGGAGACACCGCCGGCGTCGGTGACGAGCACGACGAGCATGCGGGTCGGAGCCAGCGGCACGAGTTCGATGTGCGTGAGGTGCGCACGGGCGAACGACGGGTACTGCGCGAGGGCGACCTGACCGGTCAGCTGGGTCAGCACCCGCACGGTGCGCACCATCAGGTCGTCGAGATCGCTCGGCGTGGCCAGGAACGACTCGATCGCCGTCCGCTGGGCGGACGAGAGCGGGCGCAACTGGGCGAGGTGGTTGACGAAGACGCGATAGCCCTTGTCGGTGGGCACGCGGCCCGACGACGTGTGCGGCGCGGTGATGAGCTCCTCGTCCTCGAGGAGCGCCATGTCGTTGCGGATGGTGGCCGCCGACACTCCGAAGGAGTGTCGGTCCACGATGGAACGGCTGCCGACGGGTTCGTGGGTCTCGACGTAGTCCTGCACGATCGCGCGGAGAACCTGGAGTCCTCGCTCTGTGACCATCACCCTTCCCTTCCGTTGGCACTCGGACGTTCAGAGTGCCAATCCTACCCCGCCCGCGGCTCCTCTCGTCGGAGGTCGGGGCTGCGTCCTAGGATGACGACCATGACCGCCCCCACCGTCGAGCTGTCCGCCGGAATCGTCGAGGGATCGAGCGAGGGCGGGGTGTCCCGGTTCCTCGGCATCCCCTACGCCGCCCCTCCCCTCGGCGAGAACCGGTTCCGGGAACCGCGGCCGGCGACTCCGTGGACCGGCGTGCGTCCCGCCACGGTTTTCGGGCCCACGGCCCCGCAGTCGCCGTATCCCGGCGCGATCGGCGAGCTGCTCGGATCGGTCAGGATCGACGGTGACGACATCCTGACCGCCAACGTCTGGGCGCCGACGGATGCCGAGCGCGCCCCGGTGCTGCTGTGGATCCACGGCGGAGCGCTCGAGCGCGGCACCGCGGCGCTTCCGCTCTACGACGGGGCCGGCTTCGCGGCGGCGGGGATCGTCTTCGTGTCGATCAACTACCGCCTCGGCTCGGAGGGTTTCTCGGTGCTCGACGACGCCCCGCGCAATCTCGGCCTCCGGGACGCGGCCGCAGCTCTCGAGTGGGTGCATCGCGAGATCGGCGCGTTCGGCGGCGACCCCGCACGCATCACCCTCATGGGCGAATCGGCCGGAGGCGCGATCGTCGCGGGCCTTCTCGCGCGCGACGACTCCCGCGCCCTCGTCGCGCGCGCGATCATCGAGTCCGGCCCGTTGGAGGCGCAGCCGCCGCAGAAGGCGGGGCGGGTGACCGCGGCTCTCGCGAAGCAGCTCGGCATCCGCGCCGATCGTGCGTCGTTCGCGTCCGTCCCTCCCGAGAAGCTGCTCGAGGCGCGTCGCGCGCAGTCCGCGGGTTCGTCGCCGCTGGGCGGAGCGCCGGGGTTCCAATTCGCGATCGATCCGGACAGCCTTCCGCGCTCGCCTCACGAGGTCCTGCCGACCATCGACACGCCGCTGCTCATCGGCAGCAACACCGATGAGTACCGGCTCTGGTTCACACCCGAGACCCTCGCCGAGATCCGCCCGCTCAAGCTCTTCATCGCCCGTCTGGCCCTGGGAATCCCGCGCCGAGCCGTATCGGAGTACCGGAAGGCGTTCCCGAAGGCCTCCACCGGCGAGATCTTCGGACAGCTGGCGACCGACGTGATGCTGCGCGCGCCACTCTCGCGCGCGGCGCGCGCCCGCCCCGCGCTCACCTTCGTCTACGAGTTCGCGTGGCCGAGCCCGGTGCGCGATCTGCGTGCCGCACACGCTCTCGAGCTCGGATTCGTCTTCGATCGTCTGGCGGATGCCGAGGCGCAGCGCCTCGCGGGCGCCGACGCACCCCAGGCTCTCGCCGACGAGATGCACGCCGCCTGGATCTCGTTCGTCACGACAGGTTCACCCGGCTGGGCGGCATACGGCGCCGACCGCACGGCACGGGTGTTCGACGCGACGAGCGGCACGCTCCCCCAGCGCCGCACCGCTGGAATGGATCTTCTCCCGACCCGGAGCTGACGAGGTTCGCTGCGCGTCAGTCGGTGAGCTCGCGGACGACCGCGTCGGCCAGGAGCCGTCCGCGCAGCGTCAGCTGCACCCGCCCCTGCACGGCGGCGCGGGCGTCGACGAGCCCGTCGGCGATGAACCCCGCGACGTTCGCACGGTTGCCCGCGGGCAGGTCGGCCACGGCGATGCCCTCGACGAGGCGGCTCTGCAGGAGCACCCGTTCGAGCATCCGCGCGCCCTCGTCGGGACGCTCGGTGCCGGCGGCCGGAGAATCGGATGCAGAGAGCCGCTGCGCGTAGGCCGCCGGATGCTTGACGTTCCACCAGCGGAGTCCGGCCACGTGGCTGTGCGCCCCCGGCCCGAAGCCCCACCAGTCGCTCCCCCGCCAGTAGGCGAGGTTGTGACGCGAGCGCTGCGCGTCGCTGCGCGCCCAGTTGCTCACCTCGTACCACTCGAAGCCCGCGGCGGCGAGACGGCGATCGGCGAGCTCGTACATGTCGGCCTGCAGGTCGTCGTCGGGCGTCGGCACCTCGCCGCGTCGGATCTGACGGGCGAGCTTCGTGCCGTCCTCGATGATGAGCGCGTACGCCGAGATGTGGTCGGACTCGAGTTCGAGGGCGGCGTCCAGCGACGCCTCCCAGTCGGCGAGCGACTCGCCCGGCGCACCGTAGATGAGATCGACGCTGACCGCGAGCCCCGCGTCCTTCGCGGCGGCGACGGCCGTGCGCACGTTGTCGGGATCATGCGTGCGGTCGAGAGCGGCGAGCACGTGCGGCACCGCCGACTGCATACCGATCGAGAGACGCGTCACCCCGGCATCCGCGAGCGTGCGGGCGACCTCGGGCGTGACGGTGTCGGGGTTCGCCTCGACCGTGACCTCCGCGCCCTCGGCGAGACCGAAAGCCGAGACTGCGGCGCCCAGCATCCGCGCGAGGTCGCCCGCCGGGAGCAGAGTGGGCGTTCCCCCGCCGAAGAAGACCGTGTCCATCGGGCGCAGCGCACCCGCCTCATCCAGTACGTGTCGCGCGAGGTCGATCTCGGCGAGGAGCGTGGAGGCGTAGTCCTCCTGACGGGCGCCGCGTAATTCGCTCGAGGTGTAGGTGTTGAAGTCGCAGTATCCGCACCGCACCCGGCAGAACGGGATGTGGAGGTACGCCGAGAAGGGCACCGAAGGATCGATCGGCAGATCGGCCGGCAGGCGGCCGTCGGACGGTGCGGGATCGCCGAGAGGAAGGGGCCCCGCCATCAGAGGGGGGTCGCGTAGAGCGGGGAGATCGCCCGGAGGTAGCGGGCGAAGAGCTCGCGGCGGCGGCGCTTCACGAGCGGCGGCACCGTGCGGTAGAGCAGGGAGTTGGGGGCGTCGAACGCGCGCACCGTGAACCAGACCTCGTCGTTGTCCTCGCGCCAGTCGACGTCGAAGGACTCCTCGCCGCTGACGACGGATCCGCCGACCGTGCCGAGCACGAAACCGATGCGGCGGGCCTCCTCGGTGACCGAGATCACGCGCAGCTCGGCATCCGCCCGCATCCCCGACAGCCGACCGCGCACGCGCAGCGTCATCCCCGGGCCGACGAAGGGAGTTCCCTCGGCGTCGTAGCGGGGCTCGACGTCGCGCTTGCTCGGCGCGATGGGGTTACCCTCGGCATCGAAGCTCACACCCGCGTACGCCGGGCCCGGTGCCGGGCGCACGTCTTCGATCACGAGTCCGGCCGCGCGCTGCGCCGTCCACGACAGCAGAGCTTCGCCGGCCGTCTGGAAACGCTCCGCTCCGGAGCCGATCCGCCAGGATTCCTCCGCCGGGAAGCTGCGCTCCGGCGGGTACTGCATCAGATCGGGCGCGTGGGTGGCACCCACGGCCGCATAGTCCACCGTGTCGTCTCGGAAGTTCCCGCGCCGCATGACATCCAGCCTACTGGCGGTTGCCTGGACGAACACCCCACTCGCGCGCCTCGGCGGCGACGATGCGGGTGTACCGCGCGTGGGTGCGGCGCTGGATCAGTCTCAGCGCGGGCGACAGCAGCCACCACACGATGGTCGCGGGGCGCGAGATCGAACGAGCGGTGAACACGCCGTCGTCGAGCGCGAACGACTCCTCTCCGTAGATCGGATGCCCCGGGCGCGTCTCGTACCCGAAACCCCGCTCATCCGCCCACACGACCCGGATCGGTTCGGAGAACCGGATGCCGAGCACGCGCTTGGCCAGCACGCCCTCCTGCCCGGTGAACGGTGCCGTGCGTGGACCGTCGAAACCCGCCCGCCGCTTGAACTCCCAGGAGCGGATCAGCGCACGAACGGCATCCTGGCCCTCCGGAGCGACCCGGATGCTGCGCTCGGAAAGGCGCATCCCCGCCGGGACGTCGACGATCGGATGCCGCGTCATCCCGCGCGTGTACGGCGGGAGCGCCATCGTTACTTCTTGTCCTTGCCCTCGACGTCGCCCGAGAGCGCGGCGATGAACGCCTCCTGGGGGACCTCGACGCGGCCGACCATCTTCATGCGCTTCTTGCCCTCCTTCTGCTTCTCGAGGAGCTTGCGCTTACGGGTGATGTCACCGCCGTAGCACTTGGCGAGCACGTCCTTGCGGATGGCGCGGATGGTCTCGCGAGCGATGATGCGTGCACCGATCGCCGCCTGGATCGGCACCTCGAACTGCTGGCGAGGGATGAGCTTGCGCAGACGCTCGGCCATCATCGTGCCGTAGGCGTAGGCCTTGTCGCGGTGGACGATCGAGCTGAATGCGTCGACCTTCTCGCCCTGGAGCAGGATGTCGACCTTGACGAGGTCGGCCTCCTGCTGACCGGCGGGCTCGTAGTCGAGCGAGGCATAGCCCTGCGTCTTGGACTTGAGCTGGTCGAAGAAGTCGAAGACGATCTCCCCGAGCGGCATCATGTAGCGCAGCTCGACGCGCTCCTCCGAGAAGTACTCCATGCCGAGCAGCGAGCCGCGACGCGACTGGCAGAGCTCCATGACCGTGCCCACGTAGTCCTTCGGGAGCAGGATCGCGGTCTTGACGATCGGTTCCGACACGGAGCCGATGCGGCCGTCGGGGTACTCGCTCGGGTTCGTGACCGTGACCGTCTCGCCGGTGTCGGAGGTCAGCACCTCATAGATCACGCTCGGTGCCGTTGTGATGAGATCGAGTCCGAACTCGCGCGAGAGCCGCTCGGTGATGATCTCGAGGTGCAGCAGGCCGAGGAAGCCGCAGCGGAAACCGAACCCGAGGGCCACCGAGGTCTCCGGCTCGTACTGCAGGGAGGCATCCGAGAGCTTGAGCTTGTCGAGGGCTTCGCGGAGTTCGGCGTAGTCGCTGCCGTCGATGGGATAGATACCCGAGAAGACCATGGGCTTGGGGTCGGTGTATCCGGCCAGAGCGTCGGTCGCGGGCTTGCGCGCCGACGTGACGGTGTCGCCCACCTTCGACAGACGCACGTCCTTCACGCCTGTGATGAGGTACCCCACTTCGCCGACGCCGAGTCCCTTGGTCGGGATCGGCTCGGGGCTCGAGACACCGACCTCGAGCGCCTCGTGGTTCGCGCCGGTCGACATCATCTGGATGCGCTCGCGCGGCGACAGGCTGCCGTCGACCATGCGGACATAGGTGACGACGCCGCGGTAGGCGTCGTAGACCGAGTCGAAGATCATCGCGCGCGCCGGAGCATCCGCGTCACCCACCGGAGCGGGGATCTCCTTAACGAGTCGATCGAGCAGCGCCTCGACACCGACGCCGGTCTTGCCGGAGACGCGGAGGACGTCCTCCGGCTTGCCGCCGATGAGCGACGCGAGCTCCTTGGCGTACTTGTCGGGATCGGCGGCCGGGAGGTCGATCTTGTTCAGCACCGGGATGATGTGCAGATCGTTCTCGAGCGCGAGGTAGAGGTTCGCGAGGGTCTGCGCCTCGATGCCCTGCGCCGCGTCGACGAGCAGGATCGCTCCCTCGCACGCGGCGAGCGAGCGGGAGACCTCGTACGTGAAATCGACGTGGCCCGGGGTGTCGATCATGTTGAGCGCGAACGTCTCGCCCTCGATCTCCCACGGCATGCGCACGGCCTGGCTCTTGATCGTGATGCCGCGCTCACGCTCGATGTCCATGCGGTCCAGGTACTGAGCGCGCATGTCTCGGTCGGAGACGACACCGGTGATCTGCAGCATGCGGTCGGCGAGGGTCGACTTGCCGTGATCGATGTGCGCGATGATGCAGAAATTTCGGATCTGCGTCGCGGGCGTCGCGGCAGGCTGAAGCGGAGTGAGAGCGCGTGGGGACATGTTGCGTCGATTCTACGGTGAGGGAGGCCTAATGCCCGATTCCGCCGATCCGGTGGTAACGTCGCCCAGGTCTCCGGCATGGAACCCAGTTCCACGAAGGAAACGACCCCGTAACATCTTTTTGGTATACCGGAACGAGCGAAGAGGCACGTCCGGAGTGAAGCACATTGATCGGATCCGCAACGGCGATCCCGTTCGGCTCTGGTGAAGAGAGAGATACCGACCTTGATCAAGTACCTGCTACGTCGAGCACTGGGCTGGCTGCTCATGATCGTCGTGGCGACGAACCTCACGTACTTCCTCGCCTGGCTCTATCTGGACCCGCGCAGCAACTACGTCGGCCGCCGCCCCCCTCTCAACGAGGAGCAGATCGAAGCACTGCTCCGCCCCCGCAACCTCGACGACACGGTACCCCTCATCGAGCGCTGGTGGACGTGGTTCAGCAACATCCTCTTCCGCTGGAACTGGGGGCTCAGCCCCACGGGCGATTCGGTGAACGATCAGGTCGCCTACCGCGTCTGGGTCAGCGCCGAGCTCGTGCTCGGGGCCACCATCCTCTTCACCGTGATCGGCATCGCGCTCGGCGTCTACACCGCCTCGCGCCAGTACAAGCTCGCCGACCGCATCGGACAGGCGACCTCGATCATCACGATGAACATCCCGATCGTCGTCGCGTCGCTGGGAATCGTGCTGCTCGCGATCCAGGCGAACAGCGCGACCGGCACCCGGATCTTCTTCGTCACGGGAGCGGCGAGCCCGGGGGTGAGCGGGTTCTTCCCCGTCCTCATAGATGCGCTGCAGCACCTGATACTCCCGACCATCGCGCTGATCCTCGTCAGCTACGCCGGCATCCACTTCCTGCAGCGCTCGCTGCTGCTCGACAACATCAACGCCGACTACGTGCGCACCGCGCGCGCCAAAGGGCTGACCAAGTCCCAGGCGATCCGCCGCCACGCGCTGCGCACCTCGCTGATCCCGGTGACGACGCAGGTGGCCTTCTCCATTCCCGCGGTCTTCACCGGCGCCGTCCTCACCGAATCGATCTTCGGGTGGAACGGCATGGGCAAGTACTTCACACAGACCATCGCGACGAACGATATCCACGGCGTCGTCGCCGTCGCGGCCTTCGGCGCCGTGATGACCGCGATCGGCGCCGTCCTCTCGGACATCGCCGTCGTCATCCTCGATCCACGAGTGCGGGTGAGCTGAACCATGAGCATCGCAGACCTCTCCGATCCCCTCCGCCACGGCGACGACCCGCCGGCGACCCCGGTGCGCACACCGAGAAAGCGGATGTCGAAGTTCGAGCTGTACGGACGCCGCTTCCTGCGCAACCGCGGTGCCGTCGCGGGCGCGGTGATCTTCGTCATCATCGTGCTGTTCGCCCTGATCGGCCCCCTCTTCCAGCAGTACGACCACATCGAACTGGACTTCCTCGCACTGACGAAGCCCCCGTCCGCCGAGCACTGGTTCGGCACGAACGGCGCGGGCAACGACCTCTACGCCCAGGTCGTCGTCGGTCTGCAACGGTCGCTCATGATCGCCCTGGCCGTGTCGATCGGAACGACCGTGCTCTCCGCGCTCATCGGCGCAGCCGCCGCCTACTTCGGCGGCGTGTTCGAGCGCGGCGTGCTCGTCGTCATCCACTTCCTCATGGTCGTGCCGACGTTCCTCATCCTGGCGATGATCTCGAACAGCGCCGGCGGCGACTGGCGGATCATCGCGGTCATCATGATCGCGATCAACTGGTTCTTCCCCGCCCGCGTCATCTGGACGCTCTCGCTCTCTCTCCGCGAACGCGAGTACATCTCCGCCGCGAAGTACATGGGCGTGCCCGGATTCCGGATCGTGCTGCGGCACATGCTCCCCAACATCGGATCGCTGCTGGTCATCAACTTCACGCTCGGCGTCGTCGGCGCGGTGCAGACCGAGACCAGCCTGTCGTTCCTCGGTTTCGGTGTGAAGGCGCCGGACGTGTCGCTCGGCTCGCTCATCGGCTCCGGCTCGGCGACCATCACGAGCGCGCCCTGGCTGTTCTACTTCCCCGCGGCCGCGCTCACCCTCCTCACGATCTCGATGGCCCTGATCGCCGACGGTCTGCGCGACGCCCTCGACCCGACCTCTGCCGCGGGAGGCCGCGCATGACCGCTCCCATCCTCTCCGTCCGCGACCTGCGCGTCAGCTTCCCCTCGGAGGCCGGTCGCGTCGACGCGGTGCGCGGCATCTCGTTCGACCTCGAAGCCGGCCGCACGCTGAGCATCGTGGGCGAGTCCGGCTCGGGCAAGTCCGTCACGTCGCTGGCGATCATGGGCCTGCTGACCGAGAACGCGAAGGTCGAGGGTTCGATCGTCTTCGACGGCCAGGAGCTGATCGGCAAGACGGATGCCCAGCTGTCGATGATCCGTGGGAACGGGCTGTCGATGGTCTTCCAGGATCCGCTCACGTCGCTGACGCCCGTGTACACGATCGGCGATCAGCTGGTCGAAGCGCTCACCGTGCACAAGAGCATGGGCAAGAAAGAAGCCCAGGCCCGCGCGATCGAACTGCTCCGTCTCGTCGGCATCCCGAATCCGGAGCGGCGCTTGAAGGCCTTCCCCCACGAGTTCTCGGGCGGAATGCGCCAGCGCGTGGTGATCGCCATCGCCATGGCGAACAACCCGAAGCTGATCATCGCCGACGAGCCGACGACCGCCCTCGACGTCACCATCCAGGCGCAGATCCTCGACCTGCTCGGAACCGCGCAGCGCGAGACCGGCGCCGCGGTGATCCTCATCACCCATGACATGGGGGTCGTCGCCAAGACGGCCGACGACGTCCTCGTGATGTACGCGGGACGCGCCGTCGAGCAGGCGCCCGTGCGCGAGCTCTTCCACCACACGCGGATGCCGTACTCGATCGGCCTCCTCGGCGCGATGCCCCGGGTCGACGCCGCCGAGAAGGTGCCGCTCATCCCGATCCACGGCAACCCACCGCTGCTGATCGATCTTCCCGATGCCTGCCCGTTCGCGGCGCGCTGCCCGATCGCGATCGATGCGTGCCGGGCGTCGGAACCCGACCTGCTCCCGGTGCCGACGAGCACCTCCAGCGAGCACCGAGCCGCATGCATCCGATCGCACGAGATCGACGACGGCGGCATGCTCGGCGGACTGCCGGTCTACCCCGTGCCGCCGATCCCGGAGAGTGCACTGACCCGCACACCCCGCGAGGAGCGCCCGATCGCCCTCGAGGTCACGAACCTCACCAAGACCTTCCCCCTCCTCAAGGGAGCCTTCGTCAAGCGTCGGGTGGGATCGGTCCACGCGGTCAAGGGTGTGACCTTCGACGTGCGCAAGGGCGAGACGATGGCGATCGTCGGCGAGTCCGGCAGCGGCAAGTCGACCACCCTCCTGCAGATCATGGACTTCGTGCCGCAGGAGAACGGCGACATCCGGATCGGCGGCACCAGTGTCTCCGATGTTCGCCGCGGCGCCGCGGAACGCCATCTGCGCCGGGACATCCAGATCGTCTTCCAGGACCCGATGGGAGCCCTGGACCCGCGCATGACCGTCGCCGACATCATCGCCGAGCCGCTGCACGCCATCGGCGTCAAGGGCGACGAGGCCGACAACCGGGTCGACGAGCTCATGGATCTCGTCGGTCTCGATCCGGCGCATTCCGATCGGTTCCCCGGAGCCTTCTCGGGTGGACAGCGTCAGCGCATCGGCATCGCCCGCGCCCTCGCGACCAATCCCAAGATCATCGTGCTCGACGAGCCCGTCTCGGCGCTCGACGTATCGATCCAGGCCGGCGTGATCAACCTGCTCGACGAGCTCAAGGTGAAGCTGGGGATCTCGTACCTCTTCGTGGCGCACGACCTCGCCGTCGTCCGCCACATCGCCGATCGCGTCGCGGTGATGTACCTCGGCGCCTTCGTCGAGGAGGGCGACGTCGACAGCGTGTTCGACGATCCGCAGCATCCGTACACGCAGGCGCTGCTGTCGGCGATCCCCGTGCCCGATCCCGACATCGAGCGCGCACGCGAGCGGATCGTCCTCTCGGGCGACCTGCCCAGTCCGACCGAGGAGGTGCGCGGCTGCTCCTTCGTCAGCCGCTGCCCTCTCTACCCGACGCTCGCACCCGAGCAGCAGGCACGCTGCGAGGGCGAGGTTCCCGAGTTGACGGGCCCCTCCACCGCGCACATGAACGCATGCCACTTCCGGTAACGGTTAACAACGATTAATCGACGTCGGAGCGCCACAGGCTTAACCTTCCCCCATCCCCACAGGCCGACACGGCACAAGAAGGAGCACACCACACCATGAAAAGGCATCAGAAGCTGCTGGGCGCTCTCGCCCTCAGCGGCGCCCTCGCACTCGTCATGAGCGGCTGCGCATCGGGCGGCGACGGCGGTAGCACCGACGACGGCGGCGAGGCCCAGGCCGTCACGGGCGCCGACTACAACCCGCAGCCCCGCGAGAATCTGCAGGAGGGCGGCGAGGTCACCTTCCCCATCAGCGAGATCACGCCGCAGATGAACGCCAACCACTCCGACGCCACGGTCGACACCGCAACGCTCTGGGAGTGGTACAACCCCCAGACGATCCTCATGACCCCGGACGGCGAGGCGTACGCCAACCCGAACTACCTCACCGACTGGACCACCGAGGTCGTCGACGACAAGACCGTCGTCACCTACACGATCAACCCCGACGCCGTCTGGAACGACGGCTCGCCGATCGACTGGACCGCCTACGAGCAGACCTGGAAGGCTCTGCGCTCGACCGACGAGGGATACGTCCCCAACTCGACCGACGGCTACTCGCTGATCGAGAGTGTCGAGCAGGGCACCGACGACCGCCAGGCCGTCGTGACGTTCACGCAGGTCTACCCCTGGACGAACGGCCTGTTCTGGCACCTCGTGAACCCGAACATCAACACGCCGGAGCTCTTCAACGAGGGCTACCTCAACGAGGCGAACCCCGACTGGGGCTCCGGCCCCTACGAGATGACCGAGTTCGACCCCAAGGGCGGCACGGTCATCTTCGAGCCTAACCCGGACTGGTGGGGCGACAAGCCGCTGCTCGACAAGGTGACCTTCCGTCAGCTCGACGACACCGCCGAGATCAACGCGTTCAAGGCCGGCGAGATCGACATGGCCTCGACCGGAACCGCCGACCGCCTCGCGCAGGTCGCCGACATGGACGACGTCGTGACCTACAAGGCGCAGCGCACCGCCACCAACCTCATGCAGTTGAACGCCGAGCGCCCCCAGCTCGCCGACATCAAGGTGCGCGAGGCCATCATGAAGGCGATCGACCGCGAGCAGCTCAAGGAGGTCGTCTGGAACGGCCTCGGCTACACCGAGGACCCCGCCGGTTCGCTGATCCTCTTCCCGTTCCAGGAAGGCTTCGTCGACTCGCTCGGCGACGCGGGCTGGAAGTTCGATGACGACGAGGCGAACACACTCCTCGACGATGCCGGATGGGTCGCGGGCAGCGACGGCATCCGCGAGAAGGACGGCGTCAAGCTGTCGGTCGCCCTGCCGGTCTTCGGCGACGACCCCATCGTCGAGACGCGTGGAAAGGTCATCCAGGCGCAGCTCAAGGCGATCGGTGTCGAGGTCACGGTCGACGTGCGTCCGGCGTCGGAGTTCTCGACGACGGTGACGACGAAGGACTGGGACATCATCCTCATGGGCTTCTCGTCGAGCGACCCCTACGGGTTCGCGTACTTCTGCCAGGTCTACTGCTCCGACAGCGGCCTGAACCTGTCGGCCACCGGCACGCCGGAGCTCGACGAGAAGATCGCGGGCGTCGCCGACCTCCCCACCGCGGAGGAGCAGATTGCCGAGGGCACCAAGGTCGAGACCGAGGTCATCAAGGAGACGTGGGGCATCCTGCCGCTGTACTCCGGCCCCGAGATCCGCACGGTGACCAAGGGACTCGCCAACCTCACCCCCGAGACCTACACCGGTCTCGACCTCTTCGGGCTCCTGCCCGTCGAGAACGTGGGCTGGGAGAAGTAATCCCCTCATCCGAGGCGGGGTCGGTGGTCTTCCACCGGCCCCGCCTTTCTCGTGCGGTGCGTGGAATGCGCACCTAGGCTGAGAGCGTGAGCGTCCAGATCGTCTTCGTGCACGGCATCCGCACATCGGCCACCATGTGGCGCTCTCAGCAGGCCTTCCTCGACACTCACGGATACGCGCACTCCGCGGTCGACCTGCCGGGGCACGGGACGCGCATCGCCGAGGACTTCACGCTCCACGAGGCCCTGCACACGATCGATGCCGCCGTACGCGATGCGGCGACGCGCGGACCGGTGCTGCTCGTCGGGCACTCCATGGGCGGGATCCTCTCGCTCGCGTACACCGGAGGCGGCGAGGCCACCCCCGTCGCAGGCCTCGTCGCGGCGTCGTGCACCGCGCTGCCCATCGGGGCGGGCCTTGCCGCCTACCGTTGGCTCGCGCGCGCGATGGATTCCCTGCCCGACCGCGGACGCTGGCTCTCGGATCGCGTGCTCGATGCCACGATCCCCCCGGAGACCCGCGACGACTTCGGCGCGGGCGGTTATGCGCTCGACGCGCAGGACATCGCCCTGGGCAGTCTCTCGGCGCTCGACCTCGCCGCGGCGGTCGCGCGCATCCGGCTGCCTCTCTGGTTCATCAACGGCCAGTACGACCAGCTGCGTCGCCACGAGGCCCTCTTCTGCTCGCTGGCGCCGCAGGCCGAGCTCATCGTCGTGCCGCGCACCACGCACCTCGTGACGGCGATGCGACCCCGCGTCTTCAACGCCGTGCTGCAGCTCGCGATCGCGACGCTCGAGAACGAGAGCTCATGACCTCTGCGGTTGCCGTGCGAGGGCGGTGAGCACTCCGCCGGCGAGCGACAGCACCGTGGCGGCCACGAAGACGAGCCAGAAGCCACCCACCAGCGCCACGAGACCGGCCCCGAGAACCGGGCCGATCAGCTGGCCGAGGGCCGCGGTGACGTTGACGATGCCGAGATCCCGGGCGTGGTCCTTCTCGTCGGGCAGCAGATCGGCGGCGAACGCGAGACCGACGGTCGAGAACGCGCCGTACCCGAGTCCCATGAGGGCGGCGGCGACCATCGTCATCTCGAACGTCGGAACGAGCGCGATCGCGACACCGGACGCCGCCTGCACGACGGTGGCGATCACGGCGAGCCGACGACGGTCGCCCGTGCGATCGGACAGGATGCCGGTGAGCACGGATGCCGCGACCACGAACAGCGTGTAGACGACGATGAGCAGCAGGAGGTTGTCCTGCGCCGTCGATGACGGCTGACCGAGGCCGTGCAGGAGGAAGAAGAGGAAGAGCGCCGTCCCCAGCGCGTTGCCGATGTTGGTCATGAGACGCCCGGCGAGCATCCAGGCGAAGTCGCGGTCGCGCAGCGAGGCGAGGCGCCGACGGTCTCGGGTCGCCGGCCGCACTGTCTCCGGGCGCACCGTCTCCGGGCGCACCGTCTCCGGGCGCACCGTCTCCGGGCGCACCGTCTCCGCCGAGGAAGGGTCGGGCAGCAGCAGGGCCGCAGCACTGCCGACCGCGGCGATGACGGCGGCGAGCAGCAGGTAACCCGAGACGATGTCGAGACCGAGCAGCACGACGAGACCGACGCCCAGCACGATGCCGACGGCCTGACTCGACCCGACCGCTGCGGATGCCGCGCCCCGCTGCGTCGTGGGCAGCTGATCCGCGATCATCGCGGTGAAAGCGGCCGACGACACCGCGACACCGATCGAGACACCGACCCACGCCCCGCCGACCGCCCAGGGCCCCGCGCAGAAACCGGTGAGCACCAGGAAGGCCGCGGTCGTCCACACGCCCGCGAGCGCCCACGGCCGTCGGCGCGAACGCCCCGGTCGGGCACGATCCGACAGCGCTCCGGCGAGGGGCCCCGCGACGATGCCAGCGAGTCCGCCGATTCCGAGGACGAGGCCCGAGGAGACCACTCCCCGGATCCAATCGTCTTCAGGGGTGTCGAGTTGCAGGGGCAGGAGGAGCTGCACGGGGGTGAGCTGCACGGTCCAGATCGCGAGCCAGGCGAGAGTGAACAGCGACATCCACCGCGCGCCTACCCTCGTCGCCGCGGTCATTGCACGCTCCGCTCGATCGCCGCTGCGGTGCGAGTGCGGGCGATGGCGTCCCGGTACCAGTCGTACGAGGCCTTGGGCGTGCGCTCCCCCGTGGCGAAGTCCACGTGCACGAGGCCGAAGCGCTGGGTGAAGCCGTCGGCCCACTCCCAGTTGTCGAGGAGGGACCAGACCGTGTACTCCTCGACGGGAACCCCGGCGGCCATCGCTTCACCGACCGCCGCGATGTGATCGGCGAGGTAGTCGATGCGATCGGCATCGTCGACGCGGACCGCGTCGTCGAGTTCGGGGAAGGACGCACCGTTCTCGCCGATGATCACCGGTGGCATGTGCGGATGCCGCCGATGGAGGTCGACGAGCAGATCGCGGAGCGCCCCGGGCACGATCGGCCACTCCGGGCCGAAGCCGGTGACAGGTGCCCCGGGCGTCGGCACGATCTCGAACGGCAGCGGTCCTGCGGGATCGGCGACGCTCACCGTCGTGGGGTTGTAGAAGTTGATGCCGTAGAAATCGATCGACGCCGCGATGCGCGCGAGGTCCCCGTCGAGCACGGGCATCGGCGGCAGGCCGAGCGCCTCGAGATCGGGGTACTCGCCGGCGAGGAGTGGCTCGCTGAACATTCTGTTGTGGAGCATGTCGTAGATGGTCGCGGCCACGAGATCTTCTCGCGATGCGCTGAGCGGAAGCACGCGGGTGTGGTTGTTGACGAGGCCGACTGCGGTCGCGCCCCGCGACCGCAGCGCCTCGGCGGCGTACGCGTGCGCGAGGAGCTGATGGTGGACGGTCGGCAGGGCGTGGAACAGCAGCGGTCGTGCGGGGGCGAGCGCGCCGGTCCCGTACCCCTGCAGCGTAGTCATCGCCGGTTCGTTGAGCGTGTACCAGTGGGCTACCCGATCGCCGAGCCGATCCGCCACGATCGTGGCATAGTCCGCGAAGCGTTCGGCCGTGTCGCGGATGAGCCAGCCGCCGTCGGACTCCACCGCGCTCGGCATCTCCCAGTGGTACAGCGTGGGGAACGGGGTCGCGCCCACCTCGAGCAGCGCATCGACGAGGCGGGAGTAGTGGTCCAGCGCGGCGGTGTTGCCCGCGCCGCGCCCGTCCGGTTGCACGCGCGCCCACGGGATCGAGAAGCGGTAGCGGTCGATGCCGAGGTCGGCCACCAGGGCGACGTCGGCCTCCGGATGCCGATAGCTGTCGCAGGTGCGTTGCGGCGTCGAGCCGTCTCGCACCGCACCCGGCGCATAGGCGAAGTCGTCCCAGATCGAGCGCCCTCCCCCGTCGTCGGAGGGAGAGCCTTCGATCTGGATGGCGGACGTCGCCGCGGACCAGCGGAGACCTGAGGGCAGAACGGTATCGCGGGAAGCAGAACTCATGTCGCTCCTTGGCGTCTGTGTCGGGTGATCCTGATTCTGCACCCGGTACCGCGTTTCGCGCGACCGAGTTCCGCGATCGCCTCGTCGTGTCGGAGTCCGGACGCCACCCGAGAGGCGTCGTTTCGCGTGATCCGCCTGACTGCTGGTAGAGTTGCTTCTTGGCTTGCGTGTGGGTTCTTCCCTCACGACCGTCGTGCAGCAGCCCTCTTCTGCTGCCGGCACTCCGAATCACTCCTGTACAGAAAGCGTCCACACGTGGCAAACATCAAGTCGCAGATCAAGCGCAACAAGACCAACGAGAAGGCTCACGAGCGCAACAAGGCCGTGAAGAGCGAGCTCAAGACCCTCGTTCGTCAGACCAAGGCAGCCGTCGCCGCAGGCGACAAGGCAGCCGCCGAGGCCACCCTCAAGAAGGCCGCCGTCAAGCTCGACAAGGCCGTCAGCAAGGGTGTCCTGCACAAGAACCAGGCGTCGAACCGCAAGTCGGCCATCGCCAAGTCGGTCGCCGCTCTCTGAGCCAGCACCGCTGAGAAAGGCCCGTCCCGTTCGCGGGGCGGGCCTTCTTCGTGTCTGTGACGCGTGCGGGCTTCACCCTGCAGCGACGGAGCAGAACGGCGGACTACTCCTCGCCGAACGGACGGCGGGTGGCGATGACCGTGACCATGCGCTCGAGCGCGAAGATCGGGTCGCGTGACGCGCCCTTCACCTCGGCATCCGCCCGTGCAGTCGCCTGGATCGCGAGCCCGAGTGAGCGCTCGTTCCACCCGGCGAGATCGCGTCGTGCACGGTCGACCTGCCAGTCCTTCATGCCGAGGCGCTGCGCGAGCTGACGGCTCGGCTCCCGGTTGCCCGCAACGCGCGCCATGGTGCGCAGCTTCATCGCGAAGGCAGCGACCATCGGCACCGGATCGGCACCGGACGACAGCGCGTGGCGCAGGGAGATGAGCGCCTCGCCGTAACGACCGGCGATCGCCGTGTCGGCGACGACGAAGGCGGAGACCTCGACGCGACCCCCGTAGTACTTGGTGACGACGTCGTCGGTCACGTCGCCCTCGACATCGCCGATGAGCTGCTGACATGCGGCGGCGAGCTCGGTGAGGTCATCGGCGAAGGCCGAGACGAGCGCCCGCAGCGCGGATGGCTGGATGCGCTTCTTCGCGGCCTTGAACTCACCCGCGGCGAAATCGACGCGGTCGCCGTCGCGCTTGATGGCGGGGCAGGCGATCTCGATGCCCTCGCCCGTCCCGGCGCGCAACGCGTCGAGGAGCTTCTTGCCACGGACGCTGGCTCCGGTGTGCCGGAGGATCACGGTCGCGCCGTCCTGCGGCTGGTCGAGATACGACACGGCCTCCTGCAGGAAGGCATCGGAGCAGCGCTCGACGCCCGAGACCCTCACGAGCCGCGGCTCGCCGAAGAGGGACGGCGATGTCATGGAGAGCAGGGTGCCGGGCGCGTAGTCGTCGGCACGGATGTCGCTGACTTCGAGGGCCGGGTCCTCGGCGCGCAGGTAGTCGCGGATGCCGGCGATCGCGCGCTCGGCGCAGATCTCCTCGGGTCCGGAGACCAGCACGAGCGGGGCGGGACGCGGATCGCGCCAGGAGACCTGGGGGACCTTCGACGGCTTGGCGGCGGTGCGGGAGGAGGATCGCGGAGCTGCCATGGTTCCAGACTACTCGGGGGCACCGACGTCGGACTCCGTCCAGACCGCGATCCTGCCGTCGTCGATCCCCAGCAGGATGCGCCCCTGACGGTCGGTGCGCAGGACGTGCGCCCCGACCGCCGTGAGCAGGTCGAGCGTCTCCTCCCTCGGGTGCCCGTAGTCGTTGTCGACGCCCGCGCTGAAGACCGCGATCGCCGGGCGGATCGTCTCGTAGATCGCGGGATCCTGATCGGCACTGCCGTGGTGGGCGACCTTGACCACGTCGTACGGTCCCGCCAGCGGGGTGTTGCGTGCGAGCATCCGCTGAGCCTCGGCCGACAGATCGCCGAGGTAGAGCGAGCGCGGCACGCCCCCGCCGGAGACCTCGATCACGACACTCGCGTCGTTGCCGGAGGGGAACACCACCGACTCGCGGAGCGGCCAGAGCACCCGCCACGTCGATGCGCCGAGCGTGCCGTGCAGCCCCGCCGTCGCCTCGGTGACGGTGGCGCCGCCCGCGCCCAGGCCGTCGAGGATCCGCTGCTCCTCCGCCTCGACGACCGGTCCGTGCAGCACCGCGCCCACCCGTCCGCGCACGGCATCCACTCCCCCGACATGATCGAGGTCGAAGTGCGTCAGCACGAGAAGATCGATGCGATCGATGCCGAGCGACCGCAGGCACTCGTCGAGCGGACCCGCCTCCGGACCGGTATCGATCAGCGCGACCTCACCCTCCGAGCGCACGAGCAGCGCGTCCCCCTGCCCCACGTCGCACGCCGCGATCGACCAGCCGGACGGTGCCGACATCGCGGCGAGTGGCCCCTGCAGAGCGAGATGCGCCCCGCCGAGCGAGAGTGCCACGATGAGTACCACCGCGGCGAGGCGATACGTCCGGGAGAACCACCGGCCTCGTCGGCTGCTGACGCCGCTCGTTCGTCGCCGCCCGCGCACGATGATCCCCAGGGCGGCGCTGAGCACCGCGACGAGCAGGGCGCTGCCGATGCCGGGAACCAGCGAGGCCTGCGCGAGCGGCAGTCGCGCGCTCACCGTCGCGGTCACGGAGATCCACGCGGCCGGCAGCCAGGCGGATGCCGCGAGAAGGTCGGCGAGCATCGGAACGGGTGCGGCGAGGCAGGCGAGAAGGCCGATCACGGTCGCGATCGGCGCCGCGGGAGCGGCGAGCAGGTTCGCGGCGATACCGACCAGGGACTGCTGCTCGGCGAACAGCGCGATGATCGGACCGCAGGCCAGTTGAGCTGCGAGGGGCACCGAGATCGCGAGAGCGAGCGGCTGCGGCATCCACCGGGCGAGCCCGCGCGCGAGCGGAGGTGCCAGCAGGATCAGCGCGCCCGACGCTGCGACCGACAGGGCGAACCCGGCCGTCGCGGCCAGCCACGGATCGGCGACCAGGATGCCGGTCGCGCACAGCGCGAGCATCCCCGCGCCCGCGCTCGGACGCCCGAGGAGCACCGTGAGCATCGCGACCCCGGCCATCACCGCCGCGCGGATCACACTGGGTTCAGGGGTCACCAGCACCACGAACCCCGCCAGTGCGAGGGCGGCGACGACGACCCGCAGACGGCGCCCGCCTCCGCACAGGGCGACGAACCAGAACGCCGCCGCGACCACGATCGCGCAGTTGGCGCCGCTCACGGCCGTGAGGTGGCTGAGGCCGCTCGTGCGCATGTCGTCATTCAGCGCGTCGGAGATTGCCCGGGTGTCACCGACGGCGAGACCGGGCAGCAACCCCGCCCCCGGCTCGGGCAGGCGCGTCGCCCGCTCGATGAAGGCGCTGCGCGCGCCAGCGGCCACGGCGAAGACCCCCGACGCCGGGCGCATGATCTCCGCCTCGCTCGCGAACACGACGACCGCGGCGCGCTCCCCCGCATCCGTCGCCTCCATCTGCCCCGTCACCCGGATCGTCGCGCCGAGATCGAAGCCCTCGGCCGGCTCGATGCCGATGCGCACCGGCGCCGAGACCGCGGCCTTCCCCTCCGACGACCCGACGGAGGTCGACTGCGCCTCGAACCAGAGTCGCCCGTCCTTCCCGACCGACGCCGACGACGACACGTCCGCCACTACGTCGACCGCATACGCCTCCCGCTCGCGGACCGCATCACGTGCCGGCATCGCGAGGCATGCGGTGGCCGCGACCGCAGCAGCCGCCGCGAGCACCACGATGATGAGACCCCCACGCTCCACGCCACGCGCACGGGAGCGCCCGACGAGCGCCCCGGCGACGACAGCGGACAGAACGCAGAAGGCAGCCACCGCGCCCGCCGTCTGCGGGAGGAACACGCACAGCAGCCCGGCGGCCCAGGCTCCTCCGGCGATCGGCAGCAGCCGGAGATCGCGTCGCCTCACACCCGCACGCCGTCGCGCAGTCCCTCGAGCAGCTTCTCGCCGATGCCCGGAACGGCGAGAAGGTCGTCGACGGTCTGGAAACGCCCGTTCTCGTCGCGCCACGAGATGATGCGCTCGGCCAGCGCAGGACCGATGCGCGGCAGGGTCTCGAGCGCCGCCTGATCCGCGGAGTTGAGATCGATCCGATCATCGCCGGGCGCCGTCGTCCTCGCGCCCGGAGTCGTCCCCGCGCCCGGTTCGGGAGCGGTCGCGCCGATGACGGGCACGACGACCTGCTCGCCGTCCGTCACGATGCGCGCGAGGTTGATCGAGGCGAGGTCGGCCTCCTCGGTCGTGCCGCCGGCCGCAGCGAGGGCATCGACGATCCGCGCATCGATCGCAAGCACGTACAGGCCCGGCTTCTCGACAGCGCCGAGGACGTGCACATAGAGCTCCCTGCCCGGCGTGGTGGCGCCCCCGGCATCCGTCGTCCCGGTCGGCGTGTCTCCGATCGACACCGTCTCGACGGGTGCGGCCTGTCCGCGGAGGATCCCGAGTCCGACCGCCGCGGAAAGTACGACGAGGGCGAGCACCGCCGCCGCTCCGATGCTCAGACGCACACGTCGGGGCGCGGGCGGAGCATCCACGGGCAGGGCGTCATCGGGAGGTGCTTCGGTCAGCGGCATCCGCCCACGCTAGGCCGCCCGATCTCGCTGCCCCGCACCGCTTGCCGCACACCGTGGACAACTCAGCACATCGGTCAGCCGTGCAGAACCACCCCCGCCGGAACGCCGAGACCGCCGCCCGGCGTCCGGACGGCGGTCTCGATCGAGAGAGCGGATCAGCCCTTGACGACGAAGCTCACGATCTTGGGCGCACGCACGATGACCTTGACGATCTCCTTGTCGCCGATCGCACGGATCACGCGCTCGTCGCCGCGGGCGAGAGCCTCGAGCTCCGCCTCGCCGATGCGTGCGGAGACCTCGAGCTGAGCACGCACCTTGCCGTTGACCTGCGCGACGGCGGTGATGGTGTCTTCGACCAGTAGCGCCGGGTTCGCCGAACGCCACGTCACGAGACCCACGGAGGGCTCGTGACCGAGGATCTCCCACATCTCCTCCGCGGTGTGCGGGGCGATGAGGTCGAGCATCACGGCGACGGTCTCGGTGGCTTCGCGCACCGCAGGGTCGGCAGCACCGTTCGCACCGTTGTCGATCGTCTTTCGGATGGTGTTCACCAGCTCCATCAGACGCGCGACGAGCACGTTGAACTTGGTCTGCTCGACGAGCGCCGGGGCCTCGGAGAGGAGCTTGTGCGTCGTGCGGCGCAGCGCCGCATCACCACCGTCGAAGACGACGTCGACCGGGCTCGAGACCTCGCGCGCGATGCGCATGGCCCGCGACAGGAACTTCTGGGCACCCGTCGTCGAGACGTCGGCCCAGTCCTTGTCGTCCTCCACGGGACCGGCGAACGCGAGACCCACGCGCAGTGCGTCGGCGCCGTGCGCGTCGAGTTCCTCCTGGAAGAGCACGAGGTTGCCCTTGCTCTTCGACATCTTCTGGCCGTCGAGGAGCACCATGCCCTGGTTGATCAGGTTCGAGAACGGCTCGGTGAAGTCGATCAGCCCCATGTCGAACAGCACCTTCGTGATGAAGCGGGCGTACAGCAGGTGCAGGATCGCGTGCTCGACACCGCCGATGTAGGAGTCCACCGGAGCCCATCGCGCGGCCTGGGCCGGGTCGAAGGCGACCTGATCGCTGTTCGGCGACAGGAATCGCAGGAAGTACCACGAGCTGTCGACGAAGGTGTCCATCGTGTCGGGGTCGCGCAGCACCGGCTCACCGGTGGCCGGGTCGACCGTGCGCACCCAGCCCTCGGCACCGCCCAGGGGCGACGTGCCCTTCGGCTTGAGATCGAGACCCTCGATGCTCGGCAGACGAACGGGCAGCTTGTCCTCGGCGACCGGGACGATGCTGCCGTCCTCGGCGTGCAGCATCGGGATCGGCGTTCCCCAGAACCGCTGACGGGAGATCAGCCAGTCGCGCAGACGGTAGTTCTTCGCGGCGCGACCGGTGCCGGATGCCTCGAGCTGCTCGATCGCGCGGGCGATCGCGTTGCGCTTCGACAGGCCGTTGAGCTCGCCCGAGTTGATCAGACGCCCCTCACCCGTGAGCGCGACGCCCGTGGACGCGGGGTTCTGGTCGTCGAGTGCGCCGGTGTCGATCGGCACGCCCTCGTCGTCGACCTCGATGACCGGCATCGCTCCCGTGATGGGCGCGGTCGTGTCGACGACCACCTTGACCGGCAGGTCGAATGCGCGGGCGAAGTCGAGGTCGCGCTGGTCGTGCGCGGGAACCGCCATGACGGCACCATGACCGTAGTCGGCCAGTACGTAGTCGGCAGCCCAGATCGGCAGCTTCTCGCCGTTGACCGGATTGATCGCGTAGCGCTCGAGGAAGACACCCGTCTTGGGGCGATCCGTCGCCTGGCGGGCGATGTCGGTCTCCTTCTGCACCCCTTCGAGGTACGTCTGGAAGCGCTCGCGCACCTCGGCCGGAGCATCCGCAGCCAGCTCGGTCGCCAGGTCGGAATCGGGTGCGACGACGAAGAAGGTGGCGCCGTGCAGCGTGTCGGGGCGCGTCGAGAACACGGTGACCGGCTCGTCACGGCCCTCGATGCGGAAGTCGACGTCGGCGCCGACCGAACGGCCGATCCAGTTGCGCTGCATCTGCAGCACCTTGTGCGGCCAGAAGCCCTCGAGCTGGTTGAGGTCGTCGAGCAGACGGTCGGCGTAGTCGGTGATGCGGAAGTACCACTGGGTCAGCTTCTTCTTGACGACCTCGTAGCCGCAGCGATCGCAACGACCGTCGACGACCTGCTCGTTCGCCAGCACCGTCTGGTCGTTGGGGCACCAGTTGACGGCGCTCTTCTTGCGATAGGCGAGACCGCGCTCGTGCATCTTCAGGAACAGCCACTGGTTCCAGCGGTAGTACTCGGGGTCGGACGTGTGCAGCACGCGCGACCAGTCGAACGAGACGCCGTACGCCTGGAACCCGACCTTCTGCTGCGCGATGTTCTGATAGGTCCACTCGCGCGGGTCGGCGCCCTGACGGATCGCCGCGTTCTCGGCGGGCAGCCCGAAGGAGTCCCACCCGATGGGGTTCAGGACGTTGTGCCCGCGGTGACGCCAGAAACGCGCCACGATGTCGGAGTACAGGTAGTTCTCGGCGTGCCCCATGTGCAGGTCACCGGACGGGTACGGGAACATCGCGAGCACGTAGCGCCGGGGGCGCGTGTCGTCATCGCCGCCGGTGAGGAACGTCTCGTTCTCCGCCCAGTACTTCTGCCACTTGGCCTGGATGGCATGAGCCGACGACGTCTCGTCCTCGGCGGGAGCGGTGGACAGGTTCTCAGACAACGAACGCACGACCAATCTGAAAGGAAAATCGGGATCAGTTCAGGATATCGGAACCCCAGGCCCCGGGCAGGACAGCCCCCAGCGCCGCGAGCGGCGCACGCGCCTTGGTCGCGACCTCGGCGACCTCGGCTGCGGCATCCGATCCCCAGGTGATCCCGCCACCGGCGCCCACGGTCGCCTTCTCGCCGTCGATCACGATGCTGCGGATGACCATCGCGAGGTCGACGGCGCCGTCGACGCCGATGTAGCCGAAGCATCCGGCGTAGATCCCGCGCGGTCCGCCCTCGAGCGAATGCAGACGCGTCATCGCCGACAGCTTCGGGGCGCCGGTCATGCTGCCGGCCGGGAACGCGGCGTCGAACAGTGCACCGACGGTCGCGCCGGGTGCCGCCGTGCCGCTGACCGTGCTCACGAGCTGGTGCACCGCGGGATAGCTCTCCACGACCCAGAGTCCCTCCACGCGGATGGACCCGGCGACGCAGACGCGGGAGAGATCGTTGCGCATGAGATCGACGATCATCACGTTCTCGGCGCGTTCCTTCGGGTCGACCGCGAGTTCGGCGGCGAGAGCGGCATCCTCGATCGGATCCGCGGATCGTGGCCGCGTGCCCTTGATGGGTCGGGTGCGGATGACGCCGTCCGAGGCGAGGAGGAACTGCTCGGGGCTCGCGCTCAGCAGCGCCCGACCCTGGATGCGCACGAACCCGCCGTGGTGCGCGGGAGTCGCGGCGCGCAGTCGCGCGTAGACGGCGACCGGATCGCCGACACCGGATGCCGAGAAGTGCGTCGTGAGGCAGAGCTGATACGCGATCCCCTGCCGGATCAGGTCGCGGCAGCGCTCGATCAGGGACGCGTACTCGTCGGGTTCGTGTCGGGCCTCGGCCACGACACCGGCGACCGGCGCGTCCGGCAGGTCGGGAAGAGCGGATGCCGCGCTCGCCGCCTGCTCGACGACGGACTGCCACTCCGCGAGGTCTTCCTCGGCTTGCACCCACACCCGCCGACGCGCATGGTCGAACGCGGCGAAACGCTGCACGCGCATCCACGATGCCCGGTTATCCGCATCGCCGGCGTGGATCGGAGCGCCGGCCGCCGCAGCCCCGCCCTCGTAGTCGTGCCACCCGACCCATCCGCCTCGGAACGGCGGTCGTTCGTCCTCGCCCGCGCCGTCGGCGGGTACGCCGGGGACCGAACCGAGCGCCACGTCAGCGGGCAGCGCCGACGGCTCGCCGACCCCGACGAAGCTCCACCCGTTCGCCGTGTCGGGACCCGCGTCGAGCCAGAACACCTCCGGCGAGGAGGCCTCGAGAACACGGAAGACGTCGACGGGCTCGACCCAGATGGGAAGGGGGCGAGCGGTCGGACGATCGGGCACCTTGTCAGCCTAGAACCTGGCCGCTCCCGTATTCTCGTGCTGTGGATGACCTCTTGACCTGGATGTTCGAATTCATCCGTTCGATCGACCCCGTCACCCGCACTCTCATCGCCGGCGTGGCCGTCATGCTCGAGACCAGCGTTCTCATCGGACTGATCGTGCCCGGCGACACCGTCGTGATCATGGCCTCCATCGGCGTCCGCGGTCCCGTCGAGGCGACCGCGATGGTGATCGCCGTCGTCATCGGAGCGCTGATCGGCGAGAGCATCGGCTTCGCCCTCGGTCGCTGGCTCGGCCCGCGCATCCGTACGTCGTGGCTCGGGCGCCGTATCGGCGAGAAGAACTGGGTGCGAGCCGAGCGCTATCTGCAACGACGCGGCGGCATCGCGATCTTCCTCTCGCGCTTCCTGCCCGTGCTGCACTCCCTCGTTCCGCTCACGGTCGGGATGAGCCATTACTCGTACCGGCGCTTCCTCGCCTGGACGGCACCTGCCTGCGTGATCTGGGCGGTCGCGTACGTGAGCGTCACCTCTCTCGCCGCGCTGACCTTCGACGAGATGGTCGATCGCGTGCACTACGCCGGGTACATCTTCGTCGGGATCATCGTGGTCTTCCTCGTCGTGGTCTACCTCGGCAAGAAGCTCCTGGAGCGCTCGGAGGCCCGTCACCTCGACGCCCACGACGCGGAACCCGAGGCGGACGTGAAAGACTGAGCCAATGGCTTCCGCACCCCCGGCGCCCCGGATCCACTGGTTCGCCCGACTCGAACACCGCTTCCACGTGTGGCGTGAAGTTCGTGCGCGCAAGCGGGGTCGCACCGCGACGGTCGTGCCGTTCCCCGGCTACGGCGGGCCCGGCTGGGTGCGCGTCGTCGGGCGTGTGCTGATCGTGCCGCCGCAGCGACGGGGCAAGGACGGCGAGCTCGCGAGCATTCGCGGCTGGCGCAGCTTCGTCGGGATCCCGGTGAGCTTCGCGAAGGTCACGGTGCACGTCGGCGATACGGTGCACCAGGTCGTCGCCGACCGCGGCGGGGTCGTGGATGCCGTGATCCACGCGGATCTCGATGCCGGATGGCAGACGTTCCGCGTGTCGACGGAAGAGCAGGAGCCGGTCGAGGCGACCGCCTTCGTCGTCGCCGAATCCACGAATTTCGGTGTCGTCTCCGACGTCGACGACACCGTGATGGTCACCGCTCTGCCGCGTCCGTTCATCGCGTTCTGGAACTCTTTCGTGCTCGACGAGCACGCCCGCATCCCCGTGCCAGGTATGGGCGTGCTCCTCGACCAGTTGCTGCGTCAGCACCCCGGCGCCCCGATGGTGTACCTGTCGACCGGCGCGTGGAACATCGCGCCGACGCTCCGTCGCTTCCTGGGCCGCCACCTCTTCCCCGCCGGCTCCATGCTCCTCACCGATTGGGGCCCCACACACGACCGCTGGTTCCGCAGCGGTCGTGAGCACAAACTCACCAACCTGCGTCGGCTCGCCGCCGAGTTCCCGCACGTGCGCTGGCTGCTCATCGGCGACGACGGGCAGCACGACGAGGCCATCTACTCGACCTTCCTCGAGGAGCACCCCGAGTCCGTCGCCGGTGTCGCGATCCGTCGTCTGCTCCCTGCCGAGGCCGTTCTCGCCGGTGGGCGCACGGATGCCGAGCCGCACGGCGACGAGGACGTGCCGTGGGTCAGCGCCGAGGACGGCGCCGGGCTCCGCGACCGCCTCGGCGACGCCGGCATCCTGGACTGACATGCCGCTCGCCCTGGACGAGGTCGACTGGCGCGCACGGGAACGCGCCCATCAGGAGCGCGCCGAGGCCCTGACCGCCGAGCACCGCTCGCGCGCCGCGGCCGGGGAGAAGCACCCCGTGTGGGACTTCCTCTTCACGTACTACTCGTACAAACCCGCGCAGTTGCGCCGTTGGCATCCGGGCGCGGCCGTCGAACTCGCCGATGCTCCGGAGCGCGCGGACTGGCGCTGGTACGCCGCCGGCTCTGCTCCCGGCAACGTCGTGCCCGATGCTCCCGCGTTCGCGCGCGAGAAGCCGGAGCTCGCGGGACTCGTCGAACGGATGCTGCGCCGCACCGCCTCACGACCCGGTCAGTTCGGATGCTTCGGTCTGCACGAGTGGGCCATGGTCTACCAGGCGGACGAGCACCGTCACCCCGTTCCCCTCCGGCTGGGGCGAAAGGGCACGGACGCCGTGGTCGATGCGCACGATCTGCGCTGCACGCACTTCGACGCTTTCCGTTTCTTCACCCCGGAGGCCGTGCCGCGCAATCGCTCCCCACTCACCCGCGAGGAGCAGCCGCTGTTCGAGCAGCCGGGCTGCCTGCACGCGGGGATGGATCTCTACAAATGGGCGACGAAGCTCGGACCCCTTGTTCCGGGTGAGCTGCTGCTCGATACGTTCGAGCTCGCTCGCGACATCCGTCTGCTCGACATGCAGGCGGCCCCGTACGACCTCTCGGCGTGGAACGTCGAGCCCGTGCCGATCGAGACGAGTGAGGGCAAGGCGGAGTACGTGCGCCGCCAGCGTGTCTTCGCCGACCGCGGTACCGCGTTGCGCGCCGCGCTGCTCGACGCCTGGCTCGGAGACGCGGAGACCGCGGCCGCGTAAGGCGCGCTCAGCCGGCGGGCGTGCAGTTCTCGCACACCGACCAGTCGGCCGTGTCAGCGGCCAGCTCGAGGCGCAGTTCCCTGACGCGGGTCGCCGCGTCCGCCAGTCGCTCGGCCGGGAGGTCGCCGGATTCCACCGCGGCGACCAGCCCCGCGACCATCTGACCGGCGGTCTCGGGAGTGGACCCGGCGATCATGAGCACGAGGTCGTTGCCCGCAGCGATCGCGGCGACGCCGTTCGCCACCGGATCCGCGTAGGCGGGGTCGCCCGACGAGAGCAGCATGCCCAGATCGTCGGTCACCATGACCCCCGCGAAACCGAGCTCCTCGCGGGCGATCCGATGCCATTCCTCCGACATCGACGCCGGGGCGGGATCGACCGCGGTGTACGCGAGGTGTCCGAACATCAGCAGCGAGGCACCAGCATCGATGCCGGCGGTGAACGGTGGCGCGTCGGCCGTGCGCCACTGCTCCTTCGACATCGGCGTCGTCGGGATCGCGTGATGCGAATCTCCCTCCGCCGCTCCGTGCCCCGGGAAGTGCTTGAGCGTCGACGCGAGGAACTCCTCCTGTGCCGTCGTCGCCGCCGCGACGCGCTCCGAGGCCGATGACGGGTCGTCGCCGAGAGCTCTGCCGTAGATGAACGATGCGGGATCGGAGGTGACATCGGCGACCGTGCCGAAGTTGATGTTGACCCCAGAGCGGGCGACCACTGACGCCCGCGCCGCGAAGGCATCCGTCGTCTCGGCCACCGGCGCCGACTTCAGCGTCGTCGATGCCGCGAACGTGTCGGACGGCAGACGCGAGACGATTCCACCCTCTTGATCGATCGCGATCAGCGGAGGGAGCGACGCGTCGACCGTCAACGCGGAGGTGAGCGCCTGCAGCTCCGGCTCGGTGGCGGGGATGTTCGACCCCATCAGGATGAAGCCGCCGAGTCCCTGCTGCATATAGGCGCGGAGAGCCGCGGCATCCGTCACCGGGATATGCCCCATCACGACGCTGGCCGCCTGCTCGGTGACGCTCATGTCGTGCACGTCGGCCACCGCGCGAGCAGCGGGGCCGACGATGCCCGGCGTCGCAGCATCCGCCTGCGGCCTCTGGGCGGCCGGCCGCGGGGTCTCCGACGGCGTCTGCGCCGCCGCAGGTGCCGCGACCGCCGCCACCGCGAGAGCGGCGACGGTCGCGAGCATCCAGCGACGCAGCGTCCTCATCCGATCAGCTCAACACCTCGGCGATGGGCAGGGCGGCGTCCGCCGGACCGTTGCCGAAGCGGATCGTCCGCCCGAACGTCGACGGCTCGACGAGGGCGGCCGCGATGACCGCGGCGACATCCGCACGCGACACCTCGCCCCTGCCCTCGGGGTCGAGCACGATGCGACCGGTCGGGTCGTCGAATGTGAGGGTGCCAGGGCCGAGGATCGTGCCGTCGAGGTCGGTGGAGCGCAGGTGCTCGTCGGCCGCCCACTTCGCATCGGCGTAGGCGAAGAAGCCGTCGCTCTCGGGCACGCCGTGGTCGGCGGTCGAACCGATCCACGACACCATGACGTAGCGGCGGACTCCCGCGGCCTCGGCCGCGTCCATCGAGCGGATCGCGGCATCGCGGTCGACCGCGTACGTGCGCTGCGCGTCTCCTCCGCCGGCACCGGCCGACCAGACGACCGCGTCGTGATCGCGGATCAGATCGACGATCCCCGCGACGTCGAGCGATTCGATGTCGGCGACGAGCGGGCGCGCGCCCGCGGCTTCGACGTCGGCGATGTGCTGAGGGTTGCGGATGACGGCGGTCACCTCGTCGCCGCGGGCGACCAGAAGCGGGGCGAGCAGAAGGGCGATACGACCGTGCCCTCCGAAGACGATGATGCGGGACACACGATTCTCCTTACTCCGGCAGCTGAGAGCTGTCGATCACGAAGGCTTGCGGATGGCTCGGAAGGTAGCGTACGACCACACCCTGACCGCCCGGTATGTACGCGTCGCGGTCGGGGAAGACGGCCGGGCTGAAGAAGTTGCTCTCGAGGGTGTACTCCACCCCGTCGGCCGTGGTGAAGGTGACCCAATCGCCGTCGAGCGTTGCCACGGTCGGGCGGCCGTTGTCGTAGATGTACGCGCGGGTGACGGGCACGCCGGTCAGGCTCAGGATGCCGATGACGAGGCTCGCGAGCATCACGAAGGCGAGGATGCGGAACAGTACGCGAAGCGTCGTTCCGCCGATGTCGCGCCGTGCCACGCTGCCCGCTGTCAGCAGACCCTCGCGCTCGCGCATACGGCGCAGCGCCGCGCCCGGACTCGTGCGCTTCGCCGATACCGCGAACAGTCCCAGGATCGAGAACCCGGCGATGAAGACGATCGCGTAGGCGTGGGAGGCGGGGAAGTTCATCAACCAGAACAGGGTGTCGAGGGGGTTCATCGGCCGGCCTCCTTTTCGATCGTCACGGCCACGGTCTGCGGATCCTCCCGGCGGTAGAACGCCCAGATCGGGGCGCCGACCTGCAGATGCGGGATCGCCTGCGGGTAGACGAAAACCGTGGTGTCGGCCTCCCAGGTCTCCCCTCCCTCGGGCGCGAGCAGCACCCGCAGCGCGAGTTCGGACTGGCCTTCACGACGGCGCCCGGTGGGCCGGATCTCGAGAACGGATGCCGGGACCTGCGTACCGGTCGTGCGCGCCCGGACCTGGCTCGGGTCGATCAGTCCGCGGTCGATGCGCCACTGCAGCAACGCCTCGCTCACCGCCGGATCGGACGGATCCACGAGTTCGAGGGCGTCGTGGTCGCCCGGCCGGTACCGCACCGCGAGCGGTTGGCCGACCTGCAGCGCCCCCACGTCGGCGAGCGGCACGAGGGTGCGCAGCTGCGCCACGAAGTCGTCGCCATCGGTCGGGGTCACGCGGAGGAAGATGTCGTACTGAGGCACGTCGTTGATGGTCGTTCCCGTTGTCTCGACCTCGACGATGCGTCCGATACCGATCCGTGCGTCACCCGCGCGTGCGAGTCGTCGGCGGGTCGGGCCGAGCATCACGCCCCCGAAGGTGAGGAGAAGCCCCCAGGCCACGCCGATCATGATCGGGGCACCGAGGCTGTCGCTCCCGAAAGGGAGTATCGACTGCCGCTGGTCGATTCCGAAGAGCCCCTCGCCCGTCCAGATCACCAGCCAGGCGGTGAGCAGCAACCAAACGATCAGCAGTGCGAGGCGAAGCATGCCTTCAGCGTATCGAGGGAACGTTCGCCAGCGCTCGCCGCGCTCCGGTTGCGGCAGAGCGCCCTGCACGGTTCGCCCCGATCGTGCTCGCCGAGGGGCCGTAACCCACGAGCTGGATCCGGGGATCGGCGACGGCCGTCGTTCCCCGTCCGCCACGATCGAGCTGGATGCCTCCCGCGCCGCTGCGCAGGTGCAGTGGAGCGAGGTGGCCGATCGCGGGCCGGAAGCCCGTCGCCCAGAGGATCACGTCGACGCGCTCGAACGATCCGTCGGCCCAGCGCACGCCGTCGGGTTCGATCCACGTGAACATGGGCCGCCGCGCGGCGTAGGCCCCGAGACGCTCGGCTTCTCGCTCCTGTTCGCGGAGCATGAGCCCGGTGACGCTCACGACGCTCTGCGGCGGCAGCCCCTGCGCGACGCGCTGCTCGACGAGCGCGACCGCTGCCGCGCCCGCCTCGGGCGTGAAGTCGTCGGTGCGCCAGACCGGTTCGCGCCGCGTCACCCAGAGGGTGTCGGTGATCGGGGCGAGCGCGCCGAGGAACTGGACGGCGGACGCCCCGCCCCCGACCACGAGAACGCGCTTCCCTCGGAAGTGCTCGGGACCGGGGTAATCGATCGTGTGCATCTGCTCGCCGAGGAACGTCTCCATGCCCGGGTAGTGCGGCAGGAACGGATGCGTCCAGGTGCCGGTCGCGTTCACCAGGGTGCGCGAGCGCCACTCCCGCTCCCCCGCCCGCGTCACGAGCACCCCGTCCTCGTCGTCCACGAGATCGACCGTGACGGGGCGGATGATCGGAAGGACATGCGTGCGCTCGTAGGCGGCGAAGTAGGCGGGCACGACGACGTTGGCGCGCTGGCCGTCACGCGGGGGCGGAGTATCGCCCGGAAGCTCTGCGACCCCGTGCACGTCGCGCATCGTCAAGGCATCCCATCGGTGCTGCCAGGCTCCGCCCGGCTCGGCGTCGGAATCGAGCACCACGTGCGAGATGCCGAGCCGCGTCAGGTGATACGACGCCGAGAGTCCGGCCTGACCCGCGCCGATCACGATGCTGTCGAGGATGCTCACGCTGACGTGAACGTGCGGGAGCCCGTCGTTGTTCCCCGTCGCCCTCCCCGGCTCCGGATCACGACGCGCCCGGGCGGCTCGCGCCGATTGGTGTTGACCTCGCGACCTGTAGTACGCTTTTCGAGTTGCCCCGGTTGATCCGGAGCGATTCTGGGCCTGTGGCGCAGCTGGTAGCGCACCTGCATGGCATGCAGGGGGTCAGGGGTTCGAGTCCCCTCAGGTCCACCGAGAAAAAGCCCCGCGAGACATCGCGGGGCTTTTTGCTTCTCGTGGGCAGGTTCCCCTCCGTCTCGGACGACGGACTCTCCCCTCCGTCACACGTGCGACAGCGCGCGCGCTTTGATCCGCTCGTACTCCTCGGCCGTGATGGTGCCGTCATCGAGCAGACCCTTCGCCTTGGCGATCTCATCACTCGGACTCGCGCCGGCGACCGAGCGGATGTAGTGATCGGTCGCATCGGCCGTCGTCTGCGCCTGTGCGGCGCTCCGCTCGGCCATACCCTGCCCGCGAGCGATGAGATAGACGAGCGAGGTGAGGAACGGCACGAAGATCAGGAAGACGACCCACACGGCCTTCCACCAGCCATTGAGCTTCCGATCCCGGAACAGATCGCCGATGATCGCGAACAGTGCGAACAGATACGAGATGAAGACGAACGCCCAGAAGAACCACCAGATGATGTCCCAGAACCCCTGCCAGAAACTCATGATCGACCTTTCGTTGATTGCCGTGGATGGTGCGGGCTACTGCTTGAGCATGGCGACGGCGAGCCGGTGCTCGTCGTCGATGAGGTGCGAGTGGTCGTCGTCGCCCAGATCGATCCGCACCCACTGGAGCGTGCCGCTGAACCCGTTGTCGGTCGCCCCGTAGTCGGGCGACACCGGCGAGGCGAGGTCCGCTCCGACATCCACCGTCTCGTCGAAGCTGAACTGGAACGGGATGGTCTTCTCGACGCGTCCCTCACCGAGCAGCTCGTCGTCGGAGTAGAGCGTGACCGTGCCGCCTTTTCCCAGCCCTCCGCCGTCGTAGGCGAAGTGCGCACGCACCTCCTGCTCTCCCGGGGGGACATCGCGGTCCGAGTGGATCACCGCCACCTCGATCCCCAGCAGGTTGTACGCGAAGGCGAGCTTGCCGCCGTGCGCGTAGAACGACCAGCCGCCGTAGGCACCGCCCTGGGCGATGATCACGCCGTCGGCCCCCGCAATCGACGGCGAGACACTGGCCGTGACCGTCCACGACTTGTTCTTGATGTTGATCGTGGTGTTCTCGCTGAGGCGTTTCATGCCCGGATAGAACTTCTGGGTGTCGGCCACCACGAGCTGCGGCCGACCGGCGAGATCGGGATTGAACCGTTCGGCGGTGCGGATGTCGAGCGGCAAGACGTTGAATCTCGCCGCCTGGATGAGGAAGAGCTCTTTCAGATGTGCGAGACGCTCGGGTTCCCGAGCCGCGAGATCGTTCGACTGCGTCCAGTCCTCGTCGACGTTGTAGAGCTCCCACACGTCGTCGTCGAGACCGTGCGACGACGCCAGCCACGGATCCTTGTGCTTCGCCACCGCGGTCCAGCCCTTGTGGTAGATCGCACGGTTGCCGACCATCTCGAAGTACTGCGTCGTGTGCCGCTCCTCGGCCTCCGCACCGTCGGCGCCGAACGTGTAGTTCATGGGGGTGCCCTCGTAGGGCCGTTGCGTCACTCCGTTCACGGTCGACGGCTCCGGGATGCCGGCCGCTTCGAGAACCGTCGGTGCGACGTCGATGACATGGCTGAACTGGTGGCGGATCGCGCCCTTCGCGACGCCGCCGTTCGGCCAGCTGACGATCGTGCCGTTGCGGGTGCCTCCCCAGTGGCTCGCCACCTGCTTGGTCCACTGATAGGGGGTGTCCATCGCATGCGCCCAGCCCACCGCGTAGTGGTTGTACGACCGGGGCGTGCCGATGTCGTCGATGTGGTCGGCGACGTACTGCTCGGTCTCCAGGTCGTTCATGTGGTTGATCGTGAAGCCCTCGTTGGTGGTGCCGTGCATCGACCCCTCGGCACTGGCCCCGTTGTCGCCGATGATGACGTACACGAGCGTGTCATCGAGAATTCCGAGTTCCTCGTAGGCATCCAGGAGCAGGCCGACGTGGTGATCGGCGTAGGCGAGGAAGCCGGCGTAGACCTCCATCTGTCGGGCCAGCGCGGGCTTGATGACGTCGCTCATGTCGTCCCATGCGGGGATGCCGGGGCTGCGCTCCGTCAGCACCGAATCGGGTGCGATGACCCCCATCTCGAGCTGGCGCGCGAACGTCTCGCGCCGCACTTCGTCCCACCCCTGATCGAACTCGCCCTTGTAGGCGTCGGCCCACTCGGCCGGGACGTGATGAGGGGCATGCGTCGCGCCGGGGGCGAAGTAGGTGAAGAACGGCACGTCGGGTGCCAGCGACTTCTGAGCGCGTGTCCAGGCGATGGCCTTGTCGGTCATGTCTCCCATGAAGTGGTAACCGTCCTCGGGCGTCCCCCAGGGTTCGACCGGCACCGTGTTCTCGTAGAGCGCCGGATACCACTGGTTGGTCTCGCCGCCGATGAAGCCGTAGAAGTACTCGAAGCCGTTGCCCGGGCTCGGCCAACCGTCGAAGGGTCCGATCTCGCTCGCCTGCCAGACCGGCACCTCATGGCACTTCCCGAACTGTGAGGTGTTGTAGCCGTTCAGCTTCAGGGTCTCGGCCAGCGGCGCGCAGCTGTTGGGGCGGAGCGAGCTGTACCCGGGGGCGGAGGTGGCGATCTCGGTGATGCCGCCCATCCCGACGGTGTGGTGATTGCGACCGCTGAGGAGGGCGGCGCGGGTCGGCGAGCACAGCGCCGTGGTGTGGAAGCGCGTGTATTTGAGTCCGGCAGCCGCCACCCGTTCGAAGTTCGGGGTCCGCACCGGGCCCCCGAAGGCGCTCGACGCGCCGAAACCCGTGTCGTCGATCAGCACGACGAGGACGTTCGGTGCACCCGTCGGCGGGCGCACCGGAGTGATCGCGGGGAAGTGCGTGTCGGGATCGGTCGCGTCGTAGGTCACCATCCCGGTGTGCACCAGGTCGGGGATCGGAAGGATCGAACGTTGACGGTCGGACATGGTCGCTCCTCTGCATCCGGCGAGTGGGGTCTCGCTCCGAGACACGTCGATTCGAGTCTGTTGACGCCCCGGATCCACGTCCTCACCCGCCGCGGGTGAGATGTGGCAGCGCTCTCATGAGGCGGTCGTCGGGTTTCCCAAACCCGAGAGCCATCGCAACCATCGCTGCTCCGGGTCGCCGTCGATGATCAGCGCTCGGGCGAGCAGCGTGAGCGGCACCGCGAGGATCGCTCCGAGCGGTCCGATGATGAACGTCCAGAAGATCACCGAGAAGAAGGTGAGGGTCAGACTGAGATCCACCGCGTCGCTGACGAACTTCGGCTGCACCAGCACCTGCAACGTGACGTTGATCACGACGTAGAGCGCGATCACGACGAGCGCCAACTGCCATCCGCCCACGGCGAGCGCGAGCACCGCCGGCGGGATCAGTCCGAGCACGAACCCGATGTTGGGCACGAAGTTCGTCACGAACGCGAGGATCGCCCACACCACCGGGGCCGGCACGCCGAGCGCCCAGAGAGCGAGCCCGTCGATCACCGCCACCACGGCGCCGAATGTGGCGTTGACCACGTAATAGCGCCGGACGCCCGACGTGAATCGAGCGACGCGCTGCGCTCGCGCCCGATGGTCGCGAACGGGGGCGCTCGCTGCGGCACCGAACCGTGCGCCGTCCGCGGCCATGAAGAGAACATAGGCGAGAACGAAGAACAGGCCCGTCAGCACCCCCATCACCGAACCGCCGATCGAGGCGGCGGCCGTCAGGAGCGACGCGGGATCGATCACCGAGGCGACTCCCTCGCCCGTGCTCGCGTCGAACCCGAGCGACGCCGTCCATGTCTGCACATCGTCGACGAGCCGCCGCAGCTCGGGGGCGGACTCGGCGACGAGTCGCCCGAATCTCATCCCTGCGAGAGCGAGCAGCGCGAACATGCCGCCGATGACCGCGTAGGCGACGACGATCACGACCGTCGTCGCCGCCCACGACGGCCACCCCGCTCGCTCCAGCGGACGCCGCACCGGATGACAGATGATCACGATCACCGCGGCGAGCGCCAGCGGTCCGACGAGTTCACGTCCGAGAGAGAGTCCTGCCAGCACCACGACTCCCGCTGACAGCGCGAGCAGGATCCGCAGCGACGACGGGAGGAGAGGCGAGGCCTGGTCGCCGCGACGGGCACCGCTCACCGGTTTCATGATCGGCGATCTCTCACGGCCTCGACTCGAGGACCGTTCCCGGCACGATGACGTTCAGGCCGCCGTGCTCGACCCGGGCGTGGATCGCCATCGCCTGCCCGACGACGTCGCCGTCGATCTCGAGGCGGTGCGGGGTGTCACTGCGCAGACGGATGTCACGGGTGGTGCGGTAACTCATCGCCCGCACCTCGTGCGCGAGGCCGAGGACCCGGGGGCCGAGGCTCGTGCGGCGCAGGACTCCGTTCTCCCAGATGATCTTGACGAAGATCTGCACCCACCCGAGGATCGAGGTCGGCCGGAGCACGAGGACCTCGAAGTTCCCGTCGTCGACCGAGGCATCCGGCATCAACAGGATGTCGCCCTGCAGCGTGCCGCAGTTCCCCACCATGATCGTGTGGCAGCGCAGTCGGTGCGCCCGTGCTCCGTCGAGACTCATCGTCATGCGCAACGTCTTGCGAATACGCATCACGCGCAGGATGGCCGAGACGTAGGCGAGCCAGCCGACGCGCTTCTTGAGCACGGGGTCGGTGGCGTCGATCATGCGCGCGTCGATCCCGATGCCCGCCATCACGAGGAAGCGTCGCCGGTCGACGCTCCCGTCCTCTCGCAGCACATCGAGACGACCGACGTCGATCGCTCGGGGTGACCCGGTGAAGGCCACATGGAGGGCCGTGCGGGGGTCGCCGGTGTTCATCGCGAGGTTGCGCGCCAGGAGGTTCCCGGTCCCGGCCGGGACGATGCCGAGCGGGATGCCGCTCCCGGCGAGCGTCTCCGCCACGGCTCGCACGGTTCCGTCGCCGCCGGCGGCGATGATGAGATCGCATCCGTCCGCGACCGCCTCCCGCGCCATACCGGTTCCCGGGTCCTCTGCAGTGGTCTCGTACCACTGCGCCGTGACGTCGTCGGGCAGCTCTTCGCTCACTGCCTCGATCGCGTCGCGCAGGGCGGCGATGGAGATCTTGGTGGGGTTCACGACGATCCCGACGGTGCGAGCCCCCCGGGCGCTCCCGTTCACGTCGTCATCCCGGTCGGTGTCGGGCGTCACTGCGCAGCGTCGTGGATCAGTTCCTCTTCGGCCTCGGCCGAGAGCGAGGTCTGCACGATCGTGCCCCGGTAGGGCGCGATGGCAGCGGCGAACTTGTCTTCCGTGAGCTTGGTCGCGTAGAGGACCACGGCGGACTTCCCGGCGGCCACCGCGGACTTCACCCGCTCCCGGAACTCCGAGTCGATCCCGGACTTGTCGAGTCCGGCGATCAGCGCGCCGAAGGCTCCGCCGAAGATCAGGCCCGCCCACGGGACGAAGAAGAGGATGCCGAGCAGGAAACCGAACAGCGCACCGCTCGTGGCACCGAGCCCGACGTCACCCGCGGCACCGGGGTGCTCGACCTTCATCTTGCCGTCGCTGTCGACCTTGACGAGTGCCAGGCCCGCGAGTTCGACGACGAGGTCGTCGGCCAACCCCTGGATCGTGGCATACGCTCCTTCGGCGTCCGCCTCGGTATCGAATGAGATGACGATGAGATCGGCCATGCGTGCAGTCCTTCCGTGCGGGTTTCGTCAGTGGAGTCCGTCACCCCCGGGCTCGGGAGAGCGCCTCCGACCTGCCGTCAGTCTCGGAGGGTTCGCGCCGTCTCGGCTCACCCGATCGGGGTGAGGTTCGGGTGTTCAAGAACCCCTCGCGCGGCGATATATCACCCTGCTAGCCTGGCCCCACCCGAGTGACATCACGTACGCGCGATTCGGTAGGGGGCATGCGGTGGCGAAGATCGATCAGCCGTTCAGCGCGAAGCGCGAGAAGGCACTCCTCCCCGAGCGCAGTGTCCACCACCTCCGCAGGCCGAGACTCGACCGCTCCTTGAGCGCGTTGCTCGACGACGGCGCGCGGATCCTCACCGTGTGGAGCGCGGCCGGATCCGGGAAGACCGCGCTGTTGACCGACTGGGCGCACGACCTCGATGATTCCGGACGGCGGGTGAGCTGGTTCCGCGGCGGCTCGTCCCCCGATCCGGATGCTCGCGCCGTCGACGACGAGTGGGTCGTCGTCGACGATGCGCACCTGGTCGACCCCCGAGCCCTCGGCGCGCTGCTGGCCGGCGCGGTCGGGACGGCACGACATCTCATCGTGGCCGGCAGGTTCCAACCGGTGCACAGCCTCTCGTACCTGGCCGCCGCCGGCACCCTCGTGGAGGTGCGCGGCGATGAGCTCGCCTTCACCCCCGACGAGGCATCCGATCTCGCGAGCCTGCACGGGGTGCAGCTCGGCGGCGCGGCGTCTACGGCTCTCGTGGCGCGAACCGCGGGGTGGTCCACCGGTATCGCCCTGGCGGTGCCGAGACTGCTCCATGGCGACGTCGACGACGTGATCGAGAGATTTCTCGCCGATTCGCGTGCCGTCGGAGACTTCCTCTCCGCCGAGGTCCTCGACCACAGCAGCTACGAGGAGGTGGATATCCTCATCTCCGGCGCCGTGGCGGAGTCCCTCCCCGGCGACCTCCTCGTCGAGCTCACCGGCCGCGCGGATGCCCCGGCCATCGCCGCCGGGCTGGCCGCCGAGAATGCGCTCCTGACCGTGGCCGACGGGCTCGTCACCTTCCACCCCGTGCTGTTCGCTTTCCTGCAGGCCGAAGGACGACGACGCGATCCGGTCGCTCTGCGCGACAGCCACGGGCGCGCTGCGCTCTGGTATGCGGCACGGGAGCGCTCCGTGGAGGCTCTCCGTCATGCACTGCGCAGCGAGAGCTCGTCGTTGATCCGGCGGATGGCGGAACGGTTCGGGCTCGAGCTGGTTATGAGCGGGCACGGCGCGCTGGTCGCCGAGGCGGTGCGGCTGCTCCCCCGGACCACCGACACCCTGGGCGTGATCGTGACTCGGCTCCTATTGCAGATCCCGTTCTCCACCGACCCGCTGCTCTGGGCACGTCTGATCGAGGACGCCCACCGGCACGATCACTCGAGCTACGAACGCACCCCGTGGCCCACCGCGCTCGAGGCGATCGAGTGCTTTCCCCCGGACGACGCATACCGCACGCTCGAGCGCCCCGATCTGCGCTCGCCACCTCGTGTCGCCGCTCGTGCGTCATCCCTCGCACTGGATCTGCTGTGCACCCTCGCCGAGGCGCAGGCGCTGCGATGCGCCGGCGACATCCGCGAGGCGATGTCCACGGCGGGGCAGGTGGTGGAGTGCGCCGGGACCGCCGGATACCAGTGGCTGCAACTGCACGGTGCTGAGCTCTACTCGAACTGCGCGATCGCGCTCGAGGAGTGGGAGAAGAGCGCGACGATGGAGGAGCGAGTGATCGAGAGCGGGATCACTCTCGCGACGGGCCTGAGCGATCCGGTGCGCGCCGCCACCGTGATCATCCGCGCCGGCCGCGACTACCAGCGGGGAGAGCCGCTCCCCCACGAACTCGACGACGTGGTCGTCTCGCGCGGAGGATCCGCCGACGCCCTGGCTGTTCCCGCCCGCGTGCTGCAACTCCTCGAGACCCTCGACGCCGACGACGAGCCTCTCGACGCAGCCGATGAGCTCGAGAGGATCCTGCGCACCTCGGGGTCGCGGTTCCCCCGCCTGGTCGCGGCCGCTTCGCTGCAGGTCGTGGCGCTGCGCGCCGCGCAGGACGAGCTGCCCCTGGCCATCGACTTCGCGGATTTCGCCGAGACCATGCTCGGCAGCAGCAGCCTCGAGCTCGCCAACCTGCGATTCCTCCTGGACCCGCGCCCTCACCCCGATCGCGAGACGGAACTCAGTCATGCCGTGGCGCGCGGCGCACGGAGCTGGCATCCCAACGCGATCGTCGGTACCTCTCTGCTCCTCGCCGAATCCGCCCACGCCGACCGGCGCGATCGTGTCTGCATCTCGCATCTCACGACCGCACTCACCCAGGCGAGGCGATTTCGAACGGTGCGCCCGTTCCTCATGCGCGGCGCGGTCGGCGCCCGTCTCACCGCATCTCACGCCGGCCGCTTCGGGCACCTCAACCCGCTGTCGTCCACCGTGGCCCGGCTGGTCGGAGTCGCACCGGCGGGTCCCGGCCTCACCGTGGCGCTCACCCCGAAGGAACACGACATCCTCATCGAGCTGCCCGTGCACCAGAGCGTCGCCGACATCGCCGCCGGCCAGTACCTGAGCGTCAACACGGTGAAGACCCACCTTCGCAACATCTATCTGAAGCTCGATGTCACCGGTCGCAGCGAGGCGGTCAAGCGCGCGACCGAACTGGGACTGCTCTGACCGCGCTCGCGATCGTGCTCTCTTTCACCTGAGACGGGCGAGGCGCTCGTCGAGCGGGCGCCTCACCATGGAGGCATGGAAGCCGCAGGCTCAGCACGGAGGACGCAGTACGAGATCCGTCTGCCGTACGCGCGCTCCGACACGCTCGCCGCCGCCTTCCCCGAACTCGAGGCCGTGCAGATCGACCGGAGCACCACCTTGCTCTCCGGTCCGATCCGCGACCAAGCCGAGCTCCACGGCCTGCTCATGCGCATCGCCGGCATGGGCCTGGAGATCACCGAAGTCCGTCGAAAGCCCTGACCCCACTCCACCGATCGAAGGAGACCATGACCATGAGCGAACAGCTGCCCGGCTCGATCCTGCCGCTGCCCGACCGCGAGTATCAGGGGCCCGTGGGCTTCGACGCGAAGAAGGCCGACGCCGATTTCCCGGCTCTGACGGCGAAGCGACCGCCGAAGAGCGCCCCGAACGTCCTGATCATCCTTCTCGACGATGTCGGGTTCGGTGCCTCCCGTGCCTTCGGCGGGCCGGTCCGCATGCCCACGGCCGAGCGGCTCGCGGACGCGGGGCTGAAGTACTCGCGCTTCCACACGACGGCGCTCTGCTCCCCGACACGCGCCGCCCTGCTGTCGGGCCGCAACCACCACGCCGTCGGTATGGGTCACATCACCGAGACGGCCACCCCTTCGCCCGGGTATCGCTCGACCCGCCCGAACTCCGCCGTGCCCCTGCCGGAGATCCTTCGACAGAACGGGTACAACACCGCGCAGTTCGGCAAATGCCACGAGGTCCCGGTCTGGGAGACCGGGCCCACGGGTCCCTTCGACCACTGGCCCGCGTTCTCCGGGTTCGAGCGGTTCTACGGCTTCATCGGCGGAGAGACGAACCAGTGGACACCCGCCCTCGTCGACGGCGTCACCGCCGTCGAGCCCTCGACCGCGGACGGCTATCACCTCATGCCCGACCTGGCCGACAAGACGATCGACTACATCCGCCAGCAGAAGAGCCTGACCCCGGACAAGCCCTTCTTCATCTACTTCGCCCCCGGTGCCACCCATGCTCCGCATCACGTGCCGAAGGAGTGGATCGCGAAGTACAAGGGCGCCTTCGACGACGGGTGGGATGCGCAGCGGGACCGGACGTTCGCACGTCAGGTCGAGCTGGGCGTCATCGCGCCCGACTCCGTGCTGACCGCTCGCCCCGAGGGCCTTCCCGCCTGGGACGACGTCGCCGAGGAGCGCAAGCCGATCCTGGCGCATCAGATGGAGGTGTACGCCGCGTTCCTCGAGTACGCCGACTTCCACACGGGACGCGTGATCGACGCGCTCGAAGAGCAGGGGATCCTCGACGAGACCCTCGTCTACTACATCATCGGAGACAACGGCGCGAGCGCCGAGGGCGGCATCAACGGCGCCTACATGCTCACGACCGCCTCGAACGGGGGCGGCGAACTCGAGACGGTCGAGTTCTGGAACGAGCACCTCGACGACGTCGGCGGCCCCGAAGCCTACAACCACTACTCCGTCGCCTGGGCGCACGCGATGTGCACCCCCTACCAGTGGACCAAACAGGTCGCCTCGCACTACGGCGGAACACGCAACGGCACGATCGTGCACTGGCCCGCCGCGATCGAGGGGGCGGGCGAAGTGCGCGATCAGTGGCATCACGTCATCGACATCGCCCCGACGATCCTCGATGTCGCACGCCTCGCCGAGCCGCACACCGTCAACGGGGTCACGCAGATCCCCATGCACGGGGTGTCGATGGCGTACTCCTTCAACCAGTCCGACGCGCCCGAGCGGCACGTCACCCAGTACTTCGAGTTGATGGGCAATCGGGGCATCTACCACCACGGATGGACCGCGCAGACCAAGCACCGCACTCCCTGGGACGTGGTGTCGAAGGCCCCGGACTTCTCCGCCGACGTGTGGGAGCTCTACGACACCTCGGTCGACTGGACCCAGTCGAACGACCTCTCGGCGTCGCACCCCGAGAAGCTCGCCGAGTTGCAGCAGCTCTTTCTCATCGAGGCGGCGCGGCACAACGTCTTCCCTCTCGACGATCGGGCGGCCGAGCGGATGAACCCCGCCATCGCCGGTCGACCGACTCTGGTGACGGGCACATCGCTCCGTCTCTACCCCGGCATGGTCCGTCTCGGCGAGAACGTCGCCCTCAACGTGAAGAACCGCTCGTACAGCGTCACCGCTCAGATC
Organism: Microbacterium sp. NPDC090225; assembly: GCF_044772365.1. NCBI lineage: Bacteria > Bacillati > Actinomycetota > Actinomycetes > Micrococcales > Microbacteriaceae > Microbacterium > Microbacterium sp. NPDC090225. The sequence goes on along the minus strand of NZ_JBIVYS010000001.1, from coordinate 183,907 downwards.
ACGGTTCCCGCGGATGCGAGCCTCGACGGCGCGATCGTCGCGCAGGGCGGACGCACCGGCGGCTGGTCGTTCTTCGCGGAGGACGGCAAGCTGGGCTACCACTACAACTACTGCGGCCTCGTGCGATCGACGACCGTGTCGGACCGCGCGATCGGCAGCGGCGACCACCTCGTTCGGGTCGAGTTCTCCTACGACGGCGGCGGAATCGGCAAGGGAGGCGATGTCGCCCTGTTCATCGATGACGAGCCCGCGGGCACCGGCCGCGTGGAACACACGCATCCGCTGTACTACTCCTTCGACGAGGGCATGGATGCCGGCGAGGACACCGGCATGCCCGCGTACGAGGGCTATCGCGAGTGGGGCGGGAAGTTCAGCGGGAAGCTCGACTGGGCGGAGGTCGCGCTCGGTGACGACGATCACTCGCACCTCATCGACCCCGAGGAGCACCTCAACGCCGCCCTGCGGCATCAGTAGCCGGCCGAGGCCGAAAGGGGCGTCCTCCACCGCGGAGCGGAGGGCGCCCCGACGCCTGTCCGGCACTTCTCCCCGCCGCCGTCTCAGAGCAGAGCGCTGAGGCCCTTCTGCAGCTGAAGGACGGCGATCACGAGGAGTAGCGCCGCGTTGAGCACGTTGGTGTGCGTCGCGACCCAGTCGCGGAGCCTGTCGAGGCTCGGTTGCGCCGCGGGGCCCCGCAGGAGCACGTACACGACCGGGAGCGTGATCGGCAGGATCGAGACGATCCAGAAGACCGCGACGACCGCGACGAGCGACCCGGTGTCGAGACGCGCGAGCGTCATGTCCAGGGCCGCGAGAAGAGCGCAGGATGCATCGACCGGATTCAGGACGAAGATCCCCACCCCGAGCGCGGCGGATCGCCCGGGGCGGAACGTCGATATCGTCTGCAGCCACCCCGGCAGCTGCGGCGCCGCCGCGACGACCGCCTGAGGAGTCGTCGCCTCGGCCATCGCCTTCACATGCGCATGGCCGCGGCGATAGACCCAGAAGGCGGCGCCGAGGAGGAACAGGGCGAGGAGGATACGGAGCACGTCGGCCCAGAGCGGTGGTTCGGTGACCTGGTGCAGTTCGAGCACCGAGAAGAGCCACAGCCCCAGCAGGAGCACACCGAGCGTCCCGACGGCCCAGCCGATCAGGAAGGCGACGCCGTTCCTGCGCGCGTGCGTCGAGACGAGGATGGCGACGAGGGCCATGATCGCGAGGGGGCTCAGCACGATCCCGATCGCGACGGGGATCAGCTGCAGGATGAGTTCGCCCATGATGGCGTCTTCTCGGGTCCGAGTGATCGCAGGCTCGGCGCTAACCGAGGAGGCGCGCCTTCGCCGCGTCGAACTCGGCCGATGTGAGCGCACCGGACTCGCGCAGAGCGGCGAGCTTCTGCAGCTCCCCGACGAGGTCCCCGCCCGGTGCCGCACCCGATGGTGCGCTCTGCGCGGCGACCGCCGACTGCGCGGAGACATCGATCTGCTCCTGCTGCTGCGCGGCCTCGTACTGACCCTGTTCGTACTCCGCCTCCGCTTTGCGCTGCTGATGCTCCCGCATGCTGTTCGTCACAGCGCCGGCCGTTCCGGCGACGATCGCCGTCCTCGCCGCGAGACCGAGGAGTCCGGGGCGACCGAACCTTCTGATGAATGGCATCGTGCTACTCCTGTCCTGCGTGTGCGACGGCGTCGATGATGGCGTTGACGGTGGGTGCCGGGATCCGCTCGGTGCGCAGCACGACGCCTCCGGCGGCGTCCAGACGGCTCGCGAGCGACCGCGCCCACGTGAGTTCGAGCGCGACGAGCGCCGCAGATCCCCCCGGGGGGATCTGCTCGGCGAAGTCCACGACGTCGTCGTCGGCGATGAGACCGGAGACCCCGAACTCGACCCCGCCGAATCCGTAGGCCTCGCTCTCGTCCTCGATCTCGGTCACGGTCACGTCTCCCTCCTCGGAGCGCGAGACGATGATGAGGTCGAGCAGACGGATGAGATCCCCGTCGACGAGTTCCCTCAGCGAAGCCATCACCGCCGGGTGGGGGTGGTCTCCTTCGAAGCCGACGAGATAGAGCTCGACCGGACCATAGGCGAGATGCGTCATGCGGGGATCCTCTCTAGAAGCTTGCGAACGACTTGCCGATCATGGAGACGCCGATGACGAGGAGGAGAACGGCCATGATCACAGCGTTCTCCTTCTGCAACCAGTCGCGGAGGGCATCGAGCGGGCTCCGCAGCCTGTCGGCCGCGAGGAGGTAGGCGATGACGGGGATCGCCACGGTGGATGCCGCGATGATCACGAACACCACGATCACGACGACGACGGATCCGACGTCGAGCGCATCTCCCCCGATCGCGACGCCCGCGCCCGCACCCATGAGCAGGTTCTTGGGGTTGAGCGCCGACAGGAGGAAACCGAGACCGAGCGCGACGGGGAACGTCACCCGGTCGATCGCCTGCATCCATTTCGGCAGGACCGGTTCCTGGTCGCCGCGCGGCCGACCGCGCCACTGCCGAAGCGCCACCAGGAGCAGCAGCAGGCCGAGCACGAGTTGGATGATGCCCTTGACCGGCGACGAGGCCTCCGAGTCCTGGGTCGGCAGCACCGAGGAGATCAGCGTGAAGACCACCACCGCCACGATGATGCCCACGATCCAGCCGAGCAGGAGCCCGACGCTGGTCACGCGCGCTTTGGGCGAAAGAAGCATGAGGATCGCCGCGATGATCGGAATCGGACTGATCGCGATGCCGAGGGCGAGGGGAAGTGTTTCGCCGATGACGGAGAGCATGGTCTACCTCTTCTTCTTCTCGGACGGCGCGAGTGCAGTCGTGGTGAGGGCCGTGAGCGCTTCCCTGTTCGTCGAGTACACCGCCTCGCTCGTCAGCAGACCAAGATGCGTCAGTCTCGCCGCCGTGTCGGCGCGCATCCGACTGAACGACAGTGATACCCGCTTCGCGGCGAGCCACTCCTGGAGGGCGGTGAACGACTCCGCCCCGGTGACGTCCACGTCGGTCACGGCCTCCATGTCGATCACGACATGCTCGACCTCCTGATCGTGCACGTTCTCGACCGCACTCTTCACCGCCTGCGCGAAGACATCTCCGTTGGCGAAGAACAGCGGGGCGGCAAGACGGATGACGATCACGCCGGGGGCCGTCGTCATCCCCTGCGGTGCGTCGGTGAGAAGGGACTCGGACGGGTCGCCGGTGGCCTCGAGCACGTCGATCGCCGGATTGGCGGCGCGCTTCGCCAGATTGATCAGCGCAAGGACGAACGCGACCACGATGCCCGCGATCGAGCCGATGAACAGGGTGACGAGGAAGCAGACCACGCCGATCGCGAATTCGAATCGGTCCTGGCGCCAGAGCTGGATGAAATCACGGATGCCGAGGAGCGGGATGATCGCGACCGCCACGATCGCCCCGATGGCCGGCGATGGGATGTCGGCGAGCAGTGCGGTGCCGAACATGACGAGGAGGAGCGTTCCGACCGCGAGAACGAGCGACGGCAGCTGCGTGCGCGAACCGGCCTGGTCCATCGCGGCGGTCCTCGACGTGGAGGAGCCGACCGTGAAGCTCGCGGACGCGCCCGCCATGATGTTGCTGACACCGAAGGCGAAGAGATCACGGTTCGGCTTGGTCGGGTAGTGCCGCTTCTCGCCGTAAGCGCGGGACACGAGCAGGCCCTCGGCGGTCGTGATCATGGTGAGGGCGATGGCCGAGGGCACGAGAGCCAACCACATCGACCAGTCGATCACCGGCCAGCTCAACTGCGGCGGTCCCGCAGGGACGTCGCCGAGCACGTCGACGCCGGCATCCTGAGCCCGGGTCACGACCACTGCAACGGTCGCGACGACGAGCACGACGAGGGCCCACGGCACCACGGGGAGAAGTCTGCGCCCGCCGATCAGCACCGTCACGGCTGCGATGGCGATCAGCACCGACCAGCCGTTGGCCGTTCCGATCCCGCCGAGGAGCTGCCCGACCTTCTCGACGAACTCCCCGCCCGAGTCGATCCCCACTCCCAGCATCTTGGCGACCTGGCTCACCATGATGTCGAGCGCCAGCCCGCCGACGAACCCGATGAGGATGGGTTTCGACAGGAAGTTCGCGAGGAAACCGAGGCGGAAGAACGACAGGGCGAGGAACAGCACGCCGACGATGATCGCCTGCGCCAGCGCCAGCGTCGCGTAGTCGGCGCTGCCGGCCACCGCGAGTCCGCCGATCGACGAGGCCACGAGCGCGGCGGCCGCGGCGTCGGGCGAGGCGACGAGCTGCCGGGACGAGACGGTGAGCGCGTACACGACGGTGGGCAGGATCAGTGCGTACAGGCCCGCGGTCGGCGGCAAGCCGGCGATCTGCGCGTACCCGATGTTCAAGGGGACGGCGATCGCGAGGAGTGTGACACCCGCGAGGAGTTCGCGGGTGACGTTCGTCCTCGTCAATCCCGCCAACGGTCGCTGCACCGCTCTCCGGTCGGTCACGCGGTCATTCTGGCAGAGGAGGGCCTCCGACGCCATACCGATATTTCGCAGTAGCGTATGCCCATGGACGACATGGTGCGCATCCCCGCCGGCACGTTCTCGATGGGGTCCGAGGAGTTCTATCCCGACGAGCGTCCCGTGCATCAGCGGGAGATGGAGTCCTTCCTCATCGATCGTTTCACCGTGACGAACGCGGACTACGCGGAGTTCGTCGACGCGACCGGATACGTGACGGTCGCCGAACGGCCACTCGATCCGGCCGGCTTCCCCGGCGCCGACCCCGCCGACCTCGTCCCGGGCGCGATGGTGTTCACGCCGACGACCGGTCCGGTCGATCTGAACGACTGGCGCGGCTGGTGGAGGTGGCAACCCGGCGCGTACTGGCGGCAGCCGTTCGGACCGGATTCGTCGAGCGACGACCGTCCCCAGCACCCGGTGGTCCACATCGCCTTCGAAGACGCCCAGACCTATGCGACGTGGGCGGGCAAGCGGCTGCCCACCGAGGCCGAGCACGAGTACGCCGCCCGCGGCGGGCTCGACCGGGCCCGGTACGCGTGGGGCGACGAGACGTATCCGGACGGCATCCCTCTCGCGAACTCCTGGATCGGGCACTTCCCGTACGAGAACCGAGGATGGGGCGGCACGGCTCCCGTCGGCTCCTATCCGCCGAACGGATACGGCCTGCACGACATGACCGGGAACGTCTGGGAGTGGACGACGGACTACTACACCCCGAGACACCTGCGATTGAGCGACTCCGCCGTCGATCCCGGCAAGCGCACGAACCTCCTCGCCCGTGCCAGTGCACAGGAGGGGTTGCCCTCGATCCCCCGCCGAGTGCTCAAAGGAGGCTCGCACCTGTGCTCCCCCGAGTACTGCCTGCGGTTCCGCCCCGCGGCGCGGTCACCACAGGCGGAGGACACGGGGATGTCCCACATCGGCTTCCGCTGCGTCACCTCGGCCTAACCGCTTCGTACACTCGGCCTCGCCGCTCCGCCACACTCGGCCTCGTGCAGCGGCAGTGCCAGCTTGTACCGTGATGCCATGGACCTGCGTTCCCTGTTGCCCGACGACGTGAAGTGGTGGGACCTGCTGATCGCTCTGGCGATCGTGATCGCGGGATGGGTGCTCTCGCGATATGCGCGGAAAGGCGTCCTCGCACTCCTCCGTCGCACACCGGGGATCACCGAGAACGTCGCCCATGCCGTCTCCCGCATCTGCGGGTATCTTCTCGTGCTGCTCGGCGTCGGCGTCGCGTTCGCCGTGCTCGGCGCGAACGTGCAACCCCTGTTGGCGATCGTCCTGCTCGTCGCCGTCGTGCTCGCGCTCGTGCTGCGCGGAGTGGCCGACAACTTCGCGGCCGGCGTGCTGATCCAGGCCAGGCAGCCGGTGAAACTCGGCGACGAGATCCGTGTCGACGGACCCGACGGTCTGATCGTCGGCACCGTGACCGAGTTGAACTCGCGCTCCGTCGTGCTGGTGACACAGGACGGTCGCACCGCGCACGTGCCGAACGCGAAGATCCTCGGCGACCCGATCATCAACGATTCGACCCACGGCGCACGGCGCAGCGAAGTGCAGGTACGGGTGGAGCGCCAGTCGGCGGCCGTCGACTCCCTCCTCGAGGAGATCGCGCAGGCGACGATCTCCGTCGAGGGCGTGCACGCGCGCGAGCACGTTCGTGCACTGCCCGTTGCGATCTCGCCGGAACGGCTGACCGTGCGCGTGCTTTTCTGGCACCATCCGGCCCATGCCGTGGCCGTCACCGCAGACGTCGTCCGCGCGATCGCGGCCGGCTTCGAGGCATCCGGAAGGCGGGCCGCGGTGACGAGCGAACCGACGACCGCCCCGTTGACTCCCCCCGACAGGATCTGAGGCGCCCGCCGGACGCTCCGGCTCACGGCGTCGAAGCGGCGACGCCCTCCGCGACGGTCGCATGCACCCGACCCTGGTCGCCCAGTCCGCGGTACCACGGGGTCTTCTCCGCCACGGCGACGGCGCGACCCGGCAGAGCGGCGATGTGCAGCACGATGCCGGCAGCACTCAGCTCCCCGTCGAGGTCGTGCAGCGCGTCGAGCACGGTGATCGTGATCGCATCCATCCGCTCGAGGTCGAGGACGACCGCGGAGACCGGCGGCTCCTGCGTCGTTGCGAGTTCGACGATCGCACGTTCGTTGGCGAGGGCGTTCGCCGTGTAGAGGCCGCGTCCGAGATGCACGGCGATGACGTCACCCGACCGCGCCGTGATCGAGAGCCGAGGGGTGTTGAGCTCCCGGAGCACCAGCACGAGGGTCACGATCACGCCGACGGCCACCGCGATGAGCAGCCCGGCCGAGAGACCCACGAGTGCGACGACGAGGGCGATCCAGAAGTCGACGGGGCTGATCCGCGACCACCGGATCAGCTGGGGCACGTCGATCAGCCCGACGACCGCGACGAAGACCATGGCGGCGAGCGTCGCCTGCGGCAGCAACGAGAGCACGGGGCCGAGGAAGAGCGCGACCAGGACGGCGAGGCCGACCGTCACGAGCGTCGAGACCTGGGTGCGGGCTCCGGCGTTCTGATTCACGGCGCTCTGGGAGAAGCCGCCGGCCGCCGGCATCGCCGAGAAGAGGGATCCGACGACATTCGCCGCACCGGTCGCGAGCAGTTCCTGATCACTGTCGATGGGCGGCTCCCCGGGCCGACGTATCCCGCGCGCGACGGCCGTGGATTCCAGGAACGCCATGACGGCGATCGCGAGCGCTCCCGGCACGAGCGCACCGATGCTCGAGAAGTCCGGCAGAACGGGAACGGGGAACCCCGACGGGACGGGCTGGATCAGGTCGACCCCCAGGCGATCGATACCGGCGAGAGCGACGAGCAGGATGCCGCCGACCACGACCACGAGCGTGCCCGGAACGACCGGCGCGAAACGCTTGAGCGCCACGAGGAGCCCGACGGACACGACCGAGAGGACCACCGTGGCGAGGTTCGCGCCGTCGAGCGCTTGTGCGACCGCCACGAGCGAGCGGACGAATCCGTGGCCCGAGAAGTCCGCCGACTCGCCGAGGAGCTTGGGGAGCTGGCCGACGGCGACGGTCGCGCCGACACCGATCTTGAGACCGAGGACGGTGGCGCCCGAGATGTTCTCGACGAGGCCCCCCAGGCGCGCCAGACGGGCGAGGATCAGGAACACCCCCACGAGCAGGGTCAGCACCAGGAGTTCTCCGAGCGGCTCCTCCGCTCCGGCCGCCACTCCGGCGGAGACGAGGGTGGTCGCCGTCAACGTGGCGATCGTCGAGGTCGTCGACACGCTCATCGCACGTGATCCGCCGAGCAGCGCGTAGACGAGCATCGGGACGATGCAGGTGTAGAGCCCCACCTGGACGGGCAGCGCGGCGATCGTGGCGTAGGCCATCGCCTGCGGCACCACCACCGCTCCGGCGGCGAGGCCGGCGACGACGTCCCGACCGAGCCAGCCGCGGTCGTACCCGGCGAGCGTCGGCGCGAACCACCGCCGCCGCCGCGCAGAGACCGGCGCCGTGGTCACCGATCCGCACTTTCGTCGCCGCGCGTCGGCGGGAAGATCGTCGACCAGTCCCTCTCGACGCTGATCGGGGTGTAGCCGCGCGCCGCCGCGGCGGCGAGTGCCTTCTCCGCACCGGCCTCATAGGGCGGGTCCGCACGTGAGGCGTCGTCGTGATGGACGAGGAGCGCGAGGGCGTCGCGCTCGCCCGCGAGCGTGAAGTCGAGCATCGGCATGTCACCGTTCGAGTTGCCGACGGCGAGGATCGGCCGGCGCCCGATCCTGCTCCAGATGCGGACCGGCTTCTCGGGGCCGTCATCGAGGAAGGAGAACGAGGAGCCGTACCGGACGCGGCCGGTCTCCGCGTCGTAGGAGAGTCCGAGCGCGGAACCGATGACGCGTTCGGCCGGGATTCCGTACGCCCTCTCCGACATCACCCGCACGAAGTCGCGGTCGCCGCCCGAGACGATGTAGCAGGTGAACTCGTGACTTTCGAGGTACGCGAGCAGTTCGCGCATCGGTTGGTACGTGGTCTCGAAGTACGAGGTTCGCCGCACCGGATGGCGCGCATCCTCGAAGAACGCGGAGACGGTCGATGCGTACTCCTCGACATCCGTACCGTCGGTCAGCGCCACGATCGCGGCGATGACGGGACGCAGATCATGGTCGTCACCCGCGTGATGCCGATCGATCGCCCGCGCGAGCCACGACAGATCACCGCTCACCGCCGACCGATAGGGCTGGCGTTCCCTCAACCGAGGATCCTCCTCCGCTGCGGCGGTCCAGCGCCCGATGATGTAGTGCAGTTGCGCCGGCAACGGCTTCTCGGACCACAGGGTGCCGTCGTTGTCGAAGACGGCGATGCGTTCGTCGACCGGCACCGGCGCCTGTGCGCTCGTGGTGCGCGTGACGAACGCCTCGATCGCCCGACGGGCATCCCCGTCCCGCCAGGAGGGCAGTTCATCGACCATCGGAGTGCACTTCTTCGGACGGATGCTGCATGACGACGCCCCTTCGGACTCACCTGGTCTGGTCGCATCGATCCTGGCGGGCCGGACGCGGACGTGCCCCACCCGCAACGGGTGAATTCAGCGCGCGAGGTGTCGGATTCCGCTGGCATCACCAGCCCGGCCACGGGGCGGGCGGCGACGGGGCGGGCGACGTCGAGCACGATCGGGCGACGGAAGTCAACGACCTCGACCACGGCGCCGATGGGTCGAGAGGATGCTGTTCCGCACACGAGACAGGAGACCCCATGAGCACCCCCGACTCCTCCGCGCCGAACGACTCCCGCTCCTACGACGGCCCGGACGCCGACATCGCCGCCGGCGACATCACCGACGCCGACTTCGCTCCCGCCGTCCCCGACTCCGGCTCCGGCTCCGGCTCCGGCGATGAGCCGGAGTCGGGCTCCGACACGGGCGCATAGGGATTCGCTCCCTCCTCCCTGCCGCACGCGCCGGGTGTCGCGCAAGGGGGAAGACGATGTCGGCGGCTCCCCGTAGGTTCTTCCTGTGAACGATCGTGAGCAGCATTCGGCCGACGTCCTGTGGGCGTGCGTCGAAGACGGATTCCATGTCGGCAGCCGTGGTGGGGATTTCCTCGGCTACGTCGATCGGCAGACCGACGGGCGCTACGTCGCCTTCGACGCGCGATCCCACGAGCTCGGGTCGCATGCCTCCCTCGCCGAGGCGACGGATGCCGTCACCGCATCCTCCACGCGCACGCCCCTGGCGACCGCCGGCGATGAGCTCGTCGGAGGTGACCGATGAGCGCCGAGCTGGTCTCCGTCGTCTACACGAGCACCGCGTCGCAACCGTTCCGCGGCACCGCACTCGATGAACTCCTCGCGACCTGCCGCCGCCGGAATGGGGAGCATGACGTCACGGGCATGCTCCTGTATCGCGAAGGTCGGTTCATCCAGGTCCTCGAAGGCCCACGAGCGACCGTCGACTCCCTCATCGAGGCGATCCGTCGCGACCGACGACACCACGACCTCCGCGTCCTCCTCGACGATGCGATCCCCCAGCGCCGTTTCACCGACTGGACGATGGGCTATCGGCCCCTCCGAGACTCCGGCGGCGCCGTTCCCGACGGCTACCGCGACTCGTTCGACGATCTCGACGACGGGGCCGACGGCGAGACCGCACGGCGTGCGCTGGCAGAGCTGACCCTCTGGTTCCGTGTCCGTGCGAGCCGGTCCGTCACGGGAGCATAGCGTCGTAGCCGGCGCGGAACGACGGGAACTCGAGACCCCCGAGCACCCGGCGCAGGAGCGAACCGTCGAGCACGTGGCCGGAGTCCGCGCCGGCACCCGCGTCCGGCGGCGCCTCCATGCCCAGCGACGACGCGATGTAGGAGACGACCTCTCCGAGCCGCACCGGCTCCTCATCGACGGCGTGCAGGAGCGCCGGCGGAGACGGCATCCGCAGAAGCGTGTCGATCGTGCGCACCAGGTCGCTCTCGTGGATGCGGTTGGTCCAGCGCCGATAGTCCACTTCGGCATGCTCGCGCACGCGGCGGATGAGGAAGTCCCTGCCCGGGCCGTAGATGCCCGCAGGGCGGAGCACGACCGCGGACAGCAGCTCCTGCGCGGCGAGCTCGCCATCGCGGATCGCCTGCGCGCGCTCGGTCTGCGGGTGCGGCACCGTGCGCTCCGTCAGCACATGGCCGGGCCCCTCACCCGCGAAGACACCCGTCGAGGATACGAACACCGTGCGCTCCGGGATCGCCGGCAGAGCACGGGCGAGGTGGCCGAGCGCTCTGCGGTATGCGTCGAATCCCTCTCCCGGGGGCAGGGTGATGACCAGTGAATCGACCGACGGGAGCGCGACGAGCACCGGCGACGCGACGTCTGCCTCGATACCGATCACGCCCGCGGGCAGGGCGGATGCCGAGCGGCGAAGCGCGAACACCTCGCTCCCGGCCGCGATCAACGAGGGGGCCAGCCGAGCGCCGAGCTTGCCGAATCCGACGAGCAGGGTGCGTCGAATCGGCCTCGTCTCGTGAGCGGGGAACGTGTCCATCCCTCCAACCTGCCACAGAGCGTCAGGGGCGGTTGCTAGGTTGGACACTCACGGTGCGCGAGCGCCGGCGAACGGGAGGAAACCGATGGGACTGTTCCGACGACCGGAGATGCCGACGCCCGCCGAGCCGGGGCTCTGGTCTCGAGGATTCGGTGTCGTCGCGACCCGCAGCCTGCAGACCCTGATCGTGCTCGCTCTCGTCGCCGTCGGCGTGCTCGTGATCACGCAGCTCTCCCTCGTCTTCATCCCCGTGACGATCGCGCTGATCCTCGCGAGTGCGATCCATCCGCTCGTCGCCCTGATGCGCCGTCGCGGGATGCCGTCGATCCTCGCCACGTGGATCGCCTTGATCGGCATCCTCGCCGTTCTCGGCGGCGTCGTCTGGGTCATCGTGCTCACGGTGCGATCGCAGTGGGACGACCTCGTCGATTCCGCCACCGACGGCATCGCGCAGGTCACCGACTGGCTCGGCACTCTCCCGTTCGACTTCGGGGCCATCGACCTCGACGACGTCTGGGCGAACGCGCAGGACTTCCTCACGAGCGCATCCTTCGGCCAGGGCGCCCTGGCCGGCGTCTCGGCCACGGCCAGTTTCTTCACCGGACTCGCGCTGATGATCGTGGTGCTGTTCTTCTTCCTCAAGGACGGGCCCCGTATCTGGGAGTTCCTGCTGCGTCCCTTCACCGGTGAGAGCTACGAGCGGGCGCGCCGGATCGGCGACAAGACCGTCGACGTGTTCGGCGGGTACATCCGCGGCACGTCGATCGTCGCCGCCGCCGACGCGCTCGGCATCGGAATCGGCTTGGCTATCCTGCAGATCCCGCTCGCGGTCCCGCTCGCCGTGATCGTCTTCCTCACCGCCTTCATCCCCCTGGTGGGCGCCACGGCCGCGGGAATCCTCGCCGCCCTCGTCGCCCTCGTCACGCACGGGCCGGTGGCGGCGCTGATCGTGGTCGGCATCGTGGTGCTCGTCAACCAGCTCGAGGGCAACTTCCTCCAGCCGGTCGTCATGGCGCGGTCGCTGAAGCTGCATGCCCTCGTCATCCTGCTCGCCCTGACCGCGGGTACGATCCTCGGCGGCATCGTCGGAGCCGTGCTCTCGGTACCCCTCGCCGCGGTCGCCTGGGGAATCATCACCGTGTGGGACGGACCGCACACCCCGGCTCGCCCCTTCCGCAAGAAGCGGTCCGAGACCGTCTAGCCCCGGCGGACGCAAGAAGCAAGAAGAGGCCGCGAACGCCGATTCGTGGCGCCGACACGCGAGCATCCCATCGCGATCGGGATCGACGCCACCTACCGCCCGACGCCGCGCGCGTCAACGGCCTCTTCTCTGCGACCGCCGAATTCTAGGCTGGCTCGACTCACCGACGAGAGGAGCATCCGATGTCCAATCCCCCACCGATCCCCCCGATCCCGTCGCTCGGAGACGAGTCGGACGATGACCGCGACGGAGTGCCCACGCACGAGGTAGACGGCACGGAAGAGGTCGATGCCGATATCGACGGCGCGCAGGTCGACAGCGCTGAAGCCGATCGGATCGCCGCAGAAGGCGAATGAACGAGGCCTCCGACGGGCGGGTGCGAGATATCGCATCCGCCCGTTTCGGTGCCGACTCAGTTGGCCAGCAACGGCGGGAGATGAGGAATCTGCACCGGGCGGGTGGCTCGGCTCGACCCGTGCATGCGCTCGACGTCGGCGAGCACCTCGAAGGCGTTCGAGTAGCGCATCGCGAGCGGCAGGTCGCGCACCCACACCACCTCGACCTCGGTCTCGGCGTATTCGTACACGCACGCGACGATGTGACGTGGGTCGTTCGCAGGGAAGCGCTGGTCGTTGATCACCCATTCGGTCGGGGTGATCCGTCGCAGCACGTAGCGCGGTTCGGGATCCTCTGTCATGTCGGCCCTCCAAGACTCTCTCCCCTTAAGAAAGAGTGTGCGCGCCGGTATACCGCCGGGAAAGACCCTTGACAGAATCCATGCAGGATGCCGAGCCCGCGCTCAGCTCTCAGAAGCCCCGGCCGACGCGACCTGTGCGCGCCACCACGGCGTCTCGATGAAACCACGCTTCATGAACACGAGCTCCATGGCCGCGGTCCAGCCGCGCACCCCCTTGAGGTGGGCGATCGTGCCGGTGAGGAAGTCGTGCAGCGTCTCGGTGCTCGGCAGGATGATCTCGCAGTAGAGCGAGTTCTCCTCGAGAGCCGCCGCGAGGAAGCGCACCGACACGTGCTGCGACAGCGTCTGGGCGACCGAGGCGAGGCGCGACGGCTCCACTCGCAGCATCAGCAGCGTCTCCGCGCTCATACCGAGGGCCGATGCCGGCACCATCGTGACCGTCGTCAGGCACCCCGCGCTGCGCATGCGCTCGTACCGCCGCCGCACGCTGCTCTCGTTCATCTCGAGCTTCGCAGCGATAGACAGGAACGACGCCCGCCCGTTCTCGCTGAGTTCGCGCACGATCGCATGATCGGCATCGTCGAAGTGGGTGGGGTCGCAGGTGTTCGGCGCCGGCATATACGACTGAGGATCGCTTGCGGCCTCCGCATGGGAGTCGTAGAGCTGACGCCCCCAGTCGAAACTCACCTTGTAGGTGTGCACGACGAGATCGCTACGCCATCGCTCGACGCCCGGGATTCCCTGCAGATCGGTCAGCACATGGGCGTACGTCGCCGAATCTCCCGGGATGACGACCTCGGCGAAGACGTCGAACTTCCCGGTCACGAGCGTCACGAAGCGCACGTACGGCGACCCGATGAGGGCTTCTGCGACGGAGAGCTGAGATCCCGGCGTGCAGTTGATGCGCACGAAGAACGTCTCGACGTGCCCCTCGCTGCCCAGCGTCGGCACGATCCCGACCCGCACCACTCCCTCGGCGAGCAACTGCTGTCCGCGGCGGGTCACGGTCGACACCGATGCCCCCGCGAACTCCGCGATCGAGGTCCAGCTCGCGCGGCCGTCCTGCTGCAGCGCGACGACGATGCGCCGGTCGAGGTCGCTGACCTCGCGTCCCATCTGCACGGCGCTCATACCGTCGGCGGGTACACCCGGTGCAGGAAGGTGCGCACTGCGTCGGTCCACGCCTCTGCCTCCTCGATCTGGGGCGAATGCCCGGATTTCTCGAACACCACCATCTCGGAGTCCGGAATGAGATCGGCGATCACCTGGCTACACGATACTGGCGTGATCCAGTCCGTCCGCCCCACGGTGATGAGTGTCGGCACCGAGATCTCATGTAGACGCGGCTTGAGGTCGTAGTTCGGGAGGTTGAAGGAGAACGCGTAGTTGTGAGCCCGATAACGATAGGGCGTCGCCTGCACCTTCCGCTCGGTGGCCTCGGGATCGTAGACGAAGTCGTACAGCGGGAGGATCTCGCGCCAGCAGTCCTTGAGATCCTCGTCGTCGCGCACCTGACCGACGTCGATGCGGTCGAACTTCTCCATGTCGATCGTGACGCGATCCGAGGCGAGGGCGTTCTCGCGGGCGAGGTGGGCGTTGGAATTGTCGGCAGAAGTGTCGCGCAGCACGACGGCGGCGACGCGATCGGGATAGCGCAGCGCGTACTCCATGGCCATGAAGCCCCCGTACGAGCCACCGGCCATCACGATCCGCTCGGCGCCGATCCACTCGCGCAGGCCGTCGATGTCGGCGGCCCATTGCTCGTGGCTGTACGTGCCCTCCCCCGCGCTCGCGCCACTTCCCCGAGCGTCGAAGACGACGACCCGGTACTCGTCGGCGAGACGTCCGAAGCTCGCCCGAGGCTCCGCTCGCGAGCCGAGTCCCGGCGCACCGTGGTGGGTGATGATCACCGGCGCCCCCTCGGGCCCGAGAACCTCGACGGCCAGGTGATTGCCGTTGATCTCGATCCACAGGTGGTCGCTGGTGGCGGCGGCGAACTCCGGAGATACCTCGGGTGTCGATGTCATGTCGTCCTCTTTCTCGGTCGGTGGCGCTCAGAGAGCGATCGTGCAGTCATCCAGGTCGCGGGGGAAGGTGGTCAACGCCTCGGCGCCGTCGGCGGTCACGAGCATGCTGTCGCTGATGCGGTACCCCGCGTGGCCCGGCACGTAGATGCCCGGCTCGTTGGACACGACCATTCCGGCGGCGAGAACAGTGGCGTCGCCGTCCTCCAGCCAGGGTGCCTCGTGCATGCCGAGTCCGATTCCATGCCCCTGCCGGTGGCGGATGTACGCCCCGAGCCCCGCCTCGCGGACGACATCGAGACACAGACGGTTCGCCTCACGGCACTCCCGTCCGGCGCGGATCGTCTCGCGCCCGACGGCCTGGGCCTCGCGGATGGTGTCGTGGTAGCGCCGCTGATCCGCCGTCGGCTCGCCGAGCACGAAGGTGCGCTCGCCTTCGATGAAGCGGCCACCCACCGCACAGCCGAGAGACAGCATGAACGTGTCTCCCGCTTTCAACCGGTTCACGGAGGGCAGGCCGTGCGGGAAGGCCGAGTTCGCGCCGGAGTACACGAGGCCGCCCGCGAGCAGCGAGGCGACGACCACATTGCGATGTTCCGCGTACATGATCGCCGTCCCCGTCGCGGTGACGTGGCGTTCGAGCTCGGCCTCCGTCGGGAGGTCTCCCCCGGCGGAGATCGCTCCGGCGACCATGCGCACCCCTGCGTCGAGCATCCGATCCGTCACCCGTGCGGCCTCCCGATGCAGCTCAATCTCCTCGGGGAACTTGACGTAGCGGGCACGGGCGATGAGGTCGGATGCGACCAGATCGGCATCGCCCATCGCCGCGCGCGCCGCGGCGAGGCGTTGGAACGTCATCGACGAGCTGAAGCCCACGCGACCCCTCGGCCGCACGGCACTCGTGAGCGCGGTGTAGGGCGACGTCACCCCGGGATACTCGAAGAAGGCGACGAGTTCCGCTCGCGCCGACTGCGACTCCGCGTACTCCCGTTCGAGTTCGGGCAGAAGCATGACCACGCGGTCGCTCGCATCCACCCAGATCGCGACGGGACGCTCCGAAGGATGGTGGAAGAATCCAGTGAGATACGCGATGTCCTCGGGATGGTCGGTGAGGAAGCCGTCGAACCCCTCCTCCGCCATCATGGACCGCACGCGCTCCTGCACCCGGTCGAAGAACTGGGGAGGGAGACGCTGATCGAGCTCGGTCATGTGGGTCTCCTTCTCAACGGGCGAGGTGGCGCGGATTCCGCGCGTCGTTGTAAGCGATCGACAGCAGCGTCGCCGAGAGCACCAGGATGAGGATGGCGATCGAGGGGAAGAGCGTGAGCCACCACGCGCTCACCATGGCGCCGGCCTGCTGGGCCTCGTAGAGGATGCGCCCCCACGACCAGGTGGTCGGATCGCCGAGGCCGAGGAACGCGAGGCCCGCGGCCGAGAGCACTGCCCGGGATGCCGTGACCACGACCGAGACCACGACGACCGGGGTCACGGCGGGCAGGACATGCCGCGAGATGATCCACAGCGGGGACGTGGTCATCAGACGCGAGGCGTCGACGTACGGCAGGCCGACGACGGTGAGGGCCTGCGACCGGACGAGACGAGTCACCTCCGGCCACGAGAAAGCGGCGACGACGAGAATGATCGTCGTCGTGCTCGGGCCGGCGAGGGCGGCGATGAGGATCATCAGCGGCAGCACCGGCAGCGAGAGCGTCATGTCGACGATCACGCTGATGAATCCGTCGAGGCGACGGAAGTAGGCGCCGATGACGGCGATGATCGTTCCGAAGACGATCGCGATGACGGATGCCGCGACCGCGACGAGCACGCTCTGCTGGGTTCCCCAGATGACCTCGGAGAACACATCGCGCCCCAGGGCATCGGTACCGAACCAGTGCTCGCCTCCCGGCGGCCTGAGCACGTCGGGCCCGTAACTGGCCGGGTAGGGCGCGATCAGCGGGGCGGCGAGCGCGACGATCACGAGGAGGACCAGCAGACCCAGGGAGATCATCCCGAGCGGGTCGCGCCGGAACGCGCGCCACGTATGGGCGCTCGCCCGCTCGCTGCCGACGGCGGCGGGTTCGGTCGGGTGCAGGTTCTCGGTGGAGGGCAGCGGAGCGGTCATGAGGTCTTCACTCTCGGGTCCAGGTAGCCGTAGATGATGTCGGTGACGGTGTTGGCGACGACCACCGTGACCGCGAGCATGAGGAAGGCCCCCTGCAGCACCGGGAAGTCGAGCTGCGTGACGGCCTCGTAGATCCCGCGGCCGATGCCCGGGTAGGCGAACACCGTCTCGGTGAGCACGGCTCCGCCGACGAGGAAACCGAGCTGGAGGCCGATGAGGGTCGTCGTCGGCAGAAGCGCGTTGCGGAGCGCGTGTTTCCAGAGGATGCGGCGCCCCCTGAGCCCGTTCGCCTTGGCCAGCAGGATGTAGTCCTCCCCCAACGTCTCGATGAGCGTGGAGCGCATGGTGAGCACGTAGGACCCCACCTGGATGAGCATGAGCGAGACCGCCGGCAGCACGAGATGCTGCGCGACGCTCAGGTACCACTCGACGCCGTAGGTGTTGTTCGTGTAGGCGCCCCCGATCGGGAACCATCCGAGGTTCAGCCCGAAGACGAAGAGCAGCAGGATGGCCACGCTGGGCACGAAGAGAGACTGACCAGTGACGCCGACGATCTGCACGGCCCGATCTATGAAGCGTCCCTTGTGCGACGCTGCGGCGACGCCGAGCGGGATGCCGATCACGATCGTGAGAGCCAACGCCGTGAGCGTCAGCAGCAGTGTCCACGGCAGCCGCTGCAGGAGCACGTCGAGGACGGGGATGGACTGGGTGAACGAGATGCCCAGGTTGCCCTGCACCAGCTGCCACATGTACAGCCCGTACTGCACGATGAGGGGCTGGTCGAGGCCGTACTGCTCGAGGATGGTCGCCCGGATGGCATCCGTCATGTTCGGGCTCGCCAGCGCGAGCGCCGGGTCACCGGGGAGCAGACGGAGCAGCAGGAATGTCACGGTCACGGCGAACCAGATCGTGAGCAGACCTCTACCTGCGCGACGGAGAATGAACGATGCTCGGGACACCCGGGCGACCTTCCTCGAGAGTGGGGGTTGTATTACTCGACCGGGTGCGCGCTCGCGAGCGAGAGCGGGTTCACGATCGAGAGCAGTTCGCTCGGCTTCGAAACGAAGCCGGCCCACTCGTCGCTGGCGGCGAAGAACAGGTTCTGCGTGTACATGATGTTGTCGTAGACCTGCTCGTGCACGATCTTGTTCGCCTCGCGCATGATCTCGATCTTCTCGTCCTCGTCGAAGGTGACCATGCCCTCTTCGATCAGGGCGTTCAGCTCGGGGTCGTCGACGTGCGTGTAGTTGATCGCTCCATCGGGCAGGTAGGAGAGCGCGAAATTCGTCACCGGATCGTCCATGATGGCGAAGTTGCCGGCGTAGATGTCGTAATCGCCTTCGCTCGTCATCGACAGGTAGGTGTTGCGCTCGGTGCCCTGCAGCTCGATCGTGATGCCCGCCTCTGCAGCGCTGTCCTTGACCATCTGCGCCCACTGGCTCGTCACGCTGTCCTGCAGCGAGTAGATCAGGCGGAACGAGACCGGGAAGGTGCCGTCTGCGCCGGCGGTGTATCCTGCCTCCTCCATGAGGGAACGAGATTCCTCGGGGTCGAATACGTACTCGGTCACCGAGTCGTCGTAGTACTTCGCGAGCACCGGCATGAGAGCGCTCGATCCTGTCGACACCGCCTGACCCTGCAGAACCACGGTGCGGATCGCCTCGTAGTCGACCGCATGAGCGAGCGCCTGACGCACGAGCACGTTCGCGAGATCCGGCTTCTCCATGTTGTACACGAGGTGGGCGTAGCCGAGACCCGCCGCCTCGATGACCTGCAGGCCGTCGGTGCTGCTGAGCTGCTCGACCTGCGCGGGTGGCAGGGCGTTCGCGATCACGTCGATCTCGCCGCTCTGCAGCGCCAGGATCTCGGTGTTCACATCGGGATACACGCGGTACACGACCTCGGCAGGTCCCGGCACGCCGCCGTCGACCAGGGGATAGTCCTCCACGCGCTCGAGCGTGTAGTGCTGCCCCACCTGGAAGTCGCTGAGAATGAAGGGGCCCATGCCCACCCATCCGCCGTCGCTGCCGTCGTTGGCGAACTCCGCGATGGAGCCCTGCGGCTCGAACACGTGCTGGGGCACCACGACACCCCAGAAGCCGATCTCGTCGACGATCGACGAGTCGGGTTGGGTGAGCGTGAGCTCGACGCGGGTGTCCGAGACCGCGGTGGCGGTGTCGAGGTTGCCGAGCTGACCGAAGAACGTTCCCGGTGCCTCATCGCGCTTGACGGCGTTGAGCGTCCAGGCGACGTCCTCGGCCGTCAGCGGCTCGCCATCGCTCCACGTCAGGTCGTCACGGATCTCATAGAACCCGGTCGTGTCGTCGACGTAGCCCCAGTCGGTCGCGACGTGGGCTTCCTTGGTGCCGTCATCGCTGATGCTCAGCAGGTGCGGATACATCAGGTTGGTGATCCACGAGTCCGTGCGGCTGTTACCGAGCACGGGGTTGAAGTTGACGACATCCGTCGTCGTGCCGATGCTGAGTGTTTCATCGCTGGGGCCGGTGCTCCCGGATGATTCCCCGGGCTCTGGTGCCGTGGGGGCGCAGGCGACGAGACCGACGGCGAGAGCCGCGGCGGCGCCGAGCGCGAGGTACTTGCTGTGCTTCATCAGACCCAAACCTCCTCGAGTACGCGCATGGTGTTCCCGCCGACGACCGCGCGGATCTCGTCGTCGGAGTAGTCGTGCTTCACGAGCCAGCCGATGATGTTGTAGAAGGCTTCGGCAGGGTTCTCGATGCCGTCGACGTAGGGCTGCTTCTCGTAGTCGACGTTGGCGTGCGCCTGGCCGAGAGACAGGTTCGACGAGAACGCGTCGTGCAGACCCACGTGGTCACCGAAAAGCGTGTCCGGGCCGAAGCTGACGTGCTCGAGACCGACGAGATCGACGCAGTACTGGAAGTGGTCCATGACCGACTCCAGAGAGTGCTTCGGATGCTGCGGCGAGATCGTCGTGTGGGGTGCTGCCTCGATGCCGATGACTCCCCCGCGCTTCGCGCATTCGATGATCGTCTCGTCGGTCTTCATGCGGTTCGTCGGCCACAGTCCCCGCGCGCCGGCGTGAGTGATGAACACCGGAACCTTGGAGTGCTTGACGACGTCGACGCAGGTGCGGTCGCCGGAGTGCGAGATGTCGATGGCGATCCCGAGCTTGTTCATGCGCTCGACGGCGCGCTCGCCGAAGTAGGTGAGGCCGCCGTCGCCCCGCTCCTTGAGACCGCCGCCGAGCATGTTCGCCTCCGAGTACGCGATGCCCATCTGGCGCACACCGAAGCCGTACAGCACGTCCAGACGATCGACCTCGTTCTCGATCATCGTCGCCGCTTCGAGCGCGAAGATGTGGGCCACCCGACCCGTTTCGGCGGCGTGACGGATGTCCTTGATCGACTCCGCCTTGATGACGAAGTCCTGGTGTGCGAGGTCGGCCATCCGAACCCCCAGATCGAACAGCACGTCCTGGTACTTCCACCCGGCGTCGCTCGAGATGCAGCACGTGCCGTCCATCCCGTTGTCGAAGACGGCCGTGAGCCCGGAGCGCGCGAGCCCCTGGTAGCCGGTGGGTTCGCGACCCTGGCGGATGTGGTCGCGCAGCTCACCCATGTCCTCGGGGAAGACCTGGACGTGCTCGTGCAGCGAGATCACGGTCTCTTCGCGCAGCAGGCGTTCGGTGCGCTCCTTCTGAGGAGCGCTGAGGTCGAGGCCCTCGTAGGCGGGGACTCGGCCGATCTGCTTGGCGTAGCGGAACTCACGGTAGTCCTTGCCCGCTTCGAGGTAGTCGTAGGCGGTGTAACCGGTGTAACGGTCGGCTGGTTCGAGCACGAATGCGCTCCTTCGATTCGGTGGTGCGGGGAAGCCTCTCCCGCTCGACGAAGGGGAGATTTCCTCGAATCTCGATGATTTCGGCGCAAATGTCAATACACGTGGTGATTTTCGGCTGAGATGTTTCCTGTTCGAAACATTTCAGAGCAGATTCCTGGCATGATGGCCTCATGCACACCACGCCCGCAGCAGAGCACGACATCGTCCTCGACGTTCGAGGCCTCACCGTCACCCTGTCGTCCGATGGACGTCGCAATCGCGTCGTCGACGGCGTCGACCTCGCCGTGCGACGCGGCGAGGTCTTCGCGCTGCTCGGGGAGTCCGGGTCCGGCAAGTCGATGACCGCGCGGGCCATCATGGGTCTGATCGACAAGGGCGACGTGGCCGCCGACGGTCTGACCCTGAACGGCGCCGATCTGCTCGCGCTCTCGGACGAGGAACATCGACGACTGCGCGGGGTGCAGGTGAGCCTGGTCATGCAGGATGCCCTGTCGGCACTCAACCCCGTGCTCAGCATCGGTGACCAGATCATCGATCTCATTCGAGCGCACCGCTCTACGAGCCGCCGTGCGGCGGAGAAGCGCGCGGTGGAATTGCTGACGATGGTCGGCATCCCCACGCCGGAGAAGCGGGTCCACGACTATCCCCATCAGTTCTCGGGCGGACAACGGCAGCGGATCCTCATCGCGATGGCGATCGCCCTCGAACCCGATCTCATCATCGCGGATGAACCGACCACGGCACTGGATGTGACGGTCCAGGCACAGATCCTCGACCTGCTCCTCTCGCTCCGCGATCGCCTCGGCATGGGCATCCTGCTCATCACCCACGATCTCGGCGTGGTGATGGAAGTCGCCGATCAGGTCGCGGTGATGCGCTCGGGTCGGATCGTCGAAGCGGGAAGTGCCGACACGGTGCTCACCGCTCCCCAGCACCCGTACACGCTGCAACTCCTGCACTCCCTGCCGCGCGACGTCACCGCAGCCGTCGACGACGACGAGGCCGCGCCGATCCTCCAGGGCACCGGACTCGAGCGCACGTTCCGCTCGGGCAGCGGGCGCCGAGCGCACCGAGTCGCTGCCGTCGCCGGCGTTGACCTTCACCTGCGAAAGGGAGAGATCCTCGCGATCGTGGGCGAGTCGGGCAGCGGGAAGTCGACTCTCGCACGCATGCTCGTCGGGCTCGATTCACCCGACGTCGGCACCCTCACGTATCGCGATCAGGACGTCACGCGCGGGCGTCTCCGTGATCGCAAGATCCTGCGTCGCGGCGTCCAGATGGTGTTCCAGGACCCGTACATGTCTCTGAATCCCCGAATGACGGTGCAGCAGATCATCGCCGAACCCCTCGCTGCGACGCGCACGGGAAGCGCGGCCAGCCGACGGGAGCGCGTCGCCGAGCTTCTGGAACTCGTGGGCCTCACGCCCGAGATGGGGTCACGCTTCCCCCACCAGTTCTCCGGCGGCCAACGGCAGCGAATCGGTATCGCTCGGGCACTCGCACTCGACCCCGACGTTCTCGTATGCGATGAGCCGGTGTCCGCGCTGGACGTCTCCATCCGCGCGCAGATCATCGACCTTCTCTGCGATCTGCGGGAGCGCCTGGGCATGTCGATCGTCTTCATCGCGCACGATCTGTCGCTCGTCCGCCACATCGCCGATCGTGTCGCGGTGATGTACCTGGGCAACATGGTCGAGATCGGTGACACCGATCAGGTCTACCGCGAACCCTCCCACGCCTACACGCGGTCGCTGCTGTCAGCCATCCCCCCTCAGACGCGGGCCGAAAGAGGCATGCTGCAGCGACGGACCCCGCTCAGCGCCTGAGGCGCGCGGCGCCCGCAGTGCGGGGGTCACTCCCCCGCGACGGGCTCCGGGAGGTCGATCGGCACGACGGGGCAGTCCTTCCACAGGCGCTCGAGCCCGTAGTACACGCGCTCCTCCTGGTGGAACACGTGAACGATCAGATCGCCGAAGTCCATCAGGACCCAGCGAGACTCGGCGCGACCCTCGCGGCGGACACGCTTGTGCCCCTCCTCGATGAGACGGTCCTCGATCTCGTCGGCGATCGCGGCGACGTTGCGCTCGCTGTTTCCCGTGACGAGCAGGAAGATGTCGACGAGCGGGAGCGGCTCCGAGACGTTGAGAGCGACGAGGTCTTCGCCACCCTTCGAGACGGCGGCGGCCGCAGCGATCTGCAGCATGGCTTCAGCGGATTCAGGTGATTGCATCAGAACACATTCGTGGTGAAGGCGACGACGAGGACCACGCCCAGTGCGAGAGCGAGACCACCCGCAACGATCGCAAGGATGAGCATGAGTTTGTTGCCCTTTTCGGGGGCGGGCGGTCGGATGACCTCGCCGGCGGGCTTGATGGTGCTGACCGCCGAGCTGGCGGCGATCGGCGTGGGAGAAGAGGCGGGCGGCAGCTCGCCGTCGATGAGGACCGCATCGACGTCCTTGCCGTCGGCCACGCCGTGGGCGTGGCCCTGGGAGCCGATGCCGCGCGGAAGCTCGTAGGACCCGGTGACGAGGATCTCGCCGGTCGATGCGACCGGTCCTGAGAGCGACCCCTCGCCCGGCGAGGGGGTGAAGATCAGCGCGCTGGGCGACGTGTGCTGAGACCCGCTCGAATCGCCGACCGTGAGCAGCTCGTCGAACGACGGCGCGAACGGCTTCTGCGTCTTGTCGATCACGGACGCCCCGAAGGCCGGGTTCACGGTGGGGCGCTCATCGGGGGCGATGACCTCGTCGTCGTCTCCGACGTCGGCGAGCACGTCATCGGTGTCCGAGAGGGCGGGTTCCTGGTCGAGACCCAGAACGGCATCGACGTCGTCAAGGTCGTCCGGCGTTTCCTCCGCGGACGCCTCGAGCGGCACGTCGCCCACCGACGCGCTCGCGCCGGCGGCGCTCACGGGCGCGATCGCGACCTCTGCGTCGTCATCATCATCGGTGAG
Organism: Microbacterium sp. NPDC090225; assembly: GCF_044772365.1. Taxonomy (NCBI): domain Bacteria; kingdom Bacillati; phylum Actinomycetota; class Actinomycetes; order Micrococcales; family Microbacteriaceae; genus Microbacterium; species Microbacterium sp. NPDC090225. The sequence continues at coordinate 160,080 of NZ_JBIVYS010000001.1, read as the reverse complement.
GTCGTCGGCGACGATCACGTCGTCGGTCGGGTCCGCGGGGGCCGAGAACTCCGGTACGGCGTCGACGATCGGGGTCGACTCGACCGAAGACTGGATGTGCGGGGCCGGAACCGGGGCTGCCGGTTCCGCCGGCTCCACCGGAGCGACGGGCGCGGCGTCCTCGGGTTCGACGACCGGCACGGATGCCGTGCGAACGCGCTCCTGGTCGCGCGCCTGACGGCGTGTGAGCGGGGCGCCGGATACCGCGGGGAACGATGCTTGTGCTGCGACGGCCGGTGCGGGCGCCGTGGCAGCGGGCGTCTCGGGGGCCGGAGTCTCGGGGGCCGGAGCGGGCTTCTCAGCGGCAGGCTTCTTCTCGACAGCCTTCGCGGCGGCAGGCTTCTCGACGACAGGCTTCGCGGCGGCAGGCTTCTCGACGACGGCGTCGGGCTCGCGCGTCGGTGCGGCCGACGCCGCCGCCTCGTCGTCGGTGATGACGGGCGTCGATCCGGTCAGTCGGATCTCACGCAACTGCTTGCGTGTCAGCGGACCCTGACCCTGCTGATCCGATGTAGTCATGACTTGCTCCGATACAGATGATGCTTCGCGATGTACTGGACGACCCCGTCGGGAACGAGATACCAGACCGGCTGGTCGTCCCGGACCCGCTCTCGGCAGGCGGTCGACGAGATCGACAGGGCCGGCACCTCCAGCTGGCTGACGTTGTCGCTCGGGAGGCCGTCCGTGCTCAGGACGTGTCCTGGCCGGGAGACCGCGACGAAGTGGGCCAACTCCCACAACTCATCATGGTCCCTCCAACTGAGAATTTGCGCCACGGCATCCGCTCCCGAGATGAAGAAGAGCTCCGCATCCGGTCGATCCCGCTTCAGATCGCGCAGGGTGTCGATCGTGTAGGTCGGCCCTTCGCGATCGACATCGACGCGGCTGACCGTGAACTGCGGGTTGGATGCCGTCGCGATCACGGTCATCAGGTACCGGTGCTCGCTCGGGGTGACGTCCGACTTCTGCCAGGGGCGTCCGGTCGGGACGAAGACGACTTCATCGAGATCGAAGGAGTGCGCGACCTCACTGGCGGCGACGAGGTGACCGTGGTGGATCGGGTCGAACGTTCCACCCATCACACCGATGCGCGGAGCGCGCGAGGTCACGGTCTTCATAGTGCCTTAGTGGCCGTGCCCTGCCCCGTGACCGTCCTTGCCGTGCTTCGCGGCCCAGGCGTCGGCCTTCGCCGAGTGACGGTTGGCGACGTTGCGGTACGACAGTGTCACGAGACCGAGGAAGGCGAAGATGATCGCCGCGATCACACCGAAGATCACGGTCTCGAGGGCAACGTTGCCGTGGTGCTCGGTTTCCGCAGCGGCCATCGCGACCTGTGCGATGAAGTTCATCGTTTCTCCGTTTCGTGACCTGAGTCAGTGCAGCGCGATCCAGTCTAGCCCTCAGCCGCGCGTCTGCCCCGACCCACGCGCCAGCCATTTCGTGCTCGTGAGCTCGGCGAGGCCCATCGGGCCCCGGGCATGCAGCTTCTGCGTCGAGATGCCCACCTCGGCACCGAAACCGAACTCGCCGCCATCGGTGAAGCGGGTCGACGTGTTGACCATGACGACCGCGGAGTCCACCTCGGCGAGGAAACGCTCGGCGTTGCGGGTGTCGGTCGTGATGATCGACTCGGTGTGTCCGGTGCTGTAGCGGCGGATGTGCGCCAGGGCCTCATCCAGATCGTCGACGACCTTGATCGCGATGTCGAGGCTGAGGTACTCGGTCGCCCAGTCCTCATCCGTCGCGGGGATCACGTTCGATACGAGACCGGCGACGATGTCGTCGCCGTGGATCGCCACGCCCTCGCTCTGCAGGGCACTGGCCACGAGGGGAATGAGACGCGGTGCCGCCTGGCGGTGCACGAGGACGGTCTCGACCGCATTGCAGACGCTCGGGCGCTGTACCTTCGCGTTGACGACGATGTCGCGCGCCCAGTCGTCGGGTGCCGACTCGTCGAGAACGATGTGCACGTTCCCGGCCCCCGTCTCGATGACAGGAACGGTCGACTCCGTCACGACGGTCTCGATGAGTCCGGCGCTCCCCCGGGGAACGAGCACGTCGATGTAACCGCGCCCGTTCATGAGCGCCTTCGCTCCGTCTCGCCCGAAGTCGTCGACGGTCTGAATCGCCTCGGCGGTGACGCCCGATCGCACCAGTGCCTCTCGCATGACCTCGACGAGGACGGTGTTCGATTCGCGCGCGGCGCTGCCGCCGCGGAGCACGGCCGCGTTCCCCGAACGCAGTGCGAGAGCGGCGATGTCGACCGTGACGTTCGGCCGCGCTTCGTAGATCGCGCCGACCACACCGAAGGGCACTCGAACCTGCTCGAGGGAGACGCCGTTCGGCATCCGATGCCCGCCGACCACGCGTCCCACCGGGTCCGCAAGCGCGGCGACCTGACGAACGGCGGCGGCGAGAGCCGCGACGCGCGTGTCGTCGAGGCGCAGACGGTCGATCAGCGAGTCGCCGATGCCATTCTCGCGTCCGCGCGCGACGTCGAGTGCGTTGGCGGCGATGATGCGCTCGGCGTCGCGCTCGAGTCCGAGGGCGATCTCCTCGAGAACGCGCTCTTTGTCGCCACTGGTCAGAGCGGCCGTCGCACGCGACGCCTCCTTCGCGCGCTCGAGGCGCACCTGCGGGGTCTGATCGGTCATCCGCCCAGTCTAGGGCGCGCCGATCCCGCTCAGACGGCGGGCTCGAACCAGGTTCCGACCTCGGCGCCCGAGAGCGCGCGATCCACCAGGTCGGCACTGGTCACCAGCACGCCGATCCCCGATGCGGCGGCGAGTCTGGCGGCGGAGACCTTGGTCGCCGCTCCCCCTGTGCCGACGCTGTTCACGACGGTGGCTCCGAACTCGAGTCCGCTCAGATCGGCATCCGCGGCGATGACATCGATCGGCTCGGCCCCGGGGTCGGAGGGCGGGCGCGTGTAGAGCGACTCGATGTCACTCAGCAGCACGAGGGCGTCGGCCTCGATCAACTGGGCGACGAGCGCGCCCAGACGGTCGTTGTCGCCGAAGCGGATCTCCTGCGTCGCGACCGTGTCGTTCTCGTTGACGATCGGGAGCACCCGCAGCCCCAGAAGGCGCTCCATCGCGCGACGCGCGTTGCTGCGCGACGTCGGGTTCTCGAGATCGCCGGTCGTCAGCAGCACCTGGCCCGCGACGATGTCGAACGGACGCAGCGCCTCCTGATAGCGGTACACGAGGATGTTCTGCCCGACGGCCGCAGCAGCCTGCTGGGTCGCGAGGTCGGTGGGGCGCGCGTCGAGACGAAGGAAGGGGATGCCGGAGGCGATCGCCCCCGACGAGACGAGCACGACCTCGGTGCCCCGTCCGTGCGCGGCGGCGAGTGCCTCGACGAGCACCGGAATGCGCCAGGACGCCTCGCCGCTGATCGACGACGACCCGACCTTCACGACGATGCGTGCAGCCGTGGCGAGGTCTGCACGCGAGCGTGCGGTCACTCGCCCTCTTCGCGGTAGGCGGCGAGGCGCTGGGCCTCGACCTCCGCGCGCGCCGCGGCCTTGGCATCCATTCGCTCGTAGTAGGTCTCTCGACGCTCCGACGTCGTGCGTCGCGCATTCGGCGCCAGACGCGGGTCGGTGCCTCGCGGTGCCGTCATGAGCTCGGCGGCCGAGGTCATCGTGGGCTCCCAGTCGAAGACGATGCTGTCGCCCTCGCCGATCACCACGGTCGATCCCTGCACCGCGCCGAGGCGGAAGAGCTCGTCCTCGACGCCCAGCTTCTCGAGGCGGTCGGCGAGGTACCCCACCGCTTCCTCGTTCTGGAAGTCGGTCTGCTGCACCCACCGCACCGGCTTCTCGCCGAGGATGCGGTAGACGTTGCCGTACGTGCCGCCCTCGACCCGGATCGTGAACTCCTTCTTGGAGCCACGCGGACGGATCACGACGCGCTCGCGCGGCACCTCGACGGCGGCCTGCTCGGCGCGGACCTTCTCGACGAGCTCGCCGAGCGCGAAGGTCAGCGGACGAAGACCCTCGTGCGACACGGTCGAGATCTCGAAGACGCGGAAGCCGCGCTCCTCGAGGTCCGGGCGAACGAGCTCGGCGAGGTCACGCGCCTCGGGCACGTCGATCTTGTTCAGAGCGACGAACTGCGGGCGCTCCAGGAGCGGAGTCTGGCCCTCGGGCACCTCGTAGGCGGCCAGCTCCGCGAGGATGACGTCGAGGTCCGAGAGCGGGTCGCGTCCCGGCTCGAGCGTGGCGCAGTCGAGCACGTGCAGCAGAGCCGAGCACCGCTCGACGTGACGCAGGAACTCCAGGCCCAGACCACGGCCTTCGCTGGCGCCCTCGATCAGTCCCGGCACGTCGGCGACGGTGTAGCGGGCGTCTCCGGCCTGTACTACACCGAGGTTCGGGTGCAGCGTCGTGAACGGGTAGTCCGCGATCTTGGGCCGCGCAGCCGAGATCGCGCCGATCAGGCTCGACTTGCCGGCCGAGGGGTACCCCACGAGTGCCACGTCGGCGACGGTCTTGAGCTCGAGGACGACATCGCCCTCGTAGCCCGGCGTACCGAGGAGCGCGAATCCGGGCGCTTTGCGCTTGGGCGATGAGAGAGCCGCATTGCCCAGTCCGCCCAGGCCGCCCTTCGCGACCACGAAGCGCTCACCCGGGATGATCATGTCGATCAGCACGTCGCCGTCGGTGTTCTTCACGACGGTGCCGACGGGCACGGGGAGCTCGAGGTCCTCCCCCATGAAGCCTGCGCGATGGTCGCCCATCCCGAAGCCGCCGTTGGGCGAAGAGCGGTGCGGCGAGTGGTGGTACGACAGCAGGGTGCCGGTCTGCGTGTCGGCGACCAGCACGATGTCGCCGCCGTCGCCGCCGTTGCCGCCGTCCGGGCCACCGAGAGGCTTGAACTTCTCGCGGTGCACCGAGACACAGCCGTTGCCGCCCTTACCCGCGCGCAGGTGCAGCGTCACGGTATCGACGAACGTGACCATGTGTCGGTCTCCTCAGGTGATAGCTGTTGCCCACCGGAATCGGTGGGCAGATACACGGACGGGGCGAGCCGAAGCCCGCCCCGAACCGGATGTCTGTTGCTGTGCGGCGATTACTCGCCTGCAGCGACGATGTTAACGACCTTGCGGCCGCCCTTCGCACCGAACTGCACCGCACCGGCGGACAGCGCGAAGAGCGTGTCGTCGCCACCACGGCCGACGTTCACGCCGGGGTGGAAGTGGGTGCCTCGCTGGCGGACGATGATCTCACCGGCGTTGACCTGCTGGCCACCGAAACGCTTGACGCCGAGGCGCTGTGCGTTGGAGTCACGACCGTTACGGGTGGAGCTTGCGCCCTTTTTATGTGCCATGTCCTGGTCTCCTCGGTCTTACTTGATGCCGGTGATCTTGACGCGCGTGAGCTCCTGGCGGTGGCCCTGACGCTTCTTGTAGCCGGTCTTGTTCTTGTACTTCTGGATGATGATCTTCGGGCCGCGGAGGTTGCCGATGACCTCGGCGGTGACCTTGACCTTGGCCAGCTTGTCGGCGTCGGTGGTCACCGTAGCGCCGTCGACGAGCAGCACAGCGGCAAGCTCGATCTTCTCGCCCTGGGCAGCCTGCACACGGTCGAGCTGAACGATCGTGCCGACCTCGACCTTCTCCTGCCGCCCACCGGCGCGCACTACTGCGTAAACCACTTCATACCTGTTTCGTTGGGGAGCTCGCGGCTCCGAGAATCTCACGGGAAGACTGTTGCTTGCATGCGCCGCGGGGCGGCGGGTGCGAATGCAAGACTCTCCGCTCCGACCGACGAGGACGACGCGGCATACGCACCAAGGGACTACTTTACCGGATGCCGGAGCCACTCGCAAAGTGAGCCGAGGGGCGTGTCCGGTCATAGGCTTGCGGGATGACCGTTCTCGTCGACGACCCGCTCTGGCCCGCGCACGGACGTCTGTGGGCGCACCTCGTCAGCGACGAGAGCCTCGACGAGCTGCACGCGTTCGCGATCCGCCACGATCTGCCCCCGCGCGCTTTCGACCTGGACCACTACGACGTACCGGAGGACAGCATCCCCCGGCTCGTCGCCGGCGGCGCCGAGCACGTCGGCGGCAAGGAGCTCGTCCGACGGCTGATCGCCTCAGGCCTCAGGATCCCCGCTCGCGACCGGAGCTGAGCCCTCGCCGTTCACCGACACCGGGGTGCCGGTGAGCGCTGCGGTGCTGACTCGACGACGTCCACGACCCTGCCCCGGCGCCTTCGGCTCCGGGAGAGCGTCGAGCACCGAGTCGAGCAGTTGCTCGGCCTGGCTGCGCGGCGCGGGCTTGCGGTCCGCCCCGCGCTTCTTGCGGGGCTTCTTCGCACGCTCGGGCGCTTCGACCGGAGCCTCATCGACCGCGACAGCATCGACAGCGCCCTCGGCGGGCGCCTTCGTGGATGCGGCGATCTGCGCGAGAGCCGACTTCGCACCCTCGGGGATGCTGTGCGTCACGTTCGCGGCGGGTGGAGCGCTCTGGCTCTGTCCGCCACCGTTGCCACCGCGCTGACGGCGGCCGCTCTGGTTGTTGCCGTTGCCGCCGTTGCCGTTCCCACCGTTTCCGTTGGAGCGGTGCTTGACGACGGGGTCGTGGTGCACGATCACACCGCGCCCGGCGCAGACCTCGCACGCCTCGCTGAACGTCTCGAGCAGACCGAGGCCTAGCTTCTTGCGGGTCATCTGCACGAGTCCGAGCGAGGTGACCTCGGCGACCTGGTGCTTGGTGCGGTCGCGGCTGAGGCACTCGATGAGGCGGCGCAGCACGAGGTCGCGGTTGGACTCGAGCACCATGTCGATGAAGTCGACCACGATGATGCCGCCGATGTCGCGCAGGCGCAGCTGGCGGACGATCTCCTCGGCGGCCTCGAGGTTGTTCTTCGTGACCGTCTCTTCGAGGTTGCCGCCGGAACCGACGAACTTCCCGGTGTTGACGTCGACCACGGTCATGGCCTCGGTGCGGTCGATCACGAGCGATCCACCCGACGGCAGCCAGACCTTGCGGTCGAGCGCCTTCTCGATCTGCTCCGTGATCCGGAACGCATCGAAGGGGTCGGCGGCGTCTTCATAGGCCTCGACGCGCTCGAGGAGGTCGGGAGCGACGCTCTCGAGGTACGAACGGATCGTGCGCTGCGATTCCTCGCCCTGGATGAGCATCTTCGTGAAGTCCTCGTTGAAGACGTCACGGACGATCTTGACGAGCAGATCCGGCTCGGCGTGCAGGAGCGCGGGAGCCTGCTGGCTCTCGACCTGCTTCTGGATGTGCTCCCACTGCGAGGTCAGACGCTGCACGTCACGCGTGAGCTGGTCCTCCGTGGCGCCCTCGGCTGCCGTGCGCACGATGACGCCGGAGGACTCCGGCAGCACCTCCTTGAGGATGCGCTTGAGGCGCGCGCGCTCGTTGTCGGGCAGCTTGCGGCTGATGCCGTTCATCGAACCGCCCGGAACGTACACGAGGTAACGGCCGGGAAGCGAGATCTGGCTGGTCAGGCGGGCGCCCTTGTGGCCGACCGGATCCTTCGTGACCTGCACGAGCACACGGTCGCCCGGCTTGAGGGCGAGTTCGATACGACGGGGCTGGTTGCCGGTCTCGACACCGTCCCAGTCGACCTCGCCCGAGTAGAGCACCGCGTTGCGGCCACGGCCGATGTCGACGAATGCCGCCTCCATGCTCGGGAGCACGTTCTGCACGCGGCCGAGGTACACGTTGCCGATGAGGGAGGCGTCCTGGTTGCGCGCGACGTAGTGCTCGACGAGGACCCCGTCCTCGAGGACACCGATCTGCGTGCGGCCGTTCTTGGAGCGCACGACCATCTTGCGGTCGACGGATTCGCGACGCGCGAGGAACTCCGCCTCGGTGACGACGGGACGACGGCGACCGGCGTCGCGTCCGTCGCGGCGGCGCTGCTTCTTGGCCTCGAGACGCGTGGAGCCCTTGATCGCCTTCGGCTCGGTGATGTATTCGACGACGCGCTGACGCTGGCGAGGAGCATCGCGCTGGTCGTCACCCTCGGACCCGCCACGACGACGGCGTCCGCGACGGCCGCCGTCTGCATCGTCATCGAGGTCGCGCTCGGGAGCCGGGCCACGACCCGGGCGTGCTGGCAGCGGCACGATCTCGGGGGCGTAGAAGTGCAGCTGGGTGGAGACCTGCGACACGAACACCTCGGGGAGCAGACCCAGCGACACGGCGGTGACCGCGGCAGGCTCCTCGGGAGCGGCAGGCTCCTCAGGAGCAGCAGGCTCCTCAGGAGCGGCAGGCTCCTCGGGAGCCGCAGGCTCTTCGGAGGGAGCAAGCTTCTCAGGAGCTGCGGGCTCTTGAGCCGCAGGCTCCTCTTCGGCAGGCTTCTCCTCGGCCGCCGCGGTCTCCTCGACCGGTGCGACCTCTGCGGGAGCATCCGACTCGGCCGCAGCCGCGTCTTCCGGAGTCTCGCCCTCGGGAGTCGGGGACTCCGTCAACTCTTCCGCGGCGTCAGCCGGGAAGACGAGGGTAGGGGTGTTGTTGTCATTGTTCTCATCGGCCATCTCTGGCTTGCTCCCTGCGCGGATCACCGGAGTGTTCCGCGAAACTCATGCAGCACCCGCGGGTGCCGCGAACTCACTCGATCTGCGACCGGCTCGTAGCTCTGGTCGCGTGGGGCATGGGCCCCGAAGTCTGCGTCGACACGTGTCACGGCTGGGCCGCTCATCGCGTCACAGGCCATTATCGCACCAAGTTCCGCAGAATGCGGCATCCGCGCACGTCCGGAGATTTTCTCCGGCCCCGTTCTCGCCCGATCCATAGCCGTCGCTGAGATAATCCTCAGATGAGCGAGCAGCGCACCCGCCCCGTCATCTTCGCCGTCTGGCTGATCATCGCGAGTGTGATCGGCTGGTTCGCCGCCTTCCAGCTCACGGTCGAGAAGTTCGTCCTCCTCGCCGACCCCGACGCCGCGCTCTCGTGCGATCTGAGCGCCTTCATCCAGTGCGGCAAGAACCTCGAGTCCTGGCAGGGCTCGGTGTTCGGCTTCCCGAACCCGATCCTCGGCCTCACCGGATGGATGGCGCCGCTCGTCGTCGGCGTGGCGATCCTCGCGGGCGCGCGCTTCCCCCGCTGGTTCTGGGCGCTCTTCGGCATCGGCATCACTTTCGCCTTCGGCTTCGTGTGCTGGCTCATCTCCCAGAGCATCTACGACCTCATCGTCCTGTGCCCGTGGTGCATGGTCACGTGGGCCGTGACGATCCCGACGTTCTTCGCCACCATGCTGCATCTCACCCGCAACGGCACCTTCACCCGGCACGAAGGCGTGCAGCAGCGGGCAGACAAGCTCATGGCCTGGGTGCCGCTGGCCACGGTCATCGCTTACGCGATCATCGTGCTGATGGCGCAGACCAAGGGCATCGACTTCCTCGGAGAGATGGTGCGCATCGTCACCGGCGGCTGACCCCAGTCACGAGAAAGGCCCGTCCGCTTCTTCAGCGGACGGGCCTTTCTCGTGGAGTGCGCGGCTCAGTCGAACCAGATGCCGAGCTCGCGTGCAGCGCTCTCGGGGCTGTCCGAGCCGTGCACGAGGTTCTGCTGGACCTTCAGGCCCCAATCCCGGCCGAAGTCGCCGCGGATCGTGCCCGGGGCGGCAGTCGTCGGGTCTGTCGTACCGGCGAGCGAGCGGAATCCCTCGATCACGCGGTTGCCGGCGAGGCGGATCGCGACCGACGGTCCCGACAGCATGAACTCGAGGAGCGGCTCGTAGAACGGCTTCCCCTCGTGCTCGGCGTAGTGCGCGGCGAGCAGGTCGCGGTCGGGCTCGACGAGGCGGATGTCGACGAGCGCGTAGCCCTTCGCCTCGATGCGGGCGAGGATCGCGCCGGTGAGGCCGCGCGTGACGCCGTCGGGCTTGACGAGGACGAGGGTTTCTTCGGTGGCCATGTCATTCACTCTCTGTCTGAGTCTCGGTCGAGGGCTCGGTCGGGCGTTGTGCATCCACCCGTGCCCCCTTGATGGTCGCATACGCCCACATGCCGCCGAAAATCAGTACGACGAACAGGATGGACGGAACCAGGATCGCGGACAGGGCGATGATGACCTGCACGATCCAGCCGGCGGTGATCGCCCAGGGCTTCGTGATCATCCCGGCGATGGCGATGCAGACCAGCGCCATCACGATGCCGCCGACGATCCCCCACCACTGCGGGATGGCCGGCGGGAGCGAGCCCAGTCCGAAGATCGTGAGACCGACGAGGAACACGACGATCGACTCGAATCCGAGCACGACCGGCGCGAGCTTCTGCACGAGGGTACGGGGCGGACGGGGCGGGCGCGGAGCACGTCCGCCGGCGGCACTGGAGGTCATGCGCGCCACCCGGCCTTCCAGTCCTCTTCCTCAGCGAGGGCGATCGCCTCGCCCGCGAGCACGACCGATCCGGCGATCACGACCGCGCGGCGGTCGTTGGACGCGGCCCACTCCCGCGCGGCGTCGGCCGCATCGGCGAGGGTCGGATGCACGGTGGCACGCTGTCCCGTCTGCTCGACCAGGTCGGCGATCACATCCGCGTCCGACGCGCGATCGGAGTCGGGCGCCGTCGCGAAGACATGCGCCGCCGCGGGAGCGAGCTGCGCGACGATGCCCGCGGCGTCCTTGTCGGCCAGCACCCCGAGCACCACGCCCCACTCGTCGAAGTCGAAGCTGTCGTCCAGCGCCTGCACGAGTGCTTTCGCACCGTGCGGGTTGTGGGCGGCGTCGACGACGACGGTCGGCGCGACGCCCAGCAGCTGCAGTCGGCCGGGCGACGTGGCGCCCTGCAGACCCTCCGACATGATGTCGTCGGCGATCCGCTGCGCCGCTCCACCGATGAGCGACTCGACCGCCGCGACGGCGAGCGCGGCGTTGTGGCCCTGATGCGCACCGTAGATCGGCAGATACTCCTCGACGTAGTTCCCCGCGAGGCCACGGATCGTCAGCAGCTGTCCGCCGACCGCCAGCTTCTGCTCGGCGAGGCCGAAGTCGTCGCCGTCGAAGGCGATCGTCGCTCCGCGCTCGGCGGCGACGCGACGCAGTACCTCGGCCGCCTCGGCGGGCTGCTGCGCCGAGACGACAGCCGCACCGTCCTTGATGATGCCGGCCTTGACCTCGGCGATCTTCGCGATCGTGTCGCCGAGACGGTCGGCGTGGTCGATGTCGATGGGCGAGAACACGGCGACGTCGCCGTTGGCCGTATTGGTCGAGTCCCACTCCCCTCCCATACCCACCTCGAGCACGAGCACGTCGACCGGGGCATCGGCCACCGCGACGAAGGCGAGCACCGTCAGCAGCTCGAAGAAGGTGAGCGGCGCGTCGCCGGCGGCGTCGAGCTCGGCGTCGACGATCTCGACGAACGGGGCGATCTCGTCCCAGGCGTCGGCGACGGCCGCGTCATCGATCGGCTCGCCGTCGATCATGATGCGCTCGGTGAACCGCTCCAGGTGCGGGCTCGTGAAGAGTCCCGTGCGCAGCCCGTGCGCACGGAGCAGACTCTCGATCATCCGCGCGGTCGACGTCTTGCCGTTGGTTCCGGTGATGTGCACCACGCGGTACGTGCGCTGCGGGTCGTCGAGGAAGGCGAGGATGCGCGCGGTGCGCTCCTTGCGCGGTTGCACCCAGCGCTCCCCTGCACGCCCCAGAAGGGTCTCGTAGACGGCATCCGCCCGTTCGCGAGCGCTCATGCGACACCACCGATCCGGGAGACGGCGATCGTGAAGGCCGCACGGTTCGCGTACGTGCCTTTCGCGATGTCGGCGATGAACTCCGCTCCCGCCACAGGGCGGTCCTCTCGGTGCAGCGAGTGCTCGACGGCCAAGGTCTCCCCCGCCACGTCGGCGATCTCGAAGGCGGAAGCGACGGCATCCGCATCTTCCTCGCTCGCGAACCGCAGGTCCAGACGGATGCGGTCGCTCACGTCGAAGCCGGCGTTCTTGCGCGTCTCCTGCACGGCGCGGATCACGTCGCGCGCCAGCCCCTCGGCCTCGAGCTCGGGGGTCGTCTGCGTGTCGAGCAGCACGAAGCCGCCGGTCGGCACGATCGCGAGGGCCTCGCCCTCCGGGCGCCCCGTCGTCTCGAGCACCAGCTCGTACTCCGCCGGCTCCAGGGCGATGCCCCCGGCCGTGACCACGCCGTCGACCTCCGACCAGTCGCCGGAGCGCGCGGCCTGGATGGCCTTCTGCACCTCTTTGCCGAGGCGCGGCCCGGCCGCCCGCGCGTTCACGCTGAGGCGGTGGTCGATGCCGTACTCGTGCGCCGTCGTGTCGGCCAGCGGCACGAGCTCGACCGACTTCACGTTCAGCTCCTCGCGCAGGATGTCCTCGAACTGCCCCAGAGTCGAGGCGAGCGGCGACACCACGGTGAGGCGCGCGAGCGGCAGCCGCACGCGTAGCTTCTCCTTCTTGCGCAGCGCGTTGCCGACGCTCGAGAGCTCGCGGACGGCATCCATCGCGTCGCGGATCTCGTCGGCGGCGGGGAACGCCGCTGCGTCCGGCCAGTCCTGCAGGTGCACGCTGCGCCCGCCCGTGAGTCCCTGCCAGACGCGCTCGCTGATCAGCGGCACGAGGGGCGCGGCGACGCGGGTGAGCGTCTCGAGCACGGTGTAGAGCGTGTCGAAGGCCTCGCGGCTCTTCGGGTCTTCGCTCACCCCCACCCAGAAGCGGTCGCGCGAGCGGCGGATGTACCAGTTCGTCAGCACCTCGGCGAAGTCGCGCAGGCGCCCGGCGGCGGTGGTCGAGTCGAGTCCTTCGAGGTCGGCGTGCACCTCGCGCACGAGGTCACCGAGGCGCGCGAGGATGTACCGGTCGAGCACGTCGGTCGAATCGGTGCGCCACGACGCCTCGTAGCCGTCACCCGACGCGTTCGCGTAGGTCGCGAAGAAGTACCACGAGTTCCACAACGGCAGCAGGAACTCCCGCACGCCCGAGCGGATGCCTTCCTCCGTCACCGCCAGGTTGCCACCGCGCAGCACCGAACTCGACATCAGGAACCAGCGCATCGCGTCGGAGCCGTCGCGATCGAGCACCTCCGACACGTCGGGGTAGTTGCGCAGCGACTTCGACATCTTGTAGCCGTCGCTGCCGAGCACGATGCCATGGCAACTGACGCCGGTGAAGGCCGGGCGGTCGAACAGCGCGGTCGACAGCACGTGCATCACGTAGAACCACCCGCGGGTCTGCCCGATGTATTCGACGATGAAGTCGGCGGGTGCGTGCGAGTCGAACCACTCCTGGTTCTCGAACGGGTAGTGCACCTGGGCGTACGGCATCGAGCCCGAGTCGAACCACACGTCGAAGACGTCTTCGATGCGGCGCATCGTGCTCTTGCCGGTGGGGTCGTCGGGGTTCGGACGCGTCAGGTCATCGATGTACGGGCGGTGCAGGTCGATCTCGCCCTCGGGATTGCGCGGCAGCGTACCGAAGTCGCGCTCGAGGTCCTCGAGCGAACCGTAGGCGTCGACGCGCGGGTACTCGGGGTCGTCGCTCTTCCAGATCGGGATCGGCGATCCCCAGTAGCGGTTGCGGCTGATCGACCAGTCGCGCGCGCCCTCGAGCCACTTGCCGAACTGACCCTGCTTGACGTTCTCGGGCACCCAGGTGATCTGCTCGTTGTTCGCGAGCATGTCATCCTTGATGTCCGTCACCCGGATGAACCAGCTCGACACGGCCTTGTAGATCAGGGGGTTCCGGCAGCGCCAGCAGTGCGGGTACGAGTGCTCGTAGCTCTGCAGGCGCACGAGACGGCCGTTCTCGCGCACCAGACGCACGAGCGGGGTGTTGGCGTCCATCCAGAGTTCACCGGCGACGTCGGTCACGCTCGGCAGGAAGCGCCCCCCGTCGTCGAGCGACAGGATCGTGGGGATGCCGGCAGCACCGGCGACCCGCTGGTCGTCCTCACCGTAGGCCGGGGCCTGGTGGACGATGCCGGTGCCGTCACTGGTCGTGACGTAGTCGTCGACGAGGATGCGCCAGGAATTCTCGGTGCCCCAGACCTCGGCATCCGCGTAGTAGTCGAAGAGCCGGTCGTACGTGACGTCCTGCAGCTCGGATCCACGGACGGATGCCTCGACCGCGGCGAGCGCCTCCTCGGCGCTCTCGTAGCCGAGGTCCTTCGCGTAGCCCCCGAGCAGTTCGCGGGCGAGCAGGTAGCGGTGGGCGGAGGCCTCGACCGCGGCATCCTCGGAGCCTGCGACCTGGTGCACGTCGGCCGCGCCGTTCGGCCCGGCGGGCACGACGACGTACTCGATGTCGGGACCCACGGCGAGCGCGAGGTTGGTCGGGAGGGTCCACGGCGTGGTGGTCCAGGCGAGGGCGCGCACGGCGGTGAGGCCGAGTGCTTCCGCCTTCGCGCCCGTGAGCGGGAACGTCACGGTCACCGAGGGGTCCTGACGCATCTGGTACACGTCGTCGTCCATGCGCAGCTCGTGCGCGCTGAGCGGCGTCTCGTCACGCCAGCAGTAAGGGAGCACGCGATAGCCCTCGTAGGCGAGACCCTTGTCGTACAGGGTCTTGAACGCCCAGAGCACGCTCTCCATGTAGCCGAGGTCGAGCGTCTTGTAGCCGCGGTCGAAGTCGACCCAGCGGGCCTGGCGGGTGACGTAGTCCTGCCACTCGCGCGTGTAGGCGAGCACCGAGTTCTTCGCCTTGTCGTTGAAGACGTCGATGCCCATCGACTCGATCTCGCTCTTCTCGGTGATGCCGAGCTGCTTCATCGCCTCGAGCTCGGCCGGGAGCCCATGGGTGTCCCACCCGAACACGCGGTCGACCTTGTGACCGGTCATCGTCTGGAAGCGCGGGAACACGTCCTTGGCGTAGCCGGTGAGCAGGTGGCCGTAGTGCGGCAGGCCGTTGGCGAACGGAGGGCCGTCGTAGAACACCCACTCGGGCGACCCCTCGCGCTGCTCGATCGAGGCGCGGAAGGTGTCATCGGTCTTCCAGAACTCGAGCACCTCCTCCTCGATCTGGGGGAAGCGGGGGCTGGGCGCGACAGCACCCTGGGTCGCTGAGCTCGTCGAAGCGTCGGCGGCGGGGCCGAAGGAGGAACGCGGGTAGGTCATCGTGTCTCGCAGTGGTCGTCGTGGCGGATGCTCCTGCGAGGACGACCCTGCCGGGCCGCGGTACCACCTCGCGTGCGTTCCCGCCCCTCGCGGTGCGTTCACGCCACTCTCACTGCGGCTGTGACGGGCCTGCCCCGCTCGGTTCTACTGAGCCCGTCGCCGGGCCGTTCTTCCGAGAGCTCCCCGGTGATGCCGGATCGATGCTCGTGCTCCCAGTGTACGCGCCCGCGAGCCTGCGGGCTCCCGGCGGGTGTCGGCGCCCCGCCCTACGCTCGAGGAATGGCCCGCTCCCCCGAGACCCCCGTCGCACCTCGCGTCTCGCCTCCCGACCTCCCCGATCACCTCGACGCCGCCGTCGCCGCGCGCAACGCCGACCTCATCGCCGGACGTATCGATCTCGCAGGCGACGCCGACCTCGCCTACGCCTCGCTCGAGCAGTGCGTCGTGACCGCGGATGCCGACACGATCGACCTCACGGGGGCCACCGTGCTCGACGTCGACGTCACCGGCATCCGCGCCGCGTCGGTCAAGCTCCGCGGCGCCGGCATCCGCCGCCTGCGGGTGACCGGCGGCCGCATCGGCACGCTCGATCTCAGCACCACCCGGGTGTCCGAGCTCGAACTCCGCGATCTCCGCATCGACTACCTCAACCTGGGAGCGGCCCGCGTCGAAGACATCGACGTGATCGGATGCCGCATCCGCGCTCTCGACATGCCCCAGGCGGAGCTCACCCGGGTGCGCTTCACCGATTCGGCGAGCGACGAGGTCGACACCCGCGGCATGCGGGCGACCGATGTCGATCTGCGCGGACTCGACGCTCTCGCCTTCCTCGACGCGAACAGCCTGCGCGGCACGACGCTCACGGCTTTCCAGGTGCAGCAGCTCGCCCCCGTGTTCGCCGCGGGGCTCGGCATCCACGTCACCGACTGAGCGACCCGATCAGGGTCGGCGGACGCCGCTCGCCGCGAGCAGCTCCCGGGTGAACGGATGCTGCGGAGCCGCGAACACCTCGGCCACCGCCCCCTGCTCCACGATCCGACCGCCCTGCATCACCAGCACGTCGTCGGCGACCGCTCCCACGACGTCGAGGTCGTGGGAGACGAAGACCATCGTCAACTGCCTTTCCCGCTGCAGGCGGTCGAGCAGACGCAGCACGCGCTCCCGCACCGAGGGATCGAGCGCCGAGACCGGCTCGTCGAGCACGAGCACATCGGGATCCGCGGCGAGCGCGCGGGCGACCGCCGCGCGTTGCCGTTGCCCACCGGAGAGCTCCGACGGGCGACGGCGGGCGAGGGACGGATCGAGATCGACTTCACCGAGGAGAGCCGAGACCCGCTCACGACGCTCACTCCGCGGTACGCCGCCCGCCGCGAGCGCCTCATGCAGGGAACGGCCGACGCTCCAGCGCGGATCGAAGGCGCCGAGCGGGTTCTGGTGCACGAACTGCACCCGATGCGCACCATTCCAGCGGATGCTCCCGGTATCCGGCTCCTGCACGCCCAGCAGTACGCGGGCGAGCGTGGTCTTGCCCGATCCGGATTCCCCGACGATCCCGAGTGTCGCCCCCTGGCGCACCTCGAAAGAGGCGTCGATCACGGCGGGAACTTCCGCGAACGCTACAGATGCCCGCTCGACCGAGACGACCGGCGCGCCGCCGACGTCGCCCGCCACCCGGGGCTCGTGAAGGGTCGCGGCGATGAGTTGCCGCGTGTACGGATGCTGCGGTGCCTCGAGTATCTCGGCGACGGGGCCCTCCTCCACGATCGCTCCGTCACGCATCACCAGCACCCGGTCGGCGAGCAGGCGCACGGCGGCGAAGTCGTGACTGATGAAGAGAACGGCGGTGCCGGTATCCGCGATCTCCCGCAGCAGGTCGAGGATCTTGGCCTGCACGGTGGCATCGAGTGCCGTGGTCGGCTCATCCGCGATGAGCGCGGCGGGCCCGGCGGCGAGCGCCGAGGCGATGAGCGCCCGCTGACGCAGACCACCCGAGAGTTCGTGCGGGTACTGGCGCACGCGGCGCTCGGGCTCCGGCATCCAGACCCGGCGCAGGAGCGCGAGCACCCGCTCTCGCAGTGCGCCGCCCGCCCGCCCATGCAGGCGCAGGGGTTCGGCGATCTCCGATCCGATGCGCTGCAGCGGGTCGAGGGCCACGAGAGCGTCCTGCGCCACCAGAGCGATGCGCGCCCCGCGCACGCTTTGCCACCCGCGCTCGTCGAGGCCGCGCACGTCCGTGCCGTCGACGCGCATCACGTCGGCAGTGACGGCGGCTCGGCGGGGAGCGAGCCCGAGAAGCGCCCGGGCGGTGAGAGACTTCCCCGCTCCGGACTCCCCCACGATCGCGACGCGCTCGCCGGGTGACACGGTGAGCGACACCCCGTCCACGACGGAGGCGCCCTCGATCGAGATGCGAAGGTCCTGCACCTCGATCACCGGTACGACGTTCTCGCTCATCGCCCGCTCCCGTCCGCACGCGCCCGCAGGACGCGTCCGACGATCGTCGCCGCGACCACGGTCAGGGTGATGGCGACACCGGGGAACACCGAGATCCACCAGGCCTGACCGAGCACGTTCCGGCCTCCCGCGAGCATGAGTCCCCATTCGGGTGTCGGCTCCGCCGGCCCGAGTCCGAGGAAGCTGAGGCCGGAGGCGGCGAGGATGCTCGACCCGATGCCGATCGTCGCCAGCACGCTCAACGACCCCAGCACGCCGGGCAGCACATGCCGCCAGAACGCCAGCAGGCGCGGTACGCCGAGGATGTGCGCGGCTTCGACGTGCTCGGCGACGCGGAGGGTGCGCGTCTGCACGCGGGCGAGCCGGATGTACACGGGGACAGCGGCCAGGGTCACGGCGATCGCGACGTTCACCGGCCCCGGACCGAGCACGGCGATCACGACGAGCGCGACGAGGAACTCCGGGAATGCCATGAGCACGTCGTTCACGCGCATGAGCGACACGTCGACCCATCGAGGTGCGAGGCCCGCGACAGCTCCGATGGCGAGCCCGGCCACCAGTGCGATCGCCGTGGCGAGCAACCCGATACCGACCGAACGCGCGGCGCCGAACACGACCCGGGAGTACACGTCGCGTCCGCTCTGGTCCGTGCCGAAGAGGTGCTCGGCGCTCGGCGGGCGCAGCGCCCCCCGCACGTCGGTGAGCACGGGGTCGTGCGTCGCGAGGACACCCGGGAAGGCGGCGGCGAACGCGATGACGCACAGCACCCCGACAGCCGCCCACAGCAGCAGCCGTTGCGCGCGGCTCATCGACTCGCTCCACGGACGGCCGCGCGCACGCGCGGGTCGATGAGCGGATGCACCAGCTCGACGATCACGTTCACGATCACGAACACGAGCGCGCTGAGCAGGATGATACCCGAGATCACGGGGAGATCGCGGTCGCTGATCGCGGCGAGCGTCACCCGTCCGAGCCCCGGACGCGCGAAGACGGTCTCGACCAGCACCGCCCCGCCGAGCACCGATCCGGTGAGATAAGCGGTCAGTGTCACGGCTCCCGCCGCCCCGTGGCGCAGACCGTGCCGCAGCGTGAACCACCCCGCACTCGCGCCCCGCGCCCGAACCGTCTCGGCGAACGGCATCCGCTCGGCCTGGACGAGGCCGTCGCGCAGCACCTGCCCGAGCAGTGCCGCGACGGGCAGGGCGAGCGTGACCGCCGGAAGCACGATGGTGGCCGGGTTGCGCGCGCCCGACACGGGGAACCAGCCCAGCCCGAACGCGAACACGCTCAACAGCACCAGCCCGATCCAGAACACCGGCGACGAGAGCACGACCAGCTCGACGCCCGTCGCGACCGCACGCGCTGTCTCGCCGCGCACGAGCAGAGCGACGGAGAGCGCGAGCACGACGGCGATGAGCAATGCGAGCGCCGAGAGCTGCAGGGTCGCCCCGAGCTGCCGACCGATGACCTCCGTCACCGGCATCCGCAGCTGGTACGACTCCCCCAGGTCTCCGCGTACGAGCCGGCCCAGGTAGTCCACGTACTGCTCGACGGGCGGACGGTTCAGACCGAGGTCTTCCCGGATGCCGTCCTTCACCGCCTCGCTCACCTGCGCCTGGGGCCCGAGCATCACCGAGACCGGATCGCCGGGGATCACGCGGAAGGCCAGGAACGCCACCGTCGCGGCTCCCCACAGCACGACCACCACGGATGCGACGAGACCGGCGATCTTCACGAGCGCAGCCGTCACCGCTCTCCTCTCACCGCCGTGCGTCGACTCGGGTCAGCCAACCGTCACATCGTAGAACAGCGGCCGACCGTACAGGTCGTACGAGAGGCCGTCGATGCGCTCGCCGACGGCGGTGATCGCCGAGGGGCTGTAGAGCGGAACGATGGCCGTGTACGTCGCGTTCCATTCCTGCAGCTGCGTGTAGATCGTGTTGCGCTGGGTCTGATCGCTGGTCGCGACCGCCTGCTCGAGAAGCCCGTCGACCTCGGCATCGGTGACCTGCGAGGCGTTCTGGAAGCCATCGGTGTGCAGGTGCGCGCGCAGGAAGTCGGGGTCGACGCCCGAGAAGCCCCAGTCGGTGAGGTCGAATGTCTTCGGTCCGTACTGCTCGTTGTAGGCGCCCGGCTCGAGCACCTCGCGCTCGACCTCGAAGCCGATCTTCTTCAGGTCGGACTGGATCGCGTTCGCGAGGGCCGCGCGGTCGTCGGGCACCGGCGTCCAGGCGATCCAGCGTGCGGAGAGACGCGCGCCGTCCTTCATGCGGATGCCATCGGTGTCGCGCTCGGTCCAGCCGGCTTCGTCGAGGAGGCGGTTCGCCTCGTCGGGGTCGAACGCCCACGTGCCCTCGAGAGCCGCGTCGTAACCCGGCGTCGTCGAGCTCAACACACTCCAGGCGCGGGGGAACTGGCCGAAGAAGATCTCCTCGACCGCGGGGTCGATGTCGATGCCACGGGCGAACGCCTGGCGCACCTTCTCGTCGGCGAACACGCCGTACTTCTCGTTGAGGTAGAGCGAGTACGGGAGGCCCGGGTACTCGACCGAGTCGACGCGCACGCCGTCACCGAGGTCTCCGGCGAGGTTCGGCGGGATGTTGCTCGCGAGGTCCGCCTCACCGCTCGTCACGACGCCGGCACGGACGGATGCCTCGGGCTGGATCTCGACGCGCAGGGTCTCGAACTTCGGGGCGCCTTCGCCGTGCGGACCCCAGGCGTAGTCATCGTTGCGCGTGTACACGAGCTCCTGGTCGGGCGTGTACTCGGTGAGCTCGAACGGCCCGGTGCCGACCGTGATCCCGGGGCCACCGGCCTTGAGCTGATCGGCGGAGTCGGCGAGGACGGCCGGTGAGTAGAACCCGAGCTGGGGCGTGCTGGCCGCCTGCAGGAAGGGAGCGTAGGGCTGGGTGAAGCTCACCGTCACCGTGTGGTCGTCGACGACCTCGGTACCCGCGTAGAAGTCGGCGCCGAGCATGCTCGCCGCCTGCGCGGATGCGGTCTCCGGGTCGACGATGCGGTCGAAGTTCGCCTTGACCGCCGCCGCGTCGAAGGGCTCGCCGTCGGTGAAGGTGACGTCGTCGCGCAGCGTGAAGGTGTACTCCGTGCTGTCGTCCGACACGGTCCAGTCGGTCGCGAGCCACGGGGAGAACGTGCCGTCCTCCTCCTGGAAGACGAGCGAGTCGAGCACCGCGCGCTGCACCGTGCCCGACACGTCGAGCTGGCTGACCTGCGGGTCCATGTGACCGGCGGAGAGGTTCGCACCCTCGATCGACCACACCACCTCGCCGTCACCGTCCTGCCCACCGGGGGTGGCGCAGGCGCTGAGCGCCAGGGCGGTCACGGCGACGATCGCCGCGGCGGGGAGAAGACGGCGCACGGATGCTGCGGGCATGACGATTCCTCAGAACGAAAGATGGGGGTGAGATCAGTCTAGGACCGATTCTTGGACTGGGTCGATTTGCGACGGCATCCGCTCGCGCGCGCCCTCGCTAGACTGGTGGGCACACCCACACTCAGGCACGCTCACACAGTGCCGCATACATCGCTCGAGGAGACCCTTCATGCCTGCTTCCGAAATCGCGCAGAACCAGATTCCCGACAAGCCCGCACTCGAAGGTCTCGAAGCGAAGTGGGATGCCGCCTGGGCGGAGCAGGGCACTTACCTGTTCGACCGCATGCGGGCGGCGCAGTCCGGCCGCGACGGCGTGTACTCGATCGACACCCCGCCGCCGACGGCATCCGGCAGCCTGCACATCGGTCACGTGTTCTCCTACACGCACACCGACGTCAAGGCGCGCTTCGAGCGCATGCGCGGCAAGACGGTGTTCTACCCGATGGGCTGGGACGACAACGGCCTCCCGACCGAACGCCGCGTGCAGAACTACTACGGAGTGCGCTGCGACCCGTCGCTGCCGTACACCCCCGACTTCACTCCCCCGTTCGAGGGCGGCGACAACAAGTCGAGCCGTGCCGCCGACCAGCTGCCGATCAGCCGCCGCAACTTCATCGAGCTGTGCGAACGCCTCACCCTCGAGGACGAGAAGCAGTTCGAGGCACTGTTCCGCCAGCTCGGCCTGAGCGTGGACTGGACGCAGACGTACCGCACGATCTCGGACGACACGATCCGCCAGAGCCAGCTCGCGTTCCTGCGCAACATCGAGCGCGGTGAGGCGTATCAGGCCCTCGCGCCGACGCTCTGGGACATCGACTTCCGATCCGCGATCGCGCAGGCCGAGCTCGAGGACCGCGAGCAGCAGGCGGCCTATCACACGATCGAATTCCCCTTCGCGGACGGATCGGGGTCGATCGCCATCGACACCACCCGCCCGGAACTGCTCCCCGCATGCATCGCGATCGTGACGCACCCCGAGGGCCCGCACAAGCACCTGATCGGCACGAAGGTGCGCACGCCCTTCTTCGGCGCCGAGATCGAGATCCACGGTCACCACCTCGCTCAGCCCGACAAGGGCACGGGAGCCGCGATGGTCTGCACCTTCGGCGACGTGACCGACATCATCTGGTGGCGCGAACTCCGCACCGCCGCCGGCGAGTCGCTGCCGAACATGACGACGATCGGCCTGGACGGTCGCTTCCTGCCGGAGGCGCCGTCGACCGTCGCCGACGCCGATGCCCGCGCCTGGTACGCCGAGGAGGTCGCCGGCAAGACGGTGTTCAGCGCCCGCAAGGCGATCGTCGAGAAGCTGCAGGAGACCGGCGACATGACCGCGGTCGGCAAGCCGTTCAGCCACGCGGTGAAGTTCTTCGAGAAGGGCGACCGCCCGCTCGAGATCGTGTCGACGCGCCAGTGGTACATCCGCAACGGCGCCCGCGACGGCGAGCTGCGCGAGCAGCTGCTCTCGCACGGCACCGAGCTCAACTGGTACCCGGACTTCATGCGCGTGCGCTACGAGAACTGGGTCAGCGGGCTCACGGGCGACTGGCTCGTGTCGCGTCAGCGCTTCTTCGGCGTGCCGATCCCGCTCTGGTACGGACTCGACGAGAACGGCGAACGCGACTACGACCGCGTGATCGTGCCGGATGCCGCATCGCTTCCGATCGACCCGACCACCGACGTGCCCGACGGTTACACCGAGGACCAGCGCGGCGTCGCGGGTGGCTTCGACGCCGAGGCCGACATCTTCGACACCTGGGCGACCTCATCGCTCACCCCTCAGCTCGCCGGAGGCTGGGAGCGCGACGAGGAACTGTGGAACCTCACGGCCCCGTTCGACCTGCGCCCGCAGGGTCAGGACATCATCCGCACCTGGCTCTTCTCGACCATGCTGCGATCCGTCCTCGAAGACGGCCGTTCGCCCTGGCGCAACGCCGCCATCAGCGGTTTCATCGTCGACCCCGACCGCAAGAAGATGTCGAAGTCCAAGGGCAACGTGGTCACGCCGGCCGACATCCTCGAGACGCACGGATCGGATGCCGTGCGCTACTGGTCCGCGTCGAGTCGCCTCGGCGCCGATGCCGCCTTCGACCCGCAGAGCCCGACGCAGGTCAAGATCGGCCGTCGCCTCGCGATCAAGGTGCTGAACGCGGCGAAGTTCGTGCTGTCGTTCCCGGTGCCCCAGGGAGCCCAGGTCACGCACGCCCTCGACGCCTCGATGCTCAGCGCGCTCGACGGCGTGATCGCCGAGGCCACCGCCGCGTTCGAGAACTACGACCAAGCCCGTGCGCTCGAGATCACCGAGGCGTTCTTCTGGACGTTCTGCGATGACTACCTCGAGCTGGTGAAGGAGCGTGCGTACAACCAGAACGACGTCGGGCAGGCATCCGCTGCCCTTGCGCTGCGCCTCGCGCTGTCGACGTTGCTGCGGCTGCTCGCCCCCGTGCTGTCGTTCGCGACCGAGGAGGCATGGTCGTGGTTCGAGGAGGGCTCGGTGCATACCGCTGCCTGGCCCGAAGCTCTCGGCATCGAGGGTGACACCGCCGTGCTGTCGGCGGCGAGTGAGGCACTGATCGGCATCCGCCGCGCGAAGACCGAGGCCAAGGCCTCGCAGAAGACTCCGGTGTCGCGTGCGGTGATCGCCGCGCCCGCCGCGAGGCTCGTCGCTCTCCGAGCCGCCGCCGACGACCTGCGGGCCGTGGGCCGGATCGCCGAGCTGGAGTTCGTGGAGGCGGATGCTTTCGCCGTCACCGCCATCGAACTCGCACCGACCGAGGCCTCCTGATGCAGCTGGGCACGCGCTGGGCGACCGGTTCAGAGGCTCCGGCGTCGGTTCCCGCGGCTCTGCGTCCCGCGATCGCCGAGGTCGAGTCGCGCGGAGTCACCGGTCACTGGACACTCACCTGGCTCGAGGGGCGGGCGATCGCCGAGCTCGACGCCGGCTGGGAGGTCCTGCAGTCCGCAACGGGCGAGGTCATCGCCCGCCCGTTCGAGGACTGACCCTCCGCTTCGTGTTGAGAGGTCCCTCCGCCCACCGGCGGAGGGACCTCTTGCGGTTTCCGCGGGAAGCCCCGACGATGTGGGCATGACCGCCTTTCCTGACCGCCCGTTCGGCGCGATGGAGCGCCTCACCCTCGATCCCGACCCTCTGGCGGTGATCCGGCATGGGGGCATCCGCATCGCCGACCTGCGCGACGCCTTCGACACCGGCTACGGCGCGATCGCCGTCTTCTTCCACGACGGCACGCTCGTGCCGGTGGGGCCCGCCGTGGCCATCTATTACGGGGACCCGATGGGCGTTTTCGACCTGGAGCTCGGCTTCCCCGTCGCCACGGCGCCGACCGATCCGCTGACGACTGCGAACGGCGCCTCTGTGCAGTCGTCTGCTCTTCCGTCCGGCGACGCCGCGGCGACGACATACATCGGCCCGTACGACGGTCTCGGGCGGGCGTGGATGGGCCTCGCCGAGCGAGCCGGCGCGGAGGGCCTGCACCACCGGGGAATCTGGATCGAGGTCTACGTCTCCGACCCCACCGAGGATCCCGAAGAGCTGCGCACCGACCTCATCCTGCCGGTCGCCTGAGGCCCCGGGAGCGGAGGAACTCCTCCGCTTTGTACCAGGTCAGTTGGTGATAGCTCTGATGCAGGTGCTCGGCGAGGCCCTCGAACGGAACCACATGGACTCCGATGTCCTCGTTCTCGTCGAGCGACTGCGCCGACGTCGGTCGACAGCCGAGCGCCACGAAATGATGCACGCGGTTCGTGTGGTTGCCGAAGTTCGCCCACGTTGCACCGAGCGCGATCATCGACGCCGCTTCGTATCCGGTCTCCTCTCGGAGTTCCCGAGCGGCTGCGACGGCCACGTCTTCACCCTCGGCTACCCCACCGCCGATCGTGCCCCGCGCGACGATGCCCGCTCCGTGACGATACTCCTCGACGATGACGGCGTCGCCGACGGTGTCGATGGCGAGCACGGAGACCCAATCGCCGTATTCGAGAACGTAGTAGGGCGCGATCGTCCGCCCTCGGGCATCGACGCAGTCATCGGCACGCACCGAGATCCACCGATCGGAGACGACGGTTTCGGACCGGCGGGTCTCCCAAGGTTCAGGCGACGACGCCCGCTCCGAGGTCACGCGCTCTTGCGCTTGCGTTCCATCACGATCGTGGGAGGCGCACCTTCGTCGACGGCGGCGCGAGTCACGATCACCTTTGCGACGTCTTCGGCCGAGGGGATCTCGAACATGATCGGGCCGAGCACGTCCTCGAGGATCGCACGCAGCCCCCGCGCGCCGGTCTTGCGCTCGACGGCGAGATCGGCGATCGAGCGGAGCGCGTCGTCTTCGAATTCGAGCTGCACGCCGTCGAGCTCGAACATGCGCTGGTACTGCTTCACGAGCGCGTTGCGCGGGCCGGTGAGGATGTCGATCAGTGCGTCCTGGTCGAGCGGAGACACCGAGGCGATCACGGGCAGACGGCCGATGAACTCGGGGATCAGGCCGAACTTGTGCAGGTCGTCGGGCAGCACCTCGCTGAAGAGATCGAGATCCTTGCCCTTGTCGTGCAGCGGGGCGCCGAAGCCGATGCCGTGCTTGCCGACGCGTGCCGAGACGATGTCTTCGAGACCCGCGAACGCTCCGGCGACGATGAACAGGACGTTCGTGGTGTCGATCTGCAGGAACTCCTGGTGCGGATGCTTGCGCCCACCCTGC
Organism: Microbacterium sp. NPDC090225; assembly: GCF_044772365.1. Taxonomy (NCBI): domain Bacteria; kingdom Bacillati; phylum Actinomycetota; class Actinomycetes; order Micrococcales; family Microbacteriaceae; genus Microbacterium; species Microbacterium sp. NPDC090225. The sequence goes on along the minus strand of NZ_JBIVYS010000001.1, from coordinate 134,435 downwards.
GGCGGGACCGAGGCTACCGTGCCCTCGAGGATCTTGAGCAGCGCCTGCTGCACGCCTTCACCCGAGACGTCGCGGGTGATCGACGGGTTCTCGGCTTTGCGGGCCACCTTGTCGATCTCGTCGATGTAGATGATGCCCTGCTCGGCGCGCTTGACGTCGTAGTCCGCCGCCTGGATGAGCTTGAGGAGGATGTTCTCGACGTCTTCACCGACGTAGCCGGCCTCGGTCAGCGCGGTCGCATCGGCGACGGCGAACGGCACGTTGAGGCGCTTGGCGAGCGTCTGGGCGAGATAGGTCTTGCCGCAACCGGTCGGCCCGATGAGCATGATGTTGCTCTTCGCGATCTCGACCTCGTCGGCCTTCTGCTCCGCGGGCTGCAGCGTGCTGTGCGCGCGCGTGCGCTTGTAGTGGTTGTAGACGGCGACGGCGAGCGCCTTCTTCGCAGGCTCCTGGCCGACGACGTACTCCTCGAGGAACGAGAAGATCTCGCGGGGCTTGGGCAGATCGAAGTCCGTCACTCCCTCGGCGGAGGACTCGGCCATCCGCTCCTCGATGATCTCGTTGCACAGCTCGACGCACTCGTCGCAGATGTACACACCGGGGCCAGCGATGAGCTGCTGCACCTGCTTCTGGCTCTTTCCGCAGAACGAGCACTTGAACAGGTCAGCGCTTTCACCGATACGGGCCATGCGCGTCCTCCTATGGGGGATCCAGAGATCGTGCTTCGAGCCTAACCTCTGCATCGGACACCGGGACGCATTGGGACGGGGCCGTGTCAGAGAGCATCGGCTCGGGGGGATCGACACGACGAGGGGCCGACCCGCAGCATCCTGCGAACCGGCCCCTCGAAGAACGGTCAGATCAGATCATGCTCTTGGTGTGCCACACGGTCTTGACCTCGGTGAACGCCGCGATGCGCTCGGGCGAGGCGACGACCTCACCCGGTGCAATCACTCGCTTGAGCGTCTCGGCTGCCGCGATCTGGAGGTCGACCCACTCCAGCGCACCGGCACCCGCGAGATCGAGCGCGTTCACGTCCTGATGCGAGGCGAGCCACGGGGCGATCTCGGCCGGCGAGCCGGTGAGCACGTTCACCACGCCGCCGGGCACGTCGCTGGTCGCGAGCACCTCGGCGAGGCTGATGGCAGAGAGCGGATGCCGTTCACTCGCGATCACGACGACCGTGTTGCCGGCGACGAGCGCCGGAGCCACGACCGAGACGAGTCCGAGCAGCGCCGAGTCCTGCGGGGCGACGATCGCGACGACACCGGTCGGCTCCGGGACGGTGATGTTGAAGTACGGGCCGGCGACGGGGTTCGCGTTCCCGGCCACCTGGGCGTACTTGTCGCACCATCCCGCGTACCAGACCCAGAGATCGATCGCCTCGTCGACCTGGGAGGCAGCGGCGGATGCCGATGCCCCCTCCTGGGAGACGATCTCGTCGATGAACTGCGCACGGCGCCCCTCGAGCACCTCGGCGACGCGGTAGAGCACCTGGCCGCGGTTGTATGCGGTGGCGCCCGACCAGCCCTTCACCGCGGAACGCGCGGCCACGACGGCATCGCGGGCGTCCTTGCGGGACCCCTGCGCCGCGTTCGCGAGGAAGGCCCCCTTGGGCGAGACGACCTCGTAGGTACGGCCGGACTCGCTGCGCGGGAAGGCGCCGCCGATCGCGAGCTTGTACGTCTTCGGCACGGTCAGTCGCTTGCTCATGCTGCCGATCCCTTCAGGTAGGCGGTGAGACCCTGGCGGCCGCCCTCGCGGCCGTAACCGGACTCCTTGTATCCGCCGAACGGGCTCGACGGATCGAAACGGTTGAACGTGTTCGCCCACACCACGCCCGCGCGCAGGCGATCGGCGACGGCGAGGATGCGCGATCCCTTGTCCGACCAGATGCCCGCAGAGAGGCCGTAGGGGGTGTTGTTGGCCTTGGCGATCGCCTCGGCCGGCGTGCGGAAGGTCAGGACCGAGAGCACCGGGCCGAACACCTCGTCGCGGGCGATGCGGTGCGAAGCCTCGACGCCCGTGAAGATCGTCGGGGCGAACCAGAAGCCCTTTTCCGGGATCGCGCAGTCCGCGGTCCAGCGCTCGGCGCCCTCCGCCTCGCCGATGTCGCTGAGCTCGCGGATGCGTGCCAGCTGGGCGGCGGAGTTGATGGCGCCGATGTCGGTGTTCTTGTCGAGCGGGTCGCCCAGACGCAGCGTCGACAGGCGCGTCTTGAGCCGGTCGATGATCTCGTCGTGGATCGACTCCTGCACGAGCAGGCGGCTCCCGGCGCAGCACACGTGCCCCTGGTTGAAGAAGATGCCGTTGACGATCCCCTCGACCGCCTGGTCGATCGGCGCGTCGTCGAACACGATGTTCGCGGCCTTGCCACCGAGCTCGAGCGTGAGCTTCTTGTTCGTGCCGGCCACCGCCTTCGCGATGTCGCGGCCGACGCCGGTCGAACCGGTGAAGGCGACCTTGTCGACGTCGGGGTGGCGCACGAGAGCCGCGCCCGTGGACCCGGCACCGGTGATGATGTTGACGACACCGGCGGGCAGATCCGCCTGCTGCAGGATCTCCGCGAAGATCAGCGCGGTGAGCGGCGTCGTCTCGGCGGGCTTCAGCACGACCGTGTTACCGGCCGCAAGGGCAGGGGCGAGCTTCCACGCGAGCATCAGCAGCGGGAAGTTCCACGGGATGACCTGACCGGCCACGCCGAGCGCACGCGGGTTCGCGCCGAGGCCGGCGTGATCGAGTTTGTCGGCCCATCCGGCGTAGTAGAAGAACCAGGCGGCGACCAGGGGCACGTCGACGTCACGGCTCTCCTTGATCGGCTTGCCGTTGTCGAGGCTCTCGGCCACGGCGAGCTCGCGGGCGCGCTCCTGCACGAGGCGGGCGATGCGGAAGAGGTACTTACCGCGATCGCGACCGCTCATCCGCGACCACGTCTTCTCGTAGGCACGGCGTGCAGCGGCGACGGCGCGGTCGACGTCGTCATCGCTCGCGGTCGCGATCTCGGCGATGCGCTTCTCGGTCGCGGGCGAGATGGTGGTGAAGCTGTCGCCGGATCCGTCGACGAACTCACCGTCGATGAAGAGGCCGTAGCTGTCCTTGAGGTTCAGCAGCGCCGTGGATTCCGGCGCAGGGGCGTATTCCAGAAATGACATTTTGCGTATCCCAGTCAGTCGATCGTGACGTAGTCGGGGCCGGAGTAGTGGCCGGTGGTGAGCTTCTGACGCTGCAGCAGCACGTCGTTGAGGAGGCTCGAGGCGCCGAAGCGGAACAGGTGCGGCTGGAGCCACTCCTCCCCCACGGTCTCGGCGACGGTGACGAGATACTTGATCGCGTCCTTCGAGGAGCGGATGCCGCCGGCCGGCTTCACACCGATCTTCTCGCCGGTCGCGCGGTGCCAGTCGCGCACCGTCTCGAGCATGAGCAGCGTCGTCGGGAGAGTCGCCGCCGGCTGCACCTTTCCGGTCGAGGTCTTGATGAAGTCGCCACCCGCGAGGATGCCGAGCCACGACGCCCGCTTGATGTTGTCGTAGGTGTTCAGCTCACCGGTCTCGAGGATCACCTTGAGCGAGGCGTAGCTGCCGTCCTCGCGGCGGCAGGCTTCCTTCACTCGCGCGATCTGGTCGAACACGAGCCCGTAGCGCCCGGAGAGGAATGCTCCCCGGTCGATGACCATGTCGATCTCGTCGGCTCCGGCGGCGACGGCCTCGGCCGTGTCGGCGAGCTTGATCTCGAGCGACGAACGGCCGCTCGGGAACGCCGTCGCGACGGCGGCGACCGAGATCAGCCCCTCGTCGGGATCGCCGTGCAGGGCACCGAGTGCGGTCACCGCGTCTCCGACCATGTCGCCGTAGACGCACACCGCTGCGACCTTCGGGGTCGTGGGGTCCGCAGCATCCGGGTTCTTGGCCTTGGCGACCAGAGAACGCACCTTGCCGGGGGTGTCGGCCCCCTCGAGAGTGGTGAGGTCGATCAGCGTGATGATCGTGTCGAGAGCCCACGCCTTCGACGTCGTCTTGATCGATCGCGTGCCCAGGCCCGCGGCGCGCTGCTCGAGGCCGACGGCGTCGACGCCGGGGAGGCCTTGCAGGAAGCGGCGGAGCGTCGCGTCGTCGGGATCTCCGCCGAGCACGTCCACCGCCGTTCTGCGGGTCAGTTCATTGGTCGTCATCGTTCCTCCAACAATGCTCGTGCTGTGGTCTCATCTGTCACCAGAACCCCGCACAGGCCGCTGGTGACGACGGTGCGGGCGATGTCGTGCTTCGCGGGGCCGGCGGTGACGAAGATCGCCTTCTTCGCTCCGCGCAGACGGTCGAGGCTCACGCCGACCGTGCGGGCGTCGAGCTGCGCGTCGACGATGTTGCCCTCGGCGTCGACGTAGCGGCCGAGCACATCTCCGACGGCTCCGCGTCGGGCGAGCTCGTCGACGTCCTCGGCGCTGAGGTACCCGTTCTCGACATGCGCCGACGAGGCGTCGCACGGACCGGCCGTGAAGAGGAAGGCCTGCGCATCGGCGGCCTCCTCGAGGATGCCGGCGACGGTTCGGTCGGATTCGATCGCCTGCTTGGTCTCGACGCGCTCGAGGATCGCGGGGCTGGGCAGCAGCGACACCTGCCCGTTCGCGCGCTGCGCGATCGTCACCGCGAGCCCTGCGGCACCACCAGATCGGCGATTTAGGCTCACTCCCCCGTTGAGCTGGACGACAGTGACCCCGTTCGCCCACCCGTCGGGAAGGGCCTCGGCTACAGCGCGGAGAGTGCGCCCCCAGCTCACCCCGAGCGTGCGGGGCACGGGACGGAGTGCCGTCAGGAAGTCGGCCGCGGCCTGGGCGACCCGTTCCAGCGTGCCGTCGTCGCCCTCGGGAGCGGGGACCACCACCGCGTCACTCAATCCGAAGCGCTCGACGAGCTCGCGCTCGAGGCCCAGGCGCCGGGCCCGGGGGTGGATGATCTCGATGCGGACGATGCCGCGCTCGCGCGCCTGGGTCAGCAGACGGCCGACCTTCCAGCGCGAGATCTTGAGGAGTCCGCCGATCTCGTCTTGCGTCTTGTCCTCGTCGTAGTACAGCTCGGCGACCCGGACCATGAGCAGTTCGTCTTCCACGGCATCCTCCTTCCGTGGTCCAGCGTACGACGCTTCCCGCGTTGGCGCACGTCGATGCTCATATGAGCATCGACCGGCATTCGTCCGCACATCTGCCGGGTACGACGAAGGGGCGCCGGTCACATGACCGACGCCCCTTCGAGGAGAGAGCGACTCAGGCGCGCTTGCGCGAGGTGAGCACCTGATCGACGATCCCGTACTCGCGAGCCTGTTCGGCCGAGAGGATGTTGTCGCGATCGATGTCGCGGTTGATCTGCTCGACCGGCTTGCCGGTGTGCTTCGCCATGGTCTCTTCGAGCCAGGTGCGCATGCGGAGGATCTCCGCCGCCTGGATCTCGATGTCGGATGCCTGCCCCTGGCCTGCCTCGCCCATGGCGGGCTGGTGGATCAGAACGCGAGCGTTCGGCAGCGCGAGGCGCTTGCCCGGCGCGCCGGCGGCGAGCAGCACGGATGCCGCGGAAGCCGCCTGGCCCAGGACGACGGTCTGGATCTGCGGCGCGACGTACTGCATCGTGTCGTAGATCGCCGTCATCGCGGTGAACGAGCCGCCGGGCGAGTTGATGTACATCGTGATGTCGCGCTCGGAGTCCTGGCTCTCGAGAACGAGGAGCTGCGCCATCACGTCATCGGCGGACGCGTCATCGACCTGCACGCCGAGGAAGATCACGCGATCCTCGAACAGCTTGTTGTACGGGTCCTGGCGTTTGAAGCCGTATGCCGTACGCTCCTCGAACTGAGGGAGCACGTAGCGGCTGGAGGGCAGGTTGCCTGCGGATTGGAAAGTGGGCGTGTACATGGTGTCCTTTCGAATCCGGATTACGCGGCGTCGTCGGCCGTGCCGCCGCCACCGGTGACGTCGCTGGCGTGCTCGCGGATGTGGTCGACGAAGCCGTACTCGAGCGCCTCCTCGGCCGTGAACCAGCGGTCGCGGTCGCCATCGGCGTTGATCTGCTCGACGGACTTGCCCGTCTGACCGGCGGTGATCTCGGCGAGACGCTTCTTCATCGACAGGATGAGCTGCGCCTGGGTCTGGATGTCGCTCGACGTTCCACCGAAGCCGCCGTGCGGCTGGTGCAGCAGCACGCGTGCGTTCGGGGTGATGTAGCGCTTGCCCTTGGTGCCGCTGGTGAGCAGCAGCTGTCCCATCGAGGCGGCCATGCCGATACCGACGGTGACGATGTCGTTCGGCACGAACTGCATCGTGTCGTAGATCGCCATTCCCGCGGTGATCGAGCCACCGGGCGAGTTGATGTAGAGGTAGATGTCCTTTTCCGAGTCCTCTGCGGCGAGAAGAAGGATCTTCGCGCAGATCTCGTTGGCGTTCTGGTCACGCACCTCTGAGCCCAGCCAGATGATGCGATCCTTCAGCAGCCTGTCGAAGACGCTCGTCGCGACAAGGGGTTCTGCAGCCATTTCAGCTCCTGTTTCCGTGTTCGTGCTTCGAATCTACCGGCGACCGCGCAGCCCTCAGGCCGTTGTTCGCCGTCGGCATATCAGCGTGGCGGATCGACCAGTTCGCGGGCGTATCCGGTGACCGAGCGCGTGTACCGCGGCAGGTGCGGCGCGAGCGCCTCCAGCGCGATGGCGGCACCGCGCACGGGATCGCCGCTCGACACCAGTGCGAGGGCGTAGAAGGCCGACGCCGCATCGCCGAAAGCGCCGCCCCGCTCCCTCTCGGCTCGGAGCATCTCCAGCGCCTCGTCGGTGCCGCCGAGGTTCCGCAGAGTGCTCGCCAGTTGGATCACGGCCTGCGGCCGATGCTCCTCGTCGAGACCTTCGGCGAGAGCGCGCCGGTAGAGCACCTCGGCCTCCGCCTCGATACCGGCGGAGTCGCGGGCCCCGGCCCGCTCGAACAGCGCGCGGCCGTCGTCGTCGCTCCGCTCCGCCGCGAGAGCGTCGATGCGGACGATCCGTTCCGCATCGGTCAGGGCGGCGTCCGCCCATACGGCATCGATCCGCGTGTTCCAGTCATCCATCGGGCACTCCTCGCTGATGAGAAAGGGGCGGATGCCGCAGCATCCGCCCCTTTCATGGTGATCGTGAGATCACTCGGCCTTGTCGGCCGCCTTCTTGGCCGGAGCCTTCTTGGCGGCGGGCTTCTTCGCAGCCGGCTTCTCGTCGGCGTCGCCGTCGGCCGCCTTCTTGGCGGGAGCCTTCTTGGCGGGAGCCTTCTTCGCCGGAGCCTTCTTCTCGGCGGGAGCCTCCTCGGCCTCCGCAGCCTCCGCCTCGTCATCGGTCACGATGAAATCGGACAGATCGACCGGCTTGCCGTTGGTGTCGACGACCTTGACCTTGCCCAGGGCGACGGCCAGCGCCTTGTTGCGCGCGACCTCACCGACGAGTGCGGGGAGCTGGTTCGACGACTGCAGAGCCTCGACGAACTCCTGCGGCGCCATGCCGTACTGTGCAGCGGACTGCACGAGGTACTGGCTGAGCTCCTCCTGCGAGACCTGCACGTCGGCCTGCTCGGCGATCGTGTCGAGCAGAACCTGCGTACGGAACTGCTTCTCGCTCGCCTCGGTGACCTCGGCACGGTGGACGTCGTCCTCGAGGCGGTTCTCGCCCTCGAGGTGGTTGTGCACCTCGTCCTCGATGAGCTGCGGCGGAACTGGGATCTCGATCTGCTCGAGCAGCGTCTCGACGAGCTTGTCGCGCGCGGCCGAACCCTGCGTGAACACGCCCTGCTGCGCCACACGCTCGGCGAGGCTGGCGCGCAGCTCGGCGATGGTGTCGAACTCGCTCGCGATCTGCGCGAAGTCGTCGTCGGCCTCGGGGAGCTCGCGCTCCTTGACGGCCTTGACGGTCACGGCGACCTCGGCCTCGGAACCGGCGTGGTCTCCGCCGACGAGAGCCGAACGGAAGGTGGTGTCCTCACCGGCGGTGAGCGACTCGATTGCGTCGTCGATGCCCTCGAGCAGCTCGCCGGAGCCGACCTCGTAGGACACGCCCTCGGCGCGGTCGATCTCTGCGCCGTCGATGGTGGCGACGAGGTCGAGCTCGACGAAGTCGCCCTTCGCTGCGGGACGGTCGACCGGGACCAGCGTGCCGAAGCGGGCGCGCATGTTCTCGAGCTCGGCGTCGAGAGCGGCGTCATCCGCCTCGACGGCGTCGACGGTCACGGTGATGCCCTCGTAGGAGGGGAGCTCGATCTCGGGGCGCACGTCGACCTCGACATCGACGAGCAGGTCGCCGGAGAAGTCCTTCTCGCTCGGCCACTGGGTGATGTCGGCGGACGGACGGCCGACGATGCGCAGCTTGTGCTCGGCGCTCGCCTCGCGGAAGAACTTGTCGAGGCCCTCGTTGACCGCGTGCTCGATGACGGCGCCGCGGCCGACGCGCTGGTCGATGATGGGAGCAGGGACCTTGCCCTTGCGGAAGCCGGGGATCTGGACGTCCTGAGCGATGTGCTCGTAGGCGTGAGCGATGCTCGGCTTGAGGTCGTCCGGGGTGACCGTGATGGTGAGCTTGACCCGGGTCGGGGTCAGCTTCTCGACGGTGCTGTTCGCCATGCTTGTGTGTCTCCTTGTGATTTCCGCGGTGCACCGCGGCCGTGAGCCTTGGGGGCCGTGTCGGGGCGACAGGAGTTGAACCTGCGACCTCCCGCTCCCAAAGCGGGCGCTCTACCAAACTGAGCTACGCCCCGGGGAATCCGCACGCAGATTCAGCCCCACCGAGTCTAACGGACAGGAGCATGCCTCAGAGTCCGGTATAGTCGATGAGTCGGCAACCGAGCTCCTGGGCTCGTTTCCGGGGCTGTAGCTTAGTGGTAAAGCCTTAGTCTTCCAAACTAATGATGCGGGTTCGATTCCCGTCAGCCCCTCCACATCACGAAGGCCCTCGTCGCGAGACGAGGGCCTTCGTCGTCCGCGCCATCTCCTAGACTCGAGGGCATATCCACGTGGTGCCACGACGAGGGGGATGCCGGTGAGCGACGGGAATCGACCTCCGAGCGGGATCGTCCCCGCGCACGGGCACCACCAGCTGCCCCCGCGATTCTCCGGCGGAACGGAAGCGGTCGTCCGCCGCCGCCGCTACACACCGAAGGCTCTGGTGTTCGGAATCCTCGGTGCGGCCGTCGCCGTCGGGGCGTTCACGGCCGTCCATATCGGTGCCAACCTCCGCTTCGACGATGCGGCCGACGCCTATCAGGCCGTCCGCACCGACGCGATCTCTGCGCGTTCCGCACTCGAGACCGGTGTCGACGCACTGACCGCGACCACCACCTCCGCCGATCAGCTGCTCGCCGCCGACACCGGCATGCTGATGGACGGCATCCTGCTCGACGATCTCACCACGGCGATCACCGACGCGAAGGACGAGACAACGACCGCCCAGGAGCTGACGGCGCAAGACCCGCCCCGACTCGGCGAGAAGCCGGGTTGGTTCTGGGAGCTGTTCGGCACCGCGGATCTTCTCGATGCGCAGGCCGACGACGCCGACGCGCTCCGATCCGACCTCGACGCGCAGCTGCCCGTGGTGGAACAGGCGGACTCCGCGATGATCGACGCCGCCAGCACGATCGTCACCGGCGCCGCCGCCGCCGTTCCTGCGTTCGAGGCCGCGCACCTCTCGGCGAAGAACCTCGACATCATCGCGATGCGCACAGCCGCCGAGGACATCGCTCCGCTCACGACGCTCGACCAGGACGCCGTAGCGCGCTTCACCGCGCTCCAGGCATCCGCCGCCCAGGTCGTCGTCTCCCAGGATGCGGAGATGGCGGAGAAGGCCGGCCCGCTGCTCGGCGCCCGGCTCGAGATCGAGGCGTTCGCCCGTTCGCTCGCCCCGGGCGTGCTGCTCGAGTTCGATTGGGCCCCGATCGTCAACGGAGCAGGCGACAACGGGAGCATGGGCGGGTACACGACCTGGTGGTGGGACGAGCCGGACCGATCCGTGATCCTGCTGTCGAACTCGGTCGCCGAGCAGTGGCCCGCCGAGCGGAGCAAAGCGCTCGTCGCCCATGAGGTCGGCCACGCGATCAGCGTGAAGTGCGAAGACATGTACGACTCCTCCACCCAGGACAGCATCGAGAAGTGGGCGACCGCCTGGGCGATCAGCATGGGATTCACCGACGACGCGAACGGCGTCTGGGCCTACGGTTACCCGCCGGAGAGCTACATCGCCGCGGCCGCCGGATGCCGCTGACGCTCCCCACCTGCAGACACGACGAAGCCCCCGCGATTCGATCGCGGGGGCTTCGTGATGTCTGTCTGCGGAATTACTGCCCGCGACGCTCGCGCAGCTGAGTGAGCGCGTCGTCGAGGAGCTGGACGGCCTCCTCGTCGGTGCGACGCTCCTTCACATAGGCGAGGTGCGTCTTGTACGGCTCGGTCTTCGCCAGCGCGGGCGGATTCTCACGATCGCGACCGGCCGGAAGACCGGACTGCGGGTGATCGATCGTGTCGGGGATCTCCTCTTCGGGCAGACCTGCCGCGAAGTAGCGAACCGTCTCGTTGCCGAGGCCGTCCCAGTACGAGACCGCGATGCGGTCGGCGTGGTAACCGTGGTCCTGCTCGCCCATCGGGCCGGAGCCGACGCGGGTGCCACGAATGGCGTTGCCACCGGTAGCCATCAGATCACCTCGAACTTCGTGATGAGTCCCAGCGCGACGATCGCCACGAACCAGGCCAATGCCAGAACGACCGTGAAGCGGTTCAGGTTGCGCTCGGCGAGACCGGACGAGCCGACCGCCGAGGACATCCCTCCACCGAACATGTCGGAGAGGCCGCCACCGCGACCCTTGTGCAGAAGGATGAGAAGGGTCAGCAGAACGCTGGTGATGCCCAGCACGACCTGCAGGACGAACTCGAGAATTGCCACGAGAAAGAGCCTTTCGCTGGGGCAGGAGTGCCCCCGTAACGGTCAAGTATACGGTGCAGCGGGGCCGAAGCCCCGCCGCACTCACACTCCGACGTGCTTCTCGAAGCGGATGATCGCAGCGAACTCGTCGACGACGAGGCTCGCACCGCCCACCAGCGCACCATCGACGTCGGGCTCGCGCATGAAGCTCGCGATGTTCGCGGACTTCACCGAACCGCCGTAGAGGATCCGGGTGCGGGCGGCCGCATCGTCGCCGAGGACCTTCGCGATGACACCGCGCAACGCGGCGCAGACATCCTGCGCCTGCTGCGGCGTCGCCGCCTGTCCCGAGCCGATCGCCCAGACGGGCTCGTACGCCACGACGATGTCGGCGGATGCCGGCACGTTCTGCAGCGCGACTTCGAGCTGACCGGCCGGAACCGCGCTGGCCCCGAACTTCTCGAGATCCTCCGCGGTCTCACCGACGCAGATCACCGGCACGAGACCGTGCTTGATCGTCGCCTGCACCTTGGCCGCGACGACCTCGTCGGATTCGGCGTGGTACTCACGACGCTCCGAGTGGCCGAGGATCACGTACTTCGCATCCAGCTTGGCGAGGAACGCACCCGAGACCTCACCGGTGTAGGCGCCCGAGTCGTGCGCCGAGACGTCCTGCGCGCCTAGGGCGAACGGGATCTTGTCGGCGTCGATCAGCGTCTGCACGCTGCGAATGTCGGTGAAGGGCGGGAACACCGCCACCTCCACGGAACCGTCCTCGTGCTTGGCATCCTTCAGCGTCCAATGCAGCTTCTGCACGAACGCGACCGCCTGCAGGTGGTCGAGGTTCATCTTCCAGTTTCCCGCGATCAGCGGGGTACGGGCGTTCAGGCCCATCCGAGCACCTCCAGGCCGGGTAGTTTCTTTCCCTCGAGGAACTCGAGGCTGGCGCCGCCGCCGGTCGAGATGTGGCCGAAGCGGTCGTCGGCGAATCCGAGCTGACGCACGGCGGCTGCGGAGTCTCCCCCGCCGACCACGCTGAGACCGTCGACCTCGGTCAACGCCTGCGCGACGGTCTTCGTGCCGTTCGCGAAAGCGGGGAACTCGAACACGCCCATCGGACCGTTCCAGAACACCGTCTTCGACTCCCGGATGACCTCCGCGAACCGCGCGGCGGTCTCGGGGCCGATGTCGAGACCGATGCCCGACGAGCCGAACGCCGTCGACTCGATCGCATCGGCGGCCGTGGTCTCGTGCGCCGCATCTGCGGAGAACGAGGCGGCTACGACCACGTCGGTCGGGAGCACGAGCTCCACGCCGCGCTTCTCGGCCTCGGCGATGTAGCCGCGCACTGTGTCGAGCTGATCCTCTTCCAGGAGGCTCGAGGCCACATCGTGGCCCTGCGCCTTGAGGAAGGTGAACAGCATGCCGCCACCGACGAGGATCCGATCGACGCGCGGCAGCAGGTGCGAGATGACGCCCAGCTTGTCGCTGACCTTCGACCCGCCGAGCACGACCGCGTACGGGCGCTCGGGGTTCTCGGTGAGACGATCGAGCACGTCCAGCTCTGCCGCGATGAGCAGACCGGCAGCCGAGGGCAGGATCTCCGCGAGGTCGTAGACGCTCGCCTGCTTGCGGTGCACGACACCGAAGCCGTCGGAGACGAGGACGTCGCCCAGCTCCGCCAGTTCGGCCGCGAACGCCGCGCGGGTCGCGTCATCCTTCGAGGTCTCCCCCGGGTTGAAACGCAGGTTCTCGATCACGACGACGTCGCCGTTCTCGAGCGACGCCACGGCATCCTTCGCCGACTCGCCGACCGTGTCGCGGGCGAAGGCGACCGGCTTGCCGAGCAACTCGGACAGCCGCTGAGCGACCGGCTCGAGGCTGTACTGGGGGTCGGGCGCGCCGTCAGGGCGGCCGAGGTGCGAGCAGACGACGACGCGGGCGCCCGCGTTGATGAGTGCGTTGAGGGTCGGCAACGAGGCGCGTACACGGCCATCGTCCGTTATGACCCCGTCCCGCAGGGGGACGTTCAGGTCACAACGGACGATGACGCGCTTGCCCTCGAGCGAACCCAGTGAGTCCAGGGTGCGCAGAGTCATGGGGCGATGCTCAGAGACGCTCTGCCACGTACTCGGTCAGGTCGACGAGACGGTTGGAGTAGCCCCACTCGTTGTCGTACCAGCTGGAGAGCTTGACCTGGTTGCCGATGACACGGAGCAGACCGGCGTCGAAGATCGACGAGTGCGGGTCGGTGACGATGTCGCTCGAGACGATCTCGTCCTCCGTGTACTTGAGGATGCCCTTGAGGGGGCCCTCGGCAGCTGCCTTGTACGCGGCCTTGATCTCATCGACCGTGACCGGGGTCTTGGTCGTGATCGTGAGGTCGGTGATCGAGCCGGTGGGCACCGGCACGCGCAGCGCGAAGCCGTCGAGCTTGCCCTTGAGCTCCGGCAGGACCAGGCCGATGGCCTTGGCCGCACCCGTGGAGGTCGGGACGATGTTGATCGCTGCGGCGCGGGCGCGACGCAGGTCGCTGTGCGGGCCGTCCTGCAGGTTCTGGTCTGCGGTGTAGGCGTGGACCGTGGTCATGAGACCGGTCTCGATGCCGAACGCGTCGTTGAACACCTTGGCCAGCGGCGCGAGGCAGTTCGTCGTGCAGGAGGCGTTCGAGATGATGTGGTCGGTCGCCGGGTTGTAGGTGTCCTCGTTCACGCCCATCACGATGGTCGCGTCGTCACCCGTGGCGGGAGCCGAGATGAGCACCTTCTTGGCGCCGGCGTCGATGTGCTTCTTGGCGAGCTCCGCCTTGGTGAAGAAGCCGGTCGACTCGATGACGATGTCGACACCCAGCTCGCCCCAGGGGAGGTTGGCGGGGTCGCGCTCGGCGAAAGCCTTGATGACGTTGCCGTTGACGGTGATGCTGTTCTCGTCGTAGCTCACCTCGGCGTCGAGGCGACCGGTGATCGAGTCGTACTTCAGCAGGTGCGCCAGGGTCTTGTTGTCGGTGAGGTCGTTGACCGCGACGATTTCGATGTCCGCTCCCTGCGCGAGAGCCGCGCGGAAGTAGTTGCGTCCGATACGGCCGAAGCCGTTGATACCGATCTTGACAGACACTCAGGTCTCCTGATTTCTCGTGCGCTTGCGCGCGGTTTCTACTAGAGAAGCGTGGACAACGGCGTCCCGACGGGCGAATCGTCCGTCGGGACGCCCGTCTTGTTTACGACAGTACCAGCAGGCCAGCGGTCTTCTCGCGGGCCACCTCGAAGCGCTGGGCGACGTTCTCCCAGTTGGCGATGTTCCACGCGGCCTTGACGTAGTCGGCCTTCACGTTGAGGTAGTCGAGGTAGAAGGCGTGCTCCCACATGTCGAGCTGGAACAGCGGAACGGTGCCCTGCGCGGTGTTCGCCTGCTGGTCGAACAGCTGCTGGATGATCAGGCGGGCGCCGATCGGATCCCAGCTCAGCACGGCCCATCCGGAACCCTGGATGCCGGTGGCTGCCGCGGTGAAGTGCGCCTTGAACTTCTCGAAAGAACCGAAGTACTCGTCGATGGCCGCCTTCAGCTCGCCCTCCGGCTGGCCGCCGCCGTTCGGCGAGAGGTTGGTCCAGAAGATCGAGTGGTTGACGTGTCCACCGAGGTTGAACGCGAGGTCCTTCTCGAGCTTGTTGACGTTCGCGAGGTTTCCGCTGTCGCGGGCCTCGGCGAGCTGCTCGAGCGCGGTGTTCGCACCGGTCACATACGCCTGGTGGTGCTTGTCATGGTGCAGCTCCATGATCTTTCCGCTGATGTGCGGCTCGAGAGCTGCGAAGTCGTAGGGGAGGTCGGGGAGCGTGTAGGTCGCCATATCGCTTTCATCCAATCCGCGCCGCGCCGCGGCGCTTGCCGATCCTCCGCGCCGCCGAGATGCGGCGAGGAGCGGACGTAACTCATCCTACTGACGCACAACGCCCGACGGCACCGGATCCTTCCGCTGAATGACGAAGAGAGCCGACCCTTGACAGGACCGGCTCTCTTGTGAGCACTGAGGCGAGGTTCAGACGTCGAGCCCGGCGGGCACCGCCGCCTCGGTCCCGGGGATCCCGTCGTGCTGCGCCTTCTTGTCGGCCATCGCCAGGAGACGACGGATGCGGCCGGCGACGGCATCCTTCGTGAGCGGCGGGTCGGCGTGGTGTCCGAGTTCGTCGAGGCTCGCATCGCGGTGAGCGAGACGCAACTCGCCCGCCACGCGCAGGTGGTCGGGTACCTCGTCGGCGAGGATCTGGAGCGCACGTTCGACGCGCGCGCACGCGGCGACGGCGGCCTGCGCCGAACGACGCAGGTTCGCGTCGTCGAAGTTGACGAGACGGTTGACACCGGCGCGCACCTCTCGGCGCTGCCGCAGTTCTTCCCACGCCACAGCGGTGCGGTGGGCACCCATCTCGCTGAGGATGGCGCGGATCGCTTCGCCCTCGCGGACGACCACGCGCGGCATGCCGCGGACTTCACGGGCCTTCGCAGCGACTCCCAGGCGGTGCGCGGCACCGACGAGCGCCATCGCGGCCTCCGATGACGGGCAGACGACTTCGAGCATGGCGGAGCGGCCGGGCTCGCTGAGCGTTCCCGCAGCGAGGAAGGCACCGCGCCAGAGACCGGCGAGTTCCGAGCGCGAACCGGTCGTGAGGCGGTTCGGGAGTCCGCGCACCGGACGACGACGCTGGTCCAGGAGACCGGTCTGACGGGCGAGAGTCTCCCCCGAGTCGATGACGCGCACGGCCCATCGGGCGCCCTCGTTGGCGGTGCTGGACTGAACCTGGGCGATCTCGGGACGAACACCGTAGATCTCGGCGAGATCCCGGGCCACGCGACGCGCGAGAGTCTCGGCATCCACTTCCGCTTCGACGGCCACCCGACCGGCGATCGAGTGCAGGCCGCCGGCGAACCGCAGGATGGCGGTCACCTCCGCGACTCGCACCGTCGGGGGTGCATTTCGGATGCTGACCAGCTCGGCCTTGACGTCGGTGGTGAGTGCCACGGGACTCCTTCTACGTTCACGCGCCGGGTCGCGACGCAAACGTCCAGCTTACCGGCTGGGCGCTCCCCTACTCGCGCCCGAGGTCGCGATGACGGACGTTGACGGCCACCCCGGGAATGGCCGCGAGACGTCGCGCCAACTCCTCCGACATGGCGACGGAGCGGTGCTTGCCTCCGGTGCAGCCGATCGCGATGGTGGAGTGGCTCTTGTTCTCGCGCTGATACCCCTCGAGCACCGGAGTGAGAGCCGCGGCATAGGCCTCGAGGAAGTCGCCCGCCCCCTCACGCGACAGCACATACTCGCGCACCGGCTCGTCCTGCCCGGTGAGACCGCGCAACTCCTCGTTCCAGAAGGGGTTCGGCAGGAATCGCATGTCGGCCACGAGATCGACGTCGGTCGGCAGGCCGTACTTGAATCCGAAGCTGAGCAGCGTGACGCGATGGCGCGCTTGCCCCTCTTCGGAGAACAGCTCCGAGACCTGTGTCGCCAACTGATGGATGTTCAACGTCGACGTGTCGATCACCATGTCGGCGGATTCGTGGATCGGCGCGAGTCGGGCGCGTTCGCGGCGGATACCGTCGAGGAGCGTTCCGTCGTTCTGGAGCGGATGCGGCCGGCGGACGGCTTCGAAGCGCCGGACGAGCACGTCATCGGATGCTTCGAGAAACAGCACTCGCACGGATCCGCGCGAGCGGAGCAGGCGCGCGACCTCCGGGAAGTCGTCGAAGAGGCTTCGTCCGCGCACGTCCACGACGGCCGCGACCTTGGGGAGCGCGTCCCCACCCATGTCGGTGAGGTCGATCAACGGCCGCAGGATCTGGGGCGGGAGATTGTCGACGACGTACCAGCCGAGGTCTTCGAGGGCGTTCGCCACCGTCGTGCGGCCTGCGCCGGACATACCTGTGACGATGAGGAACTCGCCCTTCTCGGACTCGGTCATCTCTCGCTCATCCCTTTCGCCTGGGACACCAGCCTATCGACTGGCGAGGTGCGTGTGGATGTTCTGCGCCAGCACCGGCCCGATGCCCTGCACCTCCTCGATCTGGCCCGGCTCCGCGGCGCGCAGTGCCGTCACGGATCCGAAGTGCTTGAGCAGCACCTTGATGCGCGCGGCGCCGAGTCCCGGGACCTCGGCGAGCACCGTGGTGATGTCGTTGCGACGCTTCTTGCGCTGATGGACGATCGCGAACCGATGGGCCTCGTCGCGCAGGCGCTGCAGCAGATACAGCGCTTCGCTCGTGCGCGGCAGGATCACGGGGAAATCATCGCCCGGTAGCCAGACCTCCTCGAGGCGCTTCGCGATGCCGCACACGCTGATCTCCGGGTGACCCGCATCGCGCAGGGCACGTGCGGCCGCTTCGACCTGCGGCTTGCCGCCGTCGACGAGGAGCAGCTGCGGCCGGTAGGCGAAGCGCGGCTTCTTGCGACCGGTCTCTGCCTCGATCTCACCGTCGGCGTCGACCCCGGCGAGCGTCGGATCGCTGACGACGACCGGATCCGGTCGGTCGAGATACGCCAGACGGCGACGCAGGACCTGGTACATCGAGTCGGTGTCGTCCGTGGTCTCGGCGATGCCGAAGGATCGGTACTGGTCCTTACGCGGGAGGCCGTCCTCGAAGACCACCATCGAGGCGACCACGTTCGTGCCGCCGAGGTGCGAGATGTCGAAGCACTCGATACGCAGCGGAGCCTCGTCCATACCGAGGGCTTCCTGCAGATCGGTGAGCGCCTGCGTTCGGGCCACGTAGTCGCTCGTCCGCCGCGTCTTGTAGCGGATCAGGGCCTGCTGTGCGTTCAGGGTGGCGGTGCGCATGAGATCCGCGCGCTGGCCACGCAGCGCGACGGCGATCTCGACCTTCCTGCCCCGCCGCTCGCGGAGCCACTCCTCCATCTCGGGAGCGTCGTCCGGCAACGAGGGCACGAGGATCCGCCGCGGTACGTCGGCGGCATCTCCGTACGCTCGCTGGAGCACCTGATCGACGAGCTCGGCACCCGAGATGTCGATCTCCTTCTCGATCGTCAGAGCCCGCACGCCGCGCACACGACCGCCGCGGATCACGAAGTGCTGAACGGCTGCCGCGAGCTCGTCCTCGGCGATACCGAAGAGGTCGGCGTCCTCGTCGGACGCCAGCACGAGCGCGCTCTTCCCGAGCACCGCCTCGATCGCGGAGAGCTTGTCGCGGTACTTGGCCGCCGCCTCGTAGTCCATCGCCGCGGAGGCATCGAGCATCCGCCTGCGGAGGTCGCGCGTGAAGCGCTCGTCGCCGCCGGCCATGAACGCCACGAAGTCGTTCACCATCGCCCGGTGCTCCTCGATGGTCACGGTCATCGAGCACGGCCCGCCGCACTTGCCGATCTGTCCGGGGAAACAGGGGCGCCCCGTCTGCATGGCGCGCTTGTAACTCGCGTCGCTGCAGGTGCGGATCGGGAACGCCTTGATCATCAGGTCGATCGTCTCGTGCACGGCCCAGACCTTCGGATACGGGCCGAAGTACCGCGCACCGGGAATCCTGCGGTTGCGGGTGACGAGCACGCGAGGCGCCTCATCGCCGAGGGTCACCGCCATGAACGGGTAGGACTTGTCGTCCTTGTAGCGCACGTTGAAGGGCGGATCGAACTCCTTGATCCACATGTACTCCAGCTGCAGCGAATCGACATCGGTCGAGACGACGGTCCACTCGACCGAGGAAGCCGTCGTGACCATGCGCCGCGTGCGCTCGTGGAGCGTGCGCAACGGGGCGAAGTAGTTCGACAGCCGCTGGCGGAGGTTCTTCGCCTTCCCGACGTAGAGCACCCGCCCATCGGCATCACGGAAACGGTACACACCGGGATCGGTCGGGATCTCTCCCGGCCGCGGCTTGTACGGAAGCACATCGGCCATCAGCTGGCCTTGCGCGCGGCGCGCCCTTCCCCGAGGATCTCGGCGAGGAACTGCCCGGTGTGGCTCTCCTCGACCCGGGCGATCTGCTCCGGGGTACCCGTTGCGAGGATCTCCCCACCGCCGGAACCACCCTCGGGACCGAGGTCGATGACCCAGTCGGCGGACTTGATGACGTCGAGGTTGTGCTCGATGACGATCACGGTGTTGCCCTTGTCGACGAGTCCGTTCAGCACCTCGAGGAGCTTGCGTACGTCTTCGAAGTGCAGACCGGTGGTCGGCTCGTCGAGCACGTAGATGCTGCGGCCGTTGCTGCGGCGCTGGAGCTCGGTGGCGAGCTTCACGCGCTGCGCCTCTCCGCCCGAGAGCGTCGTCGCCGACTGCCCGAGGCGCACGTAGCCGAGCCCCACGTCGACCAGCGTCTTCATATAGCGGTGGATCGCCTGGATGGGCTCGAAGAACTCCGCGGCCTCTTCGATCGGCATCTCGAGGACCTCGGCGATGTTCTTGCCCTTGTAGTGCACGGCGAGGGTGTCGCGGTTGTACCGCTTACCGTGGCAGACCTCGCAGTCCACGTACACATCGGGGAGGAAGTTCATCTCGATCTTGATCGTGCCGTCACCCGAGCACGCCTCGCAGCGCCCGCCCTTGACGTTGAAGCTGAAGCGCCCGGGCTGATAGCCGCGCACCTTCGCCTCGGGCGTCTCGCTGAAGAGCGAACGGATGCGGTCGAAGACACCGGTGTAGGTCGCCGGGTTCGAGCGCGGCGTGCGGCCGATCGGCGCCTGATCGACATGCACCACCTTGTCGAGGTTGTCGAGACCCGTCACGCGGGTGTGCTTGCCGGGGACGGTGCGGGCGCCGTTCAGGCGTGACGCGAGCACCTGGTAGAGGATGTCGTTGACCAGTGACGACTTACCCGAACCGCTGACGCCGGTGACAGCGGTGAGCACTCCGAGCGGGAAGCTCGCATCGACGTTCTTGAGATTGTTCTCGCGGGCGCCGATCACGTTGAGCATGCGCTTGCGATCGAGCTTGCGACGCTTGGTCGGGGTCGGGATCTCGCGACGACCGGAGAGGTACTCCCCCGTCATCGACGCGCGATCGTCGAGCAGAGCCGCGTAGGGACCCGAGTGCACGACCTCACCGCCGTTGACACCGGCTCCCGGGCCGATGTCGACCACCCAGTCAGCCGCCTCGATCGTCTCTTCATCGTGCTCGACCACGATCAGGGTGTTGCCCAGATCGCGCAGCTTGAGCAGGGTGTTGATCAAGCGCCGGTTGTCGCGTTGGTGGAGGCCGATCGAGGGCTCGTCGAGAACGTAGAGCACACCGGTCAGACCCGATCCGATCTGCGTCGCGAGACGGATGCGCTGCGCCTCACCGCCGGAGAGAGAACCGGCTGACCTGCTCAGGTTGAGGTACGAGAGCCCCACCTGCAGCAGGAAGTCGAGACGCAGACGGATCTCACGCAGGACCTGGGCGGCGATCTTCGCCTCGCGCTCGGTGAGGGTCAACGTCTGCATGAAGGACTGCGCATCGCTCAGGCTGAGGTGCGAGACCTCGGCGATGGAGTGCCCCTGCACCTGAACCGCGAGGACTTCGGGCTTCAGACGATTCCCGTCGCACACGGGGCACGGCACCTCGCGGAGGTACTCGCCCCATCGACCGCGCTGCGTGTCGGACTCGGCCTGCAGGTACTGTCGCTCGATGTAGGGTACGACGCCCTCGAACCCGGAGGCGTACCGCATCTCTCGCCCGTACCGGTTCTTCCACTTCACGGTGACCTTGTAGTTCTCGCCCCGCAGCACCGCGTCCTGGACGTCGGAGTGCAGCTCGCGCCAGGGCGTGTCGAGCGAGAAGTCGAGGTCGCGTGACAGGCCTTCGAGCAGGCGCTCGTAGTACTGGAAGAGACCCTTGCCCTGCGTGGTCCAGGGGATGATGACGCCCTCGCGGATCGAGAGGTCCTCGTCGCCGAGCATCAGGTCGACGTCGACCGACATGCGCGTGCCCAGACCGGAGCACGCGGGGCACGCCCCGAACGGAGCGTTGAACGAGAAGGTGCGGGGTTCGATCTCGGTGAGGCTGAGCGGGTGCCCGTTCGGGCAGGCGAGCTTCTCGGAGAAGGACTGCCATGCGTCGTCGCCCTCCTCATCGACGAAGTTGACCTGGACGACGCCTCCGGCGAGGCCGAGAGCCGTCTCGACGGAGTCCGTCACGCGGCCGAGGATGTCGTCCGACGCCACCAGACGGTCGACGACCACGGCGATGTCGTGCTTGTAGCTCTTCTTGAGGGTGGGCGGCTCGGCGAGCTGGATGAGATCGCCGTCGACGATCGCACGGGAGTATCCCTTGGCACCGAGCTCGCGGAAGAGGTCGACGAACTCGCCCTTCTTCTGCGACACGATCGGAGCGACGATCTGGTAACGGGTGCGCTCGGGCAGCTCCATGAGCTGGTCGGCGATCTGCTGCACGGTCTGCCGCTGGATCTTCTCGCCGCACTCGGGGCAGTGGGGAATGCCGATGCGGGCCCAGAGCAGACGCATGTAGTCGTAGATCTCGGTGATCGTTCCGACGGTAGAGCGCGGATTCCGGTTCGTCGACTTCTGGTCGATCGACACCGCCGGGCTCAGCCCCTCGATGAAATCGACGTCGGGCCTGTCGACCTGACCGAGGAACTGCCGCGCGTAGGCGCTCAGCGATTCGACATAGCGACGCTGCCCCTCCGCGAAGATCGTGTCGAACGCGAGGCTGGACTTGCCGGACCCGGAGAGGCCGGTGAACACGACGAGCGAGTCACGGGGAATGTCGATGTCGACGTTCTTGAGGTTGTGCACGCGGGAACCGCGAACACTGAGTTTTCCGGGGGTGGCGACGGGGACGATAGGCACCGCACAAGTCTACGAGGGGCCACCGACATTGGCTCCGCAGCGCCCAGATGCTCAGGCGCCTCCGAGGCGCCGCCCCGCGAACGGCCCCAGTCCGTCTCGCAAAGCAGAAACTTCCTGCACGTCCATCCCGACCGCGGCCATCACCCTCGCCGGCACCTCCAGCGCACGCTCTCGCAGCACTCCTCCCGCCTGGGTGAGGGTGATGTCGAGACGCCGCTCGTCCTCCGTGCTGCGCTCCCGCGCGATGAGCCCCTCGGCCTCCAGCCGCTTGACCAGCGGCGACGCCGTCGCCGGCTCCAGAGCTAGATCGGCGGCGAGATCGTTCAAAGTGCGCGGGGATCGCTCCCACAGTGCCAGCATCACCAGATACTGCGGGTGGGTCAGCCCCAGCGGTTCCAGGATCGGTCGATAGATCGCGACGACGTTGCGCGCCGCGGTCACCAGCGCGAAGCAGAGCTGGTTCTCGAGCCGGAGGAGTTCGTCGGATGCGCTCATCAGGCCAACTATACAACCGCCCTAATCGTTAGTACACTAATGAACATGGCACATGATCCGGAACGGGCTCCCCTGCGCACGCGTATCCGCGAGGCGGGAGGGCTGTACGCCTGGGTGAACACCAACCTCATCCGGTTCGCCGGGCCCGCGTCCGTCGGCCCCTACGAGAAGACTCCCCCTCCGAGTGCCGCGGAGCGCGCCGAGCGCGCCTGCCCGCTGTGCGGGGCGCCGATGACAGCGCACGAGATCGACCGATCGGGACCGAAGCCCCTCATCCACTGCCCCTGATCCACTGCCCCGCGCGAGCGCCCGCGGCCGGCGCTCGGGGACGACAGAGACGCCTCAGCCGGCTCCGGCGCGCGCGATATCGATCCAGAACAGCAGTTCATCGTCATCGGCGATCGCCGATGGGGAGACATCGATCCATCGCGTACTCATCGTCCGCGGCCCCATCACCGCGCGCGCGGCTCCCTCGCGCAGCAGCAGCATCTCCTCGTCATCTGCCGCGACCTTGATCAGCAGCACTCCTCCCGGCCGCGCGCCGGCCAGGATCCGGCCGTCGAGCAGGAAGGCTCGAGTTCCGAACATCCGCCTCTCTTCGATGTCGGATGCGGGCGCGACGATCGCACGGATCCGGTCGGCGAGTTCTTCCCCCGCGGCATCCATCTGCGCCCCCTCACCAGCCGATCAGCCTCAAGCGTGACCGGCTCGCTCCATCGCGCGCAGCTCCTTCTTGAGGTCCTGCACCTCGTCGCGGAGTCGGCCTGCCAACTCGAATTTGAGTTCGGCGGCAGCCGCCAGCATCTGATCCGACAGGTCTTGGATCGTCGCTTCCAGTTGCTGCGCCCCCTCGGCCGCAATGCCGGTGCGCCGGAGGTTCGGGGTCGGCGACTTCCCCTTGCCCGTTGCACGCCCCCTCCCCGACATCAACTCGGCGGTGTCCGCGCCTTCGCGCGCCAGAACGGCGGTGATGTCGGCGATCTTCTTCCGCAGCGGCTGCGGATCGATCCCGTGCTCCTTGTTGTACGCGACCTGCTTCTCACGACGACGATCGGTCTCCTCGATCGCCTTGGCCATCGAGTCCGTCATCTTGTCGGCGTACATGTGGACCTCGCCCGACACGTTTCGCGCCGCACGCCCGATCGTCTGGATGAGCGATGTCCCCGAGCGCAGGAAACCCTCCTTGTCGGCGTCGAGGATCGCCACGAGCGACACCTCGGGGAGATCGAGCCCCTCGCGGAGGAGGTTGATCCCGACCAGCACGTCGTACACCCCGGAACGCAGCTCGCTCAGTAGCTCGACGCGACGCAGGGTATCGACATCGGAGTGCAGGTAGCGGACGCGAACTCCGTGCTCGCCGAGGAAGTCGGTCAGCTCCTCTGCCATCTTCTTCGTCAGGGTCGTGACGAGGATGCGCTCATCGCGCTCCACGCGCAGCCGGATCTCTTCGAGCAGGTCGTCGATCTGCCCCTTCGAGGGCTTCACGATGATCTCGGGATCGACCAGGCCCGTCGGGCGGATGATCTGCTCGACGATCCCATCGGCGATCCCCATCTCGTACTTCCCGGGCGTCGCGGAGAGGTAGACGGTCTGTCCGATGCGGTTCTTGAACTCGTCCCATCGGAGCGGACGGTTGTCCATCGCGCTCGGCAGACGGAATCCGTGGTCGACGAGCGTGCGCTTGCGCGAGGCGTCACCCTCGTACATCGCACCGATCTGGGGAACGGTGACGTGCGACTCGTCGATCACGAGGAGGAAGTCGTCCGGGAAGAAGTCGAGCAGCGTATGCGGCGGCTCTCCTGGAGCGCGCCCGTCCATATGACGTGAGTAGTTCTCGATGCCCGAGCAGAATCCGAGTTGCTGCAGCATCTCGAGATCGAAGGTGGTGCGCATGCGCAGCCGCTGCGCCTCGAGCAGCTTTCCCTGCTTCTCGAACTCGGCGAGGCGTTGCTCGAGCTCGGTCTCGATCGTGCCGATCGAGCGCTGGATCACATCGGTTCCCGCAACGTAGTGCGACGCGGGGAAGATCGGCACGGCGTCGAGCTTCTCGATCACCTCTCCGGTGAGCGGATGGAGCGAGTACAGCGCTTCGATCTCGTCGCCGAAGAGTTCGATGCGGATCGCGTGCTCCTCGTAGACGGGGATGATCTCGATCGTGTCACCCCGCACGCGGAAGTTTCCCCGCGAGAAATCGACGTCATTGCGGTTGTACTGCATCGCGATGAACTGGCGGATGAGCGCATCCCGGTCGTAGCGTTCTCCCACCTGCAGGGCGACCATCGCACGGAGGTACTCCTCCGGAGCACCGAGCCCGTAGATGCAGGAGACGGTCGAGACCACCACGACGTCGCGCCGGCTGAGCAGCGAGTTCGTCGTCGAGTGCCGCAGCCGTTCGACCTCGGCGTTGATCGACGAGTCCTTCTCGATGAAGGTGTCGGTCTGCGGGACGTACGCCTCCGGCTGGTAGTAGTCGTAGTAAGAGACGAAGTACTCGACCGCGTTGTTCGGCATGAGCTCACGGAACTCGTTCGCGAGCTGGGCAGCGAGCGTCTTGTTGTGCGCGAGGACCAGCGTGGGGCGCTGCACCTGCTCGACGAGCCACGCCGTCGTCGCCGACTTTCCGGTACCCGTGGCTCCGAGCAGAACGACGTCCGTCTCACCCGCGTTGATGCGCGCGGCGAGATCGGCGATGGCCTGAGGCTGATCACCGGCGGGCGCGTATTCGCTGATGACCTCGAACGGGCGAACGCTGCGAGTGGGTTCCATACGTCCAGCGTAGGCGGGGCCACCGACATCGGGGCCCGCTTCCCCTCCGGGCGAACGGTGCTCACACCTTTCCAGCGGGAGACCTGCGCAGACCGACGCCCGCGATCGCCGCGGCCGCGGCGCACATCACCAGAATGGCGGCGATGAACCACACCCACCCCATCCCGCCGAAGATCAGACCGAGCGCCCATCCGAACAGGCTCGACCCGGCGTAGTAGCCGAAGTAGTAGAGCGACGAGGCCTGCGCGCGCACCGCCGGATCGGCATCCGCCGGCACCCACCCCGAGGCGATCGCATGCGCACCGAAGAACCCCGCCGTGAACAGCACGAGTCCGGTGAGCACCAGCCCGGTGCTCGGGATCGCCAACAGCACCGCGCCCGACGCGGTGACGCCGATCGAGACCAGCAGCACGGGGTATCGTCCGCGCCTGCTGGCGAGCGACCCGGCCCAGGGCGAGGAGATCGTACCGGCGAGATAGGCCACGAACAGCAGGGTGACCAGCCAGGCCGGGAGGAGGAACGGTGGAGCCGCCAGATGGAAGCCGAGGTAGTTGTACACCGCGACGAAGGCGCCCATCAGAAGGAAGCCCTGCGCATACAGCGCAAGCTGTCGTGCCGAGCGCAACGGAAGCAGGAGGCGCGTCAGCATCCCGGGGCCGCGCCCTCGCGCGGCAGGAAGGAACCCGCGGGCGCGCGGCGTGAGCCAGAGGAAGAGAACAGCGGAGACGATGCAGACCGCGGCGACTCCCCAGACTCCCGCACGCCACCCCACCGCCTCTCCGATGCCGCCGGCGACCAGGCGCCCCGTCAGCCCGCCGAGCGTGGTGCCCGCGATGTAGCTCCCCGCGGCCGCCGCCGCGTGCGACGAGCGGACCTCTTCGCTCAGGTACGCGAGGGCGACGGCGGGCACGGCGCCCAGCGCGATGCCCTCCCCCAGCCGCAGGACGAGCAGAGGGAGGATGCCGCCGCTCAGCGGCGCGCAGACTCCGAGAACGGTGGCGACGATCACCCCGATCGCCATCGCGGGGATCCGTCCGATCCGGTCGGCGACCATCGACCAGGGAACCACGGCCGCCGCCAGCCCGAGCGTGGCGGCGGACACGCTCAGGGCAGCCGATGCCGGCTCGATCCGGAGGTCTGCGGCGATCTGCGGGAGCACTGCCTGGGTGGCGTAAAGCTGCGCGAACGTGGCGACGCCGGCGAAGAAGAGCCCGATGATCAACCGGCGATACTCCCGTGATCCCGGAGCGTGGCCCGTGAACGGTTCGTTCACCGGGCGCGGATCCGCTCCCACAGGGCGTCGGTGCGGGCTTCGGTCTCGTCGAGAGAACCGGACGTGTCGATCACCGCGTCGGCGATCGCGAGACGCTGATCATCCGAGACCTGGGCGTCGATGCGCTCCTTCGCGGACTTCGCGTCCATTCCGCGGATCTCGACGAGGCGGCGCAACCTCTCCGTCTCGGGAGCGTGCGCCACGACGATGAGGTCCCAGGGGTCGTCGACGCGCGCCTCCACCAGGAGCGGGACGTCGTAGACGACGATCGCGTCCTCATCGGCTGCGAAGGCCTCTTCGAAGCGCCGCTGGGACTCGGCGCGAACGGCCGGGTGCACGATCGCGTTCAGGGCGAGGAGCCGCTCGGGCCGGCCGAAGACCTGGGCACCCAATTCCGGGCGGTCCAGCGACCCGTCGGCGGCGATGACGCCGTCGCCGAACTCTTCGGCGATCCGACGGAGCACGGGGCCACCCGGCGCCTGGACGTCACGCACGATCTGATCCGCATCGACGAGGATCGCCCCGTGCGAGGCGAGTCGTCGGGCGATGGTCGACTTCCCGGATGCGATGCCGCCGGTGAGCGCGATGAGAGGCATGGTCTCCATCCTGTCACGCGGGAGAACGCGGAACGGGCCGCCACCCGAAGGTGACGACCCGTTCCTCACGTGATGCTGCTTAGGCGTTGCCACCCGAGAGCTTCTCGCGGAGAGCCGCGAGCGCCTCGTCGTCGGCAAGCGTGCCCGCGCCAGCGGCCTCGCTCGAGAACGACTGGCCGCCGAAGTCCTCGCCGGCCGCAGCCTCGGCCTCGGCCGCCTTGGTGACCTGAGCCTTGTGCGCCTCCCAGCGAGCCTGGGCCGCAGCGTACTCCTGCTCCCATGCCTCGCGCTGGGCGTCGAAGCCTTCCTTCCATGCACCGGTCTCGGCGTCGAAGCCCTCCGGGTACTTGTACTCGCCGTTCTCGTCGTACTCAGCGACCATTCCGTAGAGGGCCGGGTCGAACTCGGTGCCGTTGGGGTCGACCGACTCGTTGGCCTGCTTCAGCGACAGCGAGATGCGACGACGCTCGAGGTCGATGTCGATGACCTTGACGAACACCTCTTCGCCGACGGAGACGACCTGCTCGGCCAGCTCGACGTGCTTGCTGGAGAGCTCGGAGATGTGAACGAGGCCCTCGATGCCGTCTGCGACGCGCACGAACGCACCGAACGGGACGAGCTTCGTGACCTTACCCGGGGTGACCTGACCGATCGCGTGGGTACGGGCGAAGACCTGCCACGGGTCCTCCTGCGTCGCCTTCAGCGACAGGGAGACGCGCTCGCGGTCGAGGTCGACCTCGAGGATCTCGACGGTGACCTCCTGGCCGACCTCGACGACCTCGGAGGCGTGCTCGATGTGCTTCCAGGACAGCTCGGAGACGTGCACGAGGCCGTCCACGCCACCCAGGTCGACGAACGCACCGAAGTTGACGATCGACGAGACGACACCCTTGCGGACCTGACCCTTGTGGAGGTTGTTCAGGAACGTGGTGCGCGACTCCGACTGCGTCTGCTCGAGCAGCGCGCGGCGGCTGAGCACGACGTTGTTGCGGTTCTTGTCGAGCTCGAGGATCTTGGCCTCGATCTCCTGGCCGAGGTACGGCGTGAGGTCGCGGACGCGGCGGAGCTCGATGAGCGAAGCCGGGAGGAAGCCGCGGAGGCCGATGTCAACGATGAGGCCACCCTTGACGACCTCGATGACGGTGCCGGTGACGACGCCGTCGTTCTCCTTGATCTTCTCGACGTCTCCCCAAGCGCGCTCGTACTGCGCACGCTTCTTGGAGAGGATCAGACGGCCTTCCTTGTCCTCCTTCTGGAGGACGAGGGCCTCGACCAGGTCGCCGACGGCGACGACCTCGTTGGGGTCGACGTCGTGCTTGATGGAGAGCTCGCGCGAGGGGATGACACCCTCGGTCTTGTAGCCCACATCGAGGAGGACCTCGTCGCGGTCGATCTTGACGATCGTGCCCTCGATGATGTCGCCATCGTTGAAGAACTTCAGGGTCTTCTCGACCGCGGCCAGGAAGTCCTCAGCAGATCCGATGTCGTTGATGGCGACCTGCTTGGTGGCCGGGGCGGTCGTTGCGGTAGTCATGTAGTGGGTTGTCCTTGTGAATGGAAACTCAGGCCGTGAACAGCGACCGCGCACGGCCGATATCCTGCTTCACAGCGATTGGATTGGATTGATCGTCACGAGAGCATGCGTATGCACGCCACGAGTGACGCTTCAGATTACCAGATCTCGGGATGCTGCGGGGGCTCGGGGGCGGGATGCCCGTGCGAGACTGTCCCCGTGACCGATCGCCTGATGCTGCTTGATACCGCCAGCCTCTACTTCCGTGCGTTCTACGGGGTCCCCGACAAGGTCACCGCACCGGACGGCTCCCCCATCAACGCCGCCCGTGGGTTGCTCGATATCGTCGCGAAGCTCATCACGCTCTACGAGCCCACCCAGGTCATCGCCTGCTGGGACGACGACTGGCGACCGCAGTGGCGCGTCGACCTCATTCCGAGCTACAAGGGCCACCGCGTCGTCGAGGTCGTCGAGGACGCCCCGGACGTCGAGGAGGTGCCCGATCCGCTCGAAGCGCAGATCCCTCTCATCCGTCAGACGCTCGCGGCTCTCGACATCCCCATCATCGGCGTCGCCGCGCACGAGGCCGACGACGTGATCGGCACGCTCGCCACGACATCCGTCCTTCCCGTCGACATCGTCACGGGGGATCGTGACCTCTTCCAACTCGTCGACGACGCGAGTGACGTTCGCGTGATCTACACCGCCCGCGGCATGAGCAACCTCGAGATAGTCACCGACGCGACCGTCGTCGCCAAGTACGGCGTGCTGCCCAGCCAGTACGCCGACTTCGCGACGATGCGCGGCGATGCCTCGGACGGCCTTCCCGGCGTCGCCGGCGTCGGAGAGAAGACCGCGGCGACACTGCTCCAGGCCCACGCCGATCTCGACGGCATCCGTGCAGCGGCCACCGAAGGCGAAGGGATGAGCGCCGGCGTTCGTGCGAAGATCCTGGCCGCCAGCGACTACCTCGATGTCGCCCCCACGGTCGTCGCGGTCGCCACCGGACTCGATATCGCAGCACCGGGCACGCCGCTGCATCCGTTCGACGACGTCGCCCGCGACGCGGCCGACGCACTCGCCGAGAGGTGGAATCTGACGTCCTCCATGAACCGCGCGATCGCCGCGATCGAAAAGGTCACGGCCTCCGCCTGACCTTCAATCCGCCCAGGCGAGCAGACGCTCGAGCCCCCAGGTCGTCACGATCCGTGAGGTCGGGATCCCTGCACGCTCCGCCCGCTCGGCTCCGTGGTCGAGGAGCGACAGCTGTCCCGGGGCATGGGCATCCGAATCGATCGAGAACAGGCACCCCGCATCGAGGGCGAGCGCGATCAGCTCATCCGGCGGGTCCCGGCGCTCCGGCCGAGAGTTGATCTCGACGGCGACACCGTGCTCGGCGCACGCCGCGAACACGGCGGCGGCATCGAACTCCGAAGGCGGGCGCGTACCGCGCTCCCCCTCGACCAGGCGCCCCGTGCAGTGGCCGAGCACGTTCACCCGCGGGTGCGCCACCGCCGCGAGCATCCGGCGAGTCATCGAGCGGGCATCCATCCGCAGTTTCGAGTGCACGGACGCGACCACGATGTCGAGTTCCCCGAGAAGCCCGTCCTCCTGGTCGAGCATCCCGTCGTCGAGGATGTCGACCTCGATGCCGGCCAAGAGCGTGAACCCGTCACCGGACTCGGCGCGTACGAGAGGCATCTGCTCGCGCAATCGCTCCGCCGAAAGCCCGCGCGCCACCCGCAGTCGCGGTGAATGATCGGTGATCGCCTGGTACTCGTGACCCTGCGCACGTGCGGCAGCGGCCATCACCGCGATCGACGTCGTCCCGTCCGACCAGTCGGTGTGCGCGTGGAGATCGCCACGCAGTTTCCGCCGCAGATCGGAGACGCGCTCCGGCTCCACGTCGCCGCGGAGCTCGACCAGGTAGTCGGGGACCTTCCCCTCCTGCGCCTGACGGATCACCGCGAAGGTCGATGCCCCGATCCCCGGAGCCGCCCGGAGACGGTTCGGATCGGCGCGGACGTCGGCGGGCAACCCTTCGAAGGTCGCAGCGGCCTGTCGGAACGCCTTGGCCCGGTACCTCGACGCCCGCTCGCGTTCGAGCAGCGAGGCGATCTCGAGCAGCGCGGCGACCGGTTCCATGATGCACCTCAGCCTGCGGCGAGCTCCCGGCTCACGCCGATCCACTCGTCGAGCTTCGACAACGCCCGCCCGTCGTCGATCGCGGCGGCTGCCCGCTCGTACGCGCTGCGCAGTCGTTCGAGGAT
The DNA here is from genome assembly GCF_044772365.1 of Microbacterium sp. NPDC090225. NCBI lineage: Bacteria > Bacillati > Actinomycetota > Actinomycetes > Micrococcales > Microbacteriaceae > Microbacterium > Microbacterium sp. NPDC090225. Next base: position 103,846 of record NZ_JBIVYS010000001.1, on the reverse strand, counting down.
CGGACGCTGCACTTGCGTGGCGTCCTGCGAGAGCTCGAAAGCGACGATGCCCGCGGCGGCGTTCAGCAGCACGATGTCGCGCACCGCTCCGCTCTCGCCCTCCAGGGTGCGACGCAGGATGGTCGCGTTGTGCTCCGGCGATCCCCCCAGCAGGTCCGACAGGTCGGCGAGCGGGATGCCGAGGTCACGCGGATCCAGGTCGTGCTCGTGCACGTCGCCTCGAGTGACCTCCCAGATGCGGCTGTGCCCGGTCGTGGTGAGTTCGTCGAGTCCGTCATCGCCGCGGAAGACCAGGGCGGTGGCGCCGCGCGTGCGGAACACTCCCGTGATCAGGGGCACGCGTTCGAGCTGCGCGACGCCCACGGCGTTCGCCTCGGCGCGAGCCGGGTTGCAGAGAGGTCCGAGCATGTTGAAGACGGTGGGGACGCCGAGCTGCGATCGAACGGCTCCCGCGTGCTTGAAGCCGGGGTGGAACGCGCCTGCCCAGGCGAAGGTGATTCCCGTGCGATCGAGGATCGACGCCACCGCGGCCGGATCCAGCGTGAGCTCGAGTCCGAGAGCACCGAGCACGTCGGAGGAGCCGGAGGCCGAACTCGCCGCCCTGTTGCCGTGCTTGACGACGGGGATGCCCATGGCGCCGATGATGATGGCGGCTGTCGTCGAGACGTTGACGGTGCCGACGCGGTCACCGCCCGTGCCCACGATGTCGAGCACGTCCGGCGAGACCGGGAGCGGGACGGCGGCTTCGAGGATCGCATCGCGGAACCCGACGATCTCGTCGATCGTCTCGCCCTTCGCACGCAGTGCGATGAGGAATCCGGCCAGTTGGGCTTCGCTCACATCGCCCCGCATGATCTGACGCATCGCCCACGTCGACTCCCAGACGCTGAGGTCGCGACGCTCCAGAAGAGTGGTGAGCACATCGGACCAGGTCAGGGATTCAGCCATGTGTGCGATCCTATCGGCGCCGAGAAAACGTGCATCGCCTCTGTAACGGATGCCGTCGGCCGGACCACCCGTGATTTCCCGCGGATTCACCGACGATTCGCAGTGTTTTCTTAGGGTTACCTAAGTGAAAAGCTGGCGAAACGGGACCTCCGAGTGCAAGAATCACCCCCGGGAATCGGCCATAATGGAACGGTGACGACCTCAGCGACGTATGCCCCGGCGGCGAGAACCATCAAGCGGCCCAACCCGGTAGCTGTCGGCACCATTGTGTGGCTCGGCAGTGAAGTGATGTTCTTCGCGGGACTCTTCGCGATCTACTTCACGCTCCGAAGCACCTCCCCCGAACTCTGGGCCGACCGGACCGAACTGCTGAACGTGCCGTTCGCATTCGTGAACACCGCGATCCTCGTGCTCTCGTCGTTCACCTGCCAGATGGGCGTCTTCGCGGCCGAGGACCTCCAGGCCTACAAGATCGGCAAGGGCCAGAAGAACGGCGCCGGCCGTCGCCGCCTGTTCGGCTGGGGAATGGTCGAGTGGTTCTTCCTCACCTTCGCCCTCGGTGCGGTCTTCGTCTCGGGTCAGGTCTGGGAGTACGCCCAGCTCGTCGCCGAGGGAATGCCCATCAGCGCCGACTCGTACGCTTCCGCGTTCTACCTGACCACCGGCTTCCACGCACTGCACGTGACGGGCGGGCTCGTCGCGTTCCTGCTCGTCATCGGACGCGCGTTCGCCGTCAAGAACTTCCGGCACAAGGAGGCGACCTCCTCGATCGTGGTGTCCTACTACTGGCACTTCGTCGACGTCGTCTGGATCGTGCTGTTCGTCGTAATTTACTTCCTGAAATAAGAGCGGAGCTGATCCCCGAGATGGCACGAGAGAAGAAGCGCCGTTCTGGCGGTCGCCGCAGCCCCCTGGCTGCCGCGGCCCTCATCGGAGCAGGCCTCATGATCACCGGCGCCGTGTACGCCGGCGCATCCGCGGCCTTCGCCGCGACCGACACGCAGACAGCGGCGACCACGCTGACCGTCGAGGACGGCGAGAAGCTGTTCCAGGCGAACTGCGCCACCTGCCACGGCCTCGACCTGCAGGGCACGCCCAACGGGCCGAGCCTCTACGGTGTCGGCGAGCTCGCCACGGAGTTCCAGCTCTCCACCGGTCGCATGCCCCTGCAGATGCAGGGACCGCAGGCGCCGCAGAAGGAGCCGCAGTTCACCGAGGACCAGATCCTCGCGATCTCGTCCTTCGTGCAGTCCACGGCCCCCGGCCCCACCTTCCCCGAGGAGCGCATCCTCGACGGCGAGGGTGACGTGGCTCACGGCGCCGAGCTCTTCCGCGTCAACTGCGCGATGTGCCACAACGTGGCCGCCGCGGGTGGAGCGCTCACCGAGGGCAAGTACGCCCCCGCACTGACCGAGACCAGCGCGCTGCACATGTACGCGGCCATGGTCACGGGCCCCCAGAACATGCCGGTCTTCGGCGACCTGAACCTGTCGGACGAAGACAAGCGCGACATCATCTCGGCTCTCCTGTACCAGCAGCAGTCCGTGCAGATCGGCGGGTTCTCCCTCGGATCGCTCGGACCGGTCTCGGAGGGCCTGTTCGTCTGGATCTTCGGCATCGGCGCACTCGTCGCCATCACCGTGTGGATCACGGCGAAGTCCAACTGACGCTTAATCATCGAAGAGGAACGTACGAGGAGCACCATGGCACACGACGACGACTCGCAGGCTCTTGACAGGGCCTACCAGCCCTCTCCGGGGCTGGGCGTCGCAGTCAGCGACCCTGTGCAGAACCCGGGCCTGCCGCCGCACCGCGAGCGGATGACCGATAAGGACCCGCGCGCGGAGAAGGCCGCGGTCCGCACCGTCTACACACTGTTCTACCTGTCTCTCGCGGGCAGCATCTGGGCGGTCGCCGCCTACATGCTGTTCCCGATCGAGAGCGGCGCGCTCATCGACATCCGTCAGAACAACCTCTTCATCGGACTCGGCATCGCCCTCGCGCTGCTGTCCCTCGGCCTCGGAGCGATCCACTGGTCGAAGGCGCTCATGTCCGACAAGGAGCACATCGAGCACCGCCACCCCACGCGTGGCAAGGATTCGACCCGCGAAGCGGCCATCAAGGCGTTCTCCGAAGCCAACGAGGAGTCCGGATTCGGACGCCGCACGATGATCCGCAACTCGCTGTTCGCCGCGCTCGTCGCCTCGATCATCCCCGGTGTCACGCTGTTCCGCGGCCTGGCCCCGCACGCCACTCCGGACGACCCCTACGCGGGCGACCCGGTGCACCTGCTCAAGCACACGATGTGGGAGGACGGCATGCGCCTCGTCCGCGACCCGGACGGCACGCCGATCCGCGCCGCCGACGTGACGCTCGGCTCCGCCTTCCATGTGATCCCGGCCGACCTGGCTGAGCTGAGCCACCACGACGGCTACCTCGAGGAGAAGGCGAAGGCCATCGTCCTGATGATGCGTCTCCGTCCCGAACAGCTGATCGAGGCCGAGGACCGCAAGGACTGGTCGTACGACGGCATCGTCGCGTACTCCAAGGTGTGCACCCACGTCGGATGCCCGGTCGCGCTCTACGAGCAGCAGACCCACCACCTCCTCTGCCCCTGCCACCAGTCGCAGTTCGATGTGACGGATCACGCCAAGGTCATCTTCGGACCTGCCGCGCGCCCGCTGCCTCAGCTGCCCATCACCGTCGACGACGAGGGCTACCTCATCGCACGCAGTGACTTCACCGAGCCCGTCGGCCCGAGCTTCTGGGAGCGCCATTGAGCACCGCAACGCTGTCCAAAGAGGACAAGGACACCAAGGCGCCTCTCGGCGGCCGATTCGTCGGCGCCGCGTCGAACTACATCGATGAGCGCACCAGTCTGTCCGGCTTCGTCAAGGAGCTCGGACGCAAGATCTTCCCCGACCACTGGTCGTTCATGCTGGGTGAGATCGCCCTGTGGAGCTTCGTCGTCGTGTTCCTCTCCGGAACCTTCCTGACGTTCTTCTTCCAGGCGTCGATGGTCGAGACCCACTACACCGGCGCGTACGCCCCGATGCGCGGCATCGAGATGTCCGCAGCGCTGGAGTCCTCGCTCCACATCTCGTTCGACCTGCGTGGCGGTCTGCTCGTCCGTCAGATCCACCACTGGGCCGCCTTGGTCTTCGTGGCCGGTATCGGCGTGCACATGCTCCGCGTGTTCTTCACCGGCGCATTCCGCAAGCCGCGCGAGCTCAACTGGGTGATCGGCTTCGTGCTCTTCATCCTCGCTCTCGCCGAGGGCTTCACGGGCTACTCGCTCCCCGACGACCTGCTCTCGGGTAACGGCCTCCGCATCATCGACGGCATGGTCAAGGGCCTCCCGCTCATCGGCACGTGGACCTCGTTCCTCCTCTTCGGTGGCGAGTTCCCCGGTACCGACATCGTCGGACGCCTGTACTCGCTGCACATCCTGCTGCTGCCGATGCTGGTGATCGCTCTGATCGTCGTGCACCTCATGCTCATGATCATCAACAAGCACACGCAGTTCGCCGGCCCCGGCCGCACGAACGACAACGTCGTGGGCTACCCGATGATGCCGGTGTACATGTCGAAGATGGGCGGATACCTGTTCATCGTCTTCGGCACGATCGTCCTGATCGCGACGTTCTTCCAGATCAACCCGATCTGGAACTACGGCCCCTACGACCCCTCCCCCGTGTCCGCCGGAACCCAGCCCGACTGGTACATCGGCTTCGCGGACGGCGCACTGCGTCTGGCGCCGTCGAACTGGGACATCGTCTTCCTCGACCACACCTGGTCGTTCGGCATCCTCGTCCCGGTCGCCGTGCTCGGACTCTTCATCGTCGCCGTCGCGATCTACCCCTTCATCGAGGCGTGGGTCACCGGAGACAAGCGTGAGCACCACATCGCGCAGCGTCCGCGGAACGCGGCGACCCGCACCGCCATCGGCGTGGCCGGCGTCATCTTCTACGCCGTCCTCTGGGCCGCAGCTTCCTCGGACCTCATCGCGACGCACTTCATGCTCACGATGGAGGGTGTCATCCATACGCTCCAGGCGCTGCTGTTCCTCGGGCCGATCCTCGGATACTTCGTGACCAAGCGCATCTGCATCGCCCTGCAGAAGAAGGATCGCGAGATCGTTCTCCACGGCTTCGAGTCGGGTCGCATTGTCCGACTTCCCGGCGGCGAGTTCATCGAGGTGCACCAGCCCGTCGATCAGTACGACCGCTGGAAGCTCATCGACGTCGACGGCTATGAGCCGCTCGTCGTGCGCCCCAACGCCAAGGGCCGCATCTCGTGGACGGAGAACCTCCGTTCGTCGATGTCGCGCTGGTTCTTCGAGGACCGTCTCGCGCCGCTCACTCAGGCCGAGGTCGCCGCTGCGGATGCACACCAACACCACGTCACGGCTCACAACGAGGAGACCGAGGTCGCCGAGATCCAGGGCGCTCACGAGCGTGCCGGATTCCCGGATGCCCCGCTCGAGTCGACCGAGGATCACGTCGACGAGACGCCGAACACCCCTAGCACGGTCATCGCGACCGAGCCCGTGAAGAAGCCTCGCAAGAAGAAGTCGGAGGACGGCGAGTAACGTCCCGCCGCTCCCCCACTCGAAGGGCCCTGTCCACGCGGACAGGGCCCTTCGAGGTTCCCGTGGGAGGATCGAAGCATGACGTCTGCAGTCCGACTCATCCGCTCCGACTCTCTCGCCGAGACCCCGTACGCGTACGCCGCGACCGCTCCCGCCGGCTCGCGCCTCATCTTCCTGGCCGGCGCATGCCCGTTGGATGATGACGGGAGCACGACTGCCCCGGGCGACTACGCAGCGCAGGCTACACGCTGCATCGAGACCCTGCAGACAGCTCTCACGGCATCCGGTGCGTCGCTGACGGACGTCATCAGCACTCGTGTGCTGGTGGCCTCCACGCGACAGGCCGATCTCGTCACCGCCTGGAACGTCGTCGAAGCAGCGTTCGGTGAGCACGACGTGCCGAGCACCTTGCTCGGCGTCACGGTTCTCGGATACGACGAGCAACTCGTCGAAATCGAGGCGGTCGCCGCAGTGCACGGAGAGAAAGGATGAACGCCAACATTCGCCCCGCGCGCTCCACCGATGCAGAATTCGTGGAGGCGATCGAGTCCGCGGCGGATGCTCTCCTCGTCGATGCTCTGGGTGCATGGGAATGGCCCCCTGCCCAAGACGGCGCAACGCGACTCGCTTCTCCGGGGTTCGTCCTGCTCATCGAAGACGATGCAACGCACTCCCCCGTCGGCTTCGTGCACGTGCTCGACGCAGACGGGCATGCGCACCTCGAGCAGCTGTCGGTGCTTCCCTCGGCCGGACGACAGGGCCACGGGCGCGCCCTCGTGCGCGCTGCCCTGCACGAGGCGCAGGAACGCGGGTACTCGCGGATCACGCTGCGCACTTACGCCGAAGTTCCCTGGAACGCTCCGTTCTACGCCAGCTGCGGTTTCCTCGAGAGCCTTCCGGAGACGGCGTTCCAGCGCTCCTTGATCGAGACGGAGGAAGCACTCGGGCTCGAACGCCACGGGCGGCGCGTACAGATGACCGCCGAGCTCGATGACGGCACGCTCCTGTCAGAAAAGCGCCCACGGGCGACCGTTTGACGAGCGCGGCGCTCACCCTGCTTCTCCTACGCTGGGAGGCATGATCGATCGCGCCGACTATTTCGCCGCCAAGCTCTCCTACGAGACCGACGCCAGTGACGTCCATGCCGACCTTCGAGCGGGCAAACCGCTCGTCGTGATCGACGTGCGCTCCGCCGAAGCCTGGTCGCAGGGTCGCGTGGCCGGGGCAACGCACATGCACTACAGCGAGATCGAAACCCGAGCGCCTGCGGAGATCGCTGCCGACAGCGAGGTCGTCGTCTACTGCTGGAGTCCCGGATGCAATGCCGGCGCGAAGGGCGCCCTCGTCTTCGCCCGCCTCGGCTACACCGTGCGCGAGATGATCGGCGGATTCGAGTACTGGGCTCGGGAGGGTTATCCGGTGGAGGACGCGGATGGTGTGCACCATCGCCCCGTCGACCCGCTCACGGGCATCCCCCGCGTACGTAGCCGCCCGTGAACGCAGAAGAGGCCCCCAGGATCCCTGGGGGCCTCTTTCTTGCCGCTCGATCAGCGCGCGAAGTTACCGCGGTAGTACTCGTACACCCAGCCGACGATCGCGACGACGAAGATCGCCAGGCCGATCGGCAGGAGGAAGTGGCCGACGGCCAGACCCACCACGAAGACTCCGGCGGAGGCGGCCAGCACCAGCGGCCACCACGACCACGGGCTGAACTCGCCGAGCTCCGGGTCGCCGTCGTCGATGTCCGACGTCAGGATGTCTTCCGGCAGCTCACCGCCCTGAGCGTTGTGCGTGCGGTCGAGGTAGAACGCGATCATCGCACCCATGAAGGCGGCGAAGAACAGCGCGGTCGTTCCGACCCACTCGATCCGCATGGCGAAGTTGTCGTCCGGCGTCGCGAGGATGTGCCAGCCGGTGTAGATCACTCCGACCAGGGCGAAGAAAGCGGTGAGAATCCACCAGAGAATGACGTTGTCGCGCATGGCTCAGTGGACCTCTCGCTCGCCCGGAGCCGTGGTGGCGAACTCCGCTGCTTCGGGGTGATTCAGGTCGAAGGCCGGGCGCTCGCTGCGGATGCGCGGAATCGACGTGAAGTTGTGACGCGGCGGCGGGCAGGAGGTCGCCCACTCGAGCGATGCCCCGTAGCCCCACGGGTCGTTGACGGTGACCTTCGGCGCCTTGCGGGCCGTGATCCAGACGTTCAGGAAGAACGGCAGCATCGAGGCGCCGAGGATCATCGCACCGATCGTCGAGACCTGGTTCTGCCAGGTCCACCCGTCGGCCGCGGAGTAGTCCGCGTAGCGACGCACCATGCCGTCGACGCCCAGCCAGTGCTGGATGAGGAAGGTCATGTGGAAGCCGATGAACAGCATCCAGAAGTGGACGTATCCGAGACGCTCGTTGAGCATGCGTCCCGTCCACTTCGGCCACCAGAAGTAGAAGCCGGCGAACATCGCGAACACGACGGTGCCGAAGACGACGTAGTGGAAGTGCGCCACGACGAAGTAGGAGTCAGACAGCGCGAAGTCCAGCGGCGGGGCGGCCAGGATGACACCCGTCAGACCACCGAAGACGAACGAGACGAGGAAGCCGAGGGAGAAAACCATCGGAGTCTCGAAGGTCACCGACCCTCGCCACATCGTGCCGATCCAGTTGAAGATCTTCACACCCGTCGGAACGGCGATGAGCATCGTCATCAGCGCGAAGAACGGGAGCAGCACGGATCCGGTCACGTACATGTGGTGCGCCCACACGGCGACGGAGAGCGCGGCGATCGCGATCGTCGCGTAGACGAGTGTCTTGTATCCGAAGATCGGCTTGCGACTGAACACCGGGAAGATCTCGGAGACGATGCCGAAGAACGGCAGCGCGATGATGTACACCTCGGGGTGCCCGAAGAACCAGAACAGGTGCTGCCAGAGCAGGACGCCGCCGTTGGCCGGGTCGTAGATGTGAGCGCCGAGAACGCGGTCGGCACCGGCGGCGAAGATCGCGGCCGCGAGGACCGGGAACGCCATCAGGATCAGGAGGCTCGTGACGAGCGTGTTCCACGAGAAGATCGGCATGCGCCACATCGTCATGCCCGGAGCGCGCATCGTGATGATGGTGGTGATGAAGTTCACCGCACCGAGGATGGTGCCGAATCCGGAGATACCGAGTCCGAGCATCCACAGGTTTCCACCCGCTCCCGGCGAGAACGAGGCGCTCGCGAGGGGCTGGTAGGCGAACCACCCGAAGGATGCCGCACCCTGCGGGGTGAGGAAGCCGGCGACCGCGATCGTGGAACCGAAGAGGAAGAGCCAGAACGCGAAGGCGTTCAGACGCGGGAACGCGACATCGGGAGCACCGATCTGCAGAGGCAGGATCGCGTTCGCGAAGCCCGCGAACAGCGGCGTCGCGAACATCAGCAGCATGATCGTGCCGTGCATGGTGAACAGCTGGTTGTACTGCTCCTTCGTCGGGATGATCTGCATTCCCGGAGCGAAGAGCTCGGCGCGGATGACGAGAGCCATCACGCCACCGAGGAGGAAGAACAGCACCGAGGCGATGAGGTACATGTACCCGATCGTCTTGTGGTCGGTGGAGGTGATCCACTTGACGACGATGTTGCCCTTCTGCTCGACGCGCGAGGAGCTCATGAGAGCGGCCTGGCGCGGGGGCAGCGTGGTGGGACGGGAGCGGTTCGCCTCGTCGGTGCGGGGTGCTTCGGTCGTCGACATGGCTTACTCCTCTCCTTCTTCGGAGTCGTTCTTCGGGGTCGTGCCGGGGTAGTTGGACAGACGGTCGTACGCGTCCGTGATGTCTCCCGTGTTGCCCTTGTCCTTGAGGGTCTCGAGGTAGGCGTCGTACTCATCCTGCTCGACGACCTTGACGTTGAAGAGCATCATCGAGTGGTACTCACCGCAGAGCTCGGCGCACTTTCCTGCGTACTCCCCCACGCGCGTGGGGATGAACGACCAGGAGTTGTCCTTGCCGATGTACATGTCCTTCTTGTACAGGAAGTCGATGATCCAGAAGGAGTGGATGACGTCGCGCGACTGCAGCTTGATCGTGACCTTCTGGTCGACCGGGAGCACCAGGGTCGGCAGCTGCGCCTGGTCGATGTTGCCCTCGGCGTCGGGCTGGGCCTGAATGCCCATCGTCCAGACCGTGTCGTCCTCGGAGTCCGCGTCGTACTGGAAGTCCCACGCCCACTGCTTCGCGATCGCGGTGATCTCGACGTCGGGATCGTCCCACTGGGTCTCGATCGCGGCCTGGTCGCGGGCGGTGAAGAAGAACATCCCGAGCACGAGGATCAACGGCACGATCGTGTAGAAGATCTCGATCGGCATGTTGTAGCGCATCTGGACGGGAAGACCCGTCTGGCCCTTGCGACGGCGGTACGCGATCGCAGCCCAGGCCATGAGACCCCAGGTGATGACACCGACGGCGAGAAGGACGATCCAGGAGTTCACCCAGAGCGACGACACACGCTCGGTCTGGTTGGTGGCAGCGGGGCCATCATCGACGAAGCCGGGGAGATAGCCGTTCAGCTCGGCGGTGGTACATCCCGCCAGGGCCACAGCTGCCGCGACTCCCAGAGGGAGTGCGGCCCAACGAAGGCGGCGGCGTTTCGAGGGCACGATGCACCTTTCAGATTGCGGATAGGGCACACCCAAGTCTAGAGCAACCTCACACCCGATTCATGCCAACCACGCAGGTTGGCGGAGCCGATACGAGTCAGTGGAAGCTGTCGCCGCAGGCGCAGCTGCCGGCCGCGTTGGGGTTGTCGATCGTGAACCCCTGCTCCGAGATCGAATCCTTGAAATCGATGGATGCGCCGTCGAGGTACGGCACGCTCATGTTGTCGACGATGACCTCGACGCCGTCGAAGTCGACGGTCTCGTCGCCCTCGAGGTAGCGCTCGTCGAAGTAGAGCTGGTAGATCAGGCCGGAGCATCCGCCGGGCTGGACGGCGACGCGCAGACGGAGGTCGTCGCGGCCTTCCTGCTCGAGCAGGTTCTTCACCTTGGTCGCGGCCGCGTCGGTGAGGCTGATGCCGTGGGCCTTGGTGGTCTCTGAGGTCAGGGTGGTGTCGCTCATGTCGCTCCTTGTGACGGGCCGCAGTCGCACGGCTTTCCCCGCAATTCTACCGCCGCCCTCGGCGAAGTCGGCGAGATCCGGGGAAGAACCGTGCGACGACGGTTCACTGCGGGAGCGTGAGGGCGTTCATCCGAGCCAGCAACAGCGCCTCGGTCGCGACCGCGTTGCGGAAGGTGTCGAGGTGCAGCGACTCGTTCGGGCTGTGCGCACGCGAGTGCGGATCCTCCACCCCGGTGACGAGGATCTGCGCCTCGGGGAACTCCCGCACCAGGTCGGCGATGAACGGGATGGAGCCGCCGACGCCGAGATCCACGGGCGGGACGCCGTACCCGTCGCGCATCGCGTCGCGCGTGAGCGCGACCGCCCATCCGGAGGTGTCGACCAGGAAGCCGTTGCCCAGGTCGACGTCGGAGAACGTCAGCTCGGCTCCGAAGGGCGCGTGCGCCCGCAGGTGCCGCTCCAGCGCCTCGTAGGCTTCCTGCCCGCTCTGCCCTGGCGCGACGCGGGCGCTGATCACGACCGTCGCCTCGGGGAGCAGGGTGTTGGATGCCGCAGCCACGCTCGTGGCGTCGATGCCGATCACGGTGACCGACGGCTTGTTCCAGATGCGGCTGAGGATCGTGCCCCCACCGATCGGCGTCGTGCCGGGCAGAAGCCCGGCCTCGTCGCGCAGCGTTTCCTCGGTGTACTCCGGCGTCGCGGCATCCCGCTCCGTCATTCCGTCCACGGCCACCGAGCCGTCGGCGTTCCACAGCGTCGAGAGGAGAGTGACGGTCGCCATCATCGCGTCGGGCACCGCTCCCCCGAACATCCCCGAGTGCGAGGCATGGTCGAGGGTGCGGACGCGCATCGTGAACCGCGCGTTCCCCCGCAGAGACACGGTGAGTCCGGGCGTCGTCGAATCCCAGTTGCCCGAATCGGCGACGACGATCGCATCGGCGCGCAGAGCTTCCTTGTTGTCGGAGAGGAACTGGGCGAATGAGCGCGAGCCGTACTCCTCCTCGCCTTCGATGAACATCGCGATCCCGAGGTCGAGATCGTCACCGATCACGTCTGCCACGGCGCGGATCGAGGCGATGTGCGCCATGATCCCCGCCTTGTCATCGGCTGCGCCCCGCCCGTACAGGCGACCGTCGCGCACGGTCGGCTCGAACGGCGGTGTCTCCCAGAGCGCGTCATCCCCGGGAGGCTGCACGTCGTGGTGCGCGTAGAGCAGGATCGTCGGACGCCCGTTCCGAGCCGCCCGAGTCGCCAGCACGGCGGGCTGCCCCTGTTCGTCGGTGCCGGGGATGTCGGCGCGGAGGATGCGCACCTCGTCGAAGACACCGGTGCTCGTCGCGAGCGCAGCGACGGCCTCGGCACTGCGCTCGAGCTGGGTCTGATCGAACGCCGGCCAGGCCATTCCCGGGATGCGGACGAGGTGCCCGAGGTCCGACAGCGCGGCCGGATTCCCGGTCGCCACCGCCTCGAGGATGTCCGGTTCGGAGACAGGGGGAATCTCAGCAGAGGTCATGCGAGTAATCTTAAGGTGATCCCCCGTCAGCGAACCGAGGAACCTCGTGGCCACTACTCCTGCATCCCCTTCGACGAACGACGACGCCCCCGAGACGCCCGCCGTCGGAAAGGGGCGGGCGACGCCGAGCCGTGCGGAGCAGGAGGCTGCCCGCCGCCGCCCCCTCGTCGCCAACACCAAAGAGGCCAAGGCGGCGGCCCGCGCCGACCTCAACGAGCGCCGCGCCCGCGCACAGGCCGGCATGGCCGCCGGCGAGGAGAAGTACCTCCCGGCCCGCGACAAGGGGCCGCAGCGCCGCTGGGTGCGCGACTACGTGGATGCCGGCTGGCACCCCGCCGAGTTCGTGATGGCGGTGATGGTGCTCGTGATCCTCGCGACGCTCGTTCCCTTCAGCACTCTGGTCTCCTACTACGCCTACCTCGTGATGATGGCGTACCTCGTCATCGCGATCGGCGGCATGATCCTCCTCGGCATCCGCGTGAAGCGCAAGGTCGCTGCGAAGTTCGGGCAGGAGCGGATGGAACGCGGCCTCGGCTGGTACGCCGCGATGCGTTCGCTGCAGATGCGTTTCATGCGCCTGCCGAAGCCGCAGGTCAAGCGCGGCCAGTACCCCGAGTGATCCGCTCACTCCTGACAAACGCCTCGCCTCCCTGCGGAGACGAGGCGTTTTTCGTGCAGGGAGCGGTCTCGCTGCAGGCGTCAGCGGCGCCGGAGTCCACGGTTGATCTGACGTGCCCAGAGCGGACCGCGGTAGAGGAATGCCGTGTATCCCTGCACCAGCGTCGCTCCGGCCGACAGGCGCTCCTCGACGTCGGACGCCGTCTCCACTCCCCCGACTGCGATGACGCAGAAGTCCTCGGGCACCGCGGCGCGTACGACGCGCAGCACCTGGAGCGACCGCTCCTTCAACGGCGCACCCGAGAGTCCACCGGCCCCGGCCGCCGCGACGATATCGGGTTCGGTGCGCAACCCGTCGCGGCTGATCGTCGTGTTGTGGGCGATGATGCCGGCGAGACCTTCGGCGACGGCCAGCTGAGCGATGCCCGTGATCTCCTCGTCTGGGAGGTCTGGGGCGATCTTCACCAGCAACGGAGTCGTACCGGAGGCGTCACGCACCGCGCGCAGCAGCGGCGCCAGCGTCTCCACCGCCTGAAGACCACGCAGTCCCGGGGTGTTGGGCGACGAGACGTTCACGGCGAGGTAGTCGGCGAGCGGGGCGAGCCGGGTGGCCGAGGCGACGTAGTCCGCCGTCGCGTCCTCGACGTCGACGACTCGGCTCTTGCCGATGTTCACGCCGATGACGGTGTTCGGGGCCCCGCGCCGCAGACGCGCGAGCCGCCGCGCGGCGGCATCCGCTCCCTTGTTGTTGAAGCCCATCCGGTTGATCACCGCGCGGTCGGGGACGAGCCGGAACAGTCGCGGCTTCGGGTTGCCGTCCTGCGGGATCGCCGTGATCGTGCCGACCTCGACGTGACCGAATCCGAGTGCCGCGAATCCGCGTACGCCGACCGCGTTCTTGTCGAAGCCCGCGGCGATGCCGAACGGCGAGGGGAACGTCAGGCCCAGAGCCTTCACCTGTAGCGACGGATCGGGACGCGTGAGCGAGCGGGTGACCGTGGAGAACGGCGGCACGCCGAGCACACGGATCACCGCCATGCCGGCGTGGTGGGCGAACTCGGGGTCGAAGCGCGAGAGGACAGCGCGGAAGAGCAGCGGATACATCACTGCCAGATTACCGCTCGGCGGACTCCGCCTTCGCGTGGTCGGCCCGGAGGTCGGTGATCGCGGATTCGAAGTCCTCGAGCGAGTCGAAGGCCTGGTACACGCTCGCGAATCGGAGGAACGCCACCTCGTCGAGATCGCGGAGCGGACCGAGGATGGCGAGACCGATCTCGTTCGTGTCGAGCTGGGAGACGCCCGTTTGACGGACGGCCTCTTCGACGCGCTGCGCCAGGATCGCGAGGTCCGCCTCGGTGACCGGTCGGCCCTGGCAGGCCTTGCGGACACCGGAGATGACCTTCTCCCGGCTGAACGGCTCCATCACGCCCGAGCGCTTGATCACGTTCAGGCTGGCTGTCTCGGTGGTCGTGAACCGCCCGCCGCACTCGGGGCACTGTCGGCGTCGGCGGATCGAGAGGCCGTCGTCGCTCGTGCGGGAGTCGATCACACGGGAATCGGGATGACGGCAGAAGGGGCAATGCATCCGTACAACCTACTCCGTGAATCGTGCTTCGATCGCCTCGCCGTGAGCGGGGAGGATCTCGCTGTTCGCCAGCGCGACCACGCCGTCGCGCACCTCGGCGAGAGCGGTCCGGTCGTAGGAGATCACCTGCTGCGGGCGCAGGAACGTGTACGCGCCGAGGCCCGGCGCATACCGCGCCTGTCCCCCCGTCGGCAGCACGTGGTTGCTGCCGGCCATGTAGTCGCCCAGGCTGACCGGCGTCTGGTCGCCGACGAACACGGCGCCCGCGCTGGTGAAGTCGGATGCCGCGGCCTCGGCGTCGGTGAGATGCAGCTCGAGGTGCTCCGGCGCGTACGCGTTGCTGAACGCAGCCGCCATCGCGCGGTCGTCGACGAGCACGATCGCGGACTGCGGTCCGTCGAGAGCGGCGGACACCCGCGCTCTGTGCCGGGTGGCCGTTCCCTGCGCCGCGACCTCGCGCGCCACACGAGTGGCGAGATCTTCGGAATCGGTCACGAGCACCGCGGAGGCCTGCTCGTCGTGCTCGGCCTGGCTGACGAGGTCGGCAGCGACGAGTCGGGCGTCGGCAGCGGCATCGGCGACGACCAGGATCTCGGTCGCTCCCGCCTCGGCATCCGTCCCGACCACACCCGCGACCGCCCGCTTCGCGGAGGCCACGTAGTTGTTGCCCGGACCGGACACCACGTCGACGGGATCGAGCCCGACGCCGGGGACACCCCATGCGAACGCACCGATCGCGCCGGCGCCTCCCATCGCGTAGACCTCGCTGATGCCGAGCAGCGCGGCCGCGCCGAGGATCGTCGGGTGGATGCGCCCGCCCTGGTCCGCCTGAGGCGGCGAGGCGAGGGCGATCTGCATGACGCCGGCGACCTGCGCCGGAACCACGTTCATGATGACGCTCGACGGATACACCGCCTTGCCTCCGGGAATGTAGACACCCACCCGGTTGACGGGCTGCCACCGCTGCACGATGCGCGCACCCGGGCTGAGGAGGGTCGTCTGGTCCGCGGGCACCTGGGCAGCGGAGGCGAGACGCACGCGGCGGATCGCCTCTTCGAGTGCGGCGCGCACGTCGGGAGCGAGCGCATCGAGCGCTTGCGAGATGTGCTCGGCCGGAACGCGGATCGCGTGCTCGGTGACGCGATCGAAGCGCTCCGCCTGATCACGCAGCGCGGACTCCCCCTGCGTCCGCACATCGTCGACGAGGCGGGCGGCCGTGTCGAGCGCCTCCGCGCGTGCCTGGGTCGCGCGCGGCACGGCCGCGAGCATGTCTGCCGGCGAGAGCTCGCGCCCCCGCAGATCGATGATTCGCACTTCAGCCCTTCGTGATGCCGGAGATGTCGTGGAGGTACCCGATGCGGCCGTCGTCGTGCCGGACGACGAAGGCGCCGCCGCGGTCCTCGATCACGAGCGCCCAGGCCTGCGGGCCGATGCGGAAGATCGCCTCGCCGCGCTCGTCGTGCACGTCGCGCTCGGACGGCGCGAGGATCCAGAAGGGCTGCGCCGCCTGTGCGGGATCGCGGGGCTGCGTCGCCTCGGGATCCGAGACGATGGAGTCGTCGCCGAACACATCGGTCGGGTGCTCCGCTACCGCACCAGCGGGAGCAGGCACCGGCTCGGCGACCTCCTCGAGGAAGGATTCGATCTCGCCGGTGTCGGAGATGATCTCCGGCGTGCGGGATCGACGGGAGTACGACGGGGTGTACTCCTCCTCGGTGACCGCTTCTCCGGTGCCGGTGCCACCGCCCGAGGCGTGCGCGGCCAGCGGCACCTGTTGCGGCAGGTCGAAGCGAGCGATCTCGTCGGTCGCGTGGCCGTCGGGGGTGTCGGCGTCGAGGGCAGCACGCCGGGTGGTAGGCGGTTCTGCGCCGTCCCAGGATTCGTCCGGGGCCGGAGACTCATGGGACGCGGCCGGCTCGGAGTCGATGGACTCGGACTCGGACGACTCGGGAACGAACGACTCGGGAACGGCGTCGGCCTCTGCCTCGGCGGGGGCGGGTCGCTCGGCGCGCGGGCGGGCGATGACCGGGCGCACCGGGTTCGCGTTGCGGTGCGCGAGCGTGACGAGCCGGCCGTGGAAGTCCTCTTTCAGCCCCGGGATGATCGGAGCGAAGACCGTGAGGACGACCAGGGCGAGAGAAGCGAGGAGCTGAACGATGCCGACCCAGTTGAGAGTCCAGACGCCGAACTCGATCGACGCGGCGATCGACGCCCACAAGGCACTGATCCACGTCACCGCCGAGACGGTGAAAGCGACCGACGCGAACTGGTCGATTCCGAGGGAGCCCACTCGGCGGATGCCGTCGGGCGAGAACCGCCGCAGCACGAGCAGGAAGACGGCTGCCGTCGGCACGCCGATCGGCAGGATCCACTGGATGCCCGCTCCCCAGATGGAGGCTCCCGCGGTCAGCGGGAAGAAGGATACGACGAAGGCGATGAGCCAGACGCCGGCGATCGACAGCTCGCGGAGGGTGAATCCGAGGATTCCGAACTCCGGCGTCACCTCTTCGTCGTACAGGACACCGTCATCATCGAGGAACGCCTCGTTCTCGGCATCCGCGTTGTCGGGGATATCGGTACTCATGAGTCTTCCTTTCGTCACGACGCGCAGAGGGGGAGGCGCGTTCCGACGCGTCCTGATACTACCCGCTCAGCCCAAGCAGCCCGGTCCGAGGAGCGACTTGAGGTCGCCGAACAGATCGGCGGAGACCTTCACGGGCATGGGCACCTCGAACACCTTCGCGGTGCCACCGCGATGCACGCGCAGCAGGACCTCGGTCTCACCCGAATGGCGGCGGAGGACATCGGCGAGCTCATGCATCACACGCTCCGTGGCACGCTGCTCGGCGAGCACGAGGGCGAGCGGTCCCGCGGCATCGAAAGATCCGACGTCCGGGGCGAACGCGGACTGCGCGTGGAGGTTGAGCCCATCGTCACGGCGAGAAACTCGCCCGCGCACGGCCAGGATCGAGTCCTGCTGGAGCACGTGCTGGAACTCGGTGTACGTCTTTCCCATGAACATCACGGTGACTTCGCCGTTGAAGTCCTCGACCGTGATCATGCCGTACGGGTTTCCACTCGCCTTCGCCACACGATGCTGCACGCTCGTGACGAGACCCGCGACCGTGACCTGATCACCGTCCTGGAGGTCCTCGGAGTTGTTGAGGTCGTGGATCGAGATGGACGCGTGCTTCGCGAGCGGAACCTCGAGTCCGGCGAGCGGGTGATCGGAGACGTAGAGCCCCAGCATCTCCCGCTCGAACGCGAGCTTGTCCTTCTTGATCCATTCCGGGCGTGCGGGGACCTTCGCCGGCGCTGCCTCTTCCATCCCGTCGTACAGACTGTCGAAATCGAAGCCGATCGCGCCCTGCGCCTCGTTCCGCTTGCGATCGACCGCGGCCTCGACGGCGTCCTCGTGGATCTCGACGAGAGCGCGACGCGAGTCGCCCATCGTGTCGAAGGCTCCGGCCTTGATGAGAGACTCGACCGTGCGCTTGTTCGCGACGTGCAGGGGCACCTTGTCGAGGAAGTGATGGAACGAGGTGAAGCGCTCGTCCTTCCGCGCCTGCACGATGCCCTCGACGACGTTGCTGCCGACATTGCGCACCGCTCCGAGCCCGAAGCGGATGTCGTCGCCGACGGCCGCGAAATAGTTGATCGACTCCGACACATCGGGCGGCAGCACCTTGATGCCCATTCGGCGGCACTCGTTGAGGTACAGAGCCATCTTGTCCTTGGAGTCGCCGACGCTGGTGAGCAGTGCGGCCATGTACTCGGCCGGATAGTGGGCCTTGAGGTACGCGGTCCAGTACGAGACGACGCCGTAGGCGGCGGAGTGCGCTTTGTTGAAGGCGTAGTCGGAGAAGGGCAGCAGGATCTCCCAGAGCGCGTTGACCGCTCCGTCGGAGTACCCGTTGGCGTGCATGCCGGCCTGGAATCCGGCGAACTGCTTGTCGAGCTCGGACTTCTTCTTCTTGCCCATCGCGCGACGGAGGATGTCGGCCTGGCCGAGGGAGAACCCGGCCACCCGCTGGGCGATGGCCATCACCTGCTCCTGATAGATGATCAGGCCGTACGACTCCTCGAGGATGTCGGCGAGCGACTCCGTGAACTCGGTGTGGATCGGGGTGATCGCCTGCTGGCCGTTCTTTCTCAGCGCGTAGTTGGTGTGCGAGTTCGCGCCCATGGGGCCCGGGCGGTAGAGCGCGATGAGGGCCGAGATGTCACCGAAGTTGTCGGGCTTCATCAGTCGCATGAGCGAGCGCATCGGCCCGCCGTCGAGCTGGAAGACTCCGAGAGATTCTCCTCGACCGAGCAGGTCGTACGCCCCACGGTCGTCGAGAGCGAGGTGCTCGAGGTCGAGCTCCTCTCCCCTGTTCATGCGGATGTTGTCGAGCGCGTCGGAGATGATCGTGAGGTTTCGCAGCCCCAGGAAGTCCATCTTGATCAGGCCGAGAGACTCGCACGACGGGTAGTCGAACTGCGTGACGATCTGGCCGTCCTGCTCGCGGCGCATGATCGGGATGATGTCGAGGAGCGGGTCCGACGACATGATGACACCGGCCGCGTGCACACCCCACTGACGCTTGAGGCCCTCGAGACCGAGCGCGCGGTCGAACACCGTCTTCGCCTCGGGATCGGTGTCGATCAGCGCGCGGAACTCGCTCGCCTCCTTGTACCGCGGGTGAGCCGAGTCGAACATGCCGTCGAGCGGCATGTCCTTGCCCATCACGGGGGGCGGCATCGCTTTGGTCAGACGCTCGCCCATGCTGAACGGGAACCCGAGCACACGCCCCGCGTCCTTGAGCGCCTGCTTGGACTTGATCGTGCCGTAGGTGACGATCTGCGCGACGCGCTCCGAGCCGTACTTCTTGGTCACGTACTCGATGACCTCGCCACGGCGACGGTCATCGAAGTCGACGTCGAAGTCGGGCATGGAAACACGATCCGGGTTGAGGAAGCGCTCGAAGATGAGGCCGTGCTCAAGCGGGTCGAGGTCCGTGATCTTCATCGCGTACGCGACCATCGATCCCGCACCGGAACCACGCCCCGGACCGACCCGGATGCCGTTGTCCTTCGCCCAGTTGATGAAGTCGGCGACGACGAGGAAGTACCCCGGGAAGCCCATCTGCAGGATGATCCCGGTCTCGTACTCGGCCTGCTTGCGCACCTTGTCGGGGATGCCACCCGGGTAGCGGTAGTGGAGACCCGCCTCGACCTCCTTGACGAGCCAGCTGTCTTCGGTCTCACCATCGGGCACGGGGAACCGCGGCATGTAATTCGCCGCGGTGTTGAACTCGACTTCGCAGCGCTCGGCGATCAGGAGCGTGTTGTCGCACGCCTCGGGGTGATCGCGGAACAGCTGACGCATCTCGGCAGCGGTCTTGATGTAGTAGCCGTCGCCGTCGAACTTGAAGCGGTTGGGGTCGTCGAGAGTCGATCCAGACTGCACGCACAGCAGCGCTTCATGCGCGTCGGCCTCGTGCTGGTGCGTGTAGTGCGAATCGTTCGTCGCGACCAGCGGGATGTGGAGGTCCTTCGCGAGACGCAGCAGATCGGTCATGACCCGGCGCTCGATGGAGAGCCCGTGATCCATGATCTCGGCGAAGTAGTTCTCCTTGCCGAAGATGTCCTGGAACTCGGCGGCCGCCGCGCGTGCCGCGTCGTACTGCCCGAGGCGCAGTCGCGTCTGCACCTCGCCCGAGGGGCATCCGGTCGTCGCGATCAACCCCTTGCCGTACGTCTGCAGCAGTTCCCGGTCCATGCGGGGCTTGAAGTAGTACCCCTCCATGCTCGACCGCGAGCTGATGCGGAAGAGGTTGTGCATGCCCTCGGTGCTCTGGCTCCACATCGTCATGTGAGTGTAGGCGCCCGAACCCGACACGTCGTCGCTCTTCTGGTCGGGCGATCCCCACTGGACGCGTGTCTTGTCGCTGCGGTGCGTGCCCGGGGTCATGTACGCCTCGAGCCCGATGATCGGCTTGACCCCCGCGTTGCGCGCCGCGTTGTAGAACTCGAAGGCCGCGAAGGTGTTGCCGTGGTCGGTGACGGCGATCGCCGGCATGCCGTATTCCGCGGCCGCCTGGGTCATCGCGTTGATCTTCGCCGCCCCGTCGAGCATCGAGTACTCGCTGTGCACGTGCAGGTGGACGAAGGAGTCGGATGCCATGCTTCGAGTCTACTTTCGGCGTCCGACATCAGGTCGCCGATCGGGATCCTCGGAGGTCACTCCGACAGGTCGAGCCGCATCAGCACGCGGGGGAATCCGTTCAGGCGCGAGGCCGTGTCGGCCGACTTCTCGAAGCCGGCCCTCTCGAACAGCGCGCGCGTGCCGACGTACGCCATCGTCAGGTCGACGCGCTCCCCCGCGTTGTCCACCGGATACGCCTCGATCGCAGGCGCCCCCTGTGCACGCGCGAAAGCGACCGCGCCATCGACCAGGGCGTGCGAGATCCCCTGCTTGCGATGCCCCGGACGCACGCGGATGCACCACAGCGACCAGACGTCCGCGTCGTCGACATGCGGGATCCTGCGATTGGTGGCGAAACTCGTGTCGCGTCGAGGATGCACCGCCGCCCATCCCACCGGCTCGTCGTCGAGATAGGCGATCACCCCGGGAGGCGGGTCTTCCGCGCAGAGCCCGCGCACACGCTCGGCGCGTTCCTCGCCGCGGAGCTGCTGGTTCTCGACGCTGCCGATCCGGTAGCTCAGGCAGAAGCAGACGTTCGACGTCGGTTTCTTCGGACCGACCAGCGCGGCGACGTCGGCGAAGACCCTGGCGGGTCGAACCTCGATGTCCATGCCGACAGTATGGCCCCGGCATCCGACATCCGCGGGAAGGACGCGGGATCAGTCGCCCCGGAGCACCGCCAGAGCGTGCTGGAAATCGGTCGGGTACGGCGACTCGAACTGCACCCATTCGCCGGTCGCCGGATGCGTGAACGCGAGCTGGTGGGCGTGCAACCACTGCCGCGTGAGACCGAGGCGGGCCGACAGCGTGGGGTCGGCCCCGTAGAGCGGGTCGCCGACGCACGGATGCCGGTGCGCCGCCATGTGCACACGGATCTGGTGGGTGCGTCCGGTCTCGAGATGGATCTCGAGAAGCGACGCCCCGGGGAACGCTTCGAGCGTCTCGTAATGCGTGACAGAGGGCTTGCCGTCCGGGGTGACCGCGAACTTCCAGGAGTGGTTCGGGTGCCGACCGATCGGCGCGTCGATCGTGCCCGCGAGCGGGTCGGGATGCCCCTGCACCACGGCGTGATAGATCTTCTCGACCGTGCGCTCCTTGAATGCGCGCTTGAGGTGCGTGTAGGCGGTCTCGGACTTGGCGACGACCATCAACCCGCTCGTGCCGACGTCGAGCCGGTGCACGACGCCCTGGCGCTCGGGGGCGCCGCTGGTGGCGGCCCGGAAGCCGGCGGCCGCCAGGGCTCCGACCACCGTCGGACCCTCCCAACCGAGGGACGGATGGGCCGCGACGCCGGTCGGCTTGTCGACCACGACGATGTCATCGTCGTCGAAGACGATCCCGAGTTCGGGCACCGCGATCGGAACGATCTTCGGCCCTTCCTTGGGCTGCCACTCGACCTCGAGCCATCCTCCGCCGCGCAGGCGGTCGGACTTGTCGAGCGTCACGCCGTCGAGGCGAACGCCGCCTGATGCCGCGACGTCGGCCGCGAAGGTGCGCGAGAAACCGAGCATCTTCGCGAGGGCAGCGTCGACACGCGCGCCCTCGAGTCCGTCGGGTACCGGCAGCGAGCGGGACTCCACGATCAGCGCTGATCCTCGGCCGCGGCGGCCTCGGCCTCTTCGTCCGTCTCGACGGGTGCGTGGTCGCGCTCGCGCGAGCCGTCGAAACGCAGACCGAAGACGACGAGGAGCGCGACGGAGATCATGCCGCACACGATGAAGATGTCGGCGATGTTGAAGATCGCGGGCATCATCCACGGCATCGAGATCATGTCGACCACATGGCCCACCGGGAATCCGGGGTCGCGGAAGAGGCGATCGCCGAGGTTTCCCAGGACGCCGCCGAGCAGAGCGCCGAGCACGACGGCCCAGAGCCGGGAGCGCAGACCGAACGCCTTCCAGACGATGACTCCGGCGACGACCGCGAGTGCGATCGTGAAGATCCAGGTGACGTCCGACCCGAGCGAGAAAGCCGCTCCCGGATTGCGGACGTAGTACAGCTGAAGGAACTCACCGAGGACGGGAACCGGCTCCTGATAGGGAAGGTTCTCGGTGGTGAGGTACTTCACAAACTGATCGGCGGCCAGTACGAGCGCTGCGAGAATCGCAACGATCGCACCGGCCGCCGACCGACGAAGGGGAAGGCGTGGGCTCAAGACCTACGACCTACAGTCCGATCGCGGAGACGGGCGTCGAGTCCGTGGAAGCCGACTTCTCGTCGAGGTCGCGGAGCTGACCCTCGATGTAGCCGCGCAGCTGCGAGCGGTAGTCGCGCTCGAAGTTGCGGAGCTCGGTGATCCGGGCCTCGAGCGTGTTGCGCTCGCGCTCGAGTCGAGCCGACTCCTCGCGCTGCTTCGCCTCCGCCTCGGTGCGGATGCGGGCGACCTCGGTCTCGGCGTCGGCGATGAGCTGGTTGCGCTTCGCCTCACCCTCGGCGACGTGCTCGTCGTGCAGGCGCTGTGCGAGCTCGATGATTCCGGCGGTCGCCGTGGCGGAGCCGGACGGAGCGGACTCCGCAGGAGCCTCGGCGACGGGGGCCGGAGCCGCAGGCGCGGGGGCCTCGACGACGGGAGCGGCCGCGACCGGCTCGGCGGCCGGGGTGGCACCCGACTCGTAAGCGGCCAGCTTGGCCTTGAGTTCGACGTTCTCCTCGAGGGCCTTGCGCCACTCGATGACGATCTCGTCGAGGAAGTCGTCCACCTCGTCCGGGTCGAAGCCGTCCTTGAAGCGAACGTGCTGGAACTGCTTGGTGACGACGTCATCCGGGGTAAGTGCCATGATGGCTCCTCTTTCGGTGAGTTCGGTTGCCAGTTTCGATATGGCGTGGTCGTGATCTGGCGCGAACCCGGGGCGCGCACCTGGGAGCCAGCATAGCCCCCGCACCTTGGAGCCGCGATGTCGCGACACCCGAGGTGGAGGAACTGGCAGTGGTCAGATGAAGAGTCTGACGATGTTCATGAGGATCAGCACGATGAGCATCGTCAGCGCGAACCCGAAGTCCAACGACAGCGTACCGATGCGCAGCGGCGGGATGATCCGCCGGAAGAACCGGATGGGCGGATCGGTCACCGTGTAGGCGGCTTCGGCGACGACCAGGCCGAAGCCCTTCGGACGCCACTCCCTGTTGAACAGGGGGATGTAGTCGAGGATCAGCCTCGCGAAGAGGACGAAGATGTACAGCAGCAGCACCAGATGAATGATGCTCGCGGCGATCGAGACCAGCTGCACGGCTTACTACTGATCGAAGCCCGCGGACTCCGCGTCCGCGTGCGCGATACCCCCCTGGCCCGAGACCGCGATGTTCTCCGGCGAGAGCAGGAAGACCTTCGAGGTCACGCGCTCGATACGACCGTAGAGGCCGAGGGAGAGACCGCTGGCGAAGTCGATGAGACGGCGGGCGTCTGCATCGCTCATCTGGGACAGGTTGATGATGACCGGAACACCCTCGCGGAAGCTCTCGGCGATCAGCTGAGCGTCACGGTACTGCTTGGGGTGGACCGTCAGGATCTCGTTCACAGCGCCCACCGACGGCTGACGGACGGCGACGGGGCGACGCAGCGGAGTGACGGGAGCCGGTGCCGGCTCTTCGCGGTCACGATCGCGGTCGCGGTCACGCTCGCGGTGAGCGCGAGCGGGTGCCTGCTGCTCTTCTTCATAGGCTTCTTCCTCATCGGCGAGGCCCAGGTACACCATGGTCTTCTTCAGCGGGTTACCCATCGTGTCCTCCGGTTCGAACGATACGGGTTGGTCTTTGTAGAGGTTAACCCCGGTCGGGGCGGGGGCCGGTGATTGCCGACCCGATCCGTAGGTGTGTCGCGCCTGCGGCGATGGCTTCGACGAAGTCGCCGGTCATCCCCGCAGAGATCCACGTGGCTTCGCGAGCCACACCGCGCACCTCGTCGGCGACACGGTGCAGACGTGCGAAAGCGGATGCCGGTTCCTCATCGAGAGGGGCGACGGCCATGATCCCGCGCAGCCGCAATGACGGGAGCGCGAGGACATGCTCGGCGAGGGCTGCGGCCTCCGAAGGCTGAACACCGCCGCGCCCGGCGTCGGCCGTGAGATTGACCTGGACGAGCACGTCGAGCACGTCGTCGTCCTCGGCGGCACGATGCAACGCGTCGGCGAGGCGCGCACGATCCACGGAATGGACGACATCGGCGCTGCGACGGATCGCCGCTGCCTTGTTCGTCTGCGCCTGACCGATGAAGTGCCAGGTGAGATCCAGCGCCTCGAGCTCGTCGCGCTTGGCGGACAGTTCCTGCTGCCGGTTCTCCCCGACTTCCCTCACTCCGAGAGCGCTGAGGTCGCGGACGAGCTGGGCGGGATGAAACTTCGTCACCACGATCCGGGTGATACTCGCCGCATCCCGTCCGGCCCGGCGCGCGGCATCGGCGATCTGTTCGTCGATCGCCGACAGCCGCGCTCCCAGGTCGGTCACTTCAGGAATTCGGGGATGTCGATGTCGTCATCGGCGAACGCCGGCTCGATGCTCGTCGTGTGGCTGCGCTGCGGAGCCGCGGCGGGCTCGACCTCGGTGGCCTCGTCCTCGGCGACGGCATCCTTCTCGTCCGAGAGCGCGACTTCCGGGAGCGTCGCCGCCGCTGGACGCGACACGACCATCGGGTCGAGGCGCAGGGAGGGCTCGCCGCCGTCGAAGCCCGCGGCGATGACCGTCACGCGCACCTCGTCGCCGAGGGTGTCGTCGATGACGGTACCGAAGATGATGTTCGCCTCGGGGTGTGCCGCTTCCTTGACGAGATCCGCCGCATCGTGGATCTCGAAGATGCCCAGGTTGGAACCACCCTGGATCGAGAGCAGCACGCCGTGCGCACCCTCGATCGATGCCTCGAGCAGCGGCGATTCGACGGCGAGCTCGGCCGCCTTGATCGCACGGTCGGCGCCTCGCGCGGAACCGATACCCATGAGCGCGGAGCCCGCGCCCTGCATGACCGACTTCACGTCGGCGAAGTCGAGGTTGATGAGACCCGGCGTGGTGATCAGGTCGGTGATGCCCTGCACACCGGCGAGGAGCACCTGGTCGGCCGTTGCGAACGCCTCGATCATCGAGATCCCGCGATCGCTGATCTCGAGGAGACGGTCGTTCGGCACGACGATGAGGGTGTCGACCTCTTCCTTGAGCTTCGCGACACCGGCCTCGGCCTGGCTCTGACGACGACGACCCTCGAACGAGAACGGCTTGGTGACGACACCGATGGTGAGAGCGCCGATCGACTTGGCGATGCGTGCGACGACGGGAGCGCCACCGGTCCCGGTGCCGCCTCCCTCTCCCGCGGTGACGAAGACCATGTCGGCACCGGTGAGGGCCTGCTCGATCTCCTCCGCGTGGTCCTCGGCGGCACGACGGCCGACCTCGGGGTCGGCACCGGCGCCGAGCCCGCGGGTGAGCTCACGACCGACGTCCAGCTTGACGTCGGCGTCGCTCATGAGCAGCGCCTGCGCATCGGTGTTCACCGCGATGAACTCGACTCCGCGGAGACCGAGGTCGATCATGCGGTTGACGGCGTTGACGCCGCCACCGCCGACGCCGACGACCTTGATCACGGCGAGGTAGTTCTGGTTCTGGCTCATGGCCGGCCTCCGAGTTTTTCGAGCCTGGATCGGGCCAAACCTTAAACCTCAAGTAGAGGTGTAAAGTATTTCCCGGTATTGCGTTCTCTTGATCGAAGGTATGCGCCGCATCGGCGTGCGCGCGCAACGAGATGGGCGTGTCGCGCGTTTCCTCGCGAAAGTCGTCAGCCGACGACGGCGGCGTTCGGGGACGACACGTCGATCGTCCCGGCACCGGGGTTCGCCGCGAGGGTGCGCGCGAGCACGATGCCCTTCGTCGCCGACTTGTCGTCGCTCCCCCACACCACCGTCAACCCGCTGCTCAGTGTCAACGTGACGTCATCGGCCGTTGTCGCGCGCACGCCCGTCAGCTGAGCGCGGACGTCGGCCGGGAGAGAGCGGATGACGAGGCCGGCGCTCTCGAAAGCCGACGAGTCGGTGCCTCCGGCGATGTCCAGGAGAGGCTGGCCCGCAGGCTGATCCGTCGTGGTCGAGAGCGCCACTCCGGCCGCATCGACGAGCGTGTACCCGGCATCCGACCGAAGCACGCCCACGGGCGTGCGCTCGACGATGCGCACCGTCAGGTCGTGCGGCGGACGAGCCTCGAGCGCATAGGTCTCGATGAGCGGGAAACCGATGAGCGCCGCCTTGATCTCACTGCTGTCGACGAGCGCGAGCGGCGTACCGATCTGGTCGGCGAGCGCCGCCTCGATCGCGGCCGGGTCCAGGGTGGTGGCGCCGACGATCGTGATCTTCTCGACGGCGAAGAGGGGGCTGTAAGCGGCCGCGACGCTCCCGCCCACCAGGAGGAGGAGAGCACCGACGACGCTCCACCCGACGATGCGTCGCCTGCGGGAGCGCTGGGTGAATCGACGGATCTCCGCCCGGAGCGCCTTGCGACGAGCGCGGGCCGCGCGCCAGACGTCACGCGTGGACGTCGGTACATCGCCGACTGCATCTGCGGGCGCATCGACCTGCGCCTCCGCACCGACATCGATGCCGGACTTCGCGCCCTCCGACGTCTCCGCACCGACCGGTTCGACCTCGCGCGGTGCGCGACGCGGCGACCGCGACATCGACGGGCTCGCGCCCTCCGCCGGGTCCTTCGGCCGATCGGTCGGAAGCGGAGCTGGACGTCGCACGGGCTACGCCCCGTCGGTCCGGCTCAGCGCCTCCAGCACCTGCGGGATCATCTGGTAGACGTTTCCGCAGCCGAGGGTCACCACGACGTCGCCGTCGCGCGCGACCGTCGCGGTGTAGTCCGAGGCCTGCTGCCAATCGGCGACGAAGTGCACGTGCGAGGGATCACGGAACGCGCCGCTCACGAGCTCGCCGGTGACTCCGGGAACCGGATCCTCCCGCGCGCCGTAGACATCGAGCATCACCGTGTGGTCGGCGTACGTCTCGAGGACGTCAGCGAACTCCTGGTACATGTGCTGGGTGCGCGAGTATGTGTGGGGCTGCTGGATCGCGATCAGCCGACCGGAGCCGGCGATGCCGCGCATCGCCTCGAGCGCCGCCCTGACCTCCGTCGGGTGATGCGCATAGTCGTCGTAGACGCTCACGCCCCGTGCAATGCCGTGCAGCTCCAGTCGCCGAACGGTACCGGCGAACCCTTCCACCGCACGGACGGCGTCCACGAGCGGGTAGCCGAGCGCACCGAGAACGGCCACTGCTCCGGCCGCATTGATCGCGTTGTGCACTCCCGGAACGGCGAGCTGCATGCGCACGCTCTCACCGTCGCGCGTGAGTGTGGCGGCGACCGCGCCGGCGGTCTCGATCTCGGTCACACGCAGGTCGGCATCCTCGGCCTGGCCGAAGGTGATCACCCGGGGGTGCGAGAGGTCCGCACCCACGCGAAGCGCTCCCGCGTCGTCACTGGAGATCACGACCGCCTCGGACGCGGCATCCGCGAACCGGACGAACGCGTCGTGGAACGCCTCCTCCGAGCCGAAGTGATCGAGGTGGTCGGGGTCGACGTTCGTGATCAGCGCGACCGCCGTGTCGTAGAGCAGGAACGTGCCGTCGGACTCGTCCGCCTCGATCACGAAGAGGTCGTCCGATCCCGTCGCGCTCGACGTACCGAGCTGTTCGATCACTCCGCCGTTGACGAAGTGCGGGTCAGCCCCGAGATCGCGCAGCGCCGTGACGATCATCCCCGTGGAACTCGTCTTGCCGTGAGCTCCGGCGACCGAGACCAGACGACGTTCGCCGATCAGCCAGTGCAGCGCCTGAGAGCGATGGATGACGTGGAGACCTCGCTCCTTCGCGGTGACGAACTCCGGGTTCGCGGGCCAGATCGCACCGGTGTGCACGACGGTGTCGGCATCGCCGAGGTGGGCGGCGTCGTGCCCGACATGCACCGTCGCGCCGGCGGCCGCCAGGGCGCGGAGATTGTCGCTGTCGGCCCGGTCCGATCCCGAGACGCGGATACCCGCGTCGAGGAACATCCGAGCGAGGCCGCTCATGCCCGAACCGCCGATGCCGATGAAGTGCGCGGCGGTGATCGAATCGGGAATCGGCAGGGAGAGGTCAGGTCTGATCATGTCGTGCTCAGTCTACTTCCGGGCGCTCAGCGAGCGATCGACGAGGGCGATGACATTCTCGGTCCCGCTGCGCGTTCCCGCTTTCTCGGCGGCATCGGCCATCTGCGCCAGGCGCGCACGATTCCCCAACAGGGGAACGACCTCTCGGCGCACGGCGTCACCGTCGAACGTCGCATCGTCGAGCAGCCGGGCTGCGCCCGCGGCGACGGCGGATGCCGCGTTCAGACGCTGCTCGCCGTTGCCGACGGAGTACGGGACGTACAGCGCGGGGATGCCCAGCGCACTGATCTCGCTGACCGTCGCAGCACCGGAGCGCGAGACGATGAGATCGGCGAGGGCGAAGGCGAGGTCCATTCGATCGACGTAGCGCCGCATCGCGTAACCGGGAACCTCCGGGTCGGCGAGGTCGCTGCGCTCCCCGGTGACGTGCAACAGCTGCCAACCGGCCGCGAGCACGTCGCCCCAGGAGCCCGCGAGCGCCTCGTTGAGGCGCTGGGCCCCGAGAGAGCCACCGAACACGAGCAGCACGGGCGCATCGGGTTCGAGGCCGAAGTGCCGCGCGGCCTCCGCACGGGTCGCGGAGCGGTCGAGGTCGATGATCTCGCGGCGCAGAGGCATGCCGACGGCCTCGCTCCGGCGCAGCGGCGTGCCCTCGAAGGCGACGCCGACTGCGGCGGCACCGCGCGCACCGAGCACGTTCGCGAGTCCCGGCTTGGCATTCGCCTCGTGCACCACGAACGGGATGCCCTCACGGCGCGCGGCCACGTAGGCCGGAGCCGAGGCGTACCCGCCGAAGCCGACGACGACGTCGACGGCGTGGGTGCGGATGTGCCGGCGCACCTGCGCGATCGCGCGGCGGAAGCGCTGCGGGAACCCCAGCGCCTGACGGTTCGGGCGGCGCGGGAACGGCACCTTGTCGACGATGAGCAGCTCGTAGCCGCGTTCGGGCACCAGACGCGCCTCGAGTCCCTCGGCCGTTCCGAGAACGAGGACGGTGGCGTCGGCGTCGCGCGCGACCAGTCCATCGGCGACGGCGAGCAGGGGGTTCACATGGCCGGCGGTACCACCGCCGGCGAGAAGGTACGAGGTCACTCCGAGACCCTACCCCGCCGTGCTGCGCGTGCTCCGCGAGCGCCGGTCCGCGCTGCGGCCTCCTGCTTCTCGCCGCTCGGAAGCGTGCGGGCGAAGGCGAGGAGCACGCCGCACGCCAGGAGCACCGCCAGGAGGGCCGTACCACCCTGAGACATGAACGGGAGCGGAACACCCATCACCGGGAACAGCCCGACGACGACGCCGACGTTGAGGACGGCCTGGCCGGCGATCCAGACCGTGATCCCGCCCGCCGCGACGCGGATGAACGGGTCGTCGGTCTTGCGGATGACATGGAACGCACCGACCGTGAAGAACGTGAAGAGGGCGAGCACGACGATGCATCCGATCAGGCCGAGCTCCTCCCCCACGATCGCGAAGATGAAGTCGTTGCCCGGAGCCGGGAGCCACCCGTACTTCTCCTGCGAGTTGCCGAGGCCGAGTCCGAAGATGCCGCCGTTGGCCATCCCCCAGATGCCGTGGATCGACTGGTAGCAGTCCGTGTTGTAGAGGGCCATGTCATCGCAGTTCGCGGTGATGCGCCGCATGCGGTCGGTGCTCGAGAGCGCGTAGGCGAGCACCGCGGCGACGCCCAGGATCACCGGAATGATGAACAGTCGCAGCTTCACCCCGGAGAAGAACAGGCAACCCAGGAGGATGAGCACCAGCACCATCGCGGTGCCGAGGTCCTTACCCGCGAGCACCGTGCCGATCGCGAGCGCACCGACCGGCACCACCGGGATGAAGACGTGGTGCCAGGTGCCGAGCATCGCGTGCTTGCGCAGCAGCACATAGGCGATCCAGAGCGACAGTGCGAGCTTGAGGAACTCGGACGGCTGCATCTGGAACCCGGCGATCTGGATCCAGTTGCGGTTTCCACCGTCGGCGACACCGAGCGGGGTGAAGACCAGGAGCTGGAGCGCGACGGCTCCGAACAGAGCCGGCCAGGCGAGCTTCTTGAGGAAGCGCACAGGGAGCCTGCTGATCAGGAACATGAGCGGGATGCCGAGGATTGCGAAGATCCCCTGGCGCAGTGCGCCGCTCATCGGGTTGGAACCGTTCGCCACGGCGGTGGCACTCGTCGCCGAGAGCACCATGACGAGCCCGAAGAGGGTGAGGAGCAGAGCGGTCGAGGCGATCAACAGGAACTCGGTCGACACCGGCGTGAACCGGCGCCCGAGCGAGACCCGAGCGGCGAGACCGCCCGACTCAGAACGCGGAGGGCGAGCCACCTGCGTCATCGGCACTCCCCCGGTCGATCCACGTGCGCACCGCCTCGGCGAAGCGATGGCCACGATCCGCATAACTGGCGAACTGGTCGAAGGATGCCGCCGCCGGGGCCAGCAGAACCGTGCCCTCGCCGTCGACGATCCCCGCCGCGATCTCCACGACTCGGTTCATGACATCTCCAGTGTCGCCAGCAACCACCTCGAACACCGGCACCGTCGGCGCGTGTCGTTCGAATGCTGCGACGACGGAGGCGCGCTCGACCCCGATCACGACCGCGGCGCGTGCTGTCCCGCCCGAACTCGCGACGAGGTCGGCGATGTCGACGCCCTTCAGGTCTCCCCCTACGACCCACACCGAACCGGGGTAGGCACGCAGCGAGGAGGCCGCGGCGTGCGGGTTCGTCGCCTTCGAGTCGTCGATCCAGGTGATGCCCGCATGCGTGGCGATGATCTGGATGCGGTGGGCGTCGAGCCGGAACGAGTCGAGCGCCGTGTGGATCGCCTCGGGTTCGACGCCGAGCGATCGCGCGAGCGCGCTGGCGGCGAGGATGTTCTGCACGATGTGCGGAGCCGCGAGGCCGACCTGCTGCAGATCGGCGACCGTGGTGATCTCGAGTGCGCTGCGGGCGCGATCGTCGAGGAAGGCCCGATCGACGAGCAGCCCCTCGACGACTCCGAGGTCGCTGGGGCCGGGAGTCCCGAGGTCGAAACCGATCGCCCGTGCCCCGTCGACGACCTCCGCCTCTTCGACCATGCGACGGGTGGCCTCGTCGGCCTTGTTGTAGACGCATGCGACGCGAGTGTTGCGATAGACCAGGGCCTTCGCGTCACGGTAGGCCTCGGCGCTGCCGTGCCACACGAGGTGATCGTCGGCGAGGTTCAGGCAGACGGCGGCGTACGGGAACAGCTCGCCCTCCGGCCGCGACAGCCCGAGGTACCAGAGCTGATGGCTCGACAGTTCGACCACGAAGACGTCGAATCCGGCGGGGTCGCGCACGGCATCGAGCACCGGCACACCGATGTTTCCGCAGGGCGCGGCGCGCAGCCCCCCTTCGACGAGCAGCGCCGCCGTGAGCTGGGTCGTGGTCGTCTTGCCGTTGGTCCCCGTGATGAGCACCCAGTCGGCCGGCGTACCGTCGGCGCGGACGACCTTGTCACGCACACGCCACGCGAGTTCGATGTCGCCCCACAGGGCGATTCCGGCATTCTGCGTCCACCGGATGATCGGATGCGAGGGCGCGAAGCCGGGCGACGCGATGACGACCTCGGGCTCGAAATCCGTGAGGGTCGCGGGCACCGCCGCGAGCGATCCGATCTCGAGGCGTGCGCCGATCACGGGGACCAGGCGCTCGTACTCCTCGTCGGCGGACTCGCTGAGCACGAGGACGTCGGCGCCGAGTTCGGTGAGAGTGTCGGCGGCGGAGAACCCGGTCATCGACAGTCCGAGGACGGCGACCCGCAGGCCCTTCCAGTCGGCGTTCCAGCTGGTGAGGGTGCGCAGACGCTCGTCAACCGACACGGGTGAGCCATTCGACGTAGAAGAGTCCGACGGCCGAGACCGCGAGGAGGCCCGCGATGATCCATAGCCGGACGACGATGGTCACCTCTGCCCAGCCGCGCATCTCGAGGTGGTGATGGAAGGGGCTCATGAGGAACAGCCGCTTGCCGCGGGTGATCTTGAAGTAGCCGCGCTGCAGGATGACCGACCCCGACGAGAGAACGAAGACACCGGCGATGACGAGCAGGAGCAGCTCGGTGCGAGTGAGGATCGCGAGGGCCGTGATGACGCCGCCGATCGCCATGGATCCCACGTCGCCCATGAAGACCTTGGCCTTCGGGGCGTTCCACCAGAGGAAACCGATCAGACCCGCAGCGAACGATGCCGCGATGATGGCGAGGTTGAACGGATCGCGCACCTCGTAGCAGCCGCCGAGCGCCCCCATGTCGACCCCCTCGCCGACGCAGGGCTGCTTGAACTGCCAGAAGGCGATGAGGCTGTATGCGCCGACGACGATGACCCCGGCACCGGCGGCGAGACCGTCGAGGCCGTCGGTGAGGTTGACGCTGTTCGAGGTCGCGACGCCGATGATCGAGATCCACACGAGGTAGAGAGCCCATCCGAGAACGACGCCGAACGCGAAGAGGTTGAGCCAGGTGATGTCCCGGAACAGCGAGATCGACTCGCTGGCCGGGGTCTGGCCGAACTTGTTGGGGAAGTTGAGCGCGACGATTCCGAAGGGGATGATCACCAGCAGCTGGCCGATCACCTTGCGCCACCCCGAGAGCCCGAGGCTGCGCTGGCTGCGCACTTTCATGTAGTCGTCGATGAAGCCGACCGCACCGAACCCGATCATGAGCCAGATGACGAGGAGTGCCGACAGCGCCGGGACTCCACCGCCGACGTACACGCCGGTGAAGTATCCGACGATGGTGCCGATGATGAAGATCACACCGCCCATCGTCGGCGTGCCGCGTTTGGCCTCGTGACTCGGATTCTCGAGCGCTTCCGGGGTGCGGATGACCTGCCCCCAGCCCCACTTGCGGAAGAGCCGCAGGAAGACGGGAGTCAGGAAAAGAGTGAAGGCGAGCGAGATCGCCGCCGCCATGATGAGTGACCTCACGAGAACAATTCTCCCAGACGATCGCCGAGATGCCGGAGGCCCACGGAGTTTGATGACTTGACGAGCACGCGGTCGCCGTCGCGCAGCTCGGTGCGCAGGTATTCGAATGCGGCGTCCTGATCGGGCAGGTGCACGGCTTCGCTGTCCCAAGAGCCCTCGCCCACGGCGGAGAGGTACAGGCGCCGCGCCTCGGGACCGACGACCACGATGCGCCGGATGTTGAGGCGGACGGCGAGCAGGCCGATACGGTCGTGCTCCTCTCCCGCGCTCTCCCCGAGCTCGCTCATGGCACCGAGCACCGCGACGGTGCGTTCGTGGGGCCCGGTGATCTGCGCGAGGGTGCGCAGGGCAGCCGCCATCGAGTCGGGGCTCGCGTTGTACGCGTCGTTGATGATGCGCACGCGATCGTTGCCGAGGGGCTGCATACGCCAGCGCTCCGCGATCTCGACGGTCTCGAGTCGCGCGATCGCATCCTCTGCGGACACGCCGAGGACCTCCGCGGCGGCGATGGCGGCGAGGGCGTTGGTGATGTGGTGCGCGCCGAGCACACGGAGATTCAGAGGAATGCTGCGCCCCTCCGCCTCGATCACGCACCGGGTACCCGAGGCGGACACCTCGATGTCGCGCGCACGCACCTCGGCCGCCGAGCTCTGCCCGAAGCCGACCACGCGCATGGCGCGGGATTCGGCGAGCTCGCGCATCGCCGCGACGCGCGCATCGTCGACGTTCAGCACGGCGGTGCCGGATGCTCGGGCGGCGGCGACGAGCTCGGACTTGGCCTTCGCGGTCTCCTCGATGCCGCCGAAGCCGCCGGCATGCGCCATCCCGACCATCAGCACGACAGCGACGTCCGGTTCGACGAGGCCTGCCAGCTGCGCGATGCTCCCGGGCGCGGCCGCCCCGAACTCGCTGACGAGGAACCGCGTGGACTCCGTCACGCGCAGCATCGTGACGGGGGCGCCCACCTCGTTGTTGAACGACTTGACGGGGGCGACGGTCTCTCCCGCGTCCGACAGGATGCGGGCGAGGAAGTTCTTGGTGGTCGTCTTGCCGTTCGAGCCGGTGATCCCGACGATCTTCAGGTCGCCCTTCTCCCGCACCCGGCGCACGACCTCGCGGGCGAGCGCACCGAGCGCGACGACGGCATCCGCCACCACGATCTGGCTCACCTCGACGTCGACCGCGTGCTCGACGATCGCGAGCGCGGCTCCGGCCTCGACGGCCGACCCGACGAAGCGGTGACCGTCGGTCTCGGCTCCGGGCTTCGCGACGAAGATCGAACGCGGACCCATGGTGCGGGAATCGGTGTCGACGGTGCCGTCGACGACGGTGCCGGCCGTATCGGTTCCGGCGAGGCGCAGCTCACCGCCGATGGCTTCGGCGATCTCAGCGAGCGACAGGGCGATCATGACATCTCCAGGCACGGCTCTCGCCGGCTATTCGAACTTGGGCAGCAACTCGTCCATGGGAGTCGAGGACGGCATCACGCGATAGGTCTTCATCACCTGCGTCATCGCCTTCTGGAAGGCGGATGCGGTTGCCGCGGACGATACAACCTTAGTCGGCTCGTCGAGGGTGACCACGACGACGTACTGCGGGTCGTCGACGGGCGCGAACCCGACCATGCTCGTGAAGTAGACCCCGGCCTTGTACCCGCCGTTGCCGTCGGGAACCTGCGCTGTACCGGTCTTGCTCGTCACTCGATAGCCCGGAACCTGGATGCGATCGGCGTTGCCGCCCTGCACCGCCACGTTCTCGAGCATCCGGGTGAGGTCGGATGCGGTCT
This sequence comes from Microbacterium sp. NPDC090225, assembly GCF_044772365.1. NCBI lineage: Bacteria > Bacillati > Actinomycetota > Actinomycetes > Micrococcales > Microbacteriaceae > Microbacterium > Microbacterium sp. NPDC090225. The sequence continues at coordinate 68,478 of NZ_JBIVYS010000001.1, read as the reverse complement.
GCTCGGTGATGATCTGCTCGTGCTGCGGGTCATCGGCCGCGACCACCGTGCCGTCGGGCTGCGTGCACGACTCCACCAGCGAAAGGTCGATCTTCTCGCCCTTGTTGGCGATCGCCTGGTACGCGCCGGCGACCTGAGCGGCCGTGACCGTGAAGTACTGACCGAACGTCGTCGTGTACAGCGACTGGCTGTCCCAGTCGCTCACGGGGTGCAGGATGCCGGACACCTCGGTGGGGAAGCCGACGGTGTCCTCGCCCACGCCGAAGCGCTGCAGGTAGTCGTAACGGACCTCGGGGCTCACCATGGTTCCGAACTTCGACAGCGCCACGTTGGACGAGTCGATCAGACCGCCGGCGAGCGTGTAGTTGTACGCCGGGTGGGTGAAGGCGTCGTTGATCACGGCGCCGTTCGGGAAGGTCTCCTTCGAGGCGGCGCTGACGGTACTCAGCGGCGTGACGCCCGCCCCCTCCATCACGGCCGCGGCGGTGATGGCCTTGAACGTCGAGCCGGGCTCGAAGTCGCGGTGGAAGATCTGGCTCCCCCACGACGACGGGCTCGCGCCGTCGAGATCGTTGGGGTCGAGTGAGGGCCACTCCGCTGCGGCGCGGATCTTGCCCGTCTTGACCTCGACGACCGTGACGGTGCCGCCCTTCGCGCCTTGGGCCTGCGCCTCCTCGGCGATCATCTGCTGCAGGTACCAGTTGAGGTCGCTGTTGATCGTGAGCTGCACGGTGCCGCCGTTGACGGCATCCGTGATCTTCTCGCTGCCGGGGATGACCACGCCGTCCTTGCCCTGGCGGTAGGTCTTCGCACCGTCGGTGGGCGCGAGGCACGACTGATCCATCTTCTCGATGCCCGCCTGCGCCTCGCCGCTGCCGTTGAGGAAGCCGACGATGTTGCCCGCCACGGCCCCGTTCGGATAGACGCGCGTCTCGCGTGCGGTCTGGTGGAGGTAGGCGAGTTTGAGGTCGCGCAGCTCGATGTGCTGCTCGGTGGTGAAGGACTTCCCCAGTTCGACGTACTGGCTCTTCGGGTTCACGGCCAGAGCATCGGCGACGAGCTTTCGCACCTCGTCGCCGGTCTGTCCGGTGATCGCGGCGATCTTCTCGGACGCCTGGGCCCACGGAAGCTCGGGGTCCTTCTCCTCGAGCTGGGTGATGACGAGCGGGCTGAGCTCCGCGTCGTAGACCAGCACGCTCTCGGCGAGCGGGATCCCGTCGGAGTCGACGATCGTGCCGCGCTGGCCCGTGATCGTGTTGCTGCCCCCGATGTAGCTCTGCGAGTCGGCGACGTGCGCGTCGGCGCTGACGACCTGGATGTCGACGAGCCGCACGACGAAGGCCGCGAGGACGGAGAGGATCACCGCGAGAGCGACGACAGTGCGTCGCCGCGGTCCGCGTGTGGCGCGTGTCGTCATGGGATCTCTCCGTCAGTTCGTGGTCAGTGCGTCGTGGGGCTGGGCAGCCCGTCGGTGATGGCCGGAGGGAGTTCCTGGCCGGAGGTCGGAGCGTCCGCATCCCCGTCAGCTGCCGCATCCTCCGCGGCGGGCGGGGGCGTGATCATCGCGTTGCTCACGGCACCTGCGCCGTTCGGATCGACGGTCGAGGTCCAGTCGGCACCGGCGCCGGTGCCGAACACCGCTCCGTCACTCAGGCGCAGATACGACGGAGAACCGGCGACGACCATTCCGAGCGCTGCGGCGTCCGTCGCCAGCACCTGCGGAGAACTGAGACCGAGGAGCTCCTCCTGGAGGGCGCTCGTCTGGAGATCCAATTCACGCTGCTGCGAGCTGAGGCCGGCGAGCGTGAAGGAGTCCTGCGTGATCGCCAGGGAGAGCGCGATCTGCACCCCACCGATGAGAAGCGCCCCGGCGAACGCGACGAGGGCGTAGGCGAGTTTCGGCTTGCGGCGCGTCGCAGGGGCAGTGACGGGCTGGAGCCGGCGCGGGGGCGCTGCCTTCGGTGCGACCGGCTGGGCCGGGCGACGGACGACGGCGGGGGCGCTCATGCGGTCTCCCGGAGCTTCTCGGCCGCCCGCAGACGCACGGGAATGGCGCGCGGATTGCGGGCGCGTTCTGCCTCGTCGGCGAGTTCGGCGCCCTTGGTGAGCACGCGGAATCGCGGTGCATGCTCGGGCAGCTCCACTGGAAGCCCCTTCGGAGCGGTCGATGCGGATGCCGCAGCGAACGCCTGCTTGACCAGGCGGTCCTCGAGGGACTGGTACGACATGACGACGATGCGCCCACCGACGCCGAGAGCGTCCATCGCCGGCGGGATGGCATCCGCCAGCACCGTGAGTTCGGCGTTGACCTCGATGCGCAGCGCCTGGAACACGCGTTTGGCGGGGTGGCCGGCTCGCTGCGCGGCCGCGGGCGTCGCCGCCTGCAGGATGTCGACGAGTTCGGCCGAGCGCGTGATCGGATTCTTCTGCCGCGCCTCGATGATGAACCGGGCGTAGCGACCGGCGAGCTTCTCCTCGCCGTAACGTTCGAAGATGCGACGGAGGTTGCCCTCGCTGTAGGTCGCGATGACATCGGCGGCCGTGACGCCCTTGGTCTGGTCCATCCGCATGTCGAGCGGCGCGTCCTTGGAGTAGGCGAAGCCGCGGTCGGCCTCGTCGAGCTGCAGCGACGACACTCCCAGGTCGAACAGGATGCCCGAGGCGCCCTGCGCGTGCAGACCGATCTCGTCGTACACCGTGTGGACGAGGGAGATGCGGTCGGCGAAGCGCTCGAGCCGCTGACCGGCGATCCGCAGCGCGTCGGTGTCGCGGTCCAGTCCGATCAGACGGATGTTGCCGAAACGCTCGAGGAAGGCCTCGGCGTGCCCACCCATGCCCAGCGTGGCGTCGACGAGGACGGCTCCGTCGGCCTGGAGGGCGGGAGCCAGCAGCTCGACGCAACGCTCGAGCAGGACAGGGGTGTGGATGTCTCGGAGGTTCATGATCTCTCTCGGGTGACCTTCGGCTCTGATCCCCCTCCGCTTCGCGACCCGGCACCGGGGAAGTGTGTCGGGGCGGGAGCGGCGGGGCATCACAGCCGTGGTCAGAACAGGCCCGGAATCACCTCCTGCTCCAGATCGGCGTAGGTCTCCTCGCCGGCGGCGAGGTAGGCGTTCCAGCTCTCGGCATCCCAGATCTCGGCGTGGGCGCCGACTCCGGTGACGATGAGTTCCTTCTGCAGACCCGCGTACTGGCGCAGGTGCGGCGGGATGGTGATGCGGTTCTGACTGTCGGGCATCTCCGCACTGGCACCGGAGAGGAACAGGCGCATGAAGTCACGTGCCTGCTTGTTCGCGAGCGGAGCCTGGCGGATCCGGTCGTGCATCGCCTCGAACTCGGCCGTGCTGAAGACGTAGAGGCAGCGCTCCTGACCACGGGTGACGACGATGCCGCCACCCAGGTCTTCGCGGAACTTCGCGGGAAGGATGACCCTTCCCTTGTCGTCCAGCTTCGGAGAATGCGTCCCCAACAACATCAGCCATCACCCCCTCTCCGTCCGGCCAACTCGAGGTGCGCCCCACTTTACTCCACTTCCCTCCACATTCCTACGACTATTCCGAGCATTCTCCCACCGAAGTCGAACGCGAGGGCCGATGTCCCGCATGATTCCGCGGTGGAGCAGGGTGGAGGGCGAGTGGAGGAGCGGTGGAGGGATGGGGAGCGCCGAGCCATACTCGGGCACGAAAAAGGCCCGGATGCTCAGAGCATCCGGGCCTTCAGAAGTGAGTGGGGGTCAGTTCCCCTCGTGGCGGCGATCCCATCGATCGTTCATGCGGTCCATGAAGGACGCGGAGTCCTGCCGCTTGGCGGTCGGCTTCTCCGACGGAGCCGCCGCGGGAGTGGAACGGCGCACGGGGGTGACGGCGAGCATGACGCCGGCGAGCATCGCAGCGAATCCGACGACGCCGATGACGATCCCCCAGGCGTCGCCCACGATGACACCGGCGACCAGACCACCGACGCCCGCGAACACCAGGAGAGCCCCGTAGACGAGGTTCCGATAGCTCAGTGCGCGATCGCCCGAAGGCGCGCTCACGACGTCGGCGTCGTTGTGGAGGAGATGGCGTTCCATCTCGTCGAGCAGACGCTGCTCCTGTTCGGAGAGTGGCATTTCGTCCCCCTCGGGTATCGTGCGTCCCATTCTACGCGCGCCCAGCGGTCGGAGGCTAGCCGTTCACCCCCTCATTGCTTTACGTATGCTGGGAGTCGTGCCCTCCCCCGCCCCGATCGTCGAAGCCGTCGCCTCCCGCCTGGAGCAGTTCGTCGAGAGGATGCGCGCCGAGTCGTCCGAGTACGGCCCCGATGCCGTCGCCCTCATCGACGCCGCGGCCGACACACTCGTGGGCGGCAAGCGGTTGCGTGCCCGGTTCTGCCACGCGGGGTGGCAGGCGGTGGCGCGCTCGACCGATCGTCACGCGGTCGAAGACGAGGCCCTCTGGAACGCGTGCGCCGCGCTCGAGATCTTCCAGTCGGCAGCGCTCGTGCACGACGACATCATCGACAATTCGGACACGCGCCGCGGCCGGCCTGCGGCGCACCGCGCCCTGGAGAGCTCCCACCGCTCCGCCGGGTGGAGCGGGGACGCCGAGGCGTTCGGGCGCGCGAGCGCGGTACTGCTCGGAGACCTGCTCGTGGCGTGGAGCGACGACCTCGTCGAGTCCGCGATCGCGGAGCACCCCCATGCAGCCGACGTACGTCGCGAGTACGCCCGTATGCGCAGGGACGTGACGGTCGGGCAGTATCTCGACATCGCCGAGGAGTCGGCCTGGAGAGTCAACGACGACGCGGAGCACGCGCACCGCGCACTCCGCGTGGCCTCGTTGAAGTCGGCCAGGTACAGCATCGAGCAGCCGCTCGTCCTCGGCGCATCCCTCGCCGGAGCGGATGCCTCGCAGCTGGCCGCCCTGCGGAGTTTCGGCCACCCCGTCGGCATGGCCTTCCAGCTGCGCGACGACGTGCTCGGGGTCTTCGGTGACGAATCGGTCACCGGCAAGCCCGCGGGCGACGATCTGCGCGAGGGCAAGCGCACCGTGCTGATCGCCCTCACCCGTGAGGCCCTCGACCGGCCCGCCCGCGGGGTCGTCGACGAGATGCTCGGCGACCCGGAGCTCGAATCTCGACAGGTCGAGTTCCTTCAGGCGACGATCCGAGACAGCGGCGCCCTCGACCGCGTCGAGGCGATGATCGCAGAATACGCCCGCGAGGCAGACCGGGCCCTGGTCGGTGCGCGCCTGGACAATGCCGCCGTCGGCGGTCTTCGCGATCTCGCGCGAGCCGCGACCGTCCGGACGGCCTGAGCGGCCGAGCGGAATCCTCAGGCGAGGGTGCGGGCGATCCGGCGGACCTCGCTCTTGTGACCGGCGAGCAGCGCCGCGATCGGCGATCGTCCCATGGATTCCTCTTCAGCGAGAAGCCAGTCGATCAGCTCGTCGTCGGTGAATCCGGCGTCCTGCAGCACGATGATCGTTCCGCGCAACGAACTGAGCGGATGCCCGTCGACGATGAAGAGCGACGGAACGGCGAACACCCCCGTGCGACGCGAACCGACGAGGTGGTGTTCGTCGATGAGTCGACGCACCTTGCCGAGCGGCTCGTCGAGCACCTCGACGAGATCGGGCAGCGTCAGCCACTCCAGGGCGGGGGTTCCATCAACGTTCTCAGACACTCAGCAACTATCTCATCTCGCAGCAGGACGCGCATGCCGAGATGCCTTCTTTCACATTGATCACTTCTTTCACTCCTGTTGACTTCCGTTTACTTCCGTGTCAGCGTGGCAGGGTTCGAAAAGGGGGCCCCTCGTGACACCGAACACCTCTTCCCGTCGCCAGCGATACGCCACGCTCGGCCTTCCGGCCGCCGTACTGGGTGCACTCGCCGGCGTCCTCGTCTCTGCTCCCGCCGGAGCGGACGTCGCCGCAGACGCCACGTCCACCGCTCGACTCAGCGGTGTTCCGCACCGCATCGCACCGGCGGAAGCCCCACCCACCGACTACGTCGTCGCCCCGGGCGACACCATCTTCGGCATCGCTCAGCGCTTCGGCCTGCGCACGGCCGACGTGCTCGCGTGGAACGGACTCGGCGCACGCTCCGTGATCTTCCCCGGGCAGGACCTGCGGCTCCAGGCGCCTTCGGCTGCGACGAATCCCGTCGCGCCAGCCGCGCCCCCGGCCCCCGCATCGCAGCCCGCTGCGTATACGGTCGCCGCCGGAGACACCCTCTTCGCGATCGCCCAGCGCCACGGCATCCCCCTCGACGCTCTCCTCACCACGAACGGGCTCGACCGGTCCTCGATCATCTACCCCGGCCAGAGCCTCGCCGTCTCCGCATCCGCCCCGGCGGCACCCGCTGCCGCGCCCGCACCGACACCAGCACCGGCCGCCGCGCCCGCCACTTACACGGTCGCCGCCGGAGACACCCTCTTCGCGATCGCCCAGCGCCACGGCATCCCGCTCGACGCTCTCCTCACCACGAACGGGCTCGACCGGTCCTCGATCATCTACCCCGGCCAGGCCCTCGCCGTGAGCGCCGCGGCCCCGGCAGCGGCCCCCGCGCCCGCTGCGGCTCCCACGCCCGTCGAGGCCGCACCCGCGCAGAAGTCCGCCGACCTCTCCCCCGAGCAGGCGGCGAATGCCGCACTGATCATCCGCATCGGACGCGAACTCGGCGTCTCCGATCACGGCATCGCGATCGCGCTGGCGACGGGGATGGTCGAGTCCGACCTGCGCAACCTCGACTGGGGAGACCGCGACTCGCTCGGCATCTTCCAGCAGCGACCGAGCACCGGCTGGGGCACGCCCGAGCAGATCCGGGATGCGGAGCGCAGCACACGCGTGTTCTACGGTGGCCCGAGCGACCCCAACGGCCAGACGACCCGCGGGTTGCTCGACATCCCCGGCTGGGAATCGATGGCGTTCACGGACGCCGCCCAGGCAGTGCAGATCTCGGCCTTCCCCCTCCGCTACGGACAGTGGGAGACGGCGGCCCACCGCTGGCTCGCCCTGTATCAGTGACCGCGCGTTCTGAAATCGGGTTGCCCTCAGGGGTGAGGCGCTCCCCGGCCTTTCAGGCAGTTCTCCATAGAATTCTGTCGTGACGTCCAATCAGCAAGCCGACCCCCTCATCGGGCGGCTTGTCGACGGCCGATACCGCGTCCGAGCCCGCATCGCCCGTGGCGGCATGGCCACCGTCTACGTCGCGACCGATCTGCGTCTCGAACGACGCATCGCGCTCAAGGTGATGCACGCGCACCTCAGCGACGATTCGGCCTTCCAGAGCCGGTTCATCCAGGAGGCTCGCTCAGCCGCCCGGCTGGCCGACCCGCACGTCGTCAACGTCTTCGACCAGGGGCAGGACGGCGAACTCGCCTACCTCGTGATGGAGTACCTGCCCGGCATCACGCTGCGCGAACTCCTGCGCGAACAGAAGCGTCTGACGATCACGCAGACGATCACGATCATGGATGCCGTGCTCTCCGGGCTGTCCGCCGCGCACCGCGCGAACATCGTCCACCGCGACGTGAAGCCCGAGAACGTGCTCCTCGCCGAGGACGGCCGCATCAAGATCGGCGACTTCGGCCTCGCCCGCGCGACCACCGCCAACACGGCGACGGGTCAACAGCTGCTGGGCACGATCGCGTACCTCGCTCCCGAACTCGTCACCCGGGGAACCGCCGACGCGCGCAGCGACATCTACGCACTCGGCATCATGTTGTACGAGATGCTCGTCGGCGAGCAGCCCTACAAGGGCGAGCAGCCGATGCAGATCGCCTTCCAGCACGCGACCGAGTCCGTCCCGCGCCCCAGCGCCCGCAACCCCGGCGTGCCCGAGCAGCTCGACGAACTCGTGCTGTGGGCGACCGAGAAGTCCCCCGACGAGCGTCCCGACGATGCGAAGCAGATGCTCGATCGGTTGCGCGAGATCGAACGCGAGCTCGGCGTCTCCCCCGCGGCGGCGACCACCTCGCCACCGGTGCGCTCCGCGAGCGACTCCGGCGATCTCACCAAGGTGATGCCCGCGACGGTGTCCGTCACCGATCCCGTCGCCCCCGCCCCGCAGGCCCTCGACAATGCGACGCTTCTGCGGCGGCGAGCGTCACGACGCCGCGCACGCGGTGCGTTCCTCCTCACGCTCGTCCTCCTGCTCGCGGTGCTTGCGGGCGGCGTCGGCTGGTGGTTCGGTTCCGGACCCGGCTCGCTCGTGGCGGTGCCCGGTGTGGCCGGCATGACCTACGACGAGGCCGCGGACGCGCTCACCGCCGACGGCTTCTCTCCTCAGCAGGAGGATCGCTTCTCGCTCGACATAGAACCGGGCACGGTCATCGAGACCGACCCCGGTGAGGGCCAGCGCCTCGACAAGGGCGCGGTCGTGTCGGTGATCGTCTCGGCCGGCCCCACCCCGCACACGGTCGAAACCCTCAATGGGCGGACCGAAGAGGATGCGCGCGACTACCTCGCGGGCATCAACGTGAACGTCGCGGAGACGACCGTCGTGCTCTTCTCCGATGCGGCCGAGGGCGTCGTCATCAACGCCTTCGCCACCCCGCGCGCCGGCGGCGACGCCTACGCGTGCGCCGAGGGCTGCGACCTCCTCGAAGCCGACACGATCGAGCTCTACGTCTCGGCGGGCACGTTCCCCGATGTCTCCGGGATGTCGGTCGACGAGGCGAGTTCGACCCTCACCGACCGCGGTCTGATCGTGGGCGAGCCGTCCTACGTCTTCAGCTCGGACGTCGACAAGGACATCGTGATCGGCGTCTCGGACCGCGCAGAAGAGGGCAACTGGCGTCCCGGTGACACCGTTCAGCTCATCGTCTCGAAGGGACCGGAGCTGTTCCCCGTTCCCGATGTGACGGGAATGACTCTCAACGAGGCGAAGCAGGTCCTCGACGACAATGGATTCCGCTCGTCCTACGCCGCGTGGGGCGATCTTCCCGGATTCGCGGAGATGGCGACGGTGACGGGCCAGAACCCCGGAGACGACAAGTCCCTCCCCCGTGGCGGGACCGTCAATCTCTCGATCCAGCTCTCGGGCTGAGCGAGATCGAGCACGCCGGTTCCGGCATCCGCACTATCCGCAACTCACGCGCACCAACGACGAAGGCCGCACCACCGGAATCCGGGGTGTGGCCTTCGACATTCGCGTGACGCGGTGTCAGCGCTTCTCGAGCTCCTCGGCGACGAGGAACGCCAGCTCGAGGGACTGCATGTGGTTCAGACGCGGGTCGCAGAGGCTCTCGTACCGGGTCGCCAGTGCAGCCTCGTCGATGTGCTCGGATCCGCCGAGGCACTCGGTCACGTCGTCGCCCGTGAGCTCGACGTGGATGCCTCCCGGGAAGGTGCCGACGGCGCGGTGCGCCTCGAAGAATCCGCGGACCTCGTCGACCACGTCGTCGAAGCGACGTGTCTTGTAACCGGTCGGCGTCGTGATGCCGTTCCCGTGCATCGGGTCCGTCACCCACAGCGGGGTCGCACCCGAGTCGCGCACTGCTTCGAGCAGCGGCGGAAGCGCGTCACGGATCTTTCCGGCCCCCATGCGCGTGATGAACGTGAGGCGTCCCGGCTCGCGGTTCGGGTCGAGCTTGTCGATGAGCTCGAGAGCCGTCTCGGGCGTGGTCGTCGGCCCCAGCTTCACCCCGATCGGGTTGCGGATCTTCGAGAAGTAGTCGACGTGGGCGCCGTCGAGCTCGCGCGTGCGCTCCCCGATCCAGAGGAAGTGCGCCGACGTGTTGTACGGCGTGTCGGTGCGCGAGTCGATACGCGTCATCGGGCGCTCGTAATCCATGAGCAGACCCTCGTGGCCCGTGAAGAACTCGACGCGCTTGAGCTCGTCGAAGTCGGCGCCGGCGGCCTCCATGAACTTGATGGCGCGATCGATCTCGGCGGCCATGCGCTCGTAGCGCTGGTTCGCCGGGTTCTGCGCGAAGCCCTTGTTCCACGAGTGCACCTCGCGGAGGTCGGCGAACCCGCCCTGCGTGAAGGCACGGATGAGGTTCAGCGTCGATGCAGCGGTGTGGTACCCCTGCAGCAGGCGCCCCGGGTCCGCCTGGCGCGAGCCCTCGGTGAAGTCGTATCCGTTGACGATGTCGCCCCGGTAGGCCGGCAGCGTGACGTCGCCCCGGGTCTCGGAGTCGCTCGAGCGCGGCTTGGCGAACTGCCCGGCCATACGGCCCATCTTGACGATGGGCATCGAGGCGCCATACGTGAGCACGACGGCCATCTGCAGCACCGTTTTGATGCGGTTGCGGATCTGCTCGGCGGTCGCACCGGCGAAGGTCTCGGCGCAGTCACCACCCTGGAGCAGGAAGGCGCGGCCGGAAGCAGCGCGGGCGAGACGGTCACGGAGGTTGTCGACCTCGCCGGCGAACACCAGCGGCGGCAGGGCCGCGATCTGTCGAGAGACCTCGGCGACGCGCTCGGCGTCGGGCCACTGCGGCTGCTGCTTGATCGGGAGCGAGCGCCACGCGTCCAGGGCGTCGATATCGTGCGGGAGCATCCTCCCAGCCTAGTGGTCGCTCGGCGCGTCGTCGGCGTCAGGAGCGTCGTGTGACGCGCACCGGAAGGCGGTCCTTCACGGTCGACGCGTAGACGTCTTCGTACTTCTGCTCTCCGAGTCGCTGCAGCGCCACCATGATCTCGTCGGTGACGGAACGGAGGATGTACCGGTCGTTCTCCATTCCCGCGTATCGCGAGAAGTCGAGCGGTTCGCCGATGACGATGCCGACGCGCACGATCCGCGGGAGCTTCTGCCCGATCGGCATCGCCGTATCGGTGTCGACCATGATCACGGGCACGACGGGGACCTTCGCCTCCAGCGCCATCCGTGCGATGCCGGTGCGCCCGCGGTAGAGGGTGCCGTCGGGACTCCGCGTGCCCTCGGGGTAGATGCCGAGCAGGTCACCGCCGCCCAGCACCTGGAGACCCGTGTTCAACGACGCCTCGGATGCCTTGCCGCCCGACCGGTCGATCGGGATCTGGCCGGTGGCGCTCATGAAGAACTTCGTCGCCCACCCCTTGAGGCCGCGCCCGGTGAAGTAGTCGCTCTTCGCGAGGAACGACATCTTCCGGTCGATGACCAGCGGCAGGAAGATCGAGTCGGCGAAGGAGAGGTGGTTGCTGGCGAGGATCGCCGCGCCGTTCGCGGGCACGTTCTTGCGGCCCACGATCCAGGGACGGAAGATCGCCTTGACCACGGGGCCGATCACGACGTACTTCATCAGCCAGTAGAACACCGTCGTGAGTCTAGCGCCGTGTGCGCACTCCGCCGGAAACTTCACAGGAACGACGACCAGGTAGCGACCCAGTTCCACCAGGTGTGCGACCGGGTGTCATGCCCTAGACTCGGGAGGAACCCGTACCCGACCGGTACCGAAGGAGCTGCCGTGGTCCAGTTTGAAGTTCCCGCCGTCGTCCCCGCCGACCCCGACGCGAACGTCGCCGACCTCCTGGTCGAACGCGTGCGCGCCACTCCCGACCGTGCTCTGTTCGCCGTCCCCGACCGCGACGGATGGCGCGATATCTCGGCCGCCGACTTCCAGACCGCCGTGATCGCACTGGCGAAGGGCTTCGCGGCCGCCGGCATCCAGCCCGGCGAGAAGGTCGGCTTCCTCGCCCGCACCACGTACGAGTGGACGCTCGTCGACTTCGCCCTCTTCTACGCCGGTGCCGTGATGGTGCCGATCTACGAGACGAGCTCGCCGTCGCAGATCCAGTGGATCCTCGAGGACTCCGGAGCGATCGCCCTGATCGTCGAGTCCCCCGAGCACTTCGCCCGCGTCGACGAGGTCCGCGGCGACCTCCCGCTCATCCGCGAGGTCTGGCAGCTGCACCTCGGCGCCATCGACACCCTCACCGCCCAGGGCGCGTCGGTCGAGGATGCCGAGATCGAACGTCGCCGGTCCCTCGCCGTGGGGTCGGACATCGCGACCCTCATCTACACCTCCGGGTCGACCGGTCGTCCCAAGGGATGCGTCCTCACCCACTCCAACTTCGTCGAGCTCTCGCGCAACTCCGCCAAGGCGCTCGACGAGGTCGTGCAGGTGCCGGGCGCCTCGACGCTCCTCTTCATCACCACCGCTCACGTCTTCGCGCGATTCATCTCGATCCTCGACATCCACGCCGGCGTCCGCACCGGTCACCAGCCCGACACCCGCCAGCTCCTGCCGGCGCTCGGGTCGTTCAAGCCGACCTTCCTGCTCGCGGTCCCTCGCGTGTTCGAGAAGGTCTACAACTCGGCCGAGCAGAAGGCCGAGGCCGGCGGCAAGGGCAAGATCTTCCGCGCGGCCGCCGATGTGGCGATCGAGCACTCCAAGCTCGTCGAAGAGGGCAAGAAGATCCCGTTCGGCACGAAGCTGAAGTTCGCCCTGTTCAACAAGCTCGTCTACAGCAAGCTGCGTGAGGCGATGGGTGGGAACGTCGCGTACGCCGTCTCGGGTTCCGCTCCGCTGGGACCGCGCCTCGGGCACTTCTTCCACAGCCTCGGCGTCGTCATCCTCGAGGGCTACGGCCTGACCGAGACGACCGCGCCCGCGACCGTGAACCTCGCCGACAAATCGAAGATCGGCACGGTCGGCCCGGCGCTCCCCGGCGTGGGCGTGCGTCTCGCTGACGACGGTGAGATCGAGGTCCGTGGAATCAACGTGTTCCGCGAGTACTGGAACAACCCGGAGGCGACGGCCGAGGCGTTCAGCGAGGGCGGCTGGTTCCGCACGGGCGACATCGGCAGCTTCGACTCCGAGGGCTTCCTCACGATCACGGGCCGCAAGAAGGAGATCATCGTCACGGCCGGCGGCAAGAACGTCGCTCCGGCTGCGCTCGAGGACCCGATCCGCGCGAATCCGATCATCGGTCAGGTCGTCGTCGTCGGCGACCAGAAGCCCTTCATCTCGGCGCTCATCACGCTCGACTCCGAGATGCTGCCCACCTGGCTCGCGAACAACGGCCTCCCGGCCGACCTCTCTCTCGCGGATGCGGCGAAGAACGAGGCCGTGCGCGCGGAGATCCAGCGAGCCGTCGATGCAGCCAACGCGCGCGTCTCGCGCGCCGAGTCGATCCGCAAGTTCACCGTGCTGGAGTCGGAGTGGACCGAGGCATCCGGCCACCTCACCCCCAAGCTGTCGATCAAGCGGAACATCATCATGAACGACTTCGCCGACGAGATCTCGGCGATCTACGACGAGCCGGTGTCGACGACGAACGTCGCGATCGGCGGCTGAGCCTCACACCGAGATCGCCGTTCGGAAAAAGAGAGAGCCCTCTGCGCACGTCGCGCAGAGGGCTCTCGCTTTCGGAGGAGGGATCTCGGCGTCAGAACCATTCGCTCTCGCGCACCTGACGCATCGCCGTGCGTCGCGTCTCGGGGTCGAGACGCGAGAGGTAGAGCTTGCCGTCGAGGTGATCGGTCTCGTGCTGCAGAGCCTGCGCGAGCAGACCTTCTCCCTCGAGCACGACCGGCGCGCCGTCGAGGTCGATGCCTTCGACGCGAGCCCACGGATACCGCAGCGCATCGTGCCAGAGGCCGGGCACCGACAGGCAGCCCTCCCCCGTCGGGACGGGCTCTCCGCGCACCTCGGTGAGGACGGGGTTGATGACATAACCGATGTCGCCGTCGATGTTGTAGCTGAACGCACGCAATGCGACACCGATCTGCGGCGCCGCGACACCGGCGCGCCCGGGCAGTTCCACGGTCTCGACGAGGTCGGTCACCAGAGCACGGACGCCGTCGTCGATCTCATCGATCGGTGCGCACACGGTGCGCAGCACGGGATCGCCGAAGATCCGGATCTCACGGACGGTCATGCGGATGCCTCCGCCCGCAGTCCCTCGACGAGCAGCGCGGCGAGTTGCCGCGCCGCGAGGCGCGTCTCGGGCTGCAGGTTCGCGAACACCATCACACCACCGGCGGCGATCTGCGCGTCGTAGGGCATCTGCACCACGCTGCGCACGCGTGAGGCGAAGTGCGCTTCCAACTCGTTCACCCGGACGAGCGGCGTTCCAGGAGTCGAGTGATTGAGCACGACGATCGCCTCATGCGCGCGATCCTCGAATCCGTTCGTCTCCAACCAGGTCAGGGTCTCTGACGCCAGGCGCGCCTCATCGACGCTGAGACCCGAGACGATGACGATGCGGTCGGCGCGGTCGAGCGTCGCCGCCATCACGGAGTGCACGATGCCGGTTCCGGTGTCGGTGAGAACCAGCGAGTAGTAATGAGCGGCCAGATCCGCCACGTCGCGGTAGTCGGTATCGCTGAACGCCTCGGCGATGCGCGGATCGGTGTCCGAGGCGAGCACGTCGAGCCGCGTCGCATCACGCGCGACGACCGCGGAGATGTCGTGGTATCCCGTGACCTGATCGTGGATGCGCACGAGATCGCGCACCGACTTCGTGTGCTGCGGACGCACGATCCGATCGGCGAGCGTTCCCCGGTCGGGGTTGGCGTCGATCGCGATGACCCGGTCGTCACGAGCATCCGCCAGCGCCATACCCAGCAGAGCCGTGATCGCGGTCTTTCCCACCCCGCCCTTGCGGGAGAGCACCGGGACGAACCGGGCGCCGCCGGGCAGCGGAGCGGCGATGCGGGCGGAGAGGGCCTTGCGCTCGCGCGCACGACGTCCGTCACCGATGTTGATACGCCGGCCGGAGATCGAGTACAGCAGATGACTCCAGGTGCCTTCGGGCTCGGGCTTCGTCTGGCGATGTGGGTCGAGCAACCGGTCGGTGGTGAGCAGATCGGCCGATTCGCGATTCGCGCCGCTCAGATCGCCGAGACGCTTGGATGTCAGCGCCACCTCCGGCGGAGCGGTACGCGGTGCGACGGACTTCTTCGGGCTCTCCACGGGAGCGGCCTCCTTCACGGGGGTGGGCGCAGGCTCCTCGACGGGCTCGGGCTCGGGCTCGGGCTCGGGCTCGACGATGACCTCGACGAGGGCGGGACGGGATTCGATGACGCGGTCGGCGCCTGCAGGAATCGGTGCGGCGACCGCCGCGATGGCGGCATCCTCCAGCACGATGTCGGCGATGACGGCCTCGTCGACCTCGCCGTCGATGACCGCCTCATCGGCGAGGTCGTCATCGTGCTCCTGCGGCATGACGACGCTCACCTGGGCGGTTCCGCCGAGGATGCCGATACCGGTCGTCGCCACGGAGGCGGCGTCGTCGAGCACCCCCATCTCGTCGTCCTCGCGGGGATCGGGGGTGTTCTTCGGGGTCACTGTCTCGCTCCAAGCATGCGCAGGCGAGGGCGCGCCGCATGGTGCGCTGCCCCCGCCCGGACAAGGTTAGTGCGCGGGACGGATGACGACCAAAAGATCGCCGGCGTCGACCTGCTGGGTCGACGCGATCGCGTGGCGTTCGACCACACCGTCGACGGGGGCCGTGATCGCGGCCTCCATCTTCATCGCCTCGATCGAAGCGACCGGTTCTCCGGCACGGACCGTGGCCCCGACCTCGGCTTTCAGAGTGACGACTCCCGAGAACGGAGCCGCGACCTGACCCGGCACGGAGGTGTCCGCCTTCTCCACCTCGTGCGCATCGACGGAGATCGCGCGATCCCGCACGAAGACCGGGCGGAGCTGGCCGTTGAGGGTCGTCATCACGGTGCGGATGCCGCGGTCGTCGGCGTCACCGATCGCCTCGAGCCCGACGTACAGTTGCACGCCGCGATCGATCTCGACCAGGTGCTCCTGGCCCGCGACCAAGCCGTACAGGTAGTCGCTGGTGTCGAGGACCGACAGATCGCCGAAGAGTTCACGCATCTGGCTGAACTCCTGCATCGGCGCCGGGAACAGCAGCGTGTTCAGCCGCGCCCGTCGTGTCGCGCTGTCGCCCGCGAGGGCCGACTCGTCGTCGGCGGTGAGGTCGGTCAGACCGACGCGCACCGTGCGCCCCGCGAGAACCTTCGAGCGGAACGGCTCCGGCCACCCACCCGGCAGGTCCCCGAGCTCGCCCGCCATGAAGCCCACGACCGAGTCCGGCACGTCGTACTTCTCCGGGTTCGCCTCGAAATCGGCGGGGTCGGCCTTCACCGCGGCGAGGTGCAGGGCGAGATCGCCGACCACCTTCGACGAGGGCGTGACCTTCGGCACCCGACCGAGGATCCGGTCGGCCGCGGCGTACATGTCCTCGATCAACTCGAAGTCGTCGGCGAGGCCGAGCGCCTTGGCCTGCTGGCGGAGGTTCGAGAGCTGACCACCCGGGATCTCGTGATGGTACACACGCCCCGTGGGTCCCGGAAGACCCGACTCGAACGGCGCGTACTGATGCCGCACCGCCTCCCAGAACGGCTCGAGATCCGAGACGCCCGCGAGATCGATGCCACTGTCGCGGTCGGTGTGCGCGAGCGCAGCGACCAGCGCCGACAACGAGGGCTGGCTCGTCGTGCCCGACAGCGGAGCGGCTGCGGCATCCACGGCATCGACGCCGACGGCGCTGGCGGCGAGGAGCGTCGCCAGCTGTCCGCCGGGGGTGTCATGCGTGTGCAGGTGCACCGGGAGGTCGAAGCGCTCTCGCAGCGCGGAGACGAGTTTCGCGGCAGCCGCCGGACGCAGCAGACCCGCCATGTCCTTGATCGCGATGATGTGCGCCCCGGCCTCGACGATCTTCTCGGCGAGGCCGAGGTAGTAGTCGAGCGTGTAGAGGTCCTCCGCCGGATTCAGCAGGTCCCCGGTGTAGCAGAGCGCCACCTCGGCGACCGCGGTTCCGGTGCGCCTGACCGCCGCGATCGCCGGACGCATCTGCTCGATGTCGTTGAGGGCGTCGAAGATGCGGAAGATGTCGACGCCGCTCGCTGCGGCCTCGGCCACGAACGCGTCGGTGACGGCCGTCGGGTACGGCGTGTAACCGACCGTGTTCCGCCCTCGGAGCAGCATCTGGATCGCCACGTTGGGTAGCTCGGCGCGCAGCTTGTCGAGACGCTCCCAGGGGTCCTCGCCCAGGAAGCGGAGCGCGACGTCGTAGGTCGCCCCGCCCCAGGCCTCGACCGAGAACAGGCCCGGCGTCAGCCGGGCGACGTAGGGGGCGGCCGCCACGAGGTCCTTCGTCCGCACACGCGTGGCGAGCAACGACTGGTGCGCGTCGCGGAAGGTCGTCTCGGTGATCGCGAGCGCGGTCTGCGCGCGCAGTTCGGCCGCGAACCCTTCCGGCCCGAGCTCGAGGAGGCGCTGACGCGAGCCGGGCACGGGGTCGGCGGTGAGGTCGATCGCCGGCAGCTTCGTGCGGGGGTCGACGGCTCCCGGGTGCGCACCGTTCGGCTTGTTGACGGTCACGTCGACCAGCCAATTGAGAATCTTCGTACCGCGGTCCTTCGACACCCGTCCGCGCAGAAGCTCGGGGCGCTCGTCGATGAACGACGTGCTGAGGTCACCGGCGACGAAGGCGTCGTCGTCGAGCAGCGCCTGCAGGAAGGGGATGTTCGTCGAGACGCCCCTGATACGGAACTCCGCCAGGGCGCGGCGCGCACGGGCGACCGCTGCGGGGAAGTCCCGCCCGCGGCAGGTCAGCTTCGACAGCATCGAATCGAAGTGGGGGCTGATCTGGGCGCCCTGGTGCACGGTTCCGCCGTCGAGACGGATGCCGGCGCCACCGGGCGAGCGGTAGGTCGTGATCTTCCCCGTGTCCGGGCGGAATCCCTGAGTGGGGTCCTCGGTCGTGATCCGGCACTGGAGCGCCGCTCCGCGCAGTTGCAGGTTCTGCTGCTGCAGGCCGAGCGCCGCCAGCGTCTGACCGGAGGCGATGCGCATCTGGCTCTGGACGAGGTCGACGTCGGTGACTTCCTCGGTGACCGTGTGCTCGACCTGGATGCGCGGGTTCATCTCGATGAAGACGACCTCGCCCGCGCGCTCCCCCGCCGTCTCGAGAAGGAACTCGACCGTGCCGGCGTTCTCGTAGCCGATCGACCGTGCGAAGGCGACGGCGTATCCGTGCAGTGCGGTGCGGATGCCGTCGTCGAGGTTCGGCGCCGGCGCGATCTCGACGACCTTCTGGTGGCGGCGCTGCACCGAGCAGTCGCGCTCGAAGAGGTGCACCGTCTCGCCGGTCTTGTCGGCGAGGATCTGCACCTCGATGTGACGGGGGCGGATGACGGCCTGCTCGAGGAACATCCGGGCGTCGCCGAAGGCGCTGTCCGCTTCGCGCATCGCTTCGGCCAGCGCGGGAGCGAGCTCCGCGGCGGTCTCGACGCGGCGCATGCCGCGCCCGCCACCGCCGGCCACGGCCTTGGCGAAGAGCGGGAATCCGATGTCGGCGGCCTGGGACACCAGCGCCTCGACATCGGCGGACGCCTCGGTCGAGCGCAGCACGGGCACGCCGGCCTCGACGGCGTGGCGCTTGGCCTCGACCTTGTTGCCGGCCATCTCGAGCACGGCGGCGGGCGGGCCGATGAAGACGATGCCGTTGGCCGCGGCCTTCTCGGCCAACTCGGGGTTCTCGGACAGGAAGCCGTAGCCGGGGTAGATCGCGTCGGCACCGGATTCGAGCGCGACGCGGATGATCTCGTCGACGTTCAGGTAGGCGCGCACCGGATGGCCGCGCTCGCCGATCTCGTAGGCCTCGTCCGCTTTGAGGCGGTGCACGGAGCCCCGATCCTCATGCGGGAAGACCGCGACGGTCCTGGCTCCGACTTCATAGGCCGCGCGGAAGGCACGGATCGCGATCTCGCCGCGGTTGGCCACAAGGATCTTCTGGAACATGCACACCTCTGGGAGCTCGATGTACGCGTGGATGCACGCACATGGGGCGGGGCTGAGTGTCCCCCCAGACTAGGGCAAGGTAACGTGGAGTCCGTGCACGTACTCAGCGTCAGCTCTCTCAAGGGAGGCGTCGGCAAGACGACCGTGACCCTCGGCCTGGCCTCAGCGGCCTTCGCCCGGGGCGTCCGTACTCTCGTCGTCGACCTCGACCCGCAGTCCGATGTGTCCACCGGCATGGACATCCAGGTGGCAGGACGACTCAACATCGCCGATGTCCTGGCGAACCCGAAGGAGAAGGTCGTCCGTCAGGCGATCACCTCCAGCGGCTGGGCGAAGGTGCACCCCGGAACGATCGACGTGCTCATCGGCAGCCCGTCGGCGATCAACTTCGACGGCCCGCACCCCAGCGTGCGCGACGTGTGGAAGCTCGAAGAGGCCCTCGCCGCCGTCGAGGCCGACTACGACCTCGTGCTCATCGACTGCGCCCCCTCGCTCAACGCCCTCACGCGCACCGCGTGGGCCGCGAGCGACCGCGTCATGGTGGTCACCGAACCCGGTCTGTTCTCGGTCGCCGCAGCCGACCGCGCTCTGCGCGCGATCGAGGAGATCCGTCGCGGTCTCTCCCCGCGTCTGCAGCCGCTGGGCATCGTCGTCAACCGCGTGCGCCCGCAGTCGATCGAGCACCAGTTCCGCATCAAAGAACTGCGCGACATGTTCGGCCCGCTCGTGCTCTCCCCCCAGCTCCCCGAGCGCACGTCGCTCCAGCAGGCGCAGGGCGCCGCCAAGCCGCTGCACATCTGGCCGGGCGACTCGGCCCAGGAGCTCGCCGCCGACTTCGATCAGCTCCTCGATCGGATCATCCGCACCGGACGCATCCCCGTTCCCGAGAGCGGACAGCAGGCGTAACGCCTCGCAGATATGAGAAACGGCCATCCTCCACGAGGATGGCCGTTCTTCTGTTCGGAGGTCTTGTGTCCAGAGGGAGGGTGAGTCAGGCCGAGCGCTTCGACCGGCGGCTGGCCAGCTCGTCGACGGGATCCGGAGCAGTGGGGTCGAACTCGACCAGCGTCGACTCGACCTCGCGGAGCACCTTGCCCACGGCGATGCCGAACACGCCCTGGCCGCGGCTCACGAGGTCGATGACCTCGTCGTTCGAGGTGCACAGGTACACGGAGGCACCATCGCTCATGAGGGTGGTGCCGGCGAGATCGCGGATGCCGGCGCGACGCAGCTCTTCGACCGCGGTGCGGATCTGCTGGAGCGAGATACCGGTGTCGAGGAGGCTCTTGACGAGCTTGAGCACGAGGATGTCGCGGAAACCGTAGAGGCGCTGCGAGCCGGACCCGCTGGCGCCGCGGACGGTCGGGACGACCAGTTCGGTGCGCGCCCAGTAGTCGAGCTGTCGGTAGGTGATGCCGGCGGCACGAGCGGCGACCGCTCCGCGGTATCCGACCTCGTCGTCCATCGCCGGGAGACCGTCGGTGAAGAGGAGTTCGGGCACGAACCGCGGGTCGCCTGTGAGCTCATCCGCATTCATTTCAAATCCTCCCTGGAACGGTTTAACTCCACGCTAGAGCAGCACCCCCGGAGCGGCAACGACATCCGCGACACCGTGAAGGTGTGTCGCAATCAGTTCGTTACGAAAGGACGCGCGTCAACGCCTCCTTGACGAAGAGACCGCGGACCTCATCGATCTTCGACGCCAGTTCCGGCGCCAGTTCGCTCGCCTTGGCGCGCGATGCGGTGTCGGTGCGCCGCAGCAGCGCCGACAGCGCCGATTCGATG
Organism: Microbacterium sp. NPDC090225; assembly: GCF_044772365.1. Lineage (NCBI taxonomy): Bacteria > Bacillati > Actinomycetota > Actinomycetes > Micrococcales > Microbacteriaceae > Microbacterium > Microbacterium sp. NPDC090225. The sequence goes on along the minus strand of NZ_JBIVYS010000001.1, from coordinate 48,014 downwards.
AGGGCGACCTCGCGATCGGCTCCCTGGCGCAGTGCCCGCAGGTGGCGCGGCTCGATGCCGTGGCGGTCGAGGGCGACCAGTCCGCGCAACAGGGCGACGGTGGCCTCGGGGTACGACTCCTGCGCCGCGATGACGCCGGTGCTGATCGCGTCGTTCAGCAGCTGAGGACCAGCTCCGGCGGCCGAGAGCAGCTCGGTGCGACGGTAGCGACGCGGCGTCGGGGTGATCGACGGCGGAGGCGTGAGGGCTGCGGACTCCGCGCCTGCCTCATCCAGCTGCTCGCGGATCACGCTCAGCGGAAGATAGTGGTCGCGCTGCAGGGTGAGCCCGAGGCGCAGGCGCTCGATGTCGGCCTGCGAGAACTTGCGGTATCCCGACTCTGTGCGCGACGGGGTGACGATCCCCTGCACCTCGAGGAAGCGCAGCTTGCTGGAGGTGAGATCGGGGAAGTCGGGCGTGAGACGCGCGAGGACCTGACCGATGCTCAGAAGACCCGCGGACGCAGATCGTTCGCGGGCGGGGGAAGCCGCCATCAGGCGTTGGCCGCTGCGCGGTCGACCGGAGAGGCGAAGAAGTTCAGTCGGAACTTTCCGACGCGCACCTCTGCTCCGTCGACCAGGGGGCTGCGGTCGAACCGCTCACCGTTGACGTACGTGCCGTTCAGGGAGCGCTGATCGATGATCTCGAACGCCGCGCCGCTCCGGGTGACCTCGGCATGACGACGTGAAACGGTCACGTCGTCGAAGAAGATGTCGGCCTCGGGGTGACGCCCGATGGTGGTCACGTCGGTGTCGAGGAGGTAGCGTGCACCCGCCAGCGCGCCGGATCGCACCAGCAGCAGCGCCGAACCGGACGGGAGCGCGGCGATCGCCGACTGCTCCACCTCTGTCAATTCCACGCCGAAGGGGACGAACGACAGGTCGGAATCGTGTCCGAACGTCTGCGTCACGTCGTGCTTCTGCTCGCCGGATCGGTGGATCGCCGCTTCTGCGGCCGGTCGGCTGTCGCTGTCTGTCACTTTGCCCTCCTGATCGTCCAGACTATCGGATGCCGGGGCCCTCGCGGGAGCCGCATCCACAGTCGATTCCCACATTCAGGCATCGCACACCGGATATTCCTAGGGTGGTGGGGTGCAGACCACCATCCTCCGGCGCTCGACCGCGCCCCTCGCCCTCGCCGCGGCCCTTCTCGCCGCGTTCCTCGTGCTGTTCGCGCCCCTGTCGGCTTCGGCCCACGACGACCTCATCTCTTCCACCCCGGTGGCGGACTCGACCGTCGACGTCCTCCCCGCGGAGATCGTTCTGACGTTCAGTGCCGACCTGATCACCGGGGAGAACGCCACCGAGGTCCAGGTTCTCGACGCGAACGGGAATCTCGTCTCCGAGGGTGCTGCCGTGACCGAGGGAGCGACCGTCACCCAGCCTCTGATCACTGCGGCCGACGCCGGCGTGTATCGCGTCCTGTGGAAGGTCGTCTCGAGCGACGGACATCCGACGTCGAAGGAATTCTCCTTCACCGTGGCGAACAGCACGGCCCCGACCCCCGCGCCCTCGCCCGCCGCAACCGAGACGGCATCCGCCCCGTTCGCCTCGGCCGAACCCTCGGCATCGCCCTCGGCGACTCCGACTCTCACGGCCGATGACGACGCGGCGGCCACCCCGTCGACGGCGTGGATCTGGATCCTCGTCGTCCTCGGCATCCTGGTGATCGCCGCCGGGATCACGCTGGCCGTCATCCTCTCGCGGCGTCGCCGCAGCGCCTCGCCGACCGGTTCCGACGACTCCGCGGCGCGATAGGCTTAACGCATGCCTCATTACGACGTCGTCATCCTCGGTGCAGGTCCTGGTGGATACGTCGCTGCGGTTCGCAGCGCGCAGCTCGGCCTGTCCACCGCCATCATCGAGGAGAAGTACTGGGGTGGTGTCTGCCTCAACGTCGGCTGCATCCCCTCCAAGGCTCTCCTGAAGAACGCGGAGATCGCCCACACCCTGAAGCACAAGGCCGAATTCTTCGGCATCTCGGGCGACTTCACGCTCGACTTCGGCAAGGCGTTCGACCGCAGCCGTGACGTGGCCGAGGGCCGCGTCAAGGGCATCCACTTCCTGATGAAGAAGAACAAGGTCACCGAGTACGACGGCCGCGGCACTTTCACCGGCCCGAAGGCCATCTCGGTCGCCAAGTCCGACGGCACGACCGAAGAGGTCACCTTCGACAACGTCATCATCGCGACCGGCTCCACGGTCCGCCTGCTTCCGGGCGTCACGCTCAGCGAGAACGTCGTCACCTACGAAGAGCAGATCATGACGCGCGATCTGCCCGAGTCGATCGTCATCGTCGGTGCCGGCGCGATCGGCATGGAGTTCGCCTACGTGCTGACGAACTACGGCGTGAAGGTCACGATCATCGAGTTCCTCGACCGCGCCCTCCCCAACGAGGACGCCGACGTGTCGAAGGAGATCGCCAAGCAGTACAAGAACTACGGCGTCGACATCCTCACCTCGACCAAGGTCGAGACGGTCGTCGACAACGGCTCCTCCGTCACGGTCACCTACACCGGCAAGGACGGCCAGGCGGGTTCGATCGAGGCCTCGAAGGTCCTCATGTCGATCGGCTTCGCCCCTCGTGTCGAGGGCTTCGGTCTCGAGAACACCGGTGTCGAGCTCACCGAGCGAGGCGCGATCGCGATCGACGACCACATGCGCACCAACGTCGAGGGCATCTACGCCATCGGCGATGTGACCGCCAAGCTGCAGCTCGCCCACGTGGCGGAGGCGCAGGGTGTCGTCGCCGCCGAGACCATCGGCAAGGCCGAGACCATGACCCTCGGCGACTACCGCATGATGCCGCGCGCGACGTTCTGCTCGCCGCAGGTGGCCTCGTTCGGTCTCACCGAGCAGCAGGCGAAGGACGAGGGGCACGACGTCAAGGTCGTCAGCTTCCCGTTCATGGCCAACGGCAAGGCGCACGGCCTCGGCGAGCCGGTCGGCTTCGTCAAGCTGATCGCCGACGCGGAGCACCTCGAGCTCATCGGCGCCCACATGATCGGCCCCGACGTCTCGGAGCTGCTGCCCGAGCTGACGCTGGCCCAGAAGTGGGATCTCACCGCGCTCGAGCTGGCGCGTAACGTGCACACGCACCCGACGCTCTCGGAGGCTCTGCAGGAGGGCTTCCACGGCCTCGCGGGGCACATGATCAACTTCTGATCACGCGCGCCTCTCGAAGGCACTGCCACGAAGGCCCGGTCCGCGCTCGCGCGACCGGGCCTTCGTGCGTGTTGCGGCCGTACATGCTCAGCCGAGCGGATGCTCCCACCGCAGTTCGAGCCGAGCCGGCAGCGCCGATCTCACCCGCCATCCCGCCGGAACCACTGCGTCGAGCTCGACCGAGGTGTAGGAACGGCGGATGCTGCGCAGGCCGTCGATTCGGATGAACGAGTCCGCGAGGAGATTCTTCGCGAGCAGCCCCGTCCCCGCGGCGTAGAGCGCATAGGCGGCGCGTCCCCGCGCGATGTCCTGATGCGCGACGACGCCACCCGGCTCCACCAGCTTCTCGCTGTCGCGGAGGAGAGCCGTGAGTTCGGCGGAGTCGAGGTGGTGGAGCAGATGATTCGAGACGACGATGTCGAACCGCTCTCCGGCATCCGCCAGCGTCGCGCTGTCCGCACACCGGTAGTCGACCCCGGCCGTGCCGTCATGGGCGCGCGCCCACTCGATCGCCCGCTCGTCCGGGTCGAGCGCCGTGATCCGCGCCGACAGCCCCTCGCGACGAAGGCGCGCCGCCAGATACCGGCAGAGGTCTCCCCCACCCGCACCGATGTCGAGGATGCGCACCTCGCCGAGCCGCGCGCGCGGTCGCACGTGCCGCCGATAGACCAGCCCCGGACGCGACACCAGCGCGTTGACGGCCTCGAAGCGCTGGTACGTGCGCTCGAGCATCCGCAGGTCGGCCTCGGGATCGTCCATGAGTTCCCGCAGATCGACCGCCCGCTGCCGCAGGTCAGGCGTCATGACCGCGCGGCGTCTCGACCGTCATCAGCGCGCTCTCCGCGGTGAGCCCCGGGCCGAACGCCATCGCCGCCACACGATCCCCCCGCTGCGCGCCCTCCTCCTCGAGGATTCGCTTGAGCACGAACAGGATGGTGGCGCTCGACATGTTGCCGTTCTCGCGCAGCACGGCACGAGCCGGGTGCAGTTGCGCATCGCTCAGTTGGAGACGCTCCTGGATCCGGTCGAGGATGCTGCGGCCCCCGGGATGGATCGCCCAGTGCGCGACCCGCTCGCCGATCACGCCCTCCTCGAAGGCGATCGACATGTCGTGCTCCCCGACGTACAGAGGCCGGAGCGCTCCGAGGATGGTCTCGCCGATGATCTGCGGCACTGCGGTGGAGAGGATCATCTCGAAACCCTCGTCGCCGATCGTCCACGCCATGTCCTTCTCGCCCTCGGGGGCGATGGCGGTATGGAAGCGGTCGAGGCTCAGCGCCGGCACCTCCGACGGCAGCTGGCGCGCCGTGACGAGCCCGGCCGCCCCTCCATCGGCGAACAGCGAGGTCGCGACGATCGTGTCCGGATCCTCGGACGAACGCAGATGCAGTGTGCAGAGCTCGACGCTCACGACGAGCACGACGGCATCCGGGTCCGCCGCGCAGAACTGGCTCGCCGCCCGCAGGGCCGGCATGGCGGCGTAGCAACCCATGAATCCGAAATGGAAGCGCTGCACGCTGTCGGCCAGCCCGAGAGCGCGCACGATCTCGTACTCGGGTCCCGGAGCATGGAAGCCCGTGCACGAGACGGTGATCACGTGGGTCACATCGGAGGCCTGAAGGTCGGGGTCCTCCTCGACCGCCCGCTGCGCGACCTCCACGAACAGCCTCGTCGCCTCGCGCACGTAGATGTCGTTGCGCACCCGGGTACCCGGCGCGAGCAGTTGGCGTGTCGCCGGGGCGAAGAACACCGGCTCGTCCGTCTCGTGCAGCGGTGAGAACTCCTCGATCACGGTGCGCCGGGTGTCGATGCCCGAGCCGTCGAAGGATGCCGTGACGATCCGCTGCGCGAGACGCCCGAGACCGGGTTGCTGCGCGAAGACGTCTCTCACCGCGTCCTGCGCGATGACGGTGTCGGGAACGATCGTCTGCAGCGAGCGCAGGACGGCGGGACGGCTCATGGTGTCACTCAAGCACGCGGCTGCTTCCGGAGGGAAGGGGGTTGTGCCGTGTCGCGGCCTCTGCGAAGGCTCAGAACCCGAGTGCGCGGGCGAGCTTGGATCCGGAGGATGCGTCTCGTCCGCCGGCCGCGCGCACCGCGGCCTCGACTGCGGAGAAGAATGCCTCGCGCCCGTCGGCGTCCGCCGGTGCAGCCGGCCCCAGCTCCATCTCCCACTCGCGCCACGCGCGCTCGACGCCCTGGCGGAGGTCGGTGGCGCGGACCCGATCGTCGACGAACTCGGCGATCACGCCGCCGGGTCCGGTGAGGAGGTAGGCGGTGCGATCGTTGCGGATGCGCGCCAGGGGCGTCAACGGGTCGGTGGTCCAACGGGCGACCGTGGCGGCGACGGCATCCGGGATGCCCTCGCCGTCTCCGAGCGGCCATCCCAGCTCGAGCCGGCCATCCCCCTCGCGCGGGCCCTTGATGTGCCAGCCCGCATCAGGGCCACCGGTGCGTCGGCGCAGCGCCACTCCGGAGCGCGACAGTGTCCCGTCGGCCGTGTCGAAGTATTGGGCGTCGAGGTCACGGGACTCACCGTCCGTGACGGTGTCGACTCCGGGGATCGCGTCCCATCGAGGGAGCGGCGTCGCATCGTCGACGTCGAACTTGCGCTCGACCTCGACGGTGCGCGACGGCTCAGTCATCGTTGGACGTGAGGTCCTCGAGGGACTCGTCGTACCAGTAGTCGATCTCGGTGGGACCGTCGTCGGAGCCGGTGTTCTGCGGCTCGCCGCGGCGGTTGTACACCACCTGCGTCTCGCTGTAAGGGACGATCAGCTTGTCGTCCGCGTCACCGAGGGGAAGGATCTGCCCGTCCAGCGGGCCGCCGTGAAGTCGTGCGAGTGCCATGCCCTCACCCTATCCCCGTGCTCCGACCTTCGGGCGGAGAACCGGCGGGCCCGTTCAGACCGCGAGGACGCCGAGCACCGCACCGACGATCATCCAGGGGCCGAAGGCGATGCGCGTGGTGCGATCGGCCCGACGGAGCGCCATCAGCCCCAGGGCGTAGAGCGCACCGAGGACGAAGGCGGATGCCGCGCCCACGGCGAGCGCCGTCCATCCATGCCAGGCCAGCACCAGGCCGATCACGGCTGCGAGCTTCACGTCGCCGCCTCCCATGCCTGAGCGACTCAGCAGACGCAGCAGTGCGTAGAAGCCGCCGAGCACGATCATTCCCAGGAGCGCTCGGATCGATGGCGCCCGGTCGCCGGTGGCGAGCGCATCGACGAGTGCGAGCAGGAGGAGCCCCGCGAGGGTCGGGAGCACGATGCGATCGGGAAGGCGGTGGGTGCGCGCGTCGATGACGAGCAGCCACCCGCCGATGCCGAGCAGCGCGAGGTGGGCGAGCCCGACGAGGGCGAAGCGCGTATCCATCCCGGAAGGCTAGGAGATTCCGCCTCCACCCCGTGGAGGACTGTGGATAACCTCACGGCGCCGGTGCCCGACGACCGTGCGCACAATGTCCCATGTACGAATTAGTCTCGACTCCATCACTTGATATATTCGAATATTCGTTCGAGGATGGAGATTATGGGGATCGGGCTCGATGCGGTGACCGCGCTCTCTCCGAACAGCGATGCGCGTGCGGGAGAGGTGCTTCGTCTGCGCCGCGAGATCAGTCGGATGCAGCGCCGCCGCAGCGACCAGGCGGTGCTCCCCCTCGACCCCGCCCTCTCGTCCATCCTCCCCGACGACGGCCTCCTGGCCGGCACCGCGTACACGCTCTCCCCCTCGCCGAGCCTCGTGCTCGCCCTGCTGAGCGCGGCCTCGCAGAAAGGGCACTGGTGCGCCGTCGTCGGCATGCCGACGCTCGGCGTCGAGGCCGCCGCGGGATTCGGCATCGATCTCGATCGACTGATCCTGGTGCCCGATCCCGGCGATCGCTGGTTCGCCGCGACCTCCGCCCTCGCCGAGGTGGTCCCGTTGATCGCCGTGCACCCCGGAACACGGCTGCGCGACGCCGACGTCTCCCGCCTGAGCGCCCGGTTGCGCGATCGCGGCTGCACGCTGCTCGTCACCGGCGTCTGGCCGCAGAGCGAAGGGTCGATCCGCGTGCACGATCCGCAGTGGAACGGCCTCGGCGCCGGTTGGGGTCTGCTGTCCGATCGCACGGTGACCGTGACCGCGCAGACCCGCCGTCGCCCGCTCGCCTCCAGCGTCCGCGTGCGACTGCCCGGGCGCGACGGTGCGCTCGAATCCGTGACGACCGAACTCGCCGCACTCCCCTCGCTGCCCGTGTCACCCGCGCGCACGCAGAGCCCTGCGCCGGCACCCGAGCTCCTCCGTTGGGCGGAGGCCGGATGAACGCCCCTCTCCGCGTCCTGGTGCTGTGGTTCCCCGACTGGCCGCTGCGCGCCGCACTGGGCGACGCGCTTCCGCACCCGCCCACGGCCCTGATGCATGCGAACACCGTCGTCGCCTGCACCGCCTCCGCCCGCGAGCACGGGGTGCGGGTCGGGCAGCGCCGTCGCGAGGCGCAGGGCCGCCTCTCCTCCCTGCGCGTGCTCCCCCATGACCCCGACCGCGATGAGCGCGCCTTCCTCCCCGTGCTGCAGCTCATCGAGGAGCACGCCCCCGGCGTCACGCTGCTGCGTCCCGGTCTCGCGGTTCTCCGCGCCCGCGGCATCTCCCGCTATCACGGCGGAGAGGAGACGGCCGCGGCCTGGCTCGTGTCGCGCCTCACGGAGGCGGGATTCCCCGAGGTGCGCATCGGCGTCGGCGACGGCCCCTTCACCGCCGAGATCGCCGCACGCGGACCGCAGCGCTGCACCGTCGTACCTCCGGGTGAGGCACGGGAGTTCCTCGCGCCGTTCCCCGTGCAAGTGCTGCGCGACGAGCAGATCACCGGCCTCCTCCTCCGTCTCGGTGTCCGCACGCTCGGCGAGTTCGCGGCCCTCGACCCCGTCGATGTGCGCGACCGTTTCGGCGAGCGCGGCGCCCGCCTCCGAGCGCTGGCAGCGGGTGCGGACTCGCAGCACCTCACGCCTCGCCCTCCCGACCCCGAGCTGGTGCGGAGCGTGGAGTTCGAGACCCCGCTGGGCGGCGCCGATCAGGTGGCCTTCGCGGTGCGGCAGACAGCCGACGCGGTGATGCTCGCACTGGGCGAGGCATCCATGGTCTGCACAGAGGTGCGCATCGACCTGACCGACGACAACGGGCAGGTGTTCTCCCGACCGTGGCTGCACCCCTCGTGCTTCGACGCCTCCGACCTGGTCGACCGGGTGCGCTGGCAGCTGGAGGCGCTCGCGGCGCAGTCCGCGAAGGATCCGGTCGACGAGGCACGGGCGTTCGGGGGGATCTCGGCGGTGCGGATCGTGCCGGTCGCCGTCGATGACGCCGCCCACCACCAGCCTGGCCTCTTCGGCGCGGGAACCGACGAACGCCTGCACCATGCCGTGTCTCGCGTGCAGACCATGTTGGGGCACGAGGGCGTGGTCACCGCTGCACTCGCCGGCGGGCGGTGGCTCGCCGACCGCCAGGTGCTCACGCCGTGGGGAGAGCGCGCGGTCGCTCCGCGCGACCCCGTCTCCCCCTGGCCCGGGAGTCTGCCCGATCCGCTTCCCGCCGAGGTCTTCCGCCCGCCGCGTCCCCTCGGGGTCACCGGAGCCGACGGCGCCGTGGTCCGCATCGACGAGCGCGGAGCCCTCTCCTCCGACCCCGCGTTCATCGACGGCACCGCCGTGCACGCCTGGGCCGGCCCCTGGCCCGTGCACGAGCGCCGCTGGGCGTCGGGCGGAGGTAAGAAGGGACACCGCTTCCAGGTCGTCGACGACCGGGATCGCGCCTGGCTGGTGTTCTGCGCCGGTGGACGCTGGTGGGCCGAGGGGCGGTATCGCTGATGGGCTTCCACAACCCGCCGCTGAAGTGGGGCGAGCTGGCTCGCACCCTGAGCGGCGAGCCGCCGCCCGCCAGCGCCGAACCCGCCGGAGCACGCCCCGATCCCGGCCCGGTGAGCAGAAGACGCAAGAGCATCCCTCCGTCGTCCGTTCCGCGCCCCGATGACGCCGTGCCCTATGCAGAGTTGCACGCCCACTCCTCGTACTCGTTCCTCGACGGCGCCTCCTCCCCCGAGGCGCTCCTGATCGAGGCCGAGCGTCTCGGGCTCAGCGCCCTCGCGCTCACCGACCACGACGGCTTCTACGGCGCCGCGCGTTTCGCCGAGGTCGCCGAACTCATGGACGTCCGGCTGCAGACGGTCTTCGGGGCCGAGCTGTCGCTCGATCTGCCGGCCCCGCAGCGCGGCACCCCCGATCCGGCGGGTGAGCACCTGCTCGTCCTGGCTCGCGGGATGGAGGGCTACCACCGGCTCTCCGGAGTCATCACCGCCGCACAGCTGCGGGGCGGCGAGAAGGGCCGCCCCGTCTATGACATCGACGAGCTCGCGGCGAGCGCCGAGGGCCACTGGACCATCCTGACCGGATGCCGCAAGGGCGCAGTGCGTCGGGGACTCGAGCGTGGAGACGCCCGGGAACCGCTGCAGCACCTCATCGACCTCTTCGGCGCAGAGCACGTCGCCGTCGAACTCTTCGATCATGGGGACCCGCTCGACACCCGCCGCAACGACGTGCTCGCGGAGCTGGCGGGACGGATGCATCTCCCCGTCGTTGCGACGAACAACGTGCACTATGCCACCCCGATGCAGGCGCCGCTCGCCGAGGCCGTCGCCGCGGTCCGGGCGGTGCGCAGCATGGACGAGCTCGATGGATGGCTCCCCGCGCACGGGGGCGCGCACCTGCGCAGCGGCGCCGAGATGACGGCGCGCTTCCGGCGATACCCCGGAGCCATCTCCTCGGGGCTCGAGCTGGCCGCGGCATCCGCCTTCCCCCTGCGTCTCGCCCGTCCCGCCCTCCCCCGGCAGAGGGTCCCCGAGGGGCACACCCCGATGAGCTGGCTGCGGCGACTCGTCTGGGAGGCCGTGCCCTCGAAGTACCCCCGTATCGACGACGCCGGGCGGAGCCGGATCGAACGCGAGCTGAACGTGATCGAGGAGAAGGACTTCCCGGGCTACTTCCTGATCGTGCACGGCATCGTCGCCGAGGCTCGCCGCCGCGGCATCCTCTGCCAGGGGCGCGGATCGGCCGCGGCGAGCGCGGTCTGCTACCTGTTGGGGATCACCGCCGTAGACCCCATCCTGTACGGGCTGCCCTTCGAGAGGTTCCTCGCCACCACCCGTCAGGAGGAGCCCGACATCGACGTCGACTTCGACTCGCGACGCCGGGAGGAGATCATCCAGTGGGTGTACGCCGAGTACGGCCGGGAACGCGCCGCACAGGTGGCGAACGTGATCCAGTACCGGCCGAAGAACGCGGTGCGCGACATGGCCAGGGCGCTCGGACACTCCCCGGGGCAGCAGGACTCGTGGTCGCGGCAGGTCGACGGCTGGGGTGCCGGGCTGGAACCCGCCGAGGGGCACGACATCCCCGCGAACGTGCTCGCCTATGCGGGCGAGTTGATGAAGGCGCCGCGCCATCTCGGCATCCATTCGGGCGGGATGGTGCTCACGGCGCGCCCGGTCGGTGAGGTCGTTCCCGTCGAGCACGCACGCATGGAGAACAGGACCGTCATCCAGTGGGACAAGGACGACGCGGCGTTCATGGGCCTGGTCAAGTTCGACCTGCTGGGTCTCGGGATGCTGGCAGCCCTGCAGCACTGCTTCGACCTGATCCACGACGCGACGGGCGAGCGTTGGACGCTCGAGACCCTGCCCAAGGAGGAGCCCGGGGTCTACGACATGCTCTGCCGCGCCGACTCGATCGGTGTCTTCCAGGTGGAGTCGCGGGCGCAGATCGGGTTGCTGCCCCGATTGCAACCGCGGAGCTTCTACGACCTCGCGATCCAGATCGCCCTCATCCGCCCGGGTCCCATCCAGGGCGGGGCGGTGCATCCGTTCGTGCAGCGCAAGATGGCGAAGGATCGGGTCGACGAGGAGAACCGGGAACGCGCGGCCCGCGGTGAGGCGCCCGTCGACTTCCCGATCCCCTATCCGCACGCGGACCTCGAGCCGATCCTGAAGCGCACCCTGGGCATCCCGATCTTCCAGGAGCAGCTGATCCAGATGGCGACCGCGGTCGGTGACTGCACAGCCGACGAGGCCGACCTGCTGCGTCGGGCGATGGGCTCCAAGCGCGGTCTCGAGAAGATCGAGAAGGTACGCGAGAAGCTCTACGCGGGCATGGCACGACGCGGCCTCGACGAGGCGGCATCCGATCGCATCTATGCGCAGATCCAGGCGTTCGCGAACTTCGGCTTCGCGGAGTCGCACTCCCTGTCGTTCGCTCTCCTGGTGTACGCAAGCTCCTGGCTGAAGCTGCACTACCCCGCGGCCTTCCTCGCCGGGCTCCTGCGTTCGCAGCCCATGGGGTTCTACTCCGCGGCGACCCTGACGGCGGATGCCCGCCGGCACGGCGTGGAGGTGCGTCGCCCCGATCTGCAGGTCTCCGGCGCGACCGAGACGCTCGAACCGCTCACCGGAGCAGAGGGCCGGATGCCGACGGGACGCGACTCCTGCCGTGACATCCCCCAGCCGCCGACGTTGCGCTTCGACCGCGATGCCCCGGACGAATCCGATGCCCACCGTCGCGATGGCGGCTACGCCGTCCGGATGGGACTCAGCGGAGTGCGCGGGATCGGCGTGCCGATGGCCGAGCGGATCGTCGCGGAGCGCGAGGCGCACGGCCCGTATCGCGATCTGAACGATCTCGTGCGGCGCACGGATGCCACGGCCGCACAACTCGAGGCGCTCGCGACCGCCGGGGCGTTCGCCTGCCTCGGGCTCGAGCGCCGCGAGGCCATCTGGCTCGCCGGCGCGGCAGCCGATGACCGCTCGCGTTTCCTGCCCGGGACGACCGTGGCGGTGCAGCCTCCCCTGTTCGCCGATCAGAGCAGCTACGAACGCCTCTCCGCCGATCTCTGGGCCACCGGGGTCTCGACCGACGACCACCCGATGCTGCACTTCCGCGAGGCATTGGGCGAGCGCGGCGTGCTCACCTCCGCCGATCTGCGCACCCACGAGACGGGTCGGCGTGTCGAAGTCGCCGGCCTCGTGACCCACCGCCAGCGGCCGGCGACCGCAGCGGGCGTGACCTTCGTGAATCTCGAGGACGAGACGGGGCTCGTCAACATCATCTGCTCCGCGGGCGTCTGGAACCGCTACCGTCGGGTTGCTCGGGATTCCCCCGCACTGATCATCCGGGGCATCCTCGAACGATCCGAGGAGGGGGTCATCAACGTGCTCGCGGATGCCTTCGACGACCTGCGCACCGGCCTCTCCCACCGTTCGCGGGACTTCCGATGAGGCGTCCCGGACGTCGGGTCGCGGGGCTCACCAGAATCGCTCGGACTCCTCGACGGATGGCGGGCGATCGGATCCGCCCCAGCGGTCGGCTTCGGCCTTGGCGGCGTCGGCCGCGGCATCCGCCTCGCGCAGCGCGACCTTCGCGCCGACCGGGCCCGGCCCGCGGGCATCCACGCGCAGCTCGGTGCGCGACCCCGTCGACGACACACTGATCGTGCAGTCCAGCACCCTGCCCAGCCAGCGCAGCTCATCGATACCGGCCGCCTCCTCGACGAGCCGGTAGCGGATGTTCGTCTCGAGATCGCGGACGGCGATCGCGAGCGTCTCGCCGCTGAGCGGATCGAGCTGCTCGGTCACCTCGACGCGGTGGCCCTGCGCGATGGCGATCTGCCCCGGAAAAACGATCGATCTGTCCATGACTCCACCTTAGGAAGCATCCGTTCGGGGCGGTAGAGACCCCGGAAAATCACGACTTTCAAAAAAGTTTGTCCCCCAAATGGCGGACAAGACAATTTCGAGATATTCTGATATGCGTAGCGGGGGCTACAGGGCTGAGGACTGGGGAATCAGCCCGAGAGAGAGCAGCGAGTTTTCATCGCCGCCTCCCCACCGTCCGGGAAGGACGGTGAAGCCCTCTCGAGAAGACCTGCGTGGGGCAGACGACTCGAGAGGGCTCATCCCCGTCGTGCTAGATCTCCTCCTGGAGCATCCGCTGACGGACGTCCTTCCGGAGGACCTTCCCGATCAGCGATCGGGGCAGATCATCCATCGGCACGATCCGGCGTGGAACCTTGTAGGCCGCAAGCCGGGTCCGGCAGTAGTCGCGGAGCGCCTCCATCCCGACCGCCGCCGATGCGTGCAGCACCACCGCGGCCGCGACCATCTCGGCGCCATCGCCACGCGGGAGCGACACGACCGCGGCGTCCTCCACATCCGGGTGCGAGCGCAGCGCCTCCTCCACCTCGCTGGGCGAGACGTTGAAGCCGCCCGTGATGATGAGTTCCTTGCGGCGATCGACCACCGTCACGAAGCCGTCCTCCGACACCGTGACGATGTCTCCGGTGCGCACCCAGCCTCCCGGCAAGAGGGTCTCGGCCGTCTCCTCCGGGCGTCCCCAGTAGCCCGAGAACACCTGCGGTCCGTGGATGAGCAGCTCGCCCGACTCGCCCGGCGCGACCTCGACCTGTGCGTCATCGGGATCGACCACGCGGATCGTGGTGCTCGGGAACGGGACGCCGACGGTACCGGGTCGCCGCGTCGGGCCGACGGGGTTGCCGAGAGCGACGGGCGAGGTCTCGGTCATCCCGTACCCCTCGACGAGGAGGCCGCCGGTCACCTCCTCCCAGCGCGCGACCGTCGACACGGGCAGGCTCATCGCCCCCGAGATCGCGAAGCGCACGGTCGAGAGGTCGAGGCCGTCACGGGATGCCGCCCGCGTCAGACGATCGTAGATCGGCGGCACCGCGGGAAGGAACGTGGGCGGAGACTTGCGCACGGCTGTCGAGACCAGTCCCACGTCGAACGTCGGGAACAGCACGAGCTTGGCGCCGATGCCCATCGCGAACGTCAGGCACAGCGTCATCCCGTAGGCATGGAACAGCGGCAGCACTCCGTAGACCGTCTCCTCGCCCTCGCGGAGACCGGGCAGCCAGGCGCGCCCCTGCATCGCGTTCGCGCGGAGGTTGCGATGGGTGAGCATCGCCCCCTTGGGCTCGCCCGTGGTGCCGCTCGTGTACTGCAGCAGGGCGATGTCGTCGAGCTCGGGACCGGGCGCGCGCCGCGGCAGCGGACGGGCGCCCTCGATGCTCTCCCATTCGCGGATGCCACGACCCCGCGGCGCCTTGGCGGTCAGAGCCGCGCGTGCATCGCGTGCACGGCGGACCGGCAGGCGCAGGGCGAGGCGCTGCGCGGCCGGCATCGCCCGCGTCAGGTCGACGGTGAGGATGTGCGCCGGGCGCACGTCGGATGGGAACGCCGCGACGGTGTCGGCGACCTTGTTCCACACGATCGCGAACGTCGCACCGTGATCCTCGAACTGATGGCGCAGCTCGCGCGGCGTGTAGAGCGGGTTGTGCTCGACGACGATCGCGCCGAGCCGCAGCGCCGCGTAGAACGCGACGACGTGCTGAGGGCAGTTCGGGAGGACGAGAGCGACCCGGTCGCCCTTTCGCACGCCGAGGTTTCGGAGACCCGCGGCCGCGCGCCTCACCCGCTCGTCGAGATCGGCGTAGCTCGTGCGGCTGCCGAAGAACTCCAGCGCCGTGCGCTTGGCGTGCTTCTTGGCGCTCTGCCGAAGCATCTCGGGGAGAGTCTGGGTGACCTCGTCAATGTCGTGCGGAACGCCCTCGGCGTACGCGTTCAGCCAGGGCTTGGCCTCGGACAGCGGGGTGTGGTCCATCGGATCCTCCTCGGCACGGGCGCCGTGCCGCCCAGTCTAGGAGCGGGACGAATGCGGATGCTGAGTGCCGACCCGACCGCCGCGTGAAGGTCACGATTGAGTCGTCAGTTGTACGCAGATCGGGACCAGCGGTATATCGGTGATAGACAGGCGGAAGGTGCCGACCTGTTGACCGCTGTCGATGACGAGCCCTCCCGAACGGAAGGAACGTCATGTTCCGGATTCGAAGACCTGCCCTCCTCCTCGCCGCGACGACCGCCACGGTCATCCTCCTCGCCTTCCCTGGCGCGGCGTCGGCCGACACGACGATCGATGGCCCGATCGACCTCGGAACGGCCACGCCCTTCGCCGTTCTGGCTGCCTCGGCCGTGACCAACACCGGGCCGTCGGTGCTCGATGGCGACCTCGGCCTGAGCCCGGAGACATCGATCACCGGCTTTCCGCCGGGAACCGTGACCGGCACCGTGCATCAGACCGACGCGGTCGCGGCTCAGGCGCAGGCCGATCTGACGACGGCGTACGGTGTCGCCGCCGGACTGACGCCGACGACGTCCGGGCTCGGCGATCTCACGGGCCAGTCGCTGACCCCGGGCGTGTACTCGGGAGGAGAGCTCTCCCTCTCCGGAGCACTGACCCTCGAGGGCACGGCCGAATCGGTCTGGGTCTTCCAAGCGGCATCGACGCTGACGATCGGGACCGGCGCGACCATCACCCTCACCGGTGGCGCGAGCGCGTGCAACGTGTTCTGGCAAGTGGGGTCGTCGGCCACGATCGGCTCGGCGGCTCAGTTCATCGGCACCGTCATGGCCGACGTCTCGGTCACGGCGCAGACCGCGGCGACCGTCGAGGGCCGGTTGCTGGCCCGAACCGGGGCCGTGACGCTCGATGACAACATCATCGTCGCACCGAGTGGGTGCTCGGCTCCCGGCACGGTGAGCACCAGCCCCGAGGTCACCTCGGGCGCTCCGGGGAACGGCGAGACCGGTGTGGACTACACGCATACGATCACCGCCACCGGCACCCCGACCCCGACCTACGCGATCGGCGAGGGCACGCTGCCTCCCGGACTCGCGCTCGACGGGATCACCGGCATCATCAGCGGGACGCCGACCACCTCGGGAGCCTTCCCCTTCACGGTGGTGGTGAGCAACGGCACCTCCCCCGATGTCGTGGTCGCGTACGAGATCACGATCGAACCCACGGTCGTCGCGGTACCTCCGGCGGCGCCGGGCTCCGGAGCACCCCAGGAATCGGGCGCGCCGGAACTGGCGGAGAGCGGACTCGATCTCGGCGGCGGGCTGTGGGGCGCCATGGCACTGCTCCTGGGCGGGATCGCTCTTTTGTCGCGGAGACAGTCGCGCCGCGAGGGCTGACGCTGCCTGCTCCCCGCCGGCCGTATCCGGTCGACCACGCCACGTCAAGGGAGAGCAGCGATCGGATGAAATAGCTAACCTGGTTAGACAACGAGTCGTAGACGCGACTCCGCGTCGGTCGAACCAGGCGGCACAACCGGATACTCTCTCGGGTCCGAGCGTTCCAATCGGGGGTGGGTGCGCTTGCGGACCTTCTCGCTCGACTTCGCCGGCCCCTCATCTCGGGCGATGAGGGGCCGGATCGTTTTCCCCTCGGTTCGCCATCTCCGCGACTCGCGAGATCCATGCACATCGATATACCTGTGTGTATCCTGAGCGCGAGGCTCCATGGCGGAGTCCATTCAGGGGAGAAGCATGCGCAATCGCGTACGTATTACGGCGATATCCGTCGCGCTCGTCATCATCGGCTCCGCAACACCGATCGCCGCTCTGGCCGCGCCTCCGGCGGGCCAGCAGGTCCTCGTGTCGGATCTGCTCAACGAGCTCAGGGTGGAGGTGACTTCCGGGCCGGCGTACAACCGAGACCTCTTCTTCGAGGGGCAGGATCTCGACGGCGACGGATGCCGCACACGCCAGGAAGTTCTCATCGAGGAGTCCCAGGTCCCGGCGGTCGTCGCCGAGGGATGCGACGTCGTGAGCGGTCAGTGGCTCTCGACCTACGACAACGTGCTGCACGTCGATCCGGCGGCGGTGGAGATGGACCACCTCGTCGCGTTGAAGGAAGCCTGGGTCTCGGGCGCGTGGACGTGGACCGACGCACAGCGAACGGCGTTCGCGAACGACACCGGTGATGCGCGATCCCTGCGTATGGTGACCGCCGCGGTCAACACCGCGAAGTCCGACAAGGATCCGGCCGGATGGCTGCCGACGACCTCGCTCCCCGCTGCGCGCTGCGCCTACGTCTCCGACTGGGTCGCAGTGAAGTGGCGGTGGAATCTCTCCATCGATGAGGCCGAGAAGTCTGCGGTGCAGAACGTGCTCGCCGGATGCGGGCCGCAGACGGCCGTCGTTCCGACGCTTCCGGACGACCGCCCCGCCACACCGGCATCGCCGACCGATTACTACATCACGAAGTACGACGGGACGATCTGGGCGGTCACCGGTACCTCCATCACCGCCCTCACCTTCGCGCAGTGGAAGGCGGCGGGCACCCCCACTCCTCGACCGGCACCGACCAGCTACGTGAAGTACGCGTGGTCACCCACCATCAGCGCCGTCACGATCTTCGGTACCGACAGGTCGCGCTGGATCTGGAAGCACGTGAGCGCAGCCGAGTGGAAGAAGGCGGGCAATCCGCAGCCGCGCAACGCCGGGTGGATCGAAGGGTCGACCTACTATCAGTGGGCCGGATCCTCGCAGATCTTCGTCCAGGACGTGGGCGGAACCAAGCATGCACTGACCGGCGCGGAATGGGCGGCCGCCGGAAAGCCGGCATTCGAGAAGCGCTCCAATCAGGGCTTCGTCAAACTCTCGTGGAACTCCAGCATCGCGTACCTCACGGACTACTCCCAGGGCCTCGGCATGCCGATCACTGGCGCGCGCTGGGCGGCGGAAGGCAACCCCGTACCGGTGGTGCGCACTCGCTTCCCGAACGACCGGGTCTGGCAGAACTACGGCAGCAATACCATCTACTACTCCGGATCGACGGTGTCGAAAGCCCTGACGGCCGCCGAGTACAGGGCGATGGGTTCCCCCCGTCCCGAGATGCAGGGCACGCCTCCGAAGCCGACCACTCCCCCCAAGCCGACCGCGCCGCCGAAGCCGAACTTCGACAAGAACTGCGCTGACTACCCGTCGCAGGCGGCAGCGCAAGCAGATTTCAACAAGTACTACCCGTGGTACGGGGATGTGTTCCGGCTGGACGGCGACAACGACCGCATCGCTTGCGAGTCGCACTTCGGGTGAGCCGAGGGGGCTCGTCGGCGGATGCTGGCGGGCCCCCTCGACACACGACAAAGCCCCGGAGATCCGCATCGTCCTGCGATCTCCGGGGCTTATCTGGTCGGGCTGACAGGATTTGAACCTGCGACCCCTTGACCCCCAGTCAAGTGCGCTACCAAGCTGCGCCACAGCCCGTTGTTCTGCACTCTCGCGCAGGCAACTCATCCATCTTAGCCTGACGCCGGGGCCTCCGCGAACCACCGCCGTTGCGAGTGTCGGATGCCCGGCGTAGCGTGCCGCCCATGACCACGATCACGACGGAGCCGGCAACGATAACCCGGTGGGACGACGTGCAGCACGCGCTGACCGGAGGCGGCGACGGCGCCAGCTGTCAGTGCATCTGGCCGATGCTGCGCAACAAGGACTGGAATGCGACGACAACGCCCGAGCGCACGACGATGCTCCACGACGAGATCGACGCGGGGCCGCCGCCGGGACTGATCGCCTACGTCGACGGCGAGGCCGCCGGATGGATCCGAATCGGCCCGCGAACGGTGCAGCGCCGCCTGGAGCACACCCGCGCCATCGCCGCCGCCACGGAAGAGCCCTTCGACGACGCCTCGGTGTGGGCCGTCACGTGCTTCGTCGTGCGTCGCGAGCACCGTGGGCAGGGCCTCAACGGTGCTCTGCTGCACGCGGCCGTCGAGTATGCCCGCACGGCGGGGGCCCGCCTGATCGAGGGATACCCCGTCGACACCGGCGGCACGAAGCAGCACGCGAACGAACTGTTCCACGGCATGCTCACGACCTTCCTCGCCGAGGGTTTCCGCGCGCGCGGCGAGCTGAAGCCCGGACGTCCCCTCGTGACGCTCGACCTCTCGAAATGACCCCGGACGCGCCTGGGTCGACCGATAGCGTGGAGACATGAGCGACGAGCATCCGATCATCGACGACGCCGTACTCGGCACCTTCACCCGCGCGACGACCGAGCTCACCGACGGCACGGTGCTCACCCACGACTGGTACGGCGGATCACTCGCGCGAGACGATTCCCCTGTAGAGCTCATGCTCGAGGGGACGTCGGCCGAGGAGTCCCGCGAACGACTCCCCCGACTCCGCGCCGTCGTCGCCGACATCGACACGATCCAACGACGAGCATCTGACGCCGTGGTCACGGCCTTCAGCCAGGGCGACCCTGATCCCCACGAGCTCGACGAGGCGGCATCCGACCTGGCGCTCGAAGCGATCGAGGCGGCCTCCGACGGCACGATCGTGCTCCACCTGACCGACACCTGCGGCACGCACTTCCCGGAGGGCTACTGGCCCGCGGCCCACCTCGGCGATGACGACACCATCACGCACGTCACCGTCGAATCCTGATCCGGCGGTCGGTCCGCGGCAACTCTACGATGGGGGGATGCACCGACGCATCCTCTCCCCCGCGCTGGTGTGGTCCTTCACGCCCTACACCGTCGTCTCGATCGCGCACGTCATCCTTCTCGCGCTCGACAGCGCAGCGGCGGGACCGACGAAGATCCTGCTGATGCCGCTGCTCGCCATCCCGGTGATCGTCTTCGCGCGACGGCTCGGATCCCCACAGGCCACGTGGCTCCTGGCAGCGGCGCTCGTCTTCTCGTGGCTCGGCGACAGCGCGGGCGCCTTCTTCCCCGCGCTTCCCGAACTGCCGGTGATGCTCGGATTCTTCGGCCTCGCCCACCTGGCCTACATCGCGCTCTTCCTCGGAGTCCTCGCCCGGAGACGGATGCCATGGTGGACGCTGATCTACGCCGTCTGGTGGATCGCGATGCTGACGATTCTCGGGCCGCACACCGATGGGCTCCTCCTCGCCCTGGCGATCTACGGGATCGTCCTCGCCGGGACAGCGGCCAGTTCGGCACGCAGCACCTCGACCATCGCGGTCGGCGGCGCATTCTTCCTCGCGAGCGACACGATCCTCGCCTTCCGCCTCTTCCTTCCCGAGGTCGTCTCCCCCTGGGGCAGCCCTGTCGTGATGCTGACCTACACGCTCGGACAGGGCCTCCTCATCGCCGGCGCGATCGCCGCTCTCACCCGCAGGAGCACTCCATGAGCACCACGGCACGCGTCGACAGCTGGCTCTGGGCCGTGCGCGTCTACAAAACCCGCTCCGCTGCGACCACGGCATGCCGTGCGGGGCATGTGCGCGTCAACGGCGACAAGGTCAAGGCAGCGCAGGCTCTCAGGATCGGCGATGAGGTGCGCATCCGCATCGCCGGATTCGATCGCATCCTCTTCGTGCGGCAGCTGCTCGTCAAGCGCGTCGGCGCACCGCTCGCCGCCGTCGCCTACGATGACCGGACCCCCGAGCGCGAGCCGCAGGCGGCACTCGGCCTCCGCGACCGCGGGGCCGGACGCCCGACCAAACGCGAGCGTCGGGAGATCGATCGCCTGCACGCACGTTCCGAGCGCGGATCGGACGATTTCCTCCGCTGACCTTTCGCACCGCGAGCACGCAGGAGGGAACGTTCAGAGTCGGTCGAGCAGCCATCCCGCCGAGCGCACCTGCGCCGGCTCGGTCCGCCGGATGCGGTCGGCGAGCTCCCGGTCGCTCGTGACTCCCACCACGTTCGCTCCGGAACCGACGCGCCGCTCGACCTCGGCGACGATGGCGTCATCACCGGCGGCATCCGCGCGCACGATCGAGACCGCCGGCGGATGCGCGTCGAGCGCCCGCGCCTGCCCCTCCACCACGAGGGATACCTCCGGGAACCATTCGGTCCCGCCGACGCCCAGCTCGGAGGCGGCGACCCCGACACCGTCCAGCCGTCCGGCCAGTCGCTCGGCGGCACCGGCACGATCCTTCCACCAGCCGTCGGGCACGGACCCCACCACGTTGGCCGCATCGACCACGAGCGCCACGTGCTCCTGGAGCAGACGACGCAGCTCCGGCCAGGCCCGAGCGAAGCCGGGATGCAGCGGCCGGGAATCCACGTCGTCGAGGGCCACCCATTCGAGCGCGACGCTCTCCGGGTCGCTGATCACCGGCTCGAACGGCGTCTGCACATCGGCGACGACGGTCGTGTACGACCAGATCTCGAGATCGAGCACGCTGGTGAATCGCGGGCGAACGGCGCCGTCGGGCACTCCCGCTTCTTCCTGCGCCTCGCGCAGTGCACCCGCGATCGAGCTCTCGCCCTCGTGCAGCGCGCCACCCGGTAGGCCCCAGGTACCGCCGAAGTGGCTCCAGGCGACGCGGTGCTGCAGGAGCACCCCGCGTTCGGCATCCACGGCCAACAGCCCGGCAGCGCCGAAGCGTCCCCAGTACCGCTCCCCCGAGTCGGCGACGACCCAGGCATCCCCGGGATCGCGCGGCCCCTCCGGGCGGCGCGGCTCATCGAAAGCGGGAGGAACGATCGTCACCCCTCCACCCTGTCACAGCCGCGGCCCGACAGCGCTGGATCGGTCACAGAACGAAAAAAGCGGGCGCACCCCGAAGGAGTGCGCCCGCTTTCACGAGAACGAGGATCAGCGCTGGCGCTTCTCGCGCACCCGCATGTTGATCACGATCGGCGTTCCCTCGAACGAGTACAGCTCGCGCAGACGACGCTGGATGAACCGACGGTACCCCGGGTCGAGGAACCCGGTGGTGAACAGCACGAACGTCGGCGGACGCGTCGACGCCTGCGTCCCGAAGAGGATGCGCGGCTGCTTGCCACCGCGCAGCGGGTGCGGGTGCTCGGCCACAAGCTCGGCGAGGAACGCGTTGAACTTGCCGGTGGGGATGCGGCGGTCCCAGTTCTCCAGCGACGTCTCGAGCGCGGGCACCAGCTTGTCGAGGTGACGACCCGTCTTCGCCGAGATGTTCACGCGCGGAGCCCAGGCGACGTGCGCGAGGTCCTGCTCGATCTCGCGCTCCAGGTAGCGACGACGATCGGCGTTCTCGAGGTCGTCGTCGTTGAGACGATCCCACTTGTTGAACGCGAGCACGAGCGCGCGCCCCGACTCGAGCACGAGGTCGATGATGCGCACGTCCTGCTCGCTGATCGTCTCCGAGACGTCGAGCACGACCACGGCGACCTCGGCCTTCTCGAGAGCGGCCGAGGTGCGCAGCGACGCGTAGAAGTCGGCGCCCTGCGCCATGTGGACGCGGCGACGGATGCCGGCCGTGTCGACCAGGGTCCACAGCTTGCCGCCCAGCTCGACGATCTCGTCGACCGGGTCGCGGGTGGTGCCGGCGAGGTCGTTCACGACGACGCGCTCCTCGCCCGCGGCCTTGTTGAGCAGCGACGACTTTCCGACGTTCGGGCGTCCGAGGATCGCCACGCGACGCGGTCCGCCGATCTCGGCCTTCGCGACGGCCGAGACGTCGGGCAGCTTCTTGAGCACCTCGTCGAGCAGATCCGCGACGCCACGACCGTGGATCGCCGAGACCGGGTGCGGTTCTCCGAGACCGAGGTTCCAGAGAGCCGCAGCTTCGGGCTCCTGGCGGGCGTCGTCGATCTTGTTCGCGACGAGGAAGACCGTCTTGCCACTCTTGCGCAGCAGCTTGACGACGTGCTCATCGGTCGACGTGGCGCCGACCATCGCGTCGACGACGAACAGCACGAGGTCCGAGAGATCGATCGCGACCTCTGCCTGGGCGGCGACGGACCGATCGATGCCACGGGCATCCGGCTCCCACCCGCCGGTGTCGACGAGGGTGAACCGACGGTCTCCCCACTCGGCCTTGTAGGTGACGCGGTCGCGCGTGACACCGGGGGTGTCCTCGACGACGGCCTCGCGGCGGCCGAGGATGCGGTTCACGAGCGCCGACTTGCCGACGTTCGGTCGCCCGACGATCGCGACGACGGGCAGGGCCGGGAGGAACTGGATCCCGTCCTCGCCGAGTTCGACGCCGGCGAGGAGCGCGGCATCCTCGTCGTCGAGCTCGTAATCGGCGAGGCCGGCGCGCAGCGTCTCGGCGCGCTGCTCGGCGAGGTGCTCGTCGAGCTCCTCCATCTTCTCGGCGAGACGGTCAGGGCCGCCTTCGTATTCTTCGTCAGCCACGGTGTGCTCCTCGGAGTCGTTCGATCACCGTGAGGACGGCGTCGATGGTCTGGGGGAAATCGAGCTCCGTCGAGTCGACGACCTCGACGCCGTCCGCGGCGTTGAGGAAGTCGACGACGGCGCTGTCGGAGGCGTCGCGCTTGTGCAGGGCGGCAGCGACGGCATCCGCGCTCTCGCCGGCGAGTTCACCGGCGCGGCGCGCGGCCCGTACTTCGGGGGCCGCGGTCAGCAGGATGCGGACGGGGGCGTCGGGGGCGACGACCGTCGTGATGTCGCGTCCCTCGACGACGACGGCCGGATAGGGAGCCTCGGCGACGAGCGAGCGGAAGAGGTCGTTGACCTGGGCCCGCACGGCGGGCACGCGGGCGACGCCGCTCACGGCACCGGAAACCCGCGGTTCACGGATCGCGTCGGTGATGTCGACCTCGCCGACGCGCACGGTGCGGTCGTCGGGATCGAGCCCGAGGCGCACGGGGAAGTCGGATGCCGCGGCGAGCACCGCATCGGCATCCGCAGTGTCAGCGCCCCGATCGAGCACGTGCCAGGCGAGCGCCCGATACGCGGATCCGGTATCGAGGTATCCGAAGCCGAGTCGCCGTGCGACCGCCTTCGACACGCTCGACTTTCCGGAACCTGCGGGGCCGTCGATCGCGATGAAGTCCACGGCCGAGGTGTCGGCGTCGGACCGGTCGAGAGTGGTGTCAGTCATTGGTGTTCCCCGCAATCCGCCATCCGCGTTCCTGAAGCCCCGAGATCGCGCCGTGCAGAGACGCCGGTTCGACGCTGATCTCGGCGAGGCCGAACTGCGCGCCCGGCGAGTGCTCGAGACGCAGGTCCTCGACGTTGACACCGAGCTCGCCGAGTTCGCCGAACAGACGGCCGAGCTGGCCAGGGGTGTCGTCGATCATCACGACGAGCGACTCGAAACGCTGGTTCTGGCCGTGCTTGCCGGGAAGCCGGTCGACGCCGTCGTTACCGTGGCGGATCGTCTCCGCGACGACACGACGGGCACCCGCGGCGCCGGGCTCGCGCAGCGCGTCCGACACCTCACGCAGGTCGGCGGCCAGGGAATCGAGGATCTCGACGACGGGCCCGGCGTTCGCGCCGAGGATCTGCACCCACAGCTCCGGAGCGGATGCCGCGATGCGCGTCGTGTCGCGCACGCCCTGGCCCGACAGTCGGAGGGAACCCTCGTCGGCCTCGGCCAGGCGCCCGGCGAGCAGGCTCGCGACGACCTGCGGAACGTGCGAGGTGAGAGCGACCGACCGATCGTGCTCCTCGGGGGTCATCTCCAACGGCATGGCGCCGACGTCGAGGGCGAGCGCCTCCACGAGAGCGAGGTCGGCGGCGGCGGTGTCACCGTCACGGCACACGACCCAGGGGCGCCCGATGAAGAGGTCGGCGCGCGCGGAGATCGCTCCCCCGCGCTCGCGCCCGGCGAGCGGATGCGAACCGATGTAGCGAGCGAGATCGACGCCGCGTTCCTGCAGTGCGCGGAACGGCTCGAGCTTCACGCTCGCGACGTCGGTGACGACGGCATCCGGGTAGTGCGCGAGCTCGGCCTGCACGACATCCGCCGTCACGTCCGGCGGCACGGCGACCACGATGAGGGCGGGATGATCGTCCTCCGCGGCGGGGCGGCCGGCACCGTAGTCGACGGCGAGGCGCAACTGTGCGGGCGACGAGTCCGTCAGAACGACGTCGATGCCCTTCGCGCGGAGCGCATGCCCGACGCTCGCGCCGAGGAGTCCGGCGCCCACGACGCGGACGGTGCCCGACAGTCGCGGGGCGACCGCCGATCGCTCCGCTCCCGGACGACGACCAGCGTCGACGGACGTCGGTCGCACGCTGGACGCGCTAGACGTGTCGGTCACTCGTTCTCCTGTTGCTCGCCTGGCGCCGAGGCGACACCGGAATCACGGCGCGACAGAGTGAGCAGCGCGCCGAGTTCGATTTTACCCAGTTCGCGCGACTTTCCTGCCGGGAGCGTTCCCAGGTGGAGCGGCCCGAACTGACGACGCACCAGTTCGGTGACCGGGTGACCCACCGCGGCCATCATGCGACGCACGATGCGGTTGCGGCCGGAGTGCAGTGTGAGCTCGACGAGGCTCGATCCGCGCGACGTGTCGAGCAGACGAGCCTTGTCCGCACGGATGGGCCCGTCCTCCAGGTCGAACCCGGCGGTCAGCTTCGCGATGGTCTGCGCCGTGACGGTGCCCTCGACCTTCGCGATGTAGACCTTGGTGACGCCGAACGAGGGGTGCGCGAGCACGTGCGCGAGCTCCCCGTCGTTCGTGAGGATCAGCAGCCCGCTGGTCTCGGCGTCCAGGCGACCGACGTTGTAGAGGCGCTCCTCGTACTGGTCGGTGAACCGGCGCAGGTCGGGACGACCGCTCTCGTCGCGCATGCTGCTGACGACCCCGGTGGGCTTGTTGAGCATGACATAGCGCTTCGAGACGTCGAGCTGGATCGCGGTGCCGTCGACGTCGACCAGATCGGTCTCGGGGTCGATCCGGCGTCCGAGCTCGCTGACGACCTCGCCGTTCACGCGGATGCGCCCCGCGACGATGTACTCCTCGACGACACGGCGGGAGGCCACACCGGCCGCGGCCAGCACCTTCTGCAGGCGGACACCTTCGGGCGCGGGGGAATCGGTCATCGGATGGTCCCTTCGTCGAACCCATCCGCACCGTCGTCGAGCAGCGGTGAGATGGGAGGCAGCTCGTCGAGCGAGTTGATACCGAGGTGCTGGAGCAGCGCCTCGGTCGTGCCGTAGTTGATGGCGCCGGTCTCGGAATCGGCGAACAGTTCGGTGATCAGGCCACGGGCGAGCAGCGTGCGCACGACCGAGTCGACGTTCACCGCGCGGATCGATGCGACCTGACTGCGGGTGACCGGCTGCTTGTAGGCGATCACCGCGAGCGTCTCGAGCGCTGCCTGCGAGAGCCGCGCGGGCGCCTGTCCGCCGACGAACTCGGCGATCAGATCGTCGTGATCCTCGCGCACGTAGAGGCGCCAGCCACCACCGACCTCGCGCAGTTCGAAACCGCGTCGGGGCCCCTGTCCACGGCCGTCGTAGTCGTCGACCAGTGTCTCGAGCGTCTGCCGCACCGCCGGCACGGGCGACCCGACGGCGGCGGCGAGGGCGACGAGTCCGATCGGCTCGTCGATGATGAGCAGGATCGCCTCGATGCGCTCCGACAGAGGCGTCGACGCGGCCTGCTCGGCATCGCCGTTACTCGTGGCGTTGCTCGTGGTCTCGGCAGCGGTCACGTCATCGGTCATAGTCGGCCCCCAGGCTCGCGAGTGTCTCGTCCGACCAGGAGTCGGCGGCCCAGCGCAGCGTCAGCTCGCCGAGCGGTTCCAGTTGTTCGAAGGAGAGTGCCGCATGCCGATA
This sequence comes from Microbacterium sp. NPDC090225, assembly GCF_044772365.1. Lineage (NCBI taxonomy): Bacteria > Bacillati > Actinomycetota > Actinomycetes > Micrococcales > Microbacteriaceae > Microbacterium > Microbacterium sp. NPDC090225. Next base: position 21,442 of record NZ_JBIVYS010000001.1, on the reverse strand, counting down.
CAGCTCGAGCACCGAGATGAATCGCGCGACCACGATGCCGGGCTCGCTCACACCGGCCACGAGCTCGCGGAAGCTCAGCGACTCCGTGCCACGCAGGAGGGTCACGACGATCGCCGCCTGCTCACGGATGCTCACCAGCGGCGCATGCAGGTGATCGAGGCCGACGTGCGGGATCTCCTTCGGCGCGAACGCCAGGAGCGCGAGCGCGGCGAAGTCGTCGGCGGTGAGCGACCAGACGAGCTCGGGCGTCTTGCGACTGTGCTTCTCATCGAGCCGCACCGCTCGCACGTGCCGACGGTCCTCCCGCTGGAGGCATCGCGAGAACCATGCCGAGACCTCTTTGAAGGCGCGGTACTGCAGCAGACGCGCGAAGAGAAGGTCGCGTGCTTCGAGCAACGCCACGGCTTCGGCATCCACCAGTTCGCCCTGCGGGAGCAGCCCCGCCACCTTCATGTCGAGGAGCGTCGCCGCGACCACGAGGAACTCGGAGGCCTGGTCCAGCTCCTCATCGCCGTCGAGGTCGCGGAGGTAGGCGATGAACTCGTTGGTCACCGCGCTCAGCGAGACCTCGGTGATGTCCATCTCGTGCTTCGAGATGAGGTTCAGGAGCAGGTCGAACGGTCCGTCGAAGTTTGACAGCGAGACGCGGAAACCGGGATCGGATGCCGATGACGACTGCTCGACGACAGTGGCCTCGCCCTCGGGCGCGAGCGAAACGCCGTCCGACTCGTTGGCGGTGCCGTCGGGCGCAAGAGTGGCGTCGAACTCGGAATCAGGCGACGGCGCCACGGGCGACCAGCTCCCGCGCAAGTCGCAGATACGCCTGTGCGGCGGCGTGCTCCGGCGCGAACTCGGTGATGGGGACGCCCGACACCGACGCATCGGGGAACTTCACGGTGCGACCGATCACGGTCTCGAGCACGTCGTCGCCGAACGCCTCGACGACGCGTTCGAGCACCTCGCGCGAGTGCAGCGTGCGCGGGTCGTACATCGTCGCGAGCAGGCCGTCCATGGTGATCGAGGGGTTGAGCCGGTCGCGCACCTTGTCGATCGTCTCGATCAGGAGCGCCACCCCGCGCAGCGCGAAGAACTCGCACTCGAGCGGGATGATCACGCCGTGCGCCGCGGTGAGCGCGTTCACGGTGAGCAGACCGAGCGACGGCTGGCAGTCGATGAGGATGACGTCGTACTCCCCCGCGACCTGGCGGAGCACCCGGGCGAGGATCGTCTCGCGGGCGACCTCGTTCACGAGGTGCACCTCGGCGGCGGACAGATCGATGTTCGCGGGCAGGACGTCGAGGTTCTCGACGCCGGAGTGGACGATCGCGTCGTTCGCATCCCGCTTGGTGTCGAGCAGCAGGTCGTAGATCGTCGGCACGTCGTGCGTCTGGATGCCGAGGCCCGCGGAGAGCGCACCCTGCGGGTCGAAGTCGACGGCGAGCACCTTGCGGCCGTATTCGGCGAGGGCCGCGGCGAGGTTGATGGTCGTCGTCGTCTTGCCGACGCCGCCCTTCTGGTTGCACAGCGCGATGATCCTCGCCGGACCGTGAGAACTCAACGGTTCGGGTGTGTCGAACCCGTGATAGGGCCGTCCGGTGGGTCCCATGGGTGTCTCGTCGACCTTCTTGGCCGTCGCCCTGGACTTCGCCGCTTTCTCCGCCACCGGTTCTCCTGCTCCTTCGTGCTTGCTCGATTCTAGCGGTCGCCCTCTCCCTCACACGCCGCGCAACGCGGCGACCGGCTCGATGCGTGCGGCGCGCCGTGCCGGATACCAGCCCGATCCCCATCCCACCAGCGCCCCCAGGAAGATCCCGGCGACCGCGATGAGCGGGTCGGTGACGGGCGACCACCCCTGGACGGCGGCGACCACGATCACCGCGACGACCCCCAGGGCGGAGCCGATGATCCCCCCGATGAAGCCGATCACGATCGACTCGACCATGAACTGCCCGCCGATCTGGCGGCGCGTCGCCCCCAACGCCCGACGGAGACCGATCTCACCGATGCGCTCCATGACGGAGAGCAGGGTGACGTTCGCGATCCCGAGCCCGCCGGCGAGGAGCGCGATGATCCCGAGGATGAGGAAGACGACGTTCACATCGGCCTGGACGTTCTGGCTGAGGTCGGAGGATGCCGATGGCGCGCGGGCCTCCAACGATTCCGGGTCGTCCGGCTGGAGCGCGATCACCGACTGCTCGGCGACCTGCGGTCCCGCGCCGACGACGATGTGGATCGCCAGTTCCGACGGCGCGGCCAACCCGAAGTCCGCGCGGGCTGCTCCCTGCGGGATGATCACCCCGTCGACGAACTCGGAGCGCCTCTCCATCCCGTCGATGATGCCGATGACGGAATACGACACCCCGGCGATGAAGATCGACGGTTGGGAATCGACGCGATTTATCCCCATCCGCTCCGCGGCGCGCTGTCCGAGCACCGCCACGCGATCGCCCCGCGCATCGTGACCGTCGTCGAAGAAGCGTCCCGTCACGAGTTCCCCGTCGACGGCGTCCTGCAGGTCCTGGGTTGTCGCGAACAGCTTCGGCGAGGCAGTGATCGGGGCCGAGGGGTCGTTCACCGGCACGGCCGTGATCGTCTCGCCATCGGCGAGCTCGACCTCGGCGATGAGAGCTGCGCTGTCGACACCGGCGAGGAGCTTCACGCGCTCCGGGGCGTCCCAGGGCAGGCGTCCGGCCGCGACGGTCGTGTTCTCCCGGCCGGACTGCGCTTTCGCCGGCGTGACGACGACCTGCGTCGCCGCGACTCCGTCGAACTGCGCGGCGATCTGCGCTGCCGCCGTCTGGGCGAACCCGAGCGTCGCGACGAGTGACGCGATGCCGAGCACCGTTCCGAGGATCGTCATCACCAGACGGGCGGGCCGTGATCCGATGTCGGCCGTCGCCTCGGCGACCAGATCCTGGAACGTGAACCGATCGGCATGTTTCACCGACGGCAGGAGCGCCGTGGCCGCGTTCTCGGGAGCCGTGCTCTCGGGTGGGGAGGTCTCGGCGGTCGGCGTCTCGACCGGATCGCCCGTCGACTCGGCATCCGTGCGCCGACGCCGGAACAAGCGCTTCACAGTTCGCTCAATCGGCCGTCGGAGATGCGGATGCTCCGTCCGGCGCGGCGCGCGACCGCATCGTCATGCGTGATGACGATGAGCGTGAGCCCGTCCGCATTGAGCTCCTCGAAGAGTTCCATGACTTCACCGGATGTGCGCTGGTCGAGGTTTCCCGTCGGCTCATCGGCCAGCAGCAGCTGGGGTCCGCTCACGACCGCGCGCGCCACCGCGACGCGCTGCCGCTCGCCACCGGACAGCGAGTTCGGGAAGAAATCGATACGGTGTCCGAGGCCCACGCGGGAGAGCGCCTCGCGCGCCCGGTCCTCCCGCTCGCGCCGCGGCACACCGCTGTAGAGCATCGGCATGAGCACGTTGTCGAGCACGCTTCGTCGGGGAAGCAGATGGAACGATTGGAAGACGAAGCCGATGAATCGGGCGCGTACCGCCGCTCGCTCGTCGTCCGACAGGTCTCCCGTGAGTGATCCCGCCAGCCGGTACTCGCCGACGCTGGGCCGGTCGAGCAGCCCGAGCAGGTTGAGCATGGTCGACTTGCCGGATCCGCTGGGTCCGACGATCGAGATGTAGTCCCCTGCCGCCACACTCAGCGTGGCGGCCTTCAACGCCTGAACCTCGGGCGGCCCGGGGAACGAACGCGTCACGTCACGGAGCTCGACCAGCGGCGGCGCGGCCGTCACCGGCCCACCACCACGAGATCGCCCTCGTCGAGTTCACCGTCGACCGGGGTGACCTCGACGGCACCCTTGGCCGCGAGGCCCGGCTCGACGACGACGAGGCGCGTCTTGGCGTCCTCGCCCTCACGGGGATCGGACTCGACCACCTCGACGCGCGACTCGCCACCGGGTCCGGCGGTGAGCGCTGCGAGGGGAACGGAGAGCACGTCGCCGTCCGTGGCCCCGACGGCGATCTTCACGCGCACGTTGCTTCCCTGGAGCTGGCTGATCTGCTCGGGAGTGAGCGGGTCCGGTTCGAGGATCACCGACCACCGAGCACTGCTGTCCTTCCCCTCCTTGAGCGTCGCGATCACCGCGCGGTGCTCCGTGCCGTCGGGCAGCTCGAACGTCGCCTCGGCTCCCGCCGCGAGCAGGCGGGCATCCGCCTCGGCAGCGGCTCCGGTGAGACGCACGGTCGCACCCGAAACGGTCATCGCCGCTCCCTCGACGATCGAGCCTCGCTGCACGTTCACCGCGTCCACGCGACGCGGGAGCTCGGTGAGGTACAGCACCTCGCTGGCAGGCAGGAAGGGAAGCGCCTTCTGGCGCGCCTCCTCCAGCGCCTCGTTCGCCGAGGTCACTGCGGCGCGTGCGCTCTCCAGAGCGGATGCTTCGCTGCTCGTGTCCCGCGGCGCCCAGATCGCATCCCGCTCGAGCTGCGCCGTGTGCAGGGCGCGCTCCGCGGCAGGGACTCCTTCGCCGGTCGCACGTGCAGCGTCGAGTGCCTCGACGGCCGTCTGCACGGCCACGTCCGCTTGGAAGGCTTCGACCGGGGTCGGGCCCGCTCCCGCGGCAGTCAGCGACTTCTCGGCGTCGGCGACTCCGGACTGCGCGGAGCGGACGGCCTCCTCGGCGGACCGCACACCATCGGCGGTTCCCTCCTCGGACTCCGGCACCGGGTACCCGGCCTGCGCGTAGAGCTGCGCGATCCCGTCGGCAGTGGCCTGATCGAACATGTTGGAATTCACGTCGCCCGCGCCGATACCGACGCTCGCGAGCGCCTGCTTCAGCTGCAGTACGTCCGGACCCGACACGCCGAATCGCAGGGTGCGATACGCCGGAAGCTCTCCGGGCAGCACGATCACCGGGCGTCCGACGATCTCGAGCGCGACCGACAGCGGCTCGAGCGTGGCACCCACTTCGGGCGTCTTCCCGGTGACGACGGCGCCGCCGGTGAGTGTGGAGGTATCGATCTTGACGTCGACGGCATCCGCGTATCCGACATCCGCCCGCAGCGTGACGTCGTTACTCAACGGGCAGAACTCCACAGGAGCCGTCACGAGCCCGGGCTCGGGCGCATCCGCGCTCGACGCATCCGGCGAGAGCAGGAAGCGCCCCACCAGTAGCCCGGCCACCAGGCAGACCACCGCGGCGAGCGCCACGATCCAGAGGGCGCGGTTGCCGCGGAGCACACGCCCCCACCCGCTCACCCGCGAAGTGTCGGTCGTTCCCGCCGCATCGTCGGCGATGCCGTCCGCGGATTCCGCACTCGCACCGTCGGGGCCGTCGATCAGGTCGGTGAACGTCGTGGTCTCCACCGTGGCAGAGTCCTCCCCTGCCCCGGCGTCGCTTCCCTCTGCGGGGATCTTCGTCGTCGGGGTCTCGTCGTCGCGCATCACTTGCTCTGCTCGGCGGCGGCCTTGAAGGCGTCGAGGTCGGCCTTGTTCGCGGCGATGAACTTCTCCTCCAGCGCGAACTGGATCTCCATCGACTTCTTCGTGAAGGATGTCTTCTCGCGGCACTCGAGATCGACGAGGGCAAGGGCGATCTCACGCTCGCCCAGTTCCTTCATCTCGGGGCTCTCACTGGGGTCGACGAAATCGGGCGAATCGAGGTCGACCTGCTCGGAGCCGTCACCGTAGGCCGCGTCGTACAGCGCGTTCTGGTCGTCGATGATCGACTGGCCGGCATCCATCTGCTTCTCGAATCCGGGTTCGCCCTTGTCGGCCATGCACGTGGCCCACTCCGCGTTCAGCTCGGCGAGCTCGGGAGTGTCCTGAGACGTCGTCCACAGCTCCTCCATGTTGGCGCGCAGCTCGGCGAACTCCTCCGCCTGCCAGGGATCATCACCCTCGAGCTCGTGCTGTGCCCAGCCCTGGCAGCCGGCCGTCTCCCAGTCGTACTCGTAGCTGCCGTCCTCCGACATCTCGGATTCCTCCTGCGGCGGACCATAGAGGACCTCGTAGAACGCCGTCTGCTCGGATTCCGAGAGCGACGAGACGTAGTCCGCGTTCGGGTCGACGTACTCCTGGTCGGTGGGGCCCTCGTCCTGCTGCTCGGCGAACGGGCTGTTGACGTAGCCGTAGCCGTACTTCTCGACCCATTCGCGCTTGTCCGGCTCCCACTCGCCGCCGTCGCTGGTCATCACGCCGCCGCTGCTGGTATTCGGGACGTATTCGAAGCCTTCTTCCGACATGCACTCCGAGATCAGTTCCTCGACCTTGATCTGCTGCTCGTCGTACTTCTTCTGCTGTTCCTCGGGGGACATGTCGCTGCCCCACGCTGCGGCGAGGTACTCGTTCAGGGGCGAGTCCTCGTAGCTGAGCTCGTCGGAGGACGCGCCTCCGCAGCCCGAGAGGACGAACACCATGGCGGTCGCCGCGAGAGCGGCGAGAGGAACGGTGGAACGCATGTCAAGACTCCTTTATGCGACCGACGGTGGCCGGAAGTATCCACAGTAGAGAGTGTCGAGCGAATCTCGCGTCCGCCGAAAGGATGACATGGAAGCGCTTCTGCTCCCTGCGCACCGCGGTCAGCAGCGATGCTCGGTTGCGGGCGTATACGGATCGATCCCCGGATGCCGGTGCGAAAATGCGCGCCTTGTCAGCGGGCGCGCGGGTGCGACGTCGCGTAGATGTCGCGCAGGGTGTCGACCGAGACGTGCGTGTAGATCTGCGTGGTCGCAACCGATGCGTGCCCGAGCAGTTCCTGCACGACGCGCACATCCGCTCCGCCCTGGAGAAGGTGCGTGGCGAAGGAGTGGCGCAGCGTGTGCGGCGAGACCTCGGCGGTGATCTGCGCACGCTCGGCGGCCGAGCGGATGACCAGCCAGGCGCTCTGTCGAGAAAGGGGCGCGCCTCGAGCCCCGAGGAACAGGCGTGCCGATGCCCGGCCCTTCGCGGCGAGACCGGGTCGCACCCTCGTCAGGTACGCGTCGACCGCCTCGCGCGCAAACGATCCGATGGGAACGATGCGCTCCTTCGACCCCTTGCCGCGCAGACGCAGCACATCACCATGGGCCAGATCGTCGACGTCGAGGCCGACCGCCTCCGACACGCGCGCACCGGTCGCATAGAGCAGCTCGAGCAGCGCACGGTCACGGATGCCGATCGGCTCCTCAAACGAGGGCGCCTGGAGCAGTCTCTCGACCTGGTCGATCGTCAGCGCCTTCGGCAGCCTGTGCGGAGCCTTCGGCGGCCGGAGACGCCCGCTCGGATCGTCCTGTTCGATGCCCTCGCGCGCGAGATACCGATGCCATCCGCGCACCGACGACTGCAGTCGCGCGAGGCTGGTCGCAGCCGGCGGCGGCACCTCCGAGGAGCGCTCTTCGATGAACCGGCCGATCACCTGGGCCGTCACCTCGGAGGTATCCGTGACACCTTCCTCGGACAACCAGACGATGTAGCCGTCGAGGTCTCGCCGATAGGCGGAAACCGTGTGGTCGCTCAGGCCGCGCTCGATCGTGACGTGACGCAGATACGAGTCGAGGGCGCGCGCGAGCAGCATCCTCAGCCCCGGTCGCGCAGCCTCAGCGTCGCCGACATCACGCCCAGGCTCAGGATGCCGTTGCGCATGCGCCCGGCGAGCACCGCGTCGACGGCATCCGCCAGAGGAACCCACTCGACGCGAATGTCGGCCTCTTCGTCTTCTCTCGCGTGCGGAGTCTCGGCATCCGAGAGTCCCGTCGCGAGGAAGATGTGGATGAGCTCGTCGTTTCCACCCGGAGTCGTCCACGACGCCACCAGAGGCTCCCAGTGGGAAGCGGTGAGGTCGGCCTCTTCGGCGAGCTCTCGGCGAGCCGCCTCCAGAGGCTCCTCCCCCGGAACGTCGAGAAGCCCGGCGGGCAGCTCCCAGTCGCGATGACGGATCGGATGACGGTACTGCTGGATGAGCAACACGCGTCCGTCGTCGTCGAGAGCGAGGATCGCGACCGCTCCGGTGTGGGCGACGTACTGGCGACGGATCTCCCCGTCGCCGTAGCGCACCCGGTCGTCGCGCACGTCCCACACGGCCCCCTCGAACGCGAGGGCGCTCTGCAGGACCTCGGGTTCGAAGGGCTCGTCGTGCAGGTCGCCCGCGTCGACGTGGTTCTCAGGCATCGGCGGCCGCGTCGACATCGAACAGCTCGCTGGCGCGGTGGCGCTCGATGGCCGCGCCGACGAGACCGCGGAACAGCGGGTGCGGGTCGGTCGGGCGCGAACGCAGCTCGGGGTGAGCCTGGGTGGCGATGTAGTACGGGTGCACGTCGCGTGGCAGCTCGACGTACTCGACGAGGTCGAGCTCGGGGTTCAGGCCTGAGAAGACCAGGCCCGCGTCGGAGAGACGGTCGCGGTAGGCGTTGTTGACCTCGTAGCGGTGACGGTGGCGCTCGGATGCCTGGGCCGCGCCGTACACCTCGCGTGCCAGCGACCCCTCGGCGAGAGCCGCCTGGTAGAGGCCCAGACGCATCGTGCCGCCCAGGTCGCCGCCGTCGAGGATCTCGACCTGCTCCGCCATCGTCGCGATGACCGGCTCGGAGGTCTCGGGATCGAACTCGCTCGACGACGCACCCTCGATGCCGGCGACGTGACGGGCGTACTCGATGACCATGCACTGCAGGCCGAGGCACAGGCCGAGCGTGGGGATGCCCTGCTCACGGGCGAAGCGCAGAGCGCCGAGCTTGCCCTCGATGCCGCGGATGCCGAAGCCGCCGGGAACGCAGATGCCATCGAGCTGCGACAGCTGCTCCTGTGCGCCCTCGGGGGTTTCGCAGAGGTCGGAGGGGATCCAGCGGATGTTGACCTTCGTCTCCTGCGCGAAGCCGCCGGCCTTCAGCGCCTCGGTGACCGAGAGGTACGCGTCGGGCAGGTCGATGTACTTGCCGACGAGCCCGATCGTGACCTCGTGCTTGGGGTTGTGGACCGCGTGCAGCACCTTGCTCCAGCGCGTCCAGTCGACATCGGCCGCCTTGGCGTCGAGTCCGAGGCGGCGCACGATGTAGGAGTCGAGGCCCTGGTCGTTGAGCGTGGACGGGATGTCGTAGATGCTCGGCAGGTCGACGGTGTTGATGACTCCTTCGACGTCGACGTCGCACATGAGGGCGATCTTGTTGCGATTGCTCTCGCTCACCGGGCGGTCGCTGCGCAGCACGAGCGCGTCGGGCTGGATGCCGACCTGGCGAAGCGCCGCGACCGAGTGCTGCGTCGGCTTGGTCTTCTGCTCGCCCGATGCCCCCATGAACGGGACCAGGGAGACGTGCACGAAGAAGACGCTGTCGCGACCGAGTTCGTGGCGCAGCTGGCGGGCCGCCTCGAGGAAGGGCTGCGACTCGATGTCGCCGACGGTGCCGCCGACCTCGGTGATGATGACGTCGGGACGCGGGTCCTCCGAGGCCTGCAGGCGCATGCGGCGCTTGATCTCGTCGGTGATGTGCGGGATGACCTGGACGGTGTCGCCGAGGTACTCCCCCCGGCGCTCACGGGCGATGACCTGCGAGTAGATCTGGCCGGTCGTGACGTTCGCGGCCTGCGACAGGTTGATGTCGAGGAAACGCTCGTAGTGGCCGATGTCGAGGTCGGTCTCGGCGCCGTCGTCGGTGACGAAGACCTCACCGTGCTGGAACGGGTTCATCGTTCCCGGATCGACGTTGAGGTACGGGTCGAGCTTCTGCATCACGACGCGCATTCCGCGCGCCGTGAGCAGGTTTCCCAGGCTCGCTGCGGTGAGCCCCTTACCCAAAGACGAAACGACACCGCCCGTCACAAAAATGTGCTTGGTGGTGTCGTTGTTGGGTCCCGCAGAAGAAGAGTTCATCACGGGCTTCTATCCTAACAGTTCGTTCAGCGACCGAGGCTGAGTAGTTCACGGGCGTGGGTCAGTGCGGCGTCGGAATCGGCTAGTCCGGAGAGCAGACGAGCCATCTCCGCCTCTCGATCCGCACCGTCGAGCCGCCTCACATTCGAGGCGGTGACTGCTCCGTCGTTCGACTTCACGACGGACAGGTGGTTCGTGGCGAACGCGGCGACCTGGGCGAGGTGCGTCACCGCGATCACCTGCGACTTCTCTGCAAGCCGGGCGAGTCGCCGCCCGACCTCGATCGCCGCCGCGCCGCCGATGCCGGCATCGACCTCGTCGAAGACGAAGGTCGGCACGGGATCGGTCGCGGCGATGACGACCTCGATCGCCAGCATCACGCGGGAGAGTTCTCCTCCCGAGGCACCCTTGGCGACGGAGCGCGGTTCGGCACCGGGATGCGGGGCGAGCAGGATGGCGACATCGTCACGACCGTGGGTGCTCTCGGCCCCGGCGGACACGGCGACGGCGAGACGCGCATCCGGCATCGCCAGCGCATGCAGCTCTTCGGTCACGGCGGCACCCAGACGTTCGGCCGCCTCCGTGCGTGCGGCGGTGAGACGATCCGCTGCGGTGTCGAGCTCGTCACGGGCGGCGTCGCGCTCGGCGAGCAGCCGCTCGAGACGGTCGTCATCGTCGTCGAGCTCGGCGAGCCGGGCCGAACCGGTCTGCCACACCTCGAGCGCTTCGCCGAGGGAGCCGTGAGCGCGGATCAGGGTGCCGAGGGCCGCACGCCGCTCTTCGACGGCTGCGAGCTCGTGCGGGCCGGATTCATCGAGGTCGGCCAGGTACGCCGAGAGGAGGCCTGCCACATCGGTCAGGCGGTAGCCGATGTCGGCGAGGCTCTCGGAGATCGCCGCCAGCTTGGTATCGGTCACCCGCTCGAGCACGCGTCGCGCCTCGGCCACCAGAGCCGAGGCGTCCGGCTCGCCCTCTTCGTTCGAGAGGGCTCCGTGGGCGACCGATGCCGCGAGCCGGAGTTCCTCGGAGTTCGCGAGGCGCTCCGCGCGTTCGGCGAGTTCCTCGTCTTCCCCCGCCTCGGGTGCCGTCGCCTCGATCAGGGCGAGCGCCTCCCGCAACCGGCTCGCTTCGTCGGCGCGCCGGTCGCGATTCTCGCTGATGTCGGAGATCTCGGCATCCAACGCCCTCCAACGCTCGAACGCGATGCCGTAGGTCTGGAGTGAGGACGAGATCGGAGTTCCGCCGAAGCGGTCGAGAGCGTCGCGCTGAGCGGCAGCGGATCGAAGCCGCAGCTGTTCTGACTGGCCGTGGACCACCACGAGCTCGTCGGCGAGTGCCGAGAGCACGCCCGCCGGCGCCGCCCGGCCGCCGACGCTCGCGCGGCTGCGGCCTTCGGCGCTCAGCGTGCGCGAGACGTAGAGCTCGGAACGACCGCTGCCTGCGGGTTCGAGCTCGCCCCCGGCGTCCGACACGATGTCCGAGACCGGCCCGGTCTCGGGCACGATCCACACGCCGGCGACGGATGCCTGGGCGGCCCCCGCCCGCACCGCGCCGGAATCAGCGCGCTGACCGAGCAGCAGTCCGAGGCCGGTGACGACCATGGTCTTTCCTGCACCGGTCTCGCCGGTGATCGCCGTGAACCCGGGACCCAGCGGCAGCACCGCGTCATCGATGACGCCGAGTCCCTGCATCCGCATCTCTTCGATCACGACGGCACCTCCTGCCCTCTCCACCCTTCGACCGGGAGCTGGAACTTGCGCACCAGACGGTCCGTGAATGCGGTCGGGTGCAGACGAGCGAGACGCACGGGCCGAGACGAGCGGCGCGCGACCACGCGTGCGCCCGGGGGAAGCTCGTGGGATCGGCGTCCGTCGCACCAGAGGATACCGGAGCCGTCCGTACGCTCGAGCATCTCGATCGCGACGGCGGCGTCGGGGCTGACGACGAGAGGCTTGGCGAACAGCGCGTGCGCCGAGAGCGGCACGACGGCGATCGCTTCCACACTCGGCCAGATCACCGGACCACCGGCCGAGAAGTTGTACGCGGTCGAGCCCGTGGGCGTCGAGATCACCATTCCGTCGCATCCGAAACTCGACAGGGGGCGCCCGTCGATCTCGAGCACGACCTCGATCATGCGCTCACGGCTGGCCTTCTCGACCGTCGCCTCGTTGAGAGCCCAGGTCTCGTAGACGACCGCGCCGTCCGCATCCTTGACGCGCACCGACAGGGCCAGACGCTCTTCGACCTCGTAGTCGCGAGCGATCACGCGCCGTACGGCGTCGTCCATGTCGTCGCGGTCGATCTCGGCGAGGAAGCCGACATGGCCCATGTTGATGCCCAGGACCGGTGCGCCGGTCTCCCGAACGAGTTCGGCCGCTCGCAGGATCGTTCCGTCGCCGCCGAGCACGATCGCGAGTTCCAGGGCGACAGGGTCGACGGTGGTGCCCAACTCGGCGACATCAGAGAAGAAGGGATCGACCGCGGCGAGTTCTGAGCGGTCGTCGGCCGCCAGCACGGGGCGGGCGCCCGCACCTCGCAGAGCCTCGATCACCCGCCGCGCGGCCGCAACCGTGTCGGCGCGGCCGGCGTGGGCGACGACCAGGATGCTGCGCTCGTTCATCGTCCTCCTGCCAAAGCGTTGATGCGATCCAACCATTCTGTCGGATTGCTGCCGCGCCCCGGCGCGAGATGGACGAGGTATTCGGAGTTGCCGTGGGTTCCGAGAATCGGGGAGGGAAGGATGCCGAGCATCCCGAGCCCCGCGTCCCACGCGCTCCAGACCGTTCGCGCGACGGCATCTGCGCGCGTTGCCGGATCGGTGACGAGTCCGCCGCGCACAGCTGTGCGCCCCACCTCGAACTGCGGCTTCACCAGAAGGACGATGTCGGCTGCGGGAGCAGCGATACCCGCGACGGCCGGGAGCACGAGTTCGAGGGAGATGAAGGAGAGATCACCGACGATGACATCGGGCAGCGCCTGCTCCCCCGTCGCCTCCGCGAGATTCTCGGGGGTCATGTGGCGAACGTTGTACCCCTCGACCGAGACGACGGAGGTGTCCGCCGCGATCGACGGCGCGAGTTGTCCGTGACCGACGTCGACCGCGAGGACTCGACGAGCACCGCGTTCACGGAGCACCTGAGTGAAGCCGCCGGTGGACGCCCCCATGTCGAGGGCGAGACGCCCATCGACATCGACATCGAATCCATCGAGCGCGGCGATCAGCTTGTGCGCGGCGCGCCCGACGTAGTGATCGGCGCCCGCGATCGAGATCTCGGACGCGTCTGACACCGCAGTCGATGCTTTGACGACCGGAGTGCCGTCGACCGACACCAGGCCTTCGGCGATCAGAGTGGCGGCGTGCGTGCGCGAACGAGCGAGTCCTCGCGCGGCAAGAGCGGCGTCGAGGCGCGTCATCGTGCCGGCGTCTCCCGGGAGTCGAGTTTCGCGCCGCTCTCGAGGCGTCGGGCGAGGTCGTCATGCAGCGCCGAGTAGGCGTCGGCGCGGGCAGACAGCGGCTGTCCTTCGATCAGACGCAGCCGACTCCACAGACCGTCGGTCGGGGTGCTCGTCTTATCTTCGCTCACGGGTTCCACTGTACGCGGCGCGTCCGACAGCGGCGGGCGCCACGGCGGGGCGATGACCCGCACGCGATGTCCGATCAGGGCCGATGGAACGGATCGTCGTAGAGGTGCTCGGGCACCCGCAGCACGAACACCGGGGTACCCGACGCCCAGATCGCTGCCGCTCCCGCCCGGAGCAGATCGATCTGTTCCCCGGCGTCCGCGACGATCTCGACATCGGCGCCGCGCACGCGCACCGCGGCGCCGTTCACATGGAAGACGCCGTCGCGCTCGACGGTCTCCGGGTACGGCTGGTGCAGCTCCCGGAGGTCGCTCACGATGAATGTCGGGCGCGACCCCTCGGGGGCGGCGAGAACGTGCTTCGGTCGGTCGATCCCGGTCAGCACGAGCACGGAGTCGATGCCGACGCGATTGGCTCCCATGATGTCGGTGTCGAGGCGATCACCGATGAAGAGCGCCTTCTTCGCGGCGAAGCGCGCAATGGCCTCGTCGAAGATCGGCTTCTCGGGCTTTCCCGCCACGGTCGCGAGGCGGCCGACCGCCGTGTGCACCGCCGAGACGAGCGTGCCATTGCCGGGAGCGACTCCCCGCTCGCGCGGGATGGTCCAGTCGGTGTTGGTGGCGATCCAGGGGATGCCACCCTCGTCCTCCGGCACCTGCAACGCGAAGGATGCTTCGGCGAGATCCGTCCAGGCCACCTCGGGTGCGAAGCCCTGCACGACGGCCTGCGGTGAGTCCTGCGCGCTGCGAGTGACGGTGTAGCCGGCCTTCTGCAGCTCGTCGACGAGACCGTCGCCCCCGACGACCAGAATCGTCGCCGGTGCAGGGACGATATCGCCGAGAAGCCGCAACGCCGCTTGAGGGCTGGTCACCACATCACGCGGCGCGACCTCGAGACCCAGGCTGGTCAGATGAGCCGCGACGGACGCATCCGTGCGGGATGCGTTGTTGGTGATGTACCCGAGACGCACACGACGCGCCGCTTCGTTCAAGCTGTCGACAGCGAACGGCAGAGCCCCGGGACCGGCATAGACCACGCCATCGAGGTCGGCCAGAACGGTGTCGACGCCGTCGAGCGGGGTCGCTGCTGCGCGCTTCTTGGAGAACAGCGCCACTCAGGCCTCCGGAGTCTCGGCATAGTCATCGGATTCCCCGAGGAGTTCGCGCACCTCGTCCTCGACGGACGGCTCGGCGTCCACGGCATCCGACTCGGCAACCGAGTCTTCTGCCGCTTCGGAATCCGAAGTCGTTTCGGCGGCGGTCTCGTCCTCCGTATCGGTGTCCTCGTCATCGTCATCGAAGTCGCCCTCGACGAGGCCGTCCTCGATGAAGATCTCCTCGTCGCCTGCCTCGTCGATACCGAGTGCTTCGGCGGCGACCTCCGCGCGGTGCGCCCAGAATGTCGCCTCGTCGTCACGACCGAGATCCTCGAGTACGGCGGCGCGCGCGGCGAAGAGTGCCGGGCTCCACTCGAAGGCACGATCGGGGTCGAGTTCGGGGATCTCGAGCTCACCGAGGGCGAGCTCGAGGTCGCCCTGATCGAGACGAGCACCCGACATCGCGATAGCCAGCGCGACCCGCACGGGAGTCGCCAGCGTGGAGCGGTCGACGGAACGCCCGGTCTCGAGCGCACGGTCGGGACGACCGATGCCGCGTTCGCTGTCGACCATGAGCGCGATCTGGTCGTCCTTTCCGGAGATACGACGGAAGGTACGAAGTTCGCGCAGCGCCAGGGCGAAGTCCTCGGTCGCGTAGGCCGTGATTCCGAGGGTCTCGCGAACGATAGCGATACGCCCCGCGCTCCGCGACGCGGCAAGCGCGTGCTCGTGTGCCAGCGCGGGGTCTTCGTCGATGAGACGAGACGCCATCGCGAGATGACGAGCGACGTGCTCAGCGTTCTCCTTGCTCAGCGTCTTGAGTTCATTGCGTGCGGCGCCGTTGAGATCGCGCGCGGTGACCTCTTCGGGAATCTGCGGCTCATCGAAGCGGGGACGCTCGTTCGTCGCCTGCACCGGACGCTCACGCCCCGCTCCCCCGCGCTGCGGGTAGGAGCGGCCAGCGCCGGCGCCTTCGCGGCGGGGCGCGCGGTCGCGGTCATACCCGCCCTCGCGACGCGGGGCGCCACCGTCGCGGTTGTACCCGCCTTCACGACGCGGGGCGCCACCGTCACGGTTGTACCCACCCTCACGACGCGGGGCACCACCGTCACGACGCGGGGCACCACCGTCACGACGCGGAGCGCCGCCCTCACGGTTGTACCCACCCTCACGACGCGGGGCACCACCGTCACGGTTGTACCCGCCCTCACGACGGGGCGCGGAACCACCATCACGGTTGTAACCACCCTCACGACGCGGAGCACCACCGTCACGGTTGTAGCCACCCTCACGACGAGGAGCAGAACCACCATCACGGTTGTAGCCACCCTCGCGACGCGGAGCACCACCGTCACGGTTGTAACCGCCCTCACGACGAGGAGCAGAACCACCATCACGGTTGTAACCACCCTCACGACGCGGAGCACCACCCTCACGGTTGTAGCCACCCTCACGACGCGGCGCGGAACCACCATCACGGTTGTAACCGCCCTCACGACGCGGAGCACCACCGTCACGGTTGTAGCCACCTTCACGACGCGGAGCAGAACCACCATCACGGTTATAGCCACCCTCACGACGAGGAGCAGAACCACCATCACGGTTATAGCCACCCTCACGACGCGGGGCACCACCGTCACGGTTGTACCCGCCCTCACGGCGCGGGGCAGAACCACCATCACGGTTATAGCCACCCTCACGACGCGGGGCTCCACCGTCACGGTTATAGCCACCCTCGCGGCGCTGTCCGCCTTCGCGATAGTTCGGTCGTCCGCCGGAAGGGCGCTCGTTGCGGGCTCCGCGGTCGTTGTCGCGACGCGGGCGGCGCTGGTCGTCTTCCGGCATGATTATTCCTATCCCTGTAAACGCAAAATGGCCACCCAGCATTGGGTGGCCATTTTACTTAAAAGAAGTCCGGCGGTGTCCTACTCTCCCACAGGGTCCCCCCTGCAGTACCATCGGCGCTGTGAGGCTTAGCTTCCGGGTTCGGAATGTAACCGGGCGTTTCCCTCACGCTATGGCCGCCGAAACACTATTGATGTTTCAATCAAACACATAACAAAGTCATTGTTGTTATGCGGTTCTCGACCGTACATCGAGAACCACTCAGTGGACGCGTAGCACCAACAAACGGTGTGTTATCAAGTCATCGGCTTATTAGTACCAGTCAGCTGCATGCATTACTGCACTTCCACATCTGGCCTATCAACCCAGTAGTCTGGCTGGGAGCCTCTCACCCGAAGGTATGGAAATCTCATCTTGAGGCCGGCTTCCCGCTTAGATGCTTTCAGCGGTTATCCATCCCGAACGTAGCTAATCAGCGGTGCTCCTGGCGGAACAACTGACACACCAGAGGTTCGTCCAACCCGGTCCTCTCGTACTAGGGTCAGATCCTCTCAAATTTCCTACGCGCGCAGCGGATAGGGACCGAACTGTCTCACGACGTTCTAAACCCAGCTCGCGTACCGCTTTAATGGGCGAACAGCCCAACCCTTGGGACCTACTCCAGCCCCAGGATGCGACGAGCCGACATCGAGGTGCCAAACCATGCCGTCGATATGGACTCTTGGGCAAGATCAGCCTGTTATCCCCGAGGTACCTTTTATCCGTTGAGCGACAGCGCTTCCACAAGCCACTGCCGGATCACTAGTCCCGACTTTCGTCCCTGCTCGACCTGTCAGTCTCACAGTCAAGCTCCCTTGTGCACTTACACTCGACACCTGATTACCAACCAGGTTGAGGGAACCTTTGGGCGCCTCCGTTACTTTTTGGGAGGCAACCGCCCCAGTTAAACTACCCACCAGGCACTGTCCCTGAACCGGATTACGGTTCGAAGTTAGATATCCAGAGTGACCAGAGTGGTATTTCAACAATGACTCCACATGAACTGGCGTCCATGCTTCAAAGTCTCCCACCTATCCTACACAAGCCACACCGAACACCAATACCAAGCTGTAGTAAAGGTCACGGGGTCTTTCCGTCCTGCTGCGCGTAACGAGCATCTTTACTCGTAATGCAATTTCGCCGAGTTCGCGGTTGAGACAGTTGGGAAGTCGTTACGCCATTCGTGCAGGTCGGAACTTACCCGACAAGGAATTTCGCTACCTTAGGATGGTTATAGTTACCACCGCCGTTTACTGGGGCTTAAATTCTCAGCTTCGCCTTGCGGCTAACCGGTCCTCTTAACCTTCCAGCACCGGGCAGGCGTCAGTCCGTATACATCGTCTTGCGACTTGGCACGGACCTGTGTTTTTAGTAAACAGTCGCTACCCACTAGTCTCTGCGGCCTCCAAACGCTTTCGGAGCAAGTCCTAATACGTCGAAGGCCCCCCTTCTCCCGAAGTTACGGGGGCATTTTGCCGAGTTCCTTAACCACGATTCTCTCGATCTCCTTGGTATTCTCTACCTGACCACCTGAGTCGGTTTGGGGTACGGGCGGCTAGAACCTCGCGTCGATGCTTTTCTTGGCAGCATAGGATCACCCACTTATTATCCGCATCGTGTCTCAGCCTATGTGAACGGCGGATTTGCCTACCGTTCGGCCTACGCACTTGCACCAGGACTACCATCGCCTGGCTGGGCTACCTTCCTGCGTCACACCTGTTAATACGCTAACCGCACCAGAATGGGGTCGTGCGCTAGGCCCAACGCTTCACCCCGAAGGGATCCGTCAGTGGGATTCAGACACTTAGCACTACTGGATTAGCTT
This sequence comes from Microbacterium sp. NPDC090225, assembly GCF_044772365.1. NCBI lineage: Bacteria > Bacillati > Actinomycetota > Actinomycetes > Micrococcales > Microbacteriaceae > Microbacterium > Microbacterium sp. NPDC090225. The sequence continues at coordinate 3,254 of NZ_JBIVYS010000001.1, read as the reverse complement.
GGGCGGTTCTTCGCCGGTACGGGAATATCAACCCGTTGTCCATCGACTACGCCTGTCGGCCTCGCCTTAGGTCCCGACTTACCCAGGGAAGATTAGCTTGACCCTGGAACCCTTGGTCTTTCGGAGGACGTGTTTCTCACACGTCTTTCGCTACTCATGCCTGCATTCTCACTCGTGTAGCCTCCACGGCTGGTTTACACCGCCGCTTCGCTGGCCACACGACGCTCTCCTACCCATCAACACGGCTGGACCACGAAGGCCTACCAATAATGTCAATGCCACAACTTCGGTGGCGTGCTTGAGCCCCGTTACATTGTCGGCGCGGAATCACTTGACCAGTGAGCTATTACGCACTCTTTCAAGGGTGGCTGCTTCTAAGCCAACCTCCTGGTTGTCAAGGCAACTCCACATCCTTTCCCACTTAGCACGCGCTTTGGGACCTTAGTTGGTGGTCTGGGTTGTTTCCCTCTCGACTATGAAGCTTATCCCCCACAGTCTCACTGCTGCGCTCTCACTTACCGGCATTCGGAGTTTGGCTGACGTCAGTAACCTTGTAGGGCCCATCGGCCATCCAGTAGCTCTACCTCCGGCAAGAAACACGCAACGCTGCACCTAAATGCATTTCGGAGAGAACCAGCTATCACGAAGTTTGATTGGCCTTTCACCCCTATCCACAGCTCATCCCCTCAGTTTTCAACCTAAGTGGGTTCGGTCCTCCACGACGTCTTACCGTCGCTTCAACCTGGCCATGGATAGATCACTTCGCTTCGGGTCTAGGACATGCGACTGAATCGCCCTATTCAGACTCGCTTTCGCTACGGCTACCCCACACGGGTTAACCTCGCCACATATCGCTAACTCGCAGGCTCATTCTTCAAAAGGCACGCTGTCACAGCTACTAAGGCTGCTCCAACGGTTTGTAAGCAAACGGTTTCAGGTACTATTTCACTCCCCTCCCGGGGTACTTTTCACCTTTCCCTCACGGTACTTGTCCGCTATCGGTCATCTGGGAGTATTTAGGCTTATCAGGTGGTCCTGACAGATTCACACGGGATTTCACGGGCCCCGTGCTACTTGGGATACTCTTCGCGCCAAGAGAGGCATTTCGACTACGGGGTTGGCACCCTCTATGACCGGCCTTTCAAGACCGTTCGTCTATACCTTCTTGTAACGCCGCCACCTCGGCAGAGATGACTGAAAAGTCCCACAACCCCCAACGTGCAACGCCTGCCGGCTATCACACACGCTAGGTTTAGCCTGTTCCGGTTTCGCTCGCCACTACTAACGGAATCGCGGTTGCTTTCTCTTCCTGTGGGTACTGAGATGTTTCACTTCCCCACGTTCCCTCTACCCGCCCTATATATTCAGGCGGGAGTCACTAGGTCGGCACGCCGCCCAGCGGGGTTTCCCCATTCGGACACCCTCGGATCAAAACTTGCTTATCAGTTCCCCGAGGCTTATCGCAGATTGCTACGTCCTTCTTCGGCTCCAGATGCCAAGGCATCCACCGTTTGCTCTTAAAGACTTGAAATCACATGAGTTTGAATCAGAATCGACACCAGGCCCGAAAGCCTGGCATGAAATTGACTAATGATCTTTAAGATCATCTTGTGCAACCGATCCGAAGATCAGCTGCAAGATGCTCGCGTCCACTGTGTAGTTCTCAAAGTACGGGCGGTGCCCCCACCAGCCACCCCGAAACGGGGAAACCAGAAGAGGCCCAGAGGTACAGACCGAATCCCAAAGGATCCGCATCCGGTCCCTCAGGACCCAACAGCGTGCAGGCACCGATCCCCTCACCCCACTCTTTCCAACAACCGAAGTTGCGTACTCGACCAGAGATCAGATCTCGATGCCATGTCAAATGTTCCACCCATGAGCTCCCAGCGAAGAACGTATGCCTTCGATCTGGGTTCTGGACATCCGAAGATGTCAGATGCTCCTTAGAAAGGAGGTGATCCAGCCGCACCTTCCGGTACGGCTACCTTGTTACGACTTAGTCCTAATTACCAATCCCACCTTCGACGGCTCCCTCCAAAAAGGTTAGGCCACCGGCTTCAGGTGTTACCGACTTTCATGACTTGACGGGCGGTGTGTACAAGACCCGGGAACGTATTCACCGCAGCGTTGCTGATCTGCGATTACTAGCGACTCCGACTTCATGAGGTCGAGTTGCAGACCTCAATCCGAACTGGGACCGGCTTTTTGGGATTCGCTCCACCTCGCGGTATTGCAGCCCTTTGTACCGGCCATTGTAGCATGCGTGAAGCCCAAGACATAAGGGGCATGATGATTTGACGTCATCCCCACCTTCCTCCGAGTTGACCCCGGCAGTATCCCATGAGTTCCCACCATTACGTGCTGGCAACATAGAACGAGGGTTGCGCTCGTTGCGGGACTTAACCCAACATCTCACGACACGAGCTGACGACAACCATGCACCACCTGTTTACGAGTGTCCAAAGAGTTGACCATTTCTGGCCCGTTCTCGTATATGTCAAGCCTTGGTAAGGTTCTTCGCGTTGCATCGAATTAATCCGCATGCTCCGCCGCTTGTGCGGGTCCCCGTCAATTCCTTTGAGTTTTAGCCTTGCGGCCGTACTCCCCAGGCGGGGAACTTAATGCGTTAGCTGCGTCACGGAATCCGTGGAATGGACCCCACAACTAGTTCCCAACGTTTACGGGGTGGACTACCAGGGTATCTAAGCCTGTTTGCTCCCCACCCTTTCGCTCCTCAGCGTCAGTTACGGCCCAGAGATCTGCCTTCGCCATCGGTGTTCCTCCTGATATCTGCGCATTCCACCGCTACACCAGGAATTCCAATCTCCCCTACCGCACTCTAGTCTGCCCGTACCCACTGCAGGCCGGAGGTTGAGCCTCCGGATTTCACAGCAGACGCGACAAACCGCCTACGAGCTCTTTACGCCCAATAATTCCGGATAACGCTTGCGCCCTACGTATTACCGCGGCTGCTGGCACGTAGTTAGCCGGCGCTTTTTCTGCAGGTACCGTCACTTTCGCTTCTTCCCTGCTAAAAGAGGTTTACAACCCGAAGGCCGTCATCCCTCACGCGGCGTTGCTGCATCAGGCTTCCGCCCATTGTGCAATATTCCCCACTGCTGCCTCCCGTAGGAGTCTGGGCCGTGTCTCAGTCCCAGTGTGGCCGGTCACCCTCTCAGGCCGGCTACCCGTCGACGCCTTGGTGAGCCATTACCTCACCAACAAGCTGATAGGCCGCGAGCCCATCCCCAACC